>CAJXPB010000001.1 GCA_913057905.1 uncultured Pseudomonadota bacterium
GATACGCATCGAACCACGAAAGGTGGCCTTTTTCAATGGGTTATCGTGATCTTAGGTCGTTATCCGATCACGCATGGGAGGGGTACTGCGGTTGGAAAAGTTTTCCGCATCCGGTTGGTTAATTGTTGTTCGGACCATAGGCCCGGCTTCCGAATTTTTCCTTACATTGGTCTTCGACTGCAACTACTTGGTAGGGAGACATGATCCTACTCATGACGTCGATGGTACTGAAACGGAATGGCTTGTGACGGTTGTTGTGCCTTTCAGAAAGGGTCTTCAGACCCTCGGTGTCATGGTGGGCGTTGCCGGTTACATAGGCGGACCAGCATACCTAGAAGCCGTTTGACCCAGAGGCAGATGCCGCGCAAACCTCGACGATCGGGAGGCAGGTTTCGGCACCGTCGGGCCACCCTCCTTCTGTCCAGACACACGTCTGATATGGCAATGGCCACTTTGCTATCAAACGGCCTTCCATCCCTAGCAAAAAGTACAAAGTCTGAGGCGCATTCTAAATTATGTAACATACTTTCCGGAGTGGAGGCTGCACCGAACCGGAGCCCTTCGATCAAAGACCTCTTCGGAGGGTACATATCTCGTAATTTCGTCGGGCATTTTCTTATCGGATTCCTGGTATTTCGGATTCCAGGCTGCGAAGTCCGACTTTTTCTCGGCCACATGCCCGTCCCAAATTCAACTTCCGGCCCTTCGGTCTTCCCGACGGTCAACTCCACTTCGGCCTGCTCCCTAAATTTTTAGAAAATCATCTCCTTGTTCGACCGTGAAGGCTTCAGCGGGGCAGTCACCTGTGCGGAAAGTAGCGAGTTCCTATCCGCAGTCTTTGACTCAAAATTTGGCGAGCTGATCTCTAGATTAGATTTTTCTGTTCAATTGGAAACCATTCATCGTCAAAAGAGTGCCGCATGACCCCGACTCATTTTGAGAAGACTACCTCCGAACCGTTTTTCTGCATTGCGGCTTTCTGAAGGAGCCGGCACAACGTGAACAATTCGGACTGACCATCATTTGCTTTTATATTTATTCGATTTCCAAATGAATTTGGGATTGTGAGCGCTATTTTGAAGTCGATTTTCCAGGTTGGCCGGGCGATTTTTGGAAGGCCCCCCACACCTATTTGTGGAAGTTACAAGGTAACGAAGTGCCTCGCTCGTCGGAGGGTGTGATGGCCGTCTCAACTGTTGCCTTACTACACTGCTCAGAGGGAGGGGAGGTGCGAATTGACCGAGGGTCGGCGGTCTCCCACATCTAAACTATGGGCCAAATAATTTTTTCGACCATTATTTTAGTTCGAAGAGATTGGTATGGGTCGACTAGTTCTCCCAGGATCACTGAAAGTCGAGCAAGTCTCCAGGTGAAATCCTTGCCCGATTTTTTGGAGCAGAGACCTTTACCCCAACAACTAGGATCTTTTCCACAAATAAAAACACGGAAAGTAAGTTACCCGCGACGGATCAGCCCGCCGCGGGCACGGTCGCTACTTGTCGCTCGGCTCGTCAGAGTCGATGAGGACCCAAGCAGCCTCGGCAAGCTTGCAGGCGACGAATTGTCCCTGCGGGCTGCGGAGCCAGTCGATGACAGCTTTCAGACCAGACATAACACACCTCCTTTGGGTATTGGTAAAAGCCAGCGCTGACTAGAACGAAATTCCCATCCCGTCCAACACCGCCGGAGGGTGGTCGGCTGGCTGACGTAGCGACCGCCATCCGTCAGGCACGGGCTTTCATACCCGAGTCCGACAGGAAGTCGTCGAGTCGGCCGGCGGTCATTTTGTCCGGACCGACGTCGATACTTTGGAGAAGTTCAACGTCGACGAGTATGAGGTCGTCGCCGATAGTTTTCGCTGCGCCAGCCGGAACGAGCACCTCTGCGATTAGCTCCTGAGCCCACAGGGGGCCGATGCGATCCATCTCGCCGCCGGTGCGGTCGAGAAAGGGGTCTAGGCCGCCCACGGTCTCTGGGGCGCGGTCTCGGGTGCGCCCGGCGGTCCAGTCGATGGCGGCTTGGGCGAACTTCGCGAAGGCCGGCCGGGACAGCGCGCCCTCGGCACCGACCTCGGCCAGCGCCTCCATGACAGTTCCGATGGCCCCGTAGACGCATCTGGTGACGACGTCGAGCGTGGCTTCGGGAAAGAGGTCATCCTTTCTTTTGGTTGATGAGGCACTGGTTCGGCTCATTTTGTTGGCCAGATACACGCCCCAGGCCGGATGGATGCCGAGCAGAATGAACGTGCTAGAAGCCACGGTCGGTGGGACCAGCTGCTGAGTGTAGGCTTCGACCAATTCCTGGCGCAGGTTCTCGTCGGCGTCGGGAACGCCCTGGACGATGAATCGCTCACGTTGGGTCTTCACCCAACGGGTACCGGCGACCAGGTTCACGAATTTCGACCAGCCGCCCGGCGGTGCGTGGCCGGTCTCGTCGGCGAGCTTCTGGGCGATGCGACTGTCGAGCCGCCAAGCGGCCTCGGTGTCAAGAGAGCGGTCGAAATCCGCCAGGTCCTGTAGATAAATGTGAAGGGCTGAAGGAAAACGGGCGTTTTCGACGGATTCAGCCCGGTCGAAAAGATGAGCGTAGATATTCAAAGGGTCCATGGATTGGTCCTCCTTTTTGTAAGTAGAAAGGCCCGCGGCGTGGTGACCGCGGGCCGTGGATTGTCGAACGATGTCTGGGCGACGTGTCTTGTAACTACTGCTGCGTCATCAGATGAGTCTGGCGCAGATCGAAGGTTGTCCGCCTGGGGAACGGACGCCCCATCAGGAATTTGACGACCATGCTGGCCATCAGGCTAGCCGCAGAACCGGCACACCAGATGGTGGACTTGGCGGTACAGGGCGCCTCTTGGGCCTCGTCGGCTGCATGCAAACTTTCGCCATACAGGCGCACGTCGTCAGGCCGATCCGGACGAACCGCATACAATTCGCAGACCTCGGCGCCCATCCGGCCGTCGACTACCACATCGAGGCCAGGCCGGACGCGAAGGTCCTCCCAAATCGCCCGCCGAGCCTTGATGGAGTCGACCGCCATGACGGCGACCTCACCGACCTCCCCGTCCTCGAAGGACTCGGCGCGAGCATCGATCTCGACCCCTTCGAAGTGCTCGACAAGTCTGGCGGTCGCCTCGGCCTTGTTCTGGCCGATAGCGCGTTCCCCAAACATCTGGTTTGGCAGGTTGTGGGTCTCGACGGTGTCGGGGTCCCAGACCGTGAGGCCATGGGCGCCCATCTTTGCCAACACAAGTGTCGCGAAGGAACCGATGGCGCCGGCGCCGATGACGGTGACCGGCAGGTCGGCCAGCCGCTCTTGGTCGACCAGATCGAGCTGGCGTCGAAAGCGCGTGGCAGTGGACCTATCCATCACAGGTCTCCGCAGTAAAAGGGATCATGGAAACGAGCGTCGAATTCAGGGGTCTCGAGCGGGTCGCCTGCCCGACGTGGGATCGGCGCGCCGGCCAGTGCGGCCGTCTCGGGCATCAGAAATTCCTCGCGGTCTTCGGGCTCGACGTTGCGTGTGCGCAGACGCCCGATGGCCGGCCGCTCGATGACCTTGTCCTCGAAGGCCTCAATGCAATCTTGCTCGACGCCCACCTCCGGGACAATGACGTTCCAGGGCAACTCGTCGACGGTGATGCGAAAGGGCTCAAAGAGATCGAGCCGCGCGCGCCGGTGGCCGGCCTTGTTGCAGACCAGACTCACAAAATACGGCGCCCCGCCGATGCGCTCGACGGTCTCCTCGTCCGTGCCGCTCCAGAAGACGTCCATGTCGGCATGCGAGTGCCACCACAGCCGCACAGAGTCGGCGCGGTCGTTGCAGGCTGCCTCGTGGAGGAAGCGGGCGACGGCCTCGGAGTCCATTTCGGTGGAGCTCTCCGAGCAGTGTTGCTCGAGCAGGTGGACGTTGTCGACCCGGATGGCTTCGATACGCCCGTCTCGGTCACGGACCTCGGTGGTTGTCCCCAGGCCGCTGACCTCGCCGGATGCCAGGTCGGTCCAGCAGTCGAGCTTCTCGTGGGCGCGGGGGGTCAGACGTAGTTCGGGTAAGGGATCGATGTGCATGATGCTCCTCCTCGGGTTGTTAGGGGTTGATGAAAAGACCTCAGCCGGAGTCGGCTGCGGCGTTCTCTGCGTCGTAATTTTCGAGCCCGACGTACGGCGCCTCGGCGGAGTAACTGTTCAAGAAGCGCCAAACGATGGGCATCGCCTCGGCAATCTGGCGCTCGCCGAGCAGCTGCGAGATGCCCGGTCCGACGTTACCCCAGCATGGCGAACCATCGGGCAAGATGTGCGGGTGAAAGTGCTCCTCGACCCGCTGGTTGTTCTCGTGGGCGTGGATGCGTAGGTCGACGTTGCGAAGCGGCACCTCGATACGGTACCGGCCCATCGGATAGACCGACCCTTCGTACTCGATTTTGACCGGCCGAGTGTAGAGGCGCAGCGTCCGCGAGACGACGCGCAGATGCTCAATGGGGTCGGGCATCATCTTGAGCAGTGCCTCGAACTCGCCCTCGATGCGCTCCCGGATGGTGGTGTCCGCGTGGGCCTCGAAGGCCTGGATCTTGTCACGCAGATTCGAACACTCGCGGGATAGCCGCTCGACCCGGTCCGACGCCCGGCTCATCTGACTCCGGGTATCCCGCAGGTCTTGCTCCCAGGAGCGGACGTCGTCGCGCAGACCCTGCAACTTTGAGTCGATGTAGTCGTCGAGCTCTCGCTCGTAGTTATACCTCTCGATGTGCTCGAGGATCCTCTCGAGCCCGTGGCCGACGACAGCCTCGAAAATCCGGCCGACGGCGTCCTCCGGGGCGATGTCCCCGTCGACCTGCAGGTTGCCCGGCTCCTGAGCGATCGCGGCCAGGTCGAAGAGCACGTACAGTCGGTTCTCCGCGATCAGTCCGAAGACATCCCCGTCGATCTTGACGGGCTCGGCCTCGTCGTCGTTGATGTCGGGTTCGACGAGCCGAAACTCGGCGGTGGCGTCGGCCTCGGGGATAGAGGTCTCGACGGTCTGGCCGGCGCCGGCCATCTGCAAAATCAGATGGGGGCGGGGCTCGAAATCGGTGTGGCTGACATGGGTGTTATGACTGGCGTCGACGCGCAGATTGAAGTCGATGCGCTGGGCTTCGTACTCCAGCCGGGCCTGGAGCGCCGGCGACGGTACGTCACCCTCTATGCGACTCGGGGCGTCCATGATTCCTCCTTTTTAGGCTCCAATAAACAGAACAGCCCGGCTGCCCACATGGGCAACCGGGCCGATGAACCGACGGACAACGGGTGACGGCACCTCAGCCGCCCTGCACGTTTGGGGCGAGGGTCACGACATCGTTCGGACCGACCTGCGCCTGGGGCGTCGCCTGTGAACCGTTGACCATCAGGGTGTGTTTGCCCGTCTCGAGCTTCGCGGCATCCAGGACCTCCTGGACTGTCGACTCCTCTCCAACATCGACTTCCTGGGTGGACTGGCCGAGTTTCAGGACTTTCACGTGCATGGCAGACTCCTCTCATGGAGTGAACAGATGAACAAGAAACGAGAAAACCGGAGACCACGGCATGTGGCCTCCGGTCTCAGTTGTATTATTCCCGGCAAGTACGCTTAGATTTAGTTCCAGGAAAGGCGGTGTCGCAAACCAGCCCAAATTGGCTACAGCAGTATCAGGCTCGACTTCCACCCGCTCGATGAAGACTCGTCTCGAGCGCCTTGAAAGCCGAGCCGAGTTTTGTGTCCTTCACGTTGTCCCAGCGCCGGTATTCCCCGTCGGACAGTCGGCCTTTGAGGAGGTGAGAGTCTTCCGAGAATCTCTTTACTTGACCATTTTCGAAACGAAAGTGGTAGTAGCCTCCAGACCGGTCGACAGTTACTTCGGTCTCGAAAGTCACAGTACCAAATCGGTCGTCAGTGACATCAACCTTTACGCAGGAGACTGCGCTTCCGGAACCGGTATACGATACGGCGTCGGTACCATCTCCCACCAACTCGAGCCGGTTATTCCGCTCCATTCCTGACCGGAGGATCCAATCGACGAGGTTCAATAACTTTCGGGCGTCTGGACTCGGATCGGCAACCCCACACATTTCTGCCGCATGCTCCTCGAAGCCCTCGTATCCGTCTGAAAATTTTCATTTTTAGCCATCGTCCTTCTCCTTGCTGTCAGGGGGTAGTACAACAGCCTCTCCACTAGGTTACGGCGCATATTCACACCGTCAAAAATCCACTGACGACATTAGTGCACCGATCAGATTCGCGGCTTCGAAGCCAACGGCGACCAAAAATCCTGAATCTCTTGAGGTGTGACATTTAAAAATAGACTCGTCAGCCGCCTGGGGATAAAATGGGGAATTGTCGACGGCAGCTGGGCGCCCCGGGCGGCCAAGATGATTTCGAACGACGGAGCACACATGGAGGCGGCCGATATCGATATCGATGTCGTGGTGCGTGGGGATGCCGGATTCGCCAAGCCCGATCTGTACCGGATGCTCGAGCGGCGCAATCGGCAGTGGGGAGGGGTCAGCTATGTCTTTGGCATCGCGAATAACCTCGTACTGAACCGGAAGCTCGAGGACGCCACCCGCGCCGTGCGACACACATACTAACGAAACGGCTGGGTCGAGCGCAGCTTCCGGTGGCCTCAATGCGAGGCCGAAACCTGGGAGACGACCCGGTCGATCATCGGAAAAGCCGAGGTTGCCCCGCAGGTCGAAAATCGTCGATACGTCGTCACAAACGTCGACGACTTCCCGCCGCGATTCATCTACGACCGAGCCTACTTTCCCAGGGGCGATGCCGAATACGCAGTCAAGTCCTTCAAGCTGCATGTCCTCAGCGAACGCATGAGTCTGGACAGCTTTGGGGCCAACTTTTTTCGGCTTCTCCAACACCTCATCGCCCACCGACTGCTCAGAGAGCTGAGTCGCCCAGGCGCGCGCGGCGCCGGCCGCCAGAAGACGATACGACGCAGGCGGAAGTTCGCGGCGGAACATCAGGAAGACAAGGAGGACAGCGGCCGCTCTGTCGTCGACCAACTCTAGGCACTCGCCGCCGGCCAACTCGACACCCTCCGGCTGATGCTCCTGAAGGTCGCCGCTCAAATCAACCAGACGACCCGCCGCATCCACATGCAGTTTCCGAAAAACTTCCCCATGGCGGGCGCATATGCAGCAGTCGCCACTCGGCTCGAAGGGTACTGACGTAGTTTGCCAGACAGGAGGAACGCACAATCGGATGACGTCAACAGCGACAGGCAAATGCCCAGGGAGATCTACGTCTTCAGTTTGGCCTCACCATCCATCAGCCGACGAAACGACGGACCGCAAAGGCCATGTCGGTGTAGTGGACGCATCAATCGACACTCTTCGCCGAGATCCGACGAAATCATCGGTCCAGTTTAGGCGTTAGGAGTAATCCGGGCTAGACCTCCAGCGGACCTCAGAATCCATCTCCAAGTTACATGAAAAATTTTTCTTCGAACACAGGAACGTCGCCGGAAGTCAACGACTATCGGATTAGTTGTTTAGCTAAAACAGATCTTGCCTACAGTGAAGCAGGCTGGGTCGAGACCGCCGAATACGACTTCAGAAGAAGATTACTTGGAGACGAACTGGCGGGTAAATAGCAGATATAGTTGAGTCGTTTCTCACTCGGCCCAAGCGCAATCGTAGTAGTACCTCGTCACCCCCAGGGGCGTCTCCGGAGGTTCGGATTCTACATCACCGTACGTGACGCGTGCCACTCGACGTCCCTTTTCGTCGTAGTAGTAGAGGTCCTTTCCAGACTCGCTCCACTCCTCTTTGTCGGGGCTCTGCTGCGACGGTGCCCCGCGCTGAGTCCAGTTGAGTGTCTTGACGAGCCAACCATTTTCGAAGAGTTTTTTCGCCTTAAGGAATCGTGGCTGACCTTCGCGGTATTCCACTCGCTTGATCACGACGAGATCGTCGTCGACCTCTCGATACGTCCACGTCGTGGGTCCACTGGAATCCATACCAGAACGGTCGCGGAGAGTGATCCGGCACTCCGAGTCGTAGCTTCTCTCTGTCCCGCCTACCTTTGTACGATTGCCCAGGGAGTCGTACTCGAATTCGACTGTGTCACGGTTGTTTGCCGGATTGACATTCTCAATGCGGCTCAATCGGTTCTGCTCGTCGAAGTAAAAGCGCCTGTCGACTTCTACTGGATCGGCAGGTGACACGAATTTTTTCGGGAGGCCCTGGGAGTCGTAGACATACCCATACGTGGCAGATGGAAGACCATCCAACGGCTCACCGTCTTTCCACTTCTCCCAAGAATCGTAGTCGCTCAGAACACGCACCGGCTCTCCGCAAGTATTTCGGTCGACCCTGTATTGCTGACGAGAATTGATAGGACCATCGTCGGGTCGACCATACTCGACGACTCGGCAGAAAGACCCGACATCCGGATATTTGTTGAGACTTTGAGGAATGAATCTGGTGTAACACCGTCCCTGGGCCTCCGGCCTGGGGCTACACTCTTCTGAAGATTCGGTCGGCATCCAGTCGCCAGCATCGATGTTGGGCGGCTCCGGCAGGTCGAAGGGAAAGGTGTCGTGCGTCGTGGTGGAGTCGGCATCGACCCCGGCGTCCGACTGGTCCATCGCATCCGGTTGCCCGCTGTCGAAGTCCCACGGCGGCCCGGCGTTAGGGTCCTGACAGCCGGGAAGGGCGACCAGAAGGCAGACCGAGCATGCGATGATGCCGAGCGGAAATGTATTGAATCGCGGCATATTCCACCTCGTCGGCGATTCCTGAGTCAATCATTACCTATCTTCCATACTTTCGAACAAAACAAGCCACTGTGCAAGTTGGCGAAGAATGACCATAGGTTGAGTGCACTCAACGGTGATCGATAGATTTTCCATCACGCGGCTTGGCGCCGCTCCTGCTCATCGGCCCAGAAGTCATCCCGAAAGTCGTTGGCCTGGATGACACGAATGGCGCACATCGGGGAGATAATTTCTCCAGTCCACGTAGCGTCCGTGATTTTCAGCCGTTCCTGAGGTACGGCCTTGTGGGCGCTTTCGACCTCTCCGGAGCCAGTGGGCCAGTCTTGGTCTTCGTAGGTTTCGTAATCCAGACAGTTGTAGAAGCGGGTCAGGTTGTTGATGAGTCGCTGCAGACGTCCGTAGGGCGACTCCGTGTCTTCGGCCCCTTCTGCGTCCGGCGGTGGGTCCACGGATTGCAGCAGACTCTCGAGCTCTCCTATCACCGCGCCGGCTTCGCCCTCGTAGATCGCGTCGAGGTGGGCCTCGACCGAACCGTCGACATCTCCGATAAGTATGTCTTCGTCGAGGAGCCGTTCCCCGTTCTCGTAGAGATGGTGTTTTAGGTGATACCAGTTGAGGATGAATCCGAGATGCGGGAAGTGTTCCTGCAGCCTTTCTTTGAGTCCGTGGGCTCCGTCTCCGATGGCAATCGCCTGGTTCTCAAAGCACATCCCGTGCTCACAGGCTGCCCCCCAAAAGCCGGCAGGCAATCTGCGTCCAGTCGTTTCTCCGGCACACATACGTCGCCTCGACCTGCTCGGTACGGCGGACCACTCCAATCCGCACTTCCTTCCACTCGACCAGGCCAACCGAGTCGTCATCCTCGTAGTCTTCCAGCTGCTCCATCTCTTCAGGATCCTCGGCTTGCTGGCGTGCCTCCGAGGCCGTCATCCATGCCCCGCACCGTAATGTGACATCCATCGGCCTGGACGAGCATCTCATCGGCCGTCTTCCCTTGCTCTCTGGGCGATTTGCCCAGGACGTCCCGAGCGTTTTGGTGGCGGCGCTCAAGATACGCTTCGGCCGCCTCGGGGTACGCCTCGGTGCGTTTGCGAACCGTCGTCTCTCTCGGCCTGCATCCGTAGTGCTCCTCGAATCGATCTGCAGCGTCCCGAAACGATGATTCGATCCCGAAGTCGGCCATCGTCCGCTCGGCGCCGTCGCTGTACCGTCCTCCAACGATGCCGGAAATGCTCCCGCATCGGGCGCTCTCCCTGTCCGGCCTCTCGATCGTACATGCCACCTCGACGGGGCCGAGTAGCGTCTTGAAGGTCACCTCTGAGGTCCGCTCGACGGTCTTGCCAGTGCGTTTGGTCTCTTCGACCAACATCGCACGCGCAACCTCGAAGAGTTTCACCAAAAGCTGACGTCCCAGCAGGAACACGCCCTCTTTGACCTTCAGATCAACACCGTGTCCTTCAGCGATCAACGCGTCGATGTCTCCGAGCATCGCTTCAAGCAAGATATAGCCAAGATATAGCCGGTATTGTCGATCGCTTCCTCATAGTATGTGACGTCCGTGGCAATGTCCTTGTTTGAGTGCATTAGCGTGCCGCTAATTCTCAGCGAGGACATTGCCATTTTTTTGTCCGCAAGAAAAGCTACCGACGACTGGCGATTCAACTCCCCATTCAAATGCGCCTTGGAATTCAATTTATTTACCGGTAGGATCCTGTTTAACTCACTCAATCGGGGTGGGTCGACACCGCTAATCTTACTTCGTACTACGGGATTCCGTAATGAACTTAAGATAGCTGGATGTAGTTTACTCATCGTTTTTCTCCTCACCGTACTCGGTGGGACAAGCCAAGTGGTAGCTCAAGATGCTCCGGAGATCGATAGCGATGGCACGTTCGATGTCGTTGTGAATCTGAAATACCCGCCCACACCGGGAGAAATATCAGACATTAAATCTAGCCTCAGAGATGAGGCCGACCGTTTGTGGGACGCGACTGATGGACAATTTACTTACGGCAAAATCACCATTGAAACGACGGATACCAATGAAGACACCGCTGACTACTGGGTCTATCCGCATTCCGGCACCCCATACGCCAATATGTCTGGCTATGGTATCAAGGGAGAGGTGGTCAAGCTCTATGCTGGTTTCTGGGGACACACGTTCACTCACGAGGCTGGCCACTACTTCTGGGGCCTTTCTGATGAATACGCAGCCAACAAATGCTTAGTGTCCGGTTGCCCAACGAAGAATACGCCCGGTTGTGGTGGGAAAAGGATCGGAGTCGGCCTCTGTATTGAGCCAACAAACACTTCCAAGAAGCGACATTGTATCATGCATAGTAGGGATCAGGGCTTTAGGCAGAATAACTTGGGAACCGTCGAGAGTAGCAGTAATGAATTCTGCACCTCATCGACCCATGACAAGCAAACAGGAAATATGCCGGTCGACAGCGATGACCGCGGTTCGAATTGTCCTGACAGCACGGGCAGCTCTACAATCGATTGCCGCTACTGTCCAAGTGGTGGACAGACTCTATACGTGCGAGCGTCTACTCAGGAGACGGCAGCGGGTCAAAGCTGCTTTGAAGAAATTGCAGGCCACTACAATAATGTCTCGGCGCCTGGGGGCGACCCGAACGTGGCGCCACCGAAAACGGACCGGCCGGCTCTAAATTTTGTCGATAAGACCCAATACGCTGAGTCTACAATACTAATGCTAGACCGCTCATATAGTATGACTCGTGCAAAGAATGCTGACGCAGGGGCGAATGTTGAAATATGCGACAACGGTATCGACGATGATGGTAATGATGGAATCGACGAGTCCGATTGTCAGGACATCCGGATGAAAGTCGTCAGGGAGGCAGCAAAAGGCTGGCTGCAACTCGCAAAAGGACTTGGTCAAAAGGCAGGCATCGTGTCCTTTTCCAAGCAGGCCACTTATGACAAACAGCTAACGGAGGTCGACTCCTCGTCGATATCAAATTTCAAATCGGTAATCGACAGCTTGAAACCTGGAACTTCGACTGCGATTGGCTCCGCAATCGAGCGTGCTACGAACATTCTTAGCGGAACCCAAGCTCACAGAGCTGGGCTACTAGTTACTGATGGGAAGGAGACTGAGTCCACAGACCCTGAGGCCAAAGCGGAGACGGCGAAAAACAAGGGAATTAGAATCCACACGATTTCGACGGGCCAGGCATCAAACCATCCTACATTGTCGGATGTAGCATATGCTACCAAGGCTCGTCGTCGACCCTGCCACAACCCGAAAGACTTAGTTGCATGTTTTGCTCAATCGTTCGCTCAGATGCAAAACTGGCCCATATTAATTCCTAAGCTTCGCTACGAGGTAAACTCTCAGGGAGAATATGAATCCTTCGACCTCGGAGAAAACTCGTGGGTTGAGAATAGTGATGAATTTCCAGCAGGGGACGCCCGTAAAAATACGTTGGAATTCCGAGTACCAGGCGGTACCAGCGAGCTGAAGTTCCTTGTATCCTCAACTAACGGGAACTTCGATCGCTTCGATGTTGACTTCGAGCTTCATGACCCAAACGGGAACGTGGTGACCTCAAACAGTTCGACTTCGAATTGGTCGGTCACTAATGAGAAGAGTTTCATACTCGGTGAATTTCAGAGTCCTGCCGCCGGCACATGGACGTTCTCGATCGAAGGCACTCCGCGAGGAGCTTCACTCCAAACTGGCAATATCACAGCGATTGCTGTCAATGATACTGCTGATCTCTTTGTGGATACGAAACCAGTGGAACCCGGCAACGGCGATCCCGTTACACTCCGTGTGAGTCCTCTTTTCGAGACGACGCTGAATGATTTGAAGAAGAAAAAGGTAGTTGTTGAGGCACCCGATGGGACTCAGGCGACTTACACGTTGAGCCAGGGGACAGACTCGTTCCCGATTGGCAGAGGAGACGTATCGTATAAGGCTACTATTCCAGATTTTGCGGGGCAAGCGGGCACTTATGACATTCGCGTCCTAGCAGAAACTGGATCTTCCACTTGGAACCAGCCGGGCGAGCCAGTCTTCGACAGTCCCAGTAATGCTCGACCTATTCCGGAGTTCAAGCTCGGAAGGACTGCGAGCTTCTTCAGAAAAATCGATGAGGACCATTCTATACCCGAGAACATGCAAGGTGGGGGCACCGAGGAATAGCTCTCGAAGCGAGTGCCCCGGGCGATTCGATTGCACCGAACCGCCCGGGGACGAAAAAGTAGGATTTCGTGAGTTGCACGACCTCGGAAAGCACCCGTGAATGCGACTTTCAACTATCAAACAGGGTGGTACGATGGAACGAATTCTGACTTGTGTAGTCGCTGTTTCCTTTCTTTTCGCCGCTGCCTGCGAGTCTGATGGAGGTAATATCGATGGAGGGGCAACAAGTGACTCGGAGCTCGGCGATGATTCGGATTCAGAGACGAGTGACTCCCTCGGTGACCTGCCGGATCTACCGAGTATAAATTGTGAGGATTCCGGTACACCGGGCGAGTATGTGAGTTCTGAAAAATACCGAACAATATCCGCCGGTGTTGAATTTGGTTGTGGCATTCAAACGGACGACGAGCTTGCGTGCTGGGGACGGACTCGCTGGGTCAACAATATTGGAGATGTCTCAGGAAACTTTAGTTCCATAGACACGGCGAGTGAGGTGGTTTGCGCGCTTTCCTCGGATGGTGAAGCCTCTTGCTGGGGCCGTGCCCGGGAGGGCCTTCTCGAACCGCCAAACCCACCGGATCGGCAATGGAAAATGCTCGACGTTGGATTGCAACATGGTTGCGGGATTTACCAAGATCATCGGGTAGGGTGCTGGGGTAAAGATGGACCTGCCACGTCACGACCCGATGAAAAATTCAATGACATTGCGGTGAGCCACTTCGCTACATGCGCTATCAAGCGAAACGACCACACGATAGAGTGCTGGGGTAAAGAGAAGAATGGGCATCTGCGCGCGCCAGGCGGTAAGTTTGCCGCAATAGACGGGAACGGCGACGCTTTTTGCGCCCTTACGTATGAAGGCAAACCTAAGTGCTGGGGGAATCTTGCACAATTTTCTCCACCCTCCGAGGTGGAATTCTCTGACATTCAGGCGTCTGCTTTCGCATGCGGTCATCGGGCTGATGGCGTGCCGACGTGCTGGCCGTCAGAAAAAGATAGCGAGGAGTTAACGCCGTCAGGCAGCGAGGAAAGATGCTTTCAGGAATGGTCTCTGGGGAGGAGTTACGCATGCGGAATTCGCGCTGACGGAAAAGCTGAGTGTTTCGGGAAGGGCGTCACCGAGGAAGATGGCCGTCTGGAGGTGCCCTGAGGTAGATTTGCGGTCAAAGAGGAGTGCAAATGCTTCGGCAGGGTGTAACAGACCGGGGTAAGTGATCGGAGCTGGTTCGCCCAAAGTGATCGGTGCTGGTTCGGCCAAAGTGACCGGCCTCAGTTCGGCCAAACTGATCGCCGAAGACGGGCGGATGTCGATAACCTGAGACGCTAAATTCGGGTACACCAGACGGGATTGTTGATGACACCGCCTGGAGGCCTGAGATGAGCAGGGAGAGGATCAACGTGCACCGATTGCAAGACCTGGTGCGAATGCACCGAGAGGGCATCGGCTTCCGCAAGATTGCGCGGTTGCTGAAGATGAGTCCGAATACGGAGCGGAAGTATCGCCGGGCTCTGGAGCCGACTGGGCTGCTGGAGGGGGAGCCGGCCGAGATTGTGCCGCTCGAGAAACTCAAGGACGTTGTCGAGGGGCAGCTTCCAGAGAAGCCGCCGCCTCAGCAGACCTCATCAGTCGCCGAATGGCGTCCTCAGATCGAGAAAATGTACAAACGGATCCAGTCACCGACGGCCATCTACGACCGTCTGCGGCTGGAGGGTGACGGCTTCGAGGGCAGCCTGTCAGCCATCAAGCGGATGTGTGCGCGCATCAAGGCCGAGCGCGGCCCTCGACCCGAAGACGTGGTGATTCGGGTCGAGACCGCCCCCGGCGATGTCGCCCAGGTCGATTTTGGATACGTCGGACGACTGTTTGATCCATCCACCGGCAGGGTCCGAAAGGCGTATGCCTTTGTCATGGTGCTGGGATTTAGCCGTCTGATGTACGCGGACATCGTCTTCGATCAGAAGGCCGACACCTGGCTGAGCCTTCACGTCGACGCCTTCGAGTATTTCGGCGGCGTACCTGGGACGATTGTCCCGGACAATCTCAAGGCGGCCGTGGTCCGATGCTACTTCGGACTCAAGAATAGGCCGGAGCTGAACCGAAGCTACCGCGAGCTGGCCCGCACCTACGACTTCAAGGTCGACCCGACACCGCCGTATGCCCCGGAGAAAAAGGGCAAGGTCGAGTCGGCGGTCAAGTACGTCAAAAACAACTTCTTCGGCCCCCGCGACCTGGAAGACATCCAGGAGGCGCGCCAAAAGCTTGGCCCCTGGCTGGACTCGATTGCCAACCAGCGCGTCCACGGGACGACCGGAAAGGTCCCCCGAGAGCACTTCGAGGCTGAGGAACAAAACACCCTCATCGACCTCCCTCCACAACGATGGACCCCGGTCGTCTGGAAGCAGGCCAAGGTCCATCAAGACTGCCATATCGAATTCGAGCGGAAGCTGTATTCGGTGCCGTTTCGGCTCATCGGTCAGTCGGTCTGGGTGAGAGCCTGCGGCTCGACGATCGATATCCTTCACGACAATGAGAGGTGTGCGACCCACGACCGTAGAGGGCCACGCCGGACGACACGTGAAGCCCATCTGCCCGAGGGACGCCGCGATTTCCGCCATCGGACTCGGGAGTACTGGCAAGACCGTGCCGATGACATCAGCCCCGTCGTCGGCGACTACATCCGGGAGATCTTCGAGGGCGATGATGCCTTCAGCCCACTTCGGTCCGTGCAGGCCATCGTCACCTACCTGGAGCAATACCCGGTCAATCGGGCCGAGGGCGCCTGCCGGCGTGCCCGGGCCTACGGCAACTACACGTACCAGGGGATCAAGGAAATCCTTCTGGAGGGCATCGATCTGGAGCCGGCCGTCCCCAAAGCTGTCTACGTCCACGGAAAACTCACCGAGCCGCGCTTCGCCCGGAAGGCGGGGGCGCCGCTCGATCACGATGAGGTCAACGATGAACGCTCATGATGAACTGGTCCCCGTCCTTAAACGGCTGCGGCTGTCGGGGATTCTCAATACCCTGGAACTTCGGGCCGAACAGGCCATCGACGACAAACTCACCTTTGTCGAATTTCTGTACCGACTGCTCCAAGACGAGGTCGAACGTCGGGATGCCAACAAGCTGACCCGGCTCATCAAGACGGCCAAATTCGAGGCGCACAAGACGCTGGAAGATTTCGATTTTTCGTTTAACCCGGACATCCCTCGAGAGAAGATCATCGAGCTGGGGACCTGCAGCTTTGTGGAGCGCCAGGAAAACGTACTGCTGGTCGGCCCGGCTGGCACTGGAAAGTCGCACGTCGCACAGGCCCTGGGTCACCGGGCGTGCCGCGCCGGCTACAAGACTCAATACGTGGCCGCCCACCGGCTGCTGACCGACCTGAGAGCGGCCCGCGCCGACCGAAGCTGGGACAAAAAGATCACCGCACTCAGCTCCATCGACCTGCTGATCATCGACGACCTGGGACTGCGTCCACTGGCCGACGACGAACCCGTCGACCTCTACGAACTCATCCGGCGCCGCTACGAGCGCGGCTCGCTGATCATCACGTCGAACCGCGCCATCGACGAATGGTACGGGATGTTTGGCGATGCGCTTCTGGCAAGCTCGGCGATGGACCGGCTTCTGCACCACAGCCACATCGTCACGCTGGAGGGCGACTCGTATCGAAATCCTCCGTCTTCACGGCAACCAAAGACGGCGTAGACCCGATCACTTTGGCCGAACTGGAGCCCCGAGGCGAACGACCGGAAATCACCCATGGCATCCGACCCAAAACCCCGATCACTTTGGCCGAACTGGACGCGGTCAGTTTACCCGGTTTTTGACACCACCTCGCCGGTTGTCGCGCTCCCGTGATGCCCGTACGCTCAAACGGAACGTCACGTCGAAGAGGGATTAAAGTTCTAACGAACTAACGGAATGGTAAGTGCCAGCCGAACCGAACGTCGGCTCTTTGTCCAGCAGACCCTTCAAGTCCAACCGACCGCAAACGCGATGAGGAGAGCAGCCATCGGTGGTAGAGTCGCACCCGTCATAATCGGAATAGCTGCTGGTGCCGCCCTCGGAGATGCTGCCAAAGCAGGTGGCAGATCTGCGGCAGATTACTTTTTCGAATAATGGACATATAGACCACCACCATGAACGAAGATAAAAAAGGTCAGGTCAGTGTGGAAAGATTCGCGCGCAAGTGGCGAATTAGACGAATCCTATTCCTGATTCGGTACTGTGCATTGACGCTTTTACCATTCGTGGGCTGGCCGGTTATAGTCATCTACTACATTAAACAAGGTGAATGGGTAGGCGCAATAATATGGCTAATTCTTTACCCAACGTTACTAACCCATTTCGCTGGCTGGCTTCTCGAAATACTCGTCTACGTAGTCCGATATCCCTCTATTTCAGTTAATCCAGAAGATTGGGAGGTCCGCATTTCAGACGGGAAGGTTCGGCTCGAAGATGGTTCCGTCTATTGCATGTTCAGTCTTAAAGAGATAGTGAAGATTAGGGCACGTCAGCCTCAAGAGGAACCTGAAATAGAGATGCCCATTCTTATAGAAATGCTTGAACTGAAAAATGGCACTTGGGTGCCAATACCTGTTGGTGCTGGCGGTGCTGGCCAGCTCTCATTAATTGCCGACAAGTGTGAGTGGATCGAGCAGGACTACGAGACCATCTAGGTAATCAATTCAAGACCAAACCGATAGCAGCGACGTTTTAGTTCAGGATCACCGAAAATGCATTATTAAGCGAGGCTCTCGTGGCTTTCGTTCAACACGCAACCGCTTTTTATGCTCGTTTCCGAAATGGTCGTCCAAACCCGCCACACCTGACCGAGTTCGCATGAACAGTCATGGCTCAATGGATTTTAGTCAGTAGTCAGCGCGGAGGAATCCGATTCCATGCTTCGCGACCTGAAAAATAGCGCCGACCGTTGCACGAAAAGCCGCCACCCGAAAGCGCTTCCGATATTCACCCACCCTTCATCGCCGACTCAAGCTCCTCATCGACGAGATCATCGTCGTGCTGAGGTCGCTGCGGTCATGCGCTTTCTCCAGGAGCCGGATGTTCCCGGTGCGCCGCAGGCTAGTTTCAGCCCGCGAGCGCGAGTTCCCGCAGAAAATCACTCTAAAACATCGTCTTGCCGGCGGGGGCGGAGGAACTCATCTCGGGGCCTCCAACCCTCGTTCTCGCCGGTCTCCGTAGAGGTCTCCGACCCACTGAGCGCGTCGTTGTAGCGGCCTAAGCGTGCGCGATGTCTCGGGTCCCAGATACGTTCGTAGGCCTCCGTGAGTTAAAAACTCGAGCGTTCTCACTCTCAGCAAGAGGCTGCGTGGTGCGTGCCTTTCGTGTATGATCCGGTAACGCTCGGCGAATCTCGATAAATTGCTGAATCAGACCCGTTACCGAGGGTGAAGCAGACGTCGAAATACGACGGATGAAAGGAGTCAAACCGGAAGCGGATTGAACTATGGACACGAAGATAAGAACGCTAGGAATTAGAGTTCAACCAACCAAGGAATCAATCGAGACTCTTTTCAAAAACTGCTTCAACGAACTTCCTGAGAAACTATGGCCGGAGTACATTTCCGCTAGCGGCGACGATGTAGGCGAGCCAATTCCGCCGGGAGACCCAAGTCCCATTATCCGCTACTGGGAAGATCATAGTACTATACCGTTCGTAGGACGAAGTTCAGAACCATCCTATCTACTCTATTTTGGTTTTGAGTTTCAGGAAGACACTAAGCCAGAACCGACACAACTAGAAATGAAACTGCATGAAAATCCTGCTTCAGATTTCGCAGAAGCTGTATTTGAGTTCCTAATCCGTGCAACTTGTGCTCAATTCGGATCACTTTCCTCGGAAGAGGACTATCAAAACAGACACTGGTTTTCTGTCGAAATACCCGAAGAGTACTCAATTGTTGAAACTAAACGAGGATTGTCTCTAGATGAAACAATTCCCGGAGTATACTTTAAGACATTTTTCTCGTCTGAGATTGTAGAGGAGTACGATCTGGAATTGGACGATATCCGGCCGATCGCATACGAAGTCAGAGAATTCTCTCATGGCTACTTCGTTACTTCATACGAGGACGATGAGCTCCTGAGCCGTGGAGAGGCGCGAAATATCGAGAGACGGATCGAAACCGGTATGAACGACGGCGCTTTTTTCCATCCAGAAGAAGTTAGCGAAGAACAACTTCGCAAAGAAACCCGTATTACCTGATTCCACTGAATGTTTTTCGTCGTTTCTGCCGAACCTTTTATCGACCGCTTTACGTACTCTCATGTTTACCCACGCGTTTTCAAAGCCTCAGCCGTACCTTTTAATATACGAAACACTATCCCTGCCAACGACCCAATTCATTGAATCGGCAACTACACCGAAACGCCGTACGGGTTGATTGCAGAAACCTACTCACTAAGGCATAGATGATGCGTTTTTTTCGCAGAAGACTCTCTAGGAGGGTGATATGGGACTCGCGTTATCCGTAGGAATCCTCGCGGAGATGAAAGAACTTGGAGAGGAGGAAGGCTATAGGCGGAGGAGGGAAGAAATCGAAGCCCTTCAGGCCTTCCTAGACGACTCCGGTTTCGAGACCTGGGACGAGCCAGAGGACTCTTCCGAGCTGGACACGCATGCGGACCTTCTGAGTTTCCCGGTCTCGTTTCTCCACTTTCTGAGGCGGGCGTATGCCCGCGTCCGGCAAGACCCGCATGCGGCGCTTCAGCCAGTCGAATCGGAGTTTTTATCCGACGAGGACGAGGATATTATGAACGCTGTGAGCCGTTGGGGCGACTCTCACCTACTCTGTCATTCGGACCACAGCGGCTACTACGTACCAATTCAATTTGACGAACCACTCTTCGCCCCGGAAGGAGCCGACGTTCCCGGCTACGGTATGGTCGGCTCTAGCTATGGGCTGATGGAAGAGCTTCGCGTTATCGCTCCACATATCGAGGTAGAAGTCGATGAAGACGGCAACCTGCCTGAATCCGAGGTCGAACGGATCAACGGAATTAACGATACCAGCAACCACCAATTCGGAGCTGAACAAACGGCATTCTTGACCCTATGGGAAGCAGCCCGGGTGAGTATCGCGCAAAGGGCAGCAATCTGCTTCCATTGAGTGATTCCCCCCACCACAGTTGTCGAATGGTAAGTCCTCGCCAGAAACCGCCACTCGGCGGCCGTTTTGCGTGATAGAGTGATGGCTCAATTGGACTGAGTCAGGAGCCATTAGGACAGGTATCGACGCCGTGAGACGACGTACCAATCTGCGCACAAACAGCCGCTACCCGGTGAACCCAGCCAGACCCGCGCCTACACCGAAAGCTACGACTACGATAAAGTCGGCAATATGAAGACACTGACCCACGACTACGGGGCCGGCTCGGGGACCTGGACGCGGGACTACGTCACCGAGTCGACCACCAACCGCCTCGATCAGATGACCTCCGCGGGCGGGACGCATCAATACACCTACGATGGTGCCGGCAATCTGACCTCAGAGAACACCGATAGAAAAATACGAGTGGGACGTCCGAGGGCGGATGCGGTCGTTTCGCAATCAAGTGTCTGGCAGCCAGGCGACCGTCTTTGCCCACTACACCTACGATGGCGGCGGACAACGCGTCCAGAAGGTCGTCTCCAAGGACTCAGCCAAGCCGGTCCACTCGGTCTATATCGGCGGGATCTTTGAGCACCACGAGCGGATCGATGGCGGATCGGTCGACGCCGAGGTCAACCACCTGCATGTGATGGACGACCAGAAGCGTGTGGCCATCGAGCGTGTAGGCTCAGAGCCAGTTTAGAACCCACCGGAGTAAATATGAGTGAACGATTCAATAGCAAAAATAACCACGCCTATGGTCTCGTTACCGGGGACATCGTGGATCTTGGAGCATATTACGAACAGGATGGCGTCCATCGATTTGATGGACCGCTCATTCGTCTGGAGAGAGACTATCCGTCCTACACGCTTCCGATAGACCTGTTGAAGAAATTCATGCGCAGATACTGGGAGGCAAATTTAGAAAGGGGAGTTCTTATTGGTGACGAGGACTACACTTGGTACGAGAATAAGTTTCATACGGGCGACGATCCAATTCCTCGAGTTGGCTACAAATACGATTATGACGTCCCGCTCAGCAAGTACCTGCCTGAAATCGAGGAAGATCGTGTGAAGGAGCGAATCTTGAGTGACCCGAAATGCGACCCCTTAGCGGAGGTCTAGACAAAAAGGACCACCTAGAAGTTTTCCGGGCAGCTAGATAATTGGCGAGAGGGTTTACGCCCTTCGATGATTAGGACTTGACCCCCATCCAGCTTCCCTTAACACCCCTGAGCGTAGGACAAAGTTTTTGCTCGCATCTGGCATACAGATTTCGAGCACGACGGGAAGCCGTTCGGTTGGATACCACGGGGCTTCCCGTCACCTGTTTCTTAAGGCCGACAACACGCCGATGCTCGCCTCCTTTCGGCGTGGACTACCATCAGATACCCTGCCTGCCGAGTTTTCAGATCGGGATGGACAAACCCGACGGATTCGGATGAATCCATCGCGTAGCCTGCGTCGATTTGGCTACCTGGGCCTCATATACCGTGCGCCGTTACAGCTGTCTGACCACACGCTCAGTCAGGTCGAACCGTTTGTCGGCTTTTCGGGCAGGAACTGCGCCGCCATCTGACGAAAGGGGGGGGTGCCTCGAACTCAAGATCGAGTGGCATTTCGGTTTGGAGTTCCACCCGGGAAGTCGTGTTGTACTGAGACATCGAAGGGCGCCGGTGTGTTGGGCGAGAATCAGGAACTCACGCGGCACTTCACACCTGACCTCCCCCCAAGAAGATCCGCCTTCACAAATAATCCAGACTAGATAAGTGGCAGTTTTCTAATGGCTCACTTTCCAACTACCGAACTGCACGGAGCCGTCATTTGCGGCGGATTAGTCTTCTTCCTCGCGTCTTGCTCTCATCAGTCTCACGCGCGCACTGAGAATAAACCCGACTTCGATCCCCGCCCACGCTCCGTCTGCAAAGAGTACGGGGCACCGGCTTCGCGATCGTCAAAAACGCGAGTTACTCGGAGCGAATGCGATGTCATTTTTCGGGACCACAGAGAGTTACGTCCCATCCGGAAAGACGCCACTGGAAAAACGGTTAATGAGGAGGTGCTGATGGACGCATGTCAGGAAATAGCTTGGACCAAGGCAAGCCATTTCCAACTTGAGAACATGAGTCGTAAACATGAATGTCACGAATACTGTAGCGTGGTACCCAACCTCAATGATCCTGATGACAATATTCGTTGCAGCAGAATCTGTGGATTGACGGTAGACTTCGACTTGGTCGGATTTTCGTGTCAGCCCACTGATTGAAGAAGTATGGGCTCAGGGGTAGCGTGTAGATATTGAGGTTGCTTCCGTCTGCGATCAGAGGGCTACACCAAGCCGAACAGCACGACCTACGCGCCGGACGGGACAACGCCCCGCCAGGATTTTAGCTACACCTACGATGGGGTCGGGAATGTGACCCGAATCGACAGTAGTGGAAACAACGTCGGCATCGGGGTTACCAACAGCTTGACCCGAACCTTTCAGTACGATCCGCTGTATCGGCTCACCGAGGCGACCGGCCGCGAATACGCCGCCAACCCGTCGAACCCCTGGGACTACATGCCGGCCGGCGGCAACGCCAACGATCCCAACCAGACCCGCGCCTACACCGAAAGCTACGACTACGATAAAGTCGGCAACATGAAGACACTGACCCATGACTACGGGGCCGGCACGGGGACCTGGACGCGCGACTATGTGACCGAGTCGACGACCAACCGCCTCGATCAGATGACCTCGGCAGGCGGCACGCATCAATACACCTATGACGATGCGGGGAACCTGACCTCAGAGAATACCGACCGCAAATACGAGTGGGACGCCCGCGGACGGATGCGGTCGTTTCGCAATCAAGTGTCTGGCAGCCAGGCCACCGTCTTTGCCCACTACACCTACGATGGCGGCGGACAGCGCGTCCAGAAGGTCGTCTCCAAGGACTCAGGCAAGCCGGTCCACTCGGTCTATATCGGCGGGATCTTCGAGCATCATGAGCGAATCGACGGCGGCACTGTCGACGCCGAGGTCAACCACCTGCATGTGATGGACGACCAGAAGCGGGTGGCCATCGAGCGTGTCGGCTCAGAGCTGGACGGCTCCAATCCGCCGACGACCCAGTACCATCTGGGCGACCATCTGCAGTCCTCAAACGTCGTCCTGGACGGCACCGGCACCCTGTTTAATCGCGAGGAGTACCGCCCCTTCGGTGAGTCAAGCTTCGGCTCCTACCAGACGAAACGCTACCGATTTAGCGGCCAGGAACGCGATGAGGAGAGCAGCCTCAGCTACCACGGCGCTCGCTACTACGCCCCTGGACCGCCCAGTGGACTTCGCCGGACCCGAAGGGCATGGTCGATGGAACAAATCTGTGTATGGATACAGCGGAACCGAAGCCTTTCTCTTGAGTCTATTAAACAGGGCTCTAAAGAAACTGCTGGAGATTTTTGGCTCGAAATTGATCAGCAAGGTAGAAGTCAAGCCAAAGACCTCGACGGCGCCGAAACTTCTGATTAAGACTTGTCTGAATCAGACCCAGAAAAACCCCAAGAAAAAGGAAAGGAAATATACGTAACTTCTCTTAGTACTTATAATTCTGGTGGCTCTAAGGTTCTTACGAATAGTTGAGTCCATAAAGTTGTGTAACTCGGCCAGAGTTTGAAAACGGCCACCGCTCTCCAGATAGGCTTTTTGTGAACCAAACAAAGAAGCCAACAACCTGGAGAAAACGATGGCCGAGATCGAGATTACGATCGATGAGGAGCAAATCGAAGACATCGCCAGCGGACGGGGTCTGGCGGCGCTGCTGCGTCCGGTGCTCAATGAGATTCTGGAGGCGGAGATGACCGACCACGTCAATGCCGAACCTCACGAGCGATCCGAGGAGCGAACCGGTCGACGCAACGGTCACTACGAACGAGGGCTGACGACGCGAGTGGGGCCGGTAGAGCTGACCGTCCCAAGAGACCGTGAGGGCACCTTCGATACGGCGTTGTTTGAGCGGTATCAACGCTCAGAGAAAGCACTCGTGCTGGCGATGATGGAGATGGTTATCAACGGCGTCTCAACCCGGAAAGTCAAAAAGATTACCGAGGAGCTGTGTGGCCGAGAATTTGCCAAATCGACGGTCAGTGACCTGACTCGGGATCTCAACGAACAGGTCGAAGCGTGGAACGAACGGCCGCTCGACGACATGGAGTACCCCTTCGTGCTCGTCGATGCCATGCAGCTGAAAGTCCGCCGCCAGGGAGCCGTCCGATCGACGAGCGCGCTGATCCTGGTCGGTGTCAACGAAGAGGGCTACCGGGAGATCCTTGGAGTCCGCATCGCCAACTCGGAGACCCAGGAGAGCTGGAAGGAGACCTTCCGATGGCTAAAGAGCCGAGGCCTGAGAGGCGTCGAACTCGTCGTCTCCGACGCCCATGAAGGACTCGTCGATGCCCTGCGTCTTTGCTTCCAGGGAGCCACCTGGCAGCGGTGCCAGACGCACCTGAGACGCAACGTCCTCGACAAGACGCCCACGAGTCACTCGGACACCATGCATCGCGGGCTCGACAACATCTTCGAAGCGGACAGCCAGGAAGACGCCCGTTCAGCCTTCAACGAACTCGCTGCCGAGCTGGAGGGCAAGGCCGACCGTGCACTCAAGACGCTTGAACTCGGCCTTGAGGACGCAACCGCCGTCCTGAGACTGCCCGAAAAGTATCGACGCCGCCTTCGGACGACGAACGCCTTAGAGCGGCTTATCGAAGAGGTCAGGCGTCTCGAGAAGGTCATCCGGATCTTCCCCAATGAGGAGTCCGCATGGCGTCTCGTCGGGGCTTACCTGGCCGAGCGACACGAGGAATGGTCCACCGGAAGAAGATACCTCAAAATGGACGAATATCGCGAATGGAAACGGACGACAGAACCGGAGAAACAACTTCAGCCAGTGGCCGCTGAATGACCGAAATTAGGAAGCCTTCTGGAGAGGCGAGTTACACAATTTGTCGGACTTGATCGACGGCGGAAACCGTGAAAGCGACATACGTTCGCCGCATCCGAGGGGAACAACATGAGTAATGATGGTCAGGAAGCGAGCCACCAAGGCGAGAATTCTGGAAGTACGTCTCCGACGAAGCCTTCGGAAACATCCGAGGAGCAATCTCGGCAGATTCCATCCGGAGTTCAGGAGTCACCGAAGAGCGGAGAACGGAACTCCAAAGGCACTCCCAGACAAGTTGGTTCGGGACGAATCTCGGACAAGGCTGGCCCCCAAACCGTCGGATCGTCCGGTGAATCCACCCAATCTGCGACAGATGGGGTTGATTCGGGTAACACCATGTTTGGTTGGTCACGAGTCCTCGGTAGACTAATCGGGGCTATTTTGGCGTTGGCATTCGTCCGCTTTGTGATCTTAAGCAAGGCCCAAGTAATCGGTTGGAAAATGTTTTGGGCGAGGCTCTTTGACGGCCAAACTCTGGAACTCCAGTTCGTACTAAAAACCCAGACTTTCTGGATTTGTGTGATTGGTCTCGCAGTTGGAGCGCTTTCAGGAGGTTTTCTTCCCAGGGTTTTCCGTAGAGACGCGTAGAGAAAACCAATAGTCTCAAGGAACTGAGTTTTCATCGGACTAAAAGGGTTCATCGGAGAGGAGCGTGAATGTCCACTCAGCTAAGACAGAAGCTACTCATAGTGACGCAGCAACCCTCCGCGAAAACTCCTGCTGAATAATGTCGAAAGTCACCGTGTGGTGGAACTCGGGCGCTTTAACTACTAACCCCGCCTCGCTTCCAAGCGCATCCGCTACGTTGCCCTCATCCCGTAATCTGTTGGTCAGGGCCCAGACGCTCCGAAGCCACTGTGTCTGGATTCGAGGGTCTTTGCTACCGTTGCACTGTGACTCGACCTCCCGAAGTAATGCGTCTTTCCGCTCTTCATCGACCTCCGGAAATTTGAATACCAGGTCGAGTTTCGCCTCGGCGACCACTTCAATGAGTGCATTGGAGGTCGACCCGCTAAATTCTTGAATTATCTGTTCGTTGGCCTGACATATTTTTTCGTTGTCCGCAGTCAGTTCCGCAAGTGCGAGGCGAGCCTTAGCTACGTGCGCCAGTACTCCCGGTTCGTCCTCGTCGCCAAATTTACCGATGACCTTAGAGAATTGCTCTTCGGCCAGTTCCTGTCTTCCTTCGCTTCGGTGCAGATTCCCAATATTGAACGTGACAGCCGCTAAAGGCTCTAGAGTACCGAGCGCGTCCTCCGATATCTCAAACGCACGTTCATAGGTCCGGAGCGCTTGCCCTTCCCTATCCATTTGTTCCAAGAGAAATCCTGCGTTCTGCCATATTCGTGCTTTGAGAGCAGGACGCAATGTGACGGACTGATCCAGATAATCGGTGAGGCGTTGTGCGATTCGGAGTGCAGATTTGTTGTCCCCTGCGTTGGAGATCGTCAGGGACATGCTGTGGGCGAAGTCAATTGCATCAGCCAGCAAATCGGCAGCCCACTGCTCGGCTTCTTCAAGGAGTTCAATCACGAGTTCAGCCGCCCCTTCTCTGTCTCCATAGGAGAGCTTCGCCTTAGCCTTCCGTGAAATGGTTTTTCCAAATGACTCACGAAAGACTGGTTCGTCGGATGCAATTGAAATGAGGTCATTTGAGTAGCTGATTGATTCACCGAATTCGCATGCTTCGAGTGCAAGTCCGCTAAGGCCGCGCAGGGCGCGCACTTTGGAGAACTGGCGCACGTAATGAGTGGGCGCGTCCGAAGCTTCATCAATAATCAGCTCATATTGCTTCCGCGCAGTTTCCAGTTGGCCGGAGGTCCGATCGTGGTATGCGGCGTTATTTCGGATGGCGAATCGCGCCTGGAACTCCTCTCTGTCCAGGTCTTCCGGCGGAACTCCTTCCAACCAATCGACGGCACTCCTTGCTTGGGCAACATCGTCCATCTGGCCATAGAGCGACTGAAGATAAGAGACACGCCGATGGAAATTGTCAGACCTTTTCGTTGGGTCCCGACTCCCCTTTGGAGGAAGTATGTGTAGGATGTGTTCCACCGCCTCCCTCAGTTTGCCGTTAGCCTGAAGAGCTCTCGCAAGTTCGACCTTCCACTGATTTCTCATTGGCGAAGGCTTGAGCTCGGCCAACACAGAATTAGCGAATGTGATTGCATCCGCTGGGGAAAGGATATCTGTGGGAGACGAGGCCGACGCAAAAGGTATTACTGAATCTTGGCCCTTTCGAGCTTGAGCAGTCTGAATAACGTAGTCGCACAGGGGTACAATTACGCCAGCTACTTGCAGGAGAATTCTCTCCGCGCCCGACCGTTCCAAGGCCTCCCAGCGACTCAACTCATCAATTCCGATGGGGATCTCTAACTCATCGTGAGCACCTCCGAGCTTATTCGCGTAGTCGCGGACCACTTCCAGCG
This sequence comes from uncultured Pseudomonadota bacterium, assembly GCA_913057905.1. GTDB lineage: Bacteria > Myxococcota_A > Bradymonadia > Bradymonadales > Bradymonadaceae > CAJXPB01. The sequence goes on from CAJXPB010000001.1 coordinate 27,448, forward strand.
TATTCAGGCTGGGCTTGCCCGGTCCAAGATCGAGCACCCTCGCACCCAGTGCTTTCTGCAGATCGACAAGAGATTGCCCTTCGTGGTGTCGAATGACGGAGAGTTCTGGGGTGCGCATTTTCACCCCTTCATGGCCCGCGATTTCTTCAGGTAGCCAATCGCCGAGTGATACGAACACAGGAAGTCCGATGTCGAAGGTGCGAGCGAGCCGAAAAAGGAGTGCATTCTCTCGATCAAAATTTAGAAGTTTTCGCAGAGTGACCGAGAGCGGCTCCGTCGCGGGAGAGAACCCATTTCGGATATCTCTCATCTGCTGCTCGATGTTCATGCGAGCAGATCGCAGATCCTCAATTTGTTCTGCTTGGGATGGAACCCTCGTACCTTCGCTGGCCTCCTTTGTAGACCGTAACTTTTTCGCCATGTGTTCTCTGCGCTGCACCACTGTCTCCTCACACGCGTCCTCGGCTTCCTCATCCGCCCATGAGAAACTTCCAAAGGGGTCGATTTGGTCACCAAGCCGCAATAAGATAGCTTCAGAATCAAGTTCGTCGTTGATTCTTCGGGTATTCAGCCACACCTGGGGGGCCTCTTCTCCCTGATCAACTGAAATGATGAGCGGACCCGATTTGGAGCTGAAATCAACCGGAGGTGTTACGAGGGGGTTCGATGCAGATTCTTCTGAGTCGCTGAGAACGTTGACTTCAATGCTCCCATCCTGTCTTCCCACCACTTCTGCACCATCGCCATCGGAGGGTGGTACTTTCGCTAGGGTCGTTTCATGACGCGGTGGCCACTCTTCAATGTAAATCACTTGGACGAATGGAAGGCGTTTGCCCGTCATATGGTTCCCCGTGCAACTTAGCGGGTTATCCGGTTCTGATACCCGATACCCTAGGCCAGTGCACTGCCTAGGACAACTGAAAAGGCCGAGCGAGACGCGAATTCGCGAAGTGTTAGATTCTATTTCGATCATCGGGACACCGGCTGGGATCACCAGGAGGCCCGCAACCTTGACCATCACTCGCGAGGTCTCACACACTGGAGCTCGCTCTGAGGTTTTTCACGGCATTGTGTGGGCTCTAAATGAACGACGCCAACTGGCACGAATTTGCTGAAGCGGAATCGGCCCGCGACCGGACCGCCCTCTCCTATCTACGGGACGAACTCCCGGGCTACGAGCCTGTCTCTGCCTGGGTAAACTTCCGCTTTCTACCCTTGGAAGGCGGATTCTTCGATTGTGACGCGTTGATTTGCTCTCGGCGCGGGTTCTTTTTGGTCGAGCTGGCGCCGTACGGCGGCTATCTGAACTTGCAGCGGGAGACGTGGGAGCAGCTCAAGCAGAATGAAGAAGTCGAGGTATTCGAGAATCCCGTCCTAAAGGCTCAGCAGAAGGCGACGGCGTTGCGGGAGCTTCTTGAGGTGGAGCTGCCCTCTTCTTTCAACGCGCCGCCAATCGACCCGCTTGTCTTTTTGAGTCACCCTGACGTTGAGGTCGATGCCGATTCAGACGCGCTGGACAACATCGCGTTCCACGAAGACATCGGGCGTGCGCCGACGGTCTTTGACGCTATCATTGAGGCTGAGGGCCCAGGTATTTCGGGGCTTCGGTCAAAGGCAGACGTCACGCCTGTCATGCGGGACCGCGTGGGTCAGGCGTTGGAGCGTTCCGGCATCGAAGGTTCCAGGAAGCACATCAAGATTCGGGATTGGCGGCTCGGCGACTTGTTGGACAGCGGGCCGCGCTACCAGGACTTCGAGGCGAAGCATGCGTCCCGAGATGAAGTCCGCCGAGCGAGGGTGTTCCGGCTGCCGAAGGGAGCCTCCGACGACCAGCTTGAGCGCATTCAGGAGGCGGCGCGTCGTGAGTTCGAGTTGCTGCAGGAGCTCGACCACGATGGCATCTTGAAAGCGCGCGAGCACATCGGGCACGAAACGCGGCCGACAATTCTGTTTGATACGCCTGAGGGTGCTGAAAGGCTCGATCATGTGGTGGAGTCGGGCCGCAGTGAGCTGAGCAGCCGCAAACGCTTGGACCTGATTGAATCGATCGGCGAGTCGCTGGCCTACGCCCATGGACACAACGTCATTCACCGAGCGCTGGGTCCGCACAGCGTGCTGGTGATGGCGGATGACCAGGGTGGGCCTCCTGCCCGGCTCTTTAACTGGCACACGGCCCGGCAAGAGGAAGGCGAAACCGGGACCAGCCACGTCGAAAACTATCTGAACAAGACGTCGCAGTTCTTTCTGGCCCCGGAGCTCAATCAGACGCCGGAGGTCGATGAGACTGCTGATATATTCGGCCTGGGCGCCCTGACCTACTTTCTGTTCACTGGTGAGCCGCCGGCTCGCGCTCCGCAGCAGTTCATCAGCAAGCTGGCAGACAAGGGCGGCCTGCGAATCTCCGCCGTCGACGACACGGTCCCAAACGAACTCGACGATTTAGTCTACGAAGCAACGCGAGTCGCGCCGTCGAGTCGCGTTCCGACGGTCGACGAGTTTCTGAAGGGCCTTGAGTCGGCACGCAAAGCCGTGCTGGGCGCCAATCCCACGTCGCCGGAAGACCCGCTCGAAGCCCAGCCTGACGACCAACTCGCCGGCCGCTGGAAAGTAATTCGACGACTGGGCAGCGGTTCTACCTCGACTGCGTTCTTGGCGGAGGATTCCGACGGCTCGCAGGTCGTATTGAAAATCGCGAACGACGAGTCCCACGAAAACCGGCTGAAGTCAGAAGCCGAAGCGCTCGCAAGGTTCGACGACCCGCAAATCGTCGACCTGTTGGAGACGACTTCCATCGGCGGGCGAAAGACGCTGGTTCTGCAGTATGCCGGTGAGTCGCTGCGCCAAGAGCTGCGTGACCGCTCCGCTCTGAGTTTGGACGAACAACGTCGGTTCGGAGAGGACATCGGTCACATTTTGCGAGCGCTGGAGTCCGAAGGCGTGTTCCACAAGGACTTCAAGCCAGCAAACCTGGGTCATGGCCAGGTTGAGACCAATCGCGGCCCCAACCGGCTGCTCCTCTTCGACTTCTCGCTCCACGATGTGGACTTGGACCGAGTCGAAGTGGGTACTCGCGCGTACCGTGACCCGTTCCTGCAAGAACGCGACCGATGGGACGCCGCGGCGGACCGTTATTCAGCCGCGATGGTCCTCTACGAGATGGTGACTCAAAGGCTGCCAACATGGGGTGACGGCCGAAGCAATCCGGCGTTCGATGCCCAAGCGGAGCTCCATCTGGACGCGGAGCGTTTCCCTGCGTCCGTTCGTGACGATTTGACCGACTTCTTCCGCTCCGCACTTGCGCGAGACGTCGAGGACCGGTTCGACACGGCCGACGACATGCTCGAGGCCTGGAAGGAGGTCTTCCGGCAGACCGTCCACACGGAAGACGACGAACTGACGCTGAGCGAAGCCACGCCGGAGACCCCGCTGAGTTCGCTGGGCGTCAGCGAGGCGGCCCGAGACATCCTGGACGACCTCGGGGTCACCAATGTGCGCGAGCTCCTCTCGAACCACAGCAATGTGTACCAGTTTAAAGAGGGAGCCGGCGGGCAGGTTCGGTCAGAAATTCTCAGGCTTCGCGACCAACTCGCCTCGATCTTTCCGAGTCTGGATGTCTCCCAGCACAGCGAAGAGGAAGACAAGCCCGATTCCGTCGACGACTACTCCGTCGACGACATCCTCGACAACGTCCAGAACGAACCCAAGGACTTCGAGTACAAGGTCAGCTACGGCGAGCTGATCGCGGAAGTTCTGCAGATGGATGACGCGGACCGCGCCCTTCCCTGGGCCCGTACCATGACGATCGCGTCAGAACTCGGTTTGAATACCGTCGAAATCAACGAGCTGCTGAACGTTCTTCGCCAAGGCTGGCAGCGCAAGCGATCCCTGAAGAGCCTGCGCGACGACTTGGTTCGCATCATCGACAAATCCGGTGGCGCGATGGTTGACCGCGACCTGGCGGCGGCGGTTCTCTGGGAAAAGGGATCCCTTAAAGATGACCAGAATTCCCGCATGGCTCGTGCATCGGCCATCACGCGGGCGGCGGTCGAAGCGGAGCTCGCAGCCGAGGAGCCGCGGCTGTCCTTGCTGCGCGTCGGAGGCCATGCCGGTGGTCCCCCAGCCGTCTTCGTGGGCACGGATTCCGACCTCATGGAACTGCTGCCGGAGCTCGGCGACTGCGCTGACGAAGTCGCAAGCCAGACACCACTCGCCTCTTCGGCACGAGCGTACACGTCACTTTTGGAGTGCTTGAAAAAAGGCGGTGTCGACGCCCTGCCCAAACACGAGCTTCTGACTCTGGCGGCCGCAGCCAGCGAAGAGGCAGCACTTTCGCACCGCGAAGAACTCTACCCCGTGGGAATGGACCCGGTACGGGCCATCAAACTCACCGGCAATCTGCTCAGGCGCCGGTCGCCGCTGAAGACGAATGAGATTCATGACATCGTCTCAGAACACTACCCCCAAGCGGGGCAGCTCCCGGAATCTGCCACCGAGCTCGAAGACCTCATTCAACAAGCCGACGTCGGCCTTGAGTACGACCCGTCGCAGGACGAGGGGCGCGGCGCCTTCATTCCCAAGACTTCGGCCGACGGTTCCAGCCCTGCGATGACGCGCACCTCGGCTGTCTCCAGCGGCACATACCACAGTCGCCTCACACCGGCCGACCGGGACGACCGTTGTCGGGAGTTTACGCACCAGGCGAGTATTCGCGCCCGACAGGATGACTTCTTTGTAGTCACCGTGAGTAAGACCTACGCGCGGCGTGCCGAAGAGTGGTTGGCAGCCGAGTACGACTTGGAGGTCTGCTCTGTCGACGACGTGGTCCTGGATATCCTTCGGGAGCGGACCAATAAGCAGAGTATCGATTGGTCCTTCTTCTTGTCGGTCGACGCTCCAGACGCCGACGATGGCGACCGGAACACACTCGGCATCTTTCTGCGCCAGCAGGTCATAGAGGCGTTAGAAGAGAGGCTCATGGACCAAGGGGAGCGAGTCCTTTACACCAATCTCGGGCTTCTGGGTCGCTGGAACGAACTGGCGAACACGATGAAGATTGTCGAAAGGTTGCGGTCCAGAACTCGTGACGAGGGCCCGGAGCTGGCATGGCTACTCATTCCGTCCGACCGGCAGCAGAAGTTGCCCACCATTGCAGATGTGGCGGTGCCCGTGGACCGCGGCGATTTCAAGAGATTTCCGCGTGACCTGGTCGAGAGGCCCGAGTCAGTCGCCAATCTGCAGGATTGATTCTTAGTTTGGTTAGCTTTTTCGAGGGGAATGTATGGAATTGTCCGACGACGAGATTTCAGAATATCGTCAGCTTACGTCTGACCTTCAGCAGGACCTACAGCAGCAAATCGATGCGGACGAGGAACTCGAATCTGCGCTGAGGGACTCTTGGAAGACCGCACAGGAGAAGGACCGTACGGGGGACAATTTCAGCGACTGGCGTGACCGCTACACCGACCAAGTTGCCGTCGGTTGGGTGCTGACGAGCGTCTTTGTTCGCTACCTGGAGGACAACGGTCTGGTCGAACGCTGGCTGGCCGGGAGCCAATCGGGTGGCGCGGCAGATACAGTGGCTGACAACGAGCGGTGGTATTTCAAACAGAACCCCACCGACTCCGAGGCTGACTACCTTCTGCACATCTTCGGGCGCCTGGCCGACATGCCGGCCGGAGAGCTTTTTGGCGGGGAACGCAACCCGCTCTATCGGCTTCCAATTAGCGGTGACGCGGCGCAGGAGCTCATCGACTTCTTTCGGGCTACTGATGCCGACACTGGCGAGCTACACCGAGATTTTTCCGAGGCCGGATCGCAGACCCGTTTTTTGGGCGACCTCTACCAGGACCTGTCGACTGACGCTCGCAAGCGCTACGCCCTGCTGCAGACGCCGGATTTCGTCGAACAATTTATTTTGGAACACACCCTCACGCCGGCACTCGAAGACTTCGGGCTTTTCCTCGACCCCGAGGCAGAGCGGAACGAGGGCGACGACCGCGGGTTTCGGTTCATCGACCCGACCTGCGGTTCAGGACACTTCCTGCTGGGCGGGTTTAGACGGATTCTGGAGCGACTGCGGGACAAGTACCCGTCAAAGCCGCAGTCGATGCTTGTGCGGCGAGCATTGGAGACGGTGCACGGTGTAGATCTGAATCCATTTGCCGTCTCAATTTCCCGGTTTAGGCTGTTGGCCGCCGCGATTCACGAGCTGGATGGAGACGGTCCGCCGGAGTTGAAGTCGGCGCCTAAATTGCCACTCCAGGTGGGCGTTGGCGATTCACTCATTCACGGTTCCTTCTTTCCCCGTATTGACACCGATAAGACAGTAAATCAGCGGCAACTGGAGCTGGACCGATTTCGATGGGACGATCGTTTTTCGACGGAGGACTCAGATCTCATCTTCGGCTCCCGCAACGGAGGAAGCAAGGATCGTGAGGCTGGGATTCTCATGCAGCAATACCATGCAGTGGTCGGAAATCCTCCCTATATCCGTCCTAAGGGCACCAAGGACGAAGGCCCAAATTCACTCTACCGAGAATTTTATGCATCTTGCCACGGAAAGTTCTCGATGGTCTGTCCATTTTACGAACGATTCTGGCAATTGGGCATCGATAAAGGCCGTTCCACCTACGATGCGGCTGGTTATATTGGGGCCATTGTATCTAATAACTTCATCAAAAGGTCCTTTGGAACTGCGCTTGTTGAAAAAATTATACCTCAAACAGATTTAACCCACGTGATCGACACATCGGGGGCATACATTCCCGGTCACGGTACTCCTACCGTCATGCTCCTCGGAAGAAACCAAGAGCCCCGCCTAAACGAAGTTCGAGCGGCCCTTGGCATTCGAGGTGAACCTTCTACGCCAGATGATCCTGCCAACGCGAAAGTTTGGTCGGCGATCCGCGATCATATTGGTTCCCCGGGCTTCGAAAATGACTTTATTACTATCGCAGACAAACAACGCAGTCTCTTCGAGGAGCATCCATGGTCGCTTCGAGGAGGTGGTGTTCTTGAGGCGAAGTCAATCGTGGACGATGATTCGACTGAGAGACTGGGTGGCTTGACTGCGGAACTGGGAATTTCAGCAGTTACGGGTGAAGATGACGTATTTTGCCGTGATTCCAAGTTAGGCCTTCACAGGGCGAACGTGCCGCGCTCCAAGGAACTAGTGGAGGGCGAAATCGTGCGGAGTTGGTGCCTTGGCCAGCCAACCGACACAATTTGGACTTATGGAAGTGATATGGAGGTTCTTTCTGGTCCCGAGGGAAAGAAACTCAAGAACATGTTATGGCGTTTCAGGGCCAGAATCTCCCGTCGAAAGCAATTTGGTACGCCAATGCTTCAGAAGGGCCTCGAGTGGTTTGAGTGGCAGGAATTCTATCGGAACAAGTTCCGCAATCCGCTCACCATCACCTTCGCTTTCGTCGCCACGCACAATCACTTCGTTCTGGACCGGGGCGGCAAGGTATTTAATCGTTCCGCCCCCGTCATCAAACTCCCGGAGGAGGCCGACGAGGAAGCCCACCTCGAACTCCTCGGCCCCCTGAACAGCTCAACCGGCTGCTTCTGGATGAAGCAGACTTTCTACGGCAAAGAAGGAGGTCGTGTAGGCGCCTGGGATGATCGTTATGAGTATGCTGGAACCGGCATGGAAGAGTTTCCGCTGCCAACGCAACGCCCCCTGGCCGTCCCATCGAGACTCGACACACTTGGCCAAACACTCTCCCAATACCGGCCCCAGACCATCGCCAAACGGGAACTTCCTGACTCAGAAAATCTGGAGCAGGCCAAAAACGACCGAATCGAGACCCTTCGGAAAATGATCCCACTCCAGGAGGAGCTCGACTGGCAAATGTACGGGCTCTACGGCCTGTCGGAGGACCCGCCGATGGCCGAGGATTTCTACGGAGACGAGGCACTCGACAACCTGCCGAAGGTGAAGCTCGGCGAACGTGCTTTCGAGATCGTCTTGGCGCGGAAAATGGAGCGTGGCGACGTCGATACAACCTGGTTTGAACGCCACGGTTCGACACCGCGCACAGATATCCCCGACCGGTGGCCTCAGTGGTACCAAGACCTCGTCCAAGCGCGAATCGACCGCATCGACGGGAACGATGATTTGCGCGACCGATTCGTCAAGCTCATCGAGGCGCCGGAGTTCAAACGCCGCTGGAACCTGGATGACTGGGAAGACCTGGAAGAAGACGCCCTGTGGAATTGGATGGGCAACCGGCTGGAGACGCCGCGTTACTTTCCGACGACGGCTCGAATGGAGGAGAATCCGGCCGCGCTCGAGCAGGCGCCGGAGATGGGCGCGGAATCCGTCGAAGAAGACCCCAAACTTCGCACCGTGTCTGAACTGGCGCGCATCGCGGCGGAGGACGACGCGTTTCAGACTGTGGCCGCCCGGTACACCGGCGACCCGAGCTTCGATGTCGATGCTCTGGTCGAGGAGCTGATCCTGGAGGAGTCGGTTCCGCACCTGCCCACCCAGCGACACACCAACGAGGGGCTTCGCCGCCGCAGGGAATGGGAAGAGGTCTGGGACCTTCAGCGCAAGGAAGACGAAACCGGCGAGCAAATCGAAGACATCCCCAAGCCGCCGCGGTACCGAAAGACGAAGGACTTCAAGCAAAAGGAACGCATCTGGCCGAATCGTGGTAAACTGGACGTGCCCAAGGAACGATTCACCGAATATCCGGGCGCGGCGCGCGACGACGGCGAGATTTTGGTGAGTTGGGCCGGCCTAAACCACAAAGAGCGGGCTCGCGCTCTGGCCGAACACTACTACACCGCAAAGGACCAATGGGGCTGGGCTCAAAACGAGGCCAAGCGCCCTCGCCTTGTCGAACTCCTCGCCGGGCTCAAGGACCTGCTTCCCTGGGTCAAACAATGGCACCCTGAGCGGCTGCCGAGCATCGACAAATCCTTCGGCGCCTTCCTGGAAGAGATGATTCAGGGCGAGGCCGTGGAACTCGGGATCAGTCTGGACGAGATCGAAGACGTACGAATCCGCTCAATCGACGTCTAAGTCGATGTCGTCGACGCTGTCGTACGCTCGGTTGCGCTCCTCGACCGTCATCTCGTCTTCGGTGACCGTCAGTTCGTAGTGTTGACGAGGGTCAAAGTCTGGGTGTTGGTCGATGCGGTCGAGCACGCCGGAGACGAGCTTCTTCAAAAAGAGCCTGGGCGCGATCTTAACGTCTCCTCCGAATTCGCCGGCCACGGCGTCGGCCAAGTCCGCTACGTAGGCATCGTCGGCCCTCTCTTCTATGCGCTCCGGCGCAGATGCGCCCTCGATAAACAGGTCGCGGATCGTCGTGCCCAGGTCGACGAGCTGCTCTCGCCCAAGACCCTGCAGCCGAATCTGCGGCGCCTTTGGATTGTCGAATCTGGGTTCGGCCGAGAAATCGGTCTGCAACCTCTGCGCGAGTGGGGGCAGCCGCTGGATGCCCTGTGGCCCGTCGAAGAACGCGGGAGTCCCTGTGATGAGGACGTACAATCCCGGAAACCGGCCTTCGTCCAGGTAGTCGATGATCTGGCGCAGTGCATTGAGGCTCTTTTCGCGCACATCGGAACGGACGCGCTGAAGGGTCTCGACCTCGTCCAACACCAGCACCAGTCCGCGGTGACCGGCGTCCTGCAGCAACATCAGTAGGCCGCGCGTCAGGTTCAGCGCCGAGTTGTGGTCGTGTTCGCCTTTGAGGTCCGCCTCTCGTTTGACGGCCTGGCCCACGTGGGGCTGGCCGGCCAGCCACGCTACCAGGCCCTGGGCAGTGGGAACGTCGTCTTCGCGCATGGCACGGCGGTAGGCCCTCAAGACCGACGCAAACTGCGGCGTGGTGCGCGTCATCTCGGCGAGCCTGCGCTCCATCAGCTCGTCGACGGCATCTTCCACCGCCTGTGGGTCCGCCGGGTCCTGTTCTGGGTCGTTTCGGACGTCCTCTTCGAGCTGAAAGAACCAGCGGTTGATGATGTCGCCCAGCGCGCCGGGTTGGGTGTTTTGAGTCTGGATGCGTTCCGCGGCCGACCGATACACCGACTGCCATTTGTGTAATCGAGTTTCGGATTCCGACACCTGAACCTCGGAGGTGGCAAATCCCTGGCGACGCGCCCTCTCCTGCAGCCACCGGGACAAGAACGTCTTGCCCGTGCCGTACTCACCCCGGACGGCTTTGAAGACGCCGTGGCCCGAAGCCACGTATTCGAGGTCTTCGTCGATGGCATCCTCGAATCGATCCAATCCGACGGCGAGTACGTCGAGTCCGGCGCTCGGCACGGCGCCGCGTCGCAAGGCGTTGAGGATCTCCGAGCGTCGTTGTGGCGATATCATCTTTCAGAGCCCCGGTGCGGGAGTGGTGACATTTTAGGACGATAGTGGAAAAATGGCCGCCTAGGAAACCATCCTTCACGGGAGCTCAGACGGAATGTTCAAGGACCTGCACCCGGATCTGCGCCACCACATTCGAAATTCGCTGGGTTGGACGAGCCTGCGCGATGTTCAGAAGGCGGCGATTCCGCCCATACAGCAGGGTAAAAACGCCGTGCTGTTGGCGCCGACCGCCGGCGGCAAGACTGAGGCGGCCTTCTTTCCCATCATCAGCACGCTGATGGAGGAGCGGTGGGACGGAATGAGCGTTCTGTACCTGAGTCCTATTCGAGCCTTGCTCAACAACCAGCTTCCGCGGTTGGAACAGCTCTTTGGCCTGGTGGGCTACCGCGCTGCCACGTGGCATGGCGACGTCAAACAGTCGGAGAAGCGGCGCATTCGAGAGGAGCCGCCCAATGCGCTGTTGACCACGCCTGAGTCGCTGGAGGCGATGCTGATTTCGACAAAGACCTCTGGCTCCGGGATGTTCGGCGACCTCCGGGCTGTGGTCATCGACGAAGTCCACGCCTTTGCGGACGACGACCGCGGTTGGCACCTTCTGGGCGTCTTGAACCGGCTGCAGAATTATGCGGGCCGAGACCTGCAGCGAATCGGCCTGTCGGCCACCGTGGGTAACCCGACGGAAATCGGCACGTGGCTATCCAGCAACTCTGAGCGGGAGGTCAGCGTCATCGACCCACCTCCACCGGAGGATGCGCCCGAACCCGAGGTCGAGCTCGACTGGGTAGGTTCCATTGCGAATGCCGCAAAGATCATCGACCTGGCACACAAGGGTGAGCGTCGCCTTGCGTTTTGCGACAGTCGCCTGCAGGCCGAAAAGTTGGCTCGCAAGCTCAAGGACCGCGGGGTCACGACGTACCTGAATCACAGTTCTCTAAGTCGCGACGAACGTCGCAGAACCGAGCGGGCCTTCGCCGAGGGCGGTCCGGCCGTCATCGTGGCCACCAGCGCGCTGGAGCTGGGCATCGACATCGGCGACCTGGACCGGATCATTCAGCTTGAGGCGCCCTATTCTGTGGCATCGTTTCTTCAGCGCATGGGTCGCACCGGTCGTCGCCCAGGAAAACGGTCGAACATGCTGTTTTTGGCCACCACGACCTCCGGGCTCTTGCGGGGTGCGGCGCTGTTGGACCTGTGGAAGCGTGGATTTGTGGAGTCCGCCCGGGCTCCACGCGAGCCGACCCACATTCTGGCACAACAGCTTCTGGCGTTGACGCTGGAACGACCGGGATTGGGGCGGGATTCGCTGCTCAACGGGGTGCAGCCCTTCGTGGATGCCGCCGGTCTACAGCCGACTGACGCGCGGGAGGTCTTCGAGCATCTCGTGGAGGCTGGCTACCTCTTTTTGGATGGCCAGCGCGTGGGCATCGGCCGGCAGGGCGAAGAGGAGTTCGGCCAGCGCCACTTTTTGTCGTTGGTGTCGGTCTTTACCTCACCGCCACTCTTCCGCGTGGTTCACAAAAACAGAGAGATCGGCACGGTTCACCAGACGACCTTCACAAACCGCGCTCAAGGCGAGCGAGCGGTGATCTTGTTGGCCGGCCGCAGTTGGTTGGTTACCAGTTTGGATTGGGACCGCCGGGTCGCCCACGTCGAACCGTTCGACATGCAGGGCAAGTCGACCTGGCTCAGCGCCGGTCAGGCCATGAGCCCCGAACTCGCCGAAGCCCATCGCCGCGTGCTGTGCGACGATGAGCGCGGCGAAGACCATCGTTCCGAGCGCGCCGCCAATAAGCTAGAGCACGCCAAGGAAGATCACCGATTTTTGAACCCGGAACATGTCACGGTCGTTCGGGGCATCGACGACTGGGACATCTACACCTTCGCAGGCGGCCGCGCCAATAGCTACGTGGCGGATCGATTGGCGGAGCTGGATATGGGGCGCACCACCGCGACCGGTTTGCGGGTGAGGCTTCAGAAAAACGCCGACCCCGATGACCTGCGCTCGGCGCTTCGACAGGTTCACCAATCATCCAAGCTTCCGGAGATACCCGAGGACCATCCGATGGTTCGCGACCTCAAGTTCTCGGAGATTCTACCGACGGCGCAGCGCCAACGCGCCGCCGTTGCACGAATCTACGGCGATGCCATCGAGGAATGCCCCCCGTTGATCGATGCAGACTGGAAAGTCGACGATTGAGCGGGTCGAGACGTTTCACAGATTTCGGTCGTTGGTCTACGATGCGGGGCACCATGAATTGCACGGAAAATACCCTGGGTAGACGGTTCTGATATGACCCTTTGGAAAGATCTCATCGACATCCCGGAGTCGTCCGAGACGTTCGTTCACACGCTCAGTTCGGGGCTGGATTCTCGGCAGCGCACGGTGGACAGCTACGTCGTCACCGAGACGCTGGCTGACCGCTTCGACGAGGCTCTGACGATGATTCGGAGCGGGCTCGCCGTTGACAGCCCGGCGGAGCCGACAAGCAAGGGCTCTTTCCTGCACGGGTCATTCGGGTCCGGTAAGTCTCACTTCATGACGGTCTTGGGGCTTCTGCTGGACGACTTCACGCCGGCGCGGGAGCTTTCGAATCTAGCGGGTGTCGTTGAGAAGCACCGCAACTGGATGGACCGGTCGAACCTGCTGAAAGTGCCGCTCCACCTGCTCGGCGCCGACAGCATCGAGCAAGGCGTCTTTGGTGGATACGTCGATTTCATCGAAGAAAACCACCCGGACGCTCCCTTGCCCGGCATCTACGTGGCCGACCGCGTTCTGGAGAACGCCCGGAGCCTGCGCGAAAAGATGGGCGATGAGCAATTCTTCGACACCCTGAACGAGGGATCCTCTGGCGGAGGTGGCTGGGGCGATTTTCAGGCTCAGTGGGATGCGGACTCGTTTGACCGTGCAGTGGCTGCCGGTCCCGACGATGAGCAAAAGGAAAAGCTCATCGGCGATGTGGTCGAGAAGCTGCTACCCTCGGTCAAGGACAAAGCAGCGGCCTCGGCCGAGGGATTCGTCACCTTCGATAAAGGTCTGTCGATCCTGTCGAGGCATGCCAAAAACCTGGGCTACGACGGCGTCATCCTGTTTTTAGACGAGATCATTCTGTGGCTGTCACGACGAGCGGCCGAAGAGGATTTCGTCAACCGCGAGCTGCAGAAGGTGCCCAAGCTCGTCGAAGCGCAACACGGGGACCGCCCTGCTCCGATATTCAGTTTCCTGGCCCGCCAGCGGGACCTCTCCGAGATGATCGGTGAGGTGTTTCGCGGCGAGCAACAGACGTCTCTGAACCTGTCACAGGAGTGGAGCAGCGGGCGGTTTGGCACCATCGAACTCGAGGACCGCAACCTGCCGCACGTGGCCAACAAACGCCTGCTGGAGCCCAAGAATACCGCATCCGGCGAGCAGATTCGGGGCTCGTTTAACAAGGTGTTCGAGGATCTCGACTCGAAGAAGCGCGAGATCATGCAGACCTCGCGCTACGACCGCGACGACTTCGAGCGTGTCTATCCTTTTAGCCCGGCGCTAATGCGAGTGCTCGTGGTCCTGTCGAACGAGCTTCAGCGGGACCGCACTGCGCTGAAGATCATGCAGATGATGCTGATCGACCAACGGGATCGACTGGAGCTGGGAGAGATCATTCCCGTCGGGGACCTGTGGCCCTACCTGGCCCGCGGGGACGACCCGTTCGACCCGGTCATGAAACGTCTGTTTCGCTCGGCCAAGGATCTGTACGAGCAGCGGCTGATTCCGATGCTCGAGCACGAACACGACGTGGACCACGACGAGATCGAACCGGGTGACGAGGGGTGGGAGGCCTACAACAACGACCTTCGGATCCTGCACACGCTGCTGGTCGCCGCCTTGGTTCCAAACCTGGAGATCTTCGAGAACCTGACGGCCGAGAAATTGCTGGCCCTCAACCACGGCACCATCACCTCGCCGGTTCCGGGTGCCGAAAAGAGCCAGCTCATGGGCAAGCTTCGCAACTGGGCCACGGACGTCGGCCAAATCCACCTGACCGAGGCTCCGAACCGGCAGGTCGAACTCAGACTCGAAGGCGTCGACCTGGAGCCGTTGATGGAGAAGGCGGCCACCGCCGACAACCAGGGGACTCGCCGGCGGATGGCCAAGGAGCTTCTGTACGATTGGATGGAGCTCGAAGAAGGCAAGGACCTGGGCGCCACGCTGACCCTGCCCTGGAAGGGAGACGACCGAAACCTGGACATCACGTACCGAAACATCCGCGAGCAGAGCCCCGATCAACTGGAACCGATCGGACACGACCCACTGCTCGTGGTCGATTACCCCTTCGATCCCGGCACCTATTCAGCGCGGGATGACGAGATTCGCATCGACGACTTTCTGGAGGAGCGCGAGCCGGTCAACAGCGTGGCGTGGCTGCCGACGTTCCTGTCCGACGAAGGCCGCAACGTACTGAGCAAGCTGGTCCGCATCGAAGACATCCTGAAACGGTTCGGGGACTACGCCAAGAACCTGTCGCCCGACGACAAGCCCGTGGCGCGGCGTCAGCTCGAGAGCAATCGAGACACCCTGCGAAGCAGGCTCAACGACGCGTTTCACACGGCCTACGGCATGAACAAGGCCGACGAGAGGCTGCTGGACCAGAGTTACACGCCAAAGCACCTTCGCGCCCTGGACCCGGACTTTGACCCCGAAGTGCCCTTCGGCGTCAGTTTTCGCGAAGCGCTGGAACGGATCGCCCGGCAGACCTTTGAGTACGTCTATCCCAACGCCTTCGACCTACCCGACGAGCGGCTGAGGCCCTCGCAGGTCGCCTCGATTCACGAGGTCATCCGCGGGGCCATCGATTCCGTCGAGAATAGCTACCGGGTAGACGAGTCCCGCACCCGGGGGTTGATGCGTGAGTTCGCCCAGCCTCTGAAGTTGGGCACGATGGGCGACACCCGCTTTAGCTTCGACGACCACTGGGTCATCGAGTTCGAAAAGAACCTCGATATGTCCAAGGCAGACGGCGACGGACTGCCCGTAGCCGACGCCTACGATTACCTGGATCCGGCGGACAACCGAACGGGTCTTCCGACGTTGCTGCAGGATCTGATCATCCTCAGCGTGGCCGATGCCGAAGACATGGCCGTCGAGCGTCGTGGAAGCGCGCTTTCGGAGGTCAGCCCCGGCGATCTGCGCAGCGACGACAAGCTCGTTCAGCACGACCTGCCGTCGGAGGAAGACTGGCAGAAGGTCCGCAAGATTGCCGAAACTGTCTTTTCCGACCTGGACGCTCCGCGAATGCGCAATGCTCGAAGCGTGCAGCGGCTGGGCGCGGATTTGGCCAAGGCGGCGGAGTCAAACTCCGTGGCGGCTCGCCAGTTGGCCGACACCCTCGAACGTGTGGCCACCAACCACCTTGGAATGAGCCGGGACGAGGTTCGCGACTCACTGCGTTGGGAGATCTCAGATCAACTTGCAGGCCTCATCGACGCGCTTGAGAAGCAGGATATGACCGACAGGCTCAATGCCGTCGCCCAACTGCAGGTCGACGACGATGATGCCTCTCGCATGAAGGCATCCTTTGAGCGGGCCCAGAAGAATCTGGAAGTGTTGACCCAGACTCGCTGGCAGCTCTTCGACAAGGTTTTGGAGGGGGCCAAGGCGGGTAAACCGGGATATGAGCCGCCGATCAAAGAAGCCCAGAGCGTGTTGTCGGCCTCGGAGGTCGGTCAGAGCCTGGCCCAGCTCAAGGAGATCGAAAACCGACTGGTCGACCTGGCCTTTGACACAGAGCGAGACGACGAAGACGAGCCGACCCAGCCGACGAACGACACGCAACGGCGCCAAGAGTCCTTCTCGACCGAGCGCACTCGAGCCGTCGACGCGGTCAGTGATTGGTTGCAGGACGCACTCGATGAAATCGACGGAGACGACGTGACGATCGACATCACGGTCACGGACGCCTCCTCCTGAGGATTGTAAAACTGATGGCAATTTCTGAACGAGAACTTCAAATCCATTTCTCGAAGGCACTTCGGGATGCTCCCGATGCATCGGTCTTCGCCTTTCGCTGGAAGGGCTCGGACGTACCCGTCGAGCGGGTCCAGGCCGACGGCCACGAGTGGAAGCTCCAACTTGCGCCCTCGGAACTGGCCATTCGGGATGCCCTGGTCCAGGCGAAGAAAAATGGCACCAAGAATGGTCGAAAGACCGTCCTGCTTACGCCGCTGAAGAATGGCGACGTCGAGTACGACGTGCTGGCTCGTCTGGCGGACAATCAAATTGCGCAGTTCGATCCCTGGGAGTCTCTTCGGCCGATGTTCGATGCCGGGCAGATTGACTCACGTTTGAGGCATTCGTCGTCGATGCGAGGCCTCGGCGAAGCACTGATGCGTTGTTCCAGCGACGGCGGATCATTTGCGCCCGTCAAAGGCGGCGTACTGGGCCCCAAGCACGCCTGGTCGGCCTTCTACAAACACGGCCTAGGGTTCGACGGCGAGGAGTCGAACCTGGAAGACTGGCTTCTGTGGACAGTGCAACAATCGGCGTCCATCGGCCGCCTGTACGAGGACTTCGACGACATCGTTGCCCCTTTTCGGGAACGACTGACCGACGTCATCGGCCCGGTCGCCGAACTCTTCGTCGCTGTGCTCGACGCATCGAGGAGTCAGCAGAAACTACCAGCCTCGTTGCGTCCGGAGTTCGCGCCCTTAGCCGTGGGCCTTTCGGCTCACGCAAGTTACCGGGCCCGCGAGGAGCGCGAGGACGGTGCTCCGGCACCGATCGAAGCGATCTACGGGCTCAAGCAACTCTTTTCAGAGGACCGCAAGCCCACCGACGAGGAGCTGCAAAGATACGGCGAAATCGCAGGCGGTGCATGGCAGCGGCTTCAGTTGCCGGAGCGCTACCATCGGAACAACGGAACGGAATCCCAGGAGTCCAGCAGCGATGCGCGGCGGCTCTCCAAGGCTGTCGACTCGTTGCTGAAGTCGCTCGTTGGCGATGACGCAGCCAAGATTCTGCCCTACAGCCCTGCGAGCGACAGCGGATGGTCGATTCAGGTCGAGGAGCTCGTTGAACAGATTCGTGCTTTCGCCGCCGGCGACAGTTCCGCTGAAGCCGTCCAGGAGAGCCTCGAGTCGCTGAGAGAGCACTTCGGCTCCAGACAGAACCGGTCAGTCTACGAGAATCTCAAGAAGCTAGCCCAACTGGCAGCGTACCTGCGAACGAGTGAGTCCGATCAGTCGAGTGGGTCGCGTCTGGTCGAGCAGGCCCGAAACTACCTGTTAGAGGGCAGTTTTGCCGACGCTCTTCGCCAGGCATTGACCGCCGCAGATAAGGCCCCGGCGCTAGAGAGTCTGGCGCACGACCTCCTCGACCGAGCGCTCGACGCGAGCGACGACGAAAATGAGTCCTTCGGGGAGCGCTACGCCGCAGAGCTAGGCAACCACGAGGTGCCGCCCGGGTTTCTGGGTGTGCAGGATGTACTCGAGGATGTCGTCGAACCGCTGGCCGCTGACAAGCCGGTTTTGTTCGTGGTTCTGGACGGCATGAGTTGGGCGGTCGCCCGTGAACTCCTCTTCGATTCGGCCTTCGAAGATTGGGACACCTGGGTGCCCGCCGAGGATTCAGACAGCGCCAGGGAGCGTCCCGTGGCCGCCACGGTTCCGTCCGAGACGACCAAGTCCCGTGCGTCTCTGCTCACCGGCGAGCTCCAGGAAGGTGGGCAATCGACCGAGAGCAACGGGTTCGAAGAGAAGTTGATGGAACTCGGAGTCGTAAAATCCCGAGACCAGGCGCACCTGTTCCACAAAGCCGAGGTCGACGGCACCCGACCCGGCGGACTCAGTCCTGACATCCGTAACGCCCTGGCCGACGACGACAATCGAGTCGTCGGAGTGGTCATCAACACCATCGACGACCAACTCTCCGGCTCGGATCAGATCTCGTTGGACTGGGACCTCGACACCATCGCGCCGCTGCGGTCCCTGCTCGACTACGCGGGCAACCGAACCATCGTCTTGGCTAGCGACCACGGACACATCTGGGAGGCGGGTACCGAACGCGAAGTCTCGGGAACCTCGGCCCGCTGGCGTTCGAAGACGCGTGACACGGTCGACGGCGAGTACGAAGTCAGCGGCCCCACAATCCAGAAGCTGACCGGCGCGAACTCGATTTACGCGGCCTGGTCGGAGCGAATCCGCTACACGCGTAACAAGGCCGGGTACCACGGCGGAATCAGCCGGCAGGAGCTCGTCACCCCGCTCGTTGTGCTCCGAGACCAGCGTGACGCAGACCAGATGAAGGATGGCCCCTTCACGCGCCTGAGCACCGAGCCACCCTTCTGGTGGAACTTGGAGCCGGCCCCGCGCACGACCTCCGTGCCAGATACCACATCAGATTCCACGCAGGACGACCCGCAACTCACCCTGCTGTCGGAGGATTCCGAAGTCTCAGACGTCGACACCGACTGGATCGTCGATCTCGTAAACACCGATATCTACCAGCAGCAGCTCGAACGCCACGGCGGCCGCCTGGACCCGCAGCTCATCCCCAAGCTACTCGCCTACCTTCAGGCCAACGGCGACCGCATGAGCATCTCGGCCGTCGCCCGCCTGCTCAACCGCTCGAAGACCAGCACCCGCAACCTGCTCTCGGTCGTCGGCACCGTCGTCAACCTCGAGGGCTACCAATCCATCAAAGTCGCGCCCCTCGAAGGCATCGTCGAACTCGACCGCGACATGATCGAAAGGCAGTTTCGGTTGGGGTGAGGTTACGGCAAATCCAACTTTCGAGTGATATCTATTCGCTTTCGTCGTCTCCAAGCCGCGGCCAGCCAAAAGGCATCGCCACTCGTTCTCCCTCGTTTGGTTTTGGGAACACCAAGAAGAACTCCTCGGCGGCTTCCTGAGGAACTTCGAATACGGCGATTTGCTCATTCGGAATCCCAGGTTGAAACTGAGATAATACGATATCCTGGCCTTCGGACATGGTCATCGCTGCCATTCCTCTTGAAGACGGCGTGAATATCCGGTCTTGGGAGTCCATGATAGCGATCCGATTGGTTTCTACGGTTTTCGTCGAGCGACCAACATTCTCTACGGTGTAGTCGACGCGGATCCAATATGCACCGTCAGACGCTTCCTGAGCCGCGTGTCCGTTACCGACAGTCTTTTTAAGGGACACCTCGCTGACTCGATACGCCATCCCGTTCACTGTAAATTCCTCTCGGAGCCACGGTTTCGCTGGAAAGGAGATCAAGTTGGCTTGCTCACGTAAACTCCCCGCGGCTTCATCTTCTTTTGGGTCAGTCAAATAAAGCGTATTTGACTGCTGACCAAACTCATCTTTTGGATTCAGCCCAAAACCCAGCAGAACTCTTTTCGTATCTTTCTCCCAGATTGCCACGAGATTCACGCCGCCACCCCTAATCACTTCGGCGAGTTGTCCATCGAAATCGTCGTTGATGTTCCATTGAAGTCCGTATTCAGCAGGTTGGCCGAGGTCCTTTGCTATTTTTCTAGATAAGGTCTTGAATTCAGATCGGGGATCCGAGCCCTCCATTGGTTTTATAAATTGCACTGATTTGAGTCCTTCCGTGCCGAATGCCAAACTAACAGCTTCGAACCCGAGTTCTTTTGCTGGTTTACCTTTGTAGTGAAGTCCCCCTCTGTTCGGCGTATCTTTATCAAACCCATGCTTCGCGGACGGTTCCCCAAATTCCTCGCGAACTTCGTCGGGGGACATTCCCAACTCAATTCTATCTAGGACGCTTTGCCGGTTTTCTTCCGGTTTTTCCGTATTCTTAGCACTCGATTCTGTCTCGGAACCCTCTTCTCCAGCCTTCTTAGGCTCTGGGGAGTCGGATGGTTGGGTTTTTGCCTCGGTGGAGCTCTTTGCTTTCTCCTTTCCACAAGCGACCATCCCGAGACACAGAGTGAATCCGCACAAAATGAAAACTACCCAGTGTTTCGATTTTGGATTCAACATGCTGCATCCTCCGGTGAGGATTCAATAATTGCGGTTGCCACAAGGCCCATACCGACCGACGTCCACTTCTGAACCGAGGAGGGGATGTCCATCGAGGCTGCGGCACACATCCATTTCATCCACTTGGGACGACCGTGCCCTTCCCTGTCAATTGCGATTACGCAGACGAAAATCGTAGAGGCCGAGGCCGACTGCTACAAGGAAGAAACTCACAAGCGCGCCGAAATTTGTTCGTGAGAGGATCAAAAACCTCAGCTCCACCCGATGATTCAACGACATCCCTGGGTGCGTCCAGCCTCGCCGGGTCGGCCTTGCGGGAGGTCGGTTCGATCCGAGGTGCCGCCCTGGCCCGCCGTCCCGGCCGTGAGTTCGTTGTCCTCGCCTTGAAGGTCGACGCTGGTCGAGTCGTCGCACCAGACGGCGTAGGATGCCCCGCCGGTTCCGTTGGCTCCATCGCCGCCCTCTTGGCCCGCGGTTCCGTCCCCGCCTGGTTCGCCTGCGGACGACCCGGTGCCGGTCGAGGTCCCGAATCCCCCCGGTCCACCCTCGCCGCCGGCCGCGCCGATGCCGCCACGTCCTCCACCGCCGCCGTCGCCGCCAGCCGCCGCTTGAATGGTGGAGTTGAAAATGACGAATCCGTCGGAATTTGCAGATGCGATGCCCACGGACCAGCCGCCAGCTTCTCCGCCATCACCTCCTTCGCCTCCACAGCCTCCTCCGCCACCACCGCCGCCGCCGGCGCCCCAGTAGCAGTTGGTTTCATTCGTGCCTGGAAGTTCTTGGGAATCGCCGTTGCCAGCGGCGCCCCCTGCCCCGCCTCGGCCCGGTAACCCGTCGTTGCCCGAGCCACCGTAGCCAGTTGCCCGCGGCCGTGCATCGGATTCGATTCTCAATACGAGCCCACCGTTGGTCCCATTATCTGCGGGCTCGCGGGGCGTTCCATCTTCGCCCGGGTCAGCCCGGCCGCCTTGTGCGCCGGTGGGAGCGTCGTCGCCGGCAGCATTGCCCTCGAGATCGCCGGTTGCCCCGTCGCCACCCGCACCGAGGAGCGTCAGTCGAGACAAAAACTCACACTGAGACGCCGGCTCACCCGCCTCGCCGCCGGCATTCATGATCGATTGGGAGCACGCTTGGTCTTGCACGCGCATGAATTCGGCGGCATCTCCACGCTTCCCATCGGTGCCTTCGATCTCCGAGTCCTGCCCGTCGGCACCATCGCTACCGTCGCCAGCGTCGCCCGCCAGTATCCTCATCCGATGAAGCGTCAGCGCCGGGGCGTTGTACAGATAAGCGCCGATGTTCGAGACGTCGTTCTGGTTATTCAGGTCCGGATTGTCGATTTCGAAGCCCGAAAAGACGGTCCGCGCGGTGATGTCTCGCGCGATGACTCCGATCAGTGACCCCTCGAGGGCGGTCGAGGCTTCCACTTGAATGGACGGCCGCGCCTGGGGGTTGGGCAGAAAGGTCGGGTGGCGGTCAAACCCGCCGTAGACGGAGACGCCCTCGGTGAGTGTGACCACATCGAGGATGATGGGGGAGCCACCGACGATGATGGCCGATGCCCCCTGGGATTCGGCGGCCGTAATCGCAGTCTGAAGGTCGGTAAACGGCGCCGAGCGTGTTCCGTCGGGGTCGTTCCCGCCGTAGTCGGTGTCTACAAAGAGTAGACCGGTCCCACAGTCCAAGGAACTGGGCGAGTCAACAGGGGCGAGCTCTTGGAGCGGTCCCACGCAGGCTGCGCCACCGCCACACTCGGTGCGCCCCAGATTGCAGAGTCCGCATCGCTGCTCGCAGGCATCTCCGCCGTCCTCCCGGACATCCATCGAGGCGTCGGCATCCATCGCCGCGTCCGATTGGTCAGACGGCCCGGGTGTGTCGCTTGAGCATCCGGTGGCCAGAAGCGCGAGAATCAATCCAAACAGTACCGTGCAGTTGCGTCCCAAAACCGACCTCGGGTGTATGCATTCACAATGAATATACCCGAGTCTACCAGATCAGTTCGGGGGATTCGAGGGGCGGGGAATGGATCAGTCCTGCTCGGAAATCGTTGGCCAGCCAAAGGGCATGCTGACCGGCTTGCCCCGCTTGCTCATCGCCGCGGGGAAGACGAGGTTGAAGCGGTCTGCGCCCTCTACGGGAACCTCAAAGACGACGACCTGGTCCTTGGACTCACCTGGTGGAACTTTTGGTTCCGTCGAATGTTCGGCTTTGGTTGGGTTAAGGGCCTTGAGACCCGCCGAAGAAGGACGGTGCATCTTTTTCTGCGAACTCATCAGCAACACACGGTTTTGGCCAAGGGAGGTCGCAGAATCGGTCACGTTTTCGACGGAGTAGTCAACGCGAATCCAGCGTGAGTCGTCTGAGTTGAGGCTCTCGTCATCCCCGTCGCCAACGGTCTCCAGCAGTGCGACTTTTTCCACCGTGTATGCGAGCGCGCCCATCGATGAGAATTGCTCCTTGAGCCACGGTATCTTTGGCAACTGGACAAGGGTAAATTCCTCGACAATGCGCTCCACTGGCTTGGCCTTCTCCGCGGTCGAGTACGTGAGTCGGTTCTCCAGGCGTCCCCCCTCCGTCGTCGTGCCCACACGGGCGACCGCTTCATGCTCCTTCGTGCTCCAGACCGCCACGAGCTCAACGCCCGGATCAGCCAGCAGGTCAGTCAATGGACGGTCGTACGGGACGTTGGTCTTCCATTTGAGACCCCAGAAATACCGCTTTCCGAAGGCCTTCAGCCCAAGGCTGGCCAGTTCGCGCAATTGTCTTCGAGGATCTTTCTCGCCCATCTCTCCAGTGAATTCGGCGACCCGGAGCCTTTCGTCATCGAAGTTCAGTTCCAACTTCTCGAACCCGACTTGGCTGGCTGGTGCGCCCTCGTAGGTGAGCGCACCAGATTCCGTCGTATCCGGCTCGCCAAATAACTGGCGAGCCTCTTTCGGAGTCATGCCCAGCTCGATGTCATTCAGCACCGACGCCTTCTGAGTCTCCGAGTCCTCCGTGCTCTCCGTTTTCGCCCTCTTCTGTGCCTCCTTCTTTTCGTCGGCCGAGGTCTGCGCCTGGGCAGAGCCCTCTGTTTTGCACCCCATCTGCGCTGGCACCGTCGTGACCAGAAGCAGGGCCAGAACCCGCACAACCCTTCGACCATCGAACGTTGCTGATGTCATGGCTTCTCCTCTTCCATCCACACTTGCACGACCGGAATCCGTTGTGATCCACTCCATTGCGACGTCTCCCGAAGCATCTGTCCCGACGTCTGCGCCGCCATTCCGAGTGGACAGTACGTGACATCGGCGATCTCCCAAAGTTCGCCGATTCATTTGCGGACGACCTCGCGGGCCTCCGGGGCGTTCTCTCAAGGCGGCGTAATGCCGGACACCATCCACGTTGTTTTCACGGACGATTCTCTGGACGAGGCCCTCCAGTGCTTCTCTCCACGCGTCGAGTGAGATTCAGCCTGACCGGAAAAGGAGAACCTCATGGCCTTTTCCGACTCTACCGGGCACGTTAACCTATCGAAGAGTCGCGAAACTCGAAGGAGTTGAACCGTGCGAACCGCCGCTGTCAGCCTCCCTGCTTTTCTGGTCGTCTGTCTCGTCGTGGCCATTCCAGCCGACGGCGAGGCGAAATGTATGTCGCAAACTGCCGACGCCTGGCCCCAGCCCGGGTCGAAGCTCCCCGCCAATCGGCCGATCATCGTCCTCGAGGGCTCCGGCAATGCGCGCTCGGCGATTCGGTCGCTGGGTAAAGAGTCACTCCACCTCGTCGCTGACGATGACCGCGTGGCACTCCGCCGCATCGAGCTTCTCCAGAGCGAAAGGGACTTTACGCAGCTCGTGCTCAAGGCCGAAGAAGACCTCGATACCGGTTCTACATACCGGCTCGACACCAATCGGCTGAAATCCAAGGACTCTGAGGTGCGGCTCGCCTGGACGTGTGATGGTGGTAAACGACTCCGGTGGCGGGCCGGTCCGCCGGACAGTCGTGCGCCAAACCTCCGGTCGTTGAAGAAGATTGGGGCCGAACGCAAGACTCTTGGCTGCGCGCCGACGACATTCGTGATGCTTCGCCCCTCGATTCCGGACGACAACGTAGATGAGCTCATCTTCCGTGTCGTCGTTACCCGGAAGGTGAAATCGGACCTGAAACAGACGTACTGGGTCAAACCCAACGACGAGTCCGAACTGCGCGTCGGCCACGGCATGTGCGGGGGCGAATTCGACCTCGAACAGGGAGCCTCCTACCAGGTGAAGGTGCAGGCAATCGACAAAGCCGGAAACCGGTCGCCCGTCTCCGATCCCCTCGACGTGGTCGGCCCGTAGAGTCTCCTCGGCGTTCCCTCTCATTGTTTGAATCGCCCGAGGGATATTCGAGATCAAAGAGTGCGCGGCCGCGCCTCAGTTTTGGTTCAGTCCTGTTCGGAAATCGTTGGCCAACCAAAGGGCATTCGAACCGGGGGACCCTCGCTTCCTTCGCCTGTCGGAAACAGAAGGTTGAATCTTTCCGCAGCTTTAACCGGTACGTCGAAGACTGCGACCAAGTCCTTGGCCGCGCCCGGCTCAATTTCCAACCGCGTGGCATCCTCCGCTTCGTTCGAATTCGAGTCCTCTCTGCGATGCGACGACGGTCGGAACAGGTCCATCTGCGAATTCTCGAGCAACACACGATTCTTTCCGGACGTCTTTGTCGACCCGGTGGTGTTCTCCAAAGCGTAGTCCACGCGAATTCTGCGTTCGTCGTCTGAGGTCGGCTCCTCGGCGTTCCCGTCAGTCTCCAAAAGTGCGACGCGTTCGACCGTGTAAGTGAGCCCGTGAATGCTGGAGAATGGCTCTTGTATCCACGGCTCTTTCGGAACAGGAATCAGGTCGTACCCTCACGACCCATCTTTTTGTAGGACCCGTCACGAACTTCCTCATTCAAGGGTTGATCAAAGGCTTTTTCATGTAGGGGTTCGTCGTAGGGTAATTCGTTCTGCCAACGGAGACCCTGGATATCCGGCTCTCCGAAGGTTTTCTTCGCTAGACGTACGAGTTCGTTGAAGCGGTTCCGGGGATCGCGTTCCTCCAGTTGTTCTTTAAATTTCACGTAAACGAGTTCCCCTTCCTTGAACTGCAGCTTAAGGGACCAGGTTTGGCCGAGTAATGATTTGTCGTAGAAAAGATTTATTCGCGATCGCTCACCGTCCCTGTCGTCGCCGCCGAAAATCGACTCGCCAAGGATTTGCTGAACTTCTTCCGGAGACATGCCCAATTCGATTTTGTCCAACTGGGTCTGCTCCTTAGTCCCCGAATCCTTCGTCCGCTCGACTTCGTCTCGCTTTTCCTTCTGGTTCACGGGCTTATCAACCGCGCTTTGAGACTCGTCTGCCCTCTCCTTGTCGCACCCCATGTGCGCTGGCACCGTCGCGACTAGAAGTAGGGCCAGAACCCGCAGAACCCTTCGACCATCGAACGTTGCTGATGTCATGGCTTCTCCACGCGTGAATAACCGGCAACAACTCCCGACCGGCCCCAGGCTTGCCACTCGTCGGCGATGTCGGCGTCGATTCGAACGGTGACGATGTAGAGCATGTCGGTCCTTCGGTTAGTCGTCTGACGTGACGACGGTCGGATGCACGCAGACAAACTCGCACGGGAATCGACTGGCGACTACAACGGTGGCAGGCACACTCTGGCACCTTCGGCATTCCCGTCGACGCATTCTTCGTCAGTGTTGTCGCAGGTTCCGTCTACGAAGCACCGTTTCAGGCACAAACGCCAGCACTTTTCCGGGCAGCCGCGGCCGCCGGAGCAACTCTCACATTCCGGGTCTCCGTTGCCCGGGCGGTAACATCTCCTCGAGCCAGAGCAGGGTCCTCCAGGCCCACACGATACCTTCTCAGCATCCGTTGTGATCCGCTCCTTTGCGACGTCTCCCGAAGCATCTGTGCCGACGTCCGCGTTGCCATTCCCATTGGAATCTCCACAACCTGCCGCGGCAGCGAGGATCCCGAAACACAACGCAAACGACATCAAGCCAACTCGATCCAGCGTCATAGCAGCCAACTCCCTCGGAGATTACCCATTGCGAAATAAAAGTTCGACGATTGGACAGTACGTGACATCGGCGATTCCCTAAAGTTCGCCGATTCATTCGCGGACGACCTCGCGGGCCTCCGGGGCGTTCCCTTAAGGCGGCGTAATGACGGACACCATTCACGTTGGTTTCACGGGCGATTCTCTGGACGAGGCCCTCCAGTGCTTCTCTCCACGCGTCGAGTGAGATTCAGCCTGACCGGCGACGCCTGGCCCCAGCCCGGGTCGAAGCTCCCCGCCAATCGGCCGATCATCATCCTCGAGGGCTCCGGCAATGCGCGCTCGGCGATAGGGGAGCTCGGCAAACAGTCACTCCACCTCGTCGCCGACGATGACCGCGTCGCGCTCCGCCGCATCGAGATTCTCGAGAGCAGAAAGAGCCGGACGCAGCTCGTGCTCAAGGCGGAAGAAGATCTCGACACCGGTTCCACGTACCAGCTCGACACTAATCGTCTGAAATCCAATGACTCCCAGGTGCTACCCTTCCTGCCATGGAACAGGTCTATTGGATCAGGCCCAACGACGAGTCCGAGCTGCGCGTCGGCCACGGCATGTGCGGCGGCGAATTCGACCTCGAACAGGGAGCCTCCTACGAGGTGAAGCTGCAGGCAATCGACAAAGCCGGAAACCGGTCGCCCGTCTCCGATCCACTAGAAGTGGTCGCCCCGTAGATTCTCCTCGCCGTTCCCACTGATTCAGTGAGTCGCCCGACGGGATGTTCGTGATCAATCAGTTGTCCATGTCATGGCTTCTCCTCTTCACTCCACACTTGGACAACCGGCAACAACTCCCGCCCGGCATCAAACTTCCCTTCGTAGCGTTCAGTGTGCTCGACCTGCAGGGGCTCGGCGAACTCGTCCTGGTAGCGCTGGAAGGCGTCCTCGGAATGGGCGCGGTAGACGATGCGGTAGGCTCGCCGGGCTTGTGTGTCTTCGTCCTCGCAGCGGGCCATCGCGGCGGTGGCAAAGCAGCCGGTCTCCATGACATCTGGCACGTGGACGTCCTGCATCCACGCCTGCCACTCGTCGGCGATGTCGGCGTCGATTCGAACGGTGACGATGTAGAGCATGTGGGTCCTGAAATCAGTTGTCCGAACTGTCGACGTGTTGGCGGAGCTTGTCTACGAACTCCTGCGGCCACTCGGGAAACTCGGTGGTCTGGCGTACGTACTTCTTCTCGACGTCGTAGGGAGCGTCGTAGGGGCGGATGAGTTGGCCTGGGATGTGCTCGTCGTCGCCCTCTGCGGCAGCGCAGTGGTCGATGCGGCTTGCGGCGTGCAGGCCCGTGATAGCCGCCTCCTGGTGGTATAGTTTCGGCCACAGAATGGTGGATTCGCTCGACACTGCCTCGGACGCCTCCAAGATCATATCTGCCGCCGGCGCGAAGTTTACGTCCACTTGCTGGCTGTTCCAGACATCGGACGCCATTCGAAACTGATCAATCGGCTCGTACAGGACCCAGCCGGTCGATACCGGGCACCTCAATTCAGTGTTCTTCGGTTTCTCAGTAGAACCGTGCTGAACCAGAGGCAGACCTTCCATCGTGAGACCTCGGGTGGCCCGGAGCTCAGGATCCCTGGGGATGTCGGCGTTCGATGGCGGGCCTTCGCCCACATTGTCGATCGGAAAAGAGAAGTTGGTCAGATAGTTCCAGTTCTTTTGCTCTTCACAGCGATTGCACGCGTCGATGGCGTAGGTGTAGGAAGGCTCGCCGCCCTTGTCCGGGTCGCTAAAGTCGAAGATACCCGTGAGCTGATATGCACCGCATTCAGACGTGAAGGAGGGATACTCTACAATCCACTTTTCACCGTCTTGGTCGCTGGAAACTTCCGGCGCGGTTAGCTGGGGTTCTGTCAGCCCTTCACAGTACGCATCATTGACGACCGATACAGGCCCGTCACCATCATCTAGCCATTCCCGGGTCGAATCCTCCGCGCAACCCGCGCAGAGCAGGACCGTTGCGGCGAGTAGTAATCGCTGCGGCAAGTCGTGAACCATGCGCGCCTCGTCGACTTAGGTGTATTCTGACAAGACCGAGCGTAGCCATTCCACGTCACCCATGCAATCACACGGACTTGTGGGCCTCCGCTGCTGGTCGACGCTTCCTGCCATTTTGACGCCACCCGCCGGTCCCGCTAAGCTCGAGGGTGGACATGACCATTCGTTATCTGCGGCGGGAACGCCCCATTGTTGCTCAATAAGAGGCACTGCCAAAGGGACTCGCCCTTGTCTCAATCTCATGGCTCAGGAGTTCACAGATGAGCACGAATGAAGATGATCAAATTGCTCGCGGTGGTGAAGGAAAATTCGTTCGAGGGATGATTCCAGCGGTCACCGCCGTGGGGCTCACCCTTGGTTCAGCGGCATGCGGAGATGCCGCCGAGGAAGACGACACGGTCGACGAGGATGACTTCCGAAGTTTCTGTTCCAGAATGGAGGCGTGTGCTCCCCAAGACTTCGAAAGCAACTTCGGTTCGATCGATAGTTGTACGAGTACTTACGACGCTTCGCTCGCATACTATCTCGACACCAGCAATCCGGGTGTGATCGAAGCCTGCGTAGACGCCGTGTCGGACTACTGGAGCTGCCTTACCTCAGCGGCCTACTGCGACAATGGTAGTTTCGAGTTTCCGCAGATGAACCCATGTGAGACCGAGATTACTCAGTTCGAGCAGGCATGTCCCACCGGTTCCCCGTGATGAAGGCGCACTCTCACTCGGCGTCTCCGAAGGCGAACAGCTTCGATTGCACCTGCCCGTCGTCGCCCTCCCCACGAACCTGCAACGCTTCGACGTAGAGTGTTCCATCGGCGCCGAGGGCCAGGATTCGGGCTTTCGTCCAAGGGTCTGGAAGGTCGAGTTCGAAGAGCTTCTCACCCTCGGCGCTCATCGCCTGAATCCGATACTCGCCGTCGAGTTCAGATACTGCGTACACACGGCCCTCTGAGCCGACGGCCTTCGTTGTGAATTGGGTTTCTTTATTCTGTAGGTCATTCGAGGTTTCGTAGGCCCACCGAACCTCGCCATCGTCGGACATGGCGACGATGGCACCCTCGAACGCGAATATCGGGCTTCCGTTCGGGCCAACCGCCATGTTCGCGCCGGGACGGGACGTGTTTTCTCCGGGCACGTCGCCGAACTCGCGAATCCACTCTGTCTCGCCATCCTCTGCGTCCAATGCAATCAGGTGGTAAACGCGATCTTCGTGGTCCCAGGCCGAGAAGTAGAACGTCTCCTTTGATGCTCCGAGAATGTAGAGGGAGAAGAATTGATCCTCGAATGACCGCGCCCAAAGCTGCCCCATGTTTTCGGTCTCGCCAGATCCCGGCGCAATAGCGCCGATGGCGGATCCAGAGTCGTCCGCGCCCGACGGATTCCGAATAAACGCACGTCCATTCGATGGCTGCGCGATGAGAGGCGCATAGTTTCCTCCAGAAATCCCAGTCTCGCGGGATCTATAGACTTGAGTTCCGTTCGAGACGTTGGTCGTCGTTATGCGGGAGAATCGCATGGCATATTGCGATTCATCGTTCGTTTCGGACTCAAATTTCGAATTGGTTGTCGTCAAAAACCCATCGTCATCCCATTGCATAAGACGCATCTGGAATGGGCTGTAGTCGACCGAGCCATTCTGAGGCCCTGGAACCTCATAAGACGCACGGATGTCGCCGGACGCAGGGTCGAGAACCTGAACGCGATAGGGTGTTCGAACAGCCAACTCGCAGTCGTCCGTCAGGGCGAGTACACCGGTATGACCTGGAGGGATTCCTACCGCGTCACGTTTCCACGAGTCGCTGATACGTATCCTTCGGCTCCATCCACGCGCCCCATCGGGACCGAATTGCTCCACCTGAAGAAATGCGGTCGATGGCTCTGACGGATTCTCGCGACCCATGGCTAGCGTGTACAGCGCGCCTGAACCGGACACGACGGCGTTGGTGACGCGAAACAGCGTGCTGGGGAGCTTTATTACAGCAGGGTACGGAGGAGAGTCCTGAAATGCCCACATCGGGCCAAGTTCTCTACCCCAAATCAGCTCCGCGTCCTCTGGGCCCTCTGCTTTGGATCGATAAGTGTTGCCAGGATTCCCGCCCATGGTCGTCCAGGGAGGGGTCGTGCCCTCTTCACCGCAAGCTGGACCGTCGTAGATGCCCCACTCCGGTTGTTGGGTGGTCTCGTCGCAGCCGGAGAGGAGCCCAACCAACAAGAGCGCGCATCCGATGGCTGTACTCAGTTTGCGCATCAGTTGGGCCTCGCATTCTATCGGTCTGCGTGCAGTCTAAGCGCACGCAGAAATTCCTCGGGCAACTCGGGTAAGTCTACGGTCTGCTCGACGTACTTTTTCTCTACGTCGTAGGGAGCGTCGTAAGGCCGGTAGAAAGCGCCCGGAATATACTCGCCGTCTTCTTGGTCATCAGCCCCGCAATGATCCAACAGGCTGGCTGCATGAAGGCCGGTAATGCGCGCCTCGGTGTGATACAATTTCGGCCATAGAATCGTCGTCATATTCGACCCGGCGGCTTGGCCCTCCAAGAGACTCCGACCGGCTGTGTCAAAATCAATCGGCCATTTTTGGGTGTTCGTGACGTCAGACGGGATGCGAAACTGACGGATGGTGCCGTACAAGATCCATCCTCTAGCCTGGGGGCAACCCAGTTCCATCATGGTTTTCTGCCTCGATGCTCCGTGTTCAACCAAAGGCAGCCCATCGTGACCGAAGGAACTTACAGCCTTAAGCTCGGGATTCTCGGGGACCTCGAGGTTCTCTGGGTATTCTTCCACTACGTCCAAAGGGAACTCGGAGTCTGAAAGATAGTTCCAGTTCTTCTGGTCCTCGCAACGATTGCAAACGTCAATATCGTACGTATACGACGGCTCGCCGCCCCGGTCCGGATCGCTAAAGTCGAAAATACCCGTGAGCTGATAGGCGCCGCATTCAGACGTGAATGCAGGATATTCGATCCTCCAAACCCCGGTCTCGGGGTTCTCATCCACGTCGGGCCGCTGAAGGTCCGATTCGGTCAGCCCGTCGCAGTAGTTCGAATTCACGACCGAGACGGGTTCGTTGTCGTTGTTGATCCACTCGCGATTCTGGTCTTTCGCGCATCCAACACACAGAAGCGCCAGCGTCACGGTCGTTGCAAATCGTTGCAGCCAGATCTGACCCATGCGCGCCTCCTCCGGGGACCTCTGGATTCATCGGATCCGAGTGTAGGTATTCACCGCCGGCGTCGCAATTCGCCGCTCGGCATTCCCTCGAGACCTTAGCGGTCGGTGTGTAGTTGCAGTTCCAAGAGGAATACGTCCGGCAGTTCCGGGAACCCGGTCGTCTGGCGAAAGTACTTTTTCTGGGCGTCGTACGGCGCGTTGTACGGACGATACGCCTCGCCTGATACGTACTCCGCGCTCGCGTCAGTCTTTGAGGCGCAATGATCGATGTGGCTGGCTGCTTGGAGGCCCGTGACATCGGCATTCTGTGGGTACAATTTCGGCCACAGAATGGTGGTCACGCTCGCCTTTGAATCTGATACGTTCAGGAGCCTCTCTGCCGCAGGTTCGAATTCTACCGGCGCGGTCTGGTCCGTTCGGACGTCCGGGCCTACCTCAAACTGGGCAACTGGCTCGTAGAGAGGCCACGTGATGGAGTCGGGACAGCCTAACTCCATGCTCGTCGGCTCTTCCGCTGCCCCGTGTTTCACTATCGGTAGTCCACTCGGTCCGAGCTTCTTCCTGGCCAACACTTCAGGCTGGTCGGGGACCTCGCGGTCCTGCGGCATGCCTTTTCCAAGGTTGCGGCTAGAGTGGCCGTATTCGACCAGATAGTTCCAGTTCTTCGGGGCTTCGCAGCGGTTGCAGACGTCGACGGAGTACGTATACGACGGCTCTCCTCCCTCGGCCGGGTCTTCGAAGTCGTAAACTCCGGTGAACTGGTAGGCCCCGCAGCCCGAGGTGAATGCGGGATACTCAATGGTCCACACGCCGTTCTCCGAATCCTTTTGCACCGCGGGCCGCTGGAGCTTCGATTCGGTCAGTCCGCTGCAGTAGTTCGCATTCACGACCGAGGCACCCTCCTCGCCCTCGTAGATCCAGGTACGAGTTTGGGCCTCGCTGCATGCAGCGCAGAGCGCGACGGCCGTCCCAGTCACCATGAGCATCTTCATCCGGTGCTGAACCACGTGTGCCTCCTCCGGTGCGGTCTGACATCGTCATCTTCTACGATAGATGTCTGTCCTCTGCGTCTCAATCGCTTTCTCATTTGCGCACCTCCGGGCCGTTTCCTACTTTTGAAGGGACCATTCATCACCCGAGGGAGAGACCGAATGCACCGATTCGGAACAATCAGAGACACCGCCACGGCCGTCGTGTTGTGTACCGCCCTGCTCTGGCTCGGGCTCGCCGGGTGTGCAGAGGATTCGAGGCCGCCAGACTGGGATGGCCCAGATGGTGGTGACCACCTCGCCGAAGATGGTCCCATCCTGCCGGGCGCCGCGCCCGTTGACTCGATGTGTACGGGCGGATGGTGCTGGATTCATCCACGCCCGTTTCCTTACCCGGTGTCGGAGCTGGGGGCAGTTGGAGGCGAGGTCTACGGACTGGTGGGCGTAGATTCCTACGAGGCTCCGGCTCCCTTCGTCTGGGGCGATGGCTTCGACGTCCAGCGGTTTCCTTCCGACGTGCTCGATTCCGGTTCGCTCGTCGACACCGCCGTCGGCAATAATGGCTGGCTGGCCCTCACTTCCGATGGGGTGGTGTACGAGTTCAATGAAAACGGCGTGATTGCGGAATTCGAGCTGCCCGACGGCGAGTACGATGCGTTGGAGGGCCACTCCGCAGCCATGTTTATGGTGACGTCGGTGGACGGTGGGGGCTACATCCGTCGAGCCGGCAACCTCCAGCGAGACGAAGCGCTAAACCGCAAGCTAAAATGGACGAAAATGTGGCCGAATGGCGACGTCTGGCAGGTCCGGAATGGGAGTGCCCCACAGGGATCGGACTCCTCCAACCGGCGTTGGTTTCCCGTCCCAGATGCCGCCACGGAGCCGGGCCCCATCTACCCGGATGCGACCTTGGCACCGGACCCCGAGAGTGCCTGTGCTGGCCAGGGCATCTCGGGGGCATTCGGCTACGGCGTGTTGCATCGATGGGATCAGCAGGATGAGGCCTGGAAGGTCGTGGACCTCCCTGACCAAGCGGAGATTACGGATCTCACGTGCCGCGAGGACGGGACTCTTTTTGCCACCAGCAAACACCGCGAACTGTTCGCCCGCCAGGACGGAACTTGGAATGCGGTGGCGAACACTGGGAGGTCCAGACTTCTGGCGGCGACGAGCCGTGGCAACACTCTGTACGCCGCTGGAGACAAAGGAGCGATGTACGAGTTCTCTGATGCTGGTCTCGAGAGGCGTGGCGGCGGGCTCTTGCCGGAGAGGTTCCGGTCATCAAACTTCGACATTTTCGGCCTCTGGGTGAACACGGAGGGGACCGAGGCGATGCTCATGGACCGCTCGGGCGTCTACCGACTGACGGCGGAGGGAGCCAAGGATGTCACGCCTGAAGGTGACACGATCCATTCAGGGTCTGGAAGCGACCGCATAAGCGAAATCTGGGGACTCGAAGATCCGGAGTTTGCCATCACAGAATCGCGGGTCTTGAGATGGACCGCTGCCGGCTGGGAGGAATCCTCGCTGACGAGCGGTCGAGACGGACATTTCCGTCCCGTGGACATCGACGGCACGGCGAGTGACAACGTCTGGGTTGCGACCAACACGGAGTTGTTCCGCTTCGACGGGAACGCCTGGCAGAGCGTCAGCTCGTCAGAGGACGACATTACTCAGATTTCGATCGACTCACGCTCGTCCGGACTGGTGGCCCTCGGCGATGAGTTGCACGGGGTCAAAAAAGAAGGCGGCGCCTGGCGTCTAGAGCTCTTCAAGGAGACACCGTGCAAAGAACTCGGTGCCATCCACCGCACGCCCGACGGCGAGTTGTGGTTCGCCGGCACGGAAATGTGCGTGGCCCGCTCCACCGAAGACGGATGGCAAGTCTTCGAACCTCTCTTCGAGTTCGAGCGATTTGCACCGCTCGATCTGCTGCCGTGGACGTTCGTCGATCACCCGGACTACGATCGGCCATTGATCGCCAGTACTGCGGGCGTCCTTCTACCGACGGATGACAGCGAGCTGCGGAAACTCCTCTCCTTGGGTGTGGTCGACGCGCACTACGTCGCGGACCCTGGCGTTCTCGTGGCGGAGACAGGCTCCGCCGTCATCGCGAGGTGGGACGAATAACCGACTGCGTGCGGCCCTGAACTAAGGCCACTCGCCCTCAGTCACCCGGCGGGAGCACCATGACGTATAAAAATCAGAACCACGGTCTGGTTCCCCCTGCACACATTCGTATCCCTCGGGACACGACGAACGGAACGTGTCGTCCAGCGTCTCGCAATCGATAGGGAGTCGGCAGAATGGGTCGCCTTCTTCGATGCGAAACTCCGATCCATCGCACAGTCGCCCTCCCGCGGTGCATTGGCCCAAACCGTCTTCCGTGCGCCCTTTTGGCGAAAGAACACAGTCGCCCTCCGGGCATTGACCCGTCCGATGGCATGCATGGGGCCGGCACTCATCGCGAGTACAGAGCTGGTCGTCGGGACACGAAATCTCACAGTCAGGGTCGACTTCATACGGTTCATAGCATCCAAGTGATTCCTTGAATTGGTCGAACGGACCGCAAGCCCGGTTATCACCCGGACAATCCTCCTCGGCGAGGCAGGAGCGGATGCATTCTTGTTCAAAGCAGAACCCCGACTCGCACTCCCAGTCTTTCTCACAGGAGGCTCCGTCCGGTCTCTCTGCACTTTGCCTACAGGTTGGGCGAGGCTCGTATTCGCGGTCACACCAGTAACCTGTCGGACAGAGGGCATGGTTGGAGTCGCATTCCCACCGTGCGAAACAACGATCGTTGACATTGCAGTACTGCTGTTCGCCGCAATCGGCGTGGTCGGCGCATTCGGGTCTGCATTTGGGACCGTGAACGTCATTGTCGCAGTCGCAACGCCCAGCACGGCAGACGAATCCCACGGGGCAGGAGCCCTCGGAGCAGTCGGCCTCCTCGTGCACACACAAGGCCCTCCGCTCAACCCTCCACCTTGTTTCCTGCTCGACCAGCTCGCAGTTCGCCCCTTCGACCGCACAGGTGCAGTCCAGCGGATCGAGGTCAGCTGTGTCATGGGTGTCGAACGTATCCTGAGCGTCGCCCACGTCTCGGACGTCCTCCGCGTCATGAACCTCGGCTGGGCCGGAATCTGACCCCGCGTCGCGGACATTTCCATCCAGCGTCCAGTCCTCGGGGCGATCCCCGCCATCGACCGTGCACGCCGTACCAGCCAAATTAAGGCCCAAGAGGGTTACGAACGCTATGTACAGTGGTTTTGAACGCATATCCACTTGTCCATTTCGGGTCGCTTAGGAGCGGAAAAATCAATTCCATTTCCATTGATTCTTTGTGCACCATTCAGAATTTTCATCCTCATCCAATTGACCGCAATACCACTGACCGTAGTTCTCGCATATTGCGTTGAATCTATTGTCGTCAGTGTCACCGTAGTCATCACACCCTCGGTAGACATCACAATACGAAGCGCCATCTACCCATTCGGGAAATATATACTTCGCTCGAACTGTATTGTTCTTGTCCGTACGCTCGACGAACTCGTCGTTTGGATTGACTGTTACTTCAATATAGCGCTCGCTTCCCGCGTGCTCATTCTTTACCTTCTTTTTGGTTCCAACAATAATTCCTTGCCCTGCGTATTCAGGTTTGTAGACGTCTTTCCATCCCGGGGTGAGTCCTTGGTCATAATGTCCAGAATCCCCCCATTGTTTACTCGGAGTATTCTGAACTTCTTTTCGTATCTCGTCATCAAATTCAGTCACATCGTAAAGATTAAATGATATTTTATTGCTTTTCCCTCCTACTTCACCACCTGATTTATCCACCAATCTAGCCTTGACCACTTTACCCAAGTGCAAGTGACCATGGCCCTCATGATGTTCGAGATCGGCGTTCAAGTCGACACGCTTCGGGGGGTAGTCCGCCCA
This sequence comes from uncultured Pseudomonadota bacterium, assembly GCA_913057905.1. Lineage (GTDB taxonomy): Bacteria > Myxococcota_A > Bradymonadia > Bradymonadales > Bradymonadaceae > CAJXPB01. Next base: position 63,914 of record CAJXPB010000001.1, read on the forward strand.
TGGATCGGTGCGTGCTACTCTCTGGATTACCTGCGTCGTGGTTGGTTCACAGATATCTGAAACTTCATTACTCTCACAATTACAGTCGGACGTATCCTCCTTGCAGAGGTCACCCGACTGATCACAGTCCCCCCCCTTGAATCTGCCGAGCCCCGTACACTTGCCGCTAGTCTTGGGATCTCCTCCGTCCGTCTTGTGCTCCTCGCAGTCTAGATTTGGATCGTCCGCATCCATATCACAGGTGTAAAGTGCGCATCTCTCGTCCTGGCCATCCCCTTGCACGTCACGACATGTCATGTCTCGCGGACACACATTGTCCGACGATGACTTGTTCGGATCGCAGGAGCTTGCCACACATTTCTCGGACGCATTACAGTCAAAACCCTTCGGACAGGGGCATTCACCAGCCTCCTTACCGAGCGGAGGACGTTCGACGTGAAACGGACCGCTCCCAATGTTCGCAATGGAGACCCTAATACGCAGCGAAATGAGGTCTACCTTATCTGCTACAATATCATCCGGCTCCTGAGTAGATTCGTCAAAGTCAACGCACTCGAGCTCTCGACCATCATTACCTTCGGCGAACGCCCTAGGATCGGGAAACAAGTCTGGGAGCTTTTGTCGATTCTCATCGTGCTCCCACATTTTGAACCTTCCCCAGTCCTCATGCGGCAGACTGCGGGTCGCCTCTGAGTCACAATCAATACTCGAACAATTGCCTCCGAAGTCTTTCACATCATGTCTCTCGCCATACTCGTGACGGCGATAGGTGAAGTAGGGCTCGAATCCCGACTTCCGAAGTTCAATCCGAAACCATTTTCTGTTATCGGCTAGCAGATCATACGAAATTGCGGACCCGACTCCAGGGTAACATGCTCCGGTGTAATCGTCATAGTAGAGGTTGTACGGATCCATGGAGGCCGAGGGTTGAAAAGTCCGAGCAGAATATGTCGGGGACCTTTTCTTAGTGTCCTTCCAACTATAGTGTCGGTCGTCACCGGTCAAATTTTGGTTCGTGGGTGTTTTCGACGGCGGCCAGTTGTAAAGTTCCCCGGTCACCTTTGGTTCAGGGGTGCGAGTATCTCCTTCGACGACGCTGGCCTTCGTTTGCCCATCTTGCCCCGGACAATACCCCGGAGGGTAATGAGCACCTTCACAAGACAGGCATAGATGCAGACAAGATCCAATATTGGTGGTTGTAACTCCTTTCTCTCGGGCTGCACAGTTATCCTCATAGATCTTGCCGTCGCACCCACATGCAGGGTACGTGACCTCAGAGTCACAGGAGGGAACGGGTTCGCAAGAGCCGAAAAAGGTGTTGCATCCGTTTTTCTTGCAGTATTCTTCGCTCTCACATGAAGCATCACTCACACAAGTATCCGTCAGATCCGGCGGGTCATATTCGCCGCAACTAAGTCCTGGAATGCCCGAGCCCACTGAGGCCCCGGCTTTCCGTGCCTCACACGCGCTTTCGTATTCGGAGCCGTCGCACCGCACACACCGAGCTGTCCAAGTTCTGGATCCGGACAGTCATTGGGTCGAGGAAGACACGTCCCCTCGGAATCTTCGGATAAACAATCGACACCGGGTGGAAAATGGCAGTATTCGTGATCCTCACATTCGGCACTGTCTTGACATGGCGCAGGGCACTCCGACGCATCTTCGTCAAAATCCGGGACGGAGAGTTCAGCAAGGCAGGCATTGTAGTATACGCGATCGTTGCAACCGCACACCGGGTCGTACCCCTCAGCATGACATTCCTTTGGTGTCGGTTCGTCCGAATCGAGCGGTTCACAAGACCCGACGTACTCATCGCATCCGTCATAGGTGCAGATTTCGCCCGGCCCACACGGATCCCCGGCTGAGCAAGCGCTCGACGCCCGTTGCTTACGCGTTTCAGACTCTCCCTCTTCGTTTTGATCACCGAACCCGAAACTCCCCCCACACGCAGAGAAGCCCAACAGAAAAACAGCAAGCGAACCGACGGACGTCAGACGACATGAAGACATCGTTATACCCATAATTCAACGCGGTTGGCGGACCCTGCGCAGAAAATGATTTGTTTGAATTTTAAGTTAGCGTATCGGCGCTAAGACATCAAACGGCAATTACTATGGGAGTGCACTCACCGGTGATCGGTAGGTTTTCCATCATGCGGCCTGACGCCGCTCCTGCTCATCGGCCCAGAAGTCATCCCACCAGTCGTTGGCCTGGATGACACGCAGGGCGCACATCGGTGAGACATTTTCTTCGGCCCACGTAGCGCCCGGGATCTTCAGCCGTCCCTGAGGGACGGTCTTGTGGGCGCTTTCGACCTCTCCGGAGCCAATGGGCCAGTCCTGGTCCTCGTAGGCTTCGTAATCCAGACAGTCGTAGAAGCGGGTCAGGTAGTTGATGAGTCGTTGCAGACGTCCGTAGGCCGACTCCGTGTCTTCGGCCCCCTCTGCGTCCGGCGGTGGGTCCAGGGATTGCAGCAGACTCTCGAGCTCTCCGATCACCGCGCCGGCTTCGCCTTCGTAGATGGTGTCGAGGTGGCCTTCGACCCACCCGTCGAGATCTCCGATAAGTCTGTCTTCGTCGAGGAGCCGTTCCCCGGTCTCGTAGAGGTGGTGTTTGAGGTGATACCAGTCGAGGATGAATTGGAGATGCGGGAAGTGTTCCTGCAGGCCCTCTTTGAGTCCGAAGGCCCCGTCTCCGATGGCAATCGCCTGGGTCTCAAAGCACATGCCGTGCTCACAGGCTGCTCCCAGTAGCCGCCAGGCAATCTGCGCCCAGTCGTCTCTCCGGCACACATACGTCGCCTCGACCTGCTCGGGGCGGCGGACCAGTCCGGTTCGCACTTCCTTCCACTCGACCAGCCGAACCGACTCGTCATCCTCGTAGTCTTCCAGCCGCTCCAGCTCTTCAGGATCCTCGGCTTGCTGGCGTGCCTCCGCGGCCGTCATCCATGCCCCGCACCGGATGTGAGATCCATCGGCCTGGACGAGCATCTCATCGGCCGTCTTCCCCTGCTCTCTGGGCGGTTTACCCAGGATGTCCCGAGCGTTTTGGTGGCGGCGCTCAAGATACGCTTCGGCCGCTTCGGCGCACGCTTCGGTGCGTTTGCGAACCGTCGTCTCCCCCGGCCTCCATCCGTAGTGCTCCTCGAATCGATCCGCGGCGTCCCGAAACGACGATTCGCTCCCGAAGTCGGCCATCGCCCGCTCGGCGCCATCGCTGTACCGTCCTCCAACGATGCCGAAATGCTCCCGCATCGGGCGCTCTCCCTGTCCGGCATCTCGATCGTACATGTACGGAGAGGCCACCTCGACAGGGCCGAGTAGCGTCTTGAAGGTCACCTCTGAGGTCCGCTCGACGGTCTTGCCAGTGCGTTTGGCCTCTTCGACCAGCATCGCCCGTGCCACCTCGAAGAGTTTCACCAAAAGCTGGCGTCCCAGCAGGAACACGACCTCTTTGACCTTCAGATCGAGCCCGCGTCCTTCCGCGATCAGCGCGTCGATGTCCCCGAGCATCGCTTCAAGCAAGATATCGCTGGCATTGTCGATCGCTTCCTCATAGTCTGTGCCGTCCATGGCAATGTCCTTGTTTTAGTGCATTAACGTGCCGCTAATTCTCAGCAAGGACATTGCCATTTTTTTGTCCGCAAGAAAAGCTACCGACTAGCGGTGATCGCACTCCGACAGTTCAGGCAGTTTGCCAGTTATTGGGACTTTGCTCTAAGCTCATTCTACATGTCCTTGAGCTAGGGAGAGTGCCATGAGGGTCGGCCGTCAATTGCGATGCGTGTTGTTCGCGATCGTGCTTCTTACGGGCTGCCAGTCCGATGAAGTCGGCACCTACGGTTTCGGCAATGAAGACGCCGGGACCGACGTGCCGCAGACACCGGACGCCTCGGAGGGCTGGCCCGACGTCGAGTTTCCTCCCGAGGACCGAGAGCAACCGGCCATCCCATCGGAGCCGCCGGAGGCCTCTGCCTGCAACGAGCAAGGCTGGTGCTGGCTGCACCCCTCGCCCTTTCCTCACCATGTCGTCGATATCGAGACCGCCGGCGAGAAGGTGTTCGGTGTCGCCAACGACGACAGTATGACTATCCGCGGGGTTTAGGGATTCGTATGGGACGGAACCTCCATGACGCTGGTGGACAATCCCATTGCACCCCACGCCGAGTGGGCTGAGTTGATTGCGACAAAGCGCGGGTGGCTGGGCCTCACACCCGCCGGCAAAGTCTACGGATTTGGCCCGGACGAAGTGTTCGGCACTGTTGAACTGCCCAGCGATGGGTACGCGTCGCTAAGCGGACTATCAATCGATGAGTTTGTGGCCACGGGTCCAGACGGAGTCACCGTCTATTCGGGCGGCCTGGAGGTCGCTACCGACCCAAGTCCTCGAACGCATGAACAGTTCACGAAGGTGTGGTCGGACGGTACGTTCTGGGAAGTCAATGATTCCGATACCAAGAGAGAGATTGACAATAGCTGGACCGTTTTTCCGCGGCCCGAATACCGGCGGGTCAAAACCATGGGGCCTTCACCTGCAAGTCAGTGTGCGGAGGAAGGGATCTGGGCAGTTGCAGTTGCAACCGACGGCCGCAAAGGAGCCTACAAGTGGGATGGCTCAGATAAGGCGTGGCGCCCTGGCCCAGAAATCCTCGACGGAGCCAGACAGTTCCACTGCACCGATGACGGAGACCTCCTGGCGTTCAATGGGGACTCTCTGCTCAAAAAGGTCGGCTCAGAGTGGATCCCCCTTGAACTGGGTGGTCACTTCTACTCTGTAGTAGATTCCGATGGCTCAAAGGTTATCCTTGGAGGATCGCTTGGAGGATGGGCCACAATCTCCGGCGGAAAGCTAGAGAGGCATTCTCGACGGTTTCGGCTAAACCCGGAGGATGCGTTCAAAAATCACCTCGCCCCACAGCACCTGGACATCTGGACCAACCAGACGAATTCCCGGCTCGTCCTCGTCCACCGCGACGGCGTCTTCAGTTGGCAGGAAGGAACCTGGACCCGTCAGGAACGTTCGACCTTTGGACCGACGAGCTGGACCGGAGCCTACCCGGTAGACATGTGGGGAGACGGACAGGGACGTTTCATCGCAAGCGTCGATTCCCTGTGGGAGTGGAACGACGAAGAATGGAACCGTTCACTTGAAGCGACTTTCGCCGGTTCTCCTGACTGGGGACGCGCGGACCTCGCAGGACGCTCTACAGACGCTGTGTGGCTTTTCGCCCCAAAGGACGCCTATCGATTCGACGGCGAGGCGTGGGAGGAAATCAGCCTTCCGGGGACGCCAGTCAGACAGACCATCGAGGAGAATGACCTGCTACTCAGAGAGGGCCACGTAAAGGACGACGGGACCGTATTGGTTTCGGCTGGGTCAAATATCTACGAGATCACCGGAGGCCCGGACTTCTGGGATATGAAAAAGGTGATGTCCACTCCGTGCCCGACCATCCGAGGCATGCATTTCGCGGAGGATGGCCAACTCTACATCGCCAGCCTGGATGAGTGCATCGCTCGCAAGGACGCCGACGGCTGGAAGACCTACAAGCTGCCACCAACTTCACAGTCTCCTCCCTGGGCTAACGCATTCAGTGCGAACGAAATCATCGCCCAGCCCGGAGACCGTCCGCCGCTCGTCAGCACTGACTTTGGGATCTTCTCCATCGAGGAGGACTCACTTCGCAGGGAGTACCTCGGCGAGGTGCGGGGCCTGGTGCGCGTGGAGTCAAAGAATGCAGTCTTCGCCCTGCAGAAAGGCGGTGTCATGGCCAAGTACTATTGAAGCGTACGTCACCAGAGTCATAGACTGTTCGAGAATGCTCTGAATGTTGGGAGAGTTGCATGCAGACTCGCAGTTGGATTTGTTGCGTTGTTCTGACCGCGGGCTTCACTGCGGCGTGCGAACAGGACAGCCAGCGTGCGCCCTGGGAAAACGGTTCGTCGGATGCCGAGGTCGATGCCAACACCGATACCGACGCCGGCGTGGAGGATGGAGGAAACCCCGACACTCCTACCGGCGATGCCGGAGACGTATACGACCCCAACTGGGGATGGGACGTCGAACTGCCGCCGGAGATGTCCAAAGCTCCTGCAGTACCGGACCAACCTCCAGCAGAATCTCACTGCAACAGCGGCTCTTGGTGCTGGATCCACCCGACTCCCTTTCCTCATCGAATCAGAAACCTACGTCGGGCCGGTGACGCCATCCACGCCGTGGCCGACGGTCGTACGATTCAACTGTTCGAGGCCATGGTCTGGGACGGAGACGGATTCGATATCGCACCTACGCCGTCCGAAGCCTACACTCTCTTGACCGGCCTCTTCCCTACCCAGACGGGGTGGCTCGGCGTCACCAGGAGCGGGCGTGTCGTGCACTTCGGACTCTCCGGGCTGCGGAGGGCCTGGGGGTTGAGGGGAGACGAGTACCGAAAGATCTCGGGATCGTCTTCGCGCTCGTTCGTGGCTGTCCGCGACGATGGTGGTGGCGTCATCGTTCGGGACGGCACGCCTCGTAGGTTCGAGCGGCTCCCCGGATATCCGATGCACTACCGTATGTGGCAAGATGGCACGGTCTGGTCGACGGCTCCGGATGACGAGGCTCCGACAACGGACCAGCTCAGCCGTTTGTTTCCCATCCCCCCAGGCGGAGACCGGCACAAGACCCGCGCACTGGGTCCGGATCCGACCTCGAGGTGTGCAGACGAGGGCATCTGGACGACCAGCGGGGAAGACGCCCTCTACAAGTGGTCCGAAAGCGACGAACGCTGGCGTAGTACGTCCTATCGAGGCCCGCTAGTGACGTCGTTGTCCTGCGGACCCGGTGGCGACGTCATCGCCACGGACGAGCGCGGTGGGCTGTCATGGCGTGAAGACGGCACATGGACACGGGCCCAGGTGTCACGTTGGGCATTGCTCGATGCTGTCACGGTGGACCGGACCCTGTACGTCAGCGGCGTGAGTGGCGAGCTCCTGCGTGTGACCGAGGACGACATTGAGCGGACGGACAAGGGATTTCGTCCGCCAACAGCCGACACTGAAGGAGAGTCTAACCGTGGGTACTGGGAGATGTGGGCCGACGGCAGCGAGATCGTTCTACTTCACAGCGATGGGGTCTATCACGGCGACACAGACGGTTGGTCGCGCATGCCCTTCGTGATGGGCGATGACACGGGAGTTTCCCCCAGAGCCGACGTCTGGGGTCTCGATGAGCCGACGTTTCTGGTGAACAGAGACGGCATGCACGAGTGGGATGGCTCGACGTGGCGTCCCGTCGACGCTCACCTGGGCGATGATGTGGATCTCGGGCTTAGAAAGAAGATCGTGGGTGTCTCGAATGATAACGTGTGGGCCAAAGCCCGAAACAACCTTTCCAGATACGACGGCACGGACTGGTCGTTGGTCACGGGCAACAACTCCGCGATTGGGCAGCGTATCCAACAGGAGAACCTCGACATCGGCACGCTGCATGCGCGGGACAATGGCGACATCATCCTGACTGCGTCCGGCGACATCTACGACATTGTGGGAGGACCCGGGCAGTGGGCTCTGGAACGGCGGAGTACGACCCCGTGTGCGTCGATTGTCGACGTTTATTTCGCAGACGACGGGTCGCTCTACGTGATTGGGACCGAACAAACCCTGGCCCGCAAAGCCGATGATCATTGGACTACCTTTGAGTTCCCGTCTTGGACGAATGTCCCTGGTATCACGTACTCACGAAATTCCGGCTATCGTGGGTTGTTCGAACATCCTAAGAAGTCTTCACCCATCGTTGCCTCCTTTGTGGGTGCATTCTCGATCGACTTCCGCGGTACGGACGCGGACCTGGAGCCGTTGATGTTCGGAAGCGTCTTCGACGGAAGGTATCTGCCCGACGCGAACGCGGTATTCCTCCTCCAAGAGAGGGGCCTCGCTGCGAAGTACTTTTGAGGGGTAAGAATGCGAAAGAAATGCTGTGCGTTGATGATGCTCGCGGTGACGTGCGCGGTCGGGTGCACTCAGGACTCGATCCATGATTTTACCTTCTCCCCTGAGACTGGCACACAAAACGACCTCGGGGGCGAGGAGGTCGGCGCTGAGGATGTGGGACTGTCTCCCGACAGTCGACTCCCCACGGAGGCTCCGGTGGTTCCCGACGCACCCGCCGACAACGCTCTCTGCAATCAATACGACTGGTGTTGGTTGCATCCGGCGCCCTTCCCTCATGTCCTTTCGGAGCTTCGGCCCGCTGGAGATGACATCCACGGCGTCGCCAACTCGCGGTACCTGACGGGACGTCGGTCGGTCATCTGGGACGGGTCGTCGCTGAGCTTCGGACCCACTCCACGCCGCGGTCACTTTGGCTACGACGACATGATTACGACGCCAGATGGCTGGTTGGCCGTTGGCGTGTCTGGCGATCTGGTCGAGGTCGGTCCGCAGGGCGGACGGGTCAAGCTGGAACTCGAAGGCCATGATTTCTACAGCCTCTCGGGCGTGTCGCTCGACGCATTTGTGGTTCATCGAGACGACGGTTTCCTGATCGATCGCGATGGGGAGGTGCAACTCCGGAGCAGAACGGAAGCCGCGGTGACGGACACGTTCATGTGGCCCAACGGAGACATCGTATCGGTGCATGATTCCGGGCCCGCGGAGCAACGCCTGAATGGTGATTGGGCCATTCGCACGCTCGATGTCTCTCCCTTGGGTCCCGGGATAACGTCCATCGGCCCCGAACCCGGTAGTGAATGTGCAACTGCCGGGCGTTTTGTCGGTGTCGGAGTCGATGGTCTGCGTCGATGGGACTCCCTCGAGGGTGCGTCCGAGGTGCCCTACGACGGCGGACGAGTGACATCGATCGGATGCTCGCCGCAGGGTGGACTCGTCATCGGAGACGCCGAGGGACGCATTCACCTGCGTTCCGCCGCCGGACAAGACTGGGAGACCCGCCGTGTCAGCGACGAGCCGATCGAAGACACAGCCGTCCTCGGCTCGAAGCTCTTCGTCAGCAGCAAGAACGGAAAGCATGTGATCCTGGACGAGGAGGAGACGACCGAAGTCTCGAGTGGGTTTGCGATTCCCGCGAATCGCACCGCCACGGAGGAGCTCGGGTCCTTCAGGGACATCTGGGCGAGCCCCGGTGGAGAACGGTTGGTACTGACCCATTCCAGCGGCGTGTACTACGGAACACCCGAAGGGTGGTTCGACATGTCGCTGCCGGAAGGGGCACGGCTCAATGCCGGCGTGCTGAATGACGAGGTGTGGGGGATCGAGCGCCCGAGGTTCGCCATCATGGGAGAGTCTCTATGGAAGTGGGACGGCCGGACGTGGCGGGACCAAACCACACAAGCCTTCGGCGGTGACGATGCTGCTGCGCGCGACATCGCCGGCAACGCGACGGACAATGTCTGGGTCGTCACCGAAGGCGGAATCCATCACTTCGATGGGGACGGGTGGACAGACATCGGCGACGTGTCCGCGGCGGTCGGCAACTCCCTTGAGTCCCTCGACGCGGAGTTTCGATCGGTACTCATCAATGGTGAAGACGACCTGATTATCGGCTCAACTGACGGACTCTACCGACTCAGAAGAGACAGTGGCGGCTGGCAGCTTGACCGGTACATGGATTCCGGATGCGGGGTGACCACGGACATCGCTCGGGCCGATGACGGCGACCTCTGGGTGGTCCAATCCAATGGATGCGTGGCGCGGCAGGTCGATGGAGCATGGAAAGAAAGGGCTTACCCGTACACGTCGAATAGGCGGCCGCCCCACCAGGACACCGATACCTCTACGGTACTCGTGGAGCGGCCCGACCATCCAGACCCGCTCGCGCTGACCCACGAGGGCATCCTCCATGTTGGAGATGGTCGCGAGACCCACAGGACGGAATTCATCGGCCTGATGCGCGATGCCGTCTACCTGGAGAAGCGCAACATCGTGCTGGCCCTGCACCGCCAGGGGGTCGTGGCTAAATATTTCGACGACGCATCCCAGGAATGACCGCTGATCGGCGCCCCTGATCCACGGCGCGGGCGGTCGGGCTCTACATCTGCTCCAAAGATGGAGAATGCCATGAGATCCAGCCATCACATCCCATGCGTACTGTTTGCACTCGTTCTTCTTACGGGCTGCCAGCCCGATAGAGACGACATCTACAACTTCGAGATCGAAGAAGACGTCGGGACCGATGTGTCCCAGCGAGCAGACGCCTCGGTCATTTCATCGCAGCCGCCGGAGGCCTCGGCCTGCACCGACGAAGGCTGGTGCTGGCTGCACCCTTCCCCCTTCCCCCACGACATCATCGAGGTGAAAGCCGCCGGGGACCGGGTCTTCGGTGTGGCCGACGGCTACGAACTGGGCCTCCGCGGGACCCAGGGATTTGTGTGGGATGGGACCTCCATGACGTTGGTCGACAATCCCATCGCCCCCAAATCGGAGTGGGGGGACCTGCACGCAACCAGTCAGGGATGGCTCGGCATCACGGCGGACGGTGAAATCTATGAATTTACCCCGAACGACGTGGTTGGCTCACGGGATCTGCGAAACGAGGAATACAGCTTCGTCAGTGGTCTATCGGTCGACGACTTCGTGGCCGCAGGTGACGAGGGGACGATTCTCTACCGCGACGGCGAGGAAGTCGCCTCCGATCTGTCCGATCTAGAATACGAGGATTACATGGAGATGTGGCCGGACGGGACGGTCTGGGAAGTCGACGATTTTCCCGACACCCGGACGACTGTGGCCGAGGGATGGACCGTGTTTCCCAGGCCCGTCGGCCGGGGGGTTAAAGCCATGGGGCCCTCTCCTTTCTCGGAGTGCGCTGAGTACGGAATCTGGGCGGCCGGGCACGATGAATCAGCAGGGTCGTACAGATGGGACCCGGCGGAGAGTTCCTGGAAAGAGGCCGCCGACGTGTTGTCGGGTGTCCGGGATTTTCACTGCACCGACGACGGAGAGTTCTTGGCACTTCGGGCCGATTCGGTCTTGAAACGAGTAGGCTCCGACTGGGAACCCCTCGAACTCGGTGAGGACCAATTCGATGTCTTCGGCACCAGCGACGGGGGGTTGGTACTCGGTGGGAATCTCGGAAACTGGGCCACGTTTGGCGACGGAACATTGGAGAGCCATTCCAGAAAGTTTCAGTTTCCCACCGTACATGGGGACGATGGAAAGCTCTATACCGGGTACATGGACATCTGGACCAATGAGTCGAACACCCAACTCCTCATTTTGCACCAGGGTGGTGTATTCAGTCGTAAGGGCGAGGTCTGGAAGAGGCACAGACGGCCCGGTTTCGACCGCGACTTTAACTGGGTTAAAGACTACCTTGTGGAGGTCTGGGGCAAGGAGCGGCCGCGGTTTGTCGTCGGGGTCGAGGCACTCATGGGGTTGAACGGCGACGCCTGGTACCGCTCGTTCGATGTATACTTTCAAGAAAACTATGAGTGGGGTCGCCCAGACCTCGCAGGTATTTCAGCCGACAGTGTGTGGCTCATTGCGCACGAGGCTATCTATCGGTTTAACGGCGAGTCGTGGCAGGAGATCAGCGGCCACGGGTCGCGTGTGAAAGAGACGATACAAAATAATGGCCTGCTGCTCGAGGCGGGGAAGGTCAAAAGCGATGGGACCGTACTAGTAACGGCCGGGTCGGACATCTACGAGATCACCGGCGAACCCGACGCTTGGGAGATGAAGAAGCTCTTGTCCACGCCGTGCCCGACGGTCCAGGACATGCATTTCTCGGAGGATGGTCAGCTATACATTGCCAGCTTGGACCATTGTATCGCTCGCCAAACCGCCGACGGCTGGAAGACGTACGAGCTGCCGCCTTCGTCCGAGTCCCCGCACCCGGGCTACGAGCTCGGCGCGCGAGAGATAGTCGCGCAGCCCGGAGACCGCCCACCGTTGGTCAGTACAAACGCCGGCATCTTTGCGATCGAAGAGAGCGGTTTGCGCAGGGAATTCCTCGGTGCGGTCCGTGATCTCGTGCGTGTCGAGTCGAAAAATGCAGTGTTCGCCGTTCAGCATGCCGGTGTGATCGCGAAGTACTATTGAGTCGTACAACGGATTCTACCACTCGGCGCCGGGCGTTCGTACAAAATACTGAGTTCAAATGTTTGCGTGACTGTCGGGAGAGACATCGATGAATGTTGTTTCGAGAACGTCCAGCGCACTCGCCTTCTGTTTGGTCAGCGCCCTCATGGTGCTGGGATCCGGCTGCGGACCCGACATGAGCACCGAGGGAGACAACTGTCGGGCACTTATTGACTGCGAGAACAAGTGCCAAATAGATGACGAGGAGTGCATGCAGGAGTGTCGGGGCGACGCCACCGAGCGTGCCAAAGCCCGCCGCGATGCCATTGAGTCATGTCGCGAGAAAAACTGCGCAGACGCAGAATTTCAGACCAGTTCGGCTTGCTTCGTGAAGAACTGCCACGACGAAGTCGCGACCTGTGCCCCGGAATACTACGGCGATGCGACCTGTGCCGACCTATTCAGATGCAGTATCGGATACGGAGAAAACTGCACAGAGCAGGGGTCGAAGACTGCTAAGCTGACTCACGCCGATCTGTCGCTGTGTTGGTCTGAGCACGATTGCCAGAGCCATGCTTGTCTCGTTCAAAACTGCACCGACCTCGCCACAAAATGCGGGATTACCGGTGAGTCGACGTGCAGGCAGGCAAACGTATGCGCGAAGTCCACCCAGGCCGGCGAGAGTCAGTGGCGTTGCCTCGAGAACGTCGCCCCGGGCGAAAGCGCCGAGAGTATGAGCGCACTTCGAAAGTGCCAGCGCTCTGAATGCGCCGAGGCCGAAAGCCTTCCCGAAGGAATCCTGTGCACCAGCAAGAATTGTCGGACCGAGCGCGCCAATTGCGGACTGAATGGCTCACAGACCAACTGCGCCGAGATGTGGAGTTGCATGTCCGAGCAGGACGACACCTGCGCAAATGCCGAGGACCCAAAAAAGAAGCTCTTCGAGGACTACATCTACGAGGGCCCCGCCGAGGAGCAGACCGCGTTCTTCGAGCTGGACGTTTGCGTAAGGAAAAACTGCCCGGCGGAGGAAACCGAGTGCGTGCAGAATGAGTGCGGCGAGGAGCTGACCGCGTGCGGCGTGTGATTACGAGAAGGGAGCCCCGGTTATGGATCGCATAAAGATTGTCGCAGTCGCTCTGACCACGTTGATGTGCACTGGGTGTGAATCTGGGACCAACATTGAGGGTGCCGCAGACGTTTCCCCTGACTGCGACGCTGGGGAATGCTCTCAGGAATTTGAGAAGCCCCCTTTGGCCGAAGAGTACGAGTCTCCGGCTTCGAAACTCTCGGTAGAAAGCGACCGCCACCGACAGATCGCAGTCGAACCACGTCCTTTTATGCGCCCCGGTGAGGACGGTGCCAAGGCGTGGCTGTATTCGGACGAATCAGCGATATTCGACACGTCTTTTCTGTTTGACCCACGGGATATTGGGGAGGATTTCGAAGAACAAGAATTCGTGATGTATGCCTTTGTGAACTTTCGGCCCGTTCCGTTCAGTGTCATCCGAGCAAATTCGGGAAATGATACCGAATTCGCCTCCGAACAGGCACTTTCGGACAAGACGACCAAGAAAGTGCAAAACGTCGATTTCGGCTGGTCCGAGGTCAACAACTACGCGGTCAGAATCCCTTCGTCCTCATTCGGTTCGAAAGGAGTCAAGGTCGTTCACCTTGCAATCGCAGAGGCAAATCCCACGAGCGCAGACAGGCCTTTCGCGGCCCCGGGTAGTTTAACGTGGGGGCTGGAGGTTCACTTTGGCTCGAACAAACCATGGAGGGATACCTTGCCGACCCTACGCGCGCCGATGAAAAAGGTGAACCCGCTGTTGCTGAATTCGATATTTCGGACCATGTCCTTGATGGTCCCCCGACCGCCCGTATTTGACCTGTCGAATATCGAGTACGAATCCTTCCTCGATCTCGGCCAGCGATTCGACGCTCCGGCGAAGTCAATAGACATCACGCACTTCGGAACCAGCATGAAAGCGTCTCGCCTGGACTCCAGCCGAATCATCGTCACGTATCTGAAAAATCGGGACCAAGTCGTGGGTGGCAGCCCAGTCAGATTGGACGCCGATCCAAGGACTCCGATCGACGAAACGCAGGGTCGGAATGACGACGCGCTCCGGTTCCAACGGACAATAGATATCTCGGTCGGGAACGAGCCACTTCGAAGGCTCGATTCCGTACGTTTCGTCATTCCCGACCGAGATAAGCTCCTCGGTGGCCGTTCGAACTTTGGAAATACGCTGTATTTCGAATGAACTTCACTCGCGGCGCGGAGTTGAACGCCTGCAGCGCGTAGCCCTCACGACCCACGGGAAATGAGCGAGCCCACGACTGCGACCGCAGAAGTGTGTCGCCCGAAAAACCCACGCGATGTACACTGGTGCCCCACGTATCAAGCAAATCCGAACGTGGCTAGACCTCCAGCCAAACGGAACAATGCTCGAGCGGTGGTTTAGTTCTACCAATCGGCGCCGGGCAGTCGTACAAACTGCAGACTTCGACTGGTTGACTGACTGTCTGGAGAATTGCTGATGAAGCTGATTTCAACAAAATTCGTCGGAATCGTCGACCTGGCCCTGGCGAGCGTTCTCGCGTTGTTGGTGGCCGGCTGCGGCTCCAATGATTCAGACATCGGCGAGGTGGATTGCGACGCACTCGAAGAGTGTACCGCTCAGTGTGAATCTGGCCGCAACGCATGTTTCAAAGAGTGTGGAGAATTCGACAAGGTCCTGGCCTGTCGAGGAACCGGCGAGCTGTCGTGTAGGGGTACAAGACTGTGCATGAACACCGCCAATACCAATGAGGATTGGTGGAACTGCATCGATAATATCGGCACCGGCCAGCCAGTCGATGAGCTGAGTGCGCTCTACAGATGCGAGCGATCCGAGTGCGCAGAGGCTGATACCTTGGACAAACGTGGACAGTGCTCAACGAAACACTGCATCGATGAACGTAATAGCTGCGGGTTGAGTGGTTCGGGGACTAGCTGCGCGGAGATGTGGAGCTGCGCGACCCAAGAGACGGCCGAATGCGCCGATACCGATGAGTTCCCGCGACTTCTCTTCGAGGACTACATCTACAACGGCACCGCCGAGCAGCAGAACGCATTCTTCGCGGTCTTCGCCTGCATGAATGAGAAGTGTCCGAACCGACAGCCCGAATGCGTCCAGACTGAATGCGGCAACGAACTGGAAGCCTGTGACATCGAATTCGGGAACTGAGAATGGACTGGACTATTCGCGCCGGACCATCATCGCGAGACCCAGCAAGCCCAGAAGCGCGAACGGCATGGTGGGCCCCTGCCCCGAGGTCGAGCAGCCGGAACCGGAGGATGGTACACCGTCGCCGTTGCCGGCATCTGTTCCGATTCCCGTATCGCCGCTGGGATCGCCCTCGCAGACCGTATCTCCGCCGCCCGCGGCGCTCGGGTCGATGGAGAACACAAAGGCCTGGCCCGCCTGCGTGATAACCTCTCCGTCTTCGGGTTGAGCGACGAAATCGGGATCCCCGACAACCACTCGTTCGCCGTCCCTCGCGAGCGTCGTTCCGAAATTGTTGGCGGATTCGTTGAAGAATTTGTCGGCGTGGACCCAGCTACCGCCCTGTGGAGTATATGCGTAGACGGCGCCATCGTCGCCTGCTCGTGCCATCGGGGGCCGCACCTCGGCACCCGAGGCGCCCACCAACACCAGATCCTGTCGCAACGCGACCGATCTGCCGAATTGGTCGTCCTCGGACCCGTCGCATGCGCTCAGTTGTTGGGTCAGGTTCCACGTACCGCCGGATTGTTCGAACACATAGGCCGCCCCGGGGCGCGCCGGTGAAAACGCGGACGGACTTCGGGCGCCCACCAGAGCCATCGAGCCGTCGAGCGATACGTCACTGCCGAAATGGGCATACTCCTTCGGTTCCGGTGATGTCAGCTTGTGCTGTTGGGACCAGGTACCGCCGGATTTCTGAAAGGTGTACGCTGCCCCGGCGCCGTCTACGCTGGAGTCCAGCGCCGGAGCCCCGATGACGGCGAGGTCACCGTCCAAGGAGATGGAGTCGCCGAATTGGGCTTCAGCAGAAGCGTCAGAAGCCGACAGTCGCTGCGCCTGGCTCCATGTCCCGCCGCTTCGAGTGAAAACGTAGACAAATCCGGCGATGGAGTTGTCGCCTCGTTGAAGAGGGGCACCGAGGAGTGCTGTATCACCTTCGAGCGCGACTTCCAGACCGTAGGCTGGCTCCGGCGAGATGTCGGGCTCGTCGATGTTCAATATCTGCTGGCGGCTCCATGTGCCGCCGCTGCGGTTGAACACGTGCACCGAGCTTGCTCCCCCGATCGATGATTGTCCCAGCAAAAGGGTGTCTCCGTCGATCGCGACGCTTCTGCCAAATTGCGCGTCGCGTTCGGGGTCGGGGCTGGTCAATTCCTGCTGTCGGGTCCAGGTGGAGCCATCGTAGTTGTAGACGAAAACACTGCCGGCGCGAGTATTCCCATCGACATCGCGTCCAGGCGAACCGACGACTGCTGTATCGCCTTGCACCGCCACGGCCTGACCCAAAAACGCCCGCGATTCCGGTTGTGGAGGAGAAAGCTGCCCCTGTTGCTCGGCCCCGATGCCGGCGAATGCCGTGCCGACGCCGAGGAAGGTCATCGAACAGACTACTGCCATACAGATCGCAAACCTACGTCGCATCATCATCAAGCCACCGTCAGTCGAATCCAAAACACTGATTTTTGAAGTGGTTATAATCGTAACAATAGATGGACGTGGTTCGAAACCGACTGTTCGCGCCCAGGATCGAGCTCTCCAAAGCCCGCTTGACGACAACTGAACATTTGTTTATGTTTGGCCTGCTGTGCAAAGTTGGCTTTCCGAGCTTGAGCAGGCTCTCAATGGGGAGATTCATGTCTACGAAAGACTTCTACGAGGAGCAGGACACAGCGTCTGAGGTGAAGACGCAAATCGTCTGTGAGTACTTCAAGGCTTGGTCTCAAGTCATCTTATCGGTTCAAGACGATCGGCAAGAGGTGGGCAACCGAGTGGGTTACGTCGACCTCTTCGCCGGAAAGGGCAAGTATGACGATGGTACTCCATCGACTCCGATTCGGATTGCACAGATGGCGATTAAGGACACACGACTTTCGAAAAGGCTTCAGATCGTCCTCAACGAGTCTGACTCCGAGCGTGCGGGTGCACTTGAAGCCAATATCTTCGGACTCAAAGGCATCAACCTGCTTGAGCATGAACCGGTTGTGCTCAATGAGGAAGTGGACGCACGCGCTCCGTCACGATTCTCTGATTTGGATGTCGGTCCGTCGTTGGTGTTCCTCGATCCTTGGGGGTACGCAGGCCTCTCGATGGAACTCTTCGACACCTTCCTCCGAAATTGGGGAACGGATCTGATCTTCTTTTTCAATTACAACCGAATTAATGCTGCTGTCAGCAATCGCGAGGTTGCAAATCATATGAACCGCCTTTTTGGCGGAGCAGATCGTGCCGATGACCTTCGAGGTAATCTCGAACCGGCAGGTCCTTCCGAGAGACGTTCCCTGGTGGTTCGAGCGATGGAACACGCACTGAAGTCCCGGAGCGCACAGTGGATACTGAATTTCACGTTTCAATCGGCTGAGGCAGACCGGGTGTCTCACGATCTCTTTTTCGCGACGAAGAGTTTCAAAGGCTATTCCATCATGAACGACATCCTGAGCAACAAGACATCTGGTGACGCGGATGAGCCTGCGCTGTTCGACGAAACGCGCGAGGTTCAGACGAGTCTTCGTCTTGCGCACGAACCGATTGAGCAATTGGGCGATGCTCTTGTTTCGCGCTTTGCAGGCCTGACGCTTACTCGAGATGAGATTGTCCGGACTCATCAGGCCGAATCGGGAACCTCGAACGCGTTCGCCGAAAAGCACTACAACCAAGCTCTCAGGAATCTCGAATCGGAAGGTCAGATACGTGCCTCTTCGACTAAGGGCCGGAGGCAGGCAGGGACATTCCCGAATCACGTGCAGATTACGTTCCCCGAGTCCGAGGAAAAGACTGATGAGTGAAGAGACCGGGATCGAATGGACAGACAAGACCTGGAATCCCTCGACTGGTTGCTCAAAAGTCTCGGAGGGCTGCAAGTTCTGCTACGCCGAGACGATGGCCGAGCGATTGAATGCCATGGGAAACCAGCGTTACGAGAAGGGGTTCGAGTTCAACCTACACTGGGACAAGATCGACGAGCCGCGCAGTTGGAGGAAGCCGCGACGGGTCTTTGTGAACTCGATGAGCGACCTCTTCCACCCTAGTTCTCCGGTGGAATTCCTGCGCAAGGTCTTCAAGGTGATGCTCGATACCGAGCGTCATAGGTTTCAAGTGCTCACCAAACGTCCTGGCCGAATGGCGACGACGTTGAAGGCGTTTGCCCAAGAGGGCTGGTACGAGGCGAGTAGCCACATCTGGCTTGGGACCTCTGTGGAGTCAGGCCGCGTAGTCGAACGAATCGATGCGCTACGAGAGGTCCCCGCTGCGATTCGCTTTTTGAGTTGTGAGCCGCTCATCGGGCCGATTCCTGACCTGGATCTTGAGGGTATTCACTGGGTCATCGTAGGCGGGGAATCCGGCAATCACCTATGGACCGAAAGTACGCGGGACCGTCGGGCACTCGTTGAATACGTGGACGGGCAGTGGCGGCCTCGGGATGACAGGCGAGAGTGGGTCCGCGATATTCAGAACCGCTGCCAAGCCGAGGACGTGCCGTTTTTCTTCAAACAATGGGGTGGTCCTACTTCAAAGGCCGCCGGCCGCGAGCTTCTTGGAACGCATTGGAGCGAGTTTCCAAACGTTTCGGGCGAATTCGAGCAGCCGGCCGCCCATTGAGTCACCGTGTCCATCCCGCCGCTGAAATGTTTGTAGCAAACGAAACTATTGATGCGTTTTGCTCAATGTCATTTTAGACTTTGAGTGCCGGCAACACGAAAGATAATGTGACCTACCGAATGACACTATGAGCCGAAATTTCGAGGAAATCCTAGAGCGACTTGAGGGACGCGACGCCGACGAATTGCGAGATCTACTGGTCTGGCTGGCAAGACGGAATAGTGATGCGTGCCGGCAAATCCGGTTGCGAACTCTCGATGACGCAGACAAACCAGACGTCGATCTCGAGGAGTTTCGTGGGAGAGCCAAATCCATTTTCGAAACCGTCCGTGGGGCGTTTGGCAAACCAAGCTCCCGTGGCGACTTTGCCCATGAACAAGACTTCCGGTCACTGGTCGATGTCGTGCGGGACTACGATGAATGCGGATTTCACTCGGCCGCTTGCGACATGGCAGAAATCCTTCTGAACGTATTAGATAACAATCAAAATATGTTGAACCCTCATCGGGGTTGGACCACGGACGTCAAACGCAAATTGCGGGAGATCATTCAGCAATCGAATCAAGAAACGGCCGACCTATCGTGACCGAACCAATGTCCCATCCTGAAAGCGAAAACCAGGAAATCGACCGGATGCTGACCCGCCTCTTTGAGCACGACAGCGGCGAGGGTCACCGGCTCAACCCGCTCCCTGATGATCTGCGGCAAGCGATTGTTGAAGCGGGGCCTGCAATGACTGAACCGCTGATCTCGATAGTGACGGACGAATATCTGGCGTCGGAGGAAGCGCCGGGAGACGGGTGGCTGCCCATCCACGCCGCGAAACTCTTGGCGGAACGAGGCTACCAAGAGGCTATCGAGCCGATGCTCGACTTGCTGTCCGATTGCCACTGGGACGAGTACTTGTACTCCGGCCTGATAACTGCCCTGTCGGCCTTCGGCAAACCCGCCGCCGGGCCTGCACTGGCCCGACTCGATCCGCCGCCCGACAACGAAATCCAGGAGGCTTTCTACGGTGCCTTACGTGAGATCTTGGCGAGATCCGGGGTGCAGGAAGATCGCATCTACAAGGTTCTAATGGACGCGTTCGATGATGATCCGGAGTATGCGGCCGGATATCCGTCCATGTACGGTGACCCTCGAGCGATCGAGCCCATGTCCGACAGGCTTGATGGGGTCAGTGTCGACGCCGGGGATACCTCGCTACTGAGCAACCAAATCGTCATCGAGTTGGCTGATTCAATCGAAGTGCTCGGTGGCACATTGACCCAGGAGCAGAGACAGAAACTCAAACAGGTCCGGCAATCAAGAGAACGGGCCCGGCGACAATCTCAGAGCCTCTTTGATCAGTCGAGAGAAACTGACGCCAGACATGGCGACGAAAAGACGTACCGAAAGTCCGCCCGCGAGGAACTCGGCCGCAACGACCCCTGCTGGTGCGGCTCGGGTAGAAAGTACAAGAAGTGCCACCTGCGGGAGGATCAGAAGTGAGGCACGGCTTCACTCGTCGCTCAACTTCGCCTTGCGCATCTCGTCCTTGAAGGCTGGCAAGTTGTTGAATTCCTCGAGAAATTCGTCGCGGTCCCGTTGCCACTCATCTACGCGTTCGAACGACTCATAGATGTTCCGCATTTCCCCGATGTATTGGCATGCTTCATGATAGTTGGAACGTCCACGCTGACGGATGAGTGACTCGGCGGCTCGGTTGAACAGCTCGAGAGCAATGTCGGGATGGTTTTCGGCGATGGCCTCCGCGAATTTGGTCGAATCAAGATGGAGGCGAGAAATGTCGGTGGACCTCCAGATGGCAACAGCCGCCTCCGGATCATCGTCTTCGATGTAGTACCAGACCAACTCTGCGGGCGCTTTCTCAGTGAGCGTGTTCAGAAGATCGGTCTCTAGCGTCTCCCACCGATCGAGCCTGCGGGCGAGACGCTCGATTTCACGGAGCCTCTTGCGATTTGGACGTTCCTCAAAATTCTCCAGCGCCTGGGGCAGTGCATCTTCCCAACGTCCGCGCTCGTCATAGAACTCGACCAACTTCTCCCGAGCGCGACTCGCTTTCCGGTTTCCGCCTTCGTCTTCGACTCGCAAGAGGATCTCTTCGGCGATGTCGTCGCATCCGTGCTCGAGAAAATCGTCGACAAGTCTTAACTGCTCGGACACTGACAAATCTTCCGTTGAATTGGCGGCCCTGTCGAATTGGCCGCGCTCAAGAAGCTTTCGAAGCCACCAGGTCTCCAGGGCTGCCTGGTCGACGATGTCGAGCATCTCATCTTCGGAAAGCGCATCGCCCTCTAAATCGATCACTAACCGTCCGAGTCGTTGGCGATGCCAGTCGCTGGCGTACTCGCTTTCTTCGCTTCGGGGGCCCTTTTCGTCCAGTGCCTGACGCGCCCAGTCGACCAGTGTTTGCCGCTCCCATTCCTCGGCGGAATCAGAGAACGCACGATGGAACGATGTGCCGTGCAACACACCGCCGTATTCGCTGTTCCAGAGCCAGAGCTCCCACAGGTCTCGAAGAATCGTCGAGCGTACCGAGGGATCCTCGGCCACCTGAAACGCACCGATCAACTCTGAGGCTGCGCGGTCGATGTTATTCGTGACGCCCCCGTGGCTGTCATCGAACATGTGGTAGCGCTCGACCAGGCACTTCGCGATGGGTGACAGGATATTTGCCGCATTCTGCGCCGCACCGGCGTCGATGTATGTGCGGGCCGTCCGGCGAAGATCCTCCAGGTCCTCAAAGCTTGCGGGATTTCTGTAAGACTGAGATTCGGCCTCTCGAATCACCGTCTGCTCGACCCGTCGGCGCATTTCGGCCCGGTCGACGGAACCCATCTCTCCCATCTCTGCCGCGAGCTGCGCCTCGAGCCACGACTCAAAATCGGGATGCCGTTCTGCGTAGGTGACTAACAATTCTGCTAGCCGATCGCGCCCCAATCCGGAAACCCTTTGTTCGAGCGGCGATTTCACCGGGACGTCACCAGAGCTGCGAACGAACTCGTAGAGAACAGCAATTACATGTTTGCACCCGCCTCCAATCGGACAACTGCACCGGGAGTCTGCGAAGGTCTCTTCCCGGACGGTCACGCGCACCGAGTACGGTTGGGGCCGCGAGCCGTCACATTGTGCGCGCAGTTCATCGTCGACTTGGCGCAGATCGGAGACGCGGCCTTGTTGTTGGTATCGCTCTCCACGCTGAGCGTAGGTGGAGTTGAACCACTGCTGAATGTCAGACTCGGAAAATTCCATCACACGGATTGGTCGGAATGAGACGCTCAATGCGCTCCCCAAATATCCGACCTGGCGGTCTGGGCGGCAACGCGGATGTTCACAGGTACTTCTCCTCGAGACGCTCACCGTAGTCCTCCGCAGTGAGCGCTCGTCACACTCGAGTGAACAGGAAGTTCGACGACCCCAGACCACCAATTTGCGGCGGCACGTCGCACCCGCAGGTCACTCGAGCTGTTCGAGATCTGCGAGATCTTGATGACGCCCGGAAAGCGCATCCAACAACCGGTTCGCGTTTTCTACAGTCGATTGAATCCAGACGTCCAGGTCTTTCGTGTAGCGGGGATGGCCATGATAGGCGACGGCGTATCCGCCCACGATGAAGAATCGGACATCACGAGAGTTGGCGCACGCGACAAATTCTCTGAAGTCGGGGGAGATCTTCATCGTCCGTCTCCTCGGGCCATTCATGATACTCTCGGCGGAGCTCCTCCACAGTTGACAGCCGTTCTAATGGGGAACGGGAACGCCAGTACTCGGCGTCGCTCGGCTGGTCATCCAGCTTCGTAACGCTCACCGCTTGGCGGTCGATCTTGTCTCGGTCCATGGCGATTGCGGGGAAAATGAGGGCGGGGAACCGTGGGCGCTCGACTTACCAGAATATACGACCTGGCGGGCTGGGCGGCAATGTCGATTGGGAATCAGGATCCAATTTGCGGCGGCCTGACCGCCCTGCTAGCCTCCAAGATCGAACCACTTGGTAAACCGCAATTCGATGAGGGCCTGATGAGCGACACATCCTCCAGACGCGTCTTTCTCCGTTGGCTCGGGTTGGGAGCCGGCTCCGCGGCCGTGGCAGGCCTTGCGAGCGGCTGCGCCGACCAGGGGCCAGGGGCCTCCGACACCGGCGTGGACGAAGATGTCGGCTCGCAAGATTCGGGCACAGACGGCGGAGGCGGAGACGGTGGCCAATGCGAGGAGACCGCCTCGGACGTCGAAGGCCCGTTCCACGAGGAGGATGCGCCCCAGCGCACCAAACTCGCCCCGGACGACGAACCTGGCACGCGAATCGTCATCGAAGGCACGGTCTACGAATCCGACTGCGAAACCCCCGTCGAAGGCGCCCTGCTCGATGTGTGGCACGCCAACGACGACGGCGACTACTACGACGCCTCCGACGACTACCGCCTTCGCGGCCAGCTCCAGAGCGATGCGCAAGGTTCCTACGAGATCCAGACCATCCGCCCCGGCCGATACCCTGACGCCGGCGGCCTGCGCCCCCGGCACGTCCACTTCATCGTTTCGTCGCCGCCCCACGGCGCCCTGACGACCCAGATGTACTTTGCCGGGGATCCTCGGCTCGAGGACGACTCCTGCGGCATCTGCAGCTCGGACGAGGCGTCGCTCATCGTCGACTTTCAGTCCGAAACTCGAGACGGCTCCGAGGTCTTGGTCGGGCAGTTCGATATCGTGCTTGGGTAGTTGATGGTCAAACCCAGGTTCTCTACCCTTGCCGCGCATCTTCATCGCCCGAGGGAGAGACCGAATGACCCAATTCGGAAAGGAAAAAGTAGCCGCAACTGTGGTGTTGTGCACCGCCCTGCTCTGCTTGGCCTCGGTCGGATGTCGGGGTGACTCCAAGCCTCCGGGATGGGGAGACTTCGAAAACGACGTGTCGGTCGACGGCGGCGAGGATTCCGAACGAACTTTTATGCCGGAGAGCCCGCCCGACGAATCCATCTGCGAGGGGGACTGGTGCTGGGTCCACCCGACGCCCTTCGGGTATCGTATCGAGGATCTTCGGGCCGTGGGCGACACGGTCTATGGGCTGGCATACGGCGCGTACAATGACAGGCCATTGCCGTTCATCTGGGGCGAAGACATTCGCCTGGTCGACATCCCGCCGCAGATTGCAGGAGACGTAGTCGGCTATCCCATGACTATCGGCCAAGACGGTTGGCTCGGCCTGACCGAGCAAGGCCTCTTGTTTGAGTTCGGGCCAGACGGCGTTCGCGCCGAGTATCAGTTGCCGGAGCGAAATTATTTCGGTTTGGAGGGGCACTCCGTCGAGACCTTCATGGTCGGGATCGACGAAGGTGGGGGTTACATCCGTCGAGGCGGCGAACTCATACAAGCTGATTGGCTGAATGAATACCTCCGCAACGCCGTCATCTGGCCCGGTGGAGAGGTCTGGCGATTCCCGGAAGCGGACGACCAGACGGATTCCCGGCCGGAATGGCGTCGTTCGTTTCCGGCCCCGCCGCGCGATTCACGCCCCGGCCCGTATGACTACATCTTTCCATACACCGTCGGTCCGAACCCATCGGGGCCCTGCGCGTCGCAGGGAATCTGGGCGAGCTTCGGCGAAAACAGACTTTCACGCTGGGACGAATCTTCCGGAACTTGGGACGACACCGGTACTGACGTTCCCGGCGTTGTCTACGACATGAAGTGCCGATGGAACGGGACTTTGGCAGCGGGTACCTCACAGGGGGCGGTTCAACTCTCGACTGATGGTACATGGAATCAAACTATCTCCGACAGCGAGGTTCTCCTGACGACCACCGCCGCTCGCGACAAGAAGGTTTACCACGGTGGCAACGCCGGCACCCTCGTTGAGGTCTCTGGCGGCGACGTGAACTACCGTGGCGAGAGGCTTTTGCCTCGCGGAGCCCTCGGGACGTTTCGGGGATTCACCGACCTTTGGGTGAGCCCTGATGAATCAAACGCGATGGTAATGCACTCCGGCGGAATCCATCGGCTGACGCCCGGCGAAAGCGACGACGTCACCTTCGTGAACCCCGAGAATCCGGAACGGGAAGTTGGCAGGCTGCTCAACGGCGAGATTTGGGGCACCGACGAACCCTTATTCGCCTTTACGGGTTCATATGTCTTTCGCTGGAACGGAAACCGGTGGGTGGAATCCAACCTCAGCGCCACCCGTGACCGCTCCTTCAAGCCGATTGATATCTCGGGACACGGCCCTGCAGATGCCCTAGTCGCCACAGCGACAGATCTGTACCACTTCGACGGCGAGTCTTGGCGCCAACTTACTTCCGAAGGGACGTCGATTCAGCAGATTATCTCCGGTGCCGACGGGGACATCTCCACAGTGATGCCCGAGTCGGGGGGCGGCTATCTCATCGGCATCGGCTCGAACATCTACAGGCTTCAACAGACCGCCGACTCCTGGAAGCTTGAGATGTTCAAACGGTCACCATGCAAAAAATTGGAGGCCATGCGGCGGATGGAAGATGGCGGCCTCTGGGTGGCTGGCTCTGAACTCTGCGTCGCACGGTCAATCGACGACGGCTGGAGCATTTACGAGCCGCCCGAAGAGGTCAGCGATCTAGAACCTTACCAGCAACTCCCGCCGACGCCGGACGAACCGGAGGGATCGTGGAACTTCGCTCCATCGCGCAAAAGCGATCTCCCGCTCATCGGCTCATGGGCTGGACTACTCAGACCGGCCGAAGACGGCACGCTCCGCCGCGAGCACCCCAACGCAGTCGTCGACCTCGCCTACTTGCCCAGAGCCAGCGCTACAATAATGATGACCCACAACGGCATTCTGGCGCACTATCACTAGACAATAGCTACTTGGGAACGTGCATGCCGAAATTCGGACGTCATCGAGCCGCCACCACGGCCGTCGTACTTTTTACCGCCCTCCTCTGTCTTGGATTCGCGGGCTGCGAGGAGACGACCACACCACCGGGCGGCTGGGGAGACCTGCAAACCGAGCCCTTCGTGCCTGAGGCCCAGCCTGGCGACGCGGTCTGCGAGGGCGACTGGTGCTGGCTGAACCCCTCGCCGTTTGGATACACGGTGCGGGAACTCCGAACGGTCGGAGACCAAGTCTACGGCGTCGGAGGTCAGTCCATGGGCGGTGTAGGAAAGCCGTTTATCTGGAGCGAAGACATCGAGTTTGTCGATATCCCTTCCGAGATACAGGACGACGGTCCCCAATTTGATCTTTCCATCGGCGAGGATGCCTGGCTGGCCGTCACCCAAGACGCGAAGGTCTACGAGTTCGGCCCCGACGGCGTCCAAGACACGTTCCAGTTGCCCGATGTCGTTCCCATATTGATCAAAGGTCATTCGGCATCGCTCTTCATCGTCGCCACCAACGATAGCGGTGTATTCATTCGCCGTGATGGAGAGCTGATCCACCGAGAGCAGATGGCTCGATCCATCGAGGACGACCGCATCTGGCCGAATGGCGACGTGTGGAGCGTCGTCGAGTCGGACCAGCCTGAGACGCGTTCCGAGGACTGGGAACGTAGGTTTCCGGCTCCGGTTGACGAGTCGTCAGATGTCGAGACCCCACGGAATGTGTTGGAAATTGGCCCGGATCCGTCGGGGCCCTGCGCGTCGCTCGGAATCTGGGCCAGCGTCACTTCTGGCGGTCTCAGAAAGTGGGACGAGTCCAATCAGTCCTGGATCGACGCAACGTCCCCCGACAAACCCGGGCTTACCGATTTCACCTGCCGCGACGATGGGACCCTGCTGGCTAGCAGTGCCAAAGCAGGTATCTACGCGAATGCAGATGGCTCGTGGGAGCGGTTCAGGCCAGAAGTAGACGCGTCGTTGCGAAGCACAACGATTTTAAACGGGACTGTCTACGCAGGTGGTTGGAGAGGCACACTGTTCGAAGCCTCTGAGTCGAACTCCCGCCGCCTGGGTAGACAGATTCTCGACGGAGACTTGTTCGAAGGGCCCCTTCCCAACATGGGGATCTGGGTGAGCCCCGACGAGACGAGCGCGATGGCCATCACACGCTCGGGAGTCCACGAATGGACCGCCGAGGGCACCAAGGACGTGAGCTCGGGAGTCGAGAGATCTGCTGGGGGAATTGGGGGGCTGCTGGGCGCTTCCGAGACACATAAAATCTGGGGAGAAAGCCAGCCCCAATTCGCCATGACGCCGAGATACGTTCTTCGCTGGACGGGTTCCAAGTGGAAGGAATCTTCTCTTAGCGCACAGCGCAATGACGAGGAGTTCCAGCCAATAGCCATCGCGGGACGGACGGCCGACGATGTTGTGGTCGCCACGGCTCGGGACCTGTTCCACTACGACGGCAGTTCCTGGCGCGAGATCAGCGCCGATGGAACGAACATCCACGAATTCATCGAAGATTTGGACGTCGGTATTAGGGATGTGATAGCCGAAACCGGGAGTGGCTACCTCGTCGCACTCGGTGCGGATCTCTATTCCCTGCAAAAAACCGGCGGATCCTGGGAGCTTGAGTTCTCCAGCGACACGCCGTGTGATCGAGTTGGCACGCTCTACCGAGCTGGTAACGGTGACCTCTGGGTGAGTGGGACGAGCCAGTGTTTCGCCCGGTCGACTGGTAACGATTGGCAGACATACGACGTCCCGCCCTCCATTCAGCTCGACTGGCCAGATGACCAAGATCCCCAAACAACCAGCCTCGGCATGCCCGCTGCGAACTTCGTCGAACAGCCGAATACGTCTCTCCCCTTGATCGGCACGCGCAGCGGCCTGCTCCAGCCGACTGAAGACGGCGAGCTCAAGCTACTGAACCGGAACCGAATCCTCGACTTGGCATACCTGCCGGAGGCGGGAGTTACAGTGGCCATCACCTTTCGCGGGATTCTGGCGAAATACGATTAGTCGATCGGAATCGTCTCGCCATCTTCATTCACAGCGACCAATACGAATTCACCCTTCGTACACAGCCGTCGCTCGCCGGTCAGCAGTTCCTCGGCGTAGAGCTCGACTTCGACCGTGACTGAACTCTTGCCGGTCTCCGCCACACGGCCGACCAACTCCACCAATTCACCGGCGTGAACCGGCACGCGGAAGTCGACCCGCTCCGAAGACGCGGTGACCATGTTTTCGCGGCAGTGACGCGTGGCGGTAATAAAGGCGCAACTATCCATCAGCTCCAGCGCCTTGCCGCCAAAGAGCGTGCCGTAGTGGTTGGTCTGGTCGGGGAAGACCATCTGGACCATGCGCGTCGGATTCGAGCCGTTGGCTCCGTTTGTCATTCAGGACCTCCTTGGGGAAAATACTTTCTTTGTCAGTCACATTTCTGGAAATATGGGTGACAAGCACTCTTGTGTTGCATTCGTGAGTGACAACGGCGTCTGCGGCCGTGGCACGCTCGATTTTCAGCCGCCCCACTCAAAAGTACGCGTTAGTGCAGTGCGGCGGTCCACGGGAGCATTGACACCCAACTGCTGGAGGCGCTCTTTGAACGTCGGTGTGACGGATTCCCCGACGTTGAACGTCCGATCTGAGGCCGCCGGATGTACGGTGGCTTCGGCAATCGCGGCTGCGACATTTTCCACGAACCCATGCGTAAACCGCCACTCAGCTTTGTCGGCAGGGAATCGGACCGTATCAGCACCCGACTTCATCTGCCGGATGTAGTGGCCGAACCGACGCTGACGGTCACCGGGTCCGTACACCGCGGGTAATCGAAGCACGGTGGTGGACACGCCCTGGGCGCCTTGTAGGACCTCTTCCACGAGAATCTTCTCGTAGTCATCGGCGTATTTTCGGTAGACGTCACAGCTACTGATTCCGACGATTCGCTCGACGAAGGGCGCCATGACCTCGACCAGACCTTCGGCCTGAGCCTCCGTAAACAAGATGAAGTCGACAACCGCATCGTGCCCAAATTCCTGGAGCGCCTCCCTGCTGTCGTGCAGTCGGTCACGATCTCCTCGGATGTGGGTCACCGATCCAGGGAGTTTAAACTCCCTCTCGCCGCGGGAAAAGACAGCGACGTCGTGTCCTCTGGCGTCGAGCCCAAGCACTACCGACGACCCGATGAACCCAGTGCCTCCGATGACGACGATCTTCATGGTGTCCTCCAGTTTGGGAGCTGCCATCCACGTTATCGCAAAAGGGACCCCCGCGGGCGTATCGTACACGAGCGTCGCACAAGGGCTTTGGACGTATGATCTGCCGGTCTTCAATTTGAATGCCCTTTCCGGCTTCACTAGGTTCCTCGTGCAACCGACCTGTCCTTGTAAGGGAGAACCGACTCTTGGCCTACCAACATCGCTCCACTCTCGCTGTCGTTTTGACCACCGTCGGACTCCTGGTCGCCTGCCAGGATGACCGACGGCCAATGGGTGGTTTCGACGTCCAGGATGCCGGGGACGTAGAAGACGCTACCGACGTGGAGCTCGACTCCGAACCCGACGCGAGGGACGCAGGGCGAGACGGGGATGGAATGACGTCCGACGAACCCTACGTATTTCCCGGCGAGCCTCCCGAGGGGACTCATTGCAACGAGGCCGGCTGGTGCTGGATTCATCCGTCGCCCTTTCCGCACGAAGTGACGGACCTCAAAGAGAGCGCCGAGGAGATCCATGGCGTTGCGGTTGCGGATGAACTGGGCGGTTTTCGGCCGTTTGTCTGGAACGCGGACGGTGTGCAGATCCTCGACTCACGGTTCATTCCACTGGCTGATAGCGATGACATGGCCCCGGCTGGCGACGGGTGGCTCACGGTAAGTCATTCCGGCGATGTTCAGGCGTTTTCGACCGAAGGCACCCGCCAGGAACTCGCAGGCCTCCCGAGCGACGGGTACGTACACATTTCAGGGGCCTCGCAGACGCGCTATCTTGCAAAAAAGTCGAACGGTGGAGGCACCCTGGTAATCGACGGAGACATGACATCCTCGGAGGATTTCCCCGGAAAGGACCCCACGCTCCGAATGTGGTCTAACGGAGAGGTCTGGGGCGTGGACGACGTCGATGAGCCGGATCGCGAGGCGCCTCCCAATTGGAACCTCCTCAGTGACCCACAGGCGAATGAGGGCCGACCTGTGACCGGACTTGGTCCCGGACCGACGGCCTCGTGTGTGGATGTAGGTTGGTGGGCACAGACCCAATCTGTGGGCATCGCCGGATGGTTGCCAGACCGAGACCCCGTCGAATTCACGGGTACGAGTTTTCCTGCAGTCGCACAGTTTGCCTGTGACGCGCGGGGAAATCCGATGGGCGTCGACGCAAAAGGCGGCATCCAGCGGCTCACACCGGATCGCGGATGGTTTCGCGAGGAGTTTGCCGACTACGCTCTCGTCTCCAGTGCTGCCGATTCCGAGACAACCTACGTCGGTGGGAACTATGGGACTCTCCTCGAAGTCACCGGCGATGCCGTGGAGCGGCTCTCCGGCGGATTTCGCGTGCCGACCGACCAGATGGAGGCGGACGGTGACCCGATGTTTCGGGACCTCTGGGTGAACGATGCAGGCACGAAGGTTCACCTGGCCTACGCCTCCGGTGCTCACCGAGCAACAGAAGAAGTGGGCTGGAGAGAGTTGTTCGTCCCCACGCTGCCGGATGGCGATGGGTCCTCTCGAGCGGGGTTCACTGTCGTTGGCGATCAATCGCCTGCATTTGCCATCGTGAACGGGGCGCTCATGGAATGGGTAGGAAACGGATGGAGAAACGACGATCTCGGTGACTTGGACGAATTTGCCGAGGACATCCACGACATCGCCGGCACCCGTTCGGATCTCTGGGCCACCTCGGGCACGACGATTCTCCACTACGATGGTTCGGAGTGGGCTCGTGTGACGGACGCACCGATCGATTCGCCGCAACTGGAGCTCCATCGGACAGACAACGGTGACATCTTCGCGATTGCGCAGGAGGACATCATTCGCCTCGATGGTGGACCCGAAGACCTGAGTCTGGAGCTCGCTTACGAACCGCCGTGTTCGCAGCTGACGGCGATGCATCAGTCGGCCGACGGTACGGTGCTCGCCAGTGGGCAATCACTCTGCATCGCTCGTTACGCCGATGGAAGCTGGACGGAGCTTACAGCGCCGCCGCACCGTGACACGCTACCGGCCAACGGTGAACGCATCGAGGAATTTATCGAGCAACCTGGCGACCGCCCCGTTCTGGCGGTGACAGAGGCCGGCATTCTGGCAGTCGGCGCGGACGGACAATTGCGCTCGGAGTTTCCGGGCGTCGCCATCGATGCCGAGTATCTCCCCGAACACGACGCCCTGTGGGCGCTTACGCCCTACGGCGTGGTGGCGAAATATTACTGACCGACATACACCTTCATAGACTGTTCGGTCTACCTCCTGTAAGATTTCGCCGGTAAGTTCCCGAATGCAGGAGTTTCACCGATGGTCCATCCCACCAAACAAGCCCTCCTCGAAGCCGGCGCCGAGATGTTGCTCGAGCAGGGTTATCACGCCCTGGGCATCCAGAGCCTGCTTACTGAAACGGGCATCCCAAAGGGATCCTTCTACCATCACTTTAACAATAAGGAGGACTTCGTCCTGGGTGTCGTCGACCTGTACATGGACCAGGTCCACGAGGTCTTGGACGAGTGCGTGAAGGATCAGAGCCGCCCTCCCCTGGAGCGTGCCCGTGGGTTCTTTGAGAAGACGCGGACCAAGTACCGCGAGGAAGGTTATCTCGGCTGCCTTCTGGGCGGTCTGGGTCAGGAACTCTCCGGCGCCAGCGACGTGTTCCAGAGCCGGATCGAACAGTGCCTCTCGGAGATTTCCGCGGGCATCGAAGCCTGTCTTCGTCAGGCCCAGACCCAGGGCGACCTGCCCGAAGATACTGATGTGGGCACACTCGCAGACCTTCTGGTCAACTGCTGGGAAGGGGCCGCCCTGCGCAGCCGGCTTCGTCGAAGCCCGGATCCGTTGGACGAGATGCTCGACTTCTACTTCAGCGCCGCCGAGTCCCTTGACTAGACTGACCAGTCTAGTAATCTGATAGACCGATCGGTCTAGCTAGGGAGGTATGTAGGTAGACCTTCATCAATCCCGTTCAACGGAGGAGCAGATGGAGACCCTGTTTCGAAGACTCGGCGGTCAAGACGGCATCCACGCGCTGGTCGACGACATCGTCGCGGCGCACATGGAAAACCCGCTGATTCAGCAGCGCTTTCTACCCTACCGCGAAGACCCGGAGCATCTGGCCAAGCTCAAGGAACACTTGCGCAAGTTCCTGGCCATGGGCAGCGGCGGCCCCGAGGAGTACGAGGGCCGCAGCATGCCGGAGGCTCACCGCGGCATGAACATCAGCGAGGCGGAGTACATGGCCGCCGTCGACGACATCATGGACGTCCTGGAGGACCATGGGGTCGACGAACAGTCCCAGAAGGACGTGCTGATGATCAGCTATTCGCTTCGTTCCGAGATCATGGGCAAATAATGGCAGTTTGAATGGCCGGTCGGGCTCCCCTAGGCTCCAGTTGATACGCTTAACGTGTCGCTGCAATGAGGGAGCTCTGTGAGCTACATCATCGCCCTATTCTGTCTCAGCCTACTCGCCGGCGGATGCCAACAAGATCAACGCCGACCGAATTGGGGGGACTTTAGCGGTGACGCTGGGGACGCGGGTGACACCCAGACCGTCGAAGGCGAGACGTTTGTACCCAAGGAGCGACCGGCCGATTCAGTCTGCGCAAACGGATGGTGCTGGGTCCACCCCCGGCCGATGGCCCACAACGTCCAAGAGCTGGAACCGGTAGAGGAAAAACTCCACGGAGTCGTCGAACTCGACGTTACTCGGGGGCCGGAACGTCTGGTGTGGGACGATGGCATCCAGATTCTGGGTGATCCACTCTCAAACGGGGACGAAGACATCGTCGACCTGACGGTAGCCGAAGACGGGTGGCTTGCACTCACGGATGGTGGAATCCTCCATTTCCTCGGAACCGAAGGCGAGCGCGGCCGGTTCGATCTCCCCGGGCAGGATTTCACGCGGGTGGAGGGCAATTCATTGGCGGAGTTCGTGGTCGGCACAAACGTCGGTGGCGGGCTCATCCGCCGCGGGGGCGGAGTCGTCCAGGTGGATACCGTTCCGGAGAACCTGAGAGCCACGACCATGTGGTCAAACGGCGATCTTTGGCAGATGTCAGAGTCGCCGCCCGCTGATCCCCCGATGCCAAACCGACGTCGTTGGTTCCCGGTGCCCGAAGTTCAAGGTGACGGACTGAACCTTAGTCTCATGGTGTTCGGGCCCGCACCGACGAGTGAGTGCGCGAATCTGGGTCCGTGGGCGAGTTTTCCCTTTAGCCTGTTCGTCGCGAACCCGTTTCGATGGAACTCAAGTCTCGAAGCGTGGAACGAACCGGCGCCGAAATCAGCAAACACCCGGGATTTCGCATGCCTATCTTCCAGTGAACTCTTGGCGGTGACTCATCGCGGCTCCGGTTACATCTATGACGGGGAAAGATGGGAGCAACGATTCTGGTCGCTGTCGAACTCGCAGAATTTCTCGGAGGTCGCCGTACTTGATAGAACAATCTTCGTCGGTGGACCACTGGGGAGCCTGGCAACCCGCAACGGCGGCGAAACCAATGTTGTCACCGAGGGATTTCAGGTGCCCCGCGCAGTTGAAGGAGCGGGCCTGCGTATCGAGGACTACGCCGACCTCTGGGTGTCGGAAGACAATTCGACGGCCATTGTCATTGAGTCAGGTAACTTTCATCGATTGACGAGTGGCACAAACAGTCCGTTCGACAGGTCAGGGATCGGCGGGTCGGAAAGATTCTCGCCTGCGTCGACCTCCGAGGTTTGGGGCGTCAGTGAGCCCCGTTTCACCCTTTCGGAACGTGGGCTCTACGAGCGAATCGAAGAAGATTGGAAGCGCGTAGACCTGCCCGGGCAGGAGGGTGGGAATTTCGAAGGCAGCGACATCGCCGGCCACAGCGAAGACGCCGTCTGGGTCGCGACTGAACAGGACCTTTTCCGATATAACGGCCAATCTTGGGAACGACTCAGTCGACCTGGGACTGCGCTGCGCCGGACAATCGACGACGAAGAGCTCACACTCACCCGTATGTTGGTCGAGAAGTCCGGAGACACCTTCGTGACAGCGGAGTCACGCATCTACGAGCTCGTAAAGCGCGACGACGCATGGCAGATGACGTCCATCGCTACGGCTCCCTGCAACCGGGTCAGCGCCATGTATCGCGGCCCCGACGAGAGTCTTTGGGTTGCGGGGGATGACACCTGCGTCGCTCGATACGATCTACAGAACTGGCAGGTGTACGAACCGACTTTTGACTGGGGCATCCCGACTGCCTCCGTCCCACCCGACCCACTCACGTCTTGGGAGTTCGTGCGCCAGCCCGACGCGGACCGTCCTCTGGTCGTCAGCCGACCCGGCATCCTGGAGCCGACGGCGGATGGAACCCTCGAACGCTCCTACGCCGGCAACATGGTCGACGCAGTCTACCTGGATTCGTTCGATATCACCCTGGTCCTCCATGACGACGGGATCCTGGCAAAGTACGAATAGAGGCGTGGTGGCTCAGTACTACCAAAATTGTGGTTTTGCCCCGATTCCTCTACCCTAGCTCTGAATAGCTCTCACCATGGGGTAGATGAATGAAGACTACTCGAATTGACGGTCTGATCATCGCGGTCGTTCTTCCGGCTATGTTCATACTGCCGGCGTGCCCGTCCGATTCCGGGACTCACCCCTGGGACGACTTTGAACCGACAGACGCCGGTGTGGACGTCCGCGACGCTGACCGCGATGGCGGAGAGACCGATGGCGGCCGAGACATCGTGGTCTTTCCGGAGCAGCCTGCCCAGTCCGCCCAGTGCAATGCCGACAACTGGTGTTGGATCCATCCCTCGCCGTTTCCCTACCGCATCGAGGAACTGCAACGCGATGGGGACCGACTGCTCGGAGTCGCGAGAACCGAATTGCGGGGAGACTTTCAGTTGTTTACCTGGGACGGCCAGACCATGGACCCGGTCGACCTTGGCAGAGTCGATGCATCTGCACTCGAGGATATCACGCCGGCCGACGGGGGTTGGCTGTCGGTCAGCAGCGCCGGAGAGGGAGAGGTCTATTGGCACGGGCTCGATGGGACAAGCCAGCGTGTATTCACCGATGGCAAAAGCCTGGGCTACGACCGAATCACCGGGAACTCGCCGGACGAATTCGTCCTGTCCGAGGTAGGTGGCGCGGGGCTGCTCATGCACCAAGGGGATTCCAACCACTACATGGATCTACCGGGGGCCGTCGCCCACGTCTGATTGTTCGGGTCGTATCATCGGCCACTTTGAGTCTCAGGGATTTGTCGAATGGCCGGATCGACAGTCACCACCGATGAACATCTCCGTTCAGCCCTACAGAGCCAACGACATTGCATGCGGGTGGAATGACGAAGTCATGGTCTTGGGCTACGACGGACGATACATGCAGGGCATTTCCGACGGTGCTCAATGGAATCAGATCCCATCTGGCCACCTCTACGCCGCCGCGACCCTCGGCGAGACAACCTACGCTGGCGGAGAGCTCGGTGCGTTTTACGGCCTCTCCGATGATGGAGTCGACGCGATCCACCGGGGGTTTCGTCCGCCTGGGGACTTCACGCAGCCGCAATACTCGTCGCTGTGGGTAAATGGGACCGAGACCAAGGCCGTCCTAACGTACGATAGTGACACCAGCTTGGGTAATGCAGAAGGGTGGCAACAGGTGCCGGCGCGGGTGAGCGAAGGTGTGGGGAGTGCCTTCAGGTTCGAACACACTGAAATCTGGGGCATCGACCAGCCCGAGTTCGCCATCGCCGCCGACCGACTCTATCGCTGGGAACATGACCAGGCCGACGGACCGCGCTGGGTCGACGCAGGTCTCGAACATCCAGAAAGCCCCTATTACGAAGAGATCGTGGACATTTCCGGCACGTCGCGCAACGAAGTCTGGGTCGCGACCTACGCAAGCCTTTTTCGGTACGATGGAGAGGGCTGGCGCGAGGTGAGTCCGGATTTGGTGGAAGCCCAAACAAACGATATCGGGGCCCTTCGATTCGATGCCGATGGTGACCTCTTGGTCGTCGACTCGGAACAAGTATATGAGCTCGAGGTCTCGGAGGATGGTTGGAGCCCGACTGCCATCTATGAAAGCCCCTGCGAGAAACCTTCCGCGATCGGCCGAGACGACGATGGCGCCCTGCTCGTCGCCGGGCGGGGGCTCTGCATCGCGCGCCGAACCAACGGCACCTGGTCCACCTACCCGTTGCCCGAATCTGTGAGCGCGCCTGCGGGTTCGACAATCGAACTCGAGCGGTCCTGGGAATTCGTCAAGCAACCCGGCTCCCGGCCCATGATGTTGACCACCGGTGTCGGGCTCTTCGAGTTGCGAGACGACGGCACCCTTAAACGAGAATTTGTCGGCAACACCATCGAAGCCGAATACCTCCCCACGCACAACGCCGTCTGGGTGCTGACCGAATATGGGGTCGTCGCCAAGTATTACTGACGTTCTGGAGGGAAGTAGCTGGTCCGCTTTGAATGCCGAAGGTGGTTTTCCTACGCTCCCATCGAGCCCTAGACGGACCTCGATGGGCGTGTTCTTTGTGAGCCTAGGCCATGCACTGAAGTCACAGCGAGACTTCGGCCTCATCGTCGCCCTGGTCTGCGTAAGCATCTTGCCCGGGTGCCCGGAGGACCAGCGAGGAGCCGATTGGACCAACCCGCAGCCGACTGGTGATGCGGGAGACGTCGGGGTGGATGTGCAGCAACCCGACACCTGCGCTCCGGGAGATTTGGACCAACTCTCCAATGACGATGAGCCGCCCCAACGGGACATGCTCGCGATCCCGGACCAGCCCCCCGAGGATGCCCACTGCAACGATAACGGGTGGTGTTGGATTCACCCGACGCCCTTTCCCCAGCGCGTCACGGACTTGAGAAAGGTCGGGCAGCAAGTCTTGGGCGTCGCTGGCTTCCACGAGTTCCCCGCGTACAAAGGCGTCATCTGGGACGACGAGGGCATGGAGCTCTTCTTGCCGGAGTCGGTGCACCCGACGGACCTCGTAGATATGACCACCACCGAAGACGGCTGGTTGGCGCTGGGGGAATTTGGCAAGGTCTACGACATTCGGCCGGACGGACTTCAAGAGAGCGTGACGCTGGAGAGGGGGAAATACCGCGCGATCTCGGGCAACTCCATGGATGACTTCATGGCGGCGATGAGAGACGATTGGAAGGTCGTCGTCGACGGCGAGGTCAAGGATGGTCCTCGGGTCACCCGTGGAGTGGAGTCACGCATGTGGCCCAATGGCGATATCGTCTCGATCGACCCCATCGACAGGACGCAAACCGGGCTCGATGGGCGCTGGCGCAAACTGCCAGCACCGACTCCGATTTTTCCAGACTCGGCCGTGGGCCCACGCCCGGGCGGAGCCTGTGGCGCGGCCTACCCGGCGATCGCCTCGCGCCGCGACCTTCTGACGTGGATCGGGGCTCTCCCCTGGCAGCGGGCCGCTGAATCGGAATACCCGTTGACGTCACTTGGGTGCTCGGTGGAGGGACGGTTGCTGGTGGGCGACCAACGCGGAGCGCTCTTCGAGCGCACGGGTGAAGAATGTCCTGCCTGGGATTCCACGCGGATCCTCGGCCAGCCCATTCACGATACAATGGTCTCCGGTTCGAAGCTCTTCGTGGCGGGAGCCGGCGGGGCCCATGCCATCATCGAAGACGGCACTATCGACAGAGTTGGAAGGGGCCTTTCATTTCCCGCACCCGTTCCGACCGAGGACCATCCGCCCGGCATCCGAGGGCTGCGAAGCCAGGCGGAGGGGACGCAACTGGCCATCGAGACCGAGACCGACCGGATCATTGTGACACCATCCGGAGTGACTCGAACGAAGGTGTCCGACCGTCCCGCGAGACCAGATCCAGCCTTCGCCGACGAATCCGCAGGTGGGGAGCCACCTGCATTCATTGCAGACGATGGCCGTTTGTATGAGCGTCGGCGATTCCGCTGGGTCGACCGCACGGAACGTGTGATCGGCTCCGAGTCTGGATACGCGATTGAACTGGCCGGGCACACACCCAACAACGTGTGGCTCGGCGCCGATGAGTCGCTGTACCACTACGATGGAGTGGGATGGACCTCGGTCGAACGTCCCGAAGAGATCACTGACGTGGGAGAACTCGAAGTCGGGCCAGAGGGCAAGCCTTACTTGAATTCCTGGAACGACCGAGACCTCTACACGCGGACGCATGCCGGGGACGGCGGTGCGTGGGTTCGCATCGACGATCTTCCGGCGCACGGCATCAACGATCTGTTCATTGCCGCCAACGGGGACGTCTGGATCGTCGGCGAGCATGCCGTATTCCGCTACTCTGCCGGCAAATGGGACGACTACGGACCGAGATACGATGCCTTTTTCGCAGACAACCTCGTCTCGCAGGGCGACACGGAACCACCGATCGTGGCGTCGGGGCTCGGCCTGCTGGAACCCCAACCGGACGGGTCACTCGAACTCCAGCTCACCGGCGAATTTCGCAGCGGGATCCACTTGGAGGAGAGGGATATCACCCTCGTATACACCCGCGGTGCCATCGCAGCTCACTACGACGACCTCTGACTCCCATGCGCCACACTCTCCCCATCTTGCTCCTGTGTGCTGCTCTACTTTCGAGCTGTCAGTTGGACCAGAATCGGTCCTCGTGGCAGGGAGCCGATGTCGGCCCGTTGCCGGACATCCAGAAGCCTCCCGCCGACGAACATGCGAAGGTCGTACCCGAAAGGCCCGCCCCAAACACGGTCTGCAACAAACATGGATGGTGTTGGGTTCACCCGTCTCCGTTCCCGGGGGGAATCGATGAGATGGAACGGGTAGGTGACCGAGTCTTCGCGGTCGCTACCCAGCCATCGAATCCGAAACGATCGCAGACACCTGTCATCCTCACAGAAGACCTCGAGGTCGAGGCCATTGATGTTCCCGAGGACGCCGATTTCATCGACCTGACGACCACCCAGTCAGGGTGGATCGGATTGACCGATGACGGCTACATCCGGACCTTCAATGAAGAAGAATCGACCGGGTCACTCGATCTGCTGAATGACGAAAAATACGAGCGTGTCAGCGCGGCCTCAGCCGAGGAATATTTGGTGCAGACGGAACGCGGCGCCCTCGTGCATGACCACCACGACTTGACATCTCACGAACGCATTTCGTCGCTGGATAAGTTCGGACCGGAGATGGCTCCGAATGGGCGAATCATGAAGTTCGGCGAAGCCCCGGCCGCCTGGCTTTCATTTCCGCTTTTGCCTGGCATGTCAGATGTCGACGCTCTGGGGCCCGCGCCCGGGTCGGACTGCTACGCTGGCGGGCCCTGGGCCGCCCATCGGGATGAGCTCTTCCTTTGGAACGGCGACGAGAAGACGTGGCAAGGTCCGACCCAGCTCGAGTCGAAGATTCTCGGATTCGGATGCAGTCCCGGGGGAGACGTCTTGGCTGTAGACATCGACGGGGGCGTCAATCGGTACACCGGCGGGGGCTGGCAGCGGTCACAGATGTCGTCGCGCCGACTCTACGACGCGGAGCCGTTGGAATCCGTTACCTTGCTCGGAGGTGACTACGGTGCGTTCCTCGTCTCGAATGGTCGCCGGGCGGCGTCCGCTTCGAGCGGCTTTCGTATCGATTTCGGGCCCGATGATCTGAATGCGCCCGCCTACCGAGACCTCTGGGTCAATTCGGACGGTACACACGCCGCGCTGATGCACATCACCGGGTTCTATCATGGGAAGGAACCACGCGGATGGTCCCCTCAAGACTACGGTGAGGGCGAGTACGTCGGGACACTTCGAAACGGAAGGGAAATCTGGGGCACGGATACTCCCCGCTTCGCCTTGACCAGCAGTCAACTTCTAGAATGGTCCGGCACCAGGTGGGAACAGCCGGCTGACGCAGATCAGGATCCACCCCCTGCACCGTTGGACATCGCCGGTCCCAAGCTGGACTCCGTGTGGACCGTCTCCAGAAACTCCATTCATCGATACGACGGAGCCCGATGGCACGAGGTCAGCTCCGCGGGTTCCGACCTCGAACAGCGCATCCGCGACGAGAATCTGAAGTTCTCTTCGGTCTTCGTCGCACAGAACGGAGATGTCCTGATCGGGGGCAACAAAGGCATCTATCAAGTCACGGGACACGCCGACTCGTGGAGCCTGGAACGTATCGCTGACACGCCATGCTCCGAATCCACGGTCCTCCACCTAACTGGAGACGGCCTCATCGTCGTCGCAGGCCCGAATGGCTGTATGGCCCGGCAATATCGAGACGATTGGCTGTCATACTCGTCGGAGATCGACTTCGGTGAAGACACGATGCCCCACGCCATCGCCGCTCAACCGGGCCACCGCCCTCTTCTTCTGGCTCACGATGAGGGTCTGATCGAGCTCGAAAGGGACGCCGATGCTGCCATACAATTCGACGGCCCGGTGCATGACGTCGAATACGTCCCCGGACGCGACGCGATGTTGCTGATCCAGGACCGGGGCGTCGCGGCCAAATTCTTCTGAGTATCCTTCCGGCGGGAAGTGCCTGGACAGCTTTGAATGCCGATGCCGACTTGTCTACGCTTCCATCGAGACCTCCGTGGACCTGGACGGGAGCGTTTTGTTTTGATGCTAGACCATCCATTGAAGTCGCAACGGGTCATCGGCCACATCGGCGCCCTGCTCTGCTTGGCGCTCTTGTTGGGTTGCCAGCAGGACGAGCAGACGTCCGAGTGGGGCGACTTCGAGCCAGACCCCGATGCCCATATCCCCCGGGATACGGATACATCGGACACCTTCCCGGACGCGGACACGAGCGATATGTCCCTGGATGCGGACACGGCGGACATCTCCCCGGACACGAGACCGCCGGACGTCGAGACCTTTTTCCCCGACGAGAAACCTTCGGATACCGTCTGCGCCAACGGTTGGTGCTGGGTCCATCCGCGGCCGATGGCCCACACGGTCCTTGAGTTGGAGGGTGTGGGAGACAAGGTCTACGGCGTTGCTAGACTCGACCCAACAAGGGGGATGCAACGGCCCGGGCAACAATTATTCGGATGTGCAGGGCAACTCGCTGTCTGAGTTTGCCGTCGGCAAGAATGATGGCGGCGGCATCATTCGTCGGGGCAATGTCTCGGTCCAAGACGAATCCCTTCCGGTGAGGTTGGCCGCGCTAAAATTGTGGCCGAGTGGGATGATCTGGCAGGCGACGGAGAATCCGCCATCGGACCCTACGGCGCCGAACCAGCGGCGCTGGTTTTCACTGGAGGGGATCCAACAAAGTTCCACGATTGGGACCTCGGTCACGAAGTTCGCGCCGGCGCCATCGAGCGAATGTTCCGACGTCGGGCCCTGGGTGACCGTCCCGCGCGTCGACAGTCCCTCGGCGCTCCACAGGTGGGACGCCGAATCTGAAGAATGGACCCATGCCTTCGGGCGCGACGGTGTCCGGGCGTTCGAGTGCATCGGCGACGGCAGGCTTTTGTTTCTAACTCGACAGGGTGAGGGGCGTCTCACCGACGGAGAGCAGGCGAGTGTGCTGTTTTCCAGCCCCACTCATCAGTTTACCGCGGCGACGCGCATCCAAGGCCGACTGCACATCGGGGGCCTTCGAGGGTCACTTTTGACATACCAAGACGACCAGTTGACGACGGTGACCGAGGGTCTGCGAATCCCCCTCCTGCCGAGAGATGGACTCGGACTCGGTGGCCTCGCCGACCTCTGGGTTTCGGAGGATGAATCGACGGCGATGGTGATCGAAAGCAACAACCTGCACCGTTTGACCAGCGAGGAGCCGTCGCCATTTGATCGAAAGGTCGTCAACTCAAACGGATGGCTCCGGGAAGCCGCTTCGTCGGAAGTCTGGGGGATCGATGAACCTCGTTTCGCCCTCTCGCCCGAGGAACTCTTCACCAGAGACCGTTGGGGCTGGGAGAGATCGGAGTACTTCGAAGCACTCGACGAATTTGAGGGCGTCGACATCGCCGGCCGCAGCGAGGATGCCGTCTGGCTCGCCGCCGAGGAGGATCTGTACCGCTACGACGGAGAGACCTGGCAGCGGCTCAGCGGGCCGGACACGTCGCTGCGTAGCGCGATCGACTCCCGAGACCTCACCCTCACCCGTCTTCTGGTGGAGGACTCCGACGACACTCACGTGGCTGCCGAATCACGTATCTACGAACTCACCCAGGATGGCACCGAGTGGGAGCTGATGAACGAACGCACCGCGCCCTGCAATCGGGTGAGTGCGATGCATCGCGGCCAGGACGGCAACCTCTGGGTCGCCGGGGACGACACCTGTGTCGCACGTTACGACGGCCAGACCTGGCAGGTCTTTGAACCAACGTTCGAGTGGGGGATTCCCACGGCATCCGTTCCCAGTGATCCCCTGACATCTTGGGAATTCGTCCGCCAGCCGGGAGCCGAACGCCCGTTGGTCGTCAGCCGTCCGGGCATCCTGCAGCCGACGGCCGATGGCGACTTGGAGCGCTCCTATGCGGGCAACATGGTAGACGCCGTCTATCTGGAGTACCTCGATGTGTCCCTGGTTCTGCACGACCGAGGCATCCTGGCGAAGTACTACTGAGGTCCGGAGTCCCCGAGCGCGAAGATCCGCGACTGAATCTCCCACTGGTCGCCGACCTCCTCGACCTTCAGAGCCTCGACGATGAGCATGCCGTCTTTGCCGATGGCGAGTAGCTGCGGGTAGGTCCAACCGTCGGGCAGCGACGTTTTGAAGAGCTGATTGCCCTGGCTGTCAAAAGCGCGAATCAAGTGCTTGTCGCTGAGGCTGGCGACGTAGAGTGTGCCGTCGGAGTCCATGGCCATGGTCTGGTTCGACCCGTTACGCCGGTCGGGCATGTCTTTGGTCCAGCGAACACGCCCGTCATGATCGAAAGCGATCAATGAATTGCCGTATCCGAGTACCGTCCGGCCCCGGGGGTCAACGACGATGTCTGGACGGAAAACACCTGAGTAGGGGACTTGAAAGTCGTCCGGGAACTCAGGATTCCTCCATATCCCGTACGAATACTTGGCCCGTCGAGGGTCGAGAAATGACCGGAGATGCAGGCAAGTGCCATGAGAATTCATTTCCGGAATCCACGGTGAGCGCCGGGGAGATCTGCATCGGCGACCGGGAGGATTTCGAAATCTGGGTCTGGTACCTCCATTTGTTCTTTGAATCTTCACCGCTGTCCACGACGACCGACGTAGTGAACTCGTTTCCCGTCCAGGGTTGGAGGCTCACCTCCCGCGCCGAGATGTCAGACGCTTCACGGTGGTCCAGGAACATCTCCGTAGTCGAGAGTGACTCCTCGGATTTGATGTCGAGTCTCCACACTTTGTTGGCACTGCGCACCGCGAGGCGACAGTCATCGACCAACGCCATGGCACCCATACGCGTAGGAACCTGGTCATCGGAAACGCGGAGCCATGACCGGGTGACAGGGAGGCCTAAAGACCAGGCGAGGTCCCCGTCAGGTTCGAGGAGACTGACTCCTAGTGTGAGTTCGTCGGCTTCCTGAGGACTCTCGCGTGGCGCACTAAGCAGCAGAATGGCACCGGTGGAGGTCACAGTTGCATCCGTGACGCGGAGAGCACCGGCGGGCACCTCCTCTCCCAGGAAGCCAAGACGCCTGTGCTTCATGTCGAACGCCTCGCCGTTGGTCGTACTCCACAGGACCCTGGCTTCTTCGGGTCCCTCGACGGGCGCTTGAAAAAGGCTTCACAGACGTGTCAATTCCGATGCTCAGGAGTCGTCGCGCCACGCGTTAAATGTGGCCACCCAGTGTGCGCCGTCGAAGGTGTCGGTGGGTTCGGCGAGCTGCAGGTCTCCGCCATGGCTGCGCATCAGTCGGCGGGCCAAGTACAGACCCAACCCGTGGCTGTCGCTGCCCGAGCGTCGGTGGAACGGAGCGAACAGCCGCTCGAGGTCCGGTTCGTCGATGCCGACGCCATCGTCCATGACGTGTAGCTCGACGGCCGGTTCCTCGGCGAGGTCTCCGCCGTCGGTGAGCGCGATCTTCAGACGGCTGGCGCCGCTGTGGCTGACCGCGTTTTCGACCAGGTTGTCGATGACACGCTCTACGGAGTGGGTGTCGGCGGACACGGCCGCCGGCTTTGAGGTCTCATCGTCGATGTCGAGTGCAATGCCGGCCTCTTTGAGGGCGGCATCGAAGCGGTCCGCGCGCTGTCGGACCACCTTGGGCAACCAGACGCGTTCATTGACCACGGCGTCAGACCGGGTGCGCGCCACCTCGAGCAGCTCCTCGGTGAGTTCGGCCAGCCGGTCGGCATCGCCGCGGGCACGCTCCAGGGCCTGGCGGTATGCATCGGCGTCGCGTTCGCGTCGCAGAGCCAGGCTCAGGTCGCCGGTCAGGGCCGTCAGCGGGGTG
Organism: uncultured Pseudomonadota bacterium; assembly: GCA_913057905.1. Classification (GTDB taxonomy): domain Bacteria; phylum Myxococcota_A; class Bradymonadia; order Bradymonadales; family Bradymonadaceae; genus CAJXPB01. The sequence goes on from CAJXPB010000001.1 coordinate 108,202, forward strand.
CGAAGTTCATGGGCCGCCTCGGCGATAAACCAGTTCTGGATGTCGACCATGCGCTTGGCCTTCCCCAAAAGGGTCCGAAGGGTCGAGGCGAGGGTCGACAACTCCACCGGTGCGCGGTCCGAGACACCAAACTGGCGGCGCATCGCTTGCTCATCGACGTCGCCCAGGTCTTCGGGCACTTCTTCGCAGGCACGACTCAGCGCGGTGATGTCCGCGGTCAGTCGACGGGCGATGTAGGCCGAGACACCCGCCACCGCCAGCACCACCAGCAGCGCCAGACCCGCGGTGAGCAGGCCGGTCTGCCAGATGGCGCGGTCGACCAGGTCGTGGCGAAGACCGGTCACAAAGGTCACGGGCGTACCGTCGGGCGTGCGTGCCACAAACGACGCAGCGCGCAGCTGGGTATCGGCGACGGCTTCGGTCTCGAAGATCTCGTGATCGCCGAGTTTCAGTTCCCGTCGGCACCACCCGGCGGGCACCGACTCCGCGGAGATGTTGTGGGTGGCAGCCTGGATGCGGCAGTCGGGGCCGTAGGCAAAGGCGTATTTTTCGACCACGGGCGCGCCCATGGTCGGCAGCGTCATCTGGGTGTCGTGGACGTGAATGCCGTGGGAGCGAATCTCGCGAATGACGCCGTCGGCCTCGGTGCGGACCATCTGCGTCAGCATCGCATCGGTCTGCTGGTGGGCCTGGCGGTGCATGCTAAAGAGGACGGCTGTGGCAAACAGCGCCACGGCCGCCGTGGAGACGCCCGTGACCGCCCACACGAACCGCCCCTGCAAGGTCGGACGTTCACGCATCGTCGCCCTCCAGTTCATCCTGCAGGCGCAGCCGGTAGCCCTCCCCACGCACCGTCTCGATGACCGAATCGGCGGTGTCCTCCAGATTTGGGGGGTCGAGTTTGCTGCGCAGATGTCGAATGTAGACGTCGACGACGTTGGTCGTCGGATCGTGGCTCATGCCCCACACCCGGTCGAGGATCCGCCCTCTTCCCAGCACCTCGCCGCGGTTTTGAAGCAGGTAGTCGAGCAGTGCGAACTCCCGGCTGGTCAGCTCGTGGGTCTCGGCGCCGTTCTCGACGATGCGTTTGCGCAGGTCGACGTGCGCTCGTCCGACTCGTACGGACTGGGCGGTGGCGTCTGCCCCGCCGGCACGCCGTGTTTGCGCACGGATGCGCGCCAGAAGTTCCTCGAAGCTAAAGGGCTTTTCGATGTAATCGTCGGCGCCGGAATCCAGGGCGAGTACCGTAGACTCAACCCCGGTTCGGGCGGTGAGCATGATGACTGGTTCGGTGACCCCGGAATTCCTCCACTTCCGAAGGACGCTCAGTCCATCGAGGTCCGGCAGCATCCAGTCCAACAACAACAGGTCGTACGGTTGGCTGGTGCCCTGTTCGACGGCCTGCTCACCGGTCTCACAGACGTCGACCTGATGGCCCTCTTCGCGCAGGCCGCGGCCGATGAACTGTGCGACCCGGGTGTCGTCTTCGACTACGAGTATCAGCATGGTCACTCTTCGAAGGTGAGTTCCTCGGTTGGCTCCGGCAGGTCATCGGCTCCGATGAACCGCGCGTACAGAGACGGTAGCACCACCAGGGTGAGCATCGTACTGGTGACGAGTCCGCCGATCACGACCGTCGCCAGGGGGCGCTGGACTTCGGCCCCCACGCCCACCTGCAGGGCCATCGGCACGAAGCCGATGCCCGCCACAAACGCAGTCATCAGCACGGGGCGTAACCGTTCGAGGGCGCTGTCACGCGCTGCTCTGTGCGCCTCTCGCTCGCGGTGCAACTGCCGCAGACGGTTCAACAGGACGATGCCATTCATGACGGCAATGCCAAAGAGCGCGATCATGCCGACGATGGCGCTCATCGAAATGGGAAGACCACGAAGCCACAATGCCACCAGCCCGCCCGAGGCCGCTACCGGAACGTTCAGAAAGATCAACAACGCGACCTTCCAACTCTCGAAGGCCAGATACAGGATACCCAGGATGACGAAGAGCACCATCGGGATGATGATGGCCATGCGCGAGGCGGCGGTACGCAACTGTTCGTACTTGCCGCTCCATTCGATCCAGTAGCCATCCGGCAGATCCATCTGCTCGATGGCCCCGTGGGCCTCCTGGACGAAACTGCCGAGGTCGCGTCCGCGGACGTTCGCCTCGACGATAAACCGGCGGGCACCGGCTTCGCGCTCGACGATGGCCGGCGATTCGATGCGTTTGATGTCGGCGACGTCGCCCAGCGGCACCGTCCCGCCCGAAGGCGTGGTGATGGGAATCTGCTCGACGGGATAATCCCTGGGGTAGTCGAGTTTGATGACCACCGGGTCACGAAACTGTCCGCGGCGGACCGTGCCTACGGGTGTGCCCCGTTGGATGCCGGCGACGACCTGACGAACCTCACGAGAGGTGAGGTTCCAGCGGGCCAACATCTCGGGCCGAAGTTCGACGTCCCAGTTGGGCACACCCTCCATCGACGGCGGGGTGACGTCTGCCGCCCCGTCGATGCCCTCGAGCGTCTCGGCGACGTCGTTCGACAGCTCCAGCAGGGTGTCGAGCTGCGGGCCGAAGACCTTGACGCCGACATCGCCGGTGATGCCCTCGAGCATCTCGTTGAACCGCATCTCGATGGGCTGGGTGAAGTTGAATTCGGCACCGGGCGCCTCTTGTCGGAGCCGTTCGTCGAAGGCGGCAATCAGTTCCGGCTGGGTCTCGGCGGTCTCCCACTGCGAGTGGGGTTTAAGCTTCACGATGATGTCCGACTCCTCCATGCCCATCGGGTCGGTGGCGACCGCCGGTGCCCCGGAGCGGCTGGCCACGCGCTGAACCTCCGGGAACTGCTTCAAGATCCGCTCGATGCGGGTGGCCTCCTCGAGCGCCTTCTGCGGGCTGATCGACGGCAAGCGTTTGGTCTGCACCACGACGTCGCCCTCCTGCAGTTGGGGCACGAATTCGATGCCCATGGTCGTGGCCAAAAACGCCGCCCCCGAAAAGAAGACGATGGCCACGGCGGCGGGAATCGCCGGGCGTTTGAGTCCAAAGTCGAGCACCGGCCGGTACAGCCGCTCCAGCGTCGAGGCCAGCCAGGTCTTCTCCTCGCCGCTCGGTTTGATGATCAGCGATCCGGCGGCGGGCACGTAGGTAAACGACAGGAACAGCGCCGTACTCAGCGCCAGAAGTACCGTCAGGGCCATCGGTCGAAACAGCTTCCCTTCGACGCCCCACAGCGACAGGATCGGGACGTAGACCAAAATCAGGATGCCCACGGCAAACAACACCGGCTTGGCGACCTCCTGGGTGCGCCGGGCCACCGCCACGCGGAAGTCCTCATCCTGCGTGAGTTTCAGCGCCACGATCGCCTCGGTGACGACGACGGTCCCATCGACGATGAGCCCGAAGTCGATGGCCCCCAGCGACATCAAGTTGCCGGTGTAGCCCAGGTAGTTCAGCCCCAGAAACGCGCCGAGCATCGACAACGGAATGACCGAAGCGACGAGCAGGCCCGAGCGCAGGTCTCCTAGCATCAAGAGCAGCACCAGGATGACCAGGGCCCCACCCTCGGTCAGTGACTTCCCCACGGTCCAGAGGGTGCTGGAGACGAGTTCCTTGCGGTCGTAGATGACCTCGAGTTTGACGCCCTCGGGCAGGGTGGGCCTGAGTTCGTCGACGCGGGTGCGAATGTCTTCGACCACACTCAAGGCATCGGCGCCGGCCAACATCTGGGCCATGGCGAACAACACCTCTCCCTGACCGTCGGCGGAGCCCTTTCCCACGGTCAACGAGCCGCCGTCGCGCACCAGCGCCACATCACGCAGGTAGACCGGAGCCTCGCCGCCGCGCAGTTGGAGAGCCCCAAGGGCATCCGGGGTCGTCGGGTTGGAGACGGCGCGTACGAGCACCTGTTCCGGGCCGTCGATGACGGCGCCACCGGAGGTCAGGCCCAGGGCCGCCTCGACGGTTTGTTGGACCTCGGCATACGACAGATCACGGGCTGCAAGTTTGAAGGGATCGAGCTCCACGTCGACCTGTGGGGCGGTGCCACCCCAGGCGTTGACCTCGACGACACCGTCGACCGCCAGGATGCGCGGCTGAATGTCGCGCTGGAAGATCCGGTAGAGTTCGTGGTTGGTGTGTTGGTCGCTGGAGACGGTGAATTGATACACTTCGCCCAACCCCGTGGCCGGCGGCCCGATCTGGGGCGATTCGACGCCCTCGGGGATTTTGTCCCGCGCGGCATCTAGCCGTTGTTTGACCAACTGCCGGGCGTGCCACAGGTCGGTGCCATCCTCGAAGACCACGGTCACCGACGAAATCCCGGTACGCGACAGGCTCCGAAGCTCCTCGATACCGGGCAATCCGCCCAGCTCGCGCTCCAAGGGCAACGTGACCAGGAGCTCGGTCTCCTTGGGCGCCATCCCGGGGCTGGCGGTCACCACCTGCACCTGCACGTTCGTCAGGTCTGGAAAGGCATCGAAGGTGGTCTGGCGCATGCCAAAGATCCCCAGGACCACGAAGGCCGCGACGCCCACCAGGACGAAGAGCCGATTTTTGACGCTGAATTCGATCAGCCAGTCGAGCAATTTCATGACGGTTTCTCTGCGGTTTCTTTACTGAAGGACGCGCTGACTCTTGAGGTTGAAGGCCCCGTCGGCGACCACCGGGACGCCCGGTTTGAGGCCCTCGCCGCGCACCAGGTAGTCGGTCTCGTATTCGCCGAGCACATCGACGTTGACCTGGACGGCCTCGCCGTCGCGTTTCACGAAGATCGTCGGGGTGTTTTCCATGCGCGTGACGGCCAGCCGCGGCACCAACACCGAGTCTTCGGGGGCTGGCACCTTGAGGGTTACCCAGCCCGCTTCGCCGACGAGCAGGTCGCCGGCGACATCGGCTTCGGGAGCTGGACGGAAGGAGTAGCGGCGGGTGTGGTTGGCCGGCTGCACAGCACCTCCGCGACGGGTCATGACCATCTGCAGGCCCGGTGCCTGCCGCGATGCGCCCAAGGACCGCCACTCGGCGCGGACATCCTCCGACAGGCGCCCTGACAATTGTTGAGGGATGTCGACCCGGACCACGGCGCCTTCTTTGGGCGTGATCGTCACACAGGACTCGCCGGCTCTTCGTAGCTGGCCGGTGGTACAGGAGAGTTCCGAGACGACGCCCGAGGCCGTGGCCATCCAGAGATGCCCCGAATCAGACCTGCGCAGGGCCTGGCCGCGGCGGGCAGATGCCTGTCTGCGCAGCGAGCGCAACGTCGAGACCGCCTCCTCGAGCTGGACCTCGGCGTCCATCAACTCGGTCGCCGTCTGAAAGCCGCCTTCGACGTTCTCGCGGCGCTGCTCGACGGCGCTTTGCCGCTTTTGGACCACCCGCTGCATCCGCTCGATGTCGGCCTCCAGGTCGGTGAGTTCGGGGGCGGTCACCTCGGCGAGTGGCTGGCCGACCTCCACGGTCTGGCCAGGCGAGATGCGCCACGACTGGATGATGGCATCGACCGGCGGCCCCTGGCGGACCGTGCGATGCTCAGGGGTCACGACTTCAGCCGGAAGCCGCGCGACGGTCGCCCTGTCCGGTGCGGCGGCCTCTTCCCAGCGCAGACTGGGCTTCATGGACTCATGCGCCGCCTGGGCACGCGATGACTCCGAGCCGTTTGCCGTCGGCTCGTGGCAGGCAGCCGAGGCGGCTATCAGAACCAGCAGCCCCCACAACGCTGCCGCTGACAAAATCGAATCTTCAATGCTCATTGCTTCCCCTTGCTATCTTGCTGGATGACCTGAGAGAGGGCTTTTGCTTTGAGGGTGCGCGCCATCAGGTCGGCACGCAGATTCAGCAGACTGTGTTCGGCTTCATGCAGGTCGCGGTGCGCCCGAATGAGCCGCTGCAGCTCGATCCGGCCCGTGTCGAGGGCCGACTGGAACAGCTCGACGCGTTTTCTGAGTGGTTCGACGTACGTCTCCATGAAGTCGCGACGCGCCGTACGCGTCGCTTCCCAGCGCTCGGCGGCCGCTCGGAGCTCCCCGCGAAGCTGAGTGATCTCCCAGCGATGCTCGATCGACAGAGACGCAGCGCGCCCCGCGGCGGCCTCGGCCTGCGGAGCACTGTCATTGCCGATAGGCACCGACAGACCCACGGTGGGAATCGCCCAAAATTCGTCGAATCCGACTGACCGCGCGCCGACGCCGACCGACAGTTCAGCGGCATTTTCGCTCCTGGAGGCGCGCGCCTCTCGCAACGCCTGACGCCGCTGCGCCAGCACGGCCTGTACCCGAGGAAACTGGTCGACCCGCTCGATCAACGGGCGCCAGGGGTTCTCATCTGCGGCGTACTCAAGCTCGCTGGGCTGCTCGGAGGGCGTCGCCAACTGGCAGGATCCACCGAGCATCCGCCGGACCTCCGCCCGGGCGAACTCGGCTCGCCGGCGGGCCTGTGACCGCTCGGCTTTGATCCGACCCAGCTCGACCTCGAAGTCGGCCAGATCGAGCTTGGTGATCTGATTTCGTTCCGTCGCCTTGCGCAGCGGTTCGAACTCGGCGCGGACCTCGCTCAGGTACTCGCCCAGGTGGCGTCGCTCCAACTCGGCGACCCACCAGTCGATATACGCGCTCTGCATCTCGAAGATCCATTCGGCGCGGCGCCGATCTGCCTGGGCACGTTCGGTCTCGGCGCGTCCACTCCAGACGTCGCGTTGTCGGCGGCCGAGCTTGCCGAGGCTGACGCCCAGCGAGACCGACGCCTGGTATTCGTTGAGCTGGGAACGACCGTCGGTCTGAAACTCCGGCGCAACGTCGGCACCGATGGAACGAACGCGGCCGGGCACCGCGCCTGCGGCGTCTTTCATGCCGCCGACCAGCGCTTCGGCGCCCTCGCCCGGGCCCTGCGCGTAGACCTGACGAGCAGCTCGGTGAATGGACTCGGGGGTCACGGGTTCGTCGACTGGACACTTCGACTGACCGGCCGCCGGCGTGGGCAGCGAAAGCACCACCGCCACGGCAACGGCCACGAAAGCGGTCTGTGAAGATACATTTATTCTCATCGCGAAGACTCGTTGGTTGGAGTTCCTCTCCCTCGACACAGAGAAAGGTAAGCCTCCGCGGGCCCCGTTGCATGAACTGGTGGATTAAAAGTCCTTAATCGACTTGGAGATTCTGCGTGAGCGATGAATATTGGATGGTGACACTGGCCTCATTTAACAGACGGAGGAACTCGTGAACTGGTGGATGTTCGCACTACAAATCGCGGCCGTCGTGCTCGCGCCGATTCTGATCGCCGCCGAGTTGGCGTATAAGACTCAATCGAGCCGAATTCACTGGCTGTTCAAGGCCGCATTCGCCGTCGCCATCATGGCACTTCTGTGGGTCATGCCCATCTGGCACGTCGTCGGATCGTGGGTGCCCTGGGTCCAGGCCTCGATTGTGGCGACCGGTCTGTTGTACGGGGCCGAGGGATTCACGGATCTGCCCTGGTGGAAGAGCGGCGAGGTGTGGCCGCAGGCATTTGCGGCGGTGGGATACCCGCTGCTCACCGCCCTCGTTTTGGTCTGGGCATGGGGCATCTATTCATCGGGGACGATGCCGCAGGACCAGGAGCCCGTCGAGTTGAGCTTTCCGCTCAAGGACGGGCGTTTCTACGTCGTCGCAGGCGGCTCGACCGAAGGCGGAAATCGTCACCGCAAGATCCTGGAGACCAAACGGGCCGCTGAATTCCGTGGGCAGGCGCAGGCGCTCGACCTCGTGCAGCTCAACGACTGGGGTATCCGGGCGCGGGGACTCTACCCGCACGACAAGACCAAGTACGCCATCTTCGGCACGCCGGTCCATGCGCCCTGCTCTGGCGATATCGTACAGGCCCGCGACGGACTCGAGGACTACGATCCTCCTGAGAAAGACTCGGAGAACCTGGCCGGCAACCATGTGGTGATCGAGTGCAAAGGGGCTCACGTCGTGCTCGCTCACCTCAAGAAGGGGAGCGTTACGGTTCAGCGAGGCAACTCGGTGCAGGCCGGCCAAAAACTCGGCGAAATCGGAAATTCGGGAAACACGTCGGAGCCCCACCTGCATATCCACGCCCAACACCCAAGCGATTCGGAGCACATCATGGGCGGCGAAGCGCGCCCGATGACCTTCGGCGGGCAATACCTGGGTGCCGGCGAACTCATTCGCGTGCAAAATTGAGGTGCTTTGCCAAGTCTCCTACACTTGCCATGAATCCCGACTATTCACGGGAGTAATAAAATGGCAGTGGGTAGATTCTGGTCGCTCGTACTCGTCGTCGCGTGCTTTGGAGCCTGCAAACAGGTCGAACAACCCACGCCCTGGGATTTTCAGTCGAGCTCGAACCCTCCAGTGCGCGATATCCCGAGTTCCCCTGATGCCGACGCCGATGTCGCCGATGGCGTCGATGGCGGCGACGCGGATGTCGGCCCGCCCACGGACGATGTGGTCGTCATCCCCGAAGAGCCGGCGGCCAATGCCGAATGCACCCCCAAGGGCTGGTGCTGGCTCCACCCCGCGCCGCTGCCCCACCACATTCGCGGGCTCAGGAGAAGTGGCGACCGAGTCTTCGGGCTCGCCTCTCACCGGGAACTACGCGGCCTGCAGCTTCTGATCTGGGACGATTCCGGCCCGCGGCTCCTCTATCCCGACGTAGACGAATTGCCGGAGGACCTCGCCATCTCACCCTCCGACGACGGGTGGTTGGCGATCACTCGCCAGGGGCAGGTCTACCGATTCACACCGGAGGGACAGCGCCAGAAAGTCCGGATGCTACCCGACCGCGGCTACGAGTCGATTTCGGGTATCTCGAAGGACTCATTCGTCGCGCAGCGTGCCGGAGACCTGGCCGTAAAAGTTCATGAAAATTCGCTCTCGACGACTCGTTTGCACTCGAACATCTCGGATCTCGAAATGAAGAGGGACGGGACGATTCGGGCGATGCGAGCGCACAGAGAGACCTTTCCCTCACTGGCGAGCAAGTGGAGGATTTTCCCCGCCCCATTAAACGTCTCAGTGGCCACATTCGAAGAGATCCGACCTCCCCTCTACACTGGATGCGACGACGCCGTGTGGGGCTACTCCTTTACGGATGGACTCTACCATTGGGACGAGCCAGAGGTTGACCCAAGAGAGGTGACTTTTCGCACCGGTCCGCTGCGAGACATCACCTGCGACTTCAACAACCGCGATATCGCCGTCGGTCCCGACGGAATTTTCCACTTGGACAGCCCCACCAGCGGCGACACGATTCGAGAGACCGAGCTGTGGGCTACATCGGTGGCGACAGCCGACGGACGAACGCACATTTCGGGTCAGCGCGGACACCTGTGGGAGTTCGATTCCGACGGCATGCAGTCGTTGCGATCCGGATTTGAGTTCCCTTCCTCGGAGGACGCCGATGCCGCCGAGAGGCGGTTCGGCTCGATGTGGGTCAGCGACGATGAACGCCGGATCGCGCTCGCATACCCCGAGGGTATCAGCATCGGTTCCGACGACGGTTGGTCAAAGATGCCCGAACCCCCTGAATACGGGTTTTCGCAACATTCCGGGACCTTCGGCATGGAATCGACTGAAATCTGGGGGCTCGATCGGCCACGGTTCGTGGTCACCAACTCGAAGCTCTACCGGTGGGACGGTCAGTCCTGGCGCATCCAGACGATAAACGGACGCGACTGGTTTTCGGATCCTCCGCTCGGCATCGCCGGCTCGACGTCGGATGCAGTCTGGATCGTCACCCGACACGATCTTTTCTTCTACAATGGAAACGAGTGGGACAAGGTGACTGACAGCTCCAGCGACATTCGCAACTTTCTGGAGGCCGAGGATATCGAATTTTCGGACATCTTTGCCGAAGACGGCGGTGACATCTACGCCGCCATCGGCGAGGACATCTACCAGGTGACCGGAACATCGGGTAACTGGGGTCTGCAGCAGGCCTACGACCCGCCCTGCGACAGAATTACCGCAATGCACAGAGGCGACTCCGGAGAGTTGTACGTGGGTAATTCGAACAAATGCGTGGCCCGTTACGACGGAACTGCATGGACCAATATCGCGAAACCGCCACGCGGAAGCTATCCGGCGCCTCCCAAGGTGTTCCATCACGGAACCCACACGTTCGTGTCACAGGGGCCGGGCCGCCCTCCATTGGTCGTGACCGGATCCGGGACGTTCGCCGTAACACCGGAGGACACGCTCGAGCCCGTCTTCACCGGCAACACAATCGACGCCGCATACCTGCCCGAACACGACACCACGCTTCTGTTGACCACCCTGGGCGTCGTCGCCAAGTACCACTAGCAGTCACTCCTCGACCGTCCACTCGACATCTGCGGGGCGGTCTCCGGTGTACTGCATGATGTTCTGGCGCTCGCGGGTGTCGAGGACGAATTCGTTCCAGCCCGCATCCAGGTCCATATCCATGGAGTATTCGCCGCTCTGGCATTCATGCTGCAGCGAGACGCTCTCCTCGGTATACACCCACCGCACGTAGAAGCCCTCAATAAGCGGGGTGGGGATGAGGATATTGGCGCGTACCGACGGCGAGTTGAGCGTGACGATCTTGGCGCCGCCATCCTGGAGGAAAGTCAGCCCGGGCACGAGCGCGAATCGAATGTCGGAGCCGATCTGTTCGAAGACAGCTTCCTCGCAGATGAATCCGTTGAAGGCATCAAAGCCGCTCGCCTCCGGGTCGACGGGTTTGAGGTGCTCCTCGACCGTCCCAGCCGAGGCGAAGGTCACCTCAAAAGAACCGTCAGCCTGGATGTTCCCCTCGGCGAGGTCGGGTTCCGAGCTGGCCGAGATCCGTGTCTCGTCCATGTCGAAGTTGGACAATTCGCCGGAGACCGTCAGGTCACCGCCGCTGGGACCGCCGTCATCCGGGAAACCTTCCCCGCACGCCATCAGAAAGCCCGCGATTGCGACGATAGCCAACGTACTCACTTTCCGTACTCTCATTCTCAGTCCTTTCATCATCAGTAAAAAACAAATCTATTCGCAGCCCTCACCTCCGACGGCCGATGCACCACTTTGATTCGCAATTTGAGCCGCCTGGGAAGCCGTCCACCCGAAGCTGGTGACCTCGCCGCCCACCAGGATGGCGCTGCCCGTCTCTGCTCGGGCGCAAAACTCCCAGTCGTCGGGGAAGACGGTGACGTTGCCAACGATCTCGTAACTGTGGGTGCCGAAGACCGCGGCCGAGGCCAGCTTGGGCCTTCCAATCCCGAATGAGATTCGGGGTGTGTCGACATCGAGTCCAATACCGGCCGTTGATCCGGTCTCGTATTTGATTCCTGGGTCTCGCGCTTCAAAGCTGTCGATGGTCCCCTCGGCGCCGAAGCTTCCGTCGGTGTTGCGCCCCAGCGAGACCGATCCGTCCATCGAAAAGCCCGACTCGATCTCCAAGTACGTTTCAGTACTCGAGATGCTGGAGCGGAGCTGAAAGCGAAGTCCCACGGCGATGAACATCGGCACCGGGCCGGCGGCGAAGGGAAAGACGACGACGGCTCCCGGCAAGATCTCCTGGTCGCCCTTTGCGCCGTCGACGCTGAGCTTTCCCGTCACATTTGCCGAGATGTCCTCGAAGTTGATGATCACCGTCGGGTCGGGGTCCTCGGCTTCCGGGTCCACGGTGACGCGCCCATCGGCCTTCATGCCCGAGACATCGCCTGTGACCGACAGGTCGATGTTATTCGAGGTCGCCGTAAAGTCGACGTCGATGGTGTCACCCTGCATGCCCAAGGTGGTGGAGATGTTCCCGCTGGGCGACGTGTAGGCCACGCCGTCCTTTGTATATTTGGCCTGTCCAGGGTCCGCACTGATGGCCTGGCGCGCCAACCCCTGAGATGCCATCGAACCGTCGACCGCGGGCTTCATTCCCACCGCCCTGCCCGGCTCGCCGGCTTCAAGCGCATGCGAAAACTCGATGTTTGCTCTGGTCACGGCATCAGAAAATCTGGCATTCTCGGCCTGAACCTCGACGACGTCGCCATCGGGATTGACTTGCTGAATCTCCAAAATCCCGACCTGAGGCCAGACGACGATGGCGCCCTGCTCGATGCCCTCCAGAAGCTCGGAGTCCTTCGGCACACGATAGACGCCGTCCCACGGTTGTAGGTCTTCGAGATCAGACATGACCGTGGCTTCATCGGCTACCACGGTCTCGTCCGCCCACTCGATATCGACGCTCGACTGGTCGGCCGCCGGGAGCTCGCCCATCTCCGCCGTCTCGAAGCTCGGCCCCTCGCCGGAGTTCGATCCGCAGGATGCGGAAAGGACAAGAATACTCCACACCAGCAGGGCCCACTTCGCCGCACTGCCGTTCATCGCCGACTCCAACCGAAACTTACGCCAACCAAATATAGATTGACGGTACGATAACACCCTTGTTTAGGGGACGTCAATGCGTTCGCCGGCCGTGGCGAGGCGCTACTTCTGCGCGCCCTCTTCCAACCGTTTCACGAGTTCATCGGGGAGCGTCGGAGGCGCAACGGTCTGCGTGACGTACTTTTTGTCGACGTCGTAGGGGACGTCGTAAGCTCTGGTGAGCGAACGGCCGTACGAGATGCCCGCTTCTGAATCGCGCGTCACTGCGCAGTAGTCTCCGCGGCTGGCGGCAATCCGCCCGTCGATGGGACCGGTCTGAGGCAGAATCCGTGGCCACTGCAGCCGCGTGGAATCGATGCTTTCCTTGGCCAATGCCAGCAGCTGACTTCCAGGAAACGTGAATCTGCCGAACCCTCTGGATGATACTGTCTCATCCGGCTCGATTTGAAACCGGTCGACCTCCTCGTAGCTCACCATCCGGTTGATGACGATTGAGGTTCTCTCACCTGATAAGGGTACGGTGCATGCTACGTTTTCCTGCGATGTCGTCTCTCCGTCCGCCAAGTGCTCTACGACCGGGCCGGTCGTCGGGGGCATCGTATCCACGGTTTCGACTTCGGGGGATGCCGGCAGTTTCTTCAGTGACGCCGGGATCTCGTAGTCGCCGATATCCACCGGGCCGCCGAGCGAATAGATGGCATGGGTTTTCTCACATCGATTGCAGACGTTGGCGGTGTAATAGTAGACTGAGTCGGTCGGACGCTCCGACGAAAACTGCACCGTGCCGGTCAACTGATACGCCCCGCAGCCTTCGCGAAACACCGGGTAGTTGATGGCCCAGGTGTCTTCGCCCTCCCGGACGACCTCTGGCTCCTCCAGGTCGTCGTGGGGCATCTCCGTGCAGTAGTTGGCCTGGACCGTCGATTCGGGCCAGACCTCGGTGGTCCACTCGCCGCCCGTATCCTCGGCACAGCCGCAGAGAATAGCGATTGGTGCGACCCATAGTACGGTGAATATGGCTTGACGCTTCATGGCGCACTCCGTGGACGCAAATCAGTTGAACCGCATCGTGAATTCGTCGGATTCGAGCTCATTGTCGTCGGTGGTTGCATCGCTCTCATCGGGCGACGTGCAAGTGGCGATGGCAATGGCGGCGAAGTTCTCCTGAAACTCGGCTTCCTCGGCGGTCAGCGACCGCATCGTCGTGAGCTCCTCCGATGCCCCAGCATCGATGGCAATCGGGTCGAAGTTGAAGTCCCCGGTGATCTCGGTCTGCGACCAGGGAGTCTCTTCCTGAGGCACGATTTCGTAGCTGCAGGTGAGCTCCGTGGCCTCTTCGTCGCCTTCGTTCGTCACGTCGATCGTCATCTGCACCGCGGCCACCTCCCCTTCGACGGGCCGCATGCTACTGGCACCCATCACGCTGATGGATTCGATGTTGAGATCGGCACCCTCGGCCATCTCGCCGTCGGCGCCCGCATCGTTCATCGACGCGTCGCCATTGGAGGGCTCCCCAGAGGACGAACACCCACCCAGAATGAAGACCGAAGCCAATGTGAGGACCATCAGTTTCCGCATCCTTGCCTCCCGTAGTCGAACGTACATGTACCCCCACTGTGATTGTTTGATCGTTTGATTACAAGTTGAGGCAGTCTACGCGGCCCAGACCTCGGCGTAGTCCTGCACGAAGGTCTTCAGGTCCCGCGGTGGCCGGCCCAACACCCGTCGGACGTCGTCGGTGATACGCTCGGAGCGTCCCAGCCGGACGATGGTGTGCAGCAGGCAGGACACCAGGATGAGACCCATCTTTGAGTCGGTGTCGCGGCGCATGTGCCGTATGTAGCGAATTAGCCCCGGTCGATTGTACTCGATGTCACGGTCCAACACGTCCGAAAGAACGTCGGCCACATAGTGGTAATCGAGGGCCTCCGGGCCGGTCGGTTCATAGACCTGGCGGTGATGGACCTCCGGCCCCTTCGCCAGGACGGCTGCAGCGAGTTCGCCGATGTCGCGAGTGTCCACCCAGTTGGCCGCCCCGTTGCCGGCCGGTACAATGACTTCGTCGTACTCTCGGATGCCCGCACGGTGCGTGCCGCTCAAGTTCTGCATGTAGAATCCGGGCCGGATGTGGGTCCACTTGGCCTCGGTCGCCTCGATGTGCTTTTCGATGCGCCGATGCGGCAAAAACCCGTTCTTTCCGGCACCCATGACCGACAGGGTCACGATGTGGTCGACTCCGGCGTCGATGGCGGCATCGACCGCCGGATTGATCGACTCCTCCACACGCGAGATGTGGGGCGGCCGCAAGACAAAGAGGCTATCCGCGCCATCGAAGGCCGGACCCCACGTCTCCGACGCGTCGAAATCGAAGTGGACGGTTTCGACCTCGGCTTCGAATTCTTGGCGGTCTCCGTAGACGGCGGCGCGGACCGTGGCATCCGTCTCCGCCAGCGCATCGACGAGCGGTGCACCCACATTCCCATTTGCGCCGGTGACGACAACAGTTCGACCGTCGGATGTCATAATTCCCTCATCGAGGGTCGGAATGAGTGTTGCACAAATGACTTGGTGACACCGTAACGTATTCTTGGACGCTCCCGTACGGAGGGTTCCAGGCTTTCAGAATCCTGATACGCGAGCCGCTTCTCATGCAGATTTCTGTCACATGGAAACTCTTCGCATGCTTCATGGCCGGTTCTATGCTTTTGGTCGGATGCGAACAGTCTCAGGGTCCCGGTCCATGGACGTTCAGCGATTCGGGGGGTGGATCCGACGCCGAGGTAGATGCCAGCGACACTCGCCCCGACCTGCCCGAGGACACGTGGCGTGGATGGTACAAGGCGACCGAGTCCACCGTACCGAGCGGCTTTTATCCCGAAGGAAATCTGCAGAAAAACCCGGCGGAATCCGGGGCCTCGTTCGGCTGTCGTCCGACCATCGAACCCAGCCAACCGGCGTGGGGAGTGAGTCCCACACCCGCTCCCGAATCCTTCCGACGATACCGAATCCCCGCAGAGGACGGCTCCGGGGCGGAGCAAACGCTCTCATCGGAACGGCTCGGCTTTGTAGAAATCACCGGGGAACTGAATGACCCATCCGAGGGAACCGGCAGCCGAGTGGTGGCCATCACGGATGCCACGACGACGACGGACGCCTGCGACACCCTAGATCGACTGGGCCGTTGTGGCGTGCCCGAATCCGGCGACATCTGCTCCGACGGGTTTGAGCTCTACTCGGAGATGAGCGAGCCCGAAATCAACGTCCGGAAGGCCGGCGTTCAGAGCGGCTGGGGGCCCCTCGAGTTCGACATTCGAGTCGATTTCGACACCAATGTGGCCGACGGCGGGACATCGTTTCGGATCCAAACCAGCAACAACCCGTTCGGCCCGGCGGACGGTCGACTTCACGACTTTCAGCTCAACGAAAACACAGTCGTATCACTGGAGCGCATCTGTGGCAGTTTCGGAGGTAATATCGTCGTGTCGTACCCGCCGGAGAACGTCGAAGGATGGTTCCGCACGATCCCGGCACGCGAGCGGAATTCCGACAAGAACCTCGTCGTCTACAACCTGACCGCGTCGGACGGATCGGTCGAGGACAGCGCCGGGAACAGTGACCCGGAATCGATCTGCCCGACCGATGCATTCGAGCTCTGGTTTGCGGCGGAGTACGAGTCTACAATGCCATAGGAGACCTAGTTCATTTCCCAGCCACCCATCGCCATCGGTGGATTACTACGGTGCGCAAATATGCTAGAATCCAGCATAGGTTTGAAGGCTCCTTCCGGCGAAACTGAGAGTAGGCGCCATGGCGAACAGAAGCGAACGGATCGAAACGGATCCCGAGGTGATGACGGGAAAGGCTGTCATTTCGGGAACGCGTATTACCGTCGAGACGATCTTGGAACGCCTCGCTGCGGGTGAGGAGATGGATGACCTGCTCGAAGCATTCCCTCACCTCGAACAGGAAGACGTTCGGGCAGCACTTCAATACGCTGCCGATTACCTCAGCTCAGATAAGCCGACTTCGTCCAGGCGACAGGGGTCAAGGTGAGGCTGCTCGCCGACGAAGGTGTCGACTTCCCCATCGTGAAGCATCTCAGACACGAAGGCCATGACGTACTTTCCATTCTCGAAATGGATCCGGGAATTGAAGACAACAAGGTACTCTCTCACGCCGCCGACGAGGACAGAATCGTCCTGACCAGTGACAAGGACTTTGGGGACCTTGTAATTCATCAGGATTCACGGGTAAGCGGCGTCATCTTGTTGAGGCTCGCCGGACTGTCCCCGACCCAAAAGGCCCAGCTTGTGACAGACATAATCGCAGAAAAAGCGAGGGATCTACGGGGACACTTCACGGTCGTTGGTCCGGAGAAGATCCGAATGCGAGCGCTTGGGGAATAGACTTTAGAGCTTTCCAAAGATTTCTCTAAATCACGATACCTCGACGCGGCAGCCTTCATCGTCGCAGACGATTCCCGCATCTTGCTGGGCGGGTTCTAGTTCATCGGCGGCGCTTCTGAGCGCCTCCAGGAACGTATCGGCCGGTTGGGCCCCGGTGAGTTGATACCGACCGGCAATGACGAAGAACGGAACCCCTCGACACCCGAGTTCCCGGGCGGTCCGTTCATCGTGGCGGACGGCGTCCACGTAGTCGTCCGTAGCGAGCATTGTACGAGCCTCCTCGGCATCGAGTCCGACGTCTTCGGCCAGGGACACGAGCGTCTCGCGGTCCGAGACTCGCTGTCCCTCGGTCATATATGCCCGAAGCAGCCGCTCCTTCATGGCATCGGAGGTCCCCCGGTCGGCCGCGAAATGAATGAGCCGGTGCGCGTCGAACGTGTTGCCGGCTTTGGCGTCCATCAGGTTGAATTCCAGGCCCTCCCCTTCGGCCATCTGGGACATACGCTCGATCATCTGGCGAGCCTGCTCTTTGCCTCCGCCGTACTTTTGAGCCAGCAGCTCATCGAGGGGCTCGTCGCGTACATCCGGAGCATCGGGCTCCAACTCGAAGCTTCGCCACGTGACCTCGACCTCGCCGTCGAACTCTTCGACAGCCTCCTCAAACCGACGTTTTCCCACGTAACACCAGGGACAGGCGACATCGGACCAGATTTCGACTTTCATGGCGGCTCCTCGGTACGGAAGACATCCAGCGAATTCGTCTATCCATTAAGATGCGGCGCGATGGGGGCTGTTTCAAATGTGTTGATTCATCCGCGGATTGCTCCGTCGGGACGATTCATGTACCGTACCCCGCACCTGACTCTGACGGAGGATTTTAGGGGATGAGGACACACGTTCGTTCGCCGATATCGGCAGTCGTTTTCACATCGATCGCATGTGTGCTCGTCTCCCTGACCCTGGGATGCGCCGAGGATTTGAACCTCTATTACGACTCGCCCGGCCATAGAGAATTCGACAATTACACCGATGACGGGCACGTCGTCCCGCAGCAGCCACCCTCCAATGCACTCTGCAGTGACAATGGCTGGTGCTGGCTGCATCCGACACCATCCTCTCGTGGGATCACGGATCTGCGCGTCGTCGATGGCGATGTGCTGGGCACGGGGCGCCTGCCGGGCGATTCGCGGCGCTCGCCGATGGTGTGGGGCGACCCGATTCAGGTCGTCGAGATCCCGGATGAGATCAATGCGTCAATCACCCGGGTCGTCACCTCGGACAACGGCTGGATTGCCGTGGGCGCCAACAATCGGCTCTACGAGTTCGACCGGGACGGCGTCATCGATTCCGCCGAGTTCCCATCCAAGGATTTTGACCAAATCGAATCCGTCTCGGCGGACCTCTTCTTTGGACTCTACGAGGGAAACGAAAAGGGGTTTTTGCTGCGGGATGGAACGGTCACCGAATACCCGTCTCTTCCGGAGGAAAACGACTCGAAAATACGGCTGTGGTCTGACGGCACGGTCTGGGAGATCTCGGACGACGCCGAACAGGCACGCTCCCTTGAGGAATCCTGGCGCCGGTTTCAGACGCCACCGAATGGACACAATTTCGTGCACATCGATGTCTTCGGTCCGGCCCCTACCTCGAAATGCGGCGATGCAGGTATTTGGGCGATGAGTAGAAGAGACGTGTGGCGGTGGAATGACTCAAAGAAGTCTTGGAACAAGCGGGTCGAAGGATTTCCCCGTGCCGACGACTTCGGGTGTACGGCCGATGGTCATCCCGTAGTGGCGGATAGAGATGGGGGACTAAATATCTTTCGGGGCGGAGGCTGGCAACGAAAAAATGTCGACCCGTATCTTCTGGACGACGTGGTCTCCACCGACAGCACAACCTACGCATCGGGTCCGGTGGGCTCGATGTTAGAGGTCCAAGACGGCCAGGTTCGGGATCTGACCCGCGGATTTCGCCTCCCGCCACTGGGGGCGCTTTCGCACCCTGAGCATCCCTTCACGGATCTCTGGTTCAGCCTCGACGGCAAGCGGGGCGTCCTGACGCATCCAAGCCACTTCTTTCACGGCTCCTCCGACGGCTGGCAGACCCGGTTGCACGAGGAAGTTCGTGTCAACTCGATCGACAAACATGACGAGGTCTGGGGCATCCGCCAGCCCGAGTTCGCCATCAAGCGCGGCCATCTGTTTCGCTGGAGCGGATCGCGGTGGAAGACCTCCGGAGCCGGCACATTCGAAGAAAACCACGGGGCGCGTGATATCGACGGGCGGGCGGAGGACGATGTGTGGGTCATCACGCCGGACCGAGTGCTGCACTACGACGGCAATGCATGGTCCGATGTCATCGAGCCTCCCAGCGTCGAGTCGCGGCATTCTGTCGTGCTCGCCGAAGCTGGACACGACGTCTTGCTCGCCGCCGGTTCGAGCGTCTATCGAGTCGCTGGTTCGGCGGATGACCGGACGCTCGAGGAACGCTTCGAGACCCCGTGCGATGTCATCCACGACATGTTCCGCGCAGACTCCGGCAACCTCTACGTCGCCGGCGAAGAAAACTGCGTGGCCAAGCGCGAATCTGGCGATTGGACGTTCTATGGGGTCACGACGGGCGGACCCGAGACGGGATTGTTGCAGGAACAGACCAAATTCGTTGGCCAACCTGACGCCGATCCACCTTTGCTCGCAACCCAACGCGGCCTCTTCACGCTTCCCGCAGACGGGCGGTCTGAGCGAGTCCTGGACGAACATCTACTGGATGCGGCCTACGTTCCGGAGAGAGACGCGGTCGTCGTCCTCGCAGAGTACGGAGTCCTGGCCAAATTTTTCTGAATACTCCCAGTCGTCTCGCGTCAGACGTCCGAAGCCATCACCGTGGAGATCATCTGGGATGGGAGCACAATGAACATTCGACAACGAAGTCGAAGGTCACTCCTCGCGCTCGTCGCTATATCCGGCGCATTCGCCTTTCTGTACGGATGCACGTCGGACTCGATCGGCACCTTCAATGCCCCGGACGAGATGTCGGAGGTGGGCACGGCCGATACCGGCCCCCGCGAGGACACTCGCTTTGTTCCAGATACCAACATCGAGAGCGAAGCCGAGGTCGTACCTCAGTCGCCGGCCGACAACGCCTACTGCAATCAGGACGACTGGTGTTGGATCCACCCTGCCCCGCTACCCCACGGCATCCGTGACCTGCAGCGCGTCGACGACAGGGTCTTCGGTGTCGCCTACGCCCCAGAACTCAAGGGCCTTCAACCACTCATCTGGAACGACGATCAGATGAGTCTGTTGTCGAAGCCGGTGCCCCCAGCAGAAGAGCTCATGGGGATGACGACCTCAAAGGACGGCTGGCTGGCATTGGATTGGGAGGGCACCGTCTACGACGTGGGCCCCGAAGGCGTCCGACAGACCCGGGAGCTTCCATCGGATTTTGTCAGTGGCATCTCCGGCACGGACATCGATAATTTCGTGGCCCACACATCGGAAGATGTGTTGGTGATGCGTGACGGACGGCTCAATCGAGTCGACCCCCCGCAGGGCTTGTCCCTTCGTTCGACCTTCATGTGGCCAAACGGAGACATGCTGGGCATCACCAAGGGGGGCGAATTCGGAGACGGTACCTACGAGACTCGGTCCGACGGTCGATGGAGAATCCTCCCCTTTGCACCCCAGCAAGCCTCGGAAGAACTCACAGCGATCGGTCCTCTCCCTACGGCCCCCTGCGCCTCCCGGGGCACGTACCTAGGGACGAAAGCGGTGGACATCGATGGCTCCGAAGGTCACCTGTACCGGTGGGATACGGCCTACGACGCGTTCGGCGAGGTGACGTACGACGGTAGCGGGATTCGCTCGATCGGTTGTTCTCCGACTGGCCAACTCCTGCTGACGAACGACGACAGCCAGATTCTGACGCGCACTGGAACCGCCACCCCGTACTGGGAACGGAGCAGCGCAACGGACGAACCGATCAATGAGACATTGGTGATGGGAGACGACCTGTATGCCAGCAGCAGTCAAGGAGACCACGTCGTCCTCTCGGACTCGAACACGCGGCGGCTCGGCAGCGGGTTCACGGTGCCCGATGCGCTCGATCCACTCAAAGAACCATTGGGCGTCTACTCCTCTTTCTGGGTCAGCGACGACGGAGGCTCGATGGTTCTCTCACACGACCGCGGGCTTTTTGTCGGGGACGACGAGGGCTGGTCTCGAATGCCATCTTCTTCCGAATACAACTTTCAGAACGTCCAGAACGCCCGAGTTTGGGGCTTCGATCGGCCGAGATTCGCCGCAAGTTCAAGAACATTGTGGCGTTGGGACGGAGAGCTCTGGGTCAATATCACGGAGCAGGTCTTCGATACCTCCTCCCAGGCAATTGCCGACCTGCTCGTCTTCGGCCCCGACGATGTGTGGATGCAGGCCGACGGAAACCTCTATCACCACGACGGGGACGACTGGACCAACGTCAGTGCCCCCGGCTCCGCGTTGAGCAAGCGACTGGAGGCGGAAGATCTGGAGATGAATCGACTCTTGAGCGCCGGCAACGGACGTGTGCTCTTCGGTGCCGGCGGGTCGGTCTATCATCTGGAGCGCGACGCAGAAGACTGGTCGTTCTCGCTGATCGCCGAGCCTCCCTGCGACCTCATCTCCGAAGTCTTTCAAGGAGACGATGGTCGCCTCTGGGTCGTCGGCCGAGACACCGACTGCATCGCAGGCCGACAGGGAGATCGTTGGATGGAGTACGATTGGCCGGACGACAAACAAGTTCCTCCGGGTTCGAGTGCCAACGACCGGAGGACGCATTGGGTTCAGCAGCCATCGTCGGCTGCGCCACTGCTGATCACCGATCGAGGCATCCTGGAACCGCAGCCTGACGGCACCTTCCGTAACCAGTTCGTCGGACGGGCGCACGACGCCGTCCATCTGGAGACGCCGGGTGTGACACTGGTCGTCACCGACAAGGGAGTCGTCGCCAACTATGAATAACAGGCTCCACATTCTCTGCGTGACCGTCGTGGCTTTCGCCGCGGTCGGGTGCGACAGCGACCGCATCGAGCCCAGGGGCAATTGGAGGCTCGATGGCGGCTCCGATGGCCATCTGATGGAGGTCGGCGGGCCGGATGCTGACGCCAGTCTATCAGACGCCGATGGCGGTGGTTCTGATGGCGGCGTATCTGATGGCGGCGATACCGACCCCAAACAGCCGCCCGAATATTCGCCCGATCCGGCCATTCCGTCTCAGCCGGCGTCGAATACGGTCTGCAATGACAATCAGTGGTGCTGGTTGCATCCTTCTCCGCTTCCACATTCGATCGACAACCTTCGGTCGGTCGACGGTCAAGTGTACGCCACCGCTTACGACGGGGCGGTTCGGGGGTGGCAGCCGATGGTATGGGACTCGTCGGGATTCACACTGCTCGACAAGCCGGTGGCGCCGAATCAGGAAATCATCGATATGACGACGACCCCAAAAGGCTGGATCGCCCTGACGCCCGACGGCACCGTCCATGATGTCCGCCCCGATGGCGTGCCCGCATCCCGGCCCCATGATGGCGAGGATTTCAAGGGACTACTCGGTGTCTCTTTCGACGCGTACTTGGCCTGGGAGAGTGACCGCGACGCCGTCCTTCGAATCAACAATCAGTCGCTGGAGTACAACGCCCTACCGACGACGCCGGCGAAGACCACGATGTGGGAGGACGGTACGCTGTGGGGCATCGCCGAGCTGCGAGACGACAAGCGAGAGTTCCTCAGCGGCGACTGGGTCGCCTACCCCGAACCGAGCGGTTTCTTCGACGACGAAGTCACGGCGTTGGGACCATCGCCGACCTCGGAGTGCGCGTCTGCCGGGCTCTGGATCGCGTCGGACGCAGGCGAGGCGTTTCGGTGGGACGAGTTCGACGCCCGCTGGAATGAATACACTCATCCCGGCGGACAGATGCGAGCCATCGGCTGTGGCACTCAGGCGACCCCGACGGCGGTGGACGACGAAGGTGGCCTGCTTCGTTGGTCTGGCGGCGCCTGGCGTTCCGAGAACGTCGCGCGTCTGGGGCTCAATGACTTCGTCCCGCACGATGGCGAGACCTATCTCGCTGGCACGTACGGCACTCTTGTTCGGACGTCGGATTCGGGCGTCGACCACGGCTCCGACGGTTTTCGAATCCCCTCGAGCGAATCCCCGAGCTACTACGGGACGGGCTACCAGGACATGTGGGTCAGCGCAGACGGCCAGACACTCGTCCTGGCTCACGGAAGTGGGCTCTACATGGGGACCGAGCAAGGCTGGTCGAAGATGGCGGCGCCCGATGGCCTCGAATCGGGGCTGACGCAAGACGCACGCGTCGAAGTCTGGGGCCTGAACAAACCACAGTTCGCAATGGTGGGGAGCCGCATCCTCCGATGGAATGGCACCCGGTGGCAACCCTCGGCGCTTCCCGAGGCGGCGACAGACAATGGTCGAGCCGTCGATTTGACGGGCATCAACCAAAGTGAGGTGTGGCTGGCATCGGAAACGGCCCTGTTCTTCTTCGACGGCGACGCCTGGAGAGTTGCCATCGACGCCCGCGACCTGACTGTCAGCGCCATCGAACCTGGCGACGACGGGTCAGTCATCGTGGGCGCATCGGGCGCCCTGTACGACGTAACGGGCACCGAGGGGAATTGGCGGTTGCAGAAACGCACCGCAACGCCCTGCCAGGACATTCGAGCTATCCTGGTTACCGCGAATGCGACCTACGTGGCCGGTTTCTCCGGATGTGTTGCTAGGAAACGACAGGGTTCCTGGACCGAGTACCGACTGCCCGAGAAGTCGGACTGGCCGCCCACCGTCTTTGCGCCCAAGGCCTACGAAGTGATCGCCGGCGGCGGCGACCTCCCGGCCCTTGTGGCGACGTCGGTCGGGCTCATCGGTCTCAACGAGGATGGAACGACGGGCATTCAGTACGTCGGAGACTTCCGGGACCTCTCCGTGTCGGGGTCCAACTCCGCGATCCTCGCCCTTCACCGAAGCGGGGTCGTCGCTCGATACTTCGGTTCACGTTAAGCACCCTTCTGGGACGGAGATACCGTGATCATCCGCGGCCACAATTCGACGGTACGCTTGCTGGCAGCCTTCGGACTCAGCCTGCTGTGCTCGATGGCCCTGGCCTGCAACCAGGATTCGCCGAAGTTCGAGACGTGGGCCCCCGTCTTACCGGATGAACCGGCCGACAAGGAGCGATGCATCGGTGGCGAATGGTGCTGGGTGCATCCCTCCCCGTCGCCCTATACGATCCGGAATCTCAAAACCTCGAGTGACGCGGTCTACGGCGTCGGCCGAAGTCAGTACAGCGAACCGTGGCAGCCGGTCGTCCTGGAGTCTCCAGAGTCGGTCCGATTGGTCCAGATTCCGATCGAGAGCCTCCGGCGGGTGGACACCTCGGAGCTCCTCAATAACCCCGATCGCATCGCCGACCTGAGAAGCACAAAGCAGGGCTGGCTCGCCGTCAACCGCGCCCACGGCGTGTACGAATTCAGCCCCAATGGAGACGTCGATTCCCTGAGCTTACCGGCCTTCGCCGATCGATGGTACGGTATTTCGGGTGTCTCGCTGGAGACCTTCATGGTCTGGGGACGCTACGGCACCTCTGCCCTGGTCTACAGAGATGGGGATATCACCCGTCATTTTGAACTGACGGAACACGGGGACGACTCCCATGAGGTGCGCATGTGGAGCGACGGCACGATCTGGGAAGTGGGCACTCAGGACCTCCAGGCAGAGCGATTTACCGAGGGCATGTGGCGCGGATTCCCATCGCCCGGAGATTCCAGCGGCCGAGTCGGCGTCTTCGGTCCCGGCCCCGACTCGGCCTGCGCCGACCAAGGGCTGTGGGTGGCCGGAGGTACCTATCTGAGCCGCTGGAACGCTTCTATGGAGCAATGGGAGTCGGTCGAATACGACGGTTCGATTGTGACCTCGATCGGCTGCGATCACCGCGGCAACGTGGCGCTCACCGACTCCGACGGCCGCCTCCATCGAAGAAACGAGGACGGGTGGAATTCGACGAAGGTCGATGACCGCCCGCTTCGAGGCGTGGCTCCGCTCGGATCCGGTGAGGAGGGCGAAACCTGGATTACCGGCGAAGACGGCATGCTCGCCAAGCTCAGCGCCGGAGAACTCGACGTTCTGACAAACGGGTTTCGCCTGCCGGCAGACGCCGGTGATCAACCGGACACACTGGGCGAGTTCAACGACGTATGGATGAGTGATGACGGGAGCCGCGGAGTCTTTCTGCACGATACCGGATTTTATCACGGATCCGGAGACCGGTGGCGGTCCGTACCGAACGAATTGCACCGAATTGGCGGCTGGGAGTTGGAAGACGAAATCTGGGGAGTTCAGAAGCCCCGATTCGCCATCTCGTCCGGGCAGCTCTTCCGCTGGACCGGTTCTCAGTGGGTCAAAAGCGAGCTGGGCACATTTGAGCTCACCGATCGCCGGGGACCCAAGGACTTGGCCGGTACATCGCCTGAAGCCGTGTGGCTGGTCCGCCGACACGGCATCGAGCGCTACAACGGCGATTCGTGGTCAAACGTGGTTCAAAACGATCAACTCTACCTCTCCGAGATGCTCATCGAGCCCGATGGCGAACACATCGTCGCCGGTTCAGGCACCCTCTACAAGATCAAATCGGCCGTCGGAGGCTGGAACCTTCAAGAGACGGGATACCATCCCTGCGGCCGAGTCGACGATCTCTACTGGTCCGACGACGGCTCGCTCTACGTCGCCGGCAAGGAAGGTTGCATCGCCCGGCGAACAGACGGCTCCTGGACGGTCTATCGAATCGACAATGAGGATGCCGTAACCGGGCCCGACACCGGTTCTAAACACATCTTCAAGCAACCCGGCGAAGACATCCCACTGATCGCCACCGAAGTCGGAGTGCTGGAACCGCAAGACGACGGAACCCTGCGAACTGTGATCGGCGGCCGAATGACCGGAGCCGCCTTCCTCCAAGAGCGCAACGTGACCATCGTGCTGAACCAACATGGCGCGATGGCGAATTATCACTCTCAAGACGACAACTGATGCCATGACCCCCGAGACCCACAACTCTGCCCTATTCGCCATCGTTCTCACAACCCTGGCCTTTGGCTGCACCCAGGACGAAGTGGGCACCTTCGACGCTGCGAACGGGACGGACATGGGTCCCTCTGGTGAGGTCGGTACCGACGCCGATGCCGGAGACATCGCCCGCGATGCAGACGGTGGCGGGGACACGACTCCCGATGCCGATGGTGGGTCGATGGACGAGACGAAACTCGACATCGACGCACCAGTCGTGCCCGATGAACCGGCCGCGACAACCCACTGCAACGACGACGGGTGGTGTTGGTTGCACCCCGCTCCGTTCCCTCACCGCATCACCGATCTTCAACGGGTCGGCGACCGAGTCTTTGGCGTCGCCTCGGCCTACGAGCTTCAGGGGCAGCAGCCGGTCCTCTGGGACGGGACCTCCATGATGTTGTTGCCCAAACCGACGCCCCCCGGAGAACTTCTGCCCGACATGACCACGTCCGACGACGGGTGGCTGGCTCTCCAGGAAAACAGCACTGTGTTGGATGTGGGGCCCGAGGGCGTTCGCAGTTCCCGGCAGGTGTCCGGGAGCGGCTATCGCAGCATCAGCGGCAATTCGTCAGAGTCCTTTCTGGTCCGCGGCGGTGATGACGTCCAAACGCTGGTCATCCAGGAGGACCGCGAGCTCAGTGAAGCGCTACCGGAAGATATCTCCTTCGGGAGCAACATGATGCCCAGCGGCGCCATCTGGGGGGTGACCGATCTGGGAGACTACACCGAGCTTCTCGACGGCACCTGGCGCATTTTCCCCGCTCCGGACGTCTTGGAGGAGTATACGAGCATGGGCCCAGACCCTGGTTCGGAGTGTAGCTCCGAGGGCATCTTTCTGGGATCCAATGAGGGCGATTTTTATCGCTGGGACGACATCGGCGGCGGCTTTGCCAGGCCCTCCTACGACGGCCCCGGGATCACGTCCATCGGATGCTCTCCTTCCGGCGATCTGTTCTTGACCGACCGCCAGGGACGCATGCTGACCCGCACCGGGCGAGCCGCCCAACCCTGGGAGCGCCTCGAGGTGCTGGACCGACGCATCGAAAGCACGGCGACTGCCGGTTCCGATGTGTATGTCAGTGGAGCCGACGGTGAACACGCAGTCGTATCGGGCGAGCAGGTGACCCGGCTGCGCGGCGGCTTCACCGTCCCTCGGGCACAGCTTCCCGAAGAGCCGTACAACCGATACACGGCGATGTGGGTCGACGACGACGGCGAGGAGATCATCTTGTCCCACACCTCGGGCACCTACCGTGGGACCGCGTCCGGCTGGACCCGTACGCCGATCGCTGCGGGGGAGACATCGTCGCAGGTGATGTTTCAACGCATCCTCGAGTCAAAGGGAACTCGCTACGCGATCACCAGCAGGAGGCTCTGGAGGTTCGATGGTTCGTCCTGGATCGACATCACCCGGGAGGCCTTCGGCGAAGAGACCTACAACCACGATCAAATATTGGTGGGGCCCGACGACAACCTGTGGGTGGTCGGCAGTCTGGACCTGTATCGCTACGATGGCCAGGAGTGGACGAACCTGCTCGACGAAGGGACGCCGTTTGAAGAATCCCTCGACGCGTCGGACCTCTACGTGCGCGAGCTCTTTGAGGGCCGTGATGGCGAGCTCATCGTTTCGACCGGCGAGGCGACCCACACCCTGGCCAAAAAGATGGGCGAGTGGTCGTTGACCAAACGCCTCGACCTGACCTGTGACACACAGGACGCCTACTACGAGGGGGCCGACGGCTCGGTCTGGACCGTCGACGAACTGAGCGGGTGCGTGGCCAGGCACATCGACGGAACGTGGACGACCTATCAGCTCCCGCCGCGCGAGCAGCGCCCGCCCGACGACCTCGGACCTGAACGTGTCGGGTGGTTAGAGCAGCCCGGCAGCAACGTGCCACTCCTGGGCCACCCATACGGAGTGTTGGAGCCGCAGCCGGACGGGACACTGAAACCGGAATTCGTCGGCCACGTGGTAGACGAATACTACGTCTCGGCCAAGGACGCGCACCTCGTACTCACGCCTCGCGGCGTCATCGCCAAACATTATCAGTAGTCAGCACCGGACACGGGATAGAGACACGATGAAGACCACAAAACCAACATGGTTCATCGCCGCACTATGCGCGGGGCTCCTGGGCACGATCGCCGCCATAACGGCGTGCAATCAAGAGTCGAAATTCTCGACGAATGCCCCGGTTCTGCCCGATGCTCCGCCCGAGGCGTCGACACGGATCGCTGGCGATTGGCATTGGATTCATCCCTATCCGTCGCCTTACTTGCTTGAAGAACTCCGGCCGACCGAGGGCGGTACGCTCGCGGTCGGACGGCTCACGCTGCGAGACGGCCCGAACCAAAGGGATTTCTACCAACCGGTAGCCCTCAGGGATACGTACGCCGTCACTCCCATCTCGCTCGACGGCACAGACGGCCGGGTTGATCCCGGAGACCGACCAGGCAGGCTCATCGACCTCAAACCGACAGACGACGGCTGGCTCGGCTTGACCTACAGAGGGGTCTACCACGTCAATCTTGAAGGCGAGGTCGAATCCCGGAGCCTCCCGGCCACGACCATTACGCCGACGCGAATCTCGGGCCGATCGATCAACACCTTTGCAGCCTTCGACCACCTCCTCGAGGGGGGCTTTGTCTACCGAGATGGTCAGGGGACCCGCTATGCACAGCTCGGGGACGAGGCCAACCGCTACAGCCGCGCCCTGCGCATGTGGCCCAGCGGCACCATCTGGGAGGTCGCCGGTGAAGATGCGTCCCCCGACCGTTGGATGAACGACGACTGGCGAGGCTTTCCCCTCCTATCCGACGGGGTTGAAAACCGCATTTTCGACATAGGGCCCGGGCCCAACTCCGGATGCCCGGAGTTGGGCATCTGGGCAGTCGGGCCAACCGGGGCGTTTCAGTGGGACGCAGACGCCGGCCGATGGTCGAAGTCAGGCTACGATGGTCCGAGGCCAGTCTCGATCGGATGCGACCACCGGGGCAACCCGATTGTCACCGACCGCGACGGAGGATTCAGTCGACGGATCGACGGCTCATGGAGACGTATCCAACTCGACGATCGTCCGATCCACGCAGCCGCGCCCGCCAGAATCGAAAGACCCAGAAAGACCTACGTCACTGGCGAAGCCGGCATGATCGCCGAACTCTCCGACGGGGAAGTCCGCACGATCACCGGCGGCTTTCGACTCTCCAGAAAGAGGGAGACCAACTCATCTAGCTCGCGAGGCTCCTACACCGATGTCTGGATGAACGCCGGCGGATCCAAGGGTGTACTCCTGCACGAATACGGCATCTACCACGGATTCGGAAACCGATGGACCTCCCAGCCCTACGACGTCCTACGGACGGGATACGACCGCCAGTGGGATGAGGTTTGGGGCAAAGGGAGCCCGAAGTTCGCCATCCTCGATACCGAGCTGCGCCGGTGGGACGGCTCCCGATGGGTGACGACCGAGCTCGGGACATTCGATCGAGCCCAGGATGGAGCTCGCGACCTCGCCGGGACCTCGAATAGTGATGTGTGGCTTGCAACCCACGACGCACTCTACCGAAACACTGGCGGCTCTTGGTCCAAGATCATGCAAGACAGGACCTTTCTCTTTTCGGCCCTGTTGGTCCAAGAGGAGGCCCCGATCCTGGTGGCAGAAGGTGGGGCCATCTACTCGGTGGTGCGCGCAGAGGGCGAGTGGACGCTGACCGACCGTACCGTTCCCCCGTGCGACGTCATCGAGTCGATGCATCGCGAGGAGGACGGCACGCTCTGGGCAGCGGGCAGGCCGAACTGCATCGCCAAGCGTCAGGACGGCGAGTGGATGCAATACCCGTTTGAGCTCGTCGCGGATCCGGACCGCCGCAACAACGGCTCGAAGGGCTTTGTCCCGCAGCCCGGCGACCGCCCTCCCCTGATCTATACCGAAGGCGGTGTCGTCGAACCGAAGCCCGACGGCTCCTTGCGCACCGTTATGGTCGGTCAATTCACCGGGGGCCACTATCTGCCCGACGCCGACGTCAGCATCCTTCTGAATCCGTACGGCGTCCTGGCCAAATATTACGAACGCTGAACGTGCTATCGAAGTTGCCTGCACACAATCGGAATCGACATGAGTAGAAAACACATATTTGTAGCCTGCCTCACACTTACTCTCCTGAGCGTGGGCGCCTGCGACGAAGACACGATCGGCGGATACGGTCTGGACGCCGGCCCCGACGGATCGATGAATCCGGACGGCTCGCCGGGCGCCGACGCCGACGGGTCCGATGGGCCGGATGGCTCCGATGGAGGCGACAACGGCTCCGAACTTCCCGGCGCTGGAAACGAAGCCCCCGTCTTTGCCGAGCAACCTGCCTCCAACGCATTTTGCAACGCGTACGACTGGTGTTGGGTCCACCCATCTCCGTTCCCCTACCGAGTGAACGACCTTCAGGCGGTCGGAGAGCGGGTCTTCGGCGTGACCTTCGCGCGACAGGTCGGAGGTCGGGCAGGTGTCATCTGGAAGGGCGAATCGATGGAACTTGTTCGGTTGGACGTCCCGGATGACGCGGAACTGCAGGATATCACTACTTCGAAAGACGGATGGCTCGCCATCACTCCCGAGGGAACGGTGTTCGACATCGGACCCGACGGTCTGCGCGAAAGTCTCACGGTCGAAGAGGACGAACTTCGGAGCATCTTCGGAAACTCCATTGACAACTTCGTGGTGAGAGCTCCGGAGGAGCGCGGTGTCGTCATGCGCGACGGCAAGACCACGGTTCTCGACAACCTCCCCGGCGACTCCTCGAGCCTGATGATGGGCGAAGACGGGCGCGTCTGGGGCCTGACCGACGAGAACTCGGTGCAGACGGCGTTTGACGGCGACTGGCGGCTCTTTCCGCGCCCGCAGGTCGAAGGATCGGATGCCGACCTCTCCGCATTTGGACCGAGTCCTGGCCGATCCTGCACCCCGGACAGCCCGTGGCTTGCCGACAGCAACGACGCCATCTTTCGCTGGAACAACACGAGCTCGGAGTGGGTCAATACCGGCGGCGAGGACAATCGCGTCCAGGGCTTTGGCTGTGACACCGATGGCAACGTCATTGCCGTCGACAGAATCGGTCGAATGGGCACCTTCGCGGACGGCGAATGGAGCTACACCCAGGTGACCCAACGGGAGCTCAACGACAGCGCCATCGCCGGTTCCACGCTCCACCTCGCCGGCATCGAGGCAAACCACGCGATCATCCGAAACGGTCGAACGACCCGACTCGCCAGCGGCTTCTTCGTGCCCGCCGAAGAGGTGTACTTCTCCGGGTATGAACTGTCAGCAGATATCTGGGTCGACGCCCAAGAGCAGCAAGTGGCGCTCATGTATACCAGCGGGGTCTACCTCGGTTCGGAACCCGAGGGATGGGACAAGATGTGGGGTCCCCCCTACGCGGAGGACGGCGGAGACCGCGGGGAATTGGACATCTCACAGACCCGCGGCGCTTCGGAGGTCTGGGGCCTCGACGAGCCCAAATTCGCCCTGACCCAGGAGCACGTGCTGGAATGGGTCGGCAGTGCCTGGATCGACATCACGACCTCGGAGGTCGAGGCGTTCGGAATTTTCGAAACCACCGACATCGTCGGGAGCAGCGAAGATGACGTCTGGATTCTGCTCGACTACCAGGTGTTTCACTACGACGGCGAGTCCTGGACCCATCTCACCGAGAGTGGGACGCAACTTCGGGAGACACTCCGCGGGAATCGACCCTCCAGCATTCATATCTCCGCGGACGGCCAGGTGCTTCTAGCCCGCGACGGCTCCTTCGAACAACTGCAACAGGGAAACACCGGATGGGAGCTCGTCGAAGTCCAGTCGACGCCCTGTGAAGACGACATCCTGAACCGATACCGCGACGAGGACGGCACCCTCTGGGTGGCTGGCCGTGCCTCCTGCGCAGCCAGCCTCACCGACGGCGAATGGACCAACTACACCTTCCCGCTCGACCCTGATACGATCACCTACACCGACCGCAGCCGTACCTGGGTCGAACAACCCGGCGACGGGCCGCCCCTACTGGTGGCCTACCATGGCATCTACGAACCCCAGCCCGACGGCACCATGGAGGTCCAGTTCCGCGGCCAGATGATGGACGCCGTCTACATCGAGTCGTCAAACGCCACCTACGCCGTCCACCAAGACGGAGTGCTCGCCAAGTTCGGCAACGATTAGGGAGACCGCGATGAAACGACATAATGGTCGGTTAAAAACGTGCGTCCTCGTGGCCGTCGGCCTGCTCCTGGTGGGCGTTGCCGGCGCCTGCAACGATTCGGCGCCCTCCAGCCTGGGGGATGCCGGCGTCGACGGCGGAGCTGACTCCTCTCGAACCAAACTGATTCCCGACGAACTCCCGGCCGACTCGATCTGCCTGGGCAATGGTTGGTGTTGGCTGGAGCCGTCGCCTTCGCCGCATTCGATCGATGACCTGAAGGCCGGCGAGGACGGCGTCCGAGGAGTCGGCGAACTCGATGATCTTCGAGGTGAGGTCCCCTTCCGATGGGGCGAGACCTTCGAGATACCGCAGGTACCCATCCCGGACGACGAGGAACTCCTGAGACTCACGCCGTCTTCGACCGGTTGGCTCGCCGTCACCGATGCCGGGGTCGTTTACGAATTCGACGGGCGGGGACATGTCGAGACTCGAGACCTTCCATGGCAGCCCGACGGCGTCGGCGAATTGGTGGGGCGTTCGATCGATTGGTTCATTGTCGACAGCACCGACCACACTCCCGTGGTGGTCCGCGACGGGGAACTCTCCGAGGTGAGAACCCTCGATAGCGGCGACACCACCATGTGGCAAAACGGCGACGTCTGGGAGATCGGGCCGGAAGATCCCGACGCCGCTCGATTCGACGACGAAACATGGAGGGCCTTTCCGACACCGCCGGCCGAATTCAACCACTATCTCGAGGCCCTGGGCCCACCTCCCGATTCGCCCTGTTCCGACGTGGGCATCTGGGTCAACGCCAAAGAGGGTCTGCACCGCTGGGACGCCGAGTCGGGCACCTGGAGCCCGACGGACTACGAGGGCCCCGAGGTCAACGCCATCGGGTGCGACGGTCGGGGCAACCTGTTGGTCGTCGACAAAGAAGCAGGATTCAGCCGACTGACCGACGATGGCTGGAAGCGCACCCAGCTCGAGGGCCTCGATTTAGTGACGATTGCGAACGCCGAGGGCAAAGCGCACCTGGGCGGCCGGGTCGGCACGCTGTTTGAACTCGAGGGGTCGAAGGTGACCAGACGTTCGAGGGGTCTGAGCATGCCGGCCGGCGAACGGCCCTTTCCGGACCCTGTCAACGAGATCTGGGTCAACCCCGATGGGAGCGACGGCTCGGTGACCCATAGCTCGGGGCTGTACCGATGGTCGAATGTCGGCTGGAAGATGGCCGACATCCCCGAAGACATCGAACTCACCGCCTACGGAAATTTCGATACGTTCTGGGGCACCGATGAACCCGAGTACGCCATTTTCCAGAGACAATTGCTCGAATCCAGCCCGGACGGATGGGTCTATACGAGCATCGGTAGATTCGAGAACCCGATTGCCGAAGGCGCAGTCGACCTCGCGGGCCCCACCGACGACAACCTCTGGCTGGCCCGGAGCAAAGCACTGCACGAGAGCGGCGGATTCGGATGGATCAACAAAACGCCGAATGGCTCCGCCGCGAATCAGACGATACGCGAGGATCTTCTGAGTTTCTCGACGGTCTGGACGACGCCGGATGGCGAGGCGCGATTCCTCGCCGATGGCGACATCTACCGCCTCGAGGAGGACGGCCTCGGCGAGGATCTGAAGATGATCGACGAACCACCCTGCGGGGGAGGCGACGTTCACTTGACCGACGACGGGACTCTCTATCTGGCGACAAACAGGGGTTGCGTCGCCAGGCGTGATGCCGAGGGTTGGACCGAATTCAACACCGATTTCGACGCGTACGACCCCGATGAAATCAGGTCCGTCTCCCTCATCGAACAGCCGGACAGCAACCGCCCTCTGGTGATCACCGGATTCGGCCTGCTCCAGATAATGGACGGCGGGTCCCTGCAGATGGAGATGCTCGGTCAGTTTACCGACGGCGTCTATCTGCCCGACCGAAACGTCACGGTGCTTCTGCACCGCTACGGGATCCTAGTCAAATACCATTGAGGACCGGCGGCTATTCGTCGTCGGTGGACCTCAGCAGAAACGGTCCGATCGACAGGGTCTTCTGAGTCACGGTCATAATGCGGGCCATGTAGGCGACCAGAATCGCAAAGGGCGCCAGAGAGACGGTGGTCGTCGCCGTGACCAACAGGTTTGCGTGACTGACGCCCAAGGTCGCGCCCGCAAAATCCTCGGCCCGAAAATACGCCAGCATCGACGCACTGGCGAGGATGGCGGGCACGGCCGATATCATGATGCGGCGCGACAGCTCCGTCAGTTGCCACTGAAAAAAGAGCGTTTTGAAGTGTTCGCGCGCCACCCCGAACATCTGTAGTAGCTCATTGAGCTCTCGTGTGGCCGCCCTGCCCGCCTCGCCCTCCGATTCATCCTGACGATTCAGGATCGACCGAACCTCCAGGATCATCCTCGAGTAGTCGAACTCGAGCGCCAGCCGGACCACTCCGAACCCGCCGAACTCAGCGCCATCAAGATCAACCGCCAAGCTCCGTGCGCGCTGCCGAATGTCGGTCAGCGTGTCCGTGCACGCCTTGTCCAGGCTCAAAGCCTCCAGGATTCGGTCGACCCGGTCGGCGATCTGCTCGAGGAGTGCTCGAAAGAAGGCCGACGGCTCCGCCGGCGTCACATCCAGACCGGAGAGTTCCTCGAAGTCATGCTGAAAGTCCATGGCACCTTCGAGGCGGCGTTGCTGGTCGCCGACGGCGCCGAGTTCCTGCGACAGCACCAACTGACTGATCGTAATCACCAGGGTCACACCGGTAATCGTCGCTGTCAGCAGGGCCTGAAAGAGTGTGTCGATCGAGTCGTCGGCGGTCAGGATGCCGAGCGCACCGCTCGGCTGCCACGTTCCTATCGCCGTGAGGCTGACAAAGAAGACCCCGAGGATGAGTCCGGCGATGGTAAGTCGGTTGGTATTCACGTCAGTTGAATTGCACCGAGGAGACGATAGACTTGAGCCGTTCGCATAACACACGCAGCCGATGAGGACGAGATGAGCTGGAGCCCCTGCCCGGATCCGAAGCTGGGAAATCGAGAGTCGGTCGAGGCCATCGAGATGATGCTGGTGCCGAGGGCCGTCGACCTGGCCGGCATGGACGTCCGCCGGGTCCTCCCCTCGCGCGAACGCCAGATGGTCGGGCCGTTTATCTTCTTCGACCAGATGGGCCCTGCCGAATTTCTGACCGACAGCGGCCTCGATGTGCGGCCCCATCCGCACATCAATCTCGCGACCCTGACGTACCTGTTCGACGGCGAAATCGTCCATCGCGACAGCCTGGGCAGCGAACAGACGATCCGGCCCGGCGAGGTCAACTGGATGAAGGCCGGTCGAGGGATCGTTCATTCGGAGCGGACCGACCCCCAGCGCCGGCGTCACGCCCACGACCTCTTCGGAATCCAGAGCTGGGTCGCACTGCCCGAAGATCACGAGGAGTCGGAACCGGAATTCAAACACTTCGACGGAGAGGACGTGCCCGTCGTCGACTCGCAGGGGCTGCGAGCCCGCGTTCTGGCCGGAACCGCGTTCGGCGAGCAGGCGACCATGAAGACGCCCTCTCCTGCCCTGTACGCCGAAGTCTCGGCCGACGCCGACACGACCGTCCCGATCGACACCACATTCGACGAACGGGCCATCTACACGTTGGACGGTGACGTCCGAATCGATGGATGCACCTTCGGCCCGCACCGACTACTGGTGTTTCGGCCCGGCGCGGAGATACACGTCGAAGCCCTCGAAGATGCCCACTTCATGCTCTTTGGCGGCGATCCGATGGAGAGCGAACGCTACATCTGGTGGAACTTCGTTTCGTCGCGCAAGGAGCGGATCGAGCAGGCCAAAGAGGAGTGGGCCAACGGCCTCTTCGAGACGGTGCCTGGCGACGAAGAGGACTTCATTCCCCTGCCAGGGCAACGATCAAGTTGAAGTCTCGACGCGGTCGCGTCCCTTTTGTTTCGCCTCGTAGAGCGCGGTGTCTGCCCGTTCGATGAGGTCTTCGGCGGCCTCACCGGGCGAGCGAAGTTCCGTGACGCCCGCGCTGCAGGTGATTGTCATCTCCTGGCCCTCCGCCTCGAAGGTCAGCTCGCGCAATTTCGCCAGGAATCGCTCTGCCAGCGTCTCGGCGCCCTCGAGCCCGACGTGGGGCAGGATCGCAATGAACTCCTCACCGCCGTACCGGCCAGCCACGTCGGCATCACGCATGAAGTTGCGCAGAAGTCCCCCGAATTCACGAAGGACTTCGTCTCCGGCCAGATGGCCGTAGGTGTCATTCAGCTCCTTGAAGTGGTCCAGATCCAGCATGACCACCGACACCGTGTGCCCGTATCGGTCCGCCCGTTCCAGTTCCTGGTCGAGACGGGTGAAGACCTCTTCGCGGTTCACCAGCCCCGTAAGTGGGTCGCTGCGAGCCCGAATCTCCATGACCTGCAGGTGACGTTCCCGCTCGAACTCCCGTCCGACCCACTGAGCGAGCAACTTCACAAACGTGCGCTCGCCCTCATTAAAGGTAGGTTCCCGAGGCTGCTCGTCGGCAAAACAGAGGGTCCCGTGAAGTTCGCCGTTTACAGTGACTTTTGCCCCCACATAACAGGCGAGACCGAAGCGTTTGTACGCCGGATCGTCCTGCATGCCCTCCGTGGGAGCGTTCTGGTAGGCCACGAGGTCGCTGCGCGCGATGGTCTTTCGACAGTAGCTCTCTTCGAGCGGACTCGAGCCGCCCGGTTGAAGATCGACATGGTCCCCGACCGCCTGCCAGATGTACTGGGTCTCCTCGCGAATGTCGGTCACAAATCCGTAGGGCAATCCCAGCCGCTCGCAGCCGATCTCGAGCAATCGACGGACCTTGATCGGCAGGTCCAGATCGGAGCGCCCCGCGACCTCGTACAGATCCCGAAGCGCCTGCCGATCCTCCTCGAGCTCTCCTCTCACCTGGACGACCTCGGTGACGTCTTTGGCCACGGCGACAACTCCGCGAAACTCTCCATCTTCGGTCAAATACGGCGTCAGCGTGTGCTCGAAGATCCGCGACCGCCCGTCATCAGTTTTTACCTGGACCTCGAGCGCCTCACCACCATTTTCGGGGTCCTTGAGGCTCTGAATGATGGCTTCGGTGGCCGCCGCTTCGGTTTCGTCAGTGACGATCTCGCCGGCCCGCATCCCCAGCGCCTCGTCTCCCTCCAACCCGAATTGGTTGGCGGAGGCCCGATTGTAGTAGATAATCCGTCCCTTCGGATCGAGCGCGTAGACCGGTTCGCCGATGGCATCCAACACGATGTCGATATCGTCGACCCCATCGGACTCGTGCGTAGCCGCGACATCCTTGAGGATATCCAGCACCCCACGGTCGATGTCTTCTCTGTGAGCCATCTGGTTCCAGTGGAACGATGTACCGAACTTCGCTCACACACTTTACCGCTCGAAGTGCACCGTGACTAGCTGCACCCCGTTATAGGCGTCGCCAATGATACGTCCTTGCCTAAACTCTACTAAATCGGTATGAATTACCCGGATTAAGGAATACCCTGCGCGTCGGTGCCGTTTACCGCGGTGTAGACCGATGCGAAAAGCCGACTTTTTAGAAGACAAGAAACTCGCCCGAAGGAAGCAATTGTGAGCGGATTTGACGAACGGCTCAAGCAAATCAAGTCGCAGATCAAAGAGACGGATGTCGATTCAGTCAAAGAGCGTTGGCTGGAGGCCTCCGACCACTCCGATCTGCATCTCATCGACGTGCGCGAACGCGACGAATTCGTCGACGGCCACATCGAAGGGGCCGACTTCATTCCCCGGGGCCTGCTCGATCTGAAGATCGAGAACGAAGTGCCCGACAAGGACGACAAAGTCATCCTTTATTGCGGGGGCGGGACCCGGTCGGCCCTGGCCGCCAAGGCGCTCGAAGATATCGGCTACTCCGATGTCGAATCGATGGCCGGAGGCTTCGGTTCCTGGAAGGAGGCGGGCTATCCCGTCCACATCGCCGAAACCCTCGATGAGGGGCAGCTCACCCGCTACAGCCGGCACCTTCGCATTCCCGAGGTAGGTGAGAAGGGGCAGATGAAACTGCTCGACTCGAAGGTGCTCATGCTGGGAGCGGGAGGACTCGGAAGTCCGGCCGCCCTGTACCTGGCAGCCGCTGGCGTCGGCCAACTCGGCATCATCGACAGCGACGTCGTCGACCGGTCCAACCTTCAGCGCCAGATTCTACACACCGACGACCGCGTCGGAGACTCGAAGGTCGATTCCGCCACCCAGACGCTCAAGGCGCTGAATCCGGACATCACCGTCGAAGGGTTCGAGACGCGTCTGACCAGCGACAACATCATGGAGATCATCGATGGCTACGACCTGGTCATCGACGGCGGCGACAACTTCCCGACCCGATATCTGATCAACGATGCCTGCGTGAAGGCGGGGATTCCCAATGTACACGGCTCGATCTTTCGTTTCGAAGGTCAGGCGACGGTCTTCGATCCCAAACACGGCGGCCCTTGCTACCGCTGCCTGTATCCCGAGCCGCCGCCCCCGGAGCTGGCGCCGAGTTGTCAGGAGGCGGGCGTGCTGGGCGTCCTTCCCGGTATCGTCGGCACGCTTCAGGCGATCGAGGCCATCAAGCTGCTGCTCGACATCGGTGAGCCGCTGACCGGCCGCCTGCTCTCGTACGACGCGCTGAAGACCGAATTCCGCGAGCTGAAGCTACAGCGCGACCCCGATTGCCCCGTTTGTTCGGGCGACCCCGAGGAGATCGAATTTATCGATTACGAGATGTTCTGCAGCTTTGATGGGTAGGCCCCATCAAATGACGGCGTCGTCCGGCGACACCGCGTACGGCCAGCGGATGCTCTGGTAGTCGTCGTTGTCGACGCCGAGGGTCTCTCGCATCACTTCCCGAAAGTCCCGCACGGCCTCGACGGCCTGGCCACGTGCATCGCTGCGCTTGCGAACGCGTCCGCGGTAGACGTCACGGGAGTTCTCTTGCGCCTTTTTGGCGTCGTGTGCGCTCTCCTGGCGACGTTCGATCTTGTCGGCCAGGTCGCCCGAGCCCTCGATGTCGTCGGCGTCCTCGCGCAGGAACGTCTTCATCTGCTCGACGACCCCGTCGAGTTCTTCGGCATCCCAGTACCGGACACGGGCATCGGGGTAACCGGTGACGTTCATCGAATCGAGCTGGTTCTGGACATCCCGCAGGATCTCCGAGAGCGCCTTCCATGCCTGTTTTTCGGCGTTCCAGTCCTCACGCCAGTCGACGTACAGGCGGTCCGACTCGTCGCGGCTCTCCTCGAACTTCTCGAGCGCGCGTTCAAGTCGCGGAAGGTGGCGATCACAGAAATCACGGTCGCGATGATTCCGGCAGTACTCGATGCTGCTGGTCAGCGCGGCCCGCAACTCGGCGACATTGCAGTTCGCCATGGGAAGCTCTCCTGGCTATCGTCAGCGTATCGGTGTCACTCGATGGCGACCCGATGGCGTCACTCGAAGACGTCATCGGGGACGCGATCCAACTCCGGGGGACTATCGTAATAGCCGCTGTCTCGCAAGTTCTCGTCCTCCTTGAACTTCTCGGCGCGGATCGGCAGCCGCACGAAAAATGTCGTACCCTCGCCGGGCTCGGTCTCGAAGTCGATCTCGCCGCCGAGGCTGCGAATGATGTCGCGCGAAATCGACAGTCCCAGGCCGGTACCCTCGCCGGTCTCCTTTGTCGTAAAGAATGCGTCGAAGATCTGGTCGCGAGCGTCTTCGGGGATGCCCTTGCCAGTATCGGAGATCGCGACCTCGACGATGCCCTCTTCCCGGTCGACGAGCCGCGTCCGGACCGTGATCTTGTTTTCTTCGACTCTGTGCTCCTCGATGGCCTGAACGGCATTGACCATCAGATTCAGAAACACCTGACTGAGCCGGCTGGCGTCGGACATGATCTGGGGCACCTCCCCGTAGTCGAGTTCGATGTTCGCGCGGAACTTCGCCTCGTGGCTGACCAGGTTGGTCGTGGCATCGAGTAGGCTCTGCAGGTCGATCCAGCCCGCCTCTTCGCCGGAGTCGCGCGACAGATAACGCAGATCCTGCACGATCTGATGGATCCTCTGCATGCCGTTCAAACTACGCGACAGCAGCGAATCCATGTCCTCTTTGAGGTACCCGATGTCGTAGGTTTGACGCATCGCTTCCAGGCCATCGGCCGACATCGATTCGGCGCCCTCCTCTGCCCCTCTTTCGATCCGCTCTTCGAGTTCGTCCAGAAACTCGACGATGGTTTCGGTGTACTCGAGCATGACGCTCAAGTTGCTGATCACGAAGCTCGCCGGGTTGTTGATTTCGTGGGCGATCTCGGCGGCCAACAGCCCGACGGCGGCGAATTTTTCGGCATGAACCAGTTGGTCCTGGGCACTCTGCAGGGATTCGTAGGCCTCTTTGACCTCCGAGAAGAGCCGGGCGTTGTCCAGGGCGCTGGAGAACTGGAGGGCCATCGCGCGCAGCCCCTCCGAAGAGACGCTCGACCCCGCATGTTGCGCGCCGCTTCGCCCCAGCGCGAGTACACCTATCGGGCGTTTGTTGGCCCGCAACGGCAACAACTGAATCTCGCCGTCGGGAAAATACTCCCAGAATGGATCCAACCCCGGGTAACGTCGGGCCTCTTCGCGGGAGCCGAGGACGGTGATCCGGTCGGCGTTCAGCAGCGACGCCCACTCCTCGTTCATGGTCGGGTCGCTGCACATCGACGCGTCGCCGGCCGAAAACGACGCGCCGCACTCGAGCCCGTGAACCTCGGGGTCGACGGCCGGAAGGTCGGCGGAATCCTCCAGGAGATCCAGCGGAGGCTCCAGATCCAGGAGGGTCACGACCTTTTGCTGGCAAACCCCCGCAAAGACCCACAGGCCGCGTCGGACGATGGTATCGCGATCCAGCGAACTCGAGACGCCGTTGGCCAGAGCGTTGAGACCCAGAAGTTCGGTGCTTCGACCCTTCAGCTCACGATGCAACCGTGCGTCGCGGCGTCGGATGTCATGACGATTCAGGATCGCCTCCAAGGTCCCGAACCGATGGTCCGACCGAAGCTGTTCCTCGAAGACGTAGTCGTCGGCTCCGCTTCGGATCGCGTCGGACGCGGCGGCGGACTCCCCATTCGGAATCAGGGCGAGCAGTGGCACGCTGTGGTCCATGTGATCCGAGAAATCGACCAGAGCGGCGCGTTCGGGAGCCTCGAGAGTCGACGGGAACAGGATCGCAGCGCGCCGGTATTCGTCGAGGGCAGCCCGGAGGTCATCCAGATTGTCGATCTCCGGGGCCGTCCACTCGTCTTTCGCGTCTCCGCTCACCGTCTGCCGGAGTTCGGAGTCGGACAACCGGTACAGAATCAGCGCCTTGGTCATGGCCATCCGGGGTCGGAAGATTCGTCTTGACACGCACAGACTACCACCCCGAGGGAGCGTTTTGAAAGCCGGAGTTTCCCCGTGGGTGTGGAGAGAACTTTACTTGCCGCCCTGAAATGCAATCCCCTACAAAGGCCCTGGTGTGAATCGTCTTCTCAAGGCTGTGTAGACATATGGCGTCAGACTTCTCGGTCCGGTTTCTGGGCACCCGCGGGAGCATTCCCGCCACCGGGCCCGACTTCAACGATGTAGGTGGAGCGACCTCCTG
Source organism: uncultured Pseudomonadota bacterium (assembly GCA_913057905.1). Classification (GTDB taxonomy): domain Bacteria; phylum Myxococcota_A; class Bradymonadia; order Bradymonadales; family Bradymonadaceae; genus CAJXPB01. Next base: position 149,865 of record CAJXPB010000001.1, read on the forward strand.
TGTGGTCGTGGAGGCCGGCTCCCGTGACCTCATCTTCGACGCCGGCTCCGGCCTGACCCGGTGGAGCGATACCGTCATGCAGCGCTATCAGGCCGACGGTGGCCCGCTGGCGTCGCATCTCTTCTTTACCCATTGTCATCTGGACCATCTCATCGGGCTTCCATACTACTCTCCGCTCTTTTTGCCCGACTCGAGCGTCCGTCTGTACGGCCCCCGAAGCACACAGTTTGACTCGTTTGGCGATGCGGTCCGGCAGTTTATTCACCCGCCGTTCTTTCCGGTACCGATGTTTGAGATGGCAGCAGACATCGAGTTTCACGACTTCTCGGAACCGGACTGCGCGCTCTTCCAGTTCGGGGTCGAAGAGCCGGTATTGACGAGGCCGACTGCCACCGGCGCCTCCGAGGGAGTGCCCGACGACCAGGTGGAGGTCTCGGTCGAGAGCCTGCGCGGCTACAATCACCCGAAATCCGGGGTCAATCACTACCGGATCCGTTTCGACGACAAGACCGTCGTCTACGCCACCGATACCGAGGCGTATCCCAGGGGCGACCGACGCCTCATCGAGTTCGCCGAAGGCGCCGACGTACTGATTCACGATGCGATGTACACCGATGACCAGTACGTCTCACGGCCTTCAGCTCAGGGGTTCGGTCACTCGGCCGTCTCGGACGCCGCCACGGTCGCCGCAGAGGCCGACGTCGACCGACTCTTTCTGTTCCACCACGATCCCAGGAACGACGACCAAGAACTCGCCGAACTCGAACGCCAGGGTCAGCAGACGTTCGCGGCGACGACCCTCGCACGCGACGGGTTGACCCACAAAGTCTGACGGGCATCCGTCACCAGGCGACGCTGAAGCTGTACAGATACCCACGGTTCGACAGAATGAAGCCGTGTCGTTCGTTGAAGACGGTCTTTGTGTTGAATCCGTTCGACGGCCCCCACTTCGTCAGCGGATGGCCCGTCGCCCGGCTGACCACATACAGTGGCCCCGAACCGGTCGACACGAACAGAAACGGTCCCGCCTGAGTCGCTTCGACGGGCAGATCTTCCTGCAGTTTCAATCCCCACTGCTCGGTGCCCTGATTTTTCGAAAGCGCCGCCACTCGACCAGTCGCCTGGGTGACGTACAGCCATTGGCCGGCGGGCTCGAGCGACGAGACGTTGTCCATCGACTTCGTCCAGATCACCTGTCCCGACGCGCGGTCCAGCGCATGCACCCCGGCGCTGTAGGAGACCACGAAGATCCGATCGTCGTCCAGCACGATGGGACTGATGATATCCGTGAAGTCAGCGCCGCCGCCGCTGAGGTCCGTGTTCCAGATCTCGGAGCCGTCCTCCGCATTCAATGAGACCAGTGTACCGTCCGAGAAGCCGGCGTAGATGCGTCCGTCGGCCACCACGGGCGCCCCGGTCCCCTGGACGGTGAACTCCTTGGGAGTCGAGCGCTCATAGGTCCAAACCACCGAACCGTCCCCCCGACTGAGCGCCACCAGCGTCCCCCCGTTTGTCGTCGCCAACACCAGTTTGGGTGTCAGCGCCAGTTTACTCTCGATCCCAAAGCGTCGGTTCACCGACCACACGGTCTCGCCGGTCTTTCGGTCGAGGGCGACGATCTGGCCGCCGGCGGTCCCCACGTACATGCGTTTGGATCCGACCGTCGGGGCCGCCCGGATGCCGTGCTCGAGCGAGCGGCGCCAGCGCTCCTGACCGTCACCGGCGCGAAGGATGTAGACCATCCCGGACCCGGTTCCCACGCCGAGGTCGTAGCGGTCGGTGCGCGGGATCAGGGTCGGCGAGGCCTGCTCTCTGGGCCGGTACGTCTGCAGGCCCTCCAGCCCCACGTCTTTACGCCATCGGACGTCGATCCGTGGGTTTTCGTCGAGCGGGTAGTCCTGAAACGTCGGCGAATTCGTCTCGCTGGATACCGTCTGGGTGGCGCACCCGACCAAACCGGCGGCCAGGCCCGTCAAGAGGACCAGCGCGGTCAGTCGGTACACTCGGGGTGTCGGTCCCATGATGAGGAAGGTAGGTTGGAGAGCCCGTCGACCGGCGACCTACATCAGCGCAAGCCGTCGTTCGACGTCACTCGTGTAGGGAGATTTCGGTGACTCTTCCAGCAGCTTCTCGTACAGCTTTTTGGCCTTCTGGGCGTTTCCGGCCTCCTGTTGGAGGATGCCCTTCTGGTAGAGCGCCAGGTCCTCGAGGTCTTCGTCGTTTTCGGCGACCTTGTCAAAACTCGAGATCGCGGCGTCTATCTTCCCGGCCGCACCCTGGGCGATGCCGAGTCCGTAGTGGACGATCGCCAGGTTTTCCTTCTTGGGCTCGTTGCCGAGGTAGGCCTGGTAGTCGGAGATGGCCTGCTCGTAGTTGTCGAGCCGAATCGAGGCGGCGGCGCGCATCAACCGGGCCTGCTGGGCGACCGGGTTGTCCGAATATGTCTCCAGCGCCTTCGACGCCTCCTCCTGCACGGCCGTCCATTTGGCCTCACGCGACTCGTAGGTCTCGTCGAGCGACTCCAGCTCGGTGCTCTGCAGAATCTGATCGATCGCCGGCGAACCCTGGACGGGCTTTTCAAAGGCGGTGATCGCCTGACTGACCGCGCTCGAAGCCTCGACCTGCTGCTGCTGCATCGTGTTGTACGTGATGTACGCAGCAATCGCGACGACGACCAATACCGCGACGCCGCCGAGCGCCTTGTTTCGGTTGTTGGACAGCCAGTGAAGGGTCCGCGTCGAACCACGAAGAAAGGGGTCTCCACCGGCGGGTTCCACCGGGGCCTCTTCGGGCCCTTCGGACGAACCGTCTTGTTCATCTTCGGGTCCATCCCCGTTACTCTTGGACCTGCGGACTTTGATTGCCATCGATGCGCTCCTTGGGGTACGCGTATTTCGATCGGAGATGCGCCTTACGGCTGGCGGAGCATATAGTTGGGCGGCTCGCGATGTCAACGTCGTCGACGGGCCCGCATAAACCGATGCATGAGGACTGATAGGATGCCACATGATTCCGTCTCGCGGACCCTCCTCGCAGCTCTCTTCGTCGCAGCCACGACCGCCACGCTCGTGATCCCCTCCCCCGCGGCGGCCTCACAGGGCGACGCCAGCGTCTGGCTGGGCGCCGGACTCTCCAATGCGCCCGCCGTCAACGACGGCCCCCTGCTAGGCACCGCCGGCGAGCTGGGCATCAACATCGATATCAACGACTTTTGGAGCCTCGATTTCGGCTTCCAGTCGACCTACCACTTCGACAAAGAGTTCGATCAGACCACCGTCGACGGATTCTACGCCCAGCATCTGTTCGCGGGCTTCCGCTACAATCTCGATATCTTCACATTCGTTCCCTACCTGGGCATGTCGGCCGTCGCCTTCCTTCCCGGCCCCCCACAGGACGCCACCTCGCCGACCCAACCCGCCGTCGGCGGAAAGCTCAACATCGGCATCGACTGGCGCTTTGCCCGACACTGGTCCACCGGCCTCCGCGCCGAACTTCACCTCTTGAGCAACTCGCTGGATCGCTTCCCCTCCTACAACGTCGTCGGCTGGCGGGTTACATACCACTTCCGACTGTGATCCGCGTTTTCGCGTCATCGCGTACGACGTACGACGTAGGACGTAGGACGTACGACGGGACCGAACCCCACGTGAACGTCCAACCTCCCACGTGAACGTCCAACCTCCCACGTGAACGTCCAACCTCCAACGTGAACGTCCAACGCCTCACCACGTGGAAAATTAGACCGAACGGTGATACGACTATCCTCCCAATGATGACCTGTGACTTGATTCAGATGTGAGTCGTCTATGCGCCTGCTGAAGTTGACGCAGAAGTACGCCGCCGCCGCTGTCTTCGTGATCGCCATCGCCGGGCTCGCAGGACTCGCCGGCGCCGGCCGCGGCCCTCTCATCAATAATGTGGTCGGGCAGGTCGTCTCCGTCATGGAGATGATCCTGATGGCCGAGGTGCCCCTCTTACAGATGCCACTCGTGGTGGCCGTACTGTTTTTGGGGGCGGTCTACTTCACTTTCCGATTTCGATTCATCAACTTCCGCGCCTTCGGCCACGCCATCGACGTCCTGCGGGGGGCCTACGACAACCCCGACGATCCCGGAGACGTCTCTCACTTTCAGGCGCTAAGTTCGGCCCTGTCGGCCACCGTGGGCCTGGGAAATATCGCGGGGGTCGCCATCGCCGTCAGCCTTGGCGGTCCCGGGGCGGTCTTCTGGATGATGGTCGTCGCGCTCTTCGGCATGAACAGCAAATTCGCCGAGGCGACGCTCGGCCAGATGTATCGTCAGACCGACACCGCCGGCGCTATGCGCGGCGGGCCGATGGTCTATCTGCGCGAGGGGCTCAAAGACCGAAAGCTGGCGGGCATCGACCTGACCCGCCCGGGTATTTTTCTGTCGGTCCTCTTTTCATTGTTGTGCATCGGCGCCTCACTGGGGGCCGGCAACATGTTTCAGGCCAACCAGAGCTTTGCGGCCCTCTCGGAGAGAGTTCAGTGGCTCGGGGGCACCGCCTCGCAGGGAGAGGTAACCCTTCGCGCCGACGAGCCGATGGAGTTCGACGAGCCGAACCACCTGGTTCGGTTTGTCGCCCCGCCCCGTTCGGGCCGCACGCAGTCCGGTGATCAGATCGGCTTCGTTCCGGCGGGAGAGATGGCCGTAAACCAATCCGACTGGAGCGGCGACCCGGCCAAGCTGAATCTGACCTTCCGCTCCGACGACACGGAATACCACGGCCGCGCAACCCTGCAGGTCGACACACCAGTCGCAGCGCCCTCGCTCATCAAACTCATCGGCGAGATTCAGCCACCGGGCAGCGACGAATATATCGATCCCGGGTCGCTGACTCTTTCGCCATCGGACTGGCGTCAGACCGAAGCGGGGGCACGCCTGCAGCTAAACTTCAGGTCTGCCGACGACAAAACTAAAGGAACACTTCAGGTTCGCTCCGCCGCGCCCACCGATGCCAGGGGACTCGGCTCGCTGCTTCACCGGGTCGCCAAACCGGTCTTCAACCTCTCGGGCGCAAACCTCCTCGGCTTCCAACCCGAAGATTCGCTGAAAATTTCAGCCGAGGACTGGTCGACGACGGCGAACGGAAACTACACGGCGACCGTGCCGATTCAGGCCGAAAAGAACGGCACCTCCTACGACGTGGGGCCCGATGCGATCACCAGCATGATGGTCGCCAAGCTCGGCCCCGAAAAGCGGACGATCGAAAAGTGGGAGTGGGTACCTGATATTCACACCTCGAATGCGGATGCGACCGACGGCGGGGTCAACCCACGGGGATGGGCCTTCGGTCTCATACTCGCATTTCTGGTCGGTCTGGTTATCGTCGGCGGCATCAAGAGCATCGCCCGCGTCGCCGAGAAGATCGTGCCGGCGATGTGTGCACTGTACATCGTCGCCGGGCTCATCGTCATTGGCATGAACATCGAACAACTCGGATGGGCCGTCTCGGTAATCATGGAGCGGGCCTTCACCGTCGAGGCCGGATGGGGGATTCCCATCGCTGTCTTCGTACAGGGAGTCCGCCGCGCCGCATTCAGCAGCGAGGCGGGAATCGGTTCCGCCCCCATCGCTCACTCCGCGGCTCAGACCGACGAACCCGTGCGCGAGGGTGTCGTCGCCATGCTCGGGCCGTTTATCGACACGATTGTCGTCTGCTTTATCACCGGAATGGTCATCGTCATCTCCGGGGTCTGGGCCGAACCCTCGACCGCCGGACTCGAAGGGGTCACCCTCACTGCGGCCGCCTTCGGCACGGAACTCGCCTGGTTTCCCTGGGTCCTGTCGATCGCGGTGGTGCTCTTCGCCTTCAGCACGATGATCTCGTGGAGCTACTACGGCGAGCGGTGCTGGACGTATCTGTTCGGCGATGAACAGGCGATGGCGTTCCGGCTGATCTTCGTCTTCTTCATCGTCCTGGGCGCCGTCTCGAGCCTGGGCAACGTTCTGGGCTTCGGCGACTACCTTCTGCTCGCCATGGCCTTCCCGAACATCATCGGCGTGGTGATTCTCTCCGATGAGATCGACGAAAAACTGCGGGAATACTGGAGAGCCTTCACCAACGACGAATTCGAGCGATTCGACGAGTGATCACTCGTCGTCGCCGGAGCGGTCGCGAAACATCAGGCGCAGGGGTGTGCCGCGAAAGTCGAAGGCCTCGCGGAGTTCGTTTTCCAGGAATCGCCGGTAGCTTCGGGCCACAGCGTCGGGCCGGTTGCCGAAGAAGATGAATCGCGGCGGGCGCACCGCCACCTGGGTCATATAGTAGAGTTTGACCGCGCGGCCGCCCTCCTGCGGCGGTGAATGCCGGGCGGTGACCTCCTGCAGGAAGTCGTTCAAGGTGCTCGTGTCGATACGACGATTGTAGCTGGTGAAGGCGATATCGACCGCATCGAGGACCTTGTGGACCCCACGCCCGGTCAACGCCGAGGTCACCAGCCGCGGCGCCCAGTCCAGCCACGGGAGTTCCCGGCTCAGATAGTCGTTGTACAGGTCCCCGGTGTCGGAACGGCTCTCGATCTGATCCCACTTATTGATGACGAGTACGCAGCCGCGTCCGCGGGATTCGATGACATCGGCGATCTTTTTGTCCTGATTCGTGATGCCCATCGGGCCATCGATGACCAGGACCGCCACATCGGAGCGGTCGATACTTCGAATCGCCTGCACGACCGAAGCCCGCTCGAGCCCCTCCTCGACGTTGCTCTTTTTTCGCATTCCGGCCGTGTCGATCAGCAGGTACTCGTCGTCGCCACGGATGACGTGGGTATCGACGGCATCGCGGGTGGTGCCGGGTACTTCGCTCGTGATCAGCCGGTCCTCGCCGAGCATGGCGTTGACCAGAGTCGATTTGCCGGCGTTCGGTTTTCCGACGACCGCGCACCGTGCCGGTTTGTCGGTCCCGGACAGTTCCTCTTCGGAGTCGTCCTCCTCGTCGGACGCCGAGTCGTCGTCGAATTCAAATTCGTCCTCTTCGTCGTAGGAGGGCTCGGGTCTGGTGACCCCGACGGCCTCAAACACTGCCGACATCATGCCGTCGATGCCGATGGCATGCTCGGCGCTGATCGGGTGAAGTTCGACGCCGAGTTCGTAGAAGTCGGCGAGGTATTCGTGTTGTTTATTTCGCTCGTCGGCCTTGTTGACCACGAAGACGACCGGTTTTTCGGCCTTTCTCAGCCGTTCGGCGATCTGGTGGTCGCCCTTCACCAGGCCTTCGCGGCCATCCATCATGAAGAGGACGACGTCCGCCTCATCGAAGGCGATGTCGGTCTGATGGCGCATCCGCTCCAGGATCGTATCGTCGCTTGTCTCGGTGATGCCGCCGGTATCGATCACCTCGAAGGCGACGTCATCGTAGGTCCCTTCGCCGTAGATCCGGTCCCGGGTCACGCCCGGTTCGTCGTGAACGATGGCGCCGGTTCCACGGGTGAGTCGATTGAAGAGTCGGCTCTTGCCCACGTTCGGGCGGCCGACGATTGCGATGCGGAAGGTCATGATCGGGTGCTCGAATGAAAATAAAAAAGAGGTGGGATCGGTCGGACGGTCAACTGTTTCGCAGAGAAATGACCTCTACGTCAACGAACCTGATGTCGGTCACCCAGCTCGCCAAGACCGTCGTGATCGAAAAGAGTCCCAGATACGCCACCAAAAAGAGTGCGACGAGTTCGTACCAGCGACGGCCGGCCGAAAAGACCGCGACCACCGCCAGCGCCACGAAGAAGGTGATGGCGGCCAGCCAGAAGACGAGTACCGGTTGAACCGTTGTCACGAACACCACTGGATCATTCACGGCGTCGACTCCCCCTCAGAGACTCCGTATTTCTGCGAGATGGCCATGATGTTGAAGAAGTTGATCGTGAAGTGTGCGACGATCGGCGCCAGCAGGTCCCCGGTGTAGAGATACATGCCGCCGAAGACAAACCCGAACGCGACGGCCATGATCGTCCATGGGAAGAACTTTCGAAAGTCCGGGCCAATGTGCAGCAGCCCGAACCCGACGCTGGTGACGGTCAACGCGATCCACTCGGCCCACGCTCCCGAGAAGGCGACCTCGGTCAATACCTGCTGAAGACAGCCCCGAAAGAAGGCCTCTTCGCCGATTCCGCTCGCCACCGCCAGGATCAGTACCTGTTCGACCCTGAGTTCGCCGAAAATCTTCCCGAACTCGCGCCCCAACTCCTGGGCCCATTCCGAATAGCGGTCCAGGACTTGGCTGACGGCGACGAACCCGAGCCCGACGCCCACGCCCATCAGCGCCCCGAGCCAGGGGGCGACGTCGTGGCGGTCGTGCCACACAAACAGGCTCATGTCGCCGGCGGCCTGGAGAATGCCCCACCCGACCAGGACCAAAAACCCGTAGAAGCCGGCGGCGAGTCCCACCGACATCTGCGGCTGCGGTTGGTCGTCGTTGTCCGGGTTCTCGTTCACTGCAAATCCTCACCTTCGTCGTCGATGTCGACGCCCGCCTCGAGCTGGGCTCCCTGCGAAAGTCCCGGGTCCTCGTCGAAGTCGACATCATCGAGCAGCTCGTCGGCCTGCGACTCCAGCTCCGGCTTTCGCATCTGTCCGCGAAACCGGACCGCCGTCTGGTTGACCGTGTAGTGACGCCAGTCGATGTGAAATCGCTCGGTTCGGTTCGACTGAAAGAACTCGTAGAGACGGAGTTTCAGAAATTCAAAGGCCTGGTCGAGGGCGTCGCCGGGACGCGGAAAGGTCTCGGCGCCCTGGTCGGCCGCGAGAACCGCCGCCTCGAGTTCCAGGCGAAACGAGTCATCCGCCGCCTCGAGCGACAGCTCCGTGTAGATGTATTCGTCGTCGACTTCGGCATCGACCGAGATCTTTTCCCCCGGCTTCAGATACGCGTTGAACCGAAAGTTCATCGCATTTTCGATACGACGACGCTCGTCGGAACTGAAGGTCTCGACACGTCGTCCGCCTGCATTGGTTTCTTTCATTGCGTCCTCCTTGCAGATTCACGAGTCGTTCGGATGCGCGCGCATCGTCTCGACGATCCGCTCGGCCTTGTCTCGGAGCCCCTCCGTGGTCCAGAGGGTGACATCCCGCGCGTCGCCGCGGTGTTCGAACTCCAGGACCAAGCCCTCTCCCGGCCAGCCGTCGGGCACTCGATCGAGCCACTCGACGAGTACCAGCCCGTCGGGATTCGAGACGTAGTCCCAGTAGCCCGTCGTCTCCAGGTCGCCGGCCCCCTCCAATCGGTACAGATCCACGTGGACGACCGCCGGCCGAGTTTCGTACAGATTCACCAACGTATACGTGGGACTCGAGACCCGGACGTCGGCGTTCAGAGCCTCGACGAGCCCTCGGACGAGCGTCGTCTTGCCCGCCCCGAGATTCCCCACCAACCCGACGAAATCGCCGCGTTCCAACACCCGCGCCAGTGTTGCGCCCAGACGACGGGTGGCCTCGTCACCTTCGAGGGTGAGCACGTCGGATTCGCCGCTCTGAAGGCCGAAGTCCTCGGGATCGAACGAGACGGCGTCGAGGGTCGCGCCGTCGGAGTTCACATTACTCACGGCGAAATCCGGGACGTGAGTCGCCCTGGCCGAGCCTCGAACCCTCGAGTTTGACCGCAAAGAGATCCTTCGGATCCACGAAGTACTCCGACTCTTTGGTCACGATCGTGATCGATTCGTCCCGGATCTCGAAGACCTTCACCCGGTTTATGTGCAGCAGGTCGGCCCCCGTCTTCAACAGAGCCGTCACCGCACAGTCCTGCGGGAGGATGTGCTCATCATCCTCGACGTCGACATCGAATCGTTCGGTCAGCACGCTGACAAGATGGTCAGTATTCATGGCCGGCTCTCTACTCGAAGGAGACGTGAAACGCGACCGGAATGTGCGCACGGCTGCCTCGACAACAACGGTCGCGCTACTGGCTTGTGAGACATTCAGTCGACCGTCAAGGGAAAGGTGACGCCCTTATTCGAAATCGCAGCGTGCTCCGGAAAGGTCATTTGACGAAATTCACGGGTCAGACACTTCGCGACCTGACTTCCGCGGTAGGCACTCTCCCGAACCTCGACCCCGCCAGTCGTGCCCGACGGACGGATGAAGAACTGGATGTGCACGCCCTTGAACCCGGAATTCCGGCGAAGCTCCCGCTGCACGCATTGGCGCAGGGGGGCGAAGTTCGACAGGATGATGTCGTAGATCTTCTGGTCGCTCAGATGCTCCTTTTGCTCCCCGGAGTCGCTCATGTCGACTTCGGTGACTCCATCCTCCGAGTCTCCCTCCCCTCCGGCGCTTCTGGCCCGTTCGATGCGGCGTTTCACCTCGCTCGCCGACGCCCGGGGATTGAAAATGCCCTGGAGCAATTCCTCGTCGACCGAAACCGTCTGAAATTCCGAGGGCGGTGGCGTAAATTCGTAATCCAACGACGCAAAGGCTTCCTCGAGCTCCAGGGCCTTGGGCTCGGGTCTGGTGAGATAGAAGTAGAGCATCCCCGCCAACACCACGGAACCGACGGCAATGCCGACGACCAGCGCCATCTTGCCACCCTTCTTGACAGTCTGCTGGATCTGTTCGCGTCGCTTTCGCTTGCGGCGCCGCCGTTTGTCGCGCACGGGGATGAACTCGGCGAGGGCTTCCTGCAGCGCCGGGATCTCTTCGAGGCGGCCGCGCTCGCCGGTCGAGCGGTCCCGAATGCGGGTGTTCTCGTCTATCTCCTCGTCGTAGAGCTGCTCGACGACCTCGTCATGCGTAAAGGGCCCGTAGTCTACGCCCTCCTTCTGGACCAAGAATCGTTTCTCTTGTCCCTCGCCGGCCGCGGGGCCGATGTTGGCGACGTCGAATTCATCGACGTCGAATAACTCGGCATCCTTCGAGGTTTCGGCCCGTCGCAGCCCGAGTCCGCCATCGGGGCGCGGGGCGGTCAGGTCGACGCCCATCTCCAGAAAGGCGCGATCCAGGGCGTTGACGAAGGACCGTGCGTCGTCAAAACGGTTTGACGGGTCTTCGTCCAGCGCACGTTCCAGCACCTCCCCTAGCCGAGGATCCCGCTTGCGCGACGCCTCCAGAAAACGGGAGCGGGCATCACTGCGGGCCTTCGGAACCCGACCGTTCATCAATAGCGTGCCCGTGAGCATTCCCATACTGAAGATGTCGGCCGCCGGTGTCAGCGGCTCGCTGGGGTCGAGGGCCTCGGGAGCCACGAACACACTGTCGGCCGCCGGCGCCTGGACTCGGCCCTCCAGCAGCCCCGCCATCACGGCACCGAATCCCAGGTTCCCGACGTGCAGCGCCCCGTCGTCGGTCACGTGCAGGTTGTAGGGAGTCAGGACGCCATGAGGCATCTCGGCATGCACCGTCTCCAGCACTTCGCCGAGCTGTTCCAGCACATCGAAGGCCTCGACAAACGCCACGTGGTGGCCGCGCTTGCGACACTCGGCGAGCGCCCGAGCCAGGGTCTTTCCCCCGATGTGGCGCATCACCACGAAGGCGTCGCCTTCGTCGGTCTGCCCCATCCCGAGGATCGAAACGAGCCGGCGATGCTCGATTCGACTGGCCTGCCGGATCTGGGTGCGAAGCAGCTCGATCAGATCTGGCCGTTCGGCCGACTCCAACACGAGCTTGAGCACGACCTCCGAGCCATCGCTGCGCTTTCCACACAGATAACTCGCGGTCCCGTGGGCCGCGCCGAGGTACTGACGGATCCGAAACTCACCGCCGACGACATCGCCCGGGCCCAGAGGCAATCCCCGACCCGAGGTCTCCGGCCCGCGCACGTCTTCGGGCGTCCCCGGCAGGGGCGGCGGCTCCGGCGCTGTTTCGTTCGATTGCGAATCGGAATCGGTCACGGCGTCTGTGACGTGGCTTGGGCCTCGAGGGGTAGATCGATCGCCCACCGCTGGCCGGTCCAGGTCAGCTTTGCCGTCCCCTCTCGACCGTCTTGATACTTCAAGTCGAGGGTCACGCTCTCGCCGGTCTGGGGTTTTTCGTCGAGCGGCGGCTTCACCTCCATCGACCGAATATCGTAGGGGTTGTCGACCCGTCCCGCCACCAACATCTCCTGACGTTCGGCGAGGCCCTCTTCGCCGAGCCTCTCTTTGAGCGCATCACGGGGTTCGGTCAGGATCTTGCGGTCCTCCTCGACGATCATCTCGAAGGCCCGGGCCCGCTCGTTTTTGAACCAGTGCATCAAGAATTGCTCGAAGGTCGCCTCCGGGCCGGGCTCTCGCCAGGACTGAGATTCCTGACACCCCGACGCCAAGGCGGCGACGATCGCCAGTACGGCGACCGATGCCGCCCATCCAGGCGTTGTGCCGATTGTCGAGGTCTCCACGTCGGTCATCTCGGTGTCCGTCACGGTGCGATTGACGCCCAAAAACAGGACCAGCCAGAGCCCGATGGACCCTGGCTGACCCGCTCATCGTCCTATCTCATCGGTTGGAACGAAACCTCCTCAGAGGTTGTTCCGAAGGTACGCACGAAGAAGCCGCAGGCGGAACCGGTCGATCTCGTAGCGGTCCGCCGTTTCATCGGCCTCATCCTTCAGGATCTTGCCGATCGTCTCGATCGTCTTCTTGTTCCCATTCTCGTACAGCGTCAGTTCGAGGATCTCTCGCGTGCCGAGGTGGTCGGTCGAGAGATTCTCGTTCAGGATCGACGCCGACGCCTCCTTGGGCAGTCGACTGAGTTCCCAGGCGGCCTTCTCGCGCACGTACTCGTTGTCGCTCTCGAGGCCTTCCCCGTAACAGCTCGCCTTGGCGTCGTTCGATTCCTTCGCCATGCACTCTTTGGCCAGCTCGAGCATCGGCTTGAACTCCTTGAGCCGCTCCCGGACCTTTTTCATCTTTTCGCCCTGGAGAAACTCCAGGCCAATCAGCTTGTTGAGATCGTCAATCTGGTCGCCGGTGGCGAGATTGGCCCACAGTTTCGCCGACATCCAGTTGAACTGATAACGCTGCAGAACGTCCATCGGCTCCATATCCTCGGATTTCTCCATGAACCTGGCGCGACGTTCCAAGTCCTTGATGACGCCCTCGAGGGCCATCTTCATCAGCGGGCCCGCGGCCTCGCGGTTGCCCAGCCGCACGAGCGCCTTGCCGGCGTCCTGGCGCAACTGCAGTTCCAGAAGCGGGTCGAGAACGCCCTGCCACTCTTCGTTCATCTCTCCGGTCAGGACGTCGACCAGAAAGTCTTGAGCCTTCTGGGCTCGGAGGTCACCCAGACCCAAGATGATCTCGTCGATCGTCTGGGCCTCGTAGCGGAACCAGGATCGGACCTCGGCCTTGGGCACGCCGGTCTCCGGCAGCGCGTGCTCCTGATTTGCCCACTCCATAAGGGGGTCAACCGCGTCTTCGGCCCGCAGGGTCACCAGCCGCTGAACGGCGGTCGGCTTGGGTCGGTTCATCGGGAACTGCCCTTCACCGCCGGCGAAGGTCATCATCAACTTCTTGACCTCTTTGTTCTCGCCGCGAAAGACCTCCATCAGGGCGGGAACAGCCGGTTTGCCCAGCTTTTGAATGGCGAGGCTGCACTCGCGTTTGATGTTCTGGCCGGCGATGTTCGACAGATACATCGCCCGCACCATGGTTCGAATGTGCGCCTCGCCGAATTCGCCGGGGTTCTTCTGGGCGATATCGCCGAGGATGTCACAACTGTAGGAGTGAAGCGCGATGGGGTAGTTGTCGACATCGAGCTTCAGAGTGTTGACCAGCGGTTCGATCATGCTCGGATCCGGCATGTACTCCATGCCCCGAAGCACCGCCTGCTGGACCGAGGGATCGGTGCTCTCTTTGTAGAGCTTCAACATCTTCGGCACGGCCTTTTCGACCTTCAGCTCGCCGAGCGCTTCGGCGGCCTGGCCGGGATAGCCGGCGTTGTTCTCTTCCATCTCCTTTAGATACGCGTCCGTGGCCTTTTCGTCGCGAAGTCGGACCAGGAATTTCATGGCGTCGTCGGCATTCGGCCCGCCCTTCAGGTACGTATCGACGAGCCCCGGGATCGCTTTGCGCTGCTGCTCGTCCTCCATGGTATCGAGCTTACGCAGTGCAACGGCCCGGTAGATCGAGTCGGCCGTCTTCAGCTCTTTGTTGATGTACTCGGGATCATCCCATTCAGCCTGATTGCATCCGGCCAATCCCGCCAACATAGCGAGGCCCGCCAGTCCGGCGACCAGCGTCTGAAGGGTTTGTCGATTGAACATCGTCATCATCGTCCTCTCCAGTTTCGTCGAATTCATGCCGTCGTTTGCGCCGCCGGGCTCACTGCGCGTCAGCCGTCTCCTGGCTCGTCAGCGCTCCGATATACGGCAGGTTACGGTAATACTCTGCATAGTCCAGTCCGTAGCCGATGACAAACCGATCTGGCACCTCGAAGCCCTGGTAGTCGATCGGAATGTCGGCTTCCATATTCGATGGCTTGGTTAACAACGTGCAGACGTGCATCGACGCGGGCTTTCGCGTCCGAAGGTTGTCCAGCAGGTAACTCATCGTAAGTCCCGTATCGACGATATCTTCGACGATCAGGACGTCCTTGCCTTCGATCGGCATCGTCAGGTCCTGGTCCATACGAACCACTCCGCTGGATTTCCTGCTGTTGCCGTAGCTGGAGAGCCCCAGAAAGTCGGTCGAGGCCTCGAGATCGATCTCGCGCAGCAGATCCGCCATGAAGACGAATGACCCCTTCAGGACGCCGATCACGTGGAGCTCCGCGTCGGCAAAGTCACGGGTAATCTCTCGACCCATCTCTTCGACACAGGCCTCAAGCCTGTCGGCCGAGATGAGCTCTTCGATCTCGTCGTGGTTCATGGGTTACACCCAGGCGTTGTTCATGAGTTCGCCGAAGCCGCCCCCGCCGGGCACGATGTAGTCGTTGTCGGTCAATCCGCTCTCCTCGTCCCACCTCTCGCCAGGCCGAGTCTCGAGCACTTCGTCGGGACTCATGCCCCGGTCGAGTCGAAGCGCGTAGATCTGCACGTCTGGATGGTTCTCGGTGATGCGCCGAATGTATTCGGGGGTGATCATCAGGTGCATGGTGATGATCTCGGCGGCGCGGCCGTCTACTTCGTGTTTGTAGTAATCGATGGCCGTATCCATCGATGAACCGGTCGCCCCCATCGGATCGGGAAACAGGACGATGCGTCCGTCGACGGAGTCCCCGGCCTTCTCGCCGTCCAGGGTCGCACTCGTGACATTCCCCTCTTCGTCGGTGACCCGAGACATGACGACGTGGTCCTGTCGCACGTTTGACGGCTCCAGCAGTCCGGTCAACGTATCGAAGCAGACTCCCGACGGGAGCATCCCGGCGCGAGCGACGTCGACGGTGGCGACGGTCGTCGAGGGATCGATAATCTCGCCGTTCCAGACGCCCCTCGGCGTCGCATCCTGCATCCGTGTAGGCTGTTGAACCGACGTTCTGGGAAACCGCGCGTTGACGACGGCTCGCAACTGAACGCGGTACAGCTCCCGAATCAGCCGATTGAACTCCGGCTGCACGCAATCTTCGTGGCACAACCGAGCCAGTTGGCTCAGCGCCACCTGATCGGAGAGGATATGGACCGTATCGGGATAGGCGTGATCGATTTCGCGGGCAGCGTCGGTCATGGGGTCGTCTCAGGTCTCAGAATCGGAGGTCGACGGATAGCCGTCGTAAAAGCAGGAGCGGCAACGGGCCTCGTACTCGTCGTCGGACCCCACGAGCACCTGCTGAGGATCCTCGGAGAGCCGGTACGTGTAGGCGGCCGGGTCGCCGCAGCGAACGCAAATCGCAAGTAGTTTACTGACATACTCCGCCGAGACCAACAGCGATGGCATGGGACCGAAGGGCCGCCCCATGTAGTCGAGGTCCAGGCCTGCGAGGACCACGCGAACCCCCTCCCCGGCGAGCTCGTCACAGAGGCGTCTGAGCCCGTCGTCGAAGAATTGAGCTTCGTCGATGCCGACGACCTCGACATCGGGCTCCAGGTGGTCCCGAATCTCGTCGACCCCATCGACCCCGATGCTGTCCAACTGACTGGCATCGTGGCTGACGATGGCGTCGTCGTCGTAGCGGTCATCCAGCGACGGTTTGAAATTCTGGTGGTTCTGGCCGGCGTAGCGGGCTCGTTTGAGCCGTCGGATCAGCTCTTCGGTCTTTCCCGAAAACATCGGCCCACAGATAACCTCGAGCCAGCCAGAATCGCGCGGTTGCAATATCATGTCGGTTCAGTCGTCCAGGCCCGGGAAATGTTCCAGAAGAAGGCCGCCGAGATCGAAGGCGAGGCTCATGTCGCCCGAAAGTTGCATCGACCGCGTCGCCTCGGTGGGGTGAACCTCGCCGGAGACCACGCGTTCGACCTGGTCGAGCGAGCCGTTCAGCGTCACCGACCGGGCGCCGGGAGGAACGTCGTAGTCGTTCAGGATGATGCGCGTACGCATCGCGTCGCCGTCGGCGGAGAGGTCGATGTCGACGACCCCGTCGTAGCGCTCCAGATCGTCCAGAAACGCCCGGTCGATCCGATGCGGCGGTGGGTTCTCCCGCAATTGAGCCGTCAACCGTGTAAAGGCCGCTTCGGCGTACTCCTTGACCGTATCCCAGTGCTCTGTGGAGCCCTCGATGGTGACCACCGGGAAGTCGATCATCTCGCCGCGACGCGCGTCGGCCCCGTCGGAACGAAGCTCGACGGTAAAGGCCTCGTCGCGGTCGGTGAGACGCACGCAGAAGCGAAGCGTCGTATCGCTGTATCGATCGAAGAGATCGAGGCGTTCTTCGTGAAGGGTAGGCAGATAATCCAGGAAGAACTCCCCGGGCGTCACTTCATCGCCGAAGGCGTCAGCGATCTCCATCGAATGAACTCCGTGATTCAGTCGCGCCGGATATTCAATGTCGACCAGAGCATCACCAGCACGATGGCCATCGACGCAAAATTCCCGACGACGAAGGCACTACTCTGACATCCCGGCGTCGATAGAAGCATCCCCAGTATAGCGGCCAGAATGTATCGGTGCTGTGACATTTTTTGACTCCATCTATCATTATTCGGGGTCAACGACCCCATCCACTTAGTCCGACAGTGCATCGCTTGCAAGTTGTCCTTTAAACACCGACCGCACCGGGCCTGTCATCCGGAGCTCTCCGTCGACTACCTCGATCTCGAGGTCCCCACCCGGCAGTCCGACCGTGACTCCACGGCCGTCGCGGATGCCGCCATGGTTGTACCACCAGGCCGCCGCCGCGCCACAGGCACCGGTCCCGCAGGCCAGCGTTCGACCGACCCCCCTCTCGAAAACGACGACATCGAGTCGGGGGTCGGAGGGTTCCTCCACCGAGACCTCCACGAATTCGACGTTTACACCCTCGGGAAAACGCGGATCGTCATTGAGCATTCGACCGATCGCATCGACGGTCTCCGTCGAGGCCCCCTCGAAGGCGACGGCGTGGGGATTTCCCATGTTGACCCGCCAAAAGGTAAAGTCTCCGAAGTCTCCACCATCGACTTCGACCGGCTCCGCGCTCACGTCGGCCGGCCCCATCATCACCGAAACCTGCCACCTATCGGCGGTCTCACCGTCGGCCTTCCATCGACAGGACCGGATCCCGGCGTCGGTGGCAATATCTACCACCGGCTCGGAGACGTCGTGTTCTTCAACGAGGTGGCGGACGATGCAACGCACACCGTTTCCGCACATCTCGGGCCGAGAACCATCCTTGTTCAGCAGAACCATCCGCGCGTGGGCCGAATCGACGTCCCGGTCGAAGAGGAGCACGCCGTCGGCCCCGACGCCATGGCGTCGATCGCAGAGTTTCTCGACGATCCCGCGTTCCCGCAGATGCGCCGCCTCGGAGGCGGCTCTCTCCACAAGAACGAAGTCGTTTCCCAGCCCGTGGTACTTCCAGAAGGTCAGATCAGGTCGCGCAGCGTTGCCCATGTGTCTTCGTCCATCTGGTCGAAGCGATAGCCCATGCCGGCCACGCCGTCGCCGTGGCCTCTTTCGGCCCGGGCGACGGTCGCCGGGATGCGGGTCACCGCGGTGGCGTCATTTGAACCGAAGATCAGTGTGTGCTTCTCGCCGGGCTCGAAGAGGATCGGTGAGTGAACAAAGACCCCTTCGCTACTCAGGTTGACCGCGTCGAGTCCGATCTCCCAGCCGTCCTCATCCTGGACGACGACTCGAAGGTCGACGGGCTGTCGACGAGTCCGGCGTACATCCGAAAAGCCGCCGGATTGGGTGGTTTGCTCGCTCGTTCGGGTGGCTTGTCGTGGCATAGAACCCTCCGTGGTTCGTCCGTCAGTGAAAATGAAAGCCAACGTCCGTGTTGGTCTTCACTATCCTGATATGTGCCCCGGCCAACCGGGTCAAGAAATCACAACTGAATCAGCGGGGGACTCGGTCGATCCGCGAGCTCATTGATCTTGGTCTTGAGCGTGCTCGGCGCCTGTCCCATCTGTTCGATCTGATATTTCAGCTCGCCGACCCGTCCACGGTATCGCTGGAAGGCCGTCTGGCCCTTCACGCTGAGCAGCTCGGAGCGGGTCAAAGGAACGACCCACTGCACCGGAACCTGCCGCGGATCCCCGGTACTGCGTGGATGAAAGGTCACTTCACCGTTCTCGGGCTCATCCAGGTTTTCGACCGTGCCGAGCACACCGTTGCGATGGCGAAACGACTGGGAATTGCCCTGCCGCTTCAGATACTCGAAATCGAACAGCATCGCGTACTGCGGTCCGGAATCCTCGCCGCCCTCGCCTTCGGCCCCTTCATCGCCGGCATTCGAGCCGTCGGCCTCGGTGGCGGCCATCAGTTCTTCGAGCTGGTCTCTCTCCTCGTCGAGCGTCAGCCGCCTGTGGTTGTTGATGAGGTCGTTGAGCCGCTGCATGTTGACCATGAACGTCGTCAACATTGAGGTACGTCGACCGCCGATCAGAAGACGATCCGACCGCCCCAGAAGCGACGAATCGACGGCCATCGTGGCGTCGGCCAGGGACTGTACTTTCTCGAACTCGACGTTCTCGGGGTCCATGGATTGAATGATCGAGCGGACCTCTTGATACGCCTCGACCCGAGGATTCAGAGCCTCCATGATCGATTGTGCCTGGCTGGTCTGGGCCCGATACAGAGAACGCTGGTGGCTGCTCGTGCTGTAGAGATACCCGGCCAGAAAGCCGACCAACAGAACCACGCCGGCCCCGATCCAGACCGGGGTCGAGACGTCGAGCGCGTCGAATCCTTCGTCGTCGTCCCACTCGAACTCCGGTTCGGACCCATCGGCGTCGGTCCCGGACGCTTCGCCAGACTGCGGGTCAGGTCCCGACGGCGGAGATGCCTCGCCCGGCGTCGAGTCGCCGCCTTCGGGCGGCGGCGCCGGCGGGCCCTCTGCAGACGGGGGCTCCTTCGATGAAGGGGGGGGCTTCGACGAAGGCGCTCCCTCCGAGTGGGGTGGGCCTTGAGCGGAGTCGGGCGCCTCCTGGGATTCGGTTGATTCCGAAGATGGCGGTCCTTTCTGGGGAACTTTCTTGTCGGTGTTCCCCTCTTCGCGATCCTCCAGGCCGAGACGCGCCTTCAGATCCGACAGGTCCGAGTCCTTCTTTTTGTCATCATCCTCAGCCAACCATGCCTCCTTGTATTCAGTACCACGGCTTACAGAACGCTACCGCAGGGCGTCAAAATACGTCAACATCCTGAAGTCCATGGCAAACCGTTGAGTCGGCGTCACTTGCTTTATAACCGGTTGTTCTGACGAAGAGCTTGAAGGGAATCCTCGTGCGCGGTAGGTGCGCTTTAAAGATGACTCCGCCGACGGCGCCGATGCCAGCGATGGCAAAGTTTGCTTCGTCGGCTTGAATTCGGAACAATATGGGCGCATGTTCGTGTCGTTTTGCGGCGCACACCCCTAACGGGGATTTCCGCCCGAAGTGACATCTATCGATCCAAGGTCGATTTTACTGCAACGGAAGGTCCGATGATCGTACCGACGAATCGCTCTCAGCTCCCCTCCGTCTTCAGGAGCTGCCTAGTTGTACTGGCCACCGTTCTTCTGGCGACCGCGTGCGGAGGCGGCTCCGGTTCGGCCTCGATCACGATCGAGTCGATCGACCCCGAGACGACATACCCAGGGGTCGACACGGCCGTCGCCTTCTCGATCGACGCCTCGGGCGTCTCGGATCTGAACTGGGAGGTCGACTTCGGTGACTCCAACCAGAATACCGGCGAAGGCAATTCCGGCGAAGTCACCCATGCCTGGGAGTCGAGCGGGCAGTATACGCTCGAGATCATCGCCTTCGACGGAGACACCGAGGTGGGTTCGGTCACGCAAACGATTCGAGTCGTGCCCCCCGTGGACCTCGAAGTAGCCAACGCTCGACCGAGCCAGGGCAACGTCGAGGCCGGCAACAACGTCACCGTCTCGGTCGACGTCACAAACCTGAGCGCATCGCCGGTCGAATCCCCCTTCGCCCTGCACGTCTTTGTGACCACGGAATCGTCGCTCGAGGGCATCGAGGACGTCACGACCCTGCAGGAAATCGGACGAAGGGACGTGACCCCGCAGAGCGAGGGACAGCCCGCCCTCGCCGCCGGCACAACGCGCACGGTCAACGTCAGCTCCACGATCCCCGAGGACCTCCCGCCCGGCGACTACCACATGGTCCCCTACATCGACCCGATGGGCGACATCTCCGATGCCGACCCTTCGAATAACTCGGCGGTCAGCACCCGCATCATCCGTGTGTCGAATGCCTCGCAGAATCTCCCCGACATCGTTGTCGAGAACGTGGTCCCGATTCCCGACCGGGCCTTCCCCGCACTCAACGAGTTCTCGCGGACCTTCGAATTGCGCAATCAGGGTGGCGTCCAGGCCGCGGAAGTCACGACCAAGACCTACCTGTCGGTCGGCGACGATCAACTCGATATGAGCGACCGGCTGATCAACGAATCCACCGAAGGCATCGACGTCCCCGCTGGCCAGTCCGTCACCGTCGGCCCCGACAGCTTCACCCTCGATGACGACATCACACCGATGAACGGCGAACAGCAGGTCTGGGTGCTCGTCGAGGCGACGGTGCCCGGCGAGGAGTCCGAAGCCGACACCACCAACAATCTGGGCGTCTCTGACCCGCCGATCACCGTCTCGGATATGCTCGCCGACGGACCGGACATCTCGGTCAACTCGTTCAACATCACGCCCACGCAGACCTTTCTCGACGGGTCGCTGACGGTCTCGATGGAACTCGAAAACCAGGGCAACACCGACGCCGGCAGTTTCTTCTGCGGCCTGTACCTCGGCTCCGAGCCGCGCGTCGACACCGAAAATGACCCCCGTTTTCAGTCCGTCACCGTCTCGTCGCTCGCCAGCGGACAGACGACCAACATCGAGCGGACGGTCACCGTCCCGGGCATCTACGACCCCGGCACCTACAACATCTACGTCGTCTGTGACCCGACCGGTTCACTCGACGAGACCTTCCGAACCAACAATCGGCGGATCTTCGGCACACCCATCGAGGTCTCCGACCAGGCAAACGTCGACCTCTTCATCGACTCCATCAACGTGCCGGCGACAGTTCAACAAGACGCCGAGACCAACATCACGGTGCGTGCCTGTGTCTCCGGTTCGAATCCGTCCGGCCGGCTGAAGGGTGAGTTGTACGAGACGACGGGAACCCAGGTCGACTTCTCAGAGGACCCCGTCGCCGAATTCGACATCCCCAACATCAACCCCGGCGAATGCGCGGACATCGACGTGCCGATCACTGCCGACTGCGAAGACTTTCAGGAAAATTACGCCTTCGGCGCGGTAGTCGACACCGAGGACAACCTTCCGGAGGGCGACGAGGACAACAATCAATCCGAGGCGAGCCAGATCATGACCGTCGAGGGTGAATTTTGCGCCTGCGACGACACCAGCTACGAGAGCAACGACAACGTCAACGAGGCCGCCCCCCTGAGCGCCGGCCAGTACTCGTCGGGCGTCTGCAATCCCGATACCTGTGACTACTACGAGGTTACCCTGCAGGACGGCGAATCGTACCGCGTTGAGACGACCTTTCCCGGCGACAAGGGGTCGCTGGAGTCGACGGCCTTTACGCCCGACGGGCTGACCGCAATCGACTCCGACAACCGGCCCGATCGGCAGCAGGTCGGCGCCTTCGCCGTCGACGTCAATCAGCCGACCGACTATCCCTTCAGCGTCTGCGGCGTCGATTCGTCGACTCAGAATCTCTACGACATGGACGTCTCGATCCTGCCGTCGGTCTCTGGGGTCGACCTCATCGCCCGGCAGGTTCAGTTGCCCAGCAAAACGACCTTCTCGATTGGCGAAGACCTGCAGATGGACTTCCGCGTCAACAACATCGGTCAGCAGGCCTCCGGCGACTTCCAGGCGAAGTTTATCATCTCGCCGGATCGCAACTTTGGCGACGGAAACGACGTGGTCATCCCGCCCCAGTCGGCATCGATCTCGTCGATTGGAGCACAGTCGGGTCGCGACATCAGCGAGACCGTCACCATCCCGCCCACCGTCGGCAACGGCGACTTCTGGCTGGGCGTTGAGGTCGACTCGACCTCGCAGGTAAGCGAAGCCGACGAGACCAACAACGTGGCGTTTTCACGCCAGATCACGGTCAACACACAGTGCTTCGACGCCCTGGAACCGAACGACAGCTTCGCGAATGCCCGAAGCGTCTCCGATGGCACATACAACAACCTCATCTCCTGCGCGGCGGCCGACGACTACTACGAAATCTGTCTGCCCGCCGACAAGAAGTTCGAGGTCACCACGAACTTCGACCACACGATGGGCGACATCGACCTGGAGCTGTACAATCAGCAACAGGAGAAAATCGACAGCTCCGCCAGTACCTCGGCCGACACCGAGACGGTCAAAGAAGACTACGTCAACGGCGCCCAATGCTACTACGCCAGAGTCTTCCTGCTGACGCTGCAGCCGATGCTCGAGACGACCTACTCAATGTCGGTGACCACCCAGAACGTGGCCCCGAACCTGCAGTGCAACTCGGCCTTCGAGCCGAACAACGACTTCTCGACGGCCGGCTCGTTCATCGCCGGCACCAGCGTCTCAGGCACCATCGACCGTTGCCCCAAAAACGACGAGGACTTCTACAGCCTCGACCTGACGACCGGACAGACCGTCACCCTGCGCGGGATTATGGATCCCTCCAACCAGGGTGGCTCGCTGCGCCTGCAGCTGTACAACCCCTCGAAACTCGCCGTGCTGACCAAAGAGACCGGCCCGGGGACCGACACCGCCGAAATCTCGAACTTCACAGCCACCACCAGCGGCACCTACTACGTGCAGGTCACGATGACCGGATCGCAACGCCGCGCCACCTACCGACTCGAGTCGCAGGGTCTCGGCGGCATCGATCTCTCGACCTCGAACGTCGACGTCTGGCCGAAACCGGGCGGCTACTCCGGCGGCGACCAAGTCTTCTACGACTTCGACCTGTCGAACAACCGATCCGACCCGGCCACGACGCCGACCTACGAAATCTACTTCGGCGACTCCGCCACATTGGACACCCAAAACGACACCCTGCTCGCCACCCAGACCCGTCAGTCGGATCTGTCGGGGAACACGACCGTCAACGTGGCCGGCTCGGTCAATCTGCCGCAGATGCTTCCCTCGACTGGATTTATCCATGTCCGAGTGCTCGCCGGTGGAAGCCAGACCGACCCGAATCCGGCAAACAACACCGCCAGTACGTCGATCCCGCTGGCTTCACCTTGACGGATCCACCAGCTACATTTCGCGGGCCCCGGCACCGTATGGCCGGGGCCCCGCGTAGGCCGGGGACGCTTCCAACAACAAGAGAGTGACGATGAAAATCGGACACATCTCCGATCTTCACATCTTTAGACTTGGCAACCCGCGTATCTCCGAGTTCTTCAACAAGCGATTGCTCGGCGGCGTCAACCTGTTGATGAACCGAACCGAAGAACACTCGGTCGGTGTGGTCCGCGAGGCGTTGACGCATCTTCAGAAACACGATGTCGACCACATCGCCATCACCGGCGATGTCACCAACCTCGCGCTGGATGCGGAATTCGCCGCCGTCGCCGAAGTGATCGCCGAGGATATCCCCGATGCCGCACAGCGCGTCAGCGTCATTCCGGGAAACCACGATTACTACACCAAGGATGCCGTGCGAGCGCGGCGCTTCGAGACCCACTTCGCGCCGTACATGACCAGCGACCTGCCGTCGTACCAGCTCGAAACCGGCTATCCGTTCTGCAAGCTGCGAGACGGAGTCGCCATCGTGGGGCTCAATTCCGGCATCGCCACGCCCTGGTTTTTTGCCACCGGCGAGGTCAGCGAGCAGGAGCTCGAAGCCACGGAGGCGCTCTTGGACGATCCTCGCCTGGAGGATCGCTTCGTCGTCGTGATGGTCCACCATCATCTGGTCCCCTTCGAACACAGCCGCGTCGAGTACACGCGCCGACTCGTCAACGCCGAGGCCGTCCTGCACACCCTGCGCGACAAGGATGTCGATCTGGTGATCCACGGACACAACCATCACTTTGCGACCATCGAGATCCCTCACCTGACCGGAAACGGCGTCATGCGGATCTGCGAGGCCGGCAGCACCTCTATGTCGACCTACTCCGACCCGAAATTCGGCGGAAAGTACAACATCTATCACATCGAAGATGGACATCTCGACCGGGTCGAGACGCATCTGTACGAAGGAGAGGATCTCGGGTTCGTCCACTGGCGAGAGCGAACCTTCGAGAAGACCTTCTGAATGGAGAGAATATGACCGAATCATCGCAGGACTGGCTCAAACGGATCGCCGGAGCACTCGGCACCCAGGGCCTCAAGATCGAAAGCGAAGCCACCGAATGGGACTTCAAGAAGGCCGCATCGGGGCTGTACCCCATCATGGTTCACCGACGCTTCCTCGAGGGCGCGGAATCGATACTGGGTAGCCCGCCCTGGATCACCGACTTCAAAGACCCACTGGTGTTGGCCTACGTCATCGAGGTCGACGAGGGGCGCCAATTTCTGACCCGCGCCCAGGTCGACCGGTGGTCGGTCACCCGCGACCGGATCGAATCGGCCGGCCGAAGCCTGCTGTATCACATGACCCGCGACGAAACGCCGCAGTCGGTTGAGGAGAGCCCGGTCGAGGCCTACCGCGTCGGCGACGGGTACGACGCCGCCCGAATCATCGTCATCGAAGACGTCCATTTCGGCGAGTTCACCCCCGACTCCCGGATCGCAATTCCCTCGACCGAGGAGCTGTTGTTCGTGCGCTCGGGAGACGACGAATCCATCGCCGCCCTGCGCGACGAAGCCCAACGACGCCACGAGTCTGCCGACCTTCCGCTGACCCCCGACCTGTTTCGGTTCGAACGCAGCAAGCCCGTGCCGGCCTGACATCGCTCGATTTCGTCAGATGGCCTTCAACCAGCTCGAGGATCCAGACGATGCCTGACGACTCCGACCAACGTACCGGATACGTCGACGGCGAAGTCGACGAAACCCTTCCCGAGGTCGTCCGCGACTTCTTGGAGAGCGGCGCCGACCTCGAGGAAGTACGGCTCAACGAGCGCGGAAAGTGGACCCACGAGGGGCTCGACTTCGAAAACCAGCGGATCATCGACCTCTTCAGCCGCAGCGTCGACCGCACCGACGGTGGCACCTGGGTGCTGGAAGTCGGGCGGTTCACCTACCCGATCACCATCGAGGACGTCGGCTTCTTCGTCGAACGCGTCGACCGCTCGACCTCCCCTCCCACCCTCAAACTCTCCGACGACACCCAAGAACCCCTGGACCCCTCGACCCTCGACTACCAACCGGGCGGCCGGCTGTATTGCACCATCAAGGACGGCGACTTCCGCGCACGCTTCAAGCGCACCGCCTATTTCCAATTGGCGGAATTGATGGACGAGACCGACGATGGACGCGTCGTCGTGCGGATGGACGGAAAGACCTACGATCTCGGGGATGTCGACAAGATGGGGTAGGCAGGCGGCTGGGGATTCCGTTTTGGGAATCGGCAGCCGGCTGGAGATGCCGTTTTGGGAATCGGCAGCCGGCTGGAGATGCCGTTTTGGGAATCGGCAGTTGACTGGAGATGCCGACACGGGCTGGATCGGCCGGAGAAAAATGGACATCCCGGTCTCCTTCAGCGCAAGGCGCTTCAGTCGAACCGGGCGATCATGCGGCGTGTCGCGCCGCAGGCGCGCCGCCGCGGGATAGTCAAAGGACAGAGGCGTGGTGGAAGTCGGAGATCCCGGGATCTTCGACTTCGAAGTCGACGAGTCTGGGCTCCACGACCTCGCAGTCGACGAGTCTGGAACCCTCGACCTCGAGTCCACGCCCTCCCCTTCAGCTGCGTGCAACCCACGATCATCGTTGCCCCACTCCTCCTTGCCCCCACGATCGCCGCAGTCCCTCCCACGCCAGCGTCAGGCTTCCACGCCCTCTCAACGCGAGGCCGCCCCGCGGCCGACATTGGGTTACCCGGGCGTGAGCGCAGCGAACCCCGGGTGTCCAACGCACAGCCACCCAGCCACGTCGCCTTCGAACAAGCACGAAGATCCAGCCACGTCGCCTTCGAACAAGCACGAAGACCCAGCCACGTCGCCTTCAGACGTGCACGTGTCTTCGTCGTACGTCCTACGTCCTACGCGATACGCGACCACGCGCCACGCGGAGACCGTCGTACGTCCTACGTCGTACGTCCTACGCGCCCCGTGATCCGTGACAAGAAAGCAAAAACCCCGGACCGCATCGCGGCCCGGGCGTTTTTATCCCTCTTCTACTACATGTTGCTAATCACTTCCTCACCGAACTCGGACGTCGACAGCTTCGTCGCTCCGTCCATCTGCCGGTGAAAGTCGTAGGTGACGCGCTTGTCCATGACGGCGCCTTCGATGCCATCTTCGATGAGCGTGCGCACTTCCGGCCAGCCGATGTAGTCGAACATCATGGCGCCGCTGAGCAGCACCGATGAGGGGTTGACCTTGTTCATGCCGGCGTACTTCGGCGCGGTGCCGTGGGTGGCTTCAAAGAGCGCCGTGCCCGTCTCGTAGTTGATGTTCGAGCCGGGGGCGATGCCGATGCCGCCGACCTGCGCGGCCAGCGCGTCGGAGACGTAGTCGCCGTTGAGGTTCATCGTGGCGATGACGTCGTAGTTGCCGGGGCGCGTCAGGATCTGCTGGAGGAAGGCGTCGGCAATGGCATCCTTGATGATGATCTTGCCGGCTTCCTCGGCGGCCTTCTGCTCGGCGTTGGCGGCCTCGCGGCCCTCTTTCTCTTTGGTCTCTTCCCATTGCGCCCAGGTGTAGACCTCGTCGCCGTACTCTTCGTGGGCGACGTCGTAGCCCCAGTCCTTGAAGGCCCCCTCGGTGAACTTCATGATGTTCCCCTTGTGGACCAGCGTGACGCTGTCGCGGTCCTTTTCCTTGGCGAACTCGATGGCCGAGCGGACGAGCCGCTTGGTGCCCTCTTCGCTGATCGGCTTGACGCCGATGCCCGAGGTGTCCGGGAAGCGAATGGAGTCGACGCCCATCTCGTCTTGAAGGAAGTCGATGACCTTCTTGGCGTCATCGGACTCGGCGGGCCACTCGATGCCGGCGTAGATGTCCTCGGTGTTCTCCCGGAAGACGACCATATCGACCGGCGCCGGGTCCTTCACGGGACTCGGCACGCCCTTGTACCAGCGGACTGGCCGCACGCAGGCGAACAGGTCGAGGGTCTGGCGCAGGGCGACGTTCAGCGAACGGATGCCGCCGCCGACGGGTGTGGTCAGCGGGCCCTTGATGGCGACCAGGTACTCTCGAATCGTGTCGATCGTCTCCTGGGGAAGCCATTCGCCGGTTTCGTCTTTCGCCTTCTGTCCGGCGAGGACTTCGTGCCATTCGACCTCACGCTGGCCGTCGTAGGCCTTCTCGACGGCGGCGTCGAAGACGGGCTGGGCGGCGGCCCAGATGTCGGGGCCGATGCCGTCGCCTTCGATGAAGGGAATCGTTGGATTGTCGGGGACCGTCAGGTTCCCGTTGTCGTCGGCTGTGATCTTGTCTCCACTCATGGTTGCTCCCGTAGGATTGGGGTTTGGTCAGTCGAGCGAATCGATGGTCTCGAAGTCGACGAGCCGTTCAAACCGGTCGACCCGGCCGGTGATCGTGTCGAGGTCGAGGTCCTGCACGCCGTTGACGCTGAAGTCCTGGACGCAGAAGCTCGCCATGACACCGCCCATCACCGCGCCCTGGCGCAGCGACGCGGCGTCGATCGAGTCCTGTCCGGCCAAAAAGCCGAGCATCCCGGCGGCGAAGGTGTCGCCCGCGCCGGTCGGGTCGTAGACTTCTTCAAGCGGATAGGCCGGCGCGAAGAACTTGCGGTCACCATTGAACAGCAACGCGCCGTACTCGCCGCGCTTGATAGCGACCAACTCCGGCCCCATCTCCTGGATGGTCTGGGCGGCCTGCACGACGTTGGCGTCGTCGGCGAGTTGTCGGGCCTCACCCTCGTTGATGACGAGCATATCGACCCTGGAGAGGGCGTCCTTGAGGACGTCGAGCTCCCCGTCGATCCAGAAGTTCATGGTATCGAGGGCCACGAACTTCGGATCTTCGACCTGCTCGAGGACCTCGATCTGCAGCGCCGGGTGGATGTTGGCCAGAAAGACGTATTCGGCGTCCCTGTAGTGCTCGGGCAACTCGGGGTGGAAATCACCGAAGACGTTGAGCTGGGTATCGAGCGTATCGGGATCGTCCAGGTCGTAGCCGTACTTACCCTTCCAACGGAAGGTCTCTCCGGCTTTCTTCTGGAGCCCGGCGGTGTCGACGCCTCGCTCTTTGAGATCGTCGATGGGTTCGTTGGGAAAGTCCTCCCCCACGACGGCCACCAGATCGACTCCGGTGAAGTAGCTGGCGGCGGTCGAAAAGTAGAGGGCCGACCCACCCAGGGCATCTTCGACCTTTCCAAACGGCGTCTCCACCGAATCGAATGCGACGGATCCGACGACGAGTACACGACTCATAAGATCACGTATTCTCTAGAGAAAAATGCGACGGTCGTCCGTTGAGGCTGCCCGTAGGCTCTATTCCTGGGCGCGGTCCGGGTACAGGTCGGTGTCGGAGAAGAAGTATCGGATCTCCTTTTCGGCGTTCTCCGGCGAATCGGACCCGTGGACTGTATTCTCGCCGATGTCGGTGGCGAATTCGGCCCGAATCGTGCCCTCGTCGGCCTCGTCGGGATCGGTGGCGCCCATGATCATTCGGTTTCGCTCGATGGCGTTCTCCCCTTCGAGGACCATCAGGACCACGGGACCGCGGGTCATGAATTCGATGAGCTCGTCGAAGAACGGCTGGTCGGCGTGGACCGCATAAAAGCCCTCGGCCTCCTGGCGCGACAGCCAGGTCATGCGCATGGCGATGGGCCGGAGGTCGGCGTCTTCGAATCGGCCGATGACCTCGCCGATGATGTCCTTCTCGAGTCCGTCGGGCTTGATGATGCTGAGCGTGCGTTCGACAGCCATGGTTTCAAACTCCTGAAGAGATCAGTCAGATACAGCGAATGATTCTCGAATGAATTCAGTCCAGAGCCTCGACCATCGCGTCGCCGATCTTGGCCGGCGACGTGGCGACGGTGATGCCGGCTTCGCGCAGGGCGCTCTGTTTGGCCTCGGCCGTGCCGGAACCGCCGGAGATAATCGCGCCGGCGTGGCCCATCTGCTTGCCGGGAGGGGCCGTGGAACCGGCGATGAATCCGGCGACGGGCTTGGACATGTTCTCGTCGATCCAGGCGGCAGCCTCCTGCTCGGCGGTGCCCCCGATCTCGCCGATCATGATCACACCGTTGGTGTCGTCGTCGTTTTCGAACATCTCGAGGCAGTCGATGTAGTCGAGCCCGTTGATCGGGTCGCCCCCGATGCCCACGCAGGTCGACTGGCCCAGACCGAGCTTGGTGGTCTGGTCGACGGCTTCGTAGGTCAGCGTACCCGAACGGCTGATGATCCCGACGTTCCCCGGCTCATGAATGCTGCCGGGCATGATGCCGATCTTGCATTCACCCGGCGTGATGACGCCCGGGCAGTTCGGCCCCACGAAGTCGACGTCGCGGTCGCCCAGAAAGGACTTCAGCTCGATCATGTCCTGGACCGGAATGCCCTCGGTGATCGCGATCACCAGGTCGACGCCGGCGTCGGCCGATTCCATCACCGCGTCGGCGGCAAACGCCGGCGGCACGTAGACGACGCTGACGTCGGCACCGGTCTCCTCGACGGCGGTATCGACCGTGTTGAAGACGGGCACGCCTTCGACCTCTCGACCGCCCTTGCCGGGCGTGGAGCCGGCCACCACGTTCGTGCCGTACTCGAGCATCAGCTTCGTGTGGAACGCACCGGTGTCGCCGGTGATCCCCTGGACGAGCAACCGTGTGTCTTCGTCTATCAGAATACTCATGATGTGATCCGTGCAGTTGAAGCTAGCAATCATTGCCGTCGAGCGAACGGGGGAGGCCCCGGTCCGCTCAGTCGGCGTTTACCCCGACGATATCGATGATCTTCTCGGCGCCGTCGGCCATCGAATCGGCCGAGACGATGTCCAGGTCCGTCTCGTCGAGGACCTGACGCCCTTCCTTGGCGTTGGTGCCGGCGAGCCGGACAACCAGCGGCACCTTCAGGCCGACCTGGTCGACGGCGTTGACCACACCCTCGGCGATGACGTCGCACTGCATGATGCCGCCGAAGATGTTGATGAAGATCCCCTGAACCCGGGGGTCGCTGGTGATAATCTTGAAGGCTGCAGCGACCGCATCGGTGTCGGCGCCACCGCCGACATCCAGGAAGTTCGCCGGCTCTCCGCCGTACTGCTTGATGATGTCCATGGTGGACATCGCGAGCCCGGCGCCGTTGACCATGCAGCCGATGTTGCCGTCGAGGTTCACGTAGCTGAGGCCGTGCTTTTTGGCTTCCAGTTCAAGTTCATCCTCTTCGGACTCGTCGCGCAGGTCGCTGATATCCTCGTGGCGAAACAGCGCGTTGTCGTCGAAGTTGAGTTTGCCATCCAGCGCGATAACTTCGCCGGATCCGGTGACGACCAGCGGGTTGATTTCCGCCAGCGAACAGTCCTTGTCGGTAAACAGCTCGTAGAGCGTCCCGATCATCGAGGCAGCCTGAAAGGCCGTTTTGCCCTCGAGACCCAGGTCAAACGCGAGCTTTCGCGCCTGGTACGGAGCGAGGCCGACGCGCTTGTCGGCCAGCACCTTGTGGATTTTCTCGGGGGTTTCGTCGGCCACGGCTTCGATGTCGACGCCACCCTCGGTCGACGCCATCACGACGACGCCTTCTCGGGCACGGTCGACCACGAAGCTCAGGTACAACTCGTCGGCGATGTCGACACCCGATTCGATGTACAGCCGCCGAACCGTCTGGCCTTCGGGGCCGGTCTGGTGGGTGACCAACTGGCTGCCGAGCAGCTCGTCGGCGTGGCGGCGCACCTCGTCGACGGATTCCGCGATCTGAACACCGCCGGCCTTTCCGCGTCCGCCGGCGTGAATCTGTGCCTTCACGACGTAGACGTCGCTGTCGAGCGACTTGGCCGCATCGACGGCTTCGTCGACCGAAAACGCGACCTTCCCGTCGGGCACGGAGATCCCGTACTCCGAGAACAGCTTCTTTGCCTGATACTCGTGAATGTTCATGCAGTGGTTCCCTAACTTTGGACGCGTCAATTCGGCGATTGCGCGATGTCTATACCGACACGGATCGATCACCGTCAAGGGCGACACGCGCCACCCTCGAACTCATCGAATTTAGCCCCCGGAAACACGCCCGTCACGACTGGATTCCGCGGCCGACGTATGTGAGCTCACAGCCGATGGCCTCGGCCAGGAAACGACCGATGTCGTGGACCTCGCCCTTGTAGGGAGAGCCCTCGATGACGGGGATGAGCCGGTCATCGGTCGTGCGCACCAGCAGGGTAAACGCATCGACCCGAACCCCGCGGCTTCGGGTGGTCACCGGCATGCGCGTCATTCCGAAGACCACTTCGGTGACCCCGTCGAAATCGACGACCCGTTCGGCCCCCTCACCGCTGAGCGCGTCGGTCGGCCAGCGCATCGCGCCCCAGCCGATGTCGACATCCAACAGAATGACGTCCCCCAGCGAGGTGTGGCGACCGTAGCGGTACAAAAAGACCCCCACCAACGCCGCCAGTGCCGCCCACAGAAAATCCCACATCGTCCAGAAACTCGCCGCGTTCGCCAGCAACAGGAGCAACGCTCCAAGAGCCAGGACCCCGCCCCAGAACCCCCAGGGTATCCCGGAATCGACCTCGCGACGGCCCTCTACGAGGTAGCGCTCGGGGCCGACCTGATGCAGCGCCGGCTCAAAGACCAGGTGGCCTGGCCCCTCCCATTCGAGTTCCGTCCTGTCGACGGTTCCCGGCACATTCTCCTGGCGATGGACGTCTGTATCCCGGTCAAAACGGCGGCTCGCCGGTTCGACTGTCGGGCTGTCGGAGGGCCAGTCGTCGGCCATAGTCACTCACGGGTGTCGACGGATCGGTGAACGGCGAATCAACCCAGCGTGAAGTTCAGGCTGAACCGGGTCGTGTCAACCTGATTTCTGCGAATTGACAGGTGCGCGCGTCGTATGATTGAGTCGCCCATCGACTGTTCGAACGCGTCTCAATGATGATGCCCGACGGAGGAATGACGATGACATCGTTTCTGGAGAACCACGACCGTTCTATCATGTGCGGTGAATTGCGCGAATCGCACATCGGTGACGAGGTAACCCTCTTTGGCTGGGTCGACGGGACACGCGACCTCGGCGGAATGGTCTTCGTGGATCTCCGTGATCGGACGGGTATCGTCCAGGTGCGATTCGACCCCGACAGCGACCCGTACGAGCGCGCCGACAACCTCGGAAACGAGTGGTGTGTGGCCCTCAGCGGCATCGTCGAGAGCCGTGGAGACAACGTCAACGACGAGATTCCCACGGGTCGCGTCGAGGTCGCGGCCGACGACCTGCACGTCTTCAGCGAATCGGAGACGACGCCCTTTCCCGTGCGCCGCGAAGTCAACGCCAACGAGATGCTGCGGCTGGAGTACCGCTATCTGGACCTGAGACGCGCCCATCTCAAACGCGCCATCCAGATGCGCAGCTCGATCCTCCATGAGGTGCGTGCGTATCTGCACGACGAGAGCTTTCAGGAGATCGAGACCCCTTATTTGACGCGTTCGACGCCCGAGGGCGCGCGCGACTACCTGGTTCCGAGCCGCGTCAATCCGGGGGAGTTTTACGCCCTGCCCCAGTCGCCGCAGTTGTTCAAGCAGATCCTGATGGTCTCGGGGTTCGACCGATACTTTCAGATCGTGCGGTGTTTTCGCGACGAGGACCTCCGGGCGGACCGACAGCCGGAGTTCTCCCAGATCGACATGGAGATGTCGTTTGTCACCCCCGAGGATGTCATCGAGGTCTGCGAGGGGATGGTCTCCGAGATCTTCGAGAGCTGTCTGGACCACGACGTCGACGCCCCGTTCCGGCGCATCAGCTACGACGAAGCGATGACGACCTACGGGGTCGACGACCCCGACCTGCGCTTCGGACTTCCCATCGTCGATGTCAGCGACGAGGTGGCCGACTGCGATTTCCGCGTCTTTTCGGGCACCGTCGCCGATGGCGGGGTCGTCCGAGGCATTCGGATTCCCGACGGAGTCGACGCGTTCAGCCGCAGCGACATCGAAGAGCTCGAAGATCTCGTGGGCGTCTACGGCGCCAAGGGCCTCGCATGGGCGAAGGTCAATGCCGACGGCTGGAGCGGTCCGATCGCGCGATTTTTCTCCGATGAAGAGGAAGCCTCCATCGGCGATGCCATGGGCGCCGAAGCCGGAGACCTTGTCGTCTTCGTGGCCGACGAGCCCTCGGTGGTGTGCCCGTCGCTGGGGCATCTGCGCGAACACCTCGGCGAAGAATTGGACCTCGTCGACGAGGACGCGTTCGAATTCTGCTGGATCACCGAGTTTCCGATGGTCGAGTGGAACGAAGAGGAAGATCGCTGGGACTCGATGCACCATCCCTTTACCGCACCGAGGCCCGAGGATGTCGAGTTGCTCGAGGACCGTCCCGAAGACGCTCGGGCCCAGGCATACGACCTGGTCCTCAACGGACACGAGGTCGCCGGCGGCTCGATCCGCATCCACGATCGGGATCTTCAGCACACCGTTTTCGACATGTTGGACATCTCACCAGAGGAGGCCGAGGAGAAGTTCGGCTTTCTGCTCGAGGCCTTCAAATACGGTCCGCCGCCCCACGGGGGCATCGCCTTCGGCGTCGACCGGCTCATCATGTTGATGGTCGGCATGGAGCGAATTCGAGACGTCATCGCGTTCCCCAAAACGCAGCGGGCCCGTGACCGCATGAGTCGAGCGCCGTCGTCGGTCGACGACGAGCAGCTCGCCGAACTCCACCTGGAGACGACCGGGCTCCAACAAGACGACGAGGACGACGCGTAACCCAATGGCACTCGGAACCCGCGACAACCCGTACGACGTCGTCGTCATCGGCGGCGGCATCAATGGATGCGGCATCGCCAGAGATGCCTCCCTGCGCGGGCTCGACGTCGCGCTCTTCGAGAAAAACGACTTCTCGACGGGGGCCACCTGGGCCTCCAGCGGAATGATACACGGTGGGCTGCGCTATCTGAGCAACGACCCACGCGTCACCAAGAAGTCGTCCTACGATTCCGGCCATATCCAGCGGATCGCGCCCCACCTTTTGTTCCGAGTGCCGTTTTTGTTCCCCGTGCGCGGAAACACCCTGTATAACCGCGCGCTTCTGGAACTGGCCGAGGTCTACTTCGACACCTACGACCGCTACGCCCATATGAAGGGTGGTCTGCCCCACAGCCGCATGACGGCCGAAGAGGCGCTGCAGGTCGAACCCGGCCTCCCCGACGACATCATCGGCGCGGTGACCACCGATGAGTGGGGGATCGACTCTTCCCGGCTCAACCTGATCAACGGTCTCGATGCCGCCGAGCACGGCGCCGACCTGCACACCTACCACGAAGTAACGGACTTTCTGTTCGACGACGGGGCCAAAGCCCAGCGCGGCACGGTCCGAGGCGTGCAGGTTCGCGACCGCATCAGCGGCAGCCACCGGGACGTCCACGCCGATATCGTCTTTAACGCCACAGGCGCCTGGGCCGAACGTGTCGCCCGCCGTGCCGGGGCCACGAACTGTCGAGTGCGCCCGGGAAAGGGGATCCACCTGGTTCTGGCCGGCCGCGTCACCAACCACGCGGTCATCTCCGAGGCGATCGACGGCCGACAGATCTTTGTCGCCCCCCATCAAAACGTCAGCTTCATCGGGACCACCGACGACGACTACTGGGGCGACCTCGACGACATCCCGATCCTGGAAAACGAGGTCGAGTATCTGCTGGACGGAATCCGGCGGGTCTTCCCGTCGATCGACGACTACCGAATCATCGACACGTCGGTCGGCTGCCGTCCGACCCTGTATGACGACGGTGCATACGAGAGCGACCTCTCACGGGACCACGCCATCTTCGACCACGCCGACGAAGGGGTCCCCGGCCTCATGTCGATCGCGGGCGGCAAACTGGCGGCGTACCGGCTGATGTCGGAGCAAGCCGTCGACGCCATCTGCGACAAACTCGACGTCGATGCGGAGTGTGAAACCCACGAACGTCCCCTGCCCGGCGGCCACGAACACGACCTCGATGTCGACGCCTTCACGGAACTCGGTATCGACGCCTACGCCGCCCGGCGCATCCTGTATCGACACGGATCCCGCGCCACCGAAGTCCGGGATCTTTTGGAGAACCACCCCGAGTGGACCACGCTGGTGGATGAGAGCGAACCGGTGACCGAGGCCGAACTCAGGTACGTCATCCGCCACGAGTCCGTCCGCCGGCTCGACGATTGTCGCCGGCGCGTGCGCCTCGGCTGCGGAATGGACGGGGGATGGAAGTCGACCCGCCGCGCCGCCGAGATCTTCTGTCAGGAGCGCGACGGGCTCAACGCATCCGACGAGATCGAGGTCGCCCTGTCGCTGCAACGAAATCGCTGGAATGACCGCCGAGGTATCATCCGTGGCGAGCAGCTCGCCGCCGAGGAGCTCGGCCAGCATTGGTTCTTCGAATCCAGCGGCGCCTCCGGTGCGGATCCGTCCGGGATGGTCCGCGACGGTCAAGCTGAACATACCGGGGAGGGGCAATGAACGTCGATGTATGCGTCGTCGGCCGCAGCCTGGCCGCATGGGTCGCCTGCAGACGCCTGGAACAAACGGAACTCGATCTCCGCTGGGTGCGCCCGCCGGCGGGTTCACTGGCGAGCCTGTGGGGCGGACTCGGCCAGGCCTTCGGGCCATCCCACTCGGCGCTCCCCGATTCAGCCGGCGCACTCGACGGACGACTCGACCAGCAAAACTCTTTCGACCCCGCGGTCGACGTCCGGTGGCGACGCCTCGTGGACCGAAGAGCTACGCACCCGTACAGCCGGCTCGGTTTGCGACGCGATGAGGTCTCGAAACACCTCTCCCGCGCGCTCGAACTGTTGGGCGAGCTGGGACTCGGTCGCGCCGACGATTCCAATGCGGTCCCGGGCCCACACGGCGCGCCGTACGCGGTCGACATTGCCGCCGAATCGGTCCGGCGCCGACCCTTCGAACCCGGAACCCGGCTGTGTGTGGTCGGCGCCGACACTCTCGACTCCTATCGCGCAGAACCGACGGCCCGACGCCTCGACCGCGCCGACGAACTCGACGTCGAGCTGTGGAATGGACCGCCCTTCGATGGGCTCGGCGACGGTACGAGCCACCCCGTCCGCGCCGCTCGGTCGCTGTGGCGAGCCTTCGAATCCTCGGAAGACTCTCTGTTCGACTCACTCGCCGAGCACTGCCGACAGCGATCCATCGATGTCGTGTTGCTCCCTCCCTGCATCGGCGCGACGTTTCCGACGCACCGTGCCATGATGGAAGGCCTGCGCGAGGTGCTACCCTGCGACGTCGCCGAGATGCCCGCCGAACGCGACTCGATACACGGCTGGCGAATCGACCGGGCCCTGCGCGACGAGGACTCGAACACCATTCGAGGCGAACTACGGCACCTCGACGTCGCCGACGGGGGGATCGACGTCACCGTTGAGTCGGCCGAACCCTTCCGAGCCTCGGCCTGTCTTCTGGCCACAGGCGGGTTCTTCGACGGCGGACTTCCGACCGAAGCCCCCTTTCGAGAGGAGTTCACCGGCGCGCCCCTCTGGGTCGACGGCGCTCCGGTCGACAACGCCGACGAAGTCTTCGTGCCGCGGCTTCTCGACGAGCGCCCGTGGGATGACCACCGACTCTTTCGAGCAGGCCTGGCCATCGACAACGATTCCCGGGTTCTGGACCGGGATGGCTCACCGAAGAGCAACGCCCTCTTCGCGGCGGGCAGGCTTCTGTCGGGCTTCAATCCCATTCACGACGGCTGTTCGATGGGGGTCGAGCTCGTCTCGGGCCTCGCCGCGGCGGATTCACTGGCAGCAATCCTTCCTACGGTGACCGATGACACCTCCGAGGGGGAGCAATGAGTCGAATTCGGGCGTACACGCTTCTGGGCTGGCATCTCCTTTTGCATCTTCTGCAGAAGCTCACCCTCCTGTATTCGCCGGGCGGCATCGAACGGTATCGGACCAACTTTTTACCCGAAGGACTCGTCGGCCTCACCGACGAGGAACGCGCCGACCTGGCGGCCTGCCACAGATGCACCGGGTGCGGGTTGTGCGAGGCGGCCGCCGCGGAATTCGAGATGATCACGAACCGACGCCACGGCGGACCGCGCTACGTGGCCCAGTCACTGATTCGGGATCTGTCGGAATCGGAGGATGCACGCCGGGCCGTCGACTCGATGTCCGAGGCCGACCTCGCAGAACTCGATGCCATCTGTCCGGCGGATGTTCCCCTGAGTCGAATCGTCGAGATCCTCGAGGCGCTCGCCTCGCGGAGTCGAAGCGCGTCTGATCGCCGGCCCACGGACGACCGGCAGCGTTGACACCGCATTCGCGTTGCCGGTAGTTTGCGGCGGCGCACAGGGCGCGCCCGAAACAGTGTCGCGCCGGACCTCGAACGATCCTCACACGAGAAGCCAGGTCGATGCCCAGAACCTTTAAAGCCACCATTGCGCTGATCGTCACGCTGGTGTGTCTGTCGCTGTTGACGCTGTTCAATACGTGGCAGGCCAACCGGACCGAAGACAAGGTTATTGAACTCCGTCAGGAGGTTCAGGCCGTCCGGGACAGCACCGAAACCGTACTGCGAAAGCTCGAGGAGGGCATCGCGGTCTCGGGAAGTGCCTCCGGCGGCAGTGCCGACGAGGACTCTCAGCTCGCCGAAGCGCTGAAGGACCCCGACAACGTTCTCCAGCGCGCGACCGAGCCCCGGATCATTGAAGATGCCCCGGAGGGCGGCACCCTGCGCCGCCAACTGAGTTCCAATCCAAAGGGCTTCAACTTCATCACCGAGAGCTCCGCCGACGTGCAGGAGCTGTCGTCGTACATCAACGCCTCGGTGGCTCGCCGGGATCTCGGCGAACCGGACCGCTGGGTCCCCGACCTGGCCACGAAGGTGACCGTCAACGACAGTTTCACCCAGTATACGGTCCACCTGAGGAAGGGCGTGATGTGGCAAAAGCCGAATGTCGACATGTCGGACCCTCGGTATGAATGGTTGAAGGAGCCTCGTGAGCTGACCTCCGAGGACTTCAAGTTCTACGTCGACATGATTCAGAACGATCAGGTCGAAGCCGGATCGCTGAAGAGCTATTTCAAGGATGTCGAAAAGGTCAAAATCATCGACAAGTACACCTTCCAGATCATCTGGAAGAAGAAGACCCACCAGTCGAAGGCCTTTTCGCTGGGCCTCTCGCCGATGCCGAAGTGGCTCTACACCAAAAAGCGGGACGGCAGTGACATCCCACAGGCATCGCTGGGCACGCAGTTCAACAGCCACTGGGCCTCGCGCCATCCGGTCGGCGTCGGACCGTATCGATTCGTCGACTACGAAAAGGATTCGCAGGTCACACTCAAGCGAAACGAGAACTACTACGGCGATCTGCCGGCCATCGAGACGATCATCTACGACATCGTCAAGGAGCCGCAGACGGCGTACTTCAAGTTGAAGGCCGACAAACTCGACTTCGCCGAGATCGCCCCGCCGCTCTACAAGAAGCACATCGCCAACGCCGGCGACGAGAGCCCGTTTAAAAACGGTTCGCTCGAATACAAAAAGGTCGACCGATTTGCCTACTACTACATCGGCTGGAACGGCGATGATCCAAAGTTCCAGAACCCGAAGGTCCGCCTCGCCATGACCCACGCCCTGAATCGGCGCGAGATCATCGACAACGTGCTTCAGGGCCTCGGCCACATCCAGACCGGGCCGTTCTACTACGAGCACCCGGCCAACAATCCCGAGATCGATCCCTACAAGTTCGACCTGGACAAGGCCGGAAAGCTGCTCGACGAGGCCGGCTGGGCCGACAGCAACGGCGACGGCATCCGGGACAAGACCGTCGACGGCGACAACGTCGACCTGGACTTCACTCTGCTCGCCTACAACAAGCCGGCGGTCAAACAGTGGACCTCGATCTTCAAGGAGGATCTGCGCAAGATCGGCGTGCAGATGACGCCGAAATTCCTGGAATGGCCGACGATGCAGAAGCGGATGGACGCCAAGAAGTTCGACGCGTACACCGGCGGCTGGGCACTCGCCTGGGCGATCGACCCCTATCAAATCTGGCACTCCAGCCAGGCCGATATCCCCAAGGGCTCAAACCGTGTCGGCTTCCGAAACGACCGCGCCGACGAAATTATCGAAGAGCTGCGCAAGACCTTCGACAAGGACAAACGCATCGAGCTGCTGCGCGAGTTCCACATGATCCTCCACGAGCAGCAACCGTACACGTTCTTCTATGCCCCCAAGGCGGTCTTCGGCTGGCAGCCGCGCATGGAAAACATGGTCTTCCAGAAGATCCGACCTCAGGACCTGTCGCTGCCGTGGCACATCGCTCCGGACATGCGCCGCACCGAGTAACCGCTGGCCCCGAAGTGCCGGCCCGCCCGGCGTGATCGCTGAACCGTCTCGATTCGAGGACGTCCATGACAACGTACATCGTCAAGCGTCTCCTCTTGATGATCCCGACGCTCTTCTTCGTCGCACTGCTGACCTTCGTGGTGCTGAACGTGGTACCCGGCGGTCCCGCCGCGACGCAGATGGGCTCCCAGGGGACTGAGAGTACGACCTCTCAGGAATCGAAGGAGAGCTACCGAATCTTCAAAGAGCAGTTCAATCTCGACAAACCGATCGTCTACAACACCCGGTTTTGGCTCGGCGAAAAGACGGTCACCCGAAAGCTCGAGACCCTGGTCAACTCCCGCAGACCCGCGTGCCCCGGTGACGGCTCGGGCGCCGAAGACTGCCTGCCCCCCAAACAAAAGCCGCCGACCTCGGAGGTCATCGAGGCCTCGGAGGACCTGTCGGACTGGGGGGACTACATCGTCCCGGAGTTGTTTGAGGTCGCCCAGTCACACGAGAGTGTCGACGTGCGGCGCCTCGCTGCCAACCAACTCGTGTCGAACGCTCAGGGCTCGATCCTGAGCAATTACTCGGGCTCTCTCACCGAAGAGCAGGAGGCCAAAAACGACCGCATCTACTCGATGAACCAGGAGATCGAGAAGTGGCGGCTCGACCAGACGAAAGACGCCGCGGCGATCGACCGGGTCCTGAAGGAAAACTGGAAACCGTTTCTGGAAAAGCACGAGGACCGGTTCACGTTTTCTCGCGAGGAGCGGTTTCGGGCCTTCTTCATGGATACGCGGTTCGCCAAGTACATGGCCAACCTGGCGACCCTGGACTTCGGCGTCAGCCACGTCGACAAGCAGCCCGTCATCGAGACGCTCTGGACGAAGGTTCAATATACGTTCGCCCTGTCGTTCTCGGCGATCTTCTTGGCCTTTGCCGTCAGCGTACCCATCGGCATCTGGAGCGCGTCGAACCAGGACACCTGGCTCGACCAGGGTGTCACCACGATCCTGCTGATGCTGTTTAGCCTGCCCAGCTTCTTTACCGCCCTGTTGCTTCTGAAGTTTCTGGCCGCCGGCGACCCGTACTGGAGCATCTTCCCGATCGACGGGTTTGTCGGGGCAAACTCCGAAGCGATGACCACGGTCGAGTACTTCGGCAGCGTCGCCTGGCACCTGTTTTTGCCGGTCATCTGCCTGACCTATCGACGCTTCGCGGCTCTAAGCCGCTACGCCCGCACCGGAATCGTCGATGTCATCCGGTCGGACTACGTTCGAACCGCCCGGGCCAAGGGACTCTCCGAGCCGATGGTCATCCTCAAGCACGCCACGCGAAATGGGATGATCCCGATCCTGACGCTTCTGGGCACCCAACTGCCTCGCCTCATCGGCGGCTCCATCGTCATCGAGGTCATCTTCGGCATTCCCGGAATGGGCTCGTATCTGTTCGCCAGTATCGGTGCGCGCGATTACAACGCGTTGATGGCCGTCCTCCTGATCTCGGCGCTTCTGACACTCATCGGGATCCTGATCTCGGACATCAGCTACGCCATCGTCGACCCGCGCATCAGCTTCGATTGATTCTCGGATAGTTACTCATGTCGAAAGACTCCAACACCGACAATTCGGCCACTGACCCCGAAGACGGGTACCGGTCGTATCCGGAGATTGTCTGGGGCCAGTTCCGCCAGTATCCCCTCTCGTACGCCAGCCTGATGGGGATCGGCGTCCTCTTTCTGATAGCCCTGGTGGTCCCGGCCTTCGCCCTCAATTCCCCGTTCCTGCTGATCGTACCGGAGTCGGTCCCCGAATCGGCCTTGCGTCAGTACGTACAGGGAGGCGATGCCGTCCAGGCGCTGTACGGGACCAGTTTCCCCTGGTTCTACGCCCTGTTCGACCTGAACTTCTTTGAAAACAACATCGACATCTTCTTTAACTTCCTGTTGTTCACCATCCCTCTGAACGTGGTGGTCTGGTTCGTCTACCAGACCGTCGCCGACTTCGAGTCGGACAGGGCATTCGTCGAGGCTCGCGGTCGCTTCATCGGGGTGTCACTGGGACTGCAGGTCACCGCCGTGATCGCGGTGCTCATCGTGGCGACTTCGTCCGGGGGCACGGTCGATCTCGGCACCTACGCCATCTATTCGCTGCCGGCGAACGTCCTCATCGGCGTGCTCTGGGTCTACCTGGTCGACCCGCCGACCGACGCGCTGCGCAACCAGACGATCAAGAACTTCGTCTACTTCTCGCTGGCCATCCACGCCGTCACCCTGGCGACCTTCCTGGGCTTCGACTTCCGCCAGCCGTACGTCAACTATCGGGGCATCGCGGACCTGGAAGGTGTTCAGGCCGTCTTTCCCTTCTTCGACTTCTCGTACCGCAACATCAATATCGGCGCCCAAATGACCAGTCAGGGCCCCAGTTGGGCCCACTGGCTGGGCACCGACGCTCAGGGTCGTGACGTCTTCGTGCGGCTGCTGTACGGAACCCGCATCTCGCTGACCATCGGGATCATCGCCATGGCGATCGCCACCGCGATCGGCATGTTCGTCGGAAGCCTGGGCGGCTACTTCGGCGGCTGGGTCGACGCGATCGTCCTCCGAGTCATCGAAGTCTTTCTGGTCTTCCCGGCCTTCTACCTGATTTTGACTCTCAGCGGGTTCGTCAAAGAACCGAGCGTCTTCTACGTGATGGGCATC
Organism: uncultured Pseudomonadota bacterium; assembly: GCA_913057905.1. Taxonomy (GTDB): domain Bacteria; phylum Myxococcota_A; class Bradymonadia; order Bradymonadales; family Bradymonadaceae; genus CAJXPB01. The sequence goes on from CAJXPB010000001.1 coordinate 192,583, forward strand.
ATCGGAATCGTCTACTGGACGGGCATCGCCCGACTGGTACGCGGTGAATTCCTGCGGCTGCGCGAGGAGGATTTTGTGCAGGCGGCCAAGGCCCTGGGACTGCCCGAGAGACGCATCATCTTCAGACACGTCCTGCCCAACGCGCTGGGGCCGGTGCTGGTCAACGTCACCTTCGGAATCGCCGGGGCGATTCTCTTCGAGGCCACCATCAGCTTTCTGGGCGTTGGAGACCCGACGGCTCCGACCTGGGGTCAGATCCTCAACGGCGCCCGCGAGAATTATCGCCTTATCTTGATGCTCGCTCCCGGATTCGCCCTCTTCGTGACCATCACCATGCTGAATCTGGTCGGCGAAGGCATCCGTGATGCGATGGACCCGAAACTCAGGAAGTAATTCATGGCAGATTCGAGCCAACACAGCGGGTCGTCGGACTCGGAGCAACCACTGCTCGAAGTCGAGGACCTGCGCACCTATTTCTACACCAAAGAAGGCGAAGTCCCGGCGGTCGATGGCGTCGACTTCTCCATCGACAAGGGCGAAACTCTGGGGCTCGTCGGGGAGTCGGGATCGGGTAAATCGGTCTCGGCACTGAGCATTCTGAGACTCATCCCCCAGCCTCCCGGAAAGATCGTCGACGGCTCGATTCGATTCGAGGGCCGTGAGCTGCTCGAGATGTCCGAAAAGGAGATGCGCGGCATCCGCGGCAACGACATCTCGATGATCTTCCAGGAGCCGATGACCAGCCTCAACCCCGTCTACACGGTGGGGAATCAGATCACCGAGGCGATCACGCTCCACCAGGACGTCGAGTATGCCGAGGCCCGGGAGATGGCCATCGAGATGCTGCGGAAGGTGGGCATTCCCGCGCCCGAGACGCGCATCGACGAGTACCCGCACCAGCTCTCGGGTGGGATGAAGCAGCGCGTCATGATCGCCATGGGGCTGGCCTGCAACCCCAAGATGCTCATCGCCGACGAGCCGACGACGGCCCTGGATGTCACCATTCAGGCCCAGATCCTGGAGCTCCTCAGCGAGCTGCAGGACGAACACGACATGTCGATGATGTTCATCACCCACGACCTGGGTGTCGTCGCCGAGACGTGCGACTACGTCGCGGTCATGTACGGCGGACGGGTCGTCGAATACGGCGACGTCGAGACGATCTTCACCGATCCCTCGCACCCGTACACCAAGGGGCTGTTCTCCAGCCTTCCCCAGATCGATACCCCGCACGAGGGCCGCTCGGACCGCCTGTACGTCATTCCCGGCATGGTTCCGAGCCCACAGGACTTCCCCTCGGGGTGCCGGTTTCGGGACCGATGCGAATACGCCACCGAACAGTGCGCGTCGATTCCGCCGCAGAAGGATATGGAAGAGGAAAAACACTTTTCGCATTGCTGGTACGCAGACGACATCCGCGAGGGCCGCAAGGAAAAGACCGGGCCGTTTCCGGACGATGTGGCCGACCAGACCTCGGAATCGCCGACGGCGGCCGAATAATTGCTGAATTAGTGTGAAGGACACCTTCATGGTCGAGACGACCGAAGAGACGACACAACACACCGACTCGGACGGCGACCCGCTCATCCGAGTTCGGGGGCTCAAAAAACACTTCCCCGTCAAATCCGGCATCCTCAACCGGGTCACCGGACAGGTGCAGGCCGTCGATGGGGTGACCCTCGATGTCTACCCCAACGAAACCGTCGGACTCGTCGGAGAATCCGGTTGCGGGAAGACGACCGCCGGACGGACGATGGTCCGGCTGACCGACGCCACCGACGGCGAGGTCTTCTACAAGGACCAGAACATCTTCGATTTGTCCAAAGAGGAGATGCGCAAGCTGCGGCGCAACATGCAGTTCATCTTTCAGGACCCGCAGTCGAGTCTGAATCCCCGAATGACCGTCGAGCGGATCATCGGCGAAGCCATCGAGTTCCACGGAATCGCCCACGGCTCCGAGCGACGCGACATGGTCCGAGACCTGCTCGAACGGGTCGGCCTTCAACCCGATTACGCCACCCGATATCCCCACGAATTCTCCGGCGGACAGCGCCAGCGAATCGGCATCGCCCGCGCCCTGGCCCTGAATCCCGATTTCATCGTCTGCGACGAACCCGTCAGCGCGCTCGACGTGTCGGTGCAGGCCCAGGTCATCAACCTGCTCGAAGATCTGCAGGAAGAGTTCAATCTGAGCTTCCTCTTCATTGCTCACGACCTGTCGGTGGTCAAACACATCGCCGACCGGGTCGCAGTCATGTATCTGGGCCGCATCGCCGAGCTCGGGCCGACCGATAAACTCTTCGACGATCCCCTCCATCCGTACACCCAATCCCTGCTGTCGGCGATCCCCGACCCGGATCCGCGCAAAAAGAAGACCAAGGAGCGCGTCGTCCTCGAAGGAGACGTGCCGTCGCCGATCGAACCGCCCGATGGTTGCCGATTCCACACCCGGTGCCCCGCTCGGTTCGGCCCGTGCGACTCGGTGGAGCCCCGCCGGGTCGAAGTCGAAGATGGTCGATTCGTGCGCTGCCACCTCTTCGATCCGGAATTCGCCGACGAGGCCTCCGAAGCCAACCTGGAGGACCTGCCGAATCCCCCCTGCCAGTCCGGACGGCCCGTCGACGAACCCGAGGCCGCCGACGGCGCCCTCGACAGGACCGGCGACGACGACCTCGACGATGCCGACATCGACGATACCGATATCGACGATGTCTCCGACGAAGACGACGCTCAACACTAGGAGAGACACCCAGGCATGCTTCACGTCACTATCCGCGAAAAAGGCGGCCAGCAGTCGACCTACCAGATCGACGGCTCCGAGATTCGCATCGGCCGAATGAAGAGCAACGACGTCGTCCTGCCGAAGGGCAACGTCTCGAAAAAGCACGCCCGGGTGTACCGTGAAGACGACGCGTTGATGATCGAGGACCTGGACAGCACAAACGGGACCTACGTCAACGGCCGAAAAGTCACCTCTGACAAACCGCTCAACGAGAGCGACAAAATCTACATCGGGGACTTCGTGCTGGAGGTCGAGACCGGTCAGAAGGCGGACCCCGATGCAGGCCCTCCCGAGCCCCCGGCGCCCAAACAATCTACGCCTCAGGCGTCCCACGGTGTCTCCGTCGACGACGACGCGCAGACGAGCCTGGGCCCCGGCGGTCCCACGGCTCACACCCCTGATTCCGAGCCGTCCGGCCCGACGATGGACCGATCGGACGTCCCCGCGCCGCCCTCGGACGATTCACCCGCCTCAGGACCTCCCGCCGGAAAACCTTCGGCGGACGACCACGATCCGAAGGCCGATACCCTTCGCCAACCGTCGGCCACCGAACAATCATCGCCGGACAGCCGTCGGTCGCGCTCTCAAAATCAACGGGCCCAGTCCGACGAGCGCGCCGCCGTCGATGCGTCGGCCGAACCCCAACGTTCCGAATCAGAGACCGCATCCAGCGCGCGGACCCGCACGTCCCCCGCCCTCCCCAGCATCGCTTTTGAAGACAAGTTCGACGAGGAGGCCAACGCTCAGCAGGCCATCCTCGCCGACGCGCTTCTGGAGGATATCGCCGGCGACAAACTCCCGCTGGCCTATCCACCCGCCCCCGAGGAGCGCGACTCCTTTCGAGACCGCGTGGCAGCCATCGCCGAGGACCTCGATTTGGACGGCGATGTCGACCGGCTGATCGACACCGTAACCGAGGAATGTGTGGCGCTCGGAGCCCTGGAGGAGTACCTCGACAATCCGGAGGTCGACGCCATCCGGGTCAATGACTTCGACCGGGTCATCCTGGAACGCGGCAACGATCGGATCCGCGCTCCGCGCGCCTTCAGCAGCCCGGAGATGCTCGAAGTCGTCGGATATCGACTTCTGGGAACCCGCGATCTCGGATTGGATTCCGACGAAGTTCGCTTCGACGACGGAACCCGGGCCCACATCGTATTGCCTCCCTCCGCGCCGCACGGTCCGGTCCTCTCGATTCAGAAGCCGAACCACACCCAAGCGACAATGGCGGATCTGATCGACCGCGAAACATTGTCTCCCGAGATGGGTGAATTTCTGCAGATGTCAGTCGCGTCGGGCCAGACGATTCTGGTGACCGGCCCCGACCAGGAGCACCGCGCACAGCTCATCGAGGCCCTGGGTCGGCTGATCCCGGAGGGGACTCGAATCGTATCGGTACTGCGGAACCCTCAGATCGAATTGCCACAGGCGAGTGCCGCCCGACTGGAGGTCGCACGGGCCGACGGCATCGATGCCGACGCGCTGCTCGAGACGGCGGCTGCGATGGAACCGGAACGGCTTGTACTCGACGGCGCATACGGCGCCGAAACCTATCGCTGGATCGGCACCGCCGCCACTCAGGCCCCGGGTAGCCTCGCCGGCATTCCGGGCCTCACGGCGTCCGATGCCCTGGCCCGACTGGAGAGCGCCTGTCGCATGCGATCATACGAGGATTCTCCGCGCGGGCTCCGCGAGCAGGTCGCCCGCGCCATCGACCTCGTCATCCTCGTCGGCCAGGCCAAAGACGGGACGCCGCGCATCGAGCAGATCACCGAAGTCCAGGGCGTCGACCTCGATACCTTCCGCCTCAGCGACATCTTCTACTTCCGGCCCGAAGGCACCGCCGGTACCTTCGCTCCGACGGGCTACATTCCCACCTACATCGAAGATCTCCAGGAGACTGGACGGGACGTGGATCTGTCGATCTTTCAGGACTGACGATGGTCACCCCGGCCTCTCTCGACGCCCTGGTCCCCAGGGCGTCTCGGTCGAACCGAGGCTATCTTGCGGCGTGTCGCGCCTGAGGCGCGCCGCCGCACGATCCCTCACTTGTCTTCCAGCTCTGAGATCTTCTTCTTCATCTTCCCGATCAACGCCTCCCACCCTTCGTCCTCGATGATCTTGGTGTAGGACTCCCGGTACGTCTCTTCCAGTGAGATATCATCGATGACCAAGTCGTAGATGACCCAGCCCGAGGACTTTTTCATCAGCTTGTACTCGACCGGTTCCCGCTCCTTTTCGCTGTCACCCCATTTGATGACCGACCGCACGATAGCGCGGTCCCCCTGGCGGCGTTCCTCGGTGTATTCGATTTCGTAATCCTCACCGAGTTGTTTGCCCTCGAGCTTCTTGCGGTAGTTCGCCTCCAACAGGTCCTTTAGAAGGCTCATGAACTGGTCACGGTCTTCGTCTGACCTGTCCTCCCAGTAGCCGCGCAGAGCCCGGCTGGCGAGTTCTCGGAAGTCGATGAGCTCGTCGGCAATCTTCGAGAACTTCCGCGCCCGCTCTTCGGATTCCTCCTGACCGAGCAGCCGGGTCACATCACCCTCGTTCTTTTTGATAAACTGCGTCGGTTCACCGGCCCAGACCATGGGCGCGGCGAGAAAAAGGGCCGTAAAAACCAGGGCAGCGAGGCGCGTTGTGGAGGGTCGTCGGTAGTTCATGGTAATCCTCAATCAAGCTAGAAGATGGGCATGACGGAGCCCGAGCACATCCGGTCCATTGGACGCGAAAGTGCCGTCGATATTCACTTCGAAGTCGTTGCGCCATCCAGTGGCTTCGTGCCGGGTACGGAGCCATCGGACGCCACCCGGGAAAGATAATTGACACCTACGGCCTGAGCCAGCGCGGCCCGCGCAACCATGTAGTTGTAGCGGGCCTCCAGATGCTTGGCCTTCGCCTCGTAGTACGCCTTCAGCGGTTTGATGGCTTCCTCTTCCATGTCCTGGATGTCGGTGCCCGCCGTCTCCAGCGACAGCCCCAACTGATCTCGCCAGCGTCGGGCCGCTTCGAGACGCTTGGCCTGAATCTCGATCTTCTCTCGCGCATCGGCCGCCTCGGCGTACTGCTTGCGGATCTGCAGTTTGATCGCTCCTCGAGCACGGGCTCGCTGCGCCTCGACTTCGCGCAGCTTGGCCTGCGTCTCCTTTAGCTTTCCCTTTTGAACCAACGGATCGAGATTCCACTGCATACTGATACCGAACTGAATCGACAGCCGGTCCAGTGGGTCGCTGTCGGGATCGGCGAAGAGATTCGGCTCCGACGGGATTTCATCGGTCGGTACGCACGGACCATCGGCGGTCTGACGTCGACACACATCCTGTTTGGCCGTCTCCTCGGTAGACGCCGAGAAACCGAATCTGGCGCCGAAGCCGATGTTCGGCAAAAACTGTTGCTTCTCCAATTTGACCGACAGCCGCTGCGCTCGAACCGCCTTGTTTAATTGAGCCAGTTCCGGACGGTGGTACTGAGCCGCCTCCAGATACACATCGACCGGCTCCAATCCGGCAATCTCCCCGTCGGAATCGAGCTCTCCGACCGCCGGGTTCTGCGACTCTACGCGGGTCAAATAATGAAGCCCGTCGGTGGCGATCCGCTCGAGCTTCTGATTGTCCGCGATTCGCTCGTCGACCTCCGCCGAAAAGATCTGAAGCTTGCGCAGGTCCTCGGTCTCGAATTTCGCCGTCCCGAAATCCCGAGCATCCTGCATCTGCTGGATCTGATCCTCGATCCGCTCGTCGCCCTCCTTCAACAGATCCTCGTAGGCGCGTGACAGACGCAGGCTGTAGTAGGCGCGTTTGGTCTGGAAAATGACATTCAAGACGGCCTGGCGCCGCTTCAGATCCGCCACGTCTATCCCGATATCCGCCAGCTTTTTGAGCGTTCCGATCCGACCGAAGGTGTAGAGCGGAATCGCCATCGACAGGTCCTGTGTAAAGAGCGGACCCACCTGGAGTTGTCCGATTTCGTCGAGGTTCTCGCCGAGCCGGTCCGGGTCGGCGTTCGCCGGAACCGGCGCCAACCCGGTCGTCGACTGAAACTTCGGCCCGCGACTCCACTTGGCCTGATACTTCTTCCACTCGGCCTTGTCGCGCTTGGCCTCGAATTCGTCGACCAGATCTTCGTTGGTACGCGCCTGCTTTACCAACGACGACAGTTCGATCGGCTCCCTCGAGGACGCCTCGGACTCCGAGGGCTGCGCGGCCGACGAAGACGGAAAGGCCGCGACCATCCACCCTCCGAATGCCAACCAGATCAAAACCGGTGACCGATAACCAACCAGCGAATTCATCAGCGGACTCAGTTTCAGGGAAACGATCGCGGACCTCACGGCTGGAGGAATCGATACTCCAGAAGCGGGGTCTGACTGGACTTCAGCTCGTTGGAGACGGTGTCGGAGACCCCTTCGACCGCCCGAGACAAAAAGCCCATCCCGTCTTTCGGCGGGTATGCCAATTTGGGCTCGCCCTTGAGACCGGCTTCGTTTTTGACCCAGTCGACGGTGTCACTGAAGGTGCCGACCTCGTCGATGAACTCCAGCTCGGCCGCCCGCCGTCCGGTGAAGATGCGCCCGTCTGCGAACTTTTCGACCTTCGAGCGCTCCAGCTTTCGAGACTCTGCGACGTCGTCGACGAACTGTCCGTAGATGTCGTTGACCAGGTCGCCGAAGTACTCGCGCTGGTCTTCGGTAAACTCTTCGAACGGGGACCCGGCGTTTTTGTACTTACCCGATGTCACCGTATTTACTTCTACGTTCGCCTTGTCGAGCAATTTCTGGACGTTGAAAAACTGGGTAATTACGCCGATAGAGCCGGTGATCGTCCCGGCATTCGCAAAGATCTGGTCGGCGCCACATGCGATGTAGTATCCACCGCTCGCGGCGGTCGACCCCATCGACACCGCCAACGGCTTCTCCTTTTTTGTCTCCTGCAGGGCGTGAAACAGCTCCTGGCTGGGGGCCACCGCGCCGCCCGGCGAGTTGACGCGCACGACGATGCCCTTGATGGAGTCGTCCCGGCGGAACTTCCTGAGGTCCTCCCGGGTCTCCTTACTCGAGGTAATCGGGCCTTTGATCTCGACGACGCCGATCTTCTCGCCGCCGAACCCGAGCCCGCCATCCCCCAACGATGCTGCCAGCACGAGCGAAAGGGCGACGAGCGCCACGAAGAGCCCGCCGAATATCAAGAGGATCGTCAACCAGCCGCGCTTTTCCATGGTTTGGTCCGGGAAACAGAAGCCAAAACGGCGCAAAATCACCGCTCGTCGGGTACCCGATTCACCGGGACCTGTAAAGATCGGCGGTCACTTCATGGGCCCGGTCTTCAGTCAAAGCGACTCTCTGCGAGCACGCTTTGAAATCCGGGGTAGTAGAATTGCTTGGCCGCTCTCGGATAAAAGGCGGAGACGAGCCACACTCGCTGCGAGACCGTCCACTGACAGATCACGAGTTGAAACGACCGGCCCTCGATGAGACCGCGGTAAGTTACTTCTGTACCGTCGTGAGGCCCGCAGGACCCCTCTTTTCGGGAGGTCTGCTCGAAGCCCGCCTGCTTGATGTTTGAATGGAACGTCGAAAAGTAGTTCGGCTGGCGCGGCGGGCCCACGGAGTCGCTGGTGCGGACCTCGATCTGGGCATCGACGTCGCCGGCGGCCCTGAGGACGACCGTCGCTCCGGCCTGCGGCGGGACTTGGACCCAGCCGGCCGGCACGAACACCGAGGCGTCCTGAGCGGTTAGAGATACCTCATCGGGAGGCTCCGGTTGTGTCGGAGAGGGCTCGGACGCGTCTGCGGCGTCGGCTGCCGTGGCCGGAGCCGGACTTACAAGCAGGCACAGCCCGGCGGCCACGACCAAGGGAATCCGCCTCATCAGTTGCCGCTGCCGCCCTCAGTGAACTTCATGCTTTCGATGACTCCATTGAAGTCACTGACGTACTTCTCGGCTTCGACATCCTGCATGTATCCGACGACCAGCCAGGCCGTGGAATCACGCAGGAATTCGAAGACCACGACGTTCAGGGTCACGTCGCTGTGTTTGAATTCGTAGGTCGTCTTGGTTCCGTCGTGGCCGCCGACGGTCGCGGAGCCCTGGTCGATCTTCTTGAAATCCGATTCCGCCAGCGTCTTGTGGAAGGTGTCGAAGAAGACATCCGAGACATCTTCGGTCATCAGCTTGGTGCCGACGACCTCGATCTGGCTCTGCGAGCCGTTGTGCTTGAAGTTCGCCACGGACTTGTCACTTCCCTGGGCAACCTCCCACTTGGCCGGCGGAGATATCTCGACCCCGAACTGTTCGTCAGTGACGGTCTTGCCACCCTCCTGCGCGAACAAAGCGGGGGACACCAGCAGGGCCAGCAGCGACAGGGTTACGATTCGAGCCGTTTTCATACGTGGTCTCCTTCGATAGGTCCGACGGAGGTCGTGACGAGTTCCTTTCGACGCCGTCTGTATAGCAACCGTCGCGAAGGGAGGCAACCTCCAAGCCGTTGCATTCACCGCGGTCCGTGGTACTCATAAGGGTGATCCGGCATTCCCATCGCACGTTCGACATCGAGGAACGCGACATGCAGAAGCGACAGGTGCGACGCACCTTCGGTGTGGTCTCCGTGCTCGTCTCACTGCTGATTGGGCTCGGCGCCTGTGCCGACTCCACGTCCGATCTCCCCTCTTCGATCCGCGACAAACTCCCCGGTCAGTCGAAAGTCCTCAAAAACGCCGACCAGCCGGCTCCGTCAGATCAGAAAAAGGACCAGAGCGCTCAGCCCGACCAGGCTCAGCAGGCACCGAGTGCCTTCCCGATTCGGCCCCTCGAGGTGCGCACAACCAAGGTGCGCCGGTTTCTGGCTGATGCCTACGAGGGATTCTGGAAACGAGAGCCGATCGGGATCTCGATGTCGACTCTGAATGTGGTGCGCAAGAGCGCGCAGGCGAAGCTGGAGAACGCGAAACGTTTGCGCGACCGCGCCCGAGAGATGTCGATCGAGGAGCTTCTGGAGCCGACGATTCCGGGCTTGGTCTTCGGGCTCTTCCTGGCGGCTTTCTTCGTCCTCAGTCGTCAGTTCCGCGACCTGGCCGACCGACTTCAGTCGGGACTTCACCTCGAGATGTCCCGGTGGGTGACCCGACTCTCCCGCGGCGCGATCCTCATTCTGGGTCGACTACTTCCGGTCGTGTTGTTGTTGGCCGGTGCCTACATCGGCCAGCAGGCGCTCGCCGGGGACTACGCGTGGGCTCGAATTCTGACCCGGTCCCTGTGGCTTTTACTCCTGTATCGATTCGTCGCGGGGGTGATGATCGTCAGCCTCAGCGGCCGCCTCCTGAAGATGAGCGATTCTCAGGCGAACCGGCTTGAGAAGCTGGGTCTTCGCGGCACCCGCACCGTCTTCGGGTTCCTGATCGTGCTGATGGCGTTGAGGACGGGTGGTGCGGCCGCAGAGATCGTCGGATTGGTCGAGTTCGTCTTCCGCGTCGTCCTGGTCACCTTTCCTCTCTACCTGCTCTTTATCAAAGACGCGCTGGTCCCCTTGCTGCCGGATGACGTCGATTCGCGTCCCTACGAAGCCGTCCGACGCTTCCTGGTCAGTAACTACCGCCCCCTGATGTTCGCCACCGCGGGTATCCTCGCCATTCGGGCCGTCGGGTTCGTCCAGGCCTCGACCTTTCTCCTGTCGCGCACCTACGGGATCATCGGGGTTCTCCTCTTCTCGTTTGTCGGAGGCGCCCGGGTCCGCGACTACTTTCGCCGACGTGTCGACTTCCTGAGCCCTCATGCCGAGGAGACCGACAAACCGCTCGACCAGACCGATCACCGACAGCTTACACGTCGGATCGACCAGCTCCTGGCCGTCGCGGTCTTCGCATTCGTGATCGTCACCGTCCTCGAGCTACTCAGATTGCTCGAGCCGACGACCTATCTGCTGCGCATTCCGTTTTTGGCCATCGGGACCGCGCGTATCTCGTTTCTGAACATCCTGAATCTGTTGCTGGTCATCACGGGTACGGTCCTGGCCTTTCGGGTGCTGCGCTCCTTCTTGAATGCGCGCATCTACCCGATGCTCGAGGTCGACGTCGGCGTCGCCTACGCCGTCAATACGATGTTCAAGTACATCATCATTCTGGTGGCGTTCCTGCTCAGCCTGTCGGCACTCGGCATCAACCTGACCGCCATCACCGTCGTCCTTGCGAGCCTCGGCGTCGGCATCGGATTCGGACTACAGACCCTCGTCGAGAACCTGATTTCTGGATTCATCATTCTCTTTGGACGATCGGTCCAAAAGGGAGACTTCATCACGGTCTCCGGGACCTACGGCCAAGTCGAGGCGGTCGGTGCGCGCAGCGTAGTCCTGCGTACGCCCGATAACTACGAGATGCTGATTCCCTCGAAGGAAATCGTCGGCGGCCAGATCATCAACTGGACCTACGAGGACAACACCGTCCGCGCCAGACTCCCGGTCGGCGTCACCTACAGCGCCGATCCCCGTGAAGTAAAAGAGATCCTCGCCGAGGCGACGAAAAAACACCCCGCCGTGCTGGGCGAACCCGAGCCGCGGGTCATCCTCTCGGAGTTCGGGGACAGTTCCGTCAATTTCGAAGTCCTCTTTTACTTCGACTGCAGGGACATCACCCAGCAGATGCTCATCGGTGAAATAAACTACGACATCTGGGATGCCCTGGCCGAGGCTGGCATCGGGATCCCGTTTCCCCAGCGGGACCTTCACGTCAAATCAGTTGAACAATGGGGGCGGCTCAAGGAGATCGCCGAGAAGGCTCAGGAGGTTGGGGCCGAGGAGCTGCCGGAGGCGATTGATGTTGGGGACGACGAAGAAGAGGAGTAGGGCGCGGGGCACGCATCACGATTCACGAATCACGTTTACGTTGGACGTTTACGTTGGACGGGAATCGTTCACGAAGGACGTTTACGTTCAGGTTGGACGTTCACGTTCAGGTTGGACGTTCACGTTCAGGTTGGACGTTTACGTTCAGGTTGGACGTTCACGTTCAGGTTGGACGTTTGCGTTCAGGTTTGGTCTTTGGGAGGGGCGTCGAGGTGTTCGCGGAGTTCACCGGCCAGCGCCCCGAGCCGGTCGCCGACATCGGCGCCGCGGCCCTCGACGAGCCAGACGATCGCCGAGCCAACGAGCACGCCGTCGGTCACTTCGACGACTTCGGCGGCCTCTTCGCCCGACGAGATTTTCATCGAGGAGAGGATCGGGCGGTCCGACACCGACCGAAACTCGGCCATCGAGGCTTCGAAGTCGCGCCGCGACAGTGTGACTTCGCCGCCGGCGTGCCCCGTCCACACAAAAAACGAATCCGATTCGGCGTCCATCATCTCCAGGCGCTCGCGCGGCGTCGTCGGTGCGACGAAGGGCACGAAGGAGAGGTCGTGCTTGTGGAGGGCCTCGCGCAGGGGCGTGGCCTCATTCCACGGAAGATCCGTGACCATGGTGCCGTCGAATCCCGCCTCGCTCAGCAGGTCGGCGACGGGTTCGTGGCCCAGCGAAAGAATCCGATTGTAGTAAGAGGACGCCAGGAGTGCCGTGTCGTCGTTTCGCTGGCGAAATCCCTCTCCGATCTGGCGTACATGATTCCAGGTCACTTCTTCACGGAGCGCCCGTTCGCAGGCGCGCTGGATCACGGCGCCGTGGTAGGTCGGGTCGCTGAACGGCACGATCAACTCCAACATGTCCGCTCCGGCGTCCGCCAGCGTGGACAGGTATTCAACGGTGGCTTCGACGTGCGGGTCCCCGGCCACCACCGCGCACATCAGCAACGGAGGTCCGCCCTCGCCCGGTCGAGCCACCAACTTCTGCAATCGGTCGGTCATTCCGAGGAGCCCTCGGCTTCGAGTTTCGCCAGTCGTTCCAACTCGTGTACGCCACTCCCGCTGATGCCCACGACGACGTGTTGATCCGGGCCCAGAGTCGGCAGCAGTTTTAGTCCGTAGGCCACGGCGTGAGCGGCTTCGAGCGACACGACAATTCCCTCGCTGCGGGCGAGTCGCCGAACGGCCGCCACGGACTCCTGGTTCGTCGCCGTCACGTAGTGGGCGTCGCCGGTCTGGGCCCACCGAGCATGCTGGGGCCCCACCGTGGGAGTCCGCAGGCCGGCGGCAATCGTCGAAGGTGAAAGAATCTGGCCATTCTGGTCCTGGAGCACAAACGAATATGTGCCCTGAAAGACCCCTGGCTTGCCGTAGGTCAGGCTCGCCGAATGCTTCTTGCCCTGTCCGTCCCCACCGGCTTGCACGCCGACGACTTGAGTCGATTCGGACCCGATAAACTCTCCGAGCAGACCGACGCCGAAGGCACCACTTCCGATGGGGGCGACCACGTATTCCGGGTCGATCCCGCGCTCATCGGTCTGGCTCCGAGTCTCGGTACCGATCGATGAGAGAAAGCGCTGAATCAGCCGCGGATACGGGTCGGGGCTGGCGAGCTGGCTGGGACAATACAGGCTCGAACTCGAGTGCGTCGCCCAGTAGCGCATCGCTTCGGCACACGCGGCCTTCGCGCCGCGTTTCGAGGTATCGACGGTCTCGATGACACCGCCCAGCTCGTCGATGCGACGCATATTCAGGGATTCGGCCTCGAGATCGGCGCGGCCCACGAAGAGCCGTACCCCGAGATCCATCGAGGCTCCGATCGAGGCGAGCGCCACGCCGAAGTCGCCAGTGGAGGTCTCGCCGACGAGCCATTCGCGTCCCATCCGCTTGGCGAGCAACGCGTATGCGACGGCGAGATTCGCCGAATAGGAGCCGCCGTGACACAGATCTTCGCGTTTGAGCAGGAGCCGCCCTCCGCCGATATTGTCCGAAAGCGAGTCCAGCGGGGTCAAAGGAGTCGGCCGACCCACGCGCCGGGCGAGCGCCTCTTTGTGCTCCTGTACGAACGAGTCGTCGCTCAGCGCCTCTTCGAAGGCGGTGGCGACCATCTCCAGCGGATGCCAGATCGCCTCGGCAACATAGCGGCCTCCGAAACGGCCGTACTCTCCCACTGTCGTCTCCGAGGCTTCACTCATCGAACTCCCTTTACTCACAGTATTTATCGTGAGGCCCGCAGGTGAACCGAATGTGGGAGTGATCGTCGTGTCCCGGGGCGTGTCGGATGATCCCGGTCGGCGTGTGTTTGGAGCGCGGATACTGCAGAATCGGCTCGAGTTGTTTCTTCGTATACCCGATCGAGCGAGCATACTCGTAGAGCTCTTTCTGCAGGTAGTGATTCACGAAGATGAACTGGACCTTCCCTGATTCGATGAGCGTCTTGAAGAAGTGCCAGTTTTTGCGGGCATCGAAGGTCTCGGCGGTCATGACCTCGAAGTTGCCCAGTTGCACGTTGCCGCGGTGATAGAAGCTCAGGTCGGCGTCGCGGCCCGACTGATGGCTCTTGTGGGGGTGCATCGGGCCGCCGTTTTTGTAACTCAGGTCCCCGATGACCAGGTCGGGGGTACGCGGCCACCGGGCCACGACCTCGGCCGCTGCGGCCGACAACAGGTCGACGACCCGCTCGGTCCCGTAGGCCTCGGCGATATTCCGCACATCGATCCCCGGGGAGTCTCGCAGCGCCACCCCGTTGTACAGCCGGCCCGATGAGGCATGGCCGTACGAGACGGATTGTCCGCTGCTTCCCGGAACGTACAACCGCAGCTTCTGGCCAATCTGCAGCAGGCGCGGATTGACCCCGTTGTTCCATTTCTTCACGCTGCTCGTCTTCACGTTGTACTTCTCGGCGATCGCGCCCAAGGTCTCTCCCTTTTCGACGCGGTGGATTACCGGCAGCCACTCCTTTTTCTCTTTGTCCTCTTTGATCTCTTCGGAGGACCGCACGACCAGCCGCATGCCCTCTTCGGCCTCGCCGAGCCTCAGGTCGTTCCAGGATTCGAGGTCCTCGACCGACACGCCATGCTCGAGGGCGAGCGTGCCCAGATTCTCCCCTGATTGGACCGTATCGTACTCGACGTTCTCGTCTTCGGACTCGGCGCCCACGGCGGACGCCGGAACCATCAACAGGGCCAGACCTGTCACACAGACGAACCACAAACTGCGTTGAGGGTACGACTGCATCATACTCACCTCGTTATCCAGACTCTCCACATTCGTCGACGCGCCGCCTCCATCTAACGGATCAGCCAGCGACGCGCATGTAGTGTACGCAAGAAAGCCGATCTGGCAACATCTCCGCAATCGCGTGCATCCGACGTATGTCGGTCAGTCGGTGTCGCGCTCACGGAATCTCCAGCCGGCTCGATCGTGTCTTTGGAATCGGCAGCCTGCTGGATCGTGTCTTTGGAATCGGCAGCCGGCTGGATCGTGTCTTTGGAATCGGCAGCCGGCTGGAGATGCCGACACGGACATTGGTCGGTTTCAGTATGATGGTCATCCCGGTCTCGCGAGGCGCCTGAGCGCCTCGCAGCGAACCGGGCGATCACGCGGCGCGTCGCGCCAAAGGCGCGCCGCCGCGGAATAAACAACGTCCAACCTGAACGTCCAACGTGAACGTCCCTCGTGCTCCCGTAAACGTCCAACGTGAACGTCCAACGTGAACGTCCCCGTGCTCCCCTAAACGTCCAACGTAAACGTCCAACTTGAACGTCCAACGTAAACGTCCAACGTGAACGCTTCACGTGCCCCGCGCCCCCGTCGTCCCTCGTACGTCCTACGCGAGACGCGCAAATCGCGGATCCCCACCACCGGGGTTGACCCGCCAAAAATCAGCGTGCTACATCCTCTCGACCGACACGACCCACACACGCGTACCCACTAGAAGGCGCCTTTCGCCCAAGGAGAATCGCATGTCCGTCCGAGTTCGTTTTGCCCCCTCTCCCACCGGTTATCTCCACATGGGTGGGGCTCGCACGGCCCTGTTCAACTGGTTGTTCGCCCGGCACCACGACGGTGAATTTCTGGTGCGCATCGAGGATACGGACCTGGAGCGCAGCGAAGAAACCTACACCGCTGCCATCTTCGAGGCCCACGAGTGGCTCGGGATGGAGCCGGACGAAGAACCGGTCTACCAACACGAGCGCATGGACCTGTACCGCCAAAAGGCCGAGGAGCTGCTCGAATCCGGCGACGCCTACAAGGACTACTCCACGAAGGAGGAAGTCGAAGAGGCGCGCAAGGAGGGCTTTGCCCGGGGCGACAAGACATCACACACCCGACTGTGGCGGGACCGCGACGACGAGCCGGAAGATCGCGATTTCGTCGTTCGCATCAAGGCGCCGCTGGAGGGGTCGCTGACGATTCAGGATGAAGTTCAGGGCGAAGTGACCGTCGAAGCCGAGGAACTCGACGATTTCGTAATCCTTCGCAGCGACGGCACGCCGACCTACAATTTCTGCGTGGTCGTCGACGACTTCGACATGGACATCACCCATGTCATTCGAGGCAAGGATCACCTCAACAACACCTTTCGGCAAAAGTACGTCTACGATGCGCTCGACCTGGAGCCTCCAGCCTTCGGCCACCTGCCGCTGATCTCGGGGCTCTCCAAGCGCAAGGGTTCGAAGTCCGTGCAGGCCTACCGCGACGACGGGTATCTGGCGGAGGCGATCATCAACTACCTGGCCCGCCTGGGATGGTCCCACGGAGACCAGGAGATCTTCAGCCGGGACGAACTGATCGAGTACTTCGAGCTGTCGTCGGTCTCGCGGGGCTCGTCGGACTTCGACCACGACAAACTCGACTGGGTCAACACCGAGTGGATGAAGCGGCTCGAGCCCGAAGAGCTGGCCGGCCGTTGGACCTACCACCTGTCAGAGGCCGGGTTTGACGTCGACGTCGACGACCGACTTGTCGGGATCGTCGAGGCGATGCGAGAGCGCGCCGATACATTGACCGAGATGGTCGACAAGTCCCGGTACTTCTTTGTCGACGATCTCGACCGCGATGCGGAGGCCGTCGACGAGTGGTTGACCGCCGACATCGAAGCGTTGATGGAGCGGATCATCGAAGAGCTCGAGGCGCTCGACGACTGGAACACCGACGCCATCGAGACCGTCTATCGAGACCTGTGCGACGAGTTCGATGTCGGCCTCGGCGCCGTGGCCCAGCCGACGCGTGTTGCATTGACGGGCGGTACCGTCAGTCCCAGTCTGTTCGTGACCGTCGCATTGATGGGACGCGAGACAGCCCTCGAGAGAATGCGCGAGGCACTGGCGATCATCGTCTCGCGGGACTGAAGGCCCCGGGCCCCGATATCCGGGCGCACAACCCGACGATAACAAGGAGCGCGTCGAAGGTGAGCCGACCACCGGCACAAGTTCGATTGGCCGCATGGCCGCTGGTCGCATTCGCCTTCGGCGCGCTCGTGATCGTGGGGCTGGCCGTGCCGCAGACGGCGTCGGCGCAGCCGAAATTCGGGCTCGAGGTCGAGGGCGGCCGAAACGTCGGCCTGACGCCCTACTTGCGAAACATCGTCGTCGCCGAGCGGGAATTGCTCGGCCAGACCTTCGACGAGTCCCGTCCCTTTCGCCCGTATCTCGGGGATCAAGAGTCCGGCTGGGGCACTCATCTGGAGCTGCGTTTTATCACGCGCGGGATCTACGGAAGCCTTTCGGTGCGCTGGTTCTCCGTCGAAGAGTCGACGGTCCATCACCGCGGCTACCTTCCCAATCACGACAACAACACCCTCCGGCCGACCCGGGTTCGGCCCGACGGTTCGGTCGACGACGCGGGTGTCGACTACCGCCCCCTGGAGGGAGACATTCCCATTCCATTGCGGGAGCCCGAATCCGCCAATCTGCTGGTGTTGGGCCTCAACGGAGGCTATCGATTCTACGTCTACGAGGGTCCGGTCGATGTGTTCTTACCGGTCGGCGGGGGCCTCGTGCTCACCCACGTGACCCGACCCCGAGAGCCGTGGCGGCCGGGAATCGAGGCGCGCGCAGGCGTCGGGGCCGCCTTCCAAATCAGCTCCCTCTTGTCGCTGGTGGTGCAGTCCCGCATGCACGCGATGGCGACGGCGGCCTACGCACGGCGTTCAGACTCCGCCCGCCGCGCCGCTGAAACCGGCGGCGGAACGGGTGCCGCGTTCTTCTCGACGATGATCTACCCGAGCTTCGATCTGTCGCTTCGGTTCACGATCCGTTGAACGGACCGACCCACTGGAGAGACCTCGTGGATACACCACCCACACACAGTCAACGAGTACAGCGCAGGTGGGAACGGCTTGAGGAACTGAGTGACCTCACCGACAGCGAACTACAGGAGCGCCTCGAGCAGATCGATCGGTTCACCGACCGGGTCTACTGGCTGGTCCGCCAGATTCCTGCAGGTCGAGTCGCCACCTACGGCCAGATTGCGACCTACGGCGGCAGCCCCAGGGCGGCCCGCGCCGTCGGTCACGCCCTGAAAGGAACGCTCGACGAGGGGATCACCCTTCCCTGGCACCGCGTCATCAATGCCAAGGGAGGGATCTCGGGACGAGACGATCCATCGCGGGCAAGGCTGCAACGAGATCGGCTCGAATCCGAGGGAATTGTCTTCTCGGGTCAAACTTGCGATCTCGATGCATATCGCTGGGAGCCCGACCCGTTGTTCTGGGAGGTCGAACCGACATGAGAATCGCCGACATCAGCAACCGGACGCGCCTCGGGATCGCCGCCTGTGTGCTGATCCTGGGGCTCGGTATCGGCGACCTGGTCCGACCGACGTGCGGCACGTCGGTGCCCCCGGTCCCCTTCCCCGACGGCCAAACCCCGCCGGTGACCTACGCCCTGACACCCTACGATTTTGGCGTGCTCGTGCGGGCCGGCCGCGAGGGGCCCGTCGGTCGAATCGCCGCCCTCCCCTCGAAGGGATTTCCCGACGGACCGGTACTGACCCGAACGAGTCAACCGACGCACCGGGTGATGCCGGGAACGCAAGAGAAACTGTCGTTGACCCGTCTTCCGGGCGGATGGACGCAGGTCAACTGGGGCGACAGCTCGGCAAAAAGGGGGTCCGAAGGCCCGCTGTCGCTGCGGTCGGCCAGTGTGTATCTGAAACGAGACGGGTCGAGGCGTTCGTGCACGCAGGTCGGTATCGATCGGTATCGCTGTAGCGACAAGGGCTGGGGCTTTGTTGGGCCGAACACCCTGACGATCTCGGGTCGAAAGGAGACCTGCGTCTGGGCCCATCCGCTCAAGGGCGCCACAACACTTATTTCCTACGGTTCGACCGACCCCGCCGAATTCGACGACCTCCACCTCTGGACCGCCCTAGACGACGGCGTCGCCACCGCGGGTGGCCCCGTCGAGATCACCGCCCACTGGGGAGACGCCCGCACCGACATCACCCATCCCGCCGAGCCCGGTTGGGAGAAGACGCCCCTCAACCGCCCGGATGCTGCGGCCTCGCTCGAACTCTCGGTGCGCGCCGAGCGGGTCGGACAACGCCACTTTTGCTACCGATTTTCCACGGGGGCCCCCAGATGATGACTCGCGACTCCAGAACATTCGGGACCCGACTCCTACCCTCTCCGTGGTTTCAGGTCGCCCTCGTCATCGCTGGGGGCACGGTCTACACGCTGGCTTTGGTGCGCCGAGGCCTCGCGCCGAGCGACATCGAAACCCTCGATGGAGCCAGAGACCTCGCGTCTCACCTCTCCGGAGGGGCGCCCGCTCAGACGCTCGCCGCCGACCACCCCTTCGCAGAGTGGCTTCTCGCATTCACCCACGGGCTGACCGGGACTCCCATGGCGACGCTCTGGGTCCTCGGAACCGCCGCGGCTGCGGCGACGGCTCTTCCAGCGGTATGGCAACTCCTGTCGGGCCTGAAACGCCCGACGGCCCGCTGGAGTGGGTTCGTCGTATTCGCCGCATCTCCCATCGTCGTCGGCGCCTCGTCGGCCTCGTTTCCCGCCGCCCTGACGCTGGCGGTCTGGAGCTGGATTCTAGTCGGTCTCACGGCCGTACGTCGTGGCGCCTTCGAGCGTCTTCTCGCATGGGCCGGATGGGGAATGATGATCTTTTTGTGGCCCCCTGCCCTTGTCTGGCTCGGCCTCTGGTTGTTGCTCGACGTTACTACGTCCCCGCCACCCGTACGACGTATCGACGGAGACGGGAGCGAGACGGCCTCCGGGCTCGCACCGCGTCCTCGGGTGGCACTCGGCGATCTGCTGACGCCGGTGGCTTCTGCCGGATTGATGACGTTGATCCTTCCCGGGTTTCACGGCGGTGCAAAGGCCGGCTGGGAGACGTTTCTGCAGCACATCCTCGGCCACCGCGAGGGTCCCTTCTGGTTCGCCGGGTATCTGTATGCCGAAGCCAGGCCTCCCCTCTGGGCTGGCCTGGAGCTCTACGTCTGGAGCTGGCCGGCGGCGGTGGTCATCGCCGGCCTTGTCGGCTGGGCTATGGTCACCTGGCGCAGCCCGGTGCGCGACGAGGACAGCCGCATTCGCGAACGGCGACGTCGCCGTGGCGCCCGGCTCGTCACCTGGGGTCTGCCCTTCACCTGGTTGATCCCGTGGCTCACACGTCATGCGTCCTGGGGAAGCGTCGAAGTCAGTCTGATCGCCGCGCCGATCGTCGCGCTGGCAGCCGGAACGGCGATCGACGGGCTTCTCGATGCCATCGACAACCTGGAGGATGGACCGGTTCAGTTGTCGTGGCTTCCCCTCTTGGCGGCCCTGGCAGTTGCGCTGTCGACCGTGGTGGCGAGCGTCCGGTCCCACCCGTTGCAGGGCAGCTACTACAACGGCGCACTCGGTGGCCTGCCGGCGGCCGTCGAGCGCGGGCATCGCCCCTCCCGCGACCATGTCCTCCCGGTCGCGGCTGTTCTCGACCTGCCTGCCGACAGAAAGGTCTTTGCGCTGGACGATCACGGACGTCTCGAACGCTACGCCCAATTCGGCTGGATCCCCGTCGCGCAACTCGCCGACGGTCCCGATACGGCCGACCTGACCTTCCGCGCCCTTAAGAGTTTTGGGCCGGGTGACGCGGCCGACGGCCAGGCCAACCGTGCCGGCCCGGACATGGTCGTAGAGGTCACCTCGGGCCTGCGCACCTTTGGCGCCGACGGATTTCCGGTCTGGTTTGTCGAACCCGCTACCCGTTGACGCTCTCGGTTCCAAAGAACCGTGGTTCCGACCCGTTACTCGGATTCGACAGCACGACGCGTCGACTCGTCGACGCCGTAGTCCTTCAGCACATCGGCGGTGTGCTCGCCGAGCTCCGGTGCCGCTACCTGGTCGGCAGCCTCTGGCGTGGCAGGGGTGCGCGTCTGCCGCACCCCACCTAGCTCGAAGAATCGGTCGCGCATCTCGAAGAGCGCATCGTCGACGACCTCGTCGACGGTCTGGACGGCTTCGACGCACGCGTCGACATCGCCGAAGACGTCTCTCCAGTGGTCCAGGTCGTGTTGGCGGATCTCGGAGGCGACCTTCGTGCGAGCGGCCTCGCCGGGCTCACCCCGATCCAGCCCATCGGTCGCCAGCTCCGGGCACCCGAGGGTTTCGACAAAGGCCGTCCAGAACTCCGGCTCGAGAGCCCCGACCGCCAGGTAGCGATCATCGGCGGTCCGGTACAGGTCGTAGGCGGGCACGCCCCCGTCGAGTAGCCCCTCGCCGGGCGGCTCCTCGGCGCCGGCGGCATGCATCGCGATGCGCGGTGCCAGGAGGCTCAGCGCACCATCGGCCATGCTGATATCCAGTTGGCAGCCTCCCGCCCCGCGCTCTCGAGCGTACAGTGCCGTCGCCAGACAGAAGGCCGCATAGAGGGCCCCTCCGGCGAGGTCGGCGACCTGAAACCCCGGAATGGTCGGGGGTTCGCCGGACCGGGCGTTGTGATGGAGTAGACCGGTCCGCGCGATGACATTCAGGTCGTGTGCGGCGGCCTCCGGGCCGTCGCGGCCGTACCCGGAGATCGAACAGACGACGAGCTCTTCGTTGAGTTGCCGAAGCGAATCCGGTGAGAGTCCCAGGCGACTCAAGACGCCGGGTCGAAACGATTCGACGACGACATCCGCCGATGCGACCATCTGGCGGAACGCCTCCCGACCGTGTTCGCTTTTGAGGTCGAGCGCGATCGAACGCTTGTTTCGGTTCAGGGCCGAAAATAAAACGCCCCGGCCATCCACGAAGGGTGGATAGGCCCGGGCGTAATCGCCGACCTCGGGCGCTTCGACTTTTACGACGTCGGCGCCCAGGTCGGCGTACAGCAGAGTGGCGAAGGGCCCCGGCAGAAGTCGAGTCAAATCGAGTACGTCGAGACCCCCGAAGGCTCCGCTCAGAGGATGCATGGGTCCATCCCCGTCAGCCGATGAATTTCTGCAGTTTCAGGGCGAGCCCCATGTCGCCTTCGACCGAGATCTTGCCCATCATAAAGAGCTGTTGGCCCGAGAGGTCACCCTCCCACATACCAACGAAATCGTCCTCGGAGACGGTGATTTTGCAGTCGAAATCTCCGTGTTCGCCTTCACTGACCCAGTCACTGCTCTTCGTGAAGTCGATGTTCCAGACATCATCTCCGATGTGGAACTCGTAGACGGCATCGATGTCATCGATGTCGTCATTGGTCTTGAGCTTCTCGGGGAGAGTCTCGCTGAAGATCTCGTTGGCCGTGGTCATGGATTCGCTCCTTGGAAGATCAGCGGGTTAACAACTACGCAAAACGTACGTCAGGAAATAGCACGGTCCTGTATTGACGACAAGTGAGTCGGCGCTCATTCCGCCTTGTCACGGCTGCGCCGAGCGTCCTATATCGAAGGGGTGCTTTGTGGATGTCCCGAATAGCGCAGACCGGACCCGAGGCTCCATGGTTTCTGCCGACCCGCATATTCTCGTCGCCTACAAACGGACCCGCTACGAACACTACGTCGTAGAAGGCGACGACCCTTCGATCCAGGCGTTGATCGACGAGGACGACGAAAGCGTCCGAGACCTCGTCGATGCCCACGAAACCCACAAGGCCAACCTCCAGCGGGTGCTGGACCACCTCCGCGACGAAGGCTTCGATTTCACCCCGATGTATCGTGGAGACCTCAATTCGACCGACGAGTACGACCTGGTGATCACCTGCGGCGGCGACGGCACCGTGCTCGACGTCTCCCATCACGTCGACTCGGTCCCGATGCTCGCCGTCAATTCTCATCCGAACTCCAGCGTCGGGTACTTTTGCGCCGGCGACGCCGACGCCTTTCCCGAGCTGCTGGAGCAGACCCTCGAAGCACAGTGGCGCCCCTACGAGCTCTCGCGCTTTCAGGTCTCGATCAACGGCACCCCCATCGAGTTCCCCGTCCTCAACGACGTCCTCTTCGGGCATTCGAATCCGGCCGCCGTCTCGAGGTACACGATCGAGGTCGACGGCGGCGAGCCCGAGGAACAGCGCTCCAGCGGCATCTGGATCTCGACACCCGCCGGGTCGACGGCCGCCATTCGCTCCGCCGGGGGCTTCGTCTTGCCGCTGGACAGCAACTACCTGGAATTTCTGGTGCGCGAACCCTACCCGATGCTCGATCGGCCCTATCGCTACGAGAAGGGAATCCACCCGATCGGTGAACCCTTCAAGGTGGTCTCGCGCATGAAGAACGGGCGCGTCTTCATCGACGGTCCCCACATCACCCGCGATGTGACGGTCGGCGACGTGATCGAGGTCGGCGGCGGTGCGCCACCGTTGCGACTCTACGGCCTCGACGAGCGGCGCCGACACGGCTGAGTGGCCTTCGAGACGTTTGCTCCGAAAATAATTGCACCACCGGTCGGCTGTGATAGGCTCAAAGGTCCGAATCAGTCGCACCCTTTGACGCTACACTCATGAGTCGCGGAAACTCCTCATCTGACGAGACGAGCTTCCTGAGGATGCTCGTCTGGACCATCCTTTTGGCACTGGTCTTCAGTGTCGGTCTCATCGCCGGTCAACGGATGATTCGACGCGACCGCGTCAAACCCCTGGTGTCGGTCAGTCACCACGAAGCCGACGAACCGACCAGAGAGCCGACGACCTCCGACGAATCGGCCTCAGAGCAATTCTTTTCGTTCTACGATCGTCTCTCCGATGGCACCGCGTCGTCGGATTCCGCCGGCGACAACGCCGACAACGCGGCCGAGACATCGAACGGCGAGCCGGACAGCGAGCCCGAGGCTCCGGCAAAATACGCCCTTCAGGTCGGAGCCCACCCCAAGATGGAAGGAGCCAAAACGCAGGTAGTGAAACTGGAGGCCCGAGGACTCGACCCGTACGTGGTCACGGTCCAACGCGACGACGGCGAGACGTATTACCGCGTGCGGATCGGCAAGTTCTCGACCATGAAGGAAGTGGAGACCTTCAAATCCGAGATCGCACGCACCCGGGGCGTGGATGCCATGATCACACCCCTGTAGGTCATCCGCGAGTCCGGGTCACCGACGAGGGATGCGCATCGCCGATGTGCGCCCTGGTCTCCTCCAATGAGTCGTTGGCGCGCGTGTCGTCGGGTTGAATTTCCAGAAGCCGACGCAACGCATCCTGAGCCTGGTCCCACTGGCCGCGCCGCTTGGCGAGCTCCGCCTGCTTTCGAAAGATCGAGACGGCGTGTTGAAGCTTGTATCCTGGCATGATCTTTTGCCGATACTCATGGCGCGAAGGTCTGTCCTTGAGCACCTCGTACGCCTTGTCGAGCCGTTGCTGGATCTCCTCGAGCTTCTTGCGGTCGGTTCGCTCGGCTTCGATGCCGGGATCCGACCAGGTGAACTTCTCCTTGCACCAGCGGTAGTGCTGGTGGACCTCTTCATCAAAGCTCGACCAGTGGACGTTGATGACCTCGAAGTACGAGGCCTTGTGTACGCTGAGGTGTTTGACGTGGATATCGCGCAGCATCTCGCGCCGGGCGAACTCGGGGTCCCGACCCGCCGGGGCCAACTCGACGAGTCCGGCGGAGCGAAGTGCAAAGATCACGGAGACGGTCTCCGCCGGCGGCAGGAAGCTGGCGGTCACGACCTCTTCGAGCGGGCGACGGCCGTCCACCAGCCGGCGCACGAGCTCCTTGTGGCCGGCGTCGGTGAAGGCGCGTTCGATCCGGCCCGCCGACGATTCGCCACAGGTCGGATAGGTGTGGCCATGAGCGTCGACCAGCCCCATCCGATCGTCGACCGAGAGTTGATTGAACCGTTCGTATCGACGGCGAAACACGACGAGTTCGGCCGCCACATGGGTTCGTAGAGACGCATCTCCGGCATCGGGCTCGGGGATGACGTCGGTCGGAAAAAGACCCGCCCTGCCCGAAGGACCGTCGCAGGTTTCCTGCAACAAATACGAGATCCGGCCCGCCGATGCCCGCCGGATCGTCTCGGCATCCATGATCCCGAGTTCCAGCAGACTTCGCTCCAGCGAGTGCTCATTTTCGTGGGCATGGCTGGCGGCCTCGGCCAACTCCTCCTTTGAAATTCGCTTGGCCATGCGAAGCATCGGGCCGAGTTCGTCGCGCGCCCGCTGCGGTCGGGTCGCCAGATGGGCAATAAACCCCTCGTCGAACCAGA
The DNA here is from genome assembly GCA_913057905.1 of uncultured Pseudomonadota bacterium. Taxonomy (GTDB): domain Bacteria; phylum Myxococcota_A; class Bradymonadia; order Bradymonadales; family Bradymonadaceae; genus CAJXPB01. The sequence goes on from CAJXPB010000001.1 coordinate 217,793, forward strand.
TTTGCACCCGGCGCGGCCGTGATTCGAACTGAACCATCCCCGAGAACCTGCTGTTCGACAGCTCGAGCAAAAGCTCGGAGAAATCCTGATTGGTGCGGACCTCGTCGCTTTGGTCGTCATCGACGGAGAGCCATTTCGAGCCCGGGCCGTGCCAGTACCAGCTCGCCTCTTCCCGTCGACCCAGCTCCTGGGTGACGGCATATCCGATGACATCGGGGTCCTTGAGGTCGGCCGGCGTCGATTCAAAGAGGCTCGAGCGCACCGAATTCTCGCGCAGGCCGGTCTTGTCGGCCTCGGAGACGGCGTTGGGCGGGCCGACGTAGGTCGAATCGACATCCACCTCGCCGCGCCCGTCGATGGTCTCGACCGGCGATACGTCCGAGGGCCAGTCAGCCAGGGAGTCCGCAAGGCCCCGGATCGTATCGCGAGCCTCCTTCGTCAGATCGATGAGTTCCACGGCGGTCACGGGATCGTGTCGGTAGACGACCCGTCCCTCCGCCCAGAACTCTTGAGAACGCAGGGGCACCTCGACGTGTACGCTGACCTTCGCATTCAACTCCGGCGTCTCGTCGAGCTGGACCAGAATCCCGCCCACATTCTGGAGTTGCTGCAGAACCTGAGAGAGCATCTCCTCGTCGTCGACGACCACGCCGATGACCACGGACTCTCCGTCACGGGACACCTCTCCCATCACCGGCTGCGTCACCGATGACAACAGCCCCGCACCCAAGGCGGGCGTCCCCGATCCCGAGGCCGCCGACTCCGCCGGCTTGCTCATCGCCTCGAGCTCGCCGGCGACCTCTTCGAGCCAGTTCGCAAGCCGTTCGGGCGACACGTCTCCCCAGTGATTCTGTATCCAGTGGCGCAGGTCCTCTTGAAACTCGGCGCCTTCGGCCTCGCCGAACGGTTCGCTCATCCTCGTCGCCTCAACGTCGTTCGAAAGGAGCGGTGCACAACGAGTGTAGAAGAGACTCCGCCGCGATGCGAGGAATTTGTCCCTGTCGAGACGATCATTCGTCGGGCCCCGCCGCATCGGGGTCGGGCACACCGTCGGTGTCGATCTCGCCGTCGGATTCCTCGTCATCGAGAGCCTTCGCCCAGCCCCTGGCAGGCTCCTCGTCGCCGGGCCGCGGCCGATCCCTGGGCAGTTCCGGATCCGGTACGTCGACGGGCCACTCCGGTTTCGGTTCGTTGGTCACCGGGTCGACGCCCGAATAGTAGGCCGTCTTTTTGTAGTAGGCGACGATGTCGGGAAACAGCACCTTCAGCGCCCCAAACAGCGGGATGGCCAGCAACATCCCCAGCAGGCCCCAGAGTTCGGCACCGATGAGCAACACAATAATGACGGTCACCGGTTGCAGCCCCACTTTTCCGCCGACGACTTTCGGGGTGATGTAGTACCCCTCGACCATCTGAACGACGAAGAAGACGACGCCGACCGCCAGCAGGCCCAGAAGCCCCGGCCAGTTGATGACAACCATCAACACGGCCAGCACGATCCCGATGGCGACCCCGAAGTACGGAATGAAATTGAGCATCCCCGCCAGCAGGCCGATGGCGATACCCGACTGGGCCTCGATCCCGATCCAGGCAAAGACGGCACCGAGGCCGATGGCGTAGAGTACGGCGAGTGTCGCCGCCACTTGGAGCTGCCCGCGAACCCAATCGCCGACCACCGTGTCCATCTTGCCGATGCGATCGAGCACGAAGTCACGGCGATGCGGGGGAATGTAGTCGACCAGCTTCTCCTTCATGACGTCGAAATCACGCAGGAAATAGAAGCTGAAGATCGGGATCATGACCATGTTGACCAGCCCGATCACGATCGCCCCGGTGCTGGAGACGATGTCCGTCGTCCAGGTGGTCACCTGATTGACCAGCCCGGGCAGCGAGTCGCGCAGAGAGTCGCCGTACTTGTCGATCGCTTCGGCCACGGTGGCCGGGACTTCGTACTCGAAGGTCCGCTCCACCCAGGGGATGAACCGATATTCGATCAGATCGAGCGCCTGCGGAAACTGTTCGCCGACCCGTCGCACCTGCTGGACGATGGTTGGATACAGAAACAGCGCAAAGACGACACCGAGGCCGAGTGCCCCCGCGATCACCACCATGATCCCGGCGCTTCGGACTACGCCCCGCTCTTCGAACCAGTCGATCAACGGGTCGAACAGGTACGCGATAATCAAGCTAAGAAACACCGGGAACAGGACGCTCCCGATGGCGTTCATAAACACATAGATCAGGCCGAGAATCGCAGCCCAGTACCCGAAGCGAGCAAGCAGATACAGATACTTCGTATACTGATGCCAACGCCGCTCCTTATGGGCGGGCTCGCCGTTGTCGGAAGGGTCTTCGGTGTCGGCGTCTTCAACCATGGCTCTCCCGTCAGCGTCTCGAAGCTCCGCTTGGTCGCTCAAACCCCGAGGTCACGGTCACGTCCCACCCCAGGGCACCCGCGGGGGAGGTGTCGCGCCGGCGCATCCTCAATCCTCGAACGTCCACGGACTCGAGCAGTCGCCCGGCCCGTCGGATCAGTGCGTCGCCGTCGCGGGAGTCAGGATTGATCTCGAGCACGATCACGCCGTCGGTTGCCCAGGCGATGCCCACCGCATCGACGAACTCCGCCTCGACGAGGCGGCTTCTGAGCGTCTCGAGCACGGCGGCTCGCTTCAATCCGTGGAGCGCCAGTCCCGGCTCCCGCGAATCGACGGGACCGATCGGGCCGGAACTGGCCACCAGGGTGCGGTTGAGCAATTCGGCGGTCGTATCGGCGACCGCCCGTCTGGCCTTTTCGACGAGCGGGGTCCTTCCCTCGCCGCGGTACAATTCACGCTCGAATTCGAATTCTCGGAGGATAGCGGCCTCTGACCCGGAGGTGTCGAGCAATTTCAGATCCGCCCGCACGCCCACGGACTCGACGCCCCAGAGTGGCGACGCCAGGGTTCGGTCGAGGGTAATGCGTCCGGTCAACACGCGGTTTGCCCCCACGATCGACGCGAGCGCGGCGGCATTGTCGACCGACAGATCGGGCCGTCGGTAGATCGAGCTGATCCGCACGTCGTCGGCCGGCCGCAGGATGCGAACGCCGGCGTCGTCGAAGGCCGTACGAAGCGCGGTGTCGGTCTCGGTCCACGCCGGCTCGGTCGGGTTCGACCACCAGTATCGGGTCGCCGACCCCGGGTCGACGTCCTGTTCGACATGTTCAGTGACCAGCGTGAGCACAGCCTGGCCGCCGGCAGCCTGCGCGTCGGCGGCAACCCCGCCGAGCGCGAGCGTCATGACTGCGAGGGCCACAATTCGTCGTATCATTCCCATTCGATCGTCGCCGGGGGTTTACTCGACACGTCGTAGACGACGCGATTGATACCGTCGACTCGATTGATAATGCGATCACTGACCATACCCAAGAAATCCATCGGAAGATGGGCTCGGTCTGCGGTCATTCCGTCGCGGCTGGTCACGGCCCTGAGCGCGATCACCTGATCGTAGGTACGGCTGTCGCCCATCACCCCGACGGTGCGCACCGGAAGCAACACGGCGAAGGCCTGCCAGGCGGCCCCGTAGAGGTCCTCTTCGCGCAGCGATTCGATGAAGATATGGTCGGCCTGACGGACGGTCTCCAGGCGCTGTTCGGTGACGTCGCCGAGGATCCGCACGGCGAGGCCCGGTCCCGGAAAGGGGTGTCGGTCCACCATGTTGGAGGGCAGTCCCAGAGTTCGCCCCAGCGCCCTGACTTCATCCTTGAAAAGCTCTCGGAGTGGCTCGATGAGCCCGAACTCCAGCCGCTCCGGCAAACCGCCCACATTGTGGTGAGACTTGATGGTCTCGGAGGGCCCTCCGGTACTGGTCGACTCGATGACATCCGGGTACAGCGTGCCCTGAGCCAGCCAACTTGCGTTCGGGATGTCCTTGGCCACCCGCTCGAAGATACGCACGAACTTCTCGCCGATAATTTTGCGCTTCCGTTCGGGGTCCTCCACCCCCTCCAGCGCCGAGACGAACTCCTCCTGGGCCTCGATGACGCGGAGGTCGACGCCAAAGTGGTCTTCAAAGACCGTGCGAACCGTCTTCGCTTCGCGGTGGCGTAGCAGACCGTGGTCGACGAGCACGCAGGTGAGCCGGTCGCCGATGGCCCGGTGGACCATCGCCGCCACCACCGAGGAATCGACGCCGCCCGACAACCCACAGATCACCTGCTCGTCGTCGCCGACGGCGTCCCGGATCCGCTCGATACTGCGGTTCAGGAAATCCTCCATCTGCCACTCGTCGCCGCAGCCGCAGACCTCAAAGGCAAAGGAGGTCAGAATCTGATTGCCGTCCTCCGTGTGGGTGACCTCCGGATGGAACTGGAGTCCAAAGACCGGTCGGTCCCGATGCGCGACCGCGGCGAGCACTCCGTTGAGGGTCTCGGCCAGGGGTACCAAGTTGTCCGGGAGCGTGTCGGCGGAATCCCCGTGGCTCATCCAGACGTCGAGCTGCTCGTCGGCCTCGAAGGCCTGGAGAGGCCCGCGCGGCTGCGTCACTCGAACCGGCGTGCGGCCGTATTCGCCCTCGTCGCCACCCTCGACCTGACCGCCGAGCGCATCGACCAGAAGCTGCATGCCGTAACAGATCCCCAGAATCGGCACGTCGAGATCCAGAAGACCGTCGTGAAACGACGGCGCATCCTCTGAATCGACGCTCGCGGGGCCACCCGACAGGATGATTCCGTTCGCCGGGGCTTCGCCGTCTTCGAGAGCCTCCTCTAATCGGGGATCGTCCCAGGGCCAGACCTCGGAATAGACGCCGAGTTCCCTCAGTCGACGGGCGATCAAAAGCGTGTATTGGCTGCCATAGTCGAGGACGAGAATCCCCGAGGCGAGTTCAGACGCAGACACAACAACTCCTGTGAGGTGATATCAGTTGGTTCAGCCGCGCCGGTAATTCGGCGCTTCCTGGGTCACGATAACGTCGTGGACGTGGCTTTCTCGGTAGCCGGCGGAGGTCACGCGGGTAAACTGCGCGTCGTCGCGCAAGGCCTCGACGGTGGGGCAGCCCACGTAGCCCATGCCGCTGCGCAGCCCTCCGACCATCTGATAGATGTTGTCCGAAAGCGGTCCACGATACGGCACACGTCCTTCGATGCCCTCGGGCACGAATTTCTCGGAGACTTCGTCGGCCGGCGGCGCCTGCTCGTCGTCCTGAAAGTAACGGTCGGCCGCGCCCTGTTTCATGGCGCCGATGCTCCCCATGCCCCGGTACACCTTGTAGGCTCGACCTTCGTACAGAATCCGCTCACCCGGTGCCTCGTCGGTCCCCGCAAAGAGACTCCCGATCATGACCGTGCTCGCGCCGGCGGTCAGAGCCTTGACGATGTCGCCCGAATAGCGAATGCCGCCGTCGGCAATGATCGGCACGCCGGAATCTTCGGCCGCTCGGGCACAGTCCATGATCGCCGTGATCTGTGGCACGCCCACACCCGCGACGACCCGTGTCGTGCAGATGCTTCCCGGACCCACACCGACCTTGATGGCGTTGACCCCCGCATCGATGAGTGCCTCGGTGGCTTCGCCCGTCGCCACGTTCCCCGCGATCATCTGGACGTCGGGATAGGCCTCGCGCATCGACGAGACCGTGTCGATGACCTTGCTTGAGTGGCCATGGGCGGTGTCGATGACCAGAACGTCGACCCCCGCGTCGACGAGCGCCTCGGAGCGTTCCCTGCCCTCGTCTCCAACACCGACCGCCGCTGCCACCAGCAGCCGGCCGTGCGGATCCTTGACGGAATCGGGGTGCTTCTGTCGCTTCTCGATGTCTTTAATGGTGATCAGCCCGACCAGTTCGCCGGATTCATCCACCACCACCAACTTCTCGATGCGGTTCTTGTGCATCAGCCGTTTGGCCTCGTCGGAGCTGATATTCTCGGGAGCCGTGATCAGCTCCGAGGTCATCAGGCTGCGAACCGGCCGACTGAGATCGCCGGCAAACCGAACGTCTCGCCGCGTGAGAATCCCGGCCGGCTCCCCATTCTCCACGACCGGCAGGCCGCTGATGTCCTGGTCGTCCATCGTATCGACGGCGTCGGCGATCGGTTGGTCCGGCGCAATCGTGATGGGATCCAGAATCAGGCCGCTCTCGGCCTTTTTGACCTGTTTGACCTCACGAGCCTGCTCGTCGGGCGACAGGTTTTTGTGGATCACTCCGATCCCGCCTTCCCGGGCCATCGTCACGGCGGTCTGGGCCTCGGTCACCGTGTCCATCGCCGCGCTGACGAGCGGGATGTTCAACTCGAGATCCGTGGTAAACCGTGTCGACAAATCGGCCTCGTTGGGAAGCACGTCGCTGGCGGCCGGGACCAGCAGGACGTCGTCAAAGGTCAGGGCTTCGTCGAATGTGGTGTCTCGAAATTTATCGCTCATGGCGCCATCAGGTATAGGCGAGGTGAATGGGGAGATGTCCGACAGGTAGGACGTAACACGTGGATCGAAAACGTAAAGATCCACTCTCAGCCATCGGTCGTGTCGGCGGGCGACTCGACGGATTTCAAAACGGCGTCAAACCCCTCGGTCCGAGCGGGCTTGAACGTGATCTGCTCGGATCCGGCCCAGCGAGTCGGCTCGCCGGTTTGCCCGATAATCTCAACCCGGTGAACCCCCGGCTGTATGTTGTGGAGCCGAGCCTCACCGCGGGAACACTCGAACGAATCGGTTCGAATGAGATCCCCCTCGTCTCCGTACACCGAAACGGTCACTTCGTCGACCCCGTTCGAACCGCAAAGACGCCCATTCTCGAATCTCCACGACGCCCTCAGACTGGCGGGCCGCGCCGTCAACAGTGCGTGGGGCGCGGTGACCCTCTGATCGGAAAAGACCGTGATCTTCCGAGGACCCGCCGCAAAGGGAACTCTCCCCTGCCCGTCGATGCCGAAGAGACGAATCTCATAGCGGCCCGGCTTCAGACCGTCGGCCACGAGTTGCCCGGAATCACAGGATCGCTGAAAACTCGTCGGCTCGCTGGAGCCCCGACCCGTCGGTGTCATCCAGACCTCGACCGTGTCGACGTCAGCCCGCTGACAGCCCGAAGGCCTCAACTCCCAGGTCGACTCCACGCTCCCGGGCGGGATCGCCTCGATGTCTCCGCAGCCAGTCAGCGACACTGCGCAGGTTCCGGCGGCCGCGACCACCAGAATTACCATCGTCTCCAACTTCAGCATGTCCAATCCCTCGGCGAAGATCGAGCTACAGGTCCCTCAGCGGGTCGTCCCTGACCCTGCAGATATCCTATCGCCCTCTTCGAACCTGTCAAAATTTCGACGCCCTGCCCCCACAAAAAAACGCCCCGCGCCGACGTCGTACCTCCTACGTCGTACGCGAGACGTCTTTCGTGCTCCGTGGACTCGCGCCGACGTCGTACCTCCTACGTCGTACGCGAGCCGCGCTCACGCGTCCTACGCGTCAAGTCTGCTGCTTCTTGACCGCAGTCCTCAACATCACCAATCCACCCTTCGATCCCGGCACACTGCCGGTCACCGCGATGGCATTTTCATCTTCGATGATCTTGGCGACGCGCAGATTCTGGATGGTCGTGCGCTTATCACCCGACTGCCCGGGCATTTTGATGCCGGGGAAGACGCGGGCCGGGTCGGCCGACTGGCCGATGGCTCCACCGTGTCGGAAGTACTCGTGGGTTCCGTGACTTCCCGGGGCACCCGAGAAGTTGTGGCGCTTCATGACGCCCGTAAATCCGCGACCCTTGCTGGTTCCGGTCACGTCGACCCATTCGCCGACACGAAAGAGGTCCGCTCCGAGCTCTTCACCGACCTCGTAGGCTTCCAGGTCGGCTTCTTCGCAGCGAAACTCCTTGAGGTGTTTGCGCGGCACGTCGATGCCGGCGTTCTCGAAGACGCCGACTTCCGGCAAAGAGAGCCGCCATTCCGATTCTTCACCCTCTTTTTCGAGCTTCTTGGCGCGATCGAAGCCGAGTTTGACGGCGGAGTAGCCCTCCGGCCCGTCGCTGCTCTTCTTCTGAACGACGACGTTGCTGTCGACGTCGATGACGGTGACTCCGACGCGATCTCCATTGGCATCGAAGACCTGCGTCATTCCCATCTTTCGTCCGAGCAATGCTTTCTTCATGATAGCCTCCTTGAGTGAAAACCCCTCTCCGTTCATAACGTCGTCGAACTCGTTGCAACGCGACGTCATCGAAACGGGTGCGGACCCAATCGTCGTCCACCAACTCGGTGGGCGTGGGCCGCCGCGGGGGCGAAGCGTAACTGTCGAATGTAACTGACAGGGTGATGGAACGGTTCGTCCCAGCCGTCAGCGACGCGGTGGATAGACGAAGCCCCCTCGGCCGTCAAGGGAGATTCAGCCGGCCGGCTCTCATCTTGACACCCCGGAACGCTCGGCGGGATAGTTACGCTGCACCGACCCTTGGACGCCCCGACCATTACGATTCTCAACACCTACGCTACAACCCTGTTCGGTCGCCGCTCTCTCGTCGTCCCGGCCATCCTCGCGGCTGTCGCCTTCACGGCGACGGTAGCGCCCGGCTGTAGCACCGCGCGCTCCTCGCCGGATTGGGACCGACGAGCCGTCGACGCCTCGATGCTTCAGGATGACGGTGAGATCGACCGAGCCGAGGAGTCGTATCGACGGCTGCTGGAGACGGCCGTCGACGCGGAGGACCGACGCTGGGTTCGATTGAAGCTCGCCCAGCTCGCTGCAGCACGCGGCCACCGGAACCGAGCCCTGGAGCGGTATCGCAGACTCTGGAGCGAAGGTCCGCGTGATGCCACTGGAGCGCGTGCACTCTGGGAAGCGGCTCAACTGGTCGAAAAACCGGCCCGGCGCGATGAGATGGAGAAGAGACTGGTACGGACATTTCCGGAGACCAGTTGGTCGGAGCGGGCTGCCGAGTCCCTGGTAAACCGCCGGTGTCGCCGGGGTACCTGCGACCTCGAGGCTCTGGGCGTGTTGGTCGAATCGATGGAGGAGGCCTTCCTGGAGCTCCCCGTCGGTGACAACCTTGTCTTCCGCGCCGCCGTGGCCGCGCAGACGCACGGCGGAAGTCCGGAGCTCGCCCGCCGATGGTTCGACCGCATCGCCGAAAAACGCCCCGATTCATCGATGGCCGACGATGCGGAGCGCCAACTCGCCGAGATGGCCCTCGGCCGCCAGGACTGGGACACCGCCCTCGATTACCTGACTCGCCTCTCCGACCGGCACCAGCGTTCCCGGAACTTTGGCATTCTTTCGTCGCCCCACGCATCCTGGGCGCAATTCAAGACTGGCTGGATCCGTATGGTGTACCTCGACGACTATCGGGGAGCCATCGAGTCCTTCGACGTGTTCCTGAAACGCCACCCGAAGCATCCACGAGCCGACGACGCTGCCTGGCATCGAACCCAGGCGCTGCGCCTCGCAGGACGCAGGGACGCGTATCGGCGCGCCCTGAAGGGACTGCTCGACGACTATCCGCAGAGCCGGTACATCTCGAAGGCGCGTACTGAACTCAAGGGCATCGAAACCCCGTGATTACACTGCACGAGGTCGGAAAGAAGTGGCAGGGGGAATGGGTGCTTCGAGATGTCTCGCTGGAGATTTCCCAGGGGGAGTACATCGGTCTGATCGGCCCGGGCGGCTCCGGAAAGACGTTGCTCATCAAATTGATGACCGGCCTCGTTCACCCGGACGCCGGGACGGTCACGGTGGACGGCCAGAATTTGGCCGACCTCGACGCCCGGGGAAAAGAGGCGCTGCGCTTTCGCATGGGCATGCTCTTTCAGAATTTCGCCCTCTTCGACTTCATGACCGTGGCCGAAAATCTGGCGTTTCCCCTGCGGCAGGCTGGCGAACTCGAGGAAGCGGAGATTGCCGGCCGGATTCAAACCGCACTCGGAGAAATCGGACTGAGCCACGCGGCCGAACGATACCCCATCGAACTCTCCGGAGGCATGAAGAAGCGGGTCAGTTTTGCCCGGGCAGTCATCCGGCGCCCGCCGCTGTTGTTTTACGACGACCCGACGGCGGGTCTGGACCCGGTCACCAGCGCCAAAATCTTCCAGTTACTCACCACGATCCGCGAGTCCGGCGATACCACGGCCGTCACCGCCGGCCACGACCTGCGCGGCATTCGAAGACTGTGTGACCGGGTCGCCATGGTCGGCGACGGCTCCATTGTCCACACCGGCACCATCGGTGAGTTCGACGACTGCCGGCGAGAGCCGGTCGCCAGCTTTTGGGAGGCCTCGAGAGCCGAGGGGTGGGGATGATGGAGTGGCTGAAAGTAGTGGGCCAAAAGAGCCTCGCTGCCATCCGCGAAGTGGGGCGGCTGGCCGAACTGCTGTGGCGGATCCTTTTGAACCTGGCACCCTGGCGCTTCGACGGCCCGGAGACCTGGCGAGCCCTCTATCGAGTGGGGGTCCAGAGCGTCGGCATCGTCGTGATCACCGCCGTATTGACCGGCGCGATCATGGTCATCCAGTCCGGCATGTACATCCAACAGTACGGGGCCTACGGACTGCTCGGTTGGGGCGCCGGCTACAGCGTCCTGCGCGAAGTCGGTCCGATCATGATCGGACTGATGTTCTCCGGACGCGTCGGCGCCAACAACGCGGCCGAACTCGGGACGATGAAGGTCACCGAACAGATCGATGGCCTGCGAGCTCTGGCGATCGACCCGGTCGCCTACCTGGTGGTCCCTCGGGTCGTCGCCATGCTGGTCATGATGTTCCTGCTGGTGATCATCGGAAACTTCACGGCCCTGGTCGGCGGTGCCATCACCAGTCAGCTCATCCTCGGGGTCGACATCGAGGTCTTCTTCTGGAGCCTGCGCACCTACCTGGAGATGGCGGACTTCTGGCACGGGGTCGGCAAATCCGTCGGATTTGGATTCGCTATCGCCGTGATCTCGTGTCACTTCGGCCTCAACGTGCGCGGCGGTGCCGTGGGCGTCGGCCGTGCGGTCAACGCTTCGGTCGTCGGCAGCGCCATCGCCATCTTCATGCTCGATTATCTCGTCTCGTTTGTGACCATCTGAGGAGCCCATGACCCGGGACGGACCCGACAACGAACATCCGCCTCCGCGCGGCACCCCCGGATGGGGGCAGTTTATCGGTGATGTCGGACGACGCGCACTCGAATTCGGCCGCCTGGTCCGTGAAAACGTCGAACTCTTGGGGCTTACTCTCCGCTACATGGTCAATGGACGACGGCGCCGCGGCCGCATCGCCGAGCAGATGTACGACATCGGCAACCGTTCGATGTTGTTCATCGCGGTGACCCTCGGATTTCTGGGCATGATTCTGATCTTTCAGGCCGGCTACCAGGCCGAGCGGATCACCGGCGACCTCCAGATGCTCGGCCCCCTGTTTTTACAACTTCTGTTTCGCGAGTTCGGGCCGACGATCACCGCCCTCATGGTCGCCACGCGAGGCGGTACGGGCATGGCCGCTCAATTGGGCACCATGGTCGTCACCGAGCAGATCGATGCCCTGCGCATGAGCGCTGCCCAGCCGGTCGATTACCTGGTCGTCCCCAGATTTCTCGCCTCCGCCGTGATGCTCCCGGTGCTGACGGTCTTCGGGATTCTCGTCTCGTTTGCCGCCGGCGCCGTCACCGCCAACCTGGCCTTCAATGTCAACTACTACACCTTCGTCGACATCGGCATGATCGAGAGCTTCGATATCGTGATCGGCTCGGTCAAGGCTATCGCCTACGGACTGGTCATCCCGATCGTCGCTTGTCATGCAGGGTTGAGCGTGTCCGGAGGGTCGGCCGGGGTCGGTCGCGCCACGACCGATGCCGTGGTACGCTGCAGCCTGTCTGTCGTCTTTCTGGATTTTCTCATCTCCGGCATCGGTTACGTCTTTATGGCCCTGTGACGGGCCGCTACCTTCACCAGTATCTTGAACGCATACGTCGCACCCATGAAACGACTGCCCGGCCTTCTCGCCTTGCTGACCGTGACGACCATCGCCGCGGTCCTCTCTCCGACGTCGGCCTCGGCCGAACAGTTTCGGCCCCCGCGCATCGGCCAGCCCTTCGTCTCGACCGGACTGAGCCTCCAGCCGGGGTTCCTCTACGACGGAGTCGATCCCGCAAATACCGGCTTCAGTCCCGTGGCCGTATCCGGCGCGACGATGGGCAAGGTCGGATTCCATCAGATCATTGCCGAACGCTTCATTATGTCGGCCGAAGCCGACATCGGCGGCCAGTGGGTCGACGAACACACCGCTCAACTCGATGGCGAGGCCGACTCTCAGTGGGCTGTCGCCTGGCAGATCGGTCTGTACGCACGGTGGCTCCCCTTCGGCGACCGCGCCGGCTGGACGATCGGCGGCGGCCCCCAGTTCTACCATGCATATCTAAAGGAACAGGGCCTCCAGAGCCTGGGGCTCGGCCTGAAGGCGGGCCGCTACATCTGGACCAGAGAGGAACATTTCGTGCTGGTCGAATTCGGGTACGCCGTGCCGTTTATTCAGGGTCTCAAGCGGGGCAGCACCTTCAGTCAGGACCCCGATGCCGTGAAGAAAAACTGGACGTTTCACCGCTTTGGGCTCTCTATCCAGTATGGATTCTGAGCGATGGGACGCATCGAGTTTCGCGACATCTACAAGAGCTTCGGGGCCAACACCGTGCTGCGCGGCGTCGATCTACAGGTCGACGCTGGCTCGGTACACTACATCATCGGCCAATCCGGGGCCGGCAAGAGCGTACTCGTCAAACACCTCATCGGACTCGAGCGCCCGGACCAAGGACGCGTCTTCGTCGACGGCGAAGACGTCACTCGGCTCAGCGAGCGCGAGCTGTACCCGCTACGCAAACGCTGCGCGATGGTCTTCCAGCACGCCACCCTGTTCGATTCGATGAGCCTTCTAGACAACGTGGCGTTGCCGATCCGCAAACACCAGAAGGTCGACGAGGAGCGCGCCCGAGAGCTCGCCGCCCGCGAGCTTGAACGGGTCGACATGGAGGAGTACGCCGACCGTTATCCCGCTGACTTCGGTGACGGGATGCGCAAGAAGGTCGCCATCGCTCGCGCTTTGACCCTCGACCCGGAGTTCGTGATCTTCGACGAACCGACGACGGGCCTCGATCCCCCATCGGCCGACATGGTCGATGAACTCATCCGCGACCTCTCCGATGACCTCGGAGTCACCAGTATCGTCATCTCTCACGACCTTCGCAGCACCTTCCGCGTTGCCGACCGGATCGCCATGCTCTACAAGGGTGAACTGAGGCTCAAAGGCACGCCGGAGACGTTTCGCCAAACCGACGACCCCGTGGTTCGGCAGTTCATCGAAGGCTCTCCCGACGGACCGATGGAAGAACCCGATGGCTGAACAAAACACATCTATAGAGATCAAAGTGGGCGCCCTCGTAATGGTCGCCCTGGCGCTGCTCGTCGGATTCGTCCTGCTTCTGGGAGATGTAGGATTCAGCTCCGGCCGGACGTTTCACGTCGTCTTCGACAACGCCGGCGGCCTGAAGCCGGGTGCCGATGTCGCCGTCGCCGGACTCAACGTCGGACGCGTCGAATCGCTTGAGTTCGTCAGACGCGAAGACCCCGAACGCGGCCCGGCCGTAGCGGTCCGAGCCACTGTCCACGTCAGCGAGTCCCACGCCGACGCCATTCGAGAGAACAGCGAGTTCTTCATCTCGACCCGCAGCGTGCTGGGAGAACCCTACATCGAAGTGGTGACCTCGGACCTGTCGGGGCCGGCCATCGAGCCCGGCGGCGTCGTCCAGGGTACGAGCCCCCCGCGATTCGACCGACTCGCTGCAAAGGCCGGGAAGCTCCTCGATGCGATCAACCGCGCCATCGAAGACCCGGACGTCCGACTCGAGGACGCCATCTCGAGTGCGGCGTCGCTGCTGACTCACGCCGACGAGTTCCTGGTCAAAAACAAGGACGACCTCTCGCGATCCGTCCAGGTGCTGCCGGAGACCCTCACAAACATCCGAAACGTCACCGCGTCGCTGGAGAAGGGACTCGGCGGTGGCGACCAGCTCCGCTCGACTCTTCGAGACCTGAAGGTGACCGCGGGGCGCGCACGGGCTATTTCACGAAGCCTGGAAGGGCACATAGGACCGATGGTCGACGATGTGTCGGCGGCAGTCGCCTACGCTCGTGCCGTCGGCGAGACCGCCGACAACGTCTTCGTGCAACGACAGGATGCCTTTGCCCGAGCCGTCGACAATCTCGAAACATCCAGCAAAAACATCGCCTCGACCACCGAGGATGCCCGGGCCCTGGCCTCTCGACTCGAAGACGGCGAAGGCACCATCGGTCAGTTACTCAATGACCGCGAGATGTACGACGACATGCGCGAACTCCTGCGCATCGTCAAACGCCAGCCCTGGCGGATCCTCTGGAAGGAATAGATTTTTTCATAATTTAGTACCCTCCGACGCCGTTTCCTGCTATACTCGCAGAACTTCGAAGATATTCTTCGAACGTCTGCCCGGGGATCAGCGATCCGACGCAGATCTGTATCTTGAGCTGCCCGCCTCTCGCTCGATTGGAGGGGTCGGGACGGAGTAAAACTGATGAATACCAAAGATCTGCTCATTCTCTTTTTCGCCAGCGCGTTCATCTCCGCAGGATGTGGCGCGGGGGACTCGGACCACGGCCCCCATCACACCCACGAGGACGCCGGCGATACCGGAGACGATGCCGAATGTCGTGGAGACAGATGCGAGGTGTCCGAGCCGGGCGTCGAACTCGCCGTTCGGCCCGGCACGGCGGCCAGCGCGAGCCGCATCGCCTGGTACCCGGTGGACGGCGCGGCTCGTTACCGGTTGGTGATGAACCGGCTCAATGAAAAGGGTGAGTCCGACGAGGTCTTCAGCCTGGAGACCCAGGATCTTCACGCTCAGGTGCCCCAAAAACACCGCAACACCAGCCGTGCCTCGCTACAGGTCAAGGCCTACGGAGACGGCGACGAGGCGATCGAAGAGAGCGACGTGATACCCTTTGCGTGCGCGGAGTGTGGCTACAAACCGACGGTCTGTGCCGAGAGCTGCGAGGCTCCGAGTTTCGGGTACCGGATATTCATCTTCGCGGACGCGGGTACCTACGCCAACGCACAGGCCCAGATATCGGGGTCCGGCCACTTCATCCCCTATTCCTACGACGACTACATCGAAGCCTACAACCTCAACGTCAACAACTTCCGCAACCGCACGTACTACGTTCAGACCATCTCCCAGGCCACGAGCGACCCGGTCTACGATCGCTTCTGTGGAAGCCAACTGACCGGTGATGTCTATTTCGTCCAGGCCGACGCCGGCGTCTACGAGTACGCCGTCGACCAACTGATGACGACCAATGTCTTTGCCAACGACGGCGAGTCGATGTGCGGCACCTACACAGGTATCGGCGGGATGAATCTTCTGTTTAATACCACCTCCGATATCAGCCCGCCCCTGACGTGTCCGGCCAACTGCAATCTCGATACCGGTGGAGGCGGAACCGGATGGCCCGGGCCATGGGAAGAAATCGACCCCGACTTGTTCCCCACCCCCATCGAGATCGCCGATGACATCTTCGACGGCGATCCGTCGCAGCCCGGCTGGTTCGACGACATCCCGGTCGTGCCGATCCTCAATGAACTCGCGATGCACGGATTTCAGGATCCGAGCGAAGAGACGGTCGGTCCTCTCTCCGGACTCTCGATCCAAAAGGCCGTTCGCGACATCCGGGACCCGAAGCGGGACCCTGACGGCCGCATCGACATCGATCTCAACCGGCTCGAGCGCGACGGTAGCCGCTACGTCGACGAGATCGCAAAGCAGCTCGACGACGGCGAACTCTACATCCTGGTTCGGTACCACGGCGGCGTCGCACTGCGTCCGATGGCCCTGATCCACCGCGCGGGGCTGTAACCGTATTCCCCTGCCCGTCGACACCTCGACGTGCAGGGGTCGCGGTCCTCACCCGGTGGATACCCTCACTGCCCGCCGCCCGAGCCCCCGCTTCCGGGCGCCTTCGGCATGTTATCGAGCCCGGGAGGCATCCCACCCGGGGGGCCGGGTCCGCCCTTCCCCTCGCCCATGTTCGGCGGCGGCTCGCCTTTTCGCAGGGCCTCGCGATTCTCGATCTTGCCCTTCAACGACTCGAGCTGCTTTTGGATACGGTTGACGTCGGCCTGATGCGTCGTCAGTTCCAATGCCGCTTCGTAGTGTTCCTTCGCCTCGTCCAGATCCCCGGTCATGTTCTCGTAGAGCTGGCCGAGCTGGAAATGCAGGTTGCCCAAAAACCGGTCTGGCGGCGTGCGGTCAATCAGTTTCACGAGCTGACTCGCCGCCGCCTCGAACTGATTCGTTCGACGTAGGATCGACGCGAGCACCTTCCGGGCTTCGATGTGGTTGGGATACGAGTTCACGGCTCGGCGGCCGTGTTCGATGGCGGCCCGGTTGTTCTTCTGTTTCATCGCAAGCCGCGCCCGCAGGGTCAGCACCCGGGTGTCCCAGGGTCTCAGCTCCGCGGCGCGCTCGACCTCTTCGGCTGCCCCCGTGACCGGTCCGATCCGCTGGGTGGCCGCACCGACGTTGTAGAGGACGTCGCCCTGGTCGGGTAACCAATCGAGCGCCTCGCGATAGGTCTCGAGGGCGCCCTCGTAGTGGGTTCGCAGCATCAGGTGGTCGGCGTGGCCTCGCTTGAGACTCGATGCACCGTAGGCGACCGACGTGGCGAGCAGACTCACGCCCACCAGGCTCGCCATCGCGACCGGGGCGACTTTGACGACGAACCCGTTGCCGTCGTCGTCCCCTCGCCAGGTCCAGCGCATCGACGCTCCCTGGTAGTCGTTGAAAGCGGCGGACCGCCGCGTCAGCATGGCCACAGCCCCGCCGAAGACGGCAGCCGAGGCGCCGAGCATCAGCAGCGGCGTCAGCGCCATAAAGACTGCCCCGCCCAACACAGCGTAGGTCAGCCCCCACTGCTCGGCCACGGCCTCGGGCTCGGCACCGGTCCGCCCGAACCCGCCGATGGCGATGGCGGCGACCCCGAGCAACCAGAGTACGAGAAGCCCCGCGCCGACCAGCCCGTACTCGACGATAAACTTCGCCCAGCCGTTGTGCGCACTCCGAAAGGCTGCGTATTGCGTAAACAGGCGATTCACCGCGGGATGATCCATATTCGGATGCCGCGTCTGGCTAGCCCACCATCCCCCCGGACCGTGACCGACCAACGGCTGGTCCTTGGAAAGATCGAAGGCCACGTCGAGCAGAAATTCGCGCGTCTCGACCGAACGAACCTCCTCGATGCGACCGATCGAAAACACCGGGTCGCGCGGCTTGCTCTCCTCGAGACGCCGACTCGCTACGCCCTCGTCGGCGGTCAAAAACGGAAGCGCCGTGTCCGCCCGCGCGTCGTACTCCTGGGGCGCAACCTGCACGGCTACCAGCTTCAACAGGACGAGCGCGCCGACCAGCACCGCCGCCGGCGCGAGCACCGCGATCGTCTCCGTCCCTTCGAACGCGATGATGATCAATGCGGCGACCAACCCGAGGCCGACGAGCAGCCCCAGAAACAGCCACGTGGAGACCATGCCGAAGTGAAATCCTGCCACCATCACCGACACGGCCAGGACGATGCGCGTCCATCCGGACTCTCGAATCGCGCCGGCCATCGCCACGGGAAGTGCCACGGCGTAGTAGGCGGTTGCGAACTCCATCGCGTCGAACGCACCGGTCGCACCGGGCGGATCCCACACGGTGGTGAAGATGCCCACCCCGGCCCAGTCGGCCAGACCGAACAGCCCGCACAACAGCGCGCCGGAGCCGACGGCCAGTGCAAAGTCGTCGAATCCGATCCCCCGGCCGGTGGGCGCTGCAATGATGACCGCCATCCCGACCAGTGCCACCAAATGCGCGGCATCCGGGGCCGAGCCGTACAGCGACGGGGCCCACGCCAGCGCCAACAGCACGTAGACTCCAACGGCGACGGCCAGAATCATCACCCGCCCGGCCACCATCCCGAAGGTCGACTGGCGGGCGACGTTGACCGCCCAGATGACGAGACCCAGGCCGACACCTCCCATCAGCAGGACGTCCTTGGCGATGTCGAATTGCGAAAACCCGGTGGCAAAGACCACCGGGACCGCCGCCAGAAGGATGAGTACGATCCATGTCGGTACCGCCAGGCCCTGCCCCTCGGCGCCGGACGATGTGTTTGGCTCTGCATTCGTCATCGGAAGTACGTCCCAATCAATCGAAGAGATTCACGACGGCCGCTCAATGGCCCCTCGAAACCTTAGGCCGGCTGACGGTTTCGTCAACGACCGCATCTCAAAAGTCGGCCGGCCCGGTGGTTGACCCGGACGCCCCCGAAAATTAGGTTCGTGCGCTGAACGAATCTCTCCGATGGTACACGCCAATCAGTGGATCAGACCGAGGACACAGTCCCCTTGAGTGACTCCGACGAGACGCAGCCCCGTTCTACGCTGACGGCCGTACTCCTCTCTGTGGTCTCCCCGGGGCTCGGCTACATGTATGTCGGCAAACTCCGCCGGGGCATCGCCCTGAACTTGGCACTCGTCGCGGCCTTTGCCCTGGTGGTCGTCGGCTTTGGCGTCTACGACTTCTTTCTGTTCTCGCCGCTCGCCGTGCTCGTGGCGACCTGGATCGTCGTGGTCGTTGCGGTCGCCTTCGATGTCCGCGACCGCGCACGGCGGCTCGGCCCCGACTACGAACCGCGCTCCTACAACCACTGGACGACCTACGGACTCGTCGTGCTGGTGACCTATCTGCTGCCCGTCGCCCTCGTAGGCGTCTACAGCCAGCGGCATATCTGGAGCCTGGAGACCGTCGAGTCGCGGGCGATGTACCCAAATATCCAGCAGGGCGACACGATCCTGGTTCGCGACCAGATCCTGAAGGGCTCCGTCCCGCAGGCCGGCGACCTCGTCGCCATTCGCGCACGGAACAACCAGAAACGCATTCTGCGGGTCATCGCCACGCCGGGCCGGACCGTCAGTCTGGCCGGCAAAACGCCGCTGGTTGACGGACGCCCGGTAAAGCAGTATCCGCTGCCCACCGACTGGCAGGCCCCCTCGAGCCTCGATGCTCGTGCCGGCTATCGGTTGATCGTCGAAGTCAACGGTTCCGCCCGCTATATTATCTCCGAGGCGCCCCAAGGCGAGTTCGGCCCCGAACTCGACTCGATGACGCTCAATCAGGGCCAATACTTTTTGCTGGCAGACCACCGCAGTCAGCCGGCCTCCGGTCAGACATTCTCGATACGCGACAGTCGTCATTTCGGCGCGGTCGGGCGCGCAGACATCGCTGGATCGCCCGCCTACGTCGCCTGGTCGGCCGACCCGGAGTCCGGTGACATCCGCTGGAATCGGATCGGCCTGCGGATTCAGTGACGACGCATACTTCGGAAGCCCATGTCCACGGACGACCACGCCGAGACATCCCATCCCCTGAGCATCGACGTCCCGGACGACGTCCACAGTGAAAAACTGTGGGGGTATTTCTTCCGGTATGGCTGGTGGTTCGCCCTGGGCGCTGTCTTTCTAGTCCTGACGAACCTCGCCAAATTCGCCATCCCGGCGTATATCGGCATGGCCGTCGAAAAAATGCGCGCGGCCATGCAGTCCGGCCAGCTCGACTTCTCGATGGTTCGTTCGGAAGTCATCTGGTTCGGCCAGATCATCATGATCCTCGCCGTCGCCGCCGGGATCGCCCGGATCCTCTCGCGCATCACCATTTTCTATCCGGGTCGATACATCGAGTTCGACCTGCGCAACGACCTGTACGAAAAACTCAGCGACCTGACCCCTTCGTTCTATGACCCGGCGCCCACCGGCGATCTGACGAGCCGGGTCACCAACGACGTCCAGCGCGTCCGGGTCTTCTACGCCCTCACGTTCCTGCACATCGTCAACACGGGCCTCGCCTACGGCATCGGAATCTGGCGGATGGCCGGCGTGGACCTCTCGCTGACTCTGATCTGTCTGGCCCCCTACCCTTTCCTGCTGGGTGGTATCCTCTATCTGGGCCGGGCGTTGTTCAAACAGACGAAGGTCGTGCAGGCCAAGTTGTCGGACCTGTCGACGAAGGTGCAGGAAAACCTGACCGGCATGTCGGTCGTCAAGAGCTTTGTACTCGAGGGGCGCGAGAGCGACCAGTACAGCGAGCTCAACAACGAATTCTACGACGAAAACATGGAGCTCGCAGTCATCCGGGGCGGACTCAACGCCCTGGTCGCCCTGGTGGCCGGCATCGGAACGACCATGCTGCTGATCATCGGCACCCAGCGAGTCCTCGCCGGAACTCTGACACTCGGCCAGTTCGTCGAGTTCAACGGATACGTCGTCGCCCTTGCGTTCCCCACAATCGCCATGGGTTGGGTCTTTCAGATCTGGCATCGCGGCCGCGCCGCGTTCGACCGGATCATCGAGATTCTCGCCCGGGAGCCGACGCTCGAAGACCCGGCCGACTCCGACGACTCGGACGCGGTATCTCTGCCCCCGGTCGACGGGTCACAGCCGAGGGGCCGGGTCGACATGGAGAACGTCAGCTTTAGCTACGACGAGGACGACGTCCTCCATGACATCGACCTGACGATTCCGGCCGGCTCCACGGTCGCCTTCGTGGGGCGTACCGGGTCCGGCAAGTCGACGCTGGTGAAGCTTCTGACCCGTCTGTACGACCCCGACGAGGGGACGATCCGACTGGACGGCGCACCGATCGACCGGGTCGGTCTGCGTGAACTCCGCAGCGAAATCGGCTTTGTCCCGCAGGAACCCCTGCTGTTTTCGATGACGCTGCGCCAGAATATTCGGTTCGGCCTCGACGCCTTCGACTACGACGAAACCATCGGTCGGCGGGCGCCGAATTCCGCGCTGATCCCGCCGAGTGAATCCGGGCTGGAGCCGCCACTCTCCGAAGACCAGCGCGTCCAACAGGCCATCGACGTGGCCGGACTTCGGCCCGACATCGACGGCTTCTCCGACGGGCTCGAGACTTTGGTCGGCGAACGTGGTGTCACCCTCTCGGGAGGCCAGAAACAGCGGGTCACACTCGCTCGCGCCCTTCTGGTCGACCCCCGCCTGCTGATTCTGGACGATGCCCTCTCCAGCGTCGACACCAAGACCGAACACCTGATTCTGGACCGCCTCGAATACATCATGGAGGGGCGCACAAGCATCCTCCTGACACACCGGTTCAACGCCCTGAACCGTGTCGATCGCATCTACGTGCTCGAACAGGGCGAAATCATCGAGCGCGGAACCCATGACGAACTCATCGAACAAGGCGGCCTGTACGCGAACATGTACGAGCGCCAGCAGCTCGAGGAGACCCTGGAATCGTGACCAACCCACCCGACTGCGAAGACAACTCCGGTCAAGAGGGGAGCGAAGACTCCAACGGAAAGAAGGAGCGTCCCAGCGAGACCGCCATCGGGTCGAACTTCGAGGAGCGCGAACTCGGGCAGATCAGCGACCTCGAGATCGTGCGTCGGCTGTGGAAGTACATCCGGCCCTACAAAGGCATCTTCTTCGCCTGCCTGGCCCTCTTGCCGATCATCACCGCCGCTCGATTGCTGCAGCCCCACCTGATTCAGGTGGCGATCGACAGCCACCTGGTCCCCGGTGACTACCAGGGCCTGATCTGGGTCATCACGGGCTTCGCGGGGGCGGTCATCGGCAAGGCCGCGTTCGAGTACCTGCAATTCTATCTGATGCAGAAGGCCGGACAGTCGTCGCTGGTCGACCTGCGCCAACACATCTTTGATCACGTCCAGAAGCGACCGACGGACTTCTTTCACGACAATCCCGTCGGCCGGCTGATGACGCGGATGACCACCGATGTGGAGTCACTGCAGGATGCCGTCTCCAGCGGCATGATCACGATGGTCGGCGACTTCCTGATGCTCTTCGGCATCGCCGCCATTCTCATCTACAAAGACTGGCGACTGGCGCTCGTCAGCTTCTCGATCCTCCCGCTGCTGGTCGGTCTGACCGCCATCTTTCGGCACTACCTGCGCCAGGCATACCGAGACGTGCGCACCAAGATCGCCCGGCTGTACGCCCACCTGCAGGAGAGCATCACGGGGATGAACATCATCCAGCTCTTCGTGCGGGAGAACGTCTCGGCCGACGAGTATCGCGACATCAACACCGAATACCGCAACGCCAACCTTCGGTCGATCCGCTACGACGCGATGCTGTACGCCGTGGTCGAAGCCGTCGGCTCGATCACCATCGGCGCCATCATCTGGTACGGAAGTGGACAGGTCCTGCAGGATCTGACCACCCTCGGCGTGCTGGTCGCCTTCATCGAGTACATGCGCAAGTTCTTCCGGCCCATCCGAGACCTGGCCGAAAAATACAACCAGTTCCAGAGTGCCATCGCCAGCGGCGAGCGGATCTTCCAGCTCTTGGACAACGACGAGAAGATTCCCCAGAAGGACGACCCGAAGCAGTTGCCCGAGACGCCGCTGACCATCGAGTTCGACGACGTCTGGTTCGCATACAACGAAGACGAGTGGATCCTGAAAGATGTGAGCTTCACGGTCGAACCCGGCGAACGCGTCGCCCTGGTCGGCCACACCGGCGCCGGCAAGACGACGATCACGAATCTGCTGCTTCGACTCTACGATATCGACCGCGGGTCGATCCGCATCAACGGGATCGACATCCGTGAGTTCGACCTCCGCGCCTACCGGCGTTTCTTCGCCGTCGTGCTCCAGGATGTGTTTCTGTTCGAGGGGTCGGTCCGCGAGAATCTGACCCTCGGCGACGACTCCATCTCCGAAGAAGAGATCGAGCAGGCCGCCCGCGCCGTCCACGCCCATCAGATGGTCCAAAAGTACGACGACGGCTACGAACATCATGTGACCGAGCGCGGCGCCAACCTGTCGGCCGGAGAAAAGCAGCTCATCGCCTTTGCCCGGGCCCTGGTCCTACACCCCGAGATCCTCATCTTGGACGAGGCGACCGCCAGCGTCGACACCGACACCGAGGCGCTGATTCAGGATGCGGTCGAAGTCCTTCTCGACCAGCAGACATCGCTGGTCATCGCGCACCGTCTGTCGACCATCGAGTCGTCGGACCGGATCCTGGTGCTCCATCGCGGAGAGATCGTCGAGCGCGGCACCCATTCGGAATTGCTTAAAAACAACGGTCACTACAGCAAGCTCCATCGGCTGCAGTACGCCGAAACCGACACGACGTCGGGGTCGCCTTCATCGGATCCCGCCGCCGCCGTCGGCGAGTAGTTCCCGGCCGCGCTCAGGCCTTCATCGCCGCCACATTCGACCGCACCTGGTCGATGACCTCACGAGCCTTGTCGCTCGGCTCGCCGCCGACCTCGTAGGCCCTGTGGCCCGTCGTCGCCGCGATCGTCGCTTCGACGGCCGTCGACAAGCCCTCCAGATGGTAGCCACCCTCGAGGACGTAGACGAGACCACCGGCGTGCTCGCGGGCCAATTTTGAGATCCGACCCGCCATGGCACCGAAGCCTTCGGTCGTCACGTTCATGCCTGCCAGCGGGTCCCGGACGTGAGCGTCGTAGCCGGCCGAAATCACGACCAATTGTGGGTCGAAGTTTTCAAACATCGGCTCGAAGACCCGGTCGACGGCCGACATGTAGTCGGTATCTCCGCACGCCGGTGGGAGTGCGACGTTCACGGTCCGACCCCTGCCTTCTTTACGGCCGGTCTCGGCCACGCTGCCCGACCCCGGAAAGAGCCCGCGTTGATGAATGCTCGCGTA
This sequence comes from uncultured Pseudomonadota bacterium, assembly GCA_913057905.1. Classification (GTDB taxonomy): domain Bacteria; phylum Myxococcota_A; class Bradymonadia; order Bradymonadales; family Bradymonadaceae; genus CAJXPB01. The sequence goes on from CAJXPB010000001.1 coordinate 241,509, forward strand.
GAGGACCTGGGAGCTGTCGTAGAAGATGTTTTGGGTTCCGTTTCCGTGGTGGACATCCCAGTCGAGGATCAGTGCCCGCTCGATCCCGAAGGCCTCGAGCGCGTAGTGCGTGGCGATAGCGGCGTTGTTGTACAGACAAAAGCCCATGGCCCTGTCGGCCTCGGCGTGGTGCCCCGGCGGCCGGACCACGGCAAACCCGGCCTCGGCATCGCCGTCAAGCAACTCATCGACGGCACGCACGGCCCCGCCGACCGCCAGGTGCGCCGCCTCGATCGATCCGGGTGATACGACCGTATCCGGGTCCAGACGAGCCGTCTCTCCGGCCATGCTCTCGATCCTCTCCACATAGTCCGGAGCATGCACGCCCTCGACCCATCCTCGTTCGAAGGGTGCCACCGCCTCCCACTCCGGCTCCAACGCCTCGGAGGCGACCAGCCGGCGACGGATCGCCCGGAGACGTTCTGGACGCTCCGGATGATTCGCCCCGGTTTCGTGGTCGAGCATGCCCTCGTCGTAGTAGATCTTCATCGGAGAAACTCTCTATGGACTTCGCGAAAACGTCGTCTGGGTGCGGACGGTTTGCCGATAGTGCCGAGAAACGTCGGGGTCGGCCGCCGACGTCAATCTGGCTCGCACAACCCGCTCCTGCTGAACCCGACGCGGTACGAGGGTCTCCGGCACGGTCCAGAGTGTATGGGTCTCGCGCAGAAAAGTCTCGTCGACGCGCAGGCCGTCGGCCGCCCCGCCCGTCCCCTCGGCCAATTGCGCGGCCCTCGCCTCGATGGCCTTCCGCACGGCCGCACCGTCGCTCTCGATGACGACCTCGATCCGGGCGCACCGGTCCCTCCCACACGACTCCACGGCCGCCACCTCTACGGTCATCGTCGCGTCATCCGCACCGGTCTCCCAGGACAGCGGCACATCCTCGGTCGTCGAGCGCCCCACCTCCATCGTCTGGCCCGCCCACGACTCCACCCAGAAGCTCCAGTCAGCCTTCGAGTGTGACTTTAAATGTTCTGGCTCAAGCGATGCCGCCACAAGCCGCTCCTCCATCGGCGAAAGCGCCCGTTGTGCCGCCTTCTTCATCGTCGCAAACTGACGTTCGGATACGCTCCCGGCGCCCTCGATCGACAGTAACCGACCCGCCGGATCGACTCTCAGATCCGCACGAACCCCGAGGTTCGCGGCGGCAACGTAGTCGAGAAATCCGGCCTCGGCACCCACGCTTTCGGCCCCGCCGCTGCGGGTACGAACGATCAGATCCGGCCGTTGCTCGATCGCCTCGATCGCCGAAAGTCCGCCCTCGACGGCCTCGGCCTCGAGAGTGTACCGCGCGCTGAGCCGCCGTTCGGGTTCTTCATTCACCTGGATGGTGCGCTCGACCCGTGCCCCCAGACGCGTCCCATCTCGCCAGCCAAACTCGAACTCAACGGTCTCCGGCTCGACTGATTCCGCCGCACCGCCCTGCTGCTCGGTCGGCACCGTCACCGTCTTGTAGCAGCCACAGCTTAACGACAGCGCCGCTGCAATCACCGTCCATTCGCCGATTCTCATCCTGCCCTCCCCTCCAAAGGTCGTCATATTTCGCGCTGTTCGTCCCCTTAGGATGCCACAGGTAGGTGGGCGATGGAAGGGGGATTCGGCGACTGCGGGATGGGCTTACTCTGGCAATAGCACGATGGACATCCCGGTCTCGCGAGCCGCGGTGCGCCTCGCAGCGAACCGGGCGATCACGCGGCGTGTCGCGCCTGCGGCGCGCCGCCGCGGGACAGACAGACGGACGCCGCCGCGGCACCCGTCGTACCTCGTACGTCCTACGCGCGACGCGGCCACGTGCTTCGCGGTTCCCGTCGTACCTCGTACGTCCTACGCGCGACGCGGCCACGTGCTTCGCGGATCCCCGTCGTACCTCGTACGTCCTGCGCGCGACGCGCCCACGCGATCACCCGCCCACCAACTCCTCTATGTCCCCAAGAACGACAGTCGCCCCCGCCTCCAAAAGCGCCGGCCTCATCGAAGCATCCTCCTCGTACGGCGCAATGACTCCCACCGGCCTCACGTCCGCCGCCGCGGCTGCCCTCATATCGTCGGGCGTGTCCCCGACCAACCAGATGTCGGATTCGGACGTCCGAGCTCCCATGCGTTCCAGAAGTAGTTCGACGGGATCCGGGCTGGGTTTGCGGGGGGCATCCTCCATGCAGACGACCGCTTCGAAGAATTTGGCCAGGTCAAAACGGTCGATGAAGCGACGCGCATCCGCGCGGGTTCGCCCGGTCACAATGCCCATGGGATGACGTCCGCTGAGGGTCTCGAAAAACGAACGGGGAGGGATCAACCTCTCCTGCTTCCAGAGGCCTTCTCGGTCGTCGGTGCCCTGCAAATACGACTCGTAGGTCCCTTTGACGTCCTCGAAATCAACATCGAGGCCCTGCTGGCGAAGCCAGCGGTGGATCAGCACCCAGTCGTTATTTGCGTCGCCGGCCGCCTTTAGATGCGAGACGCTCGCGGCATCCAGCGACTGGCCGTAGGATTCAGCGGTCAGCTCCAGTGCCCTCCGGTACGACTCGGAGACATCGGCGATGACGCCATCCATGTCCAAAAGAAGTATGTCGGGAACTTCGTCCATCGGTCTCAGGCTCCGGGTCCAAGACAATATCCGCGTCGATCGTACCGGCATTGTCGATACCACGTCATCCATCCCCGTGCAGGTGCGCGTGCCACGGCTGGCGTGCACGTTTCGGTGAGCCGTGCTACGTGGAGGGGCCGAATGGACCGGCATCAACCCCGAACCGCCTCCCCTTCATGACAAACGATCCCCACGATTCCGACGCCGATACCCCTCCCGGTGGAGATTTCGTCGTTCCCGAGGAGGACAAACAAGAGCCTCCCAAATGGGAAAAGGACGTCGTTCGCGTCGAACGAAATGGTCGCGAATTCGTCCTGGTGGGAACGGCTCACATCTCGCAGGAATCGGTCGACGCCGTCCGAGAGGTCATCCGCCACGAAGATCCCGACCGGGTCTGCGTGGAACTCGACGAAGAACGATACCGCGCACTGCGACGAGAACAGAAGTTCGAAGACCTCGACCTTCTGCAGGTCATCAAGGAGGGTAAACTTACGTTTTTGCTGGCCCGGCTGGCATTGACCGCCTTCCAAAAACGGATGGGCGACAGCACCGGCGTCACGCCCGGGGCCGAGATGGCTGCCGCCGCCGATACCGCCGAGGAGATGGGCGTGCCCGTCGTGCTGGCGGATCGAAACATCCGAACGACCCTGCTGAGGGCCTGGCGGCTGACGCCGTGGTATCGGCGCGCCGAGCTGGCGGCGATGCTCTTTTTGAGCCTGTTTCAGACCGAGGAGGTCTCCGAGCAAGACCTCTCGGACCTCAAACAGGGCGACATGATCTCGGAGATTCTGGACGAACTCGCCGACGTGATGCCCGAACTCAAGGAGGTCCTTGTCGATGAACGGGATCTCTACATGGCCAAATCGATCCAGGACACGCCCGGCGACAAGGTCGTGGCCATCGTCGGCGCGGCTCACCGAGAGGGGATCGCCCGTTGGCTGGAGCACGACATCGACCCCGACATCGTCGAGCCGATCGATGTCGTCCCCGAAAAGTCGACGCTCTCGGAGCTCATCCCCTGGATCCTTCCGGCCATCGTCATCGGGCTCTTCGCCTACGGCTTCATGTACGGCGATACCCAACAGCTCCAGACGGCGGCAACGGCCTGGGTGTTGGCAAACGGTATACTCTCTGCGGTCGGTGCCATCGCCGCCCTCGCTCACCCCGTGACTGTCATTGTGGCATTCGTCGCGGCCCCGCTGACCTCCCTGAACCCGACGATCGGCGCCGGCATGGTGACCGCTTTCACCCAGACGGTCGTCGCCGCACCGAAAGTGCGTGATCTCCACACCATCGGCGAGGATCTGACGGAGTGGACCGGTTGGTGGACCAATCGGGTCGGCCGCGTTCTGCTGGTCTTTATCTTCTCTTCAGCCGGCAGCGCGATCGGGACGTTTTTGGCCTTTGGATGGCTCAAAAACCTCCTGTAGGTCACCGACCCGCCACGTCGATATCGAGTTCGTAGGGCCGGCACTCCTGCCCGCCGGCACTCGACACTTTCACAAAATAGACGCCCGGGGGCAGATCCAGGGTAGCCGACTCGTTGGCCCCCGCCCCGGCCTTGTCGATTTCGGCGACCAGTGCGCCCTGACTGTCGACGAGTTCCAATCCAAGGTCCAGGCGATTGGCGCGAAGTTTTACGGTCGTGGAACGAGGCTCGGGACGTCGATTGACCGTATCCCGGGCGTTCGATCCCGCATCGACCTCCGGTTTGGCCCCAGCACGCTCCGAAGTCTCGCCCCGCTCCGGCACCAGGAACCCGTATACGTCGGTGTCATCCCCGTAGGCGATGTAGCCGGACCGTCCGGTGCCCGGCCGCAAGGGATCCGCCGACTGACGTGAGTCGTTTGGCTCGACTTCGATGTTGTCGACCTGACCGACTACATCGGCGACGGCGACGGCGTAGGCAAAGCTCGTTCGGTAGTCCCGCCGTTGAGAGTCCCCTTTCCTGGAGCTCTTCGAGACGGCGAGTTCGATCGACCCGTCGTCGATCGGCACGTTGCACAGGATCGCCGGCTCCTCTCGGTCGTCAGACATCAGCGCCCGGCGTCCCCCGTCCCGAGGGTTCAGCCACGTCATCTGGACGGTGGCGTCATCGTTGAGCGGTTTCAGCGCCACCTGCGCCAGGTGTTCGGGCGACTCCTTCGGCTCCAGGTAGGAATCGATGCTGTCGGGCGACTCCTTCCCGGAGCCAGACCCCGGCCGCTCGTCGTCCCTGGCGGTTCCGGCATCCTGCAGGTCACCCATTTTCGGGGGCATATCGACCAACGAATCGTCCTCCTCCATCTTCTCGGGGGGCGCCGATGGAGAGGATTCTTCGGAACCGGCGTCCGCAGACGCCTGCTTCGGCGTGGGCGTACCGGCGTCTTTTGAGGGTTGGTCCGACGCCGCCTTCTGCGCGGCGCGGCCCACCAACAAAGAGAAACGATCGGTGTCGCCGGTGTGGTGGAAATACCCGCGCACCTCGTCGCCCAGACGGATAGACTGAGACGTTGCGTCGGAATCGTTCGGCTCGCTCTCCAACACGAATCCATCGGGCTCGGCGTGCTCGACGAACCGAATCCGGTAGGGAGCTTCGCGGCTGTAGCGGTCGCCTTCGGCCTGCAACCGAACCCATAGACTCGAGAGTCCGCCCGGGACCCCCAGATTCGGAATCTCGGCCGAACGCTCGGGACCGGCCTTCAACGTCGTCCACGGATCCTCGGACCCCGAGCCGGTGAAGAAATCGGCACGATGGGTCATCTCCGGGATCGGCGCCAGAGACACCGAGTAGATCCCCGGCGGGATCTCGGAGCTCTCGGACTGCAGCCAATCGACGTCGCCCGGTCGGTCGTAGTAGCCCTGAATGCCGCCGGGGAACGGAAAACCGACGGCGGTCTTGCGCGTTTCGTTCGGCTTCGACTCCAGCGCTGCCCCGGACATCCGTCGCTGCGTGGTCAGTTCGTACTTGCCGCCGGCGTCGCCCGCCGCACGGATGGCGACGAGACGTCCGTCCTTGGGCACGAGCAACCTCGGAACCGACTCTGGCTCGCCGGCCTCGGCCACGTCGAAACGCGTCGAGCCCTCTGGCTTGGCTGCCACCTCGATGGCCGGATCCAGCTTTGAGTCCTCGGGCGGAGTCACCACGAGTTCGACGATCCAGGAGTCGCCCTCGGCCGGCTCGAGCAGATACCAGTCGACATCTGAGTTCGGTTCGATCTCCCCACTCAACGGCCCCTCCCGGGCCGTCAGATCGATCGGATGGGCACTGGCTCGGTCATCGTTCGGTTCTTGCTCGGCCGGCCCGCTGGCTTCATCTCCCGCGTCGACGGGTTCGAAGCTCGTTCGGGTCTGATCCTGATTGCTGATCCAGCGCCGAATCCGATCTTCACAACTGCACGATGACATCGTCAGGGCACAGACGAATGCCCCCAGGCCGAGCCACCGCCAGAGCCGAGACTGCTTCATCATTCGGAGTCGTAACGCTTGATGAGTTCGTCGGTCAGATCCATGGCGTCCTTGGCGAACAGCACCGACGAACCGCGCTTCTCGAGCACGAGGTCGTATCCCTTCTCATCGGCGATCTTGCGGACCACCTTGCGCATCTTCTTGAAGATGCCCTTCGTGGCCTTCGCCTCTTTCTGGCTCAGGTTTCGCTGCAGACTCATGTACATCCGCTGCAGCTCGGCCATCTTCTTCTGAAGCTGGGCGCGCTTCTTCTTTTTGGCCTCCGCAGACAGAGCCATCGACTGGTTCTTGAGTTCCTCTTTGAGCTTTTTGACCTCTTGTTGCTTCTTGTCGAGTTTGGCCTGCTTGTCTTCGAAGTCCTTCTTGAGCTTCTTTTTGGCCTCTTTGCCCTCTTCGACCTGGGAGAGTGCCCGCTGCAGATCGACGTAGCCGATCTTCAAATCCTGAGCAGAGGCCGTCTGGCTGAATCCGACCCCGGCGAACATCACCGCGGCGGCGAGCACGAGCTGAGACAGCGTGCGAAGCGAGAACGTGCGACTGTTGGACGTCTTCATAGACAACTCCTCGTTCGAAGGATTCTTCGTGACGAAATTTCTACGCTCTGTAGAGTCGGTCGCATGCGTTGTTCATTCCATCGGACGGGCGCCCGGCTCGTTTCATTCACTCCGAGCCGTCCCCGACCGTCCATCAGAAGCCGTTGCTGATGCTGAAGTCGAAGACCATGCCCTGTTCGCCGCGCAGACGCGACAGCGGGAAGCCCCACTCGAAACGCAGCGGGCCGAAGGGACTGCGCCAGCGAAACCCGAATCCGACGGCGGTACGCAGCGCATCCCGGTAGTTGTTCTCGGCACTCTTGAAGACGTCAAGCGCGAGGGTCAGCGGCTGATTCGCCCCGAACGCGTTGCCCGCGTCGGCAAAGACCACGCCCTTGACCCCGGCCGACCTCAGGATCGGAAACTCGATTTCGGCCGTCAGCAAGAGCTGCTTGTTCCCGCCGATGCTGAAGTCCGACAGCGAACTTCCGGGGTCGCCTCCGCTGCGAGCCACGTTCAGGGTCGGTCCCAGGGTGTACCGTTCGAAGCCTCGAGTCGTCTCCGGACCACCGACGAAGTAACGTTCAAACAACGGCACCGGGCGATCCTCGTTGAGTCCGGCGATGTATCCGAGCTGCCCGTTCAACCGCAGCACGAACTCCCAGAACAGCGGAATGTAGACCCTGGATTCGACCTCCGTGCGCACAAACTCCGTTTCGCTGCCCGTGATATTGTCGTCGGCCACCTCCACACTTGCGGTCGTATACTGCCCCTTGGTCGGAAACAGCCGGTTGTTCCGGGTGTCGTAGCTGAGCTCCAGGCCCAGACTGCTGGTGATCCCACTGTCGAAGAAGGCGCCCGGCCGCGACAGATTGTTGGTGGCCCGGCCGCCCGACTCGACGCTGACGCGCTCCAGAGTGTAGCGACCCCGGACGGTGAGTTCACCGGGAATGTCCCAGTCGAAGGCCTCCGAGATCGGATACCCCAGGCTCAACTCACCGCCGGTCGATTGCCTGGAGAAGTCCTGATAGAGGTAATCGAAGTTGTAGGCGTTGACCGAAAGCTGCCACTGTGACCCGAAGAGCCACGGCTCGGTGAACTGCAGATTGAAGAGGGTGCGCACCGCCGAGAGCTGACCCTGAACGCTCAGCGTCTGACCTCGGCCAAAGAGGTTGTCCTGCGAGATGCGGATGTTCCCGATGATGCTCTCGGTGCTCGAGAACCCGGCGCCCAACTGGAAGTTCCCCGTTCGCCGCTCGTCGACCCGCACGGTCACGTCGACCTGATTGTCGGATCCCTGCACGCGCTGGGTCGACATCTCGACCGATTTGAAGAACCCGAGCCGTCGAATCTGCCGGCGCGAAGCGTTGATCTCGGTCTGGGAATAGAGGTCCCCTTCGGCGATCTCGAGCTCCCGGCGGATCACCCGGTCCATCGTCTTCTGGTTGCCCGTGATCCGAATGCGACGGAAGCGGACCTTCTGTCCCTTGGCGAATTTGAAGTTGACGTCGACCGTCTTTGCGTCGCGATTCATCCGCGTCAGCGGCTGGACCTGGGCAAAGGCGTAGCCCCTGTCCTTGTACAGGTTGGTCAACGCCTGCATCCCCTCGCGCATCTTCGCGTAGTTAAAGACATCGCCGCTATTGAGTTCGACCTTGTCCAGAAGCTTCTCGCGCGACTCGAGCAGATCGCCCTGGACCCCGAGATCTCCCACGCTGAACTGTGGGCCCTCGTCGATACGGATCGTGATGTACAGATACTGCTTGTCCTTCGACAGCCGGATGCTGGGCATCCCGACGCTGACCTCCACGTATCCCTTCTGATAGTAGCGGGCCGTCAGCCGCTTGAGGTCCTTCTCAAAGTCGGCCTCGGTGAAGTTGCCCATGTTGCTGATGATCGACAGGAAGTTTCCTTCCTTGGTGCGCATCGACCGCCGGAGGACGTCCCCCGAGATGGCTTCGTTGCCGAGGATCAGAATGTCCTTGACCTCGACCTTCGCGAATTCCCGCACTTGGAAGGTAACGTCGACCTGGTCGGTCCGATCCTCGACGTCCGTGATCTCGTAGTCGACTTCGGCCAGATAGTAGCCCTTGTCGACGTACTTCTGACGGATCTTCTCGGCGCTCTTTTTGATCTCGTTGACGTCGAGAATCGTACGTTTTCGGAAGGTGACCGTCTTCGAGAGCTTGTCGTCGTCGATCTTGTTGTTTCCCTCGAAGGCGATCTTGGCGACCGCAGGCTTTTCGCGGACCAGAAAGGTCACCAGCAGGGTCTCGCCGTTGACGACTCGGGCATCGACCTTGATGTCTTCGAAGAACCCGAGGTCGTAGATGCTGTTGATGTCCGACGAGATAACCGACGGCTCCAGAGGATCTCCCTCGGAGAGGTCGACTCGATTGAGGATCGACTCCGATTCGATGCGCCGGTTTCCCGCCACCTGGATCCGGTCGATCGTCCGGCCCTCCTGCGCCGCCTCCCCCTTCGGAAGCTTCTTGAGGGCTCGTTGGATGCGATCGGAGTCACTCGAATCCGACTGTCCAAGAGCCGGCGCGGCGGCCATCAGAAGCCAGATCCCCGCTAACAGGGCTGTCGCCCGGGGAATCTTCTTCGACAGACTGTAAGAGTACTGCTGGGTCCGTCGTGTCACTCTCTTCCATCAACCATCAGGAATAATCACTCATCGACCCGCATGTCTGGCGTCCCGTCAGGGACCCTCCAGACTCCCGCGCGTCGCCTCCTCCCACACTTCGCGGTCCGTATCGGCCCGAAGTGCACGAGGATTCGTCGGTTCTCGGTGTTTGAGCGCCTCGGGGATACGGTCCCCGATGGCCGGATCGTCGGGTTCAAACGGGATCAACTCCCCGTCGTCGACGACGAGTTTGATCGGCATCTGGTCGGCGAGCCGCGGGTCGTGGGTGACCACGACCACGGTCACGCCCGTCTCCTCGTTGAGCTCCCGCAAAATCGCGTGGATCCCGGCGCCGGTCTTCAAATCGAGGTTCCCCGTCAACTCGTCGGATAGCAGAACTCGGGGTTCCATAAAAAGTGCCCGCGCGATCGCCACCCGCTGTTGTTCGCCGCCCGACAACTCTCCGGGCTGGTGTTGAATCCGTTCGGCGAGCCCCACCATATCGAGCAGATGTTCGGCGCGGTCGCGGACTTCGTTCTGGGGACGCCGCGCGATCATGCCCGGCATCATCACGTTCTCGAGCGCCGTAAACTCCGGCAACAGGTGGTGGAACTGGAACACGAATCCGATCTCGCGATTTCGAAAGGCCGCCAGGCCGTCGGAATCGCGCTCGAAGATGGGCTCTCCGTCGAAGTACAGCTCCCCGGAGGTCGGGTCGTCGAGGGTGCCCAATACCTGAAGCAGCGTACTCTTTCCCGCCCCACTCGGTCCCATAATCGCGATCCGATCCCCCTGGTAGACCTTCAGGTCCAGGTCCTCGAGCACCGTGAGTCGTTTGCCGCGGTGGACGAACTCCTTCGTCAGATCGCGGCATTCGATCAGCGGTGTTTCGTCGGATGTCTTACTCATATCGCAGTCCTTCGACCGGGCGCAGCTCGGCGGCCTTTTTGGCCGGATACAGCGTCGCAAGCAGGCTGATAACGATGGTGCAGATGACGACCGACGTGACTTCCCAGGGGTCGATCTCCACCGGAAGCGTCGAGATGTAATAGACCTCCGTATCCAGCGGAAAGCCGAATTCGATCAGGCCCCAGCAGATCCCGAGTCCCAAGACGAGCCCCGCCGCGGCCCCGACCGCGCCGATGACCACGCCCTGGAGCATGAAGATCCGCATGACGCCCCCGTCGGTCATGCCCATCGACTTGAGTACCGAGATGTCGCGGCTCTTCTCGAGCACCATCATGATCAGCATGGCGATGATGCTGAAGCTCGCCACCAGAATGATGAAGGTGAGGACCACGAACATCGCGATCTTTTCGAGCTCCAGCGCGTAAAACAGACTCTGGTTGAGTTCCTTCCAATCCAGGACCTCGTAGCCCACATCGGTCATCTCGGCGAGTCGTGAATCGAGCCGGTCGGCGATCTCGATGGCTCGTTGCACGTCTGAAGTCTTCATCTCCACCCCGGTCACCCCCTGCTGATCGAGAAACGAATTCGCGTCGCTCAGCAGGGTGTATCCGTAATTCGCATCGTACTCGTACATTCCGGTATAGAAGATCCCGACGATCCGAAAGGGTCGACTGCGCGGCATCGGGCCCGTCGGACCCATCTCGCCCTCGGGCGTCACGACGTTGACCTCGTCTCCGACCCGCACCTGCAGCGACTTGGCCAGCTCCTTGCCGACCAGAAGTCCCGGCAACGTCGTCTTCGACTCGGATTCCTCTGCCCCGCCCTGCCCGTCTTTTGTCTTTTCGTCGGGTACGACCGAGGGCATGCCCTCTCCGTTGCCGGCCTTCTCCTCCGGGACGACCGAGGGCATGCCGCCCTTGGCACCGCCCCCGTCGTCGGAGGCCGCCGGATCCTCCGACGACTCCAGCTCGTCGATCTTCTCTTCGGTCTCTTTGATTTCGTTTTCGGTTCGCTCGATCTGATCGAGTAAGCTTCCCGGCGACCCCTCCGGGATCGCCGCCTCGGTATCCTGCAGGTACTCCAACTTTCCCTGCTCGACGTTCTCGGGGACCTGACTGACCCGCTGGAACGACTCCGGCTGGATGCCGCGTAGCACCAGGCCGTTGAGATTGGTCGGGCTCGAGACCATCACCTCGGCCTCTACAAAGGGACTCGCGCCGACGATGCTGGGCATCTCTTCGGCGGCCTTCATCACCGGCTCGATCGACTCCATCGGATCGCCGTCCTCGGATTGGACGACGATGTGGGCTTTGGTCCCCAGGATCTTTTGCTTCAGGTCCTTCTTGAAGCCCCCCATCACACTGAGCACAACAATCATCGCCGTGACACCCAGCGTGACACCCGCCACCGATATCAACGTGATCACCGACAGCACGCGGCTGCGGCGCTTCGACATCAGGTAGCGCAGACCGATAAAGGGTTCGTAGGTCATGACGGCTGTCCGGCCCCCGCATCGGAGTCATCCCCTTCGGAGCGCAGCAGATACGCCTCGATGAAGGGCTCGATCCCGCCGTCGAGTACCGACTCGGTGTCGGTCAGAGTGACCTCGGTGCGCAGATCCTTGACCTGCTGGTACGGATGCAAAACATACGAGCGGATCTGACTGCCGAAGTCGACTTCGCTCTCGGCCTCGTACTCCTGGGCGGCCTCTTCCTGGCGTTTGCGAAGCTCCCGCTCGTACAGTTTCGAGCGCAGCACCTTCATGGCTGTCGCCCTGTTTTTGTGCTGCGAGCGTTCGTTCTGACATTGGACCACGGTCCCGGTGGGAAGGTGCGTAATCCGCACCGCCGATTCGGTCCGGTTGACGTGCTGGCCGCCGGCTCCCGAGGCACGGTAAGTGTCGATGCGCAGATCCGACTCATTGACATCGATCTCGATGTCATCGTCGATCTCGGGCGACACACTCACGCCGGCAAAACTGGTGTGTCGGCGATTGCTGCTGTCGAAGGGGCTGATACGAACCAGACGGTGGACGCCGTGCTCGGCCTTCAGATGGCCGTAGGCGTAGTCGCCCTCGACCAACAGGTCGATGCTCTTGATTCCCGCCTCCTCGCCCTCCTGACGGTCGGTCACTTCGACCTCCCAGCCCTTGGACTCGAAGTAGCGGGTATACATCCTGAGCAGCATCTCGGCCCAGTCCTGGCTCTCGGTGCCCCCGGCGCCGGCGTTGATCGAGACGACGGCGTTGTTGTCATCGTGGTCGCCGCCGAACATCCGACGCTTCTCGAGCTCAAGGACCACCCGCTCGACGTCATCGAGGTCCTGTCGGGCTTCGGACAGAGAGTCCTCGTCTCCGCCGACATCCTCCGACAGGTCGATCAGAACCTCGGCCTCTTCGAGCTTCTCTTCCTGGGTCTCGAAGGTCTCCAAAAGCGACTGGATGTCGCCGCGTTCCTGCATCAGCTCCTGGGCTTCGTCGGGGTCGTCCCAGAAGTCCGGTGCCTGACTGATCGAATTTATCTCCTCGAGACGGGCTTCGAGTTCACCCAGGTCAAAGATGCCCCCTCAGCTCGTCGAGCCGTGTCGAGAGATCCTGAATTCGAGAGCGCAGTTCATTGCTCATGGTCTCTTTCCTCGGTCTGTTTCGGTCTTGAGGCGTGCCGGCTGCGGCACGAGAAAACCGCCGTCGGGCCCTCCGACGACGGTTCGAGTGGGTCGGCGGTATGTAACGCTTCTGCTCGAGAAGTGTCAATGATTGGGATACTGAGCATCCCGCCCCAGCTCCTCTTCGATGCGCAGCAACTGGTTGTATTTGGCCACCCGATCCGACCGGCTGAGGCTCCCGGTCTTGATCTGACCCGACGACACCGCCACCGCCAGGTCGGCGATCGTCGTATCCTCGGTCTCGCCGGAGCGGTGGCTTATCACCGAGGTATATCCGGCGCGGTGGGCCATCTCCACGGCGCGAAGCGTCTCGGTCAACGTCCCGATTTGATTGACCTTGATCAGGATCGAGTTCGCCACCCCCGACTGGATGCCTCTCTGCAGACGCTCGACGTTGGTCACAAACAGGTCGTCTCCGACGAGTTGAATGTCGTCGCCGAGCCGGTCGGTCATCGCCCGCCAGCCGGCCCAGTCGTCCTCGTCGAGTCCGTCTTCGATACTCACGATCGGATAGTCCTCGACGAGCTCGGCGTACATCTCGACGAGCTCGTCGGCGTCCAGGCTGCGGCCTTCACCGGCGAGTTCGTAGACCTTCGAGGTCTCGTCATAGAATTCGGAGGCCGCGCAATCGAGGGCGAGCCGGACGTCTCGGTCGGGCTCGTAGCCGGCCTTCCGGATGCTCTTCATGATCAGATCGATCGCCTCCCGATTCGAGTCGAGGTCCGGGGCAAAGCCGCCCTCGTCGCCGACCGCCGTCACCCGCCCCTCGTCGGCCAGCAGGTCGTGAAGCGCATGAAACACTTCGGCCCCGGTTCGGACCGCCTCGACCATCGTCGACGCGCCGACGGGCATGATCATGAACTCCTGGAGGTCGACGCTGTTGTCGGCATGTTCACCGCCGTTGATGATGTTCATCATCGGCACCGGCAGCGTCGAAGCCCCCACGCCGCCGATATACCTGTAGAGGGGCTGGCCGACGAACGCTGCGGCGGCCTTCGCACACGCCAGGCTCACCCCGAGCATCGCGTTCGCGCCGAGCTCGCTCTTGGACTCCGTTCCGTCGAGCTCGATCATGCGGCGGTCGATGGTCTCCTGGTGGCGAACATCGACGCCCACCAGGTCGGGTCCGATCTGCTGGCGAACATTCGCCACGGCCCCGAGGACTCCCTTTCCCCGATAGCGCTCGCCCCCGTCGCGCAGCTCCAGCGCCTCGTACTCTCCCGTGGAGGCGCCGCTGGGGACGGCAGCTCGACCCACATGGCCGCTCTCCAGGCGCACCTCGCACTCAACCGTCGGATTTCCCCGGCTGTCGAGGATCTCCCTCGCCTCGATCTCGGCGATGTTCGCGTTCAGGGTCGGATCGTTCGTCACCATGGCCATCATCGTCTCCGTCTTCGTCGATTATCTCGTCGTTCGAGTCCGGGTCGCGGTGTCTCAGGTTCCATGTAGCCGGCCGAAAGGGTTTGCCGTGGGGTCGTTCGAAGACTCCCAGACGGCGTCGCTCGGGGTCGATGACCCACAGGCCCTGGCCGGCTCGATTGAAATAACTCAGGTGAGCGCGCATTGCTTCCTCCGGGGGCCGACCCTCGCCGCCGCGCTGGCTGACAAAGAGCCCAACGGGGCGGCTGCCGTCGTCCCACGCAAGTTCGACGTGGCGGCCGATTGCGGCCAGCGCTCCATCGAGGGTGTCGGCGTATCCGAGTTTGGTGAATCCGGTCACCGTCGTCGCCCCATCAGCCTCGCCCTTGTCGTCGACGCGCTCGTGCAGGTGTCCGGTCAAAAGAGCGGAGGCCGGGGCGTCTTTCCACGCCGCAGCGTATACGAGCTCCTCGAGCACATCGACCCAGATGTCGGTCCGATTCGGCATCTTATCGGCCATCATCGACTCGTGGTCACCCGATGTGCCAGACGACTGATTCGGTTGGCCGGCTCGACCTCATCGTCGGAGTTGACCCTCCAGATGATCGATCCCGACTCGTCGCCCAGGTCGTATTCGTAGGTGACCTCGACGCCGTCATCATTCTGTCGGGGGATCCAGCGACATCGCTTCGCCTCTTTGCACGCTTCGAACTGTTCGGCTGTCTTCGCCTGGGCGGTCATCAGCCACTCGATGCTCTCGATACGGGCGTCGACACGCAGGACGGCATCCAACGCTTTGAGGGGCGGCCGATTCTCCGGGTCTCGGTACATCTCTCTCGCCCGACCGGTCCAGCGCGACGCGGCGTCGGCCCCGCCGATGTCGTAGGAGGCGGGCCGGATGTCGACCGGCTCGACGTCGTCGAACGACTCGCCGACCTTCATGACGTTGCCCGCCTGCAGGTTGACCGCCCGCAGGGCACGCTCCTCGTAGTCGAAATCAAATTGCGCGTAGTTCGAGTCGTCGCCTTCGCTCCACTGGAAATACGCCTTGAAACGGGGGCCGCGCTGATGCTGGATCGTCCATCCTCGGACGGTATCGGCCGCTTCCCCGGCCCGGCGATCGAAGTAGATGAGCAGCGCACCGGCCAGGGTCAGGCCCTGTCGAAAGGTGTGGCGAGTCAAGGCCGATATCACGCGCTCGGCGGCGTCGTAGTACTCCGAATCCCGAGCGTCTGCGGGGTCCATCGCAGCCCGAGCCGTCACGTTCATCGGTTCGACGGTTTGACCGTCGAGGTCGACGACCCACGTGGGCCCCACCTCGACCGCACCGTCCCGAAAGGCATGCATGACCCGATAGTAGCTGTCACCGTACTTCGTCTCTGCCCACCATTCGGCGGTCCAGGACGACGACAGATCCGGGTCGAGGTTCAGCGTCTCTTCGACGAAGTCGTCGTCGCCGGTGACCTCACCGATGGTCGGCATCTCCGCCTCGTCGGCCGCATCGTCGACGGATTCGACGGCCGTCTCCTTGACCAGATCGATCGCCTCGCTGCCGCGTCCCTCCCATGGATTGGCTTGTTCGGTCTCCACGGGTTCGGACCTCTCGACCTCCTCGTAGATCACCGCCGGCTGACGGGTGAGCTCCCAGACGATGATACCGCCCATCAACAGGACGCTCACGGCGACGAGCCCGAGTACAATTTGGAGGATCCGACGCGTCTCCATCGCGGTCCCGTTACTGATCGGCCGGCAGTCGGTAGACCTTCACGTCGTCGAAGGCCACCGGCGCCACCCAGTTGTTGAAGGCGAAGTAACGATGGTCCCGACCGCGCAGGGGATCGGAGTCTTCATAGGTCATGAAGTGTTCGCCATCGACGTACCACTTCACGGCACTTCCCGTCCGCTCGATGGCCATCTCGTAGTTCGTCTTCGGCTCGACGCTACGGGTCGGCCTGGCCTTTCGATCTTGGCCGTGTTCGTCGAGACGGGCGATGACGTCGAGCTTGTTGTTCCAGCCGCCGAAGATCAGGATATATCCGCTTTCGTGGGTTCGGCCGTCGCCGAAGACTTCGACCTTGATGTCGCCGTCGTCGTTCAGAGCGCGTGCCTCGAATTCGATCCGCACGTTCTGGGGAAGCGGACGGGTCAACCACAGGGGATCGTTTCGAATCTGACTGCCGCGAACCTCGCCATCGACGATCCGCCATTCGCCCCCGCCGTCTTCTCCCTCGCCTCGCCGCCAGTCTGAGCCGAGAGACGAGCGTTCGAAGTCGTCTTCGAAGACCAGCTTGCGTCCCTCGCTGGCGGACTGTCCGGTCTTCGGCTCCCCGATCTCGCGGGTCTCGCAGCTCCAGACACCCACGCATATCAATACAGTCAAGACGCCCCACAGTCCGAGGGCTCCAGTCGAGTCTTTCCCCTTCATCAAAGCTCCTCCTCAAGCCTCGCGGCTCTCGCGGACGGCGTCGGCAAAGTCACTGAAGAATTCGATGGCATCGTGCGGCCCCGGCCCCGCCTCGGGGTGGTACTGGACGCCGAAGACGGGCCGGTCGGTATGACGAAAGCCCTCCACGGTGTCGTCGTTGAGGTTGATATGGGTGACCTCCATCTCCTCGGGCATCGACTCCGCGTCGACGGCGTATCCGTGGTTCTGACTGGTCATCGCCACGTGACCGTTCGACAGGTCCTTGACCGGCTGGTTCGGTCCGCGATGGCCGAACTGCAACTTGAAGGTCTCGGCGCCGAAGGCGCGGCTCAAGAGCTGATGGCCCATGCAGATCCCGAAGGTCGGGTACGCATCGGCGACGGCTCGAACCAGGTCGAGTCGGTCGTCCAGGTGAGCCGGGTCTCCCGGCCCGTTCGACAGCAACACGCCGTCGGGCTGCAGGTCCGCGACCGTCTGAGGATCGACCGTAGGGGGCACGAGGGTCATCCGGAATCCCTGTCGATGGAGATGCCGCAGGATACTGAATTTGACCCCGTAGTCGACGACCACCACGTGGGGCCGAAAATCATCGGAGGGCGCCTCGTCGAGATCCAAAAACGAGACCCGTCCCGGGGCGGGGTCGCCGTCGATTTCGTCGTCGCCCTTGTCGGCGTCGGGGGTATCGATGACCACGACTCGAGGCTCTTCGACCACCACGCCCTTGACGAAGTCCTCGGACCCGTAGTCGGGCTGCTCTTCGAGGTACGCCAGCAACTGGTCGACCTCCGAGGCCGTGGCGTCGTGGGCGATCACACCCATCATGACACCCTCGTCGCGCACATGGCGAACCAGGGCTCGCGTGTCGACCCCACTGATCGCCGCGACGTCCTCGCGTTTGAGCCACTCCGGAAGGCTCATGTCGGAGCGCCAGTTACTCGGCTCGTCGGTCAGACCCCGCACGATGAGCCCGGCGGCGTGGATCTTGGCCGACTCGTCGTCCTCCTCGGTCACTCCGTAGTTGCCCACGTGGGGGACCGTCAGCGTCACGAGCTGGCCGCTGTAGGAGGGATCGGTCAAGATCTCCTGATACCCGGACATGCTCGTGTTGAAGACGACCTCACCGGTCGTGCGGGTCGAGGCGCCGCCGGCTTCTCCCTCGAAAAAGGTCCCGTCCTCCAGCACGAGGACCGCCGGCGTCGGCTCTTGTAGGGGCGAATCTTCGTTCGTGTCGTTCTGCGTCGTCATGGGCTCTTTACGTTCGCGTCGAAAGGTCGTTGAAAACAATCGTTTCGTCGGAGGGTCGGCTCAAAGGTCGCCGAGTATCTTTTGAAGAACGGCCTTGCGCACCGCCACTCCGTTGGTCACCTGTCGCAGAATCAGGCTGCGCGGCCCGTCGGCCACGGCCCCGGTCAATTCCACTCCCCGAATCACCGGGCCCGGATGCATGACGCGACAATGCGACGGCATCTCCTGCTCGACAACTATCTGATCGATGCCCCACTCGTCGATGTACCGGTCCATGTCGACCCGGTTCCCAGCGATCCGTTCGCTCTGGATGCGCAACATAATGACGGCGTCGGCATCCTCGAGGGCTGTGGCGCGGTCCGTGACGGTCCGCGCGTTCCAGTCCGGATCCCGGCTTCCCGGCAGAAACACCGAGGGGCCCGCCAGCGTCACGTTTGCTCCGAGCGCGTTCAGCATGTGTACGTCGCTACGAGCGACCCGGCTGTGCACGATGTCGCCGATGATCGTGACGTTCAGGTCGTCCAGCCCCGCTCCCTCGCCGTGTTCGAAGGCCTGCCGGAGAGTCAACCCGTCCAGAAGCGCCTGTGTGGGGTGTTCGCCTGTCCCGTTGCCTGCGTTGATGATGGGAATGTCGACTCGGTCGGCCACCGAAAACGGAAGGTGGCGGTCGCCGTGGCGCAGCACCAGCGCGTCGAATCCCATCGCCTCCAGATTTCGGCACGTATCGACCACGCTCTCGCCCTTCTGAACACTGGTCCCCTGTTCGTCCAGCAGGATGGTCTCGGCCCCGAGCTTTTGGGCGGCGAGTTCGAAACTCGTCCGCGTGCGGGTGCTCGGCTCAAAGAAAAGGAGCCCGAGCGTCTTTCCCGCCAGGGCTTCCGAGAACTGATCCGTCTTCTTGATTTGATGGTCCAATCCGATGAACCGGTCGGCGGCATCGAGAATCTCGATGATCTCGCTGCGCTGGGCGTCACTCAATCCAAGTAGATGCATGGCCTCTTCCGTCTCGAGTCTCTAATTGATCACCTTTCCGATCCGATCCCATCTGTAACCGTCCGGCCCGACCGACCACCAGATAAACATGGCCCGGCCCTTGATGTTTTCGATGGGGACCTGCCCCCAGCAGCGGCTATCCGAGGAGCGGTCGCGATGGTCTCCCATCACGAAGACATGTTCGTCCCTCACCGTCACCGGACCGAATTCCTGGTCGGTGTCCCGATACTGAATCGTGTAGCGATGCCCGCCCAGTTCTTCAACCTCCTGAATGGTGTGCGGGTACAGGTAGCTGCCGGTCGACTCCTTTTTGAGGAATTTCCGGTGCACCGCCTCGCCATTGATATACAGTTGGCTGTCGCGCAACTCCACGCGGTCCCCCTCCACGGCCACCACCCGCTTGATGAAGTCCTTCTCGTGGTTCAACGACTCGCGGTCGATGCACTCACGTTCCGAGGAGGGCTGGTTGCTCAGATACGCCTTCGCCTCCTGGACCGGGAAGGTAAAGACGACGACTTCCCCGCGGCCCGGCTCCCCGAAGCGCGTCACGAAGGTCTCGGTAAACGGAATCCGAATCCCGTAGATGAACTTGTTGACAAACAGGTGGTCGCCGATCAGCAGCGTCGGCTCCATGCTGCCGGTCGGGATCTTGAACGCTTCGATGACAAACCCGCGCAAAAGAAGCGCAAAGACGACAGCGAGCCCGATGCTTTCGGCGTACTCCCGCAGTGCGCTCTTTCGATGCAGGTCGATGTGCTGATCGACGAACTCGTAGACATCCTCGAGTTCGGATTCGACCTCCGATGGGTCGCCGGCTTCGATCGTGTGGCGCAGATCGTTGAGCATCGTCTGGATCCGCTTTCGGACCCCGTCGTCGAGATGCTTCGCGTTCGACAGGCTCTCCTGCGCACGCTGAACGAAGGCCCGAGCCTCCTCGACCACCTCACTGTCGTCCTGCTCATTCGACGCCATCAATCATCCTCGTCGGTGGTCAACACTGCCAGGAACGCCTCCTGGGGAATGTCGACTTCGCCGATCTCTTTCATGCGCTTTTTGCCCTCTTTTTGCTCCTCCAGGAGCTTGCGCTTTCGCGTGACGTCGCCGCCGTAGCATTTGTCGGTCACGTCCTTGCGGTGGGCCGGAATCGTCTCGCGAGCGACCACTCGCGAGCCGATGGCCGCCTGCAGCGGCACTGGGAACATCTGCTTGGGGATCACGTCCTTGAGCCGTTTGACGATAGCACGTCCACGCTCGTAGGCGGAGTCGCGGTGGACGATGATGCTCAGGGCGTCGACCTCCTCCTTGTTGACGAGGATGTCGAGTTTGACGAGATCGCCCGGCCGGTAGCCCTTGATTTCGTAGTCAAAGCTGGCGTAGCCGCGAGAGGCCGACTTCAATTTGTCGTAGAAGTCGTAGACGACCTCGTTCATCGGCATGTCGTAGGTGAGGATCACGCGGTTCGAACCGGTGTAGCGCATCTCCTGCTGCTCGCCGCGTCGCTCCTCGCACAGCTTCAGCACCCGACCGATGTTGTCGGGCGGCATGTGGATCGTCGCTTCGATGTACGGCTCTTCGAATCGCTCGATGATATTGCGATCCGGGAGCTGAGAGGGGTTGTCGACGGTCACCTTGTCTCCGTCGGTCGTGTACACCTCGTAGATGACCGATGGCGCGGTGGTGATGAGGTCGAGGTCGTACTCGCGCTCGAGCCGCTCCTGAATGATCTCCATGTGGAGCAATCCCAGAAACCCGACCCTCAATCCGTAGCCGAGTGCCTCGCTGGTCTCGGGCTCGAAGGTGATGCTCGAGTCGTTTAGCGCCAGCTTCTCCAGCGCGTCCCGCAGTCGATCGTAATCCTCGTTGTCCGTCGGGTAGATCCCCGAGAAGACCATCGGCTTGATGTTTTTGAACCCTGGCAGGGCCTCGTCGGTCGGGTTGTCCACGTGGGTGACCGTGTCGCCGACCTTCGCCTTGTCGATGTCTTTCATCATCGAGACGACGTACCCGACTTCCCCGGGTCCCAGGCGGTCGACCGGCTGCTGCGTCGGGGTGAACACGCCGAGCTCGTCGACCTTGCTGGTCGCGCCCGTGGCCATCCATTTTATTTTGTCAGTGTCACGCAGCTCACCCTCTTTGACACGGATCAAGTTGACGACGCCGCGGTACGGGTCGAACCAACTGTCGACGACCAGGGCCTTGAGCGGATCCTTTTTTTGACCCTCGGGCGGCGGCACCAGGTAGACGATCGCCTCGAGCAGGTCCTTGACGCCCGTTCCCTCTTTAGCCGAGCACAAAAACGCGTCGGAGGCGTCGATGCCCAGGTCCTGTTCGATCTCTTCTTTGGCTCGTTCGACGTCGGCCGACGGCAGGTCGATCTTGTTGATGACCGGGATGATCTCCAGATCGTTGTCCAGCGCCATGTAGACGTTGGCCACCGTCTGTGCCTCGACACCCTGAGTGGCGTCGACCACAAGCAGGGCCCCTTCGCACGCTCCGAGGCTTCGTGAGACCTCATAGGTGAAATCGACGTGCCCGGGCGTGTCGATCAGATTCAACAGAAAGGTGTCGCCGTCGTCGCTGGTGTACTTCAAACGGACCGTCTGCGCCTTGATCGTGATGCCGCGCTCGCGCTCGAGATCCATCGAGTCGAGCATCTGCTCTTTACGATCGCGTTCGGAGACCGCCTCGGTCAGCTCGAGGATCCGGTCGGCCAACGTCGACTTCCCGTGATCGACATGGGCGATGATCGAGAAGTTCCGGATTCTGCTCTGTTCGATGGGGTCTCCATCGACGGATTTGACAGCCATGGCCAGTTTGATTCCAGGAGATCGGATCCACGAAGGGGATGGCGCCGAAGACGCAACGCTGCTGCGGATACATAACTCAGCAGGATCACGCAGGTCAAATTCGCGGCCGCAACGCGTGACAGCCATACAACGAACCCGTCGCACCGCCCCATTCCCTCTGTGTGATATCGCCAGCTTGCTCGCCGGCGTCGGCTTGTCTGCCGCGGCTGATCGTTCATAATGGAGCTTCGAAGCTCATGGCGATCTCAAAGGGATCGGCGACCCCACCCGAGGACGGCAGTATGACGGACCGACATAGACCGCAAACCCGATTGGCGACCGCCGCCGTGCTGGCCCTGTCGCTCGCCGGCCTGACCGCCGGCTGTGCATCGGACTCCGGCTCGACCTCGCCGGGCGAAGACATCACCATGGACAAACCCCGGGTGACGACCTCCAAGGAAGGTGATCTCGTCGTCAAACGCTTCGATCTGGACAAAAATGGCCAGGCCGACGTCATCAAATACTTCGAGCGCTTCAAATCCCCGGACAATCCGGACGTAACCAAAGAGCGGATCGTCCGAAAAGAGATTGACCTCAACGGCGACGGCACCGTCGACATCACCCGCTACTACGATGACGAAGGGACCGCCCAGCGCGAGACGGTCGACTTGAACCTCGACGGCACCATCGACGCCACGAACTATTACGACAACGGCAAACTCGCCCGAAAGGAAGTCCACGGCAAAGACGGCGAGTCGGTCATCGCCACCCGCTTTTACATCGGCGGAAAACTCCAGCGGGTCGAACGCGACCGAAATGACGACGGAAAGGTCGACCTCTGGGAGTACTACGAAAACGAAAACCTGCAGCGAATCGGCCGCGACTTAAACGGTGACCAGAAGATAGACCGCTGGATCAATCGAGGGCCCGAGAGCACTCCCAACACCGGCAGTGAGCGTCCGACCGTCGGGGAACCCGACTCCGAGCCAAGCCCCGAACCCGACTCGGGCTGACCGGTCAACTCGTCGGCGGCTCCGTCACTTTCTCCGGATCCGGCGAGTCGATCCGCGTCGATGTCGATGCCGGCCCGCCCTCTTCGATCGTCTGCGGCGAAACCGGATAGTCGCCGGTGAAACACGCTTCGCAAAACGACGAGCGTCCGTCTTCGTCAACGCTCGCATCCACCGACTCCCGCAACCCGTCGATCGACAGGTATGCGAGGCTGTCGGCGTCTATTTGCTCGCGGATTTCCTCGGTGGAATGATGCGCCGCGATCAGTGCGTCTCGGTCCGGCGTGTCGATCCCGTAGAAGCACGAGTGGGTCGTCTGCGGGCTCGCCACCCGAAAGTGGACCTCTTCGGCGCCCGTCTCGCGCAGCATCGCCACGATCTTGCGCGAGGTCGTACCCCGCACGATGGAGTCGTCGACCACCACGACGCGTTTCCCCTCGATCTTCGACTTGATGGGGCTGAGCTTCAGCTTCACACCGAAGTGTCGAATCTTACTGGACGGTTCGATGAAGGTTCGGCCGACGTAGTGGCTTCGAACCAGGCCCATCTCGTAGTCCAGGCCCGTCTCTTCGGCGTAGCCCATCGCCGCGGGCACGCCCGAATCCGGGACCGGAATGACCACATCGGATTCGACATGCGACTCCCGCGCCAGAATCTGGCCCATCTCTTTGCGGGCCTCGTAGACGTTCCGGCCGAAGACGTTGCTGTCGGGGCGCGAGAAGTAGACGAGCTCGAAGATGCACGGAGCCGGCTTTCGCTCTTCGAAGGGCCGAACCGACCGCTCGTTGCCGTTCTCATCGATGATCAGCCCCTCGCCGGCCTCGATCTCACGGTCGAATTCTGCGCCGATCAAGTTGAAGCTCGACGGCTCGCTCGCCACGACCGGCGACCCGTCGAGATGCCCCAGACACAGCGGTCGAACGCCGTGGGGGTCGCGAATCGCCATCGTGAATTTCGGTGTAATCGCCAGAAGGCTGAAGGCTCCCTCCACACGGCGCAGTGATTCGAACAACGCCCCCTCCAGGTCGTCGGCCAGACTTCGCGCCACAAGGTGGGCAATGACTTCGGTATCGGTCGTCGTCCCGAAGATACTGCCCTCGCCCTCCAGACGGCTTCGCAACTCCCCCGCGTTGGTCAGATTTCCATTGTGAGCCAGTGCGATGGGCCCGTACTTGGTCGATACCGTGATCGGCTGGGCGTTGCCCGCCGTCGAGTCACCGGAGGTGCTGTAACGCACATGACCGATGGCACTGCGGCCCGGAAGTGTCGCCAACACCTGCTTGTCGAACCCGTCGTTGACCAGACCCATCCGGCGCTGCACGTACATCTCGCGGTCCTCGTCGACCGTCGCGATCCCGGCGGCCTCCTGGCCGCGGTGCTGTAGCGCGTGCAGACCCAAATAGGTGTGATTGGCCGCTTCGTTGTGGTCGACGATCCCGAAGATGCCGCACTCTTCTTCGATCAGGTCTCGTTTGTCTTCGTCGAGCATGGCTTAAACCTCGCGCGCCTCGAAAGATGCCCCTCGTCCGGTTCCATCCGGCGAGGTCACCTCTCGAACTGAAAGCTAGATACGAAGGATTCGAAGGACTCGGTGTGATTCGCCAGCGTCGCCTGCGGCCCGACCATCTTGAAGAAGAAGAGTCCGGCAGGGGTATCGGCGATGGCAGCCAGCATACGGTAATTCGGTTTCGGTTTTCCGGAGCCCATGCCCCGACCCGCGTTGAAGGTCCCGGAGACATCGACCCGGTGAACGGTCATTCCGTCGATGGTCGCTTTCTTGATGCTTGCGTCGGGTTTGCCGCCCTCGGGGGTTTGGAACTGGCCGACCCAGCGGTCGATATTGGCTTTTACGCCGCCGCCGCCCTGGGCACCAAAGTGAAAGACGGCGAGGGTCGCCGGCTGGGCGCCCTCCGGCCCGGGGACGCGGTACTGCGCCAGTCGCATTGACGAAGCGGGCTCGACCGACTTCCAGGACGACGGCACCTTCCATTTCAGCGGAAGTTCACCGCGGGAGGGCCTCTGCCCGCCCGACGGCTGCGCGCCCGGCGGCTGCGCGCCCGCCGCGGATCCACCGCCGCGTTGTGTACCTGCCCCCCTGGACCCCGACGGCTGCACCCCACCCTGCGTGGCAGCGCCCGGCTGACGGGCCTGATCACTCGAACCGACGGGAGGATGATCGGCAGGCATCTCGCCGCTCATCCCACCGCCTCGCTGAGGCTCCTGTGCACGGGCGGACTCCGATTCCGACGCCGGTGGCGCGGTCGCCGACGGTGCGTCGGCAAACCGATCTTCCTCGCACCCCGTGGCGGTCGCCATCGCGGTTGAGCACAGAAATGCAGCTATACCGATAAAGAGCCAACGGCGGAGGGACCCGCCCTCGAGCGGTCGATGCGTCGCCATGATGACGGAGAGGTGAGAGCAGTGAATCGTGGGCGCACGTTCGCCCACGACTTGCTTACATGAATCCCGCGCTGCGACCAACCCCTCTCAGTCTGCCGATTCGGCCAGGTCGCGGTTGTCGACCTCTTCGGGCATCTCGTCGAGGCCCATGATCGACAGTTTCGCCGACTGCCGCTGGCCCGTCTGGGTTTCGACGGCGCTGACGCTGAGCATCCCGTCGGTGTCGACCGAAAACGTCACTTCGATGTCTATCTCTTCACGCGGTTTGGCCGGGATGCCCTCCAGGGTCAACGCCCCGAGCTGTTTGTTGTCCTCGATGCGTCGGCTGTTTCCAGCAAAGATCGGCAGCACCACACGCGTCTGGTTGTCTCGCGACGTCGAAAACGACCGGCTTCGTTCCAAAGGAAGCGAGCCGTTCTGCTCGATGATCACGTCCATCACGCCCCCGATGGTGGCGACGCCCAGCGCATGCGGAGTAACGTCGATCAAGACGGGTGCGTCGGACGTCGCATCCGCCGGCTGCCCCTCGGCGACCGGGGCCTGTCCGCCATCGACCTCCGGAGCTGCACCGGCGCTCAACGAGTCCCCGAAGATCGCCGCACCGATCGAGACGACCTCGTCGGGGTTGATGTCGAGGACCGGTTTGCGATTAAAGTACGAACTCACCCGTTTTTGCACCAGCGGGATCCGGGTACTTCCGCCGACCATCACCAGTTGATCGATCTCGGCCGGCTGCATCCCCGCCGCATCGATCGCCCCTTCGCAGGTCTGCAGGGTCTGATCGACGATATCCTTGCAACGACGTTCGAATTCATCGCGCGTGATGCTGAATTCCAGGTCGAGCTCCGTCAGTCCCCCGGGGACGTATTCGGAGATCTGGGTGCTCACCTGCTCGCGGTCGGTCAACTGGTGCTTCAAGTCCTGAGCGATCGACTTCAACCGTTGCTGGACCGTCTCTTCGCTGCTGAGGTCGTAGCCATGCTGGCGTTCGAACGCGTTGAGCATCATCGAGACGAGGCGATAATCGATGTCGTCGCCGCCCAGGTAACTGTTCCCCGCCGTCGAGACGACCTGATAGACGTTGTCCCGAAGCTCGAGAATCGAGATGTCGAAGGTCCCGCCACCGAAGTCATAGATGGCGATGCGTTCGCGCCGCCCCTCCGCGTGTCCATACGCCAGGGCCGCCGCCGTCGGTTCGTTGACGAGCCGAAGCACATCCAATCCCGCCATCTCGCCGGCTCGCTTGGTCGCCCGGCGCTGGCCCTCGTCGAAGTTCGCCGGCACCGTGATCACCGCCCGCTCGACGGCTTCACCCAGGTAGTCCCGGGTCACACCCTTCAAGTAGTGCAGGATTCGGCCGGCGATCCCCTCCGGCGGATGCAACTGATTGTAGATCTTGATGCGCGGTTGACCCTCGGGTCCCTCCACGATGGGGTACGGGTACGATCCCATCATCACTTTGACGTCGGGATCGGAAAAGGGGCGCCCGATGAGTCGTTTGGCCGAATAGACCGTGTGACTCGGGTCGGTGATCCGATAGTCGGACGCCGACGCACCGACCTGCGTGTCGCCGTCGGATTCGAAGTGGACTACCGACGGATGGATGCGGTGTTCATCCCGGTCCGGAATGACGATGGGCTCCCCCTCCAACATGACGGTCACGACCGAGTTCGAGGTCCCCAGATCGATACCGGCTACCAAATCACTCATTCATTGCTCCCTTGGAGTCGAAGTCGACGGCTTTCATCTTATCGGCCACAGCCCGAACCGTCGACCGCCCGAAGATTCCGGGCCGACATGGGCCTCAGCTCCCCCGCAGACGGCCCAACTGATGGGCGCTGCGATTGTGATTTTCGCCCGAATTCGATATACAACGGCCCCGTTGAATGTGGCGTGCTACGCCCATTCACCCGGACACTTGACCCGACTGTTGGAGATTCACCGTGGAAACTGAACTCGTCGCTGGAACGGCCCATCGAATCATCCGCATGATCGCCATGGCCGGTCTGCTCGGGGTAGGATTCTTTTTCGCCGGCCGCACCGTCTACTGGCTGCTTCGGTACGTCGCCTGGGGTGAGGGATCCATCGAGTGGAAGAATATCCCCGGCCGCATCAAAGACTTCATCATCTATGTGATCGGCCAGCGCCGGGTCATCCAGGAGCCCGCCGGTCTGACCCACCTGTTTATTTTCTGGGGCTTTCTGATCCTTCAGCTCGAGACCATCGAGTACTTCATTCGGGGGATCCAACCGGGACTGGCCTGGACCTTCGGGCAGATCGAAGGCGCCGTGCCGGCCCTCGATGTCCTGATTCCCACTCTCAGCCCGCACTTTCATTTCAGCACCTTCATCGGCCTGGGCGGCTACGACGTGCTGCTATTTGCGCAGGACATCTTCGGCGCCCTGGTCTTCGTGGCGATCACGATCGCCGCCGTCCGCCGATTTATCGTCCGACCGGCTCATTCGGTCGTCTCAGCCGACGGAGCCATCGTTCTCGGACTGATCGGCGCGCTGATGGTCACCAAATTCTTCGCCAACGGCGCCGAGATCGCGTATGTCGCCACCGGTCACTTCGAAGGAGACGTCGGTGCGGCGTTGGCCTTTCTCTCCGGGGCCGGGCTTCGTCCCGAAGTCATGTCCTCGGCCGTCCAAGAACTGGGGCACACGCCGGCGTGGACGCCGGTCGCCACACTGATGGCTGACTGGTTTGTCGCAAACGGTGTCGGCCGTTCGACCGTCTTCTGGCTGCATCACACCAACTACTGGCTGCATGTGGCCATCGTCGTCGCGTTTGCCAACTACATCCCCTTTGGCAAGCACCTTCACCTGATCGGTGCGATGCCGAACATCTTCTTCAAAAAGGAGCAGGAACCGAAAGGACCGCTTCTGGCGCCGGACGTGGACTTCGAAGACTACGCCGGCGAGCAGGTCGGCGCCGCGAACGTCGAGGACCTGGACTGGAAGCAACTGCTCGACTCCTACGCCTGTACCGAGTGCGCTCGCTGCGAACACTACTGCCCGGCCTACAACACCGGGAAGCCGCTGAACCCGTACATGATCATCCACAAGATCAAGGACACGCTGCGCGAGCGCGGCGAACACATGATCCGCGGCGACGGCGACGAAGAGGACCTGGACCTAGAGCGGCTGACCGGCGGCGTCATCTCCAAGGAAGAGTTGTGGGCGTGCACCACCTGCGGCGCCTGTGTGGAGGCCTGTCCGGTCTTCATTGAACACGTCGACTCCATCGTCGACATGCGCCGCTACCTGGCAACCATGGAAGCCGACTTCTCCCAGGAGGTCGGCCGCACATTCCGCAATATGGAACGCAACATGAACCCCTGGGGCATCTCCCAGTCCTTCCGCGCCGACTGGGCCGAAGAGCTGGATGTGCCCCTGATGAGCGAACTCAGCGAGTCGCCCGAATACCTCTTCTGGGTCGGCTGTGCCGGCAGCTTCGACGACCGGCAAAAGGAAGTCACACGGTCGTTTACCAAAATCATGAAGGCCGCCGACGTCTCGTTCGCCATCCTCGGACCCGAGGAGACCTGCACCGGCGATCCGGCCCGCAGGATCGGCAACGAATACCTCTACTGGATGCTCGCCAAACAAAACGTCGACACGCTCAACGACTACGGCGTCACCAAGATCGTGACGACCTGCCCGCACTGCTTCCACACCATCGGCAAGGAGTACCCGCAGTTGGGCGGCGACTACGAGGTCGTCCACCACACGGAACTTCTGAACAACCTCCTGGCCGACGGACGCATCGAACTGGAGGGCGTCGGGTCGATGGACATCACCTACCACGACTCCTGCTACATCGGCCGCTGGGACGACTCCTACGAGAACCCGCGCAATGTGCTCGGTGCCGTCCCGGGCGTGAAAGTCCAGGAGATGGAACTCAACAAGGAGCAGTCGTTTTGCTGCGGCGCCGGCGGCGGGCGCATGTGGATGGAGGAGGACATCGGCAAACGGGTCAACGTCGAACGCACCGACCAGGCGCTCGATACCGACCCCGATGCCATCGCCGTCAACTGCCCCTTCTGCATGACGATGTTTACCGACGGGCTAAAGACCCGCGACGCCGAAAATGTGCCGCTGAAGGACCTGGCCGAGATCGTCGCCGACAACCTCGAAGAACAGGACGCTCCGGCCGACGAACCGAAGGCGGCCGCCGAATAACCTCCACGAAAGGACCTGTAACTCCATGAGCTCACTCAAAGTGACCGATCCGGAAGTCTACGACTTGGTGCGCGCAGAAGAGAGCCGCCAACAGGACTCGATTCGCCTGATCGCCAGCGAAAACGACACCTCGCAGGCGGTCATGGAGGCGACCGGCTCGGTCTTCACCAACAAATACAGCGAAGGATACCCCGGAAAACGCTACTACGAGGGCCAGGAGAACACCGACAAAGTCGAGGTCCTAGCTCGCGAGCGCGCCGAAGAACTCTACGGCGCCGAGCACGCCAATGTGCAACCCTATTCGGGCTCTCCGGCCAACCTCGAGGCCTACTACGCGCTGCTGGAAGTCGGCGACCCGATCCTGGGCATGGGGCTGCCCTACGGCGGCCACCTGACCCACGGCTGGGGCGTCAACTTCTCGGGGCGCTTCTTCGATGCACACCACTACGCCGTCGACGAAGAGACCGAGCGCCTCGATTACGACGCCATCGCCGAGCAGGCTCGTGAGGTCGAACCCGAGATGATCGTCTGCGGCGCGTCGGCGTATCCGCGAACCATCGACTTCGAACGGTTCGCCGAGATCGCCAATGATGTCGATGCCTACCTTCTGGCCGACATCGCTCACATCTCCGGGCTGGTCGCCTCGGGTGTGCACCCCAGCCCAGTGCCCGTCGCCGACGTGGTCACGACCACGACTCACAAGACCCTGCGCGGCCCGCGCGGCGGCCTGATTTTGTGCAAAGACGAACACGCCAAGGCGATCGACAAAGCCGTGTTCCCCGCCCTCCAGGGCGGGCCACACATGCACGCCGTGGCCGCCGCTGCCGTCGCCTTCAAAGAGGCGCTCGAGCCGGACTTCACCGACTACAGCGAGCAGATCGTCGCCAACTCCAGGGCGATGGCCGAGGAACTCAAGAGGCGGGACTTCCGCCTGGTCGCCGGCGGCTCGGACAACCACCTCGTCTTGATCGACATGGTCGCCTCGCGAGATATCGGCGGTAAACCGGCCTCGACGGCGCTGTCGGAGGCCGGAATCGTCAGCAACGCCAACTCGATTCCGTTTGACGAACGCGGGCCCTTCGACCCATCCGGGCTTCGCATCGGCACCTCGTCGGTGACGACTCGGGGCATGGAAGAAGATGAGATGACCCAGATCGTCGAGTGGATCGACGCCGCCATCGAGGCGCGCGAAGACGAGGATGCCCTCGCGAATATCCGCCGCGAGGTCCGTGAATTCTGCACCGACTACCCGACGCCGTAACTTCTCGGTCGGGTCCACAGCGTTCCAAACGTACCAGATCAGTTATGTATAACCTCCTGATATCGCTCGGCATCGGCACCGCTTTGACCCTGGCCTTCGGGTTCGGATTCGGAAACGTTCTCTATTATGGACTCCCCCCCGGTCTGCTCGGCGCCATCGGCGTCTATTTCTACCTGGCCCGAAAGAGCTACAAACAACTTCAAAACAAGTTCCAGAAGTCGCAGGCCAAGCTCCAGAATCGCGACGTCGAAGAGGCGCTCCAGATCCTGGAGGACGCACGGGACCTGGAGAAATGGCAGTTTCTGGTCGGCTCACAGCTCGACGGCCAGGCCGGCTCGATTCTGTATTCGATGCAGCGCTTCGACGAGGCCGAAGAGTATCTGGAGGGCGCCTTCCGCAAAAACTGGGTCGCCCGCGGCATGCTCGGCGTCCTGTACTACAAACGCGGCGACTACGAGAAAATGGAGGAGACCTTCGAAGAGGCGGTCCTGGCCAACAAGGACAAACCGCTTCTTTGGAACGTCTACGCCTATTGCATGTGGAAATCCCGCCAGCGCGAAGAGGCCATCGACGTCCTCAACCGCGCGGTCGACGAGAACGAAAAGGACAAGAAGACCCAGCAGAACCTGAATGCCCTTCAAAACGGCAACAAGATGAATATGCGCGGCTGGGGCGACCAGTGGTATCAGTTTCACCTGGATCGCCCGCCGCGTCCCGACGTTCAGCGACAGACCAAATTCCGACCCCAGCGATAAGAGAGCTCATGGAGCAAGACGAGAAGGCGGCGAAGATCGCCGAACAACTGTCCGAATTATACCCCGACCCACCGATCCCACTGGATCACAGGGATGGGTACACCCTGCTTCTGGCTGTCGTCCTGTCGGCCCAGACGACCGACGAACGGGTCAACAAGGTCACGCCCGCCCTCTTCGAGCTGGCCGACACCCCCGAGGAGATGGCCCGTCAGGAGGTCGATGACATCCTCGAATGCATCAAATCCTGCGGCCTTGCTCCCACAAAGGCCAAGCGCATCAAGAAACTCTCGCAGTTGCTCATCGAGGACTACGACGGTGAGCTCCCCGAGACCCAGACCGGTCTGCAGACATTGCCCGGGGTGGGCCGCAAGACCGCGCAGGTCGTGCTGGCACAGTGGTTCGAAGAACCGGCCTTCCCCGTCGACACCCACATCCATCGGCTCGCAGAGCGATGGGGACTCTCCGACGGGTCGACCGTGCGTCAGACCGAAAAGGACCTGAAGGCGATATTTCCCGAGGAACGCTGGAACGATCTGCATCTGCAGATCATCTACTTCGGCCGGGAACATTGCCCCGCCCGCCAGCACGAGGCCGAAGACTGCCCGATCTGCTCCTGGGCAGCATGATCAGTCGTCGAAGACATCGAGGCGTTCGCTGCGGGCGACCTGCCGCTCGCGCAGGAGCGCGTACCGGGTAATCGCTTCTTCGTGTCGGTTTGAGATCGAGGAAAACTCCACGGCAACGCCCGGCCCCTCTTCTTCGCCTTCGTCCTCCCCATCGACCCGCAGGATGCGGCCCACGGCGAGGATTCGCTGCGAGTAGACCGTCGGCAGCCTGAGCTCCACCCGGGCGTGGTCGCCCTTCGACCAGTCGACGTCCGGTCCGGGAGTGTCGGAGCCGGTCGGCACCCAGAGCCCCCGGTCATTGAGGGTTACCCACCGATCGACGAGTCCACTCTCCTCGTGCTCCAGTCGGCCCTCCAGTTCGGTCATCTTCTGGCGAAGCGCCCGAATCTCGTTGAGGACCAGCACAACCTCCCTTCGCAGGTCGTCGCTGCGCTCGTCCCACATCTCTTCTTCGTCGAAGGAGGTCGTGGCGTCGAGGACCGCCTGGTCGACGATGCGGGATTTGACCCTCGCAATCTCGTCGGCCGACAGCGGCTCGAAGCTCATCGGCAGGAGAGCACGCACTCGCACCGAACTTCGCCGGTCGGTGCCCGTACTCAGGACGTTCTCTTGGTCGGTCTCGTCGGTCATATGTCTCTCGTCATTCGGAAGACGTCTCCGAGACCGCTGAACCATCGCGGTACACGGCCTTTGCCTCGGTCTTGAAGACCACGAACGAGACGTCCGACACATCGGACTTCATGACGTAGTGGCCCGGCGTGTCATTGGTCTCGGTGATCGTTCCAGTCAGCACATGGCCATTGTTCAACAGGATTTGGTCCGAGCTCTCCAGGTCGCCGGGACGTTGGCCATCTGCCCATTCCACCGAGGTCACGTTGTCACGCGACACCGCTCGAACCTCGCCGTAGCGCTCCAGAACCATGAAGTCCTCGTTCTGGGCAACCACGTCGCAGCGGACAGACTCGCCCGAGGTCAACGACACGACGTCCGCCGCCGTGGGTTCACAGTCCGGGCAGACGTCTTCAACCTCGCTGAAGGGGCGAAACTCCTGGGCAGCCACCTGAGAAGGAAGCGCCGCCGAGGCCGCCCCGGCCACACAGATCAGAAGAAACGTTCGAAGCCAACTGACCGTTGACATGGCGTGAAGACTCCCGGAGTGATCGAAATCGAAACATCGAATGGTTCGATCCTTTATACCGCTCTCGGCCGAGACCGGCAACAACTCCGGAGCCATATCAGGACGTTACCGGCGCCGAATCGGAGTCAGCGCTGCCGCTCAGCCCGCCGAGGACACCGTCGATAAGGGCCAACACCCCGACCGCCACGGCCGTTGCCATGGGAACGGTGTGTCCAGCGAAGCCCCAGACGAATGGAGAGGCCGCCGTCCACACACCCAACGCGACTTGACCCCATGCCCAGCCGACCGGCGCCGTCGCATCACTGGCTCGGTATCCGGCAACACAAGCAATGATGCAGCCGTTGACATAGGCGGTCCATCCCGCGGCGATGGTCACCGTCGAGATGTCAAAGATGACCGTCGACGCGAGCGCCAGACCCGCCACCATCACGATGGTGCTCTTGATATCGATGTCGTCCATATCTGCTCTCCTGTCGTACTTGTCCAGACCTCGTTTCACAGCGCGGACGTAACACGTCTTCGAGGCCCGGTACAGGGAATCACGTCGTCTCGACCATCCAATTCATTTGACCGATGGCTGAGGTGTCCATCTTACCTTTTTAGTCGTTCGGCAATCTAGCTCTCGCAGCGATTTGGAGGCCCCGGATGTCTGATCCCCGCATTCTTCTCATCTACGGCACTGGCCACGGGCAGACCGCCAAGATCGCCCGCCGTCTGTACCGCCGTTTCGACGACCATGGTGCCCAGACCGATGTCTTCTGGGGAAAGAACCTCTCGGTCGAAGCGACCTTCCGTGGCTACGACGTGGTCGTCGTCGGCTCGTCGGTGCACATGCAGAAACACCACGACTACATCGAGGAGTTCGCCCGGGCCCATGCGCCTTTTCTGAACACTGTGCCGTCGGCGTTCTTCTCGGTTTCTGCAGCCCGTGGATCCGACACACCTCGAGGCATCAGCGAGGCCCAGGGCATCGTCGACACCTTTCAGACACGTACCGGTTGGGACCCGAATATGACCGAGACCTTCGGCGGAAGCCTCCCATACACGAAGTACGGGCCCGTCACCAAAAACGTCATGAAACTCATCAGTCGCATCAATGACGGAGAGACCGATACCTCCCGCGATTGGGAATACACGAACTGGGCGCGTGTCGACGAATTTGCCGATGCCGTCTTGAGACTGCCCTCCACACGCCCTACGTTAAAGGAAGAGGTAGCAGAATGATGTTTCAGTGACTCCACTGAGAGGAGATCCCGATGGATCGAACAACTCGCATACTCGCCGCTCTGCTCGTCGCATTCTTCACCCTTGGCGCCGTCAGTACGACCGCCGTGGCTTCGCCGGGCGCCGACGGCATCGCTGACCACCACAACAAGGACAAAGACAAGGACAAGAAGAAGGACAAGGACGAGAAAAAAGACAAAAAGAAAGACAAAGACAAGGACAAGGATAAGGATAAGGACGACGAAGGTTATCCGATGTAACGACGTCCTTGTTTTTAGACCGATGTGCCACCGAAGAGCCCGGCCGACGCCGGGCTCTTCGTATGTTCACGAACCGACGGCCCCGTCATAGCTTCTCTTGTGATACCGTCACCATGGCTACGCTCGACCGCCGCACGATGTTAAAGCTCCTCGCGGGCACCCCGTTACTCGCCGGCTGTGACCGTCCGTCTTCTCACGGCTCCGCGCAGGCGACGACTCCGCAGGAGAAGAGCTCTCCGGAGCCGACGGGCACATCATCGACGCCGTCGGATTCCAAGACCGACAACTCAAAATACCTCTCCGGCGACGGCCCGGTCCGCCGCCAGATTCCAAAGCTCGGCGTCTCGATCCCCATCGTCGGCCTAGGTACGTGGCAGCAATTCGACGTGGGCCCCAACAGTCCGCAGATGGACCGACTCCGAGAGGTCGTCGCCAAGATGGTCGAACATGGCGGCGAACTCATCGACAGCTCCCCGATGTATGGCCGCTCCGAGGAAGTCATCGGCCGTCTCGTCGACGACCTCGATGTGCGCGACGAAGTGTTTTTGGCCACCAAGGTCTGGACCTCGGGCAAACAGAGCGGAATCGACCAGATGAACCGCTCCTTTGAACGTTTTCAAGTCGAAACCGTCGACCTGATGCAAGTCCACAACCTTCTGGACTGGCGCACGCACCTCGACACCCTGCAAAAATGGAAGGACGAGGGCCGACTGCGCACCATCGGTGTCACTCATTACACCAATTCCGCCCTGCCCCGACTGATCGATGTCGTCTCCGACTACGACATCGATTTCGTGCAGTTTGCCTACTCCATTGCAAACCGCGCCGCCGAAGACGAGATGCTGGCCGCCGCCGCCGAAAACGACGTCGCCACGCTGATCAATCGCCCCTATGCGCAGGGCTCGCTCTTCGGCCGCGCCTCGAACCGCGACCTTCCACCCTGGGCCGCCGACCTCGATATCGACTCCTGGGGGCAGTTCTTCCTCAAGTACCTGCTGGGCGACGAACGCGTCACCTGTGTCATCCCCGGCACCAGCGACCCCGAACATGTCGTCGACAACGTCGGCGCCGCCTACGGCGCCCTGCCCGACCAGGACGAGCGCCAACGGATGGTAGACTACTGGGAGAGCTGATCAGGCAAAGACCGACTCGTTGCCCGAGTCCTGCACGAAAAGACAAGACGATTCGGTCTGGTCGGAAACCGACCGCATGAACTCAAACTGCGGATCTTCGAGCAACCCGAAGACGTTCAGGTCCGCATGCGGGGCCATCGGCAGATAGGAATGGAAGGAGTCGGCCACGACCAGGCGTTCGGCCTCGGGCATGCGCGCCACCAGACAAACCTGCTCCAGAAAGTCCTCGGCCTCCTGGCGCTCCTCCGGGTCGTCGATGACGGTGATGATCCGCATGGTGGCGTCCCAGTTTTCCTTGAGCTTGTAGGCCACCAAAAGCGACAGGTCGAGATTGCCCAGGTCCCAGGACAGCTCCCAGTCCGGCGAGCGGTCGTGGACCCATACATTGATGGCGGCCTGCTCGCCGAGGCCCGCCTTCGGATGGCGCACGTAGATGAGTACCCCAACCGACCCGGCCACCGCCTGGTCGATGATGCCCCGGTGAGCCTCCTCGTCGACCATCGGGTCGGGCAGGTGCATAAACAGGATATTCGGCCGGAAGAACTGCCCCTGCAGGGTCTGCATGCCCGAGGTAACGCCCTCCTCGAACCCGACGCTGTTGACGACCGACGAGGTCGCGAAAACACCGCGATGTCGAAACGACCTCGTCAGGTCTCCCAGATCGCGATCCAGACGGTCGGGCTCAAATTGGTCGGCGATACCGAGCAGTTTGACCGACCCCTGCGGCTCGGTCAGAGACCGCACCATGCTGAAGTCGCCGCGCACGGTCGAGGGGTCGCGCACCGGCATCAACAGATTCGGCTTCCAGGCGCGTTCCTGCTCTTCGGGAAGCTCAGTCGTCTGCTTGGCCGCCCACTCGGCGACGGTGAAGAAGAGACCGCTGCGCACATCCTGAAACGACGGCTCCAACTCCCGCGTGCGGCCTGTCAGGTAGACGTAGAACGCCAGGACCACGCCGACCGAGATCAGACTCACCGTCGGGCTGATGATGAACATCGCAAACGCCGAGCCGATGAGCCCTGCTCCCGACACCCAGCGCGGGATCTTCAGCAGCGGCCGAAAGCTCACCAGCCCGATGCTCTGTTCGATCAGCACCACGACGTTCAGCATCGCGTAGGTGATCAAGAAGAACATCGTAATAAGCGGCGCCACGGCGTTGAGGTCGCGCAGGAGCAGCGACGCAAAGACCAGCCCGCCGGTGACCCACAACGCGTTTCGCGGCTCCCCGCCCTCGGTAATCTTCTCGAGCCACTCGCCCTTGGGCACCACGCGGTGGTCCCCCATCGCCTGCAGGATCCGCGAGGCCCCCACCAGCGACGCCAACGCCGACGAGAAGCAGGCGCCCAACAGCCCCGCCACGACCGCCGGCCACCATGCAGCCTTTTCGATCATGACACGGTAGTTGGTGACCATCTCGGCGGTAGTCGCCGAACGAGCGATCCAGTAACCGAGCACCAGATAGATGACCAAACTGACGCCGATCGCCGCCATCGTCCCCAACGGGATGCTCTTTTTGGGGTTCTTGAGCTCCCCCGACATGTTCGCCCCCGCCATGATGCCGGTCGTCGCCGGAAAGAAGACCGCGAAGACGTGCCAGAAGGCCGTACTCTTGGACATATCCTCCGGCACGCCGGAGAAACTGCCCCAAAGGTCGACGCTATCCAGCGAGTACTGCATCGACCCGTCGAAGGCCGCCCAACCGACCGACAACAGCGACCCGACGATGACCGCCATGATCACGTACTGCACCTGAATGGCGAACCGCGCGCTCACAAAAGCGATGCCGAAGATGGCGGCAAACATCCCGAAGTCGACGGCCCACTCCGGATGCTGGGGAAACACGTACAGCCAGCCGGCCCGAAACCCGAAGATGTACATCGTCACGGCCAGCGCCTGAGAGATGTACCGCGGGATCCCCAATGCCCCGCCGACCTCCAGCCCCAACGACTGCGCGATGATCGCGTACGCCCCGCCGGCCCCGATGCGGATGTTGGTGGTCAGCGACGACATCGCCAGCCCGGTCGCCCCGGTGATGGCAAACGCCAGCAGGATGATCACCAGCCCACCCAGAAGCCCGGCGTTGCCTACGACCCAGCCGAGCCGCAGGTACATGATCACGCCCAGAATCGTCAGCAGTGTCGGCGTGAACACGCCGCCAAAGGTCCCGAATCTGGCCAGATCCTCGGTCTTGTCAGCCATGCGCCTCAATCCCACGCGAAGTCACCATCACTCACTCGACCCGCAGGATACGCCTCTGCACTCATTCGGCAAAGGGGCGCGGAGTTTTCCTACTCCTCGCCGTCCCAGTAGTCGACGGCGTCGGCAATACGGTGGACCCCGTCGTAGGTTCGCGCATCGGAGTCGCCTCCGGGTGCGGCCCCTACGAATACGCCGATTTTTTCGGAATCCGGATACTTGATGACGTCGGGCTCCTCCATCGTCGATACACACAGGTACTCGATGGGCTCGTCCGATATGTTCACGAGCTGGTGGGCATGCTCCTCGCCCGGAGGAAGAGCAACGTAGTGGCCCGCGTGGACAGACACCGTTTCCGAACCGATCCGAAGTTCGCCTTCACCCGACAAAATGAACAGGGCCTCTTCGTTCGCCAGATGGGCGTGCCGAGGCCATGCCGTCTTACCAGGTGGAACCCGATAAAGGCTCGCCCCGCATGTTAGAATCGCATCGACATCCCTCCCACCGCCGATAGCGGGTGAAATGTGAAATCGATGAGAGTTTGTGTGCTCGAATCGCCCTTTACGAGTGCGGAACTGATGAAGAACCGCACCTGAGGCGCTCCGCCGGGAAGGCGATACGCGATGGCCGGTCCGCCACCGATCCCCCCGCCCTCGTAACGAACGAATGCCTGGACTGCCCCTTGTCCCACATCGAAGGTCGCCCCCGACTTAAGGAGGCCGCCCCAGCCGACTCCCCCCGGGATGGGTGTATGAGTGGCATCGACCTCCAATGCCGCCGAATAGAACCCCCGGTCCCCCAGCTTCCCGCGGGCGCCCACTTCTACGCGCGGATAGATCGTCCCACGGAACTGCTGGATGCCCGCGCCAAACCTCAGTTCGAGCTTTCTGTCGACGAACACATGAA
The DNA here is from genome assembly GCA_913057905.1 of uncultured Pseudomonadota bacterium. GTDB lineage: Bacteria > Myxococcota_A > Bradymonadia > Bradymonadales > Bradymonadaceae > CAJXPB01. The sequence goes on from CAJXPB010000001.1 coordinate 280,218, forward strand.
AGCGGGGGATCACCTCCCACCACGGTCCGATATTCAAGAACTTCACGCTGAAGCGGTCCACACCGGCGACCGCAAAGGCGCTGGGTGGGCCCAGACCGCCAGATTGCGACGCCGCGGTGTACACTCCACCGATGAACCAGGGTTTTGGGGATTGATTTGTTTGTTCACCGGCGTGGGCAACGCTGGGGGCGAGTACGGCGATCAGAAAAAGGGCTGAAACCACACCCTTTATTGCGGCCCACTCGACCGGCGAACACCTGCCAGAACTACGACATCCGTCGGCAGTGTCGGTCACGGTCGACCTCCTTGCATTTGCTAAACATGAACATGCCGCCCACGTAGGCCGTGAAGAAGGCAACGAAGAGGATTCCGACGCTTAAAACGAGAAAGTTGGACATGGCGCACCTCCATTCGAGCGTGTGGATTTCCGAGTGTTCCCCTCCGGCGGCCTGATCGACCGCCGGAGGAGAATTCGACAAGTCAGTTGTCGAGGCCGAGAAGCATCAGAGCTCCACCGGCAAGCCCGACGTCCTTAAGCAGGTTCGTCAGGGCCATCTGGGAGGAACCCTCGGCGAGGACTCCCGGCAGGTGCACGGTCACAATGAACAAGACCAGCATTGCGACGAGCGCGATCGCCGCCACGCGGACGTATCGGTCCAGGGCGATCGAAAGACCGGCTGCCAGATTGGCGGCCCCCGTCAGATAGACCCAGATCACACTCCCCGGCATCCAGCTCGGAACCACGCCTGCCATGGCGCCTCCCTGCAGAAAGTGGAGGATTCCGAAGATGAGAAATGGAACGGCGAAGAGAATCCGGCCGAGCGATATTGCGAGATTTTCAGTTCGACTCATAGAATTTTCCTCATGTCAGAGTGACGATTCTCAACGAATGCGCTTCCCCCCGACGCGACGCACAAGGTAAATAGTTCTGCTGCAAGGACAATAGAACAAATATGAACCTACTATTTCCATATAGAAACAATAAAGACGAGCGGCGCGAAGACACCCCTTCTCTGCAACTAGACTGCGACCTGTCCCCTGCACCGCGAGGGCGTCCTTTGCCCTCGCGTGATCACCCGGCTCGACCAAAGGGAGACCGGGGTGTCCATCGGCCAAGAACCACAAAACGGGCGTCCCAGCCCAGAACCCCGGCTCGACCGGAGGGAGACCGGGGTGTCGATCGGACGTGAAAAGCAAAATGGACGTGCCAGAGTCGAGGAACATCGGTGAACCGCGTTCTCGAGGACGCCGAATGACGATGATCCACGCCACGAGAACGCCGAATGACGATGATCCACGATTCCGGCACGAGATAGGTCAGCGTACAGAAATATAGTCATCCCGGTCTCGCGCCGCGCACAGCGCGGCGCATCGAACCGGGCGATCACGCGGCGTGTCGCGCCTTCGGCACGCCGCCGCGGAATGGGCAAAATTTAGGGAATTGCCATGACCTAGATTGACGACCTCGATCTAAAACGGCTGAATCGACTAACCTCCAAAGCACCGATTTATTGGATTTTCATCCTGAGGAGCAATGGCGATTGAATTCCGACAACCCGATACCGAATTATCGGCCGACGAATTCTTGGACCTCGTCCAACGCGTCTGGCCCGGTGAGTACGAATCTGGTCCCACAGAGACGGCCATAGAACGGACGATCAATGTGACCGCCTGGGACGATGATTATCTCGTCGGCTCCGTGCGCCTTCTGACCGACGGGTACTTCTTTAACTGCATCTCCGAGATTCTCGTCGACCCCGATTACCAGCGGCGGGGCATCGGGCGAGAACTCATGCGCCGGATCGAGGCAGAGTCGCCTGGGCCCATCTTTTTAGGCGCTCAGCCCGGCAACGAGCCGTTTTTCGAAAAGGTCGGCTACGACAATACAATGCATGGATACCAAAAGCGGCCGGAGGCCGACGCCAACGATGAGTAGGCTCGAACACGTCTTCTGCGTCCTCATCGTCCCTCTCCTCTTCTTCAGCGCCTGCGAAACTGGCGATCCTCGGCCCAACTCCGAACGACCAACGGAGAAGCCCGATTCTCGCGAGACCGCCTGGCTGGCGCACGACGACGGTGAGTCGGTCGGATCGATCAACTACGACCCTGTCGCGCACGAGTTCTACGAGTACGTCCGATTCCGTCCAGACGAGCCAGTCCGTATCCACACCGTTCGGGCGCAGGTAGACGTCGAAGACGCGACAGACGTCACCCTGAATCTCTGGGACGGTTTCGGTGACAGCGGCGCCGCCATCGAAGACGGCGCGCACCTGGGCGAATCCGGCCCGCTCGCCGCGGCCACTCGACGGCTTACCACGGACGACAGCGGCCAGTGGGTCGACTTCACATTCGAGGAACCGGTCGTCATCGACCCTGCTCGACGCATTTTCGCGGGGCTCGTCGTGCAGGACGAAGAATCCCCCCAATTGATGCTCGACAAGGCGCCACCGGAGCTCGAACGCCTCTTCCCCTACTCCATCGTCTGGAAGCCCTCGCAGGCGGGCCACCCACTGGAGCGACTCGCCGTAGGTGCAGCGCCCGGTGACTTTCTCGTACGCCTCGAGGCCGAGCGAATCCATGAACCCGACCACACACCTATTTTTGAGGCTCGCGATGTCGAGGAGGTCGGACTCGGGACCATCCATCGCGTGGCCCTGGAGGACGTCGATGACGACGGCAACCTGGATGTGATGCTCGATGGACCGCGCCTGTATCTGAATGACGGCAGCGGTCAGTTCACCGAAGTCACCGACGATTGGCTGCCCGACGACGTCTCTTCAAACGGCGGCGTCTTCGGCGACTTCGACAACGATGGCGATGCCGACTACTTCGCCACCGGAAGCGAGGACCATCTGCTCGAGCAACGCGGCGACCGATACGTCGATGTCACCGACCAGAGCGGCATCGATGACACCCAGACCTTCACCTGCGACGACGCATCGGTGACTCGACACGCCCCGACCGAAGCCGCCGCATGGTTCGACGTGGATGGCGACGGACGGCTCGACCTGTACCAGGCGAATTACCACTGCTCGGAGCGACCCCACTCGAACACCGACGACCGACTGTGGCACAACGATGGCGACGCGACGTTCAGTCGCATCAAGCTGCCGGGCAAGCCCCACGCGGGCCGCGGCGTCGCCCCGGCCGATGCCGATGGCGACGGGGATGTCGATCTACTCGTCGCCAACTACCGGCTGGACCCGAATTTCTTCTTCCAAAACGACGCCGGAGAGCTCACGCCTCGTGGCTTCGAGACCGGTCTCCGCGGTGAACCAAGCGACTTTGAAGGAAAGACCTACTACGGCCACAGCATCGGCGCGGCCTGGGGAGACGTGAACCAGGACGGCGCCCTCGACGTCTTCGTCGCCAACCTGGCTCACCCGCGCCACATCGAAGTCAGCCAGACCTCGGCGCTCTACATCAACAAGATGCCGCAGACCGGTACGCTCGGCTTCGATAATCAGATCGAGCGAGCTGGCATCCGCTACCAGGAGACCGCCTCGAATCCGACACTGTGGGACTACGACAACGACGGAGACCTCGACCTCTTTCTGACCTCCGTCTACCGCAATCGCTTCAGCATGATGTACCGAAACGACGGGCACCCCGACTGGACCGAGGTCTCCCACGAGACCGGCATTCAGGTCGAAAACGGCTGGGGCTCGGCGGTCGGCGATCTGGACGGGGATGGAGACCTCGACCTGCTGTCCGGCGACACGGTCTTCTTGAACCGAAATCCCTCGGGCCACAACGCCGTCTTCGTACGTCCCGTCGGCCAAGGCGCCATCGGCGCCCGCGTAACCGCCACCGTCGACGGCGAGACCGTGCTGCGCGAACGCTACGGCGGGCACGGCACCGGGGTTCAGAAATCGCCGTGGTTGCACGTCGGGATTGGCAACCAAGAGTCCGTTGACCTGGAGGTGACATTCTCGGGGTCAGACGACGTCATCAGTATCCTAGATGTTGATGCGGGTCGTCGGCTGAGAGTATCCCAAAATGGCCGCGTCGACTCCGAGAAGGATCACTGATCCGCTCTGCAGGCGCTTGACCCAATAGCGCATCAATATCGATGCAAAGCGGTGCTTGTTTGCAGCCAGACCTTACGGGTGTGCGTTCCTATTCAGCACATGGACCGATTCTGTTCACCGAGGTTATTGGGTGCTGCGACCAGATGAGGATCTGTTCGATTGAATCCGCAGATTCCGACGCCTGGATCGGAACTGAAACCACGGCTCCATGCCCGCCGATGGATAGAATCTCAAAGGTCCCCCCAAACTCGACTCAAAGACGATCCTTCAATCATCAGCTAGACATTGATCCACATAGGGGGCGCAGGAGCCTCGGCACCGCACGACCCACTGCCGTCTCCACACAGACGCGAAACGGTGGTTGCCTGAAGGCAGCTCACTGGGGATTGCGTCATTGTCGAGCACGATGTTCTGCTGGACCGGCTCGTAGGCGTATCCTCCAGGGTCCGCAAAACTGATCTCGTTGCCTCCGGCCTTCACCTGCGCGGTACCTGGTATCCAGTCACGGTCGATCTCTAGAAGAAAATCATCACCGCTCTCTCGGTCCTGGCCGGAGGTGCGCGGCACCGTCGTGAGTGGATAACGCCGACACATTTTCAACGCCGTCGATGTCCCCCAATGGACCCGACGCGGCGACGATGCAATTCGCAGGATCGACCGCTCCATTTCGCTAAGCTCTTCGGGCGCAACGACCACCACGGCAAACGCCATTCGTTCGCCCGATTCTCTCTCCCGACAGTATTTCCGACGCTCGACCGACAATCCTGCACCCACGACAAACCCCTCGGCTGAACGGTTGCCCGAGTCCGGAAGGTCGGCGAAATCATCCGCCTGGAATCCCGCCACCGCTAAGGCAGCCTTGTCTCTGACCTCCCCAGCAAACTGGGACCGCGTCGTCTCGCCTCCATAGAGACTCCACCGAGAATCGAGGTAGCTCGGAACACTACGAAGCAGCTCACCTTGCACACGACGGTTTACGTCTCCGAAGCCTTCAACCGTGGATTGAGCAAGCGTATCGAGCATCTGCTCGGTGGGATCCTCGGAGTCGGTCCCCTCGATCGGAAATGAAACCACGGCTCCATGCCCGCCGATGGATGGAATCTCAAAGGTGCCCATCGCTCCCCAACTCTTTTCGCCCAGATATTCAACCGTCGAGAATTGCTCAGTCCATCGTCCCGTCGCGTATTGCCAGAGGCCATTGTTCGACAGTTTTGTATCGACCTGGTCCGGCGCAGCCGTCTCACATGCAGAGAAAATCCACTCCTGAGATTCGGAAGGCCGCTGTGCGTCTGTCGGATCCAGGCAGAGCTCAAGCTCTTCTCGATCACTGAAACCGTCGCCATCTGTATCTGATTCACAGGGGTCCAGGCCGCGCTCAACTTCTTCACAATCGGAGAGTCCGTCGCCGTCCGTGTCTTCGTCGTCGGGATCTGAGCACCGCGACTCTTCCTCCCTGTCGGAGAGGCCGTCCGAATCAGCGTCCGTATGAGCCGAGTTATAACAGCGCTTCGGATTCCCAGAGTTGGCTTCATGCCAGCAGGCCGGAAGCCTATCGTCACCGGCGCCTGTTTCCCCTGTGGCATCCCGTTCCGGTGTATCCCACGGAGCCCGACGGTCTTGGTGACAACCAGTTAGCCCGAACACCACTAAGGCAGCGGTGAAGTATGACCGCATCACACAGCCGACTGGACCGTACTGGCCGAATGTGTCCATCGTGTTCGAGGGATTCATCGTGACTCCCAACAACTATAATGCGAGCGCCAACAAGGGCCGCGACAGCTCAACCACCAGTCGTGCCTGCGTACGGATGCGAAACGGAGATTGGTCCGTGGCAGAGCGTCTGAAATAGCCTCGGGAGAGAGTACGAGGTCTTGCCTAGTAGCGTCATAGCCATACCCGCTCGCAGCCCCGAAACTGACTTCCTCACCGCCGGCTCGGACGGTCGCAGTGCCCGGGATCCACTCGTCGAGTTCCAGAACTAGATTGTCGGCGTCCCCCTCCGCCTCACCTGAAGCACGTGAAACATCTGCGAGCGGATATCTCCGACAATCGCGATGCGTGCGCGCGCCTCCCCAGTTGAGTCTACGCGGCGAGGAGACGATCCTTCGAATCGAACGGGCTCGCTCGTCGAGATCGGTCGATGTCACGACAATCACGGCGAAGCCGGTTCGTTTTCCAGACTCTCTCGGCATGCAACGGTCTTGATGCGCGACTGACAACCCGACAGCGACCATGAACCGACCGGCGGCTGCATCGCTCTGCCCGGGCCATCCGGAAAACTGTTCGTTGTCCAATCCAGTCACCGCCATCGCTGCGTCGTCTCTCACGACAGACATCGGAGCCGACGCTGGGGGCCGAACCTCGAATTCCTCCCATTTAGAATCGATGTATTGAGACTCACGCGGCAACACCTCTCCCTCACGGACGGCTTCCACCTCGCCGACCTCCCGAAGCCTGGATTCGACCCAGTTGGCGAGCACGCCCTCTAGGGAGTCCGACATTCCGAAATCTTGGATGGGAAACGACACGACGGCACCCTGCCCGTCGATCTCGGGCATTTCAAACGTGGCCAAAGAGGGCCGACTTTCATCCCCGTCATAGGAGGCATTCGAAAAGTTCTCGGTCCAACGCCCGGTCACGTATCGCCACAAGCCGTTTTCCGAGACTTCAGTGTCCACCAAATCCGGGGACGCTGTCTCACAGGCGGAGAAGATCCATTCCTGCCTCTCCGTCGGCCGCGTGGGATCAGTCGGATCGAGGCAGAGTTCTACCTCAGCATTGTCGTCGTATCCGTCTCCGTCGGTGTCGGCCGCACAGGGGTCGAGCCCAAGCCTCAAATCTCTGCAGTCCATCAGGCCGTCATCGTCGGTATCGTCGTCACTCGGATCGGTGCACAATGACGCCTCTTCCTCATCCGTGAGTTTATCGACGTCGCTTTCCTCATCGTCCGAATATTCACATTGTTCGGCTTTCCCCTCGTTGGCTTCGATCCAGCAGGTGGGAGCCCCGTCGTCGGTCGTGTCTGTGTCGCTGGAGGCGTCTGTGTCACCAACGGCGTCTCCTCCACCCGTATCGTCTGAAACACCCCAGTCACGGCGCTCATCTTGAGGGCATCCGATGAGACCAGCCGATAAAATGATGGCAGCCACAGCTACTGAAGTCGGCCGGAGTCGGTCGAAGACATTCACGATGGCGGCCCTCAGAATAGAGCGAAGACATTGAAGGATTCGCCCAGATAGTAGTGATCCCGTAGAGCGCGGATCAAACCCCCTACCAATCCTCGCCGTAGGGCCGCAGGTCCAGTTTGAAGGTCCAGGCCGACTTGGGCTGGTGGGCGACTTCGTAGACGGAGTGGGCGATGTCGTCGGGATCCAGAAAGAAATCGTCGTCTTTGTCGGACATCATCTCGCGGGTGCGCGGTAGGTCGATGACCCCGTCGACGATGAAGGTAAAGACGTGGATGCCCTGAGGCCCGAACTCGCGGGCGAGTGATTCGGCCAGGTGATGCTGAGCCCCCTTGGCCTGTGCAAACGCCGTGGTGAACGGTACGCCGCGGGTGCTGGCCGTCGCGCCCGTGATGCCCAGGACGCCAGACCCCCGGTCGCGCATCTCGGGCAAAACCGCCTTCGCCGTCAAAAACAGCCCTTTTGTGTTGACCTCCCATGACTCCTGGAGATCTTCGGCCTCGACCTCGTCGAAGGTCCCGAATGCCCCGCTCCCGGCATTGTACAGAACCACATCTGGCGAGCCGAGCTCATCCCGAATCCGATCGTAGGTCTCGAAGACCTCCGCGCGGTCGGTCGCATCCTGGCTGTAGGTGGTGACACCGTCGATATCGCCGACGAGTTCGTCGAGCTTCTCCTTGGTTCTGGCGAGGGCCGCCACCTGGTAGCCCTCATTGGCGAATTTGCGGCAAAACGACTCACCGTTTCCCGGTCCAACTCCGACGACGACGCACACTTTTTCCTCGTTCATCGTGATCTCCTGGTCCGCTATGGAAGAAATGCCTCGAAATCTAGGACCCTGTCGTACCTGCAATCGGCCTTCGTCAGTGCTTCTGCCCAGTCATCAAGGGCCCACAGAGCGCGGCGGTCCCGATTACCTAAATTGCCAAAGTAACGCGCTCTTTCGCCATCCGGTGCCTGATATCCGATCAATATGTGTGCAGTACCACTGCTGGCTTGGGGCACGACACGTTGGGAAGCATGCGACTCCAAAAACGTAAGAAGCCTCCAGCGGACATCTTCTGGAATCGGCGGTCCAAACCGGTCGTGAAATTCGAACGTTTCCTCAGCATTCGAGACACCTGGATGGTCGATCGTGAGATAGACGCCTGGTACAGGGGCCTTTGCCGGAATCTCTACGTCGGATCGATCCGTTCCGTGAGCCTCGACACCCCTTACCCTCTGAGGGAGAGCGGTTCCTTCGAGTTGACTTCGCATGTACTCCGCACGCCGCCGACTCAATGTTGTGGCGCCTTCTTGAGTATCCCGTTCCCCACGCCATGCTAGTCCGTGCAGGGTAATCGAGGAGTCCTCGGAAAAACGACACTTCTGGCTGGAAGACCGGACTGTATTCGTCGAATTACTGCCGCTGGGCTCAGTTGCACACAACCCTGCACCGGTGTACCCGACCGGCTTCGTGCTGCCGTGCTCGAAAAGAATCGTTCCCCGTACGCCGTATCTGTTCCAGCGGATTCGGCTAATTCGACACCGCGTGGACTGATCATCTGCGATCACGGTCATTTCTGACGCACCCAGATCACCTACTGCGCTTGAGTGTATGAGTAAATGCCGGTCTCCAAGATGATCGGTCTGAAGTTCGTCCCACGCGGGTGAAAGCTTCTCATGTTCGACGTACCTGTGGAGATCGGTCATCGGGCCCTTCTCCGGGACACGTTCGTCCCCAGACTCTTGACTCGACTTCGAACCAGCGCAGCCCGTAATGGTTAAAGCCACCGCCCCGACCGCAATTAGTGCAAAAGTCCGCCGCAACCGAATTCCTATCGTGTAGGAGGCTCGATTCCACTCGGATCGCAGTTATTTTCAACGATGGATTCCGTCCACTCTACGAACGGATGACTGCGAAACTCAGTTCTTGGAAACGTCTGCCTATATACCGAGCGAAATCGCTGTACTCGCAACCAAGGGGGGTAGACCATCTCGGTAACCCCATCGTCTTGCCGCTTCATACTTTCACCCGGCTTCCCATACGAACGAATGTCACCAGGAATCTCGCTCGTCCAAGATCTCCAGATATACGTCTCCAAGAGGTCTCTGGAATCACTGGAAATCGCCGGCCCACTTCCTGCGTAGAATCTCGGCGCCCGCACCCTGTAGCTATCTACGCTGGGTCGAACAACGAATGCCACGCCAATGACCGTTTCCCCCTGAGACGTCGGAACCCGTGAGAATTCAGTCCCATGAACGCGAAATCCCGAAATTCGGTTTGGGATTGCTGTCGAGCGAACCCGGTTTCGCACAATTCCGGCTCGGCGTCGGCTCAGTGGAACTGCGTCCATGTCTTCCCCGATCTCAGCGGGCCATGCGTAACCGTGAATCTCGACGGTTACGTCTTCGGCAAACGTGCAACGAAATCGATTGTGGTTCCGATACTTCTCCGGCAGCGGGGGCTCTTTGGCACATGATCCCAACTCTCCGGCGTACGCCACTGGCTCGGTACTACCTGACCGAAACAACACGTATCCGACGTCCTCTACTGGGGCCCAGTCGCGCTGACACATGGTATCATCTCTACCGATCCAGACCCTCGTATCGGTGTGGTCCGGCTTGTCGTGCACATCTATGGTGAGCCAGGAAACGCTGTCCAAAGCCCCTTCGTCATTTGGAAATCTGGCGTGGGCAACGGACTTGTACATCATGGCCAGCTCGCCGCGCGGCGAATTCCCCGCCTTCAAACGGCCGGAATCAGGGCCGGCGCACGCACAGAGATGCCCAATCGATAGGACCAGCAATAGGATGGGCAGCCGATTACGCACGGTTAATCCCCGGTTGATACCTAAAGATCGAGCGTCGGTGGGCTCCACGACAACCTTCAGTACCCCTCCTCTTCCGGGTCCCAACCATAAACCTCAATCATCGTCTCGCGGTCCAATCGCAGTGAAGCGAGCCGCAAGAACCTCTCCCGTTCATCCAAGTCGTCACCGTACCTTTCCCGAAGGCGAGCGCACGCCATCTCGCGGACAGCTCGGTTCGCCGCTGCGACCCGTTCCAAGCGCTCTCGAGGTGACATCTGCCGATAGAGTTCTACCTGAACGGCTTCGGCCTCGGAATCGGTATCCGCTGATTGAGTTCCCATAACGACTCCTCACTCGTGCTTCTTCCGGAGGTATTCGTAGTAGTCTTGCTCATCTACGTCTTCACCGCTGCTGGAGAGAACTCCTCGCAGTGACGCGACGAGTTCGGACTCTTCGATGGGCTCCATGCTCGCCTTTTGAGCAACGTAAAACACGTATCCGTAGCTATCAGAGTAGCAGCGAAAGAGGTCAATTTCACGCTGCGTCGCCTCGACCATCTCCAGCGCCCCTGGCTCGTCGGCATACTTCTCCCAGAGTGTCTCCACCCGGTCCTCCAACGGCTGGTAGTAATTAGCCCACCAGCTCTGGACGGGGAGCTGAAAGTCGGCGACCGGTGTGTAGCCAGCTTGGGCGATGGTCTGTCTATTCTCGGAGACAGTGGCCATCGCAGGGAACTCTGCATTCCAGAAGTCGGCCGCCTCTTCTGGAGGAGAATCGGTCAGCCAAGAGAGGTGCGAGCAGACCAGGTAACCACCTGCGCTCAGCATGGGACGCCAGTCCCGAAGGGCATCCTCGAACCCGTAGATGTAGATGGCTCCCTCTGACCAGACGACGTCGTAGGAGTCGGGCGGGAAGTCCATCTCAAACATCGATACGTTGCGCGCTTCGACCCGGCCTGCCAGACCCTGATTCTCTGCTTCGTTGCGCAGCCGCTCCAGGTACGGTTCGTGGACGTCGATGGCCGTGATCGGACCGTCCATCAGACGAGCGAGCTCCAGCGTCTGAGCGCCGCTGCCGCACCCGACATCGAGCAGCCGCGTCGGAGTGGGGAGGTCCTCAAGGTAAGACCACGCCCTTCTGGTGGACTCCGCGTCTCCCGGTCCCTGCCGCGGGAGGTTTGAGTGGATTTCGAAGAGCACATCCTGGGTATTCATAGATCATCTCTCGATGAGACGATGTCGTCACGTGGCCAACGGTGATTCTAGGCCATCGTACTCAGAGAATTGAAATATACTAGATTCAGTATACCATCATCTCAGAGAATCGCACGCCTGAAGGAGGTCCGCGATGGACGACGAGAAACGACAGCGATTGGAAGAGAATGGATGGAAGGTCGGCTCCGTATCCGAATTTCTCGATCTGAACGAGGCCGATGAGACGGTCATCGAATTGCGGCTCGCGCTCACCAAACGGCTGCGTCAGCTTCGAACGGAGCAAGGTGTGAGCCAGGAACAACTCGCGGAACGGCTAGGCACGAGCCAACCTCGTGTTTCCAAGATGGAGAACGGGCATGAGGCCGTCTCACTCGACTCCTTAATCAGCTCCCTAGTAGAACTCGGGGCAGACCGCCGTGAAATCGGTCGAATCATTGCAGACGGCTGACCCAACCTCACTCGACCGCCTCCATGTGTCCTTCATGAAGTTAGGATCACTTGGAGACGTCTTCCGACGGGAGACTCGTCCAAAAGGATAGCGTTCGGGACGCATCCCCATCGTTCCCTACCCCCGGCACTCCTGAGACCTGGAGCCGCAGGGCAGCGTTATTGAGTCGGATGCCGGGTCTATCCACACCGGAGACCCAACCCGTGACGTTTTCGACACTCAGTTCCGAGGATGTCACCTCTTCTGGAATGCCGGATCTCGAAGTTTGATGCGCCGATCCCTCTCACGAACCATTCCCCGAACGATACCAACTTGCGGTCCGCGCTGTGACAGTGTCTTTCGGTTCTTCGTCTCGTTGTAGATTGGAACCAGCTCCAACCCTTGAATCTGACCGAGTCCAGACACCGGTTTCCACTGATCCTCGGTGGGCCGCTGGAGCTGGCTTGCGTCGCATCCGCTCCGGAGAATGGCCACTCGGAACCACCCGGCGAATCCGCATTTCCACACCCCAAGCCGACCAATGAGAACACCACTGGCCACGGAGCTTAAACCCGGCGGGGCGAATCCGAGGGGAAGTCAGTCGCTCTCGGTGTACAGGTCCCGACGAGCTACTGGCATTCGTACTCCCAAGTAGTCACGCTGTCGACGTCTCCGTCGGCTTTTTCAGGGGGGACAGCGTGATCCCGGGGCTTCCCGTCCTCCTCCTCCCGCACCTTGTTTCCGTTGTTGTCGTACTCCCAGGTCCACAGCCTGTCGATTTCTCCGTCCGCGCCTTTGTCGTACTCCTTCCTCACCATGTTGCCGTCGGCGTCATAGTCCCAAGTCCACAGATTGTCGACTTCTCCGTCGTCGTCCTCGTACCCCCGCACCTTTTTGCCGTCTTCGTTGTACTCCACGGTCGACACCCCATCGACTTCTCCGTCGCCGTCCAGGTCGTACTCTTTCCTCACCTTGTTCCCATCTTCGTCGTACTCCCAAGTCGACACACGATCGATTTCTCCGTCGCCGTCTCGGTCATGTGACCACCGTACTTTGTTTCCGTCTTCGTCGTACTCCCAGGTGCGTACCTCCTCGGCTTCTCCGTCGCCGTCTTGATCATGCGCCCACCGCACTCTGTTGCCGTCGGCGTCGTACTCCCGGGTCCACGATTCCTCTGTATCTCCCTCGGAGTCGCGCTCCTCCACTTCCTCCCGAATCTTATTGCCTTCCGCATTGTACTCCCAGGTGGCCACCTCTTCGATTTCTCCTTCCGAGTTGCGCTCCTCTTTGCGCACCTTGTTTCCGTCGGTGTCGTACTCCCAGGTGACGACCATCTTGAGTTGACCTTTCGGGTTGCGCTTCTTCTTCCGCACCTTGTTTCCCTCGGCGTTGTACTCCCAGGTGTATACCCAGCCGGCTTCTTCGTCGGCGTCGCGGCTCTCCTTTCGCACCTTATTTCCGTCGTTGTCATACTCCCAGGTGACCACCTTATCGGGCTCTCCGTCGGCAGCGTCAAAGACAGACCAGTCTTCTTCCTTCCGCACCTTGTTTCCGTCGGTGTTGTACTCCCAGGTGGCCACCCAGTCGGCTTCGCCGTCGGCGCGGGGGTGCTTCTGGTCGCCTTCCACGCTGCGGTCCACTGCCTCCCGCACCTTGTTGCCCTCGGCGTCGTAGTCCCAAGTGCGCACCGCATTGGCTTTTCCGTCGCCGTCGAAGTCGTACGCCCTTCTCACCATGTCACACTCCCCATCCTCTCCCGTTCCGTTCCCGGCGGCGCATACCGCTAGGCTGCTGCTGAAGATGAGACACAACCAAAAATGTCGACGACGCATCGATGGCCTCCCGAGTGATCAAACGATTGGACGTGTAGTCTGGATCGCAGTCACAACCGAATCAAAGGAGCCTGTTGACAGCTGAGTTTTCCTATCGTCGATGTTTGCCGCACTTTCACCCTCTCCGAGTGCGGCGATTGCGAGTCGGGACAATACTGCCCCGCACGGCCAAGCGGCCGTCGGATTCTGAATGCATTCGATGGCTTTTTACGGGTCTGACGCATTTCGATGAGGCTCAGAATGCGTACTGGATTGTGGCTCTTCGACATTTCGTTGAGCACTGGCGCGTGTTTGGGTAGTAGAATTCAAACCTTGGCTTTAGCGTACTCTGCGTGATCTGTTCCCCGTTTCGTCGGACGCTGAGCGTGACGGGTCGACCTTCTGTAAAATCATACGCCGTGTGTACGGAGTCCACAAAGTTGTCTCCACCTTGTAGTGACAGTCGTCCGGTGCATGAGGTGTCGGAAGAAGTTGCCGACTCCGGTAACTCGATAGCGCACGAGCCGACCAGTTCTTCGGACTCTTTAAGCGCAATCTCCCAAGTACCAGGTTCCCAGCTATCCTCTCCGACGAAGTAGATCGTCATTGTGTCCCCGCAAGCCTCCATTGTACACATCCTCCCACACGAGCCTATCAGAGCTGATCCGACGAGAAGCACGACGAGACCCACCACACTGCACGTTTGGGCTGTAGTTCCTTCTGACACAACGGGAAGCCTGCTTATTGGACATTCGATGTGAGCGTAGTGACAGCCCTCCCGCCCATCAAGGTCACCGCCCGGCCCGAAAGTCCACGAAGGCCGTGGCGCTCAGGGCCTCAAGGGCAAGGAGCTAGCACGAAGGCGTACCCGGAGGGTACGTCGAGAGCGACGCGACGCCGCAGTCGGCGTTCTGACGCCGCGCAACCGACGAGCAACCGAGACCGTTGAATCTCAAAAAAGTACCGGAGGCGGGACTTGAACCCGCACGGCCAAGAGGCCATCGGATTTTGAATCAACTCTGACCGGTTTCGTAAGATTTCAGATGGCCGTTATTCCACAATGATATCAATGACTTACCCAAGACTCAGCAATCTCCGGATTAGCCCAAAATCTGGTCACATGTGTCCAAATATGTGTCCAAGTGGCGGGAGCCGAGCCGATGGGCTGTTGCGGGATATACAGGAGAGACTTGGAGGCAAATTCGAACTGAAATCAGACTCCAATCACTCGGGCGGCCACTCGCCGTCGGTCATGCGGCGGGAGCACCATGAAGTATAGAGCTCACGACCACGGTCGGGTTCCCCCTGGATACACTCGTATCCCTCGGGACACGAAAAATGCTCCGGGTTGTATTTGTTATCGCAGTCGATGCCGAGTCGGCAGAACGGGTCGTCTGCTGCGATGCGAAACTCCCACCCGTCGCAACGGCGCTCCTTGCCGGTACACTGACCTAAGCCTTCGTTCTCAAGACCTCGTGGCGAAAGAATACAATCACTCTCGGGGCATTGGGCCGTCCGATGACAGGCATGAGGCCGGCATCGTTTCCCATCGCAGAGCTGGTCCTCGGGACACGAAATCTCACAGTCAGGTTCGTCGACATGCGGTTCATAGCATCCGAGCAACGCGTATCCATCATTGAACAATCCGCAAGCTCGATCACTGCCCGGGCAGTCCTCCTCGGCGAAGCAGGTCTGGAAGCACCTTCCCCCACCGCATCCGCCCGATTTGCACTCCCAGTCCTTCTCACAGGAGGCGCCGACCGGCTTTCCGCCACTTCGCCTACATGTCGAGTCACTGTCGTATTCTTCGTCACACCAGAAACCTGGCGGACAGAGGGCATGGTTACCCTCATAATCGCACTTGCGCCGCGGGAAGCATCGGTCGTTGACGTTGCAGTACTGCTTCTGACCGCAATCGGCGTGGTCGGTACATTCCGGTCGGCACTCGGCGCCGTGGACGTCAAAGTCGCACTCAGCTCCGTCGACGACACACATGGCCCTCTGGTCTACTCGCTTGCAGGTCGCCCCTTCCACGGCACAGGTACAGTCCAGCGGAGCAACATCTGAGGTGTCCCGGATATCAGTCGTATCCTGCACGTCGCTCGCGTCTCGGCCGCCGTCGAACACAGAACCGTCGGGCTCCCCTGAGTCAGACGGCGCATCGCGGACATCCCCAGGCAGGGTCCAGTCCTCAGGGCGCTCCCCATCGTCGACCGTGCACGCAGTGGCGGCCATACACAGGCCGACGAAGGTCAAGGTTCCGATACGTATTGCCCGTGTAAGCATTCCTTCCTGCCCGCCTCGGTGGGAGCGTCGAAGCTGTTGAACGCTGCGCCCAAAGGTATGTTCTGCCCGATCGATGATCAATTTGGCCTCGATTCAGAAGGCCCTACTTCCCGACCATCTTTACGGTGGTCGTAGGCCCCGGTCGAATGCGTGCGACACTTTTGGCCACCGACCGCTCGCCCTGGCGCATCTCCAGGGTGTGACGACCGGCGGGCAGCTCCGTTCGGATACGGCTCCCGCGGCCCTGGCGTTTGCCGTCGACGAACAGGTCACCCCAGGGGATGAGGGTGGCCCGAGTAATAAAATCACATAAGATACTGATATAATTGAACTTTTTAGGATGAGTGGATTCGCATTGAGCCACTATATAGCCGATCTAAATGTTTGCTAAATGTTTTTTACACCCGAAAAAAACCCCCGGCAGATCACCCTGACTGCCGGGGTCTGACGGGATCTTGGAGGGTTTGTCAGCGCCTGTCAGTGATGGCACCACGCAGGGGGGGCAGAAATCCTTGGAGTAGTCCGGAACGAGGATGGGGGCTCCATGCGAAATCGCACTGACACCGGACCTCCACCTCGATGTCGACCCCGCGGATTTCAAGCAAGACCCCGTCGCCGAGAATCTCCGCCTCAACATCATCAACGAGGTGCTGTGCGATGTCGATACATGTGCTCGCCCTAGTCTGTATCGGAACAGCCATACATTCGGGCCGAGGCCGACAACTCAATGCACTCCCAGAGCCGGCGATCACCTTGATGTGCGAGATGGGCGTCACTACCCTTGAGGATGGTGAATGCAAGATTCGGGGATGCCCCCTGCTCACTGCTTCCTCAATGCCGTGAGGACCTCCAGATGCATACCCCCCCCTCATGATGCGTGTTGGTCGGCTCCTGTGTGTGGCACTCTGTGGCACGTGTCTGGCGGGCTGCCAGGATCGTACGACGCCCGGCGGTCCGGCGGACACAGAGGTGGCCGACGCAGTCGTCGATGGGGCCGATGGTTCAGAGGGCGACACGTCGGACGCAGCGGCGGACACAACCGATGTGCGTGACGTCCATGACGCCGCGGACGCACCCGAAGACACCGCCGATGGCCCCGCAGACACGCCATCGCCCGACACCGGCCCCTGCGCGCCGGACGCGACGACCGACCGAGACGGAGATGGGCTGCGGGATTGCAAAGAGGCCACGCTGTGTACCGACCCGCTGGATGGTGACACCGACGGGGACGGGCTGAGTGACCTCGAGGAGCTGGGCCACGGCACCGACCCCTGCGATCCAGATACCGACGGCGATGGGGTTTCGGACTACCGTGAGATACAGGTCGGCCTGAACCCGACCGACCCAACGACCTACGGCGACACCCCCGACAGCAAGCAATGGGTCGCGCAGGCCTGCCGGCAGCACAGCCCCCGAGACGTCAACTACTACACCTCCGGGCCCGGCAACTGGACGATCGCGCTGCCCAAAAGCATGTCCAACTACCAGACCCTGCCGACCCCGGGATATGCGGCCCCGCCGGCGGTGGGCATCTACGGGGATCCGCTACGCAACATCGTCGGCATGGTGCTGGCGGTCCGAGCCCCGAACGGCAACGCCAATCCGTCTGACGCGCTGGACGGTCCGCTGCGCCAGGCCGTCGACGCCCAGGGCGATATCACCCTGAACTACCTGGACGGGACCTACACGACCCACGACGGCAAACTCGCCGCCAATCTGGACCTGGAGGTCACGACCGACGCCCCGACGACGGCCAAGAAGCTGCGCGAGCAAATCCTCTATGCGGTCTCGTCGACTCTGGAGCCCGGCGACGTCCAGAATCTGCCGTCGACGGTCGGCCCCGAGCACACGAAGTTTCGCATCGAGGCGACCGCCCTGCGCAGACGCCCCGCCTCCCGGCCGGCCAACGTGCTGTACTCAATCAACATCGTCCCGACCTCGATCTATCGGAGTCGAGCCAGCGTCGAGCGCGCCATCGACGACCTCTCGAACGGCTCGCAACTTGCCGATGCGTCGGCGTCGGCCCTTCCGAACTGCCACCGCCAGAAGCTGACAAGCCAGACCTCGAAGGTCGATTTCTTCTGGGTGCTTCCCTGGGAACCGAGCATCGCCGAGGAAATCAAATTTATCGACGCATTCGCCGACGACTTTGCAAGCGACCTGAAGGCGAGCCGCATCGACTATCGGTTTGGGGTCACCCAGGCCTGCCCGGCAGACGATGGATTGATGAACCTCCCTCCTGGGTGGCATCGCGACGCACAAACACTCAAAGACGAGATAGAACTGGCGTACAACTGCGAAATCGCAAATCCAGCAACCCGTTGGCTATGCACCGTTATGGGCATATCTGAAATCCAGTATCCCATCCAAAACGCCTGGGAAGGCGTCAGGCACATGAAGGGACTCGGGGCCTCCAACCCGACGCCTGATGAAACTCTGCGGCCGGATGCGGAGCTATTTACCATCATCATCAACGACGAACCGGCGGATGGACCGAAACGCACTCAGGCCATCAAGACTTTGTCCTCCTGGTCGACGGTCTTCAGCTATATTCCGTACACGGATGTCTTCGGCGACGGAGTAGCGAATTGCAATGGAGCTTTCACCGGGCCGCAGGATTTAGACCCTTACAAGGAAGTCGCGGCCGACTCCGGAGGCGCGTTTGTCGACATGTGCCTGTTCCGCGACGGCCAAGAGATGCTCGATCGCATCTTCGAGAAAGCCCTTGCCGAGACATCCCCGTACAGCCTGCCAAAGCGCCCCATCTCAAGCACGCTTGAAGTCTACATGAACGGCCAGTGGGTGCCCCGCAGTGAGAAGGATGGCTACACCTACTTGTCCGGCTCAAACAGCCTCGTCTTTCACGGCAGCTATAAACCATCTCGCAACATCGCCGACAACGGGCCGCCTTCGCTGATCGCGGTCCACTACGACACCTACATTGCCGGCTGCAAGGCGACCGGCGACGTCGATACGTGTGCTCGACCTTAGTCGTTCATGTTCAGTGCGTCTCAATCTTGAAAGGATTGCAGAGATGCTGAAACCAAACCGTCTCACATCACTTCTTCTGTCGGTTGCCTCGACCGGATTTGTTCTGGTCGGATTCGCCTCGACCGCCTCGGCCCAAGCCAGCAGTGGCCCGATGTGCTCGGTGGTCAGTCCGGATCGGTGTTACGTCGAGACATTCGACGGCGCATCCAGCGGCAACCAGGGGACGACGTGGACGTCGCCGAACGGCTGGGACTTTGATGTCTTCAACTACAACGGAGCCAACGACATTCGCGTCGATACTAGCTACACTGACTTCGGGACAGCAGTTCGAATCGGCTGCGACGCGACAAAGATCGAGCTTCCCAACGACGATATTCGGTACGTGACCTTTCTGGTGAACGGAGACAGTTCAGGGCAGGGATGGATGGATATACTCGCGGTCGATAACAATGGAGACATTGTCGACCAGACCTACCGATTCAACGCTGCCAGTCACGGGGCCGAAGCCGTCTATCTCGGCCCCATCGACGCAAATGATGCGGCGCTCGACAAGATCATGATTCATACCATCCGGGACCCCGATGTCGCCTGTCAGCCTCTCTGCAGCAACATTAAAATCGGGGAAATTCGGGCCTGTGATACACCGAAAACAAACTGACCACTACTCGGCGCGTCCAGTCGTTACGCCCACAACAAGGAGAGCCGGGGCGACGCCTGGAGAAGGCGCCGCCCTCATGATTGATCACATCTCCGCGTGAGCCGTTGAGCCTGCATGCCGAGGGTGAAGGCGTGCTCGTATTCGAGCAGGCGCTGCCAGCCTCGGCCGAGCACCTGCCAGCCAGGTTCGCCGTTGAACTTGATGTGTCCGCCCAGCTTCGCGACGGCGGTCATCGCTTCGTGGACTGTCGGTTCATTGCTTAGATATTTCTCTTTCGTTGCTTTGAGGACTTCCAGTTGAATCTCCGTGACCACAGCTTCCGCAGGCGCGGTCGGCGCGTGCCGGGCCAGATGTCTCAGCACCAGCAGGTGGTGGGCAATCACCGCAGATGCAGTCTGATTGGCTGCTGCTACTCACGCCTCAAGCAGCGTGCGCCATTCCACGCGGCAGGATGGTTGCCCTGCAGGCGGTGTCAGACTCCAACGAACGAGTGGCAGAACATCAAGATCGTAACCAAAACCGCCAATCTCGACCCAAAACGAAGAAGGCGAGAAGTCCGAAATTCCTAATGATTCCAAGGCAGTACCGGAGGCGGGACTTGAACCCGCACGGCCAAGAGGCCATCGGATTTTGAATCCGACGCGTCTACCAATTCCGCCACTCCGGCTGAAGTGGTTTCCAAATTTTCGGCGGCGCCGACATTATGCCATCGGTTCGGCGGAATCAACCTACGTCCGCCTTTGAGGGGCGACAACCTTAGACAGCCCAGCCAAAATCCACCCTTCCAATACCTCTTCGTCGGATTATTATTGCATGTAGGATCGCCGCCCTCTCATGCGGAGGCAATATGAACCGAGCAGAGCTTGTTCAGCAAAAGAAGCATGCGATTCGCCGCATCGCTCAGGAACACGGGGCAACTGAAATTCGTCTATTCGGCTCAGTCGCATCTGGCGACGAATCGGAAACTAGCGACATCGACTTTCTCGTAGAACTCGAAGACGGCAGGAGCCTGCTCGATCTGGGGGGAATGCTGATGGACCTGCAGGAAGAATTAGGCGTAGAAGTCGATCTCACGACCACCGGCTCCATTCCGGACCATATCCGCAAACGCGTGTTGCAGGAGTCTTCGCGGATATGAGAAAGGTCGCTCAAAGGCTTAAGGATATCCTGCACGCAATCGATCGCATCGAATCACGAATTGATAGAGATGATGAGGCGGCCTTTCGGTCTGACGAGATGCTGCAAGTGTGGGTCGTGCATCATCTTCAGACGATCGGAGAAGCATGTCGAAAGTTACCCGATGACTTAAAGGCTCAGCACCCGGAAGTCCCTTGGAAAAGTATCACGGGAATGAGGCACTACCTCGTTCACGAGTACTTTCGCATCGAGTTGGACACGACATGGCAGGTCGTTGAGGAAGACCTTCAAGACCTCCGACGAAAAGTTGAAGGCATCATAGCCGAACTCGAAGACGACTGACTCTCAATTTTCCGATCCAGACCCAACCTCCCACTCACCATCTAGGACCTCGGTGTCGGGGTGGGGCTGGCCGGTGTCCATCAGGTAGGTGGCGTGGTGGTCCAGGGTACCGACGAAGGCGCCGGGAATGTCGCGGGCGGGCTCGAATTCGACTTCGCCGCCCGGGCCGGTCTCTTCGTAGCGCGGCTCGGTAGGGCCACGGAGTTCAAGCCAGCGCTCGAGCGCCCCATGGAGGTCCAGGGCGGCCTCTCGCCGTTCGCCGTCCAGGCGTGACGCCTCGAGCCCCAGCGCAGCGAGCTCGTCGGCGTCGAGGGTCATCTGTTGGCCCAGGCGTTCGACGCCAAGGTGGCGCCCTATTCTGGCGCGAAACTCGTCGGATTCGCCGCTGAGGACGCGCTCGAGCATCTCACGGGCCAACTGCCGGGCGTGGGCGTGGACGGCCATCCGCGGGTGGTGCGGGTTGGTCGAGTCGGGGGCCCAGCCGGCCTCTCTAAGGGCGGCGGCGGTCTCCAAATCCAGACGGCCGAGCTGGGTTTCGACCGGGCCGGTGTCGTAGGCGCCAAGGGCTCCCGTGCCGACAAAATCGATGGAGTCGGCAGAGAGAGCTACAAGGGTATAGACGCCGTCGACCGGTTGAGAGACGACGGCTTGTACGGAGTGCTCACTGGCACGGAGCGTCCTGTGAAGCGTGTCGGCAAACGAGACTTCGCCGCCCCGCCCCATCAAAAAGAGCACCAGGCCTTCATCCTGCGCGTCCACGGACGATACCGCGTCGTAGAAGTGCCGGCCGGCCTGACGGGTCAGGTCGACGGCGCGTTCTTGTTGCCAGTTCGAGGCGACGACGGCGACCGGAGCCTCCCAGACGTCCTCAAGCTGGGAGATGGCGTCGGCGACCTGTGTGTCGATGGATTGGCCCACGGGGTTTCCGGTCAGTTTTTAGGCACGAATTCCACGCGGCGATTTTGCCGGTAGGCGCTCTTGGTGCTTCCGTGCGCCACGGGTTTCTCTTCGCCGTAGCTGAGGATGTTCAATCTGCTCGTATCGATGCCCAACTGCGACAGGTATTGGCGCACCGCACGGGCTCGTTGCTCGCCGAGGGCGAGGTTGTACTGGCTTGAGCCGCGCTCATCGGTATGACCCTCGAGGACGACGCTCGCATCCCGGTTGGCGCGCAGCCATTCGACGTTTTCCTGCAGGCGGTCTCGCGCCTCTTCGGAGAGTTCGGCGCTGTCGTATCCAAAGTGGACGGTCCGGAGCCGCAGGTCTTCTTGCTCCTGCCGGTCCGACTGGTCGCGCCGATCGCGCTCGTCGTCCTGTCGGCCGTTCCGGTCTTCAGCGCGCTGCTCGGCGAGTTCTTTCTGGCAGTCCTCCCAGTTGGCTTCGGCTGTTTCGCGCGCTTCCTTGGCCAACCGTTCCGCCGCCTTCGCTTTCCGCTCGGCCTTATCGTACTCGCCGGCTTTGGAATGGGCCTTCGCCTCGTCGAGCAGCCGCTGCGCCGCGGCAAACTTCTCCTTGGCGCACTCGGACTTCGATTCCGCCGACTGCACCGCATCGGAGGCATCGTCCAGGGCCTGCTGCGGGGCTTTATTGCAGCCCGCTAGGAGTATCAGTCCGGTCACACAGGCGAATGTCATCCATCGTATCGTCGCTCGTTCCATAAAACTGCCCTCGTCCGTGAGGAAATCAGTGTTGCCAGTCCGGGTCCGTGAATCCGGAGCCATCGGGGGTAATGGGTTCCTGTACTTCGCCGTCGGCCGTCATCAACCAGAGCCGGTTGCCCTGGCCGCCGCGGTCGCTCGAGAAAACAATGTATCGGCCATTCGGGCCAAAGCTGGGCGTCTCGTTGTTGCCCTGGTCCTGGGTCAGGCGTGTGAGATCGCCTTCGAGGTTGACCAGGAAGATGTCGAACCGATTGAACCTGTCGCGGGCGGTAAACGCGATCTCTTCGCCCTTCGGCGACCAGTTCGGAGAGGTGTTGTACGTGCCCTCGAAGGTCAGGCGGCGCACCCCGCTGCCGTCGGCGTTCATGACGTAGATCTGGGGAGACCCGGCGCGGCCCGACACAAAGGCCAGTTTCGAGCAGTCGGGGCTCCAGGTCGGTGACGTATCGATCGCCCAGCTATCGGTCAGTCGCTTCTGGACCTTCCCGGAGGTTGGATCGATCAGATAGATGTCTGCGTTTTGTCCACCCATCGAAAGCGTGACAGCGACTTGTCCGTCACACCAAGCCGCCCCGGAATTTTGACCGGAACGCGACGAGACCTTGGAGTGTTCACCGTTGTTCCAGCGCCACAGGTCGGGATTCTGGTCGCGGTAGCTCGTGTAGTAGACCGAATCGCCGCCCCAGCTCGGCAACAGATTGATCGCCCCGTTGTCGGTAATCTGCCGGCGGTTCGACCCATCCATCTGAGCTGTGAAGATCTGTTTGAGCCCGTTGTCGTCGCGTTTGACGTAGGTGATGCGGGTACCGAAGGGCCCCGTGGTGCCGGTGAAGTGCTTGAGCACGGCATTGACGAACGAGTCGACCTGGCCGGCGACCTCACCTTTTTTGGCGCGTCCGCCGTCCCAATCCAGGTTCACGCGGGTTCCGCTGTCGACTTCATAGAGTCTCAGATCCAGGTCGACCTCATCACCCTCCACCCGGACCGCACTCTTGATGAGAGCCTGGGCCCCGACGTTGAACCAGTCCTGGAAGTTGATGTCGGTGGTCCCCATGCCCTCCTCGGACGGATCGAAAAAGAAGCTGTCGTTCGGCAGGATCTTGAAGAACCCGGACAATCGCAGGCTTCGACGAAGCTGTGACTCGACCTCTGCGGCCACATCATTGGAGCCGGCCGGGGTCAGGGTGTCGGGGATCGCCATCGGTGTCAGGGTTCGCTTGGCCTTTCCGGACACGTCGATGTCGATGCCCTCGCTTCCGGGAGTCGTCGGCGCCTCCGAGGACCCTCCCCGCGGCTCATCGGTCGACTCGGTCTCGGCCGACTCCGACGAAGAAGACGCCCCCTGCGTGCTCGACTGCTGGGCGACGGCGGGAGCCGCTGCCATCAAGACAGCCAGACATGTAGACGCGACGAGCCAAATTGTGCGCGACGTTACTCTCATACGTTCCTCGAGTTACTGCGTGACGAGTTGCCACTTTTGAAGGTCGAGCCCCCGACGGATGACACTCTGTCGTGCCTGTTCGTTGTCCGGCATCGGGAGCGTCTTGCCTCCGCCGGTGACCTGAAAGCGCCGCAAGACGCGCTCGATGCTCGAATCGAATTGCTCGTTCCCGGAGCGCTCCAGAAATCGGTAGGTGACGACGTGCCCCTGTTTGGAAAGCCGCACGTGCACGGTGACCTTGCCAGCGAGTTTGTTGAGTTCGTCCTCCGATAACGTGGTGGGCACTTGCCACACCTCGATGATCGTACGGATGAGTCGCGAACTGTAGGTCCGCATCATGTTTGCCAGCGCCTCGTCCGAGACTGTCCCCTCGGCGACACCCTTCTGGCCTCCCTCGGGAACGACTTCGTTGGTCGGCCGATTCGGATTGCTCAGCGACTCGAAGGCCTTCTCCATCTCTTTTTTTCGGTCCGACTCCCGGGGCTCGGCCTCGCTGGGCTCGGGATTCTCTTGCTTCTCCTTGGCTGGCGTCGGGTCCTCCGGCTGCTCCTTTTGTTTCTTCTCCGGCTCTTTGTCGTCCAGCGTCACCGTCTCTTCAGCAGCCTGGGGTTGGGCCGGATTCGCCTTGCGCGGGAGCTGATTGGCGGGCTTTTCTTCGCCCAGTTGCAAAAGCTTCACGTCTTCGAACTCG
Organism: uncultured Pseudomonadota bacterium; assembly: GCA_913057905.1. Taxonomy (GTDB): domain Bacteria; phylum Myxococcota_A; class Bradymonadia; order Bradymonadales; family Bradymonadaceae; genus CAJXPB01. The sequence continues at coordinate 304,885 of CAJXPB010000001.1, forward strand.
ATCTTTTTGTCGTCCTGCTCCTCGCGCAGGTCGTGTTCGCTCCACATCGTAGCCAACACCATCAGGCCGATGATGCCTCCGTGCAACATCATCGACGTGAGTACGCCCACGCCGATCCCCTCGCGATCGACCCGGTGGTCGGGCCGTCGGCTCCGCCCGATGTCGATCTGTTCGGCAGCCTGGCTCATCGCGACACTCGCCTCACTTGGACGTCTCGGAGTCGTCGCCCTGGGCCAAATACTCCGGATTCGTCACCATCCCCAGGCTGTTGACCCCGGCTTTTTTGATGCGCGCCATCGTTCCCACGACAAAGCCGTAGGGGATCTCGGTGTCGGCCAGCAGATACAGCGTCCGGTCTTCTTTTAGCTTGGGATTGTTTCCGAGCTTCTCTTCGATCTCGTCGAAGCACGGCTCGAATCGCGCCGGGTCGTCGCCGTCCTTGTTGGCCTTGCAGTCGACCAGCACCGTATCGCCGATTTTGACCTGAAGATCTTCGGTGACCTCCAGAATGAGTTTGTCGGTCTTCGAGACGTCGACCTTGTTGGCGTTCTTCTTGGTGACCGGCAGGTTCATGTCGACCTTTCGCTTCTCGTCCTTGGCCTTCTCCATCATCGGCGCCGTCACCATGAAGATCACCAGCAGGACCAGCATCACGTCGACCATCGGCGTGACATTGATCTCCGACAGCATCGTGCCATCCCCTCCGCCCTGTCCGCTCATAGCCATTGCGGCCTCCCATTATTGGTCGTCGCCATCGGTGCATCGATGGCAGACGGAGGTTATTCGAAGAAGTGTCGTTTGACGATATTCAGGAAGTCGTCCGAGAAGTTGTCCATCTGGGCGGTCTGCACTTTGATCCGGCTGACCAGGAAGTTGTAGCCGACCACCGCGGGGATGGCGGCAAACAGACCGAAGGCGGTCACGATCAGCGCCTCGGCAATCGGCTGAGCCACAACGTCCAGGCCGGCGGCGCCCTCCATGTCGATATTCACGAACGCGATCATGATGCCCCAGACGGTGCCGAAGAGCCCGATAAACGGCGCGGTCGACCCGACGGTCGCCAGATACGAGACCTTCGATTCCAGATGGGTCGTCTCGGCCTTGACCGCCCGCCGCAGCGCACGTTCCACGTTCTCGATGCCACTGAGCCGACGGCGCATCGATTCCGAGTCGCCGTCGGCGCCCGATTCCTTGAGCTTCGACAGCTCGATATAACCGGCTTTAAAGACCTGTCCGACCGGCGCGTCTTCGAAGCGGTCCAGCGACTGATAGATGGCGTCGAGCCGCTTGGACTTCCAAAAGTGGTCCAGAAAGGCCTCCGACTCTTGGCGAGCCTTGCGCAGGTAGAACCACTTGTAGCCGATGATGTACCACGAGACGATACTCAGAAGGACCAGCAGGAGGACCGCAGCGAGGACCACGCCGCGCGTCTCCAGAATGATCCGAATCACGCTCATCGTCCCTTCCTGGGACGCCTGCGCTGTAACCAGATTGACCCAAACCGATTCCATCGTCACTCGGTGGTGAAAGTTGGGGGAAAGATCCGCGACCTCTGCGGCTATCACGCCTCGGGCAGATCCTCAATTGTTGGACGCCCGTACTCGAAGGGGTTTACCGCCAAATATCGGCCGAAAGACCGGCGCCGAGCGCGAACCCCGCGCCGGCTTCAGCCTTGAGACGCAGGTCCAAGAACCCGGAACTGTCGTAGGCAAATTCCAATTGACCCACGCCGGCGAGATGCCGGACGCCCTGCAAAAACTCTCCGCGGGCTCGCCTGTAGGCCAGCCGCACATTCATGCGTTTCGAGAGGTTGAAGTGCCCGTAGACTTCGACGGGGAGGTAGTTTCGACTCACGGTCACCGACGACGATTCGCCCCCCGGTCGGGGTTTGATCCACTGTTGGCCGAATCCGATCTCGCCTCCCAGTGCGAACCCGGCCAACTGGGAAGACAGGGTGCCGAGATCGACCGACACCCCGGCGAGTCCGCGCGCATCCCACAGCCGGAAGCCGCCGACGCCCGAGAAATCGAGCAGGCGACCTTGAGCCTCCAGATAAAAGCGAGTCAGACGACGGCGACCGCGCCAGGGTCGCCCACCTAGGGTCACCCGGTAGATACCCGCATCGAGGCCGACCTGCTGGTCCGTATCGAAGGCCATGTAGAAGGGCTCGAAATCGAGTTCCGCCCCGGCGTTCAAAAAGTGATTCGACGGAAATCGAGGGGATTGCAAAAATCGGTATCCGAGCTGAACGTCCAGTCCCGGGCGGTCAAGGGAGTTGTCGGGCAACTCCTGTTGTTCGCCCTGGATGGTGCCGACCACGTCGGCGATGTAGGAAAACCCGAAGAGTCCGGCCCCCAGATGAAAGAGCGGCGCCGAGACGGCTCGGCCGGCGGTGGTGTCGCCCGCCAGAAAAAAGGTCGCCAGCCCGCTGCCGGCCAGAGCGATTGCAACGCCTTCCATGCCGGCCAGCCAGATGGCGGTATTGCGCTCTCCGACGTACCAGTGGCCGAGTCCGCGCGCCACCAGCCCGCCGGTCGCCGCGATGAAGGCCCCCGTGGTCCGCACGGTCGACTCCTCCTGGTCGCCGAAATTGAAGCCGGCCTCCTTGGCCTCCTCCTCCGACATCTGCGACAGCGGTTTTTCGCCGCGGCGCTCGAGCTCCACGGCCTCGTCGCCGCCCTCCTCTTCGCCCTCGCGTTCCGATTCATCGACGTCGAACAGCGATTCGTCGCGCTCGACCTCTTCGTCCGAAAGCGACTCGGGATCCGTCTGCTCTTCCTCTTTTTCGTCCTCCTGTTGTTCCTCGTTCGCCTCCGACTGCTGTTGGCCGGACCGATCCTGGGCGACCGCCACAGTGGAGAAGCTGAGCAACCCGAGGGCCAACAGAGCGGCCCACCCCCGAGAGACCGTTCTCGATACATTCCTCACCTCGAGGCCCCCGGTGATTCTCGGCTCGGTTCCAGACGCGTCGGAGGTTCACCGCGATCGTCGTCCGGTGTCTCCGTATTCGGCGGCGGTTCTTCGGTCGGAGTCGGCGAACTGGCATCATCCGCGTCGGCGACGTCTCCCGGCACGACCCGATAAGGGAGGGCCTCGAAGCCCTGAGTGCCGTTGGTTTCGCCGACCGTCACGAACCTCAGGGTCCGCAGGAGTCGTCCCTTGTCGTCGAATCGGGCGAGCCCGGTCGCACCCCGAAAGCTCTCGCTTCCGAGCAATGCATCCCGAAGCGCTCCACTGCGCGCGATTCCGCGGTCGAGCATCAACGTTCGAATCCACTGGATCGCATCGAACCCGAAGGCCTCGATATTTTCTGGCGGCTCACCGTAGGTGGCGTTGTACCGGCGGCCGAACGATGCCGTGGGCTGGTCCTGGAACGCATCGGCATACCAGGCCGGTACGACCGGCCGGTCGACGTAATCGCGGGCCTGCCGCAGAAGGCTGGGCTCGTGCCACAGGGTGGTGCCAAGGTAGTGTACGTAGGTTCGGCGCGAATCGTCGGGGCGATTTTTCCCCGAACCCCAGACATTCTGGTCGGCCAAAAACGCCGTGACCTCGGCGACCTTATCGGCGGTGTCGGGAATGAAGATGGCATCGGGCTCGGCGGCGGCAATCTGCTTGGCCACCCGCGTGTAATCGGAGCTATCACGCTTGTACTCGACCGATTTGACCACCGTGCCACCCAACTGACGAACCCGTCGGTGGTAGACGTCCTTCAGGTAGGCGCCGTACCCGATATTCGGGTATGCGATGGCAAAACGGCGGTCACCGAGCTTCTCGTACGCCACGTCGACGACGCCTCGCGTCTCGGCCCCGGGGTCCATGAAGTTCTGAAACACCCAGACGCCTTCGCTGCGACGGGCCGTCGGATTGGTGGAGCCTCCGGAGACTCTCTCTTGATCCCGCACGGACCCGGGCTCGGTCTTGGCCAACGGGTGTCTGGAGGTCAACGCCATCAGCGGAACCTCGTTTGTTTGTGCAATTTCGGCGAACGCATCCGCACGCTGGCTGTCGAGCGGGCCGACCAGAATCGACGCACCTTGATCGAGCATTCGGTCGACGACGTCTTCGGCCGGGTTCGCCGAATCCGCAAACAGCAGTGTCACCCTAGGAGCGACCCTCGCCTCGAAGGCATCCATCGCCAGGAGCATGCCGCGCATGACTCGATGTCCGACCTCTTCGTTTTGTCCGCTCAGCGGCAAGATGGCGCCGATCGTCAGTCGCTCTGCGCCTCCCGCCGTGGCACGACGAATCGATAACTCCGACACACGTTTTCCCGCCCCGATCTCCGCCAACGCTGCCGTGACCTCGGTGTAGTATCGGTCGATCTCCTTGCGATCCGACTCCCCCAGGTCGCCGGACTGAAGACGATCGAAGAGGTACGACCAACCCATCGTTGCTTTGACAAACGGCCCCGCATCCTCGAGCGCGGCCTCGAGCCGTCTCGTTGGAAGGGCCTCGGCGGCTTCGAACCCTCGGGTCCGTGCAAATCGTCGAAGGCTTTCGGTCCCGTCCAGCGACTCTGCTTGGTCATACAGTCGCGCCGCGGCCTCCAGTGCAGCGACCGGTCGGCCGGCGCGCCACAGCCCTTCGACCAGAATCGGCCACAGAACGTCTCGGTCGCGCTCCAGGACGGCGGATCCGAGAAAGCCGTCGGGATAATCGTCGAACCCGCGGTATGCTTGGTCGCCCTTCCCCTGGCGAGCATCGGCGGCGGCAGCGTAGAGTCGGGCCGCGCGACGGACCCTGGAGTCGACGGTCTGGTCGTATCCAATCTGCCGAAGTCGCGATGAGACGTCACCTCCGGCCTGAACCTTCAATTCCCTTAGATCGCACCGTGCGATGTAGAGTTCGGCCAGGTCGGTCGCGGCGCTGTCGCCGCCCTCGGTCTGGACCAGGCGGAAGAGTTCCCGCGCCCGATCCCAGTCTCCGGCGCGAAGGGCCTCTTTGCCGCGCTCGAATTCGTCGCTGACGTCTTTTGCGGAGGGTTCAATCGGGCGTTGGTCGGGAGCCGTCGTTTGATCCGGGCGAGGTTGCGGTCCCGTCTTACACGCCGCCGCGGCCACGAGGATCACGGCACAAAGCGAGAGGGCGCAATGTCGTACAAATCGAGGCGTCATAGATGCAGCCTGAAGCGGAAACTGTCAGCGAGGGCCACCCACTGGCTTGTTCCTACATGACGCACTCGAAATGTGAAGTTAGCAGTTCTTGCTGAAGCACTCGCGATCGTGTGCTTCGGCCAGCGACTCGACGATGCCCTCGCCCATCGGCGAGACGCGGTCCGCCAACGAACTCTCGACGGTTCCTCGGATCGGAACTTCATCCCAGGCGAACTTTCCGGACTTTCCGCACCCGCTCCACAGCGAGTAGCCGTACCTGTCCGGATCCTGACTCTGCCAGACATCGACGTACAGGTGGCGGTCCCCGCAGGCGAGGTGTTTCGACGGGTCGCTGAGCTTCGGGTCGTAGAAGACCTCCGGCGTCACTTCGAGATCCCGTCGCTTCTGCAGCTCATACGCCACGGATTGAGCGATCGCCTCCAGAATGGGGGCGGTCTCGGAGTGGTTTTTGCGGTCGAGCCCCACGTCTTTAAACGAAATCAGATGGAAGTGCTCGCCGCTGTGCAGGCGCACGCCAAAGGGCGAATACTGGTAGTCCGGCCCCGCGTCGGCCCCCTGGGCTCCGGCCGTCGCCTCAGCCTGGGTCTCGCTGTTCGTGGCAGCCTCATCGCCTTTCGACTGAGCGGACTGCTTGGGCTCGCAGCCGGCCACGGAAAATATGAGCGCAAACGCCCCGAGAAGTGTCGTGTACTTCATATACATCGAATGCTCCGGTCGGTCTTCTTCACTGCGACGTAAACGATTCAATGTGGGAAACCATTCCGTGCGCGGATCGATTCGACATGCCGTCGCTGGCGGAATGTACGCACGCCCTCCTCAAGGCCCTCGTTTTTACGGGAGACCTCGCCCAAATTGAAGACCATGCACTTCGGCCCTCCCCCGCCTTTGCCGAAGAACTCGGAGATATCGACTGGTACGACCTCGACCCCTCGCTGCTCGATTTTGGCCCGGAGTTCGTCGCGTATAGCCGCCGGAGCGAACAGGTATCGCTCTTCGTCGACCTCGACGTAAAACGAGTTGCCGATGAAATCAGCGGCATCCTCGGCCTCGAGAGCCACGATGCGGTCGCCGAGCTCGTCGTGGAGCATGCGACTCGCCTCATCGGTCAACCCGCCGTCGTAGGCCAGAAGCGGACCGCCGAGATCGCACAGCAACGTATCCCCGTGGTAGTAGCGGGGATCGCTGAGTTCGAGCCGAATCATCTGGTCGCCGACCACGTCGTCTTGAAGCCAGTCGGCGACCTCGGGATCCGTCCGAAATCCCCAGGTAAAGAGCCATCGCAGCGTGTCTCCCCTGCCCACGGGAAAGGCATCGGCCTCGCCCTCGAAGTCCCACCGTTCGTCGTAGTCGGCCACCGGGACGCCAAAACGGCGAAAGAACTCGGCAAATCGGGCGCTCTCCCCGCGTCGGTGCTCTACGGCAAAGTGGCTGGGGTAGAAGGTCTTCTGGTCGATGGGCCTGTCGTCGAGTCGACCGTTCAAGAATCCGGCGTTTGCGGCGAATACCATTCCGGTCAAGTCCGGTCCCGACTCGGCGACGTAGACATCGATCCCCCGCTCGAGCAGCGCATCGACGTAGGCGTGCCACTGCTGCCAGGCGACCGTCGAATCGACCTCCTTGAGCTGGTCGTCCTCGGTCCGAGTATGGGGGTTGGCTCCTCCCCGGATCTGAAAGTAGCGGGGGTCGGCCATCAACACTGCGGGGCGGCGCATGGTTTCTCCGTCGGACGATGCAACGATCCGTTCGACCATTTCTTACGTGGGCGCTTCTGCAGTTGCAACCGGACGTCTTCCCCGTATGATCACGGTGCAATTTCCTGATTCTGCAACGCCGAGCGCGAGGCGCACCATGCCGATGACATTCGAGGAACTCAAAGAAGCGGGCTTCACGACCGATTCCTGGCCCGACGACCTGCCGACCCCGGGCGAAGAACACCTCTCCGTCGAAGAACTCGAGGGAACCGAGCGACGATTTCGCTTCGAGGTCACCGTCGACGGGACGCGCTACGGCCACGAGGTCGAGCTCGACACGGCCACGGTCCCGAACCCGGCCGAGGGCGTCTCCTTTATGCTCAATCAATTCGCGTTTCTGTGGCGATCGAACCGCGACGACGTCGCCGTCCAAAATGACGGTTCGGTCCGACGCATCGACTTTTGAAGGAAGACCTTATGTCCGACCAACCTCGACTCGACATCATGTTCTTCTGTCTGGGGAACATCTGCCGTTCTCCGCTGGCCGAGGCCCTCTTTCGGGAGCGCGTCCAGTCGCGGGGCATCGGCGATCGATTCCACATCGAATCGTCGGGCACCAGCAACTACCACGTGGGTGAAGCCCCGGACCCGGGCAGCCAGAAAGTGGCCCGAAAACGCCTCAAGCGAGACATCTCGCACCAACGGGCCCAGCAACTTACCGACCAGCACGTCCAGGACTTCGATTACCTGTTTGCGATGGACCGTTCGAACCGTCGGCGCGCCCTTCGACTGGAGGGGGCCGACGAGTCCCGCATCCGGCTGATTCGGGAGTTCGATGATTCCGACACCGGAGAAGACGTTCCGGACCCGTACGGCGGCGGCGATTCTCAGTTCGACCTGGTCTTCGACATCCTCGAGCGCAGCTCCGAACGGCTGCTGGACCATCTGCTCGAGCGCCACCCCGAGCTGCAGTAACCCCGACGAGTCCGCGTCGAACCGCTGGCTCCGGCTCAGATCTCCAGTTCAGGATGCTGTTCGGAGATTCGCTGCAGGCCTTCGAGCGCGCCCGGGTGCTCCGGTTCGTCATCCAGAACACTTCTGTAGTGCTCCAGACCGGCGGCCGGGTCCTCCAGAATCGACTCCTTCAGGTAGCCTAGGCGAAATCGCAGATCGGTCGCCTCGCCGGACTCGGCCAGCTTCAGTCGCCGTTCTAGAATCGGCTCGAGTTTCTGCCAGGCACCCTGCTCCTGATACAGGCGGTCGAGCCGCTCCAGCATCTCTTCGTCGGGAGGCCCCTCGGTCCGGTCGGAGAGTTCGAAGAGCGCCTCCATGTATACGGGCTCCTCGGGTTCAAGCTCGCGAAGCCGGCGATAGGTCTCGACCGCCAACACCGGCCTGTCGAGCACGTCGTCGTAGAGACCCGCCAGACGACGCAGGACCCGGATTTTTCGCTCACCCTCGACCAATCCCAGCCGCTCTTCGAGTACGTCGGCGAGTTCGGCCCACCGCTCGTCGGTGCGCAGGGCGGACTCCAACGACTCGAGCGCGGATTCGCTCGAGTGAGCATCGAGGCTGGCCCGATACGCCGTGACGGCGCTCTTGCTGTCGGAGAGTTCGCCGCGGTAGACATCGCCGACCAACTCCAGCAACTCCGCTCGGACCCTATCGTTTCGCGCTCGAGTCAGGGCGTCGAGCAGCGCGGCCGGCACCTGATTCCATGCCTTGAGTTCATCGGCGAGCTCGGCGAGTTGTTCCCGTAATTGTTCGTCGTGCGGGATCAACCCGACCGCTGCGGCGAGCCGTCTGACCGCGACGGCCCGCTCGACGTCATCGCCGCTGTAGCGGTCGATCAGCTCGGCCTCGCCGGCCAAGATGTCGGCCCGGCGGTGCACATCTTCGACCAACTGGCGCTTCTCCCGTTCCAGCGAGACCAGCCGGCGCCAGTCGGCCTGGGGGTCGTAGTGGTCATTCAGATGTTTGATGACGCGCAACCGTTCGGCTCGCCAATCCCCACTGCGTCCCGCCAGATCGCGGCGAAGTCCCTCCAGGCCACGAAGGGCCCCGCGGTGCTCCGGAACAACCTCGAGGATTTCTCCGTAGGTCTCGATGGCGCCACTGGTGTCATCGAGCTGCGCCTCCATCAGTTCGGCGAGCTTGGACTTCCGGTCGGCCTCGTGTTTCGTATCTTCGGTTTCGTCGATTCGACGTCGATACAGTTGCTCCAGGTCGTCCCAGCGTTCGAGCCTGGTCAACAGACGTTCCACCGCCGAGAGGGCCTCGGCGTCCCGGGGTCGTCGGTCCAGCAGAGAACTCCACAGCTCCAGTGCCTCGGCAGGGCGTCCGCAGACCTGCTCTTCGAGCCTTGCGGTCTGCGCCAACAAATCGAATGCGTCAGCCTCGTCGTCCTGTCGTTCGGCGCGCCGCCGCCAGAAGTCCGACAGAGATTCCGGATCACCCAGGCGCATGAGAACGCGTTCGAGCCCCTTCGCCGCCACCGGGTCGTCGGGCCGTGCGGCCAACGCGTCGGAGTACGCCTCTCGGGCCCGCGCTGGATCCTCGAGCCGCTTCTCGAAGATGTCTCCGAGCTCGGTCCAAAGCGCTGAACGAACATCGGGCTCGTCGGTCGACTCGGCATCGAGTACGCGGTTGTACGCATCGACGACCGGCTCCCACGTTCCGAGCTCACGGGCCAGTCTCTCGACTTCGCCGCGGGCCCGGGTATTGGTCGGGTTCCGTTTCATCCATCGTAGCGCCAGCTCGAAGGCGAGCTCTTGGTCCCCGATGGTGTCATCGATGATGTCGAAGGCCCGCTCCAACGACTCCGAGGCCTCGGAGGGATGTTCCACGAGACTGGCCCGCCGTACGAGCAGCGCGGCCAGATCCCGCCATCGCTCGTCGGAGACGTAGGCATCTTCGAGCAGGGTCTCCAGACGGGGACGCGGCTCCGACTCCTCGCCGTACATCGCCTCGAGCGCGCTGATCGTCTCGCGATGCCCCGGCCGGTCGTCCAACACGTGCCGGTAGTAATCGACGGCCCGGTTTGGCCGGTAGATGTGGCGGCGATAGAGCTCGGCTAGCCGAAACGCCAGCGACGTCCGTTCTTGCGTCGAGGTTTCGGACTGAAAACGCGTCTCCAAGACCTCGGCCAGGTCGTCCCAGCGAGCCTGGTCGCGATACAGCTCCGACAGCGAGTCGATCGGATCCGGGTCGTCGCCCGCTGCGCCGTCGGGGCCGAACTCCAACATTCGCTCCAGGGCGTCGGCGGCGGCGTACCCGTCTCCGATCCGGTCTCGCTGGACCTCGGCAATCGCCCGAAGCCGCGAGAGCGCCTCCCTGGGATCTTCGTCCTCGATCGCCTCGACGCGACGCTCCAGAAGTTCGACCAGGTCGACCCATCGCTGCTGGGAGCGCATCAAGGTGACCAAACGGTCGACCGCCTCGCGCGAACGGCCGTCGAGTTCCAGCGCCTCGCGGAACGCTTCTTCAGCTCCGACGGGGTCGTCGAGTTCTTCGATGCAGCGGCGCCCCTCCTCCAGAAGTTCGGCGACCTTTGGATTCTCCGACATCTGCTCGTTCATGCGTATGCACACCGAATGGCATCGTGATCGATCACGAGGGTATCAGAGCCGCGACTTGGGTGGCAACGCGGTCGGACGAGGCGAGTCCCGCGGGAGTGGGAACCAGACGAGCGCGCCCGTCCTCGCCGGTGCGTTCCACGAGGTCGGGCGCCCGTTCGAGAAGCTCATCGGTGATCTTCTCGATTCGATCCGAGCCGAAGGCAGAATCGAATTGCTCGTGCAGCCCGGCGACCGACAGGCCGTCGGTCAGCTCCAACCCCTGACAGATCCGCACGAACAGGAACTCCCGCGGCGACAGCTCCGAGGTGTCGGGCCGACCGGTCGGATCGTCGAGATACGCTCCGGGGTCGGCGACGCGGGATTGCTGGAAGATGCCGTGTTCGGAGAGGGCGAGCCCGTGAGCCCCCGGGCCGAGCCCGAGACATTCGTGTCCACGGCGCCGTCCCTCCATGTACCTCCGACGGACTCCCGGGAGAGCGTACACACCGACCTCCCGCTTCTCGAGGCCGTGTTCCGAGGCGAACGCATCGAGCGAGTCGAGCATGCTGCGGCGTACCCCCGTCGAGGGGCGAGCTCCGACATCTTCGATCACTGAATGGAAGGCCTCGGGCGGCTCGAACTGATCCCAACTCAGTTCCCAGCCGGAGATCAGATCGACCGAATCGACCAGCGAGCCGAGTGCGTCGAGTTCGGACTCCCAGTCGGCCAGCGACTGTCCCGGGATCCCGAACAACAGATCCACACCCACAGAGGCGCCGGCCTCGACCACGCGCTCGATCGATGCCCTCGACGCATCGGCGTCGTGCCTTCGACCGATCCGTGTCAGCACCTCGTCGTCGAAACTCTGCACGCCAAGAATTACCCTGTCGACCGATTGCGGCACACGGCCCGCCCAGGCGGCATCGTCCAACACGTCCTCGGGATTCGCTTCTACGGTGACCTCTGAAAACTCTCCGAATGCGGCTTCGATGTCGTCGACAAGTCGATCCAGGGCCTCCGCCGACGCGACCGAGGGCGTGCCTCCACCCACATACAGGCTGTCTGGCCGCCGGCCGTCCCAGTGCCTCTGACGCGCATTCATTTCGGCGCGAAGCCCGTCCACGAACCGTTGCTGGGTGTCTGGCTCGCCGACGGTCACCGAGAAGTCACAGTACGGACACCGCGTGCGACAGATCGGGAGGTGCGCGTACACATGGAGTGGTGAGCCAGCACGTCTCATGGGTCGCTGACGCCCCGTTCGACGCGCACCTTTCCGCCTTCGGTTCGAACGGCGATGTCGTCGATCTCGACGCCGGACGGCGCCGTGGAGTCGGGTCGATCCGTCGAGGCGAGCCGCTCCCACCCGGTGTACCCGAGCGGGCGCGGCACGTAGAAGTAGTACTTGAACTGCTCGGGATTCAGCTCCGTGCTGTTCGCCGAGTTCAACGCCTCGAAATGGTGTAGATACCGTCCATTGATCCCCACGGTGACGTTCTTCCAGTCCATCTCGCCCACATTCTTGAGGACGAACTTCTGCTCATCGATCTCGGCGATACTGTAGGTTTCGAACTCCCCGACCAGTCCGCCGCGAGCGCCGATTCCCGAAATGCCCCAGGCCACACTCACGCCAACGACGACCATGTACACCCCGATGAGGATGAACTTTTCGGTCCGGTATCGCGTGCCCGCCTTGAACAGCGATTCGACGACCCCATTGATTTCATCGAGCATAGACATGGCCACCTCGGATAGACCGGCAGACAGCTCCACCGGGATCATGATAGGAATCGAGGCTGCGGCGCAAGCCCGAATTCGGAGCCGACACCGGGGTGGGAAGTGTGACGGTCTGACTGACCAGTCACCCCCTCGCGATCCTTGACAGTGTTTCGAGCACAGCATTAAGGACCGCGGTCGTTCCAGAAACTGGGGATTCTCCCCGATCAGTCACCTGCGCAGAAGGGCCCATGACTGAAGAAGCCAACACAGACTCCAAGTCGGCACGCGCCGCCTCTTTCTACGATGTCGACGGGACCCTCATCCGTACGAACGTCGTGCACGCCTACGCGTACTACGCGGTGAACAACCCGAGTCTGGTCGGCAAGCTTACGAGCATCGGCACGCTGCTGGCGGGGATCCCGTTTTACTGGCTGGCCGACAAGTTCGACCGCCGCGCTTTCAACGAGAGCTTCTACCGAAATTACAAGGGCTTCACCGAGGACCGGCTCGTCATTCTGGGTGAAGAGATTTTCGAACACGTCATTCGCCCCAATCTGTTCGATGGGGCCCGCGACCTGATCAGCCGGACCGCCGACCAGGGCCGCGACCAGGTATTGGTCACCGGCGCCTTGGACGTAATCACCGCCCCGTTGGCCGACTACTTGGGGGCCGACGGCTACCGGGCCAATCGCCTCGAGTACAAGGACGGCGTGGCCACGGGCAATCTGCGCAAGCCGATGATGGCCGGCGCCAACAAAGCCCTCTGGATCCGTCGCCTGGCCGAAGAGCGCGGCTACGACCTGGACCGAAGTTTCGCTTACGCCGACAGTGGCTCGGACATTCCGATGCTGTCGGTCGTGGGGAACCCCTGCGCCGTGAACCCCGACTTTCGCCTTCGCACGAAGGCGCAATCGTACGACTGGCCGATTCTCGATTTCGACTGAACGTTTACCGAGCTGGAGACAGCCCCATGAGCCGAGTATCCGCCCATTCGCCGCACGTCCGCATTCAGGAGGAGGACTCTCCACCCCGGTACCTCCACTACGGCGAAGATTTTATCCGCACTCCGTTGCCGGCCGGCTCCCGGGTGATTTTCCCCAAGCCGCCGATGAAGCCGATCGAAAACGTCGAGGCGGCGATCCGCTATGCCATCAACAACCCGGAGGGCGACGGGCCGCCGCTGTACGCCCGCCTGAAGCCGGGCATGAAAGTGACCATCGCGCTCGACGACATCAGCGTGCCGCTGCCTCAGATGAAGCGCCCGGACGTCCGCCAGCGGATCCTGGAGGTCGTCCTCGAGGAGCTCGAAAAGCACGGCGTCGAAGACGTCGAAATGGTCATCGCCCTGGCCCTGCACCGGCCGATGGAGGAATCCGAGGTCGAGCGGATGGTCGGCTCCGATATCTTCGATAAGCATTATCCGGAGACCCTCTACAACATGGACGCCGAGGACGAGAACAACATGGTCGTCCTGGGCGAAACCGAGCAGGGTGAAGAGGTGCAGGTGGTGCGCCGCGTCGCCGAAAGCGACCTGCTCATCTACGCGAATGTCAATTTCGTGCCGATGAACGGCGGGAACAAGTCGATCGGGACCGGTCTGTCGGGCTACCGGGCCATTCGACACCACCACAATCCCGAGACCATCCTCGAGTCGAACTCCTACATGGATCCCGACGCCTCGGAGCTGTACGACGCCAACCGTCGACAGGCCGAGATTTTGAAGGACCACGTCGAGGTCTTTCACATCGAGACGGCGCTCAACAACAAGATGTACGACGACCCGTTGATGTTCCTCTCGAAACCCGAGGAGGAGTGGACGGGGACCGACAAGATGAAGTTCCGGTCGATGCAGTGGTCGCTCGACAAACTGCCGAGGGCCGCCAAACGAAAGCTGTTTCATTCGATCCCGGCCGACTACGGGGTCATCGGCGTCCACGCCGGCGACACCGAGCCGGCCCACCAAAAGACCCTCGAGAAGTGCTGGCAACAACACTGCGTCGAGGTCGAGGGCCAGTCCGACGTCGTCATCTACGGCATCCCGTTTGCCAGCCCCTACAATGTCAATTCGATCCTGAATCCCCTGCTGGTTCGGGTGATGGCGCTGGGCTACTTCTTCAACATGTACCGAAATAAGCCGCTGGTGCGCGAAGGCGGCACGATCATCGTGGCCCACCCGTGCTACGACGACTTCGATGCCGAACATCACCCGAGCTACATCGAATTCTTCAACCGGATCCTTCCCCAGACGCGCGACTCCGCCGAGATGGCGCACAAATGGGAGGAGGAGTTTGCGCACAACCCGAATTACATCGAGATGTACAGCAACGGAAACGCCTACCACGGCGTCCACCCGTTCTACATGTGGTACTGGGCCGAGAACGGCCAGGCCCACGTGGGCCGAGTCATCGTCGTCGGCGCCGAAAACGACCACGTGCCCGAGCGGCTCGGCTGGGAGACCGCCGATTCGGTCCAGCAGGCCCTGGAGATGGCCGAAGACGACCACGGCCCCGAACCCGACGTGAGCATGTTGCATCATCCGCCCTTCGTGATGACCGAGGTCACCTGAATCATGGCCAACGACGAGACATCACACAGCCCCGAGTGGTCTATCTCTCGAAGCCTGTCGGGCAGCCGGGTCCTATTGACCGGCGCCACGGGCTTTCTGGGGAAGGTCTACGCGGCGATGCTGCTGAAATATCATCCAGACGTCGGGCAACTGTACCTCCTGGTCCGCTCGCGCGCCTCCCAGAGCGCCGAGCAACGGTTCCGCACGCAGGTCGCCGGCTCCACCGCCTTCGATCCGCTGCGCGACAGCTACGGCGAGGCGTTCGACGAGTTTTTGGACGATACGGTGACCGTCCTCGACGGGGACATCACCGAAGAACACCTCGGCCTCGGCGGGGACGGCGCCAAAGAGATCTCGAACGATCTCGACCTGGTGATCAACTCGGCCGGGTTGACCAACTTCAACCCGAATCTGGAGAGCGCTCTCCAGATCAACACCCTGTCGCAACTGAACTTTCTGGACTTTCTACGGCTCTCCGACGATCCGGCCGCCTACATGCACGTGTCGACCTGCTTTGTGGCGGGCAATCAGAACGGACGGATTCCCGAAGAGCTGCCGGCGCCCGACCGCTACCCGGCCTACAACGACCTGGGCGTCGAGTTCGACGCCGAACGCGAGATCCGCGACTGCCTCGACCTCATCGACCATGCGAAGTCGATGGCCGAAGATCAGGAGCGCCAGTCGCTGTTCGCCACCGAAGTCCGCAAACGCCTTGAGCGCGACAACCTCCCGGTCGACGACGATACCCTCTGGGAGAACACCTACCGCGACGTCCGCGACCGCTGGCTGCGCAAACACCTCTCCGAGCAGGGCCGGGAGCGCGCCGAACACTGGGGCTGGCCGAACATCTACACCTACACAAAATCCCTGGGTGAACGGCTGCTGGCCCATGCCGATGATATCGACTTCTCGATCTGCCGTCCGGCGATCATCGAGGCGTCGCAATCATTTCCGAAGCAGGGCTGGATTCAGGGCGTCAATACGTCGGGACCGCTCTGCTATCTGATCTACCGCGGGCACCGATTCGTGCCGACCCGCAAAGAGATGAAGATCGACCTGGTTCCGGTCGACGCCGTCACCAAGGCGATGCTGACGATTTCCGGGGCGCTGGTGGAGGGGCGACACAAGCCGGTCTACCAGATCGGATCGTCGGATCTGAATCCGGTGAGCACTCACCGCATGGTCGAGCTGACTCAATTGGGCACCCGGCGCATCCTGGACCGCGATGACATATCGAGCGTCAAGCGCCTGGCCCTCAAATCCGCGGATTCGATGCCGGTCACGCCCGAGACCTTCGAGCGCATATCGGCCCCACAGGTGCGCCGCGCGGCCGAGGGCGTGCAGTCGCTTCTGGACCGGATTCCGACCGACGCGCTGGGCGGGTTCGGAGAGGCGGTCGAGGCCGTCAAGAGCGGCGTCGATCAGGTCCAACAGGCGGCGTGGACGACCGAGAAGTTCTTCGACATCTTCATGCCGTTTGTCGCCTACAACAACTACCGGTTTCAGGCCCAGAATATCGTCGATCTGGTCGACACGCTTCCCCCGGCCGAAGCCGAACGGTACCGACCGGAGATCGAGGAACTCGACTGGCGAGACTACTGGACCAACACGCAGCTTCCGGCGCTGCACGAGCACATCTTTCCGGAACTCGACCAGAAGTTGTCGGGGCGTTCCAAACAAGAGCACACCTATCGCGACCTCCTGGAGCTGTTCGACGCCACCACGGTCCACCATGCCGACCAGGTGGCGATGCGCCATCACGACGACGGCACCGTCGAAACGTACAGCTACCGCGACCTGCGCCAGGCTGCTCATCGAGTGGCCAGCGCCCTCCAACACCGCGGCATCCGGGAACACTCCGCCGTTGTACTCGCCGGCGAAAATCGCCCCCAGTGGGGAATGTGTTACTTCGGGATCCTCAAGGCCGGCGGCATCGCCGTGCCCGTCGACCCGGACGCGTCGGTCGACGAATTCCTCAACTACCTGCGCACCAGCCGCGCCGCCGTCGCCATCCTCTCTGATCAGGTCTTTGAGCGCGTCGGCGAAGAACTCAGAGAGGCGCTCGACGACTCTGACATCCCGGCGCGAATCACCACGTTCGGCGGGCTGCTCGGCAAACAGTTGGTCAGCGACGTCGACGACGCCGAAGAGGCGGGCGTCGAACCGCTGGCGCCGGAGGCGGTCGAACCCCACGAAAGCCTCGTACAGACCGCCGAGGACGCCGGGGACCTGGCGAGCCTGATCTTCACGTCGGGTACGACTGGCAGTCCCAAGGGCGTGATGTTGACCCACGAAAACTTCACGCACCTTTTGACCAATCTCCAGCAGACCTTCTCGATCGACGAGGAGGCCGAATTCGTCAGCGTCCTCCCCTTGCACCACACCTTCGAATTCGCCTGCGGCTTTCTGCTGCCGCTCTCGGAGGGCGCCTCGATCACGTACCTGGAGGAACTCGACGGCACGGAACTACTGTCGGCGGCCGCCGGCAACCGGGCCAGCGCCCTGGTCGGCGTTCCCGCTCTGTGGGAGCTGCTGTACAAACGCATCGAGGGGCAGGTCGATGCGGCACCACGGGCGGTCTCGTGGGCACTGCGGGCGATGCATTCACTGAATTCCACGCTCCGGGACCGCTGGGACATCAACGTCGGCCCCGTCGTCTTCGCGCCGGTCCATCAGGCGTTCGGCGGCGACCTCGAATACCTCGTCTCGGGCGGAGCCGCCCTGCCCGGCGACATCCTCGAGGCCTTCTACGGTCTCGGCTTCGACCTCTACGAGGGCTACGGCCTCAGCGAAGCCTCCCCCGTGCTGACGGTCAATCAGCCCGACGACGGGATCACCCCGGGAAGCGTCGGAACGGCCCTCCCCGACGTCGAAGTCGACATCCACGATCCGAACGACGAAGGCGTCGGCGAGGTCATCGCACGCGGCCCCAATGTCATGCCCGGGTACCTCGACCGGCCCGACGCCAACGAAGACACCCTCAAAGACGGGTGGCTGTACACCGGCGACCTGGGCAAAATCGACGACAATGGCGAACTGCGGCTGGTGGGGCGTCAAAAGGACGTCATCGTCACCCCCGGCGGCAAGAATGTGTATCCCGATCAGCTCGAAGACATCTACGGCGGCCACGAAGACATCGCCGAAATCTCGGTCGTCGGTCTTTCGGACGGCGACGGAAGCGAACGCGTCGCCTGTCTGGTGCGCCCCGATGTCCCTGAGGATGCAGCTAAATCAACCCGGGACGAGGCGCAGGGCAATATCCGGGAGTGGTTCCAGGTGCAGGCCGCACGAACCGCGTCACACAAGCGGATTCGGGTGCTCAGATTCCACAATGAACCCCTGCCCCGCACGGCGACCCGCAAGGTCAAGCGAAACGAAGTCCGAGACATTCTCCGTCAGAAGCTCGACGCCGAGAAGGCCGAGGCTCGCGAACGCGGCGCCGACCAGGAAGGCGACTGGGCCTGGCTCGACGAGGTGTTGGCCCATCTCTCGGATCGAGAGTCCGAGGCCATCCATGCGGGTACGCACCTGTACGACGACCTGGGGTTCGACAGCCTGATGTTCGTCGAGCTTGCGAGTCTGCTCGATCAGCGAGAGTACACCGTCGACGCCGAAGACCTGGCGTCGCTGCAGACGAATGCCGACCTGCGCGAGATGCTCGGTGAATCGCACACTCAGCCGTCCGATCAGACGGCGCTGGTCAAGGCCGACGGCCAGACCAACCGCAAAGCCCGCGACTGGGACATCCCGCCGGTGGTCGGCGACACGGGCAAGCGCGTACTCAATGACCTGCAGATGTCGGCCTACGACAACCTCTACGACGTCGACGTCCACGGCCGTGCGAACATCCCCCGCCACAACCCCAACACGATCGTGGTGGCGAACCACTGCAGCCACCTCGACATGGGCCTCGTCAAATACGCCCTGGGTGACTACGGACAGGGCATCCGCGCGCTGGCGGCGTCCGACTACTTCTTCAGTACACCGCTGCGTCGGGCGTACTTCGAGAACTTCACGAATCTGCTTCCCATCGAGCGCTCCAGCACCCTCGAAGAAGCCCTGGCGGCGGCAGATCAGGCGTTGGAGCGCGGCGAGACCCTGTTGATTTTCCCTGAAGGAACCCGTTCGGTCGACGGCACGATCCAGCCGTTTCAATCGGGAATCGGCTACCTCGTCGACCGCCACGACGTCGACGTGCTGCCCCTGTACATCGACGGCACCTACGAGGCCCTCCCGAAAGGACAGAACCTGCCGTCTCCTCTGGCGCGGAAACTCGAAGTCCACATCGGGCGGTGCCTCGCTGCCGAAGACCTCAAACGGGCCGCCGGCGACCAGACCGGCCGGGAGCGGTTCCAGTCGATCGCAGATACGACGCGACGGGCGGTCACCTCCCTTCGCGATTCCGCCCGCGGCGCCGACGGACCACCCCTCGAGCCGCTGTTTGAATCCCTGAAGGACCGCTTCGAGGACGGCGACAAGGAGAAAGTAAACGGCGCCTCGGCGAGCTACTACTTTACCCTGGGCGACGACCCCGACCACAAATGGAGCGTGGAAGTCCGGGACGGAGAATGCCGGATCCGTCAGGGCAAACCCTCGGAGGGCGACGCCGACTGCGTGGTCAAGACATCACCGGTGATGGCTCGGCGCATGCTCCGAGACGGCTACGTCCCCTCGATGGATGAGTTTATGAACGGCGACATCAAGACGAACGATCCCGAGCTTTTGAGGGACTTTCGTCAGCTCTTCAATTTCTGAACAACGCCTTCCGCCCCTTCGAGACCGCATATGAAGACGACTCTGGTAACCGGTGGAACGGGATTTCTGGGCCGGCAGCTCGTCGGCCAACTTCTGGAGCGCGGTGAAGAGAATGTACGTGTCTTCACCCGCTCCTTCGACCGTGACCTCGCCGAAATGGGGGCGGAGATCGTCGAGGGATCCCTGACCGATCCGGCCGATGTCCACCGTGCCACGCGCGACGTCGACCGGGTCTACCACCTCGCCGGAAAGGTCGAGCGCAAACCCGAGCGCGCTCATCTGATGTACGACCTACACGTCGAAGGAACGCGGCGGCTTCTGGGCGCGCTGGTCGACGAGGATATCGAACGAATCGTCGTCGCCTCGACGAGTGGGACCGTCGGCGTCAGCAAGGACCCAAACTTCGTTGCGACCGAAGAATCGCCCTACGCGGAATCTCTGGTTCGGCGCTGGCCCTACTATCTATCGAAGATCTACGCGGAACGCGTCTGTCAGCGATATATCGACGAGCATGAACTCCCCATCGTCATCATGCGCCCGACGCTGCTGTTGGGGCCCGGCGACACCCGCAGTTCGTCGACCGGTGACGTAAAGATGTTCTTGAAGGGCAAGGTTCCGGCGCGTCTGTCGGGAGGTCTTTCGTTCGTCGACGTCCGCGACGCAGCACGTGGATTCCGGCTCGCCATGCAGAAAGGCGAAGTCGGCGACTCCTATCTGCTCGGCCAGGTCAACCTGCCGCTGGAGTCGTTCTTCGAGCATCTCGAGGCTATCTCGGGCGTCGCCGCTCCCCGGATCTCGTTGCCCGACAGCATCGTCGTCAACGGAGCCAAAGTGATCGACAAGACCCTCGGGTTTCTGGGATTTGAGAGCGCCGTCGACCCGACGAGCGTCGATATGGCTCGCTACTACTGGTACATCGACTCGACGAAGGCCCGCGAGGAGCTCGGCTGGAGCGCTCGAGACCCGAACACGACCCTTCGCGACACGGTCCGCTGGATCCGTCAAAACGATCCCGTGCTACGCCGCAAGAACGAACGCTCTTCACCGCCCGCCGACGTAGTATCACGGAAAACCGTCGAATTCGCCCGGACGATGGCCCGGAGCGACCCCGAGGACGGAGAATAGAGCCCTCGGCTCAGGAACTGCCGAAACGTGCGACGCCGACGCCGACGTTGTCGCCGCCCCCGCCACGGTTGGCCAACAGGATGAGCTCCAGGCAGGCCAGGTCGGGATTCGGCTCCTGGAGTAGCGTCGAGAGGATATTCTCTTCGGACGCTACGACGTTTCCGCCGGCGAAGTCGGTGAGGCCGTCGGTCGACAAAAGCAACGTATCGCCGCGGTCGACGCGAAACTGAAAGATGTCTCCGCCCGGATCGATCGGCTGGAGCTGCCCCTCGTCGACCGTGAATGTCCCCAGACATCTCGCAAGCGCATCGCCGCGGGGCATCGACAACGCATCATCGGCCGACAGGCCTTCGAGGACAGCCAGGGTCCAGAGGTTGTGGTCGATGGTGAGTTGTTCGAGTCCGGTGCCACGCTGCAGGTACGCTCGACTGTCGCCGACGGCACCGAGGGTGACCATGCCGCTTTGGTAAAGCGCGACGAGGGCGGTCGTTCCCATGACCTCGTGCGCACTGCCCGAAAACGGCGCGTGCCTGTCGTTTACGTATTCGACGATGCGTTCGTTTGCCTCGGCCATGATGCCTTCGACGGCCGACACCGGGTCGACCTCGGAGTCTTCGTCCGAGTACCCCGTAGACAGCGGATCCCAGGCCTGACGGGCCGTCTCCACCACGACGTCGCTGGCCACGTCACCGCTCCCGTAACTCGCCGTCGAGACACCGTCCGCCACGACCATCAAACCGAACTCTCCGTCGCGGGAGATGCCTTGCCAGACGGCATCCTGATTGACGGGATTTCGATCGCGCTTGCGAATACCGATGTGGCAGTCGACCGCGGACCGAAGCTCCAGCTCCCCACCGCCAGGACCAAAGGCGCGCTTCATCAGGGTATCGACCGCGTCGGTGAAGGCCGTCCGGAAGGCCTCGACATTTCGATACCGCATCTCCGGCTCCGGCCGGGTTGCTCGTTTGATGACCGGTCCCAGTCCGGGTGGGAAATCGGGCCGGAAATGGCGCGCCGGAACTGCCGGGGTGTGACGTGTGTAGATGGAGGCAGGCGGTTTCTGCCCCGAGACCAGGTAGTACAGGATCATACCCAGGCTGAAGATGTCTGGCTCGGCCCCCTCCCCTCCCTGTGCGCGGCCGTAGATCTCGGGTGCACCAAAATGCTCGACGGGCTCGGTCTCTTTCGGGTCGGTGTCGACCGCCCAGGGGCCGGGCATCGCCTCGAAAATCACGGCGGCGTGTTCGGCTGATCGCCCGGGCTCCGTGCGGCGTCCGGGCTCGCTGCCGTCCGGCAGGCTGAAACCGAGATCGCGCAACCAGTCGTAACTTTCGGGCTGATCCCGCGTCGGCTCCGTATCCTCCTTTCCGAGCTGACCGTCACGTTCAACATCACGGGTCTCCTCGGCGAGAGTCTCATCGGGATCGTCATAGGTGTCGTCAGCGCTCGGGCGGTCCGACCGCGTCCGGGCCTCGCTCCGAGACGCTTGGCCGCCATCGCCGATCTGGACCGTCGGTTCCGAGGCGAGCGTCGAATCCGAAGATTCAAAGCGATTGCGCAGCGGTGCCGGAATGCCGGTCGGACGGCCGGCGGCACCCACACGACACGACCGCGGACTCAGGGTGCGATGAACCAAATCCGCCTCGTGCAACTGCTCTGTCGCCTCCAAAAGCAGGTCGAAGATCGCCACGATCTGGAAGAGGTCCAGTCGCCCACCCGCCAGTTCCACGAGTTCTTCGAGACTGATCCCGGCGTTGTTTCGGTACAACCGCACGGGACGCCCATCGGTGGTCCATCGAGCCAGAGGCCGTCGAACCCGCGGCGCAAGGCCGGGTAATTCCAGGGGACCGTCGAACTCCTCCCCATCGACAGGCTGGCGCCATTCTTCAAGCAGGACAGCCCGGCCGAGCCGAACCGATGACTCGCTGACGTCGCCATCGGGCTGATCGACGACTTCGCCCCAGTGGACGCGCCGCTGGGGCGAGCCAAACCAGAGTTCCTGCACCTCGACGACAACGCGTTCCCCGTCATCGAGCTCAAAGGTGAACGTCTGGCCAGAGTCGAGACGCAGCCCGGCGGATTCGTCGAGCCAGCGACCACACTCCGGGCACTGATCACCCGGCGTTGCGGCTGAGCCACACTCCGGGCACGGCGTCTGGGTAATCGTCATGGAGTAGCGGTCCGCAGGTAGGGACTCGACTCAGTACAGGTTCTGTGACGTACAGAGGTCACTGGCAGACATCCCCTGAGGCACCGTGGGACTGGTGAACCGCGGTGCCGTCGGATAGAGCTCGTCCACACGGTAGATCTGTCCGGAGGGCCAGTGGATGCGTGCCACGTCCCAGAACTGCTTCTGGTTGCGAAGCGGCTGATTCAACGCCTCGAAGACCAGATTCGAGTTGATGTAAATCCGAATCGTGGCGTACGCAGTCTCGAACTTCTTCTCCCAGTAGTGGACGCCGACGGCATACCACTGACAATCCTGCGGGTCGTCCATCTGGATATTCTCCGGTCCCGCACCATCGGTATCGTCGATGTCCAGACTCGGGCTCTCCGGATTCCAAATATTCGAGCCGCCCTGAGGACCGTTGTTGGGATTCTGGAAGTAGATGTCGTACGGCGTCCCGAACCAGACCCCTTGGTCCTCTCCTTCGAGCATCTTGACGAGGTGGACGTCGACGTCACTGCCTGTGTCGTCGGTCTCGTCGGGGTCCTTCGGATTGGTCCACGTCAACTCCACGTGTACTTTTTCATTGGGCACGGCGGTGATTTCGGCGACGGCCTGCTGGCATGAACTGAAGCCGTCGTTGTCCTTGACGGTGAGCCCAATGCGATAGGTTCCAGCCGTCAGAAGTCGAATCTCCCTCTTCGCATCGTTGTTCGGATCGGACTCCAGGGGGTTGAGCCGCACGCTGACATCCTCCGGCTTCTTCAGAACCTCCCAGTTCCACTCGACGATGGTGCCATCCTCGTCGGAGCTACCCGACCCATCCAGGGCAATGTAGTCCAGCGGCGCAGCCGTAATCGTCGGACGTGGCTGAGCACTGACACCCTTGACCTTGGCCGTCAGCTCCGTTTTCGGGCAGATACCCTCGGAACCGCGAGCGATAAGATCGATAGTCGCAGCCGGCTGGACCGGATCGTTGCTGCGAATCACGAGTTCCGCGTTATCACTCCCGGCCTCGGTCGGCTCGTAGGTGACCCCGAACGTGGCCCGGTCGTTGCCGCCCGGATCGAGCTGTACGGGACTGTCCAACTCTCCGTCGCCGTTTTCATCGTAGCTTCGGAGGTCGACCGAGAATTCGTCATCATCGCTGTTTTGCGCCAGATTGACGCCCTCGATGCGCAACGTCTCGTTTCCACAGTTTTCCACGGTCACCAGTTCCGTCGTGGAGCCTCCCAGCGGAACGGCGCCGAGATTCTTGGTCGTACTATCGATGAGAATGCAGGGTGCGTCGGCATTCGCGGAGATGTCGACTCGCGTAATCGTCGGGTCGTCCGCCGTCGAACCGGCCTCCTGGTTCGAGCTGACAACCATCTCGGCGGTATCCGAACCCGACTCGGTGGGTCGATACTCCAGAGTTCCAGTGATCAGGCTACTCCCCTCTTCGGCGGTCCGCTCTGCGAGTTCCAGGCCGCCTTCAAACGAGATGTCGTCGGGAAACGAAAGCGTGTAGTCCTCGGAGCCCTCGATCTTGGGCTTCTCGAAGATCATCAGCGGCGCCTCGCCGTCGTTCCGGATGTCGACCTGGCGTTCGGTCGTCTCCCCGGCCGGCAATCGGGGGAAGCGTACCGGATTCGGCGAGATGCGCAGGTCGGGATTGTTCCCGAGTGTCGTGACATCGACCGTCAGCGGGCCGTCTTGATAGTTGGGGTCGCTGTTTTCGATTTTTATCGCGCCGCCGACACGTCGAACATCGTTGTCGGACGTATACTCGACTTGAAACTCGCGACTCTCCTGCGGCTGGATGGAAAACTGGCCATTCGGCACGTCGACGAGCCTCAGCCCTTCGGTCGTACGCCCTTCTCGTTCGACGAGTTCGATGCCCCGAACCGTGAGCGCTCCGCCGGTCTCCGCGTCGGAGTTACGGATCCTCACGGTCCGGGTCGCCGTTTCACCGTCGGACACACGTGCGAACGCAACTGTTGCAGGCTCGACCTGAATCTTCCCGGTCTCGCCCTCACCGAGCGAATCCTCACAACCCGTTCCGAGCACCAGGCCGCCAAGTGCCGCGACGCCCAGGGCCCATCCGAGGAATCTACAAAGCTGCGTTGACATCATTTCTCTGGTCATAATCAGAATCCCGTCCATCGCGCCGCTACGATTCGTGAACATGTGTCGGCCGGAGAACATTCGCCAACTCTCCCGTCTGAATTCGACACGAAGAGCCGGGACATCGACGTCCCGCCGTCTGTCGTTCCCAGACGAAGTCGTGCACGTCTAGATCGACCAATGTAGAAGTAGGGAAATCGACGCCGAGTGTCAATTCTCGGACGCGACCTCCCCGACACTCTCGATGATCGTCTCCAGCAGCGCGCGGGACCGCTTTGTGTATTTGTCATCTGTCTCGCCTAATTCGATGGCCCGCGTCAGGCAGGTGATGCTTTTCTGGAATTCACCGTCCCGCACGTACGCTTCGCCGAGTTTTCCGAACAACATCGGCGTCGGGTCGTCACAGAAGTTGATCGCAGCTTCAAAACATCGAGCACCGTCGGACCATTCCCCCTGCTGGAGGGCGATGTCTCCCACCAAAAGGTACGGGTAATATCGCGTGTGATCGAGCGCCAGGATCCCTTCGATGATGGTGCCCGCCCGCTCGAAACGCCCGTGACGGTACAGATCATGGGCGTAGCCCTCCATCGCCTCCAAGACGCCCTCGTCGATACCGAGGACCTCGCGCAGCTGCCCCGGCCTCGACTCCTCGGCCACGGCGGCGGCGACTTCCTCCAGGAGCCGCCGCTCTTCGGTGTCCATCGGCGGGATCGTATCGGTCGACTCCGGATTCTCTGTCCGATGTTTCATGTTTGCTCTCTCTTAAATTGATGTCATCTGTCGGGTGTACACCCCGTGCGACGCGCTCTCCATCGATTCGACCTCCCGAAACGCGGCCCCGACCTTGCTCAACCCTTCAGCCGTCTCCCTGATGGGCGCCTCCGTGACTCCGCTCGAATCGAGCAACGACTCCAGCCCCCCACCTGCACCGGGGAGCCCGTATTCGGCGAGTGATGTGACGATTGACTTTGCCCCGTCTCCGACCGGACCGGAGGTTCCCCAGAGTGTGTCGATCTCGATCCCGCCCGAGGCCGGACCCATCCCGGACTCTGGCGGCGGCACGTCGCCGGAACCGCCCCCCGATAGCAAATCGTCGACCGACCCTTCGAGCATCTCCTGCAGTTGGTCGGCCAGCGGGCCGACGAACACCTGGCCCACCGCGCCGGCCGCCTCCATGCCGAAGCGCGCCATGTCTTTGCCGAATTCGTCGAACTCTCCCTTCACGAGATGGCCGATGCCCTCGCCGAGCGACTCGATCCCCTCGACGACCGACTTTATCAGATTCACCATTGTCTCCCTCCCTTTCAGTCCGTGGATGATTGAATCGAACCAATGCGATTCAGCAGCCCCTCGGCAACAGGAAGCCAGGGGCTGCTTTCGGTTTCTGCAGATTCGACGGCCCGTGCCAACAACGGGGCTGCACGCTCGAAGTCCCCGATCCGTACCAGTGCGTCGCCGCACTTGAAGGCCGCGAATGCAGATTCCGTATCGGCCTCCATTGCCCCTTCGAACGCCTTCAATGCCTGAGCCCACTCATCTCGCTGAGCGTAGATGTCTCCGAGCAACAGCCTCGGATAAGAGCGGGTCACATCGAGCGCCACGATTCCCTCGGCGAGGACCGCTGCCTCGTCGAATCTGCCGGCGCAATACAGTCGATAGGCCTGTTGCTCCAGGCTATCGACCGCCCGCGCCGACACGCCGACGGCATCGTGCAGGGCCGTACCCCGATGGACCGCGTCGACGACGGCGGCCACGCGACCGGCTTCTGCAACATCGGATTGAGACGTCATCATTCGCTCCCTGCGGCTGTCGGATTATCGAATATTTTGAATGATCGACGATTGGGTGTCGTGCATCATCTTCATGAGGTTCGACTGCAGTTGCATCATCCGCTGGATCTGCTGCATGAACATCTGCGCCTGCTGGAACGCCTGATTCTTCTCCTTGTAGCTCATGCCATCGAGCATCTCGAAGGCCGCCTCCGGATCCTGGGCCATGACATCCGCGAATTCGACGGGATCGAAGTCATCCAGCGAGTCGACCGAATCGACGTTCCCTGAACCGGCCCCTCCCGAGGAGTTCACATCGGGCGACCCCACCCGGACCGATTCCGGGGCCGGTACCGCCGTGGCGCCCGTCGCATCGAGTTTGGGTGGATTGAGCGCATCCTGCGCGGCGACGATCGACCGGGCTAGAGCGTTGTACTTCTTGCGGGTGCTCACCTTTCGCAACAGGTCGGTCACGGTAACTTGGCCGGGCGAGTGGTTTGCAATTTCCTTTGCCTCGTGCAGGTGGTCCCGGATCTCCTTCAAGTCCTCGATCCCGCTGCGCATCCGCCCCTCCAACGCCTCGCGCTGGGCCGGCGATAGCGACTCGTCGGCCTGGAGCCGCTCGAGTTCATGTCGCGCCTGGGCAATCAAATCCTTGCTGTATTCGACGCATGTCTTTACGTCGGATTTTCCGTGCCAGCCCCACTCCTCACCCTCGGCGTTTTTGTCCCGCTCGATCTGTACCGGCGCGTATCCGCCCTGGGTATTTACGTTTCCCTTGACCTTGGCCATGCCTTGCTCCCGTCTGGAGTGGTATGTGAAGGGGGTACCGGGCCCACACTCACTGTTTTCGACGGATCGGCTTGGTTTGTTGCAGAAATTTTTTGAAATCCCCGGTCTTTCAATCTGAAACGCCCCTCTCTACACTCTCGTTGACCGAAGTGACCGGTATCCCCACGGGAACGTTGAAACGCTACAGCCTCAGTGACGACGCGGATTCCAACCGCGACTACGACATCGACTACGAAGAGGAGTTGAACGACCAGCAACTCGAGGTCGTTCGGGCGCGCGGCGGACACATGCTGGTGATCGCCGGGGCTGGCTCGGGAAAGACTCACACCCTCACCTATCGGGTCGCTCACCTGCTCGAGTCGGGCGTCGACGCCGATCGCATTTTGCTGCTGACCTTCACCAACAAGGCAGCTCAGTCGATGACCGACCGGGTGTCGGGCCTTCTGGGCGAACAGCTCCGGCAACTGTGGAGCGGCACCTTTCACAGCATCGCCAACCGGACACTTCGGCGAGAGGCCGAAGCCCTCGGCTACGAGTCTGATTACACCATTCTCGATACCGAGGATTCCCGCACTCTGATGAAGGCGTGCCGGGCCGAGTCCGACGTCGATCACACCGAAGAACACTTCCCGAAGCCCAAGACCCTGCACAGCATCTACAGCTACTGCATCAACACGCAGCAGCGGATCGAAGAGGTACTCGCCGACAACTACGATTACCTGCTGGAGCGCAGACCCGATATCCCCTCCCAGATCCGGCCCATCTTGCGTCTGTATCAGACGCGCAAACGCGAGATGAACCTGATGGACTTCGACGACCTGCTGTTGAATTGGAAACACCTGCTTCGGGACCACGACGACATTCGACAGCGCTACGCCGAGCGGTTCAAACACGTCCTGGTCGACGAATACCACGACACGAACCATATCCAGGGGGAAATCGTCGACATGCTCAGCGCCGAGCACGAAAACCTGATGGTCGTCGGCGACGATTGCCAGAGCATCTACGCCTTCCGCGGGGCGGACTATCGGAACATCCTCGAGTTTCCGGATCGCCATCCCGACTGCGAGACCTATCGTCTCGAGCTGAATTACCGATCGACGCCCGAAATCCTCGAGCTGGCAAACCATTCGATCCGCCACAACAAACACCAGTTCCAGAAGACCCTGCGATCGCAGCGGCCGTCCGGGCCGCCTCCTGCTCTGGTCAAACTGCGCGATCAAGAGCAGCAGGCGGCCTTCGTGGCCAAACGCATTCTCGAGCTGGCCGACGAGGGATACGACTACAGCGATATCGGGGTGCTGTATCGGTCCCACCACCACTCGATGGAGCTGCAGGTCGAGCTGACCCGCCGGGACGTCCCCTTCGTGGTGCGATCCGGGCTTCGGTTCTTCGAAAAGGCCCACATCAAAGACGTGCTCGCCTACCTGAAATTTCTGTTCAACCCGAAGGACGAGCTCAGCTTCCTGAGGGTCGCGCAGATGGGCACGGGCATCGGATCGAGCCGCGCCCAGGACATCTGGCTTTACGTGTCGAGCAAGTCGGACCCTCTGGAGGCACTCGACGACGAGTCATTGGTCGAGTCACTTCCCGGCCGAGCCTCGACGGCGTGGCGGCGCCTCGCGGATCAGTTGACGACCCTGCGGGACATGCGCATGGACCCGCCCGGCGAGATGATCGAGGCGCTTTTGAACATGGGGTACTCGGATTACCTGAAGGACAACTACGAGAACCCTCGTGACCGCGAGGATGACCTGCTGCAACTGGCCGACTTTGCCCAGGGCTTCCCGGATCTCGACCGGTTCCTCGGTGAGATCTCACTTTTGACGAATGTGTCGGGCAAGGGCGTGCTTGTCGGCGAGAAGCGCGACGATTACGTGACCCTCTCGTCGGTGCACCAGGCAA
The DNA here is from genome assembly GCA_913057905.1 of uncultured Pseudomonadota bacterium. Taxonomy (GTDB): domain Bacteria; phylum Myxococcota_A; class Bradymonadia; order Bradymonadales; family Bradymonadaceae; genus CAJXPB01. The sequence continues at coordinate 334,151 of CAJXPB010000001.1, forward strand.
AGGGCTTGGAGTGGCCGGTCATCTTCCTGCTGGGCCTGTCAGAGGGACAATTTCCCCACCATCGGGCCATGGAAGATCAGGCGGGTATCGAGGAGGAACGCCGGCTGTTTTATGTGGCAGTCACCCGGGCCCGCGACGAACTCTACCTGTGCCATCCCGTTCGAGCCGGCGGGCGCGGGCGACGACGCTTCGAGATTCAACGAGCTTCGCTATTTGTTCGAGAACTCCGGGACGACCCCGAACTCGCCGAGGTCCCCTGGGAAAAATGGGTAATCGAGGAGTGAACCAATGACGACAGACCCCCTATCGCTGACCGGCGCCTTCACCGCACTGATCACCCCTTTTCGGGACGGTGGTGTCGACCGAGAGGCCTACGCCGAGCACGTCGAACGCCAGATCGATGGCGGCATCGACGGCCTGGTACCCTGCGGAACCACCGGCGAAGCGGCCACGATGTCGACCGACGAGCAGATCGAGACGATCTCGATCTGCGCCGAGGTCGCCGACGGCCGCGTCCCCGTGGTGGCGGGAACCGGGTCGAATGACACGGAGAAAACCGTCGAGATGACCCGGCGCGTCGCCGAGATCGACGGGGTCGACGCCGCGCTCGTGGTCACGCCCTACTACAACAAACCCAGCCAGGAGGGCATGTACCGGCACTTCCGCAGAGTCGCCGATCGAGGGGATCTCCCGGTGGTGCTCTACAATGTGCCCTCCCGTACCGGCGTCTCGCTCGATGCCGAGACCGTGGCGCGGCTGGCGCGTCACGACCGGATCGTCGGCATCAAAGAGGCGACCGGAGACATGCGTCTGGGAAGCAGAATTCACGAAGAGGCCGGCGATGACATCGCACTGATGTCGGGGGACGACTTCACGACTCTGCCGCTGTTGAGTGTCGGCGGTCAGGGATGCGTCTCGGTCGTCTCGAATCTCGACCCGCAGATCATGTCGGACCTGGTCGACCAGGCGAACCGCGGAAAGATGGATGCCGCCCGCCAGCGTCACCAGAAAATGCTCCCCCTCGCCCGGCTGCTATTCGCCAAGCCCAATCCCGTGCCCACCAAAACCGCGGCGTGGCTGATGGGATGGTGCCAGCCGGATGTGCGTGCCCCCCTGTACACGCCGTCGCAGGACTACTCGGAGCTGATGCGCGACATGCTCGAGGACTACGGACTGCTCTGAGACGCCGAAACTCGTGAGCCCTGTCTGAGTATCACCACACCGATCGAGGAACCGTCGATGGATGCACTGAACATCGCAATCTGCGGCGCCGAGGGCCGCATGGGCACCTCGCTTCAATCCGAACTGGAGGCCCGCACCGACCTGCAATTTGCTGGTGGCTTCTACCGAGACTCCGACGCCCTGGACGACAGCGTCGACCTGGTGATCGACTTTTCTTCGCCGGTTGGGTGTATGAGCGCGCTGCAGGCGGCACTGCAGGCGGAGGTCCCCTTCGTGACCGGGACGACCGGGCTTTCGGACGGACAGGACCGTCAGCTCCGCGACGCCGGTTCGTCGATTCCCGTTTTGCTGGCTTCGAATTTTTCGGTGGGAATCAACCTTTTGACCGGCCTCGTCGAGCAAGCGGCCGAGGCGGCCGACGACTTTGATATCGAGATCTTCGAAGCGCACCACCGAAAGAAGGTCGATGCCCCGAGTGGCACGGCCCTCTCACTGGGTGAAGCTGCGGCCGGAGCGCGGGACCTGGAGCTCGAGGAGGTCGCCCAGTGGGGCCGCAAAGGTGACGTGGGCGTCCGAGACGACGAGACCATCGGCTTTCAGGTCGTGCGGGGCGGAAGCATCGTCGGCGAACACACGGTCATGCTGTGCGGCGACGACGAGCGCCTGGAGCTGACCCACCGGGCCGAAGACCGAAGCATCTTTGCCAAAGGGGCGCTCCGTGCATCGGCATGGTTGGTCGAGCAGCCACCGGGCTTCTACGACATGCGTGACGTACTGTTTTGAATCGGAGGCGGCGTCTCACTTCCCCTTCCATTCGGGGTCGCGCTTTTCCAGGAACGCCGAGATCCCCTCGGCGGCATCCTCGGTCAGGGTATTGATCGTCAAGGACCGGTGCAGGGATCGGAGGGCCTCTTCGAAGGACATATCCTGGGTTTCGTAGTACGCGCGACGCCCCATCGCCAAAACGGCCGGCGAAAAATCGGTGATCGAGTCGACTCGCTCGTCGACGCGAGCGTCCAGCCCGTCGGGGTCGACCACGTCGTTGACCATGCCGATCTCGGAGGCCTCGTCGGCCGACAGGCGGCGACCCGTCAGAATCATATCCATCGCCGATTTGCGCGGGATGTTCCGCTGCATCACGGCGAGCACCATCATCGGGAAGAGCCCGACCTTGATCTCGGGAGTCCCCAGTGTGACGTCGGCGGCCGCGACCGCCAGATCGGCGCTCAGCGCCAGTCCGAGTCCGCCGCCCAGCGCGTGTCCGTTGATGCGAGCGATAATCGGGGACTTGCACCGATTCATCTCCAACAGAAGCTCGGCGTACTCGCCTCGACTCTCGTGCATGTCGACAAACCCCTCTCCCCCGCTGCGATCCCCGAGATCGCCGCCGGCACAGAAGGCCGCGTCGCCGGCGCCGGTCAGGACGACGACGCGGACATCGTCATCGCCCGAGAGGGATTCAAACGCGCTTCGAAGCCCACGCGTGGTGTCGATCGACAGCGCGTTCCGTCGCGCGGGTCGGTCGATCGTCACGGTTCCCACGCCCTCGTCGACCTCGACCTTCACCTCGTCACTCATGGCCACCTCTCCGATCCGATGGTAGTCTCTGATGCGCCTGTAATCAGACGTATGTCTCCCGCGAGGGCCCGTCAATGTGCGCCGCAGACAATGCCGAGCAGAAGCCGGTGAAGCGCTGGACCTTCAAGGTAGAGCTGCGGTGTGAGCAGCCCGATGCCCTGGCCGATTTGCTGATACGCTCGGAGTTCGCCGAGGGAGCCCAGGTCATCGACGACGCCACGAATGGGCCGTCGATAGATGGCGACTCGCAGGTTGCCGCATCGTTGGACTGCGGGGTCGTCACCTACGTCGAGCGTCCGCGCCCCGATGCCGAGCTCGAATTGAGAGCACAACTCGACGAACTGCAGGAGGCCTCGACCGAACTCGAATGGTCCGTACAGACGGTCGAACGGTTCGATGACACCTCCTGGAAGACGCGGTGGAAGGAGTTCTTCGAGATCGTCGAGGTATCGGATCGGGTCACCGTGGGTCCCCCCTGGGAGAGCTTCGATGCCTCGGGCGGCGAGGTGACCCTGGTCCTGAACCCTGGGATGGCCTTCGGCGTCGGGACCCACGAGACGACCCGCCTGGCCTGCCAGCTTCTGGACCGTCACCTCGCCGACGCCTCGGCACCGAGCGTTCTGGATGTGGGTTGTGGGACGGGGTTACTGGCGATGGCCGCCGCTCGGCTCGGTGCCGACCCGGTCCTTGGCCTCGATATCGACGAAGATGCACTGAGTTCGGCGCGCTCGAACCTGGAGGCCAACGGGCTCGAGCGCGACGTCACCCTGGCCTCGACCCCGATCGGGGACGTCCCGGACACCTTTGACATCGTCGTCGCCAACATCCTCTGGCCGACACTCGTCGACTTGAAAGACGAGCTTCTGAACCACGTCGAACCCGGCGGGAGATTGATTCTCTCGGGCATTCAACTAGAACACTTGGATGAATTCGAGGGTGTCTTCATACCCGCTGATTGGACGGTCTCCGAACGCCTCACCGAAGGCGAATGGGCCGCCCTGACCATCGTCCCCGACGCTCGCCGATGAACCGCGTACGCGCCGACATCACCCAGACGCCTCTCCCCGACGAGTCGCTGCAGGGCCGCCCCTTCGACCTTCCCGACGATGTCGCCCATTACCTGAGAGATGTCCGTCGACTCGACGTCGGAGCCGCCGTCGAACTCTTCGATGGCACCGGACGGGTCCTCCGCGGGAAATTGCAGCAGGTCACCGACCACGGCGTCGCCGTGTTCGTCGAAGAGGATACGACCGACACCTCGAGGGAATCCCCCTGCGAGGTCACCCTTCTGCCGGTGATGCCGAAGCGCAAACGTTGGCGCTGGGTCATCGAAAAAGCGACCGAACTCGGCGTCCGGCGCATCGAGCCGCTGACGTCGGATCACGCCGTCGTCGACATTCCCGACGACAGGGTCGCCAGCAAGCTGGAACGTTGGCAAAAGATTCTGGGCTCGGCGGCTCGTCAATCCGAACGTGCCGTAACCCCCACGATCTCCGCACCGATGTCGCTGGAGGATCGACTCGAGGCTTACAGCCCCGAAGGCCTGGCCGTCGCACCGGCTGCTCGAAGCGACGGCCCATCGCTGGACAGCGTCTTATCGGAATCAGACGCCTCGGGTTCAGACGCCCCGGGTGCGGTCGACCTCTGGGTCGGACCGGAGGGCGGCTTCTCCGACGGCGAACTCCAGGCGATGGAATCCCGGGATATCACGCTCTGTCGCCTGGGACCCCGGATCCTGCGTGCCGAGACGGCGGCCGTAGCCGCGATTACGACGATCCAGACTCGACTGGGAGACTTGGGTGTCTAATGATAGTGATGCCCACCGCCGTCCATCTCCGTTGTCTACGAACCATCTGATGTCCACTTTTACAGACCGCATCCATTCACATCTTGCGTGGTCCCGCGTCGGGGTCGTCCTCGCCCTGGCCTGCCTCGTGTCGGCCGCCGCCTGCGATTCCAAGAGTCGAGGCGACGACGCCGGCGCCGACACACAGACCACGACCTTCGAGAGCTCGCGGGCCCCGTACAGGGCCACCATTCAGGCGGGCTGGACGCGCATCGATGCAGCGTCGCTCAACAGCCACGCCGATTTTGCGGCGACGCGCGACGAAACGTTGTATTTGATGGTGATCCCTCAGTCGCTTCCTCAAGTCGGCGAGATGGATCCCCCTTCAGCCTCGGCGCTCAAGGAGGCGAGCCTGGACCGAATGTCGAAAAATGTGCAGGAATTTCGCGTCGAGCGCGAGGGACCGGTGAAACTCGAAACCACCGAGGGCATCTCCGTATTTGCGGAGGGGGTCTCCGATGGAACCCACATTCAGTACATCGCCACCTTTCTGACCCACAACTCCTGGGGATACCAGGTCGTGGCATGGGGGCCCGCCTACACCGAGGACAAACTCGTCAACGCCGTCGACACATTCTTCGATGGTTGGCAATTCACCGACGAATCCGTACCGTCGCCGCGTCCTGATGGCGGTGTACCGTCTTCCCCTGAACGATCCGATACATCCGACGCTCCGGCGTCTGACTGACCTCTGACAACGCTTCTTCCAACACCCACAAGCTGCAATGGCCGATCTGAACAAAGAACATTACGAAGTTACAATCATGGGCTCGGGTCCCGCGGGATTGACCGCCGGGATCTACACCGCCCGGGCGGATCTCCAGCCTGTTATCTTCGAAGGCCCGGAACCCGGTGGTCAATTGACCACGACCACCGACGTCGAAAACTACCCGGGCTTTGCCGAAGGGATCATGGGCCCCGACTTGATGAACGAGTGTCGCGAGCAGGCCGAACGCTTCGGTGCCGAGACCCACATGGCGCTCATCGACGAAGCCGACCTGTCGGAACGCCCCTTCGACCTGAAACTCGAAGACGGAACGGCGTTTCAGACTGACTCGCTGATCGTCGCCTCCGGCGCCCGCGCTCGCCTCCTGGGACTCGAGAACGAATCCCGGCTGATGGGCCACGGCGTCTCCACCTGCGCGACCTGCGACGGATACTTCTTCCGCGACCAGGAACTCGCCGTCGTCGGCGGCGGGGACTCCGCCATGGAGGAGGCGACGTTTCTGACGAAATTCGCCTCCAAAGTCACCGTCATCCACCGACGCGACGAGCTGCGGGCCTCCGAGATCATGGCCCAGCGGGCCTTCGACAACCCCAAGGTCGAGTTTCTGTGGAGCCACGAGGTCGTCGACGTCATCGGCGAGCCCGAAGACGGCGTCGAAAAACTGAAGGTCATCAACAACAAGACCGAAGAGGTTCGCGACTTCCCCGTCGACGGACTCTTCATCGCCATCGGACACATCCCGAACACGGAGGTGTTTGAGGGACAGCTCGAGATGGACGATGATGGGTACATCATCACCGAGCCGGACTCCTCGCACACGAGCATCCCGGGCGTGTTCGCCACGGGCGACGTCCAGGACAAGACGTATCGCCAGGCCGTGACCGCGGCCGGGTCGGGCTGCAAAGGGGCCATCGATGCGGAGCGATTTCTCGAAGAGCAGGCGGTCTAGGATTCGAGACCTACCCCTCCGAACATGCCTGACAGCGGCGGCGGCCCTCCTCTGTTTATTCAGTTGGGGGCCGCCGCCGGTTTATGGGGCTGTCGAAGACGAAGGGGCCGAGACGTATCCGATCCGCAAGATCTTCGTCGAGGGGAACAAGCGAACCGACCGGGACGTGGTCATCCGGGAGCTGATCTTCGAGGCCGGCGACTCGCCGACCCGGGCCGACATCCGAGAGAGCGCTCAGCGACTCTTGAACATGGGTATTTTCGACGAGGTCGACTGGCACCTCGTTCCCGTCGCCGACTCCAAGTCGGAGGAGGCATACTACCTACTGCTCGAGCTCGATGAGCGGTGGACGGTCATCCCGTTGGCAAACGGCGCCTTCGGCGGAGACCTCCTGTCGCTGCAGCTCGGTCTGTACGACATCAACCTGTTTGGGCGCTATCTCGAGCTCGGCGCAGACTACCGTCGCCTGGGCGACACGAACTCGTTTTCGGTCTGGTTTCGCGACCCACGATTTCTGGGCGAGCGACTCAGCCTGAGCACCTCGATCTATCGAAACGCTCGACTTCGCGTCCTGTACGACGATGCCGGCCAGGCCGAAGGCGGTTATTTTCGAAGCCAGTGGGGGCTGAGTCTGTCGCTACAGAAGGAATGGAAGTGGTGGCTGACCTCGACGTTCGGCCTCACGGCTCACGCAGACAGTTTTTCGGACACGTATCTCGGTACCGAGTTGGCCGACATGCAGCGGGCCGCCGGTGGGTTCCCGGACGACCACGAGGCGTTCAGCCTGTTTGCCGCCACTCAAATCGGGCGGATCGACCGCCGGAGCTACCTTCGCGACGGTCTCGCAGGGAGCCTGTCGGTCTCTTACACGCCACCCATTCTATTCTCGGACCTCCACCACATAGACGTGGTCGCCAGCGGCTCTGCCTATACGACGGGACCGCTACGTTCGACCCTCGCCCTGACCGCGAGCACCGGCTACACGACGACGGATAGCCTGGAGCACCAATTCTACCTCGGAGGACTCGGATCCCTGCGAGGTTTCCTCGACTCTCGCTTCCGGGGCAAAGCGTACTGGCTGGCCAACGCCGAGTTTCGGATTCCCTCGATCGATCTGGACTGGCTGGCGCTCCAACACGTTCTGTTTGTCGACGCGGGAAGCGCGGGACGCACCCCGCGGGGCTACGCCGACGTCGACGGCCTGAGCGTCGGCATCGGCTTCCGACTCATCTTGCCCAAGGTCTACAACTTTGTCGCGCGGGTCGACTGGGCCTTTCCGCTGGTAGGACGCGGCCGCAGCCCGTTGAGCCTCGGTTCCGGGCAGTTTCTCTGACGGCTTACGGCCGCAAGACGTCGAGTCCGACCGACTCGGCAAATCCCGACGTATCGAACAGGTCCGGCACCTGGCAGAAGCCGCCGTCTTCCGGGGGTTCGTCCAGCAGACGTTGGGCCGTCTCGGTGATGATCCGTGCCGTCGTCGTGTACGGCCCCTTGCCGGAGACGGCCGCGATGCATTCGCCGGAATCGGGTTCAAACGCGACGACCTGAAAGGCATTGCCCGTATCGTCCCAGTCGGTGTCGTTGTTCGCCATCAGGTCGACCGCCCGATCCAGCAGCGGCGCCAACCCACGCATCACCCCGGGAACCACCGGACTCGCCCTGTGGAGCAGGTTGGCGACAATCTTGGGGAGCACGACGCTGGTCTCCACCGTATCGACGTCGGCAAAGGCGGGAACCGTCAGGGGTTCCCCACCCGGAATCCACACCGCTCGGGCGACCTGGCCGCCCGGGAGGGCGAGACGATATTTCCGATACCCGACTGCGCGCGACTCGTGGCGGCCCTCCCGGTAGGTCAAGCCCGGTTCGCCGATCGAACGGATGATCGACCGCTTCGTTCCGGGACTCGTCGACATGCCCGGGGAATGATAGGCGATGCCGATCGACCGATGGCCCTCCGATCCCGCCACATCCGCGGCGAGATTGCCCGCCGTGTATTCGAACGCACACGAAGGCATGATCACACGGTCGGTCACGTCGGAGGCACTCGATTTGACCCAGTTGAGGTGGCTCTGCTCGCCGCTGGTATCCAGGTAGTGCACGTCGTTTCTCAGGGCGGCCCGGACCACCGGCCGACCCACCTCGGCAAAGGGCCCCGCGGCGTTGATAAGGATGTCGACGTGTTCGAGCAGCGCGTCCAGGGACCGTTCATCGTCGACATGGGCCTGCCGCAGGGTGGGAACGATGCCGTGTTCGGCCCCGATGTCGGACGACAGGGTCTGCAGCTTGTCGATATTCCGGCCGGCGGCCACGAAATCGAGTCCGCGCCGGGCCAGCTCGTCACAGATACGAGTGCCCGTGTATCCCGTCGCACCGTAGACTGCGATGTATTCAGGCGACTCCTTCATGTCTCAGCCCTGGCTGTCTCGAGTCAATTCGAACCCTCACCCCCACCGGATCACTCGGGGTCTCCATCCAGCAGGTCGACGAGTGCCGTCTCCAAACTCGCCTCGATGTCGTCGGCCTCGGCGTAGATTTCGCAGCCGGCCGCATTGTGATGTCCGCCACCCCCGAACCGCTCGGCCAACTTCGAGACGTCGACGTTGCCCCGCGAACGGAAGGTAACCTTCCAGCCGGCTCCTTCGAGCTCTCGAAGCTGCGTGGAGACCTCGACCCCGCGTACCGAGCGCCCGTAGTTGATAAAGCCATCTGTCAGCTCGCCGGGACGCTCGACTCCTTCGACAATCGATCGCGGAATGCGAATAAAAGCGAGTCGCCCGCAATCGGACAACCGCAGGGTCTCGAGCACCTCGCGCAACAACTCGATCCGTTTGAGCGGCTGCGATTCGTACACATGGCTGGCCATGCGCCACGGGTCGACCCCCGCATCGAGCAATTCACCCGCCACCTGAAAGGTGCGCTTCGACGTATTCGAATAGCGAAACCCCCCGGTGTCGGTCATCACCGCGCAGTAGAGGCACTCGGCGATATCAGATGTGATGTCCAACTCGAGGGCTTCGAGAAGGTCGTAGATGAGCTCTCCGGTGGCCGCCGCCGACTCGTCGCGCAGATACAGGTCGGCAAACTCCCGGTCCCATGTTCGATGGTGGTCGATGACGACGGTACGCTCTCCCCAGCCGCTCTGCGGGAACTCCGAGCCCACGCGGTCCGGCGACGAGCAATCGAGTACGAAGGTGAGGTCGAACTCGGCATCCTCCGGAAGTTCGTGACGCACGCGATCCGAGCCGCGTAGAAACTCGCAGATATACGGCACCGGGTCTTGGTTGTACGCCGTCACATCCTTTCCGAGTTCACGCAGCGCCGCGGCCAGCGCCAGCGTGGAACCCATGGAGTCGCCATCGGGGTCATAGTGGCCTACGACGAGGCATGAATCGCTCTCGTCGATCCAGTCGACGGCCCGCTGAAGTGACTCACCGAAATCCTCGGCCCTGGCAATGTCGCCCATCAATTACCTCTATTCGGTGTCCGAGTCTTCCCCGTCCCCGGACTTCGCCTCCTGAGCGAGCAGCGTCTCGATACGCCGTCCCCGCTCGATCGACTCGTCGTACTCGAATGCGAGATCCGGAGTATATTTGGTGTCGAGCTCCTGAGCAACTTCCCGTTTGATGTACCCCTTCGCCCGATCCAGCGCCGCCTTGGCGCGTCGCTGCGCCTCTTCGCCGTCGTCGTCGCCGAAGGTCACGAAGTACACGGTCGCGTGTTTGATGTCGGGGCTCACCTCGACGTCGGTGATCTCGACGCCTTCGAGACCCGGGTCCCGTAGGTCTCGGAGCAGGATCTGAGCCACGATCTCGTGGAGCTTCTGGCTGACGCGATCGGTTCGGTCAAAGTCGTTGTAGTCGTCCATCGTCCGGGCTCCGTTCGGTGAGTGTCCCAGTGGCCCCTCGTGCGAACGCCCGCGTCTCGGTGACGAGGCGCGGGCGTCGCATCGGGTTCGCGGGCGGCTCGGAGGGGACTGCGAGCCGAGTGATTGAAACTGCGGGTCAGTTCAAGGTCGCCGAGACTTCGCGGTAATCGAAGATCTCGATTTCATCGCCCTCTTTGATGTCGTCGTAACCGACGAGCGAAATACCGCACTCAAAGCCCTCTCGGACCTCTTTGACGTCGTCGTCAAATCGACGAAGCGAGGCGAGTTCCGTCTCGAACACAACCCGGTTTTCGCGCAGAAGCCGGGCGTGGGCATCGCGTTTGACCTCTCCGTCGCGGACGTAGCAACCGGCGATGGTGCCGGCCTGGTGCGACTTGAAGATTTCGCGGACCTCGACGCGACCCAGGATGACCTCTTCGGTGATCGGCTCGAGCAGCCCTTCCAGGATGTTTCGCACCTGGTCGATGGCGTCGTAGATGACCGAGTGGGTCAGCACCTGAACGCCGTGCTCTTCGGCGATCTCCTGAGCCCGACGGTCGGGTCGGACATTGAATCCGACGATCAACGCCGCCGTATCCGACGAAGCCGCCAGGTTGACGTCGTTCTCGGTCACGGCTCCGACGCCCGAGTGGATAACCTGGACGCGAACCTCTTCGTTGCCCAGGTCTCCGAAGGCTTCGCGGAGCGCTTCGACCGATCCCTGAACGTCACCCTTGATGATGACCTTCAGGTCTTTGATTTCGCCTTCCTGAATCATCGCCGACAGGTCTTCGATGCTCCCGGCGGCGACGTCCTTGGCGCGGCTGGCCATATCTTCTTTGCGCCGCTGCTGCTCGACGTTCTCGGTGATCGCCTGAGCATCGGATTCCTCATCGACCACGAAGAACGGCTCCCCCGCTTCGGGGACGCCGCTGAGACCGGTGATCTCGACGGGCTGGCTGGGCCCGGCCGAGTCGACCTCTTGGGCGCGGTCGTCATGCATGGTTCGTGCGCGGCCGTAATTCTGACCACTTACGACGATATCGCCCTGCTTGAGCGTACCGCGTTGAATCAGAACCGTCGCGACCGGGCCGCGACCGGTATCGAGCTCGGCCTCGATGACGATCCCCTGAGCGTTTCGATTCGGGTTGGCGCGCAGATCCTCCAGCTCGGCCTGCAGCGATACCGACTCGAGCAGCCCTTCGATGTTGGTCTGCTGCAGCGCACTGACTTCGACGTACAGCGTCGTGCCACCCCATTCCTCGGGCACGAGCTCGTATTCGGTCAGCGCCTGCTTGACGCGGTCCGGATTCGCCGTCGGTTTGTCGATCTTGTTGATAGCGACGACGATGGGAACCCCGGCGTCCTGGGCGTGGTTGATGGCCTCGACGGTCTGGGGCATGACCCCGTCGTCGGCAGCCACCACAAGGACGACGATATCGGTCGCCTTGGCACCGCGAGCACGCAGGGCCGTGAAGGCCTCGTGGCCCGGTGTATCCAGGAAGGTTACCGCACCATCGTCGGTGCTGACCTGATACGCACCAATGTGCTGGGTAATGCCCCCGGCCTCTTCGGTGGTGACGTCGCTCTTGCGGACGGCATCCAACAGGGACGTTTTTCCGTGGTCGACGTGACCCATCACCGTGATCACCGGCGCCCTGGGCTCCAACGTCTCTTCGGCGTCCTCTTCGGTGTCGTAGAAGTTCGAGATGTCGAAGGCGACGTTTTCGATGGTGTAGCCGTATTCATCGGCCACCAGCGACGCCGTCTCGTAATCGAGGGTCGTATTGACGTTGGCGTTCATCCCCGATTCCATCAGCTTCATGGCCACGTCACCGGCCTTCACGCCCATCTCCTGGGCCAGGTCCCCGACGCTGATGACATCCTCGATCCGGATGTTCCGCTTGTGCTCGGCAGCCTCGGTGATCTCGGGCTGCTTGTTGCTGTTTTTGTTCTTCTGCCGGCGCCGGTTCCTGTTTTTGGACTTTCCGTCATACAGGTCTTTGCCTTCGACGACCTGACGGTGAGGACTGACGCGACTGTTGCCCCGGCCGCCCTCTTTCTTGTTCTTCTTGGAGCTGTCCTTCGACTTGTCCTTCTTCTTCTTGCCCTTCTTCTTGCCGGGCTCGAAGGTCTTTCCTTCGGCTTTGAGCCGGTCCTGCACGACGTTTTCGTCGATCGTGCCCAGGACCTGGGCGCCGTCTTCGGGCTCCTCTTTTTTGGGACGAGACCCGGTGTCCTTCGACGGGCGCTTCGGTTCGCCGCCGTCCTCGGGCGTGCCCCCTTCATCGTCGGCAGCCGGCTGGTCGGCAGGCTGCTCGTCTTCCGGGGCCTTGGGAGGCTCGTCGGACGATTCCTCGTCGACGTCTTCGGGCTCTTCAGAGGTCTCTTCCTCGCCGTCTTCGGCCTCTTGAGTCTCCTCGGCCTCTTGATCTTCAGGCTCGTCTGACTCTTCTTCTTCGGCCTCGACCGGTTCCTCGTCTTCGGGCTCGGCAGCGGGCTCTTCGCCTTCGCCGGCTTCGTCGGACGCGGGTTCCTCGTCTTCAGGCTCTTCCGACGCCGGTTCGGCGGCCTCTTCAGCCTCGTCTTCCTCGTCGGACTTTCGACGCACCGCCGCCCCCTCCGGCGCCGCGGCTGCGGCCTCCTGATCTTGCTCGTCACCGTCGACATCGGCTTCCTCGTCGGCGTCGGCCGACTCGGTCTTCCGGCGAATCACCGTCGGCCCGATCCCCTCCTCATCTTCGGCGGAGGCCTCCGCCTCGTCGGAATCGGTGGCAGTCGCCTCCGCCGACTCGAGGGCCTGTTTCAACTCCTTGACTTCCGCCTCGCTGAGGCGGCTCATGAAGTTATTGACGGTGAACCCCAAATCCAGGTCGTTGATCGTGTCGACCAGTTCCTGGCGGTTTAAGCCGAGTTCGTCGGCGAGTTCGTGAACGCGTTGACCTTCAATTTGCATCTGCTCTCCGGGTCTCCGTCAGACTCGTCGGAAAATCCGTGATTGTGTTCGAAATGGGCACGGCTCGCTCGGGTCTTCCAAGCGGGCGAAGTGCCTCAAGTTGTACTCAATAATTGGTTGCTACTCGGCGGGCTGGAACCTCTCGGGTCAGTCGCCCGGCTCATATTCGATGCAGGCTAGCTTCTCAAGGTCCCGTCCAACCTGTTCGGCTCGTTGTTCGGGCTTGAGGCCAATGGCCACAACCCGGTCGCGACCGCACAGGCGGCCGAATTCCCGGGCTTCAAATCGTTCAAAGACGGGAACGTCGAGCCCGCGACATCGTTCCAGAAACTTCTCGGCCCGGCGACTGTCGGCATCGTCGGCCACAATAATGCATTCGATCTGCCCTTCGTCGATCGCCTTCAATGTGGGCTCGATTCCAACGAACAGGTTGCCCAGCCGTCGAACTTCGCCCAGACCATCGCGGACGCGCCGCTGAAGGCCCTGGCGGACCGTCTCGACCAGCTCATCGGCCTCTGGAGGGTCGATCGACTCGCCGAGTTGCCTGGCGAACCCGGCCCATGTCGCCGCCGAAATGCAACTGGACAGCGGATGGACGAGGACCTCTCGGCCCGGCGCGCCCCCTCGCATATCGTATGTCAATCCGACCCGTTCATCGTAGACAAACCGCTCCAGATCCCGGCGTGCCACCTCCTGGTGGCATCCGGCGCAGCGGCCCGTCCCGGGCTCAGATTGTGTGTTCGATGCGAGTTGTCGACTCATACGCCCCAGGGGGACTCTATAGGGTAATCAGCGTGCGATTCAATCAACCGTCGTGGCGACCGATTCGTCGTCCTCTTCGTCGTCTTCTTCGTCTTCGGTTGCCTCGTCGGCCTCCGTCGACGCTTCTTCCGCATCCGCCGATTTCTCGGTGTCTTCGGAATCTTCGGCGTCTTCATCGTCGGCCGCTTCGGCATCTGCATCCGCCGCTTCTTCAACGGCATCATCTTCGTCGGCCGGTTCTTCATCTTCGTCGGTATCGTCTTCGTCTGTATCTTCTTCGCCGGCGGGTTCGTCGTCGGCCGTGTCTTCATCCTCCGACGTCTCGTCGGCTGACTCCTCGGCCGTCTCCTGTTCCCCTTCTTCGGCCGCCTCTTCGTCCTCCTTTTCGGCCTCTTTCTCCTTGGCCTCCAGGCTCTTGTAGAAGGCCTTGCGTCGCATATCCATCTCGGCGTCGCTGAGACCCTCTTCCTGTTCGAGATACTCCTGAGCGGCGTACCAGATTTGCTTGACCTTCTTTTCGTGGAGATCGGTCTTTTCGGCCATCTCCTCGAGATCTTCGGCGAAGGCGATGTGGTCGATGGTGGTATAGCCGGCGTTGTAGAAGGTCTCGGAGACAGCTTCGCCGACACCCCGAATGGCCTCGAGCTTCTTCATCTCCTTCTGCTCGGGGGTCATCGCCTCCGGAGAGTTCGGATCCGGGCGATCCAGGATCTCCTGGGCCGCCTCGATGATGAGACCGGCGGTTTCTTCGTCGATCCCGGGGATCTGAGCGAGCTCTTCGATGTCGGCTTCGGTGATGTGTTCGAGCTTGTTGTACCCGAGCCGAAAGAGGGTATCGATCATATCCTCGTCGATGCCCTCGAACTCCACCAGATTCTCGCGCGCCTCTTCCATCATATTCTCGAGGCGCGTCTCGCTGATGATATCGAGATTCCATCCGGTCAACTGGGCCGCCAACCGGACGTTCTGGCCGCCACGTCCGATGGCCAGGCTGAGCTGGTCGTCGGGGACGATCAGTTCCATCGTCATGTTGGTCTCGTCGATCAGGACCTTCGAGACCTCCGCGGGGCTGATGGCGTTGCATACAAACCGTGCGGGGTCCTCCACGTACGGGACGATGTCGATCTTTTCGCCGCGCAGCTCCTGGACGACCGATTGGACGCGCGAGCCGCGCATTCCGACGCACGCGCCGACCGGGTCGACGTCGGAGTCGGAGCTGTAGACGGCCACCTTGCTTCGGACGCCCGGCTCCCGCGAGACGGCGACGATGCGGACGATCCCTTCGTAGACCTCGGGGACCTCTTGTTCGAACAGTTTGATCAGCACCTGAGGATCCGCCCGCGTCAACACGACCTGCGGGTCGCGACTCGAGCGTTTGACCTCCTGGATCATCGCCTGCAGCCGATCGCCGGGCCGGTAGTTCTCGCGAGGCGTCTGCTCGCCCTTCGGCAAAATCGCGTCGGCGCGACCGAGGTCGATGATGATGTTGCCCTTTTCATAACGACGGACGATCCCGGTGACCATCTCGCCGTCGCGGTCCTTATACTCGTCGTAGATGTTGTCGCGCTCGGCCTCGCGGACCTGCTGGATGATGACCTGCTTGGCCTTCTGGGCAGCGATCCGACCAAAGGTCGAATTGTAGGAATCCAGGTTCAGAATGTCGCCGAACCGTTCATCCTGCAGCTTCGCCTTGTTCTTGTCTTCTTCCTTGTAGAAGATCTGGAAGAGCAATTCGTCGCCGGGTTCGGCGTCGAACCCCGCCTCTCGCACCGCCTCGACCGAGGCTTCGCGATAGGGGTTTTCGACCTCGTCGTTGACGGTGACAATCTGGAACAACTCGATCTCGCCGGAGTCCTCATCGAACTTGGCTTCGATCTCGCGCTGTTCCCCGTAGGTCTTCTTGGCGGCCGTCAAAATCGCTGCTTCCAGCGTTTTGACGAGGGTCTCGCGCGCAATTCCCTTATCCCTCGATACCTGATCAATGACATTGTCGAGCTCCATCTCTCCTCACTCCTCGCGCTGAGGCTCTTTTCAGATCCAGCCGCTGGCGAGCCCGTCGGACGTCGCCATGGCGGCTGGCTTAAAAGCTGCTGGCTTAAAAATCGTATTTGAGTCGTGCTTTGGCGACGTCGTCCCAGCCGATCGTGGCTGACTCGCCGTCCCCGATGTCCAGTTCAAGTGTATTGTCTTCAAAACCCGTCAGGGTGGCGACGACTTTGTTCTTGCCGTCGATCTGGACCCGCGTGACCAGTTCGACCTGCTCGCCGACCGCCCGGGCGACATGCTCGGGGCGTTTCAGGGGCCGCTCCAGGCCCGGCGACGAGACTTCGAGTACGTAATCCTCGGGGACACGGTCGTCGGCGTCGAGATACGCCTCCATGTAGCGGCTGATCTCGGCGCATTCGTCGACGTTGACGCCCTCACCTTCGGCGACCTCTCCGGGACGCTCCACGTACACGCGGATGATCCATCGTCCACGGACGGCCGGCTCCACGTCGAACAGCCGTAGTCCGTTTGCATCGGCCGCCTCGCGTCCCCAGTCGGTGATATCCTCCCGGAGTTCGGGCGTCATCGTCCTGGACGACTCTTTTGCGCCCTCCCCGTCCTCTCGTTTTTCTCGACGCCTGCGTCTCTTTCGACTCACGGCGCTCCCTTTTTGAACATATACATCTGCGCTCAGGCCTCCCTTCGGCCCTCCGGCCGTCGAGAACCCCGGGCGCAGACAGCATCGTCGCGGCGGGTCATGCAACCGAAACGGCTTCCATCGCCGTCTCATTCCAACCGCCTGATGTCGCTGTCGACCAGTTTGCGAAGCGGATCCATTAAAAAAAGCGGGCACAAACCCGCTTTCGCACGCTGCGAAAACTGTGACCGCACCACCGCGGGGTGGTGCCGCCCGGCGGGCCGCCCTTCCGGGGTTCCGTTGCACGGACATCCCCGGAGTGACTTGGCGACTCGCTGGATTACCCTTAACTACAGGGTCGGCGCGATGTCAAGGCCGGAGCCGTGCTTCGGGGCGCCGCCAAAAAGTCTCATATCGACCCGGGAATCACGTATGATCGTCTCTCTGTGCCAACTCTGCTCGACGCGAGATGTCGACGACAATCTGGACACCTGCCGGCGCCTGGCCGAGAGGAGCCACGAGCGGGGGGCTGACTGGATTCTTTTCCCGGAGAATGCCCCGTTTCTGGGCAGCGACGCCGACAAGCTGCCAGTCGCCGAGCCGCTCGATGGTTCGATCGTCGACGCGTACCGTTCGATGGCGAGGGACTTCGATGCCCGGGTGACCCTGGGGAGCTTTCCCGAGACGAGCCCCGACGACGATCGGACCTTCAACACCCAGGTTCAGATCGCTGCCGACGGCTCGATCGAGGCGGTATACCGCAAGATCTTTCTGTTCGATGTCAGCGTCGAGGGGGGGCGCGAATACCGAGAATCGGCTCACGTGCGGCCCGGCGACGAGATCGTGACCACCTCCTTCGAGGCCGACGGCTCCTCGCCGACGATCGGCCTGACCATCTGCTACGACCTCCGGTTTCCCTCGCTGTACAGACGGTACGCCGTCGACCACGGCGCCGAGATCGTGACGGTCCCCTCCGCCTTCACCCTGCAGACCGGGCGCGACCACTGGCACCCTTTGCTGCGTGCACGCGCTATTGAAAATCAGTGCTGGATGCTGGCCCCCAATCAGTGGGGCCACCATCACGGTGACCGCTGGTCGTATGGCCACTCGTCTATCTATGATCCATGGGGACAGCGCGTCGCGTGCGCCTCCGATGGCCCCGGAATCGTCACCGCCGACATCGACATCGGGGCCGTCGAGCGGGTCCGCCGCGACATGCCCTGTCTGGAACACGCCCGCCGAGCCGACCTCCCCGAAGGATCGGGATGAATCCCCTTGGCGGCTGTGTTATCGCCACAGCGTCGCCCGTCCACCTGCACCGGAAGCCGACCGAGCACCATGGCCGACCTTCTCAATCTCGTCGCGGTCCTCCTGCCGGCCGCCTACGTGGCAATCTTCGGGCTCTATCTGCGCCACTTCCTCAACAGCGATGAGAGCCCGGGGTTTGCCGGCAGCGCCGCATTGTTTGGCGTACTCGGCCTCCACTCTCTGTACATGGTGCTGCTGGGGATCGAGACCCAGCACTTCCCGATCGCCACCCAGGCGGAGTTTTTCTCGCTTCTGGCGCTCAGCGTCGGGGCCTCCTACGCCCTCGCCGAACGCTGGCATCGCGATGCCAACACCGGCGTCTTCTTCGTGGCCATCGTCCTGGCGTTTCAACTTCTGAGTGCGCTGTATGGCGGTGACCCCGGGGCCATCCCGGAACGGACGCGCAATCCCGTCTACAGCACCCATGTCATCCTGACGGTCTTCGGATTCGCCGGACTGACCGTCAGCTCCCTGTACGGGCTCATGTACATCATGCTCTCCCAGCAACTGAAATCTCGCCAGCTCGGCCTCATCTTCCGACGACTCCCACCGTTGAGTGTGCTGGAGAAATTGAGTAAGGCCGCCATGACCTCCGGGGTCGTACTGCTCGGCCTCGGCCTCGCACTCGGTCACTACGTGGCTTTCGCACAGTACGGGCAGCTCAATCTGTTGGATCACCCCACGATCCTCGTCGCCGATGTAGCCTGGGTCGGCTACACGGCCGGCCTGATTGTCTCCCGCGCTCGCGGCCTCTCGGGGACTCAAATGGGCTACTTCGCCCTCTTCGGTTACCTGAGTTTCATGGCCGCCATGGCCGTCGTGCTGACACAATTCGGCGCCTTCCACACGTTTCAATGATGCCCGCCAGCAGTTCGCTGAAACTCCTGACATTCAGCCACAAGAATACGTCGCTCACCGAGAGGGACCGGCTGGCGTACACCTACGATCAGATCGTCGACTTCATTCCGCGCGCCAACGCCGAACTCGGCGGAGAGCTCGGCATCGTCTCGACGTGCAACCGGACCGAATTCTACCGCTACGGTCCGACGCTAGACGACCTGTGGGCCGAATTGGGCCCGCTCGTGGCCGATTTCAAAGACCTGGACCTCGACTCGATCGGCTCGCCGGTCGGCAAGCGCGGCGTCGAGGCGGCCCGGCATCTGTTTCGCGTGTCGGCGTCGCTCGAATCGATGGCGCTGGGCGAAAACGAAATCCTGGGTCAGGTCAAGGACGCACACAGGTTGATCCTGGAGGCCGACACCGACTCCTCGACCATCGAGCGTCTGTTTCAATTCGCCGTACGCGCCGGCAAAGACGTGCGGACCGATACGGCGTTGTGCGAGGGGACGGTCTCGGTCAGTTCCGTGGCCGTCGACCTCGCCCAAAAGATCTTCGGGGACTTCTCCGACCGCACGATTCTACTGCTCGGGGCCGGCGAAACCGCCGAAACCGCCGCCCAACATTTCAGCGCCGACGGCGCTTCTGATTTCCTGGTCGTCAATCGGAGTCGGGACCGGGGGGCGGCGCTCGCCGACAAGTTCAACGGCCGGTTCGCCCCGCTCGACGACCTGCAGCAGGCGCTCGCTGAATCCGACATCGCCGTCGTGGCGACCGGCTCTCAGGAGCCGTTGATCACCCGCCAGATGCTCCAGGACGTGACCCAGAAGCGGCGCCACGACTCGACGTTTCTTATCGACATCAGCAATCCGCGAAACGTCGAACCGTCGGCAGCCAACCTTCCGAGCGTGTATCTGTACAATATGGACGACCTTCAGTCGGTGGTGAACGCCAATAAGGAGGCCCGCCGCGAGGAGATCCCGAAGGTCGAGTCGATCATCGACCACTACGTCGAAGAGTGGGAACACTGGTTGCAGCAGCAACGGGTAACCCCGACGATCTCGACCCTGGCGCGGTACTTCGAGGATGCACGCCAGCGCGAACTCGACCGACACGACGGCCTCTCGGAGGACGAACGCTCACGTCTGGAGGCCTTCTCGAAGGGTCTGATCAAGAAGCTTCTCCACGATCCGATCACGAATCTTCGCGAGGCCGTCGATGAAAACGCCTTGAGCTCCGAGGAGCTCGAATTCGTCTGGTCTCTCTACAACCTCCGCGATTTCGAGGATGGCAACCATGAAGATTAAAGCGGGAACTCGCACATCCCGTCTGGCCCTGTGGCAGGCCGAGCGCATCGCTTCGTTGATCGAATCGGCCCACGGCAAAGACGTGGAGGTCGAGATCGTGGGCATGTCGACGTTGGGCGACGAGATCCAGGACCGCTCCCTGCCAGAAATCGGCGGAAAGGGGCTCTTTACGGAGCGGCTCGAACGGGCGTTGCTGGCTGGCGACATCGATCTGGCCATCCACTCGTTGAAGGATCTGCCCACTCGGCTGCCGGAGGGCCTCCGGTTTGGGGGCTCGCCCGAGCGCGGCGATCCGACCGATGCGTTCGTGTCGACCCGCTGGGAGAGCGTCGAGGCGATGCCCGAGGGTGCAACGGTCGCCACGGGAAGTCGTCGCAGGCGCGCTCAGATGCGCGCCCGCCGGCCCGACGTCGAGTTCGTCGACCTGCGCGGCAACATCGGAACTCGCCTGCAAAAACTCGACGATCATGGCTGGGACGGATTGATCATGGCGACCGCCGCGCTACGGCGGTTGAACATGGACGACACCATCACAGAGGCGCTGGATCCAACCCGCCACGTGCCGGCGGTCTCCCAGGGAGCCCTGGGGATCGAGATCGCCGACGACCACGATGATATCGGCGAGATCCTCGAGCCGATCCTCGACGAAACGGTCACCCGGGCCTGCCGGGCCGAACGGGCGTTTCTTCGCAAGCTCGAGGGAGGATGTACGGTACCGCTCGGCGGGCATTGCCGGCGCGAAGACGGAACCTGGGCCTTCTACGGATGGGTCGGCGAGATCGGCGGAGACCGCGTGCTCGCCGAGCGGCGTACGAGTGACACACCGCGGGATACCGCGCTCCAGATGGCGCAAGACTTTATCGACGCCGGCGCCCGCGAGATGCTCACCGAACCGGACGATTTCGATGGGTAACGGCGCCAAAAAGACATTGCGAGTTCTGTACACGGGCCTTCGCGCCCCCGAGGACGTGCCCGCCGGCATCGACCTCCGCCACCGCCCAATGCTCGAGATCGAATGGACCGACGCGACGCCGGCTGACCTCGGCGAGCTGCTGACCCCGCAGGCCACCCTTCTGGTCTACAGTCGCACGGCCGTCGAGCGTCTGGACCGCGAGGACTGGCTGGCTCGATTGCCCGGTTTGGCCGACAGACGATGGTGGTCCGTGGGTCACAAGACTGCCGAAGCCCTGAAACGAAGACTCGGAATCGACGCTCGGGTGCCGAGTGAACAGAACTTCGAGGGATTGCTGGCGGAGTTGTCCCGGCGACGTCCACCTGCCGGGAGCTACCGGCTCGTCAGCCTGTCGCTGGAGGGAACGACGCGAGACCCGGGTCCCGCCCTGTCCGAAGACAGTACCTGGCACGACCTGCCCCTGTACCGGACGGTCCCGGCGACATACCCGAGCCTCGACGAGGAGCTTTCAAACTGGAAACCCAACTGGATCCTCTTCACCAGTCCAAAGGGGATCGATGCGTTTATGGCGAACGCCGACGTCAGCGACGTCGGCGCACGCATCGCAGCGATCGGCCCGACGACCGCCGAGCACCTCGAATCGTACGGCTTGGCCGCCGATTTCGTACCCGACGAACCGGGTCGAGACGCTGTCTTGAGGGGACTCAGTTAACGGGCATGTCCCACTTGCAATCGGCCCGACGTCGCCACAGTGTATCGGACGACAGATTCTTCGAACCAATTCTCCGGACATCAAATGAATAGCCGCGAACGTTTTCTGAATGCCTGCCGGTGCGAACCCGTCGACCGGCCTCCCGTGTGGATCATGCGCCAGGCCGGCCGCTATCTGCCCGAATATCGTGAACTCCGAGAGGACCACTCGTTTCACGAGGTCGTCGCCGACCCGGAGCTCGCCTGCGAGGTCACCATGCAGCCGATGCGCCGGTTCGCCCTGGATGCGGCGATCATCTTTTCGGACATCCTCGTGATTCCGGAGGCGATGGGTCAGCCGTACGGCTTTCCCGACGGGGGAGGCATCGAAATGGAGTGGGCCGTCCGGGAACGCGACGACGTTGCCAGACTGTCCACCGACGATATCGCCGGAAAACTCGAACACGTCGGACGCGCCCTGGAACGGACGCGCCGAGAACTCGGCGACGACCGGGCTCTGATCGGTTTCGGCGGATCGCCCTGGACCCTCGCGACCTACATGGTCGAAGGGGGCAGCTCGAAGCACAAGAGCAAGACAAAGGCGATGTTTTACGCCCAGCCGGAGATGTTCGATGCCCTGATGGCCAAGATCACGGACGCGCTGCACGACTACTTCGAGATGCAGATCGAGGCGGGCGTCGATGCCATCCAGATCTTTGATTCGTGGGGCGGCGCCCTGACCCCGGACGCCTTCGAGGAGGCCTCGGCACGCTGGATGGGCGAACTCGTCGAACGCATCGGCGACCGGGTCCCGGTCATCTGTTTTGCGAAGGGGATGCACCACCTTCCGGAGGTGCTGGCATCGACGGAGGCCGACGTTCAGGGGATCGATTGGACAGCCCGGCTTGCGGACATTCGCGATTCGCTTCCGGCCAATGTCGCGGTCCAGGGGAACCTCGACCCCACGCTTCTGGATACCACGCCCGACATCGTCGAGCGCGAGACGCGCCGCATCCTCGATTCGATGGGCAATCGCCGGGGCCACATCTTCAACCTTGGTCACGGCATTCGACCCACTGCCAAACCGGAAAATGTCGGCCGCTTGGTCGAAACGGTCCTTCAGTCGGCGTAACCGAGAGCTACAAACCATGACACCGAATCGACGCATTGCGGTCATAGGCGCGGGGATCAGCGGGCTGACCACCGCCTACCGCCTGCAGGAATACGGCTGCGACGTCGAGATCTTCGAGGCTCGAAGCCAGTCCGGCGGCCGCATCGGCTCCAGCCGCCGGCAGGGGTACCTGCTCGAACACGGCCCTCACACGATCCTGCAGCGGAATCGGGCCACCCGTGATCTCATCGACGACCTGGGGCTTAGACCCGAGGTCACCGTCGCCAACGAAGACGCGAATCGGCGCTACGTGGTCCGCGATGGCCGCCCGCTGCCGATCCCGATGTCGTTTGATGGGTTTTTGCAGAGCGACCTCCTGTCGACCAGGGCCAAACTGCGCCTTCTCGCCGAACCGTTTGTTCGGCCGCGCAACGACGATGTCGACGAGACGCTCGCTTCGTTCGTCGAGCGCAGATTCGGCCCGGAGCTTCTGGAGTACGCGTTCTCGCCGTTCGTGGGCGGAATCTACGCCGGTTCGCCGCATCGACTATCGGTCCGGCACGGATTTCGTCGCCTCTGGGAACTCGAACAATCGGGCGGTTCGGTGAGCGGAGGGGCCGTGCTCAAACGGCTGATCGTCGATCGGTTCTTCGGCGCCGACGAAGGTGACGATGTCGAACGAGACCTCTTTTCGTTCAAAGGTGGCGCCGGCCGACTGGTCGAGAGACTGACCGAATCGCTGGGCGAACGGATGCATATGGGAGCCGCCGTCGAGTCACTCCACAAGGTACCCGGCGCCGGCATCTGGACGCTCGACGGCGAGGGGGCCGCCGGCGAGGACCGTCCCCCATTCGACGACGTGGTATGGACCGGGCCGACATACAGGCTCGCGGACCTTTCGGTCGACGGGACACCGATCGGAGACACCGACGCCGGAGAGGTCCTCGACGACGTCTATTATCCGCCGGTCTCGGTGGTCGCGATGGGTGTCGACGCCGACCGGGTCGAACACCCGCTGGACGGATTCGGGGTGCTGGTCCCGGAGGTCGAACCCTACGATATCCTTGGCTGTCTCTTCATCTCCACGCTGTTCCCCGGCCGAGCTCCCGATGGACAGGCCCTTCTGTCGACCTTCGTCGGGGGAGCCCGCCGCCCCGAATTGGCAAAGGCACCGGATGAAGAACTGGTCGACGTGGTCCGCGACGATCTCGAGGACCTCATCGGATTGAGCGGCCAACCGGAGTTCGTCGACATCACCCGCTGGCCCCGCGCGATCCCGCAGTACGAGGTCGGCTACGGACGCGTCTTCGCCGCCGCGAACACACTCGAAGAGCAGTATTCCGGTCTTCACCTCGGGGGCAACTTCCGCGACGGCATTGCCGTGCCCGACCTGATCGAAACGGCGACGGACCGCGCCCAACGCCTCGCCACACGCCCACCACGGTTCCACACACCCCTCGGGAGAACCGCATGACTGACGACGACCGACATGTCGATCTGAGCCGCCGCCCCAGGCGCCTGCGCAACTCCGAATCGATCCGCTCGATGGTGCGTGAACACCGCGTCCATCGCGACGACCTCGTCATGCCCGTATTCGTCACGGCCGAAGACGGCGTGCGTCGCGAGATCCCGTCGATGCCCGGCATTTATCAGTACTCGATCGATGAACTGGACCGGGAACTCGATGCGCTCCTGGATGCCGGTGTCACGCGGATCATGCTCTTTGGGATCCCGGCCCGAAAAGACCCCGTCGGCTCGGACACCTGGAAACAGGATGGCATCATCCAGCGCGCACTCCGGCACATCGACGATGCTTACGGCGACGCGCTGCTCAAGATCACCGACGTCTGCTTCTGTGAATACACCGATCACGGCCACTGCGGTGTGGTCGACGACGAGGGTCGGCTGCTGAACGACCCCACCCTCGACAACCTTCAAAAACAGGTCGTCTCCCACGCCAAGGCGGGCGCCGACATCGTGGCCCCCTCCGGAATGATCGACGGCATGGTCGGCGCGATTCGCGGCGCACTCGATGCTTCGGGATGGCATCAACTCCCCGTGATGAGCTACGCGGTCAAATACGCGTCGGCCTTCTACGGCCCCTTCCGGGACGCGGCGGATACCGCCTCGGAGTTCGACCATCGCCGACGTTATCAGATGGATCCCGCCAACGCGCAGGAGGGCCGCGTGGAAGCGCGCCTCGATGTCGAACAGGGCGCCGACTTCCTGATGGTCAAACCGGCCCTTCCCTACCTGGATATGATCCGCAGAATCGACCGGGAATTCGACCTGCCGCTGGCCTGCTACAACGTCTCCGGGGAGTACGCGATGATCAAAGCCGCCGCCGAAAAGGGCTGGCTGTCGGAACTCGACGTCGCCCACGAAAAACTGCTGTCGATGAAGCGCGCGGGTGCCGACGTCATCATCTCGTACTTCGCCCGCGACCTGGCCGCGGAGCTGCCGGAGTGAGTCCCAACGCGGGGCTCATGCATCCCAACCGCGCGGTCTACTTCGACTCTGAATGACTCAAAGGATCCAAGGTTATGCCAAAAAAGGGAACGCTGCTGGTCAACCTCGGCTCGCCGGACTCCCCCGAATCGTCGGATGTCCGGCGATATCTCGATGAATTCCTCAATGACCCCCGGGTCATCGACATTCCGACGGCCGTACGCAAGCCGCTCGTGTCACTGGGGGTCGCCCCCCTGCGGGCGCCCAGTTCCGCCGAAGCCTACGAGGAGGTCTGGACCGACGAGGGCTCGCCGCTGATCTTGACGACCGAGAGCCTCGCCGAATCGCTGCGCGAACGCGTCGAAGGCCCGGTCGAAATCGGGATGCGCTACGGCAATCCCTCCATCAAATCGGGGGTCCGCGAACTCGTCGACCGCGGCGTCGACGAATTGTTCCTCATCCCGCTGTACCCCCATTACGCCATGTCGAGCTACGAGACCGTCGTAGCCAGAACCCGCGAGGTGATCGACGAGCTCGGCGTGCAGCTCGATTTGACCGTGCAGCCGCCCTTCTACGACGACCCCGACTACATCGACGCACTGGTCGACAGCGCCGAGGACTACCTGGAACGCGACTTCGACATGTTGCTGTTCAGCTATCACGGCGTTCCGGTCCGCCACATCAAAAAAGGCGATCCGTCGGGCTGCTACTGCCTGAAAGACGAGGACTGCTGTCGAAAACCGAACCCCGTCCACGGGATGTGTTATCGACACCAGTGTCACGCCACGACCTGGGAGTTTTGCGAAAAGGCGGGCATCCCGCCTGAAAAGTACAACGTCGCCTTTCAGTCGCGGGTCGGCCCGGACGCGTGGCTCGAGCCCTTTACGGCCGACGAGCTGGAGCGCATGCCCAGCGCCGGCATCAAAGACGTGCTGGTCATGTGCCCGGCCTTTGTCTCGGACTGCCTCGAGACCATCGAAGAGATCGGCATGGAGGGGCGTGAGACGTTCTTGGAAGCCGGCGGCGACTCGTTCGACCTCATCCCATGCCTCAACGAAAACGAGGCGTGGATCGACGTGTTGCACAAGTTCATCGACACCTTTGAATCCGACGAATACGCGCCAAAACAGTCCCGTCAGGTTGGCGCATCGACACAGATCACACAGTGAATCTCACCCCGCCCTGTCGAGCCTATGTTTGAACGAAGCTCCGAACTGTTCGACGAAGCCCACACGTACATGCCCGGCGGCGTCAACTCACCGGCCCGTGCCTACTCGGCCGTCGGTGGACCCCCGCCGTTCATCAAGAAAGCCGAAGGGCCGTACATCTTCGACGAAGACGGCAACAAGTACATCGACACGGTCCTCAGTTGGGGGCCGGCGATCCTGGGCCACGCACATCCCGATGTGACCGAGGCGGCCAAGAAGGCAGTCGACCGGGGCTCGACCTTCGGCGCCCCGACTGAAATCGAGACGGAGATGGCCCGCGAGATGGTCGACCGGGTCCCGGGACTCGACGTCCTTCGCCTGGTCAGCAGCGGCACCGAGGCCTGCATGTCCGCGGTGCGTGTCGCCCGAGGGGCCACCGGCCGCGACAAGATCATCAAGTTCGACGGCTGCTACCACGGCCACGGCGACTCGTTTCTCATCGCTGCCGGTTCCGGGGCCCTGACTCTCGGCGAGCCCGATTCACCCGGCGTCACCGAAGGAACGGCCCGTGACACGCTGGTCGCGAACTTCAACGACATCGACTCCGTGCGCCGGCTGGTCGAAGAGTATCCCGACGAGGTCGCCACCATCATTCTCGAGCCGATCTGCGGCAACACCGGGTGTATCCCTCCAAAGGACGGCTTCCTTGAGGATCTGCGGGACCTCTGCGACGACCACGACATCCTGCTGACCTTCGATGAAGTCATGACCGGCTTTCGGGTGGCGCGCGGAGGCGCCGCCGAACGCTACGGCGTCACGCCCGACCTGTATTGCTTCGGCAAGGTCGTCGGCGGCGGCTTTCCGATGGCTGCCTACGGCGGCCGAGAGGAGGTCATGCGAAAGGTCGCTCCCGACGGCCCGGTCTACCAGGCCGGTACACTCTCGGGAAATCCGGTGGCGGTCGCCGCCGGACTCGCCACCCTGCGCCACCTGGATGACGACGCCTACGAGACCCTTGAGGCCACAGGCCAGCGACTCGAGCAGGGCGTCCAGGAGATCATCGACGAGCATGACTGGCCCGTCTATCAACAGCGGGTCGGCTCGATGTTCTCGATCTTCTTTCGCGAGGATGCCGTCGACGACCACGGCGACGCCACCGACTGCGACATGGACCGATTCGTCGACTTCTTCGGGCACATGCTGCGCTCGGGCGTCTACATGGCACCCAGCCAGTACGAGGCCGGGTTTCTGTGTACGCCGCACTCCTCGCTCGTCGATACGCTCGTCGAACGCATCGACGACGCCCTGCAGGCGACCTTCGCCTGAGGCTGCAGGTGAGGCCTAAAAACCCGGCTCGTCGGCCCCGGGGCGCGAGGCGCCGGTCTCGCGTCCCTCCGACCAGCCCTCCTCGCCGATGAGCGGCACGAATCGTACGAACCCTTCGTCGCGGGTCTTCCATTCTTCCTCGCCCGTGCGGGTGCAGACCACGAGCCGCTGGCCCCCATCGCGCGCACCGGTCGGCATCACGATCGATCCGCCTATGGCCAACTGCCGTCGGTACGTCTCGGGGATCTCCGGGCCCGAGGCAGTCACGATGATCGCATCGAACGGGCTTTCTTCCTGGAGACCGAGGGTCCCGTCACCCTCCACGATCTCGACGTTGTCATACCCCAGCGAATCGATCGTCTCGCGAGCGCGTTCGACCAACTCCGGTATGCGTTCGACCGAAAACACCTGCCCGGCGATCTGGCCGAGTACCGCGGCGCCGTAGCCAGAGCCGGCCCCGATCTCGAGGACCCGGTCATCGGGCTCCAGATCGGCCAGGTCGGCCATCAACGCCACGATGTACGGCTGCGAGATCGTCTGACCCTCTCCGATCGGCAAGGGGCTGTCGCCGTAGGCCCTGCCCCGGTACGACTCCGGCACGAACGCCTCCCGGGGGACCGTTCGAAGCGCCTCGAGCACGGATTCATCCTCGACGCCGCGCCGCTGGACCTGGCGTCGAACCATCTCGTGGCGCTGCGCCTCTTTCGAATCTTCGCTCATCTTCGACCTCCTCGGTGGCGAGCATGTCCGGCTCCGATGATCGAAGGTTCGTCCGCATCGATGACGGTCAAGCCAACGGCTCTCCGTCGGCCACCCGGTCTGCCGGCAACGCGACGTCCTCGGCCGCGTCGACGACGTTGTCCACGAGAATAACGCTCTTAAAGAAGAAGACCGACGCCGGTGACCCCTCCAGCGTCTCCCGACCGGCCTTGAGCCGCTCACTAACCGCCAGAATGAGGGGAAGGCCCTCGCGGTCGGCCAACGCGTCGATCCGACGGCGAAGGTACGAGAGTCGCCAGAATCCGATGATCTCGAGGTACGCTTCGCGGCCGTCGGAATGCGAGACCACGTAATCGGGGATGATCACTTCGTTGTCGCCCAGATCCAGGATGGTGCCGCGACGCTCCAGGTTCCAGTCGGGGTCGATCTCGTCGAAGCGGGTCTCGAAGTGTTTCTCCTCGTCGGCCTTCCACTGCCCGCGGGCCGAATAGTGCGACACCAGGCCCGTATCCGACGACACCTCAAAGGTCCGCTCCTCATCCTCCCAGTCGAGCCGTGCCCGCAATCGCCAATCCTCCAGGTGGACCAGCGCCGGCAGGAATTTCGCCATGTGAATGCCGTATTTCCGGCTTCGGTTGAAGAGACTCGCCGGACCATCGACGGTCAGTTGATACCCTTCGTCGGTCCGTCGCACCCGGTGCATCAGCCTGTTGAACTTCAGCGACTGAAAGAGATATCGAAGCGCATTGGGCCGGAGGTCCCGGAGCTCGATCTCGAGGCGCGTCGCCCGATAGAGCACCGCCTGAGCCAGCGCCAGGTTGTAGCGGTGCAACAGCGCCCGCGGCTCCAGCGGATCGAATGCCTCGAGCCGCTCCCGTTCGTCGAGATCCGCGTACAGCCCGCTTTCGACCTCGTGCGGTTCGATCTCGAGTTCCCGCGCCGCCTCTTTGAGGATGCCACGCCGCCACTCGTCGCCGCGGCGACCCTCCGACTGCGCTGCACGCTGAAACACGGACCGCCGGATGTCGGCCGGGTCCACCGGGGCCTGCGTCTCGAATTCGCTCCGGTCGTACAGAAGCTTTGCGAGTCCGCGCCAGATGCGAAAATCGGTTCCGTATCCGACGATCCGGTCGACGGCGGTCTCCACCTCGCCCCGGGCAGCCCCCTCCTCCAGAGCCTTCGAGAAGAGTTCGACAAGGGACTCAGCCTTCTCGAGTGCATCGGTCTGATCCGGGTCGAGGTACTCCGGAATCACCCGCCCCTCGGAGATCCTGGTACGTACGAGATCAGTCGTCAGCATGTGCGCTTTCCTCGCCGGTACTCTCCTTCGAGTCGGACCGATAGGCGTCGTGTTGACGACGCCTCTGGCTGACCGACGTCTCGACCGTATCGGCCGTGACGAGTTCATACAGACGGGCGTCGTGCCCACGGTCACGCCGCAGGATTCGACCGAGTCGTTGAACGTGCTCTCGTACCGACCCGGACCCGGACAACACGATACCGATCCGCGCCTTCGGCACGTCGACGCCTTCGTTCAACACCTTGCTGGTCACGATGGTCCGGTAGCTGCCCTCGTTGAAGGCGGCCAGAATCTCCTTTCGTTCCTTGACCCGGGTTTGATGGGTAATGGCCGGCACCAATGCCCGCTCGCTTATCCGATAGACGCTGTCGTTGTCGTTGGTGAACACCAGGATCCGGTCGTCACGATGGCGCTCCATCAGCTCGAACAACCGCCGCAGCTTTGCGGTGTTGACCAGGGCGAGCCGTTTCTGAGTTCGGTACGCTTCGAAGGCCTTTCGTCCCCTCTCGGAACGATTTGTCGCCGCCAGAAAGCGCACCCATCCGTTGCTCGACGACATCCGAATGCCCTGCTCATCGACGAAGTCTCGGTAGAACCCGCGGGCCCGTCGATAGAGCTGGATCTCTTGCTCGGTCATTCCGACTTCGATGGTATCGACCGTGTAATCGGCCAGGACGTCGCCCGACAGCTCCCGGATCGACTTCCGGTAGGCCATCGGTCCCACGAGATCGCCCAGGTCGCTCTCGCGGCCATCCGAGCGCTCCGGCGTCGCCGTCAATCCGAGCCGGTAGGGAGCGATCGCAAACTCGGCCGCCTGCCGATAGAAGTCACTGGGCAAATGATGGACTTCGTCGAAGACGATCATCCCGAAACGGTGACCCAGATCTGCCATGTGCATCGCGGCCGAATCGTAGGTCGCCACGGTCAACGACTCCACCTCGTGGTAGCCGCCCCCGAGCAACCCTACATCCCGTCCGAAGCTCTCCTCGAGAATGCCCGACCACTGGTTCATCAAATCGATGGTCGGCACCACGACCAACGTCGAGCGTCCCGCCGCCTCGATCGCAAGCTGCGCCACGTACGTCTTACCCGAGCCGGTGGGCAACACGACCACGCCCCGGCGTTCGGCGCGTTCCCAGGCCTCCAACGCCTCGGTCTGATGAGGATAGGGTTCGAATCGGTCACCGACCTCGAGTTGCGGGGTCTCGTACTGCCGCGCCGCATCCTCGACGGTCCAGCCATCCTTCAAAAGCGCGCCCAGGGCCGCTCGGTACGCAATCGCCTCGGCCCTCCAGGTATCCGACCGTTCGTCCCAGGTAAATTGCTCCGTAGCCGCGTCGGACGCCGAACGGCCACGCAGAATCAGCGTACCGTCGTCGAACTCCAACCGCACCGGTTCCGCGTCGCGCTGCGGCGCCGATTCCAGTGAGAGTTGTACGGGATCTTCCATGGGATGAGGATACGAAAAAACCCGACCCCTTCACAGGGGCCGGGTCGATAAACGCGGGGAGTGTCGAACGTCAGTTCGAACCACCCGACTCTTCGCCTGCCGAACCGGAGCCTTCCGATTCACCCGACGTCGAGCCGCTCTCTTCGGAACCGGCGGACTCGCTGCCGCCCTGGTTCTTCATCTTCAGCTTCAGCTTCTTCTTGGCGCCTTCCAGACCCTTGATGCTCGGGACGCCCTTGCCGCCGCCCTGCTTTTTGGGCTCGGCGTTGACCTTGATGTTGTCGGGCATCTTCTCGATCTCGGCATCCTTCTTGAGCTCTTTGACGAATGCGTCCATCGCCTTGCGCAGCTCCTTGCTCTCGAGCTTCGACAGAATGTCCGACTTCGCCTCTTCGAACGACTTCGTCGACGCTTCTTTGTGGCCGGTACGCTTGATGACGTGGAAGCCAAATCGCGTCTTGACCGGGTCCGAAATCTCGCCGTTCTCCATCGAGAACGCCTTCTTGGAGAATTCCTTCACCATGCGCTCTTTGGTGAAGTACCCCAGGTCGCCGCCCTTCTTGGCCGACGGACCTTCCGAGTTTTCCTTGGCGAGCTTCGCGAAGTCCGCGCCCTCTTTTCGCGCCTTCTTGGCGAGGTCCTGAGCCTTCTTCTTTGCCTTCTCGACTTCCTCGTCGGAGGCGTCTTTTTTGGTCTTCAGCAGAATGTGGCTCGCCTTGACCTGCTCGGACTGCTCAAACTCCTTGGGATTGTTCTCATAGTACTTTTTGGCATCTTCCTCGGTGACCTCGATGCCCTTCTTTTCTTTGAGCAGCTTCTTGACCTTCAGGCTCTCGGTAATCTGGCTGCGCATCTTCTCTTCGGTCATGTTCCGGAACTTCATGAAGGACTGAAACGCCTTCTCGTTCGGGAACCGGTCTTTGAACCGCTTCATCTCAGCTTTGATATCTTCCTCGCTGATCTCGATGCCCGCCTCTTCGACCTGATTGTCGATGAGGTGCTTCTCGATGGCCTGATCGAGCGTCTTGCCCTTGAAGCGCTTTGCCAGCGAGGCCGGCAGCGGCCGTCGACTGTTTCCGTGCATCCGTCGCACGAGTTCGTTGAAGTCTTCGGCCGTAATCTCGTTGCCGTTGACCTTGGCGACCGGACCCGTCGCTTCGTACGGAAGTTCGTCGTCCTTTTTGTCGGCGGACTCATCCTTTTTGTCGCCCTCTTCAGGGGACTCGGCCTTGGCCTGTTTGGCTTTCGACTCTTCGGACTTGTCGCCGGACTTGTTGCTGTCGCAGGCGGCGGCCAGCCCGATGAGAGCGGCGGCCGAGACAATCAAAAAACGTTTCCAACGATGCATGGATGCTCCTGGTGCGCGTCGAGAATTTGGCAAAACGAATCGACTGGACGGTAACGTCCACTACATGCTCGATTTTCTGCGGTCAAGGAAAGTGCCAATTCCACGGTCTATCGTGACCCAAAAAAATGACCCCGCGGAGCGAGTCCGCGGGGTCGATAGACCGGACGGCGAGCAGGCCACATGGGCCTGCCCGTCGAAGTCGGCGTGGGTTACATCATGCCACCCATTCCGCCGCCCATTCCGCCCATGCCTCCGGGCATGCCGCCTCCGGCCGCACCGGCGGGTCCACCGCCGCCGTCGTCGTCATTGTCCTGGTCTTTGTCGGCCACCATCGCTTCGGTGGTCAGCATCAGACCGGAAATGCTGGCGGAGTTTTGCAGGGCCGTACGTGTGACCTTCGCCGGGTCGATGACGCCGGCTTCGACCAGGTCTTCGTACTCCTGCGTCTGAGCATTGTAGCCGTAGTTTCCGTCCTTCTCCAGGACCTCGCGGATGACGAGCGAAGACTCGACACCGGCGTTGCCCGTGATCTGACGGATCGGCTCTTCGATGGCGTCACGGATGATCTTGACGCCTGCCTGCTCTTCCTCGTCGTCGAGCTTGAGGTCTTCGAGCGCCTTGCGGGCCCGAAGCAGCGCGACGCCACCACCGGGCACAATGCCCTCTTCGACGGCGGCTCGCGTGGAGTTCAGCGCGTCTTCGACACGCGCCTTCTTCTCCTTCATCTCGACCTCGGTGGCCGCGCCGACTTTGATG
This sequence comes from uncultured Pseudomonadota bacterium, assembly GCA_913057905.1. GTDB lineage: Bacteria > Myxococcota_A > Bradymonadia > Bradymonadales > Bradymonadaceae > CAJXPB01. The sequence continues at coordinate 367,301 of CAJXPB010000001.1, forward strand.
ACGGCGACTCCACCGATGAGCTTCGCACGCCGCTCTTCGAGCTTCTCGCGGTCGTAGTCGCTCGTCGAGGCGTCGACCTGCGCGTCGATTTGATTGACGCGGGCCTGGATGCCCTCTTCGGAACCCTGGCCGCCGACGATCGTGGTCTCCTCTTTGGTGACCGTGAGGCTGTCGGCGCCTCCAAGGTCGGAGAGGTCGGCGTTCTCGAGCTGCATGCCGCGCTCCTCACTGATGACGTTTCCGCCGGTGAGAACCGCGATGTCTTCGAGCATCTGCTTGCGGCGGTCGCCGAAGCCCGGCGCCTTGACCGCAGCCACGTCGAGCACGCCTCGAAGCTTGTTGACCACCAAGGTGGCCAGCGCTTCGCCTTCGACGTCCTCGGCGATGATGAACAGCGGGCGGTTGCCCTGCTGGTGGACCTGCTCGAGGACCGGCAGGAGGTCCTGCATGTTGCTGATCTTGTCGTCGAACATCAGGATCAGCGGATCCTCGAAGCGGACTTCCATCCGCTCGGAGTCGGTCACGAAGTACGGACTGAGGTAGCCGCGGTCGAACTCCATTCCTTCGACGAATTCGAGCTCGTCGTGGAGTCCCTTGGCTTCCTCGACCGTGATGACGCCGGCCTTGCCGACTTCACCCATCGCGTCGGCAATCAGGTCGCCGACGTCCGGGTCGTTGTTCGCCGAGATGGCGCCGACCTGAGCAATCGTGGCTCGGTCTTGCGTCTCGATGGCCATGTCACGGACTTCATCGACGACGGTGTCGACCGCCTTGTCGATGCCGCGCTTGATGCTCATCGGGTTGTGACCCGCGGCCACCAGCTTGGAACCCTCTCGGTAGATCGCGTGGGCGAGGACCGTCGCGGTCGTCGTCCCGTCACCGGCCTCGTCGGAGGTCTTGGAGGCGACCTCTTTGACGAGCTGGGCTCCCATGTTCTCAAACTTTTTCTCGAGTTCGATCTCTTTGGCGACCGTCACACCATCTTTGGTGATGGTGGGGGCGCCGAAGCCCTTGTCGATGACGACGTTTCGGCCGCGCGGACCGAGGGTCACGCGGACGGCCTTCGCCAGTTTCTCGATACCGTTGAGGGTCGCCTCTCGGGCATCTGCGTCGAAGATAATGTCTTTAGCTGCCATAATTTGAACTCCTGATCTTCAGTCAACTCTAAGGTTGTTCGGACACCGCACTCGGCGTGCGTCGGCCATGTCAGTCGTCGAGGATGGCCAGCAGCTCGCTTTCGCGCAGGATGAGGTGTTCCTCACCATTGAGGGTGATCTCGCTGCCGGAGTACTTCCCGAACATGACCTTGTCGCCTTCCGACACGGTCATGTCGATGCGCTCCCCAGCGTCATTGACTTTGCCGGGCCCCACGGCGCGCACGATGCCCTCCTGGGGCTTCTCCTTGGCGGATTCCGGGATGTAAATCCCGCTGTCAGTGCGCTCGTCGGATTCGACCCGCTGAATGAGGACACGGTCCTCAAGTGGTTTAATGTTCATCGTCCTACCTCCGTTTGGCATGGAGCGTGAAAAAGACAATCAATTGTACAATCTGGGTCTCCGTCGACGGCGAGGCCGTCGAGCGGAGTGTCATACCCTGCTGGCCCGGTTTGGGCCGAGCAATTCGGCACCGTGACGTTAGACACGGCGGCGAGGACGTCAAACCGGGCAACGTCTCTCGCGGTGGCCCGCGAGAGCCGCCCGTCGACATCCACGGGCATCAACATCCGGCGCGGGAACATCACCACCGGGCCGACAGTGTCAACCCTTCACTTGTCTGCGCGGCGAATCGTCGGCCCGCCGCCGACGCGACTCGAGCGCGCTCGCTCGTGTGACGCTTGACGGAATGGTCGGGTGAATACGATTCTAGATCCGTGGGGAGCCAGCTCCGACTCATTTTCTCACCCTGAGGAGACGCATGAGCGAAGACATAGCAGCCGTCGAGGCCCAGGACGATCAACCGAATCCCGACGTCGCCGACGTCTACGAAGTCGACGATGCCGGGATCGATACCGAGCAACTCGCCCGCGAAATCGTCCAACTGATGTGGGATTTGAAGGCGCTGAACCCGGTCGCCATCGACCTGCGCGGCCGTGTCAGCTACACCGACTTCTGTATCGTCGGGACGGGCACCTCCGAGCGCCATGTCCGCGCACTGGGTAAACACGTCCACGAGAAACTGACCGAGGCCGGCTGGAACCCCTTGAGCGTCGAGGGACTCAACACCGGCGGGTGGGCCGTCCTCGACTTCGGCGATGTCATCGTTCATGTCTTCAATTCCGATGCTCGCGAAGCCTACGACCTCGAGAGCATGTGGGTCGATGCCGACCGGCTTGAGTTCGATGATAAGCCGGAGGAACTGTACGGCCACTTTCACGCCGATCGCTTCGACGACGAGGGCTTCTAGGCTGCCCCCGGCTCACTCAGCCCTTGTGGTAGGGTTCGCCGCGAATGATGGTCATCGCCCGGTAGAGTTGCTCGAGCAACACCACCCGGGCCAGATCGTGGGGAAGCGTCATCGGCGATAGGGACAGATTCCAGGAACACTCCTGTCGAAAGTCGTCCTCCAGGCCGTAGGCACCCCCGATACAGAAGCTCACGTAGCGGACGCCCCCGACCATCTGGTCTTCGATCCAGCCGGCCAGCGTCTCGCTGGTGATCAGACGTCCCCCTTCGTCAAGCGCGACGCGTGCGCCACCTTCGGACGCGGCCCGGCGCAGATTCGACGCTTCCTTCTGTTTTCGCGACGCCTCGTCGCCACTTCCCTGCCGGACGTCGACGACATCGATGGGCACGTATCGCTCGATTCGCTCCCGATAGTCATCGGCCGCCTCGGCCATCGGTGACGATTTCACTTCCCCTACCGCACAGACTTCAAAACGCATGGCAACCTCTCTTGCGGAGTCGTCTGCCGTGCAACGAATCACGGTTTGCCGGCGAAAACAACCATGAGCCCTCCGCCCGACCAGAGGCGCCATGGTTGACGTCGCACAACACCATCGTGTTCGCACTCCGTTCGCACGACTCCTCGACCTCGTGTGGCCTCCAAAGTGCGCCGGCTGCGAGCGTCGGCGACCCCCGGGATCGCTCGCGGCTCACCCCGTCTTCTGTCGGCTCTGCCGCCCCACCGTCGAGCCGCTTCCGGACGCCTGTTGTCTCACCTGCGCGGACCCATCCGGTGCGCCCGGGCCGCGTGGCGGGGTCAAATGCCTTCGCTGCCTTCAGCACCCGCCGCCCCAGACCCGGGCTCGCGCGGCCTGGATCTACCGTGGTGCCGTCTCCGATGCCGTGCAGGGCGCCAAATATGCCGGACAAACCTGGCGGCTCGAACGGCTCGCCGTCGGCTTCGGCCGATGGCTCCAATCCACCCACCGTCGCCCGGTCTCCGCGGTCGCCGTACCCGCTCACCCCGACGACCTGCGACGCTCGGGATATCATGTGGCCGACCTCTTGCTTCGATTGACCGTTCGAGACAACGGCGGGCTCCGACCAGCATGGGACGTTCTTTCGAAGAGTCGACGCACGGTTCCGCAGGCATCACTTCCCCTGGAGAAACGTCGTGCCAACGTCCACGGGGTCTTTACCGCGAACCCGTCCCGTGTCGACGGAAAGGACTGGCTACTGGTCGACGATGTGATCACGACGGGCTCGACGATCACGGCGGCAGCCTCGGCGTTGGTCGAAGCCGGCGCCCGCTCGGTGGAGGTCGCCGCTCTCGCCCGGGCAGGCCGCCCCGGCTGAGCGGACGGCCACCAGGTGCGTACGAACCCCTTTTACGAGCCATCGAAATCCGCTAAGGTAGCCGCAAATCTATGATTTTTTGATTTTTACGGTTGTGTATTTGGATGATTCGGTCGGGAGAGGGATTCGATAAGCCGAACCCATACGACGCAGTGGAGCCATGAAACCGACGTTGCTTCTGAACGCGACCTACGAACCACTTACGGTCGTCACGTGGAAGAAGGCCATCACCCTGATGATCCTGGGGAAGGCCGAAGCGATCGAAGAGCATGAACGGGTTGTACGCTCGGCCCGAGACACCTTTACTCTGCCTTCGGTTCTGCGGCTGATCCGGCGCGTCAACGCCCCCAGAACCGGCATCCAGTTTTCTCGACTGAACGTCTACCGACGGGATGGATTCGAGTGTCAATACTGCGGCGACGAGTTCGATTTTGACGACCTCACCTTCGATCACGTGGTCCCGCAATCACGTGGCGGCCAGACCGATTGGACCAACATCGTGACCGCCTGCGGCCCGTGCAATCGTCAGAAGGGAGATCGGACGCCCGGCGAGGCCGACATGCCCCTGCTCAACAAGCCGAAGCGTCCGAGATGGTGGCCCTTCTCGGAGTCGGCTCAAAACTTCGACAAACATCCGGATAGCTGGCGACCGTACCTCTGGACATGAGCAGAGGAACCATGAGTCGGATCGCCGTCCTCGCCGACATCCACGCCAATCCGCCGGCCCTCGAAGCGGTTATCGACGACCTCTCCGACCTCGAGATCGACGAGGTCCTGGTCGGCGGCGACCTGGTCGGCCGCGGGCCCTGCGGCTCCACGGTCGTCGATAGGATCGAGGAACTCGGCTGGACGACTATCCGGGGAAATCACGAGGATTACGTACTCTCGTTTCGTCGCCGCGACGTCCCCGACGACTGGCTCGTCGCCGACGAATGGTCGGCATCGCGCTGGATGGCCGAGGAGATCGACGACCGTCACGCCGAATTCATCGATGCCCTTCCCTTCAGCGCCAGTGCCGAGACCGACGCCGATCTGCGGCTTTTTCACGGCTCCCCCCGCTCCTACAACGAAGGGATCGGCCACTGGACCAGCCGCGGGACGCTCGAGGAGCACTTCGAGGGCATCGACGAGTCGTTGCTCGTCTGCGCCCATACGCACCGCCCTCTGAAACGCGAACTCGACGGGGGGATGGTCGTGAACGTCGGATCCGTGGGTCTGCCCTTCAACGGTGATCCGCGAGCCCAGTATGCCATCTTCGAGCGAACCGCCGGGACCGGGAGTTGGACGGTGGAGTTCCGGCAGGTCGACTACGACCGGGATGCGATGCTGAAGCACTACGAGACGACCGGGTTTCTGGAGGCCGGCGGCATCACCGCTCACATCCTCAAACGGGAACTCGAACAAGCCCGGCCGTACCTGGTGCCCTTTTTGAAATGGACCGAGATCGAAGACGTCGAACCGACCTTCGACCGATTCGACGACTTTCTGTCTATCTTCGATCCCGAAGAATCGATGATGGACTTCTTCAATCGCGTCCGCGATTGAGACACGGCATCGCCCCTATTCGAACAGAATCTCGCGCGTCGCCTCGGGGGAAAACAGCGCGCTGACCGAGCGACCGTCGTGGATTCTGGATATCGCTTCGGCGAACATCGGCGCCACGCCGATGACCTCCAGAAAGTCGTGGTCCTCGCTGTTGTCGACGGGCACCGTATCGGTCACCGTCACGCGCTCGAGCGGTGATTCGCGCAGCCTGTCCACGGCGCCCGGGGTAAAGACCGGATGGGTCGCTGCAGCCTTGACCGACTTCGCCCCGTTGTCGACCAGAAATTCGGCGGCCTCGACCAGCGTGCCCCCGCTGGCAATTTCATCGTCGACGATGACGGCCGTTCGGCCCTCGACGTCGCCGATGAGATGCTCGGCGCGGGGCTTCTCGTCGTCGCCGTACCGTCGCTTGTCGATGATTGCCATCGGCAGGTCGAGCCGGTTCGCAAAACTCCCCAGATCCTTGGCTTCGCCGGCGTCCGCGGCGACCACGACCCAGTCGTCTTCGACGTCTCGAGCCAGCACCTCGCAGATCGGGCCGGCCCCGACCAGTTGGTCGACTGGCATTCGGAAAAATCCCTGCGACTGCGGAGCGTGCAGGTCCATCGTCAGGACCCGATCCGCGCCCGACTCCTTCAGGAGGTCGGCCACCAGCCGCGCGGTAATACTGATGCGGGGACGGTCCTTCTTGTCGCTGCGGATGTAGGGCAGATAGGGAACCACCGCCGTGATGCGATCCGCGGAGGCCCCGCGAAGGGCATCACAGGTGATCAGCGTCTCCATGAAATTGGTGTGCACCGGAGAACACGAGGTCTGGACCACAAACACATCGCAGCCGCGCACATTCTCATCGATCTGAACGAGAAGATTCTCGTTACTGAAAGAGACCGTATGGCTTTCGCCGACCTCGATACCGAGATAGTTGCAGATATCCTCGGCGAACGCCGGGTGGCTCCGTCCGGCGAAGACCTTCAGCTCCGATGAGTCGTAGTCGCTGTCCATCCGTCTCCTCCTGTGCAGATGTCGGTGCGGATCAACCGATCCCGGTCAATTGCTCGATCCGTCTCCACAGCTCACGCTTTCCGAGCCGCTCTTTGGTCGAAAAGAGTATGATCTCGTCGGGACTGACACCGAAGTTCTCCGCGATCTCTCGGCGTCGATTTCCCCGCTTCTGCTTGCTGAGCTTGTCGGCCTTCGTAAAGACGAGGATCGGCTGGATCCCGAAGTGCGGCGCGGCCTCGATGAGTTGCATATCGTCCTCTTCGGCCCCGCGGCGGATGTCCATCAAACAGACGAGCCCCATCAGGTTGGGCCGCCTGTCGAGATACGTCTCGATCATCGGCCCCCAGTCGGACTTCTTCTTTTTTGAGACCGAAGCGTACCCGTAGCCCGGTAGGTCGACCAGGTACATCTCCCCGTTGTTGAGATCGAAGAAATTGATGAGCTGGGTCCGCCCGGGCTGTTTGCTGACCCGCGCCAACTTCTTGCGTTCAACCAGCGTATTCAACAGCGAGGACTTTCCCACGTTGCTTCGCCCCGCAAAGGCAATTTCGGGCCGATCGGCCGGAGGATAGTCGAGCGGCCCCTCGGCGCTCTTCAAAAATTCAACCTGCGAAATCTTCACGGGTGTCTACATCCCTCTGGTGGGAACTACATGGGCAAGCTGAGACCGAACCACCCGCCCTGGCTCAGCGAGATCCCGACGCCGGCCGCCAAGACGACGAATACGGCCACCGGAATCAAACGGCGAAGGTTTTGGGCCCGACCGGTCTCCCCGTCGCGTGGCGATAGTATCACAAGGCCGGTGGCGAGCAGAACCGTCCCCAGCGCGAACCATTCCGCCGGGGAGCCGACAGCCGGCGTCCCGATGATACGCCAGTGGACGAGTTCAGCCAGCGGCCAGGTCAGCCACCCCAGCACCACGGCACGCCTCGCGAGTAGATCGGCGTTGCCCCGTTCGTGGCCGAGCCACGTGGCGACTGAAGCACCCGCAGCCGCCGAGGCGACGCTCAATGCCGCTGCCAGGGCCGACCCGTGAGCCGCAACAAGAACGGCTCCCTCTCGATACGCCCCCATGACCCAGGATTCCGGCCAGACCCCCGCCGCGACCGCGATCAGAATCGACCACACGCCGGCGCTGACCGACGAGGCGGTATCGGTCTCGCCGCCGTGCATGGCCGGCAACACCGCCGAGGGGGCACACGCGGCCATCGCGACCATCGCAGCCAGGCCCTGAAAGGACCACGTCGGCACCCACTGCGGCACACCTGCGGTGCCGGCCGCGCCGAAGTGCAGCCCCACCCCGATGACCAGCAGGCCCAGCCAGCCGACGGCGACGGCACTCGTAGCTGCCCACCTGCCGGCGCGGATCGACCCTAGGGCCGAAAACCCCGCGACGAGCCCGAATACGATCGACCAGGTCGTCATGCGTTTCTCCCGTTCGAGCGCGCCGATCCGAAGAACAACGTGCCGACGACTCCCAGGATGATCAGAATGCCCACGACGTTGATGGGCCACACCGGAGTCGAACGTGACACCAGAAATACGGCCGCCGGCGCACGTCGCACCGTCTCCAGCGTAAGATCGTGTTCGAACGCCGGGGGATCACTCATCTCGGCCGCGCGCTTGAACACCCACGTAGACCCGATGTCGCTCCGACTGACGCGCACCGCCGGCCCCACCGACCCCAGGTAATTCTCCACAATTTCCTCGACCCGGTAGGGGTCTCCGTCCAGGGTCAGGGTGAAGCTTCCCCCGACCGGCGCAGATGCCGCGATCGAGTCGTCCCGGGTGCTGGAGACCACCGCCTCGAGCCCGCCATCGGTGCGGCTAAACCCCACGAAGGTGAGCCGAAAATCGCCCACGCCGATGCTTGCGCCCGCGTCGAGTTTGCCGCGCCGTGACTGGCCGACTTCGCCGGGCTTGAACGTTCGAACGACGGCCATCGGGGACGGTTCCGTCTGAATGTCGGTCACCTCTACCCGGCGAGGATACATAACCTCGAGCGACTCACCGTCGATCCGGGCGTCGAACGATTGAACCGTCTCCCCGGCGGAAATCGTCTGTTGGACCGGTTCGATGCCGCCGTGCAACGACACCCAGTGCGCGAGCGCCGCGCAGACCCCGACTCCGAGGATCATGGGGCCGAGCCAGTCGGCCGGCGACGAGAGGTGGGCCCGATCCATCAGCCGGCCCAACGCCAGGACGGCAGCGACCGCCACCGCGGTCATTGCCAACGAAAGAGCCGCGTCGGCCCGCAGAGCGGACGTCCACCAGTCCCCGCCGGCTGCGGACATCTCGGTGAAGGGAATCACGACGAGCAAAAGCCCCGCCGTTATCACCAACCCACCCAGCGTGGCCGGGCGCGTCGCCGACTGCCAGAGCCGGCCGATCCGACTCGTCTCTGTGTCTATGGGTCGGGGCATCCTGTCGTCGGGGCGTGTTTATCCGGGAATGACACCGCCCCGAACTGCTTTGATACGGGTGAGGCGAGTGCTAATCTTCGGGGCCGATCGCCGTAGGTATCGAGACGTCACAGCCCGCCGCGGCGGGTAACACGAGGGGTCTGAAGTGTCAACGAATGAACCGGTCCGAATCGTCGGATTGACCGGGGGGATCGCCAGCGGTAAATCCACTGTTTCTCAAATGCTTGCCGACCATGGGGTGACCATCGTCGACGCCGACGAGATTGCCCGTGATGTCGTCGAACCGGGCCGCCCGGCCCTGCAAGATATCCGGGAAGCCTTCGGTGACGACGTGATCGACGAGGACGGCACGCTGAACCGCGAGGCCCTGGGATCGCGTATCTTCGACGATCCGGAGGCCCGCGAGAGGTTAAACGCCATCACCCATCCCCGGATCGCCCGCGAGATGCGCAGCCGGGCCCATGCCGCAGGTCAACGAGGCGAACCGTGGGTTGTCTACGACGCCGCGCTCATCGTTGAAAACGGCCTGGAGGACGCCTTCGACTGTCTTGTCGTGGTCACCGCCGACTCCGCCACACAGATCGAACGGCTCCAGAGCAGAGACGACATCTCGCGCTCCGAAGCCCAATCACGACTCGACTCCCAGATGCCCCTGGAGGCAAAGGTGGAGGTCGCCGACTACCTGGTCGACAACGACGGAGCCCTGGCATCGACCCGAGCACAGGCGCGTCGTCTGTTCGAATTCCTCGATGCCTGCATCGACTCCTACGAAACGGCAGATCCCGAGGCACTCAATGACGTCGGATTGAACCTCGACCCGCCGGTGCCGGCCCGCGATCTACCTGCAAACCCCACCCCCTGAACCGACACCGAGCCGAATCATGACCGAAACCTCGCAGTCCCGAGACATCCTCATCACCGGATTTCTCTCGCCATTGGGACGGACACTCGTCGACGAACTCCGCCGCAGCGAACCCGACGCTACACTGCGGATACTCGTGGAAGTCGGCCGACGACAACGAGCCCGACAGGCACTCGACCAACTCGGTGCGGAGACGGGGCAAATCGACATCCTCGAAGGCCGAATCGACGGCCTCGACCTCGGACTCAGTGGTACCGAGTTTCTGAACTTACTCGCCCATGTCACGGACATCTATCATCTCGCCGGCGCGGCCCAGTCCTCCAACGTCGACCGGGAGCGACAGTCGACCATCTTGCGTGGCGCCCGAAACATCGCAGATGCGGCCTCCGAGATGAAGAAACTAAACCGACTCAACGTCCTGTCGACGGCCTTCGTCTCGGGCACACGCACCGGGGTCATCATGGAGGACGAACTCGACGAGGGGCAGTCGTTTCGAAACCTGTACGAGGAGACGCTGTTTAAGGCCGAAGAAGTCATTCAGACACGCTCGGATCGGCTTCCGGTCTCCGTGTATCGTCCCACGCTGATGCTCGGCCACTCCGAGAGCGGTGAGTTCAAGCCCGACAATGATGCCTACCGGTGGTTCAAGGCGATCTTGGAAGTGCCCGATCCGGTGCCGGTCCCCATTCCCGGCCGCGGCCACCACCCACTGAACGTAGTACCCGTCGATTTCGTCGCCACTGCAATGGTCGCGATCAGTCGCCGACACACCGCCGGCGGGACCTTCCATCTGGCAGATCCAAACCCGCTGCCGGCCCAGCGGATCCTTGAACTCGTCGCCGAACACGCGGGTAAGAGTGTAGCCGGCAGTCAGGTCCCGTATTCGCTGACGGGCTGGCTGATGCGACTGCCCGGAGTCGAACGTGCCACACGCGCCTCTCGACAGGCACTCGACGAAATCAACCAACTGACCTTCTTCAACAGCATGAATACGGTCGCGGCACTGGAACCCGCCGAGCAATGTCCGCCCTTTCCATCGTATGTCGGTCGCCTCGTCGACTACGTGCAGAATACCGATCACGAAAAATCCAACGGTCTTCTACCCCTCGCCAACCTGTTCAAACGCGTGAACTCGGCGAACCCAGGTTAAAACGACCCGCTGACCTGCACCATCCCGCCGGAGCCGCGCGGTGACGGCGCCATGTGGAGCTGAGCGGTCGCGCCTGACGAGCCGCTTTGTCGGCGGTTCCAGTCGTCGGTCAGCCAGGCGCCAATGCCGAGACCCGCGGCGGTCCCCGCCATGGCCGTGGCGCCGTAGAGAGTCGACGGATACCGAAGATCGGAAATCACCAGGTTAAAGAAGGCACCAAACCCCGTACCAACGAGTCCGCCCAGAACACCCGATCCGTTGATCGTCCAGACCCGGCCGCGGCTCGTTGGCTCGACGTGACTCACGACACCACCACCGATTCCGGCGAGCGTGCTTGCGGCAATTGCGGTACCAAACGGGGCCCACGCCGGTGGATACTCATTCATCAGAGTAAACGCTCCAATGCCGAACGCCGTCCCCCAGAAACCGAACGAGTTCACAAGGGTGACGTCGCCTTTGGCAGGCTCGAACCATTTATAGAGTCCGGCCCCCAGACCCAGCCCCCCAAGTTGCCCCGCCATCAAGATCCCCAAACCCTCCTGTGGTTCCTGGCCGGTCAGAGAGGCGGTTGGGATCAAGACCATCGTGGCCCAAGCCGTTCCCCATAACACACCGGAGTTGAGAGCTGCTGCGTGGCCGGGCCGAATGCCATTGCGCGTCGCCAAAAGCGCGGCCCCCGCCCCAAGTCCCGCGCCAGCTAGCCCGCTGCTCAGCAACAGAGCGCTTCCTCCGCCGGCCGTACCGGCCGCCCTGGGACATTCGAGGAGCGAACATGCCTCAAGCCCGAGCGCCATTCCATGCAAGGTCTGAAACACGAGCAACTCGGAACGGCCATTCCTTCTTGACTGTGACAGGCCGAGCTGACCCGGACGCTTCTTCTTGGATGCCTGCTCTTCAGGCTTAGATGCCCCCTCTTCAGGCCCGTCCGTCGATGATTCGGACGCGGACGCTGCCGTAGGTACACCCGCCAAAAGTAGGATTGCCAAGAATCCGACCGCGAGGCCCTTCAGTCGGTTCAAACGCATGGTTTACCTCCGTGTTTTTATCGGTCGATCACGAGGGTAACCATCGGCGTTTTGACCTCAACCCTTTTTTAGAACGACCCGCTGACCTGCACCATCCCGCCGGAGCCGCGCGGTGACGGCGCCAGGTGAAGCTGAGCGGTCGCGCCCTTTGAGCCCTTGCCGATCTTCGACCAGTCATCGGTCAGCCACGTGCCGATGCCGAGACCCGCGGCGCCGCCGAGCATCGCCATGCCACTTAACACCGGCCTGTTGAGATTGGGTCCCGTCGTAAGAAGCGTCACTCCTGTCGAGGCCAGCGCTCCCAGAATACCCGAACCGTTGATCGTCCAGACGCGCCGGCGGCTCATCGGCTGGCGGCTGGCGAGAAACCCCGCGCCCACGGCCGCCGCCGTCGTCGTCGCCGTCAACGTGCCGGCGACCACTTCTGGCCTGGCATCTCTCCTGGCGAGCCCGAAGCCTCCCGTCGTGAAGAGCCCCGACCAGAGGCCGAGCGAGTTGACGAGTGCGACATCGCCCTGGGTGGGCTCGAAGGCCTGATAGAGCCCCGCACCCAAGGCGAGCCCGCCGAGTTGGCCGGCCACCAGCGGTGCGATGTTCTCGGCCCTCGTCGAGGACGAATTAAATGTTCCCGCCATCGTACCGGCTGTCGTACCATACCAGAGCCCCCACAGAACGCCCGAGTTCAGAGAGACCGCATGACCCGGTAGAATTCCATTACGAGTGGCGAGCAGCGGGACGCCCACACCGACTCCGAGACCCAGCAGCGTGCTTCCCGCGACCGGCCGGAGACTAACGGAAGAGGCGTCGTACGACTCGCGGGTGGTTTCGCATTCGGCCATCAGACAGATCTGCGAGCCCAGTGCCATGCCATGGAGCGCCTGAAAGATGGTCAACTCGGCGCGGGCCCATCCGGTGGGCGACTCGACTCCAAGCCGGCCCGTGCGCTCCGATTCATGACTGGACTGCGAAGCAGTCTCGGTCGTCTCATCGCCCGGCGCCGCTCCAACCGAAGCCGGTATCAGCCCCAGGAAAACGATGGCGAACGAAGTGACTGTGAGATGCTTCAGTCGATCTGAACCCACTCTATTTCCCCGTCACGCTCCAACTACTTCACGTCGAATAGGTCCGCGATGACACGTTCCCGACGCTGACGCTCCCGGTCGACGAGGTGGTCGACCGTCTCGTCGAGTGCCTCATTATTGGTACGAAGCCAGTCGAACTTCTGGTGGATTGCATCGCTTGAAGCGACCAGATTGACGTACCATTCGCCCTCTTCGCCTCTGGCCATCCGAAAGGTCTGCCCCGCCAGCGTCTCGATCACAGCGCTCTTTTCATCCTTCGAGACGGTAATCGATTCGACCCGGCTCCCAACCCGGTGGGACGGCGTCATCGCCAGGCGATCCGGGCGAGCCACTTTTTCGAAGAGTTCTCGGGCCCCATCGATCTCGCTGAGAAGCGACGTGCCCGATTGACTGCGGGCCACGTCGTGGTCAGTGGGGGGAAGATACCGATGGATCTTGGCATCCATCGCCACGAGATCTCGATAGCGATCCTCGAAATAGCCACGAGTCTCGGCGTCGAGCCGCTGCCACATCGCCTGCAGGTCTCCGTCGCCAACCGCCTGGATGAAGAGTCGGTACGCTCCACCGGGATCGGTCGGTTCGGGCTCGGACTGACAGCCGGCCGTCAGCGACAAACTCACGGCGACAAACAAAAGAATACATCGCATCGATCCATCCACGGGGCATCAAATCTCATCGATCTGCACGTTACGACGGTATCGGTCCTGCGACATCGATTCAATTCATCTCTGTCGACACGTCTCGAGGAGCGGGCTTCAGGCCGAACTTGTCTCGATTCTTATCGAACCACCGGCTCCAGTAGACGTGGGCGTCAAATTTCGGCCATGAGAGACTCGGTGGGGATTTCCCCGAAATGCCCATCAGAATTCGCTGGGCATTGTAACTCAGATAGTCCTCGTCCTCGATGGCCCGGCACAGCTCCCAGATCCCGTCTCGCAGCCGTTCGGGGACGTCGTATCCGGCCTCTTGAAAACCCGCCGAAAGCCATGTGTCTCGGGAGGCGCCGCGGTAGTCCTCCCACCATGTTCTCCACGCCTCCGATTTAGCTCCCGGTCCCAGACGATGATTCGTCAGAAACCGAAGTGCCCTGCGAGACGTCTGACTCACACCGTCGACGTAGGAATCGAGCGTCGCGATGAGAGCCGGCACGGCGTCACTGGCGTCCGTCTGTATCAGGCTGTCGGCGACGTACGTTCGGAGGTCGACATCGAACTGCCCCGGTAGCTCCACCAGTCGAGGTGTCTTCAGTTCGTCGATCAGCGCAGACACTGCCCTATCAGAGCCCAATCGACCGAGCCCATCGACCAACTCGATCAACACCTGGGGATGGCGTTCGATCTGGAGGCGGGCTGCGAGCACGTCGGCCCCTTCCCCGGTATCTGCCAGGGCGCGTGCGGCCGCCGCTCGGACCCGGGGGCTTTCGTCGTCGACCGCCCTGCGAAACAGCGAATCGGCCTTTGTGTCCATCAGCGCCAGGCGACGGATGGCCGACGCGCGCACCTTCTCGGAGCGGTCGCCGTCGTGCACCAGGCGGCGCGCCCGGCGAATCGTCTCCCCACGAGCCTTCCTGTGCGGATCATACCAGGGATGTTTCGTTCCTCGTTCCCGACAGCCCGATGCGACGTCGACGGACGAACAGTACAGCCGCACGTGAAAATGGTCGTCGTGTGGCAACGACCCCCAGGGTTGTCCCAGCACCCTTTGGGCCCGCGAGCGGATGTCGGCGGGCACGTCGTGTCGACGGGCGTATGTCAAAAGCCTCGTCTTCAACGGATGCGACACAAAGATATGCTGTAGATCGTCGCCCGAGGCGCGGATCAGTCCCTCGACGACCGCCCAGTTGCCGGCGGTATCAAAGACGAGTGTACGCTCCTCTCCATCGTCGATGACGGTGGCCTCGCCAGATGCATCTACAGAGACGAGGTCCTTCGGGACGTAGGGTTTGCCGTCGGGAGTCTCCAACAGAAACGCCAGATCGGCATCTCGGCCCGAATTGTGCGACACCGAATACGGGATGTCGCCGCCCGTGCGGTGGCCGAGATTTCCCAACTGTACGATCTTCGACGGGTGTCGTTCGGCCACAAACTCCGAAGTCTCCCGCAGGACTCGACGCATCGGGTCCGAGGTATAGACAAGTTCCCGACCAAATTGAGTCTTCAGGAAGAGCAGATTGGGGTGAGGCTGGCTTACCCGTTTGCCCGCCACCAGGAATCCGCGAGTGACATCCCCCACCGAACGGCTGACCGCTCGATCCTCGCCGGGAAGATAGGGAAAGGCGGTGTCGGAGCCGACGGGACGGGGATACCGCCACGTCTGCGCTCCCGGCTCGGGAGGGGGAGAGACGGCGCGTCCGGGGGCCTGATGGTCGCTGGGATCGGAGTGGTCTGGCGGGCGATGCTCGATGCGGCCGGATGTACCCGGGCACGCGACCAGCAGTGCCCATGTGGCCACAAAAAAGAGGCGCCACCCCCTGAATCTGCAGGTGTCATCGGACATGGCGCCCCATTATACCCCTTTGTGGCACAGATTCACGCTTCGTCGTCTTCGGCTTCGGGACGCGCTGCGATCATATCGACTTCGACGTCCGCACCCGCGGGAAGGTCTGACACGGCGACGGCCGCGCGGGCCGGCGGGTTCGTGTCGAAGAACTCTCCGTAGATGTCGTTGACCTTTTCGTAGTCATCCATGTCAGCCAGATAGATCGTCGTGCGGATCACGTGGCTGAAGTTGAGTCCCGCGGCATCGAGCACGGCCGAGAGATTGGCCATCACCTGCGTGATCTGGGGGACCACCCCGCCCTCGGCCATTTCGCCCGTCTCCGGGTCCAGACCGATCTGACCGGACAAAAAGAGCAGGCCGTTGAAACCGACGGCCTGGCTGTAGGGTCCGATCGCGTCGGGAGCTTCCTGGGTTTCGACGACCAATTTGGACTCGTTCGGCATGGCTATATTCCTTGGGGCTGGCGTCCAATGTATTCGGCGTCACTGAATTTGCACCATCGTGTTATCGCTTCGAGCCACCTCATGCAACGCCGCCCTCACTTTGCCGGATCTGCGCGGCTGTGCTATCAATTGCAGTCGTTCAGACCCCGCTTCTACCGCTCCGAACGAACCACGGATGGATCTTTCTCTGAGCGTCGAACTCGATCAGGTATTCACCCAGGCTGAGGATATCGCCGACCGGGTGAATCAACCCCTGTCATCGGCTCACATCCTGTTGGCCGTCTTCGCGGCCGACAGCCTCGCGGCTCGGTTTCTCAACGATCAGCGGGTCACCGTCGACAATCTGCTCGAACACGTCCGCGATTTCGATCCCGAGCCCGAGGACATGCTCGAGCAGATTTACACGCGGGGCCGACGGCTCGCCCGGAGCGCACGGGCCGACTCGTACAACAGCCTCCATTTTCTGGCGGCCGTCCTCCGTGAAACCGACAGTCAGGCCTACCGACTCCTGTCGCTTTCACGCATCGACGTGCCTACGGTCCGTGCCTCGATCATCGGGTACGCAACCGGTGCGGTCGCCTTGCCGGACAAGCCGGACCTCGAGACGCAACCTTCTGAGGCCCGGGGCGCCCCGGGATCGGCGAGGCGAGACGCCGACTCACAGATCGACGAAAATGCGCCGAGCCCGATTTCACTTCATCCTTCGTTGAGCCGCAAGAAATCTCGGGCGTCCGCCGAGGCGTCGGCCGGCTCGGAGACGCAGCCGACGGAGTCGTCGGACGCGACGGCCGATACCGGAAGACGCCCCTGGGGGCAGACCTCTGTCGGGGTCACCGAGCCCGAAGAAATCGAGCCGGCCCCTCGGGCGAGCCGGGACGATTCTCCGGCGGAAACGAGTTCCGAGGAAGACGCCGGGAAGCCGTCGGAGCGGTCCGGCAGTGATGAAGCTATCGACGAAGCCCAACGCGCGAAGGAATCCCTCGCTTCTCGACTGTTCGACGAAGATGGGGAGGAGACGTCCGAATCTGAACAACCCGACTACGCGAACCGTGATACCTTGGTGGCGCCCGACGCACCCACGGAACCGCTCGATCTGGACGGCCCCGAAGAGCCGTCGGAGTCCCAGCGCGAAGATGTCATGGTCCAGCGGGCCACCGAGGCTCCGGAGGATCCCTGGAACCCCTCGATCGCCGAGGTCTTCGAGCTCGATGACGAGGTCTTTCCGACGCTCGCTGAATTTGGACGAAATCTGACGCGTCAGGCGGCGCTGGGCCGGATCGATCCGGTCATCGGGCGCCGGCGCGAGATACTCAATCTCATCGACATTGTCGGCAAGCGACGCTCGAACAATCCGATGCTCGTCGGGGAACCCGGCGTCGGAAAGACGGCCGTCGTCGAAGGATTGGCCCGCTCATTTGTCGAAATGGCGCACCAGGGCCAGCGACGCGGCGAACGCCTGATCATCGAGCTCGAACTGGGCCGAATGCTCAGCGGCACCCAGTTGCGTGGCTCCCTGTCGGAGCGACTTCTGAATATCAAGGAGGAGGTCGCCCGGGCCGATGGATCGGTCATCGTCTTTCTGGACGAAATCCACGCATGGATGGAGGCTGGCGGAAGCGATGGAGGCGATGCCGCCGGAGAGCTCAAGACGGCGATGGCGCGCGGGGCCTTTCCCTGTATCGGCGCCACCACTCACGAGGAGTTCCGGGAATTCATCGAAACCGACCCCGCGTTCCAGCGCCGCTTTCAAATCGTCGCCGTCGAAGAACCCTCGCGAGACACGACCCTGGACATCCTGCGCGGGGTCCGGTCGCACTACGAAAACCACCACGGCATCGATTTCGACGACGAAGCCCTGGAGTCCGCCGTCGACCTGAGCCGGCGCTACATTCATGACCGCCGACTACCCGACAAGGCCATCGGCGTGCTCGACCTGGCGGGAAGCCGGGGCGCGCGGACCGGCGAGTCCAAGGTGGGCCGCCGAGGGGTGGCGAAGGTGGTCGCGGAGATGGCCGGGCTGCCGCCCGACCGGCTCCTGCGTGACGATCGAAATCGATATCTGAACATCGAGTCGGCCCTTCGCGAGGACATCGTCGGTCAACGACACGTCATCGACTCCGTCTCGGAGGTCGTCCGCCGCAACTACGCCGGGTTCCGAGGTCGACGGCCGATCGGCAGCTTCCTGTTTCTGGGCCCGACGGGCGTCGGAAAGACCGAGACCGTCAAAGCCCTGGCGGAGTTTTTGTTCCATGACCGCGAAGCCGTCGTCGAAGTCGACATGTCGGAGTACATGGAGTCGCATTCCGTCAGCCGTTTCACCGGCGCACCGCCCGGGTACGTCGGCCACGACCAGGGCGGTCAACTGACCGAAGCTATCCGCCAACGACCCTATCAGGTGGTCCTGCTCGATGAGATCGAGAAGGCTCACCGCGATGTACTGAACCTGCTGCTGCAGTTGTTTGAAGAGGGTCGGATGACCGACGGAAAAGGTCGGGAGGTCGACTTCTCGAACGCGCTCGTCATCATGACGAGCAACCTCGGCGCGGATGTCTTTGACAGTTCCGGCGCCGGCGGAGGTTCCGAAAACCGCATTGGATTTGGCGCCGGCGATGGGACCTCCGCGCCGACGGAGTCGCCCGAAGATCTGCGCCAGGAGGCGCGGACCGCAGCGCGCGACCATTTCTCACCGGAACTGTGGAACCGAATCGACGAGACGCTCGTATTCGACCCGCTCAGCCGAGAAGAGGTCACCCGAATCGCGTCGCTTCAGCTCGAGAAGAGTCGGCGAAAGATCGGCGATGAGACCGGGATCGATCTCGAGATCCAAGAAGGCGTCATCGACTATCTGATCGACCACGGGGGATGGGACCCGGAGCTGGGAGCCCGACCGATGCGCCAGGCGATCCAGCGGCAGGTCGAGAGCATCGTCGCGACCACGATTCTGGAAGCCGATCTCGGCCGCGGCGATACCGTCTACGTCGGATGTCGAGACGGCGAGTTGACCTGCCATCACGAAGACCCCGACTGACGTCAGTCTTCGTTGCCTTCGGGGCCGGCTGAGGTCATCTGTTCGATTCGGGCCGTCAGCCGCTCGTAGATCTCGAGGATGTCGTCGAACCCTTCGGCGCGCAGCGCCTTTCGGTGACGATCGAGCGTACCGCTGTCGCCCCGCGCCGCGGGACCACTGAGTGAGTCGGGGCCGATATCTGTGTCGATATTGGCCAGGGCACTCGAAGCCAGTGTCACCAACATCTCGACGGCCCTCTCCCGTTGGAGCCCACTCTCGCCGGCTACTTCCACGGCGGCATCGAGTAGTGCGACCTCCAGATTCGACGCCAGGACGGCAGACGCGTGGTAGAGCGCTCGTTTGCCGGCCGTCAGCTCGAACGCCTCCGCCCCCAGTTCGTCGATTATCTTCCTGGCCACGCGGACGGCCTCGTCGTCTCCTTCCACCGTCCAAAACGCCTGACCGAAGCGATCGGCGGCCTGTTTTGGATCGGTGATGGCCAACAGCGGATGCACTCCCGCGGTAGGAGTCTCGAGCCCCTCCCCTCGGACCACCGAGGCCTCCAGCGACCCGCAGGTGTGCAGGACGATTTGCTCGTCACTCAACACGGTCGAGAGTCTCGCCGCGAGCGGACGAATCGCGTCGTCGGAGACGGTCAACCAGACGACCTCTCCGCCGCGGAGACCACGGCGCTCGATAGCACCGACGAGTGAATCGACGCCGCCGAACACCTGAGTGGGCGCAACGTCATCTCCCAGCCGACTTCGGTTCCATGCAAACTCCAGTTCCACATCCAGGCGCTTCGCCACGTGGACCAGAGAACGTCCCATCCGACCGAGTCCCAGAATCCACCAGGGGCGCTCGCTCCAATCTGTGCTCCGAAGCGGTGTCACGTCGAGACCTTCATACGTTGTCACTCAGCGATAGAGATCGTGCTCGTCGATGTACTCGAGAACCGACGCCGGAATCCATGTCTTCAGCCATCCCCGGTCGCGTTCGGCGAGGGCCTCGCGCGTTCGACTCGAACTGATGTTGGGTAGCTCGAAGTCGTGGGCCCGGGTCGATCGCTCCTGTGTCGATTCGAAACCGGCGCGCCCGATGACGATCAGCTCGGTTCGCTCCTTGAGCTCCTCCCAGGCCTTCCACTCGTCGACCTCTTCCAGAATATCGGAACCGATGATCAGCGCATATTCGGCCGTCGGGTCGCGTTCTTCGAGCGCCCGAACCGTGTCGATAGTCCGACTCTCTCCGCCGAGATCACGCTCGATGGGGTCCACCTCGGCACCGTCGATCGGGGCGACGGCGCGCCGACACATCGCCTCGCGCTGATCGAAGGGTGCCAGCGTCTTGTCGAAGGCGTGCTGATAGGTCGGAATCCAGAGGACCTCGTCGAGACGACAGGTCTGGAGCGCCCAGAGGGTGGCGATGGTGTGGCAGACGTGCGGCGGATTGAAGCTTCCGCCGAAGAGTCCGATGCGCATGTCGATCCGTGTGTTGTCAGTCTTGGTACAGCAGGCACTCCGCCCGCTTTTGAAGAAAGGGTTCCAGGTCTTCGTGAGCCCGCTCGGCCAACTCGACAGGCGACGCTCCCGGCTCCACCAACGCCTCGCGGATCTCCCGGTCGCCGATCAACAGATCGATGGCCAGCCGGTCCGACACGAATTCGTAGGGCTCGGTGCGCCAACCCACCCCGTGCTCGCCCCCGACGAGCGCGGTGATCACCGCGTAGCCTGCCTCCATGCTTCGGTAGGCGTCGCGATCCGTGATGTGCAACTGAAGGCCGTGAACGGTGTCGCCAGCATGCTTCTGAAACATCGGACGAAACGAGACCTCCCGCCAGGCGACGCCGTCCAGATCGAAGGAGTCGAGCCTGTCGCGCAACTGCGCGCAATCGACCGACGGCGCACCGAACAACTCGAAGGGTCGAGTCGTCCCGCGGCCCTCGCTGGCGTCGGTACCCTCGAGGAGGCATTGTCCCGGATAGACCGTCGCCGTCTGTAGCGTCGGCATATTCGGGCTCGGCGTCACCCACGGGAGGCCGGTCTCGTCGTACCACATGTCGCGGTTCCATCCGCGCATTGGCACGACGTCCAGTTCGCAAGACCAGCCGCCGAATCGGTCAAAGTAACGGGCCAGCTCGCCGAGTGTCATCCCGTGTCGGTTGGCGATGGGCTGCGTGCCGACGAAGGACCGATACTCGGGGGCGACACGGTTTCCCTCGACGATATCACCGCGAATGGGATTCGGCCTGTCGAGGACCCAGACCTCGGTATCTGCCTGCCCGCAGACCTCCATGACGAACCCGAGCGTCGAGGCGTAGGTATAGTACCGGGCTCCGACGTCCTGGATATCCGCCACAATGATGTCGAGGTCCCGGACGTCTCGCGGGTCGGGTTTGAGACTCTCCAGATCCTGGCCATAGAGGCTCACCGTCGGCACGCCCGTGACGGGATCCTCACCGCCGGTGACTGCCTCCATGTCTTGGGCGGCCGCGCGCACCCCGTGCTCGGGGCCGAAGAGGCGCGCCGGCCGAACGCCCACATCGACCAAGGCATCGACGATGTGGTCCAGGTCAGCAGTGACGCTTGTCGGATTGGCCAATACTCCGACCGACGCGTCCCGAAGCCGCTTCAAACGTGATCGGTCATCGAGGAGCCTCTCCAGCCCTGTTTGAACGGGGTGACTCACATCCAACGGAATCAGTCTCCCTTACCCATGTCGACGCCCTGAACCGTCGGGCCATCCCCGTCATCGGAGCCGTCGTCTCCTGGCATGTCGTCGTCCGGCCCGCCGACCAGGTCGCCCCAGCCCTCGAGCTCTGCTTCGTCGTCGGGCATCGGCTTGCCCTGCAGGTAGGCACTTACGAGATTCAGCCCCTGCGCCAGACTGCTGAAGACGGGGTGTTTTCCACCGGACAGCACGAATTCCGCATCCTTGTTCCCGCTGAGTATCTCGGCGATCGTCTCCTCGATTTCGCCGACCGGGCGCACGAACTGCTGGTAGAAGATGATGATGAGTATGATGCCCAGCAAGATCGCGGCCATTGCGACCCAGTAGGTCGTCTCGTAGGCGGTGACGACCGGTTCTTTCGCCTGAGCGAGATTCGACAGAATCACGATTCCCGATTTGGAATCGGTCTCAAACTGCCCGGGAAAGAAACGAACGAATCCGTAGTACGGATCGTCGTTAAACTGGAACTTCACGAGCTTCTCGGGCCGATTCTCCTTTAGGATCTCCTGCTCGCCGAACAGTTTTTTTCCGAGGACCTGCTGGTCGGTCGTCGAAAATGTGGAGCTGATAAATTGTTCACCCCGAAAGAACGCGACGTGTGGCGCGGCATCGAGGACGTCGGACGACACTTCACTTCCGGTGTTCGACTCTTGAGTCGTCACGCCGGCGAGCAGACGTCGAATGTCCTGGGCCGAGCCGTCGTGGAGTTGATACCCGGTAACGATCGCGCCGGCGGATTCACCGGCATCCCACCGCTGAATCGGTTGCACGGCCACCAGATAGGCACTCGGGTCATCTCCCTCAGACCAGCTCCAGCGCCAGACGTCGAGGCGCGTCGCACCCTTTGGATTCTCGAGGACCTCCAGGATCATCGGAAAATCCTCGGCCACATTCTGGCCGTACCAGCCACGTCGATCCTTGCCCAGCGCGGCGACGCCGACACCTTTGTCGTCGACCGCCATGATCAGATCCGGCTTGACCGGCCGGCGCTTCAGCAACGACAGATCGATGTTACGTGCCTGCTGGATGTCCTTCTCGCCGGCATAGCGTTCCAGGCGAATCTCGGTCGTTCTCAGGAGTTGATGGATCAGCTCATGGCGAACGAACTCGTTCGAGAGAACCATCCCGTTCTCGTCAGTCCCCTGCTCCGTCTCGTCTCCATTGCCGGACTCTTCGGCTTCTATTTTCCCCTTCGTTTCAGCACCTTTTGGAGGGGTTCCCTGACCCTGGGCCAGATCATTGCGGATCTTTTCGCGTTTCTGCTCGAACAACGCCGGACGATCCTCCAGCGTCATGTACTTGTACATGTCACCGGTGGAGGCGAAGAACTCCGACTTGCGTTCCAGAGCGTAGTGGTCGAGCCGCTTGGTCTGCTCGGCGATGACCGCAGCCCGCCGAAGCGACACCTCGGCATTCTGCTTGAGCGACGGCTCCACCCCCTGAGTGAGCATCAGGTGAGCGGTCACCGCGACGAGGGCGACCAAAACGACGTGGGTGATCGAAATCTTGAGTCGAAACATATGCAACCATCCTCCGGCAAGGGCCTCGCCAATGATGCCAACCAGTCGGTGCTATCATCCATCGTTCGCCATCGTAGACGACGGACGAAGGATTCTTCAATAGGTGACTCGGGCGGTCATCCGGCTTTGAGCCGCTGCTCTCGACGGTCGACCAACCAGTTGACCAGACGACGGTAGTCTTCGGCCCCACGACTCGACGGAGCGTACTCGAAGATCGTCTCCTGCTCACTGGGTGCTTCCTTCAGGCGCGTGTTGACTCGAATCGGGGGCAGCACTTTGTCGTCGAAGTGCCCCTTGAGTGTCTTGATCGATTCGTCGCTGATGTTGTTTCGCATGTCGTAGAAGGTCGGCAGGATCCCCAGGATGTCGATGGGGTTGACCAGCGCCTGATTGACCTTCTTGAGGGTGCGAAGCACCTGCCGAACGCCGACGAGGCTTAGAAAGTCGCAGGCGACCGGAACGATGAGGTTCTCCGCAAAGGTCAGCGCGTTTTTGTTGAGCAACGACAGGCTGGGACCGCAGTCCAACAGGATGAAATCGTAGTCGTGGTCGGTCCCGAACTGATTTCGCATCAGACGGTCGGGATTGGAGGTCATCCGTGCCAGTTCGATCTCGGCATCCGCCAGCGATTCGTCGGCGGTCAGGATATCCAGGTTGGGCCGGGCACCGACCACTGCTTCCTGGACCTCCAAATCGCCGATCAATACGTCGTGCAGCGTATGTTCGCCCTCGACGCCCAGGCTGATTCCGATGTGGCCCTGGCTGTCGAGGTCGACCAGCAACACTTTTTGACCATCTTCGGCCAGGCCGGCGGCCAGCGACACGCTGGTCGTCGTCTTTCCGGTTCCCCCCTTCTGATTCATGATGGCCACCCGCATCGCGCCCTGGGCCTGCTCGCCCGCCCGGCGCCGACGCTTGTCGGAACGCGGCTGCCGGCACTCCATGCTGCAAAAATAGACGACCGACTCGTCGTCCCGTCCGCGTTGGTATGCGTACTTCGGCTCGAACTCCGTACCACAGACCGAACAGACCGCCCCGCCGCGCTCTTCACGTGCCGACTCCCGACAGTCTTCGCCGCAGTAGAACTGGGTCGTGCCATCGTCTCTTCGGATCTGAGAGGGCTTTTTGACCAGGAACTCGCTCCCGCAGACCGAGCAATTTTTCAGACCAGTCGCCATCGTCACACTCCATGTCGGTCGGTGTTCGTCCGTGAGAAGCTGAACGGAGGGTAGAACGAAGGGGCGGGTGGTGGTCAAGGTTCCGTCGACGTCCCGTAGACGACGCGGAATCTGACCAGGGCCAACAGCCCGAGAAATACACCGAACCAGAGGGTGGCGAAGCGGATGAGATACGTCACCAAAACGGCCTGCGACCGAACCTCCATGACGCCAAAGCGAAGCAGCGCCAGCACCATCACACCTTCCGTCACCCCCAGCCCGCCGGGAAGGAAACTGACCGAGCCCAAAATCGTGGCCATCGCATAGATGAAAAACGCCAACAGCAGGGTTGTCTCGGCTCCCTCGACGGCCCCGATCAGCCACCAGAGTGCCACCCCTTCAAAGGACCACGCCAGAGCCGAGAGAAGCGTCGTGCCCACGAGGATCCGCCAGCTCACGAGCCGAGCCAGCGAATCGTAGGCTTCGGCCAGTTTCGGTTGAAATCGTCCGACCACAGGGACGCCCTCCAGCCCCTCGATGGCCCAGGTCATCCATTCGCGCTGGTTGAGCAAAAATACCGCCACCGCGAGGACGACGACCGTCAGGGCGAACGCCGCTCGCCCGAATTCGAATGACGCAACCCCGATGCCCGCCATCATCGCCATCCCCAGGAGGTCGGTGACCCGTTCCGCTACAACGATCGGAGCGGTCCGGGCGGCGGGGATATCGCGCGACTCCCGGAGCAACAGGCTCTTGATGACCTCGCCGACCTTGCCGGGCGTCACCGACATCACCATACCGGCCACGAAGATATTGGCGCTCTCGCCGAGTGGCACCCGGTGGCCCAGACCCCGAAGATACCATTCCCATTTGGCGAATCGGGTGAGGTAATTGAGCCCGGTCAGCCCGAGCGCCACGCCGAAGGCTTCGACGGGAAAGGATCGGAGATGCCTGGCGAGCGTCTCGGCATCGGACCAGATCAACAGTCCGGCGTAGACCAACACCCCAAAGACGACCCCTGCCAGAATGCGACGTTCGAATCGGTCCAAGGCGCTGTCTGATCGCCCGAGGACGGGCGAGTCACCTCAGTGGAGGGGAGGGTCAGTCGACGGAGATTACGTCGGCCTCGTACATATCGATGAGCACATCGAGGGTCTCCTCGCGGGACATCGAACTCAGATCGAGAATATCGGCAAAGGTGACTTCCCCGTCGACCAGGCTCAGAACGAACCCCGCCCGATGGTCCAGATCCAGCGACGAGACCTTGGCCATCGAGACTTCTCGCCGTGGCACCTGGTTGAGCCCTCCGAGCTGTTCGGTCGGATCGGTATGGCCCTTGGCATCTTCGATCATCTCGAGGAGTTCGCTCGCCCGGTCACTGTCGGGATGGTTTTCGAGGACGGACGACACGATATCCTTGGCCGACTCGTATCGCCCGTCTTCGTACAGGTCCTCGGCCTCGTTGATGAGTCTGACAGCCCCCGTGCTCAGGTCACT
Source organism: uncultured Pseudomonadota bacterium (assembly GCA_913057905.1). GTDB lineage: Bacteria > Myxococcota_A > Bradymonadia > Bradymonadales > Bradymonadaceae > CAJXPB01. The sequence continues at coordinate 392,981 of CAJXPB010000001.1, forward strand.
CGCCCCGGTGTCGGCCACGAAGTCGTCTCCCGGACCCCGGGTGGCAAAATCGGTCGGCGCCTCTTCTGACCCGGCCGTTACCTCGGAATCCTCAAACCCGACTGCCTCCTCCGACGCATCGTCTGCATCCTGCTCATCCTCGTCGACGATCGGTTCTCCGCGGTAGGCGGGACGGCCCTGACGGGTGCGATCGGTGTCGCCCTCCTCGCCGTCGGCGATCGACTCCACGAGCTCAAAGAACTCATCGTCATTCAGAGGGTCGACGGCCTGGGTGCTCTCATCGTCGTCGAACTCCGAACCCTCGGTCTGCCCGCCCGGCGTATCCTCGCGATCGGAGAATTCGTGTTCGGCGTCCTCGTCGAGGGGTTCCTTGTCGGTGGCACTCGTCGGCGCGCCTTGCATGGTGGCATCGGGCGGGAAATCGTGCTCACGGGTCGGCTCGGAATCCTCCTTCCCGATGGCGTCGTGGCCCTGGAACGGCGTGGGCTCGCGGTATCGATTCTCCGAATCTTCGGCATCCCCGAGCTCTTCTTCTTGACCATCGTCATCGTCTTCGTCCGCGGACCGCGCGCCCATGCCCTGAAAGGTCCCGTCCGGCCCCTCCATGCCGCCGTCGTCCCGGAGCGCCAATTCGATCGAATCGGAATCAGCCACCTTGGTCGGCTGACTCGATTCGGTGAATCCGGCGGGAATATCGCTGGGATGATCCTCGCCAGAGTCTTCTTCGCTATCCTCAAAGAGACTGTCGCCGAAGAGTTCCTCCACACTCGGCTGCTCGGCTTCGGTCTCTTCATCGTCTTCGCTCTCCCGGGCTTCGTCTTCCGACCCGTCGACGGTTTCCCCGCCGTCGGCGGTCTCGTCGATCGGCGGGTCGGAAGACGAACCGGCCGAACGGCCCTCCGCGGTCTCGTCGGCCCCCTCGGCTTCGTCGGAGAAACCGGCCATCATGTCGGCGCCGTACTGCTGGGCCTCCTTGAAATCGGGGACGGCCGTTTCCGCATCGGAATCGACATCGACGCTATCCTTCTGTCGCCAATCGTCCTCGTCGGAGACATCATCCTCGGAGGGGTCCGGCGACATATCGTCGAATGGATCGAATTCTACGGCGCCCTCTTCGGAGGTCTCCGAGGACTCGTCCCCAAACCCGAACGAATCGTCGCCGTCGACGAGTTCAAAGGAGAGATCGTCGTCGGTGCCGCCGGCGGACTCGGCCTCACCGCCCGACGATTCGTGTTCCCTGCGATCGTCCTCGGAGGGCGGTCGAGAACTGAATGGGCCCTGCGAAAAATCGTCTTGCTCAAAGAATCCCGAGTCGAACCCGCCACTCTCGAAGGCGTCGACATCGAAATCGACCGGCTCGAACTGAGATTCCTCCTCCCGGTCGACCTCCTCATCGGAGACCTCTTCAAATTCGACCGGAGCGCTACTGCGCCGGCCCAATCCGCTCGAGGCCCCACCATCAAGCCAAGCCGAAGGAGTCGAAGGGCCCGTGGCGTCCCCGGACTGAACAGACTGCGTCGCACTCTGGACCCACGCCTCCAGCGCTTCCCGACGCGAGGCGTCCGGGTCGTCACGTAGCCACTCGATGGCCTCGTCGAGTCCCCGGTGAACGACCCCGCTGTCACGGACATCGAGGAGCGCATACAGAGCCTCGGACCTCTGACCCGACGCGAGCGCACTGGAGGCCTCCTGGAGCAGTTCCACCAGTTGCTCGTTGTCTACTGCTTCGTCCATAAGCCCTTACCTCTTGCGCACCGGACATACCGGTTTCGCACCAACGCGTACGACAGTCAGCGGGCCCTACTCAGGTGCCCTGCAGCACGCCCTTGTAGGCTTCCAGCGCTCTCTCGAGCCTCTCCGAGATCGCCTTCAACTCCTCGATATCGGCATCCTCGATGTTTTCCTCGGCCTGCTCGACGACATCGCTGGCCCGCTCCCCCGCCTGGGTCACGAGCTCCGGGTCGCCACTGGCCGTCGAGTCGGCCCGTTGGACCAGCTTCTCGATGTTGCGAATCATCTTTCGGATCTTTGTACGCTGCTGTTCGGCCTCCTCCCCTCGCTTGACCTCCATCAGGTAATCTTCGTTCTCCTGAATCATCCGGTCAATTTCTTCGTCGGTCAGATCGCTGGAGGCCGTCACCGTGATCGACTGTTCCTTGCCCGTCTCCAGGTCCGTCGCCGATACGCTGACGATACCATCGGCGCTGATCGAGAACTCCACCTCGATTTCGACCTCGCCGGCTGGCGCACTTCGCAGCCCGCTGAGCACGAATTCTCCAAGCAGCTCGTTCTCCTCGGCCCGTTCGCTCTCGCCCTGTAACACGACGATCTTGACCGACGTCTGATTGTCTCGAACCGTCGTAAAGATGTGGCTCTCGGCGGTCGGAATCGTCGAATTCGCCTCGATCAGTTTTTCGTATCCCCCGCCGTGGACCATGATGCCGAGACTGTGAGGCGTGACGTCGAGCAGCAGCACGTCTTCGTCCTCGTCCATCAGGGCCGATCCCTGGATGGCAGCGCCGATGCCGACGACTTCGTCGGGATGGACCTTTTTGGACGGACTCTTCTCGAAGAAGTCTGCCACTTCCTGCTGGATGCGCGGCATTCGGGTCATGCCGCCGACCAGGATGACATCGTCGATGTCGTCGTTGGTCAGCCCCGCCTCCTGCAGCGTTGCGTCGCAGATCTTGATGGTCCGCTGGATGAGATCCGCGACCAGCTCCTCGAGCTTCTCCCGCGTCAGCGTCGTCTGCAGGTGCAGCGCTTCGCCGTCATCCTGGGTGAACAGAAAGGGTAGACTGATCTCGCTCTCCTCGACTGAAGAGAGCTGCATCTTCGCCTTTTCAGCCGCATCGCGCAGCCGCTGGAGTGCCATCTCGTCTTTGCGCAGATCGATCTCGTGGTCCCGGGCGAACTCATAGGCCAGGTACTCGATGATGCGCGCATCGAAGTCCTCGCCGCCCAGAAAGGTGTCACCGGCGGTCGAGAGGACGTCGAAGACTCCGCTTCCGATATCCAGCAACGAGATGTCGAAGGTTCCGCCACCAAGGTCGTAGATGGCGACCGTCTTGTCGACGTCCTCGCCGAAGCCGTAGGCGAGCGCGGCGGCCGTCGGCTCGTTGATAATGCGGATGATGTCCAGGCCGGCGATCTTTCCGGCGTCCTTGGTTGCCTGGCGCTGGGAATCGGTGAAATATGCCGGGACCGTGACCACCGCCTTCTGCGGCTCCTCCTCGAGGTACTCTTCGGCGACGAGCTTCATCTCCTGGAGGATGATGCTCGAGATCTCCGGGAGACTGTATTCTTTGTCACGAAGCCTGACCCGCACGTCGTCGTGGGGTCCGGGGACGATCTCGTAGGGACAGGTCTCGATGCAATGACGCACCGCCGACGACCCCCACTTGCGACCGATGAGGCGCTTGGAGGCATAGACGGTGTGCTTGGCGTTGGTAATCGCCTGCCGTTTGGCCATCTGACCGACCAGCCGGCGGCCGGACTCGGTGACCGCCACGATGCTCGGGGTCGTCTTGTACCCACCCTTGTTGGGAATGACCTTTGGCGTTCCGGCCTCGACGACCGCCACACAGGAGTTGGTCGTACCCAGGTCGATTCCGATTACAGTCTCCATCACGGCTCCTTCATTGCGCCGCCGGTCTCGCTGCCCTCCAGGCGGACATCATCGATTCTTACGGCGGCCTCAGTCTAGTGCGACGTATCGGTAAGTGTGTCGAGCCGGCGGCTGGCGGCCCGGTGATCTTTATCGAGCTGTCGAACCTCTCGGTAGACGGCCATCGCTTCTTCGGTGCGCCCCATCTCTTCGAGCACATCACCCAACAGCATCCGCGCCTCGACGTGATCATCATCAATGCGAATGGCGGCGCGCGCAAACAATAATGCTTCTTCGCGATGCTGACGCGTCTGTTTGAGAAGCTGAGCCGCCTGCAACGCCACATCGGCATCGCGCTTCAGCGACAGCGCCTTTCGAAAGTGTTCGGTGGTCTCTTCGTAGTCTCCGCTCCGGGCACTCGATTTTGCCCGACGCACAAGTTGAGCAAATGCGGCGTTCCGTTTTTTGGTGCCCGAATCCGAGGCCCCTGCGGTGTCCGACTCCACCTCGTCGTGAGACATCGGCGTCGCCCCCGCACCGTGCTCGGACCCGCTCGTCTCCTCGGAGCCGGCGTCCTCGAGGCTCGCTTCGTACGTCTGTCGGCGCTTCGGGTCCGATAGAATGCGGTGAGCCTTCGTGATCTGCTGGAAGATCCGCTCCAGCATGTCGTTGTACGGGCCGAGTTCCTTCCGAAAATGCTTGTCGGGGTGGAACCGCTTCGAGAGTTTGAAATAGGCACGTTTGATCTCGCCGCGGTCGGCATCCCGGCCGACTCCGAAGAATTCGAAGTGATCCAGATCGTCGAGATGGTCGTGAATGCAGATGACCTCTCGACGTTTCCGATCGCCGAGCGGGACGTCGAGGTCCAGCAGATCCTCGGGGAAATCGAAGGACTCGGGAGGCGTGGGCAGGTAACTCAGGTCGAGGCCGTCGCCGCTCTCGTCGGCGGAATCCTCCTCGTCGACCGGCTGTGATCTCGATTCGTCGGGCCCGGATGGCTGGGGTTCGTACCCGGGCACTTCGACCAGTCCGACGTCTGCCAGCCGCTCGAGGGCTTCGATCGTGGCATCGCGGCCGAGCCCACTGCGGGTACAAAGCTCCTTGACGGTCGTCTGTCCGTCGATTCGCGAGTACAGGAAAAACTCGTCCGACGACGGAGTCTCACTCAGAGACTCCACGTCGACATCCGGATTTTGGGAGGGTGTAGCGGTCTCGTCGAACACCGGCTTCTCGGTCACCTTTCAACGGTTGAATCGCCCATCGGAACAGTGCCGTTTCAGTGTATCCCGAGGGGCTCCCCGATGACAAGCCGGCAGCCCTCAGCCCCACGACGCGTGGAACGTCACTGAGCGTCCCGCCACGACGTCAGCGCGCTCTCGAGGCGGTTGAGAGCCTCGTCGACGTCCGATTCCGAGACGATCAGCGGGGGGACCAGGCGAAGGGTGTCGCCGCCCGCGGTATTGATGAGAAAATTCTGCTCGAAACAGTGGTCGACAATCTCAGAGGCAGCGTCGCCACACTCGGCGCCGACCATCAGCCCCCGGCCACGAACCTCCTCGATGACCGGAAATGACTCGGCCAGCGAACGGATCCCCTCGCGGAGTTGCTGACCGCGCTCCCGGACGTTTGCACACAGATCGTCTTCCTCGATGACATCGAGGACCGTCTTGGCGGCCGCCGACGCAAGGGGATTGCCGCCGAAGGTGCTGGCGTGGCTGCCGATCTTCCAGCCCTTGAAGATCTCCTCGGTCGCCATCATGGCCCCGACGGGCACCCCGCCGCCCAGCCCCTTTGCCATGCAGATGATGTCGGGCACGACGTCGTATCCCTGATAGGCGAAGAGGTCGCCGGTGCGGCCGACTCCGGTCTGCACCTCGTCGAAAATCAGAAGGGTTTCGGTGGCGTCACACCGCTCGCGAAGTGCCTGCAAGTACGACGGGTCGGCGGGCCGAACACCGCCCTCGCCCTGCACCGGCTCGACGATGACACCGGCCGTCTTCTCGTCGATATCCTCCAGCGCGGATGGGTCGTTGAAGGGAAGATAGCCAAAATCGGGGACCAGCGGCTTGAAGCCTTCGTGGTATTTGGGCTGGCCGGTGGCCGTAATTGCGCCCATCGTCCGACCGTGAAACGAATCTGTCATCGAGACCATGCGGCTCCGCTCGGGAGCATCTGCCACCACCCGTTGGTAACGCCGGGCCAGTTTCATCCCCGCTTCGGTCGCCTCGGCGCCGGAGTTACACAGAAAGACCCGGTCGGCGAACGAACGTTCCGTCAGCGTCTCCATCAGCTCGATCTGCTCGGCCGTGTAATAGAGATTCGAGACGTGAATGAGCCGCTGGGTCTGGTCGCGCAACGCCGCGACCAGCCGGGGGTGATTGTATCCGAGGCAGTTGACGGCGACGCCGGCCACAAAGTCCAGGTAACTGTTCCCGTCGCGGTCGAAGAGCTGCACGCCCTTCCCATAATCCATGACCACGTCGCGGGGGGAGTACGAGGGCGAATTGTGACGGTTGCCGACGGCAACGAGTTCTTCGGTACTGCGGTCCATAGTCGCTCCTGAGACGGCCACGGAGGCCAAAGTCGAATCGGTCGCGGGATGTTAGAGAATGTAGCGGCTCAAGTCGACGTCCTCGAGCACGCCTTCGAGCTGGTCGCGCACATACTCGGGAGTGATGGTCACTGTATCTTCATCCATCTCGGGCGCTTCGAACGAGAGATCCTCGAAGACCTTCTCCATGACGGTGTGCAACCGCCGCGCCCCGATGTCTTCGAGGGTCTCGTTGACCCGGTAGGCCATCTCGGCGAGGGTCTGGACGGCGTCGTCGGTAAACTCCACCTCGACGCCCTCCGGTTTCAACAGTTCGGCGTACTGACGAGTGAGGCTATTCTGAGGCTCGGTCAGGATCTTGCGGAAGTCATCCTGCGTGAGGCTCTTGAGTTCGACTCGTATCGGAAACCGGCCCTGAAGCTCCGGGATCAAATCCGACGGCTTCGAGACATTGAACGCTCCCGCGGCGATGAACAGAATGTGGTCGGTGTTGACGACACCGTGCTTGGTCGAGACCGACGACCCTTCGACGACCGGCAACAGATCGCGCTGTACGCCCTCCCGGGAGACGTCCGGCGACTTTTCGGTCTCTCGACCGGCGATCTTGTCGATTTCGTCCAGGAAAATAATGCCGTTTTGTTCGGCCCGCTCCAGCGCCTCCTGCTTGATCTGGTCCATATCGACCAGCCGGGAGGATTCCTCTTGTATCAACTGCGGCAGCGCCTCCTTGACCTTCACACGTTTGCGCTTCGCCTGCTTGGGGAAAATGTTCCCGAGCACGTTGCTCAGATCCATGTCCTCCATCCCCGGCTGGCCGGCAAACGCATCCATCATCGGGTTTTGCTGCTCGGTGACTTCGATCTCGACGTATTCGTCGTCGAACTCACCATTCCGCAGCCGCTGGCGCAACAACTCCCGCTCATCGGTCGGACCCTCGTCGCTCTCACGCACGCCATCGTCGCCGGCGATAAAGGTCTTTGGGCCGTCCTGATCGTCGGGATCCAGAGACTTTCGGCTCGAGACGCGCCCCTCGATCTGGTCGAGAATCTTGTCCTCGGCGATCTCGCGGGCCCGGTCCTCGACCTGCGACTCCGCCTCGGATTTCACCAGGTTGATCGAGGCATCGACCAGGTCGCGGACCATGCTCTCGACATCTCGGCCCATATAGCCGACCTCGGTGAATTTGGTGGCCTCGACCTTCAAAAATGGCGCACGGGCCAGCCGGGCGAGCCGCCGGGCGATCTCGGTCTTCCCGACCCCGGTCGGACCGATCATGACGATATTCTTGGGCATGATTTCGTCGCGCAGATCCTCGTCGATCTGCTGACGACGCCAACGGTTGCGCAGCGCCACGGAGACCGCACGTTTGGCATCGTCTTGGGCGACGATGTAGCGGTCGAGCTGCTCGACAATTTCACGGGGTGTCTGGTCGGGATCGGCGTCGAACTGCATGCAGGAAGGGGGCAGCGAGGAGCGATGGTCGAACGAAAGATCCGACTCAGGAAGATCGGGACAGGGTCTCGATTGTCAACGAGTCGTTGGTGAATACGCAGATTTCTCCGGCGATCCGCATCGCCTCCTCGGAGATGTCCCGAGCGGACATGTCGGTGTTGCGGTGCAGGCTGCGCGCGGCGGCCAGGGCGTAGTTTCCGCCACTTCCGATCGCGGCGATGCCCTCTTCGGGCTCGATGACGTCCCCGGTCCCGCTGATCAGCAGAGTCTGTTGCTCGTCGGCGGCGATCAGCAAGGCCTCGAGTCGGCGAAGCATGCGGTCGGTCCGCCACTCCTTGGCGAGTTCGACCGCCGCCCGCGGGAGATTGCCGGAGTACTCCCCGAGTTTCTCTTCGAGTTTCTCGTACAGCGTCATCGCATCCGCCGTCGATCCGGCAAACCCGCAGAGGACGTTTCCCTCGTGGAGTCGTCGGATCTTTCGGGCGGTGTGCTTCATGACGACCTTCTCATCGAAGGTCACCTGTCCGTCGCCGGCCACGGCCACGGAATCGCCGCGCCGCACGCTCAATATGGTCGTTCCTTCGAACATGACCTACCTCTCGCAGGCGGAAATCATCGGGGTCAAACTCGGTAGCAGGAACGGCGAAACTGTCAAGATAGGGACCGCTGGCTGGGTGTCATTCCGCCGGGTCGTCGGACCGCCGAGCCCGGGGGTGCGCATCGTCGTAGGCCTCGGTGAGCCGCTCGATCGACACGTGGGTGTAACGCTGGGTCGTCCCCAGACTCGCATGGCCGAGCAACTCCTGGATACCTCGCAGGTCGGCCCCCGAGTCCAACAGGTGAGTCGCAAAGGAGTGGCGCAGGCCGTGTGGTGTGATCGAGGTGTCGAGACCCGCCCGACCCAGATGTTGTTTCAGACGACGTCGCACGCTGCGGCTGCTCATCCGGTGGCCCCGGTAGGTCAAAAAGAGCGCCTCCGGATCCGTATCCTCGCTGGCGAGTTCGTGCCGACGCGTCAGGTATCGTTGCAATGCCTGGACCGCCTTCGACCCGACGGGAACGTAGCGCTCCTTGTCGCCCTTGCCGATCACGCGCAGCCACCCCTCCTGCAGGTCGACGTGGTCGCGGTCCAATCCGACGAGCTCGGAGACGCGCAGCCCGCACCCGTATCCGACCTCCCACATCGCCATGTCTCGAACCCCCAAGGCATCGTCGTCGATATGCCGGTCCAGAAGGTCGAACATCTCGTCGACCTTCAGGTAGTTACGCAACGGGGTAGAAACCTTCGGAGCGGTCAACAGTCGGGCGGGATTCGTGTCGGTTCGGCCCCGATCCAACAGAAATTCCCAGAAAGACCGCAGGGTCGACACCTTGCGCGCCACCGTGCTCGTCTCGTCGACGTCGACCCGACTGGCCACAAACCGTCGCAGGTCTCGAAGCTCCACGTCGCGCGGCTCCACGTGGTCGACATCGCGGATGTCGGCCACAAACGAGGTCAATTGCTCGAGGTCGGCGCGGTATGCGCGAATCGTCTCGTCGCTGCCCCCCCGTTCGGCTCTCAAGAACTCGACGAACGCATCGATGGCGCCATCCATGGCCTCGTTACTTGCGCTCGACACGGTAGACTCCCTTGATTTTCTCCAGGTTCTTCATGGCCCGATTCAACTGATCGACGTTGTTGACGAGCACCTGGAATGTATTGATCGCACGCTGGTCGTCGGAGGTGGTACAGTGAGCCTGCGAGATGTTGACCCCGGCCGCCGAGAAGGCCTGGCTCATGTTCGCCAGCAGCCCCTGTTTGTCGGCGGAATGGACCCGGATGTCCACGGCTCGACGAGCGGCATTCTCGTCGGTGGCATCCTTGTCCCACTCGACGTCGATCTGGCGGGCCTTCTCCAGGTGAGCGACCCGGTCGCAGTCGCGTGTGTGCACCGACAGGCCGCGGCCCCGGGTCACGAAACCGACGATGTCGTCGCCGGGGACCGGATTGCAGCACTGCGCGTAGGTGACCATGATGTCGTCGATGCCCCCGACGACCACGCCGGCGTTCTCCTGCTGCTGGCTGGTGATTCGATTCCACAGATCCCCCAGCCGACTCATCGACTTCTCCGCGGTCGCCGGCGACTCGTCCTCCTCCTGGGGTGGAAAGAGCTTGTCGACGATGTCATCGACCTCGGTCTTTCCGTATCCAATGTCAGCGAGCATGTCGTCGACGGAGCCGAAGTGACTCCCCTCGACCAACTCGGTCAGTTCCTCGTCGCGCTCCAAGGCACTGACATTCGTTCCGTGTTTTTTGAGCTCCTTGTTCAAAAGCTCCCGGCCGAGTTCGCGACTCCGTTCACGCTGCTCCTGGCGTACCGCTTTTTTGATTTTGGTGCGGGCACGCCCGGTTTTGACAAACTGCAGCCAGTCTTTGTTGGGCCGCTGGTTCTCCGTGGTCATGACCTCGACGATATCGCCGTTTTGCAGCTCGTACTTCAACGGCACGATCTTGCCGTTGACCTTGGCCCCGGAGCACTGATGCCCGACTTCGGTGTGGATGCCGTACGCAAAATCGACCGCAGTGGCCCCCTGGGGAAACTCGAGCACGTCGCCCTCGGGCGTGAAGACGTAGACCTCGTCGTGGAACAGGTCGATCTTGACCGACTCCAAAAACTCCCGGGGGTCGTCGTGGTCCTGATGTTCCTCCATCAGCCTGTGCAACCACGCAAATTGCTGGTCATCCTCGTCCGGAACGGCTTTCCCCTCCTTATACAGCCAGTGGGCGGCCACACCCTCTTCGGCGATCTTGTGCATCTCGCGGGTGCGGATCTGAATCTCGACCCGCTCCTTGTACGGCCCGATCACCGTCGTGTGCAGCGACTGGTAGCCGTTGGGCTTCGGGATCGAGATGTAGTCCTTAAATCGGCCGGCGATGGGCTTCCACATCCGGTGGACATGGCCGAGCGCCTCGTAGCATTCGTTCGGCTCGTCGACGATGATCCGGAAGGCCAGCAGATCGTAGACCTGCTCGAATTCGATCTGCTGGTCGCGCATCTTGCGGTAGATGCTCCAGAGGTGCTTGGGTCGGCCGTTGATCTCCGGCTCGATCCCGTGCTCCTGGAGCATGTCGCGCAGCATGCCCGTCACCTCTTCGATGAAGGCGTTGCGCTCCTCCTTGCTGGCGCTGACCTTCTCGGCGATGTCGAAGTATTCCTCCGGATGGAGGTACCGGAAGGAGAGATCCTCCATCTCGGTCTTCACCCAGTTGATTCCCAGGCGGTGCGCCAGCGGGGCATAGATGTCCATCGTCTCACGGGCGATCCGCTCCTGCTTGTGGCGCGGCATGTGCTTGAGCGTTCGCATGTTGTGGAGGCGGTCCGACAGCTTGACCAGGATCACCCGCAGATCCTTGGACATGGCGATGATCATCTTGCGGATGTTCTCCGCCTGACGCTCCTCCCGCGTGTTGAACCGAAACTTCGACAACTTGGTCACGCCGTCGACCAGAAACGCGACGTCCTCGCCGTAGCGCTCTCTCAAATCATCGACGGTCGTGTCCGTGTCCTCGACGGTATCGTGCAGCAACCCGGCCACCAGGCTGGCGACATCCAGGTGAAGGTCGGCGATGATGTCGATGACTTCCACCGGGTGCGACACATACGGCTCCCCGGACTTGCGCGACTGTCCCTCGTGTTTCGCACATGCGAATTCGAAGGCGTCGCGCAGCGTGTCGAGATCGGGGTTTGGGTGATACCCGTCGATCTTGTCACAAATTTCTTCGAGTCTCGCCCGAAGTTCCATAGCCGCTGTCGGTCCGCAAGAGCCCAGTGGTCCTCGTCCATGGGATGAAACACGCGACCCGCCGAGTTCATTCAATGAGCACTCGGCGAGCGCGTGGGCCCATGGAAGTCATACCCTAGGGCAACCCATCACAGTGGGCAACTTATGCCGCGGACTCCTCAACCAACATAGGTGGCACGCGGCCGGATCAGTCGGCCATTCAACCGTTGCTCGAGGTAGTGAGCGGACCATCCGGCGCAACGACCCACGGCAAACGTCGGAGTGAAGAGCTCGCGGGGCAACCCGACGGCCTCCAGGAGCACGGCGGTGTAAAACTCCACGTTCGCCTGCAGGGACCGGTCCGGATACGCGTCGGCCAGTTGCTCTTCGGCCTCCCTTTCGACCGCACGCGCCAGGGTCAGCCTGCCCTGGGTCCGGGGTTGTTCCCCGAGCAGCGACAACGCCGCCTCGAAGGCCGTGGGCCGGGGATCGCGGACCTGGTAGACACGATGACCCATCCCCATGATGCGCTCTCCCTGCTGGAGCCGTTCGGCGATCCAATCCCGAGCGTTGTCCGCGGAACCGATGGCGTCGAGCATGTCCAGAACCGGCCCCGGGGCACCGCCGTGCAACGGCCCCTTTAGAGCACCGATGGCACCGACCAGGGCGCTCCCCAGATCGGACTCGGTCGATGCAATGACCCTGGCAGTGAAGGTCGACGCATTCATTCCGTGGTCCGACACCGACATCAGATACGTCTCCAGCGCGTCGACCTCGGCCGGCTCCGGCTCCTCGCCGCGGACCAGCCTGAGATAATCGGCCGCATGCCCCGCCTGCGAATCGGGCCGCAGAGCATCGAGCTCGGCATCGGGCCGGCACCACGCTGCAGACGCGACCGCAGCCATTCCCATGGCCATCGTCGCGGTTGCCTCGTGTTCTTGACCGCCCGGCAGGGTACTGATGGCGACTTTCAACGCATCCATCGGATCGGTCTGCCGGCGCAGCACCGAGAAGGTCCCCTGGTCCTCGAGGTGCTCGAAGGCGTCGGACCGCGCACGACCCAGCCGCCGCCGAAAGTCGTCGACGTCTGAGGCCTCGGGGTCGGCCAGAATCCCGCGGGCGGCTCTCGCCAACCTCAGCGCCGTCTCCGCATAGGTCGAATCCTCCGCCAGCTCATCCAGGGACTTTCCGGCGATGACGAGCCTTCCGGCTTCGCCGTCGACCTTGCTCAAACGGGTCTCGGCGACGATTTCGTCTTCGAGTTTGCTGACCGTCAGTCGAGTTGTCTCTTCGGTGGACTCGTTCACGGCGTTCTCCTGTATGTCGGATTCTCATTTCAAGTGCGTGCTCAAAGGGGACTCTCCCCGACGAGCAACTGGAGCATACGTCCGGACGGCGGGTTGATTTAGCTTGATCAAGGTATCAATGTATTCGGTACGAACGACACCGGATTCGATAGGAATATCGATGGCCTATCTGAACGCCCAAGAAGCCGCCGACTTTCTGGGGGTCGAAAAATCGACGCTCTATGCATACGTGAGCCGTGGACTCCTCTCGAACGCCCGTTCCGAAGAGGACGGCCGCCGTCGACAATACCGGAAGGCGGATCTGGAGAGACTCAAACGCCGCCGGGCCGCCCGGCGCGGTCACGAAGCCGCCGCCGCTGATGCGCTTCAGTGGGGCCCTGCAAGTCTCACGACCTCCGTCGAACGTATGAGTCCGACGGGCCCGGCTTATCGGGGCATTCCACTTCGCAGATTGTTGAACCAGAATGCGACATTCGAGGATGTCGCCAGCCTTCTGTGGACCGGAGAGCGGACCCCTTCGACGGCTCCCTGGGCGGCCGATCCCTCGGACATCAACTCCGCTGCAGACCGTATCGTGGCCGACGATCTCCATCCGATCGACGAATGCATGGCAATCCTGCAGGCAACTCGCCACACCGACCAACCCCCTCAATCCCAGGCCCGGAGGCTGGTCAAACGCCTCCCCCTCGCCCACGGGCTGAGTCGGCGCGGCGACGTTCCGGACGCGGCAGAGAACTGGACCATCGCCGCGTCACTCGGATGGACACTGGGGCTCGACGGAGATGCACCGGCTATCGACCTGCTCGAGACGACTCTCGTGGTCGCCGCGACCCACGGGCTGAACGTCTCGACCTTCGCCGGCCGAGTCGCCGCCTCGTCGGGTGCCCCACTCCGCAATTGCATGATCGCCGCGTTAGCCGCGTTCTCGGGACCGCGACACGGTCTGCACTGCCAGAACGTCGCCAAGTGGTTTCAGGCAACCTCTCGAGTCGAAGACGCCCATGCTAGGGTCGAAGCGCATGCAAGTCAGGGGGAAGAACTCCCCGGATTCGGCCATCCATTCTACGAACACGGCGACCCCCGTTTCGAGATCCTCCAGAACCGTGTTGCCGAACTGGGTCGCAACCGGGAACGCATCGACGTACTCGACGCCCTCGTCGAAGCCGCGGACGATGCAGAGATTGGAGCCCCGACGTTGGATGTCGGTCTCGTGTACGTCTGCGAGGCCCTGGGCCTCGCGCCATCCCACGCTCCGTTGATCTTCGCCTGCGGACGGGCTGCCGGCTGGGTCGCGCACATCCTCGAGCAGCGAGAAGCCGACTTTCTGCTGCGCCCCCGTTCCGACTATCGCGAGTAGTTCGTCACGTTCCCTGGCATACTTGAGCCCCGGTCGTCGTCTGCACGCAGAGGTCGCTGCAACAGTCGCTGTTTTCGGTGCACGACTCCTGAATGATGCGGCACTCCGAGAGCACACAGGTGTTCGACGAACCGCAGATGAGCGGAGCACAGCAATCATCGTCGACTGAGCAGGATTCGTCCTTGTCCGAACAAACGGGATCCACCGGATCCCCTCCGTCGACATCGCCCCCGCTGTCCATCACAGATCCATCCGGTGTTCCACCATCCCCGACGTCGCCGACATCACCTGCATCACCCGCGTCGCCGCCACCACCGTCGGGATCCTCCGGCGGCGGACACGATTCCCCGGCATCCAAGACTTCACGGTCGTAGTGGATCTCCGGGTTGTTCCCGGTCTGAAAGTTGCTGGCGACCATACCGCCAAAGAGCTCGAAATTATTCGACGTCATTATTGAACCGGGCACCGCGTAAAAATACGCTCCAATGGTTCCCTGGTTCATGAGGTTCATGCCCGTAGCTCCCCCTACATACATGCGTGTCGATGCCGGATACGCGGGCGAGCCGATCTGGATATTGTTGGTGAGTTCCACATTCCCGGCCACGAAGATATCGAGTTCAGCCCCCGGATCCGGCAGGATGTGAAGTTGGATCTCGACGTCGATATCGCCGTCGATAAACAGCGCCGTCCGGCCATGAGCCACGATCGTCACGCGTTTGGCCGACACGATTTCATCCAGATAGTACTTGCCGCAGGGGAGATCCAGACGCCGATTACCGCCCGGCGAAGAGAGAGCCGATGACGACAGGTTGATCGCGTCATTGTCGTTGTTCGACCCGGAGTGCGCATCGACGATTCCCCCGACATCTATCCGCTCATCCTGAGCACAGCCGCCGCAGGCGTTCTTGACGTTGACCGGGCTTCGGACGGTGTTTCCGGTCGTCACATTTCCGCTGATCACCGCGCCGGACGGCAGGGTCAGGTCCTTCTCGAAGTTCGCCGTGCCGGTCGCCGTCACATCGCCGTTGACGTACGCATCCCCCTGAACCGTCGTCGTGTTGTCCGTCTGCACATCGCCGCCGGAGCGAAGCATCTGACGGATGTTGAGATCACCATCGGCATTCAAACCCGCCGATCCCGACGCCCACACGGGGCCCTGAATATTGCTCAAGGCTCCGAGTTGGACCGACTGATTGGAGCCGATGCCCCCGCCGACACCGCCGGGAACGTAGGGACCCACCGTACTATCCCACGCGTCGGTTTCGAGGTTATTCTGCACCACGAGGTCGTTGCAGGTGCACAGACCCCAGGTAAAGAGACCTTCGGCGAGGTTACCCAGGCAGGTATCCGAGTCGCTTTCGTTGGGACGGGTGATATTCAGCGGGGGGCCCCCGCCTACACACGACTTTCCACTCGAATTCGTCGGGACACGCGGCACACAGTTCCCGTTGACGCATCCTTCGTCGGACCCACAGCTCACCCCGCATCCGCCACAATGCTGGTTGTCGGTCTGTTTGTTGACGCACGAGTTCCCACAAATCGACCGTCCGGGCAAACACGTCGTCTTGCAGGCCCCCGAAGAACAGGCCTCCCCGGCCCCGCAGGTGTTTCCACAACTTCCACAGTTGTCACCGTCCACATGGACCGGTTCGCAGACTCCGTTGCACGTCTCATGGTATCGGGGGCACTCGCAGGTGCCGTTCCGACAGACTGAATTGCCGTCACAGGTAATCCCACAATCACCGCAGTGCGACTGGTTGGACGTGGTGTCGACACACGAGCCGTTGCAGGGACGCAAATCGCCCGTACAGGAAATCGCATCACCGCCGGAATCGCCCCCGCCGTCGACCGCTCCATCGGTATCTTCGGCGCCACCGTCGTCGGGCTCTCCTCCGTCGTCACCGGTATCCCCCGCGTCTTCGCCCTCATCGGCATCATCCCCGCCAGAGTCCTCGTCGACGTCCGTCGCTGCGTCGATCGGACCGGAATCGGGATTTGTTCCGGGACCGGGACGTTCATCCTGGCAACCGACCCCACCGAAAAACAGGCACAATGCAAACAACGAGATCCATCTCACGGGTCGCGCACGTACAGCACTCATCGGGCGCCTCTCTAGATTCATTTGTCGGAGTGTTCTCCTGACAATAAACTTACCCCCATGTACCTCGACCTGAAAGTAAATCTATGTTCGCCGAACTTCTCGTCGAACTTAGAGTACAAATGTAGACAATCGGCGGCAGTTTAGCGGATTTGAAGCACAATTCGGAGAAAACCGCCCGATCAGTTCACGCGTCGTCGAGCAGGGATTCGACCCGGTGGGCCTGGAATCGACGGCGGTGACGGGCCGCCCGATAGATGCACTCCATCGTCTCGGCCGCCTCCTCGAGCTCGTCGTTCTCGACGATAAAATCGAAGATCTCGTACTGCGCGAGCTCTTGGCGAGCGTTGTCCATGCGCCGGTCGATCGTCTCGGCGTCCTCACTTCCACGGCTGGAGAGCCGATCTCGGAGGGTCGACATCGAGGGTGGGACGACCAGAACCGACGTCGCATCGGGGAAGCTCTCCTTGAGCTGGCGAGCTCCCTGGTAGTCGATGTCGAAAATCAGGTCGGAATTCTCGGCCCAGGCCGACCGAAGAGTCTCAAAGGTCGTTCCGTACTGATTGCCGTGGACGTGCGCCCATTCGGCAAATGCGCCCTCTTCCTTCATGCGGTCGAATTCCTTGGGATCGACGAAATGGTAGTCTTCGCCGTCGACCTCTTTGTCGCGCGGGGGACGAGTGGTCACGCTGACGCTGAATCGAAGTCGGTCGTGATCTTTCCGAAGCTGACGGCACACCGATGTCTTTCCGACGCCGGAGGGGCCGCAGACGATGAGGAGCACACCTTTTTGCTGCATCGGTTCCTCTTACTCGATATTTGCGGCCTGCTCTCGCATCTTCTCGACAGTGGACTTCATCGAGATCGCCAGGTCGGTCAACTCGGAGGTGTGGCTCTTCGATGAAAGGGTGTTCGTCTCTCGGACGAGCTCCTGCAGATAGAAGTCGATCTCTTTGCCGACGGCCTCGTCGGCACCGGAGGTTTTGATCAACTCTCGAAGACTCTCCAGGTGAGCGGCGGCCCGTTGCAATTCCTCGGAGACATCGGCGCGATCGACATGAAAGACGACCTCTTCGGCCAACCGCTGCTCGTCGGGCTCGTCGACATCCATATCGGCCAGTGTGTCCCGAACCCGCTCGGTAATTCGCTCGCGCATGGCATCCAGGGCCAATGGAGCCTTCTGGCGA
This sequence comes from uncultured Pseudomonadota bacterium, assembly GCA_913057905.1. Classification (GTDB taxonomy): domain Bacteria; phylum Myxococcota_A; class Bradymonadia; order Bradymonadales; family Bradymonadaceae; genus CAJXPB01. Next base: position 410,302 of record CAJXPB010000001.1, read on the forward strand.
TAATTCGACAGGTCTTCGGCCATCGAATCCAGGTAGCCGCGCAGGTCCGCTTCGAGCCCTTCACCCTCGGAACGACGGGCGGCCACCAGGGAGTCGATCGATGTCTCGACCGCCGCCATGATCAGGTCGCCCTGCGCCTCCGGGTCGGCCCGATAGTTCGGCTCGAGCGCATCTTGAAAGGTCAACACATCGGCGAGGCTGACTTCCTTGAGGTCCATCTGCTCGGCGAGCCTTTGTAACTGCAGATAGACCGCCTCAAACCGATCCGCGTCGATCAATTCGGCCCCGGCGTCCGCCGCCGAACTCACTTCGACATCGACGTTGACCTCGACGCGTCCGCGCCGACACCGCTGCTTGACCCGATCGACAATCTCGGACTCCAGGGACGCCAACGAATCGGGGAGTCTGACGCGTGCGTCGAGACGCTTGCGATTGAAGCTTTTGGATTCGACTTCGACCTTCAGGCCCTCGCCTTCCTCTTCCCCGCGTCCGAATCCGGTCATACTGCGCAGCGCCATCGTCCTGAACCCCGTGTCGGGAGAATCGGTTTACTCGGTCGATTTGTCTTCGATCTTCTTCTGGTCGTCGTCTTCATCGTTCCCCTTCAGGGAATCCTGAAAGTTCCGGATGCCCGACCCGAGTTGGCTCGCCACCTTCGGCAGCTTGCCCGCCCCGAAGAACATCAGAGCCAGAAGTATGACCAACACCAGTTCCCAACCGCTCAACCAACCCATCGTGTTACCTCCTCGTGTAGTACTCTCAATTCTCGACTCGCCGTCAGCCGGACCTCATCGGCAGAACGTGCCGGCGGGGGTCACTCTTCCGCGGGTGTCTCCTCTTCGAGCGTCTCAAGGGCCTCAGCGGCCGCCCGCTGTTCGGCCCTCTGCTTCGAACGACCGCCCCCTCGACCCATCTCGCGGCCGCCGACCTCGACGCGTGCTACAAACTCTTTGTCGTGGGCGGGACCACTCTCTGCGACGATCTCGTAGTCGGGCTGAATCCCGTATTCTTTTTGCGTCAGCTCCTGCAGGCGGCTCTTGAAGTCCGAGGGGCGACGCCCCTCAAGGACATTCTGAAATTCAGGACCGTGCAACGCCTCGATGACATCTTTGACCGGTTCGAGACCGCCATCCAGATAAACCGATGCCAGCAATGCCTCGTAGGCGTCCGCCAGGAGGCTCTCGCGGTCGCGTCCCCCGGTCATCGCCTCTCCCTTTCCAAGTTTGAGGTAGGCCCCGAGATCGAGCTCCCGGGCCATATCCGCCAGGGCCGAACCGCGTACAAGCTGGGATTGTCGCTTCGACAGGACCCCTTCGTCGACCTCCCGGTCACGGCGAAACAGTGTCTCGGCAACCACCATCCCCAGGACGGCGTCTCCCAGAAACTCCAGGCGCTGATTGTCGTGTTCGACTTCGTCGTGCTCCGTCAAATACGAACGATGCGTGAGGGCTCGTTGCAGCAACACCACGTCATCGAATCGATAGCCCAGTTTCGCCTGCAGTGACGCCAGGTCGGAGCGATGGTCCTCCCCGGGGTCGTCGGTCTGAGGCGTATCAGCCGGGATCAAGATCGGGCCTCCTCGATAAACCCGCCGCCCAGCACTTCGTCGCCGCGGTAAAACACGGCGGCCTGGCCCGGGGTCACGGCTCGCTGGGGCTCGACAAACTCGACGAACGCCGTCTCGGCGTCGTCACCCGTGGTGACGAGCGCGGGAACCGGGTCGGTCCGGTAGCGGATCTGAACCTCGCACTCCAGTGGGCCGCGGGGCCGTTCGAATGACAGCCAGTTGCACCGCTCGGCGACCAGGCCGCGCGCCGCGAGGCCATCCTTCGGTCCGACAACAACGGTCCCGTCCTCGGGCCGAATCGACTGGACGTACAGGCGTTTGTGGTAGCTGAGTCCAAGCCCACGGCGCTGCCCAATCGTGAACTGGTGGATGCCGTCGTGCTCGCCGAGGACCTCGCCGGACTGATGTACGATCTTTCCCGGACGACGGTCCTTCTCGGACAGACGTTCTTCGACGTATTCCTTGTAGTCGCCCCCGCCCACAAAGCAGATCTCGTGGCTCTCGGGCTTGTCGGCCGTGGCCAGCCCGAGTCGCCGGGCATGCTCACGAACTTCGTCCTTCTGGAGTGAACCCAGCGGAAAGAGAATCCGGTCGAGAGCCTCTCGCGGAATCCCAAACAGGAAGTAGGACTGGTCCTTCTCGGGGTCGACCCCGCGCTTGAGCTTCGGGCGGTCTCCGCTGTGGTCGACCCGCGCGTAGTGACCCGTCGCCAGATACCTCGACCCGAGTGCGAGGGTTCGATCCAGGAGGATGTCGAACTTCAGGTGGTTGTTGCAGGCCACGCAGGGATTCGGCGTACGACCACGTCGATATTCGTCGACGAAGTAGTCGATCACGCGCTCCCGGAAGACCTCCTGATAATTCGCCACGTAGAAGGGCATGTCGACCGATGCAGCCACCTGGCGCGCATCGAAGAGGTCGTCGGGCGAACAACAGCTCCCGGAGTAGTCGTCTTGGGGCGTCGAGTAGAGGCGCATCGAGATCCCGACGGTATCGTGGCCCTGCTCGGCGCAGAGGGCCGCGGTCACCGAACTGTCGACGCCGCCGCTCATTGCGACGACGACACGGTCCTCGACGATGGTGCCGAGGTCGTCACCCGCCTCGCGGACGGGCGGCAATTCGATCTCGGGAGTCCCCGCCTCGGTCGAAGTAGGTGTTGTAGCCATGATGGATCAGAGTCCTGGAGGGTGGTCGAAGCATCACGCGGCGCACCCTACGTCGCGTCCTACGTGCAGTAAAGAGCCGTGGGCGTCATGCGAGCCCGTGAAGGCGCTCGGCGACGCTCAATATGCGTTCGGCGGCATCTTCGATCGCATCCCGATCTGTCGTCGGGCCAAAGCTGAAACGAACCGACTCCCGGGCCTCGTCTTCGGGATATCCCATCGCCAGAATGACGTGACTGGGCTCGAGCGACCCCGCCGTACATGCCGATCCACTCGACGCCGAGATCCCCTCCAAATCGAGGGCGAGCAGCATGTCTTCACCGTCGACCCCGTCGAAGGCCACATTCAGCGTATTCGGCAGACGCCGCTCAGGATCACCGCGGAGTTCGACCGGCACCGGGCTCTCCCTGAGGGCATCCCAGAGGAGCGAACGCCGCTTCTCGAGGGATCGATTCCAGTCCTCGAGCCGCGCCGACACCGCTTCAGCGGCCGCTCGCAGGCCGATAGCCGCCGGCACATTTTCGGTCCCGGGCCGCCGGCCTCGTTCCTGGTGCCCCCCGACCATCAACGGGCCGACCTTCCGACCTTCGCGACAGACGACGGCGCCGATTCCCTTCGGCCCGCCCATCTTGTGAGCCGACAGGGTCATAAAATCGGCCCCCAGGTCCTGAAAATCGACCGGAATCCGCCCCAGAGCCTGCGTTCCATCGACGTGAAAGACCGCGCCGTACTCGTCGGCGAGTTCGCCGATCTCGTGGACCGGCAACACAGCCCCGGTTTCGTTATTGGCCCACATGGCGCTCACCAGCGTCGTCCCCTCTCGAAGCGACGCCTCCAGGGCCTGCAGGTCCGGCTGCCCGCGCCCATCCACGGGTACCACGTCGACGTCGATGCCCTCCTCACCGAGCTGCTCGACGACCTCCAGCACCGACGGGTGTTCCACCGCCGTACAGAGGATTCGCGGCTCATCCGTTCGTCGCGCGTGACTCCGCAGGACCTGGTTGTTGCTCTCGGTGGCCCCACCCGTCAGCACCACGGCCTGCGCAGGGGCCCCGACTGCCTCGGCCAGAGCCCGGCGAGCCCGCTCGACCTCCGAGCGAGCTCGTTGCCCATCCTGGTGGATGCTCGATGCATTGCCCGGCACTCCCTCCAGTGCCTGCTGCATCTGGTCGCGGACCTCCGGAAGCAGCGGGCCGGTGGCGTTCCAATCTAGATAGATGCGATTGCTCATAAGTCGACGTCAGTCCAAGATTTCGCGGGTACGGATCTGAAAGCGTGTTGCTCGAAAGTTCTCCTTGAGGGCGACACCACAACTCGGGACCTGTATCACGGTCTCGAGATGACCCTCCGCCCCCGTCCACTCGAGCGTCGGGTGGGTCACCCCACAGTCCAACAGCCGAGGCAGCGGCTGCATTCGGACGACATCCGACGGGTCGGTCTCGACCGACTCATTGTACCGTAGCTTGTACGTCCCTTCGTCGAGCTCCCACCAGCCGTAATCGTCACTCGGATCCTTCAGTTGCGGCTCCAACGCGGTCGCCTCGGCCGCTTCAAACTCCCCACCACCGAAGTCGAGCTGCCCGCCGGCTTCGAATCGATAGACGCGGCCGACGGTCAGGTCGACCCCGTCGTCATTGACCTGGCTGGGAGCGTGGATGATCCCCTCGAGTCGGTCAGCCGCATGCTCTCCATCGATGACGTTCATGTGCGCCTCCGTTGGTGCGAGTCGATGTTCCGGTCAGAAAAACGCCCATTCGTCGACAATGCGTTCACAATCGCCGCCGGTTTCAAGAAACATGTCCCGGAGTTCGTCGGCGAGGGTGCGCCGCGACGTGACGATCTGGCGCAACGGACGCAGGTACCCGGTCTCGTCGACATCCAGGTTCTGCTCGTCGGCCAGAGACCTGAGCCCATCGGCCGAGATCTCGATCAATTCGTCGGCGAGTTCTCCCACTGTTCCGTCGGGCCCCTCGGCCTGGAAGCCGTCGCGATAGACGTCATGGAAGAGCTGGCGGTGATCATCGGGGTCGATGCCGTCCAGAAGGTCTCGAGCGCGCTTCCGAGCGCTGTCATCGTACAGGATTCCCTTCCACAGGGCGGGAAGCCCCAGAATCTGTTCGGCCGGCCCTCCATCGGCGCCGCGGACTTCGACGTATTGCTTGAGTCGAATCTCGGGGAAGGCCGTCGACAGGTGGAGTTTGAAGTCGGCCATCGTCGGCTCGTAGCGCCCCGAACCTCCGTTGAGGTAATCCCGGAACGTCTGGCCGGTCTTCGGGATCAGCCGGCCCTCCCGCTCGATAAAGAACATCGGAATATCGAGCAAGAAGTCGAGATAGTCTCCGTAGCCCCAGTCGTCCCGATACATAAAGTCGGGCCAACCGGTCCGATCGGGGTCCGTCTCGGTCCAGATATACCCACGATCGCTCTGCATTCCCGTAACTTCGCCGTCCCGTATCGGGCTGTTGGCGAAGATCGCCGAGACGATCGGTGAGACCAGAAGTGCCGTCTGCATCAAGTCGGTCGCATCCGACTCGCTCATGTAATCAAAATTCGCCTGGATGGTGCACGTTGTCTTCATCATCCATGGCGCCAGCTTGCCCCGCGCCGGCAGGTACGCTCGCATGATATCGTACCGTTGTTTGGGCATCATCGGCACGTCTTCAGGGTCCACAAACGGGTTCATTCCCCACGAGACCATCTTGACATCGTCGCCGGCGACGTCCTCGAGCTCCCGGAGGTGCTCGTCGAGTTCGTCGGACGTCCCGTGGACCGTCTTCTTGATCCCTCCGGAGAGTTCAAACTGGCCCCCGGGTTCCAGACTGATCGCGGCGTCACCGCGAGTCATGCCGATCATAATATCGCCCTCCCAGATCGGCTCCCAGTCATATTGTTCGGCGAGCCGCTCGAAGATCGTCTCGATCCCCTCGGCTCCCCCGTGGGTCACCAGCCCGCATTCGCGGCGAAGGAACACGAATTTCTCGTGCTCGGTGCCGACGCCGCGGTCCTCTCGGGGTGTGGCGCCCTCTTGAAAGTATGCGAGCAGTTGGTCCCTGCTCTCGATCGGTGTGGGGTCGTCGTCGACTACACCCGCCATGTTCTACTCCCGGCAGTGAGTGGTTCGATGTCGAAGCAATGGAATGCGGCGTGCCCGACTGCCGTTCCGAAGCGTCGAACGGGGCCGTCGGCGGGGGAACGGAGGCGGGGGGCCTTGAACGCCCGAACCGTAGTCGTGCGGTCCCGATTGTCAACAACAGCCGCAACGTCTCGTCACTTTACCTTCCGGCCGCGCCCCCTACACTTAGGGCGCCTCAAGGCGACTTCTATGTCACTCATCGGAGGATGCATGCTGTCCAGCGAACATCGGTCCATCTTCACCTGGCTCACACTCGTGTCGGTCCTCTGGATCGCCGGCGGGTGCGCCACCGGGCCGGCCCACCGTGCCGATACGGCCGCATGGCCAGACGTCGACACGGTTCGCGATCAACCGCCTTCGGATCTGAAGACCGACGCCCCCACGGCCATGCTGAGGCAGGGCTCCGACGGGTTCCTCTACGCCGTCGGTCTGACTCAAGACGTGCAGCCGGGCGAGACCTTCGTGGCGCGCTACAGCGGCAAGTGGCCCCTCGGCCAGATGCCCCGCCCTCCTCTGGCTGCCGGCCGCGTGGTCGCGAATTATCCCGACCAGGGCGTCGCACGGGTTCACCTCACATATGTGCTTCCACGTTCCGAGGCGACGGGGCTGGAACTGACCTGGGAGGATTCGCTGGATGACACCTCGGTCGGTAAGGGGCTCACCGAGGTATCGGCCGTCAGAGAGAAGGCCTCCGACGCCCCCTGGTCTGTCGAACTTGGCCGGGGCACGAACGGCGGCCTCTCCGAGGGCGACGTCTACGGCATCTTTGCCCCCCCCAAGGCCGAAGGACCAGCGCGTCGAATGCAACTGACCCGCCGCCTCGTGGGTCTCTGCACCGTTCGATCGGTCTCCGACGACAATGCCGACTGCAATGGCCATCGACTCGGTCTCAAAAAGAACGGGACTTCGCGCGCTCCGACAACCTCCGATCGCGCGGTCTTTCTGGAACATCGGATGATCAAGGAGCCGAGGGAAGCCATCGTTCAGATCGCAGTCGGCTCGGAGACCGACGCGGCTGTCGGCCAGCGGCTCGCCGAGGTGTTCAGGGCCGACCTCCAGAGCCGATCGAACGCCCGAACCGAGGTGGAGATGCTGAACGTCCATCTGGATGCACAACGCGAGGATTTCCACCAGGTCCAGGATAAGGTCAGCTACGCCGGCGGGCCTCAAGTCGTCGTCGCGGCCAATACCGTCGAGCGCAACGGGCGCGAACATCTGGTGCTGAACTACACCGGGATCGGTCCCGCCGTCGGACCCGGGATGGTGGCGGCTCCACCGACCGGCGGCGTCGACCTCGGGCCCGTGCGCCGCGTCCATGACGACACCCTCGAGGCGTACGCCCAGATGGTTTACGGCGCCGTCCTCGTCTACCGGGGCCAGACTCACCTCGCCCTCTCTCACCTCTACGGGGTGCTGGGAAACCCCGCCCTCTACGGTCCGATGCGCTGGCACACCCGAGACCAATTCGCCATGCGCTGGGGCGCCTACGGCCACTATCGAGAAGCCCTCTGGCTGGTAAACGAGGACGAAGCGGTCGCCCGTGCCGACGACGACCGAACCGCCCGGCTGAACGCATTCGGTACAGAGGTACGACTCTACGATTTCGTGGGACTGAAAGAGAGGGCTATCGAGGCCGCACAGGCCTACGTCGACGCATACGAAGACGAGTCCGACAGCGCCGCCTACGTGGGAGCACTCGGCATGCTCGCCGAGATGCAGATGAAGGCGGACAACTTCGAGGCCGGCCGAAAGACCGTCGGACAGCTCCGCGAGCGCTGCCCCGACGGATGCGGCGGTGACCTCTTCTCTTACATCAGTGGGATCTGGTGGGCCGTACCCGCCGACGCACCGAAGGACACCCGCGAGGATCTACTCGCCAGCCTCACCGATCTCGCCGAAGATTCCCGGGGCCATCGGCTGGCAGCCGCTCGTCTGTACCAGGGAGTGGAGTTTCTCTCCGAGGATTCCCTCGACCAGGCCTACATCGCCTTCCAGGAGTCGGAACGACTCTACGAAGACGCAAAGATGCTCGTCGGTCGCGCCCGGGCACAGTTTTTCCTGCTGATCACACAGACCGCCCGCAAGGAATACCAGAAGGCCTTCGAGGCAGGCCGAACCGCCCTCAATTATCGCCGGGAATTGCGCGATTACGAAGGAGTCGCCACGACGTACTTTCGGATGACCGGGATCTACTCGAACCTGGATCTCAGCAAGAAGCCGGGTCCATTCATCGGATACGCCCGAGGTACGTTGACGGCGGCGACCGAAGCCCAGCGGGCCCGCGGCGATCTCGGCCGAACGGCCGAGTCGCTCTTTACGACCGGCTCGCTGCTGTTTCGGTTCGGCAGCGACGACGCCACCCGAAAACTCCAGGCGGCGGTCGCCTTTGCCGTGCAATCGACCCGCTTCGACATCGCGGCGATGGCGCATCTGTACCTCGCCATGCAGGCACGCCGCAATCAGGACCGCGAGAGCTTCCGTGAAGAAATTCACCGAGCTCAAACGATGGCGGAACTGAGCGACGACCCGCGAGTCAAAGAAGCCATCGAAAAGGCGTTGAACCCGCCCGAAGACAAAGAAGACGTACCGAGCCAGCTCCTCTGAGGAGACCGATGAGCACTCCGACACCGTATCCCTTTCGAACTCGACCCTACCTGCGTGAAAAGGTCTGGGGTGGACGTCGACTCGTCGATCTCTTTTCGAAGGGTGGCGACGACGACGTCCCACTGGGCGAAGCCTGGGAGGTCTCCGCACTCGAAGAAGGCGAATCGATCGTCGATACGGGCCCCGCAACCGGGTCGCCTCTCAGCGAGATCACCGAACTCTGGGGCACCGATCTGGTCGGATCTCGAGCCTCCGTCGAGGGCTTTCCCCTTCTGGTCAAGATGCTCGATGCGGCCGACGATCTGAGCGTGCAGGTCCATCCCTCCCAGAAGGACATCGACCAGCACTTCCCCGACGCCGACTCGAAGGACGAATGCTGGGTCATTCTCGCCAGCGACGACGGCGGGTCGATCCTTCACGGTGTCAGGGACGGTGTCGACGCCGAGGCGTTTCGACGGGCCGTCGACGAAGGACGAGCCGAGGAAGTGTGTCGCCGTGTTGACGTCGAACCCGGCCAAGTCATTCGGGTCGTTCCCGGCACGATCCATGCGATCTGCGAGGGCGTAGTACTGCTTGAAATCCAACAACCCAGTGACACGACCTACCGGGTCTACGACTACGACCGACCCGGACTGGATGGCCAGCCCCGGGAGCTGCACCTGGACGAGGCAATGACCGTCGCCAATTTCGGCGACCAACCGCCCACATCAGTCGAGGGTCACCCCCTGGACCACCCCGACGCCGAGGTAACTCTCCTCATCGACGTTCCCTCGTACAGAATCGAGCGCCTGCAAGCCCGTCGGCCGGCGACATGGTCCGTCGATCCCGGGTCGGTTCAGGTCGTCTCGGTCATCGACGGAGAGGCTACGCTGAGCTGGGATGGCGGCGATTTCGACCTGGAACCCGGTGGTACCGCCGTCATTCCGGCGGTCACCGGATCGGTCACACTCACCCCGACCGGCGACTCACTCGACGTGGTCGTATCTGGGGTCGGCGGCGGACGACTGGTGGGTACGTGAGACCCATCAGCGAAGCGGCATCAGCTTGGAGATGATCTCTTTCATGATCTCGCTGGTACCGCCGCCGATCGACAGCAACCGCGTGTCTCGCCAGGTTCGAGCGATGGGTCCCTCTTCGACGTAGCCCATCCCCCCGTATAGCTGCAGACATTCATCGACCACATCCATGGCCGTCTCCCCCGCCTTCAACTTGGCCATCGAGATCTCTTTTTGCGCATCCAGGCCACGGTCGAAGAGATCGGTGGCCCGATAGTTCAGATTGCGCGCGGCCTCCAGCTCGGTCTGCATGTCGACAATGCGGTGGCGGATCACTTGAAATCCGGTGAGCGGCCGTTCGAACGCGTTGCGGTCTTTGACGTACTCGATGGTCTCGTCGAGGGCGATCTGCGCCCCGCCGATGCCCGTCAACGCCCCGACGAGACGTTCGCCCTGGAAGTTCTCCATGATGTGGTAAAACCCGGCATCCTCCGCTCCCAGTCGGTAGCGAGCCGGGATCCGGCAGTCGTCAAAATGCAGCTCGGCGGTGTCCGATGAATGATTGCCCAGCTTCCGAAGCTTGCGGGTGACCTCGAAGCCGTCGACGTCGGTCGGGAACGTAAAGAGGCTGATGCCGCCGTAGCGCATCTCCGGATCGGTATCGGTCCGCGCCGCGAGTACGATGAAGTCAGCCCGGGTCCCGTTCGTAATCCAGGTCTTTTGCCCGTTGATAACGTATTCGTCGCCGTCGCGCTCGGCGCGGGTTCGAATGCCGGCCACATCGCTTCCGGCGTCTGGCTCGGAGATGCCGAGCGCGCCTATCTTCTCTCCCCGGATCGCCGGTTCCAAAAACTCGCGTTTCTGTTCGTCCGAACCGATTTCATGGATGACCGGCGTGCACATCTCCATCTGCACCAGCAGGCTCATCGTGAGTCCGGCCATCCCGCAATGGGGCATCTCCTCGGCAAAGACAGCCGTATGCCAGATATCTCCCCCGGAACCCCCGTGTTCTTCGGGATACCTCGCCCCGATGAATCCCATCTCGCCCATCTTCTCGAAGACCTCTCTCGGAAAGATCCTGGCTTCCTCCCACTCTTCGGCGTGTGGAGCGAGTTCGTTCTTCGCGAAACTCCGAACGGTCTCGCGATACATGTGGTGTTCTTCGCCGAAATACGGGTAGGTCTGGTAGTTCATCTCGGGCTCCGAGATACAGGTAAGTGTTTACTTACTTAGCGTATTGTACGCCACCTCAATGGCCAATTCAATTGGAATGAATCTGCCCGCGAGGATGACAGTTCCCCTCGGCTCCGGTATTCCGTGAAGGTGTAGGTGATTCGGACCGAACTGGACGTGCGGGCAAGCATGCTCAACGAGACGCGTAAATTCGTCGGCTCCATACGCGGAGACACGAAACGCCCAAGGTGGTATTCGACCGCCCTCGTCCGATTGCTGCGTGCCTCTGGACTGGTCGCCCTGGTCTTCATCATCGGAACCGTGGGCTTCTACGTCCTCGCCGACTACAAGCAAAACTTGCTGCAGTGCGCGTACATGACGGCGATCACGCTCTCTACGGTCGGATTCGAGGAGACGATCCCCATCGGCAACCGGCCGAGCCTGGAGGTGTTCTCCATCTTCCTGATCATCTTCGGGACCGGCACCGTACTCTATTTTGCGTCGGCCTTGACGGCCTTCATCGTCGACGGCGAACTGCGGAACCTGATTCGGAGCAGACGCATGGCCCAGCGAATCGACGAACTGCGAGATCACTTCATCGTCGCCGGCATCGGCAGCACCGGAGAGTACGTCCTCTCGGAGATCAGAAATTCCAAGAAGGCATGCGTGGTGATCGATGCCGATCGCGAACGGATCAAAAAGGTCTCGGACGACCTGGACATGTCGTTTCCCTACATCGTCGGAGATGCCACCGAAGATGATATCCTGAAAGAAGCCGGGCTGGACCGGGCCCGCGCCATCATCTGCTCGTTGGGCAACGACCGTGACAACCTGTTCGTGACCGTCAGCGCCCGAACCCTCAACAGCGACATCAGAATCATCACCCGCGGCTCCCACACCGATTCCATCGACAAGTTCAAACGCGCCGGCGCCAACAGCGTGATCTACACAAACGTGCTGGGCGGTGCCCGGATGGCCGCCGAGGCGATCCGCCCAGAAGTGACGACATTTCTGGACCTGACGATGCAGGACCACGACCACGTGCGCCGCGTCGAAGAGATCCCCATCCCGGAAAACAGCCCGGTGGTCGGCCACGAACTTAAAGATACCCCCATTCGACGATTGACCGACGCGCTGATCATCGCCGTCTACGACTGCGATCTCGACGAATACTTCTTCAATCCGGGCCCCGACTACGTCCTCACCGAAGACACGAAGCTGATCGTACTGACCTTGGTCGAAGACATCCCGACGATCGAGGGTATCCTGCGCGGTGAAGACGGTTGGTGATTTCTCTGCGCTGATTTGCCTACGTCTCGGATCGTGATAGGCGTACCCGCCGCAATCGCTCGATTCTTTGTGACTCAAGCACGATGAGGTGACGGCCGTGGGTGCCCTCGACGGTTCACTGACCTACCGGCTCTTTTTTGTTCAGGAGGAGCCTCCCGAAAACTGGCAGAACGTCTTCGCCGAGCAGATCAACATGCACGCGTTCGAAGAACTGACCCCGGACGATGACGACGACGAGTCGATCGGCTGGGTTCACATCGAGCGCCCGCTGCAGACCGATCTGTCGGTCGAAGATTTCAAATACGACCACTACATCAACCTGGCGCTGCGGCGGGACCGATACTCGATACCCAACGCCCTCAAAAAGGCGCACATCGCCGAGGCCGAGGAAGACTTCAAGCTCAGAAACGACAAAGAGAAGCTGAGCAAATACGAGCGCGAAGACATCGAGCACATGGTGGTCAAGCAGCTGCGCGAGAAGAGCCTTCCGAAAATGCAGCTCATCGACATGAGCTGGGATCTGCGCACCGGTCGCGTCCGCTTCTGGAGCCACGCCAACAAGAATGGCGAGCTGTTTCAGGGGCTATTCATGGACACCTTTCAGCTCGATATCATGCCGGCGAGCCCCTACGTCAGCGCCGTCGAACAGGGGCTGGCTCCGGAGCGCGTCGACCGCCTCGAGACCATCGAGCCCACCAACTTCGTCAACGAAGACGAATAAACCCATTCCGGCTGAACTATGGCAATGCAGAGTACATCCGAACTGATCGACAGCCGTCGCTTTCTGGGCCCCGAATTTTTGATGTGGCTCTGGTATAAAACCGAGTGCTTTGACGGCCTGCTCGAGATTCGAAAGCACGGCCAGGTCGAAGTCATCTTCGACGACCGATTGACCATGGAGTCGTACCTGGCCGAGACGGAACGCAATATGTTCCGTGGTGGCGCCCCGGCCCATTCGCGCGAGGCGAAGATCGCGCTGCGCGAGGGGAAACGGCCGACGCGGGCCCGGCTTCGATTCGTCAAGGAGGGGCGCGAGTGGAAGTTTAAATTCAAAGCCGAGGACTTCGCCATCTCGACGCTCAAGATCCCGGCACTGATGACCGACCGGGACGACGAGAAGCTCTTCGAACGGATGTCACTGGTCGACGAAGTCGAGGAGATCATCGAACGACTCTACACGGAGTTCATCGTCATTCGTTCCAGCAACGGCTGGGACGAGGAGATGCTGCCGGCCTTACGCGACTGGATCTACGCCGACGAACCCGTCGGCCGCGACCACTATCCCTCGAATCTGCTCGACCGCGTCTACAACGACGAGTTCGACGACGGGATTACGCCGGGTGCCAGCGAGTCCGACGCGGCGCAATAGCCAACGGGACCGACGATGTCGCTCATCGAATCGATCATACTCGGGGTGGTCCAGGGGCTGACGGAGTTTCTTCCGATCAGCTCCTCCGGGCATCTCGTTCTGGGCCAATACCTGCTGGGCCTCGAAGAGCCGCGCCTGATCTTCGACATCATCCTTCATGTCGGCACCCTGGTCGCCGTCGTCGCTTACTATCGGCGCGATGTCGCTCAACTGGTTTTCGGCTTCAGAGATGCCGCCGAAGCCATCGGCCGCGGTCAGCCGCGCAGCGCCCTGGAATCGACCGGAGCCCGGCTGCTCATCTTGATTTGTATCGCATCGCTCCCGACGGCGGTGATCGGTGCGGCGATCGACACCTGGCTAAACCTCGACCGGTCTTCGTCGAAGGCAGTCGTCTTTGTCTGCGTGGCCTTGCTCGTCAACGGATGCATCCTCATGGGTGGTCGTTTTGCGGGCACGGATCCCGGGCCGGGCTCGGAACCGTCGTCGCGGTCCCTGGCACTCTGGGGCATCACCCCGAAGATCGCGCTCATGCTGGGAGTCGCTCAGGGAATCGCCGTGCTGCCCGGATTGTCCCGTTCCGGCCTGACCATTACCTCGGCTCTGTTGCTGGCAGTCTGGCGCACCGAAGCCGCCCGTTTCTCGTTTCTGATGTCGATTCCCGCCATCCTCGGCGCCCTGGCCCTGAAATTCGAACCCGGCGTCTTCGGGTCCTCGGCCGGCAGCGGCCTGCTGACGGTCACCGCCGGCGCGACCGCCGCCGGGCTCGTCGGCTACCTTGCGATCCTGTACCTGGAACGGACCGTCGCCGACGCCACCTTCCACCGGTTCTCCTGGTATTGCTGGGGCGTCGGACTCGCAGGCCTCGCGGCGGTGGTCATCGTCTGACCGATCCGACTTCTGTCGGAATGTTTCCCCCGGCCGATCGGGTTGAACCCTCCAGTGGTACCAACAACCATCTGCCGGAGGAACCTTATCATGAAATCCAAGTATCTCTGCCAAACCACGTTACTTCAGGCGTCCATCTTGTCGGTCGCCCTGGCCGTCTCACTCTCCTTTGCCGTCGGTTGTGACTCGAAGTCGACGGCTTCCGAAGAAGCGACGGCTCAGGGTGCGGCCGCAAAGATGAAACAGCCCGCGCCCGCCAAGAATGCCCCGGCCATCACCAATCTCTCGTTCGACCCGTCGACCTTCGCGTCTTGCGGTGAATCAATCGAGATATGCGTGGAAGCCCTCGACCCGGACGGTGACGCCATGACAGCCCGATGGTCTGGCCCCGAGGGCACGTCGATGACCTTCGAACGACTCGAAAGCACCCAGAATGGGAACACGTTCCGGGAATGCACCTCGGTGACACCGCCGGGCGGCCAGTCGCGTCTGTCGGTCGAAATCGTCGAATCTGACAAGGCCGCGGATGCGGCGCAGAGCGACACCCTGGAATTTCCCGTCCGTGTCGCCGGCGACTGCTGAGCGAGCCGCCTACGGACACGGCTCGGAGACGGCGTAACCGATGCCGCCCGGAGCATTCGGCTCATCGGAGCCTTGGTCGGTGCGATCGTAGGACCAGGCCACACGCCCGGCTCCCATCGACAGATACACCGGCGGCCAGAGGGCGCTGCAGGAAAAACACGGGAATCCATTTCGAGCTCCGGTATCGATGGCCGGAGCGTCGTATCCCCAGGCCGCCATCACACGTCCCGTCGTTTCTCGACCGACGGCCGGGAATCCCTCGGACTCTTCCTCGGGTCGAATCCATACGAACCGGCCGTCGTCGACAGCGACGGTGTAGATGGGTGGCTCGGCGGCATCGACCGTGCGGACCCGCCCGCCGTCAAAGTACTTTAAGACCGTCCCAGAGGCCGGGCCGTCGGGCCAGTTGTCCGAGCCCTCATCCCGACACAGAAACGCCAGACTATCTTCATCGACCGAAATACGACCGCAGCTCCCATCATACACCTTCGATGCCGATGCTTCCGCCGAACGCAGAAAGTAGACGCCAGAGGACGTGACCCAGCCTGCAGTACTCCCATCGGAAATAAGGCCCCGCTCGGTCTCCTCCGATTTGGTGACGGGTGCCACGGCGCCGGCGCCCTCGCTGTAGACCACAACATCGGATGTACGCTCTCCAGGCGCCGATCCGTTGCGCACGACGGCAGCGAAACCTCCATCAATAAGAACCGGGCCCGTCTGTATTCGAGCCCCGACATCGACGAGTCGGCGCGCCGAGCCGTCGTAGTACACCACCCGCCCCGGCGAATCATCTGGCGCGTCACGTCGCTTCAGCACGAACCGACGTCCATCAAAGGTCTTCAGCGCAGGCTCGTAGTCCGGGTTGGCACGGGTATCCTCCGGCAGGTCGATCCTCGCGACCTCGCTCGAATCTGAAACATCGACGATGCGAGCGACGCGCTGGCCCGACTCGGTTTCTGTAAATAGAAGCACACGCTTGCCCGACGCCGCCCTCACCTGCTGGCCCGGCGGGCTGCTCCAGACGACCTCCTCGGTCTGCAGGTCCAGTGCAACCCACAGTCGGCGCAGGGAATCGGACTGGCTGGCCACCAGATGCGTCTCGGTAAGCATCGGGCCCAGCGGTGCCCAGGAATCGCTGCTTTCGACCCGTTTGGTCTGCCACTCCGTCGGTGTTCGACACTCGGTGACATCTCCACCATCAGTCCCCGCATCGCCGTCGAACTCCCACGGGTTCGCCGGTCCATCTTGGGTGCAGGAACCCATCAGGAGGGATACGAGTCCGAGAATGGGGAGTAGGTGTTTCATCATACGGGGATGATACCAGTCTTTTCGCCGGGATTCCACGAGGCACGGATCACGGGGCACGTTTACGTTGGACGTTCAGGTTGGACGAACACGAGGCACGGATCACGGGGGACGTTTACGTTGGACGTTTAGGTTGGACGAACGGGAGGCACGGATCACGGGGCACGTTGGTTCGTCTACTATCGGATCATCGCATTTAGCATGGAGATGATCCGCATGAGTAGGGTTCGAGCCCGATCGAAGAACGATTCATCGATCGCGCCGTAGGCGTGGAGCACATCCAATATTGCAGCACATTCGCGGGCGCTACCATCCGCGTACCGATAGAAGCGTTTCTGGTCATTGCCCGCCGATCTACCCGTCCCCTCGGCAATATTCAGGGTTATCGAACTCGCCGCTGCGAGCATCTTTCGGTGCTCATGAGTCCCTCACACTTGACCAATTCATCTCTCCCTGTCTCTGTTTTCGCCGCCTAGGCCGATTCCGTTGCGCGAAAAAATATCTTGAGTTCAGCAACTAGCTTAAGCGTGAACCTCAACCTGAACCTCCAACGTGAACGCCCAACGTGAACGTCCAACCTGAACGTCCAACCTGAACCTCCAACGTTAAGAGAGAAGATGGGAGTATGATCCGGGCCCCATCGGACGAAGGGCCGGCGTTCAGAGCGTGTCGAGGCCAAGGAGCTGGCCTGCAGGAATGGCCGGAGGCCCTTTCAAAGGCCAGCGACGATGAGATCGGCGCGCTCTGGCGCCGCAACCGAGTCCGTGGGGCCCGGATCATACTCCAAAACAAAAACCGCCGCCTGCTGGGGAGCAGGCGGCGGCGGGGTCGGGTCACCCTCCTCTAACGAGGAGTGGTTTATCCGAGAGATGGGTTACGGAAGGTCGACCGGGTCGATGGCAACAGCCGCCGGGTAGGTCTCGGTGCACTGACCTTTCGTGTAGACGGCGTTGGCGAGGACGCGCTCACCTGCGGCCTGTCGGACCGTGTGGTCGATGTCGTTGCCGTACTGGAACGACTGGCCTCGGAGGTCCATAATCGACCCGTTGAGGGACGAGATCGGCTCGTTGGTGAAGGTCACCGTGTAGTTGTTGCCAACGTTGCCGTTGGTCGTGTCACCACAGGTCGTCACACCGTTGTCGACGTACGTCAGGAAGCTGAAGTAGTCGAGGTCTCGACCGCCGCCCAGCGCCGGGCCGGCCATGTCGTCACCTTGGATGATGAGGCCACCACCGTTGTCCTGGAACATCTGCAGGGCGTCGTAGCTGGCCGGGTCGTCCATCGGGAAGCCGGGGTTCGAGAACCAGACGATGTCGTAGTCCGAAAGGGGACCGGCGAGACCGTTGGAGCTGGTGTAGCTGAGGCCACCGGCGGGCTCGTCGATTTTCGTGACGTTGCCCGCGCCGAACTCGGCGATAAGGGCGTTGGTCACGAAGACGTCGTCGCCGCCGTGCTCACCCTGGTCGTTGTCGTCCAAGACGTACAGGACGCTCGGGGTCGCAAGTGTGGTGAAGGGGTTGACCCAATCAGCAGACTGGCGAATGAAGGGCACCGCGTAGCCGGAGTTGTCCGGGCCGGGGTTGTTGTTCATGGCCATCAGGATGACCGAGGTGCGTCCGCGACAGTCCATCCCGGCGTAGATCGGGAATTCGATCGTGTCGTTGGACATGGCCGGGTCGCCTTGCTGGGTCAGGATGTTCTCGATGCGGTCCACTTGGCCCAGCGAGTTCGTCGCAAGGTCCCAGGCTGTCAGGCTGTAGCCGTAGTCACCGCGGGGGCCCGTCACGGCTTCACCACAGTAGGTGATGGAGCCATCATCGTTGACGGTCTCCGAGGGAGACACGGTCGATGGTCGGATGCCGCCCAGGTAGTTGTAGTTCTGGCTGGACGCCCACTGAATTTCGATGGGGTCGTTGTCCGGGTCGAAGACGGTCACACAGACTTCGTTGCGGCCCGTGCACGAGTTGAGGAACTTGGAGTCTTTGAACTCCACGTTCGTAATCTCGGGCGGGTGGTTGATGGTTCCGATGACGTCGAGACCACCGTTTGCCGGCCCTTTACACTGGCTGATGAGCAAGATCTCTCGAGTCTTGCCATCTTCGACGGTCACGCCATTCTGGTGTGCCGAAGCACAGTCTTGGCTGTCCTTGTATGACTGTCCGACCATCCGAAGGGGCTGAACGACGACGTCGTAGCAGCCTGCAGCCAGAAGGAAGTAGTGGTCACTGAAGAGGTGCTGGCTGTCGGCGTCGTAGGGTTTGTCTTCGAAGACTCCGATCCCACCGGGAAGATAGAGATCCTCGAGGTCCTTTTCGACGACTTCATTGTAGCCAGCGGTGGCGGATCCGGCACAACCGTCGACCGTGAAACGCATGCCTGCTACATCGGTGTTTCCGAGGGTGTCGCTGGTCAGCGCCAAGCCCGCCGTGCGAGCTTCGCTTCCCGGCATTGTCGGGTCGGTGTCGACACCGCTACAGGCTGCCGCACCCATGCCCAACGCCATTGCTGCTCCCAATGCTGCTTTGTTCCAAGTCATTGTATACTCGTCCAGGCTAGGTAGCCTCCGTCGACCTACCTCACGTAGGTCTGAAAAAGCCGCAAGCTACCAAAAATTATCAGTAGTGGCCGGCTACACATCCCCGCCTTATCTCTCCGAGTTACACCTGGACTACAGAAGAGATACAGATGACGGGCAACGTTTGGCCGTACCGCGCCGAGTCTTACTTCACTCTTGTCACTCGACGATGAACGGAAGATAATCGCTTCGTTGGATAGGCAAGTATTTTTTAGTCTTATTTTTGATCTTTCGGTCATCCCCCCTCGACGCAGCCCCCAAAAAATTCCCTGCGGCACATAGTCGTCAGACCATTTCGACCGATTTGGCGCCGGCTCGAAGCTCCGAAATCGCCGATTCATACGAGTCGGCGCCGAAGATGGCAGAGCCGGCCACGAAGATGTCGGCGCCGGCCCGGCGGATCTCGGCGATGTTGTGAGCCTTGACCCCGCCGTCGACTTGCAGCGGCAGGTCGGGTCGACCCAGTTCCTCGAGCTTGGTGGTCAGGTCCCGGAGCTTTTGAAGGGTCGCGGGCACGAACGACTGTCCGCCGAATCCGGGATTGACGCTCATCAGCAACACCATATCGAGATCATCGGCCACATATTCGACACTACTCAGGTTCGTGCCCGGATTGATGGCCAGCGAGGCTTCTCCGCCCGCGTCGTGAATCGACTGGATAACCCTGTGGGCATGTTTGGTCGCCTCGGGGTGAAACGAGACGATGTCGGCGCCGGCTTCGACGAATTCGGCGGCGTATTCGTCGGGATTGTCGATCATGATGTGGACGTCGAGTACGGCATCGGGAAACTCGGCCCGCAGGTCGCGCACGACCGGAAGCCCGATGGTCAGATTCGGTACGAAGTGGCCGTCCATGACGTCGACGTGGAGCCAGTCTGCCCCTGCGTCGAGAACCTCTTCACATTCGTCGGCCAAGCGTACGAAATCCGCGGCGAGAATCGACGGTGCTATTTTGACGTCCATAACTATTCTCCAGAATCGCTAGCGTGGATTCATCAATGCGTGTCCGTTGAAGCTCAGCTCCCGGCCCGACGAAGCTTCGCCGCGTAGAACATGTCGGCGTCGTGGCGCAACGGATCGGTGTCAATAGCGCCGTCTTCGCGCAAAAAGACCGACCAATCGACGTCGTCAGGCCCCTCCGGGGGCTCGATCTCGAATTCGTCGCGGGCCTCCACGAGGCGGTCGACCTGCTTGGGCCCTTCCTCGGTCAGAAACGTGCACACGGCGTAGACGAGCCGCCCCCCCGGTCGCACAACTTCGGCGCCGGCCTCCAAGAGCGTCTTCTGCAGAGACACCAGCTCGGTGACGTCGGCTTCACTTCGGTTCCATCGGATGTCGGGCTGTCGCCGCACCACCCCGAGGCCGGAGCACGGCGCATCGATCAAGACGACGTCGTACGGGTCTTGAGCATCTTCATTCACCACGGACTCGAGAGGCCCCGTCCGGATCTGAATCCGCCCACGGAGTCCTGCCTCGTCCGCATTGGCTGCCAGCGCCTCGAGCTTCCGGCCGGCGGGATCAACGGCGACAACCTCACCGTTGTCACCGACCCGGTCGGCCAGCGCCAGCGTCTTTCCACCTCTTCCGGCGCATCCGTCGAGCACCCTGTCGCCGGGTCGCACGTCGGCGAGTTCCACGACCGCCTGCGCCCCGAGGTCCTGCACGATCCAACGGCCGTCTCGGAGACCCTCGACTACCGCGTCGTCAAAGCCCGAGGCTCGAATACCACGGGGAATCGATCGGACCCGCTCGGCGTCGGGCAACGACTCGGGCGCCCCACTGGCCAGGCCGCGCAGCATCGTCGGTGCCCTCTCGGTCAAGGCCTCGGCCAGCGCTTCGGCCCGGTCGGTACCTTCGAGCTGCCACAGTCGGTTGGCCATCCAGTTCGGTAGTGAGTACCTCTCTCCCAGATAACGAGCCGGTTTGCGGTCGCGATCCTCGTCGTCCCACCACTGAAGACGACCGGATTCCCGGCGGTCGACGACTTCCCTGAGCACTGCGTTGACGAGGCCCTTGGCACGGCCCTCCCCCACATCGGCAGACAACCCCACCGTCTCATCGACGGCAGCGTGGTCGGGAATGCGATCGAGCCACACCAACTGGTAGACCCCGGTCGACAAGACCCGGCGAATCGTCGCATCGATCGACCGCAGTCCACCGTGTACGGCGTCGTCCAGGATCGATTCGATGGGGCGCTTCCAGGTGAGGACTCCGTAGAGAATCTCGGTCGCCAGCCCCCGGTCGGCCGAGGAGAGCTCACCGGCCGACAGCACGCGGTCGACAGCCACGTTGCTGAAGGCCCCCTTCTCTTCGACCTCGGTCAACATGTCGAACGCGGCCTGTCTCGCCATCGGAGGGTGCTCCCCGGTCAGTCGGTATCGGTCTCGAATTGATCACCCGGCTCGAGCGGGTAGCCATTCAGGAAATCCCCGGCATTCATCGCTCGGCCTCCGGGTGCCTGAATGCGGTCGATCGCGACGGCCCCCTCGCCGCAGGCGATCTCGAGTTCGCCGGACTTCGCCTCGGAGCGCAGAACCGTTCCCGGAGCTCGGTCATGGTCGGTCTCGACGGGGTGGGCTCGATGGAACTTGATCCGGTCGGTGTCGCCATTTCTCTGGAAATGGCTGAATGCACCCGGCCAGGGATTCAGGCCACGGATCAAATCCGCGACGCGCCCGGCCGAATCACTCCAGTCGATCCTTCCGTCGGAGGTCGAGAGCTTCGGGGCGTAACTCGCCGCGTCGTCGTCCTGGGGCGTCTCACTCAAGTCGCCTTCGACCAGGCGGCCGAGGGCTTCGATGATCAGCGAGGCGCCGACATCGGAGAGTTCGTCGTGGAGTTCTCCGGCGGTCATGTGCGGACCGATCGAAACCGAGCCCTTCAACAGCATCGGCCCGGTGTCTAGGCCGGCATCCATCTTCATGATCGTGACGCCGGATTCGGACTCCCCTTCTATGATCGCCTTGTTGATGGGAGCCGCCCCTCGGAATTTGGGCAGCAGCGACGCATGGATATTGATGCATCCGTAGGTCGGTACACCCAAGATCGACTCGGGCAGGATTTGTCCATAGGCCGCGACCACCATGACATCGGGATTCCAGCTACGCAGCCGCTTTAGGGGTTCATCTCCCTTCATCGAATCGGGCTGGTAGACCGGAACGTCATGGGCCAGCGCCGCCTTCTTGACGGCGGGGGCGCGCGGCTTTTTGCCCCGGCCGGCGGGACGGTCCGGATTGGTGATGACGCCGACGAGTTCATGATCACTCGCCGCGATCGCATCGAGCGCCGGCACGGAGAACTCGGGCGTCCCGGCGAAGACGACTCGGAGGGGGCGTTGCAGATCGGAACTCATGCCTCGACGTCCTCGTTCGTCTCTTCAGCCATGCGTGCTCGAATCTTTTTGTAGTCCTTGCGTGCGAGTCGGCGCTTGAGGCGACTCATCCGCTCCAAAAACAGGATCCCGTCCAGGTGGTCGACCTCGTGTTGGATGGCGACCGCCAGGATCCCCTCGGCCTCGAGTTCGTATCGTTCGCCGTCCCGATCCGTCGCCCGGACCGTGACGTTCTCGGAACGCTCGACCTCCTGGTAGAGGCCCGGGAAACTCAGGCAACCCTCTTCCCAGGTAATGGTGCCGCTGGTCTCCAGGATCTCCGGATTGATCAGCACATGAAGATCCCCGCCCGGTTGTTCGGGATCGGAGACATCGATCACGGTCACCCGCTTTGTCACGCCAATCTGAGGGGCTGCCAATCCGATGCCCGGAGCGTCGTACATCGTTTCGGCGAGGTCATCGACGAGCTGACGTACCTCGTCGTCGACTGTCTCGACCGGGTCACACTCAGTGGTCAAGACATCCGAATGCTCCGGATACAGAAGGATGTCGCGAATCGCCATCTGCAAAGCCTCTGTTCGTTCAATGAGAATCCGATGTGGACGGATCGTCCATCCAACCAACGTCCAGGGTCGTCGATTACTTCCGTTTCCTCGCATTCAAATAGGCCGAACGCAAGCCGTCGTCCGAGAGGACGGCCAGCGCATCGTCGAGAGCCTCGTGAATCTCGTCGAGGGCCTCGGTGCGTTCATTGAGCAGAGTATCGGCGAGGCGATCGCGCTCGAACTGTCGCTTCAGACGCCGGTATGCCCGCTGGATCGTCGACCGATCTGCAGTCGGTTCGAGTTCGAGGATCGCAAAGTAATCGGAATGGCGAACCTCCTCTAGTTTCCGATCCACCGCCGGTTTGGTCGCCGCCGGAGGCATCTGGTCGGACGCGGTCGATCCTGCTGAATCGACCGGCTCCAGACTGTAGCCTCTCCGTTCGGTGGCGGGGGCCCGTGTCGTGGCCTTGTCATGCGGGGAGGGCCGACCGGATAGCTCCCCTTCGGCGGCATCGAGGACCGCTCGCGCCGATGCATCTCCCGACAAAACTACGTCCAACGCGTCGTCGTCACGCTGGCTCTGACGGGCATCCGACCCTCCGAGCATCAGAAGCGGAACGAGCTGACCGAGCGGCCGACCCCGTATCGCCTCGATCCACGCGTTGCGGCGAGCAGCTCGAACGGCGAGCAGTATCGCGTCCGGCGACCAATCCTCCAGCGTCCTGAGGGCCGCAGCCGGTAGACGCACGGCTCGGAGTTCCCAGCCGGGACCCGCAGCGGCACGCAGGCGATTTGCCTCCGTGTCAGCGTCTTCTCCGACTACGAGTAGCCGCATCATCGATCTCCCCCTTTCGAGGGATCGTCCGGGCGCCGAGAGGTGGCCATCCGCATGTCGACGACGAGATCGTCGAGACCATCGTAATCGGCCGGCGACTCCGGCAGTGCCGGCGCATCGACCGCCCGGAGATCTTCGAGAAGCTCCCGACCGCACGTCGAAATCGCATCCGCCTCTCCCGTGGCAGCCGCGTCGGCCAACTCCTCCGAACCTCGCCACTCGAGGAGGTCATCGAGGCGGGTGGCGACGACCCCCTCCGCGAGCGCGAGGCCCATCAACACTCGTCGGAGCCCGCGTATCGCGACCCTCCGGGAGCTCGAGGCCTCGGGGCTGGTCAAAAATCCGTCGGCATCGTCGACCAGAGCCGTCAAGATGTCGGATGTGACGGCTGCTTCGACCACACGGCGGGGCTGGAATCTGCTCGACGCAAATCGCTCGACAGCCGCCCCCGACGAGAGAATCTCGAGCGCAAGCGGGCTCTGATGCAGCATCATGCGAACGATTTTCTCGATCTCGTAGATCGACCAGTGCACCTGGGCATCCCCGACGGCCTCGACGCCCTCGTAGACGTCTCGCCACAGTCGGATCCCAAGGACCGTCTCACGAGGCGCCACAAAGACGCCTCCGAATCGTGTGTCGACACCCTCGCAGGTGAACTCGGGTCCGTCGATTTGAGCGAACCACAGGGGTTGGACTCCCGTCGAGTCCACTGCTTCTGCGGCCGTCGACACCCCGTCGCCGGTCCCGGCGCCCGATTGCTCAAACGACAACATAGTGACCCGCTTCGCTCACACGCGCCGACGATAGATGTGGCCTTCCTTGTGAATCCCGAACTCCTCGGGCAGCGCACGTTCGACGTCCGCCTGGGCCTCTTCGGGAATCGTCCAACCCTGGTGTTCCAGGAAGACATCGACGATTTTCTTGATGATGCGAAACGAATCCTCCTCGACGAGCCGGGTCCGGAGCGGCTCTTTGATGATATCTTCGTAGCCCTGGTGAGCGACGGCATCGACGGCCAGAAAGCGGATCGTCTCGTTGGCGTCGTCCAGGAACGGGACCAGTTTCTGCGCGAGTTCCTCACTGCGCACTTCGGTGGCCTGCAGCATCAGCTCCTGCTTCTTTTCGGGATTTCGTTTGAACCCCGTCGTGCAGGTGTCCAGCAACTCGCCGATGACCTCCGTCATTTCCTCGTAATCCAGCAGGTCGGTCAACACCTTCATCGGCCAGTTGATCTTCTCTTCGGCCTCTTTGAGATGTTCGATCACCAGACCTCGGATATCGACATCGGTCGTCTGACCGAGCTCCACAAGCACGTCGTAGACAAGTTCCTTCTCTTCGGCGTCTACGGTGGTGTTTGGCGCCGTCTCCTTGAAGCGGGTCAGCAGGACCTCCACCGCCTCGGGGGAACGCATGTCACGCAGATCCTGGATCGCGTAACGACGCTCCGAATCCTGCTTGTACATATTCGTGAGAGTGTCCTCGAGTTTGTCGAGCTGCCGCTCCTGCGAGGAGCCTCCGAACAAGAAATCGAGCAAACCCATATTTACCTCCAAAACAAAGACGACGGGCGACGCCGGCAACATAGAGCAACGGCAGGGGGCGGACAAGCGGGCACATTCCGAGGGCGTCGTGCCGGCCGAGGCCATCGGAACGCTGGCCCAAATGCCGCGAAACAAGGCTTGACTCGGCCCCACCCCATGGCTAGGTTCCCGCGTCCGAACCGATCCGGCCGCTCGCAGGGGCGTTGCGGCCGGGTCTCGCCCGTCCGGGCGAGACGTCCACCGACCCAACTCGATTGTGTTCATGAATACTTACCATACGGCTGTGCGTCTGTTTGCGGTGAGCGCTGTTGTAGCGTTCGCCACACTCTGGACGCCCGCCTCGGAACGACCGCAGGCACAGTCTCTCCCGTCTAACTCGCCGGCGGGCATCCGCGTCGCCGTTGCAGGATTGGGGCCTCTGTCGGCGCGCGAGATCTTGCCGGACAACCTGTACCGGGAGCTGGTGCGCCGCAAGCGGTTCTCGCACTGGAAGATGCCGGGAGAGTCGACGTGGCCGACCGACGAATCTGGCCGACCCGTCGTCGAGACCGAACAGCTCGACGCCCTCTACCACACCGTCGACCAGCGGTCCGTCTATCGCATCCGGCACATGTACCGGCTGTCGACCGACCAACTGCAGTCGTTGAATCCAAGTACCGATCTCGACGATGTCTCGTCGGGGGACCGACTCCAGGTCTGGGAGCGGTCGGCGTACGGCGTACCGACCAGTTACGGATCCGCCCACGGGTGGGGCAAACTCTACAATGGCGTCCCCCTGCCCGATTCGCCGGACTACGAAATCCTGTTCCGGCATCGGACCTTTGGAACCCACTACACGGTCAGTGAGGTTAAACGAACACTGGACGCATACTACCGGGCTTATCCGGACGCCGACCCGTTGATCGTCGGCGACATCAGTTTCCGCCGCGGCGGCCAAATGTCGCCGCACCTGTCCCATCGATCGGGGCGAGATATCGACATCACGTATCCGCGGACCGATGCGATCCCGAACTACGATCGCTTCCACTGGATGAGCCATCGGGACCTGGCCGTCGAGAAGGCACTCTTTTTCATCAAAACGCTGCTCGACGGGGGCTACGTCCACTATCTGTTTATGGACCATGACTTTCAGCGCCGCCTCTACCGGGCCGCCAAACAAAAGGGAGCGCCCCAGGAGTGGCTCGATGCGGTGTTTGAATATCCCGGCTGGGGAGGCGATGCTATCGTGCGTCATGAACCGGGCCACGATACTCACGTCCACATCCGCTTTCGATGTCAGCCCACCGACAGACGTTGCCGATAATCACCCGAGGGATATGCCTGGCGGTCGGGCTCGTCGTACTGCTCGCCTCCGCCGGCTGCAGCGAGCGATGCCGCGACCTGGACCGCCAGTATCAGGCCGCCACATCGAAACAGCCCACCTTCGACAACGACGCCTACAGTGAGGCCACGCGGGGCGCCGCTCGTGATGGGCTTCGATCCGACACCGACGTCCACTTTGCAGGCTCTCTTTCACTGGAAGTGCTGAACCGGCTGGTCGGCCGTGCGTTGAAGACAACGATCGCGGCAAAACTCAAAGCCGTCGAATCGCTCGACGTGGCCGGCGTCCAACCGGTCGACATCGAAGCCGACCCCGGTGTGGCCTCGGTCGAACTCTCGGCGGCTTCCGACGTATGCGGCCACTGCTTTCGAGTCGACGCGGCGCTGGAAGGTGACGTCGGCGTCGACGTGCCGATGCTCGGCACGCGGAAGACCCGGCTCGACGGGTCGCTGAAGTTTGTCGCCCCTATCGATCTGCGCCCCTCCGAGAAGGATGCTTCCGGAGGACGCGTGACCTTGGGACTCAGCAACCTCGCCGAACAGAGTCGGCCCATCGTCATCGAGCAACTCGAAGGTCTACCCGGCCGATGGTCCGATGTGCTCAGCGGGGCGCTCCAGAATGTGCTCGTCCAAAAGCTGACCGACGCCATCCCGGACGTCACCCTGGCCAATTTTGAGACGCCCGAGTTGGGAATCGAAGGCCTCAAATGGGCGCCCCTCGGACTCCGAGTCGACGCCACCACCCAGCGAGTCACCGTGGGCTTTCGGTCGAACCTTCCCGCGTCGGCCGGCCGCCCGCTCTCGAGCTTCGACGACCTCATTGAGCTCGATGATTCGACGGGCGTCGCGGTGGCACTGGCTCCGGAGCTGATCCTGTCCGCCGTCCGCGCCGGGTTTCGCACCGGCTCCATCCCAGATCGCTATACCTCCGACGGTGAGGCCGCGGCCAATGGCCCGGTTCGATTCACCCTCGACGGCATCGACGTCATCGAGCGCTCGGACCGCGACGCGGGCATCGCCCTCGGTATCGGCTTTCGCGCCTGGCACCTGCCCTCGTTCGGTCACTGCATGTGGTTCGGGGGTCGAGGTGTCATCGGGGTCTCCGCCCGCGACGGCGAGCTGACGGTCGGGGTCGAACGGGTGAGTATGGAGACGGGTTCGGCCGGATCGATACTGCTCCAGCAAGCAGACTGGAAGGCTTCGGAGTGGATGCAGTCCAGCAGCTCACTGGTCGGTACATCGCTGTCGAGCGAATCTCTGTCGCTGCCCGGATTCGACTGGAAGGCGTCCGGACTCAGCCTGACATCAAACGACAGAGCCGTGGCCGTCGGGTTCGGCATCGATGGCGCCGATCCCCGGTGACGCCCATCGGGATCAATCCGAGGGAATCTCCATGTAGACTACGGCGGGCACGGCCGACGCGCTGTTGCACGCAGCGTTGATGAAGGTGGTATCGTCGCTGTCTTCTCGGCCGGACGATTCATGGACATGTCCGAAGGCATGCAGCTTCGGTGATACCTCATCGACGCGTCGGCGCAGGGCCTCGTCGCCGACGCGTTCGCCTCGAGACGTGCGGTCGAGAATCCCGGCCGGAGGTCCGTGGGTGACGAGAATGTCGACTGAATCCGGCATCTGCGCCCAGCGCTCGGCCAACGGCTCGCCGCGGGGAAGGTTGAACGCAAGGTTCATAAATTCCGGCTGCCACGGGCTTCCCCAGATGGTCAGCCCACGGAACTCGACGGCCTCATCCATCAAATAGGTCGCGTGGGTCAGCCGCGAACGCACCTCGTCGGCGGCCCCTTCGCAGCAGCCGTCGCAATTCCCGGCGACCACGATTTTTTGGTCGTGGCTGAACCCGCCGAGCCAGTCGTCGATCTCGTCGACATCCGACCAGCGCCCTCCGGCGGTGAAGTCACCGGCATGGAGCAGAAGGTCCCCGTCGGGGACCTCCACCCTCCGATGCCGCCCGTGCGTGTCGCTGACGATCACGACTTTTAATTGCTCATCATCCATGACGGGGGCAGCATGTCACAGGAGCGGATTCCCGAGCAACTCCACGGCGTCGATCATGATGTTTAGATCCTCGACCAGTGCATCCAATCGAGATCGTGCGCGAGACCGGTCCGAAGCCGAGGTATTGGAATCGCCGATTTCGGCGACCAACTCCTGGCCCCGAAGGATCGACTCGACGGCCAGCGTGTCGTTGTCGCCGCTACTCCGTCGCAGAGCACCGTAGGCGATGCCCGTCGCCGGGTCGGTAAACGCAATCCGCTCGAACCCGGATCCCGGCTGCGGGTCGAGGGCCTCCTTGCTGCCGAGTTTAAAGACCCGCATCTGGTCGACGTAGTGCTGCGAGAAGTTCGAGTTGAAAAACTGAACTCCCAGCAACAGCGCACGGAAACGCTGCGAGAAGCTCACATTCGTATCGAGGGCGACCGCACCGGTGGGAATGCCGGTGCCCATTCCGGCCACGGTGGCTCCGGTCAACGGATCGATCGAGGTCGAGCTGCCCTGACCGTTGTTCAAAAACAGCGGTGCCAGCGGCCGTCGTTGGACCTCGCCGTTCCCGTTGGCAAACGGCGCAAACTGCGCGTAATCCTCCTCGAAGATTCCGTTGACCAATGTCGTCAACTGGTCTTCGAACAGAAGGTAGTAGGGAACCAGGTAGCTTCGGAACTCCTCGTCGGCGTTGGTCCCGATGACCCGTGCGACCGACTGCGTCATCGCGCTCATGGCGACCACGTAGTCCCAGTAGCTGCCGGCCTCGGTCGCCCGCTCGAAGTAGTAGTACCCGCTCCCGTAGTCGTAGCGGGTGTAACGGCCGCGTCCGTCGCCCGGTTCGATACACAGCTCGATCTGGGCGCCGTTGCTGAGCTGCTGACCCTCTTCACAGTTCTTGTCGAGCGTGGCCAGCCGATACTGGTCGCCACTCTGGACGTATCCCCCGTACGAGGGTTGCGCCAAAATCTCGCCGAGCATGTTCAACCCGGAGAAGGCGGCCAGCGTGAAGCTCGTGTCCAGGTTGGGGTCGGTGAGGTTGCTGAAGAGCCAGCGCTGGTAGATATTCGGGAAGCGGCTGAGTGTCCGCTGCACCGAGAGTGCTCCCGAGAGACTGCTGAAATTCAACCGGTCTCGTCGGAAGTGAGTGAAGGGATAGTAGGCCTGGTATCGCTTGATCGCCCACTTGGCGACCTCGAAGGGGTCGGCCCCGAGGTCCCACCGGCTACACGAGATGTAGACCTCGGCGTATTCGTCGGAGCAGAACATGTACTGAACTTCGACCGGCCGATCGGACTGGCCGGCCTGCTGCATGGCCCGCAGATCGCCGTAGCGCATGGTATCGCGCAGGGTCAGACCATCGGGGCCTCCAAGCATCTCGACGACCGCGGTGTAGTGGAAGTTCTCCAGCGGGTGCTGCGAGGGGGCGTATCGGTCGTCGTATCCAAAGATCACGCCGCGGGGATTGAAGGGGTTGAACTGCGGCAAGTCGACGCTGTCGGGGACCGCCGTGAATACCTCGACGTACCCCGGCTCCTGCGGAAGCGGATCTTCGTTGGTAGTCGGCACATCGTCATAGGTGCCGAAGGTGTAGGCAAAGAGGATCGCGGCATCGTCGTACTTGCCGAGCCCGGCGGTGTCGCTGTTGAAGCGCGAGTGATAGTCCATGATCGAGCTGTACATGTACCGGGGCATCTCGCCGTCGCGCTGACCCGCCGTCAGAGAAGACTGTTCGTAGATATCGGTCACGCTGCTGGGGACGTCGAAGTTTTCTCGACGCAGATCCCAGTACGCGTCGTGGTAGTTCACGGCGTCGTATGAACCCTGGAAGTTGTGTCGCAATCCGACGGTGTGTCCGATCTCGTGGAGCATCACCCCGCGGAAGATCTCGTTTCGCAATTCCTGGTAGATGACGTCGTAGTCGTCGCGACCTGCGTAGCTCAGCGCGGTGCCGTAGACGGCATCCAGGGCGAAGTCCTGCATGTATATGTTGTGCTTGGATGCCTCGATCAGCGTTTCATGCTCGTGTTGGAGCATCTGGTCGACGTCGAAGGGGTTGTTCGACTCCAGCACAGACATCATCTGCTCGACCGATATCGTCGCCGACGGATCCAGGGGTTCGTCCGAAAGCGCCCTGACCATCTCTTCGTCCATGAGTAACTGGTCGAACCCGGTGTCCTTCAGTTGCTGGATTTTCCGCTGTCGAAACAACGGGCTGACCTCGAGCGCATCGGCCTCACCGGACCGTGTCATCTCCAGAATATTCTGCTGGCGTTCGTCCAGGAATCTCGACCGAAACTCGCCGGCTGGAATGGCATCGAGCTCCCCCGCAACCGACAGTTCCATCGAGGCGCGCGGATCCAGGTCCTTGTCGAGGTGCTCGAGGATGTACTCTCGGACGTCGACTCCAGAGAAGGCATCGTCGACGTTCAAATCACCGTTGACCAACTTCACGATGTCCAGAGCTTGGTTGGCCAGGTTGTCGACGCCGGCTCCGTAGACGTAGGCCGTTCCGCTGACGATTTCACCGGTCTCCGGGTCGGGGTAGCTCGGACCGAACCCCAGCGGCCCCGCCGCCTGGGGCTCGTGGACCCAGTAGACGAAGTTGCGGCGAAGGTCGCCGGGTCGAATCTGATACGGCACGAACGCTCCGGCGGCATCGACGCGATCGGTGGCAGGACGCGGGTCGCACTCCTCAGCAGTCGACTGAGTGATCTCGTTGGGGCAGATGCGGAACATCTGCGTATCGATCTCGTCGAGACCCACACCCTTCGCGTTGGCGACGGCCCGTTTGAACACTCGGCCGTAGTCGTTCTCCATCTGCGACACGGAGGGGGCCAACGACTTGGGGAAATTCGGAGAGAGGTAGTAGATGACCGGCTGCGGTGTGCGCTGCGCCATCGGCGTGGGAATCCGCCGACCCGACGCGTCTCGAAGGTAGTCGCCGCGGTCGTCACGTTTGAAATCGTCGGCCCAGATGTCGTGGCGGTTTGCCAGGTAGATGATGCCCGAGTCGGTAAAACCCTTGCGCCGGTCGTAGACGTACCGTCGCGTCCGGAAGTACCCGAACTTCGACATCATGTTGTCGTCGTAGAAGGCGGGTTCGTAGTCGCGCTCATAGTCGGTGATCCGCTGGAAGCTCGAGCGAACCTCGATCTCGGCTTGGCCGTTGCTCAGGCGGTTCGTCACGTCGAAGTACGCGAGCTCGGCGCCCCGAGAGTCTCGGTCGACGTCGCTTCGCTCTTCGTAGAAGGCGTCCGTCCCCGGCTCGCTCTCTTGAACGTAGAAATCCAACCCGGACCGCTGTCCCAACAACATCGGAATCGACATGTTGACCAGGTTTGTCGTCCAATCGACGCGCATGTAATCGCGCTCGTACCAGACCCGATCGGAGATATTCTCGACGACCACGTTGGTCGGTTCACCGGTCTGTGGATTGTACTGACGCTGGACGTCGAAATGGCTGAGAATTGGATACGCGACGACCGGCTCCTCGAGGTATTCTCCACTGCGCCCCACCTCGCCGGGGTCCGTCGGGGTGGTGATGCCGCCGACTTTTCCGCCCGCCTGTTCATCGTAGCCGGGCACCTTCTGGTAGGCCCTGTACCCGATGAGGACATCCTCCTGGATGTCCCAACGGATTTTTTCCATCTCGGAGGCGATGCCCACGAAGACAAACGACTCGTTGGGGGGCACGTCGTTGACCGTGTGACGCACGTACCAGACTCCCTCGAAGTCCTCTTTCATCAGTTTGTTGGCCTGAGTCCGATCGATGTCGCCGACATCCTGGGCGCAGCCCGCCGCCAGCCACAGGGCCGCGATCATTCCAATTCCGATCCATCTCAATCTCGTCCAGTCCATGCTCTCTCCTTTTGGGCCTCGAAACATTTCTCGCACCGCCTCGCGTCCATCGCCGGCTTTAATCGACCTAGAAACACCTCAGGGGCCGTTCATCTTCCCGCAGCAGCCAACTTTTCCGTTGATCGGACCAAGAAATAGCAAAACCGGACGGCCGAGGCCGCCCGGTGTCCGTCTGCAGATGCCCGTCACGCTCAAAGTTGTTTTTCCGGCGCAAATCCACGTCGCATTGTATTTTCGCTGATGGCACGTGGCTTCATGAACTGCAGCAAGTAGTCCGGACCGCCGGCCTTGGAGCCGACACCGGACATCCGGTAGCCGCCGAAGGGCTGGCGGTGCACGAGCGCTCCGGTGCAGGGTTGGTTGATGTACAGATTTCCGACGTCGAATTCGGAGTACGCCCGTTCGATATTCGCGGGACTGCGACTGTAGACGCCGCCGGTGAGCGCGTAGCGCGTTCCGTTGGCGATCTCGAGGGCGTGGTCGAAGTCTTCGGCTCGAATCAGGGCCAGCACCGGTCCGAAGATCTCTTCCTGCGCGATCCGGTCGTTTGGATCGATATCCTCGAAGACCGTCGGCCCGACGAACTCCCCGGACTCCGGCAGATCGGTCCGCCGAATCAACTCCTCGCCCTCCTCGCGACCCAGCTCGATGTAGGCCTCGATTCGCTTGCGGGCGTTTGAATCGATGACGGGCGTCACGAAGCTGCCCGGATCATCGGGCGGCCCGATAGGAAGGCTGCGAGTCGCCTCGACGAGTCGCTCTCGGAATTCCTCGTAACAGGAGTCGAGGACAATGGCCCGGCTGCAGGCCGAACATTTCTGGCCCGCATAGCCGAACGCCGATTTGACGACGCCTTCGACCGCTTCGTCGAGGTCGGCATCGCCGTCGACGATGATCCCGTTTTTGCCGCCCATCTCGCAGACGACTTTCTTGACCTCCTGTTGAGCCCGGGGGTCGGTCGACTTCGCCTTGCGCAGAATATCGAGGCCCACCTGCATGCTACCGGTGAACGCGACCAGGTGGGTGTGCGGCGATTCGACGAGCTGATTCCCGACCTCTTCTCCGAGACCCGGCAGGAAGTTGATGACGCCGTCCGGGAAGCCCACCTCTTGGACCATCTCCATCAGCTTCGCCGCGATGACCGGCGACTGTTCGGCCGGTTTCACGATGACCGTATTGCCGGTCACCGCCGCGGCCATGGTCATGCCCGTCAGAATCGCCAGCGGGAAGTTCCACGGAGCAATGATTGCGGCGACGCCCCGGGGTTCGTAGAACATCAAATTGTGTTCGCCGGCGAGCTCACCCATCTTTTGCGGCTCGCCGAGGCGTTTCATCTCCCGCGCGTAGTAGTCACAGAAGTCGATCGCCTCGCAGACATCGGCGTCGGCCTCGCGCCAGTTTTTGGCGCTCTCGTAGACCATCCAGCCGGCGAGTTCGTCGCGGCGATCGCGCATCACGTCGGCGAGTTCGAGCAGGTAGTCGGCGCGCTGCTCGACAGAGGTGTCCGACCACTCGTCTCGGGCCTGCCAAGCGGCACGAATCGCCTGGTCCCCCTCGGATTCGCCGCCGATCAACACCTTTCCGACGGTGACGTCTTCGTCGGCTGGCCACCGACTGCGAATCATGCGATCCGTGCGGACCTCCTGGCCGCCGATGATGGGAGCGTAGGTGGCCCCCAGTTGATCGCGCACCTCGCCGAGCGCTCGCTCGAAGCCCTTTCGATAGTGCGCCTCGGTAAAATCGCGGTGCGCTTCGTTGCGAAACCCGTGTTCGGTGACCGGTTCGTCGTTGATGTAATCGTCATCGTCCGGGACCTCGTCGGAGTCGTCCGGCTCCGGTTTACCGAGCAGCTCTTCGGTATCGGCGTCCTCGGCAAAGGAGGCGCGCAACCACGACTCGTTGCTTGTGTTCTCCAGCAGTCGACGAACCAGGTAGGCCATCCCGGGCACCAGATGCCCGATGGGGACGTAATCACGCAGCCGGTAGCCCTTGCTCGAGACGGCGGCCTTCATCGGCTCCGCCATGCCGTACAGCATCTGGAACTCGATGCCATCTTTCGGCACGCCGAGCTCCTCGGCGTAGGCCATCGCATGGGAAATGCTGCGCACGTTGTGCGAGCCGATGGCCGTGTGGACGTTTTCATGGTTGTCGAGCAGGATCCGCGTGCACTTCTCGAAGTTTTTGTCGGTCTGCCACTTTTCGGTAAAGACCGGCGTCTCCCAGCCCTCTTTTTCGGCCTTGATCGTCTCGTAGTCCCAGTAGGCGCCCTTGACCAGTCGCACCGTGACCGGCGTGCCGCGATTGCGGGCCCACTCGCACAGCTCGACCAGGTCGTCCTCGGCGTCGCGCAGATACGCCTGGCAGACGATGCCGGCGTGCTCGTAATCCTTGAATTCCTCTTCTTCGAGCAGGCTCTTGAAGACCGCGTAGGTGAGGTCCTTGTACTCGTAGTGTTCGACGTCGAGGTTCATGAAGACGTTGGCCTTCTTGGCCTTGCGGAACAGCGGCCGCAGTCGGTCCTTGACCACCTCGACGCTGGTGTCGAAGTCCAGCGGATCGAGCTGGCTGTAGAGCGCCGAGATCTTCACCGACAGGTTCACCCGCGGGACCTCGCCGAAGGAGGCTTCCTCGAGTTTCGCCTGCTCCTCCCAGTCGGAGGCCTCTTCGATGAGGGTATCGAGGATCTCCTCGTAGCGTCGGTAGTAATCCTCGGCCTCGGCCTCGCTGACGGTCTTTTCACCCAAAAGGTCCAGGGTGAATGCCATGCCCGACTGCCACATCTGACGCAATGTCGGCAGCGCCTCTTCGGCGTCCTGCCCGGCGATGAACTTCTCGGCCATCCCCGAGATCTGATTTTCGATCTGGCCGGCCGCCAGCTTGGCGATCCGGCTGTCGGGCGTCACCTGCGACAGCCCCCATTTGAACATCGACGGAAAATCGTGCTCATCGTCGACGAAATACTCCTGGAGGTGTCGGGCGACCTCGGAGGACTCGTTGAGGGTCGGAAAGACATCGACGAATCGGAACATCTGGACCTTGAAGGCTTCGTCCTTCATGGACCAGTCCATCATCTTTCCGGACCACCAGTCCTTCTTGAAGACCGACGGTTTCTCCCCCTCCATCCGATTGAAAATATCGCGGCCATGTTCTCGGATGGCCTCTTCCGACGCGCGGGGCATACTGACTCCTGCAAACTTGGGTGGGCAAAGGCGTGTCTCCGGGCACTCGTTACCAAACCGCCGTCGACCGGGGCAAGTGATTCACCCCTCTTTTTGCAGCACGTACATGCCCGGATAGATGCCGCCGGTCTCCACGATACGCACGTGCCGGGTCTCGAGTTCCGGGATATCTCCGAGGGCATCCCGAAAGACGCCGCGCTTGTCGACCAGCATCACGACACGGCCACCCGGCGCAAGAACCTCGACCATCTCTCGCAGGAGCCGGCGGTAAAACTGCCCGAAGTCGGTGTCTTTATGCAGGCTCAGGCCGAATGGCGGATTCGTGATGATTGCGTCGACCGCCCCCGGTTCGTAGTGGTCGCTCAACTCCAGAGCGTCGCGACAAAAGGTCTCGACCTGTTCGCCGACGCCCGCGTGGTCGGCATTGACTGCGGCCCCGTCGGCTGCCTTCTGCCAGGCGTCGGACCCGTGCACAGTGAGTGTCGGGTTGAGTTGGGCGGCCTCGATAAGGATGGTCCCCGCCCCGCAAAACGGGTCTACAAGGGTCTCGGCCCCGTGACGATTCAACCGGGCGAGCTTGACCATCGCCCAGGCGACATTGGTCTTCAGTGAAACCTTTGGCGAAAAGACGCGCGGATGGCGCTTCGACAGGGAGTCGCGGGTGTACTGCACCCCAATGAGGCAGTCCCGGTCGATGATGTCGACACGCACCTCGCAGTCGAACTCCTCGAGGTCGACGTCGGTGCCGTAGTGGTCGACCAGGGCCTGCCCGGCGACATCCTGCACGTCCATACTGGTAAACGCGTGCTCGCCGTGACGATTCGACGTCACTCGAAAGCTACCCGCCTCGGCCATCTCCGGGATGTCCTGCTCGAAGACCCCTTCGTAGATACGGTCGAGCGGCTCGTCGTCGCCGATGTCAAAACGACGGATGTAGCGAAGGATGTGGTGAATCGACCGAAGTTCCCGGCAGACCGACACCGACTCGACGGCCGGAGCGTCGGTCACGACCCGAACTTGCCCCTCGAATCCATCGGGTTGCTCCTCGACGGCGTCGAAGACCAGCTCGGCTCGATCGGCGACGCGACGAAACTCGTCGGCCACCAGGTCTTCGAGCCCGAAATTCGTCGTAAGAATCAGTTGGTTCATACGCTCGACTGGGATTTAGCGCGAAGGAGTACCGTTGAGATCGACCTCTACCCCATTTTCGGCCACGGTGATATCGCCGTCGTAGCCATCCTTCTCCAGGGCTCGACGCAGCGCCCATAGCTGTGACTCTCGGCCGTGCACCAGCGCCACGTGGTCGGGTTCCAGAAGCGCCGCCGAGCGCAGAAGTTGCCAACGCGGGGCGTGATTCGGAATCAAAAGATGCTCGACGCGACACCGGCGCTCGACGCGGCGTCCGTTCAATTCGACCGTCTCTCCCACCTCCGAATCCAACAGACGTCCACCCGGGGTACTTCCGTGGGCCCTGTTCAGCAGGATGACCATCGCGCCGGCGCGCGCGACGACGTTCGGCGCGAGACGACCTGCGGGGGAATCAGCCTTCAACTGGTCGCCGGGAGCGACCACGCAACCGCCGGCCTCCAACACCGCCCTGGCCTCGCGGGTCCCGGCGAAATTGATCGCCTCGGCCGACAGGTCA
This sequence comes from uncultured Pseudomonadota bacterium, assembly GCA_913057905.1. Taxonomy (GTDB): domain Bacteria; phylum Myxococcota_A; class Bradymonadia; order Bradymonadales; family Bradymonadaceae; genus CAJXPB01. Next base: position 447,198 of record CAJXPB010000001.1, read on the forward strand.
TCGATCTCGCGAGCGGCGGCTTCGAGGACCGGGGCGGCGTAGCGATGCATCGAAAAGGGGATGTCGGCCCGGCTCAGCCCGACGGCTATCTCGACCGATTCTGCCAGCGTTTGAACGGGGATCAGACACCCGCGGTGGCCCGAGGAGGCGAGCCTCCACAGTCTGTTCAGTGATTCTTCGACATCGACGGCGTCGGCCCCGCGATCCGTCGCGAGAATGCCCTCCATGATAAGCGCATCGATCCCGAAGGAACCGTCTGGCACCGGGAGTTGCGCGGCCGGCGTTGCCGGCAGGTCGTGGCAGCAAAAGTCACCGGTGTAGGCCACCCGAAACGTCTCGCCAGCCGGTAATTCAATTTCGAACACACACAGTGCCGCGCCCGGGATGTGCCCGGCGCGAAAGGCGATCAGTCGCGCCGAGGAGTTGGCTCCCGTCTGCAGGTCGACCCACGATCGGAGGTCGACTGGCTGGATCGCACTGGCAGCGACCTCTCCTCGAGTCGACTCCAGGTCCTCGCGGGTCGACAGCGAGAGTCGGCTAAGCCGGGCCGTCGCCGAGGTGGCGTATACGTCCAACGTCGGCCGGCGATCGAGCACCTCCGGGAGCGCACCGACGTGGTCGAGGTGAGCGTGGCTCAGCCAGAGCGCATCGACGTCTTCGAGATCCCACTCGCGTGTCGGCCGACCCTCTCCGCCGATGCCGGCATCGAGCAGGAGACGGGCTCCATCCGCCACCAGAAGATAGGCGTTGCCACCGATCCCGCCGGCACCGCTGAGGGGCCTGAGCCGAACGTCCATCGGCTACTCGTAGATGGCCAGCGAGTGGATGTCCCAGTCGGTCAGTTTCGTGCGCCCCTCGAGACCGGCCAGCTCCAGCAAAAACGTCAACTCAAAGACCTCGGCACCACAGCGTTCGACCAGGGTGCAACCGGCCGATGCCGTGCCACCGGTGGCCAACAGGTCGTCGATCACAACGACCGATGCTCCCGGTTCCAGGGCATCCCTATGAATCTCGAGTGTATCGGTTCCGTACTCGAGCTCGTATTCGACGGTGTGGGTCTCACGGGGCAGTTTCCCCGGCTTTCGGATCAACGCCAGGCTGACCCCCATGTGAAAGGCGAGTGCCGCGCCGAAGATGAAGCCGCGACTCTCGATGCCTGCTACGTAGTCGATATCGTGGTTTCGATACCGTTGCGCCCAGTGGTCGATGACCTCGTGGTAGAGGCCATGGTCGTGAAGGAGAGGAGTGATATCTCGGAAGAGAATCCCCTCTTCGGGAAAATCGGGAATGTCGGCGATGGCCGATTTAATGCGGGCTTCGAGGTCATTCATCGGCGTCCTCGTCGTGAAAGTCCCACTCCCTCAGTTCACGCATGAAGGCGTAGTGAGTTCTGTCCATGTGAACCGGGGTCACCGTGATGGACGACTGGGTGATCGCATTGCAGTCGCTGCCGGGGATGTCGTCGAAGGTCAGCTCGGAGCTTCCCAGCCAAAAATACGGGCGCTTCTGTGGATCTTCCTTGCGGGTGACGAAGCGCTGGTAGTTACGTCGCCCCAGTTTTGCCACCCGTGTCGGTGTATCGCCATCGGCATCCGGGGGCACATTGACGTTTAGCAGCACATCGCGCGGAAGGCCCCGGTCCAACACATCGCCGGCAATCCGGGCACTGAAATCAGCCGCCACGGAAAACTGCTCGGGCCGATAGGTCGCCAGGCTGACCGCCACGGCCGGCACGTCGCAGAGGGTCGCCTCTCGGGCGCCGGCCACGGTGCCACTGTAGATGAGATCGTCCGCGAGATTGGCGCCGTGATTGATGCCCGAGACGCAGAGGTCGGGGGTCTCGTCGAGCAGCTCGTTGAGCGCAAAATAGACGCAGTCGGCCGGTGTGCCGGAGACACTGTAACGGTCATCTCCGTGACGACGCACCCGGAGCGGATTATGAAGACTGATTCCGTGACCGACTCCGCTCTGCTCGGAATCGGGGGCCACCACGACGACGTTGCCGAGTGGCTGCATCGCCTCTTCGAGGGCCCGAAGCCCCTCGGCATCGACACCGTCATCGTTGGTGACGAGGATATTGGGTGATGTCATTCTTCGTCCGCGCCTTCCTGCGCCTGGTCAGACTCCTCCCGTTCGGCCCGCCGCTGCTCCTCTTTGAGCCGCGAGACCTGCCGTTCGAGACGGTCCAGTTCACGTTTCATCGATCGAAGGTCATCCGAGGTGGCCAGATTCAGTCGCCGCGCGAGATCTTCGCGGGCCTCATCGACCGAGTTTTTCAATTCGTACGACTTCTTGATCGCCTCGGCCATGCCCTTCTGGACCTTCTCGTTACTCATGACCTCCTGGACCTTTTTATTCTGCATCGCCTTCATCGCTGCTTCCATCACGTCGTCTTTGAGCCCCATGACGGTCTGCCTCGTTTTTGAGGGGAGTGGATGACAAGTCTGCAAATCGAGTCTATGACAGCGTGTGAACATGGTCGGGGCACCCGGGAAAGTCAAGGTCGTACCCTCGGCGGTCATGCCCCCATAATTCGCCAGCTTTTCGATGCACACAAATCCGGTCAATTGTGTTACGTGTACCCACAGTATGAACGGTCTGGATAGACAATCGAGGCTCTATCGAATCGGCCGCTGGGTCGTCGTCGGGCTCGTGGTGCTGAGCCTCTGCGCGGCCGCACTCTACTGGTGGATTGGACCCAGCCTGGCAGATGCGCGGATCCGAGACCGCCTCTCCCGGTTGACCGACGACACCTCGATGACGGTCAACTACGATCGGCTCGCGGCGCAGGGCCTGGACGCCCTGACCCTCGATGGACTTCGCCTGGGATTTGAAGGTTCGGGAGACCCGACGTTCCGGGCCGACACGGTCACACTCCGACTCCGCTGGTGGTCGCTTCTGGTCGGCGAGCCCGAGATTTCGTCGATTGCCGTCGAAGGCGCCCGGGGACGGATTCACGTGGGGCCGCCGCCTCATGCCACGAATCTGCACGCACTCCTCGCGGCGCTACGAGACAGAGGGTCCGCCGACACCGCCGAATCGGACAACGACGACCCCGACGATGCAACGCGACTGCGAGCGCCTCTCGGACGGTTCGGAGGCCATTGGCCCAATCTGCAGCTTCGCGACGGCTCCCTGCAGGTTCAGTTGCCCGGCGCCCCATTCGACCGTGTATCGGAAGTCGATTTGAGCATCGACTCCCACGGCGAATCCGCCGCCCTCAACGCGGAAGTCGCACTCGCCGGCGCGGCACCCGATTCGGGGTGGGTCGTCCCGGAACGAGTGACGGTCGAAGGCACCCTGCGCCGCGCCCTGGCCTCATCGACCGGCTCGGTGACCTTCTCACCGACACTCGAAGTCGTAGGGCTTCCTCCCTACGATTTCGTGCGTCTCGGGCTAGACCGCGTGCTGGTCGAACCCCAGCAGCGCATCACCGTCATCGGCATGCGCGCCGGCCTTCAAGACGACGGACCCCCGACCTGGGTTGGACGGAGTGACCGGGCCTCCATCCAGTTTCTGGAGTGGCCGACATCGGTCGACGAAGCCGACATCCAACGGTTAGAGATCGACTCCCCCTCTGTTGAACTCACCGTCGGCCCGGATGGCGAATCGGCCCTCTCCGATCTTGTGCAGCTCGTAACCAATCCGGCCGCTCATCGTGTGCGGAACCGGGCCCGCGCCATCGCATCGCGTCTGGGAAGCGACGAAGGGGAACGCAAAGGGTCGAGCGCCGATGGTGACGCACGTGGTGTCGACGATGACGGGGTCGATAAGCGTAGCGGACCGGTACGGCGCATCTTGTTCGACCCTCGCATGCCGGACCGCATCGACATCACCGACGCATCGGTGACGCTGAAAGACATCATCCAATGGGATCTCGAGCGGCCGGCGCACACCTGGCAATTGAAGGACGGTAGACTCGCGGTTCAACACCGACCGGCTCGGGGGATCCTCTCGATCGAAGGCGGGTTCGACGCCTCCGCCCTCCCGGGCCCTTCCGGGAGCGACTCGGCCTCGAATCGGGGCCGCGCGAGCTGGGACCTGGACGCCAATTATCGAAGCCCCCGGCTGACCGGGACAGCCGAGATCACGTCGCTGGATCTGTCGTGGCTGGCCCGACTCGGGGGCCAATCCGTGGCACAGCGTCTCAAGGGCGGCGAACTCGAGCTGTCGTTGAAAAACCGACTGCAGGACGAGACCCAGACGTTCCAGGGACAAGTCGCCCTCAAGGGGCTCAACCTTGCGCTCCCGGCCCTGGCCGAAGACCCCATCGACGACCTGTCGGCCGCCTACAGTTTCGCCGGGACGTTCGATCCGAATGCCTCGCCTCCCGACCCCACCCTCTTCCCGAAAGAGGAGCTGACAAGTTCGTCGGCGAACGGAACCTCCGACCGGGAGGCTGCCGCCAATCCACAGGGGGTCGACCGACAAGAAGGAGACCGCCAGACACCTTCGATTCCCGAACGTGGGATCCTGCGCGTCCACGATGGCAAGGTCAACGTAAATGGTGTGAAGGCGACGTTTCGCCCTGCCCTGTTTGGAATCGACGGTCTCGCCCGGCGTCCGGCCCGCCTGGACGCGGATGTGAAGATTCCCGAAACCGACGTTCAGACCCTGTTCGAGGCAGTGCCTGCATCGATCCGTGGCCCTCTCAACGGCACGAAGATGCGAGGCACCTTCCAGTGGGAGTTTCATGGGGAGTTTCCACTCTACAACGCCGGTGAAACCGAGTGGACGTCAAAACCGACGCTCCGAGGATTTCGCCTCGTCGAACTCCCGGAGGCGGTCGATGTGCGCGAGCTCACCGGCTCGTTCACCCACACGATCGCCAATCCCGACGAGACGTTTAAGAGGACGATCCGCATTCCGGCGATGCGCCCCGTGCCATTGGATTGGTTGACCTCGCACCTGGGAGCCGAGCCCGAAGCGCTCAAACAGCGCCGAGAGCGACGCGGGTGGCCGGGACCCGATGCACCCGCCCTGCCGGTTCCCCAGCCCTGGGGTGATCGCCAGCCACTTTCTTCGACCGACAAACTCGACGTCCCGCCGGAGACGTCTCGACTCGATTGGGGACGCCACCTGGCCGACCAGCGCCTCGCACCCGGCGGGCCGGCTACCCTTCGTACCCGAGCCGCGCCGCCTGAACCCGTCTCGCCAGAGCCCGAGGCGCCTACGGCATCCGAGACGCCCGAGACACCGGACGCCGCTCCTTCGCTGCGTCCATGGGACCAGTCGGTGCTCACCACCGGACGACGCCGCGCGCAGCTCCACCGCTACGGTCCGTACATCTACACGCCGCTGCAACACATCTCCCCATGGCTGCCGCGGGCGATCCGGACGACCGAAGACAACTCGTTTTTCGAACACCACGGGTTCAACTGGTTTGCGCTGAAGGCATCGCTCGAGGACAACCTCGAGGCCGGTGGGTTTGTCCGCGGGGGCAGCACGATCAGCATGCAGCTGGTCAAAAACCTTTATCTGTCCTTCGACAAGGTCCTCGCGCGCAAACTCCGGGAGGCGTTTTTGGTGTGGTTGATGGAGGACATCGTCGACGTGCCGAAGGCTCGCATCTTGGAGGTGTACTTCAATATCATCGAGTTCGGCCCCGGCATCTTCGGCATCCACGACGGCGCGGCCCACTACTTCGGCAAACGACCCGATGAACTGACCCTGGGCGAGGTGTCGTGGCTCGTCAGCATCATTCCAAACCCCCGCGAGTACCATCGGTACTACCGCCGCGGTAAGCTGACGCCCGGCTGGCTGGCCACGGTCACCCGGTACGTCGAGATCATGGCCGACCGGGATCGCGCCGCCAAACACGATGCCCAGCGCGTCAAATCCAATCCGCCCACCTTCTACAAACCGGGTCCAGACGAGCCGGTGCTCAGACCCGAGATCTCCCGACCGGTACTTCCCGGCGACACACCATCCTCTGCGCCGGCCAGCAGCGACACGTCGTCGGCCGCCGCCCCCTCGGAGACCGCGCCCGACGAAACGGAGTGATTTCGGCGGACTTGCGTCGACCGACAGAAGAATGATAGCTGCGGACGGTCGAAGGGAGGGCCTCCACCGCGGCGGCCTTTCCGACCCAAACACTATGGAACCGACGGTCGCCGTATCGGAAATCGGGCGAGCCGTCTCGAACTCAACGAATTTTTCTGGACCCTGCGAGGAAATCGATGGCACGACTGATGTCGAGCACGGAATTGCACGAACGAATCGACGAAGACGACGATTTTGTCCTTCTGGACGTCCGGGACCACGAGGCCTTCATCGACGGCCACATCGAAGGCGCCCGAAGTCTCCCGCTCGAGAATCTGAAGGAAGAGGCCGAAAACGAGCTCAACAAGAATCAACGCATCGTGGTTTACGCCGACGACCACGACGCCTCCGAGTCGAATTCCGCGGCCAGAGTCCTGGAGTCGATGGGGTTTCGGAAAGTCTCCGACTTCGACGGCGGACTCTACGCCTGGGAACGAGCCGGATTCACCGTCGAAAGTGGTGAGGCCGACGCCTCGTAAGCGGACGTCCCCTCAGAGATCAAAAAAGCGCCGGCTTTCAGGCCGGCGCTTTTTTTGTTGGATTCAGCTCAGACCATCACTGCTCGCCGCCCTCTTCGATGGTGACCTCCGCACGGAAGATCAGCGCATCCTCGGTCTCTTCGGACAGCGCGGCGTCGTAGCGTTCGTCGGGGTGTTGCTCGTCCTCCTCCAGGTTCATCCAGTCATCGACGATCTGCTCGGCCCGTTCGTCCTGGCGGGCGGCGGCGATGCTGGCGAGCTCCTGCTCGTCGTCCTCGTCCTCGGGATCGAAGTCCTTCGGAATCCGAGCGACCACGTGGGCGAGCGCTTCGGTCATGTCCGACGCCTGCAGGTAGGCGCCGCCGCGGATCGGTTCGATCTCTTCGAGGTCGACGATCTCTTCGCGACCGTCTTCCAGTCGGCGAACGACCACCGCGTTGGCGTCGTCGGCCTTGGCCACGATGACCACTTCGTTGGCCAGATGCTTTCCGCTGGCAGCCTCGCCGCGATGCTCCTCATCTTCCGAAAGCAAGTAGATGCGATGGGGAGCAATCCCGCGGGCACGCAACAACCGACGCATGCGCTGATTCTCCTCGACCAGGTCGAGGTACTTTTCAGCGTCGCGCTTGTTGGTCGTGCGGAAGACGATCTCGTCGTCCGCATCCATGATCTTGTAGTGGCGACTGCCGCTCTCGATGTACAGTCCCTTCCGAATCGTGTCGTTTTCGCTCACGTCGCAACCTCTCCGAAGCCAATGAACGAGATTCAATTGGTATGATATGGGCAGTCGACCCCGGATGTGGCGTGACGGGGGCGACGGCGGATACGTTCAAAAAACCAAGTGATCGTTAGCACAAGCACTACGGTTGTAAAGCGGAAGATCGCACGTCCGGAGACGCCCTCATAAGATGACAACACGGGGCGGTTGTGCCATGAGTGCCGGCGTTGAGGTTCGACGACCACACGGAGGACAGACGTGCCCTGGGAACAACGGTATTTTAAAGGTGACGAAATCTGGGCGGAGGTCGACGAGGACGGGGAATTCATCCTCGAAGATGGCCGAGTCCCGATGAAGTACGAGCGCAGCGGCGGAAACATCTACCACGCCAACCCCGCGAACATCTCGCGCGAGGACGAGGCGGCCCAAGAGGCGTGGCGGCGGCGCCTCAACGAGCGGGAAGACGAGCTCGATCGGCGGGAGCGCGAGCTCGACACCCGCGAGAAGAAACTCGACGACCGCGAAGACGCGCTGGCCGACTGGGAGAGTCGCCTCAAATCCGGCGCCCTGGACGAGAGCTCGTCGGACGCCGACGAAGGTTCGGCCCCGGCCGGATCTGGCGACGACACGTGGTTCGACACGATCGTCCCGAACGACGACATCGGTCCCGACGCGTCGGTCATCTCCGTCTCCGACGAGCCGCCGGCCTCGGTTTCGGATGCCTCGTCGCCGGTCGGCGGGATCGTCGAAATCCACACCGACGGGGCCTGCTCGGGGAACCCGGGCCCCTGCGGCTTCGGCGTGACCGTCCGCACCGACGGAGACTACCACGAGATCAGCGCCTTTATCGGCCAGGGCACCAACAACATCGCGGAGCTGATGGCCATCAAGATTGCCCTTCTCTCGGTCGAGGATCGCGCCCAGCCGGTCCGCCTCTACTCCGACAGCCGCTACAGCATCGGCGTGCTCACCAAGGGCTGGAATGCCAAAGCGAACCGCGAGCTGATTCTCGAGACCCGCGACCTCATCGATGAATTCGAGGACCTCGAGCTGCGCAAGGTCGAGGGCCACTCCGGCGACCCGCTGAACGAACGAGCCGACGACCTCGCCCGCGACGCCGTGAAGGCCGGAAAATGAGGGCTGACCGGGTCAATCGATCGCAGCGAGGAGATCTTCGACCCGGTCGGTGGCGTCGCCGAAGTACATCCACGTGTTATCACGGTAAAATAGCGGGTTCGGGACGCCGGCATATCCCGGTGAGAGGCTCCGTTTTACGATCACCACGCGTTTTGCGTTCCACACCTCGATCTGGGGCATCCCGTAGATGGGCGTGGAGGGATCGTCGACGGCATCGGGATTGACGATGTCGTTGGCACCGACGACCAACGCCACGTCGGTTTCCCCAAGTGACCGATTGGCGACTTCGAGTTCATCGACGATGTCGTAGGGCACGTCGGCTTCCGCCAACAACACGTTCATGTGACCGGGCATGCGGCCGGCGACCGGGTGAATCGCGAACCGGACTTCGACGCCCGCGTCTCGAAGTTTGTCGGTCAGTCGACTGACGGCGTGCTGAGCGCCGGCGACGGCCATCCCGTACCCCGGCACGATCACGACGCGTTCGGCCCCACGCAGTGCCTGAACGACTTCGTCGGTCTCGACCGACGTTGCATCGCCCTGGTCTTCACCGCCTTCGGATGACCCGCCTCCGGCCTGTGTCCCCCAGCCTCCGAGAATCACATTCGTCAGCGACCGGTTCATGCCGCGACACATGATGTAGCTGAGAATCGCGCCGCTGCTGCCGACCAGAGCTCCGGTGATGATGAGCAAGTCATTCGACAGCAAAAAGCCCGCCGCCGCCGCGGCCCAGCCCGAGTAGCTGTTCAACAGTGAGACGACCACCGGCATGTCGGCGCCCCCGATCGCCATCACCATGTGCAGTCCAAGCAGGCCCGCGAGCCCGGCGTTCAGCGACAACCACATCAGGTTCGCCGCCGACATCTCTCCCACGAAGGGGACGCCGGCCCCGACGACCACCCCCAGGACGACGAGATTCAGCAGGTGTCGGCCGGGGACAAGCACGGGCTGGCTGCGGATCATGCCCCCGAGCTTGCCGTAGGCAATGACGGACCCGGTAAAGGTCAGGGCGCCGACCGTCACATCCACGTAGACCTCGATGTCGTGGATGGTCTGCTCGACCCCGGTCAACCCCGCCGGCGGATCCAAAAAGCTCGAATAACTCACGAAGACGGCGCCCAGCCCGACAAAGCTGTTGAGGATGGCGACCATCTGGGGCATCGATGTCATCGGCACGGTCGAGGCCCACAGCACGCCGATGGTGGCCCCGGCGACGACCGGGCCGATGGCCCATGCCCAGGCCAGATCGGCGACGATTCCGATCGTGACGGCGATGGCGATGACCATCCCGACGATGCCGTAGATATTTCCGCGCCGCGCCGTCTCCTGATTCGACAACCCGGCGAGGGCCTGAATAAAGAGGATGGCGGCAAACAGGTAGCCGACTGTCGCAAGGCTCTCCGGAATCATTGTCCCCCTCCTTTGCCCGAGCCCTCGGCGCGGAACATGCCGAGCATCCGCTGGGTGACCCAGAATCCGCCGAAGATATTGATCGACGCCACAAACACTGCGGCCGCCCCCAAAAGCAGCGTCGCCCAGGAGGCTCCCTGGGTGACCTGGATGATCCCGCCGACGATGATGATCCCACTGATGGCGTTTGTGACGCTCATCAACGGCGTATGCAGCGACGAGGTGACATCCCAGATGACCCGCCAGCCGACGAAACACGCGAGCACAAAGACCGTCAGATGCTGGACAAACGACGCCGGCGCATAGAGACCGATGAGTACGAGCAGCGCGACGGCCGAAGCAATTGCAACCGGAAGCGCCAGCCCGGTTCGATCCTCCTGCTGCGCCGCGGGTGCGGGAGCCGACGTCTCCGCCTGCTCGGCCGCGGACTCCGACGGCTCGTCCGATGGCGACGGCGCCGCCGGCTCCGGCGGCGGCCACCGGTCCTGACCGCGCTCCAGCACCATCATTCCCCGAATGACCTCGTCTTCCGCGTCGACCTCGAACCCGTCGGCGTCCCCCAGAAAGCGAAAGAGGTTCGAGACGTTCCGGCCGAAGTAGTCGCTGGCCTGAGTTGGCAGACGGCTCGTCAGATCCGTGAAACCCAGAATCTGGACGCCCTCGAATTCCGAGGCCTCGCCGCTCTCGGTCGCCTCGCAATTCCCGCCGGTCTCGGCGGCGAGGTCGACGATCACCGACCCCGGCCGCATCGATGCGACCATCTCGTTGGTCACCAGCGTCGGAGCCGCCTTACCCGGAATCGCGGCCGTCGTAATGACGATGTCGGTCTCGGGCACCTCGCGGCGAAACAGCTCCATTTCCTTTTCGATGAACGCGTCGTCCATCTCGGCGGCGTACCCGCCTTCGCCCTCGGCTCCCTCCCTCGGAATATCGAGTTCCAGAAACCGAGCCCCCAGACTCTCGACTTCCGTTTCGACGGTGGGACGGACATCGAACGCCTTGACCTGGGCCCCCAGCTCCCGGGCGGTCGCGATGGCGGCCAGCCCCGCCACGCCCGCACCGATGACCATCACCTCTGCGGGTGGGCTGGAGCCGGCTGCCGTACTGCGCGCTCCAAAGAATCGGCCGTAGTGAGAGGCCGCCTCGATGACCGCGCGATAACCCGCGATCGACGCCATGGAGCTGAGCACATCGACCGACTGCGCACGGGTGATTCGAGGAACCTGGTCTAGGGCCAGGACCGTCGCCCCACGCTCGGCGAGCATATCGATGAGGTCTTCGTTCCGGGCCGGGTCGATCAGGCTGATCAGGACGGCCCCCTCGGCCAAAAGGCCCGCCTCATGGCGACCGTCGCTGCGCTGACGGGGGGCGCGGACTTTCACCAAGATATCCGCATCTGCCCAGACAGATTCCGCATCGTCGATGACGTCGGCACCGGCCTCTCGGTAGGCCTCATCCGGAATGTCCGCCCCGTCGCCCAGTCCCGATTCCACCGACACCTCGAAGCCGTCCCGGATCCAGAGGTCGACAGTACGAGGGGTCGCCGCGACCCGACGCTCGCCGGGCGCGGTCTCGGCAGGGACTCCTATACGCATTACCATCGCCAGCTCCGTCGGGATTCACTTCATGTGTACGATGAGATCATCCGCTCGATGTTTCGCTTCCCGACAGACCCTTGAGCATATTGGGAAGGTCGAGGCCCAGGGTCTCCTTGATCTGTTCGGCGCCGCTGGCGGCCTTCATCGGAGCACTCCCCTGGCGGTCCACATCCTGCATCTGGCCGTCGATGACGGTCACCTTTTCGATCTCGACGTCCTCGATTGTCGACATCATCGCGTCCATTACCGCGTCGAATTTCTGAATCAAAAACAGCGGCCGCGCCGCCTCGCCGGAGGCATGCCAGGTGTCCAGAAGCTCCCGCAGGGCCTCGACATTCGCCTTACCGTCCTCGATGACCGACGCCGCATCGGCCTTCGCCTCGGCTTTTAACTCGGCCTTCTTGGCCTGGGCCGGCTGGATGACATCGGCGGCGAGCTGGCGTTTGACCTGCTCGAGCCGGGCCTGCTGCACATCGAGGCTGGCTCGAGCCTTTGCGACGGCCGCGCCGATCCGAGAGCGCTCCTCGGCGACCATCGCCTCGGCCTTCGATTTCGCATCGGTGATTCGACGCTGGGCATCGGCCCTGGCGATCTCCTTCTGAGCGTTGATCTTGGCAATCGCCTTGCGAAGCTGGTTTTCGGCGTCTTGAATGCTCGCTTCAGCGCGATTTTCCGCCTCGGCGATGCGTGATCGTTTGATCAGATCCGCCGACTGCTTGCGGCCGATGCTGTCGAGATACCCCTGATCATCGGTAACCGACTGGATCTTGAGCGTATCGAGATCGAGCCCCAGGTTCGACAGATCCGATTCGGCCTCTTCGCTGAGCTCCCGCGCGAATACCACCCGGTCGTAGTTGACTTCTTCGGGGGTCAGAGCGGCGAGCACGCCCCGGAGGTTTCCCTCGAGGGTCTCCTTGGCGATGCGGGCGACCTGGTCACGCGAGCGCCCCAAAAACCGCTCGATGGCATTGTCGAGCAATTCGTCGCGCGACCCGATCTTGACGTTGGCAACCCCGCGTACCTCCAGCGGGATGCCACCCTTCGAGTAGGCGTTGTTGACATGCAGATCGATTACCATGTTTCGCAGATCGAGCCGATCGACCTTGTGGAACAGGGGAAAGTACAGTTTACGACCGGCGTGGACCTTCTCGTAGCCGTCGCGGCCGGGCCCGCTGAAGACCAACACCTCGTTGGGCTCGCAGAGGACGATCAGATTCGTGACCGTCAGATAGATGGCACCCGCGGCGATCGCCGCGATGACGAGTAACCAGACTATTCCTTCCATCGTATCGCTCCTGTCGGTCGATGCTGCCGCCACGGAGGCGGCGTGTCTCGATGACGTCGGTTCTGTCAGCGTTCTTCGCGCGTCGTATCCGGCTCCGAGTTGCTCAATTCTTCAAGAAGGCGTTCCGCGCTCTCGGCCTCGGCCGCTTCGCCCTCCTCCAGCGCTGTCTCGATGGCCTCCCGGAAGGCGGTCGGGTCGACCGATTCCAGATCCAGCGACCCGCCGCTGTTGGCGGAACCGTGGTCTCCCGTCAGCGCCCCGGAGATGTCGAGCCCCACCGACTCCCGCATCTCCTCGAAGATCGAGCCGACGATACGGGGGAACGAGCTGACGTAGTTGGGCAACGACTCTCCGTTGCCTCCGTCGATGATGGCGGCCTTGCGAATTTGCACCTGGCGCGCCGCTTCGGCGACCCGGTCCATGATCGTCTCGATGTGCTGGAGGATGAAGACATCCATCGCGGCATCGCCGGCCTCCTCCCAGACGTCGGCCATCATCGTGAGCACCCGGGCCATCGCCCGGCCCTGTTCGGCGATGTCGGCGGCTTCGCCCTGCGCCGTCAGCTCTCGTGCGACCTTCTGGGCCTCGGCCGGGATGACCACATCGGCCTGAAGTCGGATCTTTTCGAGCTCGGTTCTGACTTGCTGAAGCTCCTGTTCGGCCTCGGCCCGCGCCTCCAGAGCCCGCGCCTCGGCGCGCTCTTCCTCGGACTTGGCCTGACGGTCGAGGTCGGCCTTCAACTCCCGCAACTGGTTCTGGGCCTTCTGAATCTCGGCCTGTGCCTTGCGCCGGGCCACTTCACCGCGTCCTCGCGCGCCGGCCTCGGACTCTTCTGCGGCTTTTCGCGCGTCGGATTCCGCCACCTCGGCCACCTTGATGATCTCGGCGATCCGCTCGCGACCGATGCTGTCGAGATAGTCGCGCTCGTCCTCGACGTTCTGAATTTTCAGGGTGTCGATGTGCAATCCGAGCTTCTCGAAATCGGGTTCGGCATCGCTGGCCAGTTCCGAGGCGAACTTCAACCGGTTCTCGTTGACCTCCTCGGGCGTCATCTTCGCGAGCACGCTTCGGACGTTCCCCTCCAGCGTCTCCTTGGCAACGCGGCGGATCTCGTCGGTACTCTGACCGAGGAACCTCTCGACGGCGTTGTGCAGCGTCGGCTCCTCGCTGGAGACCTTCACGTTTGCGATCGCGTGTACGTTCAGCGGGATCCCGCCCTTCGAGTAGGCTCCATCGATGTGGATGTGAACCGACTGCACCGTCAGGTCGAGTCGATCGAGTGTCTCGAATCCCGGGATACGCCAGTGCCGGCCCCCGTGGACCGACCGGTAGTTCACCCGCGTGCCATCGGAGAGCGAGCTTTTTCTCCCCGAAAAGACCAGGAGCTCGTCGGGGCTTCCGACGTAGAGCAACGCCTTGGCGGCGGCGAACAACAGCAACACGCCCACTGCCACGGCTGCGCCAATCACTACGGGTCCCATGGTCGAATCCTCGTCGGTGTCAGGTGTCGTATCTCGAAGGAAGTTCGTCCTGTCGATTCATGAGCTGCTGCTCGACGGTTGCCACGTCGACGACTTCGGCGACGCCATCTTCGACGCCGAGCACGAAACAGTTGTCGTTGATACCCAGGTCGGTCTCTTCATCATCGGCGAGTCTGGCGCGCATGTCGAATGTGCGACCTCGGATCGTCACGCGGATCTTCCCGGCCTGTCCCCGTTCGATGGGAAGCACCACGGTTCCGCTGGCGCCCAGATAATCCGATCCGACGATCCCCCGGGTGTTCCCGCTGTTGGCGAGGTGCATCGTGTAGGTCATCCCCAGTCCGGCGGCCAACCCCATGCCGACCGACGCGGCGGCGACGCCAACTGGCGTCGACCACAGATCCAACCACGAAAACAACATCCCCGTCAGTCCGAAGAAGGCCAGAAAGAACGTGTAGAACTTAAAGCTGAACAGAGGGTTGAACCGACGCTGGTCGTGGACCTCCAGATCACCGGCGTGCGTGCCGGTCAGACCGTCGTGCTCCAGGTCCGAGACGTCGAGGCCGGCGCCCTCCAGATCGAAGGCCGCCGGGTCGAGACTCGACAGATCAAGTCCGCCGCCGCTGTCGACATCGGCGTCGAAGTCGGCATCGAAGTCACCGTCGAAGTCCGCGTCTGCGTCGGCATCGGCGTCGAAATCGAGGTCCGCATCGGCCTCTGCCTCCAGATCCGCGTCGGAATCCAGCAGACCTCCCAACAGGGAGAGTCCGACGAGAATCCAGCCGACAACAAGGCTGAAAAGGTAAACGCTTTGCACGGTGTTCCCGGCTCGTATCGAAGGTCGTACGACTGGGTCGCAGTGTTACAAACTCCGGAATGCCATGGCAACCCGCTTGAAAGAGAAATCCCAATACGGCACAATGTTCATAGATGGTCGGGAATAAAATGAAACATTTTGACCTCAACGCCGTCTTAAAGATGTGAAGGTCGGAATCTAGTCCAGCGAGGCACCTGCACAGAATGCATACCGCTCTCTACAACACCGCACGAGTTGCCCTGGCCACCATGGCGTTTGCCACGGTGTTCATTCTGACGCCCAGGGCATGGGTCCAGCAGGCCGATGCGCCCTCGACCCAGAACGTGACGGTACGGACCCTCGAGGATTCCGACACATGTCTCTGGTGCACGCCCGTCCCCCGCGAAGATGAGCCGTGCAGGGGCGTCGAATCCAGCGAGCCCCGCTCGTGGGAGCACGTCGACTCGAACGATGAGGACGCCGATTGCGCCTCGACGATGTCGGATGCCGCCCACGGCCCGAACGCCTGACGACAACGACGACGTACTCCTGAGAAGTCGGTCGGGGTTTCCACGAAGACCGAATCGGTGCAGCGCAGGTTTGCAGGTCCATCGCTTCGGTGCTAGGCACGCCTTTGTCGGGTGCCTTCTCGGATTTTGGCGCCGCGATATCCCGCCCGCTTTTGTAAATCATTTCCACACGTCAGCCGGCCTCCCCCACGGGGTGGACGGACTTTTTCCCAACGAATCACTCGTAACACCAACACGAAGGACTGTTGCATGAGTAAAGATAAATACGAAATCGCAAGTCGCCCGGACAACGACGACTATTTGAGGTTCATCCCGCTGGGTGGCCTCGATGAAGTCGGCATGAACTGCGCCCTCATGGAGTGCAACGGCTCCATGCTGATGGTCGACTGCGGGTACACCTTCCCGGAGTCCGAATCCTACGGCGTCGACTACATCCTGCCGGACTGGTCGTACGTCATGGACAATCTCGACCGGCTCGATGGCGTCCTGCTGACCCACGGCCACCAGGACCACATCGGCGCGCTTCCGTACTTCCTCCAGGAAGTCGACGTGCCGCTGTACTCCGGCGAATTCACCCTCAAGATGGTGGAGTCTCAACTCAAGGAGCACCACCTGCACGACAAGGTGGACATGTTCCCGATCTCGACGGATGAAATGCTCGAAATCGGGCCGTTTCAGATCGAATTTGTCCACGTCAACCATTCGGTCCCGAACGCGCGGTCCATCTCGCTGAATACGCCGGTCGGCCGATACATCTTCACCGGGGACTGGAAGATCGATCAGATGCCGCTGTATGAGCCGGTCCTCGATATGCAGACCTTTGCCGACTTCGGTCGCGACGGGGTCCGGGCCGTCTTCGGAGACAGCACGAACGCCGAATCCGAAGGCTTCTCGAACAGTGAATACGAGGTCTTCGAAGGCATCAGCAACGTGGCCGACGACACCGAGGGTCGGCTGATCGTCGCCCAGTTCTCCAGCAACCTCCACCGGCTCGACAACCTCATGGAGCTGGCGCATCGCCACGACCGAAAGGTGCTGTTGATGGGCCGGTCGATCCGCGACAACGTCGAGCTCGCCATCGAAGAGGGGTATCTGAACCTCCCCGACGAGAATATCACGATCAAACCCCATCAACTGGACGACTTCCCGGCCAACAGGGTGATGATCATCTGCACGGGCAGTCAGGCCGAACCGCGAGCCGCCATGACGCGGATGGCCTACGGGGACCACCACACGGTGACGCTGAACGAGGAAGACACCGTCGTGCTCAGCGCCCGCGTCATCCCGGGCAACGAACGTGGCATCCAACAGATGCTCGACGAACTGACCCGGCGAGGGGCGACCGTCGTCACCGCCAAGCAGGCCCCGATTCACGGGTCCGGCCACGCCAAACCCGACGAGTTGAAGATCCTGCTGAACCTGACGCAGCCGGACTCACTGGTCCCGGTTCACGGCCACTACCGCATGCGCAAGAAGCACGCCGAACTGGCCGAAGACGTCGGGGTCCCTCGGCAGCACGTCATCGAAAACGGCGACGTCCTGCAGTTCACCAGCGACGACACACGCGTCGTCGGATCGGTGAACCCGGGACGCGTGCTGGTCGACGGCGCCAACGTCGGAGACCTGGAATCGGTGGCCCTGCGTGACCGCGCCAAACTCGCCGATGCCGGCATCATCGTCGCCTTCGTGGTCATGGACAAAAGCGCCGGGGAGCTGGCGGCCAAGCCCGAACTCATCCAGCGCGGCCTGATGGGCAAGGAGAGCGACACGGATATCGACGAAATGCTCAGCCGTGCCGCCGATGCCGCCGAGCAGGGTATCCTGCAGCTCTCCGACAATGCGCGCCGCGACTTCAACGAGGTCGACGACGCGATTCAACGGTCCGTCCGCAAGTTCTTCCGACGGCGCATCGACCGCAAACCCGTGGTCATCCCCGTCATCCACGAACTGTGATCCGCGGCGGCCCCATCGGCACATAAGTTGACGCCCTCGAGGTGGGTGCTACCCTCGCGCTCCCGCGGACCGGCCACGGATGGCCGGCGCGACGTTCGTCCGCATGAGTACCGATGTAGCCAAGGAGGGCCAGCCGATGGCTAGTGAGACCGAGACCGGCGAGACCACACACGACGCCCAGACCAGACGCTTCGCCATCTGGCGAGAAATCGGGGCCGTGGTGATCCTGTCGGTCGCCCTCTGTATGTTGCTCGCCTTGGCCAGTTTCCAGGCCACCGACCTCGGCGGCGCGACCTCCAACCTCATCGGCCCCGTCGGCGCCCACGTCGCCGACGGGCTTTTGTCTGCCTTCGGCATCGCCGCCTTCGCGCTCGACGCCGCCCTCTTTTACATCGGCTTTACGCTTCTGATCGGCCGGCTGGTCGACTGGAACGCCAAGGAGATCGTCGGAAGCGTCGCATTCGTCATCTCCGGGTGCGTCGTCGCTCACCTGGGCCTCGGAGGATACATCCTTCTGGACCACTCCGCCGGAGGTATGACCGGCGACGTTCTCGGCGAATCGATGCGTGGGCTCTTTGGCACGGTCGGCGCCTCGATTCTGTCGACCAGCGGGTTTGTTCTGGGGCTGATCCTGGCGACCGACCTCAGCGTCGGCGGCATGACCCGCGGGATCGTTCGTCTTGTGCATCGCGCACAGGCGAAGCTGCGTCACCGACTCAAGGTCCGTCGCGAGTACAAAAAGAAGCTATCCGAGCAGAGCGACCAACTCGACGCGATGAGCGATGAACTGATCGAGCGCGCCGCAAAGGCCGAACTCGATCTGGCGAACGAACCGCTTCTCGAGGAATTCAACCTCGACGAACAACTCGACGACGATGTCGCCGCTCGACTCGAAGAACGGCTCGCCGAGCTGGTCGAGGAAAAACTCGACAAACGCGGTCCCCTCCCCGACCCCGATGACCGAGACGATGAGGGGGACTCTGCAGCTTCGACCGACTCCCGACCCACTGATAGCCCGTCGCAGCCGGATTCCGACGGCCGAACCGGTGAGCCCGACGGCGACCAGGGCTGGGAGATGGGCGATGGGGTCGCCGAAGAGGCCGAGAGCGGCCCTCAGATCGTCGTGCCGGAGAGCAACGTATCCGACGACGAGAAGACCCAGGACGATGCGAGTGCGTCGACGACAGGACCGATGCAACTCGACGGAGAGCAGACCCCGACGACACCGGTCCAGGGCGATTTCGGACCCGAGATCGTCGAGAGCGAAGCACAGAAGGAGTCCAAAGAGAAACAGAAGGAACTGGAGAACGACGAATCGGGCATGCTCTTTAAGCCCAAGCAGAAGGGCGACTTCGAGCTTCCTCCGCTGAGCTACCTGAATTACGAGTCCGACGACGTCGGCATCGACCCCGACGCCCTCCGGGAGATGGCCGTCGAGATCGAGCAGACACTCGAGGACTTCAACATCGACGGCTCCGTCGTCGAGATCTGCCCCGGACCCGTCATCACGATGTTCGAATTCAAGCCGGCGCCCGGCACCAAGATCTCGAAAATTGCGAATCGCGAAGATGATCTACTGATGAACCTGGCGGCCAAATCGGTTCGGGTCGTCGCGCCGATTCCGGGAAAGCCCGTCGTTGGAATCGAAGTGTCGAATCCCGAACGGGAGATGGTCTGGCTCAAAGAGGTCATCGCCGACGACAGCTTTCAGGACAACGACATGAATCTGCCGCTGGCCCTCGGAAAGGGCACGGCCGGCGAGATCGAGACGACCGACCTCTCGGAGATGCCTCACCTGCTGGTGGCGGGGGCGACCGGGTCCGGTAAATCCGTGGCCGTCAACTCGATGATCTGCAGTCTTCTGTACAACTTCTCGCCAGATGAGCTGCAGATGATCATGATCGACCCGAAGGTCCTGGAGTTCAGCGTCTACAACGGGATTCCGCACCTTCATCTGCCGGTCGTGACCGACCCCAAAAAGGCGACGGTTGCCCTGGACTGGGCGGTCCGCGAGATGGAGAGGCGCTACGAGCGTCTCGCCGATCTCGGCGTCCGCGACATCCGCGGATACAACCGTCGCGTCAAGAATCTGACCGAACAGGCCCGCAAGGACCAGCGTGCCGGCAAGGAGGAGTCGGCGGCGCTCAGCAAACTGGGCGTCGACGCCGAGGGAAATCCGAAGCATACCCCCCTTCCCTACCTCGTCGTCGTCATCGACGAGTTTGCCGACCTGATGATGACAGCCTCCAAGGAGGTCGAGCAGGCGGTCGCCCGCCTGGCGCAGAAGGCCCGCGCGGCAGGTGTGCACATGATCCTGGCCACTCAGCGCCCGTCGACCGACGTCATCACCGGGATGATCAAGGCGAACTTCCCGGCGCGTATCGCGCTCCGGGTGACCAGCAACACCGACAGCCGGGTCATTTTGGGGAGCAACGGCGCCGAGAACCTCCTCGGAAACGGCGACATGCTGATCATGCCGCCGGGCTCCTCGGATCTGGAGCGCATACACGGTGCGTTCGTCAGCGACGAGGAGATCGAGCAGATCGTCGACTTCGTCTCAGACCAGACCGAACCCGAGTACGACGAGTCGATTCTGGAGGAGGACGACGACGAGGAGGAGAGTCCGCTCGATCGCGAGATGGAGAAGGACGAATACTACGAAGATGCGGTCCGACTCGTGGTCCAGAAAAACAAGGCGTCGATCTCGATGATCCAACGCAAACTCCGGGTGGGATACAACCGCGCCGCCCGGATGGTCGAAATGATGGAACAGGAAGGATACGTCGGACCGTCCGATGGCAACACGGCACGCGACGTGCTCATCGACTCCGATCCCTTCGCCGAGGACGATGCCGGCGACGAAGACAAAGAGGAGTGAGTCCGCCTTCCATCTGCAAGGATGAACTCCTAATATTTCTGTCTGCCAGGCTCACATAACCCCCATGCTTTTCAGGACCTGATCACCATGGCTGACGACGAGACCGAACTTGAAGAGCAGTCGGACCCACAGGCCGAACCCCGGGAGGCTCCCCCGGAGCCTCCGCCGATGGAGTCACCGGACGACGCCTCCGACGAATTCGACGACAACCCGTCGACGCAGCCCCACGCCGATCCCGTCGCTGCGGCCGACACTGTCTCGGGTGGTTCAGTCGACACGCTCGAAGATCAACCCACCGAGGCCGGACCGCCCCCCACCGACTCGATGGTCGACCAGAGTCAGACCACCGTCGTCGTCTATAAAGATGGCGAGGCCGTCGACCGTCAGAGCTTTGTGAGTTCTCAGATCAGATTCGGTGCACGCACAGAACCCGGCTCTTCGGAGCTCGACCTGGGTGATTGGGACGACAGAGACGCCCTCTGGACCGCACACGGGATCATCTACGCGCATGGCGACGACCGGACGTTGGTCGTGACCTCGGATGGGCACACCCAACTGAATGGAGAGCTTCTGACCCTCGGAGAATCGAGGGACCTTGAGGATGAAGACCGACTCATCGTCGCTGACGATATCGGACTTGTCGTCAACTTCTGACCCGGCAACTGCTGACGACTCTATTCGTCGCTGGCTCCACCCTCATCGGCGACCCCGAGACGCTCCTGCAGGGCCTCGCGCCCGTCCTGCTGTACCTCCTGGATCGATTCGGGCGCACCCGCCATGTCGATGACAGCCTGACGTGACATGTCCATCGCCCCACCCGGAAGAATGCCCAGATACAGCGAGAAGAATCCGCAGACGACGAGCGCAAACTTGGCCGCGGGGTGACCCACTCCCTCGAGCTCTTCGTCACGCTCGTACATGTACATCGAGACGAGCACCCTCAGGTAGTAATAGACGCCCGCGACGCTCGTCAGCACGGCCAGCACTGCCAGCCAGATGAAGGTGAGATCACCGGTGGCCTGGCCGACGTCAACGGCGCTTTTGAAGACGTAGAGTTTTCCGACGAAGCCGGCGGTTGGTGGAATGCCGGCACTGGAGAACATGAAGGTGCCCATCAGCAGCCCGATGGTCGGGAACTGCCAGCCCAGTCCGGCCAAATCGTCGTAGGTCTCGACGCTTCGGCCCTGCCTCTCGAAGTACGCCAGCACGCCGAATGCACCGAGCGTGCCGAAGGTGTAGCTGACCAGGTAGAAGAGGACGGCGTCGTGGTACAGGAAGAAGTCAGCCTCGGCACCCGACGCGATGAATCCGACCAGAATGTAGCCGGCATGGGCGATGCTCGAGTAGGCGAGCATCCGTTTGACGTTCGACTGCGTGATCGCGACCAGGTTTCCGAGCACCATGCTCGCGCCGGCGAGGACCAGTAGGACGTCGATCCAGCCGTAGCCGTAGAAGCCACCTCGCAGCGAGATCATCTGCACGGCCTCTCCGGCGCCCATCTGGCCGACGTGTCCGAACGCCGTGTTCAGCACGCGAATCATCGGGGCGAACGCCGCCGCCTTCACCGCCGTGGCCATAAAGCCGACCGACGGGGTCGGACTCCCGTTGTAGACATCGGGCGTCCACAGATGGAATGGCGCCGCCGCGACCTTAAACGCAAAGCCGCTCAGAACCAGCAGCATCCCCAGCATGATGATTCCATTGGCCGACTGACTCGCCGGGTCGGTCATCAGTCCGATGACCGTCTCACCGATGACCTCGAGGTTCGTCGTCCCCGTGGCGCCGTAGAGCATCGCGATGCCGTACAACATCAAGGCCGCCGAAAACGCGCCCAGGATGAAGTACTTCATTCCGGCTTCCGCGCTGCGTGCGTCCCGACGCATAAACGCCGCGATGCAGTACACCGGGATCGACATCGCCTCGAAGGCCACAAAGAAGGTCAGCAGATCGGCCGACTGGACCAGAAACGCCATCCCCGACACCGACAGGAGGATGAGCATGTAGTATTCGACCCGATCCAGCCCGTGGGATCGCAAAAAGCGGGGGCTCATCAACATCGCCAAGAGCCCGGATGCCGAACACAACCCCGTAAAGAAGAGGCTGAACCGATCCAGATAGAGCGTGCCGTGAAAGATCGGGCGGGTCAGCGTGTCGTCCCACAGTACCCAGCAGGTGACCAGAGTCAGTCCGAGGCCGATGGAGGCGACGTACGCCAGATAGTCGCGAGGCGACTCGGTTCCCCGGTGAAATACATTCAGTAGAATCAACACCAGCGCGGTCAACGCCGGGATGAGTCCGGGAAGGATTCCGGCGAATTCTGCCCATGCGGGCGGTGTCAACAGCGCGATGGTCGGCATAGGTGTCAGCGAAAGTAGGTTGGGCATGATTTAACGGTTGTTTTCGCGCATCTTTTCGGCCGGGCTCTGGTCGGGCGTCCAGTCGTCGTCCGGCTCCTGCACGACGACCGAGCCGTCGAAGCCGGCCTCCTTTTGCTCGGCGGCCATGTACTCAAGGAACCCGTGCATCGACGGCTCCATCGGCCCCAGGAAGAACTTTGGAAAGACGCCCATGAAGATCGCCATCAAGACGACGGGAATCATGTAGACCATCTCTCGGGTGTTCAGATCCGACAGTACCCGGTTTTCTTCCTTGTCCAGGGGACCGAACATCACGCGACGCCACATCCAGAGCAGGTAACACGCGACCCAGATGACGCCGGTCGCAGCGACGACGGCCAACACGTAGGCCGTCATCTCCGGGCCGACCTGATCGACGGCCGGGAGCGCGGCCATCGCCCATTCCAGCGAGTAACCACCGCCGGTCTGGGTGAAGACAGCGGCCCCACTGCCGGTAAACCAGAGGAAGTGGCTCTCGGCGGTCCCCAGCAGAGCCAGGAATTCACCGACGAACCCGTTAAGTCCGGGAAGCCCCGCCGAGGCAAAGACGATGACCATAAAGAGCGTGGCGAAGATCGGCATCGATTTCGAAATGCCACCAAAGTCGGAGATCTCTTTGGTATGTCTGCGTTCGTACAGGATGCCCACCGCCAAAAAGAGCCCACCCGTCGAGATGCCGTGGGCGAGCATGATGTAGAGTCCGCCGGCCAGCGCCTGCGGGGTCATGGCGACGAGTCCGAGGACGCAAAATCCCAGGTGGCTGATCGAACTGTAGGCCACCAGGCTCTTTACGTTGTCCTGTACCATCGCCATCAGCGCGCCGTAGACGACGCCGATGACGGCCAGAATGCCGATCCAGGGCGCGTAGGCCTTGAGCGCCGCGGGAAACAGCGGGAAGGCGTAGCGCAGAAGTCCGTAGGTTCCCATCTTCAGCATCACGCCGGCCAGAATGACCGACCCGGCGGTCGGCGCCTGCACGTGTGCCAGCGGCAACCAGGTGTGAAACGGAAACAGTGGCACCTTGATGGCAAACGCCAGGAAGAAGGCGCCAAACAGCCAGATCTGCTCATTGAAGGTCAGATCGACGGCGGCCATTTCGGTGAACAGAAAGCTGTAGCCGCCCGACGCGTCGCCGGTCTGGAAGTACACGTAGAGAATCCCGATGAGCATCAGGAGACTCCCTACCATCGTGTACAAAAAGAATTTGACGGCGGCGTACACCCGTTTGTCCGACCCCCAGACCCCGATGATGAGATACATCGGGATCAGCATCATCTCCCAGAAGATGTAGAACAGGAAGACATCCAGGCTGACCAGTGCGCCGATCATGCCCGTCTGAAGAAAGAGCAGGCAGATCATGTACTCTTTGACGTGGGTCTCGACCGCTGAATAGGTCGAGTACACGGTGATCGGCATCAGGAAGGTCGTCAGCAGCACCAGCCAGAGGCTGATCCCGTCGATTCCCATGTAGTACTGAATGCCGAGTGCGCCGATCCAATCGACCGGCCCATCGGTCAACTGGAACGCAAACGGCTCCCCGGAGGCCGGGACCACCGACGGATCGAAGTAAAAGTAGATACCCAGGCTTACGACGAAGACGCCGAGGGTCGTCAGAAGCGCTATATTGCGCAGCGCATCCTTCTGTTCGCGCGGTACCAGCATCAATGCCAGTACCCCGAGCATCGGGCCAAAGGTCAGCACCGTCAGCCAAGGAAACGAGTCCCCGTTTGCCAGCGAAAGAGGTTCCATGATCCGACTTCTCAGATGGTCAGAATAGTCAGTACGATGAGCACGATCGCGACCACGATGTAGGTCGCGTATCGCTGGACGTCACCACTCTGCAGATAACTCAAGATCCGGCCGGCCTGCTCGGCGAGCCATCCCAGGCCGTCGACCACGACGCCGTCGATCACGATCTTGTCGAAGGCGTGGAAAAAGCTGCCGACCTTGATGGCTCCCTGCACGAAGAGACTGTCGTAGAGTTCGTCGACCCAGTAGGCATTGTCGAGCAGGTTGTAGAGTCCCTCGACGCTGTCGGCGATCTCCTTGGGCAGTCCCGGGTTTTTCAGATAGACCCACCAGGCGGCGGCGATTCCGCTCAACCCGACGAGCACACTCGCCGCGGTGCAGATCATCTCGGCGCTGTAGGGGTGGGCTCCGAACCGGCCGACAATGCGGAAGGTATCCGAGACGACGAAGACCTCGTCGAGCCAGTGTTCGAAGCCGAGCATCACGTCCTGGATGGTCCAGCCGGCATCGGCGGCATGGTCCGCGCCGTGGCCCCCCTTGTGGCCGGATCCAAGCCAGCCCTTCGGCACGAAGTGCGGCCAGCCGATCCATCCACCGATCACCGAGAGAATCCCCAGCACACTCAGGGGGACGGTCATCGACATCGGCGCCTCGTGAAGGTGAGCCTTGGTCTCTTCGTCCGCCCGGCACTCCCCTTCGAAGGTCAGGAAGTACAGCCGGAACATGTAGAAGGCTGTCAGCCCGGCGGTGAGGAGTCCGCCGATGTAAAAGAACCAGTGAAAGGCGGCCGAGGTCGCCGTCACGTCGACCGGTCCGCCCGAGGCCAGCGGCTGGGCCTGCTCGACCGTCAGCGCGGCTGCGGGAATCGTGCCGTCAAAGAGCCCGGGAATGCTCAGTACATGGGCGTTCGACAGCGCACTCCACAGAATCAGGTCCTTCGAGAAGAAGCCACTCAGAAGCGGGAATCCGGAGATCGCCAGGCAGGCCGCCAGAAAGGTAAGTGCCGTCACCGGCATCCACTTTCGCAGACCACCCATGTTCTGGATGTTCTGATCGCCGCCCATGGCGTGAATCACGCTACCCGAGCCCAAAAAGAGCAGCGCCTTGAAGAAGGCGTGGGTCATCAGGTGAAAGATGCCGGCGGTGAATGCGCCCACCCCGACGGCCATGAACATGTAGCCGAGCTGACTGATCGTGGAGTACGCAAGCACCTTCTTGATGTCATCCTGTACGACGGCGATCGTCGCCGCGAAGAAGGCCGTCAACGTCCCCACCGTGGCAACCGTCAGCCCGATCGCCGGATCGATGGTAAACAGGAAGTGGGTGCGCGAGATCAGGAATACACCCGCGGTCACCATCGTGGCGGCGTGAATCAACGCCGAGACAGGCGTCGGGCCGGCCATCGCATCGGGCAACCAGGTATACAACGGAATCTGAGCGCTCTTGCCGGTACACCCGACGAAGATGAGCAGGGCCGCCGGCAGCGCCACGGGCGCCATGGTGGCGATTCCGGCGGGGGTCGACGCCATCTGCTCGAGGGCCACGTAGTCGAAGGTCCCGGTCTGGTAATACAGCAAGAACAGCCCGGCCAGGAACGCGAAGTCACCGACGCGGTTCACGATAAATGCCTTCTGTCCCGCCACCGCGTTGGCATCGTCCTCGTACCAGAAGCCAATCAGCAGGTAGCTACACAGCCCCACCCCTTCCCAGCCGATGAAGGTCACCAGCATGTTCTTGCCGAGGACCAGCATCAGCATCGCGAAACAGAAGAGGTTCAGATAGGCGAAATACCGCCAGGTCCCCGGGTCATCTTCCATATACCCGATGGAGTAGACGTGGATCAGGAACCCGACGCCGGTGATCACCAACACCATCACCGACGTCAACGGATCCATCAGAAACGCGATGTCCAACCCCAGGTCGCCCGCGTAAATCCACTGGAACGCCGTGTAGGTCAGGTCTCCGTACTCGGAGTCATGACCGTGGTTGTACAGGTAAAGCGTCGAGGCGAGCGAGTAGAAGAACGCCAGCAGGATAGAGCCGGATCCGATCCAGCCGACCAGCTTGCGGTTCAGACGCGAGCCCACCACTCCGTTGATAATCGCTCCGAGGAGCGGAAAGAGTACGATGAGCCCCAGATATGTAAACTGAGATTCCATGATCCAGTCGTCAGTCGCCAGAAA
Source organism: uncultured Pseudomonadota bacterium (assembly GCA_913057905.1). Taxonomy (GTDB): domain Bacteria; phylum Myxococcota_A; class Bradymonadia; order Bradymonadales; family Bradymonadaceae; genus CAJXPB01. Next base: position 473,833 of record CAJXPB010000001.1, read on the forward strand.
TATCGTTGCCGTCGGCCGTCAACACTCGCCGTCTCGCGGTCAGTTCTTGAGTTGACGAACCTCGTCGACGTTCACGCTGCGATAGTGTCGGAAGATGTGCAGGATGATGGCCAGTCCCACCGCCGCTTCCGCGGCTGCGACGGCCATCACGAAAAAGCTGAAGATATGTCCATCGAGGTCAACGCGGTACTTACTGAACGCGATGAATGTGAGGTTCACCGAGTTCAGCATCAGTTCGATGCACATGAACAGGGTCAGGGCGTTGCGCCGGACCATAACGCCGATCACGCCGATGCTGAACGTACCCGCCGCCAAAATCAGATAATGCGCGAGGGTGGGTTCCCAGGTCATAGCGTGTCCTTACAGTCGTTTCTTGGCGATAATGACAGCCCCCATGATGGCGGCCAAAAGCAGAATGGCCGTCAACTCAAAGGGCACCACGAATCGGTTGACCAGCAGGATGCTCACCGGCTCGACGGTTCCGAACAGCCCCTGGCGTTGTTCCTCGGAACGGGATCGCGGGGCGCGACCCTCCTGGCCGGTGCCCGGCTCCATCGCCGGCGGGATCGTAAAGTCTCGATCCGACAGAAACGGCCGATATTTGCCGTCGGCGGGGCTCGATTCACCCTGTGACCACGAGCGAATCTTGTCGCGGTAGCGGGCCTCGAGCGCCGACTCGGAGAGATCCGCATACAATCCCGGGATCGTCGACATCGTCGACACCGATTGGTTCCGCGGCGATTCCCCGGCGGCCCGAGCTTCGGCTCGATTCGACTCGACCTGATCGGTCGGAATCAACGGAAGGATTGTCGAGACCGTGAAGGCAAACACGGCGATGCCACCGACCCACGCCAGTATATGGTGGAGGCTGAACTGACGCTGGCCCAGATCGGCCTCGGTCAGATTCAGCAGCATGATGATGAAGACAAACAACACCATGATGGCGCCGGCGTAGACCAGCACCTGAGTGATCGCCAGGAAGTGGGCCGACAGTAGCGCGTACAGGGACGCGAAGCAGAAGAAGTCGGCGATCAGTGACAGAGCACTGTAGAGGGGGTTTCGAAAGGTGAGGACCCCCAGACTCGTCACCACGGCACCGACCGCAAATATCCAGAAAAACAGGGGTTCCCAGAAACCCATCTATCTCGGCTCCTCAAGCGGGGCATCGTCACAAAAGAACCTCCCCGAAATCCCCGGGAAGGTCCATCAACTCGTCATCCAATCATTCTGCGGCATCGGCTCGAATCGGGTAAGCCCGGACGATTTCCGAATACCGACTTCCGCGAATCTGATAGCGTACATCCCCGAGCAGGTCAAAGACGGCGCATTACTCCGCTGCAGCCGGCTTCGTGTCATCGAGACTCCAAGACGGGAACGGGCATTCGCCCTGTTCGATGTGGGCCTCGAACTCCTCGGGAAATTTGTCCAGATAGCTGTGGACCACGAAGGTCAGGCTCGGACCGAGCGCACAGATCGTACTGTGTTCGATCTGACCAGTCATATCCTCGAGCAGGTCCAGGTCTTCGTGACGACCCCGACCGGCTTCGATGGCATCCAAGACCTTGGCCGACCAACCGGTGCCGTCGCGGCAGGGTGTGCACTGGCCGCACGACTCGTGGTGGTAGAAGTGAGCCAGGCGCGCGGCGAGCCGCACCATGCAGGTGTCCTGGTCGACGAAGGTCACACACCCCGTCCCCAGATTGCTCCCGACCTCGCGCATCGCCTCGAAGGACATCTCACGGTCGAGCTCATCCGGCGTCAGAACGGCGCACGACGATCCTCCGGGGATGTACGCTTTGAGCTCCTTGCCCTCTTTCATGCCGCCGCCATATTCCGGGCTCTCCAGAAGCTCGCGAACGGTAATCCCCGAGGGCGCCTCGTAGACACCCGGATTCTTGATGGGGCCCGACAGGCCATACAGTTTCGGCCCGCCATTTTTCTCGACTCCGAGGTTCGCGAACCACTCGGCACCCCGATTGATGACCGGGGGCACGCAGGCGATCGACTCGACGTTGTTGACCAGTGTCGGGGCATCGAAGACCCCGACGATGGCGGGGAACGGGGGCTTGATGCGGGGTTTGCCTGGCTTGCCCTCGAGCCCTTCGATCATGCCGGTCTCCTCACCACAGATGTAGGCCCCGGCGCTGATGTGGGTGTAGATGTCGAGATCCTGGTCGGTCCCGAAGATGTCCTCGCCCAGGTATCCCTTGTCGTAACATTCCTCGATGGCATCCTGGATGATGTCTTCGGTAAATTTCAGCTCGCCGCGGATGTAGATGTAACAGTACCGCAGATCGAGGGCCATCGCGGTGATGATGCAGCCCTCGATGAGCTGATGGGGATCCCGCTGCATGATTTGGCGGTCCTTGAACGTCCCGGGCTCTCCCTCGTCGGCGTTGACGACCAGGTATTTGTCTTCTTCGGTCTCCTGAGGGATGAAGCTCCACTTGACCCCGGCGGGGAAGCCGGCGCCACCTCGCCCCCGCAGATTCGAGGCCTTCACCTCGTTGACGATCTCCTCGCGCGACATCTCCGCCGCCTTTCGGGCCGCGTCGTAGCCACCGTGGTCCTCGTAGACCTCGAGCTTGTGACCATCGTCGCGGTCGAAGAATTTGCTCAGAATTTTTTCGTCCATCTCTGTCTCACCCATGACGTCGCGATCACTCTCAGTGCATGTCTCGGGGGTCGGGCAATTCGTCGAGTCGGTCGTTCAGATCCTCCAGAATCTCGTCGACTCGGTCGGGATCGAGATCTTCAAAGTATTCGATCTCACCGTCCGATGTCGTCAACTGGAACATCGGAGCCGTCCCGCACGACGCCAGGCACTCGACCTCGCTGATCGTGAAGTTGTGCTCCGGGTCGGTCTCTCCGGCCTGAATGCCCAGCGCCTCTTCGAGGTACTCGAGCATCTCGTAGCCCCCCGCCAGCGCACAACTGAAGGTGGTGCAGACCTGGATATGACACTTCCCGACCGGCTGTTTGTTGAGCATCGTGTAGAAGGTCGCCGTCGAAAAGACCTGCGACTTCGACACGTCGAGCCGCTCGGCGATGTAATCCATGACCTCGACCGAAATCCATCCGAACTCTTCCTGCGCCAGCATCAACACCGGAAGGAGCGCGGCGAGATTGTTCGGATAGCGCGAGACAATCGTCTGGAATTGGTCTTCGGCTTCGGTGGAAAACTGAAGTGCCATGGTGCTCGGTGTCGCCGGAATCGGTGAACGAAGGAGGCTGGGCTGCCCACCCTTGGTTTGGGATGTTCAGCACGGGTCCGCGTTGCGGGTACACGTTCTCGTGCACCTCAGCGGGCCGGCACGCTAGTTCGCTGCCCCGGGGCTGTCAAGATAGCGATTCGGTGGGCTTACAGCCGCTGCATCTCTTCGAGAAACGCCTGCTGTTCTTGCTCGGGAATCCGCTCAAGTGCGTAGGCGAATACGGCGTTTTCCTTCTCGGTGTGGTCGTGATGCCACTGCTTCATCTCCTCGAGGACCTCGAGGATCGTCTCCGCCTCGGCCGCAATCCGCTCGGCCGGCCCGTCGATCTTGCCCATCAGCCATCGGGTCTTGTCGCACATCGTCTCGTGGGCTTCGACCAGCTCCTCGATGTCATCCTCCAGCTCGGGAAAGCGCTGCTCGAGTTTTACGAACAGCACCTCCTCCTCCTGGCTGAAGTGATGGAGCATCTCCTCAAGGGTGACCTCGAGATCGTCGGCCGCCGTCTCCAAGACATCGGCCTCGTCGGCGACCTCCGATTCGCCCGAAGAGATTCGCTCGAAGGTCCCCGAGATATCTTCGAGCAGCCGACCGAGATGGTCGTGCTCGTGGTGAACGATATCTATAAGATCCGATTGATGTTTCGTCTGACCCATCGCGTTCCACGTGGTCGCAGTCAGTGGGATGCCTCCTCCGAAATGGAGGACGAGGTTCCAGCCCCGCGAAAACTCTATCGATCGACGGCGCCATTGGCAACCATAGAGTGGAGACCGAGCGCTCAGTCGAGCGCGTCGAGCCGGGCGAGCGCGTCGACCAACTGATCGATGTCTGCGCGGGTGTGCGCCGCCGAGACCGTCACGCGGATACGTGCCGAGCCCTCCGGCACCGTCGGGGGACGAATCGCCGTGGCATGCACGCCCTGCTCGAGCAGTCCCGCGCTGACCTCCAGCGCCCTCTCTTCGCGGCCCAAGATGATCGGGACGATCGGCGAGTCCAGGTCCCGGCCGAGCGCTCGACCCAGCCGGTCGACATTCTCCCACAGCCAGCGGCGCGGTCGTTCTTGGCGGCGGTGGATCTCGAGAGCGGCCCGACACGCTGCCACCACCGGAAGCGCCGGCGCCGTCGAGTAGATGTACGAACGCCCCCGATTGAGGATCCACTGCTTCCACCGCTCGGAGGTCGACACGAACCCGCCCATCGACCCGACGGCCTTGCTGAGCGTGCCGATATTGATATCGATCCGATCGCTCACCCCGAAATGTTCCGACACACCGGCCCCCCTCTCGCCGTAGACCAGCGTGCCGTGGGCCTCATCGATCACCAGCAGGGCCTCGTGCGCCTCGGCCAATTCGGCCAGCTCATCGAGAGGCGCCAGATCGCCGTCCATGCTGAAGATCGAGTCGGTCACGATCACCTTTCGCTCTGCGGCAGACGCCTCGAGCTTCGCCTTCAGCGACGATGGATCGGCGTGCTCGTAGACCTGCAGCGTCGCTCCGCCTCGCCGTGCCAGCCGGCATCCATCGATGATTGAGGCGTGGTTTAAGGCATCCGAGAAAATGGCCGTGCCCTCGTCGGCAAACGCGGTCATCACGGCCAGATTGGCCGCAAACCCCGTCGGAAACAACAACGTCTCCTCGGTGGCCTCCAACTCGGACAATTCCCGCTCGAGAGCCTCGTGTTCTGACGTGTACCCACAGATCAGCGGAGAGCCGCGAGGACCCATCCCGAACTCGCGGGCCGTTTCGGCGACGTGCCGACGCAGAGTCGGATGAAACGAGTACCCCAGATAATCGTTCGAAGAGAAAAGAGTGATGGGACGCGAATCCGCCCGCACATGGACCGGAGACTCCGGCTCGAGCGGGGCGAGATCACGCAGAAGGTTTGCTTCGTCGAGTTCGGCGAGGGACGCCTGGAGCCACTGTTTCCAGGGCTCGCTCATGCTCCCTCCTCCCATTGGCGCCCGATGATCCAATCGGCCACGTTCGTCAGGGGTTCGACGGTGTCTCGCCAGTCGTCGACCCGCGGGCAATCGACGATGCGATCAACCCCGCTGACCGTCTGAAACGTCTCGAGATTCTTCGGAATCGACGGGTCCTCCTCGGCCGAATCCTCCGTCGCATTGAAGACGACACCGGCCAACGGAATCGATTCGTCGCGGAGTGCTCGCAGGGTCAAAAGCGTATGGTTCAACACGCCGAGCTGATTGGGCGCCACCACCAGCGCCTTCGCCCGAAGACGCCGGGCCAAATCGAGCGTATTTTCGCCCCAGGTCAGGGGTGACAGCAGTCCACCGGCTCCCTCGACCACGACCCAGTCGGCCTCTTGGGCGATCGGCCCGATTCGGTCGACCCAGTCCTCCATGACGAGGTCGATCCCCTCCAGTTCCGCCGCTTCAGGCGGCGCAAGCGGAGCATCGAGTTGGTCGAACGCCTTCTTCGGACTCTCCTGTCGACTCGCAGCCGCCAGAATGGCGCTGTCGCGCTCGGAGGGTTCCAGGCGTTCGAGCCCCGATTCGACCGGTTTTATGGCCCGAACGTCATGCCCACGATTGGAGAGGGCGCGTACGACCCCCGCGGCCACGGTCGTCTTGCCGATTTCGGTGTCTGTCCCTGTGACCACGACCACGTTATCGAACTCGGTTTCCATAGGGCGCTCTATTCGGCCGCTCCGCTGGCGGCACGCGTGGCCCCGCAGGGACTCGTCGCCTCGGATTCTGCCGTGTCTCGCTCCGGACCATCGTCGACGATAACCGGTTCGAACCCGGCCTGTTTCAACATCGTGTAGTCCTTCGAGTCGCCCTGCCCGCCCGTCGTCAAATATCCCTCGGTGAAGAAGGAGTTTGCGGCGTACAACGCCAGCGGCTGCATCTGCCCGAGTACCGCCTCGCGGCCACCCGCGATCCGGACGTCGGCCTCGGGATGCACGAACCGAAACATCGCCAGCGCCTTCAAGCACTCACTCGGGCTGAGGCTCTTGGCATCCTCCAGCGGTGTGCCTTCCCGGGCGTTCAAAAAGTTGACGGGAACCGACTCGACTCCGATTTCGCGGAGTGCCATCGCCAACTCGACCCAGTCGTTCTTCGACTCGTCGAGCCCGACGATTCCGCCGCAGCACGCCTCCATGCCCGCGGACTTTGCGCGCTTGACCGTCTCGACGCGGTCACCCCAATCGTGGGTCGTCACCACATTCTCGAAGTGCTCTTCCGACGTCTCGAGGTTGTGGTTGTAACGGTCGATGCCTGCCTCGGCGAGCCGCTCTGCCTGCCCCTCCTTGAGCAATCCAAGCGACGCGCACAGATCGAGCGGATACTCCTCTTTAATCTTCTGAGCCGCTTCGCAGATGATATCGATCTCATCGGGCACCGGTCCGCGAGTCGCAGTCACCATGCAGTAGGTGACCGCCCCCCGGTCGTAGGCCTCTTTGGCCCCCTGAACCAGTTCCTCGACGCGCTGCATCCCGTACTGTTCGACGTCGGTGTTGAACTTCATCGACTGACTGCAGAACTTGCAGTCCTCGGGGCACACACCGCTCTTGGCATTCTGGAGGACGTGGATGCGCACGTCTCTCCCGTGATGCGCCTTGCGCACCTTGAAGGCTCCCTGAAGCACGCCGAGCAGTTCATCGTCCGAGGCCTCGGCCACGGCGAGGGCCTCTTCGCGAGTTACGGCATGTCCATCGAGGACACGGTCGGCAAGTTCATCCCAGTTACTCATGGTCAATCCGTCGAATCGGAGCGTCAAAAAGTCGGTCTCACACGCAAATTTTAGTGATCACTCACGTAGTCCGACCGCTCCAAAAATGTCAAGCGTTCAGACCCCGTCGACAGAGAATTTCACCCCCGGGTCTTCCCTTGAGTACACCGAACGGTTAGAATGCACAAACCACCCCTATCCCGGTGTAAGTTCCCGGGTCTGTCGAGTCGAATATGAGCCCAGCACACAAGAGCACACCGCCCGACCCGAAGAATACGCTGGTCACCGACCCGAAGAATACGCTGGTCACCGACCCGAATTGGCGCCCGGAGCTCAAAGACTTTCAACGCGACCACTGGAACGTACTGCGGCGTCCGACCCAGGACTATCTGCTTGCCCTCTTCGAGATGACCGCCCGAGGACGGGCGGCGGTCGCGGATCTGATGGCCGGATTCGATACTGCGGTGGGAACGGAGATGTTCCGACACTCCAGTTCCCCTCAGGGGGTTCCGCCGCTGCTCTGGGGCGACGAGATCCGCGCTCACCGAAACATGGAGAATCTGTACCGATGGATTATCACGCAACTCGAACCGGACGCCGGAGGCTACGGAGCATTCGCAGATCTCTCCATCGCCGACGTCATTTTCGATGATCTCCTGCCAGAGCTGGCCGATTCCCTGCGAAAAGACCCCGCCGACGATGACGTATTCTCCATCTATGCGTCCGTGATGATTGTCGTACTGGGCGTACTTTCAGACACCGGCACCCACGCTGCCATCACCCTGCTCGATCGCCACGGGGCCCTCTCACCGGTAACTCGCGCGCTGCGGACCTGCCAACAATACGACCGCTCTCGCGTCGACACGTTGGTGCCCCACTTCGCGGGGGCCGTCGCAGATAGACCCCAGCTCGCCGATGAACTGGAGGCGAGGATCAACCGTGCCTACCTGCTCAGCGTGGAGCTCATTCGCACCTATCAGGACCAGTTCGAACGAGCCCCGACGGGCACTGTGCCCGGCGAATTCGTGGCGCACGCCGTCGAGCGATTCACGAGCCTTGTGGCCACACTGAACGGAACGGGTTCGGATTCCTCGCAAATCTAGAGTCGAGCGAGCACACGATGAAGCCGTCGGATGGCCCCATCCGGTTGCCAGCCGGTTTCAGCCGACGTACAAAGCCGCCCGCCCGAACCAATCGCTCCTCGATCGCCCTCACGACATGCAATCCGATTCCGCCCCTGTATCCTCGACCGTTGAACAACTCGTCGAGACCTTCGACGGATTCCTCATCGATGCCTACGGCGTGCTCGTACATTCCGACGGTGCCTACCCCGGTGCGAGCGCCTTTGTCGAACGGCTCGACCGTCGAGATGTGCCCTATCGAGTTGTCACCAACGACGCATCGCGTCTGCCCTCCACCTGCGCCGAAAAATACCGAAGCCATGGCATCGCCGTGCCAGACGACCAGGTGGTGACCAGCGGGTCGATGCTCACACCCTATTTCGAGTCCCACGGGCTCGATGGAGCGTCGTGTCTGTGCCTGGGCACCTCGGACTCACACGACTACGTCGACCAGGCGGGCGGCAGGTTGGTCGACGCCGACGTCCCTTTTGACGTCCTGGTCATGGGCGACGACGCAGGGTTTCCATTCCGTGAAACCGTCGACCAGGCGCTGACTCACCTGTTTCATCGCTTCGACGCCGACGACCCCGTCGACTTGCTGCTGCCAAACCCAGATCAGTTTTTCCAACGCAGCACGGAAGATTACGGCGTGGCCATCGGTGCCATCGCCGCCATGTTCGAGTCGATTCTCGAGGATCGCTACCCGGATCGTGCTCCGACCTTCGAGCGGCTGGGCAAACCCAACCCGACCATGTTCCGCCACGCCGCCCGCCGGGTCGCACAAGAACTACCGCAGGTCTCGAACCCCGACATTCTCATGATCGGTGACCAACTCAATACCGACATCCGCGGCGCTGAAGAGGCCGGCCTCAAGTCGGCGCTCATGACGAGCAGTCACAAACGTTGGGCGGAGGCCTCCCGAGCCTCCGGGGTCACCCCTGATTACCTGCTCGACGGGCTGGAGACCTAACCCGTGGTAGCGTGCTTGGGTGGGTGACTGAACGTTGGTCCCCCCGGGCTCGGACGCCGCCCAGGGGCGCGTCCATCGCATCGGGGTCAGCGATGTGCGCCTGCGGCGCACGCCGACTGCCGGCCACGACTCGTTGCAGCTCTCAGCGGCCCACCCGACTACGAGTTCCCGACTCTCGACAAGCACGAACGTCGCCGGGCCCACGGACTGCGTGCTTGCGCAGATACGGGCAAACGACCAAACGTGAACGTCTTATTGGGAATCCACGAATGGGTGGTCGGGGGGATCCATCGAGTTCTCGCGACGGGCTGAGCGTCGAGGTCAAGGAGACGAACGGAGGCGATGCCGTAGGCATCGTTGAGGCTCGTCGACGCCGAGATCGACGCTCAGAACGAGTGAGACGAAGATGGACACCCCCGACCACCCATTCAAAGAGCTCGTCGACGTAGAGATCCCCGCGCAGAACGAGCGAACGCCCGCGAAGATCCTCGACCACCCATTCTATAGAAAAGCTCCGGCGGCTGGACTCGAACCAGCGACAAAGCGGTTAACAGCCGCTCGCTCTACCAACTGAGCTACGCCGGATTAGCTGTCCCCGGCAAATCGGGGGCCGCTGTTTATGACAGCGAGTCGTGTCGCTGTCAAGAGACTGAGGCCGAATCGGCACGTCCCCTGCGGCGACGCGAGGCAGGGAATATACGACCGGCACCACCCCTGTCAACGCGGCTACCCAGAACGTGGGCGGAAGTGGTCCCACCCACCCCTGCTGCCCGGCTCGATCCCGTCGGGCAGCCCGGTCCATTCGACGACACCTTCGTCGGGCAGGACGGTTCCGATGCGGTGGAGCCCCACGTCCAATTCGAGCGCCTTCAGTTCGGACCACTGCCGATCGTCCAGCGTCATCAGCAGTTCGAAGTCTTCGCCGCCGCGGAGCACGTAGTCCCGGCGAAGCTCGTCGTCTGTGAGGGGCAACTCAGCGAGCGCGTCGTCGAGCGGAAGTGCCTGCCAATCCAGCCGAGCCCCGACGCCACTGGCATCGAGGATATGGCCGAGATCCGCACGCAGTCCGTCGCTGACATCGATCAGGGAGTGCGCACCCACGGTCTCCCCGAGCAATCCTCCAATGTCACAGCGCGCCACAGGACGTCGATACGCCTCGACCAAGGGTTCATCATCGAGATCCCCCTTAAGCTCCAGCGTCTCCCGTAGAATCGCCAGACCCGCCGCAGCCCTGCCCGGTTGCCCGGTCACCACGATATGGTCCCCGGGGATGGCCCCGCTCCGAAGGATGGGGCCATTTGCCAGCGACTCGCCGAGCAACGTGATCGACACGACCGACGGGCCGCGGCTTCCGGTCAGGTCCCCGCCGATCGGGACGGTCGATACTGCACTACCCGCCATCTCGGCGGCGGACTCGAGCCCGTCGAGGATCCCGTCCACGAAGCCCTGCTCCTCGCCGGTCATGGCGACATTGGCCACATAGGGACCACAGCGTCCGCCCATCGCGGCGATGTCGCTGAGCGACGCGGTCAGAGCGCGCCAGCCGATGTCGGCTGGAGAGCACCAATCGGAGCGAAAGTGGACCTCCTCGACCAGCATATCTGTGGTGACGAGGTTGAACCGGCCATCTTCGAGGACGGCAGCATCATCACCGATGCCCAGGCTCACACCGTCCGGCGTGTCGAAGCGTCGAGTGATCCCGTCGATGATGTCGAATTCCGAGGCCATGCCCTCACCCGAAGACGAGATAGATAGCGACTGCAAGCGCCAGACTCCAGAAGATGGCGAGGCCACTGACGACGTAGCGCCTGAACTGTGAGACGTCGGACTGAAACGATTCCGATTCACTCTCGGCTTTGGCCCGCGCTGCGGCCAACCTGGATCGCAGAGATTGGGTCAGGGTGTCGAGCGCCTCGAGCGCGGCCTCGTCCTCCGGGTGTTTGACCAGAAAATACCGAATTCGACGGATCGCTTCCTCGTCGCCTCCATATCGAGTCATCCACTCGACGTACGCACCGAAGGTCTCCGGGTCGGCCTTCCGGGTCACGGCGGACCATCGTTCATCGGCTTCCTCGCGAACGAAGTCCTGAAGCGACTCGGTCACGATGGCCGATGACTCACCCGGCTCCAGCAACTCACGGTCCGATAGACCGAGCCCGCAGTCCGGACAATGGTGGTCATCCGGCTCGACCCGTTCGATACACTTCGGACATCGAGGTCCGGGTTCCGAATCGGGCACCAGATGCTCGTAGGTCGCGTCCCAGTCGAGGGGATTGGACCGGGAGTCGGGATCCCCGTCGGTCCGTCCGGAACGCACGCTCCGAAGCGCCCTCTCGATTTCATCTCGATCGACGGTCTCGCCGCCGCTGTTTTCGCCGGATTGATCGGGGGTCTCGTCCGACGAGGACGCCTCGAGGAGCTCACCATGTCCGCACTCCGCGCAGACGACTTCGGTGCCCCGATCGGTCGCACGGATCTCCTCGGCTTCTCCGAGGTGGTCACATTGTGAACAGCGAAACTCCACGGAGGTTCAGTCTTCCTCATCCATCGACGCGTACATCACGTCGGCGATGCGATGGGAGGAAGCCTGCAGACTGTCGATGATCGCCTCGAGTTCTTCGACATCGGCGTCATCGAGCAACTCCTTGATCGTGTCGACATCGTCCTCGATGTCTTTTCGTTCATCCTCGGGCAACTGGTCCCCGTACGCTTCGAGGCTGCGTTCGGTCTGAAATAGCAGCCCCTCTGCCTCGTTGCGAAGTTCGTTGAGCTCACGCTTGAGTTCGTCCTCTCGGGCGTGCTCCTCGGCCTCTTCGATCATCTCGTCGATCTGATCGTCGGTAAGCCCGCCGTCGGCCACGACGTTGATCGACTTCTCGGCGCCGGACGCTTCGTCGCGGGCGGTGACGCTGACCATCCCGTCTTCGTCGATATTGAAGGTGACCTCGATCTTCGGAACTCCTCGCGGCGCCGGAGGAATGCCGGTCAACTCGAAGGTCGCCAGACTCTTGTTGTCGTCGATCATCGCCCGCTCACCCTGAGCGACGTGGACCTGAACCATCTCCTGGTTGTCGCGGGCCGTCGTGAAGGTCTCGGTATGGCTGCAGGGTATGGTGGTGTTGCGCTCGATGAGCGGTGTAAACTCTCCGCCCTTCGTCTCGATTCCCAGCGACAGCGGAGTGACATCGAGCAGCAGCACTTCGGACAACTCACCAGAGGCGATGGCCGCCTGGATGGCGGCGCCGACCGCCACGGCTTCGTCCGGGTTGACCGACGCATCTGCGACGCGGCCGAAGAAATCCTGAACCCTCCGCTTTACAAGGGGGGTGCGGGTCATCCCGCCGACCAACAACACCGTGTCGATATCCGAGGTCTCGAGTTCGGCGTCCTGAAGGGCGGAGCGGCACGGGTCCATCGTCCGATCCACGAGCTCAGAGACCAGTTCCTCGTAGGTCTCACGATCCAGTTCGTCTTCCAGGTGAATCGCCCCGTCATCGCCCGAGTAGACGAAAGGCAAGTTGATCTCGACGGTCTCCTGGCTCGAAAGGTCGCACTTTGCGCGTTCGGCTTCTTCCTTGAGACGCTGAAGTGCGACCTGGTCGTCTCGGAGGTCGACGCCATGCTCGTCTTCGAAGCGGTCGGCGAGCCAGTTCACGATACAGGCGTCGAAATCCTCACCGCCGAGGAACGTATCACCGGCCGTCGAGAGAACGCTGAAGACCCCTTCGGCCAACTCGAGTAGACTGATGTCGAACGTTCCGCCACCGAGGTCGTAGACGGCAACCGTCTTTTCACCGTCGTCGTCGTCCCCGAGCCCGTAGGCGAGTGCGGCGGCCGTCGGCTCGTTGACGATACGGGCGACGTTCAACCCGGCGATCTTTCCGGCGTTCGCCGTGGCCTGCCGCTGGGAGTCGTCGAAATAGGCCGGCACGGTGATAACCGCGTCCTCGATCTCTTCGTCCAGGTGGTCCTCGGCGATTTCCCGCATTTCCCGCAGAATAAACGACGAGATCTCTGCGGGCGAATAGTCTTCGCCGCGGGCTCGAACCCAGGCGTCGCCGTTGTCGGAGTCGACGATTTCGTAGGCCGCCGAACTCTTGGCCTCTTTGACCTCATCGTCGGAGAATCGCTGGCCGACGAGACGTTTGACCGCAGTGATGGTGTGTTCGGCATTCGTCTCCGCCTGTCGTTTGGCGACCTGACCGACGAGCCGCTCACCGTCTTCGGTAAACGCCACAACCGACGGCGTGGTGCGACTGCCCTCCGCATTCGGGATGACCTTCGGTTCCCCGTCATCCATGAATGACACGCAACTGTTGGTCGTCCCCAGATCAATGCCAATCGTGCGTCCCATGAGTTCCTATCGGTCTGCTGTCGAAGCCTCAGGACTTCAATGTAGCGGTTTCACCGCCGCGAAAAAACCCTCCGTTTCGCAGCGCCATGACAGTCACTCGCCCGAGTCGTCTTCCGGAGTCTCCTCGCCATCCGGCTCTTCGACCTGTTTGGCCACCGACACCATCGCCGGGCGCAGAAGCCGGTCGTGGATCATGTAGCCGCGCTGGAACTGCTCGATCACTTCACCGGACTCGTGATCGGAGGTCTCGACCTGCTGAATTGCCTCGTGGCGCTCCGGGTCGAATGTCTCGCCGGTGGCGTCGAACGGCGCGACGCCATGCTTTTCGAGCTGCTGATGCAACTGGCGCACAACCATCTCGACGCCGTCGATGATATTGGCCTCTTCACTGTTGCGGGCATGCTCGAGCGCACGCTCCAAGTTATCGATGGTCGGCAACAGATCGCTGACCAGGGATTTGGAGCCGTATTTTTCGAGCTCTTCCTCGTTCCGTTTCGCCCGTTTCTTGAAGTTCTCGAGGTCCGCGGCGATGCGCATCATCCGTTCTTCGAACTGATCCCGCTCCTCTTTTACCTCGTCGAGGCGCTCCTCGAGTTCGTCGATACGTTCACGTGCCGATTCCGAGAGACCCTCGGAGCCCTCGTCGCCGGTGTCGACGACCTCCACATCCGCATCGTCGGCTTCGACGAAGAGGTCGTCGGACTCGGAGCCGGCACCGTCCTGCGACGATTCATCGCCCCCGTCGGAGGACTCCGGAACGTTCGACGAATCCGAACCGTTCGATGATCCCGAACCATTCGAAGAACCGGCCTCTTCTTCGGGCCGATGCTCCTCGGAGACCTCTTCGGACGTATCGCCCTCCTCGTCGTCTACGACATTGACGGGGATCTCGACTGAATCGTCACCAGAGGCGTCGGCATTGTCTTCGCGTTCATCCATCGATGTGTCCTGCGACTTACTCACTTATAGAATCCGTATCCGGTTCAGAGTCGTGACTGTCGACCTCTTCTTGTCCGTACCACGCCAGCGACAACAGATGCCGGGCGGTCGGGTCGGTCCACATGACCCAGATGCCGGGGATGACGATGACGACAAACTGGAGGATGTGAACCAGCGCGCCGAAGACGGCCATCTTCCCGCCGACGGCCTCCACGGACAGGAACAGCTCGAGGCCTTCTTTCATGAAGTATTCGAAGTTTCCGGCCAAGGCCGGACCCGCAGGAATCATAATACCGATGACCAGAATTGCAATTACGGTGGTGATATCCCACGGGGAGACATCAAACCCGAACCCAAACCGAGCCAGCACCCACATCGACAGGACGTTGACGCCCCAGTACAGGGCCGTCATCAACAGGAAGCGTCCCAGATATCCTCCATGGGAGAGGACGCGGAATCCGTCGATAAAATCGTCCAGCAGTTCGACGGCCCAATCCGCGAGGCGAGGTGAAACCGGCCGGCCCAGGGTCTCGATGAGGCCCAGCGCCCAGCTCCGGCGCCACAGCGCCAGCAGACATATCGTGAGCGCGGGCACGAAGATCGCCGCCGACATCCAGCCGATGGTGCGAGCGAAGCCGGTCTCCTGTCCACCCGAGTAGGTGAGCAAGGTGATAAAGAGCACCCCGGTCACGAGCAACCCGTCGATAACCCGTTCGACGACGGCCGTTGCAAGCAGGCCGCTGACGTTCAACTCCGAGCGCCTGGACAGCAGCGCCGGGCGGACGAACTCCCCGAGTCGCAACGGGAGCAGCAGAATGCCGGCAAACCCGACGGCGGAGGCCCGATGGACGGTCCCCAGATCGACATCGCCCAGCGGTCTGACCAGGTAACTCCAGCGGACGACCCGCGCCAGGTGGCAGACCGCGTAGATCGCCATGAAGACGAGCGACCAAATGAGAAGGTGAGAGAGGCTCGTCTCGCGAAGGTAGACGCGGACCTGCCCAAAGGGCAATTCCCTGGCAGCGAGCCACAGGAAGACCGCACCGATGACGTTGGCGGCCAAAAAATAGAGAGCGAAACGACGCTTCATGAACGTCCAGTTCGAGCCCGAGGATCAATCTCCGAGTTCGTCATTCATCTTGTCCCGAAGCCGGTCGAGGTCTCGGTCGACCTCCATCTCGGAGAACCGGTCCTCGAGTTCCGATCGACGGCCCTCCGGTTCGGACGTAGAACCGACCTCGCCCTCGGCCTGTCGTGCGCCCCTGGTGCCTCCTTCTTCTCCACGTCGCGCCGCCTTTTTTAGTTTCGACTTCTGACGCCGGATATCCTCGAGATCCTCCTGCACCTCGGCGATGTCGTCGAGGTACCCGCGCAGAATGGATTCCGCCTCCTCGGCCAGCTCGTCCTCTCCCCAGTCTCTGGCGAGATCGAGGCGGTTTCGCCACCGATCCTCTTCGCGCTGCAACTCCGAGAGCTGCCGCTCAAGGTCACGCTCGACCAGGATGAGTTCGGCAAGTTGGTCCTTGGCCTCGGCGCGCGACAGGCTGCGGCGGCCTCCGGCTTCTGCCGCCGGCAGGCGACGGCGCTCCTCGCCGGTCGTCCCTTCCGATGCCTCGTCGGGGCCGCCGCCGATGGTCTCGAAGGGACCACCATCCGCGGCGGTGGGTTCATCGTCGGACGGTTCGGGATCCATCGAGCCCGACCCGGCTGCACGAATATCCTCGGCGGACTCCAAGATGTCTCGGAGCGCATCTACGACGTCGTCGTTTGCAGGATTCCAGGACGCTTCGCGGATCGACTCCCGGCGGCTGTTCAGCGTCTCATCCTCCAGAAAGTCCTCCAATTCGCTTCCCGTGCGCAGGACCTCGGGTACGTGCAGCGCACCGAAGGTGTCGACGAGGACTTCGACGTTTCCGTCGCCACCCCCGTGGCCGCCGACGATCACAAGCGGCGTACCCGCGGCGACGATGTCGGGGAGGGTCGGTTCCTCGGGCGGAGCCACCACGGCATCCGCAGCCGCGACATATCGCTCCAGATCGTCGACCCGGCCGAACATCGCCGCGGGAAGGCCATGTTTGTCGGCGGACCGTCTGAGCGCGGAGGCAGCGGCACCATCGCCGTCGTGGTGGAAGACAAACCGCACCTCGCCCTCGACGAGCGTCGCCTGGAAGACGAGCCGATCCAGCGTCGTCGCATCGAAGCTGTCGGCCCGAATCAGGACGATCTTTTCGCCGTCATCAAATCCGAACTCGGACCGTAGAGACGCCCGATCCAGGTTCCGGGACTCGGTGAAATTCGGGGCCACCGGAGGACCGGCCCGATACAGGCACGGCGAGGTCCAGCCGGCCGACTCCAGGGATTCCATGATACGGTCGTCGGCACAGACGAAGGCGTCGATGGTGCCGTTCTCCCAGGCCCGATCGAGCCCGAAACCAAGGGGCACGGCGATCTGAAGGCTCCCGATCCCGGACATCGTCTCCAACAGACCCAGCGGGCGCACGTATCGAGGGGATGTGACGACCAGAAGCTCCGGTTGTTCGCGCCGGATGGCCGCCAGAAAATCCTCTTCGCGGCCCTCGGCCTCGGGAAAGGCAACACGCAATCCACGGAGGACTCGCTCCGCTCCGCCCGCTACGGCCTCGCGAGCCGCCGATCCCAGGACTTCGGTGATCGTGACGACCCGGGTCCGAAGGCCTCCATCGGCCAATCCGGCCGCGACATCCCTGACGGCGTCCTGTCGCTGACCGAACCCGACGAGAAACCAAACCAAAGGGGACTCGGATTCGGACGTCTGACTGTCTGATTGGCTTCGATTCGTCTCTGCGTGTTCGTCCAAAGCGCGTGTCCTCTGCCCTAGCAGATCCGTTTATTCGAAAAAGTTGTCCAGGAAATCTCCGATCTCCGACACATCCATCGACTTGCAGTAGTAGCCGTTGACATCGTGTTGGATGCAGTATTGCTGGAGTTGATCGGCCTCGCGGTCGCTGTACACGACGACGACCATGTCTCTGTACTCCGGCGAATCCCGCAGAGTCTCGACCAGATCGTCGGCGTTGAGCCGTTCCATACTGATGTCGATCAGCAGGACTTCGGGTTGTTCGAAATCGATCTTCGAGAGCGCACCGTTCGGCGACGAGAGCTTGACCACCTCGTAGCCACTCTCCTGGAGATGACGTTCGGCCTGCATCACATCCATGAGGTTGTCATCCAGAATCATGACTTTATGGCTCGAAGGCATTCCTGACCTCTGACTTCAAACGGAGCGCGTAACCGTCGCTCCAGTACGTGCTTAGTCACAGTCCGGTTACGTGCGAGATACGATAGACCTCCGCCCCACGTCGGTCAATCTCCCGACGAGCCGGATACACTGGGATGTTGAGGAGAGGCCGCGGTCGGATTCGAACCGACGAATCAAGGCTTTGCAGGCCCTTGCCTTTCCACTTGGCTACGCGGCCAGCGGGCCGCAGAATCTAGACGTAGCCTCGTATCGATGTCAAGGGCGTACCTGCCGGTTTCGCCAGATGGCCAAACGAGCTAAACTGGTGCCATGAACTCTTGGATACTTGTCATCCTCGGAATCGTCGCGGCCTCCAGCATCGGATGGGCTCTGTGGGAACGGCATCGTCGCCGACGTGTCCGACGTCAACTCGAGAACGAGACAGAACGTCTTCGTCGAGAAGCCACCGCCCGGATCCAACGGCTGGAGCGACAGATGGAGACGGCGCGCGAGACAGGCCATCTCGACTTCGCCGAAGACCTGATGGAGGCCGTCGATACCCTGGAGCGCGCCCGCTCGGAATTGCCGAACTCGGAGGCCCCGGAGTTCGCCTCGTCGCTGATGGAGGGGCTGGACATGGTCGAGCGGAATCTGGTCCAGGCCTTCCGACGCCACGGACTCGAACCGATCGCGCCGGAACCCGGAGACCCCTTCGACCCCGAAGAGCACGAAGCGTGGTCGACCCGAGAGGTCTCTTCCGAGGGACGCAACCTCATCTGTGAGGTCCATCGGCGCGGCTGGAGATTCGGCGAACGCATCGTCCGACCCGCAGCAGTGACCGTCGGCAAGAGCGAAGAGGTCGTCCTCGACGATCCCGTGCCCGACACCGAACAGGAAGACGAGACCGCCCAGCAGAGGGCAACCGCCGACTAGCGGCCGTCCAGTTACCCGTGTCAGTCCGGCGGCTGTTCCTCGGCCGCCGCGATGCGCGCTGATTGCTCCATCATCGCCTGCTCGTAGTGCTGCGCCCCGGACTTGGGGCTTCTCGGCCCGAGCAGACGAGCAGCTCGAAAGAGGCGGTCGGCGATTTCGAGACCCTTTTTGAGAAGCGTCGAAATCTCGCCCCGGCGGCAGCCACCTTCGACGAAGAAAAAGAGCGTGTCGTCGGTAATGCGAACGTCGTCGACATCTTCGGCCAGACGTACGAGTTGGCTTCGTGTCGTCTCCGAGAGGACCATTTCAGCCCGGTCCGTATCCCGGCCGTACAGACAGAACCGATCCGAGAAGGCCTCGTCTTCGAGCTCGACTTCTTCGTACCGGCCGAACTGGTTGCGAATCCAGCCCCGGGAGTTCGTCAGAATCTGCAGGTCTTGAGCCAGACGTTTGGGGAAGTCGATGGTGACGCGGACGTACGGGCGCCACCCCCCGCGCGAGACCTCCAGTTCGACTGGAAACTCACCGAATTCCCCCCACAACATCTGAACCCTCGCACCGAAGAGATCACGCTCGGCATAGTGATCGAGCCCGAGTCCGGCTCCCAGGTTGAGCAGAAACTCTCCCGAAAAGTCGTCGTGGCGCTCACCCGATGTCTTCCGCGCCCAAAGCGCCGCACCGACTACGACCAACAGGGTCAGCAGCAACGCTCCCGACCAGATGAGCAGTGGATCCATCGAAAACCTCGTCGAGCCAAAGGTCAGACGCCGTCCGTCGAACAGATTCGCCGACCCTCAGTGTGCCCGCCACGGGTCCCGCGATCAATCACCACCCCCGACGCAAACATTGACCTGACCCGCGCGCACGCTATCTTCGACGGAAGCTGATTATCGGCCAATTTCGTCCCTTTCAGCCGAAGGAGCGTCGAGCCCCTCGTGTCTTTCCCCTCTCTGAAAAGAGCCGGACTGGGATCCGCCCTCGTCGTAGTCCTCGCCGGCGCCATCCTCGGCTCCGGCTGCGCAACCGCCGACGAACAGATTCGCAAACGCCGACCCGGCTCCACCGACCTTCTGGTCCGCACCCTCGTCATCGAAGGCAACGAGGCAATTCCGACCCGGAAAATCAAAAGCGGGCTGGCAACTCAGGAGGATCCCGGATGGCGAGCTTCGATCTCGTGGATGCCACTCATCGGAGCCGAACACGAATATTTCAATGTGCTCGACTGGCGAAAGGACCTCAAGCGCATCCGCACCTTCTACAAGGCGAACGGCTACTACAACGTCGAGATCGTCAACGAACAGATCCTCCGAAATCCAAAGGAGGGATACGTTCGGATTCGGATCGTGATCGATGAGGGCAAACCCACGCGCACTGCTTCGATCAGCATCGACGGGCTCGAGGCCATCCCCGCAGCCCAACGAAGAGCCGTCCGCTCCGACCTTCCGCTCCAGAAGGGCAGCATCTTTACCGAAAAGGACTATCTGGAGACCCGCGAACTGCTGCGAACACGGCTCGAATCGCGCGGATACGCCTACACACAATTGAGCGGAAACACGGTCGTCAACCCACAGAGGCGCCAGGCCGACGTCGGATTTGTCATCGATACAGGCCCCAAGGCGACCTTCGGCGAGATTTCGATCCGAGGACTGGAGACGATTCCGGAACGCTACATTCGCTCGGTCATCGATATCGAACCGGGCGACCCATACTCCGGCCAAACGCTGAGAGCCGCCCAGGAGGATATCTACGGCCTGCAAGTCTTCAGTCTCGTCAGCGTATTGCCCGCCCACGAGGCCCGCGGCGATTCCGACAGCAAATCCCAAACTGGCTCCAAGGCAATGCCCGATCCCGAGGCGGCTGAAGCCCGCCGAAAGGAGAGGATCGCCGACGAGGAGATCGGCGTCTCATCTGGCAGCCAGGGCCCCGAGGACTCGCGGTCAGCACTCGGGATCTCAAACCTCCTGCAGTCCGCCCAGGCCGAAGCCGAGAAACGAGCACGCCTCGATACCCGTGTACCCATCGTAATTCGAGTCAAAGAGGCTCGAAACTGGAACGTCCGGATCGGGACCGGACTGGCCCTGGAACGAAACCGACAGGACGTCCACGGCCAACTCGACATCACGAGCGAAAACTTCTTCGGTGGACTCCGCAAATTTCAGTTCTTGAACACCCTCGGGTATGCCTGGGCCCCTGGTTTTATATTCACCGAAGGCGGAGCCCGGGATTCCAACAAACGCGGTGTGATCTGGAAGGGCAAGGCCGAATTCGTCCAACCCTGGCTTGTCGGTGGCGGAAGGACGAACTTTCGGCTGACACCCTCTGTCGAGCGCGACATCCAGATCGGCTACAAACTGTGGAATCCGTCGGCTCGCATTGGAGTGGATCGTACGTTCGGAGACCATGTCACGGCCGGGGTCGGATATCGACTCTCCTATTACAGTTTCGACGACGTCGATGCCGACCTCCTGCAGGATACCCCTCTGGGTCAGGATTTTCAGCGGGAGTTTTTGCTCGAATACTTCGAACAGTCGCTGTCACTGGATTACCGAAACAACCCTCTCAACCCGACCCGAGGATGGCTCGGCACCCTCAACCTGCAGCAGGCCGCCCCGTATCTGGTCGGGGGCGAATTCAGCTATTTTCGCGCCACGATCGGGGCCGAAGGCTACATTCCGTTCCACCTGGGCACGAAGTGGGTGTTGGCACTGCGGTCCCGCCTCGGATTCATCTACAACCTGGAGGGTGGCCCCGATGAAGGTGCAGATGTCAATACACAGCGCGTCCCGACGATCAGCCGGTTCGACAGTGGAGGTCGCGGCTCCATGCGTAGTTTCGGCCGAGACGCGCTGTCGATCTACAAGGGGGCCGTGCCGGTGGGAGGCATGACGCAGGTCGAATTCGGCATCGAGCCACGATTTCGGCTCGTGGAAAACCTGCTCGAAGTCGGCGACCTCTGGGGGGCGGTCTTCGTGGACGCCGCGTCGGTCCAGGAAGGGGAGTTTCTGACAGCATCCGCGGCATCCGAGAGCCTGGAGATCGACTCGGTCTCTGCGGGAGAACTGTTTGGAAGTCTGATGTACGGGGTCGGCGCCGGCATCTGGTGGGTGACCCCCGTCGGGCCGGTCCGAATCGACTTTGCGTATACGATCAGTGACTACACCAACGACCGGCGCTTCCGACTCTGTCAAGATGGCAGCAACGCCACTCCGGGCGGATCCTGTAATCTCGCCAACCCCAACGACGATGAACTTCTGCAGAGCATCGCTGGATGGAATTTCATGCTGGGCATCGGCCACTCCTTCTGACGCCTCCGACGGCACCTTCACTCGATGAAACGTCTGCTTCGACATGCCATTCGATGGTTCGGCTGGGCGCTGCTCGGCCTCGCCGGACTGGTGTGTCTGGCATTGGTCCTCGTGCAGACGCCGCCAGCCAAAGACTTCATTCGGACTCAGGCGATCAGCCAGGCAAACAACCTCCTGCGTGGGGAGGTCAAAGCCGACCGACTGACGGGGACGCTTTTGGGGGGCCTCAGCCTCCATGATGTCGAGGTCGTCGACGGCCGTGACCGCTCGCTGGCCACCATCGACCGACTCTCGATCGACTATTCACTGTGGTCGCTCGCCGGTGATCGAGTCGAGGTCGACTCGATCACACTCGACGGACCTCGCGTCCTCATCGCGCGCCATCAGGATGGTACCCTCAATGTCTCGACACTGGTCGCCCCCTCCCCGACCGATGAAGCCGCCGAGCCCTTTGCCCTCAATCTGGACCTCTCGACCATAGAAATTAACCGGGGCCTCGTCGCCTGGCGAGACGTCGCCTCGACGCAGCCTGTTCCCGAGGAGCTTCCCGACCTGACGTCGCTCGTCACACCCGGATCCCACGATGAATTGGACGCCCGAACTCGCCAAGCGGCCCGGGCGATTGAATCTAGCGGCAATCGAGGCCTCGACGGGATCCCACCCGTCGCACTGGCCTGGGACCTGACGGTTCGGGCTCGCTTCGCCATGAATGGCTCTGCCGACCTGCGCGCCGCCCTGGATCGATTCGAGACGACGGTCTCAGCGCCGATGTTCGACACCTCCGAGCCGCTGACGATCGAGGGCGCCCTGGGCCAGTTCACCGGACGGGGGCTCGATCTCGACCTGCGCCGACTGTCGGTCGCCGACTCGGATATTCTGCGGGGGGTGACGGCCCGGCTGTCCTACGCATCAGAAGAGACGGCCAAGGACCAATTCTGGAGTCGAATCGAGCGTTTGCATGCATCGAAACCTCTGTTGGAGGCGGTGGCTCCCTGGATCACGCCTCGTTCGGACGTCACGGCCGACATTGAAGTTGGCGGCACCATGGACGACATCTCGGTAGACGGGGGGATTCGGTTCGACCCAGGGCGGATGTCGGTGGCCGGCCGACTCGGCCTCCCATCCTCCAAGCAGGCGACCTGGCGCGGGGCCATCGAGGGACGGGATCTCGAACTCTCAGCGCTGACCGGGCTGGCCCCCGACGCGGGAGGTAACATCCGAGCATGGTTCGACGGTCGGGGAACGACCTTCGAGGCGCTCGACGGTCGAGCCGACACCGCAATCACCGATGCTCATTACGGGCGATGGCAACTCGACCGCGTCCTTCTCAGAGCCGTGGCCGATGAACAGGTTCTCTCGGCACAGAAATTTGTCGTCGACTCTCCGTATGCGGATGCGTCCGCCACGGCCGGCTACCGCCGCGACGGATCCGTGGCGGCGGCGCTCCACGCCCGAGCCTCCGGTGACGATGGTAGCCTTCCGGCCCGGGGTCGAGGCGAAGCGACCGCGACCCTCCGAGGCCGCGTCGATCCCGACGTGACTCCGAGCCTTTCGACAATCAAGCGATTGGACCTCGACGCCGACTGGGATCTCAGCGGGGTCGCGGCGCCAGCGCTGAACATCAACCGATCCAGTGGACGTGTTTCCCTCGGTCTTTCTCCGCTGGCCGGGAGCTCGCGGATGCGGACTCGCACATCGGTCGATGCTTCAGCTCGGGGCCTCGTGGCAGGTCCGCATCGGCTGCGGCGCGCCGATGTCGACATCTCAGCAACGACCCGCATGCGATGGCCTCCGAATCCGAACCTCGATCTGCTCACACAGGGCGAACTTCAGGGAGATGTTCTGATCTCCGACCTCGTGACCGGCGCGAATTCGGTCGCGTCAGCAAACCTGTCACTGTCACTCACGCCGGACAATACCGGGCGAGCGGACGCTGCGAACCTCGACGTGTCAGGAGCTATCGAGGGGCTCGATGCAGGTGGGGTCACAGTTGCGTCCGCACAGTTGAACCTGAACGGCTCCACGACATCGAACGACCGCTCATCGGGCGCAGCTCCCACCTTTGACGTCGCCGGAGAGACCGAATGGACATCCCTGGAGATGTCCGGAATCTCGAATGCCGAAGGTCGCGCGAAGCTGGACCTCCGAGGATTGCCCACCGAACCGACGGGCACCATTGCCCTCGCGGCCGATGGGACGACTGCCGCCGGCGTCGCCTGGCAGTCGATCACCGCGGATGTCGGTATCCCATCGGTCAACCGGTTCGCGATCGATGCCGCCCTCTCGCCGACAGAAACCCCGAACCTTCCATACGAACTCGCAGTGGCAGGAAGCCACGCCGCCGATTTCATGTCCTATGATTTCAGCTCCCTGACACTGAGACGGGGCCCGGAGCAGTGGCGCCTCCGACAGGAGGCCGGCCTTCAGTTGAGGGACGGCATCGGCTTCGACGCATTCGAGCTCCAAAACGGGAACCAGACGATTGCGCTCGATGGAACGTTTCGAGTCGGCGGCCGGAACTCGCTGCAGGTCGACATCACGAACCTCGACCTCGCCGGCGTTACGAGATTGGCCAGCCTCTTCGACGTGCCCGAACTCTCCGGGCGCCTGACGACGAACCTCGCACTGGATGGCACCGCCCGCCGACCCGACATTCGACTCACCGGCTCGCTGGAGCGCGGCGGGTTCAACCAGTGGGGGCCTGCCGACATCGAAGTGTCCGCCCGCTATGCAGATCGCATGTTCGAGGTATCGACCTTCCAGGCCCACGTGGGGGACCAACGGCTCATTGACCTGTCGAGTCGGGTGCCCGTAGGGGCCACCCTCGACGGCGAGTTCGAACTTCTGTGGAGACAGGAAGCCACCGTCGACCTTCGAATCCCTCGACTAAACCTCGGCGACGCCTTCGATGCATTCGGGATGCGGTCGATCGACTCACTCGACGGGACCGCAGAGGGGCGACTTCAGGTATCGGGACCGATGGTACGACCGGACCTTTCGGGCACGGTCGACCTGGCCGACGTCACCTTTCAAGGGTCGGTTGCAGGCACACCCTTCGACGTCCGTGATTTCGGGGTTACGTCCTCCGCACACGTCAGCGCGAGGGGGTCCAACCACGACATCATATTCGACCTTCGTGCCGACTGGCGCGAAGATGCCTTATTCAGGGCGAACCTCGACACCTCGGCGCCGCTGCAATCCTGGCTTGGGGACCTCTACAGCGGACGCACCGACGTCGACTGGTTCGAGCGCATCGCCACGCTTCCCTTCTCGGTCGATCTGGCAATGCGGCCGCTCCGACTCTCGGAGATGCCCGTCTCGGCACTTGTCGAAGCCGACGCCGAGGGAACCGTCGACGGGTACGTCTCGATCGAGGGCACCCTCCGTAGTCCCGAAGCCTCCTTTGACCTGAATGTCGACGACTTCGGCTGGAGCATCTACCGAGACATCTACGTCGATCTGGAGGGAGCGGTCCGTGATGACGTCCTGAAGATCAGACGGCTTCGCGGGGAATGGGACGCCGACGAAATTCTTTTGGCACAGGGAACCATCCCGTTTCCATCGGGTGCCCTGCTCGAGAACAAGGCCATCGAGGACCAGCCGGTGGATTTCGCCCTGGAATTGAAGCCGACAGGGGTCCAGAAACTCGGGGCCATCGACTACAGCTTTACTCGATTTCAGGGGACGCTCTCTGGATATGTCACAATCGAAGGATCGCTGCGTGACCCGGACATTCGGACCCGCCTCGCCCTGACGAACACAAACCTGAACAGGACCGCCGACAGCACCCTGGGCATCGAGGTCGTCGCCCGTAACGACCGGGTGACCGCCGATGCATTCGTCTGCAAGCAGGACCGCCGGATCCTGACGGCCGGCGCTGAATTTCCAATGACGCTCGATCCCGTCGCCGTTGCCGGCGGCGCCCCCTTTCTTCCGGCCGGCGACGTCTCGGCGCACATCAGCGGTCAGAACGTGCCGCTGGCAGACGTCTTTCCCGCCCCGCTGCTCAAAGGGACTCTGGAGGACATCGAGGGAACCCTCACCACCGACCTCCGGGTGGCAGGGGATTGGATGGGCCTGAACCCGTCGGGGTCTCTGAGCATTCAGAAGGGGGCGGTCACACTGGTCGAGTTCGGGCGGCGCCTTCGGAAGCTCAACCTGAATGCCAACGTCACCACCGATAAGATCACCATCGATAATTTCTCGATGGAGGGCGCAAGCGGGTCGGTCAACGCCAGCGCCACGGCTCCGCTGAACGGTCTGCTTCCGAGCGGGTTCGATGCCAAGCTCAAGACGGACAGCTTCGATATATCAGGGTTCGGCAGCGAAATGACCGCGCTGGTCACCACGAAAGCGGCGTTGTCCGGCACGATCGATCCGCCATCGTACAGTGTCGACGTCAAGACCGACGAACTCGAGGTTGAGTTGCCGGCCTCTCAAACGACAAGCAACCACCCGATCGCACTTTCGGACGACATCGTCATCACGGACTCGCGTCGAGGCGGCCGGCGAGCCGGCAGCGTCTCTCCGTACCTCGCCCAATCGACGGGAGAGGTCGAACGGACGCGCCTGGAGATCCAAGTCGACCTGTCGCGCAAAAGCTGGCTACGCCACCCCAGCGGAGACTTGAACTTCACTGGCTCGCTGGGCATCGATCTTCTCGGTGAGTCGGTCGTCATGAATGGTTCTATCGACTCGATTCGCGGCGACTTCGAGTTTCTCGGCCGAGACTTCACGGTGCCCGACAAGAAGGCCGTCGTCCGCTTTCGTGGAGCCGACCCGCCAAATCCCGCCCTCGATGTCGAAGCTCACCACCCGCTGGACCGAACCATCGTCGCAGAGGTCGGGCAGGCGGCCAGCGGCGATCCCAAGATCGTCGTCCGGGTGACCGGATATGCGCTGGAGCCGCGTCTCGACCTCTCAAGTGATCCCGGGATGTCGGAGACCGATATTCTGTTCGTACTGATGACCGGCCGCCCCCCGAGCAACGCCGGGGTCGGCCAGGACGAAAGCGTGGCGAACCAGGCGGTAGCAGCGGCGAGCGGCATCTTTTCCGGGCTTCTCCAGCAGCGATTGTCCGGGACGCTGCCGGTCGACATGCTCCGCATCGAGACGGGCGATCAGGGATTTCAGGACAGCCGAATCAAGGTAGGCAAGTACATTACCGATGATATTTTTGTCTCGTACGCCTACCAGTTCGGCTCCGGCGACGAGGACAGCGGCTACGAGGCCCGCATCGAATACCACTTCCTTCCGCGGTGGATGGTCGAAGCCGTCTACGGCGCCAACAACACCGGTGAGCTCAACGTCTTCTGGGACGTCTACTGAACGCGGCTACAGAATGCCCCGTCGCTGGAGCACCGTACGGATGGTGGCACGGCTCTCTTCGAGGTCCTCGCGACGTTTGACCGGGCAATACCGGCCGTATTCGCCGTCGCGCGGCACCGAAGCGACCTGAAAGTCCAGGGACTTCGACAGCTCCCCGACGATCCGCTCGAACTGTATGGCCGTCTCTCCGCCGACCTGCTTCTCGATGGGATAGCGGTCGAGCTCAAAGGTGTCGTCGAGCGCCTCGGCGGTAAACCACAGGTTGTTTGTGTTGTGGACCGGAATGGTGTCCCAGAGGGCAGTGTCCGGCGCCCGGAAGGACTCCATAAGTCGGAGTTCACCGTCGATCTCGACCGGTTTTCCTCCCGAATCCTCGGGCAGACTTCGGACGGCCTCGCCGGTCATCTCGACACCGGAGCGCCTGGCAGCGCGCACGTGATATCCCACCACGAGCGGATCCAGTGTGGCGAGCACATTGTCGATATTCGAGACGAGCAGATATCGGCCGCCCCGGTCCATAAACCGTCCCAGTGTCGCCCGATTTAGCGCATCGGCCAGGTCGCCGTGCCCGGTCGAGTACAGCGATGCTCGCCCCTGCTGGTCACGGAACAGTTGCCCGTCGGGGGTCAACCGCAGTGAAACCTCCTGGTTAAACTGGAACACAGTCTCGGGATCGACCCCGAAGTAATCGTGTTCATCCAGATGCTGCTGGGTCGCGTCGGCGGTCGCAAAACTATTCATCAGCAGGACGTCGACCGCACCGTCCCAACGGGCGGCGTCCTTCATGGCCATGCCCAAAAACGAGATCCCGTCGACCACCGGCTGGCACCCTTTGACCACTTCCCCGAACCGGGTCGCCATCCCACCGTTGAGCACCACAATTCCGACTTCACCGGCCTCGAGGGCCTCCTCTCCCAGAGAAACCAGCCGCCGGCCCTCGACGCTCTCGTGGCTGGGCAGCACATCCAGGGAGTCGGGACCCGGCGGCGTCGGCGGCGGGCCCGACTCCGGTTCGAATGCACTCAGGCCGTGATCGCGAAGTTGTCGCCAGCGGCGCAGAAACTCGTCCCCGTCGAAATGAAAGCGTTTCAGCGTTTCGACGGTCTCGGGGTCCAGCCGGTCAAATAATTCAGCGGTGTCCGATGGAATCGACATCTTCAGGTTCCTCGAAACCCCTTGAGGGTCGCGACATTTTTGGCGAAGCTCGGGTCTCCGTTTTCCAGCGGCGGTGTCTCGACGACCGCGGGATGAGCATCGAAGCGGTCGTCGTTGACGAGGAATCGAAACGCGTCGGCCCCGATTTCGCCCTCGCCGATGTGTTCGTGTCGGTCGACCTGGCTGCCCAGCGGCTTTTTGGAGCCGTTGAGGTGAAACGCCTTCAGGGCCGACAGGCCGACGGTTTCATCAAACTGTTCCCACACATCCTCGTACGAAGAACGATCCGTCATGTCATAGCCAGCGGCGTGGGCATGGCAGGTGTCGAAACACACGCCGAACCTGTCCTCCTGCTCGAGCCGGGCGAGGATGTCGCCGAGATGCGAGAAGTCGTGGCCGATCGAGGTGCCCTGTCCCGCCGTATTCTCCAACAGCAGGGTCACATCTTCCCACGGATCGTCGTGTTCATCGTAGACGCGATTGATGTTTCGGGCGATCAATTCGATGCCCTCTTCGACGCCCCGACCGGTGTGACTGCCGGGATGAACAACCAGATACGGGATGCCAAGGAGCTGACAGCGCTCGAGTTCGTCGGCCAAGGCCACCCGGCTCTTTTCGATGGTCGATTCGCTGCTTGAACACGGGTTGATCAGGTAGCTGGAGTGGGCCATCAGCCCCTGTAGCCCCGAATCGGCGTACGTCTCCCTGAAGGTCTCGGCCTCCTGGTCGGTCCACATCCTCTGCTCCCACCGATTGTTGTTTTTGGTGAAGAGCTGAACCGATTCGCAATCGTCTTCGATCGCGCGCTCGACGGCTCGGTACGGGCCGCCGGCGGCGGATTCGTGGGCTCCTATGCGCATGTCAAAATCCTGTGTTGTGCAACAATGCAAACTGAATGAGGCGAGGCTGCGGTCATCAGACCCGGGCGAGTGCCTTCTCGAGATCCTCCAGCAGGTCTTTTTCGTGCTCAACGCCGACCGAGATCCGCACCAAGCCATCGGTAATGCCGAGTTCGGCTCGCTTGTCGGGGGGCACCGATGCGTGGGTCATGATCGCCGGGTGTTCGATGAGGCTTTCGACACCGCCGAGACTCTCGGCCAGCGAAAAGACCTCGACGGTCTCCAACAGTCGACGCGACGCCTCGAGTCCACCGTCGATGTAGAACGTGACGACTCCGCCGGGCCCACTCATCTGCTTTTGTCCGACCTCGTACTGTGGATGCGATTCGAGCCCCGGGAATAGAACCCGATCCACCTTGCCGTGACCCTGCAGATACTCGGCCACCGCCTGGGCATTCGACGCGTGCTTGCGCATCCTCAGCCCCAGAGTCTTGATCCCGCGCAGGACCAGAAAGGCGTCCATCGGACCCGGAACCGCACCGATGGAATTTTGCAGAAAGAAGAGCTGCTCAGCCAGCGAGGCATCGTTCGTCGCCACGGCCCCGCCGACGACGTCCGAGTGCCCGTTGATAAACTTCGTCGTCGAGTGGACCACGAGATCCGCGCCCAGATCCAATGGCTGCTGGAAGTACGGGCTCATGAAGGTGTTGTCGACGGCCACCAGTGCGTCGGAGGCGTGCCCGATCTCACAGACAGCTTCGATGTCGTAGATCTTTAGCAACGGGTTGGTCGGCGACTCGACCCACAGCATCGTGGTTTGGTCGTCGACCGCCTCGTCGACGGCCTCGAGATCGGTCATGTCGACAAATTCGAACTCGAGCCCCATCTGCTCCATGACCTGCACGAACAGACGCCGGGTTCCCCCGTAGATGTCATCCGAGGAGACGACCTTGTCGCCGGCCTCTAGCAGATGGAGCACCGTGGTTGTGGCAGCGCATCCCGATCCGAAGGCCGTACCGAAGTCGGCGCCCTCGAGACTGGCGATGCAGTCTTCCAGTGCCATGCGTGTGGGATTCTGGGACCGACTGTACTCAAAGCCGGTGTGTTCCCCGGGACTCGACTGTTCGAAGGTCGAGGTCTGGTAGATCGGTTTCATCAGGGCCCCGGTCGTCGGATCGGGACGCTGACCCGCATAGATTGCGCGAGTGTCGAAGGCGTACTCTGCAAACGAATAGTCTGGGTCGTGCATCGGGGCTCCTGACAAACCGAGAGGAACGATGAACTCGGGCGAACGACGACCATAGAAAGCCGACTGGACCCGAGCAAGCCATAGCGCAGGAGCGCCGGTCATTCCACCGATCACCCGTCCAATACGACGGTCTGGTCCAGTTCGGGAATGATACAGTCCCAACCGAACCGATCGCGAAAGTGCCGGCGTTGGGCGTCGGCTGCGGTGAGTTCGCCGTGCGTCAGGAAGACTGATTCCGGCGCTCGTTCCAGCCCATCCAACCAATCTCCCAACTCGCGGTAATCTGCATGCGCTGAAAGTGCGCCGAGGTCCTCAACCTGGGCCCGTATGGGTACGTACTCGCCGTGGATCTTGACCTGAGACGCGCCATTGACCATCGCTTCACCGCGGGTTCCGGCCGCCTGATATCCAGCGAACAGAATGGTGTGTTTCGCCACCGGCGCATACGTTTTGATGTGATGAATGACACGACCGCCGGTCGCCATTCCGCTCGCCGAGATGATGATCGCCGGCTCGTCCAGAGCATTCAGCGATTTCGACTCTTCTACATCCTGTACCAGTCGGACGGCCTGGCACATCTCGCGGCACGCCCGTTCATCGAGCCGGTGGTCACCGATGTGACGCCGGTACAAGTCTGTCACGTCGACGGCCATTGGACTGTTCAAATAGACGGGCACGTCGGGCAGCCGCCCGGCCTGGATGAGTTCGGTGATATAGTACATCAAAAGCTGCGATCGCCCGACGGCAAAGGCCGGAATGATCACGACGCCTCCCCGCTCGATGGTCCGGCCGACGATGTCCGCGATGTCGTCGCGCACGTCCACTTCGGGGTGCATCCGGTCCCCGTACGTCGACTCGACGACAAGAGTGTCGGCCTGACGAATCGGTTTGGGAGGAAACATCAGCGGGTCGTTTGGACGACCAATATCGCCGGAGAAGACGAGACGGTGGTCCTCGCCGAACAACTCGATCCACGCCGCCCCGAGGATGTGGCCCGCCCTGTGAAACCGCACGTCGATGCCGTCGACCGGCTGGAAGGTCTCCTCGAACGCCACTTTTTTCAGCGATCTCAAACAGGCTCTGGCGTCCTGTTGTGTATAGAGGGGTTCGGCGGGGTCGTGTTTTGAGAAACCCCGCTTGTTGGCATATTTCGCCTCCTCCTCCTGCAGATAACCGGCATCCGGGAGCAGGATACCCAGCAGATCCTCGGTGGCGGTCGTGCAAAATACGGGTCCATCGAACCCTCGGTCGACCAGCCTGGGCAGGTAACCCGTGTGGTCGATATGGGCGTGGGTGAGTACGACCGCATCGAGCGACTCGGGCGGGACAGAGAGGCTGCGCCAGTTGCGATCCCGTAGCTTCTTGAGGCCCTGAAAGAGTCCGCAGTCGACCAGAATACGACGGCCCCCGGTTTCGACGAGGTACTTCGACCCGGTGACCGTCTCTGCAGCACCCAAAAAACTGAGCTTCATCTCTTCCTCGTTCTTGAATCGACCCTGGCCCATGCGTCTTTGACCAAAGAACGCACCGAGGCGCCGGATTCAAGCACGGTGGCACCGACGGGGTCCCCCCAACACTCGTAAGGGCATGACAATTTGCTCGTCGGCCGGATGTCGCTACAGTGGGTGTACAAGTTGCAGATGCGGAGGCGACGATGGAGCGGCGGGACCGGTACACATACGACGCGGACTGGGCAGAGACCGTCGAACTCAAAGACGGGACGTACGCCCGGCTGCGTCTGCTGCGCCCGCAGGATCGCGACCTGCTTTCGAAGGGATTCGACCGACTCTCCCCGGAATCAAGGTACACGCGGTTCTTGGGCATCAAGCCCAGGCTGACGGACAAGGATCTGGATTACCTCTGCGATGTCGACCATCAATCTCACATCGCAATCGGCGCCGTGGCCACCGACGGCGAAACGGGCATGGGGGTCGCTCGGTGTGTGCGACTCGACGAACAAGGAGACATCGCCGAGGCCGCCGTGACGGTCATCGACGCATGCCAGGGAAAGGGGTTGGGACATATTCTGCTGGACCGACTGGTGCATGCCGCTGTCGAGCGGGGCATTCGACGGTTCCGGAATACCGTGTTCGCTGAAAACAAGGCGATGCTCGCCCTGATTCGGGACTTGGGAGACGCAAATGTCGTCGAGCGCGACGGACCCGTTGTGACCATCGACGCCGAACTTCCGTCTGCCGAGGAGCTCGGGGTCGACGATCCGGACAAGACCGCCATGGGGGCGTTGCGAAGGGTGCTCCGGATGGCAGCCCGCGGCGCCCTCCGTCTACTCAGAGCCTGAGGTCGGTTTGAGGACCCGGCAGCGCACCAGCAGATCGTCTGCCATTCGACCCGTAGATACCTCGACATCGAATCGACCCGGAGCATCCTCGCGCAGTCGCTCCAGTCGGTGCTCCAGAGCCTGGAGGAGCCCGCCTTGGGCGTCGGCATCACCGACGGCGCCCTTCAGAGCGATCCAGATCTGGCCATGTTCACCCGGGTCGACCCGGGTCTCATACCCGGCCACCGAGTTCAGAGAATCGTCGAGATGGTCTGCCAGCCAGGTGACGATGGCGTCCGACGCCTCGTCGCCCGGCTCGGCCTTGGTTCCGTCGTCTTCATCAGACATGATGCTCCCGGGTAAAACTATGTTCGTTCGCCGTACCGACGCCCCGTCGTAGGCATGGTCGAAACGACGGTCAATGCTTCAATGATGCAGGTACTGAGATGAAGACCGAACTTCTCCTCTGGGCTCTGGGAACCGGGACCGTGAGCGCCCTGGCTACGGGCCTGGGTGCCCCGCTGGTCTCGGTGCTCCCCCTCGACTCCGATTATGTCCGCTCGTTCGCCAGCGCGGTCGCCGCCGGCATGATGATCTCGGCGTCGGTCTTCTCTCTGGCCCAGGAGGGGATCGACATGCATGCGAGCGTCGCCTGGGCGACCCCCAAGGTCATCGTGGGGATGTTGGTCGGTACGGCATTTCTCTGGTGGCTGTCGAGTCGATTCGACGACGACTCCGATGATCCAGTCCCCCAGTTGGGACTCAGCCGAGAGTCCCTTCTGCTCTTCCTCGCCCTGGTCGTACACTCATCGCCGGAGGGCGTCGCCATCGGGGTCGGCTTTGCGACCGGTGATATGCAATTCGGGCTGATCATGGCCCTGGCGATCTCGATCCACAACATCCCGGAGGGAATCGCCATGTCGCTGCCGATGCGCGCCGAAGGGGCCTCCGTGTGGCGGTGCGCCGCGATTTCGACCTTGACCAGCTTTCCTCAGCCGCTTCTCGCTGTACCCGCCGCCTGGGGCTTCTACTACTTTCAGCCGGTCCTTCCCGCCGGGCTCGGGTTTGCCGCCGGTGCGATGATCTACGTGACGATCGTGGAGCTCATCCCCGACGCACTGGAGCATGGCGGCGAAACACGCACCGCCTGGGGAGTGATGGTCGGCCTCAGTGCCATGCTCACGATTACCGTAATCCTCCCCGGCGGTTGATATCTGAGCGTGCGTCTCCGAGGCCTTGACCCTGAAATTGAAATTCGTTATCAGGGCGGCGATTCTCAGTAGCTCCTCGCCGCCGGAGGCCCCGGGCGGATCTCCTCGACCGAGCCAACACTATGCTTCGTTCGAATGACTTGACGCGACTCGTCTTTGCTTCGCTGGCCGCCCTGCTGGTCCTGAGCGCCGCCTCCCCCGCACTGAGCGCCTCCGATGCCGATACCGACGCCCACCGACTCGTCGGCCTCCTCGAATACGTCGGGGCCGACTACCGGATGGCCGTCGAAGACGGCGAGGTCATCAGCGACTTCGAATACAACGAGATGCATGTCCTGGTCAGTGACGCCAAAGAACTGTTGGCCGGCCAGGCCAAACAGCCGGAAACACTCGAAACGCACCTGCAGGAGCTGTCGAAGCTGATCGAACAGAAGGCGCCGGTCCCCGACGTCGAAAAGGTCGCTCAAAGGGCCAAGCTGGCCACGGTTGATGCCTTCGACATCGTCCTCGCACCGGACCATGCGCCCAGGTTTGAGCGCGGCAAGAAACTCTACCAACAAAACTGCGTCTCCTGTCACGGAGAGTCCGGCCGAGCCGATGGTCCGGCCGCCGAGGGAATGGAGCCCCCGGTGGCCGACTTTACGAACGCCGATCGTCGAAGTGCGCTCTCGCCGTACCGCGTCTACAACACGGTGCGGTTCGGCATCGACGGCACACCCATGAACGCCTACGACAACCTGAACGCCCGCGAGAAATGGGATCTCGCATTCTACACCATGGCGTTGGGTCACGGGGCTCGGGACAATCCTCACAGTCCGACGGCCGTCACGCTACCGGAGGGCTTTCAGCCGACCCTGGACATGCTGGCGAAGCGCAGCGATGACGCCCTCGTCGCCTCGTTGAAAAAAGCCGGAATGACGGGAGATGCGGCGACGAATGCCATCACTCAGCTCCGTACCGAAACGGTGTATACACTCGACCCGGCTGGCGCGGACACTGACCAAAAGGGTGGCGACGAGCGAATCCTGACGGCGCTGAACCACCTCGACAAGGCCGAAGCCGCCTGGCGAGATGGACGCGGCAATGACGCTCGCCGGCAGGTGCTGGCGGCCTATCTCGACGGCTTCGAGATGGCCGAACCGCGGCTTCGCTCCCTGGACTCCGGTCTGGTTCGTGAAGTCGAAGAGGCGATATTCGGACTGAGAACTGCCCTGAAAAAGGGAAATGACGACGCTGTCGAAAAACACCTCGCCGACGCCAGAGAAAGCATGGCCGAGGCCCGCACTCTGCTCAGCGAAGACAGCAGCGCCTGGGCCGCCGGCTTCGCGAGCGCGATCATCATTCTGCGCGAGGGGGTCGAGATCGTACTCTTGGTCACACTTCTTCTGGGGCTGTTGACCCGATTGAATCGACTCGAGGCCAAGAAGTATGTCCACGGAGGATGGATCGCCGCGATGGCCGCCGGTGGAGTTACCTGGTATCTGGCTCAAACCCTCATCGAGATCAGCGGAGCCAGTCGCGAGGTCATCGAGGGGGTTGTCGGACTCCTGGCCGCCGCCGTGCTCTTTTCAGTCAGTTACTGGTTTATGCAGAGCCTGCACGGCAAGGAATTCCTGGACTTCATCAAGGAAAAGCTCGAGGAACGTGCAACGGCCGGTCAAATGATGGCAGTCGGCGGGCTGTCGTTTTTGGCCGTCTACAGGGAGGCCTTCGAGACCGTCCTCTTTTACCAGGCCCTGTTTGCCAACACCGGCGGCAGCACATCCGGAATCTTTGTCGGGGGCGCGATCGGGCTGATGATCCTGGCGGTCATCGCCTACTTCATCCTCAACGCCTCCAAAAAGCTTCCGATGAAGCAGTTCTTTGCCGTCTCCGGCGTCTTGCTGTTCGGACTCTGCATCATGCTCACGGGAAGCGGCCTCCATGCATTCGTCGAGGCGGGATACTTGCCGATGATCTCGGTGCCCTTCGTGACCATCAAATGGCTGGGCGTGCACTCGAACCTGATACCCTTGATCGGACAGGGTGTGCTCCTGCTCGCTGGACTCGTCTGGGCCGGGTATAGCCTCAGCGAACCGACCGACACCTGACGGGGCGGCACAGGCGTTGCATAGCCATCGGAGTGCCCAACTCCGCGTCCCTTCTCTGGACCTTTTATACCGCACATGGGTTCTTCGATGGCTTCGTCTCCGCCGGTCGATCTCGATCTCCTGCGCAAATACGACCTACCGGCCCCGCGGTACACCTCCTATCCGACCGCCCTGCAGTTCGACACGTCGCTCGACGGCGCCGCCGTCGAGCGACGCATGGAGAGTCGGTCCTCGGAGGCTCGGCCGGTGTCGCTGTATGTTCACCTCCCATTTTGTCGCTCGCTGTGCTGGTACTGCGCCTGCACTCGCGTGATCAGCAAACAGCGAGACGACGCAGCCGACTACGTAGACCGTCTGATCGAGGAGATCTGGCTTCGCTCGACATGGATCGACGACGCTCCGGTCGTTCAAATACACCTCGGCGGGGGAACCCCTACGTTCCTCCCACCCGAGCAACTTCTTCGTCTGGGCCGGACTCTGCGCAAGATTTTCGATATCCAGGACGACGCGGAACTCGCCGTCGAGATCGATCCGCGGGAATGCACCGACGCGCACATCGATGCGCTGCGTGAACTCGGATTCAACCGTGCGTCGCTGGGCGTGCAAGACAACAACAGAGAGGTCCAAGAGGCGATCCACCGGATTCAGCCGTGGGAGACGACATTGGAGGTCACCGAAACACTGCGCCAGGCGGGTTTCGAGTCTGTCAATTTCGACCTGATCTACGGCCTTCCCCACCAGACCCCCGAAACCTTCGGCCGCACCCTCTCCGACGTCGTCGACGCCGCCCCTGACCGTCTGGCCGTCTACAGCTATGCCCACGTGCCCTGGGTGAACCCGGCCCAAAAGCACCTGGAGGGCGACGCCCTGCCCGGGCCCGAGACGAAGCTCGCCCTGCTCAAACAGTCGATCGAGCGACTGACCGAAGCGGGGTATCGGTACATCGGCATGGACCATTTCGCCCGGCCAGACGATGAATTGTCCCGCGCCCTCGAAGACGGGACGCTGCGTCGGAATTTCCAAGGATACAGCACTGGACAGGGCGTCGACATCCACGGGTTCGGAATGTCGGCGATCTCTCAGACCCGCGACATGTATTTTCAGAACCGAAAGGAACTGCCCGCCTACGAAGAGTGTTTGAGCCACAACGAGATGCCGACGTACCGAGGCGTCGTCCTCGATTGCGACGACAGAGTTCGTCGAACGACGATCGAACACCTGATGTGTCGGCGAGAACTTTCCTTCGAGGAACTCTCGTCGACACTCCATATCGACTTTTCCGAATATTTTAGCGACGCACTCCGACAGCTCGGGCCGCTCGAGGACGATGGGCTGGTGGAGTTGTCGAGTGACCCACTTCGTATCACCGACGTGGGCCGTCTCTTTTTGCGGAACATCGCCATGCCCTTCGATGCCTATCTGGACCGGGATAATACCGACCAGAAATCGACGTCGGCAACGAGCCGACAACGCACGTATTCCCGGTCCGTCTAAGTCCTGATATGGACATCGGGCCCATCGTGCGCACCTTCTCGTCGGCGTTCTTTCTCGCACACCGCAGAGGCTCCAATGTCCGACATCATCGAAGGCAAGGCGAAGCTTCAAGCCCCCTGGCAGACCGTCGACCCGTTCCTGTTTTGCATGCACCACGACGACGACTACCCGTCGGGAAACGACCAGATGGGGCCCGAGGCGTCTCTGGACGGTCGCTCCCTTGGCCACGATTTCTCCGGCAAGGATGGTTGGAGCATGTATCACGGCGAGACCGTCCCGGGGTTTCCGGGACATCCTCACTGTGGGTTCGAGACCATCACGCTGGCCCGGGACGGCTACATCGATCACTCGGACTCTCTCGGTGCCGCTGCCCGTTTCGGAGCCGGTGATGTCCAGTGGATGACGGCCGGAAACGGGGTCGTTCACTCGGAGATGTTCCCGCTTGTGAACCGAGATGGCGGAAACCACACCGAATTGCTCCAGATCTGGCTGAACCTTCCGAGCGAAGACAAGGAGAAGGACCCCTATTTCACGATGCTCTGGAACGAAGAGATCCCGCGCACGACCTTCACCGACGACGCGGGCCGTTCAAGTGAGCTGGTCGCCATCGCGGGAAGTGTGGCGGGCATGGAGCCTCCCTCGGCGCCGCCGAGTTCATGGGCCTCCCGAGAGGAGTCCGCCGTCGCGGTCTGGATGCTGACCATGGAGCCGGGTGCCGAGTTCGAGCTCCCCGCCGGCGACCCTCAAGCCAATCGTGTCCTCTACTTCTTTGACGGCAAGGAGTGCACGGTCGCAGGTCAGACAGTCGACAGCGGGCAGGCCATCCAGGTGCGCAGCGACGCCGCATGTACGTTCGTCAACGGCGACACCCTCTCCGAGTTCGTTGTCCTCCAGGGAAGACCTATCGGAGAACCCGTCGTCAAACAGGGTCCCTTCGTGGCGAACACGCGCGGGGAGATCCGTGATGCCATGCTTCGGTATCGCGAGACCGGCTTCGGCGGGTGGCCGTGGGAGTCGGACGACCCGGTCCACCCTCGGGATCGCGGCCGGTTTGCCCGCCATGTCGGCGGGACTGAAGAATATCCGGATTCGGATCGGTAACGGAACTGGATGACATCGGCGCGGAAGTTCCGTAATCTAGACGGTGTGACTATTTGACCTCCCTGCTGGAGACACCATGCTCCTTGGACGTCCAGCTACAGCCATCTGTTGCTTGCTTTTGTCCGTCGCGTGCACCGCAGCATGTTCGGACGACCCCGCTCCCAACCCTTCGGATTGGGATTTTGGCGATACGTCGGTGTCGGACGTCTCGGACACGGACGAGTCCGCGGATGTCGATCCCACCACGGAGGGAGCCTGTTGTCTGGCAAACGCCTGCAGCGAGGTCCGAAAGGCCTCCTGCGACGAAATCGATGGAACGTTCTTCGCCGGCGATTCGTGTGAACAGGCGAACTGCTCTCAGAGCGGCGACCGAGTCCCGTGCTGCATCTCGACGCCCTTCGGGTCGCAGTGTGCTGAGATCACGACGGCCCAGTGCGAATCGGCCGAGGGCGAAATCCTGCAGGCCACGTCCTGTGCCGACGCTTCGTGTGGGGGCTCCTCGGAGCCTCAGGCGTGCTGCACTCAGGGGCAATGCACGACATCGAGCCCCAATGAGTGTCGCCGCAATCTCGGCACCCCGCAGGGTGAGGACTCAACCTGTGGGACCACGACCTGCCCACAACCGAAACCCTGTTGCATCGAACAGTTCGGCGCCGCGGCCTGCCGGATGGCAGCACCGTCGAGTTGCTCGGGATTGGGCGGAGAGACCCTGGAGGGCGTCGACTGCGGTGAATCCTCCTGCGGATCCGGCAATCTTGCAGCGTGTTGCATGATGGGCCAATGCATCAACCTCTCGCCGACACTCTGCAACCAGAGCGGCGGCTCGCCCGAATCCGGGTCCGTCTGCAGCGACATCGAGTGTCCCTGAAAAGCTGTAAACAACCTGCCGAGGATGTGTTAAACTTACAACACATTGGGTAGCCCCACGCAAAATCAGGTTGGATGACCTTGCCTTCAACGGGGCCTCGGCAATCACCCTTTTACTCCCGATGGGAGTTCTGTGATGCAGTACCGTGGATGTTCGTCACTTACCCTAGCCGCCCTTGCGGTCGGGTTCGCCTTCGTAGCCTCCGGCTGCGCCGAGACCGACTCCGCCGCACCGACCGAAACCAGCCCGTGCGCCTCCCTGTGTATCGAGGGAGACCAGGCCCCGGCCACTGAGCAGGGACGCATCGGCCAAGCCAGCCAAGCACTGGACCCGGCCGCCAAGGACCGCACCATCATTATCGAAGGAACTGACTCGTCACTGGCCGAATACTACATCGAAGTCGACGGCTCGATCGATGGGAGCAACCTCGAGGCCCACGACAATGTCAACGGAAATACTGCCGACGGCCGAGTCCAAGCCGCCAACAAGCAGGACGTCTTCGACTTTTCTGGCAGCCTCGTCGAATTCGATGTGGAAGGAACGGCAGCCGTCTACATCGATGGCACTCAGGTCAAGGGCGGCTCGTCGAGCACAACCCACGAACTCGTCGTCCGCGGGATGGACTACAGCCAGTCCGATTTCTACATCACGACCAATCCCGGGTCGAATCTTCGCGGCGGGGGCGACTTGGAGGGCAGCGACAACATCTCGAACTACCAGGCGAGCGGGTTCGTCCAGGCGCCCAACAAGGACGATACGTTCCTGTACGAAGGCGGGCTTCAGGAGTTGAAGGTCGTCGGGAGTGCGCGCGTCTTCTACGACGGTCAGATCATCGCAGGTGGCCCGAAGACGAAGTCGGAGGACGACTTCTACAACGCGCCGACCATCGGGCTCACGCTCCATTCCTCCAAGAACCTGATTCAGGCCAACGGACGCGACGGCGAACAGGGCCTCGCCCTCTACGCCGCCAAGGCCTTCGATGATGCCGGCTACAATTACACCATCACATACAACCTCAAGGCGAAGGATCCGCCCGACGAGACCTCACACTGTAGCGGGGATTCGACGAGCTGGTGGCGTGGAGAACTCAACAACGACCGCGTCGATGTCACGGCGAAGGACTCGAACGTCCTGATGCTGAATGCCAACGGTGGTGGCTGCGGCTCGATCGGAGGATGGTACGCCACAGCCCCGGCGGGCAACATTCAGGGCTCGAAGTCGTGGACCTCGGTCGGTACGGGCGACTGGCACCGCAACATTCACGGCAGCCTCCACGAGATCGGCCACAATCTCGGCGCCCGGCATGACCACAACAACAGCATGTCAGGCGCTCAGCACTGGGGATGGGGCTACAACGAGGTCGACAGCAACGGAAAGGGATGGTGGCACCGCACGCCGACGGTCGCCGGAAACGGCGCCGACAACGACTGTGGCACATACATCGAAAGCCGGCAGTACGACCCGGCGAAACGCCACCAGACGTACCACACATGTGCGGCCAACAACTTCGACATCAAGTAGACGTGCGCCTACCCGACCAACCGAACCAGCCCCCCTGGGCGAGACGCCCAGGGGGGGCCTTTTTGATCAAGAACAGGGGTCGTTGGCCGCCCCTGGCGTCCCGTTGTCGGTGGTGTTGGGAAGACTCGTCGTCTGGTCGCACCAGTTGTCGCCGTCATCGTTGTCGGTGGCATTGAGCAACGTCGGGTCCAGGCCCTTCGCCGCCCCTTCCGTCGGCTGGTTCCCCGCCCAGTTGGGACCGTTGTCGTAGTCGACCGTGTCGATGACTGTCCCGCCACAGCTCAATTGGATCTCATCGCCGCTGTTCGAGAGGAACCAGCTTCCTCCGTAGTTGTAGTCCGACGTAAACCCGGGCATGTCCGAGTTCGCCAGGGTCACGTAGCCGCCTGCGGGAATCACGAAGCTACCACCTGCCGCACCGATAGTGTGGGAGTCCGCACTCAAGTCTTCGATGACACATCCGTCGAGTTCGAAGTCCTCTGTCGAGCTCGTGTTGTAGAGTTCGAAATACTCCCCATTTGAGTCAGCCAATGCCTCCGGATTGGCCATGAACTCGGTGACAATGACATCGCCGACGCCCGGCGGTCCGGTCGAGGGGGCGTCCTCTTCGATGTCCATCTCCGCATCCATCTCGGCGTCCATGTCATCGCCGTCCTCTTCGATGTCCATCTCCGCATCCATCTCGGCGTCCATGTCATCGCCGTCCTCTTCCATATCTTCTTCGATGTCGGAGACGTCTTCTTCGACATCCTCTTCGACGTCTTCGCCCATGTCCTCCTCGACGTCCATGACATCTTCCTGAATGTCCATTGCGACGTCAGACGGACCGGTATCTCCGTTGTCGTCCTCTTCGCCGTCGCCACACCCCGCGGCCCACAACGAAGCCATTGTCACCAGCACTACAGGCAAAAACCACGTTCGATACTCCATCGTCGACCTCCGCTCCAGTATTGAAATTGCGACAGCCCCCAAAGGGCTCCGCAGACATGTTTTCACGCCTACGCATGAAACTAAGCAAGATCGCCCAGGATCTCAAAAATTGATCGCAAAAATTAAAAAACCCCGCCGACCATGATGGCCGGCGGGGTTGGGCGTTGTTGCAGTGAACAATCAGCCGTTGACCAGCTCGTTGCCCATCTGCCGCAGGACCATGTGCAGGATACCGCCGTTGCGGAAGTAATCGAGCTCGGCGTTGGTGTCGATGCGGTTGTCGACCGTGAACTCCTTGGTCTCACCGGTCTCCGGGTCAGTGGCGCGGACGGTGACGTCCTGCATCGGCTCGAGGGAATCATCGACGTCGATGTCGAAGATTTCCTTGCCGGTCAGCCCCAGGCTGTCCTGGGTGTCGCCATCTTTGAACTGCAGTGGCAGCACGCCCATGCCAATCAGGTTCGAGCGGTGAATCCGCTCGTAGCTCTTGGCGATGGTCGCCTTGACGCCCAGCAGGTAGGTCCCCTTGGCGGCCCAGTCGCGAGACGAGCCCATCCCGTAGTTCGTACCACCCAGGACGACGGTGTCGATGCCGTGCTCCATGTATTTGACGGCGGCGTCGTAGATGAAGCACTGCTCGCCGTAGCCGGGCTTGTGGTCGGTGTCGTAGTTGAGCTCGACCGGGTCTTCGGCCGCTTCGTCGGGGCCGAGGTACGTGGTGTAGCCACCCTCGGTTCCCGGGGCGAGTTCGTTCTTCAGCCGGACATTGCCGAAGGTCCCGCGCGTCATCACCTGGTCGTTACCACGTCGCGACCCGTAGGAATTGAACTCCTTTTCGGTGACGCCACGCTCCATCAGGTAACGGCCGGCCGGGCTATCCTTGGGAATCACACCGGCGGGGCTGATGTGGTCGGTCGTCGTATTGTCGCCGACCTTGACCAGACACCGCGCGTCGCGCACCGGCTCGATGGAGGGGACATCCAGGCCCATGTCCTGGAAGAACGGGGGCTCCTGGATGTAGGTCGAATCCTCTTCCCACTCATAGAGCGAGCCGGTCGGAGCATCCATCTCTTGCCACTCTTCGGGCCCCTCGTAGACCTCGGCGTACTTCTCGGTGAAGTCCTCGCGGTCCACGAAGTTCTTCATGAATTCGCGGATCTCGGCGTTCGACGGCCAGACATCCTCCAAGTAGACGTCGTTGCCGTCTCGGTCGGTGCCGATCGGGTCGTTGTACAGGTCGATGTCCATCGTGCCGGCAATCGCATACGCGACGACCAGCGGCGGCGAGGCCAGGTAATTCCCCTTGGTGTAGGGGCTGACGCGACCCTCGAAGTTCCGGTTCCCGGAGAGGATCGAGCAGGCCACCAGGTCCTCGTCGATGATCGCCTTCTCGATGGGCTCGGGCAGCGGCCCCGAGTTGCCGATGCAGGTCGTGCAGCCGTAGCCGACGGTGTAGAAACCGACGTCTTCGAGGTCGTCGATGAGATCGGCGTCCTCCAGGTACTTGGTCACGACTCGAGAGCCGGGAGCCAATGACGTTTTGACCCAGGGCTTTGCCTCGAGGCCGAGTTCGTTGGCCTTCCGGGCCAACAGGCCGGCACCGAGCATCACCGCGGGGTTCGACGTGTTGGTACACGACGTAATCGCAGCGATGACGATGTCACCGTCGGTCAGATCGAAGGTCTCACCGCGGAACTCCACGTCCTTGGCCGTGGTGCGCTCCGGCTTGTCGAAGGTCTTTTCGCGGTGCAGGTTGAAGTCATCCTGCATCTCGCTCATGACGACCTTCTCGTGCGGATTCTTCGGTCCGGCGAGGGTCGGTTCGACCTGTCCCAGATCCAGGGTGATCGTCGAGGAGTATTCGATCGACTCGTCGGTGTCGTGCCACATGTCGTTCGACTTCGTGTACTCTTCGACGAAGTCGATGTGGTCCTCGTCGCGCCCCGTCAGGTGCAGGTAGTCGAGCGTCTTCTGGTCGATGGGGAAGAAGCCCATCGTCGCACCGTACTCCGGCGACATGTTGGCGATGGTCGCCCGGTCGGCCAGTGTCAACGTCTCGAGGCCGGGGCCGTGGAATTCCACGAACTTCCCGACAACGCCGTGGTCGCGAAGCATTTTGGTGACCGTCAGGACCAGGTCAGTCGCCGTGGCGCCCTCTTTGAGTTCGCCGGTCAGCTCGAAGCCAACGACTTCGGGAATCAACATGAAGATCGGCTGGCCGAGCTGGCAGGCCTCGGCTTCGATGCCTCCGACGCCCCACCCGACGACGCCGAGCCCGTTGATCATCGTCGTGTGCGAGTCGGTACCGACCAGCGAATCGGGGAAGGCCACCTGCTGGCCGTCGCGCTCCTCGGTCAGCACGCACGAGGCGAGGTACTCGAGGTTGACCTGGTGGACGATGCCGGTCTCGGGCGGAACCACAGAGAAGTTCGAGAAGGCCTGCTGGCCCCATTTCAGGAATTTGTAGCGCTCATCATTGCGCTCGAACTCCATCCGCGTGTTGATGTCAAATGCGTCCGACTGTCGGAACGCATCGACCTGGACGGAGTGGTCGATCACCAGATCTGACCGAATCATTGGATTGACCCCGTCGGCATCTCCGCCCCAGCGGTCCATCGCACTGCGGCAAGCCGCCAGGTCGACGACCGCGGGGACACCCGTCAGGTCTTGGAGAACGACGCGGCCCGGGTTGAATGGC
This sequence comes from uncultured Pseudomonadota bacterium, assembly GCA_913057905.1. GTDB lineage: Bacteria > Myxococcota_A > Bradymonadia > Bradymonadales > Bradymonadaceae > CAJXPB01. The sequence goes on from CAJXPB010000001.1 coordinate 518,338, forward strand.
ACTTCCTGTTCCGGGATGTCGTTGGCATCGTAGCCAGCCAGAGCTTCGATGTGTTTGGTCTGGACGGTCTCTCCATCCCAGTTGCGCAGGCAAGACTCGAGCATCACTCGAATCGTGTACGGCAGCGATTCGATGTCGCCGAGCCCCTCTTCCTCGAGGGCTTTGAGCCTGTAGTACGTATAGTCCCCTTTCTGGGTCTCGATGGTATCTGTGACGTTCTCGAACGGTTCTTGCTGTCCCATGGAGATTCTCCTCAACATTGCTGATTGATCGCGGCGCACGCGGCACCGCCGGTCGCATCGGCTCCCTTCTATACAGGATTGAAGCGCGAGATCCAGCCCCCAAATGACGCCGGATCCGGGTGCTAGCAGTCATGGTGCCACCAACCGGCCAGCGCCCACCCGAAACGCCGGGTCATCGATTCGATATCGCTGCCCGGCTGGCTGCCTTCCCGGTCGAATAGGAAGTCGGCAATCTCCTGTACCAACTCGGCCTCGGAGGCGAGGTCCGAGCAGGCGTGTGACTTCAGATCGGCGGGAATCGCCCGGCCCTGGCGCCTGAAGTGTGCGCAGAACTCGCAACCCATCGTGCCGAGATAATCAAAACACCATCCTGAATCCTTCCAAAGGGCACGTTGACGCTGGAGCTCTCCGTAGAGAGCCACCCCCGAGTAGATAATACGACGGGACCGGCGATCGAGCACCAACGAAGAGGTTACCGCCCCGGGCCATCGACCCGGATCCGTGTCCAGAAACGACGGCGCACCCCATCCCGACTCCGACGGGTCCGCGCCGATCGAATCGAGCCCGGGCAACGCCTCGACGGCCTCCAACAGCGATGGACCCATCAACATCAGATCAGCGGCGCCGAGGTCGGCGACTCGGTCGCACCTGTCGAGCGATCTCAGCTCAGTGATGATCGTCGTGATGAAATGGCGCGATCCGAGCCTCGACCGAAGCTGCGTCGACGTCGGCAACATGCCGAGCTCGGAACTCGACACCACGGCCGGGTCCACCCCGAGTTGCGAGACGACACGGGCCAATCCGAGTTCGGCCCAGCGCACCTTCCAGCCCCATCGCCGCCACAGTTTCTCCATCAATCCCACGAACACACTTCGATACGGTTGCACAGAGATGCGGTCGCCGCCGAACAGGACGACGGTTTTCGCGTCGAAATCGAGGGCCATTCCCGCCTCTGCGCTCAGCTCATCGCACCAGGCCCCGTCCTCCACCGTGGGGTGACTTATCGCATAGGTCTCGGCGGCGTCCGGCCCCCAGAAGACACGGCGCTGGAGGACATCCGCGTCGCCTCGTGCGTCGTAGAGGGTCACTTCTCCGTTTCGACGCACTGCGACGTTTGCACGGCGAGTCATGGTAAGACTCCAGAGGTTACACAAAGACACGTGGCCGAACTGGCATCTTGGACCAAACCTATACACTCTTTCGGGCTGCACCATCGTCTGGCACACTTCTTGTCGATAGACCTCCGTCAAACGACACCCCGATTGAAGGAGTTGGACCGTGCAAATCGAGATCCACCAGGGACACAGCCCTGACCACGTGCCGGCCGATGTCCATGTCGTTTTGGACGTTCTGCGCGCCTTTTCGACCACCCACGTCGCCTTCGATTGTGGGATCGAAGAGATCTTGTTGGCTAGAACCGTCGAAGACGCCTTCGCCCTCAAGCAGCAGCACCCCGACTACCTGCTCGCCGGCGAACGGGACGCCCGAAAAGTGGACGGCTTCGACCTGGGGAACTCCCCGGCCGCCCTCTCTGGACGGGATCTCCGGGGCCGTCGGATGATTCTGACGACCTCGAACGGCGTACGCGCTACGACGCACGCCCTGGATGCCACGCACGTGCTGGTCGCCGGATGGACTTCCGCCCGTGCAACCCTCGATTGGATCGCACGACACGCCGGCTCCGACCCCCACATCGCGCTCTTTGCCAGCCACCCCCAAAGCGACGAAGATGTCGCCTGCGCCGAGTACATGCGTGCGCGGCTTCGCGGGGAGGACCCGCCCAGCGAACCGTTTGTGGAGCGGATGCGTACCTCGAGCTCAGCTCAAAAATTTTACTCCGAGGCCTTTGAACTGGCGGACCTGGAGTGCGCCACCGGCGACCCCTTCGGACGCTTTGTCATGCGCGTCGACGGCGACGCCCCCCCTATCGTTCGTCCCGAGCCCGTCGAACCCGACTGATTTTACGCGACACTAGTCGAGCCGCAGACCTCGCGGGACCGCCACCCGTTCGACCAGCTCAAAGAGCCCCTGCATGGCGATAGCCAGCCCGGCGGCCGGCAGCGCCCCCTCCAGAATCAGACCCATATCGTCCAGCCGAATGCCGGTCAGAATAGGCTGTCCATAGCCGCCCGCTCCGATCAACGCCCCCAGGGTGGCAATTCCGATATTCCACACCGACGACGTCTTGATCCCGGCCAGGATCGACCGCATCGCCAGGGGGAGCTCGACTTTCCTGAGAATCGCCCCGTCGGGCAAACCCAGCGCGCGAGCCGACTCGAGCAACTCGTCGGGGACATCCTCCAGACCCGCGTAGGTGTTCCGTACAATCGGCAAGAGGCTGTACAGAAACAACGCCGCGATCGCGGGCTTTGTGCCGATTCCAAACAACGGAATCATGAAGACGAGCAACGCAAGTGAGGGAATTGTCTGCAGAATCCCGACGGCTCCCAGAATCACCTGTCCCCCGCGATCCCACCGCGACGATGCAACCCCCAGCGGGATGGCCAACACGATGGCGGCGAGCATCGAGATGAGCACCATGAAGAGATGCTCTCGCGTGCGCTTGACGAGTCTCTCCAACAGCCCCTCGCGGTCGATCTCGACCTGAATGCCGAACGCGGTCTGCAGAAAATCCGCCGCCACCGCGGTCTCGGACTCGCCGTCGATTTTGACCCGTTCGTTCAACCGAGACATCTCCCCGGACGAGATCGCTCCCTCGAGTTTCTCGACGGCCCGTAGCGCATCGGGGTGCTTCTGTGCCCATTCGGTGCGGTACACCAACACGGCCTCGTAACTGGGAAAGAATTCCCGGTCGTCCTCCAACGTAGCCAGGTCGTAGTATTCGATCTCTGCGTCGGTCGAATAGACGTCGATCACGTCGACAGATCCCGACTCGAGACCCCGATAGGCGAGGTCGTGGTCCATGCCGCGGACCTTCTGGTGGGGCAGACCGTACGCGTTCTGGAGTCCGGGCCAGCCGTCCTCTCTGTCCATGAACTCGTTGGTCAACCCGAAGACCAGGTCGGGATGGGCGCGCAGATCCGAAATCTTCTCGATGCCGAGTCGAGCGGCGTGCTTGTTGCGCATGGCCATCGCGTAGGTGTTGTTGAACCCGAGGGGTCGGGTCAGCGCAAGCCCCTGCGGGTCGACGGCTTCACGCAGCGCACCTAGGGTGTCGAGCCTCCTCTCCGAGAACAACTCCTGATCGATCGTTCCCGAATATTCGGGATAGATATCGATGTCGCCGCCGGAGACCGCCTCCCAGAGGACGCGTGTGCCCCCGAGTTGCTCGCGATGGGTCGCCGATGAATCGGTCGACTGGATCAGAAGCCTCACCATTTCACCCAGGATAACCGACTCGGTGAACTTCTTGGAGCCGACGCGACTCACCGGCTCGGATTGAGCCATCGCCGAAGACGTGATGCCAAGCAAGAGACCACTCAAGACGCATATCGCCACGATCTTCGCTTGCGCTCTCATCCTCGCCCCTCCCCGACCGTCTCGAGTGACGGCCCGCCGCCCTGAGCACGGATGAACTCCGTGACGAACGGGTCGGCGGGCCGCTCGACCAAGTCGTCGACGGTCGCGGCCTGAACGAGCCGCCCTGCTCGCAGAAGCGCCACCGTGTCGGCAAAGTGAGCTGCCTCCTGCATGTCGTGAGTCACCAGCAACACCGTTTTATCCAGCTCATCGAAAATATCGCGCAGTTCATCTTGAAGCCGAGCTCGAATCATCGGGTCCAGGGCCCCGAGAGGCTCGTCGAGCAGAAGGCATTCCGGATCGAGCATCAGTGCACGCATCAAGGCGACACGCTGCTTTTGCCCCCCGGATAGCTGAGCCGGGTAACGCTCCAGTTGGTCGGCCTCGAGATGCGTCAACTCCCGAAGCGCTTCGACGCGTTCATCGATACGCCCGCCGGCCCACCCGACGTGATTAGCCATTAGAGTGATATTCTCCCGGGCGGTCATGTGAGGGAACAGACCACCGCCTTGGATGACGTAGCCGATTCGCTTCCGCAGATCGCCGATATCCCAGGTGTCGAGCGGCTGCTCATCAAAGGAGATGCGTCCCTCGTCGACCTGCTCCAATCCCACAATGAGACGAAGAATGGTCGATTTCCCACATCCGCTGGGCCCGATGAGGACGGTCGTTTGTTGCGGCGCTACCTCGAGCGTCAACGCATCGACCGCCGTTTCGTCTTCGAATTTCTTGGTTACATCGTCGAACCGAATCATTCGTCACGCGGGACTCAGAACCATCGAACGTACGAGCATCGGCAGCGTTGGGAACTCCGGGACATCCGTCAACGTGCCAGCCGGATTCGTGCAATTAAACCGCTGAACCTTTAGCCTCCAGAAAGGATGAATCCCCCGGGATAATCGATTGCGCATCCGATCCGAGGACATGGCCACCCAACTGCTGATAAAGAGAGGCTCGACGGCCCTCTCCGATACCCGTGTTGAAATCGACGAGGCGATCGAGGCCCGCACCGACGCAAACGGTCTGATACATCTGGACCTGGAGCCGGGACCTCACCAACTCCGTGTTCGGGTCGACGGCAACCGGATGCAGATCCCGTTTCGGCTCGAATCCGGCGGTGAACTCCACGTGCTGGATATCGACGATTTACTCGAAGATGCCATGCGAGAGACCGCCGGACTCCCCGATGACGTACCCGTGGAGGTCGCTGAACGCTATCGGGTCCAAGAGGTCCTGGGACGCGGAGGAATGGGAATCGTCGTGCGAGCCTGGGACACCCTGCTCGAGAGACAAGTGGCCATCAAGTTCCTCAACGACAAGATGGCGGCGCACGACGAGGCGCAGGACATCTTCCTGAAGGAGGCGCGCAGCCTCGCCCGTCTGCGCCACGACGCCCTGGTCGACGTCCACGATGTCTCCGTCGACGACGGTCAACCGATCATGGTGACCGAATTTGTCGAAGGGGACAATCTGGCTGCCGTGCTCTCGGAGCAGGGCCGGCTCGACAGTGACCGGGTTCTGAGGCTGGCGGAATCGGTCTGCGAGGGGCTGACTCACATGCACCGCCACGGCCTGATTCACCGCGATATCAAGCCGGCCAACATCATCCTGCAGCCCGACGGCCACCTCAAACTCATCGACTTTGGCCTGGCCCGGTCACTCGAGCATCTGGTCAGTCAGGGCACCCAGATCCGAGGGACCCCCGCCTACATGGCTCCCGAACAGGTCAAGGGAGAGGATCTCGGCCCCGCTACCGACGTCTATCAACTCGGCGTGACGCTCTTCGAGCTCGTCACGGGCACGATTCCCTTCCCGGACGACCCCCACGGGCTGGCGCACGTCCAACAGTCCGTACCGTCACTCGACAGTCAGGGCATCGAGGCGGACCCAACTCTCGAAGCATTGATCGATGCCTGTCTTCGCAAAGATCCCGACGAACGCCCGGCGGATGCGTCGGTCATTCTGGACCACCTGCGGTCGGTACCCGAGGAACATCCGGCCGGCGCGACGCCGACGAACTCCGACCACCGGCGGGCCTTTCCGCCGTGGGCGATCACCGCCACGTCGACGGTTGCGGTCATCGGGCTCGCAGCTTTGGCCTGGCTGTACGTCGGAACGCCGGACGATAATACCGGCGAGACGGAATCCATCCGGGACGCGGCCCCTCCGATTCGGCCGACAGACCCGTCCCCGGCGGCAGCGCCGGCTATCGGCGAAGCCATCGGTGGCGCCAGCAGCCAAGTCTCCGAGGCCCATGCCGCAGCCGCTCGGAGCGTCCAAACCGGCGATACGGGTGATGGAGATCGACCCGAACGAAAGGAAAACACCGACGAGGAAGTCTCCCCGCCGTCTCAGTCACCCTCGGACCAGCCGAGTCGACAACCAGCGGCAGACCCAGGGGGCGAGGCACCATCGACGTCAGACGCGGGGGCCGTCGGTTCGGCTCAACGCCGACAAGGCTCCGGACCGGCCCGAAAAGACGGCCCCACCGCTCCCGATTCAAAGGGGGCCTCCGTCCCGGACCGCGCCGACATCGGTGTCGTCGACGGTGAACCCTCCGAAACGAATCCGGATTCTTCAGCATCTACTACTGAGGAGAGTGAAGCGAGTCGTGATCGCTCGGCGACGCCGGATGTCGGTCCAACCCCCTCACCGGAGGAGTCGCCCGAAAGCTCTGAATCTCCCTCGGACGACGAGTCGAGCGACGACCCCTCTGACTCCTCGGAAGATGATCCGCCCAATCCCCGGTTTTTCTGATTCTGTGCTGCCGACCTCCGGAATCGGCATCGATCAACCCCTTGAGAGGTTTCATCATGGTTTCGAGGTCATCTCGGTCGTTGCACCTCGTGTGGTTCACCGTCTTCACATTTGCAGTGACGGCGTGGCTGACACCCGGGCCTGCCGCGGCATCTCCCTGGACGGTCCCCGACGACGAGCTGACGGTCCTGACTAACCTCGACTTTTCGTTCGCCGACGAAGAATTCCTCCCCGATGGCACCCGACAAGCCTTTCCTCTCGAAGGGCAATTTGCGTCGACCCAACTGACGACGACCCTTCGGTACGGCTTCTCTGATGCCTTCGAGGGAGGGCTGGTGATCCGCCCCAAGGCGGTGTTCTACAGGGCCGACCCGGTGATCCTCCCCAAGAATTCGATGGAGACGGACCCGAGTAGTCGCGTCCTCGACTTCAACAGTCAACGGTTTGGTGTGGCAGACATCGACATCTTTGCCCGATACCAGTTTCTGGAGGGGCCGGTCGTCTTCACCTCCGAAAGCGTTTTGCAACTGCCCACCGGCTATGACACTCCGGCCGGAACCTTCCGCGACGACGAATTCGCCGGCGGGACCGGGACCATCCAAGACGATACGACGCTCGGCGACGGTGTCGCTCACCTCCATCAGAGCTTCTTGCTGGGCGCCTTTATCTCTCCCACCTCGAGTTTTTTGAGGGCCGATGTCGGCTACAAGCTCCGGTTCGGCGCCGGTGATCAGGTGACGGGCGGACTGAAACTCGGGCAGCTCATTGGGGACAAAGTCGTGCTGTTTGCCGGGTTGAGCGGTGCTTACACCATCTATGAAGGTCCCGACATCGGTACGTCATTTGTCGCCGCCGACCCTTCGATCCCCGCCGAGGATTTCCAGGTCGCCGACATCCGAATGATCGACATCTCTCTGGACAAAAACTATCTGAACGTTCGGGCGGGCGTCATCGTGCAGACCGGTGATGCAGAGTTTCAACTCGCCTACGGGCGGACGGTCCTCGGGGAGAACATTCCGGTCCTGAACAGCGTATCGATAGGTACGTCGTTCAGCTTCTCGAACATCACGGGGAATGCCGAGGGTTCACAAACCGGCCAGCAGGGCTAGACTGGACAAGACCCAATAACCACCGCCTACCCCGGAGTCGGCATGTCTTTTCCCTTCGAACGATTCCTGAATATTCGTCGTGCGCACTCGGCGAGCCTTCGTTCGGACGGCGAGCGCCTCGCCTTCTTGACCGACATCACGGGGACCGACCAACTCTGGGTGCTGGATGGCCCCACACAGTGGCCGCGCCAGCTGACCTTCTACGACGACAGACTGATGTTCGCAGAATACCATCCCACGGAGCCGATCATCGCCTTCGGCAAGGACCAGGGTGGCAACGAAGAACAGCGCATTTTTGCCGTCTCGGATCGGGGTGGATTGGCCGAACGCCTCAGCCCCACCGATGCCAAGCATCTGTGGGGTGGCTTCAGTCCCGAGGGCGACCTGGCCGCATGGGCTCACAACGGCCGGAACGGTCGGGACTTCGACCTGTACATCTTCGACATGGAGACCCGTCGAGAGCGGTGCATCCACGAGGGCTCGGGCTACAACTACGTGGCCGGATGGAACGAAGATGGCAGTGCCGTCATCGCAGGCCGCTCGAACTCCAACCTCGACAACGATCTCTGGCTGCAGGATTTGCAGTCCGGGGATCGACGGCATGTGACGCCGCACGACGACGAAGCTCTCTTCACCTCACCCGTCGCCCACCCCGACGGCGACCGGATCTTTTTGATTTCGAATCGCGGACGTGAATTTCGAGACCTGGCTGTCTGGGACCGCCGAGACGACGAGATCGAGTTCGTCGACGAAGAAGATTGGGACCGCGAAGCCCTGGCACTGAGTGACGACGGTCGCTGGCTCGCCAGTACGACGAACGAGAACGGCTACGGAACCCTTCAATTGCGCAACCTCGAGACCGGCACGGCCCGGCAGGTGGAGTCCTTTGAAGACTCCCTTGTCTCCAACCTCGCCTTCCAGACGGGAGGTGAGCAACTAAGTCTGACCGTCTCGAGCCCCGACGACACCACCGATGCATGGACCCTCAAGCCCGAGGACGGTACGACGCGACGATGGACTCGCAGTTCCACGGCGGGCATCCCCAGGCGCACCCTCGTTCGCCCGGAACTCATCCACTACGAGTCCTTCGACGGACTCGAGATCCCGGCCTTCTACTACGTGCACCCGAACGCGCAGCCGCCCTTCCCCGTGATCATCTCGATCCACGGCGGGCCCGAATCGCAGTACCGTCCATCCCTGCGCCCGGCGTTACAGTATTTTATTCAGAAAGGATTCGCGGTCCTTGCGCCGAATGTGCGGGGTTCGACGGGGTACGGCCGGACCTATACGGCCCTGGACGACCGTCAGAAGCGACCCGACAGCGTCGCTGACATCGAAGCCGCGTACCGGTGGCTGATCGACGAAGGCCGGGCTCACCGCGAACGCATCGGACTGATCGGCGGGTCGTATGGCGGCTTCATGGTCCTCAGCGCCATGACTCGATACCCGGAGCTGTGGGCCGCGGGCGTCGACATCGTCGGGATCGCCAACTTCGTGACCTTCCTGGAGAACACCTCGGATTACCGACGGCACCTGCGCGAGGCAGAATACGGCTCGCTCGACAACGATCGAGAGCTGCTGGAATCGTTGTCGCCGATCCACGATGTCGACGCGATTTCGGCACCTCTGATGGTCATACACGGTGCCAACGACCCCCGGGTGCCGGTCAGCGAAGCCCGCCAGGTCGTCGATGCCGTTGAGTCGAACGACGTCCCCGTCGAATCGCTGATCTACGAAGACGAGGGCCACGGTCTGACCAAACGGACCAATCGCCTGGATGCGTATCCGAAGATCGGGGCCTTCTTTGAGCATCACCTACTCAAAAACCCGACCTCCCACTGAGGGAGGCCGGGCCACTGAGTTGTATCGATGAAGACCGAACGCGTCTACGCGGAGAGGGCGTATTCGACCTCTTCACCATCGCCGAGGCGGTCGGTGAAAAAGATCCGGAATTCGTCGCACAGCTCCGATTCGATCTGGCGGATGCGCTCCTTCGAGACATCCCACTGTGCACCGAGTTCCCGCAAAATTTTCGGCTCCTCGGCGATGGTCCGCTCGTACCAGATCGCGCGGCGACGCGGTTCCTCGATCTGTTCACCGAACTCGCGCATGGCCTTGCGGAAGGTATCCATGACTTCGGCTTCGCCGACCTGCTCCTCCGGCGATTGCATCTCGCTCTCCATCAAGTCCCCGTAGGTCTTTCCGCCGTCATCGGAGAGTTGCTCGTCGAGCGACACCGGCGACTCCTCCATCTGCGTGCCAACCCGGACGATCTCCTTTTCCGGTACGTCCAGATACTCGGCGAGTTTCTTCGTGGTGGGCTCCTCGCCCATCTTCCGGAGTTCCCGCTTGGCCTTGTTGAGATTGTAGAAGATCTTGCGGCCGGCCCTCGACGAACCGAGCCGAATCGGACGGCCTCGGTTGATCAGGTAATCGAGGATCTTCGCGCGGATCCAGTACTGGGCGTAGCTGGTGAACTTGACGTTCTTGTCGGGATCGTACCGTCCCAACGCCTTGCTGATCCCGAGGTTGCCCTCCTGGATGAGCTCCAACAGATCGTCGCGGTCGCGGGTATAATCCATGGCAATTTTGATGACCAACCGAAGATTCGTCATCAACAGGACTTGTCCGGCCTCCGCATCGCCATTCTGATAGCGGATCGCCAGGTCTCGCTGGGTTTCGTCATCCAGCGGGTCCATGTGCTGGAGACGGGCCATATAGACATCGAGGGCACTCATCTCCGACGAAAGCTCGGTCATCTTATCGGGAACCATCGGGTAGAGTCCTCCCGTCTCCCCGACCTCCCAGTTCATTCCCGTCTCTTCTTCTACCGCAGCTTCGGATTCAATTTCATTCATAGCGCCACTCTCCTCTCAAGAAAACCGTTGTACGTCGGTCTCATTCGTTGGAACATCGATGCATCGGTCATTTATGGCAGCAAGCTACGTGCCAACGCGACCGATGACACCGAATACTCGAGAAGATTGTGACCTCAGGGCTTCGAATAGACCTCAACTCGTCTCCTACACGATCGAACCCCACATTCGTACGCCGGTGGCAACGTGTGAGAAGTTCAGGGTTTGCCCTCCCAATGAAAACTTTTCGTTGAAATTCTTTCACGGGCGTCGTCAAAAGTCTGCAGCTTCTGCAGAGACGTCACACACCGTCATTTCAAACCGAATTTTTCCAACCGGTAAATCAATTTATGGCGAGGAAGGTTCAGGTACCGCGCCGCCGCCGACTGGTTTCCATCGGTCTTGTCCAAAACGGCCTCGATGACCCGCCGCTCCAGGTCCATCAGATCGAGGCCCTCTTCGGGCAATTCGAAGGGCAACGTCTCGGCGTCGGAACCCGGTGTTGCATTTGAGGAAGCCGTGTGAACCTGAGACGGAACATCTTCGGCGGTCAGCCGATCTCCCTCGCATAGCAGACACATCCGCTCGACGACGTTTCGGAGCTCGCGGACGTTTCCGGGCCAGTCGTAGGCCATCAGAGCGTCGTCGACCTCTCGTTCGATCGTGATCTCGCGGTCGGCCTGCTCCCGCATGAAGGCCCGAACCAGTACGGGAATGTCTTCGCGCCGCTCTCGCAACGGTGGGATCTCCAGGGGGACGACATTGAGTCGATAGAAGAGGTCTTCGCGAAAGCGTCCCTCCTCGACCAGGCCTTCGATGTCTCGGTGAGTTGCAGCCAGAATCCGCACATCCACCTGCTGCGGCCGAGTCGCCCCGACCGTATCGATCTCGCCGGTTTCGAGTACGCGAAGCAACTTCGATTGCAGCTCCGCAGACATCTCGGCGATCTCATCGAGAAACAACGTCCCCCCGTCGGCTGCGGCGAATTTCCCCTCCGAGTCGGCCGTCGCGCCGGTGAAGGCCCCTTTCTTGTGGCCGAAGAGAACGCTTTCGAGCAATTCCTCGGGGATCGCCGCGCAGTTGACCGCCACGAAGGGCGCCCCACTTCGGGAGGAGCGGTCGTGAAGGGCCCGGGCCACCAACTCCTTGCCGGTCCCGGACTCGCCACGGATCAGTACCGTCGCGCCGCTGTCCGCCACCTTGTCGACCCGGCGCATCACGGCGTTCATCTCCGGACTTGCCGCCACGATGGTCGGACCCTTGCCGTCGTTTCCATCCTTGAGCGCCCGGTTCTCCCGGCGCACCCGACGATACTCGACGGCTGTCTCGATGACGGCGAGAAGCGTCCGTTTGTTGACAGGTTTTTCAACGTAGTGAAACGCGCCGCGTCGCATCGCCTCGATCGCCCGGTCCTTGCTGCCGAAGGCGGTGACCATCACGACGACCGCCAGAGGATCCCGCTCGACGAGCCGATCCAGAAGCTCCATGCCGTCGATCTCCGGCATCCGAAGATCCGTGATCACCACGTCGAAGGCGTCCGCGTCGTAGGCCTCGAGGCCCTCGGTTCCGGACGCCACGGCGGTCACCTCGAACCCCGCCTCCTCGAGGTTAAACGTCAGCACCTCGCGGAGGCTGTCGTCATCCTCGACGACGAGCAGTTGCCCGGCAGTCGCCGACTGCGTCTCCTGTGTCGTCTCAGTCATCGTACTCCTCGTTCCATCTCGGAATGCAGGCCCAAAACGTGGTCGTATCGTCGTCGACGTCCACATCGATAAACCCGTCCTGGGCCTCGATAATCCGGCTCGAGACACTCAAGCCGAGCCCGGTCCCGCCGTCTCGGCCGGTCACATAGGGGTCGAAGATCCGCTCGACGTCGCTCTCTGCGAGTGCCCCCGCGTTATCCCGGACTCCCAGGCACACGAAATGAGTCTCGCCGACTCGCCTCGATTCGACATCCATCACCACCCGCCGCGGCTCACCGGGAGGTGCACTCCCCCGTTCGTAGGCCTGGTAGGCGTTCAGCAGAAAGTTCAGCACGACCTGTGACAGTTGCGACGGATCCGCCGCCACCCATGTCTTCGGGGCGATCCGTACGTCGACATCGACGTCGCCGTCCCGGGCCTGTGGCGCGGTCAATTCCGCAACCTCGGCGGCTACTTCCAGCAGGTCGGCCTTCGAGACCTCGGGAGAGCCGGGCCGCGCAAATTCCAGAAAATCCTCGACGACTCCGTTGAGCCGCTCGATTTCTGCGAGCAAGACCTGCCCCATCCGGTGTTTGCGGTGATCTTCATCGAACTCGTCGACCAAGGCTTCGGCACTGCCCATAATTGAGGCGAGCGGATTCCGGATTTCATGGGCGAGACCCGACGTCATCTGGCCCAGCGCACTCAACTTCCCGGCGCGGATCAAACTCTCCTCCAGGGCGTCTCGCTCTTCGAGCGACCGCTCCAAGGCTCGCTGAATGTCTCGCTGCCGGCCGACGAGCCACCCCGTCAACCCACCGATGCCCACGTAGAGGACCATCTCGAGTATTTTGTCGATCGCCGGCGAAGGGGAACGGTGTTCCAGGAAAAACGCATGGGGGAGATACGCCAGACTCGCCACCACGCCCGCCAGAAGGCCCCCGGCGAGCCCGTGGGAGAAGGCCGCCAGGACGATCGGAATGTAGTAGAGTCGCCGATATACGTTGTGGAATTCGACCGCGTGAGGATCGGTCAGATAGTGAAACGCGGTTACCAGTACGATGAGTGCAATTGCGACCGACGCCTCGAGCGTGCCCTCGCGAGCGGGGGCCGGACCGGGTCCGGATGGCGAGTCGGTGTCTGTGCCCGATGTCCTGTGGCTGTCATTCATCCCGCGGACTCCTGGGAGTATCGGAGGCCTGTCGATGCATCTCGACTAGCTGGGTCTCGATCTTGTCGACGAGCGCAATCGGGTTGTCGAGCACACCGGTATCGGCGCGAACACCGATGCAGACGCCCTCGTCGTAGCTGATCAGGCTGATGCCGAGGCCGAGGCCGGCCGGGTGCGGCACCCAGAACATGAGGTTCGAGAGGTCGACGCCCCCCATCGACAGCCCACGCGCCGGTCCCGGGACGTTCGAGACAACCATCGAAGCCTTTCGACCGAACACCGTGTTGAAGATGCGTTCGACCACCGGCGGCAGATGCCCGAGCATCCAGAGGATACCGAAGGAGACCGCCGGCTCACCGCTGCGTTTCAAGCGCTCGATATCTTCCTGCAGCGCCTCCATCCTCGCCCGGGGGCTCGAGGCGCCCGTCGGCAACTCCAGAAACACCAATCCAAACCGATTTCCCAGATCCGGCGCCATCTGCTCGATTCGTCGTGCCGACCGCAGATTGACCGGAACCACACAACGGAGATCGAAGTCGTCGACGGGCTCACCTTGGTCGGCGAGATGACGGCGAACCGCTCCGGCCACCGCCGTCAAGAGCACGTCATTGACGGTCCCCTCGAATGCTTTTCCGATGTCTTTGATGTCGGCCAGCGGCACCCGCTGGGACCAGGCAACTCGGAGGTCTCCCGTCAGCGAATTGGTCAATGTCGTGGGACGCTCGAACGGCAGGGCCAAAAGGTGGATGACATCCTGGACCCAACGCCCCAGCTGACGAGCCCGCTCGGCAACCCTGCCTGTTCCGTTCCAAAGCTGTGCGACAGGACTCAATAGGCCGACGGAGTCGTCGCGGCCGTCGGCCTCGCCGGCATCGGCTTCCCCAAGCCGTCCGTCAGCGGCCTCCAGCAGGGCTCGGGCCAGTGCGAACCCGTCGCCGAGACAGTGATGAAAGAGAATCAACAGCGTCGAGCCGGCTCCGGAGTGCTGAAGCAGCCACATACGCCATGGGGGGCGCTCTGTGTCGAGCCCCTCGTGCATCAGTCGGCTCGCCATGTGGCGCACCGGCTCCTCACCGGCCTCGCCGTCGACCGCGACCTCCTCGATATGGTAATCGAGCGAAAAATCGGGATCGTCACTCCATCGTGGCGCCTCGCCCTCCGAGGCCACGACCCGGCGCCGAAATCGCGGATAGGTCTTTAGAATCCGGGTCTCGACCAGCTCGCAGAGGGTTGACCTGGGGAGACGCTGCTGGAAAGTCAGCGCGCCTCCCACAGTCGCTGTTCCTTCACCTTCTTCCATGCGCCACCACGCCAGATCGACGGCAGACATCGGTTCATCCGACTGTTCCCTTCGTTTCATCGACTCGCCCTTCGACGCTGGAGACGCGTGACACCCGGAGGGTAACACCATCCTTGGCTTGCACGCACATTCATCGTAGTTTCCTGGCCGACACCGGCCAGATTTTGAAATTCGAGGACCGATTTTGACAGAATTTGCGTGGATACTCGGAAGCGGGCTTGTGATGAGCGTCATCGCGCTCGTCGGGGGCCTGGGCATGTTTCTGTCGGAGCAGACGCTCAAGCGATTGCTGCTTCCGATGGTTGCCATGGCCGCCGGCACCCTCGTCGGCGGCGCACTCTTTCACATGCTTCCGACCGCCGTCGAGAAGATGGGCAACACCACCGCCGTGTACGCATGGATGTGCGGCGGATTTCTGAGCTTTTTTGTGCTCGAACAGTTTCTCCAGTGGCACCACTGCCATGCCGTGACCTCCGAGCACAAGCAACCGCTCGGGTATCTGCTGTTGGTGGCCGACGGCGTCCACAACCTCGTAGGCGGCCTGGCGGTCGGTGGAGCGTTTTTGCTCGACATCCGGGCCGGGATCGCGGCATGGCTGGCCGCAGCAGCCCACGAAATCCCTCAGGAGCTGGGCGATTTCGGGGTCCTCGTACACGGCGGCTGGTCGACCCGCCAGGCCCTGGCATTCAACTTCCTCTCAGCGCTCACGTTTCCGCTGGGCGGGCTGCTCGCCTGGGCGGCTGCCGAATCCATTGACGTCGCGTTTCTGGTACCCTTCGCGGCTGGAAACTTCATCTACATCGCCGCCGCGGACCTGATCCCGGAGGTCAAAGAGCACGAGAAGATCAGCGCCAACCTCGTCCATTTTGTCAGCCTTCTGATTGGCCTGGTCGCCATGGGCGCGATCCGGTGGGCCGTCCACGGCTAATCGCGGTCTTGGCGCGCCAGTTCTCGGCGGGCTGCCTCCTCGAACCCGCACCGCTGAGCGTGGCCGATGCGCTCCCAGAAGCTGTCGTCGTCGGCAAGCAGATCATACTTGAGACCTTCTACGAGTTCGCGGGCGAGTTCGTAGTTACACGACGTCACGAACCGCAGCCAGTAGCTGGATAGCTTCGGACTCAAAAACGGCACGTCGACGAGCCAGGGATCCTTTCCCATGAGACTCGCCGTTTTTCGAAGGATATCCTCGACGGTCAGGGTATCCGGTCCCGGAATGTCGTACCATCCCGCCTGATCCTCGGATAGACGAAGCGCCCCGAGCACGGCCTCGACGACATCGCCGATCCAGACGGGCTGGGAACGGGACCGCGTCCATGTCGGCAAGAGCATGGCGGGCAGCCGCGACGCCAGGTCGCAGACGATCTGCCAGCTCGCGCTGCCGGCTCCAATGATCATCGCCGCCCTCAGCTCCACGCACGAGACCGGACCCTGCCGAAGGACGCGTCCCGTCTCGAGGCGGCTCTCCAGGTGTTTCGACGGCGTTCCACCCGGGCGCACCCCACCCAGATACACGATGCGTTTCAGTCCGGCACGGTCGGCAGCCTCGGCAAAACGCCTCGCCGACCTCCGCTCCGTCTCCACATAGTCGGATCCGCTGATCTGGTGGATGAGATACAGTGCCGACCGGCAGCCCTCCATCGCCGGCTCCAGCGTCTCCGGACGCGAGACATCGAGTTCGACCCAGGTTCGGTCCGGATGTTGCTGGCTGGCCTGGTCGGGACGTCGCGACGCGCAGACCACCTCGAGGCCGGACTCTCTCAGGCGCGGGTAGAGTCGCGAGCCGACAAATCCGGTCGCCCCGGTCAGCAACACGGGACCTCGGGTGCGGTCTGACATGGAAGCCTCCATCGGAAGTTGGGTAGATCGGAGTGCGGGACATCGGGGCCTTACCGTTTGCCGGTCGGCCCGAGACCCTGTATTCCAGTTCCCGCTCGGGGCGTGACGGGTAGTGCTGTAGTAAAGGGCACAACCCCCGGGAAATCAACGCCCCTCGACGCGTTCGCTGCGACACTCCTGGTAGCTTCGGTCAGTCTACGTGGACTCTCCTGACGAGACAACGATTGTGGTTGCCGGAGCAAACGGATTCCTCGGCCGACATCTCCCGGCATATCTCGACGAACGCGCTCGGCTGATCGGCCTGAGTCGCGATCCGGACGTCGTCGAAGGCTCGGCAACAGGAGAAAACAATCGACGCTACGACGCCTGGCGTCTCTGCGATCTCTTCTCCCGGCGCGACGCACTCAATGCCCTGGAGGGGGCCGACCGGGCCGTCTACCTGGTTCACTCCGGTCGGCCCTCCGCGCGGCTCTCCCAAAGCGAAATTCGCGATCTCGACGTCCTGTGCGCCGACAATTTCGCCCGCGCGGCTCGGTCCCACGGGTTGTCTCACATCGTGTACGTGAGCGGATTGTTGCCCGATCAGCCGAACGTGCCCTCCCAGCTCGCCCACCGCAGTGAAGTACGCGATACGCTCGGCTCTACCGGCGTGCCAGTCACATCGCTGCGGACCAGTCTGATTCTGGGTCCGGGTGGCACCTCCAGCGAAGTATTGATGAGGCTCGTCAGCAGACTTCCGCTTATGATCCTGCCGGCCTGGGCCGACAACGCCACGCGTCCCATCGATGTCGAAGATATGGCTCGACTGGTCAGCAGGGTTGTCGGCGAGCGAGACTGCTTCGGGCACGACTACGATGTCGGCGGACCGGACCTTCTGACCTTTCGAGCTATGTTGGCGACAACGGCCGAGTTGATGGGCCGCAAGCGTCCGATGGGCAACACCCCCTTCGATGCAATCCGCTTTTCGTCGGCCTGGGTCAGTTTCTTTAGCGGCGTCCCGTACGCGATGATTCGACAGCTCGTCGAAGGACTGCGCACGGAACCACGACCGTCGAACCGCCAACTTCAAAAGATGCTCGGCATCGAAGGCCGTTCGTTTCGCGATTCAATGCGCCGGTCGATCGCAGCCGCCGACACGCACGAACTCGAAGATAGCAGCCAGCCCCGTCAACTCACAGCGACGGATGAAACGTCAGTCGACGAATCGACAGCACTGGCGCGCCAATCCCAGCGCGGCTGGAGGCGCGCCCTCCCGGCCCCCCGCTCGCCCAAGCGGGGCACCCAGCATGTCCGGTCCGTGCAGCGGCTTCCCCTTCCCGCGGGTCGCGACGCGAGATGGGTCGCCCGAGCCTACGCCGACTGGCTGCCGACGTTGATGCGACCCTTCCTGGACGTGGACGTCGATCCACACCGAACCGTCGCCTTTTATCTCTGGCCGATGCGCAGGCCGCTTCTGGTTCTCGAATACGCGGACGATGTCAGCCATCCGGACCGGCAGCTGTACTGGGTGACAGGGGGCATCCTGGCAGCAAAGCAGGACCGGGGCCGCCTGGAGTTTCGAGAGGTCCTCGGCCGCCGTCACGTCATCGCCGCCCTCCACGAGTTCGAGCCGGCACTTCCCTGGTTTATCTACCTGTGGACCCAGGCCGTGGTTCATCTGTGGGTCATGCGCCGATTTGCCGACTACCTGGCAGACGTCGACGAAGACTCCACAACGCAGTGACACCGCCGAGCGTCTCACGGGTGGTCGAGCCGCATCCTTTCGCCTCTCACCGGCACGGAATCAACCATGTCCAGTACGCCCCTGACAGTCGTCTGGTTCGAATCCGACCTTCGCACCCACGACAACCCCGCGCTGACAGCGGCGGTCAAACGTGGTGGGCCCGTCATCCCGGTCTACATCCAAGATGAGGACATCGGTGACGGCTGGGCCGACGGCAAGGGTGTCCGATGGTGGCTTCGGCGCTCCCTGGCGGCCCTGGACGACCAGTTCGGAGAGGTCGGACTGAAGCTCATCCGACGACGAGGTCAGCCGGGGCCCGTTCTGGCCGATATCGCCGACTCGACCGGGGCTGACACTGTCCGGTGGAACGGCAGAGTTCGCCCCGCCCGCAGAGAGCGCGCAGATTCCGTCGCCGAGTATCTGAACGAGCGCGACCTCGAAGTCCAAAGACATACCCCCGACCTCCTGCACGATCCCGATGCGGTCGAGACGACAAGCGGCGGCCCGTATCACGTCTACACCCCCTTTTGGAACAAATTTCGAGACGTCGTACAGGTCGACGATCCCGTCCCCCGCCCGGACCTCGAAGAGGTCCCGGCTCTCTCCGAGTGGCCACGGTCCCACGGGTGGGACGAATTGGGACTTTCGGTCACCTGGGACACCGACGACATCGAAGACGTCTGGACGCCCGGAGAGCCCGCTGCACTCAGCCGGCTAAAGACCTTCACCGACGGGCACATCTCGGCGTACGACCGGGCTCGCGACCGCCCCGACCAAGACGGTACCTCACGGTTGTCTCCACGACTTCGGACCGGTGAACTCAGCCCCCGACAGGTGTGGGCCGCCGCCGCCGAGACGATGCCCGGGGACGGCTCCGAGACGTATCTTCAAGAGATCGTCTGGCGCGAATTTTCCTACCACCTGCTGCACCACTACCCCGAGACGACCCGCGAACCACTGCGCGACAAATTCCGAGACTTCGACTGGCGAGACGCGCCCGATGAGCTGAACCGCTGGCAGCGGGGACAGACCGGCTATCCGATCGTCGATGCCGGCATGCGCCAACTCGCTCAAATCGGATGGATGCACAACCGCGTCCGGATGATCGTGGCGTCGTTTCTGACCAAAGACCTTCGCATCCACTGGCTCCACGGCGCCGAGTGGTTCTGGCAAAAGCTCGTCGACGCCGACCTGGCGAACAATACGATGGGCTGGCAGTGGGCAGCCGGCTGTGGCGCCGACGCCCAGCCGTTCTTCCGGATATTCAACCCCGTCTCACAGGGCGAGCGCCACGATCCGAATGGAGACTACGTGCGCCGATGGGTCCCCGAACTCGCCGATCTTCCCGACGACGTGCTCCACGCACCCTGGAGGGCCGACTCTCAGGTCCTCGACGCCGCGGAAGTGACCCTGGGCGAGGACTATCCTCGCCCGATTGTCGACCACAGCGAGGCGCGCGATCGAGCGCTCGAAGAATACAATCGAATCAAGTGACGAGACCGTCGATCTTGTCGGACCCACAGAGCTGGGTTATGACATTTGAGGTGAACTCTCCCAGATTCTTCCAAGAGAACCTCAACCCGCAGGTTTCGCCATGAAAAAATCATTCGAGCACGGCCTCTCGCAGGAACGCGCCAAGAAGGTGACCCAGCACGCCATCGACCGGTACACCGAGAAATTCTCCAAGTACAATCCCGAGGCACAGTGGGTCTCGGATACCCGAGCCGAGGTCTCTTTTTCGGCGAAAGGGGTTACCCTGGAAGGGTCCTTCGAGCTGACCGACGACGACATCGTCATGGAGATGGACATCCCGTTTCTGCTCAAACCATTCAAGGGTAAGGCGGTCCAGGTCGTCGAGGACGAGATCAACAAATGGGTCGAAAAGGCGAAACGCGGCGAGCTCGATGACGAAGAGGCACAGCCATGACGACACTTCGATTAGGACTTGAGTGGTTCACCAATCCCGACCACGTTCCCCTTCTGATCGGCCGGGATCGTGGGTGGTTCGCCGAGGCCGGCATCGATCTGGAACTGGTCGAGCCCGAGGAACACCTCGACGCGATGGATGCCATCGAAGACGGCGAGCTCGACATCGCCGTCACCGAACCGCTGCATCTCGTCGAAGACCGCGCAGAGGGGCGTCCCGCCGTCGGATTCGCGCGGTTTCTACATACCAATGGCGGGGTGATGTACCTGGAAGACAGCGGGATCGAGCGCCCGAGGGACATGGCGGGCTGCCGCATCCAGTACCCGGGCGCCCCGGGGCCCGGCGGCAAAGCGATCGTCCAGACGATGATCGAGGCCGACGGAGGACGGTGCGAGCCCGGCGACCTGGTTCCGGTCAACAACAGCTTTTATCACACCGACGCCCTCATCGAGGATAAGGCCGACGTCGCCACCCTCGCCTTCTACAACTTTGAGATCCTTGAAGCCCGGCATCGCGACGCCCCCGCCGATTTCTTTGCACTCAAAGACTGGGGTATTCCCGACTTCTGCCAGCTCATCTTGATCACGTCCGAATCGGTTCTGGACGCCAAGCGGGACGCACTTCGATCGTTTCTTACGGTGCTCCAACGAGGCATCGACACGTTGCGCCAGGAACCGGAGACGGCGCGCGAGACCTACTTCCAGGTGACCGATGATGACCCGGAAGACCCGCTCATGGAGGCTATCTTCGAGGCGACGGCCCCCTGTTTTTCGTACGACTTCTCGATGACGACCGAGTATTACAGCGTACTGCAGGACTGGATGGCCGGCAATCAGCTCATCGAGAGCCGACAGGAGGCCTCCGACTACTGGACCAACGACCTCCTTTTTCCGACCGTGGCCAGCTCCGGCTGAGCCGATCGACTCAACTCTCCGTCCGAACAATCAGTACCGGCGCGCCCACCCGGCGGCGAACGTCATCGATGAACTGCCGATTGCTCATCTCGGCGGTGTACGCGAGAACGACGAGGTCGTAGTCGCCGGCCATCTCTTCGAGGTCCTCACGCGGTGAGGTCGAAATCCGCGACTCGCTGTCGAGTTGCGCCGCCTGAAGGCCGGCGTCTTCCAGTCGAGCGACGAGGCCATCAAGTGCCAGGTCGCGCTCGGTCTCGTCGGCTTCGTTGTCGGCAAATTCGATCAACTCGACCGCCGGGTTGCCCGCGGTCGCAACTGTCGCCAGACACTTGACCACACGGTCGTACTCGACGCCCGGCGATACGACCGTCAGGATGTTCTCGATCCGCTCGACGGCCTCCACCCACAGGAGTGCGTCGATGCGCAGATTGTCCGAAACGCGGTCGATCGTATGGGCCGGGTCCGGTGTAAATACCAGCTCCGTCTCCACGTCGATGTCAGCACTCTCCAAGACCGCGGACACCCGCTCGATCGAGGCCTGCGCGTCGTCTTCGAACTGGGAACGCGCATGTTCCGGGGATGTCTGCTCGGGCACCACGTAGCACCCGAGTACAAAGACCCGCGCCCGCCCCAACACCTCCACCAACGCGGGGCTTAGGTCGACGTCTCCGGGTAACTGCAGTGGCAACAGAACCCGCGTCTCCCCCTCCAAGATCGATCGCTCGGCCTCTTCACTCATCGTCATCTCCTTCGGGTTCGGGTCCAATCGATTCGTCCGTCCGACAGCGACGATTGGCTTCATACCAACCCCAGGCCGCCAGGAGCACCCCCGCGCCAATCACTTGTGACGCCGGATTCATGAACAAAATCAGCCCGAAACTGGCGGCACCGCCCACAAGGGGGACCACCGGGTGTCCCGGCGCTCTGAACGACGGGTTGTACCAGTCGGGAGCCTCGTTGCGCAGCTTCCAGGCCGACACGCACATGAGTCCGTACAGCACCAGGTGTAGAAACGACGCTACTTCGGCGAGGACTTCGACGCGACCGAACAGAATGATCGCCGCGATGGGGATGCCTGCCGAGACGATCGCCGCGTGCGGCGTACCAAACGACTCGTTGATCTCACTGACCCACCCGGGCAAGATCCCGTCGTCGCTGAGGGCGTACACCGAGCGAGATGACCCCATCAGCGATGCATTGGCGCTGGAGACCGTCGCCAGCAATCCTCCGACGAGGATAGCCACGGCGCCGACCTGACCCAGATACGACCTTCCGACTTCGACCAGTGCGGTCTCTCCCAACTCCGCCAGCCGCTCGGAGCCGAAGGCGCTGGTCGAAATCAGGATCGTGACCACGTACAACGCCCCGGCCAGTGCCACACTGCCGATCAGCGCACGCGGCAGATTCTTGGATGGCTCTTCGATTTCGCCGGCCATGTTGGCAATGCCGGCAAATCCCAGATACGAGGTGAAGACGAGAGATGCGGTCGTAAAAATCGGCCAGATGCCATGCGGAGCGAAATCCTCGGGAACGGTCGCTCGTCCCATGACACCGAAGGCATCGAGCAACCCGTATCCGACAAAGATCGCCAGGATCGTCAATAAACTCCCGACGATGAGGTTCTGAAACTCACCGGACTTCTCGGTCCCCAGAATATTCACCAGGGTCAAAAGCAAGGCCGAGACGATGCCGATCGTCTGGCTACTCACCGCCCAGCCGAGGCCCAATTCGGCCGTGATCTTGTCGATGTAGAGGCCGAAGCCGACCAGATAGAAAGCCGACGCAAAGACCAGCCCCCACCAGAGGCCGAGCCCGACGACGGCCCCCACCGCCGGTCCCAACCCTTCGGCCACGAAGTAGTAGGTGCCCCCGCTTTTGGGAATGGCCGTGGCGAGCTCCGCGACCGACAGGGCTACCATCAGAGCCACGACCGCACCGAGGCCAAAGGAGACCGAAGCTGCAAGCCCGGCTCGCCCGGCAGCGATGCCCGGGAAGATGAAAATACCCGCCCCGATCATTGTCCCGATGCCGATAGTGAAGGCTTCGCCAAAACCCAGCGTGCGTTCGAGTTGTCCCTGCTGCTGCTGAGACCCCATGCGTATGACACTACACTCTAACCAAGTGAAATTCCGACAGCCCTAGTGTGAACACCCAGCCTCACATGTCGAACTTTCACACTTGGCTCCGGAACGCCGCGAGGACCTCGAATGCCTGCAGGATCTCGGTTGCCGGCATTTTCAGGGCTTTCTACTCGAGCGACCCTGCCCGGCTCACGAACTGGCGTCGTTCATCCGTCGTCAAACAGAGATTCAGCTTCACGGTTGAGAAGGCCGCTGATCTTCGACCGCACTTCGTCGATATCCTGCCACCGGACCGCCAGGGTCAACGTCACCTCGTCGGTGAACGATTCGTCGATCAGACGGACTCCGGCGTGTTCGTCGATGAAGTGTTCGACTTCGCCGTGTCGCTGGTACGGCACCGCAAGCACAACCTGTGTCTCCGGGAATCGTTCGACGACACCGGCCGCCTCGATCGCCTCGCGCGCCGTCTCGCGGTAAGCCCGTGCGAGACCACCCGGGCCCAACTTCACACCGCCGAAATACCGAACCACCACGGCGATTGCGTCGGTAATCCCTTCACCGTCAAGAATCTGCCAGATCGGAAATCCGCCGGTGCGCGGCGGCTCCCCGTCGTCGTTCGAGCGGTCGATGCTCTGGGCTCCACGCCCCAGCCTCAACCCGTAGCAGACGTGGCGGGCGTCGTAGTGTTCGTCACGAATCTGCTCGACCAAGGCGTTCGCGTCTTCTTCGGTCTCGACCGGCGCAGCGTGCCCCAAAAACCTCGACCGCTCGACAGTCCGTTCCGAGGCCCCCTCCCCCTGGAGCGTGCGATAGGAAGACGCTCTGTCGGGTCCACCACTATCGACCATGCTGACCTCACTCCGGAACTTCAGTCTGGTCGTTGTCGTTTCGGCCCCAACATCTGACAGTCCCCCCGGTTGCCATATTCTCGGGCGGAGCGAGCGCACAGGTGAACTCCGTACCAGCGGCCACTTGCTCCCATGGACCGTCACCGACGTCCTTGGCTCCGTTGGCGTCCTGACCCCAGCACGTAATTTCACCGGCATCGTCCAGGGCGCAGGCATGGGTTTTGCCCACGGTTATCGATTCAAAGTTCGTCGCTTCGGGTGGGGGGCCAAAACCGTCCCGCCCCCAACAACGGATAGCTCCGTCCGAGTTAACTGCACAGTTGCGATACCTCGCCGCATCGATGTCCACATATTCTCCTTCAGGGGGCACGGCTTGGTCGTAGTCATTGTCATCGACCTCCCTCTCCGGATTCGTCCCGGCTCCCCAGCACTCAATTGCCCCGTCATCCGCTCGAATGGCGCACGTGTGGAGGAACCCGGCAGCAACCCGTTCGAAGGCGATCCCCTCTGGAACGACGGCTTGGTCGTAATCGCTAAACCCCTCCCGTTCACCCTCCTCCGAGCCCAGCCCCCAGCATTTGATCTCGTGGGGCCCACCCGCAGCGCAGGCGTGATTTTCACCGATATCGATATATGTGAATCCGCCGAGCGGCTCGCCCTCTTCATCGACGGGCGGTTTGAGTCGGCCCTGAAAATTCGTGTCGCCCCAGCAGTCGACCGTACCCGCTGAATCGAGGGCGCAGTCCCACCGGGCACTCGCACTCACCATCTCGTAGGTTCCAAATGGGATCTGACCTTCGGCAAATCTGCGCCACCCACCCCAACAGGTAATTCGATAGTCATCGGTCACACCACAGGCGTGGACGTTGCCCGTCGAGATGTGTCTCCACCGAATCAGATCAGAGCCGGAATCTGTGTCACCCCCGTCCGCCGCCGAATCCGCCGAGACATCCGCATCCGAGACTTCGGCGGCATCCAGACCGGCATCCGAGGGCGAGACACCGTCGGATTTACATCCGGCGAGGACCAGCAGGATCGCAACGCCGACCCAAGACGCTCTCACAAAATCCATATATACTCCACTTGGCGTAGCGCGATTATTTCCGGCCAAATCATACTTCTTTCGTTAACCACAAAGCAAACGACCTCGACCCGCTGAGTTCAATCTAAGTCGCCGCGCTGTGCCTCTGAGCCCGCGATGATCTCGAGGAGTTCGGAGGTAATCTTCGACTGACGTCGCCGTCGCCATGTCCCTCTCAATTCCACAAGCCGCTCTTCGATGTTGGACTGAGCCGACCGCATCGACGAGAGCCTGGCCCCGTTTTCGGCCGCCAAGGACTCTGCGCATGCTCGATACCAGGAGACAAACAGGTGCTCCCGTATGAGTTCGGAAAACAGCGCGTCGGCCGACATCGAAAAGTGGGGCTGTTGGCGTGTCGGCCACGGTCGTTCGGCGAGCCGCTGCAGGAAGGCCGGGTCCACGGGGAGGATTTCGCGACTCATCGTCTCGCCCGCCTTCGATTCGACCGGACTATTGTGGATCGAGACCACCCGGTCGATGCCGAGTCGATCACGCCACTTGTCGAGTCGCCCCAGGAGTCGGCGAACAAAGTCGGGAATCCCGGGCACGGAATTGGGAAGCGCGAGTACCTCGTCGACCCGAGAACCATCAAGATCGAGCAGCGGCCCGACACGTTTGCCGACGACGAGAATCGACACCTCGTCACTCGACTCCAAGATGTCCTTCAATTCCGTTTCGACCGCCGCGCGGATTCGCTCGTTGAAGGCTCCGCACATGCCCTGATCGGAACCGAAGACGACGAGCCCCGTGCGATGCCGGGGAGCCTCTCGGCCTTCCAGAAGCGTGCGGTGGCGTCCAAGCAGAGATTGGAGCCCCCGCTGGACCGATTCGTCGTACATCTCGATCGCTTCGGCAGCCCGCTGAAACTGACGGATATTCACGGCCGCCAGCGTCTTCATGGTCCGAACCACCGACAGAAGATCCGTCGCACTGTCGATCTGCTTTCGAAGATGCTGGAGGTTTCTCACGTCTTGCCTCCGGACTCCTCGAGGTCGCGGCCTTCCTCGACCAAGCTGCGGGCCGCCGTCACGATTTGATGACACTGGGCGTCCGACAGCGACTGACCCGACGCGATCCGTTCGACGATCTCGGGACACCGGTCGGGAAGCCTTCTGAGCAATAGTCCCGCCGCCTCCTCGACGTCCTCTGGGGGGACCGACTCCAGGGCCCGGCCATCGAGAGCCATCAACAGCATCACTTGCTCGACCAGTGTTCTCGGCGTGTGACGCTGCTGTTTGAGGACTTCTCGAAGTCGACGCCCATGGTCCAAGGCGCGACGGGTCTCGTCATCGAGACGCGTTCCAAAGCGCGCAAAGGTCTCGAGTTCCTCGAACTGGGAGTATGCGAGTTTCAATTCTCCGGCCACCTGGCGCAGGGCTGCCGGCTGGGTCTTCCCACCGACACGAGAGACGGACTTGCCCACGTCGACGGCGGGCATGATCCCCTTCTGTGCGAGATCCGGGGACAGATAGATCTGTCCGTCGGTAATCGAGATGAGATTTGTTGGGATGTATCCCGAGATATCCTGCGCCTCGGTCTCGACGATCGGCAACGCGGTCATCGAGCCACCACCGTAATCCGGACGCAGATTGGTCGCTCGTTCCAGCAGGCGCGAATGAACGTAGAAAATATCGCCGGGGTACGCCTCGCGACCCGGGGGCCGGCGCAGCAACAGCGACAGTTCGCGATAGGCCTGCGCATGCTGGGTCATGTCGTCGAACACGACGAGCACATCTCGGCCGCGATGCATGAAGTGTTCGCCGAGGGCCGCGGCGGCATACGGTGCCAGGTATTGCAGGCCGGCCGAGGCCTGAGACGGGGCTGCCAGCACAATCGACTCGCGCATCGCGCCGTGTAGACGCAGGTCTCGGATCACATTCGCGACCGTGGAACTACGCTGGCCGATCGCGCAGTAAATCGAGACGACATCGGTCTCACGCTGGTTGAGAATCGTGTCGACCGCCAGCGAGGTCTTCCCGGTCTGTCGGTCGCCGACAATCAACTCGCGTTGACCCCGCCCGACCGGGACCATCGCATCGACTGAGGTGATCCCTGTCATCAAGGGTTCGCGCACCGGTGCCCTTGCCAGTATCGGGGGAGCCTCCTGTTCGACATCTCGATACGACTCGAAAGCAATGGTCCCCCGAGCATCCAAGGGTCGACCCAGCGGATCGACAACCCGGCCGAGTACGGCATCCCCGACCCCGATTCGGGCCGCCCGACCCAGAGGTCGAACCTCCATGCCGGACTGAAGCCGATGGTCGGCCTCCAATACCACGACACCGACCCCTTCCTCCGACAGGTCCATCACGAGCCCGAGCTCGCCGCTGCTAAACCGGACCATCGCGTCACTTCGTACGTCGGGAAGCCCCGAGACGCGAGCCACGCCACTGTCGATGCTCTCGACGATCCCCACCTCCATCGAGCGAAGAGACAGGGTGTGTCGTCGCCGCGCCTCGGCAAAACCCTGGATCGACGAAGTGACGAGACTCGAGACAACGGTCGCGTCGACGGTGTCATCTTCAGTCACGAGGCCCCCTCTACCTGGACCTCCGACTGCGTCATCTGCTCGGCGACCACCGAATCGAGCTCCGCCCGCAGCCCCTCAAGATAGCTGCGCAGACTCCATCCGAAGCGGTGACCGGCGACGTTGAATTCGATGCCCGCCAGAAGCTCGTTTTCTCGGGCAAACTCCACGTCGACAGGCCGCTCCAACACCTCGGAGAACGCGGACTCGATCTCATCGCGCAGCCCCGAAGCGAGTTCCCATCGCGTCTCCACGGTCAGGCTCAGCTCTCCCGATGCGTCGGCGTCCGTCTCCAGGGATTCGACCATCTCGTCGAGGGTCGTTTCGTCGAGCTTGTGGAGTTCATCGACGAATTTCTGCACGATCTGACCCTCCAGACGCACGTCGGCCAGGTCACCGGCCGCCTGTCTGAGTCCTGCGAACAGCTCGTCGGCGAGCCTGTCTCGGTATTCCTGGAAAAACCGTTGCTGCTCTCCTTGAAACCGCCGGATCCAGCGTCGGCGTCTCTCCTGGATGTCCTGACGGATCCCGTCGAGCAGGTCCGCCCGCTTCGCCTCGACCTCCTGTTGCAGTTCTCGAAACGCCCGTTCTCGCTGTGCCTCGAACTCCTCGATCTTGGTGCGATACTCCTCGCGACGTTGCTCGGCTTCTCGCATCGCCTGTTGCGAATCATCGATGCGCTGTTGGATCCGCTGCTCACGCGATTCGACCGCGTTTAGAATCGGCCTGTATAGAAACTTCGCCAGAAGGCCCAGCAAGATCGCGAAATTGACGATTTGAGCCCCAACCGTGAACCAGTCGATCTCCAAGGGTTAGCCTCCCTGTGAGACAAACTGCCAGAATGGATTGGCGAAGATGAGGATCATCGCGACGACGAAGCAGTAGATCGCCGTCGACTCGACCATCGCCAATCCAACGAATAGCGTTCTGGTGATGCTGTTCGACTCGTCGGGCTGCCGGGCGATCGCATCGAGCGCCTCCGCCAGTGCCCGCGACTCGCCGAAGGCGGGGCCGATCGAGCCGATCGCAATCGTCAGGCCCGCCATGATGATCGAAACTGCACCTATCAATCCGAGTTGAGTCATCGAGAGTCCTCCTGAGTTGTGAGAGTGGATACATCTGTCGACGTGGTCCGCATGCCCGAGGCGATGTAGACCGTTGCGAGTACGGCAAAAATGTAGGCCTGGATGAATCCGGTCAGCAGCCCGAAGGCACGCATCACGACCGGAAAGAAGATCGGGGTCAGCGACACCAAAATAGCCACGATGAGCGTTCCGCTCATGATATTTCCGAAGAGCCGAACCGCCAGAGCGATGGTCCTCGAAATCTCTCCGATGATGTTGAACGGGAGCATCAGTGGGGACGGTTCGACGTAGCGTTTCAGATACCTTCGCATTCCGCTGCGTCGGATGCCGAAGGCCGGAACTGCCAGAAAGACCACAACTGAGAGTGCAGTGGTCGTCGACAGCGAAGCCGTCGGTGCCTCGTAATACGGAACGATTGTCAGAGCATTCGAGACGGCGATGAACAAAAAGAGTGTTCCGATAAACGGAAGATACGGCCCCGGGTCACCCTGAACGATGTCACGGATCTGATCGCGAACCTGAAGGACGATCACCTCCAGGACGTGCTGGCCGCGATCGACCGACGTCTCGTCGCTGAGGCCGCGAGTCAGCATCCAGGCCCCAGAGACCAAAAGCAGGTTCACGACCCACGTGAACACAATGGTCGCATTCAGTTCGACGAACCCCCATCTCAGGTAGACAACTTCGTCGGGAGTCAACTCCACGATGCCTCCTCTGTGGGAGATATGTGCCGGACGGCGATGAATCTGGCGGCGAGAAACCCCGCAAGCGCCGACGCGCCGGCCGGTGAGGAGAGATACCAGGCCGCGGCGAAGCCCGCTGTCGCGAGGCTCCCTCGGACCAAGAAACTTACAATCATCGGCAACCCGGTGCCTTCACCACGTCGGCCGCGGCGGGTCACCAGACGCACGGTCTTCCAGAGTGCGCCGAAGTAGAGGGTCCCTATCGACAGTCCTCCGACGAATCCCAAGGCTATCGCAAACCACATGCGTTCAATCACCTCCGTCCCCGTCCCGCACGTCGTCGTCGACAGCGCGGCGACTTTCTTGAGAAATCCAGTACCAAGCGTTTGCACATCCCAGGCAGATGCCTGCCATCAAGAGAGCCAGTGTCCAGGAAAAGGTCCCGTCGACTCGCCCGTCCAGCCAGATACCCAGGGCCAGCCCGGCCACGGTGGGGAGCGAGACCGACCAGCCCACCAGACCGAAGGTTCCCAGCCCGAACAAGGCGCCTCGATCCCGACGCCGACGAGCCCGGCGTTTGCGCGCCACATCCCGGCGAAGGGCGTCGGCCACCTCGTCTTGTTCGGCGTCGTCTTCCGGGTGATCCTTCATTCGTCAGTCTCCGTCCTGAAACTCCAGAAATCGTCGCACGAAACTCGCCTCCAGGCGACTCGTGGCAGTCTTTGCCTGGTGCTCCTCATGCGAGACCTCCCTGTATACCTCGGCCACCAACTGCTCCAATTCCTCGAGGTCTGCCCCCTCGACGGCTCGTCGCACGCTGACCTGGACTTCATCGCCCATCTTGACCAGAAGCCCCCGATCGCACGCAACAAACCCCTCGCTGCCGTCGGGCCTCTCAAAGACGAGCACACCCGGCTTCAGCGACGTCGTCGTGTCGATATGCCGCGGCTTCAAACCGAAGGAGCCGTCCCGCCCAGGGGCCACGATTCTCGAGACGTCCTCCCGGCAAATGATCGCATCCGGCACCACCACCACGAGCCTCATGCGATATCACCTCCCGCTTCGGCTCGGGAGGTCTCTTCGAGCGCCTCTGCCTTCGTTCGGGCATCCTCGATCGTCCCGACCATAAAGAAGGCTTGCTCGGGCCAGTCGGAACACTCCCCGTCAAGAATGGCCTCGCACCCGGCGATCGCCTCCTCGCGGGAGACGAATGTCCCCGAGAGGTTTGTAAATTGCTCGGTCGAAAAGAACGGCTGGGTCAAAAACCGCTCGAGGCGTCGAGCCCGGCGGACGGTCTCGCGGTCCTCGGGAGCCAGTTCCTCGATTCCGAGCATCGCAATAATATCCTTGAGCTCTTCGTATTCCGCGAGAGTCTGACGGACGTTCCGGGCGACCCGCGCATGCCGCTCTCCGACGATGTGCGGAGCCAGCATGCGGGAGTTCGATTCCAGCGGGTCGACCGCCGGGTAAAGCCCTTCGCTGGCCCGGCGACGCGACAGGACCACGAGCGCGGACAAGTGGGTGAACGTATGGACCACGGCCGGATCGGTGAAATCGTCCGCGGGTACGTACACCGCCTGGATCGACGTCGTCGAACCCCGATGCGTACTGGCGATTCGCTCCTCGAACTCCGCCAGTTCCGAGGCCAACGTCGGCTGGTATCCCACACGGCTGGGAAGATGGCCCATCAGCCCGGAGACCTCCGAGCCCGCCTGGACGAACCGAAAGATGTTATCGACCAGCAGCAAGACGTCCCGGTAGGTCTCATCCCGAAAGTATTCGGCGATCCGCAGGGCGGCGTGGCCGACCCGGAATCGGACTCCGGGAGGGGTATCCATCTGGCCGAAGATCATGACCGTTCGGTCCAGCACCCCCGCTTCGCGCATCTCGCGATGCAGTTCCTCGGCCTCCCGATTGCGTTCCCCGATGCCGCAGAAGAGACTCACGCCCTGGTATCGGCCGGACATGTTGTGAATCAGTTCGGTGATCAGAACCGTTTTGCCGACCCCGGCCCCGCCGAAAAGCCCCGCTTTCCCGCCGCGCTCCAATGGGGCGAGGACGTCGATCGCCTTGATCCCGGTCTCGAAGATCGCCTCTTCTTCGGCCTGATCCTTGACCGATACGCCCGCTCCGTAGATCGGCTCGCGAGAGACCCCCTCGATCGGCTCGCCTCCATCGACGGGCTCCCCGAAGATGTTGAGCATCCGCCCCAGCACTTCGTCGCCGACGGGAACGGTCAGAGGCTGACCCGTGGCCACAACCCTCTGTCCCCGACTCAGAGAACCGGTCGACGTCAGCGCGATCGTCCGAACGGTCCGAGCATCTCGGTGAGCCATGACCTCCAGCCGCACGTCTCCGTCATTGACCTCGAGCAACTCGCGGATCTCGGGCAACTCGGCGTCAAATACGACATCGACCACGCTCCCATGCACCGCTGCGATAGATCCGGTCCGACTCTCGCTTTCCATTCGCGGTTGTACGCTCCCAACGTAAAAGACGATTGCCACCCTGCTCGCTGTTCCGCTATTGACCCATGGTACACACAATGGCGTTGAGGTGAATCTGTTTACTCGCGCGGTGGCTGCTTACATTGTTGTTGCACGTTTTGAGGCCCCACGCACTATTGGCAAATCAGGAGTATCACTCATGAAACAATCCCCCTCGATCACCTTCCGCGATATCGACAGGTCCGATGCCGTCGAGCAAAAGATCCGAAAGCGCATCGACCGGCTCGAGCGGTACGGCTCCGAGATCATCAGTTGCCAGGTCGTCGTCGAAACCCCACACCGGACCCGCAAGTCCGGCAAGATCTACAAGGTGAGCGTCGACTTGACGGTGCCCGGCGACGAGATCGTGGTCAATCGGAACCCCGAAGACGACCAGTCCCACGAGGATGTCTACGTGGCCATCCGCGATGCATTCGACGCTGCGGAGCGTCAACTCAAAGAATACGGCGAGCGCCGTCGCGGTGACGTGAAGCGATCCAACCAGCCACCCCCGGGCGTCGTCGACCGGCTCTTCCCGGACGAGGACTACGGCTTCATCGACCCGAAGACCGGCGGCGCCCACGTCTATTTTCACCGGAACTCGCTCGTCGGCGCCAGTTTCGACGATCTCGAGGAAGGGACGCCCGTTCGCTTTACCGAAGAGGCCGGCGACGAAGGCCCCCAGGCGACCAGTGTTCACGTCCTCAGCGATGCCTCGGTCGTTGGCGGAGACGTCTAATTCTGATGGATATTGGATAGGTTGTTCTCGCCTTCTACACCGCGAGCCCGGACGTGCCCGACGACGTGTCTGAAACCAAAACTCGCCAGTTCCCCGTCGAGACTCCATGGTCAGAGGCTTCAGACGATGTCACCGAGACGCTGAAGACGGATCTGGAGGCCGGACTCGATTCGGAGGAAGCGTCGCGCCGCCTGGAGACCTACGGGCCAAACAGGCTTACGACCTCATCGACGAAGAGCGCCTGGGACATCTTCGTCAACCAGTTCTTGAGCCTGATCATCGGCCTTCTCGTCGCCGCCGGCATCGTCGCATTCGCATTCGGCGAATACGTCGAGATGGTCGCCATCGCCGTCGTCGTCGTCATCAACACTGGCATCGGCTTCTTCACGGAACTTCGGGCCGTCCGTTCGATGGAAGCCCTCAAAGAGATCGCCGAAGTCACCAGCCAGGTGATTCGCGACGGGACGCTCCAGGAGGTCCCTGCCCGGCAACTCGTGCCGGGCGATGTCATCCGGCTCGAGGCGGGAAACCTGGTCGGCGCCGATATGCGGCTCGTCGACAGCTCCGAGTTGGAGGCCGACGAATCGGTTCTGACCGGAGAGTCGATGCCGATCTCCAAGATCGTCGAACCCCTCGACGCTGAGACCGGGCTCGCTGACCGTACCAACATGGTCTTTCGTGGGACCGCCGTCACCAGAGGCCACGGACGAGCGGTCGTCACGCACACCGGCATGGGCACGGAAGTCGGACGAATCACCGAACTCGTCGACACCGCCTCCAAGCGCGAAACGCCCCTCGAAGAGCGACTCGACGATCTGGGACGAAATCTCGTCTGGATCTGTCTGGTGTTGGCGGCGGGCATCGGGGCTCTCGGTCTCTCACAGGGGAAACCGCTGTTTACCGTCGTCGAGACGGCGATCGCCCTCGCCGTCGCCACCATCCCCGAGGGCTTGCCCATCGTCGCGACGCTCGCCCTGGCCCGGGGGATGTGGCGGATGGCCGAACGCAATGCACTTGTTCGCAACCTCGCCGTCGTCGAGACCCTCGGCTCCGCCAGCCTGATTCTGACCGACAAAACCGGAACTCTCACCAAAAATCAGATGACCGTCGATCGGTATGCGACGGAGGGCGGGACGACCTCGCTGAACTGGGATGAGTCGGCGGCGAGTCTGGAGAATCGTACGCCGGCGCAGCAGCCGGCTGACACCGAGACGTCCGACGACGACGTGATACAACGAGCACTCCGGATCGGCGTGCTCTGCAACAACGAGCCCTGGGAGATCGACGAACCCGACGAGCAGGATGAGCGAAACAGTCGGATCGGCGAGCCGATGGAGATGGCCCTGCTCGAGGCCGCACATGCCGTCGGCCACGACCCGGCCGAGATTCGCCGATCCTGGCCCAGGACCGGCGAAGAGCCGTTCGACGCGTCGACCAAAATGATGGCCACCTACCACAGCACGCCCGACGAAGACGTCGGCCGGGAGTCCTCGACTCTCGTGGCCGTAAAAGGAGCCCCAGAAGCCGTTCTCGAGGCCTGCAGCCAAGCGGTGACTCCCAACGGTGATGTCGTCCCGCTCGACGAAGAATCACGGGACGCCTGGATAACCAACAACCTCGACTGGGGCCAGGACGGCCTCCGTGTACTGGCCCTGGCCGAAAAACGGGTGAGCTCGGAGCCGGAAGACCCGTACAAAGACCTGAACTTCGTCGGACTTGTCGGCATGATCGATCCCCCGAGAGCCGAGGTCGAGGAGGCGCTTGCGGCCTGCCGCGACGCGGGCATCCGAGTCGTGATGGTGACGGGGGACCAACCGGGCACCGCACTTCACGTGGCTCGATCCCTGAAGATGGTCGACGACGATACCGACCCTGCCCATGGCGCCGACGTCGGGGACGTCGACGACGCCGACTCCGAGACCTCCGAGACGCTGCGCCAGACCGATATTTTTTCGCGAGTGACACCGGAGCAAAAATTCGACCTGGTTCAACTCCATCAGAGCGCCGGTGAAGTCGTGGCAATGACCGGTGATGGGGTCAATGACGCTCCGGCCCTGATGCAGGCCGACATCGGGGTGGCCATGGGGAAACGCGGAACGCAGGTCGCTCGCGAGGCCGCCGACATGGTGCTCGGTGACGATTCCTTCGGCACGATCGTCGCCGCGATCCGCCAGGGCCGCGTCATCTTCGAAAATATCCGGAAGTTCGTCGTCTACCTCCTTTCGTGCAATGTCAGCGAACTTCTTGTCATCAGTATTGCATCGGTGCTGTTCGCCGATCTTCCTCTGCCGCTGACCGCACTGCAGATTCTATTCTTGAACCTTGTCACCGATGTCTTCCCGGCTCTCGCCCTCGGCTTCGGGGAAGGATCCCCGAACATTCTCGAGCACCCGCCCCGAGATCGATCCGAGTCGATCCTGACACGCCGTCACTGGGGTATCATCGGCGCGTGGGGGGGCCGTACTCACCACCGTCGTGCTGGCGGCCTACAGCATCGCGACCTACCAGTTGGCGCTGTCCTCCGCCCAGGCTGTCACGGTCTCGTTTCTGACGCTCGCCTTCGCCCAACTCTGGCACGTCTTCAATATGCGCGCCCCGGGGGCCGGACGATTCGTCAACGACGTGACCAAGAATGTTTTTGTCTGGGGGGCGCTCGTCCTCTGTATCGGCATCACCCTCGTAGCCGTCTATGTGCCGCCGATCGCCGCTGCGATCAACGTGGTTCCCCCCGGGCCACAGGGATGGATGCTCGCCATGGCTGCCAGTCTCCTCCCCGCTGTCGTCGGCCTCCTTCGGCCCTGATTGGACAGTTTGGCCCCTTTGGGTTAGTTGAACCCCGATGGAGAACGAATCCGACCAGAACGGTGACAGCGGCCAGCCCCCCGGTCCCGGAGAGGGGAATGACCCCGCCCTCAAGGATCTTCGAGTGATCCGAGGCGCCCTGGTCGTCATGGCGCTCGGGGTCGTCATCACGTTTCTGTACATCGCCAGAGTCATCCTGATCCCGGTCGTTCTGGCGATCTTTCTGGCGTACGTCCTCAACCCTCTCGTGCTGGGACTCCAGAAGTTGCGAGTCCCAGGCACCGACCTCCACATGCCGAGGAGCCTGGCCACAACGGTCGTCGTGTTGATGACCGTCGCCTCGACCAGTGCGCTCGGTGTCCTTCTGGCCGACCAGGCGCGCCAACTCGCCGCCGAACTTCCCCAGTACGCCGGGAGGATCACCTCGTCGGTCCGCGATGTCCGGATGCGACTGCTCGACTTTCAAGATCGGGTCGAAGAGACCCTCGACCCGATCCGCCGGACGGCGATCGACCAGGCGGACGACACGTCCCACTCCGAACAGGCCGGCGGAACACCGGGCAATGAAATGCCTTCGGCCGAGCCCCCGTCCGGCGACGAAGCCCCTCCTCGCGTCCAGGTCGAGGCGCCTCCCCAGCTCCCTGACGCACGCCAGCGACCCCGCGGTCCACCCCAGAGCTTTATCGTCGATCAGGCGGGAGACCTCTGGCTGAGTGCCTCGTCGTATCTGGCGGGGAGTCTCACCGGATTGGTTGGCATTCTGGTACAGGCGATGACCTGCGTCTTCGTCCTCTTCTTCACCCTTGTCCAGGGGCCGGCATTCCGCCAGAAGACTCTCCGCATCATGGGGACGACCGAGCCGCGACGTGAGGCGATGCTCGAGGTGTTCCAGGACATCAACCACGATGTACAGGGCTATCTGTTCGGCCGATTTATCATCAACACCTGCCTGGCGGTCATCGTCTCGCTCGTCTTCTTCGCCTTCGGTCTCCGCTATGCCCTGCTGATCGGGATTTTCGCCGGGCTCTTGAATTTCATCCCCTACGTCGGGGCGATCATCGGAATGTTCATCCCCGCCCTGGTGGCATTCATTCAGTTCGGCGATGTCTCCACCGTTCTCTGGTCGGCCTTTATTTACCTGACACTGACGGGTGTCGAGGGCAATCTCATCACACCGATCGCCCTGGGACGCCATCTCAGACTCAACAGCCTGGCCGTCCTGCTCGGGCTGCTTTTCTGGGGGTGGCTGTGGGGGGCCATCGGCATGTTGTTGGCGATCCCGATTCTGGCGGTCCTTCGCGTCGTCGCCGAACACGTCGACGACATGCAGCCCGTGGCCGAATTACTTCGCGGCTGACCCTCCTGGCGGAGCACGTAGATGCGCTATTTCGACGACATCAAGGACTACGTCGGCTTTACCGAATCGGACACCCGGCGGCTCGAAGCCCTGTATCCGGTCGTCAAACCCCATTTCGAGACGACCGTCGACAAATTTTACACGGCACTCGAGCGCAACGAGCACACCCGTGAGGTCTTCGAGAGCCCCGAGCAGGTCGAACGGCTCCGGCATTCGCTGCACGATTGGCTCGACACCGTCTTCAGCGGCCCGCACGACGAATCGTATTTTACCCAGCGGCTCCGCATCGGCCGCCAACATGTCAACGTCGGGTTGCGCCCTCAGTACATGTTCGGAGCCATGAACATCGTGCGCATCGATCTGATCGACCACGTCCTCAACCACGATGAGCTCCCCGTCGATCGCGGGTCGGCCGTCGAGAGCATCGAACGCATCTTGGACCTGGAACTGTCGATCATGCTCCACTCCTACTGGGACGCGGTCATCGACGAAAAGTCCGAAGCCGCGGCCGCGCTCGCCAGTGGGCTCGCTCACGAGATCCGCAACCCGCTCAATGCCATCGGCCTGAACATGACGCTGCTGGAGCGTCGACTGAGCGGCGAGGTCGAACAGGAGGCCTTCCAGCCGATGCTCTCATCGATCCGTTCGGAGCTGCGCCGAATCGAGAGCCTCACAAAGGATATCCAGGACTTCGCCAAGCCGATGGAAGTTCAGCGGTCGTGGCACGACACCGGCGAGTTCTTCGAGGACCTCGAGATGCTCCACGGGCCGACCCTGGACGACTCGGACATCGCGTTCGCGGTCGACGTCGATCGGCCCTGCCCGATCTACTGTGACCCCGATCGTCTCAAACAGGCACTGGTCAACCTGCTCAAGAACGCCGTCGAGGCGATCGACGAGCGCGGTCGAATCGAACTGGTGGCGAAATGCGCGGGCCCCCGGACCATCATCGAGATCACCGACGACGGTGAGGGCATGCAGCCGACGGCCACCGACCAGGTCTTCGATCTCTTCTTCACCACCAAACCATCCGGGACCGGCATCGGTCTGCCAATCGTCAGAAAGATCATCGATGCCCACCGCGGCTCGATCGACGTGAAATCGAGCCCGGGATCCGGCACCACCTTCCGCATCGTCATCCCGAACCCTCCCCAGGATGAGCACGAGCTGGGGGCAGACAACGAGTCCACCGATGGATAACTCAAACGACACGCAGGGACGGATCCTGGTCGTCGACGACGAGGAGCGCGCCCGTGACGCCCTCACCAAACTTCTGGAGGGCTCCGGCTACGAGGTCCGCGGGGCCGCCGACGGGTTCAAGGCCCTCGGCGCACTCGAGGACTGGGAGTGTGACCTTCTGCTGACCGATCTGCGGATGCCGATGATGGACGGACTCGAATTGCTCGAGAAGGTCCAGGATCAGTATCCCGACATGGCGGCGATCGTGATCACCGCGTTCGGCAGCGTCGACAACGCCGTCCAGGCGATGAAGTCCGGCGCCGACCACTACGTCACCAAGCCGGTCGAATTCGACCAGGTCGAGGTGGTGGTCGAACGGGTCATGGAAAACCTGCAGATGCGCCGGGAGCTCGAATCACTTCGAGACTCCCGTGAGACCGTCGACTCGGGTCCGAAGCTCGTCGGGAACAGCCCGTCGATGCAGCAGGTCGGCAAGATGATCGAGCAGGTAGCTCCTGCACGTGCTACGGTGCTGATCACCGGAGAGAGCGGCACGGGAAAAGAGCTGGTGGCACGCCAGCTTCACACCAAGAGCAACCGGGCAGATAAACCGTTTGTGGAGCTGCACTGCGCGGCGCTGTCCCAAAACCTCCTCGAGAGCGAACTCTTCGGACACGAGAAAGGGGCATTTACCGGCGCGACTTCCCGGCGAGAGGGTCGATTCGAAGAAGCCGATGGTGGAACCCTGTTTCTCGATGAGATCGGCGAGATCTCGGAGGCGACTCAGGTCAAGTTGCTTCGATTCCTCCAGCAGCGCGAATTCGAGCGGGTCGGAGGCAACGAGACGCTGTCTGTCGATGTCCGCGTGGTCGCCGCGACGAATCGGGATCTGGAAGAGGCCGTCCGCCAGGGGGAGTTTCGAGAGGACCTCTATTTTCGGCTCAACGTGATCGACATTCAGTTGCCGCCGCTTCGCGCCCGTCGCGACGACATTCCCTTGCTCGTCAACCACTTCGTGGCGCAGTACGCCCGAGAGAACAACAAAGAGATCGACAGAGTCACTCCAGATGCGATGGGGCATCTGCGAAGCTACGATTGGCCGGGAAACGTCCGGGAGCTCGAAAATGTCATCGAACGCGCCGTCGTGTTGGCCACGGGATCCGAAATTGGTGTCGAACAGCTCCCCGGCGGATTCGGCAAAGCGCCCTTCGACAAGGATGTCGACATCCGCATCCCGGGGTCCACCCTCGAAGACATCGAACGCTACGCCCTGTTGAATACTTATGAATCGACCGGCGGGTCGACCTCGGAGACCGCCGATATCCTCGACATCAGCGTTCGAAAGGTTCAGTACAAGCTCAAAGAGTACCGGGAGAACTGGTCGGCAGATCCCGATGAATGACCGTCAAGCAAGTCCCCAGTCTTGGAGTCGCCCGACGGCTGACTCCACACTGACCTCGGGTGGCTGGTCCGTTCGGACCCGGGCGCTTCGCTCCCTTTCGAAACGGTCGAGCGGCTCCCAGGACTGCTTCATGGAACGGTAGACCTCGACGCCGGCATCCGATGGATCACCCTCCCGCGCTTGCAGGCGGTCGACGACGACCTCCTCGGCCGCCTCGCAGACCAGCAATCGACAGGGAACGCCCCATTCGACGGCCCGCTCAAAAAACCGGCTGCGACGATCGGCCCCGCGAAACGAGGCGTCGACGATAACCCGGTCCCCGTCAAAAAGACGGTCCCTCGCCCGCTGCAGACACGTCTCGTAGGTCCGCTCGGACCACTCCGGAGTATAGATCCCGTCGCCGATGTCGGCCTTCGCCGATTCACCCGGCTTCAGGCCCGCCAACTCCTTGCGGACCACGTCGGTATCGACGACGCGGAAGTCCCCGGCATCGGCCAGACCTCTCGCCAGAGTCGACTTCCCGGTTCCGGGAAGCCCTCCGACGAGGACCAACGCCGGTCGCCGACGAGCCGATTCCAGACGCCCCAGCCCCACCATCCAGTGGCGCCTGGCCTTTGACCGTGCTTCGTCTCGGTCGGCCTCGTCGACCTCCTCCTCCAGCGCCTTCAGCCCCGATACCTTTGCCCGCACGGCCGCCCGATAGGCCACGTACAGGTCGACCAATTCCGTCGACTGCTCCTCCTGGGCGGCTTCCAGATAGGTCGCCACAAACTCGTTCGACAGCTTCCGATACCCATGAGCCTCCAGGTCCATCGCCAAAAACGCGATGTCGGCAATGGGATCGGCGTAGCGGAACGCATCGTTGAACTCCACGCAATCGATAATTGAGAGCCGTTCGGTCTCTTCGTCGCCCAGAAAATAGACGTGCTCGAGGCGAAGGTCGCCGTGAGTATCGCGGATGACACCCGCGCGACTCCGATCGGCGATTCGGTCGCGAAGACGTCTCAATTCCGACCGTGTCAGTGTCTCAAATCGCTCGAACACCGACTCGCTGACGCAGGTGCCGACCTGCTCACGGGAGTCGTCGAAGTTGTCCAACATATTCGCCGACACCGCCTCAGGCGAGGCATACTCCGCGATCTCGGGTCCCGTCGAAGCATCGGCGTAGAAGTCGGCGAGCCGGTGGGCGACCCGTCTCAATCTCGACCGAATCGCTTCACCCCCCCGGTTCTCGCGCAGTCGCGACTCGAGGTTGGCCTCCGGGGGAAGCCGCTCCATCTGAACGGCCCACTCCCGGACCGCTCCGTCGCCGTCGACGACCAAGCCCGAATCGAGATCGCCGGTGATCGGTACGAGTCCATGATAAACGCCCGGCGCAAGACGGCGGTTTAGGTCGACCTCACGGCGACAGAAGTGTTTTCGTCGCCGGAGGGTCGAGTAGTCGACGAATCCAAAATCGACCGGCTTTTTGATCTTGTAGGCGCGGTCGCCTGCCAGAAACACGACCGAAATATGGGTCTGATGGATCTCGACATCTTCAGGCGAGTGCGGATAGCTTTCGGGGCGGCGCAATTCAGTGATCAGATCCGGAAGGTCCATCAACCGTCTCCATCCGTCGGGGTCAAGTCTGTGCCGCAGCGAGGGTAACGTAGACGGGCCGGCAAAGTCGACGACAACCCAGAATCTGGCAGCGCCCCGGCGCGGTACTCGAGCCGATGCGCCGGCTCGATTTGCGTTTTGCGCTCGTTAGCGTATTCTTGAAGTCCGCTTCGATTGAAAGGGCGTAACTTGGGACAGTCACTCTATGTCCACTGAGAACGCGGGCCTGGACAACGCAGACACGGCGCAATGGTCGGAAGATGCCCGGCTCCAGCACACCTGTATCTTCTGCTACACGGCTTTTGACGAAAACTCAGAGAGTTGCCCGACCTGCGGATCCGACCGTCCCGACCAGGGATGGACCCGCACCGAGACGCGGCCCGACCCTTGGCTTGGGCGGTCCCTGGCCGACCGATACCGACTTGTACAGAGACTTGGACGAGGCTCTGCCGGCGATGTCTACCGGGCGACCAAACCGCACATCGACGGACAATGGGCGATCAAAATGATCGTCACTCAGGGAGAGGGGGCCGACAGTGGGGGACGCACCCAGCGCGAACGCGCCGTCCGCGAGGTGCAGATACTCAGTTCGATCCCCAATCCCCACATTGTCGACTTTCACGACCTTCTGGAACTGCCCGGCGGCGTCCTCGCGGTCGTCATGGACTTCGTCGATGGCTCTCATCTGGGCGAGCTGCTCGCCTCGTGTGAACGATGCTCGATCGCACGGGCCGCACGCATCGCCACCGATATCGCCAGCGGACTGCGCGACGTCCATGCCCGAGGCGTCGTCCACCGCGATCTGAAGCCCGCCAACGTCATGATCCACAGTCCCGGGACCGAGGCGGAGTTCGCCGAACTCATCGACTTCGGGATCGCCCGATTCCAGGGCGAAAGCCAACAGACCGTCGGATTCATCGGCACACCGCGCTACACGAGCCCCGAACAGGCGCGTGGGGAGCGCGCCGGCCCCTCCAGCGACATCTACAATCTGGGCATGTTGCTGCACCACATGCTCGCCGGGTCGCCTCCGTTCCCCCAGGACGACATCAAGGAATTGTTGAAGGCTCACAGTGCGGAAAAACCGCCCACGCTCAAGGAGTCCAGCGGCGGCATCGAGTTTCCCGAGGGGCTGGAGGAGATCGTGGCGTCGATGCTCGCCAAACATCCGGCGGATCGCCCGAATGGCATGAAGGCCGTCGTCGAACAACTCCAGGCCTTCGTCGACTACGACGAGTCCGGGGAGCCCGACGATCCGGATCCCTCGGCGACAGAACCCGGTTTCGAAGGCTCGCCCCAATCCGGCATACATCGGCGGCCCGGCGGACTCGATGATACCAGCTCCCAGCCGGCATCGGAGATGGACTCGCCCCGAGATCAAGCCCCCTTTACCCGCCAGTCGACGGACGTATTCGACTTTTCCCCGGAGGGCTACGTCGCCTTCCGGGATGAAGACAACTCCGTACGTGTGACGTCCCCGTCGGGCAGTTATGACTCCGTCGTCCTGGAACCCTCGGAATCGGTGACCGCCGTCTCGTTTGCCGGCGACCACCTCCTGGTTGGACAGTCCGATGGCACGGTCGCTGCCTACGACTTGGAGACCCGACACTTCGAAGAATTGATGGACGACGGACCGACCGAAGCCGCCTCGGCGGTCGCTCAGGACCGCGATGGTGGCATTCTGGTGACCGGATTCTCCTCGGGCATCGTGGTCTTTCGGGGGCACTCCTCTTCGGGCCGTATCTGGCGCCCCCTCTCGGATGGCGCCCCGGTCATCGACCTGGCGGTCCATGCGGACGGAAATGTCGCGGTCATTCGCGAAGACGGGCAAGTCGAGCTGTACAACCTCTCGGATTCTCACCGCGAGACGAAGCTGTCGCACCAGCACGACTCGGTGATGCCCATCGAGGTCGTCTTCTCCGGAGACGGGTATCTGCTGGCTGTCCGGCTCTCCGATGGTACCGCCGACATCTACA
Source organism: uncultured Pseudomonadota bacterium (assembly GCA_913057905.1). Lineage (GTDB taxonomy): Bacteria > Myxococcota_A > Bradymonadia > Bradymonadales > Bradymonadaceae > CAJXPB01. The sequence goes on from CAJXPB010000001.1 coordinate 561,179, forward strand.
ATACGGTCGATGCGCAGCGCGTCGGACGTATCGAAAACATTCCGGAAAACACCTCGGAGGTCTTCGACTCTATCTCCTCCGATGGCGACTGAGTGCCCCGCGTCGCCGTCAATCCGCCTCGGTTTCTTCCTCCTGCTCGCGGACCGGCACTTCCGGTTCGGCTTCTTCGCTCTCTAGCTCCGGCGTCTCGACGTCCGCGTCTCTGTCGTCTTCGCCAATGGACGTCCCTTTCAGACGCACGACCAGCCCCTTGCCCTTCTCGAAGCGCACTTCGAAGTTCAGCGGATAGGTCAACTCACCCCAGCGCGCCTTCGTCTGGGTTTCATAAATCGGCAATTGCACCGACTTCGGGGTGCCTTCGGGCCCCATTCGTACAACGCACTCTTTGACGACCACTTCATTCCCCGAGCGGTCGGTGATCACACACCGGGCGTTTTCATTCCCCTCGATATCCGCCGTTTCAGCATCCTTGGTGGTCGCACATCCCGCCATGCCCAACAGACAGGCCATCGTGCTCATCCAGAGAAGTCGAACGGGGCGGGATTCTGTCGGGTCGAACATTATTGAAACCTCACAGGGGTGGACGAACTCACGGTTCATTCGAAATATTACTCAGAGCCGCGTCTTTTCGAAGCGACATTCATACAACAATCGTTCGGATTCTCGAATATCGTGTGTACAGTATGCATGTCCGATAGACTCGTCGTTCGACTCGGGAGCTCTCGATGACTGTATTGGTGGGAACCGACCTGTCAGAATCCTCCGGGTTCGCTGTTCGGGCAGCGGCCGCCGTCGCATCACTGACCGGCGACAACCTCGAGATTCTGTATGCCCTGGAGAGCGCTGACTCCGATGCGTTCTGGAGACGGTTCGTCTCGACACCCTGGGAAGAGCCGAAGGCCCTGAAGAAGGCGGCCAAAAAACGTCTCGACGAACGACTCGACGCGGAATTTGCCGACGACTTCGAAGGCCTGACCGTTCGCACCGACGTCGTTTTGGACCGGGCCGACGACGCGCTGACTCACCGGGCGGAATCCGACGACATCGAACTGTTGGTGGTCGGAAAGACCGGCCGCGCCGCGCTGACCCAGGCACTGCTGGGAAGTACCGCCGAAAACGTCGTGCGAAGCGCCGAGGTCCCGGTGTGGGTCATTCCTCCCGATGTCGATGCCTCGGATATTCGGCACATTCTGGCGCCTGTCGATCTCTCCCAGGCGAGTCGCTCAAATCTCAAGGAGAGTGCTGAGTGGGCCCGGGTCTTCGACGCCGAACTGACGGTCCTCCATTCGCTGTCGCCTCCTCCGTCGAGTCTCAACCCCGGCGAGATCGAGGCAACCAGCGGCGACCTCGACCACTATCGTTTCGAGGGGCGACAGCGCCTCGAGGAATTCGTCGCGTCGACCCTCGGCCCTCAACACGGTGCCGAGCTCAAGCTCACCCTGGAAGCCCCATTTTCAGCCATTCTGGAGACCGCCGACGACATCGATGCCGACCTGCTCGTGATGTCGACCCACGGGCGTAGCGGCCTCTCCCGTCTGTTGATGGGGAGTACGACGGCAAAGGTCCTGCGACGGACCGAACGGCCACTGTTGACGGTTCGCCCCCAAGAAGATGGACCCCTGGAAAGTGCGGACACCCCCGCACGGGAGGAGACGACACAATGACTGTGCTCGCTGCCACGGATTTCTCGGACGCCTCCAAGAATGCGACGCGCCTCGCCTCGAATGAGGCTCGCCGCAGAGGCGACAAGCTCGTGCTTCTGCATTGCCTCGAATCGGCTGTCGACGACAGCCCCTGGCGCCATCTCTCGGAGATGTCCCGAGATCCGAAGTCCAAGCTCTGGAAATCGGCCCGAACACACCTTCAGAGGGTCTACGAGGATGCCGTGCCCGCACGAGAACGGCCGGACCACGTGGAGCTTCGGGTCATTCCCGAATACGCCGACGACGGGATTCGCAAGGTGCTTCAGGAAGGCGGGATCGATCTCGTCGTCGTCGGAGCCACCGGGTCCGGTCGCGTGGCAAACTTCTTTTTGGGGAGCACGGCCGAGGACATCGCCAGAATCAGCCCCTCCCCGGTGTTGGTCGTGCCGGACAACGCGCCGAGCGGCCCGTTCGAACGCATCGTCGCCCCGGTCGACTTCACCGAGTGCAGCACCCACAGCCTGAAACGAGCCGTCGAACTGGCCCGCCGCGACGACGCCTTGCTGACTATCGTGCACGGATACCTCTTGCCCGTCACCGGCACGACGTATCTGCCCAGTCAGATCCCGCCGGAGACGATCCAGGAATTCGAAGAGCAGCGCCGGCAGCGAATGGCGGACTTCGTCGATGGCTTTGACCTCGAAGGGGTCGACTGGGACACCGTGCTCGATGTCGGCTCCCCCCACAACGTCATCGTCGACACGGCCGACGAGCAAGATGCAGACCTGATCGCCATGGGAACGCACGGGCGGCGCGGCATGCGGCGTTTCTTTCTGGGTTCCAATGCGGTCAAGGTCCTGCGCCGCATGCCCTGTTCCGTCATGACAGTCCGAACGCCCGATTCAGATAAACCTTCAGACTAAGGAGCCTTCATGTCCGTTCTGGTGCCCATCGACTTTTCGGAAAACTCGGCTGCCGCCCTCCGAACGGCGGCCGACGAAGCGCGCAAACGCGAGACCTCACTGGCGCTTCTTCACTGTGTCGATTCGGTCGACGAACGCTGGGATCTCGCCGAGGGAAAAGGCCCGGGAAACATCGACGACGTCTCCGGGGCGGCGGCCGAGAAACTCAAGGCATTCGCCGACGATCATCTCTCCGAGGACTCCCCGGCCATCGAAGAATACCGGGTCGTCGAAGATCACGCGGCCACCGGCATCCATGCTCTTGAACAAGAGGGCCAATACGAACTCCTGGTCCTCGGCGCCACCGGCGCCGGTGCGGTCGCCCAGTTCTTTCTGGGCAGTACGGCCGAAGAAGTGATTCGTTCCAGCGATGCCCCGGTCCTCGTCGTCCCGGACGGTGACTACGACCCGATCGACGAGGTCCTCGCCCCCATCGACCTGTCGGAATGTAGCCGCCAATCCTTGCAGGCCGCCGTCGAGTTGGCACGCCGCGAGGATGCTCACCTGACCATCATTCACGCCTCCAATCTGCCCACCGGCGCGATGCTGCTGATGGGACGTGAGCCCCAGCAGCAGGATATCGACGAACACCGATCGGCCCGTTCCGAGCAGCTCCAAGAATTTCTGGAGGACGTCGACCTCGAAGGCGTCGACTACGACGTCGAATTCCGGTTCGGCCATCCCGAACGGGAGTTGTTGTCGTTCGTCGACGAACATCCGGTCGACCGCATCGTGATGGGCACCCACGGACGCCGGGGATTCGACCGCTTCTTTCTTGGAAGTACAGCCGCCAAAATTCTGCGCAAGATCCCCTGCCCGGTGATGACCATCCGGCATCGTGAGGACTAACCCCCGTGTTAGCGTGCTGTCGGAACGCGTCTTGAATGGATAAATGGGCGAGTAATCATCGCTCTGTCTCCGATAGGATGTCGCCGATGGACCCGTTCGACGAACGCTCCGCCTCCGCCACTCCGATTCCGCTGCTGTTTGCCGTCTGTCTGGCACTCACAACGTCCGTGGCCCACGCGCAGACGTCCAACTCGACCGATGGGCGAGCGGATCCCGACCCCCGGATCAACCCATCTCCGGATCAGCCCGGGGATAAAATGGGGCCGCGCATCGGGATGGCCAAGACACTCATGCAGGATGGCGGGTTGGAAAACCCGATCCTCAGCATCGAAACCCCGATGAAGCCGATATCGGAGGATGGGATCGGTGCGACATTGCGGTTCGACGCTCCACCCGCGGACCCGACGCTCGAGCGTCTGCGCGAAGCCGGCATTCGATTCCAGACCCGCGACGATGGATCATTGGTCCGAGTCGGATCCATCTATTCGGCCTTCGTCCCCTGGGAGGCTTACGACGAACTCGAGGCGACGCCCAATCTCGAACGTGCCGAGGCCGCCTGGTTTCCCAGTCACGCCTCGCCCCTCGAAGATACCGGGAAACTGGTCGGCGCCGAGCAGATCCGGCGCCAGACGAACCTGGACCACAACGGAGAGGGGATCGTCATCGGCGATGTCGACAGCAATTTTGACATCTATCACCCTCACTTCTTCCGTGCAGACGGCGGGACATACCACTGGCGTGACCTCCAGAAGGACGGAGAAGCCCTCATCACCCCCGGCACCGATGGAGTCGATGTCGACGGCAATGGAACCGTCGACGACGACGAGACCCTCAGAGTCATCGACGGAGCGACACTCGAGGGTTCCAGTGTCGACGGGGCGAACCAAACATTCGAGCCGCGGACCGACTGGCTTTATATCGACACGAACGGCGACGGTCGTCGGAATGTCGGAGCCGATGCGGGCTTCTCGGAGTCGACCCCCGCTTATGGCGAACCGATCTTCGTCGCCGATGACGTCGATCGCGACGGGACACTCGAGAAGGGCGAACCGCTGGTCCGACTCGACACGCCGAAATTTCGTCGGGTGGTCCGTGGAGATGAGGTGTATCGACGCGGCGAAGACCTCATCGAATTCGGCATTCAGCCCCGCGATACGCGTCCCACCCACGGAACCTCGACCATGAGTGTGCTTGTGGGCGGCCAGCCGAAGTACCACGACCGCGTCGGCCTGGCACCGGCCGCCGAAGTTGTGGGGTACGGCTATACGGGGATCGACAGAGACCGACGCAACCGGTGGGGGCATCATCTCAACTACCTTCAGGACGCCGGCGAGGGAGACGTCGATATCATGCTCCACGAATGGAGCGACGTAAAATCGTCGGCCATGGATGGGTCGTCGAACGTCGAGACGGCGATGGACGAGCTGTCGTCCCAGGGCATCCTCCAGGTGACACCCATGGGGAACTTGAATACCTCCGGAAAACACACCGAAACCTCTCTGGAGCCGGGCCAGACGACCGAAGTCAGCGTCGAGGTGACCGAGGGCCTACAGCGACGCGGTCAAACGGTGCCATATCGTCTGATGACAATGGCGTTGTACTGGCGACAAAACGGCGATCTCGATCTCACGGTAACGTCACCGGCCGGTAACTCCCTCCAACTCGACGACGGACCCTCGGAGCAGACCCTCGGCGACGCGACGGTCGCCTCTCAGACGACCGTCTCATCGGGCGGTACGCGCCATGCGGTTATCAACATCTACAACCGCAATGATCTGGCTCAGGGCGACTGGTCGGTCCAGATCGACGGCATCGAAAGGGCCGAAACGCTGGTGGGGCGACTCGGCGACGGATACACGAGCTGGGGCCGCGGCCTCGTCTGGAACGACGAGACCCGAAACCACGGTACCCTCTGCTTTCCCGCGTCGGCCGATTCCGCCATCGGCGTGGCCGCCTACGGCGCGAAGGGTCGCGGCGGTTCCGCAATCGGTGAACTACAGGGATATTCCTCTCGAGGTCCGCGCATCGACGGCAAACCGGTCGTCGACCTGACCGCCCCCTCCGATGCTCTGGCCGCATTCGGGCTCTCGCCCGCCTACCGGGATCAAGGATTCCGTCGAGGATGGTTCCGACAGTTCGGCGGGACCAGCGGCGCGGGTCCGCACGTCGCCGGCTCCGCGGCACTGTTGATGGATGCTCACCCAGATTGGAGCTCTTCGAAGATCAAACAGGAGCTTCGCGACCACGCCGTCACGAGCTCGCTGGAACCCTTCGGTGAATCGCTGCCGAATCGCCACTGGGGAGCCGGTAAGATCGATGCGTACCGCGCGCTGACCGGCAACCCCGCCCCTGAGTTCACCGATGCTCCCTCGGCAGCCCTACAGGTCGACGTGGGCGGCTCGAAGGTAACCATCGATGCGTCGGGCTCCTCGGCCCCGCAGGCCGGCGCATTGGAGTACCGATTCGACGTGGAAAACGACGGCGAATGGGATACCTCCTGGCGCGGCGACGCGACCGCCGAAGCACCGCTGTCGGCCTACGAGGACGACCGAAACGACTGGGCGCGCGTCGAGGTTCGGACCCAAAACGGCCTTCGCGACGGCGCCCTGACCTCCTTCGATATCCAGTCCGACCAGACGTCCCACTCATCGAGTGGCGGATGCGGTGGATGCCGCACCTCCGACTCCAGGCCCATCTCCGGCAGTTGGCTCCTTGCCCTCGCCGGCCTTCTGGTGGCACGTTTCCGACGGAGCGACTTCCACCGAGGCTGATGACGATGTTTGAGCCCGAAGAGCGCGCCGCCCTGGACATCCTGCGAGATGAACTCGGACTCCTCCGAGCCATCCAGGTCGGCGCGCAGGTCCAGATCCGGCGTGCCCTCGGCGAGCCCTTCGACGATCTGGACGAACCGACCTCTCACGACGAGGCCTTGAGCCGTCAGCAGATCGGACCGGCGATCGTCCTCTATCGCATCCTTCGCCGACGAATGACCCGCGACGAGGCCCTCGAGGTCGTCGAACGGGTTGTCATCGAAGGCGCCGTCGTCTTTCTGTCAAACACGATGGGTCGCCTGCGACGCCGTGAACTCCTTTCGATGGGCGATCAAGAGCGTAGCCAATTCGTCCGCTCGAAGGGCGAGAAGTTTTTCAACGCCACACTACGCTGGGAAGAAATCTCCGAGGACGAGGTCTACTTCACCGTCACGCACTGCAGGTTCCCGGCCCTGTGCGAGGCTGTCGGCGTACCCGAGTTGGCACCGCTATTTTGTAAGGGTGACTTCGAATTCTTCGGCGGCGTCGAATCCGACGTTCGGCTCGAACGCCCGCACACCATCGCGGAGGGGGCCGATACCTGCCCGTTTCACATCTATCTGACTGAATCGACGGACGAGTAGTCAATCGAAGGCTTCAGCCCGCCGTCCCAGATGGATGCGATCCATCTCGAAGCCGCCGTCTTCACCGATGTGAAGAAATGCCGCGTATCGTTCATCGTGGAACCCGTGTCGTCCTGCGGCTCCCGGGTTGATCCAGAGGGCTCCGTCGACTCGTCCGACCACAGGGATATGACTGTGGCCGACGACGATCACGTCGAGCTCGTCGCGCTGGATGAACTCTCGGGCGGCCCGGTGAGGGCGCCGAGGATTGCCCGAAATATGACGGACTCCGATCCGTCTGCCGCGGAGCTCCAGAACCGTCTCCTCCGGCAAAAAACGAAGGTCGCCGCCATCGATATTTCCCTTGACCGCCGTCACCTCGGCCACCTCCTGGAGGCCCTCGATGACCGACTCCTCGCCGATATCACCCGCGTGTACGATAGCGTCGACGCCGTGATCACTGAAGACGTCGACCAGGCTCTCGTCGAGCCAACTGTGGGTATCGGAGAGGAGTCCGACGGTGATGGACGTTTCACGCATGCGCACAGCCCATTTACGGTTGAGTCGTCTGTACTGGGATAGTACTAATCCTCGTTGACACGCTTCGTACCCCCCAACCCCACCCGGCCGATGCCCGCACATCCTCATCCGACCGAAATCCGGTTCAACCGCGATGAACGTCGCCTGAAGATGACCTTCAGCGACGACGTCGACCACGCCTATCGCACGGAGTACCTCCGGGGCTATTGTCCCTGTGCTCACTGTCAGGGCCACGGTTCGATGCCCCATGCCTGGAATCCCCTCCGTCACGAACGCGAGATCATCGTCGACGACATCACCCAGGTCGGCGCCTACGCCCTCTGCATCGCCTGGGCGGACGGGCACAATACGGGGATTTACTCGTTCGAACTCCTCCGCAGGATCATCGAAGAGCCCGAGGCGATCTGGGAGGGTTATCCACCCGAAGACATCTGGGTCGACGGCCCGCCCGAGGGAGTCGATTCCGACTGATCCTATTTGCGGCTGATGATCCCCCTTGGAAAAGGCGCCCGGGGTCTCAGACGTCGTATCCGCCCCCGCAGGCCTTCTGTTCGATCTCGAGCATCTTGTTGAGGCGCCGCTCGTGCCGGTCGACGCCGCTGAAAGTGGCACCGGCGAAGTTTCGCACGACCTCGGCGATCAATTCGGATCCGATGACCCGACCTCCGATGCAGAGGACGTTCATCGCGTCGTGTTCAACCCCCTGCCGAGCCGTATAGGAGTCGTGGCATACGCAGGCACGCACGCCGGGAATCTTGTTGGCGGCCACGGTCACTCCGACACCGCTTCCGCAGACGAGGATTCCCCGGTCTGCGTCCCCGTCGGCGACGGCTTCACCCACGCGTCGTGCGTAGTCGGGATAATCCACCGATTCTTCGTCGTACGTCCCCAGGTCGTCGTAGTCGTGGCCCAGGGATTCGAGGGTGTCGATGACGGGCTGCTTGGCGGCAAATCCTGCGTGGTCATTTCCGATGGCAAACAACATGGGTTTCTCCGTGGAAACGGGGTCAACTGGCGACACACGTGAAATGCCACGATTTTCGCATTCTTACAACGCCTCCTCCAAGAACGACACAACCCCGGCGCTGGGCCGGGGTCGTGTTTCGTCTCGCTGAATCCCGTCACGGACCGGGCCTTCGCCCCTCCGGATCATCGTCTCCTCAGCTCGCGGCCGCTACCGTCTCGTCGAAAAACTCGAGGGCCAATCGAGCGATGCGCGGAAGCGAGTCGTACAGCTTGTGGTTGTCTTCGACCTCCACGAGCTCCGACGGGCCGTGCTTGTCCACAAAGGTCCGAGACGACTCGATCGGCACGACTCGGTCCTCGGTCCCGTGGACCAGCAGAGCCGGGCACTCGGGCATCGGGTACGATGGATGACGCTTGCTCGCGTTCTCGAACAGCTCCCAGTGGACCGGCTGAAGGGAGTCGTTCGAGTCGAAGAACAAGAACGATCCCTCCTCTTCCCATTCCTCCATGCCCGCTTCTCCCAGAAGCTTCGGCCATCGCGACTGCATGTCGAAGCCGGGACACAGAAGCAGCAACGAGTCGGCTCGCTCCGGGTTCAGCTCGGCCCAGCGGGCCGCGGCGAATCCGCCCATACTCGAACCGATGAAGCGCCAGGGCCGATCGTTGTCGACGCGACGTACCAGCGCGTCGATCGCTTCGAGCATTCCTGTGTAGGTGATCTCTTGGAACGAGGGATTATTGAGATCCGGGCGGTGCAGGGTCTTCCCGTGATCGGAGAATATTCGGTCGAGCTCCAAGCCTTTCTCGGACTCTGGACTCGAGGCGAATCCATGTAGATAAGCGTAATTGTAACGCATTGTTCCTCGGAGTCGTGACGGTCACATCAACTCAGTTGTTCCGAGCCATTTCCGTCTCGCCAGTCGCTTTATGCAACCGTGAGGGTATGGCTCGGTAAAACCGACTAAGTACTCACTAACAGACTGACGAGTCGGTTCCAACCATAAATGATGCAAACGTCACCGCGAATCTCAAGTCGGTGAGGTTTGATCAGTCTGCGGTGGGTTCCTCTCCGGCGACGACCTCGACGAATTCGAGGCCCTGGATGTCGCCCTTGCCTTCGCGCACAAGGACCGGCCCGTCTCCGGTGAAGTCGATGACCGTCGACGGTTCTGGAAACACGTAGTCTCCATCGACGACCAGGTCGAGCGCATGGCCGTAGATATCCTCCAGAGTCCAGGGATCTGCGATCAACTCACCGTCTCGCGTCGCCGCCGACGTCGTGGCGATTGGATGGCGCAGACGCTCGACAAGCTGGATGGGCACGGGGTGATCCGGCACGCGAACACCGACGGTGGACCGATGCTTCCGCATCACCGACGGCACGCCCTTGGTCGCCTCCAAGATGAACGTATACGGCCCCGGGAGGAGCCGTTTCATGAATCGGTAGGTCTGGTCATCGATATGGGCGTACTCCGAAATCTCGCTCATGCCCCGACAAATAAACGACAATGGCGCGTGCTCGGGCGCATCCTTGAGGTCGGAGACGAGTCGTTTTAGCCGCACAATCGCATCGTGGTTGTGCACATCGCAGCCGATCCCGTAGACGGTGTCGGTCGGGTACGCCACCAGACCGCCGTCGCGCAACACGTCGACGATCTGGTCGATTCGGCGCGGCTGGGGGTGTTTTGGATCAATCTGAACGATCATGGCACGGCGTCAGCTCGAGTCGGAGGGCAGTTCGATGGCCGGATCTTCGGGGTGTGGCTTATAAAACAGGAGCACATTTCCGATGCTCTGAGCGAGCTGAGCTCCCGTCGCTTCGTGAAGACTGTGGGCGGTCTCGGCGATCATCGATTTGGCATGAACCTTCACCTTGATGAGTTCATGCGCCTCGATCTGTTGTTCGAACTGATCGACGACCCCGTCACTGACGCCGGCGTCCCCCACCAGAACCACCGGATGCAGATCGTGGCCTCGGCCGCGCAGGTCGCGGCGGTCCTTTCCGGTCAGCTCCGGGCTGTGCTCGCGGACGAGCTCGCCGCGGGTCATGTCATCTATGTCTGGCATCGATGTTCCTCGTGTGAGACGCAGGGGGAGTGTCAGTATCACTGCTGAGCAAGGACCGGGACACTGGGACGCCACCGAGAACGTGTCAAGGCGGAGAATCTGAATGGAACAGAGAGGTATTCGTCGAATGTTTGAAGATGGGAGCGGCCCCGAAAATTGGCATGAATGGCGCGATCGACTAATGTAGTCGACCGCTCACCGCCAGCCGGGGTTTAGACTCTGCCGCGCGGCGCATCGGATTCTATACGAGGTATTGTCTTTGAAGGTCTGTCCAGAGTGCGACGAAGTGTACCAGGGGGAGGAGACCTACTGCCCACGCGATGGAACGAAGCTGGCGGCGCGGGAAAGCTTCGAGGAATCCGACCGTGCGGCTCGTCTGGGGCCCGTCAAAGATCTCGCCCGCGCCGACGACGATGCCGACGAGGGGCCTCGGCGGTTCAAGGGGCGCCTCACCGATAACACCGAGGTGATTGTCACCGTGCTCGAGCGCGCCGAACTGGCCGAGGCCGCCAGCCACCGGATTCCCGAGCTGCTCGAGACCCTCACGGCTCCCCTGCCCCGTTCGGTCCTGTCTGTACACTCGGTCGATCTCGAGGGCACGCCGCCCTACGTCGTCGAAGCCCCGGCTCGAGGACATTCTCTCGAGGCTCACCTCGGGCAGAACGACCGACTCGACTGGAAGACCGCGACACGGATCATCTCGCGCGTCGGTCGGATCCTCCACTGGATGTCCAATCGTGGGGCGCTCCACTACGGTCTACACCCGGGGCACATCTACCCCCGATTCGAAGATGGCTCGGTTCGAGGGCTCGACGTGGGAGGTTGGGTGACGGCCGCCGCCACGGTTCCGCACCGGCCCCTCGAGGCCTCCGGTTATCGGGGACATGCCAATTGGGCCCCCTACATGGCCCCCGAAACGATCCGTGACGGAACGCACGACGCGCGGTCGGCGGTCTACACCCTGGGGATGCTCTTCTATCATATGGTGCTGGGGAAGCCTCCGTTTACCTCCAGACAGACCGAAGACATCCTGCGGCGGCATCTCAACGAGACCCCACTTCGGCTCGCCATCGCCGCGGGAGCCGATGTCCCGATCGATGTCGATTCGATCCTGGAGCGTTCCTGGTCGAAGGACCCCGAAGCCCGCATCCAGACACCTTCGGCCTTCATCGGAGCGCTGTGCGGGCAACTCGGTGAACACCCCGACGTTGCCGCGCCCAAACTGGAGATAGATCGGCCCTATTTCGACACCCGGGCCTCCCGCACTCCCGAGGCCAGTCAAACCCTCCACGGCCTGCCCGGTGTGGGGAAGGACGAAGAAGACGACGACCACCGCACTCACGTCCAACGGCCCTCCTCCGAGTCGACCTCGGAGGAACTGACCGATTTGAATCCCGGACCGACCGAGCCCATCGATCTCGATCGAGTCGATGCCGGGTCCAAGACGGTGGATGTCGACCTCCCGGAGCCCGCCGAGACCTCGGGGGCCGCCCGCACTCAGACCGGCTCCGGCGAAGCAGCGGCGCCTTCGGTGATCATCGAAGATCCCACCCTGCAGGAGCCGGCACGGTCGCCAGACGACACATCCGACGCCCGACAAGGAGAGCCAGACGCCTACGGCTTTCGAGCGCCCGATCGACTCAACCGTCGCTGGACGACCCGCTCGCCCGACAGGGTGTTGACGGCGAAGCCGGGGAATGCAAATCACGGAGTGACTCTCGTTCAGACTCTTTCAGATTCATCGGAATCCTTGACTCGCGAACCGCACAGCGACAACCGAACCCCTCCCCCGGCCGGAGACGACGCGATCTCGTTAACCGACGTGCCCGGAGACGCCTCCGGCGACCGACAGGGCATCGGCTTTGTCGAAGTCGACGACGCCGACGACGACATCGACAACGACTGGTTCTCGAAGTCCGCCGAGGACGCATACCTCGAAGAAGACGTCCGCAACGAAGTCGACCGCTCCGAGATCCTGCGCAAATACGCCACGGGCATCGGCCTGGCGCTCTTGGCACTGGGCACCGTCGTCTTCCTGCTTATTATCATGACGTACTAACGGGCGACATACACCGAAGCCACGAAACCAAAAAAGGCGCCACCACCGACATCCATCGGTGATGGCGCCTTTGCTGTGCTGTGGCTGGTACGCTGGTTCTACTCACCGGGTGCCGCCGCGGGCGGCGCCTCGGAGGCCGGAGGCTGGCTCAACGAGAGCTCGACCTCTTCGTCGTCGTCCAGCGGCTCGACGCGATCCATGAACGACTCGAGTTTTTCGCCGTCCAGGACTTCGTTCTCCTTGAGGTACGCGGCCATCTCGTCGAGCAGATCGGAGTTTTTCTCCAGAATCTTGACGGTTCGCCGGTACAGATTCTGGATGATCCCGTGGACCTCCTGATCGATGGCCTCGGCCGTCTCGTCGGAGTAATCGGGCCGTCCGCCCGGCAACGACATCATCTGATTGTCGTTGTCTTCACTGTAATTGACGTTTCCGATGAGCTCGCTCATGCCGAACTCGCGGACCATCCGCTTGGCGATATCGGTGACCCGCTTGAGGTCGTTGCTCGCTCCGGTGGAGATATCTCCGAAGATGATGTCTTCGGCTCCTCGTCCACCCAGAAGCGTCGAGATCTTGTCCCGTAGCTCATTTCGCGTCATCAGATAGCGGTCTTCCATCGGCAATTGCAGGGTGTAGCCGAGCGCGCCCAGGCCCCGTGACACAATGCTGACCTTGTGGACCTTGTCGGCGTGTTCGACCGCGCCGGCCACGATGGCGTGGCCCGATTCGTGGAAGGCCACGATGTTCCGCTCTTTGTCACTGAGACGTCGACTCCGCTTCTCCAGGCCCGCCATCACCCGCTCGATGGCATCCTGAAAATCGTCCATCTCGACCTCGTCCTTGCCGCGTCGTGCAGCCAGCAGCGCTGCCTCGTTGACGGCGTTGGCCAGGTCCGAGCCGACCATTCCCGCCGTCTGAGCGGCGATGATCGACAGGTCGACATCGTCCCCGACGACCACGCCGCGAGTGTGGACTTCCAGGATTTGCTCGCGGCCGCGCACATCGGGTCGATCAACATTGATGTGTCGGTCGAATCGACCCGCGCGCAAAAGTGCAGGGTCGAGGATCTCCGGGCGGTTCGTGGCCGCCAGCAAGATGACACCGCTGCGCGAGTCGAAGCCGTCCATCTCGACGAGAAGGGCATTCAGGGTCTGCTCGCGCTCATCATTGCCCTGGAACCCTCCGCTGCCGCGCTGCTTGCCGATGGCATCGAGCTCGTCGACAAAGATGATGCAAGGCGCCTTCTTTTTGGCCTGCTCAAAGAGGTCTCGCACCCGTGCGGCTCCGACTCCGACGAACATCTCCACGAAGTCGGATCCGCTCAGGTTAAAGAAGGGCACTTCCGCCTCGCCGGCGACGGCGCGGGCGAGCAATGTCTTACCCGTCCCCGGGGGTCCCACCAGAAGCACGCCCTTGGGTACCTGGCCGCCCAGGCGGGTGAACTTCTCGGGCTTTTTGAGAAATTCGATGATCTCTTCGAGCTCTTCCTTGGCCTCCTGACAGCCGGCGACATCGTCGAAGGTCACGCCGGTGCCCTCTTCGAGATGGACCTCCGCCTCGGTCTTTCCAAAGTCCATCGCCGGGTTGTTTCGCCCGCCCATGCCCGACATGCGGCGCATAAAGAAACTCCACAGCAGGAACATGATGACCAGAGGCGCGATCCAGACCCAGACGTACGACCCCTCGCAGCCGGTCTGATACTCCGCCGAGTAGGCGACGCCCTTCTCTTCGAGCAGTTCGATCAGACCCGCATCGTCGCGCACTCGGACCGCGCGCCAGACCTCCATATTCTGGTCTTTCGTCGACTTTCGCGCTTCCTTGAGCGCTTCGTTGGTCGGGGTGGCGACGACCAACTGGTCGCTGAGCCGAACACTGTTGACCTCACCCTCCTGGATGTTCTTTTTGAGTTCGCTGTACGAAATCTGGTGGCCAGCTGGCTCCTGGAAGTAGCGCATCGCCACAAAGGCACCCAGGATGACCAGAAGCAGCAGCCAGATTCCGTTCCCGGAGAGGAACGAACTCGGCCCGGAGTCTCCGGACCCGGAGTCCGGCGAAAGATTCGGTCTACGGTCGTTGTCGTTGTCCATTAACGAAACCTCGTACGGCACGCATGTGCGCAAACGGTCGGCCTACGTAAGCGAAGCACAAACCTAAGAGCCCGTCGGGTGGTGTCAATTGCCGGGAACGCCGGAACGGTCACCTGCGTTCGACCTTGCAATTCACCCTGGGACTGTAGAGCATGGCAGCGAATCGATTCTTATGTTCTGTCTCCAGTTGCTCATGTCGACACACCGACCCATCCATCGAATTCTTCTCGGGGCCGTCGCCCTCGTATGGCCCCTGTTGGCCGGGTGTCTCGGCCCGTCCGGTGAGGGGCGAATCGAGATAAGTGACCTCCGTGAGCACGAGGAGTGCTTCGAGAAGGCCTTTCCCCTCGAGCCATCTTTTTTCGCCGCCCGAGAACGGATTGATTCGATCGGGCTCCTACTGCAAAACCGTGCCGGCCCCGAACAGGATGCCGATGGGCTGTACCTCGAAGTCTACGATCTCGAGGCCGCCCGTACCAAGCCCGCGCCGGACCTGTCGATCGAATACCCGGTGACGGGCCAGACCCCCGTCCGTGGTGAAGTCACCGTCGCGTCGGCCTGCCCCTCACTGAATGCGAGCTTCGCCATCCGGGGCCAGGTGCAATTCGATGCGCTCAGCGCTCAGAAAGGCGAAAAAGTTCAGGGGGAGCTCAGCGGAGAGGTCATCGATGCCCGCAGCGGCGACATCGTAGCCGGCGACGTCACGGGCGTCTGGAGTTTCGAGGTCCGAACGGGAAGCCCCTGGCAATTCTATCCGTCGCCGCGAGATGATTACCCGACCAGTCCCTAGACCGGCACGGGTGTACGACGGACCTATTCGTTGGTCGCCTCGTGATACCGCTTCTTGAGGCGTCCGACCTTTCTCGAAGCGCGGTTCTTCGGGATGACACCCTTGGTAGCGGCCCGGTCGAGCTGAGATTCGGCGGTTCGGAGAAGCTCTTCGGCATCCTCAAGATCGCCGGATTCGACGGCCTGCTCGAACTTTCGAACGGCCGTTCGCATGCGGGATTTGATCGTCTTGTTGTGCTCACGCCGTTTCTCGGACTGGCGCATCCGCTTTTTTGCTGAATCAATCGTCGGCACGATGTACCTCTTGGTCTTGGGTCACTTGCGTTACTTGAGTGCATCTCTGGTGAATATCTCGACGGGACCCTGCGAGCCTCCGAACGCAATCCGCAGCCCGGGGGTCGATCGTCGAGTCGCGGGTGGTAACAGCCGTCATCGTCAACGTCAACAGCGGGGCTTCGTTACGAAGCTTGCGATGCATCGGGGTCTATCGGACAATCGCCGGCGCGATGAGTCATGGCTCGGGACAATGCGACCGGTGGATGCAGGCCTGCAGAGACGTCGGCCGATGGCGACGGGTGCTCGTCGTCGCAGCGGTCCTGGCGACCGGGTGTACCCACTACGGTTTTGCCAATGAAACGTCCGAGTCCGACGGCGAGTCGAGCGTCGAAGTCTGGACGGTTCAGACGCCGGCCCACTGGGCGGTCGATGCCGCAAGAGTCACAACTCGACTGGTCCAGGCCCTGGAAACCCGAGGCACTCCGGCCCGATGGCGTCGAGGCCGACAGGACGGTGACACCGCCCGCGCCACGTTGAAATGCCGGCTGCAGCTGCCCCCGTTCGAAGGACATGGCAGTTGGACCTCCGTCGACGCTTCGATGCTCTGTCAGCTCCGCCAACCCGACGCCACACAAAGATCGCTGAGAGGCCGCGGGTCCGCATCGCTGGCTACGACTGGACCGTCGGTCCAGGGAGCTGTCACCATCAGCGCCGAGACGGCCGCCCTCCGCGCGACCGACGCCGTCGCGCTCCGCGTCTCCCGAACCCTCAACGAACTCCGCAACGAGTAACCCCATCGATGGGAAAACGACTCGACAAGGCCCGCGACTTCATCCGCGGGGTCAAACAATCGCCTCCGTCTCCCCTGTACTTTCTGTACGGAGAGGAGGCCTACATGCTCGATCGCGCCGTCGACGCCGTGATCGACGCGGCGGCCCCGGAGGGCACCAACGATTTTAATTTCGACAAGTTCCAGGGACGCGAAGCCACCGGGCAGACGATCCGGGAAGCCGCCGAGATGCTTCCCATGATGGCCGAACGGCGCGTGGTCCTCGTTCGTGACATCCAAGAGATGGCGCTCTCGGAGTTGGACGAACTCGAAGAGTACTTCGAGGCGCCCTCCGAGACGACATGTCTGATCCTGCACGCTCACACGGCGGGGGACCGAAACTCGATCGACGGGCGGCGAAGCATCTTTCGGACCCTGAAGTCCAACGCCGAGGTCTGTGAATTCGAGGCTCTGTACGAAAACGAGGTCGGCGACGTCGTGCGCAAACACGCCCAGAAGAAGGGGCTGAATCTGGACCGCGAAGCCTCGGCCTTCCTGATCGAGGCCGTCGGCACCGACATCGCGACCCTGGACCGCGCACTCGAGAAGATCGACCTCTTTGTCGGCGACGGCGACGATCCCAGACCCGTGACCCGCCAGCAGGTCGAGGCCGTCACCGCCGAGACCCGGGTCCGCTCGGTCTTCGACCTCACCGACGCCCTCGGAGAGCGCGCCTATCAGGAGGCCCTCAAAATCCTCGACAACATGCTATTGTCCGGGGAGGATGCCATCCCGATCCTGTACATGATCGCCAGGCATTTTCGTCTGGTCGATCGACTGCACGACCCCGACATCCGACAGAAGGACAAGGGATCACAGGCCTCGGCCCTGGGCGTTCCCTACTTCTTCGTCGATGACTACCGCCGCCACGCCCGCACCTTCACCGGCGACGATGTCGCCGACATTCGTGAGCGGCTCCTCGAGACCGACGAAGCACTCAAGTCGACCGGGCTCGACGACCGCACCCTCCTCGAAAGCCTCCTCTATGATATCTGTTTCAGAAACGCTTAAACACTTTTCGATTCTGGGCATTGCCCTGCTGGCAGCGTCCTGGGCGGCCGGGTGCGGCGCAACTCAGCCGCAGGTCCGCGGACCGGAGGACGAAGCCCTCGACGCCGACCAGCGCAGACGGCTCATGGCCCGCGCACACGAGTCCTGGGAAAACAGGCTCGACCGGGCCGATCTGGAGGCGGCGATCGAGACGTATCGCCGGGTCGCCGGGACCCAACCCGCCGCCGAGAAGACCGGCGAGTCGCGGGATACCTCGACATCCGCCGAGCTATGGACTCGTATCGCCCGGGGCTATCAGTTCCGGGCAGACGCCCACCTGAGCGATGCTCAGACCGAAGCGATCCGCGACAATCACGCCAGGGGCATCGATGCCGCCAAACGGGCCATCAAGGCCGCCGCGCCGGTTCTCGCTGACGCCCTCGACGGGAAGGGAGACCTCAAGAAGGCACTCGATGAGAACTCCGGACTGCCGTCGACGGCCGCCCCGGGACTCTACTGGTACGCCATCCACCTGGGACAATGGGGACAAACCCAGGGGATGTTCACGCTGATGAAGTATCGCTCCGATATCGAATCTGCCATGACCTTCGTGCGCGATAACCGACCCGAGTACTTCTATGGCGCCTGCTTTCGATACTTCGGAACCTACTGGACTCGTCTACCGATGGGCAAAAAGCCGGACCGGAGCCGGCAGAATTTCGATCAGGCCATCGAAATTGCACCCTCGTTTCTGGCCTCAAAGGTCTTGAAAGCCAAACATTACGCGACCCTCGCCGGGGACCGGAAACTCTTCGAACGACTGCTCCAGGAGGTCCTCGAGGCCGACCTCGACGCCGCCCCCGCGGTCCGGGCCGAAAACACCATCGCCCAGCGCCAGGCCGAGAAACTTCTCGAGCGCGCCGACGAGCTTTTTTAAGCCACAACCCCTCTCTGCCCCTCAAAGAATCTCGTGCCAGAGACGTCGAATATCCTCCAGCGCATTCACCGGCGCATGAGTCCACCACGGGCTCTGACGGCGACCCGTGCCGGCAAGTTCATGGTCGGGATTACGCTCGGGGTCGGGTTTGGAGCGGTCAACACGGGAAACAACCTGTTGTTTTTGCTGCTGGGCATGATGCTGTCGCTGATCCTGGCCAGCGGAATCCTCAGCGAGGCTGTCCTGCGCGGCCTCGACGTCTCAAGAGATCCACCCACCCGGTGCTTCGCCGGCCGCGAGGCGCCCGCTCACTTCGAGATGACGAACCCGAAGGTCTATCCGTCTCTCAGCGTGACCGTCGCAGAACAGAACGCCCGTGCCACCAACGGTCCGCTCAAAGGACAGACCATCGGCCCCGAACGACCCCAGTGGTGGCGTTTTTGGGAGGCGGGCGCCGACTACCTCGAGTTCAAGGATCCCGCAGAACGAGACGAGCGAAGCCCGACGGAACGCCCGGTCGCCTCCGCGTACTGTGTGCGCCTCGATGCCGGAGAGTCTCAAACGTTCGAGACGCGGTATCGGTTCCCCGAACGCGGCCGCTACGAACTGCCGGGCACCGCGGTCGTCACCCGTTTTCCCTTCAGTCTGTTCGAGAAGGCCCGCGAGCTCGACGACCCGACCGAGATGATCGCTTATCCCCGGCCGAAATCCGTCGGGGACTGGCGGGCGGACCTGGCGGCTACATTCGGCGACATCCCGACCAATGAACGCGGCGACGGCGAGGAATTTTACGGCCTTCGAGAATACCGGCCCGGCGACGACCGCCGAAAGATCCACTGGAAACGCACGGCCTCGCGCGGTGAACCGGTCATCCGCGAGGAGGAGCGGGAACGCCAACGGACGGTGACCCTGCACCTCGAGACGGCCACCGGCCGCGACCCGGACCAGCGTCACCTGACGACCCGCGCCTTTGAAGACGGCCTTCGACGGGTCGTCGGCCTCATCGACACATTGACGATGGGCGAGTTCAACGTGGGTCTCGTGACGCCGGAGGACGCGATCCCGTCGGACGCTGCGTCGACCTCGGCGGGCCCCGATGCGATGTTCAAAAGGCTCGCGCTCGTCGACCAGTCCGACGGCCCCGCCCTGCTGGAGCCCCCCGCTTCCGGATCCGGCCCGGAGGTCGCAGAGACCGCACATGTCCTTCTGGGCCTTCCAGCCGCGGTCTCCGGCCGCAACGGCTGGGACATGATCCTGCCCTTCGACTCGCCAAACGCGGAGCCGACGTGACTGAACTCGAGTCGACAATCTCACGGTGGCACAAGATCAGTTTGTTTGCGGTCGTCGCGGTTGCCACGACCTGCCTGCTCGCCGGTGGCACCATCCCGCCGGCGGCGATGGTGGTGTTCGGGGCGGTCTTTGCGGCGAGCTGGTGGACCGACCAGACGGCCCTGGTCGATCCCGATTACAATCGCTGGTGGAATCTGCTGATCATTGCCTTCCTGGGCGGAGCCGCCCTCGAAGTGGCCCTCCTGAATGTCAGTTACCTCCGTGCCGGCATCCAGTTCGTGCTGGTGTTGACCGGCATCAAGATGGTCAGCCGGCGCGATGCCCGGGACGAATTGCAGCTCTATGCATTGAGCTTCCTGGCGGTCGCGGCGGCGACGGCGGTCAACGAAGGGGTCACCTTCGGAATTCTGTTCGGCGCATACGTCCTCGCGGCGACCTTCAGCCTCGCGCTGTTTCATCTTCGCCTCGAACTCGGTCACCGCGAGCGCCAGCCGCTGCTCGACAAACTCCCTTTCGACGGCCGATACATCGCGGTCTTGGCCATCATCTCCCTGGGCATCTTCGTCTCGAGCGTCGGGATCTTCTTTGGCTTTCCGCGCGTCGGTCTCGGCTACTTCGCCGAGTCTTCCCGCTCGGGGGTCCAGATGAGCGGCTTCTCCGACTCGGTCCAGCTCGGCTCCCACGGCGTCATCCGCGACAACCCCTCGGTGGCCCTTCGCGTCACGTTCCCCGATGGACGGCCATCGAATGTCGACACGCTTCATTGGCGAGTCATCACGTTCGATGCCTACGACGGAAGCGGCTGGGAGCGCACCCTGGACGATTCGACGCGCAGTCTGCCGAACCGCCGCGGAAGCTACGACCTGTCGTCGCTGTATACGCCAGCATCGCGAGATATCGAGCCCCGAGAGCGACCGGCGTCGGTTCAGATCTACTCGGAGCCGCTCGACAAGAATTTGCTCCCCACTCTCTGGCGAACCCACTCGGTCACCCTTCCGCCGTCGATGCGCGACACGATGCCGATGAACCCACGCCAGGGGGCCATCCGCGCCGATGCCTACGGCGACCTCCACCACACTGTCAGCAGCGATATCGGCATCCCGTATACAGTCGAGCTATGGGGCCGGCCGAGCCGAGACGAACTCCGTCGGGTCTCCGCCCCGATTCCGACCGATAGCCCCGAGATTCAGCCGTACCTCCAGTTGCCCGAGATGTCGGAGCGGTTCATCTCGCTGACCGAACGGGTGACCGGCCAGGCCGAGGCGCCCTACGGCGTCGCCGAACAGGTCGCCCAACATTTGAGAATCAATTACTCGTACACGACCGACCTCCCCGAGGTCGATCCCGAGACCCCCATCGACAGCTTCTTGTTCGAGACACAGCGCGGCCACTGCGAATATTACGCGACCGCCATGGTATTGATGCTGCGCCAGGCCGGCATCCCGGCCCGGTTGGTCAACGGGTTTCTGGGAGGACGGTGGAACGATGTGGGAGACTACCTGGCCGTCCGCCAGGGCGACGCTCATTCCTGGGTCGAGGTCCTCGTGCCGCCCCACGGATGGGTGCAGATGGACCCGACCCCGGCGGGTATCCCCGATGCCGGCACGAACGCGGCCATGACGTGGCTGCGCGACTCCTACGATGCCGCCCGGATGATGTGGCTGCAATACGTCATCGAATACGATCTGGAGAGCCAGATCGAGTTTCTGACGGCCGCATCGCAGTGGCTCGCCGCCAGAGGTATCGAGGGAGCGGGCGACCAGGCAGACGGGTCCGAGTCCGACGGCCAACGAGAGGGTCTCCCAACGCGACTGCTGGTATTCTGGCTCGGACTCCTGGCCGGGGTGGCAGGCGGCTGCTGGAGCGGCGCCCGCCGCAGGGAACGCAGATCTCTTCTCGCTCGCCTGCCGGCACTCGTCGGGTGGGCGGCCTTTACCTCGGGCTGGTGGATGCTTTTCGAAGGATTCGGTCTGCTGAAGGCGAGCCAGGGAGCGGCCTTTGGAGCCGGCGCGGTCGTGCTGGGCGTGGCCGTCGCCCGCTGGATGAATCGAGCGGCCCGAAGCGGAGTCTCGCGCCACTTCGACGCGATCGTTCGCGCCGCCAAGAGACAGGGGTTGAATCGCCGACCCGGTGAAACACCACGTGCCTTTCTGCGACGGCTCGCCCGGCGTTGCCCGTCGGCCCGACAGTCCATCGAGCGCTTTACCCGTCTGTACCTGCGTGCCCGGTTCGGCGGACGCCCTCTGGATGCCGGGGCAAAGAAGGTCGCCAGTGAGGCACGCAATGAGGTTGTCCGCACGCTGCGACGAGACGGCCTCAGGTAGGCGTTCGGAGGTCAGCCGAGTTCGTCGGACCAGAGGCTGTGGGCATCGTCAAACCAGGATTCGTTCTTCGGATCGTGATTGCGGGCCAATCCGTGCACGAATCCGGGCTGCTCGATCTTGCTGTACTTCGTCATCATTCGGAAGACATCACCCAACTGTTCCTCGACGGTATCGAACTTCAAGGACGCTGAAATCTCGTCCTGTACCCGTCGCGCTCTGGCGACGATGTACGCGATGAGCACGCGTTGGTGCTCTTCGTGAAACGTGCTCCAGTCGTCGCGAGAATCGACGGTCTCACGGAGCAGACTCACTTCGTCGGCGACATCGGCCATCGATTCGAGGGCGTCCGGGGGATCCCCGAGCGACGAACAGATCTCCTCGAAACGGTTCTGCGCAGCCTCCTGACGCTCCTCCGGCTCGCGGATCGACGACTCGTACCAGGATGGAGGCGAATTGTCGGGGGCAGGTTCGGAGTCTTCGGACTCGGACTCCTCAGACGTCCCCTCGGCCGAGGCCCTGTCGGTCTCGAGCTCCCCGAAGGTCTCACTGATGTCGACATCGTCGACATCGTCGGCATCGACGGCGGCACTGGCCGCCGGCTCTCCTTCCTCATCCAAGAATTGTACGGAGCCCCCCTCTTGGAGCCACTGAAATAGATCGTCTCCGGCGGCGCGGATAAGCCGCTCCTGCTGATCGGTCAGGCGCTTCAGTTTCTCGACGTATTCGGCCGCGTGCCGGGGTTCCTTCTGCAACTTCTCTGCGAGACGCTGGTAGTGGGCCAGGTGCTTCGTCAACGCCTTCAAGTTCGGGCATACGGGCTCGTCGGACTCACCATCATCGACGTGTTTATTCATAACAGGGTCCAGACGTCTGAAAGAAATATAAAATCAACCAAATCCTTAAACCGCCCCGACATATCCTACGCTACAGATGTCGCCGGCGGCGTCAACAACCCCCGACCGAGCCGGTCGGCGCGCGTTGGAACGCTGATTCAGCTCGGCGGATCGACCGAACCGGCGATGTCTTCGAGCACCACACTGGAGCGCTCACCCTCCTGGCCGGCCTCGCTCAAGGCGAGCCGGTGCGCCAGGCACGGAATGATCAGCTCTCGCACGTCGTCGGGAATCACAAAGGCGCGACCGTCGACGAGTGCGAGCGCCTTCGCCGCGCGCAGCAGCGAGAGTGCGCCCCGCGTACTCACACCGATCCTGACGCGGCCGTCCCGACGCGTCGCCTCGACGACGTCGAGTACGTAGTTGACCACCGATTCGTCGGCCTCGACTTCAGAGACCGTTCGCTGAAGGGCTCGCACCTGTTGACTCTCGAGGACGGATTCGAGATCGGCAACGGGCTCGCGAAAACCGCGCTGAGTCAAAATCGACTCTTCGACAGCCCTGTCGGGATATCCGATGGAGAGGCGCATCAAAAACCGATCGAGCTGACTCTCGGGCAACGGATAGGTCCCGTGGTGTTCCAGCGGATTCTGGGTGGCGATCACCAGGAACGGATCGGGCAGGCTGTGGGTCACGTTGTCGACGCTGACCGAACCCTCGCTCATCGCCTCCAGCAGTGCCGACTGCGTCCGGGGCGTCGTACGGTTGATTTCGTCGGCCAGCACGACATTCGAAAAGATCGGACCGGGACGAAATTCAAAGCTGTCGTTGTTCGATGCGTAGACCGAGACGCCGATGATGTCGCTCGGAAGGAGATCGCTGGTAAATTGAATGCGCCGAAACGAGACACCGATGCTTCGAGCCACGGCCAACGCCAGGGTCGTCTTCCCGACGCCCGGAACGTCCTGCAACAGCAGATGGCCACGGGCCACGAGACTCGCCACGGTCAACCGGACGATCCGTTCTTTGCCCCGAAAGACGGTTTCGATGTTGGAACGAAGACGCTTCAGCAAATCCGCCGCCTGCCCGACATCACTCAGGGGCTCGACGTGCTCCGCCGAGCTGGAGTCGTGTAGAGTCGGCGTAGACGATTCCGCGGCGCCGAGGCTCGACGCCATACTGACCTCGGAAGGCTCCTGTGTCATACAACAGCTCTGTAGAGGGAGAAGTACACTCCGTGCCTGACAGCATACGGCCAGGCGGGCCATCAACCAAGACTCCCCTCCCGTAAGACGATCTTGGCACGCCCTTCGTTTCGTGTTCTCATGCACGACGGTATCGTTTCTGACCACGAATCCAACCAACTGACATGGCCACATCGAAGTCATCCTCGGGAAGCTCCCTGCTGAGAACCGCGGCAAAATGGGCGGTCATCCTCGGACTACTTGGGGGCCTGCTCGGCGGCGCCGGGGTCGCGGGCATCTTCTACATCTACGGCCACGATCTGCCCGACATCATCACTCGGGAGGACTACGAGCCGAAGGAACTCTCTCGGGTCTACGACTCCGAAGGCCGGCTGATCTCAGAATTCTATCGGCCCGGCGGCCGCCGCACGGTCATTCCCATCGACGAGCTTCCCGACCACGTGCTCCACGCCTTCATGGCCGCCGAGGACGCGTCGTTTATGGAGCACGAAGGGATCGACTACTGGGGCATGCTCCGGGCCTTTTACTACGCCATCATTCACAATCGACGGCTCCAGGGAACCTCGACCATCACTCAGCAGGTCGTCAAAAACCTGGTCTTGGCCCCGGAACGCACCGTCGAGCGCAAGGTCAAAGAGATCATTCTGGCCAGGGAGCTCGAGCGAAACCTCTCCAAGCGCGATATCCTGTTTTTGTACGCCAATCACGTATACCTCGGCCACGGGGTCAACGGCATCCAGGAGGCCTCGCGCTACTACTTCGGCAAGCCTGCCCGCGAGCTGAGCGTGGCCGAGGCCGCCGTCATCGCCGGCATGCTTCCGGGTCCTGCGACGTACAATCCCATCGACCATCCCGAAAACGCCAAGGGTCGACGCAGTTACGTCCTCGGCCAACTCTGGGAGAAGGGATTCATCGAAGAGGCGGCCTACCGTAGCGCCAAAAAAGAGCCCATCGAGACGACGTCATACTCGGAGTCGCATCCCTACCTGGGCGCGGCGCCCTATTTTGTGGAACATGTTCGCAAGAAGCTCGTCGACCGCTACGGGACCGAAGCCGTCTACACCGGTGGACTTCGGATTCACACGACCCTCGATGCCAAACGACATCGCGAAGGTCGTCGCGCCTCCCGGGAGGGGCTGCACACCTACGACCGGCGCAGAGAGTACTTCGAGCCGGTCGACCACGTCGACGCCTCCGAGATCGAGGCCATCAAGGATCAACAGGCCGACGACATCGGGGATGGAGCACTTTCGACCGACGAAGTCTACCGGGCCGTCGTGGTCGGCATCGAGGACGCCGGCGAAGACGGATCCGAGGCGTCGGTCCAGCTCCGGCTGGGTCATCGTGCTGCACGGCTGGCGCTCGAACCGCGCCAGCGCATCCTCAGAGACAAAAACTCCCTGGATCAGGTCCTGGAGCGCGGTGATATCCTCGAGGTAACGCCGCTGAAGGCGGAGAGTGACGAACACGGATCGATCCCGGTCGCCTTCGACCCCGGGCCCCAGGTCGGCCTGGTCAGCATCGACCCCGAGACGCGCCATGTGTTGTCACTGGTCGGCGGCTACAAATTCGCCCACAATCAGTACAATCACGCCACCCAGATGAAGCGACAAACCGGCTCGACCTTCAAACCCTTCGTCTACGGCGCGGCGCTGGAGAGTGGCAGCCAGAAAGGCGGTGCCATCACTCCGGCTACGATCTATCTGGACAGTCCGGCCGTCTTTCGGATGCCCGGCGGCAAGAAATGGTCCCCGCGCAACTCCGACGACAGTTGGCGCGGGCCGATCCGTCTGCGCGAGGGGCTTGGAGCGAGTCGAAACGTCGTCGCCGTGCGCGTTCTCGAGGACGTCGGCATCGGAGCGGCCAGCGAATTCGCCAAGCGGATGGGCATCCAGTCGAACATCGTGGACAACCACACGATGGTCATGGGGAGTAGCGAATTCACCCCGCTCGAACTCGTCAACGCCTATGCGACGATCGCCAGCGGCGGTGTGTACGCCGAACCCCAGTTCATCAAAAAGGTCGTCACCAAACGCGGCGAAACCGACGTCTACCGCACGGACAAGCGACGGGTACTGGCCCCGGACGTCGCGTTCCTGTTGACCGATCTGATGACCAGCGTGGTCGAAGGATACGTCGACAGCGAGGGCCGCCAGCGCGGCGGCACCGCTCACAGCCTGAGCGCCCTCACGCAGACCGTCGCTGGAAAGACCGGCACGACCAACGACACTCGAGATGCCTGGTTCGTCGGGTTCACCCCGCAATTGGCCACCGGCGTCTGGGTCGGCTTCGATGACAACCGCTCGCTGGGGCCCAAGGAGTACGGCGGACGCGTGGCAGGCCCGATCTGGCTCGACTACATGAAGAGCGTTCTCGGCGACAAAGAGCCCCATGACTTCAAACGCCCCAAATCCGGGATCGTCGAGGCGCGCATCGACCCGGCCACCGGCAAGCTCGTTCGGGGCGACAAGGGGATCGAGGAACTGTTTTTGGCGGGTTCGACCCCGACTCAATATGCCCCGACCGAATCCGACTCCGCCGGCGAGAACTTTCTGATGAATCAGTTTCGAAACTCTCCCGCGAAGTCAAACACCGACAAGAACAACAGCGGCGCCGACTCCCGTCAGGAAGCCGGCGCCGCCGGGAACCGTTGAATTCCAAAGTTGTGCGTCAGACCTCGGTGATGATGTCGGAGTCGCTCTCGCCCAGCAGCCGGATCATCAGCTTGTTCATCCGCTGGACGAACGTGCCGGGGTCGTCGAGTTGCCCTCCCTCACTCAACCACGCCTGGTCGAACAGGACATCGGCCCATTCGCCGACGTCTTCGCCCTCTTCGACCTTTTCACCCAGACGCTCGATGATGGGGTGATCGGGATTGACCTCGAGGATCGGCTTGCGGTCGGGCACCTGTTGGCCGGCGTCGCGGAGCATGCGCTCGAAGTGTTTGCTCATACCCCCTTCCTGAGCGACCAGACAGGCCGGTGAATCCCGCAGACGCCGCGTCGTGCGCACCTGCTCGACCCGCTGGCCGAGTGACGCCTGCAGCGCCGCGATGAGATCGGCGTGATCCTCGTCGGCCTCGTCTCGGTCCGGATCGTCCTGCTCGTCGCCGACATCGTCGATGTCGAGATCGCCGACGGCAACCGATTGCAACTCGTGGTCTTGATATTCGGCCAGGTGATTGGCCAGCCACTCGTCGATCCGGTCGTACATCAGCAGCACTTCGATGTCCTTGTCCCGGAAGATCTCCAGGTGCGGACTGCTCTTGGCACTGGCAAAGGAGTCGGCCGTGACGTAGTAGATTTTCTCCTGCTCCTCTCCCATCCGCTCGATGTAATCATCCAGCGAAACGGTCTGATCGGGCTGGTCGGTGTGCGTCGTGGCAAACCGCAGCAGCCCGGAGAGTCGCTCGCGCCGAGCATGATCCTCGACGGCCCCCTCCTTGAGGAGGTTGCCGAACTGATTCCAGAAGGTCTGGTAGGTCTCCGGGTCTTCGGCCATTTCCTCGAGCATATCGAGCACCCGGTTGGTCGCCGTCTTCTTCATGGCGCTGACCACCCGGTTTTCCTGCAACGACTCGCGGGAGACATTCAGGTCCAGGTCGTCCGAGTCGACGACCCCGCGCACAAATCGCAGGTATCGCGGCAAAAACATCTCCGCGTCGTCCATGATGAAGACGCGGCGCACGTACAGCTTTACGCCGCGGTGCTCACTGTCGACCCCGGCGGCCATGTCGAAGGGCCGCTCCGACGGGATGTAAAAGAGCATCGAGAACTTCAGCCGACCCTCGATGTGGGCGTGCGTCCACTCCAGCGGATCGTTGAAGTCCCGGGAGATGTGTTTGTAGAATTCGGTGTACTCCTCATCGGAGATATCGCTGCTTCGACGCATCCACAGCGCCGACGCACGATTGACCGTCTCCCATCCCTCTTCGTCCTCGTCCTGGGCCGGCATCTTGATGGGAAACGACACGTGGTCGGAGTACTTCTCGACGATGCCCTTGAGCGTGGCATAGTCGAGGATCTCCTGCTCCTCCTCTCGAAGATGCAGAGTGATGGTCGTACCGCGCTCTTCGCGCTCGATCGTCTCGATGGTGTATTCACCCCGCCCGTCGGAGCTCCAGCGCACGCCTCGCTCGGCCGGCTCCCCGGCCCGGCGCGTCTCCAGCTCCACGCGTTCCGAGACGATAAACGCCGAGTAAAAGCCCACGCCGAACTGGCCGATGACCTGGGAGTCGATCTCGTCTTTCTCCTCCAGGGCCTGCATGAACTCCTGGGTCCCGCTCTTGGCGATCGTCCCGATGTTCTCGGAGACATCGCTTCGGGACATGCCGATGCCGTTGTCCTTGACGGTCAGCGTCCCGGCGTCGGCATCCCAGTCGACGTAGATCTCGAGGTCGGGGTCATCCTCGTACAGATCCTCGTCCTCCAGCGCCGCAAACCGTAGCCGGTCGCAGGCATCGGAGGCGTTCGAGATCAGCTCCCGCAAAAACACCTCTTTGTTTCCGTAGAGGTTGTTGATCATCAGCTGCAGGAGCTGACTCACCTCGGCTTCAAACTGCTTTGTTTCCGCTTTCTGTGGGTTGGTCATAAAAGGGGCCTCGTCGAGTCAAGAGTGTCTCGTCGATGGTCGCGCCATCTCTTCGGTCGCGCGGCAAACTATCCACGAATACCTGACCATCAAACCGGTCAGAAGATGAGGTCGAAAAGCCCGAGAAACTTCGAGGCCGCCACGATCACGATGACGATCAAGAGACGTCGAATCCAGATGTCGGCCTCGTCGCTCTCGACGGCGAACTTCGCTCCCACAAAGCCGCCGGTGCCCTGCCCCACGGCCATCAGAGCGCCGTAGGTCCAGTTGACCTGCCCGTCGAAGGCAAAGATGGCCAGGGCGACGGCGGTGAAGATGAGCGCGATGAGCATCTTGACGGCATTGGCCGGCACGATTTCGTAGCCGGCACCAAGCACGAGCGCGGCGAGCATCATGACGCCCACCCCTGCCTGGATGAACCCACCGTAGAGACCCACGCCCAGCATGATCACCATCATCCACCAGGGGGGCCGTCCCTCGAAGTTCTTGCCCCCGGGATCGATCCATCGTTTGGGGTCGACCAGAAGCACCACCAGCATCCCGATCATCACCACGCCGATCACGACGTTGGTCTGGGCGGCGTCGAGTTGGCTGGCCCCCCAGGCACCGATGGCGGTTCCCACCAGCGTCGGAGCGATCAGCCACCCAACTCCCTCGGTCTGAAGCTGCCCGCCGCGGCGATAGGTTTCGGTGCCGACCAGGCACTGAACTGTGATTCCGACGCGATTCGTCCCGTTGGCCACATCGGCCGGAAGTCCCAGAAAGACGAGCGCCGGCAGGGTCACGACCGACCCGCTCCCCGCGAGGACGTTCATGATCCCGGCGGTCAACCCCGCCAGAAAGATCAAGGGATAATGATACCAGAGTAGCATCGGCCGATTACTTGCGTTGGCTGTGGTTGAGCTCGGCCTTGCGCACACGAATCGCGCCGGGGGTGATCTCGACGCGTTCATCGGCTTCGATGAACTCGATGGCCTCCTCCAACCCCATCTCCTTGGGCGGAGCCAGCTCGATGGCATCGTCGCTGCCCGAGGCCCGCATGTTGTCGAGCTTCTTCTGCTTGCAGGGATTGACCACCAGCGGATGTTCGCGGTTGCTGACCCCGATGATCTGACCGCCGTAGACCTCTTCGCCCGGGCCGACGAACAACGTCCCTCGCTCCTGCAGGCTGTCGAGGGCGTATGCCGTCGTCGTGCCCTGCTCCATCACGATCAGCGCCCCGCCGCGCGACTCCTCGATCTCGCCGCGATAGGGCTGGTAGCTGTGGAAATTCTTGTACATCAGACCGGTACCACGGGTCTGGGTCAAAAACTCCGACTGATAGCCGATGAGCCCCCGCGACGGTACCAGAAACTCGATGCGCTGGGTGTCATCGGAATTCGTCTGCATGGCCCGCAACTCGCCGCGTCGCTCCTTGAGCGACTGAATCACGCTGCCCGAGTAGCTTTCATCGACGTCGATGACGACTTCCTCGACGGGCTCCAGGCGGTTGCCGTCCTCGTCTTCCTTGAAGATGACTTCCGGCCGTGAGACCTGCATCTCGTAGCCTTCACGGCGCATCTGTTCGAGGAGCACCGAAAGATGGAGCTCGCCGCGACCCGAGACCTTGAAGGCCTCGGCGCGGTCGGTCTCTTCGACCTTCAGGGCTACGTTGCGCTCGAGCTCTTGGTCGAGGCGCTCCCTGATCTGGCGGCTCGTCAGAAAGTCACCTTCACGGCCGGTGAAGGGACCGTCGTTGACCATCATGATCATCGAGATCGTCGGCTCGTCGATCTCGATCAACGGCAGCGGATCGACGTGTTCCGGGTCGCAGATCGTCTCGCCCGGAAGGATCGCCTCCATGCCGGCCACCGCCGCGAGTTGCCCGGCCTCGATGCTCTCGCGTTCGACCCGTTCCAGACCGCGAAAGCCGTACAATTTGCGCACGCGCAGTTCATCGCGCTCGCCGTTGCGCCGGGCGATCACGACATCATCGCCCACATTGATCGTGCCCTGAAAGACTCGACCGATGCCGACGCGGCCGACGTAGTCATCGCTGTCGAGAGTCGCCACCTGCATCTGCAGTGGCGCCTCGGGGTCGCCGGTCGGCGGCGGCACATCCTTGATGATCGACTCGAAGAGCGGTTCCAAGTCGTCGGCCTCTTCGCCGATTTCGTGGCCGGCGTAGCCATACTTGGCCGAGGAGTAGACGACCGGAAAGTCGAGCTGCTCGTCGGTCGCCCCGAGGTCGATAAACAGGTCAAAGACCTCGTCGAGTACCTCGTGCGGACGACCGTTCGGCCTGTCGATCTTGTTGATGACGACGACGGGCTGATGCCCGAGTTCCAGCGATTTGCCGAGCACATACTTCGTCTGGGGCATCGGCCCTTCGAAGGCATCGACCAGAAGCAGCACGCTGTCGACCATCTTCAGCACGCGCTCGACCTCGCCGCCGAAGTCGGCGTGACCGGGCGTGTCGATGATGTTGATCGAGTGGTCTCCCCACTCGATGGCCGTGCACTTCGCGAGGATCGTGATCCCACGCTCCTGCTCGATGTCGTTGGTGTCCATCGCCCGGTCGGCCAGGTCACGGTGCGCCTCGACGGTGCCCGACTGTTCGAGCATCCGGTCGATGAGCGTCGTCTTGCCGTGGTCGACGTGGGCGACGATCGCAATATTTCTGAGGTGTGAAGTCATAAACGGATGATGCAGGTTTGGATGGAATTGCCGGCGAGGGGCGTCCCGGCGGCGCCGACATCATCCTGCTGAAATCCGTTTTGTCAACGCCGCGGCGATACCGCGATTCCGAGTTGCCGACGAAGTTGCAAGAAATCTTCGTCGATCGACCAGTCGGCCAACGACTCGATGCGCGCCCCGATCCCCCGTTGACTGATGGTCGTCTGCCGGGACCGAATTCGCCGTGCGGCGACATTGAGGTCGTTACAAAAGAGGAGCCCGACCCGGTTGGCCGCCTCGTCGACAGCCTCGAGCCACTCGCGCAGCTCGATCTCACGACCGCCGTCGGCCGTCGTTGCCCGCAGTGCGTCGGCCAACCGCTTTCGCCGAGCCCCGGTGACGTGCTCGGAGACCATGCGGTACGCCTTCTCCATCGACTCCGTGCGTTCGACCTTCGCGTCGGGGTCGACCAACTGGGCCGCCAGAAGCAAAAATGCCTGCAGGTCGCCGACCGGCCTGAGTCCGACGGGAAAGAAGGGCTCGAGCGACAGAAACAGCATCCGGCCGACCTCGAAGGCGACCTCGCGTTCGTCGGCATCACCCAGCAACTCATCTCCGACCAACAACGCCCGGTCTTTCAACGATGCTTTCGCCACCTGGTTTCGCGCCGATTGCTTCCACACCTGGGGCGGATGGGCCATCTCCAGGGCGCGAGCCAGATCCCGATAGATGTTATTGAAGGCGAGCGGCTCCTCGAGGTCGATCCGGTCACTTCGCTTGAGCTCGTAGGCCGAGCGTCGCTCCGCACTCCACGCGCGCAGCGGTTCGTAAAGGATTCGGAAGATCGCGTTTATCTCGGTATCGAGCGACTCGGGATAAATGCGACGTCTGCGCCGGTCCTCTCCGAGCGTACCAGACGGCGAGGCATACACCGGTCGTGACACCTTCTCCACAAACCGTCGAGGTCGCTCGCTGAGGGGCTCTCCGCGAAACGCAAGCAACCGAAAGTGCCACAGTGCGCGGTCGACGTCTCCGGCTCGCAGATACGCCCGACCGAGTCGGCGGATCGGCGCCGCCCGACCAGGCTGCAACTCCACCAGACGTTTGAGGTGGGCTACCGCCAGGTCGACAAATTCGGGTTCCTCTTCGACCAAATCGAGGATCCGGCGGTGAAACTCGACATTGTCCGGGAAGAGTTCGCTGGCCCGTCCGTACGCTTCGACGGCCCGTTCGATGCCGCCGAGATGCAGCCGATACAGCTCGCCGAGTTTGTACCACAGCACGGCCTCGAACTCCGGATCTCGGCTGGCGCGCTCTTTCTGGATGTCGAGCGCTTCCAGGTATGCCCGCTCCAGGCCCTGCCAGTCCTCGGCCTGATGCAGGATATCCGTCATGGCCTCGAACGCATCATCGACGCGTTCGGGATCGCATTGAAACGCTCGCCGAAACTCGTCGACGGCCCGCTCCGGCTCCCAGAGACGATCCCGTGCCATCCGTGCCGCCTGAATCCGCCAGTCGGCATCTTCCCCGGCAGAGTCAGACAGCCGGGCCAACTCCAGACTCGCACGATACACACGCTGCCAGTCGCCGAGCTCACGGCTCGCTTCGATCACGCCGCGGTATGCGTCCCTGCAGCTATCATCCGCTGCCACCGCGTCCTCGTAGCAGGTCAGCGCCCGGCGCATGTCGTCAAACTGACTGCGCCATTCATCCCCTAAGTCGACGAGGGCCAGAGCACGTTCTCGGGGAGGCTCCAATCTATCTGCGAGACGGCGTCTCATCGCTATTACGTCCTCCGGCGATCCCGCCCGTGCCAGAAGTCCAAACAACGTCTCCCTCTCCTGCTCATCTTCGCCGTGTAGCTGAAGCGCCTGCTCCAGATGAACGCGCGCCTGGTCATCGTCGCCGATGTCGACGAAGTACTTCCCCAAGCGACCGTGAATCCGCCCCCGGATCGAACGACTCACCACCTCCGGCGGCCGCACCAAGCAGAGCTGGAGCGGACGCTGAATCCAAGGGTCTGTCGACTCGCCGAGCCTGCGGAGAATGAAGTGAACCAACGCGAAGAGCGTAGCGTCGTGTGCGGGGTCGACCTCAAAGGCCCGAGTGTACGCCGCCGCCGCCGAATCCAAGTCGCCGTTTTGCTCGTGGAGCCACCCGAGGACCCGATAGATCCAGCGATTTTCGTCGAGATTTCGGCTGGCGTCGGGCCGCGATGTCGCCCGGCCCAATAACGCCCGCGCTTCGGCGGTCTCTCCCGACTCGATCATCGCCTCGGCCCGCTCACGATAGGCGGCAAAATCGTGATCCCTCTCAATTGTAGTCGACTCGCCGGCGAGCGTCTGTGTGTCCGACATACCCTGACCTCGAAGCGCGTCCTCGGTTGGCATCGACGATACGTCAGCATACAGCACCGCCGAAGGCCGGCCAATGCACGACCATCCCGCGTCACTCCGCCACCAACTCCACTTCGGTCGTCTTCCCACCCAGAACCCGAACGACTTTCCGGCCAACCAGCCGCTCGCCCTGGCGCATCTCCAGGGTGTGGCGTCCCGCCGGAAGCTTTGTCCGGATGCGGCTTCCGCGGCCCAGACGCTTCCCGTCGACGAAGAGGTCACCCCAGGGGATGAGGGTGGCCCGATCGCATATTGCCCCTAAGCCATTGGAATCGTTTTAATTTCAAGAATCAATGGTCTCGTCAGATCGGCCATATAGGCCGATCTAAATGTTTGCTAAATGTTTTGGGACCCTGGAAAGGAGACCCAGCAGGTCACCCTGTCTGCCGGACCCTGACGGCCCCTCGGAGGGTCTGTCGGGTCCTGACCGAGAGTACTCGGCGCAATTGACAAACACCGTATCGTTCTTCACGATGGCGACATATTCGATTAGACGCCAGTCGTAGATTTCGTCTGGCCGTTACTTTGGTTCGGGGAGAATCGATGGTTGTCCGTAGCTCGATATTCTTTGGCTCAATTGCGCTCGTACTCACCTTTTTCGCCGCATGTAGTGGTTCGACCGACGGTGAGACGGAATCCCGGACGCGTACTCAACTCGCGTCCGGCCAATGCTCGGCTTCGAAC
This sequence comes from uncultured Pseudomonadota bacterium, assembly GCA_913057905.1. GTDB lineage: Bacteria > Myxococcota_A > Bradymonadia > Bradymonadales > Bradymonadaceae > CAJXPB01. Next base: position 595,523 of record CAJXPB010000001.1, read on the forward strand.
CCCTGTGGAGATGGCTCCACGTGCTATTACGAGTCCTGCAATGAACCCGGACAATGTATTGAGATCGATCCGGCCCAGGCGACAGAGTGTTCCAACGACGGAATCTCGCCGGTCTACGGGTGCAACTGTCGAGTTTACTCGAACGAGTGCTACGCTCAGCTAGCCGGAGTCGGCGTCGTCGAGACGTCGGAGTGCCTCTCCCCGTGCGATGATGGCGAGTGCGTCACCACATGTAATGATGGCGACGACTGCAGTGCAGGCAACTTCTGCGAACGCCCACCGGGCTCTGGCTGCTCAGACCAAGGCGTCTGCACGGAGATCCCCGATGGATGCCCCGATGACCTCCGCCCAGTCTGCGGGTGCGACGACGAAGAATACGACAACTCCTGCCTCGCGAACCAGGCAGGCGTATCCACCGCAGCATCTGTGTCGTGTATGGATGAGCCGGACCCATACCCTGAATTCTGCATGAGCAATGCAGATTGCGCACCCGACGCGTTCTGCTCGTCGATGCTCGGATGCAACGGGTTCGGTGTTTGCCAGGAACGCCCGACGGACTGCTCGGGTGAATCTACTTCGACCGCTTGCGGTTGTGACGGACGCATCTACTCAAGCGCCTGTGAAGCCGCAAGTCAGGGCGTCAGGACATCGGACCTTTGCCTCACCGATTGCTTGCTCTGCGATTTTGGATTTGAAAATGCCTGTAATCTGGACTCCGACGGCTCCGAAGACACCCAATCCGGCCAGACGAGGGCTCGCGTCGAATGGGGGAATTCCGGCGTTCTCGTACCCGGTGTCGATGCTCAGCTCTTTAAATGGCCGCCTCCAGATACCACTGGGAGCGACCTACCCAGCTGGAATTGGCCAGACAAATCGATAACTCTCGAGGACTACTACTCGCGCACCGCCTCCAATACGAATCTGCAAGACAACCTATACTATGATCTCTACACAGGTGCCTGCATGGACGGTCCCGGGCGATCGTCGGTCGACTCCGACGATTGGTACCGAATCGAGATGAGAAAAGACGGCTACGAGCCATACTTCAACTACCTGTACCACGAGTATGACGAGGAGTGTTTCGTCGACGACTGGGGAGGCTACTGTTCGGCGGTCCAATGTCAGGCACTCCCGGACGAAAAGCTACTCGACTGCCTCGATTGGGGAACATTCAAGGTCTGGCCACACGATGAGAAGCGCGAAAAACTCCCCGATCTGTTCGTCGATCGGCGCGAGTTTAAAGAGGGAGGCGACCGTACACTGGAGTGCGCTGTGATGAATCCGAATACGCAAGGCGACGATGCCTCTTCGCTCGATAGGGATGAGATGGACCTGATCTCGCTCCGCGTCGGCACCTCCGTGGCGAACGTGGGGAGCGGCCCGCTTCACGTCGAACAGGCCGCGCCCGGCGACAGGGCAGGCCGTTGCGCCGACGGAGCATGGCCCTGCCCCGACGGCTTCGAATGTGGGGGCACTTACTGTCTCGCCGAGTCCTGCGGAACTGACGGCGACTGTCCCGAAGACATGGAGTGCGGCTCCGACGGAGCGTGTCAACTGCCCACCTGCACCTCCAATTCCGATTGCTGCGACGCGCAGGGCAACTGCGCCGGGGACAGCCGCTCATGCCAGTACTCGGGTACCTGCGAGCCGTATTACAGGGTCCGTGGGCCAGAAGAGTCTATCGTCTGCGAGTTCGACGAGGATTGTCGCTACCGCGAAAACGAATGCAACAACGGGGACTGTGAGCATACCGACTGTCAAAGTGACTCGGATTGCTACGGAGACTTCGTCTGCCATCCCGACGGCGACGAACGCCACTGTGCACTAGTGGAAGACCAAAACGTAACCTGTTCCACCGATTCGGAGTGTAGCTCCGGCACATGCAACCTCGACACAAGCGAAGGAGTCTGTGAGCCGACGACCCGTCAGGTCATCGAAACGGTCGAGCAAACCGAACCGTCCTGGATCGAAGTCGCGCCGAGACGGGTTTCGTTGGATAACTCCTTCACTTTCCACTACGCCCACGATCACACGCACGTTGATGGATTTGCCAAACTCACGCTCCGTAAAATCTCCACGGACACGAAAGTCGGAAACGGACAAAAAATCTCATTCTGTATGATGGACTCCCAGGATTTCGACATTGAGATCAAAAAGGAAGTTCGCGACGACCCCGACGGCACCTGGAGAAACCAAGGGGGCCCAGATCCCTGCTTCTCCGCACAGGGGATCTCGCCGGGGTACAAAGACGTATATGAATCGAGCCTCCCCGGGCAGGCGGTCCTTCTGGGTACGCCCTCGACGGTTCAGTCCGAGCTTGCCGACGAAGATCTCGAAATCAAAGTCGAAGCTGACCCCGGGCAATACTTTGTTGAGCGGACCAGAGCCAACAACACCGCCTCCGCCCTGTACACGGTGCCGGTTTGGTCCTCCAGCGGCTTTTGCGAGGCCACACGAGACTGTCGTGACTATCCCTTCGACACTAGGGGCGGACAAGATGACGAAAACATAAAGAAAAACCGGATCTGTGAGCGCTACGCCGGCTACTATTGCAGAGAGGTTGGTTGGGAGAGTTGGTGCGACGATTATCCTCCCAGAGCTGTAGGACAAAAACCGTGAGACAGTCCCCCATCCATTCCCTAATACTCCTGCTCCTCCTCGCCGGTTGCCCCGGAGAGCCTCCGAGCTCTCCGGACGGCTGGGGGTTTGACCGTGATGCGACGGTCGACACCGGCGATTCTGGGGACGCTTGGGATGATCGCGACGCCTCGGATACGTCCGACACGCGGGATGCGCTCGACACCTCGGAGTGCGGCGAATGCGAGACGGGCCAATACTGCAGCCCTCGCGGTCGATGCGAACCGCTCCGGAGGTGTGATAACCGAAACCATGCCCTCTGCCCGCCCGGTCACTGGTGCGACCACGATGACGGCGTCTGCAGACCAAGCCGGGGAAAAGCGGTCGGAGCACCCTGCGAAGAGAGCTACGAGTGTGCCTCCGGTAAGTGCGATGCGACCGGAGAGGGATGTGTTCGGACCTGCCTCTCCGATGCCGACTGTCCGGCCTCAGACGAGATGTGTGGCTACGCGCAGACGGTCCAGCAAACTTGCTCCGAATACAATACCTGCAGTGTCTCCTGTTCAAAATATCAGGTCTGCCACTACGGGGAAGAGTGCCGCCCGTCGTTCTGCTACCGAACGGCGGACTGCCCCAAAGGAGATTGTCTGATGTACCCCGGAAAGTGGGGAAACCGAGACCGGCTCGGCCAGTGCAACGTCCAGGGCGAGTCACTGTGTGAGGGCTACGAGTTTCGCATCGCCGAAGACGATCCCTACTGCCGACTTCCCATCGACTGCTGGGGCATCTACGGCGATGTCGAGGACCCGTGCCCGGAGGGCTACGAGTGCGTCAACGACGGCAATACCACAAACAGCCCGAGCGCTACCGAGTGGTGCGCCCGCCGGGTGACCGAAGGCGAGTGGTCGCGCCCGGACTGACCCCTGGTGAGAGGGCATTTTTCTAATCAGGTTCGGCGCATCTACTCCGCCACCATCTCCACGGCGGTGGTTTGTCCCGCCCGAATACGTACGACCTGCTTGCCCACCGACCGCTCGCCCTGTCGCATCTCCAGCGTGTGGCGGCCGGTGGGCAATTCGGTGCGGATGCGGCTTCCCCGGCCCAGACGCTTCCCGTCGACGAAGAGGTCACCCCATGGGATGAGGGTCGCCTGAACGATACCGGTGGCAGGAGTCTCCGGTCGGGTGGGCTGTCTTTTTTCGGCTGACTTCGTCCGTGCAGCCGTCGCCGCGTCGTCAGCGGACGTCTCAGCTCTGGTGGCGGCCAAGTCGCGTGCGGCGACTGCCGACTGCACGGCTTCGGCAAACTCGGCAGATAGCGCCGGCTTCGGCGAGTCCGGCTCCGGCTTGTTGACCGGCGCCGACTCCGAAGACGACTCCGGCCGGGAGGGCTCTTTCGGCACCGAGTCAGTCTCGGCAGGCGAGTCGGGCTGTCGGTCCTGCGCCACGCCGAACTCCCGAGGCTGTGGCTCGCCAGGCGAGCTGCTCATTGCAGTACTCCCCAGGCCGACCAGGGCCAGGCTCACCCCGAGAACGGCGAAGGTCACGAGCGGTCGAATCGAATAAGGGCGCGGGGGTGAGGGCGGCCCGTCGACGGTCTGGCCGGCGGCGGCGTCGAGGGCCACCGTCGCCAACGTGGATCCCTGGTCGGGCCTGACGGCCGGCGTCGTCATTCGGGTAGCCTGCAACGACGCGGATGGTGACTGACCGGACCCTTCGGCCGGCGTATTCGACGCCGGGACCAGCCCGACTCCCGGACCCTCCGGAATCTCACCGTCGAAGGCACCGCGCAGAGCCTCCGCAAAGGCGGCCATGGTCTCAAAGCGCGCCTCGGGGGCCTTGGCGAGCGCCTTCAACAGCACGGCATCGAAGAGTCGCGGCAGATCGAGTTGCGGCTTGAGCGCGCTGAGTGCCGGGGCCGATTCGGTCAGGTGTCGGCTCGCTGCTTCCAGGGTCGACGCACCTCGAAACGGGGTCTCTCCGGTCAACATGTAGTAGACCGTCACGGCCAGGGCGTACTGGTCGCATCGCCCGTCGATGTCGGCGGATCTGATTTGCTCGGGCGCCATGAAGGTCGGGGTTCCGATCATCATGCCCGTCGCCGTCAGCTCTCGGTCTTCGGCGGTCGGGCCCAGGGCCTTGGCGATCCCAAAGTCGATGACTTTGACGAAATCCTTTCGCCCACCTCGACGGGTCAGCATGATGTTGTGGGGTTTCACGTCCCGGTGGACCATCCCCATCTCGTGGGCCTCGTCCAGACTCTCGGCTACCGCATCGACGACATCCAGGGTGGCTGCCAGCGAAAGCGGCCCACTGGTGCGGACCCGGTGCTTCAGCGAGACCCCCTCGAGTAGCTCCATGACAAGGAAGACGACACCAAGGTCGTCGTCACGACCGTAATCAAAGATCCGAACGGTATGGGGATGCTTCAGCCGCGCCGTCATCCGCGCTTCGTTCTCGAAGCGTTCCAGGGAGGTTTCGTCGTCACACAGCGACGGGGACAGGACCTTGACCGCACAGGGGCGCTGCACCGAAAGCTGCATCGCCTCGAAGACCGCGCCGTACCCGCCGGTTCCGATGAGCGACTCCAACGCGTAGCGTCCATCCAGGTGTTCTCCAGCCAACTCTTCCAATTTCACGGCAACCCCCTGCAACCTGTCTTCGGTGAATTCCTCAGGAGGATACCACAACCGGACAGGCCCGCCCAGAGCCAGTCAGCGAGCGATGCTCGGGGCGTTCGATTCGTCGCCGGAAAACCGTGCCACCAGACTCCAACGGCCGATGGACGTCGACTCCGGAATCGCCACGGTCGTGCTCCAGCGACCTCGGGAATCGGTCGTCACCGTGGCCAGCTCACGCATCGACTCGGCGGTCCGAGACCCGGGGGAACCGATGAGGATCCGTACGGTCCGATCCGGTAGGGGAGCGCCAGTCTGGGTGCGAAGTCGACCCGACAGCTCCACATTCGAGCCGCGCATGACGGTCTGGCGATCCGCAGTCATCGTCAGCCGGGTCGGCACAGATGGACCCGGGCCGTCGGACCTGTCGCCACCGCTGGAGAACTCCTCCGGCAAACTTTCGCCTTGGCGACCGTCCGACTGTTGGCGTTGCTGAGCAGCCTCGCGCTCCACCTGCTGTTGCTGTTGCATCTGGGCTCGAGACCTGGTTCCCGCATCGCCGGTCTGAGCATTCATCGACTCGGAAGCCTCGCTCTGGGCGGCTTCTCCCTGAGCCGGCTCACCGTCACTCGAATCGGCGGACTCGGAGCTGGCCTCAGCAGCGCCTTCACCTGCTTCCCCTTCGGCGCCACCGCGGGCTTGCTCCAACGCGGCGTCGAAGCGCGGCGGCGTCGGGAGATTCTCGAATCCTCCGCGCCGGTGCAGGGTGCTGGACCGATTCCCTCGGTAGGCGATGTCCCGTGCAGCTCCCCCGAGGTCGACGCGTCGCCAGCCTCCCCGCGGCCACCACACCTCGATGAAGGCGTGGGCCTCGTTGGAGACGTAACGAGTGGGAATGCCCAGAGAGGCCGCCGTGATCACAAAGGCGAGGCTTCGATGGCGACAGACCCCGACCTGTCGCGTCGCGATGGTGCGGTAGAGATCTCCGGCCGACTCGGCTTCGGTAAGGGCCCGGGTCTCGAAATTGCGAAAGTAGCGGACGAGTTCACGGACGACCTCGCCGGGCGACTGCTCCCGGGAAACCCCGACGAGCTCGGCGACGTCTCGGGCCACCGGACGCGCACGGTCCGGCAGACGCGTCGGAGATCGGTCGAAATCGGCCCAGGAGACCTCGTCGTCGAATTCACCCTCGAAATAGAAGTGTGGGGCTGCCACTCGCATCGCGACTCGGACCAATCCGTCCGAATCGATCCGAAGATACCAGTTTCCCGCCTGGTCACGAGCGGGCTGCACACCGACGTCGGGTTCAGCGTGGACCTCGAGGACCCGTTGTCCCGGGGCCACGCTCGGAACGGGATGCAGGGAGCCGGCCTCCGCGCGGATCAAAAATGTACCCCAGAAGGTGTCTTCATTGTCCCTGGCCTCTCCACCGACCGGCACACGACGGACGTCCCCACGGCCCGCCGTCATCTGATACCCCCCGCTATCGGAGACGGCGATGCGGTCCTGGGAGACATCTCGTTTGTAGGGGTAGACGGAGGGATCGAAGGTGGCGTGGTAATTCAGCGGGTCGACGGTATCGGTCTTGTCGTCCAGCAGCGTGGCCCCACCGCCCGGCGACGCGGGACCGTACGGTTGGGCGGTCCCCTCGACCGGGCCCCGGGGCCCGCGAATTACCTCGCCACTCCCGCGGTCTAAGGTCAGGTCCGGCGCCCGCGTCGCTGAATTCGACTGCCGGCTCGGCGGTGCGCCTCCACGCGCCGGTCCATCACCCTCGCCAATGGCTCCGGTCTCGCTGGAACTGCTCGACTCCAGCTCGCCCGGTTCGACGTACTCGTGCAGGATCAGATCATCGCTCTGGGCTCGCAATTCCGCGGGTAACAGAGCGCACACGGCCACGATACTCACTAGCGTCAACAAAGACGCACCCGAACCGGATGTCGAAAAGAGTTGCAAAGAGGCGCTGGTGTGCGGGAAGGCGAGACACTCAGTGCGTCAGAACGTGAATCCGGGCCGCGATCATTCCCCGGATGCGGGAACACCCGTGGTCGTCAGCAGTGCTTTGAGGTCTTGGTCGGTGAACTCGATGCCGGCCCCAAAGAAGTAGTCGCGTCGCGAGTCGTTGAAGATGTCGTCGACACCACCGTGGACGTACAGATAGTCCAGAAAGCTAAAGGACGCGAACGTTCGAAGCCTGGGCGCACGGTCGGCGCCGAAGTCGAAGAGGTCGGCCTGGATGTCGAGCCGCTGGTCCTTCGTCAGGAGGATGTTGCCTCCGAGTCCGCCGGTGCTCTCGATGAGACCGAACCGACCGGTGAGTTTCATCCACTCGGCGATCTCGAGGCTGCGGGCGAGCTGAAAGCTGAATTTAAACGAGTCCTCGGTGGTCACCTTCGTGGTCCGGTACTGCCCGTCCTCGGCATCGGCGTCGGTCGTATTGACGTCGGTACGGACGACTTCGGTCTTTCCTCGGTAGTCGTCGACCAGCTCGGCCATGTAGTACTTGTTCGGACCCGGTTGCAGCTTCAATTGCACGACGTTTTTTAACTGGCCGTGTTTGACGTGATATTCGCTCCTCAGTCCCACGCTCGCCTTCAGGCGGTCGACCCGATTTGTCAGGTTTTCGACGTCTTCGAGGACCCGTTCGGTCCGGTTGGCAATCGCAGGATTGTTGACCAGTTCGCCGATCGTGCCTTCGCCCTCGTTAATCTTGTCGGAGATGTCTTGGACGTTCTGCAGGCTGTAGTTGAGTGAATCGAGCGTCGTCTGCAGGCGCGCCAACGTGCCCTTGAGCGTGCCCAGCCCCTCTTTTACGTCGCCCGAAGAGTCGCCGACGATGACCTTCACTTCGTTCATCACCGACTCGGCGTCGGCCAGGATGCGCCGAAGCGACTGGCTGCCGGTCTGGCTGAGACGACGCATCTGAGCGCTCATCTCTTCTGCGTTGGCCAGAATGCGGTCGACCTTTTTGCTATTCTGTTCGACGAAGCCACGCGTGGCGGCCAACGTCTTCTGCAGGTCGGTCATCATCTTGTCGACCCGCTTTTGCCCTTTCTCGCCGCCGAACGCACCCGACAGCGACTGGGTGACCTGTTCAACATCTGCGGCGATCGAGTCGAGTCGCTCGAAGATCTGGGAGGGGCCCACCGGGACGGTGACATTCATGATCTGTCCGCCCTCTTCGATCATGGGTCCCTCGGCCCCCGGCGTCACCTCAAGGAAGTAGTCACCGATGACGCTCGCCTGAGACTTCGTGACCGTCGCCCCGTTTTTCCACGTGCCATCAGGCTGCTCGATACCCTTGTGGAGTTCGACCTGCGGCTCGATGCGCATCACCACGCGGACCTTCTCGCCCTCGAGCTGCATCTCCTCGAGCCGTCCGACCGGGATGCCCGACATTCTGACCCGGGAATTCTCCGCCAGCCCGGTGACATCTTCGAACATCGCGTGGACTTCATAGCCCTCCGGCTGAAACAGTCCCTCGCCGCCGGTCAGCACCGTCACCATGTAGAGCATGGCGACGATACCGGCCAAAACGACCAGCCCGACTTTAAAGGGTGAAATGAAGGACTTCAGTTTCATACCTCAGCCCCAAATCATCACGGTCAATACGTAATCGAATAATAGAATCGTCACGCTCGAGGTGACCACCGAGGAGGTCGTCGCGCCCCCCACTCCCTTGGCGCCGCCCGAAGCGTAGAATCCCTTGTAACAGCCGACGACGGCGATCACCACTCCGAAGAACGCCGCTTTGATGGCCGAGTTCTGGAGGTCGTCGACGCCCACGAAGTCTTGAACTTTCTGAATGAAGATACCCGGGTCGATATTGATCGCATAGACCGAAATACCATACGCAGCCGCGATGGCCACGAAATTGAAGAGGGTCGTCAGGATCGGCATCATCACGACCGTGGCGATCACGCGGGGCGTCACCAGGTACTGGACCGGGTTCACGGCCATCACCGCCATCGCGTCGATCTGCTCGGTCACCCGCATCGTGCCGAGCTCGGTGGTCATCGAGCTTCCGGTCCGGCCCGCGACCATCAGCCCGGTCAACACGGGTGCCAGTTCGCGGGTCGTCGAAATCGCGACCACGCCGCCCACCAGCGATTCAGCCCCGAACATCCCAAAGGCATAGATCGACTGATAGGCCATCACCAGGCCGGTGAAGACCCCGGTCAACAAAACGATCGGCAGGCTGCCGACACCGACCTCCTCGAAGGTGTCGAACAGCACCTTGATTCGGTACGGAGGGCGGAAGGCCCAGATGATCGATTCGACGAACATGATCATCATGCCGCCGAGTTCTTCGACGGTCTCGATCCCGTAGTCCCCGAGTCGCTCGACCAGCTCCTGCAGACGCTCCATAACTCCCTTGTGGGCCTTATCCGTCGAGCATCGCTTCGATCAGCCGTTTTACTTCCGGGCGGGTCCAGTCGTACTCGCTGACAAAGCGGGCGACGATTCGGCCCTCCCGATCGATCACATAGGTCTCGGGGATGCGCTCCGTGCCGAACCGATTGCTGACCTCGCCGGTCGGGTCCCACAGAATGTCCATGGCGGTCTGCCCCCGCGGCAAAAAGTTGTCCAGAAAGGCGCGGGCGTCCTGCTTTTGCGCATCCAAACTGACGGCAACCATGGCGAGCCCCTGATCTTGGTACTGCCGGATCAACCGCTCCATACTGGGCATCTCCTTGCGACACGGCTTACAGAAGGATGCCCAGAAGTTCAAAAAAACAACCTTCCCTCGATAGGAGTTCAGGGAGCGAACCCGGCCGTCGAGTGTCTCGAGTTCGAAGGGGACGGCATCGCGGCCCGCCCACTGACCGTCCAACTGCGAGACGGCGCGGACCACAGCGGGGTCCCGGCCTTCGGTCCATGGCTCGGCCAGCACGAAGGCTCCTGCAGCCACGGCCACAACGAGCACCCCGATTTTCCAGCGATATGGCATCGAACGTCGCTCCTGGTTACCAGTGGTTGCGAAGTTGCCGAACCGTCCGGAAGGCCGCCTCGGCCTGGGAGTCGGATCGACCCCGACAGGTCGACCACGTCTCGGCATACGCCGAGCGGAGCCGCTCCTGCAACGATGATTCGTCGACTCGAAAGAACGGGTTGTAGCTGCGTTCTTCTCCCAGGGTCGTCAAAAAGAGACCATGGGAGGGACGCTGGGCCGACGAACGAACCCGTTCGAGCATCTCTGCGGCGCCGTCATTATCCGGCTCGATCGAACGGATAAACTCGATATCCCGCTCGGCGTAATCGTGCCCGGGATAAAAGGTCGTCGAGTCGTCGAACGCCGAGATGACATCTCGAAAGGTTCCGTACAGTTGCCCCGGATCTCCGCCGAAGCTGCAATTTCCCGCGCCCCCGACGAAAATCGTATCACCGCTGAAGAGATGGCCGGCGGCAAAAAGCGAGATGTGGCCCGGCGTATGACCGGGCGTATCGGAGACGTCCAGCGTCGTGGCACCCAGCCGAACCGAGTCTCCCGCTTTGACCCGACGCACGTCTTCGGGATCGGAGGACTGGAGTACGCGGTCGGCGTCGGTGTCACCGACGATCAGGGTCGCATCGGGATACGCCTCGAGCACAGTCGGATTTCCACCCACGTGGTCCTGATGGAAGTGGGTGTTGATCAGATAGGTCAACGAGAGGCCGGTCGACTCGACCCAGTCGACGGCGCGTCGGCCGTCCACGGGATCGATGAGCGCGACGTCGTCTCCGTCGACCAACCCGTAGAAGTAGTTGTCACTGACCGTGCTCTCGAGAACTGTAATCTCCATCGAGCCCTCCATGTGTGATGACACGACACCCGAGTCGGCGAAGGGAGCTGTGCAGCCGCTGAGAGACCGGCACCCAGAGCGTCGAGGGTGTCAGCCGATCTGCGAGGCGACACAACCACCGGGCCCGAGCTTCGACGCCGGACGGAATCGTGTCAACGCCCCAGAGGACGACGCCGTCGACGGGCAAGTCCCGGGCGTCAATCAGCTCGACGACAGCATCGATCTCTTCGGGCCGATGGACGTGATGCAGCCACAGGCCGCCATCGACGGGCTCGGGGCGGTCGCCAAAGGAAATGTGCAGGACGACCTGGTCATGACCAGACGGAGGCGGCCCCGTAACCACCGTCGGACTCGCCGCCTCCTGAAAAATCCACCTGGCTGCCCTCATCAGCAATGCCCACATCCGCACCCCCGCCGTCACCTCGCAAACGCTCGCCTCTTTTTCTGTTATCGACGCTCGCCCGCGGACTGTTGCGGTAAGCAGATTAGAGGACGAATTTCACCTGCTCCAGGTTGCGCACGCCATCGTAGACGTCCAAGATGGTTTCGGCGTCCTTCATCGTCATTTCCATCGACACCGAAATATAGGAGCCTTTGGAACTCTCTTTGGTGGAGATGCGCGGCGTCGCCGTCGGACCGACGGCGTTGATTCCGGCCTGGACCACCCGGGCGACAAACGACGACGAATTTGCGCCGATGACCTTGAACTGAAATTCGCAGGGAAACGCGTGCGTCTCCCTCAATGTCTCCAACGAAGATTCTCTCTGATCGATGCCCTGTTCACTCATATTAGCCTCTGGCTCGGAGTATAAACGTTCGTTACTTGGTCGGCTCGGTCTGTCATTCGAGACCCGGGCAGCGTCCATTGACGAAGAGAGCCGGCCGGGAGAAACCCCGGGTCAGACCGCCCGTCGGCTGGCGTCGGCCAAAGCCGACGAGGTGTCGGCGACGCATCCGGATAGCTTCGTCCTGGGAGCCGACCAGGTGATCTCGCTGGACGGTCAACGACTGCGCACCCCGGGAGGCCGGTCGGCGGCCAAGGTCCAACTCCAGCGCCTGCAGGGGCGTTGCCACGATCTCATCTGCTCGGTCGCGCTCACGACACCCGACGGTGAAAACTATATCGAGTCCGTCGCATTCGAGATGCACATGCGCTCGCTGTCGGAGGCGGCCATCGAGCAATATCTGGAGGCCGACGAACCCTACGACTGCGTCGGGGCCTACAAGATCGAATCCGCCGGCATTCGCCTCTTTCGGGCGCTTCGCGGCGACGACTACACTGCCATCATCGGATTGCCCCTGACCCGAGTGTGGAACATACTGGAAACGGCCGGCTATTTCACGGACGCAGAGTCCTGACCGCCGCGCCGCTGAATTCATCACGTTTCGCCCCCAGGTTCAAACACCGTGGCATCGACAGGCGACATCACCACCCATGAACTTCTGGCCCAAGGTCTGCTCGGCGAACTCTACCGCGCCGAGATGGAGGCCCCGGTCGCGCTGAAACGTCTGACCCACGCCCACATCCGCGACCCTCAGACGATCGACCAGCAATTCGGCAGCCTGGTTCGCATGGACCACCCGAATCTGGCCTCGTATATCGACTGGGTCGACGACGCTGACGTCCCCTCGTTCGTGGCGGAACTGGTCGAAGGAGTCGACCTCTATACCTATCTTCGCCGACCGGCTCAGCCGCAGGAACTGGAGTTGCTCGCCGAGAGGGCCCGCGCCACCGACCGCGCCTTCGACGAGGAACTCGACGAACTCGACGACCCCGACGCATCTCGCCCCCCAGACCGGGCCGGTGCCGATGACGACTCTGAACGCCCCCCATCCGAGGAACGCTCTCGTCCCCCCGACCAGGAGCAATCGGAAGACCAGCAACTTCAACCCGACGAATCTGATGAAACCGATGCCTCCGAGTCCGGGCCCCGACGCCGATTGACGCCGGACGAAGAGTTGGATCTTGTCTTTCTGCGGCTCGAACATGTGCTCCCCCAGATCGTCGCGGCTCTGGAGCATCTGCATCGATTCAAAAAACCGCACGCCAATCTGAAGCCGTCGAACATCGTCGTCGACGACGACGGCCACTGCACGCTGTGCGATTTCGGGCTCACACCGCTCGTCGAGGCAGTCACCGACGAGACCTCCACCCAGGCCCAGACACCTCCGGATGCCACGGAAGTCGAATACAGTCGGTCTTACTGGCCCCCGGAACGGGACCCAGAATCGGACCCGACGCCCGAGAGCGACCTCTTTGCATTGGGATGCATTCTCTTCGAAGCGATCACCGGATGTCGTCCAATGCAGATGGCCCGCACCGCGTCCGGCGACTTCTCCGAACAGGACACTCCCCGGTTGTCGGAACTCGAACCCCGGTGCCCGGCCGCCTGGGTCGACCTCGTGCTGGAGCTCCTCGATGAAGACCCGGACGAGCGGGCCGGCTTGAGCGACGTACTCGAGGTGCTCGAGACGACTCGCGCCCGTTCGGTCGATCTCCCTCCCACATTTGTGGCTGACCAGGACGAGTTCTTCGGCAGGGAGGCCCATCTCGAACGATTGGTCGACAATGCCAAAGAATGTGTGCGCACCGAGCGAATCTTCGTCAGCCTGCTCTCCTCCCCGCCGGGATATGGAAAGACGGCGCTGGCCGAGCGACTGGGCCGCTGGGCGGCTCAGCGTGGATGGATCATCCTGCGAGGACGCTACTACCAGGATGCCTCGCTGATCTTCCAGGGCTGGGACGACATCGTCGACCAGATCGTCGACCTCTGCGAAGGAGCCGACGACGAGCTCGACGAGCATGTCGATGAATTCCGTCTTCGGGCTTCCCGGCTCTTCCCCCGACTCGCCGACGGACTCGGCGAGGAAACCGACGACCCACCGGAAGGGAGCCGGCTCGACGCGCTCGACGCCTTTCGCCGTCTCCTTAAACGAATCTCTCAGGAGCGCCCACTGATGCTCCTGCTCGACGACATCCACGCGTCGAGCCCGGATTCCGCACGCCTGTTATGCGACCTGCTGACGGAGCCCGAGGGGCTCCAGCTCCACGTCGTGGCAACCTGGCGCCCCGTGACCGCCGATGAAAACCATCCGTTGGCCCAGCGGCTCGACACCGTCCCGTTTCCCGTCGATCGGGTAGATGTTCGCGGGTTCACGGATGACGAAGCCGAGGCGTATGTAGAATGGGCGGCCGGACAGTTTTCCGAACCGAGGCGCCAGGCAATTCTCGACGCTGGCCAGAACAATCCGCTGGTCCTCGAAGAACTCAGCTTTCAAGAACATCTCGACGAGGTCTCGGAGCCCGACCTTCCGACGGCTCACCGGTTTACAGGAGCAGAATCGACCGGCGAGGCGCTTCGGGCCGTCATCGCCAGTCGTCTGCCGGGCCTGTCACGACAGGCGAGTTTCCTGCTCGAACTCCTGTCTGTCTCGGGCCTTCCGTTGCCGGTGCCGATTTTGCAGCACGCTGCGCAGGCGGAATTCGACGAGCCCGCCTCGACGAACCACCCGTATCGGCCCGTCCGAGACACCCTGCGGCGACTGAATCGGCTCAGACTGGTCCGAGAAGTCTCATCGAACCAGTGGGACCATGTCTACGGACTGTTCCATGACGTCATCGCGGAGCTAATGATCGATGACGATCAGCGAACCGTCGAACTCAACCACAGGATCGCAGAGGCCCTCGATGACCTGTGGCCCGATGCGGACGCCCTTCGATTCAGTTATCTGCTGCGCGCCGAACGAGACCGGGATGCCGCCACACCGGCTATCCGCGGGGCCCGGCGTGCAGCCCGGCGCTACGCCTACGACCGGGCCGCCGCACTCTGGCAGTGGATCGGAGATCACCGGGCACTGGCGGGCCCCCTGGGTGGTACGAACCCCTTCAGTGAGCAGGCCGGGTGCGAGCTTCGCGCCGGCCGTCCCGACCGGGCCGCCGAGATACTGGGCGGACTCGCTGTCGCGGCTGAGTCCCAGGACCAACGTGCCTACTACCGCACCCGACAGTTCGAGGCTCACCTTCGCGCAGGGGACCGGCCCGCGGCACTACAGGCGGTCGAACGAGCCATGCAGTCGCTCGACGAGTCCTACGACATGGGTCGTCTGGGGGCGCGCCTGTCGGAGTGGAAGAACCGTATCATTGCGGCCACCAACCGCTGGTCCGACGAACTCGACAATGCGGCGACGACCGAACTCGAGACGACGCTCCGGACCCGAGTGGGGCTGCACCTGCGAATCATCGACCACAACGACCTGCTTGCCAGCAGCCGGGGCACACGGTTTCATGCCAAGCTCTCCGCCCTGTCGGAACGGTCCGGCCACGCCTGGCTGCTGGCATGGGACCGCTACTGGCTCGGCCAGGCGTGCCACCGGGAGGACCTGCTTCGACGCCGAAACCGCGCCACCGAATGGTATGACGAGGCCGAAGCCCTGTTTCGACGAGTCGGCAGGCGGATCGGACTGGCCCGGCTGAGTCTGGCGCGCGGCCGACTGCACCGGGCTCGCGGCGAGTTCGACAAATCGGAGGCGACGCTGGAGCAGGCAGAGCGCCGATTTCGTCGAATCGAAGACGAATCTCACGAGGACGAACGCTACCGGGTCGGCGTCGAGCGGGGCCGGCTCCTGTTGCGGCGAGGCGAGTTCGACGCGGCCGAACTCGCCATCAGGAAAGTCCTGCACCTTCACTCCAACAACCAGCTAGCGTGTTTTGCCGCGCGGAGAGTCCTCGTCGAACTGCTATTATGGGCCGGTCGCCGTGACGAGGCAGAAATCGAGATCGCGGCCTGTGAGGAGATGCTCGACGGCGATGTCCCGGCGGCGATGACGGCCTGGCTGGGGCGCCAGCAGGCCCGGCTCAATCTCGCCATGGCCCGTCCGGACGTCGCAGTCGGCCAGCTCGACGTGTACGCCGAATCGCTCCATCGCGCCCGGCTTTTGGACGACACATGGGTCCGCGGACTGCTGTATCTGAGCCTGGGTCAGGCTCTGGCCGGGCTCGTCACACGGAAACGGGACTTTCAGGAGGCCCGGACCGAATCACCCCAGCGACGTCTGCAATCCGCCGCCGACCGCCTTCGCCCGATGGTCGACGAATTCGCACCGCCCCGCCGTGCCGAGATCCGGAGATTTCTGGCCCGAGCTCACCTTCTGGACGACGCTCCCGAAGCCGCCCTCTCGACCATTCGCCAGGCCATCGACGAGCTCGGCAACTATCCGAGCCCCGTCGACCGCACGCTCTGCGCGGAGGTTGAAGCTCGAATCCTCCACCAGACCCGGGCCGAGGGAGCAGAATCCCTGGTCGAGGACGTCTACGATATCTACGACTCCCACGGCTGCCATCTCCCTCTCGTCCTGGAGGGCTGGCGGGTGCCGAGCCATCGTTCCGAGCTGCGCGAGGACGCAGCCGAATAGGCTCGAGTTGAAAGGTTACATGAGATCGAAACGGACATTATATAATGTCCCGTTTTACCCAGACCTGAGATATTATCACATATAAACTTCGTTCGATTGCCTGGGCTCCGCGGGAATCGATATCAAAGATCTTCGAATCTTCGACGTCCGACCCGCGGGTCGCTTTTATTGAATAACGATTCACTCATCCCCGCGACCCGCCTCCTTGGCGCACCGGCGCTGCGGTGATTGTTCATTCAGTCGCTCGGAGCGCCATCTCCGACTGACTGGTCGGTCACTGATCGGTGATCGTGACGGTCTCGGTCGGTAGAAGTCACTGATTGGTGATTCATTCATTTCATACTGACCAGCGGGTCAGATATCGAAGAAAAATTTTGCAGATTACGGCTTGCTAAAGGCCATCCGGTTCGTTAATTGACGGAAGAAAGTGCGATCGCTCCTTGTACCGACCCGGAGTGGGCCGACGGCCCGGCCGTCCGACCTGCTCGACGTACGTTACACGAGATCCATCATTTTATTGCGGACTGACTGCCTATGAGTACTTCACCCGATACCCACTCGAAAGCTACCCCGAGGGATTCCGGCGACATTGCGGTCGTGGGACTCGGCGCCAAAATGCCGGGAGCTCTCTCGGCCGACGAGTTCTGGGACAACATCACCAACGAAGTCTACGCCATCGACGAGGTCCCCCCCAGCCGGTGGGACCCGGAACTGTATTACGACCCCGATCCGGATGCGCCGGAAAAGACCTATTCAAAGATCGGCGGGTGGGTCACGGACTTCGAGTTCGACCGAAAATTCTACCGAATCCCGCCGCTGGTCGTCGAGAACATGGACTCGGCCCAGCAACTTGCGATGGAGACGGTCCGTGAAGCCCTCGAGACCTCGGGCTACATCGACCGCGATTTCAACCGTGAAAACTGCGCCGTCATCCTGGGGAACTCCCTGGGCGGTGAACTCCGCGACTGGACAAACCTGCGGATTCAGTTCCCGGAATTCGCGATGGATCTTCGCGAGACGCTGCAGAAGTACGACGATATGAACCTGACGCAGCGTCAGATCGACGAGATCGTCGCCGACGTCAAAGAGCGCTTCCAACCACGATTTCCCCGCATCTCCGAAGATGCGATGCCCGGCGAACTCCCGAATGTCATCGCCGGGCGCGTGGCGAATGCGTTCAATCTCCGGGGCCCGAATTTCGTGACCGATGCGGCCTGTGCGGGAAGTCTCGCGGCCGTCGAACAGGCCGTCCGCGGGCTGCGCCAGGGCGCGTTCGATATGGCGGTGACCGGCGGGTCCGACCAATTCATGGGCCCGACCGCTTTCGTGAAGTTCTGCAAGATCGGCGCACTTTCGCCGGATGGCTCCCGTCCCTTCGATGCCAACGCCAACGGGTTTGTCATGGGCGAGGGCTGCGGTGTCCTTCTGTTGAAACGCCTCGAGGATGCCGAACGCGACGACGATGACATTCTCGGCATCATCAAAGGCGTCGGCGGATCCAGCGACGGTTCCGGCAAGGGCATCACCGCCCCGAACCAGACCGGTCAGGAGCTGGCGATCCAGCGCGCCTACGAGGACGCCGGATACGGACCGCGCTCGCTGTCACTGTACGAAGCACACGGCACCTCGACGCCCGTCGGCGACCCGTCGGAATTTCAGTCGGTCGCGTCGGTCGTCTCCGAAGACAACGGGCCGGCGGCAACCGACCGGATCGCGATGGGCAGCGTCAAATCGATGATCGGCCACCTGAAGGCGGGCGCCGGTGCGGCGAGTCTGGTCAAAGTGACCAAGGCACTCCACACCCAGACCCTGCCCCCGACGTTGAACGTCGAAGAGGTCAATCCCGAGATGAAGATCGAGGAGACGCCCTTCGAGGTTCAGCATCATACCGAACCCTGGACGCTGGACGGAGAAATCCCGCGTCGAGCGGGCGTGAGCGCCTTCGGCTTCGGCGGCACCAACTTCCACATCACGCTGGAAGAATACGATCCAAACCGGCCCTCCAAACAGTGGAGCAGTTCCGAATCGATCTCCGCGGAGCCCGACACGGCCGGCCGCACCGCCTCGGCCTCGTCGTCCGATACCTCCAGCTCCTCGAGGAGCCGAGACGAGATCGACGTCTCCGAAGGGCTCATCGCCCTCACGGCCGACACCGAAGAGGCACTCTCCGAAACCTTCGCCGAGTTGAAGGCCGACTTCGAGCAAAATGGACTCGAAGCGACTCGCCGCTTCCACGTCGATCTGGAGGCCGACGACTTCGATCTGCCCGAGGGACCCTGGCGTCTTGCAGTTGCCTACGGCGACGCCGAAGAATTCGAAAAGCAGGCCGGTCGTATCGAGAGCAGCTTCGAGCGCGGCAAGGGCTGGAACATTCTGGCCAACCAGGGGGTCTACCTGAGCAGCGACATCCAGGACGGAGACATTGCCATGCTGTTTCCCGGACAGGGAACACAGTATCTGGGGATGCTCTCGGACCTGAAAAGTCGCTTCCCGGTCGTTCAGAAGGTCTTCGACGAGGCCGACCGGGTCATGTCGCCGGTCCTCGGCGAACCGCTCAGCCGCATCATCGACCCGGACGACTGGGACGATGAGGCCCAGAACCGGCTCAAACAGACCGAAAACACCCAGCCGGCCGTGCTGACCGCGGATGTGGCCCTGATGAAACTGCTCGAGCACTTCGGGCTCCAACCCGACGTGGTCGCCGGCCACAGCCTCGGCGAGTACGGAGCCCTGGTCGCCGCCGGGGTCATGCCGTTCGAGAATGCACTCCAGACCGTCGCCCGCCGCGGCACTGCGATGGCGGAGGCGACACCGATGAACGGCGACAAGGGGCTGATGGCCTCGGTTCCCCTGCCGCCCGACGAGGTCGAACGCAAGCTCGAGACGATCGACGGATACGTCGTGTGCGCGAACAAGAACTGTCCGCGTCAGACGATCATCGCCGGACTCACCGAACCGACCCGAGCGGCCGCCGAGATGTTCGAGGACGAGGGCCATATGGTTCAGTTCCTCAACGTCAGTCACGCCTTCCACAGCAAGGTCGTGGCCGCCGGTAGCAAACCGCTTCGCGAGCACCTCGAGGGCATCGACATCAAGACGCCCGAGGTGCCGATTTTGACCAACGTCACGGGTGGATACCACCCCTCGGATCCCGACGCCATTCGGGACCTGCTCGCTGAACAGGTAGCGGCGCCGGTCGAGTGGGTCACTCAGATCGAGCGGATGTACGAAGACGGCGCGCGCACCTTCGTCGAGGTCGGCCCCAAGTCGGCCCTGACGACGTTTACCGAGAGCATCATCGGCCGCGACCGCGAGTACGTGGCCGTGCACACCAATCACCCGAAGGAGGGCGGCACCGTCTCTCTGTACCGCGCCCTCGGCCGACTCTGGAGCGAAGGCGTGTGGAACAACACCCGGCGCGAGTCGGGCCGAACACGGCTTCGAGCCTCCGAGTCCGCCGAGCAAACCGCCGCAGCATCGAGCGAGCGCCCCTCCCGCGAGGAGGTCCTCGATACGATGCTCGATGTCCTCTGCGAGAAGACCGGCTACGACCCCGCCGAAATCGAGTACGATTTCGAGCTGGAGGCCGACCTGGGCGTCGACACCGTCAAACAGGCCGAGATTTTAGCCGAGGTCCGCGAAAAATGGGGCCTTCCCAAAGACGACGACTTCCGATTTTCGGACTATCCGACCCTGGAACGGCTGGCCGACTACGTCGAAGAACGCTTCGAGGTCGCCGACAGCGCCGGGACCACGGCATCGACGACCGAAGCCGACGCATCGACCGACGATTCGACATCGGCGCCGGCGAGCTCGACGGCCACCGAATCGACGACCTCCGAGCCGACACGCGACGCCGGGGCCAGCGACACCGGCGATTCTCCGGACTCCAGCGCTACCGCCGCGCCGACGGCCGGCGCATCCAGCGAGCGCCCCTCCCGTGAGGAGGTCCTCGATACGATGCTCGACGTCCTCTGCGAGAAGACCGGCTACGACCCGGCCGAGATCGAATACGATTTCGAGCTGGAAGCCGACCTGGGCGTCGATACCGTCAAACAGGCCGAGATTCTGGCCGAGGTCCGCGAAAAATGGGGCCTCCCCAAAGACGACGACTTCCGGTTTTCGGATTACCCGACGCTGGAACGACTGGCCGACTACGTCGAAGAACGCTTCGAGGTCGCCGACAGCGCCGGGACCACGGCACCGACGACCGAAGCCGACGCATCGACCGACGATTCGGCATCGTCGCCGGCGAGTTCGACGGGCACCGAATCGACGACCTCCGAGCCGACACGCGACGCGGCGCCCAGCGACACCGGCGATTCTCCGGACTCCGGCGCCGCCGCGCCGACGGCCGGCGAGCGACCCTCCCGCGAGGAGGTCCTCGATACGATGCTCGACGTCCTCTGCGAGAAGACCGGCTACGACCCCGCCGAAATCGAATATGATTTCGAGCTGGAGGCCGACCTGGGCGTCGACACCGTCAAGCAGGCCGAGATTTTGGCCGAGGTCCGCGAAAAATGGGGCCTTCCCAAGGACGACGACTTCCGATTTTCGGATTACCCGACGCTGGAACGACTGGCCGACTACGTCGAAGGACGCTTCGAGGCGACGCAAAATTTTGACCAGGCCGGAGGGCGGACCGATTCCGCTGAACCGGCCGACCAATCGGGCGCCGCGGAGACGGTCGAGACCCGCAGCCGGAAGACGGACCGCCGTGCCGACGCATCGGATGCGCCGGGCTCAAAGCAGTCCCGCGAGATCACCCAGCATGCGAAACCGGCTGACATCGTCGTCAGCGGTGGCTCACTGGGACTTCCCGGCACCGAAGAGGTCTTCTGCGAGGACGCCGTCGAACGCCTTCTCAACGGTGAGAACTTCATCGGACACCTCTCCGATGAAGTTCGCCAGCGGATGATCGACAAAAACATCACCCGTCTGGAGAAGCACGAGGACGGCGGCGGCCACTTCGAGGAGCTGACCGAACTCGAGGACGTCATCCAACTGGCGGCCCGGAGAGGCGACTTCAACCTCGAAGAGTGGGGCGTTCCCGACCGACTCATCAAAGCCCTCGACGACATCAGCCAGCTCGCCTTCGCCGCCGGACTCGAAGCCCTGCGAGACGCGGGCATCCCGCTTCAACCGCGATACCGGGAGACCCGCTCGGGCAAGAAGATCACCGATGGCTGGCAACTGCCCGGTCAACTCGGCGACGAAACCGGAATCATTTTCGCGACCGCCTTTGCCGGAAACGACGCCCTCATCGAAGAGGTCAAAAACCACCTCAACGACGAGGGATACGAATTCAACCACCGGCTGCTTCTTCGCATCCTGGGCATGGCGAACGCCCGATTTGCCGAATACATCGGCGCACGCGGACCAAATACGACCATCAACAACGCGTGCGCATCCACGACGACGGCCGTCGGCATCGCTCAGGACTGGATCGCTCAGGACCGCTGCGACCGCGTCGTCATTCTAAGCTCGGACGATGCGACTAGCGACACACTGATCGAGTGGGTCGCCAGCGGATTCCTGGCCACTGGCGCCGCCACCACCGAGGACGAGGTCGACGAAGCCGCCCTGCCCTTCGATCGCCGCCGCAACGGAATGATCGTCGGGATGGGCGCCGTCGGACTCGTCATCGAGCGCGCCGGACTGCCGGAGTCTCGAGGAATCGAGCCGATCGCCGACGTCCTGGCGACACACTACGTCAACAGCGCTCACCATCCGACGCGCCTCGACATCGACCACATCTCGCGCGAAGTCAACGCGCTTATGGAACGGGCCGAAGGCGACTTCGACTTCCGTCGAGAAGACATCGCCGACCGTACGGTGTTCGTATCACACGAGACGTACACGCCGGCCCGCGGCGGAAGTGCCGATGCCGAAATTTCGGCCATCCGCAATACCTTCGGCGACAACGCCGACGACATCGTCATCGCCAACACGAAGGGCTTTACCGGCCATGCGCAGGGCGCCAGCATCGAGGAAATGCTGGCGATCAAGGGACTGCAACACGAACGCATCCCACCGATCGCAAACTTCGAGCAGCCGGATCCCAACCTGGGGAACCTTCGCCTCAGCGAAGGGGGAGAATACCCGGTCGATTACGCCCTCAGACTGGCCGCCGGATTCGGCAGCCAGCTCGCCCTCGTGCTCTACCGTTACCGGGCTCGAACCGAGGATCGCACCTACGATCCCGACCGATATCAGGCCTGGCTCAGGGAGACGACCGGATTCGACAGCCCCAAACTGGTCGACGAAGACCGGACCCTTCGCGTCCGAGACGACCAGCCCGGGGACCATCCCTCCGGCCCCGACGGCGGTGGGACCTCCGGCGAGGAATCCTCGACCGACGAGACGCCCTCGGAGGACCACGAACCCGCTCCGGCGCGAGATCCGGATCCGACACCCGCCCCGGCGGGCGTCGAGGCCGACACGGCCGATGCCTCCGACGATTCCGCGCCCCGTCGCGCCCCTGCGGGCCGACATGTTCCGGACATCCGGACCAGCCGCGAAGATGCCGACCGCTTCCCGACCGAGGCGGTCCTGGCCGAAGCGCACACGAGCGCGGCCTACGACATCCTCGAGTTGCAACAACGGCTCGAGGGGCGAAACGTCGTCATTCTGGCCGGACCGATGCTGGTCACAAATCTGATGAACCGTGCGTTGGAGCGCTGCGGTGCCGAGGTCCTTATCCTCGAGGACCGAGACAACCGGAGTCCACTGGCCGCCGACGAGACCTCCTGCGACCTCTTTGATGAGGCCGCCATCGCTCAGGCATTCGACGACTTTGCCGGATCTGGCCAGATCGACGGCATCGTAAACCTTCTGGGCTTCGGCTCCGAGGAATACGAGGCCGAAGACACCCACCGCGTCGCCCGTCAGACCTTCCACGTCGCACGCGGGTGGACCCAGCATCTCGACGGAGAACCCAGCGACGATCAGTTCTTCCTGTCGGTCACCGGAATGGGCGGCCGGCTCGGGTTCGACCGGGCGACCAAACCGCTCCCGGTCTGCGGCGCCGTCTGCGGTCTGACCAAGGCGTTGAACCGTGAGTGGGAAGAACTCGAGAGTGATGCCGATGTCAAAGTCGTCGACGTCCCTCGCGAGGGATTGTATCCCGACCTGGGACTTCAGATTCTCGCGGAGACCTTCTCCGACGAGCCGGTCCTCGAGATCGGTCTGCTCGGCGGAGTCCGCTACGAGCCCGTCACCCTCCCGGCCCGAGAGATCATCGGACACGGAGCCGGCACCTCCCTGGCGCCGGATTCCGACGCCGTCATTCTGGTCGCCGGCGGCGGCAAGGGAATCACAGCGGAAATCGCGGTCGATATCGCCGAACGATACGGCTGCTCACTGGCACTCGTGGGGCGTACCGAACTCGAGCATCCCGCGCCGTTGAGCGTCGACATGGATGCAGCCAAAAAGAAGGCCAAAAAGCGCATCGACGAACGCGGAGATCGCGTGACCCCGGTCCGGGTCCAGAATGAACTCAAACCCCTGCGCTCTCAGCGGACCATCCAGGAAAACATCAATCGGATGGAGAAGCTGGGAGCCGACGTCGATTACTTCTCATGCGATGTCGCAGACCCGGACGCCGTCGAAGGCCTTGTCGATGATGTCAACGAACGTTTCGGATCGGTCGACGGCGTCATCCACGGCGCCGGGGCCGAACGCAGCGAGATGCTGCAGGACAAAACCTCCGAGAGCTTCGATGTCGTCTTTAGAGGCAAGGCGCTGGGCGGCTTGAACCTCTGGAAGGCCGTGCGCGACCAGGAACCCGAGTTCTTCGCCCTCTTCTCCAGCGTCGTCGCCCGTTACGGGAACGTCGGCCAATGCGACTACGCCTCGGCAAACGAGGTCCTCAACAAGTTGGTCGCCCAGATCAACGCCACCTCCTCGACGGCCGGCATCTCGTTCGACTGGACGGCCTGGGACGAGGTCGGCATGGCCGTCGAGGGCTCCATCAAAACGATTCTGGAGCACCGAGGGGTTGAGTTCCTTCCGCCGGAGATCGGAGCCCCCAGGGTCGCCGACTCCCTGGAACTGGGGCTCACCGGTGAACTGATGGTCGCCGGGGAACTCGGCCAGCTCGAGGGAGATATCCGGATGCGCCGGCACGGACCGGGCTCCCGGGAAGAACCGCCCGCCGAACAATTTGCATTTGCCGCCAAGACCGTCGAATCCGATGACGACCGCCTGGTCGTCGAGCGGACCTTCGACCCGCAGCGCGACCGATTCCTCGGAGACCATGTCTACGAGGGGAATCCGGTCCTCCCCGGTGTGATGGGCTTCGAGCTCATCGAGGAGACCGCCCGTCAACTCGTCGGTCGCCCGGTCACGTCGATGGAGGACGTCTCCTTTAAGCGCGCCATCAAGCTTCACCACGGCGACCCGATCCGCGTCATCGCCACGGCCGAGATCGTCGGCCGGCAGGGCGGCGAACCGCGCGTCGAGGTCACGGTGTCTTCGGAGCGTACCGTCAAGACCGGACGCACGATCCAAAATGACCACTTCACCGGAGTCGCTCGCTTCGACCAGCGCGATGCCGGCTCAGACGAACCGGATGCGATGGTCTTCGATGACACGGCTCGATACGACGAAGGGCCCGACCGAGGCGACATCTACAAACGCTTCTTTCACACCGGCCTGTTTCGGGTCATGGACAGCGTCCCCCATCTTGGCGACGACATCGTCGTCGGATACGGACGCAATCCGCGCGGCCCGCTGATCGCCGACCAGTCCAACGATCGATTTCTGTCGGACCCGATGGTCCGCGAGATGGGCTTCCAGGCCACCGGGCTGTGGGGCATGATGCGCAACGACACCAGCTACCTGCCCTTCGCCGTCGGCGAAGCCGTCCAGTACGGACACGCCGCACCGGGCGAGACCGTCTGCGTGCGGGCCATTCGACGCCGCGACCACGATACCGATCACACCATCGCGTTCGATGTCGAAATCCGCGCCGACGACGGCCGGCTTCTCCAGCGGATGTCGAAGGTCGAGCTCGTGGGCCATCGCAGCCTGGATGACGATGAGACCTTCGACGCACTCGCGCCGCGACGCATGACCCAGCTTCGGCTGAGTCACCCCGAAGCCGAGGCACTGCTGGCCGACCGAAACCTGGACCGCGACGCGATCCTCACCGAGTCGGAACGCCAGAGCTGGGAACGCCTCAAGAGTGACCGACGCCGCGGCGAGTGGTTGGCAGCGAGAGTGGCTGCCAAGGAGCTCGTCAGCCGGCACATTCGCGACTTCACCGGCTACCGACCCGCCCTGGGCGATGTCGTCATCAGCAAGGACGAACACGGCGCCCCCTATGTGGAGCTGCGCGGCGACGCCGCCGAGTATTCCGAAGGGTTCGATGCGCCGAGCCTGACGTTGACCCACGCCAACGGTGTGGCAATCGCGGGACTGGCCGCACCTGGACCCAGCGCCCGCATCGGCACGGACCTCGAGGCGATCGAGGACCGCGATGCGAGCTTCGCCGAAAACTACTTCAGCGCCCACGAACGCTCGCTGACCCTTCCAGGGCCCGATGACGAGCCCGCCGACGACTCCACCACCTGGACCGCCCTCTGGAGCATCAAGGAGGCCGTCAGCAAGGCGCTCGGGCTCGGTCTGAAGCTCTCGCTGGCCGAGATCAAGATCGACGGACTGCGGGAGGTGCCCGACGGACGCGTCGTCGCCGATGTCCAGTTGGATGGAGCCGCCGCCAGCGCCTTCGACCACCTCGGAGGTACCGATCTGGAAGTCTGGGCCGAGACCGACGGGACCTTCGCCCTCGCCCACGCCTACCTGACCGTCGACGACGCCTCGGCCTCCGATGGCCGAATGCGGCTGGATCGTTCGACCACCGAAACCTCTGACTCATCATCGAGCTCCGGCGCCGAAGACGACGCGGGCAACGGAGAACTCAACGACGCGACCGCCTCCGACGAGGCAACGACCCGAGAGTTCGCCGCCGTAGCCGCCCTGCTCGAACACAAGGGACACCTCGACGCCGCGCGTTCCAAAGACAAGCGCGACGACGAGTCGCCGACCCGCGGCGAAGAGTTGAGCTCGTGGAAGAAACACTCTTAGGATACCGCCATGCATTACGTCGTAGACTTGGACAACAACCGTGAATTCGCCATCGACCTCCAGGAGGCCGACCGTGGCCTCTGGGAGGCCGATCTCGGCGAGGACGAACCCGTCCGTTTGAAGCTCAAAGGCCGAGCCGAAGACGGCGGGTTTGTCATCGCCGTCAACGGCGTCGAACGGACATTTTATCTGGACAGCGATGCCACGAGTGCTTACCTGACCGATGACAGGGACATGATGAAGGTCCAGGTCGATCCGGCCGGTGACGTCGTCCTCGATCACGGGACGACCGAGCGGCGCGGGGAGCTCGATCTGGGAACCCTACGCAGTCCCATCACCGGAGTGGCCCTCGAGATTCTCGTCTCCGAGGGCGACGCCGTCGAAGAGGGACAGCCCGTGATGATCGTCGAAGCCATGAAGATGGAAAACACGTTGACGGCCCCGGCGACGGGTACGGTAACCGCCGTCGAACCGGAGCAGGGTGACCGCGTCCACTCCGACGACGTGCTCCTGCGTATCGACCGGCACGGATAGAACGAACCCGGTCGAAAGGCCGCTGACACTCGACTCGAGGCCATGAGAGGCCGCACCATGAATGAAGACACACAGACAAACCGTCCCGAGCGTCCCTCCGATACCTCGGAAGAAAGCACCGAGGAGAACGGATCCGCCGAATCCCCCGAGACCCCCTCGGAAGGCTCGGCGCGGGCCAAGGTCCTGGAGAATCAAAAACGGGTCAGCCTGGCCCACAGCCGCCTGCGCCGCCTCTTCGACGATGGTACGATGGAGGAGATCGGCGCCGAGGTGACCCACCGGGTCAACGACTACGGGCTCGAAGACAAGAAGATCCCGGGCGATGGAGTGGTCACGGCGATGGGCGAGGTCGACGGCCGTCCTGTCTATGCATTCGCCCAGGACCGGACGGTTCTGGGAGGAAGCCTCGGAGAGGCGCACGCCAAAAAGATCACTCGGCTCCAGGACCTGGCCATCAACGCTGGCGCTCCGTTCGTGGCGATCAACGATTCGGGTGGAGCCCGCATTCAGGAGGGTGTCGACGCCCTGGGTGGCTACGGTGAGATCTTTCGGCGAAACGTACAGGCCAGCGGCGTGATCCCGCAGATCTCGGCGATCCTCGGCCCCTGCGCCGGTGGCGCCGTCTACTCCCCCGCCCTCACCGACTTCGTGGGCATGGTCGACGGGTCGAGTTTCATGTTTCTGACCGGTCCGAGAGTGGTCAAGACCGTGACCTTCGAAGACGTCTCCGTCGAGGAACTCGGCGGCGCCGTCACGCATGGACAAAAGACGGGAGTCAGCCACTTTGTCTGGGAGGACGACAACGAGGCGATCGACCACATCCGCCAGCTTCTGACCTACCTGCCCTCCAACAACCACGAGTCGCCACCGGTCGTCGACAACGGCGACGACCCCGAGCGAATGAACCCCGAGTTTCACGAGGTCGTCCCCACCGACACCTCCGAACCGTACGACGTCCGCGGCGTCATCGACCTGCTGGCCGACGAGGACAGCTTCATGGAGGTCCACAAGGAATGGGCCCAGAATATCGTCGTCGGGCTGGGACGAATCGGCGGCCAGAGCGTCGGGTTCGTCGCCAACCAACCCGACGAACAGGCGGGCGTGCTGGACATCGACGCCAGCCGCAAAGGGGCCCGGTTTATCCGAACCTGTAACGGGTTCAACATCCCGATCATCAGCCTGGTCGATGTTCCCGGATTTCTTCCCGGCAAGCACCAGGAGCACGGAGGCGCCATCGACCACGGCGCCAAGCTTCTGTACGCCTACTGCGAGGCGACGGTTCCGAAGCTGTCGGTCATTCTGCGCAAGGCGTACGGAGGAGCCTACATCGTCATGAGCTCCAAACACGTCGGCGGCGACATCAACCTCGCCTGGCCGTCGGCCGAGATCGCCGTCATGGGCGCCAAGGGCGCGGTCGAGATCCTGAACCGCCGAGAGATCGCTGCGGCCGATGACCCCGACGCCAAAAAGCAGGAACTTATCGACGAGTACGAAGGGAAGTTCCTGAACCCGAATCACGCCGCCCGCCGCGGGTATCTCGACGCGGTCATCGAACCGCACGAAACCCGCCGCAAGATCCATCGGTACCTGCAGTCGGTGATGAATAAGCGGGAGTTCATGCCGCCCAAGCGCAACGGCAACATTCCAACCTGACCGGTTTCAAAAATCTTGCGGGTGTGCGCGTGCTAACTATGCTGATGGTCGGTCTACGGCCACGGATGGCCGCACAGTTCAGCGCATGTCAAGGAGTCACGGATGTCTCTGACGCACACCACCTCGACCAACCTCACCGAGCCCGAATCCGTCCCGTCGTCGGATGCCCCCTCCACGGAGGGCGCCAGCTCCCGAGACACCACCCCGTCTCGGCGACGCTCCCGGCGACAACCCGTCCGCGGGATCTGCACGATGCGCCCCGACTGCGGACCCTCGCAGGTCTTCGGCGGCCTCGTCGATGTCAGTTCCGACGGCGTCCTGGTCAAAACCGAAGCGACCCTCGAAGTCGGCACCCGAGTCGACCTCCAGATCGACTTTGTGGGCTCGAAGAACCCGGGCACCGATGAGGAAGACTCCGAGAGGGATTCGATCGAAGCCGCGGGCATCGTTCGGCGCCGGACCGACACCGAAGGTCGCACCGCCTACGGCATCGAGTTCGTACAGGACGATACTCATCGGGATACCCTGCTCGAAGAATACGAACACTCGTTTCAGTGACATCGGCGACGCAGTAGCCTATTGAGGGCGACCTCGCATCGCCGCGTTCCCGCTTCTTCGACTGCCCCGCCGACATGACGCTCGCCCTCATCGACGCTACTCGCCACCCTGACGGACTCCCCGCAGACACGCAGATCGCCGGCCTCACCCTGATCGAGCGAACCCTTCGCCTGGTCTCCGTCGTCGGCGCCGAGCACGCCGTCGTGTGCACAGGCGAAACGCAGGCCGCGGAGTCCCTGCGCCCGCTGGTCGACGCCACCGATGCAGACCTCACCGTCGACCTCCTCGCGGCCGACGTGGGGACGGGGTTCGAAGAACTACAGGAACGCGACGACGGGGAGTCGATCCTGGCCGTGGCATCTCACGTCGCTTACCGCCGCCAACTCGTCGACCGGGTCCACGAAGCGGTCGCCTCGAACGGATCCGAGTCCCGAACGCTGGCGATCGGCCGGGGAAGATCCCCCGTATCTGGAGAGGGGATTGCTCCGCTCGTGGCCGCGGATCGCACTGGTATCGACACGATTGTCGAGCATCTCAGCGAGGGGATGTCACTCGCCCTGGACGAGATCGTGGAGCGTGTGGCCGGGGCCGCCGATATCATCGACGAGCCGAGAGGATGGTTTGTATCCGTGGTCGATGAGGAGTCGGCCCAATACGCCGAACGCAGTCTCTGGGACGACTGCCGGAAGCCGGTCGACGGAATTGTCGCACGATACTGGAATCGCAATGTCAGTCTGGCTGTCAGTCGCCGGATCGCTCAATTCGACATCTCACCGAACGTGATTTCGGCGGCGACGTTTCCCACTGCCCTCGTCGCAGCCGGGCTGGCCACCCTCGGTACGTTCTGGGCCTTCCTGGCGGCGGGGATCTTCTACCACATCAATGGCATCGCCGACGGGATCGACGGCGAGATCGCCCGGGTAAAGTACGAGTTCAGCGTCACCGGGGAGTGGGTCGATACGGTCACCGACGACCTCAAGGACGTATTGTTTTACGCCGGGCTCGGCTATGGCGCCTGGTCGGCCGGCCTCCCGTCTGTCGCCGGGGCGGGACCGTCCCTCTGGGCGAGTTTCAGCGGTGTCGCTGTGGCGGGAAAACTCATCTCGATGGCCGGTTACTACAGCTTTTTGGCCGCCCGGGGCCGCGGAGACATGTACGCCTTCCAGTGGAGCTTTGAGGACGACCAACAGGGCGAACAGTCGTTCGCCGCCAGGGCTCTCTCCAATCTCAAATATCTCACCAAGGATGATTTCGCCGTCTTTCTGGCGATGTGTCTGGGATTTGTGGGGCTGATGCCCTGGTTTCTGATTTTCGCCGCCCTGGGGCAAGTCATCGTCGCGATCAGTGTCGTGATCCAGCGAATCGTGGGGATAGAAACTTAACGGGCCCCTTTTAACTGGCCGGCTCCCGATGATACCGTAGTGATGATGGTACAGCGTGGACAAAGTCATACCTTCGGTTGCGAACCGTTGGCTGACCAGTTAGTCATCGATACTGGATTTCCTGCAACTTGATACTTGAGGAGTATTTGATGAACCGTCAGCACTCGAAAATTATCGGTGTCCTGATCGCGGCGTGCGCCGCCGCCCTCCTGATGCTTCCCAGTACGGCCTTTGCACAAGGCGACTTTGAAAGCAGCGGCCAAATTGGGCAGGGCAAAAACATCGGAGTTGGCCTGGGCGGTGGCAGCATCGTCAGTGGTCTCACCCTCAAGGGGTATTTCAGCGATCAGGTTGCTGGACAGCTCTTTATCGGTGGTGGCGCCTACGGCGGGTTCGGCTTCGGGGTCGACGGAGACATTGTCTTCGAGTTCGCCACAATTGCCGAAGCAGAAAATGCCGGACGACTCTTTCTGGGGGCTGGCGGAGGTGCTGGATTCGTGTTCAACCGCTTCTTCAGCGCAGGCTCGGTCAACGCATTGTTCGAAATGGGGTGGCATTTTTACGACGTGCCCATCGAACTCGTCATCGATTACCGACCGACCTTTTACTTCGGTGGGTTTAACGCCGCCGGCTTTGGGGGATTTGGGGGCTTCGTTCCCTGGGGCTTCTCCGGCGCGTTCCGGTTTTACTTCTGAGTCGATTCACCGAGACGACTGACCCAGAGCGGGCGCTTCGGCGCCCGCTTTTTTAGTGTCTCGGCCCCGTCGAACTCACCGGGTTCAGCCCTGTTCTTTGAACGGGTCTCGCCGATTGGTATGCTTGCGATGCCCTGGGCATCCCGGGGCCGCGTTCTCCGACACCCCGCCGATGATGCACACCGTGTCTCCTCGTCCTCGAATCGCATCCCGCCTGCTCGCTGGCCTTTGTCTTATGGCGTGCATCGGCTTGCCCCAGATCGCCTCCGCTGGCGCGTGGGCCCAGGAGGACAAATCGACGTACGTCAAACTGTCGGTCGCCCGTTCCCTGGCCACTCAACAGTACAAGGAGGACGGCGATACCTTTCAATTGCTCAGCGAGGACGAAAAGGGCCGGTATGACTCGTGGGGAACGTTTCTGTATGCGGAGTTCGGTCTACTTCCTCGGCTTACGGCGATGGCGTCCACGCAATTCATGGCGAGCACGATCGAGAGCGACCTGGTCCGCATTCGCACGACCGGCATCGGCGACTTTCGCTTCGGGCTCAAGTACCAGTTCCTCGACGATCCGATCGTCATGTCGGCGTCGGGCTGGCTGACGGCGCCGACCGGCTACACACCCGACCCTCCCCAGATCAAGGCCCCCACGCTGGGGCTCGGCGTCTTCGCGGGCTCAGCCAACCTCCTGATCGGCAAGAGTTTCTATCCCGCGCCCTTTTATGTCTCCGGGAGCGTCGGATTTCGATACCGCGGCCAGCGAACCTCCCGCGGAGGCGATACAGTCGACTACCCGCCGGAGGTCCCGTACCGGCTGGAAGCCGCCTGGGGGCCGGCCGACTGGGTGTGGGTCAGGGCACTGCTCAACGGCGTCTGGGGCCTCGGGGACCCGCAGGAGTTGAACACGTTCTCGCTGACCTCTCTGACCCAGTCCTATACCAAGGTCGGACCCAGCGTGATCTTCACCATCGCTGACCACTACCAGATCAACCTCGACTACCTGTACACCGTGGCGGGCATCAATTCGGTGCAGAGCCATGACATCTCACTCGGCTTCGCCCTCGATTTCTAACCCTCGAACGTTATGACATCACGACGCGATTTTATGTTTCAGATGGGCGCGGGGGCGGCCAGTATGTTGATGCTTCGGCTCGTGCCCGGCTGCGAGCACATCGACGTCGAGTCAAAGGTCGTCGGCCAGCGCGTCCGGTTCATCACACCCGCCGAGGACGGGGAGTGGTACTGGCAGTCTGGTCAGGGCATCATGAAGTCCCAGGCCCCTGACATCGCACGGGGGGAATGGTCACTGGATCTCGAGTCCGACACCGGGGACACCCAGACGATTGAATTCGCCGACCTGGAATCGATGGCGCAGGACGGCGACGAGATGACCTACATCAAGACGATGCGATGCGTCTTCGGCACCTCGATCGGCACGCTGACGGACAGCCTCGTTTCCACCGGCGTCTTTACCGGAATTCCGTTGCACCGCGTGCTCGAATCCCTGGATATTTCTGACAACGCCTCGAAGCTGCGTACATTTGGGGTAGACGGCTTCGAATCGAACATCCCCATGGACCGCGCTCTGCAACCAAGCGGCCTCGGCGACCCGAACTCCGACGCCCCACTGCCGCCGATGCTTGCCTACGAGATCAACGGACGCCCCATCTCGCGACTTCGCGGAGGCCCGGTGCGACTGGTGATCCCGGAGATGTGGGGGTACAAAAATATGAAGTGGCTGGACCGACTCGTCGCCACCGAAGACGCATCGTATTTCGGCACCTACGAAACCGAGCAATTCCCCCAAGAACCCGCCCAAGGACTCATCGACGACCCCGGCAAAATCGCTCTCATGAGTGTCATCTCCCGGCCGACCGTCCCGATGGCGGAGGTCGAAGGGCCGGACGTGACCATCGCCGGCGCCAGTTTTGCCGGTAATACGAACATCACTGACATTGAAATGTCACTGGACGACGGACCCTTCGAATCATTGAATCTACCCGACCGAGACGAGGTGGCCGAGACGCTCGATCCCACCACGCGGTCGGCCTTCGAGCAGGCCGAGCAATTTGAAGCTGGACCCTGGCCGCCGGCCAACGTATGGGCACCCTGGGCGAAGGCGTTTCCCGGCTTGTCGACCGGCGAACATACGGTGACCGTCCGGGCCACGGATGCCAGCGGACGTACGCAGCCCGGAGAGTCCGACCAGGAATTGATCACCAGTTCTCGCGTCCGCCTACAATTTCGCGTAACCTGAAGTTCCCAGCACTTTTCGGCCCACAATGGCCGGGACCAACCACCAAAAGGATATCGAGATGAGACTGACGAGAGCACTGAGCCTATTTGCCACCGCCACGATAACCGGTGCTTTATTGATCTTTGCGGGTTGTGGGGGCGACGACGGCCCCTCGAACCCGGACACGGGCATGATGGACGCCGGTGATACCATGGATGGCGGCGACACGATGGACGCCGGTGATACCATGGATGGCGGCGACGGCGGCGATCCGAACGAAGAGGTCTGTCAGCAACTCGACCCGCCCTCCGGCGACCAATTGTGTACTGTTCAGATGGGAAGCTCCGGCGAGCTCCTGCTGATCGGAGATATTCTGGGTCCCGATAAACGGTACGAAAACGGTGGTGTTCTCATCGACCGCACCTCCGAGCCGGGGACCATCAGCTGCACGGGCTGCAATTGCGCCGACCAGGCGACCAACCCCACGGTCATCAGTTGTCCCGAAGGCGTCATCTCTCCGAGTCTCATCAACCCTCACGATCACCTTGGATGGGCCAAATACGGCCCCATCAGCACCGGTGAGACCCGGTACAATCACCGTCACGAATGGAGGACCGGGGCTCGCGGGGCCGACGAAATCAACACCCCCTCGAGCGACTACAGTCGCCCCGCTCTGTTGTACGGTGAACTCCGCCACGTCTTCGGCGGCGCCACATCGATCGCGGGCTCGAGCCGCGGGGACGCCGACCAGGGCTTTCTGCGCAACCTCGACAACCCGAGCTCCACGAGTGGCATCGAGGTCGGGGTCGACTACTCGACCTTCCCGCTCGGCGACACCGGCGGCCAACTGCTGTCAGACTCATGCAATTATCCCCGCATTGACGGGTACGGCACCGTCAGCAATGACATCTACCTGCCCCACATCGCCGAAGGTATCGACCCGGAAGCGGCCAACGAATTCTCCTGTCTGTCGACCACCGGCGCCGATGCCCGCGATTTGACCGAAACAAATACGTCGATCATCCACGGCATCGGCATGACGGCTTCCGACATCCGCGAGCTGGCCGCCAACGGAGGACACCTGGTCTGGTCGCCCCGGACGAACATCTCGCTGTACGGGCAGACCGCCGACATTATGACGTATCGGCACTTCGACGTACCGATCAGTCTGGGCACCGATTGGCCGATCTCGGGTTCGCCGAACATGCTGCGAGAGTTGGCCTGTGTCGATTCCCTCAACAGCAACCACTACAACGGCGTACTTACCGACAAAGAAATGTGGCAGATGGCCACCTCCAACGGCGCCCTCGCTCTGGGGGTCGGAGACCGCCTCGGCTCATTGACATCTGGTTACGTCGCCGACATCGCGATCTTCGACGGCCGCGACAACTCCGACTACCGAGCCGTCATCGATGCCGAGGAATCCGACGTCCATCTGGTCATGCGCGGCGGCCAGCCGCTGATGGGCGACGCCTCGGTCGTCGACGGGCTCGTCCCCTCCGGAGAGACCGACGAGTGCGCATCACTGGACGTCTGCGGCCAGACCCGAAAAGTCTGCGTGACCCGCGACCTGGGAAACTCAATCACGTTGCAACAGATACGCGATGCCGCGGACGGCAACGCCTACCCGCTTTTCAGTTGTGACGGGCCTCCAGCCAATGAACCGACGTGTGTGCCATCGCGCCCTTCGGAGTACACGGGCATGTCGTCGATGGACGACCCGGATGGCGACGGCATCGAAAACGACAGTGACATCTGCCCGAACGTCTTCAATCCGCCTCGTCCCCTGGGCGGCGATGTGCAACCCGACAGTGACGGCGACGGCGTCGGCGACGCCTGTGACCCATGTCCGACCTCGGCCGATGACTCCTGCAACCCCGATGACTGGGACCAGGACGGAGAGCCGAACGCAGATGACAACTGTCCGTGGACACCCAACTCGGGGCAGGCCGACGATGATGAGGATGGCGTCGGCGACGCATGCGATAGCTCGACGACCATCTACGCCATCAAAGACGGCACCGTCGCAACTGGCGACCGAGCGACGCTGCAGGACGTCGTTGTCACCGGTGTTGCCGAAGAAGGTGCGTACGTCCAGGTCCCCTCTGAGTCCGACCGATGGAACGGTGCCCAAAACTCCGGTATTTTCGTCTACCTGGGCGACCGGCCGAAGCCCGAACGCGGCGACCACCTCTACGCAGAAGGTCGCGTCGTCGACTTCTTCGGCAAGATTCAACTCTCCGCGGTCCACACCGTTGATGTCACCGGCACCGGACCGCTGCCGGATCCCGTCGTCTTCAATGACCCGTGCGAGATTCAGACCGACGGCGCCGATGCTCAATCCTACGTCGGTGCTCTGGTTCGCGTCGAAGACGTAACCGTCACCGACGGCAATCCCGACGGCCCAGGCAGCGACTTCGGCGAGTTCTCCGTCGCCGACTGCGGCGGCCCCGGCCTTCGTGTCGATGACCAAATGTTCGCCGTCATGCCCGATCCCGAGGTCGGCGACGAATTCTCGGCCATCCAGGGACCGTTGGACTATTCGTTCAGCAACACGAAAATTCAGCCGAGAGATACCGACGACATCGTCTTCGGGCCAGCCGAGCTCGCAGCACTCGAGCCGTCGCCCGTCTACCTCGAGGAAGGCACATCAGGTGTGCCGCTCCCGAACTTCGAAGTCGTACTCGATGGACCCTCCGGGATGAACGCCACGGTGGACTTCACGTACCCCAGCCCCGGAATTGTCGACGGCCCCGACAACGTCACCATCCCGGCCGGCCAGGAGAGGCTTCAGATCCCACTGAACGGCAACCAGGCCGCCAGCGGCCCCACCGACTTCGCTACCGTCGAGGCGAGCATCGACGGCGGCACGGTCCAGACGGCGGATGTGCTGGTCTACAACGACAGCACGACGCGCGGCGTCGACGATCTGTCGGCCGCCTCGACGAACGTCTCCCCCGACCAAATGGTCACGGTGACGCTGCGCTTGAACGTACCCGCACCCAGCGGTGGACAGATGGTGAACCTCAGCTCCGGGTCCGACCTGGGTCTGCCGGGCTCGTCCGTCACCGTACCGGCCGGAACCTTCGAGACGACTTTCCAGGTCGACTCCGGGTCGATGACCGGCCAGAAGACGCTGACCGCATCGATCGGCGGGTCGTCGTCAGACCTGATGTTCACCGTCCAGGCCGGCCCCACCGGCGACTGCTTCATCATCAGCGAGTACATCGAGGGCAGCAGCAACAACAAAGCCCTCGAATTCTACAACTGCGGCACAACCACTCTGGCGTTGGCCGACTACGGTGTCTGTCGGTTTTCGAACGAAAACACAACGTGCGGCTTCGCGGATATGTTCGAACCTTCGGGAAGTCCCGATCTCGCGCCCGGTCAGGTCTACACGTACTGCAACGGGAATCTCGACATGAGCCTGACGAACAATTGCGATGAGACCTCGGGGACGACAAGCTTCAATGGTGATGACAGGGTCATCATCTTTGAGGACACGGACGGAGATGACGACTACACCGATGGCACCGACCCGATCATCGACGCCTTTGGTCAACCGACGGTCGAGCCAAGCGGAACCCCTTGGAGTAACGTGACGTACCGACGATGCAACCAGACGCCTTACACCGCGATGTCTCCGTTTGTCGTCGAAGATTACTACACATCTCACGGGCAGGATGATTTCAGCGACTTCGGGATGGCGCCCACAACCACCTCCTGTCCAACACCATAAACTGAACCGACTGACTCGCACGGGCCCTTACGGGTCCGTAGAGATCAAAAAAGGCCGTCTCCGAGCTCCTCGGAGGCGGCCTTTTTCGTGGATCCGGACTTCAACACACGGATTACTGACGCTTTCGGAAGTCGGGGGCATCGATCTCCAAAAACCGCGCCATCTCGTGGAGCCTCGAGTAGATTCGCTCGTCGATCCGTTCTCGAAGGGTCTCCTGTGTGGCCGAGGCCGCGAAATCCTCGGATTCGCCGGGCGAGACGTCCAGGGGATAGTTCGTCGTAAACAACGTCGTCAGCCCGCGGTTGTAGCGCTTGGAAATGATCTCGTCGATCACCGAGAGCTGCCAATCGTTGTTCCGCCCCTTTCCCAGCTCGTCGATCGCCAGCACCGGTACGTTCGACAGCGGATTCAATACCTGAGTTTCACCGCGGCCCTCGTCGTAGCCCTGCTTGATCTCACTGAGCAGGTGCGTGAATTCGATAAACCGACACCGTATCCCCTTTTCCAAGGTGAGATGCCGGATGATGGCCGCCAGCAGATGGGTCTTGCCCGTTCCGACCTTCCCGTGAAGCAAAAACCCGT
Organism: uncultured Pseudomonadota bacterium; assembly: GCA_913057905.1. Lineage (GTDB taxonomy): Bacteria > Myxococcota_A > Bradymonadia > Bradymonadales > Bradymonadaceae > CAJXPB01. The sequence continues at coordinate 633,377 of CAJXPB010000001.1, forward strand.
CGTCGCCGGGGGTGAACCCCCGCACCCACCTGAACAGTGTCATTTTGACCATCTTCAGGTTGCCAACCTGATTGCCGCGTTCATCGGTGGTCTGGAACATCTCGATGGTCGAATCGCGGGTGTGATACTTTGCGGGGATCTTCGCCCGGTTGAAGGCCTCGATGCGCTCGTTGAGGGCGGCGCAGACCTGGCATTTGACCGCATAACGGTATCCCTGGTCGTCCAGCTCGAAGGTGTACTCTTCCCCTCCACACGCGGGGCAGGTTTCGAAACACGCTTCACAGGGTTTCGCCCGCGCGACTTCGCCATCGCGTTCGATAATATAGCGTTTGCGATCGCAGCGGCTGCACGACGCCTTGTAATCTTCCAGACTCTCCAATTCGCCCATCGATTCTGCCAATAGCGGTCTCTCTCGGTCGGTGGTTACCATCGACCGAGAGAGTCTATTGCGCTGGCGTGTCGACGTAAACCGGTTTCGCTCTCAAATGATCCGCCTCCTCCATCGCGACATGACAAACCAAAGTTGTCCAGTCGTAGACACACAGTCTCCCTGATAAGTGCCATTTGACGCACCTCTCGTCGGCACCGAACCTGACAGCCATGACGAACCGAAGCGACGATCAAGACTGGTCACTTTCGCGGCTGATTCGTTCGCGGCGAAAAGAACTCGAATTGACCGAGCGTGAATTGGCTGAGCGCTGCGGATGGGACAATGAATTCGGCCCGAGCGACGTTCGTAGCCTGGAGACCGGAGAACTCAGGTTTCCGAGCACCTCGCAGGTCGAAGCCCTGGCCACGGGCCTGGAGCTGGACGTCTCGGACATCGAGGACGCGATCGAAGCGTCTCTCCAAGAGTCTGAGCGCAACCAGTTTCGAGCCATGGCCACCATCGAACTGGGACATGGACGACGGGCTCGACACGCCCCCCCGGATCATCTCGAGACCGAAGAAGACGTCATCGGATGGGCCAAACGGTTGAACCGGGACCACCGCGGGCCCGTCGAACTCCGTTTAGCCGACGGTCGTACGATTCGAATCGAATCCGGACAAATCTCCCACGAAGACGAGTCAAATCCATAGGCTCGGCCCATCGATGTCGATGGGAGGGCCTGCTCGGCTCACCCACCCAGAGATCCGAATATTGTGGTCGATGCCGTCACTTCGTTGCCGTTGGAATCGCTGGCGGTCAGATAGATCGTGTGGGTCCCCTCGGCGTCGTTCGGCCCCGTAAATACCTGGTCCATCTCGAAGGTAATCGAGGTCCCGCGGCCGATCTCCTGACGGGTCGTATGTCCATCTTTCTGAATCTCCCACACCATCGAGTCGCCCGTCAGTTGGCCTTCTTTCGGGTCGAATCCCTGGCCCTTCAGGGAGATCTCATTCGGATTGTAGAGCTGGCTCCCGACAGCGATCAGCACGGCTCCATCGCACACATTGCACTGTGTGATGCTGACCTCGGGCTCCAAATCTCCCGGAGGAACGGGTTGAAGTTCGACCGGAGCCATCGGAGAGCGGCCTTCGGCCTGACCATCGTCAAACCTGGCCTGGACGGTGACGATGTCGCCGACCTCGTACGTCTGAGGCGACAATCGAGTCAAAAAGTCCGCGGTACGCGCGATGCGCTGGTCATCCAAAAACCACGCGACCCTGTCGAGGTCGACGGGATCGGCGCTCGAGCACCGCGGATCCGTGACATCGACGGAGGCCGCCAGGTAGCCGCCCGGAAACACCAGGGGATCCATGCGCATCGGCTTTCCGGAGTCGCCCCAGGTCACCGTGGGCGTGGCGTTCTCGACCACGATGCTGCGCGTCGCCGTTTCCGTGTTTCCCTCGTCGTCGGTCGCCTCGATGGTGAAAGTGACCGTCCCCTGACACAGATCATCGGCCTTGATCGTCTCGGTCTCTCCCTTGGTGGACAGACGGCTTCCAACCTCGGTCCCATCGCTGCGCCGAACCTGAATATCCACATCCCGGGCCTCGCGATCCTGAGCTGACACCTTAAAGGCGACCTCACCCCCTGCAGTTCGGGTGGCCCCATCCGCCGGGCTCTTCACTTCCAGTGTCGGAGACTTGTTCGACGACTCGGTGATCGGCTCCTCGAATACCGGAAAACTCTTCTCCCAGTTTGCAACTTCGCCGAGCACCGGGACCTTCACCACGAACCCCACACCGAAATCGAGCCCGCCCGAGAGTTTCCAGTATGGCGAGCGATACAATTCGGCATCGAACCGAACAAAGGGTTCGGTGAACAGATAAGGTCCTGCGAGCCCATAGAGGGTGATCTCGACCTGAGGTCGGGCGAACCCCCGGGCGTTGACCGAACTGAGATTGAATTCGGGCGGAGGGACGTTGAATTGGCTGTCGGTCTCGTTGATTCCCTGCCACCCACTGTCTTGACGATAGTCCGCCCCGAGCCGGACGCTCGCTGATTGTTCGGCGCTGGCTCGAAGCTCGGCTTCGATGGTCCCGTCGACTCCGATCTTGATAATCAAATCGATTTTGATGACGACGGGAACGCCCGCCACATTGAAGACGATCGTCTTGAGATTGTGCTCGGAGATCTTCTCGGTCTTGCTGAAGTCGGCCCCGTCGAAGTCCCCGGTGACCTCGAGATTGACGGATTCCTCGATATTCACCGCAAAGAGGAATCGTTTGAGCTTGAACGCGCCGATTTTGATTTTGGTGTCGAACGAGGCGCCGAACTGGACGTCTCCGTTCAGTTTGAGCTGGTCGTCTTTGGTATCTTTGTCGCCGTCGCCGTCGATAATGACCCGGTCAAAGTTCAACTGGAAGGGTGGGCCGGCCTCCTGGCGCCGAGTCCTCGGCTCGGGTGCCCTCTTCTGAAAGGTCACACCCTGCTTGAGTGTCTGCGTCTCTTCGACGTCATCGCCGTTGAGTTCTCGCTGCAGGTCGATATCCGCGCGTTTGAATGCCTCGGCGAGAGTGGCCTGCCGCGTGGTGACCACAATTTCGCCGCCCTGCTCGTTAATCGAGGTTACTTTCTGGAGCAGGCCAGCGTCGGCCACACCATCGATTGGCCGGCTCGCAACGATCCGTCCCTCACGCAACTTCTGTGCGAACGCACTGGAGGCATCGAAGCGGAGTTTCCCTGAATTGTTGTCGAGGTCGAAATCAAACGACGCCAGACTCGCCCGCGCAGACTCCCCCATCACGCGCACCTCTTCGCTTGGGACCCCGCGCGTATCGCCGGGCGCGGGGTCGTCGCCGCCGCAGGCCGAGAGTACAAACAGGGCGATCGTCGCCGCCAACACCTTGGTTCGTAGCTGCATCGCTATCTCCCACATCCCCGAGGGATGGACTGAAGTCAGTAGACCGTCACGTCATTGTCTCCGCTGATCTCGATTCCATACTGATTAAAATTCGGCCCGGAGTAGGTGCCCGCTGGGGGCTGACTCCCGGCGAGGTTCGTGTCACTGAAGGTGATGCTGGCGGGCGCCCCATCGGGTCGATTGTCGTGAAATTGCACTTGAACGTTGTTCTCGAGCCGATTCCCCCCGTCGCTGGAGGCGGTCCCGAGATTGACCCGCGCCCCGGATCCGTTGACACGGATGCCCGCCACCAAATTGCCTAGAAATTCCGAACCTCGGGCGGTCACCACCGCGTCGCCATTGACGAGCACGCCGTTTCCGAGCACCGATTCGATGCGCGTCTTTCTTATCTGGAAGGCTCCCTCTTCGATCAGCAGTGCGTCTGACTTGGTATGCTCGACCGTGGAATCCTTGAGCGTCACATTCTTGGCGCCCCGGCTCCTGATGGCTGTTTGATTCTCACGAAAATCCGTCGACTCGATGAGCGTCGCGTTCGTCGACGTGTTGACGATGAGCTGGATACCCTGCCCGTTCTCGCGCAGTGTGCTCCTGCGCACCGTGAGTGGTCCGTTCAACATGTTGATTCCCTGGCTGTCGAAGTCGCGGATCATCGAATCGACGACCAGCAATTCATCGGGAGCGGCCATATTGATCCCCGTCGTCGGACTCTCCCCGCTGCCGGCCAGGGTGGAACGCCGAACCTCGATGCGACCTCCGCTTTCGGTAAAGAGACCGCCCGATGAGATGCACTGTTCGGCCTCACAGGTGACGTTGACGAAGCTCACACCGGCATCATCCCCTACGTACACCGCTTCGCCGTCGCTCTCGATCGTCACGTCCAGAAACGTGACATATCCGCTCCCGTCGATATCGAACATCTCATTGGGGCCGGTGAGGACGGCCGTCTCGGAGTCGGCCTCCGGTCCGGCGATGTCGAGTTCTTCGAAGATGGTCGTAGTCGACCCACCCAGGTCGTAGGTCCCGGCGGCGAGTTGAATGGCATTGACCATCGACTCCTCATCGACGATCTGCAGGGCCTGTCCAACCGTCTCGACTGGCATCGACTCGGTTCCACGGTTGGCATCGTCACCGCTCGGGTCGACGTATACCGTCGAGGTCAGACGCCCCCCTTCTGGCCGAACCGACACGGTGAGCCGATCGGTCGCTTCTGCCGCCTGGTTGTCGACCGTCAACTCGACAAGATACGTCCCGTCTACATCCGGCGTAAACGAGACCATCGCGCCTGTCGCGTCTCCCAGACTCACGGAACTGCTCGACGGCTTGCTGACGAAACCCCACCCGTAGGTCAATGAACTTCCACCGGGTGCGCTCGATGCGCTCCCGTCGAGCATCACCGTCGTGCCGACCTCTCCCATCTTGTCGGGTCCGGCTTCAGCCATCGGCGCCTGGCGAGCCTCCACGGTCACCTCCGCCGTCGCGACGTCAGTTCCGTCGGATACTTCGACTTCCAAGATGAACTCGCCGGCCACGTCGGCGTTGAATTCACTGGAGACATTTTGCGGCGAGCTGAGCGTGGCGCTCGAGTTCGATGGCTTCGAGACGAACGACCAGACGTACGAGAGGCTGTCACCCTCGGGATCGGACGACGCAGATGCATCGAGGACGACGGTATCACCGACGGCGACGACCTGGTCGGAACCGGGCCGGGCCGTCGGCGCCGTATTTGTCGTCATATCTTGCGTATCTATGCCCGCATCGCTCGGCCCACCGGGCACCGATTCTTCGCAGGCGCCACAGATCAGCACCCCGGCTGCAACGACGATGCATAGAGACGTACGTGGGAACACGTTCGGTATTCGAAGGGTCTTTTGCACGGAACACCTCCGCAGATCGAATGACAACCCCGAACCGCTGTATACGACACCTTTACGTTAAGAAATTGTGCGGCCGAAGAAAAGGTGTGTAGTTCGACCTCTTGACCCACTGTTTTGAATCGTCAATACTCAATTCTAAGAGATGCTGGATGGAATCATTCCAACTGAGGAGTTCTCCATGGGCGAGTCGACGGAGACTGCAGACGACGTTTCGACACACGGTGATCCCGGCGAACCGGCGGACGGGCCAATTCTACCGTCCATCGGAGAGCAAATCGCGGCCATCGCGGTCTTGGCCATGATGGTCTCGGCACTGGGCTACATCCTCTGGACGGTCGTCCGCTTCTGGAATGAAGTCGGGGTCTGACCCCGCCACGCCGAGGAGCTGTCGCTCAATACTTCGGATTCTGCAGCCCCCTCTGTTCCGATGACCAAGCGAGAGACCTGGCTTTTTGCCGTCGTCTGCACCCTGTTGGCCGGCGGCACCTTCATCGCCCTGACGATCCACAGTCACACCCGGTTCGACGATATCACGAACACGGAGAACCTGACGCCCAAAGTCAAGGCGGGCATGAAGGTGTGGCACTCCTACAACTGCGTGAACTGCCACACCATCTTCGGCGAGGGCGCGTACTACGCGCCCGACCTGACCAACATCACGGACCAGCGCGGGAAGGCCTACCTGAAGGCGTTTCTCAAGAAGCCGAGCCGGTTTTACTCCGAGGAGGAGTACGGTCGCGTGATGCCCAATCTGGATATGACCGACCAGGAGATCGACAAGGTCATCGCCTTCCTGGACTGGATCAGTGAAGTCAAAACAAACGGGTGGCCGCCACGGCCGATTCGGGTCACCGGCGAGGCCATCGCCAGTGCCGGTCAGGAGCGTCCACAAGAGGCCGACGACCAAGACGCCGATCCCGTCGCCAAGGGTCGCCGTGTCTTCAACGACTCCCAGATCGGATGCAACGCCTGCCACTCGACATCTCAAGGCGTGACGATCGTCGGCCCCTCGATGGCGGGGCTCCAGAGCCGGGCCAGCCAGCTCCTCGCCAGCGGCGACTACACCGGGGATGCCGAAACGGCCAAAGCCTACATCCGCGAGTCGATCGTCGAACCCGACGCCCACATCCTCGAGGGGCAGAACTTCTCGACAAACGGGACCTCCCTGATGCCCGGCGATTACGCCGAACGCATGTCGGAGACCCAGCTCGACAATCTGGTCGCATACCTGATGACGCTCGAATAAGACTTCCGTTCCAGAACTGAGAGGCACGGACCGTGACCTACCGATCACAGAAAATCGCGTACTGGTACTTCGTCGTCGCCCTGCTGCTGTATGGCCTCCAGATGGTCTTCGGCGTGATGTCGGCCGCCAAATACCTGGGGCCCGACCCTCTGCGGGAGATCCTGGCCTTCGATCGGACCAAGGCGATGCACACAAACCTGCTCATCGTCTGGGTGCTGACAGGGTTTATGGGTGCCGCTTATTACCTGGTGCCTGAAGAATCTCGGCGCGAGATCTACAGTCCGAAACTCGCCTACTGGCAGCTTGGGCTCTGGGCACTCGCCGGCACCACCGCCATCGTCGGGTACGCCTTCGGCTGGACCGCCGGCAACAAGCTGCTCGAGCAGCCCTTCATCATCAAATGCTCGATCGTCGTCGTCATGCTGATGTTCCTCTACAACATCGGCATGACGATCTACGAGTCGGACCGCTGGACCACCACCGAGATTGTCCTGGTCATGGGCCTCGCCCTGGCGGCCCTGCTCTATCTGCCCGCGCTTTGGCCGTACGAAAACTACACCGTCGAGATCTTCTATCGCTGGTGGACGGTCCACCTCTGGGTCGAGGGCGTCTGGGAGATGATTCAGGCCTCACTGCTGGCCTTTCTGTTGATCCGACTGTCGGGGGCCGACCGCGAGGTCATGGAAAAATGGCTCTACGTCATCGTCGGGCTGACGTTTCTGGCCGGCATCCTCGGCACGGCGCACCACTACTACTGGGTCGGGACCCCGCAGTACTGGCTTCCGATCGGCGGCATCTTCAGCGCCCTCGAGCCGTTCGCCTTCCTGGCGATGGCGGCCTACGCCTACTACGCGACGCGTCGATCGGGCTACGCCCACCCGAACCGATTGGCGATGCACTGGACCATCGGCAGCGCCATCTTCTCGGCGATCGGGGCCGGCGTCCTGGGACTCGCCCACACCTGGCCGTCGGTCAACCAGTGGACCCACGGGACCCACGTGACTTCGATGCACGGTCACATGGCCTTCTTCGGGGCATATGTGATGATCGTCATGGCGATGATGTACTATGCGCTCCCTCACTTTCGCGGCTGGGACCCGGGCGAGAATGACACCGTCGGCATGTGGGGCTTCTGGCTGCAGGTCGCCGGGATGTTCGGGATGACCATGGCATTTGGTGCCGCCGGCATTGCACAGACCTACCTGGAGCGCATCATGGGCGTGGGATACCTGGAGACGCAATTGAAGATCCAGGTTCACTTTCAGATGCTCTCAGCCACCGGTGGCCTCTTCGTCATCGGGGTAGGGTGCACCATCTACGACTTCTTCTTCCGACACACCTGGATCACGGATGGCGACGAACCGAGTTGACGCCGACCGCGACGGGCTCCGAACCCTCGATGAGGAGCCCTTCTACGTAGAGACCGGATCGGAACGCACGGTCTTCGAACAATGTCACGACCGCCAGATGGGGGTGATGCTCAAGGGACCGACCGGCTGTGGAAAGACCCGGTTCGTCGAACACATGGCCTGGCAACTGAACCGCCCGCTCATCACCGTCGCCTGTCACGATGATCTATCGGCGACGGATCTTACGGGCCGCTACCTGGTGCAGGGCGGCGATACCGTCTGGCGCGATGGCCCCCTGACGAGGGCCGTCCGCGAGGGCGCCATCTGCTATCTGGACGAAATCGTCGAGGCCCGGCAGGATACGGTGGTCCTGATTCACCCGCTGACCGACGATCGACGTCTGCTCCCCGTCGAAAAGACGGGTGAGCTTCTGCAGGCTGCCCCCGAATTCCAGCTCGTCGTCTCCTACAATCCGGGCTACCAGAATATGCTCAAGGAGATGAAGCCGAGCACCCGGCAGCGATTTGTCACGCTGGAATTCGATTTTCCCGACGAACAGATCGAGACGCAGATCGTCGCACACGAGGCCGATGTGGACCGTGCGACAGCGCGCGAACTCGTCAAGCTCGCCAACCGGATCCGAAACCTGAAGGATCAGGGACTCGTGGAGGTTCCGAGTACCCGGTTGTTGATCTCGACGGCGCATTTGATCAGCGGCGGCATCGACCGCCGTCTCGCCTGCCGGAGCGGACTCGTCGGTCCCCTGACCGACGACCCCGACCTGCAGGCGGCGATCACCGACGTGGTCGACGCATCCCTCTCCTGAGGCCCGGCCTATGTCCGAACCCGAAGACGTCGTGATCGATGCCGCACACGTGGCAGCCGAACACACCATTTCCCTCTGGAATCGCCACGCCGTCGACCGAGAGCCCGACACCGTGACGCTGTCGGAGATCAAACAGCGGCTCTCGCTGTTTTTGAACGCCTCTTTCGGCTGGTCCCCACGTCTGGTCGCGGCCCAGCCGCCCCGGGTGCCGAGCTTCGTCGTTCGATGGATCCGTGGCACCCCCTCCTTTGCCGTCCGCCGTCGACCCTTTCCGTCGACCGACGGACGTAGGATTCGCCTGCCCCGCGAGATCACCGTCGAATCCGAGCAAGCAGGGGGACTGATCACCTATCGGCTCTGGGCAGTCGAACAGATGCTCCGAGTCGAACGGGGGACGGTCGACCACCTTCCGGACGACGAGGCCTCGGCTCACCGATGGCTCTATCTGCTGGCCGAAGCGGGGAATGTCGACCGGCGGCTCACCGATTCGTTCCCGGGGCTTGTCGACGCCCTGGTTCGGGCTCGACGCACCTCGTTAAAACGCCGGCCTGACCTCGATGATCTGAACGGATTCGAGCAACGCCTCGAGGGGATGCTCCGACAGCTTCTGGAGGCGCCCCCCGGCTCGCTGCCCGACGCCCTGCCCCGGACCGACGACCCGGCCGACGCCCACACATGGGCGGGTCGCTTTGTCGAATCCTCCGGATCGGACGCCCCCTTCCGAGGCATCCTCTTCCCGCGGCTCTGGGGGTCGGTCGACATCGAAGCAGCCGGGCCCACCGACGTCGCCTCGGGTGCCGAGGGAGAAACCGACGGGGGTGAGGGGCGCTCAAGCGACCTCGACCGTCGGCCCAGCGCCCGAGACCCGGACCCCGACGAGGACGACGACAAGGAGGGCTCCTTTATGGTGCCCCTCGACGATCTCCATGAAACGGCACAGGATCCGATGGGCCTCCAGCGCCCCGTCGACCGAGAAGAGGATGTCGACCCCGACGAACTCGCCGAATCGCTGGCCGAAATGGAGGAGGGGCGCCTGGTCCGAACCTCGGATCCGGCCAGGGAGCACCTAGTCTCGGACGATCCGCCGCCACGGGGTATTTCGGCGCCGGAGACCGCCGATTTCGACGGCATTCGGTATCCCGAGTGGGACTATCGACAGTCCGGATACAGGGATCGTGCCGTCACCGTTCGCCCCCGGGAGACAGCCGAGGGTTCCGAAGCGTGGGTCCAGGAGACGCTGCGGTCCCATGCCGGACTCATCCAGGAGGTTCGGCGCAGTTTCGAGCAACTGCAGCCTGAGCGCGAACGCCTCCGCCGCCAGCCCGACGGGCCGGACATCGATCTGGGAGCGTGGGTGGAGGCCTACGCCGACCGACAGGCCGGCCAGCCTCCCGATGATCGACTCTATCGGTGCGTGCGGCCCGGCCGACGTGACGTGGCGATCCACCTCCTGGTCGACGTCAGCGCGTCGACCGACAGTTGGATCCGAAACGAAAACCGCGTCATCGACGTCGAGAAGGCCGCGCTGCTGGTCGTCTGTGAAGCTCTCGAAGCCCTCGGAGATCCCTACGCCATCTCGGCCTTCTCGGGTCGCGGACCCGAAGCGGTGTCGAACTGGCTGGTCAAAGACTTTCCGGACCGCGATCGAAGCCAGGTCCGCCGTCGGATCGCGGGGCTCGAGCCCCAGAGTTACACCCGCGCCGGCGCTGCGATCCGTCACGCGACCGCGCACCTCGAGCAGCAGTCCGCTCACCATCCGCTGCTACTGTGTCTGACCGACGGCAAGCCCAATGACGTGGACCGCTACGAGGGACGCTACGGCATCGAAGACACTCGCCAGTCCGTTCATGAAGCCAGACTCTCGGGCATCGATGTCTTCTGTTTGACCATCGACCGCAAGGCACCGTCCTACATGGACCGCATCTTCGGACCGACCGACTACGCAGTTGTCCACCGGCCGGCCATCCTCCCTCGTGTGCTGGCCCAACTGATCCGACGGCTTCTGGATAAATAGTACTGTTGGCGACTTAATCAGTCTATTTCGATGACTGGATCCGGTCTCTGAGCCGACGAGGGTTGCCAGCATCGACTATATTCTCACATGGTGGTGGAGACTCCTGACGAGGCCGTAATCCGATGACAGCCGAAGGTGGCAACGACAACGAAGAGCTGGGGCAACAGCTCGAGAGAATCCGGGAGGCTCATCGCTCCGGTGAAGAGGTCCAGGCAGCCGTCCAGGAGCTAGAGCGCAAGGCCGAGGCTGAAGGCGCGGTCAAAGTGGCCGCGGAGTGCCACCTGTTGCGCACCAAGAACCTGCGCGACCACGGGTCCCCATACCTTTCCCTTCAGGCGGCACTGCAGGCGCGGCGCCGCACGATGACGCTCGGAGAGCCCCGTCTGGAGATGCTCACCCACAATCTGATCGGTGAAGTTCTGTGGACGCTCGGCGAAATGTCGGAGGCTCGAAAGGTCATCGAGTACGGAGCACAACGCGCTCGCGACCTGGAGCTCGAAGACCAACACGCCTACATGCTGGCCCGCCTGGCCCTAACCTTCGACCTCAAAGAACAACCCGAGACCTACGTTCAACGCAATCGCGAAGCGCTCGAGGCGACCCGAGCACTCGACTCTCCAGACCGGAAGCTGCTCGCGATTATTCTGGGAAACCTCGGAAACGGGCTCGTCGAAACCGGCCAACTCGACGAAGCCGAAGAGGCGTTCGTCCGCTCGCGCGAGATCGGGGCATCGCTGGACAATCAACTTCTCTGCGGCCTCGCCCTGATCGGTCTGGCCGAAGTGCACGCGGTCCGGGGAGACGCCGACACCTGGACCGAGCTCGCCAGAGAGGCTCGCCATTTACTCGACGAGGAAAACACCGGGTTCGACCTGTTGCACAACATGCTCGATCTCGTCGAGCGAGCGATCGACCATGGCTCCGCCGAGGCCGGGCTGCGGGAGCTCGACTCCGTACGCGAGATTGTAGAGGACCGGACGTTCCACAACCTGCACGCCAAATTCCACGAGCTTCGCGCCGACGCACTCGAAACATTGGGTCGGCTCGAGGAGGCGCTAGAGGCGATGCGCGAGAGCAAGACCTGGCGGGAACGCCACCACCAGGAATCGATCTCGCAACTGCGTCGCCCGCTCGACAAAGTCGTCCAGACGAACGAGTCCGACTCCGATCGGGGGGCCCTCCTGGATGAACTCGCCCGTGCCGAAGAAGCTCGAAAGGAGCTGGCCCTCGCCGCTTACACCGACCCGCTGACCCAGCTTCCGAATCGACGTGCGTTCGACCGTCGGGCCCCGGAGGAATTCCGAAACGCCGCAGAGGCGGAGACCTCCTTGTCGATGGCGATCGTCGACCTCGATCATTTCAAGAGGATCAACGACGAGTACGGACACCTCGTCGGGGACGATGCCCTTCGCCGAGTCGCGGACCGGATCGAAGATGCGGTCCGTTCGACGGATTTCGTCGCACGGCTGGGTGGCGAGGAATTTGCCATCATCATGCCCGACACGTCCGAGCAACAGGCCGAGAAGGTCGGTGAGAGGGTCCGCAAGGGACTGCAGGAATTTCCGATTCTCACCGGTGACTACCACCTCGAAGTGACTGCCAGCGTCGGGGTAACGTCCCGTCGGAATGGGGACTCTCTGGAAGCATTGTTCGAGCGAGCCGACGATGCGCTGTACCGCGCAAAGGAACAGGGGCGAAACCGCGTGGAACTGACAGAAGAAGCGAGATGACAGACGGCCACAGATCGAACGCATCCCGCGAACCGGTCGTCTATCGGCTGTCGAAGATGAGTGGATTCGCCTTCGAAAAGGCGATTGCTACGCTCTTCGAGCGGCTCGGCTACACGACCGAGATTCCGGGTCGAACCTCGGATTTTGGACGCGATGTGATCGCGACGTCATCCGACGAGACGATCATCATCGAGTGCAAACACACGCAGTCCGGCGTCGGCCGACCCGTCGTCCAAAAGCTCCACAGCGCCACGCTCAGCTTCGACGATTCGGCCCGTGGAATCATCGTATGTACCGGCGGCTTCAGCGAACCCGCCAAAGATCACGCCGCCGAACTCGGTTCCGTACTCAAGCTCTGGAGCTACGAGCAGCTCGTTCGCCGGGGTCGGCAGGTCGATGTGTATTTCAGGTCCGAGGCCCAGGGGACCGACCTGGTCTTCGAGCCCTCGCTTCGGTCTGACGGGGATCTGGAGGTCACGGTCCGTAAACACTGGGCCGACCATATCGCCAGTGATCCTCGGCCGCCCCGGGAGGTGTTGATGCCCACGGTCACCCGGAGTCGGCGTCTGCCGGCCCTTCGAATTCGTTATCGACTCGACGAACAATTCGGCACCTCGACGTACCCCAATCTGCACCGCGTTCGCGACCGTGGCACACTCATTGTGGGGGTCGACACGGATGTGACCCCTGTCGAATCGGACTACTGGTCCAAGGCCTCATTCGACGTACGGCGCACCGATCCCGTCGACGGGAACCCTCCGTCGGCACTCTTCGGAATCGACCTCGACTCCCGGGCCGAGTCGGTAAAGCGGAAGGTCGCTCGCTCGAACAGCACATCGGTCCGCTATACGGGCCGCAACAATCAGACCTATACCAAGTCGTGTATCGTCGAACCCGAGGATGTCGAGACCGATGTTCTACAGGTGTTCGTCCCTCGCCAGACTCTCGACCTGCGGATCGGCCCGACGTCGGGCAGGGTGTGGATCGCTCAGGAACGCGGCCGAACCCCGCGGGTCGTCGAATCGGACGAATTCGACGCCGACCTGCTGCGCGATATCGGCGACGGCGAGCCTGCGGTCCTGTGCAATGACTGCGCGACCCTGCAGCGAGAAGCGACCGCCCCGCGTCCCTGTGAGGAGTGCCGACGGACCCTCTGTCAGGCGCACCACTGGGACCATCCACCCGCGGTCTTCGGGTCGGCACGTGTCCTCTGTGCCGACTGCTACCGAGATATCTCCGAACACAGCGCCCTCTCCGGCTCGCCGCTTCGTCGAACGTCCCGTGCCGTGCTGGGCGCACTTATCCCCCCGGTGGGACTCTGGCCGGAGGGATTTCGAGTCGGCGCCCTCCTCGCCCTGTTTGTTCCCGCCGGACTCGTGACCACCGGTCTCACGGCTGGGACAACCCAGGGGCCCACACTCTACGCCGTCGCCGCCCTCGTCTGGGTCGTCGCTGCAACCGCCGTTCTCAAACGGACCAGCAATGTACGAGCCCATCACCGCAACCGGGTCGAGCTGCAGGCATACGAACGAGACTGGAAAACCGACGCCTCCTGAGTGGCCAATCGCGGCACATCCCCCTCCAAACTTCAAATTGCGTTTCGTCCATGCACGGCGTATAGTCGAGATGTAGCTTACTTTTAACAATCTCGACCGAGGAAACCTGTCATGGATGTCTCCCGCCTCACCTTTATCTCACGCCCGTCGCTCGTTGTCGTCTTCGTGCTTGCGGCATTCGGGACCTGGAACTGCGGTTCCAGCGACGGTCCCAATGAAAATGAAAACGTCGACTACTCGACGCTGTCGGAAGCCTCGCTGGTGGGTACGTGGAAACACGACTCGTACGCCGCCACCACCGACGGCAACCGGACCGAACTCTCGAGAGAGATCTCCTGGACGTTCCGAAAGAACGGGAATGCGACCTACAACCAGGGGCAAAGCAGCAATGACTTCACCTGGTCTCTCGATGATCAAAACATCATGTTCGGCAACACGAACCAGTACACCGTCGTCGAGTATTCCGAAGACGAAATGATCTGGCGCAACAATCAGGGACCCGACCCGGACGGTCGCTTCTACTTCGTGTCTCGACAGTAACCGCTATCAGGAAAAGTTCGTCTTTCGGCGGTTCAGGCGTCCGAGCGAGCCGGAGTCGACCAGCATCCCTTCGGAACGTCTGGCGAGATTGGCGGCATTGGCCTCGTCGGTATCGATGTGCATCTCGAGCCGATAATCTTCGCTGACCCGAATGATGACGTCGCCGAAGATGAGGTCCCGTTCGTCGGTATTGACCGCCACCTCCACGACATCCCGATGTTCGACGCCGAACCGTTCGGCGTCGGCCGGGGTCATGTGGATGTGTCGCCACGCACAGATCAGCCCCTCGCTGAGGGTCACTTGGCCGGCGTCGCCCTCCAGGGTGACCCCGGCCGACTGGTCGATATCTCCCGACATCCGGACCGGCGCATCGATCCCCAATTTGAATTCGTCGGTACGGGCGACCTCGACCTGATTGTAGTCCCGCGTCGGCCCCAGGATCCGCACCTTCTCCAGCACGCCACCCGGACCCACGACCCGGACCGTCTCTTCGGCGGCGAACTGTTCGGGCTGGCTGAGGGGATTTCGGGGAGTCAACTCGTACCCTTCCCCGAAGAGTTCTTCGACGGTCTCCTGAGTCAGATGACAGTGTCGGGCCGACACCGCAATCGGGATCGTCGCCTCTTGAGCGGCGGGACGATGATGTTCGCGCAGCAGGTGCGCCACCTTCTGGGCGATCGCCCTCTGCTCATCGGTCTGTACGACCAGTAATTTGCAGCGGCTCGTCGGGCTCGAGACGTCGCACACCGGTGTGTCGTCATCGACGATAGCGTCACGGTTTAGGTCTTCGTCCAGTTGGGCCCCCAAAAACTCGAGCCGCTGGCCGACCCGATGGCGCATCAGAGCACTGTTCTCCCCGATTCCACCCGTCAACACGATGGCATCGGCCCCACCCATCACGGCCGCGTAGGCTCCGATGTATTTGCGAACCCGGTGGCTGAATACCTGAATGGCCATCCGCGCATCTTCGTCGCCGTCGGCGGCCAGACGTTGAATGTCTCGGAGATCGTTGGACACCCCGGAGACTCCCGCCAGCCCCGATTCCTCGTTGAGCAACCGATCCACGCGTTCGACGTCCCAGCCGTCCTGGCGCAACAGATGTAGGATAGCGCCGGGATCGATATCTCCGGAACGCGTCCCCATCACCAGGCCCTCCATGGGAGTCATTCCCATCGACGTTTCCACGGAACTCCCATACTCGACGGCACTCACGCTGCAGCCGTTGCCCAGGTGGCACGAGATCAGCCGGAGGTTTCGCACATCGGTCTCAAGGTAGGCTGCCGCGCGACTGGCCACGAACTCGTGGCTGATGCCATGAAACCCGAATCGTCGAATCCCGTGACGCTCGGAGACCTCGGAGGGGATGGCGTAGTTGCGGGCACGGCTCGGGAGTGTGCCGTGAAACCCGGTATCGAAGACAGCGAACTGTGGCAGCCCGGGCAGCCGTTCGCCGGCGGTCCGGATCCCGGTGAGATTGTGGGGGTTGTGCAGCGGAGCGAGTTCGCTGAGCGACTCAATGGTCGATTCGACATCGGCGTTGATCTCGACGGGGTGTGTGAAGGCCTCTCCCCCGTGAACCACCCGATGACCCACTGCATCGAGTCGGTCGACGATCTCGTCGTTCAAGAGCCTGTCGAGGGCCGCGGCGATGGCGTTTCGGTGGTCGTCGACATCGAGCCGCTCCTGGTGCGTAGCTCCGGCCTCGTCCGGTGGACTGACCGACAGACTCGCTCGCTCGTCGTCGTCGGCCAACCCGGAGACCTTGACCGATCCCAGCACGCCGCCGTCGTCATCGTCGATGATATCGGCGCGCAGACTCGAACTTCCGCAGTTCAACACCAGAATATGCATGGTTACCCTCTTCCACCCTCATGTTTCATCGCTTCAGCCGCCGATGCGAAGGTCGCCGGGCGTTCCTCCGACGACCAAGGCCATCGAATCGACCTCCAGTTGATACTCGCGGACCGCCTCGATCAGTTTTTCGCGCAGCCTGATCTGGCGGGTCGCATCGTCGACCGCGTCCTTCTTTGACCGATAGTAAGCAAGCTCGTCGGCAAACTCCTCTTCGAGCTCGCCGAGGCCGATGTCGACCAGCATCTCGCGCTGGTCCCGAAGCCCCTCCAGGCCGACGGATACGGCCTCATCGAGTTTCGATTTAAAGTGCTGAACATTGCCGATCGCTCGAACGAGCCGCTCGTATTCGATCTTCTGGTCGGCATCCGGTCCCTCGTAGCTCTCCTCCAGGCGCCTGGCCAGATCGGCATCGTCGACAACCCGAGCGGGTTCGTCACGCTGCAGCTCGATCTTGACCTTCGCCGAGACCGTCTCGGGCCAGAAACAACGGTGGGTCCGTCGAACCAGTCCTTTGGGGACATCGAGTTCCTCGAGGATCTCGTCGTTCAAAGCAGCCCGCGCGACGACCACGGCAAACAGCTCGCCGCGATGGTCGCCGCCCAGTCGACGGGCAAAGACCGTCGTTCGCCCGTCGGTCGGAGCGAGGGCATCCTGCACCAGGGCGTCGACCAGCAGATGGCCCGGCGCAAAGAAATCGAGGTCTTCGTTGTGGAGGGCCTGACGGCGGCCGAAGGTCCCGGATAGGTAGCGCACGGTTTCCGCATCCGCCCACTCTTCCGGGTCGTCTCCCTCGGGCATCGAGAAGCCCTCCAGCTCGCGCCGCACGCTCGACCAGTGCCACTTGAAATCGTAGACACCGGCACGCACCCGGTGGTCGTCGATCCCGATCATTCGGGCCCAGTGGCGCACAGGGAGAGCATCGTCGATTCCGTCGACGAAATCGAGCAACTCGGTGAACTCCGCCTCCTCTTGAAGCCTGGGTCGGTCCGGCTCCAGGGCCGCGCGGAAGGCACTCTCGGCCGGTGTGCGGGGCCCCCCGACCTCCTCGTCGGTCGCGTCGATGGTCGCCTCGAGCTCGTCGGCTCCCTCCGCCCACGCGCTGAAGAGACGCCGGTCGAGTCCTGGAGGCGTCCTCGAGGACCGGTCCGAGGCGGATTCATGCATGCCCAGGACCTCGGTGTAGAGCCTGCGAAACTGGTTTTCCCAGACGGTCGGCCCGTCGAGAATCACCGAGGTAATCGAAGCGGTCTCCTCCTGATCGTCGGCCTCGACGGGACGGTCGACCTGGTCGAGCCGCCGCTCCAACCGGGCCGGCAACCACGGTTGATCCAGGTGCACGACCGCGTCTGCCCGGCTGATGTCGTGGCCCTCGGCACCATGGGCCCCACAGACCAGGACCTGACAGTCATCGTCGTCACGAAACCGCTCGACGGCGTCATCCAACATCTGCTCGGGGAGTCCCCCGTGATACATCTCCGGCACCTCTTCCCCGAGCCGAGTGTGAAGATACCCGGTAAACCGCTCGACGACATCGTCGGAGTCGCTGAAGACCACGATCTTCGGGACGGGGCCGGTCAACTGCGGCTCCTCCCTGTCTTCGACGATCTCCTCGTCCGGGGCGTGGTCCTCCAGGTACGATTCGATCCACTCTGCAGCGGCCTCGAATCGGCCCGGCTGCTGTCCGACCTCGTCGCCCCACTCCTGCGCCAGACGCAGGAGGGTCGCCACCCAGCTTTTCTCCTCGCCCTCTTCGCCCATCGGCGGGGCCGCGCCGGCCGTCGCCCGCCAGAAGGTCTGCTCATCGTTCGGGCCCGGATCCGCCAAAAACCTCTCGACCAGGTTCTCGCCGAGGCCGCCCGGTGGAGGGTCCTCTCCGAGATGCCTGGCACGACGTTTGACCAGCTCCTCCAGAACACCCGGAGTCTGCGCTGCGACGCGCCGGTACAGACAGGCCATTGCGATCTGTCCGGGCCAGCGAGGATCGGGGTCGGGCATCTCGGCGAGGTGTTGTGTGATCTCGGACTCGGCGTCGCTGGGCGTCCACGAGACCACCTCGGACTGCCGTTCCCGCCAGTCGACGCCCAGCCCCTTGACGACCGCGCGTGGTGTACGGAGCGCCTTGTCTGCGAGCCCGTAGAACCGCCGTGCGTGATCGGCCAGATCACCGCATATCTCCTCGACGTTGTCGTCCTGCTCCAAGGCGTCTGCCAGCTCCAGAATGCGCTCATCCCCGTCCGCGACGTCCCGCCACTTGTCGGCGAGTTCGGTCAAGTCGGCATCGGGAGCGTCGGCGTCCTGCCGACCAGCAGCGACCGTCTCTCTCAGACAGCGCCAGATCGGGCGGCACCGCTCGATCTCGTCGGTCAACACCTGCGGGGTCGAGATCGAATAGTCCTCCGGCCGAGCCAGGGCCAAGAGCGGATTCAAAAGTTCGACATCGGGCTCGGGAGGCAACGACGCCGTGACGATCGCGGCCTGGGCCCGTTCGCTGATACCAACCAGCTCGGTGAACGCCGCGGTATCCGTGTCGATTCGATGCGCGTCATCGACAACCACACAATCCCAGTCGGTACTTCCGAGCAACATCTGGACGTTCTCGACGCGCTCGATCACGTCTGCAGGAATCACCAGCCGCGGCCCCTCGAGGGTGTCGGCCAGGACATCGAACGCCGACGATGCCGCCTCGTTGCGGTTGAGCGTCTCCCAGTCACGGCCCCCGAAGCGCATGTTTAGTTGTGTCTTCCATTCCCGCACCCGGCCGCCCGGCGCGACGACGAGCGTCTTGTGGTCCGGATTCTCCCAGTTCAGAGCCTGCACGGCGGCGCCGGCCTCCAGCAGCCGATCGGTCGGCGACGGATCACCCAGGACCACCCGGGGTTGTTCCATCCAGAGGATCCGTCGGATGGCGTAGATCTGGTGGGTCTTCGGCTCGATCCGGGCGCCGACAAGCGACGGCAGTCCCTCCGCATCTTCGTACATCCGCGAGACCATCCGATGCATCCCCCACCGAGCGAAGAACCGAAACGGCCCGCGCCAGTGGAGCGCCTCGAACTGATCCCTCGGATCGGTCGACTTCGGACCGATCGGGAATAATTCCGCCTCCGAGACCGTCCATTCTTCCCCGTCGACGTCGACGACGTAGTCACACAGTTCGTCGGCCGAGTCGGGAAGTTCGGCGTCCAAGACCACGCCTTCGGCGGTCTCCTCGTCGCCGTAGCGACCCGACCGCACCTTCACAGGAGTGCCCGGGATCAGAGGCAACCGATTGACTTCGACCTGGGAGATCTTCACGTCCCGAATTTCATCGGTCTGTTCGAACCGAATCCGCGAGGCTCCCCCGGAGAGTTCGGCGACGATGCGACCCGGACCCAATTCCGGAAGTTCCCGGTCACGAACGAGTGCGCCTGGTGGAATCTTGGACATGTATCTGTCTGGGGCGGAGAGATGGGGTGGCGAGAGATTCGACGCCAGCAGAAGTTACGTACATTGGCCGTCTGGGCTGCCAGGGTCAAGACCGGTTTGCCGCTTCGATGCTGGCCCGGTATCGATGTTGAACCTGCCCGCGCCTCAGGCTATGCAAAGCAACTAACGATGACGTACTCCGTTCACGAAATCTACTACACGATTCAGGGAGAGGGCGCGAACACCGGGAGACCGGCGGTCTTCTGTCGCTTCGCGGGGTGCAACCTCTGGAGCGGCCGCGAATCGGATCGCGACGATGCCGTCTGCCAGTTCTGCGACACCGATTTCGTGGGCGTCGATGGGCCCGGCGGCGGGCACTTTGAATCCCCGGAGGCGTTGGCCACATCCGTCGCATCGTACTGGCCCGACGAGGCCGCCTCCCCGCTCGTCGTCTGCACTGGAGGCGAACCGCTCCTTCAGGTCGATGAGTCCCTGACCGATGCCTTTCACGCCGCGGGCCTCGAAGTCGCCGTCGAAACCAACGGCACTCAACAGGCCGTTCCCGGTCTCGATTGGATCTGTATGAGCCCCAAGGCGGGCGCTTCACGGGTGTTGACCTCCGGCGATGAGCTCAAACTCGTGTTCCCCCAGCCCGACCTGTCGCCCGGCGACGTCCGAGACCTCGACTTCGACCATTTCTTCCTGCAACCGATGGACGGACCCGAGCGCGAAAAGCATACCCGGCGGGCCGTCGATTACTGCCTCGAACACCCACAGTGGCGTCTCAGTCTCCAGACGCACAAGTACATTGGCATCGACTGACGAGCCCGCCGAACACTCTCGACACGTTGCACTGCGCACGCGGCGGGTGTACACGAATCCTGTCCACAACACCTAGACTCTCAGTGTACCGGAACATCCCATGAGCAGCGACATCGAATCCATAAGCCGAATCGATTATCAGCCGAAGGTCGTCGAAAGTGACGGACCCGTCGTCGTGCAATTCGGTGCGTCCTGGTGCGACGTCACCGAGGCGATGGGGGCCGAGCTGGCCGACCTCTCCGATGAGTACGGTGCGGTCGCTTTTTCGGTCGACATCGACGAAGAGGGGCGCCTGGCACAGGACCATCGCATCGCCGACGTTCCGACCTATCTGGCGTATTTCCGGGGCAATATCATTCGACGGCTCGAGCGCCCCGCCGACGTCGATGAACTGGAAGAATTCTTCGAGTCGGTCTACGCTCTCGATGCCGTCTCCTGAGACACTCCCGGATGCCATGCTCCAAGTCGCCCTCATCGCCGCTCTCGACGCCCGAATGGCCATCGGCCGGGAGGGCAAAATGCCCTGGCCGAAGCCCGGCGATCTGAAACGTTTCAAGCAGCTGACCCTCGGCAAACCGGTCGTGATGGGACGCAAGACGTTCCAGTCGATCGGCAAGCCGCTGCCCGGACGGACCAACATCGTCCTCACCCGCGATGAATCCTACCAGGCCGACGGCTGCATCGTCGCCAATTCGATCCGCGAGACCGCCGAGCTCGCCGACGATATGCTCGGTGTCAAACAGGTGATGGTCGCGGGGGGCGGCGAGATCTACGAACAATTCCTGCCCAGAGCGGACCGGATGTATCTGACGGTTATCTATCACGACTTCGAGGGCGACACGTTTTTCCCCGAGTTCAGCCCGGGCGAATGGCTGATCGACAGCCGCCAAGATTTCGCCCCCAACGACCTGATCGGCTGGCCCCACGCCTTTTTCTCGCTCAAACGCAACCGGCCCAAACCGATGTCGGCACTTCAGCGTCACTCCGAATCGACGCTGCCCGACCTGCTGCTGCCGATCGAAGACGACGAGATCGACCTCCCCTACTGACGGGGGGACGTGGCGGTCATTTCTTGCACGTGACCCTGCAGGCGATATCGTAGCCGGTCCTGCGGAACCGAATTCCGCGTCCGAGCCAGCGAGGTACGTCGATGGGTCTAACACGTCACACGATTGGGGGACTCGTCACCGGTATCTACCTGGTGACGGTGATCGGGTGTGCCGACCGGAAGGCCGAATACGAGCCGGTCCCCTACGGCGTCTACGACTCGCCATTGATCGCGTCGGCATCGACCGGAGACCGCGAACGGCGCCCCGCAAAGAAAGCCAAATCCGGGTCCTCCTCTTCGACGGAACCTCCTTCCCGCAAACCTCCACCGGACGAATGGCGAGGCGATCCCGACCAGGAACCGATCAACGATCGCGGTCAGTCGTCATCGGACGGCCGCGACAAACAGGACGCGAACCGCCCCCAGTCGATCGGCCATGCCGCGCGCTACGTGGCGGCCGTCTATCGTCTCAATGACGTCTCATTGACCGACACGCAGGCCTCCTCGATACCGGCGCTGTACCGAAAGTGCCGGGCCAACCATTCGGTCTACACCGAAGGGCCACCGGCCGCCGGCGACCTTGTCTTCTTTCACAACACGGTCGATGCCAATCGAGACGGGCGAAACAACGACTGGTACACCCATGTGGGCCTCGTCGAATCGACTCGAAGCGGGGTCGTCTCAGTGCTTAGCTATCGAAATGGATCGGTCCAGAGCTTTCGGATGTCGCTGGAGCACGCCGCAAAGCAACGCCACGACGGACGCGTCGTCAATGCACGGATTCGCCCCGAACAACCCGACGATCCGCCCTACACGCAGTACCTCGCTGGACAGCTCTTTGCCGGCTATTGTGGCCTGCTGGGCGATGTCTCCGAGTTGGTCGTCATTGACAACTGGCAGCCTGGCATGAAAATCGATCCGCCGAACTGAGGATCGACTTTTTTCACTTCAATTTTGACCGTCGCCGGTCGGTGGTTAGAGTCTTCCCGTCGAAGGAGACGCCACCGCCTCGCGACCCGGGCAACGTCCCGCGGGTTCGACCATGGCCGCGGAGCACGACGTCCCACGACTCCCATCCTCCTGCTCCCCGTATTATGAGTAAACCAGACTATTACGACGTACTCGGTGTCTCGCGCGACGCATCCGAGGACGAACTCAAGAAGGCGTACCGAAAGGCCGCCCTCGAAAACCATCCCGACCGCAATCCCGACGATGAAGAGGCGGAGAAGAAGTTCAAGCTCGCCTCGGAGGCGTACGAGGTCCTGAAGGATCCCCAGAAACGCAAGATCTACGACCAGTACGGCCACGAAGGCCTCGAAGGCGCCATGGGAGGCGGCGGCCGCGGCCAGCGTTCCGCTCAGGGCTTCTCGTCGATCGACGAGATCTTCAACAACTTCGGAGACATCTTTGGCGATGTCTTCGGCGGCCGCGGACGGCGCGGGGGCGCCCAGCGCGGCGCGGACCTCCGGTACGACCTGACCATTGAATTTGAAGAGGCGGCCTTCGGGACCACCAAGGAAATCGAGATTCCCTATCGGGTCGACTGTTCGACCTGCGATGGGAGCGGGGCCAAACCCGGGACTGAACCCGAGACCTGCTCGACCTGCGGTGGCCACGGACAGGTGCGCCACAGTCAAGGCTTCTTTACGCTCTCGTCGTCGTGTCCCGACTGTGGGGGCAGCGGCGAGGTCATTCGCGAGAAATGCCCGGACTGCCACGGTGAGGGACTGGTCGAGGACAGACGGGATGTCTCCGTCGAGATCCCACCGGGGGTCGACGCCGGGACGCGGCTTCGACTGCGCGGAAAGGGCGAATCAGGCGGCCAGGGAGGACCCGACGGCGACCTCTACGTCTTCCTCGATGTCGAACCCAGCGAGAACTTCACGCGAGAAGGCGACGACCTCCACGTCTCCTGCCCTATCTCATTCGTACAGGCTGCTCTGGGCTGTGAGGTCGAGGTTCCGACCCTCGGAGAGTCCCAGACAGTGACGCTGGAACCCGGCACGCAACACGGCGACCAGAAGGTGCTGCGAAACGAGGGCATTCAACATGTCCGAGGGCGCGGTCGCGGTGATCTGATCGTCGACATCGAAATCGAGATCCCGACGGATCTTTCCGACAAGCAACGGGAGTTGCTCGCGGAGTACGCCGAGGTCTCGGACGTCGAAATCGCGAAAGGGTTCTTCGACAAGTTGAAAGAGAAGATCGGCTGACGACGGCTCACAGGCCGCCGATAATCTTCCAGCGACCATCCTCGCGCACCATCTCCGTCCGGTTGACTTCGGTGCCGGCGTCCCAGGTGGGCTTTTCGCCCAGGACGTACTTGTAGGCGTATTTGTATTCGTAGGTCACCCGGGCCCGTTCCCGTTCGTAGGTCACATCCCGGACGGTGACCCGGTATTTGATTTCCTCGGCGTGCTGAGCCATCCGCTCGAAGACGTTCGCCAGCTCTTCGTATCCGTAGTCATCATCGGTCGTGGCGGTCGTTCCGCCATTGTCGTAGTAATTCTTCGAGATGACCCGCTTCAGGGTCCCGAAGTCCTTGCGCACCACCGCCTTGCGATACTGAGCCAGCACGTCGAGCACTTCGCGGTTTCGCGTGGTATCCTCGATTTCCGAATCATCCGCGATTCGGAAAGCCGGGTCATCGGCGTAAATCTCGTCACTCTGGATCGTGGCAGCGGCACATCCCGCTCCAATTCCCAGCGACCACCCGACAACCAACAGGGGCATCAGGACCTTCGTCCGAACACTTTGCATTCCTGGACACTCCTCAGAGATTCGGAATATCAGCTTCAATCCGGTTCCGTTCCATAGCAGACGCCCCCGCGGCCCGTCGAACTCGTTTCCGGGCCGCCGCACTGGCCAACATCAGTTCGGCGACGTCCTATTCCCCGACCCGCCGGCCCGGCCGGTCTCCTGCAGCCAGTCAATTCGGACGATCCACTCCCGGGCTCGCAGGCGATAGGCCTCGGAATCGGCCCCTTCGAGCACGTTAAAGACCCGGCGAGCCTCCCCGAGACGCCCCACTCGATAGAGCGAGCGCCCCAGCAACCAGCGCGCCTCCCAGCGAAGTGCCGCAGAGTCGAGTCCCGCGACCGACGGCTCCAGATGCGACACGGCCTCGGCGAATTCACGGCCCTGCCAGAGTCGTCGCCCCGTCAGATACTGCGCCAACGCCGATTCAGGCGCCTCGCGCAACCAGGCCATCGGAAAGTACATCGCAACCGAGTTCTGCGGATCTTTCAGGAAGTACTGGTACGACAACGCCCGGATTCGATCGTTCGACTGCCGGATCGCGTCCCGCTTGACCTGCACGAGCCGACGGAACCCCCATGGCAGCCCGGTCTCGAGACAATCGTCGTAGTGGGACGCCGCCTCATCGTAGCGGCCTCTGTGCCATGCCACGTCGCCGCGAAGCTGGAGTACACGGGCACGCTGCACGGGTGCCAGCGAATCGACCTCCACGTCCGAAGCCCGTCGTGCCGCCTCTTCGACCTGGCCAATCTGCAGGAGCTGACGGATAAATTCAATTCGGTACTCCATCCGCCTCGGAGAGAAGTCGATGAGCCGTGTGTAGAGGCGTCGAACCTGCGCGACATCTTCTCTCGAAGCAGCGATCCTCGCCCGTCGACGCACTTCCGAGGCCGACCGCGCGCAGACCTTCGCAAAGATGCTCGGCTGTCGGTACTGATACTCCGCGAGCTCGAGCGTCCGTTCGTCGAGCGTCCAGTCGTCTACAAACGATTCCCATCGCCCGACGAGTTCGTCGACGGACATCCCGTATGCGCCCCGGAAATCGCCGTGAGGGTACGCCTGTTTGAACCGCTCGATCCCGTAGCGCTCCACCAAGAACCGGATAAACGACCCGGTCAGGGTGTAGGCGCGACCCGAGGACTGCGCCCAGAATCCGGCGGCCCCGACGATCTGTCGAATGTCGGGGGCCAGCTCCAGGGACCGAAGTGCGGCGCTCGCCTCATGGGGAGTGAGGTTCTCGGCCGGCCAATCCGCCGCCGTCGCGATCCCTTCGACCAGACCCATATTGACGCCCACACTATTCTGCACGCTCAGGCTCAACGGTCCGGCGCCGAAGGGTGCGGTAAAGAGGTGCGCCATCTCGTGGGCCAGCCAGTGGTGGCCGTAGCGCGGCCAGAGCACGTGCATCTCGCCGAGCCAGATTTTGGCGACCATCGTGCGCCGGCCGCCCATCATCCGCCCCTTCGTCTCGCGGTCCGGGTACACGTAGCTGTGGATCTTCCGGTCGGCGGCGGGGTCCGTGCGAAAAAAGGCCTTCATCTCCCCGTATCGGTATTCGTGATCCTCGGCGAGACGGTCGATCCGCTCCAGAAACGAGGAGTTTTCCGGATAATGGATCACGAAATGCTCCGTCTCTCGACGGCCTTCGAGGGTATTGGTGGTGATGTAGTCCCGATCGATGCCGATTCCGAAGTCGTGGGCGTTCCACCAGAGCCCGAGCAACCCGCAGGCCGCCACGACGCCGGCTGCCAGGGTCCACGCAAGGGAAGCTCCCAATCTGGACCGTCGGATTCCTTCGAGTACGGCGAGTACGGTGACGACCGCGCATACATTGATGGCGCGGTACGCGATCAGGCTGTTCGGAACCGCCAGTGCTTCGTCGTAAATCGATCCGCTGAAGTACCCCAGAAACCATTGGTGGCCCACGATGGGCGGTTGTAGGGCCAGGTGGAGCAGCAGAGCAGCGATGCTCAACCCGACGACGGCACAGGCTGCGCCCCAACGAGCCAGTCGGTGGTCGGGGACGACGGCATCGACGACCCAGCCGATCGTCTGGCCGATCAGGACCGAAATGGGTGGAATGAGCGCCCAGAATGCCAGCCCTCCCCAGGGGTCACAGGTTCGAATTCGAAAGCTATTGAGACCGAGGATAGCCAGCGGGATCAACAAAAACGCCCAGTGGCGCAGCAGGAGCCCACCGAAACTGTCGATGCCTCCCTTCTCATCGAGGGGGCCTTCCACGAGCCCGGCGCCTCGGGCATGCAGCGTGGCAAACACTGTACCGATTCCCCAGATGACGCCGGTCGCGGCCGCCGATTCGTAGCCTACCAGTTGAAACAGCGGCGCAACGGCCATCGCCAGCGCCGCCACGACAAGTACCCCGACCCACACGACGTACGTACGGGTGGGCACCAGCCACGTGACGAGCGCGGCGATCCGACGACGCCAATCCGACATCCGGTTGTCGACCGAATTGCTCACCGCCGCGGCTCTAGATCCTCGGGAAGATTAGAGAACGCCAGATGCATTCCTTCGCTGAGGCCGTGTCGATCGGCGGCTCCAGCCTTCAACTCCAGCACATACCGGGCAGGTTTGTGGGACGACCGAGCCGTCTTTGTCATCGGTTCGACACGCTCCTCGATATGGACGATGCGCCCGGCGGCGTCGGCAAACACCATGTCCAACGCGATATAGGTCCTTTTCATCCAGAACGAACGCATCGCCTCGGTGGGGTACACAAAGAGCATCCCCCAGCCGGATGCCATGCTTCGCCGGTGCATCAGCCCCCGTCGACGTTCGGCCGGCTCGACGGCCAGCTCGACGTTGAACCGAGCCACCGACTCGTCGACATCCGACGAGGGCGACGGCAGGACCGTCACCTGTGCCGGCTCGCCGACGGCTTCGCCGCTGACGGCCGGCGGCACCGAACAGGCCCCCTCGATGCACCGGAGATAGCTCGAGCAATTCGAATCGCGCTCACAGGTAGGCCGGTCCGCATGTACACCGGAGCCCTGCTGATTGCTCATCGATGTGCCCGGATCGCACCCGAACCCGACAACCACCGCAAGCAGAATGCCCGCGATGGTGAGTCGGGCGAACCGGATCGACTCAGAGCATGTTGATCGTCTCACGGATCAGCTCCTTGACCTCTTTGTTCTCTTCCTCCGGCAATCTGGCCTGAAGCTGGGGAATCGCCTGTTTGGCTCCGAGTTCTTGGAGTGCCAGGACGGCCTGCCGTCGAATCTCGGCATTCGGATCCTCGAGGGTATCGACGATGATATCGACCGCACTCTGGTGGCCGGTCATCCCCAGGGCTTCGAGCGCAGCCAACCTCAGCCGCAAGTCCCGAGCGTTCAACTGAATCGCGATACTGTTGACGGCTCGTTCGTCCTTGAATTGACCCAGAGCCGTCACGGTCGCACGGAGCACATCGGCATCGGACTCAGAGGTGACCGTACCCGACAACATACTGATGATCTTGCCGACCGCGTCCTTGTCCTCCTTGGGAACCAGCTTCGCCATCGCCGGAAGGGCCGCTTCTCGGATCACGGCTTGGTCGGACTCAGCGAGATTCCTGATCTGTTTGAAGGCCACCCTCTCATTGCGCTGTGCCAACGTCGTAATGGCGGCTGCGGTGACCCTCGGGCTCGAATCGTCCAGGTATTCGACGAGGGTGTCGGTCATCTCTCCGGCCTCGAACTTACGAAGTGCGATCGCCACGTCCCGGCGCACGCTTTCGCTCGAATCACTGGAGAGTTTCTTCAACACCGAGATGGCCTGATCCCCACCGATGTTTCCGAATCCGCGCGCCGCAGCGCCGCGAATGCCGGGCCGATTTGATTCGGCTCCCTGCTTCAGTGCGTCGATCACCGGTTGCGAGGCCTTCCCTTCGGCGGCCTTCGCACCCATCGCGCGGAATGCGGTCCGGCGTATCACTCCGTCGGAGCTTCGGACCCTGTCGACGATGGTCTGGATGTCCTGATCGACCAAGATCGAAAACCCTGCTTCTTCGAGATCGTCGTCATCTTCGACGGCGCGGACCGCATCGGCGATCGCGGGCAACGACTGAATGCTGCCGATCGACTCAATGGTCTCTATCGCAGCCTGTCGAAGCTGCGGGCCCTCGGTGGTCAGAAACGACTCGACGGCGCGGCGGCTGGAGGCGGTGCCGATGTCACCGAGTGACTTCAGGGCGAGCCGGCCCGGCCGTCCCTCTTTGTGTTTCGCCATGTAGGTGTACCCGTCGATCTGGGCACTCGTGGGGGGCTGCTTCGCCAGCGACTCCGCGATTTCCATGCGAATGTCGTCGGAGACATCCTCTGTCCGCTCCAAAGCGCTCGCCAACTTGTCGAACGCCTTCAGTTGAATCAACGAGGCGGCCGACGCCGACGCGACCTTCGTGACCTTCGCCGCCAGGGCGTCGGTCAGTTGGTCGACGACACGGTCATCTCCCCCGAATTCGGCGAGCTGTTTCGCCGCAGCGATCTTCTCTTCTTCGGAACCGCGATTCAGCAGGAAAAACTGTTTTTGAACGCGGTAGCGATCGCGTTCAGCCTTGCCCAAGAAGTCGGCAGCCTTGCGTGCCAAGTCTTCCTTCTCGTCGTTTTTCATCATCGAGACGACCGCATCGAGGACGTCGCGGTCGTCGCGGAAGTCCGACAGCGCCGAGAGGGCGCGTCGACGGATCAACGACGCATCGTGTTCGAGCAGCGGGATCACCTTCGGCGCATAGTCGAGGTCCAGATCGGGGATCCGCTTGAGAACCTGGGCGACCGTGAAGATCTGATCACTCTTCAGGTAGCTGTAATAGGCATTCTGAAGTTCTCGGTCGCCGCGTTTCCACCGCTGCGCCACATCTTCGACCGGCAGAAGACGACCGTCGGGCATTCGAGCCCGGGCGTCCACCAGGCCCTTGTCGGGCACGGCTCGCCACAGCGGTACCGTCAGGTTGTAAGCCGAAAACGGAATATCTTGTCGTTCGACGTTCCCCTCGGCGTAGCCGGGAAACCGAATGTCGTCGATGCCCATCTCCGTGAGCGTATAGACCGTCTCGGACATGATGATCAGCTTATATTGCTCCACATCCGGATCGATCTCGACGGTCACGGTCGCATCGCCGGGCACCGTGCCGTCGATCGAGATCGACGAATCGCCGTAGGAGGTACTCTTGTCTTGCTTCAAGAGGTTGAAGGCTCCCTGCACGGCGACACGACTGATGTCTCCTTTCAGTGTCGAGGCCGGGTGCGGCACCAGTACGTACTGGACCTCATCGGCAATCTCGACCTTTTCGTACGAATAACGCACGTTCCCGGACTCGGCAGCCACCGTGCCGGCGAAAAAGAGGCATCCAATCGCCACGATCAGCGCCGGCGCCCAGCGGCCCCACGTCTCAGAGAGTCCTTCTCGTTTGCTCTCGGCCATGGTGTGTTTTCGTTTGAGTCTCACTAATTCAAAAAGTCGCCCAGAAGATAGAGGGCGGGCGGACGGTCTGACAATCAGAAATCCGCCGTACACTAACAAGACGAAGATTCTCGTGAAATATTTCAAAGGGATGTGACAAAAAAGAAGCCAGATAACCGGGACATCCCCGGTCACCTGGCCGTTTTGCGTCTCGTCATGACCTCTGAATCGGCCACAACGCACCTACCTCGTCGGTGTTTGAGCACGCGCA
Source organism: uncultured Pseudomonadota bacterium (assembly GCA_913057905.1). Taxonomy (GTDB): domain Bacteria; phylum Myxococcota_A; class Bradymonadia; order Bradymonadales; family Bradymonadaceae; genus CAJXPB01. The sequence continues at coordinate 663,356 of CAJXPB010000001.1, forward strand.
TCCTAGCGGAGCTTCAGAGGCTCCAGCACCACACCGGCTTTGTTCATGACAGGGGTCTCGCTGCTGTACTTCGAGCTGACCCAGAACATCCCGCTGGCACCGTCGACGCGCACAACGCGCGTCATCTCCATCTCTTCGTCGGTGTCGGGATGATCCGGTTTGTCGCTGCTGGAACCACGTTCTGGTCGGACCGAAATGTCTGCCATGACACTACCTCGCTGGGATCGTTAACTGTGTGTTCAGACGCATGCCGCCGCAGATCGACCTCGGCGAACTCCATCCAGTAGCCCGTACGGGATTCGAACCCGTGTTACCGGCGTGAGAGGCCGGGGTCCTAACCACTAGACTAACGGGCCGTATGCATTCGGGGACCAGGATTCGAACCTGGACTGCCGGGACCAGAACCCGGTGTCCTACCGTTAGACGATCCCCGAACAGCGCCGCTGTTGCGGGGAGAACGCCCCGATCGGCGCCGGACACATATAGGGATGGCCCGCCCCCGTGTCAAGCGATGCCGGAAGCGGGCCGCGTCGTGTCGGTAGATGGCCTCCGGAGCTACTGCATTCCGGAGAGTTTATCTTTGATGGCGAGCTTTCTCTTCTTGATGGTGCGAAGCTCATACTCTTCTTCGGGAGACATCGACCGAGGGGTCTCGAGTTCATTGACCCGCTCTTCGAGCTCCTGGTGCTTTTCCTGAAGCTCTTCGGCGCTCATCTCCACAAGGTCGGGCTCGGCCATGGTCGTCACTCCTCAGCGTGGATGGGGTGCATGTTCAACGAGGGCGCACTCTGAGACTAAGCACCCCGCCAAAAACTGTCAATTTGAGCCCCCTCAACTCGGGCCGGGGACGCGCCCCTCTTCCCCGGGCGCAGCCCGACCTGAGTCGACGCAGAGACGACCGACGACGTGAAAGCTGACGACCGCACGGTTTTCGTGTATCCTTATTCAGTAGCAGTGGCCGCTCGATCCCTCCTGACCGACCTCGTCGAAATCCGTGTTCCAACGACCTTCTGTTGCACTCTCCGGGGCCGCGATTCTCCTGGCAGTCATATCGGTCTTCGTGACCGGCATGGACTCTCCGCTGGCGGACCGATCCACATCGGATCCGACCGACGCGGCGCCTCTGCAGGACGATGATCTCGATGCGATCCGGCGCCATTTAACCGGCGGCGCGCTCATCACGGAGGCGGTGGCCCGAGCTGAGACCGCCAGCAGCCGGGCCTCCGAGTCGGCCGACTGTCGAGGTCTCCCCGGTGCGCTTCAGAGGGCACGTCGCGCGAGGCTCGATGGCCGAACCGAGCAGGCCCGACGATATGCACGCCCGCTGGTCGAACTCTCGTCAGATGAGGCGGCGTCGTGCATCGAATCCGACGGCGCTCGACTGGCGGATCGGGCGCGTCTGTTTCTGGCGCATCTCGAACTCGATGCCGATCGTCCGGCCCGCGCTCTCGAACACCTCGATGCCCTCACCGGCCCGACCCCCGTCGATGATTACGTCTTGTGGTTGCGGGGAAAGTCGCTCGAGGCTCTGGGCCGACCCGGGTCGGCAGCCGACATCTACGGTTCGGTGTATTCGATGTCGCACAGCCCCCTCCACTACCGGGCCCGTGCCCAACAAGCCCTGGCCCTCCTCGAGGCGCGCCGATACGAAGAGGCCCTGCCGATCATCGACCAACTCCTCGAGTTGTTTCCGGACTATCCGAGGCGGTTTCGGCTCCTGTATGGGCGAGCCCGGGCGCTCGAAGCGACCGGACAACTCGAGCCCGCGGCCGAGGCCTATCAGTCGGCCTGGCTGGCGTACCCTCACAAGCAGACCGGTGAACTTTCGCTGGCGGCACTCGAGAGCCTGGCCGCCCGCGGCGTGTCGGTGAATCCGATCGGTCGGGAGGCCCTGTTTGACCGTTACCGCCAGCTTCGCATCCACCGCCACTGGGACCTGTCTCGTCGGCTCTTCGAGCGACTCCTTCAACGAGAGTCGACACCCGGGGGCCATTCGAAATTCGAGCATCGAGTTCAGTTGCAACTCGCGCTCTGTGATTTCTTCCCGAAACGGAATCGTGACGCACTTCTTCGGCTCGAAGATCTGCGGTCCGAATGGAAGCGTGGGTATCGAGACGGGATCAACATTCGAGTCGTCGACCGTTATCTGAGTCGGACGCACGCTCGGCTGGGCAACTTCGAGGCCTCGCTCGCCGCCCTTCGTCGGTCCCTTCGCAGTTCCAGCGAAGGACACCGCACCAGGGAGATCGCCGAGTTTTTGCGCGACCACGGCCGCCACGAGCGCGCCTTCCAGCTCGTCGACGCCTACTACTCGGACTGGCGCAAACGACGTTGGGATTACGCGTGGCTCCTGTACGAAACCGGCCGCATGGAGCGCGCCCTGGAGCGGTTCGCCTGGATCGCGGAGCACCGCAATGACGAACGGAGGCCCCGTGCGCTCTACTGGTCGGCGCGGACCGTCGAGCGGATGGGCCGCGCCCACGAGGCGGCCCGTCGCTACCGCGACCTTCGCCGAGAGTATCCGTCGCACTACTACGGAATCCAGGCCGACAACCGACTGCTCGACCTGCGCCAGCGGCGGACGGTCGACGGAGAGTTCCGAGCCCAGACCGATCGGCTCCTTCGCTCTTCAGAACCCGTACTCTACGAGTTGGAGAAGGCGGCCCAAGCCCTCGAGGACCGCCCGTTGGATCGACCGTCGACGACGCCGGTCCCGAAACGCCCCGGGGACAGGAGCAAGGCGGGCCGACGGCACGACCCATCCTGCGACGTCGGTCCGGGACGAGCCCAAGAGTCGTGTCTGGCCTCGGCGGGTGGCGAACCATCGCAGGCGATCCTGGATGCCTTTCAGGAGACGCTCTCCCCGTTGAGCCCGCTCAGAACCTTTACCGGCTCGGTCCCTTCGGCTCGGCGCTCGACTCCCGGACAATCCAGCGATGATCAGGAACCCCCGGTAGCAACCAATCCAGACGGTGTTCCACGGATCGAGTACCCGACCCAGGCTCGGATTTACTGGAACGGCCGATACGACTCCCGTGTGGCCTTTGCTCGCTACGGCGATGGCCGAAGCTTCGGGCCCCAGCCCGACGCCCCGAAGGCCTACCTGGGTGACGACCACATCGGCGGAATCGCCGAGGCGGCTCGCGAGCACGGGAACCTCTTCCCCCGCCTTATTCGAGCCCGCTGGTTGTATGACTCGGGTCTGGTCCAGGCTGCTCGACAGGAGACGCGCCGGGTGGCCATCGAGTTCACATCGCTCGTCGACAGAGGCGCCCCCTCATCGGACGACCCCCATCAACTCGAGCACAAGCGTTGGACCTATCTGGTCGACTACCGCCGCGACGGACGCGGCTGGTGGGGATACCGGGGTGAGCCGGAACTGCAATACCCGCTTCCCGAGTCGACGGCCGGCCGACATCGAGCCGCGATGCGCCAGAGACAGATCGTCTCGACGCAACGGCGTCTGCGACCGGATATTCTCGCGTCCCTCAAGGAGGCGGGCAACTACTACCTGGTCCGACAGTTCATCTTCGACGAGGGCGACTGGTACAACCGTTCGCCGGTCGGCCCCGCCCGCGACATGTGGGCCCAGGCCTATCCCCGAGCGTATCCGAAGCTGGTGATGCGCGAGGCGCGTCGGCGGGGAATCAACCCCTATCTGATCTGGGCGCTGATGACGGTCGAGAGCGCCTACAATGCCGATTCGATCAGCCACGCTCATGCCATCGGGTTGTTGCAGGTCATTCCAAGGACGGGAATCAAGGTCGCCGACTGGCTCGGCGACGAAGACTTCGGCCCCCACGATCTCATCGATCCCGACACCGCGATCACCCACGGGGTTCGGTATTTCAGCAGTCTTGTCGAAAAGTTCCGGGGACAGGAACTCTTCGCTGTCGCCGGCTACAACGGCGGACCTCACCGGGTCGCCACCTGGCTGGACAAACGCGGCGCGATGCCGATGGACGAGTTCGTCGAAGAGATCCCGTTTACACAGGCGCGCAACTACGTCCGAAAGGTCACCAAGTACCTGACCCTGTATCTGCGCCTGTACGAAGACCGCAGGAATCTCTACATCGGCCAAAACGTCGATCTGCGATACCGCCCCTACCCGAATTTCTAGGTACAGGCCCTGCCAACCGGTCGGGACGACCTCGGGCGGCTCTCAGATCTGATAGATCGGCGTAAAGTCGTCGCGGCGTTTCTCGGGTACGGAGTCCGCGATCGCCTGGATGGTATAGTCCTCGAGGGCCCGGATCGTCGCCTCGCGAATCTCGTGCCAGACTGGCCGAAAGGCCTTCTGGCGGTCGGTCGGCTCCTCGTCGCCGCGGGTCCGATCGGCCACGGCCAGCGGAGCGACCGGACCGTCCAGGTGCCGGATGATCTCGAGGAGTGTAATTTCGGAAGCCGGCCGCGCCAGCAGGTATCCACCGCTGGCTCCCCGTCGACTCTCCACGAACCCACCCCGTTTGAGGTCCGCCATGATCCCTTCCAGGAATTTGGCGGGCAATTGCTCGTCATCGGCGATTTCCTGGATGCTCATCGGGTTGTCGGTGCGCGCCTCCGCCAGGGTGACGAGGGCGCGAAGGCCGTACATGGTTCGTGCACTGATATCCATCGTGTCCTCGTGGGTTTGAATCAGGAGCAGGCATCGCCGACGCCATCTCGGTCCGTGTCGCGCTGTTCCGGGTTAAATACCGTCGGGCAATTGTCGCAACGGTCGGGCACGCTGTCCAGATCCCGGTCCGGACCCTCGGTACACAGATCCGAGGCATCGGACTGCGAGCCACCGTCTTCCTCGGAGGTGCAGGCGTCCCCGGTCCCGTCGCCGTTCGAGTCGGCCTGTTCGGGGTTGGCCGTCTGCGGGCAGTTGTCGCAGGCGTCGCCGACATCGTCGTTGTCGCCGTCGGATTGGCCGGGATTCGCTTCTGAGGGACAGTTGTCGCACTTGTTGCCGACGCCATCTCCGTCCCCGTCGGCCTGATCGGGGTTCTCGGTACCCGAGCAATTGTCGCAGACGTTCCCGACTCCATCCCCGTCGGCGTCGGCCTGCCTTGCGTTGCTCAGCCCCGGACAATTGTCACAGGCATTCCCGACGGTGTCGTTGTCGGTGTCGACCTGGTTGAGGTTCTCGGTGTCGGGGCAGTTGTCGCACACATCCCCGACTCCATCCTCGTCGGCATCTTCCTGGTCGGGATTGCTCGTCTTCTCGCAGACGTCACACGGGTTGCCGACTCCGTCACCGTCGGCGTCGGCCTGGCTTTCGTTGGCAGCCGATGGACAGTTGTCGTCCTCGTTTGGAATACCGTCGCCGTCACGGTCCGGATCGCAGGCATCCCCGAGCTCGTCTCCGTCGATGTTCCCCTGCCCTTCGTTGGGGGTCTCGGGGCAATTGTCGCAGACGTCGCCGACTCCATCGCCGTCGCCGTCGACCTGGTCGCGGTTCGGGATATCGGGGCAATTGTCACAGGCATCTCCGATGGTATCGCCGTCTGTCTCGGCCTGATCCGGGTCAGGCCGACTCGGGCAGATGTCGCAGACATCCCCGACACCGTCGGCGTCCATATCGGCTTGATCGCTGTTTTCGACCGCCGGGCAGTTGTCGCAGGCATCGCCGAACCCGTCTTCGTCGCTGTCGATCTGGTCGGGGTTCGGGACCTCGGGACAGATATCGTCCTCGTTGTCGATGCCATCGCCGTCGATATCCGTGTCGCAGGCGTCACCGTCCCCATCGTCGTCGGTATCGTTCTGATCGGGATTCTTGACCTCCGGACAATTGTCGCACGCGTCGCCGACCAGATCGCCGTCGGTATCTTTCTGTTTCGGGTCTCGTACGTCCGGACAGATGTCACAGACATCGCCGACACCGTCGCCGTCCAGATCGCCCTGGTCCGGATTCTTGGTCTCGGGACAATTGTCACTGACGTCGGGGACACCGTCATCGTCGAAATCGTCCCCCTGGCATGCGCCGAGGACGAGGACAAGTCCCGCCAGGACGGTCAAAACCGAATGTCGGCAACCTTTAATCATGGCGATGTCTCCTCAACCGAAGAAGTCCCAGCACGAGACCGAAGACGAGCCAAGGCATCGGTGTTCGGGGATGCCCGTCGGCAGCAACCCCACAGCCGCCGGTCGGCTCCGTTCCCGGAATCGTCTCGGGGACCAACTCGAGCCGAATACGTTGCGCCGCTCCGTCGGCGGCGACATCGAAGGGAATACTCGCCGATTCGAATCCGTCGGCTCGTACCGAGAGCGTCCAGGATCCCACTCCCAGATCTTGAACAGACCAGGTCGCCTCATCATTCTCTACGGAAAGGGGGGTGTCGGGCGTACGGCGGCCGCGGGGCCCCTCCAGGACCGGAGAAACCGTCGATGGAGCGGCCACGTCCGATGCATCGCCCGCAAAGACGATCGTGAGCTCCAGTTGGACACTCTGGTCCGGATAGAGGGTCCGCGAGATCACACGATCGGCATCGAGGCGAAACTCCTCGGTCAACCCGACGTAGCCGTCGCTGGAAAACTCGGCCCGGTACTCCCCCGGAGGCAGGCCGGTGATCTCGAAGGCCCCATCGGCCCCGGTGGTGGCCATGCCGGCGGCGGATCCATCGATCTGTGTGAGCGTCACCGTCGTTGCGCTGTCGTCGGCTCGATCGGCCAGGTCCACCGTGCCGTAATACCGAAAGAGGGGTCCGGCGGGAGCGTCGGCGTCGACCGTCGCGTCGGACGTCGCGTCCGGGTCGGCGTCTGCAGTAGCGTCGGTCGCGGTATCCGAGTCGGCGACATCTCCTTCGGTCAGATCCCCCATCGCATCCTCCCCGGTATCCCCGGCATCGAGTTCCATCACGTCGGGGCCCGTGTCCTCGATGGGTGCGACCTCCGCACCACCGACGGCCGGAGCCGACGACCAGGCAAACGAAACCAACGACAACAATACGATTGCAAACCAACGCTGCATGAAGTTCCTCGTATCTAGACAGATGTCAGTGGCCGCCGGCTTCGGCATCGTCCATCGCTCGCATGCGACGACCGAAGACGGTCAGAGCCGCCACAACCATACCACCAATCAGACAAGCGGCCAGCGCACCGAAGACCGCCGAATCAAAGCTCGTCGGCCAGACATTCGTCGTCATACCATCGACCGACGCGCGAAACGGCCAGATACCCCGCAGGCATCCCAGCATCAGTCCGATCAGCCCGGCCAGGGTTTGAGCCGGATATCGGGCCAGCAGATAGCTCAAGAATCGGGCGAAACTCAGCAGGCCGACGGCGGCACCGACCCCGAACAACCCGACGAACCCGAGTTGTTCCAGCGGAACGGATCCGCCGAGCAGAGACTGAATCGAGCCTTTGATTGCGTTGAGCACAAAGAAGTACATGCCCAGAATCAAGAGGATGTACGACCCGCTTATCCCAGGGAGGATCATCGCACAGATCGCGACCGATCCGGCCACGAAGACAAACCATGGCGCGGGCCGCGGGACTTCGACGGGCGTACCGGCCGGGACGACCACCGTACGGTACGGTTCGCTTCGTTTCTTGAGCGCCTCCTTGTCCACGGCGCCCTCGCCGCCGCCGAACTCCTCGTGGAGGTCCGCCAGACGTTGTGCCACGTCCGGGGACGCGGCGCGGATCGACTCCCGGAGCGGTTCGTTGGCTTCGCGCCAATAGACCGAGACAGCCAGCTCCGCACTCGGGGCACGTCTGACCACGTCTTCCAGATTCTCGCCCTCGGAGGTGACGGTCGTCGGCGTTTGAGTCAGGTTCATCGACCGCGACGGATTCGTGACGAGCCATCCGGCCAACAACCCGAGGACCGCCACCACCAACGCCCCACCCAAAAAACGCTCTTTCGTGCCGCGGATCATGCGCAGAGGCACCCAGGTGCTGGCCAGGATGAGACCGAAGAAAAAGGCCCGCATCAACACCGGGTATTGTTCCATCAATCCCGGAATCACGACGCTTCCGACGCCCAGCGCACACACGATTCCCAGGCCGAGGACCGTCAGAAACGGGAGATTCATCGGCTCGATCGCCTGCTGGACCTCGCGCCAGTCCTCGGGATCTCGCCCGCCGGTCACCCATCGCCACAACGGTGCCACCCAACGGAGGTTGACCGATTTAATCGAGTCGACCAGTTTCTTGTAGATGCCCAGGATCAGCGCCATCGTTCCCCCGCTGACACCGGGGATGATATCGGCGCTGCCCATGCAGACGCCCTTCAAAAATAGCAGGATTCGTTCAACCATCGTCGTCCCTCAGAAGACCCGTTTATGCTACCTGTCGTGTACGTAAAGCCCTGACGCGTCGCAAGCTGACACCGTCTACTGACCGTACGCTTCCTCTACGCGCCTCGAGGTTGTCATGCCCACAGAGAACGCTCTTCCCCAGCGCCTGACCCCCGTCCTCGAAGCCCGATTTGGTCTCGATGGAGGGGCCATGTTTGGCATCATTCCGCAGCCGCTCTGGTCGCGAACGAACCCGCCCGACGACAACAATCGTATCGACATGGCATGCCGCTGCCTTCTGCTGGAGTATCCGGATCGGAACGTCCTCATCGACACCGGGATCGGCACGAAATGGTCGGACAAGGAACGCTCGATCTACAAGATCGACGACCAGGACCCCGGGATGACAGATTCTCTGGAGGCCCGACAACTCGAGCCGGCCGACATCGACGACGTGATCTTGACCCATCTTCATTTCGACCATGTCGGGGGCGCCAGTCGTGTCGACGAGCAGGGAGATATCGTCGCCACGTTCCCCGACGCTCGCCACTGGGTCCAGGACCGGAATTGGTCGTGGGCGATGAACCCCAGCGAGCGCGATGCAGGCAGCTACCGAAAAGAGGACTATTCGTTCTTCGAGTCCAATCCGGACGCGCCGCCGCTGAAGCTGATCGACGGGATCTCCGAGATTCTACCCGGCGTCGAGGTCCTTCCACTGCACGGACACACGTTCGGGATGCAGGCGGTCAAGATCACGACCGACGAGCACACATTCATCTACCTCGCCGACCTGATTCCGACGACCTCGCATCTGCGGGCTCCCTACGTGATGGGCTACGACCTCCAGCCGCTGGAGACCGTCGAAGAAAAAAAGGAGATGCTCTACCACGCCGATCGAAACGACTGGATCCTGTTCTTCGAACACGATCCGAAGCAAGCCTTCGCACGCCTCGATTTTGACGACGACACGCCGCGGGCGGTCCCCGTCAACCCCGACGAGATCAGCGCGATCGGCTGACACCGTCGACCGGCTGCACGTGGTAGCCGTCGCCGATCTCGATCTCCAGGACAGGGACGAAGGGTTCGTCGGCGCTCCCGTCGTCAAAACGAAACAGTGTCGCATGGTCGGCTTCGCCGTCCCGGACCGATACGACCAGCCAGTCAACCCCGGGATGAGCCGGTTCGAGTGGCTCGTCGTCCTCGGTACGCGGCATCGTCGCCGCGTCCACGTCCTCGTCGCTGAAGTAGTCACCGACGTCTGCATGGCTGTGAAAGACGACCTCGATCGTCTCGCCGCGGTCGTCGGCCTTCATGAACTCGCGAGAGTCGATCACGTAGAAGGACTCGGCCGTGCGTGGGTACTGGTCGGGGTCGAGCTCGTGGTATTTGTCGGCGAGATTCTCGGTCCCTCGGACCTGAACGTCCTCGTCGCCGGTCCGCACGATCAGCCCGCAGCCCTCTTTGGGGTAGGCATCTTCGCACCATTGGACCAGCGCATTCAGCACGTCGTCCGTCCAGATATCTTCGTCGTACATGGGCATCCCGGATACAAAACGATGCGAGCAATCAGTCGTGAAAGTAACGGTCTGCATGGTCGCAGATGACGGTGACGACCACACCTTCGTCGAGCTCTTCGGCGACCGACACGGCCTCGGCCACGTTCGCGCCGGCCGAGTACCCTGCGGCAATCCCCTCTTCGGCGGCCAGCCGCTGCGCCATCTCCCAGCTTTCTTCGGTGGAGACCCGACGCACGTCGTCGAGAGCCGATTCGTCATAGATACCCGGAACGATGGCCGTAGGCATATGTTTGAGCCCCTCGAGGCCGTGAAAGGCATCATCGGGCTGCACGCCGATGACCGATATCCCGGGGTCCCGCTGTTTGAGACCCCGTCCCGTCCCCATGATCGTCCCGGAGGTCCCCGTCGCCGCCACGAAGTGGGTCACGGCCTCGTCGGTCTGACGCCAGATTTCGGGCGCAGTCGTCGCCTCGTGAGCGCGCGGATTTGAGGGATTGTTGTACTGGTCGGCAAAAAAGTACTCGTCCGAATCGTCATTTTCGACGATCTCTTCGACCTTGCGAATCGCTCCGTCGCTGCCCTCCATTGGGTCCGAGAAGATGATCTCGGCCCCGTAGGTTCGCACGATGTGCTTGCGCGACTGGGATACATTTTCGGGCATCACCAGTTCCACATCGATCCCCAGGGCCGCGCCCAGCATCGAGTACGCCACGCCCGTGTTCCCGCTGGTCGAGTCGATCAGCGTGCCGCCTTCGGTCAGTTCACCGGACTCGAGCGCGTCCAGGATAATCTGGCGGGCGGGCCGATCCTTGACCGAGCCGCCCGGATTCATGAACTCGAGTTTCACCCATACATCGACGGAATCGGGCAGATGAGCCGTGATCTCGTTGAGACGAACCAGTGGAGTGTGACCGACCAAATCGAGCAGTGACTCATGCACCACGGCTCACCCTCCCGCAATCGCCGGGACGACTGACATCTCGTCGCCGTCTTCGACGGGGGTCTCGAGCTTGTCCAGAAATCGGATGTCTTCGTCATTTGCAAAGACGTTCACGAATCGACGCAACCCGCCCTCGTCGTCGAACAACTTGTCGCGCAGACCCGGGTGAGTCTCGGCGAGATTCTCCAAGACTTCACCGGCGGTCTTACCGTCGACTTCGACGACCTCCTGGCCGTCCGTGTGCTTTCGAAGGGGCGTGGGAATACGAACTGAGACACTCATGACGAGCTCCTGTTAGGTGAGGGTCAATGAAAAAGTAGCCGCGAGCGATCCTTGTTCAGGGTCCTCGCTCCAACTCGAACTTTGTATCGTCCTCCCAACCGAGGTAGCGCTGCCCGGCATCGGGATTCAGTGCCACGAGGGCGGCCTGCGATTGGACCTCGGTCTGCAATCGAAGCGCGAGGGTCACGGCGGCTGCCCCTTTGGGCCCGACGAGAAGACCCTCTTTGCGGGCGATGCGATCGCGCATCTCCCAGGCCTTTTCGATGTCGATATCCTCCAGAATGTTTCGTTTGGCATCGTCCTCTAACGATGGAAAGGATCGCTGGGCCAGCACGGCCCCGCCGACGACCATCTCGGGATGGGTCTCTCTCAACTCGCCGGTGACCTGCCGATAGGCGCCCCCGGTGGTCACCGACGTGATGAACGCGCCGAGCGGCCGGTCCCCCAACGCCTCCAGCAATTCGTCGGCAATAATATCGTAGGCTTCCCGGACCGCCTCGCGACGATATCCGTTGACGAACATTCGCCGCGGGTGGTGGCGAGCCCACTCGGCAGCTTCTTCGACCGCCTCGGACCGAGAGGTCTCCTCGGGGAGCCAACGCACCGATGCGCCGTATCGCTCGATCAATGGCAGCAACCGCCGACTCGTCGCACGGGAGGCGAAGATCTCGACCTCGATGTCGAGCTGCGAGGCCAGAAATGCGGTCGCCACCGAACAATCATCGATCCCTGCGATGGCGACGGTATCTCCTTCGAGCAATTGACCGGCCTCCGAGGCCCGCAGCAGAATCTCGGCGAGGTACCGATCCCGAATCGATCCGCTTGGGTTGTTGTTCTCGAGTTTCACATAGATGGGCGGCCCTCCGGCGCCGATCCGCTCCAACCCCACCAGAGGTGTGGCACCGATCAAGGCGTCCATCGCCTCGACGGACGGCTCTTCGTCTTCCGCTTTCGTGTTCGTCTCTTGCATCGACGTCCCGGCCTTCCCGGTCTCTTGGTGATGACACTGCCAGCGGGCCCAGTCAGACCATGCCCGTATTCAAGGGTGCGCACCCGACCCGATACGTCCAGAACGAAGCCTCGCTCCGGAATGGGGGTAATCCCTATCAACTTTGTCTGGATTCGTGAAGCCCTGCAACGATTCTGGCCGACGCGTCGACAACAGAGACAGGACCCCTCGTCGAGTCGACAGGCCCCGGCACGTGAAAATATTATCAGTATGAACTAGGTTCTGTTGCCGACTGAATCCCGACTCTCGATGCTTCGATGGACCGTCCATGTCTTCAGATGAACACGATCCCGACGCCGAGTCTCAGCCCGCAGCCGAGCGCTCGTCGACCCGCGAGGAGGAGAGCCCGGCCCAGCGACTGCGCGACACGCTCACCGACTTCAAGGTCGAGGTGCAGGAGCGGGTGCGCGATCTGAATCGCGCCAAAAAGGCCCTGGAGCAAATCTGTCGGGAAGATGCTCTCGAAAACCTGGATCTGGTCGACAAATATACCGACTGGCTGCGCAAGGCCGATTTGACCCCGATCGAGTGCGACGACCGTCGATCCGCGGCGGTCCAACACCTGGATAGTTATGTCGAGAAGACGCGACGACGCCGGCGGCTGACGTTTATGCGTGCGCTGCACCGAGAGGCCGACCGCCGGGACATCGAGTTCCAGAAGATCTCGGAGAGCCCGTTGACGTTGCACGTCGCTCCCTTTGACCTGGAGGCCGATTTCGAAACGACGACGGGCCGGCTGTCGTACGCCCGAAACGTGATCACGGAGGTCGACCTGGAGGTCGAGCCCATCCTGGAGGCCCATCAGCGCGAGATGACGGCGATGAAGGAACGCACCCTGGAGTCACCTGCGTTTTTTGAAAGGCTGCTGTCGGCCTACCGCGTCGCCCTTCAGGCCCACGGCGAGTCCGTCGGAGCCCGCGTCGACCTGGTCGACCTGCTCGCTCCCCTCGCACTGCTGGAGAGCGATCCATCGACCTGGCGGACCAACGAACTCGGGGCGATCGGCCGAGACTACCCGCGCCATGTGTTGTCGTACCAACTCGGACGGCTGCGCAGGGACGGTATGCTCGAGCACGCCGGCCATCGCATCGACCTGGGGACCGCGACCGGCGGAAGTACCGAGGACAAACGGGATGTCCTCTTTCTTCCGACCGGTCCCGACGGCGGCCAGTACTACCTCTCCATTCGATTTACACCCCTGGACTGACACTTTCGACGGGCAACTCCCATGGCGAACACGGCGACCGACATGACCGACGACACCCTCGATCTCTCCCCCAAGCTGGCCCGCCACATCATCCAGCGACTCGGGGAGGGGGGCCAGCCGCCCGAATACGGCGTGCGGACCATCAACGTCGGAAACGAGAGTTACCTGGACATCCTTGAGCACGAATACTTCGAGCACCAGCTCAAGATGGGCGCCAGCTTCAAGCTCGTGCAGGGATACTTTGGCGGCGGGAAAACCCACTTTCTGTACTGCGTCCGCGAGATGGCCTGGGACCGCGGATTCGCGACCGCAGTCGTCGAACTGTCGCCGTCGGAATGCCCCTACGACGACAGTTTCAAGGTCTATCGAAACGTGGCCCGGCGCATCTCGGGCAAGCCCAACAATCCGTTGGTCGGGCCAAACTACGGCCTTCCCGATCTATTGCGAAATCTCGTCGACGACCGAGTGGACGCGTTGATCGACGATCCGGACTCGGGCGTCGATGATCCGGACCAGGCCGAGGAGGCCGTCGAACGCTGGCTCAAGCGCACGGTCGGACGCACGCCCTGTGAGTCGAACTCCTTTCGGAGCGCCGTCGTGGAGTTCTCTCGTGCCTATCTGACCGACGAGTTCGAAGCCGAACGAAAGCTCGAGGCCTGGCTGCTCGGAGAACCGATCCCGAAGACCGAAACCAGAGATTTCGGGGTCTACGAACAGATCGACAAGTCCAACGGCTTCACGATGCTGCGGTGTCTGACCCAGATGGTCGTGGGACTGGGGCTTCCGGGAACCGTCCTGCTGTTCGACGAAGTCGACCGCAACCTCTCGGTCAGTGCCCAGCGCAGCCAGGTCATCGGTGACAACCTTCGGCAGGTCATCGATCTCTGCGGGCGTCACCAGTTGCCGAACACTCTGTTCATGTACGCCGTCCCCCCGGAGTTTCTGCGCAACATCGTTCCCGACTACCCAGCCCTGTACCAGCGGCTCAAGAGCCCCGTGTCGCTCAGCGTACGCAGCCCCCAGGCCGTTCTGATCGACCTGGAAGATCTGGATCTGGAACCGGTCGACCTCCTCAGCGAGATCGGGGCCAAAATACTGAAAGTCTTCGAGTGTGCGCGCGACGTCGACTTCGACCGGTCTCGCCAGGTCGCAAACGCACGCTCCCTGGCACGGGCCTGCGTGCACAGTTACTTCGAGGTCAATCACCGGCGTCTGTTCGTCAAAACGTGGGTCGATTTTCTGTTCCGTCAGATGACGGACGGAGAGCGCGACCTCGGCGATGAAGACGCCGATGACCTGGTCCTCAATGGCTACGAGGCGATCGAAGACGACGATGTCGACAACGAAGACGAGTTCTTTGACTTCTAAGCACTTCCTCGCACGCCGCGTGCTCTCATGCCCAATTCCACGGTTTACCATCCCGACCACGGACGTGGTGAAATCGTCACGTATCGGCGGGGCGGACGGGTGGCCATCGTCGACTTCGCGTCCCGGCCCATGCCGACTCACGTCCAGGTGCGGGAACTCGACGTCGATGACGACGGGTCGGCCGCCGATGCGCGCCGCCAGGCCGTCGACGATCTCCTCGCCGGCGAAACTCGGTTCGAGGGAAGTCGGGCAACCGACGAGTCGAGCCGCGTGCTGGAAGCGATGCGCCTCGGGGTGGTGCCCGACGAAGGGGTCGACGTCTATACGGTGGGTCGGGATGTCGAAGTCAGCCAGGCCGAAGCCGATTTGGGCCGCACGAAGCGCGAGGGCGGAGCGGTCCGGGCCTTCCTCGGCGACTACGGCACCGGCAAGACACATCTGTTGCAACTCGCCAGAAAGCGGGCGCTCGATCAGGGCTTCCTGACCGCGCGCGTCGTCCTCGACCCGAGGGAGACACCACCGAGCCATCCAAAGAGAGTCTTCCGGGAGCTGACCAAGACCCTCGCCTATCCCGACCGTCCCAACGCCGTCGACCCGGGGCTGGCTCCGCTGATGGAGCAAGCGCTCGAGGATCCGGCCGTCCTCGAGGCCTTCGACGTCGGAGAATCGGGCTCCCAGAAGCAGCGCCTGGACCGGGGAATGCATCTCTATTTGACCCCCGCCCTGGCTTACCTTCGAGCCTTCGATGCCGACGAACCCGATGACGTCGTCGGAGACCTGCCCGACGAGCTCGGGCCCGCCCGAGACTACGTCGAGCGGTCGAGAGGGCTCATCTACGAGTGGCTCGAGGGTCACCAGACGATCTCGAATACCGACCTCGATGCCCGGCTCAAACACGTCCGTGGCTCGTTTCCCAAGCTGTACAGTCTGATGGACTTTCGGCCCTGGGCCCGGATCTATGGATATCTGCTCAGCGGTCTGGCAACCCTGGCGCGGGCGGTCGGCTATTCCGGGCTGACGGTGCTCGTCGACGAGGCCGAACGATACGCGCTGCTTTCGAGCGAAAACCGCGACTTCGCCACGTACGTCTTCAAGGCGCTCAGCTTCGCCGCCGTCGGCAGCTCTCACGTCCCCTTTACCCGTCAGCAACTCGAAGACCTGGGCGGCTGGGGGATCCTCAAAGACCTGCCGCCGCGCTACGATCCCAACCCGGGCCTGTATACCGTCTTCGCCATGACGCCCCACGAGGAGGGCCTCGATACCCTCAGACGTGCCATTCGCCCGGGCGATATCTCCGAGCTGCGCT
This sequence comes from uncultured Pseudomonadota bacterium, assembly GCA_913057905.1. Classification (GTDB taxonomy): domain Bacteria; phylum Myxococcota_A; class Bradymonadia; order Bradymonadales; family Bradymonadaceae; genus CAJXPB01. The sequence goes on from CAJXPB010000001.1 coordinate 679,207, forward strand.
CCTTCGACCATCGTGATTACGCCGAGCTCGCTGCCAAGGTCTGCGATTTCTACGCCTCGGCCCACCCCGACTGGGAGATGACCGAGTCGATGGTCACCCGGTCGACGTCTCTGCTCGAGGATTGCCGCGACCGGGGTTGGATCGGCAACCCGCGACAGGCCATGAAGTTTTTGGTCGACTTTCTCGATATTGTCCGCCACGACCCCGATGCGGTGGAGACGATCGTGCAGGACATCGAACAGTATTCAGCCTTCTAGACCCCTGGAACCCACTCGGCCCGGCCGGCTGGCGTGGGCCTCACATGCATGAGTGATGAATCGACGGTTAGATCTCGGCTCCGGCACACCTGGCACCCATTTTACGGGCGCTTCGGCCGTCTTCGGCCCATCCAACTGGCAGCCGTCGAGCCGGTCATGGAGGGGCAGAATGTCCTGGTCGGCGCCCCGACGGCCTCGGGGAAAACCGAGGCCCTGGCCGCGCCCCTGATGGAGCGGCTGATTCGACAACTCGACCGCACGGGGACGACGCGCCAGGAATCGTCGCTGAAGCTGATGTATATCAGCCCCACCCGCGCTCTCTCACGCGATCTGGTGCGGCGGCTCCGACGACCCGTCCAGGACTGCGGCATGTCTGTGGGGATCAAGACCGGCGACTCTCCGGATCCCGATCTCAAAGGAGATCCGCCGGACGTACTGGTGACCACCCCGGAGTCGCTCGACTCACTGCTGTGTCGCCATCCCAGAACTCTGCGCGAGTTGAGAGCCCTCGTCGTCGACGAGCTTCACCTGCTCGACGGAAATGCCCGGGGCGACCAACTCCAGGCCGATCTGTTGCGCCTCAAGCAGGTGGTCAAGCGCCAGGTGCAACTGTGCGGGGCCTCGGCAACCTTGCCGAACGGAGACGAACTCGCGGCGACTTACCTCGGCGAAGAGGCCGCCTTCGTTCACACCGGCGCGCTCGGCGACGGGGATCATCGAGACATCGAAGCGAGTCTGGTCCGTGCTGAATTTCTGGAGGAGGCCGCTCAGGCGATCGTCAAGATTTTCAGAGAAACGGGAGATCGAAAGCTCCTGGTCTTTGCCAACAACCGACGACACGTCGAAGAGCTGACGGCGCTCCTGGCGGACCGGGAGATCCTCAAGGACCGCGTCTACGCTCACCACGGCAGCCTGGCCCGCTCCGAGAGACTTCGGGCCGAGGAGGGACTGCGCAACGCCCCGGCCGCCGTCTGTGTGGCCACGATGACCCTCGAGGTCGGAATCGATATCGGGGACGTCGACCGGACGGTGCTGGTGGGCCCACCTCCCGACGTCTCGTCGCTGCTGCAGCGAATCGGCCGTGCCAACCGCCAGGAGCAGACGACCCGGGTGACGTGCCTGCAGGCCGGGAGGTTCGAGCGCCAGAGGGTCGAGCACCTTCTGGAGTGTGCCGCCCGCGGGGAGTTGTTTGCCGAAACCGTCCCCTTCCGGCCCTCGGTGGTCCCCCAGCAAGCCCTGTCGCTGATGTTTCAGAATCCGAATCGATGGATCGCCCCCCGGCCCGTCTGGAAACGGCTCCCTCCAGAAGCGCGGGAGTTCATCGACCTCGATGACATCCGTCGCATTCTGGATTGCCTGGCCGAAGAGGACTACCTGCACCCGATGGAAAAGGGGCGATACGCTCCGGATACGGAGGCCCTGCACGATCATCGCTACGGTCGTTTCCACAGCAACATCCACGACGACAACGAAGTCGAGGTCGTCGACGAACTCACCCAGCAGGTCGTCGGCAAGGTCCGCTTTCGCCGCGAACAGGAAGAAAAGCTTCACGACGGCGAAGACCTGGCGCTCTCTCTGGGCGGCAAGACTCGAAAGGTCGTCAACTACGTCGATGATCAGCTCATCGTTCGTAGCGAAGAGGGGCTCGAGAAATCACAATTCATCGGTCGGCTGCCCCCCCGTTATTCCCGCGGGCTCGCCAGGGACTTCGGCCATTACCTGGGGGCCGACCCCAATACGATGTATCTGGAACCGGCCGACGACAACTTTCTGTTCTTTCACTTTCTGGGCACGGTGTGGGGACGGTTGGCCGGGGACCTGCTGCGCGAGAAGGGCAACCTGCGAAGCCTCGGCTCCCACAGTGCATTCTACGTGACGGTCGACGAGCCGCCGGTCCCGGGCCTGGGCTTCGACGGCTCCGACGGGCTAACGGAGGCCCTCGACGACGTTCTGCAGTCGAACCTGTACGAGTACGTGGATCTTCTCGGGTCTGGACCCTTTGCCAAATACGTTCCTCGAACGATCCTGGCCCGATGGGCCCGCCGTGCCGTCGACATCGACGGGCTCGCCAGCGCCATCGAGCGCGCCGATATCGTCGAAGGTGGGATCCTCTAGATCCCGGTTTTCGGCTGGCTCGATCTCTGTTTGCCAGCCGACCGTTGGATCGGTACGGCGACGCTCCGACGACGGCCCCGTCACTTCGCCCCTCGACCCGGACTCACCTGTGGGAGAACTCGCAGCCGTGGCTGCCTCGGCCGTTTGGGCCGCCGCCAGCCTCATATTCTCGCGCCTGGGACGCTCGATCGGCGCCCTGGCGATGAACCTGCTAAAATGCGCTATCGCCCTGGTCTTGCTGGCCCTCACGCTGGCCGTATGGGACGGGCGCATCTGGCCGGCCCAGGCCGGCGCATGGTCGATCGGCCTGCTGGGCGTCAGCGGCGTCGTCGGCCTCACCATCGGCGACACCGCCTTTTTTCAGGCACTCAGCCGGATCGGCGCCGGCCGGACCCTCCTTTTGACGGCCCTGACCCCGGCGATCACCGCCGTACTTGCCTGGCCCGAGATCATGGGCTGGGGACTCGGAGAGCCGATCACCGGACGAATGCTCCTCGGGATGACACTGACGATGGGCGGGGTCGCCTGGGTGATCGCGGAGCGCAATCCCGACGGCGACGCCGACACCTCCGACGATCTGCGGGCGGCAGGCATCACCTGGGCGCTCCTGTCCGCTCTCTGCCAGGCGCTGGCCAATGTGCTGACCAAGGCGGGAGGGGCCGAAGTCTCGGCCCTGGACATCAGCATCGTTCGGCTCGTCTTCGGTGTGGGCGGACTGGCCGTCGTCCTCGGAGCCACCTCGCGTCTGGTCGAGACCGTCGAGCCGATGCGCCAGCCTCGCAAGGCGGCCCTCTTGGTCGTCGCGACGTTCATCGGCACGTACCTTGGGATCTGGCTGTCGATGGCGGGCCTGCGATACACGGAGTTTACGGGCATCGCCTCGACATTATCGTCGACCAGCCCGATCTTTGTACTTCCCCTGGCCTATCTCTTCGAGGATGAGTACATCTCGGTGCGTGCCGTGGCCGGGGCGGTCCTCGCGGTCATCGGCATCGGGGTCCTTTCCGTCTCATGGGACGCCCTGTTTGCCCTGTTCTAAGCTACGTTTGCACGAGGAGTTGCCCATGCGAGACATCCACATCGAACTCGAAGGCGCCGAATATGCTGCCGATTTCATCACATCGGTCAGCGATGTCCTCCCCGACACATGGTCCAGGGACGGAATCCTGGAAGCACAGGTCTCCACCCGCGAAGATGTGCAGTACTGTTTTCGGTACGAACCCGGGGACGAACGCCCCCGGACTGCCCTGGTACTGGCGGGCCCGGGAGACACCCTCACCGTCGCCGTTGTCGTCCCAATCGACCGGGACGTCGATCTCTCCGACGATACCTACGATGGGATCGTCGACGACTTCTGGGAGGATGTCCTCGTTCCCGTCCTCGAGAAACATCGAAAAGGCGAAACACCCTACGACCTCGAAGCCGATCTGGTCGATAGAGACGAGGCCTGAATTAACCCCACACCATCCGAACGTGTTCGATGTTTGCCTCGAAAAAGGGGTCGCCGACTCGCTCCCATCCGAGGGACCGATACCACTCCTCCAGATGAGCCTGGGCGTGGAGCTCGACCGGCCGGTCGCCGACGTAGGTGTGCACCGCCTCCATGAGTTCGGTCCCGAACCCCTGGCCGCGGTGTGATTCGGCGACGGCAACTCGCCCGACCGACCAGGGTGATTCGGCGACATCGATCCTGGCCGTGCCGACCAGCTCGTCGCCCTCCCACATCATCACATGCACACATTCGGGGTCGGCACCATCGACATCGGGCTCCGAGGTGATCCCTTGTCCGACGACGAAGACCTCGCAGCGCAACTGCAGGATCGCGTAGAGTTCATCGGTGCTCAGTTCGTCGAACGCACGAATCTCAACCTCTGGCATCGGTCCGGGCCTCCGTCAGGGAACTCTCAAGACTGCGCGTCGGGCTGCTGCGAAGGATGGGCCTTCTGGAACGAACGCAGCTCCGAGCAACGGTCCTCGATCTCCAGCAGGACGGGAAATTCCGACATATCCAGATCGAAGCGACGCGCATTGTACATCTGCGGTATCAGACAGGCATCCGCGGTGGTCGCTCGGTCCCCGACCGAAAAGTGCCCGCCGAACTGCCTGGCCAGCTTCTGGTAGGCCAGCAATCCCTGGCGGATCCAGTGGCTACACCACTTGTTTTTGTCGTTCTCGACGCGCTTGAAGGTCGCCGGATTCTGCAGCGGCTGGATGCCGGAATTGACGATCTCTGCGAGCTGTCGAGCATGGGCCCGGTCGGTCGGCTCGTCGGGCCACACCGACGGATCCGGTTGCGTGTCTTCCAGGTACTCGATGATCGCCATCGACTGCCCGATGCGTGTCACTTCGCCGTCCTGCTCGAACTCCAGCAGAGGGACCTGCTCCATCGGGTTCTTTTCTCTGTACCAATCCTGGTGTTGATGACCGCCATCTTCGACCAGGTGGACTGCTTCGTAGTCGTACTCGATGCCCTTGGTCTCGAGGGCCCAGCGGACTCGCCAGGAAGAAGAACTTCGCCAGTAACTGTAGAGTTTCATGTCTGTGGTGGGACCTGAGAGGCGCGAAAAAGTCGCCCCCGCCTCGAGGGAAAGCTCCGTCGGTGGCGGGGGCGATGCATCTTACCGGACGAGACGTCCACGTCGATTACGCATCGACGACCTTCTGATCGATCGGGCCGAAGATGCTCTCGCCATCTTCGTCCTTCATGTCGATGTGGACGGTTTCCCCGTCACGCATGAACGGCGTCTGGAATTCGCCGGTTTCGATCTTCTCGATCATGCGCTTCTCGGCCAGACAGGACGACCCGTTGCTCTCGTCCTCGTTGCTGACCGTTCCACTCCCGAGCAGCGTGCCGGCGGTAAACGACCGGGTCTTGGTGATGTGCTCGATGAGGTCGTGAAACGAGAAGTGCATCTCCGGGCCGGCGTTCGGGTTGCCGAACCATTCGCCGTCGTACTCGACCTCGATCTCCTTGTGCAGGCGGCCGTTCTTCCAGTCGTCGCCGAGTTCATCGGGTGTGACGAAGAAAGGAGAGAAGGCGGTCGCCGGCTTCGACTGAAAGAAGCCGAAGCTCTTGGCGATCTCATCGGGAATGATATTCCGGTAGGTCACATCGTTGGCGAGTCCCACCAGCCGGATGTAGTCCTCGGCTTCGTCGGCGCTGACGCCACGCGGGGTATCACCCATGACCACGGCGATCTCACCTTCGAAATCCAGGCCCCATTCTTCGTCGTACAACGGAATGTCTTCGTGGGGACCCAGGAAGTGGCCGCTGCCGCCCTGGTAGACCAGCGGGTCGGTCTTGAGCGTCTCCGGCGGCTCGGCGCCACGCGCCTTCCTGACGAGCACGATGTGATTGATGTAGGCCGACCCATCGACCCACTCGTAGGCGCGGGGCAGCGGACTGTGGAGCTTTTCGTACTCGACGGGCTGGCCGTCGATGTCACCCGAGTCGAGCTTGTCAGCCTTGCGGCGCAGAACCGATTCGGCCTCGTCCCAGTTCTCGAGTGCGTCCTGGAGCGAATCAAAAGCGGTCACCGGCGAAAGAACCTCGTTGTCGCTTCGAACGACCGCGAGTGTTCCGTCTCGGGTCCCGTCACGAAGGGTACAGAGTTTCATAGAGCGTCTCCCGTTGAGAGCAAAAATTATTGATACAGCACCGACGGTCTCACACGCGAGCACCGCGATCACTCCCGGCGCATCGAGCCCGACGGACTCAACCTTGAGCGCCATTGGAGCTAAACGCGCAGGCCGGAATGTCAATGCCTCCGACATCATTGAACACTACTGTGGTGCCGCGTTGCCACCGTGACCGTGGGACTGCTACCCTGACCGATCGCAGTCCCTTGTACCCCGACCTCGACCGAGGACCGTGTATGAACGATGTCCCAGAACAACGGGGGGAGCATCCCGAAGCCGTCGCCTCGATACTGGACCGGCTCAAGCCCGAGGGTTCCCTCGATGTCGACCGCCCTCACCAGGTCTACTGCAATCGCGACCTGAACATGCGAAAAATCGAGGCGGTCGGCTTCGACATGGACTACACGCTGGCCCGATATCGGCAGGAAGCCATCGACCGACTCTCCGTCGAAAAGACGCTCGAACGGCTGGTCACCGAGCGCAACTATCCGGAGGCAATCCTCGACATCGAGCCGCGCCCGGAGTTTCCCATCCGCGGACTCGTACTCGACACCGAGCGCGGAAACATCTTCAAGATCGACAGCCATCGTCACGTCGGAAAGGTCTATCACGGGTTCCGGGAGCTGACCCAGGAAGAGCGTCACGCCTATCGCCAGCGAACGATCCGCTTCAATCAGGATCAGTTCGTCCTCATCGACACCCTGTTCGCCCTCCCTGAGGCCTTCCTGTACGCGGCACTGGTCGATTTTCTGGAATCGACTGAGCCCGACCGCGATCACGACTGGCGAGCGGTCTACGACGACATTCGCTATTGCATCGATCTGGCGCACCGGGACGAGTCGCTGAAGAGCGAGATCCTGTCGAACGTCGAGGAGTACGTCTATCAAGATGCCGCTCTCGCCCTGACGCTCCACAAACTCAGGTCCGCCGGCAAATCGCTCTTCGTGCTGACCAACAGCTACGCCCCGTATACCGATCGGGTCATGTCGTATCTTCTGGAGGGGGTGCTCGATGAGTATCCCGATTGGACGAGCTACTTCGACGTCGTCGTGACCGGGGCCGGCAAACCGTCGTTTTTCACCGAGCGCTCCTCGTTTCAGGAGGTCGACCGCGATGGCGACATCCATGGTGAGGTCACCGAGGACTTCCAACAGGGGACTCTCTATCAGGGCGGAAATCTCCGCGACTTCGAACGGATGGCGGGATTTGGCGGCGACGGCGTCCTGTTTGTGGGAGACCACATCTACGGCGACATCCTTCGAAGCAAAAAAACCAGCACCTGGCGCACCGCGATGATCGTCCAAGAGATGGAACAGGAGCTGGCGCAGGCCCGCGAGATGCGCGAGGAACTCCAGAAAATCGAGACATTCGACCGCGAGATCACTCGGCTAAATTCGGAACTTACCTACGACCAGGGCTTGACCTATCAGATCGACGCCGTGCTCGATCGGCTCGAATCCGGGGAGCTTCGGGCCGATGAGCTGGAGGGCCGAGATGCCGACGAACTCCGACAGACCCGGGACAAACTCAAAGAGGCCCAGCGGCGCATGCGGCGTCGCCGCCACGAATTGATCGAGCAGCTCCGGGAGACGGAGCGGTCGTTCGAAGACAATTTCAACCCCTACTGGGGCCTGATCTTTCGTCAAGAGAACGAAAATACACTCTTCGGAGAACAGGTCGAAGACTTTGCGTGTGTCTACACCAGCCGGGTCTCGAACTTCCTGAACTACTCGCCGATGCATTACTTTCGAGCGTCCCGACAGCCACTCCCGCATGAGCAATTCTAGCGCAGACGCGAGCGCGCCGAACGGGGGCATGTTCCTCCGAATTCAGGTCGAACCGGGATGGATCGACCGCTCGTCTCGGTTATACGAGGTGACGTTCGCGTCCCTCAGCACAGGGCTGCACAGATCATGATCCGAAACACTGCCACAATTGCACTCGCGACGATGTATCTCGTCATCATCGGAGGCACGTCGCCGAGTACGGCCGCACCGCCGAACGCAGATGACCGGCCCCTCTGGGTCGACGGCGATTCCTCGAGCCGAACCCGGAATTCACCGCTCCGACGCTCGTCGATCTCGGAACTCGTCGACCAGACGAGCCGGTCGGTCGTCAACGTGATCGTGACCTACGGTGGCGGTGATTTCGCGGCATTTCTTCGCGAGCCGCCCGGCGGACGCGAAGGCATGGGCCAGGGATCCGGATTCATCATCCATCCCTCCGGATACGCGCTGACGAACTACCACGTCGTCAAGGGCGCTACTCGAATCAAGATCCGGCTGAAGGATCAGTCCGAACACTTCGCCAAAGTCGTCGGCGTCGATCCAAAGACGGACCTCGCGTTGATGAAAATCGATGCAGAGCGCTCCTTTCCGGCCATGCCCCTGGGTGACAGCGAAACCGTCGAGGTCGGCGACTTCGTCGTCGCCATCGGCAATCCCCTGGGGCTGCACCATACCGTCACAAGCGGGATCGTCAGCGCACTGGGACGGCGAAATCTCGGCCTGGAAGACGACACACTCTACACCGATTTCATCCAGATCGACGCGCCGATCAACCCGGGGAACTCGGGTGGACCGCTGGTCAACCTCACCGGCGAAGTGATCGGCATCAACACCGCCATCAACCAGAAGGGTCAGGGCATCGGGTTCGCCATCCCGATCAATGCCGTCAAGAAACTGCTGCCGCAGCTAAAATCGAAGGGGTATGTGACCCGAAGCTGGCTGGGCGCCCGGGTACAGCCGCTCAGCGAGAGCCTGGCGAAGAGTTTTTCGATGGAGCGACCCCAAGGTGCGCTGATCACCGAAGTTCTCGAAGACAGCCCGGCCAACCAGGCCGGGCTGAAAGCCGGCGATGTCATCGTCGGATTCGGGGGTCAGCCGGTCCGAGACAGCCAGGAGCTGCCGTGGCTCGTCTCGAGCACCTCTCCCGACGAGAAGGTCTCCGTCCGACTGTACCGCGACGGTCGTGAGGTAAACCGCTCGGTCTCGCTGGAGGAGCACCCGGACCAGGAAAAACCCGATATCCCGGAGACTCGCCCGCCCGAAAAGGCCCGTAGCACCGAACTGAACGTGCAGGTCAAAAATCTCTCCGACTCTCTCGCCAGACAGCTCGGCGCCGGCTCGCGAGGCGGAGTCGTGGTCACCGACATCGGTGACGAATCTCCGGCGCGCGGCGCGGGACTCCGAAAGCGGGATGTCATCACCGAGATCGGACCGACATCGATTTCGAGCAAACGGGATTTCGAGTCGGCCGTCAAAGCCCTGAAGTCGGGGGATCTGGTACGATTGAAGCTCGTCCGCGGCGGGCGAGTGGTCTACATTGCGTTCGAGCGGTAGACCGAACGGACTTTGAATCGACCCTCGACGACCCTCCCGTCCGATGAAACTCGACTGGACCGACATCCGCGGCCAGCAACGCGCCAAGACGCTGCTGGAGAATGCACTCGAGATGGACCGACTCCACCACGCCTACCTGTTCAAGGGACTCAGCGGAGTCGGCAAGCGGCTGACCGCCCATTCGCTCGCAGCCGTCATCAATTGCCAGCAACGTCCGGAGGGAGACTTCGAGACACCCTGCGGCGAGTGTCGATCGTGCCGCAAGATCGCCGGCGGAAACCACCCGGACGTCGTCACGATTGAGCCGGACGGCGCCTACATCAAGATCAGCCAGATTCGGGACCTTCAGACCGAAGCCAACAAGCAGCCCCACGAGGCGCGACGGCGGGTCGTCATCATCGACGAGGCTCATACGCTGACCACCGAGGCGGCGAACGCCCTCCTGAAGACGCTCGAGGAACCGACCACCCGAATGCAACTGGTACTGGTCACCGACCAGGCTCACCGCCTGCTCGACACGATCATCTCACGATGCCAGACGCTTCGATTCGCCCCTCTTGAGACCGACGACATCCAGGCGATCCTCCGAGAACGGATCGACACGTCCGACGCATTCGACTCCGTTCCGTCGGATCAAACCGTCGGCCTGGCGGCCGGCTACGGCGAAGGGAGCGCCGGCCGGGCCTGGCAGATGCTGGAGTCGGGACTGCTCGATGAACGCGAATCTCTCGTGCGCCGTGTGATCGATCAGCGGGCCGGGAGACCGGCGAGCCTTCTCGATCTGGCCGAAGATCTCGGGCGGAGCAACGACCAGCTCGAGGCACAGCTCGATATTCTGAAGCTCTTTTTTCGGGATGTCATGCTCCTGATGGCCGCCGACGACCGCGACCGCCTGGTCAACGCCGATTTGGATGACCTGATCGACCAGGTCACCGACGGTCTCTCCCTGGAGGGCGCTGCCGATCGTGTCGAGGCGATCTTCGAGGCCGAGGAACGGCTCGAGCGCAACGTCAACCCACAACTGGTGATGGAGAATCTCCTTCCCCGGCTGCAACTCGAGGAGCTCTGACCTCCTTGCACCGAGCAGAGAGGTTTGATTAGTTTCCCGCCCGACTCCACCGACCCGCTCCCGAGGACCACAATGTCGACTTTCTACGTCACAACGCCGATCTATTACGTCAACGGCGCCCCCCATCTCGGACACGCCTACACGACGATCGTCGCCGATGCGATGGCCCGTCACTACCGCCAACGCGGCGACGACGTCTTCTTTCTGACCGGAACCGATGAACACGGTCTCAAGGTCCAGCGCTCCGCCGAAGAACAAGGGATCCCTCCCCAAGAACTGTGCGATCAGAACTCCCAAAAATTCAGGGAGCTCTTCGACCGGATGAACCTGACGCACGATCGGTTCATTCGCACGACCGAATCGGACCACGAGGACGTCGTCCTTGAGATCGTCGAGCGGATGAAGTCCAACGACGACGTGTACCTCGACACCTACGAAGGATGGTACGCCCCGTCGGACGAAGCCTACTACGACGAATCAGAGATCGAGGACGGAGTCGCGATCTCGAGCGGCTCCGAGGTCGAGTGGGTCGAAGAAGACAGCTACTTTTTTCGCCTCGGTGACTACGAGGACGATCTTCTCGAATGGTACGACGAAATCGAGGGCTGCGTCGCACCCGAATCCCGGCTCAACGAAGTTCGTTCTTTCGTAGAGGGCGGGCTCAATGACCTGTCGATCACCAGGACGAGTTTCGACTGGGGCATCGAGTGGCCCGACGACCCGGAGCATGTTCTTTACGTCTGGGTCGACGCTCTGGCCAACTATCTGACCGGCATCGGATTTGGGGAGGACCCCGAAAAATTCGAACGATTCTGGCCGTGCGACATGCACCTCGTCGGCAAGGATATCCTTCGCTTCCATGCCGTCTACTGGCCGGCGATTCTGATGAGCGTCGGGATCGAGCCCCCCAGAGGGATCTTTGCCCACGGGTGGTGGTTGGTCGAGGGCGAAAAGATGAGCAAATCAAAGGGGAATTGGGTCTCGGCCGACGATCTGCTCGACGAATATGAACTCGATGTGCTGCGATACTTCCTGTTGCGTGAGATTCCACTGGGCCAGGACGGCAATTTCGCGACCTCCCGGATCGTGGAGCGAAATAACTCGGAACTGGCCGACAACTTCGGCAATCTGGTCAACCGAACCTGTGGCATGCTCGACAGCTTCAATGATGGCGAGGTGCCGTCTCCGCCCTCTTCGGTCGAGCCCGTCGACGCCGACCTCGCCGACGCGGCTCGCCGGGCGCGCAAAGAGGTCGTGCGGGCCATGGACGAACGCGAGACCCACGTAGCTGTCGAGGCGGCGATGACGCTGTCGAGACATCTCAACAACTACATCCAGCAGACGACCCCATGGGTCCTCAATCGAGAGGACCGTCACCAGCGGCTCGAAGCTGTACTGTACAATATCGTCGAGGGCATCCGCTGGGTCGCCGTGCTGATGGCCGCATTCACGCCGGACACCTCCCGCGCGGTCCTCGATGCGATCCTTGCGGACGAGCGCTCCGACAATGCCCTCGCCTTCGAGACGCTCGAGTGGGGGATCGTGGAGGGAGGCTTCGAGCTCGCCGCGCCCCCCGTTTTATTCGAAAAACTCGATCCACCTGAAGACGAAGACGAGACTCCCGACGAGGATACGATGCCTGAGTCCCAAGAAGAGACCGACGAGGAACCCGACAACTTGATCGACTTCGACCACTTCACCGACGTGGAATTTGCCGTCGGTGAAATCCTTGCCGCCGAACCGGTCGAGGGAGCTGACAAACTCCTCGAGCTGACGGTCGACCTGGGAGAGCCCGACCCGCGCACGGTGGTCGCAGGGATTGCCAACTCCTACGAGCCGGATGAACTCGAGGGGCTGCGCCTGACCTTTGTGACGAATCTGGAGCCGGCGAGCCTCTTCGGCATCGAGAGCCAGGCGATGCTGCTGGCTGCCACCGATGAGGACGGAAACCACGTACTGGCGAGCTACCCCGAAGGCGTCAAGCCGGGAGCCTCCGTCGGATGAGCCGAACACCGCTCGCCGACATCGCCAATCCCGAGACGCGGCTCCAAGAGTTGGAGTACCGCATCGAGCACGACGAGGGGCGCTCTCTTCTGGGGACGCTTCTCGGCCGTCTGGATGACCCTCATCCCGAGATTCGCCAGGCCGCCACTGCGGCGCTTCGGAACCAGGTCGGCGATACCGTCGCCGGAATCGCCGCCGCGCTGCTGCATCAGCCGCCCGCCGAAATCGAGCGGATCCTGGGGATGTTCAATCTCGACGTGGAGGTGGAGCCAAACGACCTGGTCCGTCAGGCCGCCTGTACGATCCTCCAGAACCATGGCGCCGATGAGTCACGCAAGGCGCTGGTCCTGGCCGCCAACGACGAGTCGGCCGATGTCCGGTATCGAGCCCTCCTGTCACTTTCTCGGCGGCCCGATGCCGGGGGAGAGGAGCTAGAACGTGTGGTGGCATCGCGGCTCCAGGATTCAGACGACGAGGTAGCCGGGGTGGCCGCCGAGCTCATCGCGCGAGAGGGTCTCGTCGATTACGCCGACGGCGTCGTCGCCGTCTGGAACCGGATCGACGATCCCGGAGCGGATCTTCAATTCGCGATCGCTCTGGCGCAACTGTACGGCGAACACGGTGCATCGTTGGAGGAGAGTACCGTCGACGCGGTCGTCCAGCAGTTGACCGACGGCATGGACGACGAAGAGACGGGCACGGCTGCCATTCGCAGCCTGGTGGACCTGGGGTCCGAGCACGCCGTCGAACCGCTCCACGAACTGCTGGATCGTTGGTTCGTACATCCCCTTCTTCGCGTCGAAGCCGCCGCGGCACTGGTCCAGCTCGACGACCCGAGGGGATACGAAAAGATCGCCGACGCGCTCGACCATCGACGTAGAGACGCTCGCGGATACGCCATCCGTGCCGTCGGCCGCCATCGAATCGATGATCATCTCGACCGACTCGTCGAACTCGCCGCCAGCGAGGACTATCACAACGAAACGGCTCTACTGGCGCTGGTCGAATGGGGATCCGCAGAGGCGCTGGATGCCGTGGAGACGCTTCGCCGCGAGCACTCGGGGCACAAGATCGGAGTCTTGGCCGAGCGAGCCCTGGAGCTACGCGACAAACACGGACACTTCACAGCGGAGATGCTCGACTTTCCCTCGGCCTCCCCGTAGCCCCCCGTCGATCACCAGGGGATCTCGCCGCCATCCCATTCCAGAAACTGGCCCGACTGTTCGCGGCCCGCCTCGTCGATACGGCCGATCAGGTTCGTGACACTCTCCTCGGTCGTGATCAGCGCACCGTCGCCGCCCATGCGCGTCTGCACCCAACCGGGATGCACGACGAAGGCGACAATGTCGTCGTCTTCCAAATCGAGCGCCAGCGATTTCGTCGCCATATTCAAACCGGCTTTCGAGACGCGATAGGCGTACGACCCGCCACTTCCGTTGTCGGCGATCGACCCCATCTTGGAGGTGAGATTCACGATCTTTCCTCCCCCCTCGGCAGCGACGTTGTCGAGCAATTCTTCAACGACCCGGAGGGTGCCCTTCACGTTCACTTCGAAATCCGCCTGAATTTCATCGAAGTCGAACCCCTCATGGGGCTCTCCGCCCCGATGGAGCACACCGGCGTTGTTGATGAGGACATCGACGCTTCGGCCGTCTAGCTGACGGCCGAAAGACGCCACGCTCTGTGGCTCGGAGATATCGAGCGAGTGGATTTCGATATCACGCTCGTCGGCGAGCAATTGGAGCTCCCGGGCGTCCGACGGGTTGCGAGCGGTCGCAACCACGTCGTCACCTCGGGCAGTCAGTTGGTCGACGAATTCCAGGCCGATGCCGCGATTTCCACCGGTCACGACGTACTGCATTGCATCCTCCGATCGGTTCAAAGTTCAATTGACGCACACTATCCACGCCCCTTGAGGGTAATCAGCACACCGCGGACGTCGAACGGCACACTACCGGGTGACCTGCAATTTAACCGTCTCCGTGTCCTCGCCCTCGATGACGACATGGGTGTCGGCCAACTCGGGGGCAAACTTGCAGATCGCTTTTGAGAACTCGCCCAGTTGACTGGACCAGATTCGGCCCTCCCCCGCCATGACCGCCAGCGCGAGTGCCCAGCGAGTCGTATCGCGCACTTGGCCCCGGCCGGCCAGATAACTTGCAAACTCCGACAGGCCACGACGGCCGATCTCCTCGGCCGGCACACCCTCTTCGCCCATCACGGTGAGCACCTCGGGACATTCGCTCCCCTCGACTTCGATCAACATGACGTTTCCCTGAGATGCGGCGTCGTGCAGTTCGGTCAACGTCGCACCGAGGCTGACGTCCGCGGTCATGTTGTCGGCGAAGGCATCGATCTCTCGAAGCCCCACATGCTGGGGCAGGTGGGCCAGCAGGACCGATAGCTCGACGTGGCGCACGTAGCCGCGATCCCGCAGATCGAGCGGCTGTACGCGCCCCTGAATCGGAGTGACGGTTGCCCGAAGCTGCCCGGGCCCGCGCGGCCGGAACCCGTAGGCGTCGAGTTCGATGTCGAGTCCCCCGCCCATCGCCTCCACGAGCGGTACCAGCGCCGGCTCGACCTGCTCCGGCAGGTAGGCTCCCGACACATGGGTGCATCCGGTCAGCACGAGTTCCGTGGGGTAGTCGCGCCGGAGGAGACCCGGCAGCAAAATTCCAAGAAGCTCCACGACACTCCCAGGGGGATCGACATCGATCTCGAAGTGCGTCTCGGCGACATCGGACCGGCCCGGCGACAGGACTCGACTCAACGGGTCGGAGCCGAAGGTATCGAGGGTCGCCCCGAAAATCTCCTCGAATGCGCCGACCACGTCCCGCGTGACCCCTCTGAGCTCGGCCGTGCCGTCGCGGGACGGTTCCACTCGGAACGAAAAGGGGTCGCGGGTGACCGCCGACAGTGAAAGCGCGGCAGCGAGCTCGGGATCCGGGCGACTCCGTTGGATTGGAAGCTCAAGCATTCTGTACGCCTCTCAGTGGTTGTGGATGCCGGCGGCGCAGTGTCAGTATGAATTCGTCGACTCTGTGCCTAGCTTGTGAGCAGACACCTGTTTGTGTGTGCTTACCTCGTGTTCCAGACGACTCTCATCGCAACGGAGGATTCCGTGTATATCCTCGTCGCCACCGATCTTTCGAAGGGTTCCGTACCTGCCGGTCAGTTCGCCTTCGAGTTCGCCGAGCAACTCGACGACGTCAGCAGCAGCGTGACTGTTAGCCACGTCGTGCGGACCCAGTATGCCGACCTCTTGGATGGCGGTCCAAACCTCCAAGATCCGGAGACCCAGGAAGAAATCACCAACAAAGTGACCGGCTGGCTGCAGCGCAACGTCGATCGCCACGGCCGCAACTTTCACGTCGAGCTGTGCAAGGGCCGGCCCGCCGAAGCCCTCTCGGAGCTGGCCCGTGCCGAAGGAGCCGACTGGCTCGCCGTCGGCCGTTCCGGCCGCGGTGCTCTGGCCAAGGCCGTCGTCGGTTCGACCTCCGAATCCCTGGGTCACAATCCCCCCTGCAACCTCGCCGTCTGTCACCCCGCCGGCCTGGACTGGGACGGCTCGCCCCGATTCGCCGTCGGGGTCGACTTTACAGAGACCTCCGGCCGAGCCCTGCGCGAAGCCGCCCGATTCGCCAAACAGGTCGGCGGCTCGCTGGACATTCTTCACATCGTCGCACCGCCGACCTACGAGACCTATCCGTTCGAATCGCTGGTCGTCGAAGAGCCCCGGGTCCACAACATGGACGAACTGGTCTCTCATCTCTCCGGGGAACTCGACCGATTTATCGACAAGCACGGGGAGGCCCTCGAGGGCCTCGAATGGCGTTCGAACACCCTGACCGGATATCCGACAAAGGAACTCACGGATTTCGCCGACGAACACTCGCTCGACGGCATCTTCCTGGGCGCCGCCGGACGGTCTGCCGTCGCAGATTTTCTGCTGGGGAGTGTCGTCCGCGGCATTCTCAAGAACATGAACACGAACGTGTTTTTGACGCAGCCAGCCTGACCGAAGTTCTGTTCGATCCACCGGCGCTCGGCCCGGCTACAACTGAATCTGCGTGCCCACCTCCACGACGCGATCCGGCGGCAGCCTGAAGTAGGCGGTCGCCTGACGGGCGTTCCGAGAAATCAGGGCGAACAATTTCTCGCGCCACATCGACATTCCCGGTTTCTCGGACGCCTTCAAGTTCTCGCGCCCCAGGAAGAAGGTCGTCTCATCGATGTCAAAGCCCTCTTCCTCGACGACCAGCCGCTCCATCAGCTTCGGCACATCGGGATCCTCGGCGAATCCGTAGTCAGCCACGACTTCGAAGCAATTGCGGCCGAGGTCGCGAATGTGTGCCCGGTCTTCGGGATCGACGTACGGAACCTCCTGGGTCTCCAGTGTCAGCATGATGACCCGTTCGTGAAGCACCCTGTTATGCTTCAGATTGTGCTGTAGGGCGTGAGGCGTTCCACCCGTCGACGAACTCATGTAGACCGCCGTGCCCTCTACGCGGACCGGCTCGACTTCATCGACGCGTTCGAAGAACTCTTCGTAGGGCAGGATCTTGTCGGACAGCCGCTTCGCAAGGATCCCTCGACCCCGCTTCCAGGTGGTCATCACCAGGAAGAAGAGGCCGGCGACCGCCAGCGGGAACCAGCCCCCGTCGGGTACTTTGACGATGGCCGCCGACCAGAAGCCGAGGTCGACGACCAACAGGGTGGCGGCCATCCCCAGCACCAGAAACAGAGACCAGCCCCAGCGGATGTAGGTCACGAACGCGAAGAGAATCGTGGTGAAGACCATGTCGGTGGTCACCGCCACGCCGTACGCGGCCGCCAGGTTACTCGAGGCACGTCCCTCCGGCAGACTGAAACCGATGACCAATCCGATACAGGCGACCATCAACGCCCAGTTGACCGCCGGCATATAGATCTGGCCGAAGTGCTGCTCGGAGGTCTGATCGACTTTCAGACGCGGGAGATAACCGAGTTGGACCGCCTGGCGGGTCAGAGAGAAGGCCCCCGAGATGACCGCCTGCGATGCGATGATCGTCGCAGCCGTCGCAATCGTGATCTGATAGTAACGCAACCAGACCGGCGCCGCCTCCGGGATCATCTGGAAGAAGGGATTGAACGAATGGCTCATCGCCGTCTCTTTGCCGACACTGAGGATCAATGCCCCCTGCCCGAAATAATTCAGAAGCAGGCACGGCAGCACGATGCCAAACCAGGTGATGCGGATCGGTTTGGTGCCAAAGTGTCCGATGTCGGCATACAGGGCCTCTCCCCCGGTAACGACCAGGAAGACCGACCCCAGCACCAGGAGCCCGTAGATGCCGTTGCTGGCGAAGAACGAAATGGCGTACGCGGGATTGATCGCCCGAAAGACTTCAGCGGCGCCCCACAGATTGTAGATCCCCAGGGCGCCGAGCGTGATAAACCAGACCAGCGTGATCGGTCCGAAGACCGCTCCCACACCTGCGGTTCCCCTGCGTTGAAAGGCAAACAGCGCGATGAGGATCCCGATCGTAATCGGGATGATATAGGACTGTAGACTCGGTGCGACGGTCTCCAGCCCCTCGACGGCACTGACGACGGAGATGGCCGGAGTGATCATGCTGTCTCCCCAGAGCAGCGCCGCCCCGAAGAGTCCCGCCAGCAACATCCACCAGCGGCGACTCCCTCGCTCGGGGTCCGCCGAAGGGGGTGTGATCAGGGCGGTCAGCGCGATGATGCCGCCCTCACCGTTGTTGTCGGCCCGCAGGACGAGCACCAGGTACTTGATGGAGATAACTAGGATCAGCGACCAGAAGATCAACGAGAGAATCCCGAGCACCGATGACTCGACGGGCATGATCCCGGCGCCGCCGGCCTGATACTGATGGATCGACTCGCGGATCGCATACAGCGGACTCGTGCCGATGTCGCCGTAGACGATTCCGAGAGCGGCCAGTGACAGGGCCGCCAGAGATTCTTCATGAGCCGATTCGGAGTCGGTGTCAGTCATAGCAGTTCCGTACCATCAAAAATCAGTGATCAGGTAGAGCCAGCCTACAACCTTCAACGGCGATGGAGCCGTGTCAAACGCCAACCAAGTAGACTAGTTGTCGGCTTGTTCGTCGCGCAGGGCCATGACCGGACAGGGCAGAAGCCGGAGTAGTTTGAGCGTGTTGCTGCCTACAAAATACCGCTTCCAGCCGCGCTGCCCGTGGGTTCCCATCACGGCGAGATCCACATCGAACTCCTCGACGATCTCGTTCAACGCTTCGTGAGGCCTGCCAGAGCGCACCAGCCGGGTCACGCCCGGGCCCTCTTCGAATTCTAAGTCCGGCTCCAAATCCGCCGTCCATTCATCAAGCCGCTCTCGACCGCGCCTCTCGACGTCTTCGTCGTCGACGTCCTCGGACCAGTCGAACAGCCCTCCGGGCGGGTCGACGACATGAGCCACGATCAGGCGCGCATCGAACAACCTGGCCCACCGGGCCGCGTACTCGACACCGGCCCGACTGGCCGCCGAAAAGTCGGTGGCCGCCAGCACGGTCTGACAGCGCCCGGACGGGTGATCGGCGGGCACGACGACGGTCGGCCGCTCGGCCTGCCGAATCACCTCTTCGGCGGTACTCCCCAGAAAATACGAGGCGACAGCCCGTTCCTCGGCCCCTCCAATCACGACCAGGTCGGCATGCTTGCGCTGCGCCACGTCTCCAATCGCTTCGGAGGGACGCCCCGCCTCGAAGACGAACTCCACATGGCGGGGCTGATTCTCCTCGGCGACGGCCTCAGAGAAGACCTCATCCAATTCGGCGAGAATTCGTTCCTTGATCTGGGCCTCGCTGCGCTGCGCACGCTCCACGAAATACGCCCAACTCGACTCGTCACGAGGCATGTGAAACCCGTGCATCAGCACGAGTGTATCCTTGCGCGCTCGAGCGACCATCGAAGCATACCGGATCGCGGCGTTCGAACTTTTCGAGAGGTCTGTTGCTGCCAGTACCGTCATCCCACTCTCCTCGTTGAAGTGTCGTCTAGGCGAGGATCTCGGTGACCTCGGGATGGCGACCCATCAAGGCGATGTCCCGATTCCAAGCGTCGATGAATGTTTCGAATCCGTTTGCCTTGTACTCCGCCAGGGGCCACCACGCTTCGATCGCCACATCGTCGTCCTCATCCAGGTAGATCCGCGTGACAATGAACTGGGACTGCATGGCGTTGATAAAGCGATGTACATCTTCGGCTTCGGCACCGGGACGCACGGAGATAAAGCTCTGAAAAAGTACTCCCCCCGATTGCTCGGTCATCGCAAAGTTCCAGTAATCACTGTGTTGCGCCTCTCGCACGTCACCGTCGTCCCCCTCGATCGAATAGTTTAGGGTTTCGAGATGACGACTGAACTTATCCAATATCTCAGACATATATTCGCTGTGCTCCCATGTGTGCGAAGCGATCATTCGGCATCAGCCGATCGCCTCAAGAGAATTCCGTTGTAGGGCCCCTCTGGTGTGTCAAACGTTCCGCCGACTGCGAAGAGTCCCGGCCCGTCCGCACCCGATATCGATCGAAGCGTCATGGACGTGGAGACCGATACAGGCTCGAAGGTGAAGTCCTCCGCTGAAAAGCGCAACCGCCCTGCCAGGCCCCGACGGCCGACGATCCACCCACTCTGGCGGCCGCTCAACCAGATGTCCTGTATACCCGGGTAGCCCTGCAGGGAGTTTGCCTGCCATCCCTCTCCATCCGGGCGAACCACGACCCCTTGCGAACCGCCCCCGACCGCAATGATCTGATCTTGCCCGGTTCCCCGAATGGCCCTCAAGTCCCGCTCCGTACCGGATTCCTGCGTGCGAACCGACTCGCCGTCCCAATGCAGAAGCGTACCGTTTTGCCCGCCGATATATACATTGCTTCGGCCGATCCCCCACACTGCATACAGGGCCCGAGTATCGGGGTGCTCGGCTCGCGGCCACTCGACTGTGGTCCACTGGCCGTCTCGATTTCGGAGAATGATGCCCCCCTCCGAAGTGCCAGCCGACCCTCCGACTGCCCACATATCCCCGGGTCCGGTCCCCCAAATGCTGTGAAGATTCTGACCCGTAGGCGTCGCGGGCCGGCTCCACTCAACGCCGTCCCAACGCAGAATCACGCCTCCATCCCCGGCCACGAATGTCGTTCCATCCGAAAACGAGTGAACGCTATTCAGGAGTTGGACGCCCTCCGGCAGCAGGACTTCAGTCCACCGACTGCCGTCATAGCGGGCGGCCGCACCTCGGCCAGGTTCGCCGCCCACGACCCAGACATCGCCGAAGCGGTCGGCGTGGACGTCCGAGATCCAGCGGTCGGCCAGTGGGATAGATGCCTGATTCCATCCTCTCGTCTGGCCATCCGGGCCACCGCATCCAATAGCGAGGGACAGCCCAGCCACCAGGACGGAACGCAACAGGAATCGACGGAACATGGTTGGGACTCGTTCTCAGGGATCGACTCGTTCGAGACACTGTAGGGGGGGCACCGGTCCGACTCAACGCCCGACGGATGTGAGTTCCCGTGACTTCCGCAGCGGCGTGATTTACGTTCCCTCGGGCCACTGATCTGATCGAGAAGAGACCCCTCAAGCGTTGTGAATCCACAGGATTTTCGAACCGAGCTTTCAGGGATCGTCCGGGGGACGGTGGCCACTCTGCGCCGCGCAACGCGCAATGCTGCTCACCTGGTCTTCGACGGCAACATCTCGGCACACCGCACTCCACACGAAGTCGTCGACGACGGCGAGATCTACCAGCTTCGCCGCTACCGGGAGGATCCGTCCGACGGACCGGTGGTCCTGATGGTTCCTCCCCTGATGGTCACCCCGGAGGTCTACGATATCGCGCCGCGGCTCAGTGCCGTGGAGTTTCTGTCCAGGTCATTCGACCCGTGGGTCGTCGATTTCGGGGTCCCAGAAGACACACCCGGGGGCCACACACGCGACCTCGCCGACCACATCCGGGCGGTCGACGACGCGATCACCTCGGTGTCTGCCAGGACCGGCCGTGAGGTTCACCTGGTCGGATATTCGCAGGGCGGACTCTTCTGCTATCAGGCGGCCGCCCTCAGAGACTGCCAAAACGTCGGTTCGGTCATCACTTTCGGCAGCCCCGTCGACCTGCACCAGAACTTGCCGGCTGTGACCGACCGCGACGCCGCCCGCCGCGTCTTCGAGACGCTCCGCGCCGGACTCGACGTACCACTCGAGGAATTCGGCCGCCTGCCGAGCTGGCTGACCAGCCGTGGCTTCAAGCTGCTGAACCCGCTCAAAGAAATCGCATATCGGACGAGCCTCCTTTTACACCTCCACGACACGGAGACACTCAAGGAGCGGGCCCCGAAGCGACGTTTTTTGGACGGCGAGGGCTTCGTCGACTGGCCCGGTCCGGCGTTGCGCGACTTTCTGAAGATCGTGCTCGAAGAAAACCGGATGGCCGACGGGGGCTTCTCCGTCGGAGATCGAAAGGTATCACTCGACCGGATTGACTGTCCGGTCCTCTACTTCGCCGGGAAAACCGACGATTTCGCCCGTCGACCGGCGGTCTCGGCCATCGAGTCGCTGGCTCCGCGCGCATCGGTTCGGGGCATCGATGTCGACACCGGTCACTTCGGGCTCGTGGTCGGCTCCACGTCGATGAACCGGGTCTGGCCGCGGGTCGCACAATGGCTTCGGGACCACCGCGACTAACTCACTCCTCGTCGTCATCATCCGAGGGAGCCAGCGGCGCGAAACTGGCGTCTCGGATGCTGTCGGCTCTGGCTTCGGCCTCGGGCATGCCCGATTCGAGGATGGCCTCCACAACCGACTCCGTGTCGTAAGAGATGCGGATATCCTGGAGGGTCCAACCGTTTCCATTCCACCTGGCGAGTCCGTACGCCGCCTTCTGGTTCCCATCCCAGGGAAACCCGACCGATCCGACGGCCCGCACCCGGCGGTCCCCGAATCGGCCGGCCATCGGATAGTGAATATGACCGAAGACGGTCATCTGCGCTCGTTCGTTTTGCAGCAGCTCGTCGGCCTCCTCGGGTGACGTCATAGACCAGCCAGAATACGCGTGCGGCTCCACAAGGATGGGCCGCTCAGTGTCGACGGGATTCGCATGCACGACGTGCAGGTGGTTCTCTGCAACGTCGCCCTGTTCAGGCGGTGCGACGCTCACGTCGAAGGGCCGCGCACCCAGCCAGTCGAGCTGCGAATCTTCCAACTGTTGTCGAGTCCACTCGACGACCGGGTCTTCGCGATGAGCCTCGTACTTCGTCGTCAAATACTCGTCGGTATTCCCCAGGATCGCGGGGTGGCTCGTCTCCATGACCCGTCGGACGCACTCGGTCGGCTCAGGCCCGTTCACGGCGTAATCTCCGCCGAAGATGACGGCGTCGATCTCACTTCGATCGGCGATGTCCTCGAGCACGGCTTCCAGGGCACGAAGATTCCCATGAATATCGAAGACAAGAGCCACGTTCCGGGCCTCGATCGTCTCTGTCATCGGTCAGGTACCTTCGGAGGGGATCAGATTCAGACGCTTCCTTTGACTCAGCGCCAATCGTGGGGATCTTCCGGCTGCAGCATCTCTGTACCCAGTTTCATTTTGTCAAAACGACTGGAGGTATTCGATGAAGAGCGGCGATTACGGTTATCAGAAGGAACTCGGCGATGTCGACTTCGACGAAGCTGTCGAACGCGTCACCGAAGCACTTTCGAACGAAGGTTTCGGTGTCCTCACCGACATCGACGTAAAGGGTGTGTTCAAAAAGAAGCTGGACAAGAACTTTCGCGACTACCGCATCCTCGGTGCCTGCAATCCGAATCTGGCCTTCAATGCGATCCAGGCCGAACCCGACATCGGGGCGCTGCTCCCGTGTAATGTGGTGGTTCAACGTTCCGAAGACGGGGGTGGCACGCGGGTCACCTTGCTGAAACCCTCCGCCATGCTGGCAATGGTCGATGACGAGGCCGTCGGCGACGTTGCCGAGGACGCCGATGCACGCCTCCAACGCGTACTCGAATCCCTCTGAGAGCGGCCTGCGATCCTAGCGATCCGGCCTGCGCTCGAAGTTCCAGCGGACCATCGAGTAGCCGTGCCAGCTCGAAGCGTACAGATCCCGGTAGGTGAAGTTGTTCAGCCCCGCGGCCTTGGCATCTACGCCCATCAGGATCATGTAGACCCGGCCCGACGGAAAGGGCGCCGGCCGTGTCTCGGCGGGTAGGTCGTCAAAGCTCGGGAACGACGGCAGCCGAACCGTCGTCTCCCGGCCATCCATCAGGTACTCCCAGAACTCGCGACCCTCTCGGTTGTAGAGGATGACTCGCCAGAAGTCCGGGAACGGAGGTCCGGTGGCCTGAAACCGAATGGAACGTCCGTTCCAGATAGACCCCGGCTGGGGCTCCACGGGCTCGGGCACATCCAGAAGCGCGGGCATCTCGACCGCCGCCCCCGTATCGACGACATCGGTCCGTACCATCTCCGAGAACGGGTCCCCACCAGCGGTGTAACTGCCGGCGACGACGGTCAGCGACACGTCTGCGAGTGCCCCCTCGAATTCCGGGAGTCGGGGGACCTCCAATACGGTGCCGAGCCCGGTGGCAGGTGTCGGGGCCGGAAATACACCTTCAAAGCCGAAATCGAAGAAGACTTCGGCGCGGTTCTGGTTGGGTCCTCCGGGCGCGTAGATGGGTCGAGACACCTTCACCGCCAGGCTTTCGTCGAGCCGATGTGCGCATCGAATATCGGCTTCGACCTGGGCCCCCTCGGCGACGTTGATATACCGATGCACACCCATGAACCGGGGCGTGAAGGTGTCGGTCGAAGCATCGTAATCACCGCACAACGCCACGGCGGCGACGTCGCCGATGCGGGAGTCGATCTCGAATCGGCCCTCGCCGAAGGTGACCGAACCCGGCCCCGGCTCGACGGTGCCGTAGCGACGTTGTCTGCGAGTCACCGCCACTTTGGCAATGTCGAACTCCGTGGTGGCGCCCGGCTGATCGACCTTCCTGGGGCCCAGGACCTCACCGGTAATTCGACCCGACGGGGTCCCTCCTTCACCGCCGCCACCGCCACTTGGAGGTGGGTCTTCGAGAGGGCTCAAAAAGAGCGTGATATTCTGCGCATCGACCTCGCGCACCGTCGCAGACGAAAACCCGGCGGCCGTCGCGGTCACCGTCTGGGGTCCCATCACTCCCGGCCCCGACAGTGTGATCTGCCCCGACCCGTTGGTCACGCCCGAATACGGCGTATCACTTCGCGTCGAGAGCATCACGAAGGCATCCTCGATCGGACCGCCGGAATCGGAAAAGACACTGACGTTAACGGCCCCATTGACCGGTCCTCCGTCGACACCCCCGTAGCGGCTTGCAGGATTGAAGTACTCATACAGGTAGGGCCCGGCGGCCGACTGGTCCCCGCGTCGAACGTCAATATCGACGGTTCCAACACTGCCGGATGGCGCAGTCACAACCATCCGATACGGGCCAGGTGTTGAAGATATGGTGGCGGGTTCGTCGCCGAAGCTCACCTCATTCGAAGCCTCGAATCCCCGCCCCCGAATCACGACCCGAGTGCCCCCGGCCACCGCGCCCCGAACCGGTGAGAACCCCCAGACCTCCAGGGGCTCTCGGTAGCGAAACCCGTCGGCAATCGTCTTTTCGACGGACCCGCGTTTCAGATGAACATCCACTGTTCCAGGGCCGTGTGCAGGTGTTGTCGCCGTGATCCGTCGGTCGGAGTCAACTGAAAATTGCGCGGGCAGCCCGCCGAACTCGACCCGCTCTAAGCCCTCGAAGCCACGACCCTTCACGACAACGGTACTGCCTCCCCGCGACGGCCCCACCGCCGGATCGAGTGAGTCGACTTCGACCGGATCGACGAACGTGAACGCATCGGTCAGCCGTTGCGCACCGCGCTCGGAGCCGCGAACAACCACATCGACGGTACCAGGGGGATGCGCCGATGTCTGCACAAGGAGCCACGTCTCGTGGCGTTCGAGCACCTGCGCTTGCGACGAGCCAAATTCGACCTCGATGTCCGGGGTATCGAGCCCCTGACCGACCACGGTCACCTCAGTCCCACCATCGGAGGGCCCGGTCTGTGGACGAATGGCCGCAACGTCGTTTCCGGGATCCGACGTGTACAGGTACCCATTCTCGACGACGGCCGCCGCGCCCGGGCCAGTGACGACCACATCCACCAACCCTGCCTGGTGGGCAGGGGTCCGCACGGTAATTGTGCTCCCCTCTCGTTCCACGATCGTGGCAGGACGACCCCCGAACTGGACTGTCGTCGAATCGTCGATCCCAGTGGCCTCGAGGGTGACTGCGGTGTCTCCGGTAGTGGGGCCGGCCGCCGGGTCGATCGATTCGACCTCCACGGGAGGCACGTACACAATACCATCGACCAAGGATGCCGAATCTTGCGACGTCGTTACCCGTAGCGCCGCCTCGCCCGGTTCCCCAGGAGGCACGACGACCCGCAGTCGCGTGGACGAGACACGGTCCGTGCGCACGGCCGCTCGACCGCCGATGCTGACTCCTAGTGGCGGTTCAAACCCCGTGCCGCGGACGGTCACTTGAACGCCACCTTCGACCGGCACGCGCCGGGGAGTCACCGACTCGACTGTCAGTCCATCTACGTAGGTATAGGCATCGGACAGCGAAACGGAGTCACCGGAGGGCCTCACCGCCTTGACGGTGGCGCTCCCGGGGCCGGATGCCTGTGGGACCGTGGCCGTCCAGCCCTGGCCCGACCTGCGGACATCGGCCCTGATTCCTCCGAAAAACAGGCTCGTCTCCGACAGACCGGTTCCGTCGATTCGAACTTCATTCCCACCGGAGACCGGGCCCGATGAAGGCACCACACCCGTGAGCGTGAGTTCGGCCGGCCCAGTGTCTTCGGACGTGCCAAAATCCCAGCCGGTGGAGCCATCGCCGGGGTCCTGTCGGGCCCCGTCGGTCGAGAGGTCGCCGACATCGCCGACGTCGAACCCGGAATCACGGTCAACGCGGCTGTCTGCCGAGTTCGGTTGTCCCGTCGTATCCAACGAGCAACCGGCAACGAGGATCAGCCCCAAAAGAGGTAGCCACCATCGTCTCTGGCAATCACTCGGGTCGGGCTGCATGCCTGCTCCTCAGGTTCGTTCGCTCCGCTCGAGGCGGTGGCCCCGGCGAAGGAACTCAAAACTGGATACCCGACACGTCCGCCGAATAGGCATCCCAACTGGCGATGCTCAGATCTGAGTACCCGAAGTTCTGGTAGGTCGCCGTCGGATGTTCGATACCGATAATCTGAAGTGTATAACCGCCCCCCGGGTACGGCTGAGGACGAATTTCCTCAGGAATATCCGACAGATCCGGAAAGTTCGGCAGGTTCACCGTGTTATCCGTGCCGTCGGCGAAGGCCTCCAAGACCGTCGTTCCGAAGGCGCCGAGCACCTGGATGCGCCAGAAGTCGGGGCGATTCGATGAGTTCGTCTGGAACGAAATCGTCCCGCCCGGGCCCACCCGATAGTTTGGAGGCCCCGGCACCGAGATTTCGGGCACAGCCGGCAGGGGAGGCATTTGGACGGTCCCCGATGTCGACGCCACGCCCTTCTTGATGCCGATGGACTGAGGGGCTCCCAACTGGCCCTGGTCGGTGAACGTATAGACGCCGCCCTCGAAAATCATCTCCACACCGGAGAGCTGTCCGCTCAGTGAGGGGTGATGGTTCAGCGTCACCACATCGGAGCTGGAGCTAGCGCGCGGGAGCTGCCCGAAGACACCTTCGAACCCGAAGTTCAGATACGAGTTCACGGAACGAACCTGGGTTCCCTGACTGATATTCGGGGCGTTGTTCACCTTCACATCCACACTCGTCGTCAGGGGGATGTTCAGGTCGATATCGCGGTTGTAGGTCGAGCCGCCCGAGGCTTGCTGATAGCGGACCACCCCCATCTGCAGGGGCGTGAACACCTCGGTGTTGCGATTGCGGAGTCCGCCTATGGCAACCAGGGCCAGGTCCCCGGTTCGCGACGTGAGGGTGTAGTTTCCGTTTGAATTCAGGACCGCGCCAGAACCGGGGTCCGGATTGTTCGACCACGGACTGCGCTTGGTGGTGTAGATCTGGGCTTCGCGGACCTCGTAGGCGCCGTTTCGGGCGATCTTATCCAGGCCGGTCAGCTTCCCTTTGAAGGTCGCCGTCGGCGGACCCTGGGGCGGGGGACCGGACGACGGGGCCGGGGACAGGAAGATCGTCACGTTTTCCGCATTTACTTGCTGGACGGTCGTCGTCGAGTAGTTTTTGGCAATCGCCGTGATCGTCTGCGCCCCTTTGATGTCGGGGCCCGACAGGGTCACAAGGCCGTCCTCGTTCGTCTGGCCGGTGTACTGGGTGTTCGCGCTGGTCGACAGCATGACGAACGCGTACTGAATCGGGCTTCCGTTTGTCCCATAGACCGATACATTCACCGAACCATTGATCGGCCCCCCCCAGGTCCCGCCGCTTCGCGCTCCTGGGTTATAGTACGTGAACCGATCGGGGGAGGTGATGGTCGTCGAATCCCGGGTCACGTTGACGTCCACAGTCGCCGGGTTGGCCGGCGGAGTCCGCGCGGCGAGGGTCTGCGAATCGAGAACCTTGACCGACGCAGCCGGCTGACCGCCGAAGGTCACCGAGGGGGTCGTTGTGCCCACGAATCCCTGCCCACGAATCTCGACGTAGGTGTTGCCGGCCATGCTTCCGCGCGCCGGAGCGAGGCCGAAGACATCCAGCGGTTCGGTGAACGAAAATCCGTCCTCCAGTGTGGCGCTCAAGTCACCGCGCTCGACCACGATGTCGACCGTGCCCGGTGCTCGGGATGGAGCCGTCGCCTCGATTTCGGTGTTGGAGATCACCGTGTAGGCCGCCTGCACGCCACCGAAGGTCACGCTCTGGGTTCCCGAGAAGCCGATCCCGTTGAGTGTCACGGTTGTTCCGCCGGCGGTCGGCCCCTCGGCCGGGCTCGCCGAATCAACCGACAGGTCGGGTACGTACTCAAGGGCGTTCGACAACGTATCTGTCGAGTCTTGGTTGGTCGCCGTGATATCGACCGTGCCTGGCGCGTGAGCCGGTGCCGCCACTTCAACCCATCCCTGCCCGGTCTGGGTCGGGGTCACCACGGAGCCTCCCACGTTCAACTGGGCGGAATCGACTCCCGGTCCGATGATCTGGAGGATCGTGCCACCGCTGGCCTGCACGGTATCGGGGATCACCTTCACGACATCGAGTGTCGGTGTGCCCGAGTAGTAGACGTATCCCTTCGTCAACACATCCGACGATCCGACCGGGGCCTGGGCGACAACATCGACCGGCCCGACGCCTCTCGCCGAAGCCGGCGCGGTCACCTGAGCGCTCGTTCCGCTGGAGTCGACCGACTGAACGGTCGCCTGCGACGAGCCAAAGAGCACGGTCATCCCGCTGGTAAAGCCAGACCCATTGAGGGTCACCGTCTGGCCGCCGGAGACATCTCCGGTCGCGGGCCGAACCGAATCGATGACCACGGGATCGTAGTAGGTGACTGCATTCGGCATTCGATACGTATCGTCGGCGTTGGTCACCCGCAGCAGCGCCTTCCCGGCCGTGCCAGAGGGCGTCAGGACACGCAGCGTCGAGGCATCAACAAACTCCGTATTTGGTGCCGTTGAACCGCCGATGCTCGCCCGAGTTTCAGGGGTGAATCCGGCGCCCTTGAGCGTGATTTCAGTCCCCCCCTCGGTCGAGATCGTCGACGGGGTGACTGAATCGACACGCAGCGTCGCCGTGTAGGTATATCCATCGGTCAACTGGGCTTCGCCCGTCTCCGGATCGATCGCCTTGACGGTCACCGTCCCGGTAGACGACCCGGCCGGCGCCTGACCGACGAGCGACCCTTCGACGACGTTGACCGTCGCCTCATTTCCGCCGAAGAAGACGACGGTATCTTCGGTGAACCCCTGTCCTCGAATCGTAAACTGGGTTCCTCCTTCGAGTGGGCCCCGGTCCGGCGTGATGCGGGTCAGCGCCAGCGGTTGAAGGCCCATGTCGGCATCATCCCCTGTGTCGGGCTGGCGAATGTCCCAGCCAGGGCCATCATCGCCGTCGGCATCTTCTCCTGATTCTCCGTCGGCTGCTCCATCGGGATCTACATCGCCGCTGTTGCCATCTTCGGCGTCCATGCCACCGTCGAGGCCGACCTCGATATCGGCACCGCCATCGGCACCTCCGGCGTCTTTGTCGGTCCCCAGATCCTCGCTGCACCCCACCCCGAGCACCATGAGCACCGCCAACACCAACATTCGAAGGGAAGTTGCGGCACCGGCCGTCACCGCGTCCGTCCGTCCACTCTGCGACGTTCGGGCGTCATCCATGTCAGACCTCGAAGAATCCAGTACTGGTTCGGTTGGGAAGTCTCTATCGCACGGGAACTATAGGTCTCCCGGGCGCGGATATCAAACTGAAGGTCGACCCCGCGTCGTCCCTTGCGTCAACGAGCGGGGTCCGCCGGATGTTCCATAAAGTAGTCGATAATCACATCCAGGTAGCTCGAAAGGTGCGGGCAACGAATCGAAGTATCGCGCAGGGCCCGCTGAAGATTGCTCGCATCGTAGGAAGCTGCGTGATTGAAATAGACGATCGCCTCCTGGGGGATCCCGACCGATTCTTCGATCGATGCGTTCCCCAGAGCGGCCTCCATCCACCCGGCGGGAATGGACCCGATAGCGGACCGACGCCCCATGCAATCGAGGGTCAACGAGAAGATGTCCCGGGCACGCATCGGATTCGGATCCGCGACATGGTACGCTGAGCCCGAGGCCTCGTCCTTCAGACCGACGAACGCCATGGCTTCGGTGGCAAAATCGACCGGCACGAGGTTCACGGCCGTATCGCCCTTGCCGATATTGGGAACCGGCAACCACCGGGGGAGTTTTCTGAGAAACTTGAACAGGTAGTAAGGGCCGTCGTATTTGTCGGTTTCTCCCGTCTCAGAATCTCCAACCACGATCCCCGGCCGGAAGATCGCCGTTGGGATCGCATCCCAGCGGCGTTGAACCTCGACTTCGGCCCAGAACTTCGTCGACTCGTAGTGGTTTTTGTGCCCCTGCCCCTCGTCGAGCTCGTCTTCGTAGATCCGGCCCTCGCGCTCCCCAGAGACGTAGCAAGTCGAGATATAATTCAGCCGCTTCAGATCCCGGCACGCTTCGCAGAAGTCCAGAACATGGGTCGTACCGGTGACGTTGACGCGGTACGCCAACGACTCCTCGACGGCCAAATCGTAGAGGGCGGCCAGGTGCCAGACCGTGCCCACACGGTCGGCGAGTCGCTGGTACGTCTCCGTGCCAAATCCCAGATCTTCGGCAGTGATATCCCCCGGGACGACCTCCCAGGCCCCCTCGAAGTCGGGCCAGCGGCTCTCGAGTTCCGACAGTCGCCGCCGCGCCTGTTGTTCAAAACGCGGCTCCACCAGAAAGAAAAACTGCCCCGATGGCTGGTACGCGAGAATGTCTTCCAGAAGCCGACTCGCCAGGAAGCCGGGAAAGCCGGTCACCAGCACGTCACTGGACACTATCTCCTCGTCGATTGCGTCCGTGTCACCGGCAGGTCGTCGGTCGGGGGTATCCGTCATCGATGTGTCCGCACTATCGTCCATTCTCCATCCTCGAAGCTCGGGTGTACTGCACGCCGCCGATGGTATGCCATCGGTGCCCTGTCAGTACAGGCTACTTCACTCCACCGGTTGCGTGGAATGCAACTTCCCTGCTATCGCGGACGTCCGAGTTTCGTGCCTCCCATCCCCATTGGCGCATGACTTCCCCGATCGAATTTCAGGTCTCCGCAGCACCGCCGGAGCGACGCCGCCTCTCCGTTCGAATGACCATTCCGGATGTGGCGGACCGCAACCAAATCGAGGTGTCGCTGCCCGTCTGGACACCCGGCAGCTACCTCGTGCGTGAATACGCTCGGCACGTTCAGTCGGTCGGCGCCGAAGGGACCGATGGAACCGAGCAAGACGTCACAAAGAAGGAGAAGTCAACGTGGCGCGTCGATTGTCGCGACCTCGAGACGGTCGTCGTCACTTACGACATCTACGCCCACGAGTTGAATGTCCGGGAAAAACACGTCGATGCCACCCACGCGTTCTATCAGCCGACCGCCGTCTTCATGCATCCCGAGGGACGGCTCGGCCGGCCGGTCGAACTCGAGGTCGCGCCGCCCGTCGACACCTGGTCGGTCCACTGCCCACTGCCAGCCATCGAGTCGGCCCAACATCGCTGGCGAGCCGACGACTTCGATATGCTCTACGACGCTCCGCTCGAGATGGGAGACCATCCGGAGCTGACCTTCGAGGTCGACGGTACCACGCACACCATGGTCTTCTGGGGGGAAGGGAACTGGGATCGGGAGCGACTCGAACGCGACCTCCCGGACATCGTCGCAGCCAATGCCGAACTCTTCGGCGGTCTGCCCTACGACGACTACCTCTTTATCACCCTTCTCAGCGACGGCGAATACGGGGGCCTCGAACACCGAAATTCGACCGCCTTGATCTATCCGAGAGACGAGTTCGGCCGGGCCGGCGACGATGACGAGCCGCCGATCAACGACGAGGCCTATCAGAACTTCCTGTCGCTGGTCGCCCACGAGCACTTCCACGTCTGGAACGTCAAGCGGATTCGCCCGGAGGCACTCGCTTCGATCGACTACCAGCAAGAAAACTACCTTCGCGAACTCTGGACCGTCGAGGGAATCACCAGCTATTACGACACTCGGGCCCTCCTCAGGGGTGGCCTGATCGATGCCGAAACCTATCTGGAGACGATCGCAAAGGGGATTCGCCGACTGGAGCAGACCCCCGGCCGCCGAGTCCAGTCCCTCGCAGATGCGAGCTTTGATGCCTGGATCAAATACTATCGTCGCGACGAACAGACGCCCAACAACACCGTCTCATACTACCTGAAGGGTTCGCTGATCTCGATGCTGCTCGACCTGCGAATTCGTCGTGCCACCGACGGGAGCCGTTCGTTGAATGACGTGATGACGCGTCTGTTCGAGCGGTGGCGACGAGAGCCGGAGTCCGGGTACGCCCCCGGCACACACGAGGCTCTCGCCAGCGAAATCGCCGACCGCGATCTGTCTCAGTTCTTCGACACGTTTATTCGAGGAACCGCGGATCCGGACTGGGATTCGGAACTCTCGGCGATTGGACTCGAGTTGAATCGACAGCTCGATGAAGAGACGCCCGAGGCATGGCTCGGTCTGCGTACCGATACCGATGACGGCCGGCCCTCGATTCGCAGCATTCGCGACGACGGTCCCTCGGCCCGAGTCGACCTGGCTCCCGGCGACACCCTGATCGCCGCCAACGGATACGAGCTGTCGGAACAACGGTCTCTGTCCCGGCGTTTAGACGATGTCGCTCCCGGCGACACGGTCACCCTTTACGGGTTCCGCGATGGACGCCTGTTTTCGACCGATGTCGTCGCCGATTCGCACCCGCCCGATGACTACGGCATTCGACTCACCGCCGACCCGTCTAAAGATCAACTCGAACTTCTGAAGGGCTGGCTCGGCACGACTGACATCTCCACCGAGGAGTCGCAGGACGAATGAACCCAACGTTGACAGGCCCGAAAACGACGATGGCGGCCGCCCTGGTCACCCTGCTGTTCGCCTTCATCTCCATTCCCGGCGACGTACACGCCCAGACGGCCAACGATCGGACGTCGTCGCAGCCGTCGGGGGCACAAACCTCGGAGGGCGAGGTCTCGAATGTGGTTCAGTCTCTCAGCCAGGAGATCATGAGCCCCTACTGCCCGGGCAAAACCCTGTCGATGTGTCCGTCTGGTGGAGCTGCCAAGCTTCGCAGGCGGATTCAGGACAAGGCCGAAACGGGCATGGCGAAGGCCGAAATCAAAGACGAGATCATCGATGAAATCGGCGAGAAATATCGACGTGAAGAACCGCCGACCTCGGATAACATACCGCTCGCGGCCCTCGTGGTGCTCGGCCTGCTCGCATGCACGGGCGCGGTCTGGTATTTGTCGCGCGGGTCCGATGACGAGGGAACGGACGATGGCCCGCCCTCGCCGGATCTCGACAAAGACGACGAAGCCTACGTCGACGCACTCAGAGATGAATACATGGAGTAGACGAGGCGTTGAGTGAGTCCCACAAGCCGGAACGTTTTCTAGAACACGTCGGTATCCCGTTTCCGGTCACCGGAATCTGGTATCTGCTCCCGGCGGCCGTCACCTTCGGCCTCATCGGGCTGGTCCCGTTGCATACCTGGGACTACTGGTGGCACGCGACCCTGGGCCATATCATCAACTCCCGGGCGGCCATCCCCACCCAACAGATCTTTTTGTTCACGGCTCCAGACTCCGCCTTGCCCCCACAGCCCTGGCTGGGACAACTCCTCACCGCCGTGGGGCAAGCCGCCGCGGACGTCTATCCCGCGCTGATCCTCCGGAATGTCGCCGCGGCGGTCGGGGTCTGGTGGATGACCCGTATCGCGATCCAGCGGACCGGCGACGTCCGCCGAGCCGCTCTCATCGTTCTAACAGCGGTGCCCTCCGTCGTCGCCGGCGTCGGTACCGGGCCCCTGACATTCGGCTGGGTCCTCTTCGGGGCCTCGATTGCCCTGGGGTATTGGCTTCGCAGTGGGGCGAATGGGTGGTGGGTCCTTGGATTTCCCTGCATCACCGCGGGCTGGGCCAATCTGGCCCCCGGATTTCCGGTGGCCCTGTGTCTGGTGGTGCTGTTTGGCGCGGACTCTCTGATTCGCGAGGGCCGAGCCCGCGTCGGCTTTTGGGGCCTCGCTCTCGTCGGGTCGTGCGCAGCGGTCGCAGCGACCCCCTACGGCCTCGAGATATACCCTCGATACATCGACGCCTTGCCGGCGATGGTCACCATCGAGCCCCCGGCGCTCGCTTCGTTTTCGACCATCTGGCTGATTCTCTCCCTGGCCCTGTCCGGCTGGATCCTTGCGACCGAAACGAACGAATTCGAGCCGGTAGAGGGGCTGATGGTGGCGGTCTTTGGCCCGGCAGCCCTCCTGTTTTCACAGGCAACGTTGGCCTGGTGGGCCGTGATTTGGGTACTCATCGCGACCCGCAGCCAGAGCGGCTCGCTGCTGGAGAGCCGAGAGGAGACCAGATCCCGACGGTCGCGGGCAAATCAGGTGGCAGCGACCCTCGGCGGGATTTTGCTGCTGATCGTCCCCTCGCTGGTGCAACCGGTATTCGCCTGGCGAACCGAGTGGACGGGTGAAAGCCCCCGTTTCGAGACCCGCTCCCGGCCGCCCATGAAGGGAGTCGTGCCGGAGGATGCGCCCTGGGCGGCCGTCGAAATCCTCAGGCAACGTGCCGTGCTGCCGCGGCTGTTTCACGCTCAGAAGTACAGTGGCTTTCTGGCGTATTTTCTGCTTCGAGATCGACCGCGCCCCATCCTCTTTACGGCTCCGCCACGAATCCTCGGGAAGGACGCCCGGCCGGGAACCTATCGGCTCGCCAGCCGCCGCCCGAATGTCTGGCGAGGCCTGGTTCACCAGTACGACTTCGGCGCCGTGGTCCTCGAGGCATCGTCACAGGGACGGCTCGTCAAAGAGCTCAGCTCCTCGGAGTCGTGGTGGACCATCGCCCAAAAGGACGGTTACGCATTTTTCCTGGAACGGACGGCCGACGAGCATCCGACCCAGTAGACCGACCCGCCAGTCTCACGTGTCCTTTTCGACGTCTTCGTCTTCGGCCTCCTCGGAGGCTTCCTCGTCCGGCGATTCTTCCCCAGCGAGTTGATCCCCGAACATGTCGCCGAGTGTCGTCGAGACATCTTCGGTTTCGGTGTACTCGCTGCTGCCGTCTTCGAGCTGATCGCGGGTCAATGAAAGGCTGATTCGCTCGCGCTTTCGGTTGAAGTCGAGCACGAGCGCCTCGGCGGTCTGACCCGGTCGAACCGCCTCGCGCGGATGGTCGATTCGCCTCTCGGAGAGCTCCGAGATGTGAATCAGGCCCTCGACACCTTCGACGACCTCGGCGAAGGCTCCGAACTCCTTGAGTTTGGTGATTTCGACCTCGATTTTCTCACCGGGTTTGGCGATCCGTTCGGCCTCTTCCCAGGGATCCTCCGAGAGTTGCTTGATCCCGAGTCCGAGACGCTGTCCCTCGGGATCGATCTTGAGGACCTTGGCCTCGACCTCCTGTCCCTCGTCGTAGTGCTCGGAGATATCCTCTATCTCTTCGGTCCAAGAGAGGTCGCTGACGTGGACGAGACCCTCGACGTCCGGGGCCACACGGACGAACATCCCGAAGTCCGTAATCCCGGTGACTTCACCGGTGACGACGTCCCCTTCGTCGAACTTCTCGGCGGCCTCCTCCCAGGGATTCGGCTCGAGTTGCTTGATGCTGAGTCCGACGCGGTGCTTCTCCTCGTCGATATCGATGATCTTGACCTCGACCTCGTCGCCTTTGTCGAGAACTTGACCGGGGTGGTTGTTTCGGCCGGTCCAGGACAACTCGGTCACGTGTACCAGCCCCTCGAGGCCGGGCATGATTTCGACGAACGCCCCGAAATCGGCCAGACTGACGACGTCACCTTCGACGACATCGTCGACGGAATGTTGCCGGACAAACGCGTCCCATGGATCCTCGAGCAATTGCTTGCGTCCGAGGCTGAGCCGTTCGTCGTCGGGTTTCCACTCCAGGACTTCGACCTCGACTTCCTGTCCCTCGTTGAGCACCTCCGAGGGATGATTCACGCGGCCCCAACTGATGTTGGAGACATGCAGCAGGCCGTCGATCCCGCCGACATCGACGAATGCGCCGAAATCGACGATGTTTCGGACGATCCCCGTGTGAACCTGCCCCTCCTCGAGGTTTTCGATCGTCTGCTGACGCTTCTCCTCTCGCTGGTCCTCGAGGACTTTGCGCCGACTGACGACCACGTTGCATCGCTTTTTGTCGAATTTCAGGACCGTGAACTTCGATTCCTCGCCGACGTAGTCGGCCAGATGGCCCGCATCGTGAAGTTCGACATGGCTGCGCGGAAGGAAGGCACGCAGGCCGATATCGACCGACAGACCACCCTTGTTTTCCTTGAGGATGGTACCTTCGACAAACTCCTGTGAGTCGCGGACCTCTTCGAGCCAATCCCACATGTCGAGTTTCTCGACCTTTCGGGCGGAGGCCGTCCATCGGCCACGCCGTTGCTGTTCGACCAGCAGCTTCATGCGGTCCCCGGGCTGCCAGGGGGCATCCCCTTCGAATTCACCCGGATCGACGACAGCCGTCTCGTCGCCGTCGACTCCGGTCAAGTCGAATGCATATCCATCGTCGTCTCGCCCCTGGAATTCTCCCTCCACAATGCGATTGCGCAGGTCGGTGGACGTCTCATCGGAGTGTGTCTGCTGGTTCGCCATCGTCATCGTTCCTCGGTAAGCGTCGTCGACAGTGCCGTTGTGCAGCAAGACTCGCGCAACGCTATGACCGTTGTCCGAACCTTGTCAATCGGAGGGAGTCCCGGGTCAAAACACGAAGATCGCCGCCACCCCGACCACCACCGTCGGAATGAGGCCTCCGGCGACATACAGGCCCAGACGCCGGGAGCCGAGAAACCAGCTCATAGCAGCCTTCGATGCGCTGTTGGCCAGCACGCCGATGATGACCGCATTGATCGCCGTATCGAGCACCACGGATTTGGCTTCGAGCATTCGAGCGACGGCGACACTGACGGCGTCCATGTTAAAGAGGCCGCTCAGAAATGAAGCCACGTAGGCGCCGGAGCGGCCAAAGAACTGCCGCGCAAGGTAGACGCCGCCGATGATCACCAAAAAGAGCGCCCCGAACTTCAGCGCCGGCGTCAACTCGAAGGGGTTCGAAATTTCGAGTTCGACCTCCGAATCGGGCTCCTCTGCGCTGTCTGCGTCCGACGCACCCTCGGTTTCTTCGCCCGACACCTTGTTGTCCTCCCGGATGCGCCGCCAAAACAGCCAAGACACGATCCCGCCCGGCACTGCCATCGCACCCAACGGTGCAGCCAGCGACGTGCCGAGCATCAAGTCGACCGCCATGACCAGAATCACCACCCGAACGGTCATGATTCCGCTCGCAACAAGGATGGCAAACGCAGCCGCTCGATGAATCGCGCGGTCCTCGCCCGCCGCCCGTACGCGATGACACATCGACAGCGTCACCGCTGTACTGCTGGCCAGCCCGCCCAACGCTCCGGTCAGGGCGATGCCGCGGTCGCGGCCGAAGAACCGAATCGCGAAGTAACCCACAAAACTGATCCCCGAGATCAGCACCACCAGAAACCAGATCTCTTGGGGATGATAGATGCCCCACGGGTCGACGGGTTCCGCCGGCAGGATCGGGAGCACGACCACCGAGATCAGAAGGAACTTGACCGTCCCCTCGACCTCCTCGTCCGACAGGTTTTCGACCAGACGGTGGGTCCACTCTTTGACCGAGAGGACCCCCACGACGAGGACACCGGCGACTGCAGCGAGCACCGGTTCGCTGGGCACGAGCACGCCGACGGCATACACGAGCAGTGCCGAGACCTGGGTTGTAATCCCCGGCTTGCCCGAACGTGCCTGGGATTCGAAGAACAGAAACGCGAGCACGAGCGCGACGTAGCCGAGTCCGATGACCCATGGCAGCGCCGGCGACATCGGGCCCGCGAGCACCGAGATCGTTCCGAGAAGCGACGCCAGCGAAAAGGTCCGGACACCGATCGGCTCGGTCCCGTGACTCGGGTCGTAGTGGCTCTGGCGTTCCAGTCCGACGATGCCTCCCAGCGCCAGACTCAGCGCCAGGCTCTGGACGAACGACCAGTCGAGAAGCGGGGCGATCTCCACGGCACCTCACCCGTCTTTTTTACGAATGTAGACTCCTCGACCGACATCCTCGGCGTCTTCGACCCGCTCGGGTTGCGCCTCGTGGTGCTCGAAAAAGCACCGTGTGCAGAAATACTCCCGGTCGTCCTTGGGCGGGAAGTTCAGATAGTCGGTGCGTCCGCACTTGTCGCAATCGAAGGACCATTCGAGCTGCTGCTCGCGGGCCTTCTTGTCGCGGATCTCTTTCCAACGACTCGACTCACCGCCCTTCTCTTGCTCGAAGCAGTCACTGCAGAGGATCTCGTCCATCGAGACCCCCTTGGGTACGTAGTCGAGCTGATCCTCTTGGCCACACTTCGAACACTCGATCCGAAACGCCACCCGGGTGTTGTGGCGGCGTCTGGGAGCATTGTCCTCGCGACGTTTCTGCTCCTGGCGGCGCACTTCGTCGTAGCAAGACCGACAGTAGACATCCGGGCGATCCCCGGGATCGAAGGGCAACGTCGACTCCTCGCCGCAACGGGCGCAAAGGATGCGCCAGTCTCCCTCGTCGGTCTCGACGGGATAGTCGGCCCGGCGATCCGCATCGGGGTCGACGGACTCGTCGGCTCCATCGGGAGTGTTGGATTCGTCTCTGGACTGGGTATCGGTCATGGCGTTCGACTCGGTAGAAATGGCATGCGACTGTGACACACCCGCAGGGATGTGACTAACAAACCGCCCCCTCCAGTCAATGGCGCCGACGGTCAGGACCCCCTGCACTCCATGGAATCGCACCTCAGAGATCGGGGCAATCTGATTTAAACGATCAGCTACCGATCATTTCTTTGTTGACGACCCGATCTCCGGTCTCTATGCTCGAGGTGCACGGAGCGAGTCATTTCAATGGCCACGGATGGCCCACCTGCCGGGTGTCGGTTTCGGCCGCATCAGCAGGTGACCCACAACATGAGGGACTGTCATGGAATCGAACCTCAAGGACGAGGTCGACGTCGAACCCTACTACGACCACCCCCGCGGATTCACCCTGTATCAGGGAAACTCCCTGGAGCTGCTCGAGGACCTGCCCGACGAGCGGTTCGACATGATCTTCGCCGATCCCCCTTACTTTCTGTCCAATGACGGAGTGACCTGCGAGAACGGCGAAATGGTCTCCGTCAACAAGGGACGATGGGATCGATCCGAGGGCATCGAGGCAAATCACACATTCAACGAGCGGTGGCTCGATGCCGCGCAGGACCTGCTGAAGCCGAACGCTTCCCTGTGGGTCTCGGGCACCCAGCATATCATCTACAGCCTCGGGTTTGCCCTCCAGACGCTCGACTACAAGATCCTCAACGACATCGCATGGTTCAAAGTCAATCCGCCCCCAAACCTCTCGTGCCGCTACTTTACCCACGGGACTGAAACGCTGATCTGGGCGGCCAAGAACCACGACGCCAAACACACCTTCAACTACGAGAAGATGAAGGAGATGAATGGCGGCAAACAGATGAAAAATCTATGGAACATCATGTCGCCCAGAAAGGCCGAAAAGAAGCACGGTAAGCATCCGACCCAGAAGCCGATGAAGCTTCTGAACCGGATTGTCCTCGCAGCCAGTGATCCGGGCGACCTGATTCTGGACCCGTTTTGCGGAAGTTCGACCACCGGTCTGGCCGCCGTCAAAAACGGCCGGCGCTACATCGGTATCGACCAGAGCGAGGAGTATCTGGATCTGTCGATCAAACGCTTCGAAGATCTGAACGAAGAACTCGACAGCCAACCGGAACTGGAGATGGATCAGACGGGCACCTGAGTCCCCTGACCACCTCCGAGCCAAAGCCCATCCGTCTTCGTGGCGGATGGGCTTTTTGAGCGTGCGTGACGGCCGCGGGTTCGACGGTCCACGGCTTCGTGTTACGCACACACGCCGATCACGTGGCCCGAGACCCCCGGAACCGTACATGGAATACCAAGGACTGACCCTGGATCCGTTTCAGGAAGAGGCGGTTCGTTACATCGAGAACGACCGAAGCGTGCTGGTGGCTGCGCCCACCGGAACCGGCAAAACCCTGATTGCCGATTATCTCATCGACGAAGTTCTCGAGGAGGGCGGAGAGGTCGTCTACACGGCGCCCGTCAAGGCCCTGTCGAACCAGAAGTATCGCGAATACTGCGAGTTGCATGGACGCGAAAACGTCGGCCTCATTACCGGGGACCTCGTCATCAACCGGAACGCGCCGATCCGGATCATGACGACCGAAATCCTGCGCAACGTCCTCCTGGAGGGCGGAATGGCTCCGATCGACGAGGGAGACGTCGGGCCCGCGCGGGACGACCGAGTGGTCGTCGACGAAGACGAAGAGGACGATGCCGTCGCCACTCCATCCCAGGCTCGGCTTCCCCGTCTGGAGAACCTGCGCGCTGTCATCATCGACGAAATCCACTTCCTGGACGACGATTACCGTGGCACGGCCTGGGAAGAATTGCTCATCTACCTGCCGACGCGTATCCGCATTCTCGGGCTGTCGGCGACCCTCTCGAACCTGAACGAATTCGCCGACTGGCTCAGCGAAATCCGCGACACCCGGGTCGAAGTCGTACGCGAAGAGGAACGCGCCGTTCCGCTGCATTTTCGGGTCGGCAACAACCAGACCGGAATCGTCGACGTCGACGAGTTCGATTCCGCCTATCAGTCCTGGCGAGACCGCGGCGGGTCGGACGGCGAGATGACGACCCATTTGGACATCCTGGAGATGATGCCGACCGAAGAGTTCCCGGCCCTCTTTTTCATCTTCAGTCGGAAGATGGTCGAGAAACTCGCCTACAGCCTCTCTCGCTCCCGACTCGGCGGCAAGCTCAACGACATGGCCGACACCCGAGAGTTGCAGAGCCGGATCGATTCATTCGACCACGACAACCCCGAGGTCCTGACCCCTCGCCAGAAATCGATGTACATGAAGGGCATCGCCGGACATCACGCCGGGTTGCACGTCAAGCTCAAGGCCCTCGTCGAAGAGCTGTACGAGGACAAGCTTCTGAACATCGTCTACTGTACGTCGACATTCGCACTGGGCATCAATATGCCCGCCCGGACCGTGGTCCTCGACTCCCTGACCAAATACAACGGCGAAGAGTTCGCCCCCCTGACCGTCCGTGAATTCATGCAGATGGGGGGAAGAGCGGGCCGACGCGGCATCGATCCTGAGGGCGATGTCGTGATCCGCCAGGATTTCAAATACTACGACGAAGTGCGGCCGATGCTCGACCAGTTGCTCTCCGGGGACAGCGAGCCCGTCGAATCGTCGTTCAACCTCTCGTTCCATTCGGTTGTCAACCTTCTGGACAACTTCGACGAATCACGCATTCGGACCCTGTTGAACCGGTCATTCAAAGCGTATCAGGCTCGCAAAAATGCCGAGGGACTGCGCCGGGAGCTCGAGGAGGCCGAGGCGGACTTCCAGCGAGCCGACGGTGAGGCGCCGTCGGTCGACGATCTCGATCAGCGTCGAAGCCAGCGCAGGCGCGTCGCCTCCCTGCGACGCCAGGTGACCGAACAGGAGCGGCCACGTCTGTGGGAGGAATTCGAGCGCAAGGTGACCTTCCTTCGAAGCCACGACTACATCGGCGACGACAATTCCCTTCTGAAGCCGGCCCGCATCCTCAAGCACATCAAATTCGTCGAAATCTTCCTGACCGAACTGATTCTCGAGGGGATCGTCGATGATCTGGAGCCGCGCGAGCTCTTCGGTGTGCTCTGCGGGCTGGTCCACGAATTGCCTCGACGGGCGAATGTGGACAAGCCACGCGATGACAAGTGGTGGTCGATCTTCTCGGAGGTCAATGCCATCTGG
This sequence comes from uncultured Pseudomonadota bacterium, assembly GCA_913057905.1. Taxonomy (GTDB): domain Bacteria; phylum Myxococcota_A; class Bradymonadia; order Bradymonadales; family Bradymonadaceae; genus CAJXPB01. Next base: position 721,307 of record CAJXPB010000001.1, read on the forward strand.
GAGAGCGACATCGTCGCCGGCGCCGAGGCGCTGACCGATGAGGAGACGACCCTGACGCCGGAGATGATGCCCCTGGGTGAACGCTGGGCCCAGGGCGAAAGCCTCGCCGACATCCTCAAGAGCGTGCACAACGAAACGGACCTCTCCGGCGGACTCGTCGGCGCCTTTCGACGAGCCAAAGACCTGGTCGGGCAACTCCGGGAGTTGTACTCCGACGACAGACAGCGCCGCCGCGAGCTGATCGACTTGATTCGCCGAGTCAGCCGCGACGAAGTGCAGGTCTTGGACTGACCGGCTGTCTTACAGTTGGATGGCCAGGTACATGCCACTGCCTCTTCGCAGGATTCGAAGCCGGACGACATCGCCCTCCTGGAGCTCGGAGAGCGCCGCCCTCAGGTCGGCCGGGCTCTGAATATCGGTCGACCCGACCTGCTGGATGATGTCGCCGCGCCGAAGGGCACCGGAGGCCGGCGAACCGGGCTCGACCGACTCGACGAGTACGCCGGCATCGGTCGAGATGTCCAACTGAGCCGCGATGCGCTTGCTCAGCTCGGTAACCTCGACTCCGAGCTTCAACGAGTCATCTTCGCGTGGCTGCGACTCCTTGGTCGCTCGCTGGCTGTCGGGACGGGTCGTCGGTTCGACGGTCATCTCCCGGCGTTCTCCCTGACGCCACACGGTGATGTTGGCCTTGCTGCCCGGAGAGGTCTCTGCGACGGCGAACATCAATCGCTGGACCTTACGGACCCGTTCACCCTCGAATTTGAGGACAATGTCGCCGCGCTCCAGGCCGGCTTTGTCGGCCGGTCCGCCCTCTTCGACCCCTGCGATCAAGACGCCGAAATCCTTCGAGACCCCGAAACTCTTGGCCAGGCGCTGATCCAACGGCTGCAGGCGGGCTCCGATGTATCCACGTTCGACGTATCCCTTCGACTTCAACTGGGGAAGAATCTCCTTGATCATGTCGACCGGAACGGCGAATCCGATACCCTGCCCACGTTTGACGATCGCAGAGTTCATTCCGATGACGCGCCCCTCCATGTTAAAGAGCGGCCCGCCGGAATTCCCGGGATTGATACTCGCATCGGTCTGGATGAAATTGTCGTACACACTGTGCCCGATGGTCCGGCCCTTTGCACTGATGATCCCGGTTGTCACCGAGTAGTTCAGGCCAAACGGGTTCCCGATGGCGACCACCCACTCTCCGACCTTTGTCTCGGAAGAATTTCCGAGTTCGACGGCCGGAAACTCTCCGGTCGGCTCGACCTTCAGCAGCGCCACATCGTACTTCTTGTCCGACCCGACGAGCTCGGCCTTGTAGGTGTCTCCGTTTTTGAGGCTGACCTCGATGGTGTCGGCCTTCGAGACGACGTGATGGTTGGTCAGTACATATCCGTCCTCGCCAATGATGAAGCCGGAGCCCTGCCCCTGCCTGGGCGTCTGCCGTTGTTTTTGCTGAAAAAATGGATGCTGTGAGCCTCCCCCTCCGCTCATCTGCGCCGTGACCGTTACCACGCTCGACTTCTGCGACTCGAAGACGCTCGTGACGTCCGGCAGGTTCTTCGATTGCGCCCGAGCCGAGGTGGCTGCGAAGAGCCCCGACAGCGCGAACGCACCGATCAGCAGCCAGCGAACTTTTGTTTGAAAGGAAGCGGTTCCGGACATGCGATCCGCATTCATAATCGTGCTCCAAGCGTAAAGAACCAGATGTCACCCGACGTAGATGCACGCCCGTCGGACTCGTTCACCCAACGGAAGGGGGTCGCGCCATTAACATGACGGTCACGGAGAATTAGTCCAGCCCCAGCACTCAGGGGCCGACCGTCTTATCGTTTGACTTGCCTCTCGACGCGGGCGTCATTAGAGATCATAGCGTCGCCGAGCCGCCTCCACATCTCCCGGACACGATACAGCACATGACGGATCCCTCCGCACGCGAGCCTCGAATCTCCGAAGACACAGCTCCTCCTTCACCCGACGACGAGAGCTTTCCGCTCGATCGCCTCATCCGCCTGACTCTGCATCCGCTGGAAGACGAGGAGGCCGACGATCTCGAAGCGGGATGGGCCGACGCCCCCGGAGCGACGATTCCGTCGAAGACGCTTCACGATCTCGACTGGGAGCGAGTCGTCGACCTCGTCGCCGAAAAGGCGGTCACACCCGAGGGGCAGTCGTTGATTCCCCGGCTTCCTCCCCTTCCCGACAAGCCGGCGGTCCAGCGTCGCCTCCATGAGGTCTCCGAGGCGATGCGGATGCTCGACGAGGACGAAGACCCGCCACTGAGAGGCCAGCACGACATTCGCCGGGCCCTGAATCACGTCGAACGCGACGGGGTCCTGGTCGCGGAGGACCTCGAAGCGATCGGGCGCAACTGCGACGGGGCCTCGCGTGTCGGCCGTTACCTGAAGAATCGGTCCCGTGAATACCCTTATCTGGCGGCCGTCGGCGACGGTCTCGACCCGTGTGAGGACCTGCGGGAGGCCCTCAACCAGGCCATCGAGCCGGGAGGCCGGCTCAGCGACAAGGCGAGCCCGGATATCGCCAAACTGCGCAGGGCCGTGCAGAACCAGCATGACCGACTGAAGGCCCGGGTGGACTCGCTGCTGCGCTCGGAGGACCTCGAAGAGTACCTCCAGGACGACTACTACACCGTCCGCGAAGACCGCTACGTCCTGCCGGTGCGTGTCGACCAGAAGACTCACGTACCTGGCATCGTCCACGGCTACTCCTCGAGCGGAAAGACGGCGTTTATCGAACCCCGTGAACTCGTCGATATCAACAACGAGCTGCGGTGGGCCCAGATCGAACTCGAGGAGGAGGAAAACCGCATCCTGGAGCGCCTCTCTCGACTCGTCTCCAAACATGTCGACGCACTCCGACGCAATGCGGACCGCCTGGCGTATCTGGACGTCGTCACCGCTTCGGCCCGCTTCGGGCAGGAGACCATCCAGGGGTCGATTCCCGAGATTACCGAACAGCGAATGGCCCTGCGTGAGCTCAAACACCCGCTGCTGTGGGTCCAGAATGCCCACTATGACGACGATCAGCGCCAGAACGAGACGGTCACCAACGACGTTCACATCGACCCCGACAAGCAGACGCTGGTCGTCTCGGGGCCGAACACCGGCGGGAAGACGGTCCTGTTGAAGGCGATGGGGCTCAGCGCCCTGATGGCGCGTTGCGGGCTGCCGATCCCGGCCGGAGACGACAGCCAGGTTCCACTGTACTCGGAGGTCTTCTCCGATATCGGAGACGAACAGTCTATCGAGCGGGACCTGAGTACCTTTTCGGCCCATCTGACCAACATCAACAGCTTTCTGGACCGAACTTCGCCGGAATCACTGGTCCTGCTGGATGAGTTGTTCACCGGCACCGATCCTCTCGAGGGGGCTGCCCTGGCAACCGCGCTTCTGGAGGATCTCTCGACACGTGGGTCGACGACGGTGGTGACGACCCACCTGGAGGGCCTCAAGACACTCGCGCTCCAGGACGACACCTTCGCCAACGCGTCGATGGGGTTCGACCTCGACGACCTCGAGCCTACCTATCGCGTGACGATGGGCGTGCCCGGCAGTTCCTTCGCGCTCCGGATCGCCGACCGGCTCGGCTTTCCGGAACGGCTGATCACACGGGCGACCAACGTCCTCGAAGGCGATGAGCACCACGGGGTCGATGAAGTCATTGCCTCGCTGGAAGACCAGATGACCGAACTGCGAAAGGAGCGCACCCGCATGGAGGAGGCTCGGCGCAAAGCCGAACAGTCCGAATCGAAGTATCGCGAGAAATACGAGAAATTGCGCGACCGCGAGCGCGAGATGGTCCACGACGAGACCCGCGAACTCAAAGAACAGCTCAACGAGGCCCGGGAGATGATCCGAGAGAAGATCAAGACCCTGCAGCGGGCCAACCGGGTCGAGCGAGGAGACATCGAACAACGCGACCTGCATGCGATGCAGGAGGAACTCAAAGACGCCGAAGACACCATCGAAGAGGCCACCGACAAAACCCGGCCGCCGGAGACCGGCCCCGCCGGGCTGGTCCGCATTCAGAAGGATGAGCTCGAAGAGGGTATGGAGGCGTACGTCCACGCCTACCAGCGCAAGGGGACCGTCACCAGCTACGATGACGGCGACAATCAGGCGAAGGTCCAGATCGGTGCACTCAAAGTGACCGCCGATGTCGACGACCTCTATTACCCGAGCGAAAAGGACCGTCGTTCCCATGTGCGCGGGCGCTCCGGGTCGGGAAGCTCGTCGGGCAGCGGCTCCTCCGACGGCGCAGCTCGCAGCGGAAAGACGAACGTACCACGTACCGAAGAGCACACATTGGATGTACGTGGCCAGCGGGTCCAAGAATCCATCGATTCGGCTGCAAACTTCCTGGACCAGAAGTTCCTGGATGGCTTCAATGCCGTCATGATCATTCACGGGAAAGGGACCGGGGCCCTCCGACGCGGCATCCGAGACTACCTCGCCGACTCCCCGTACGTCGCCTCCTGGCGTGAAGGGGATCGCGACGAAGGCGGCGACGGCGTGACCGTCGTTGAACTCGCCGAGGAGATCCACGGGTGAAATGGGTCGTCTACATCCATCACACGTTTCTTCACGCCCCGATCGTGCTGTCGATAGCCCTGGCGTGTGTCGGGCTCACCTCTCTGAGACGAGAGCCCGAACCGCTGACCGGAATCATCCGATGGGGCGGCTGGGCGACCTTCGGCCTCATCGGCCTCACCGCCGTCTCGGGCCTCATCGTCGCGCCGGGCTGGCTCGGAGGCGCCGGCTCGGAGGGTCTGACCCATCACCGCAGCCTGGGTTTGGTCTCGTGGATCGTCGTCGGGATAGCTACCTGGGCGTACGAAAAGGGGGTGCGCAACGACTCGACCGACTGGCGCCGATTCGCCGTGGGTGTCTGGTGCGTCGCATCGCTGAGTATCCTCGGGACCGCCCACTGGGGCGCCGCGGAACGCCACCCGGAGGTCATTCCGTGGTCGGAGACTCCCTACGAGCGCCCCGAAACACGGCGTTGAGTCGGTCTATCGAGCCTCGGACCCATCGATCGGCGTAACCCGTTGGCCCTCCGGGGTTCCACCCCCGCCGGCCCCCAGCGGCATCCCCCTGGAGACGATCTCCCCGTCGGCCCGATAATCGGTGAACCGAAGCGGGAGACCCTCGGCGAGCGGAAACCGAGCACGATTCTGGAGGTGGACGTGGACATGGGGCAAAAAGGTCCGGCCGGAATTCCCACACTCGGCCACCTTCTGGCCCGGCGACACGACATCCCCGACCTCGACGTTCAAGGAGTCCTTCTTGAGTGTCGCCAAGAACAGATACTCTCGGGGGCCCACTTCGATGACGATGTGGTTTCCGAGCGTCGAGGTTTCATCGTGTTCACCGGGCGGCGCGTCCTTCAACGAGCCTTCCAGACGGATCACTTTGCCGCCGACGGGGGCCAGGACGGGCCGACCAAAACAGTAATAGTCCTCCAGGGACTCCCCGTCGCCGGAATGGCGTGAGCCATCCCTTCGGACCGTGAAATCGTAGGCCCATCGCGACCAGGAGGCGACCGCATGGTAGTTGCGCTCCAGATGCGGACCGCCGGCGGTCGTATACCAGTCCCCCTCGAAGGGGAGTCGATACGCGTGCTCGGAGGTCCACCCCTCTGTTGAGACCGGCGCCGGAAACATGGGCACGGTACAGAAGACAGCCGTGCCAATGAGCAACGCGAACCCGACGATTCTTCGACGTCGAATCAGCGGGGGATTGAACACCGTTTTGACGCCCCCCCAGAACGTGACCGGGAGCGTGAAGGCGCCAATGATCGGAACCAGATAACTGTGAGCGGCCACGCTCCAGATACCGCTTCCAAACAACACGTACATCCACGTGGCAAACGCCACCACGGTCAAACCTATCGCCGCGCGGGTCCACCATTCCCAGTGGGCTTCGGCCGTCTGATTCGAGGGCCGAGTCGGTGCCGAAGATTCTGCATCCTGTGGTCGATTGTTCATTCTCGGTTTGTCTCCTCGATTTTCGGGTCCATCCGATGGGCGAGCCATTCTTCATCGCCGCCGAACCGAGGTCAACTCGACCTCCGGGACGACCGCGGAGTTCTCTCGCGCCGCGTTCGTTGTTTGACACCGTTCGATCAACTATCGTCGATCCGCGGCCCGCACGGTCCCGTCGCCCATGATTCTTCTCAGATCCGACGAAGATGCCGACCTGCCCAGAATGTCTGCAGCAAAACCCAGAACTCGGGGCCAAATGCCCTCGTTGCGAGGACAGCTACTACGTCGATGACGAGGCCGCGAAGTCCTCGGAGCGGGACCCGTACATCGGCAAGATGGCCGCCGACAAATTCGTGGTCGTCTCGCGCATCAGCGAAGGTGGGATGGGGACGGTCTACCAGGCACTGCAGTTGCCCGTCGACCGGAAGGTCGCCTTCAAGGTGCTACGCGCAGACCTGGAGGACAACGAAGATATCCGGCGACGCTTCATCCGCGAGGCACGGGCCGTCGCGAAAATCGCCCACCCGAATATCATCCACCTGCACGACTTCGGGTTCGACGAGTCCGGCTACCCGTACATGGTGATGGAGTATGCGCCGGGGACGAACCTGGATGAATGGATCTATCGCGACGATATCACCCTGGACCGCGCACTGCATGTCACCCGACAGATCCTCTCGGCTCTGGCCGATGCCCACGCCGCCGGTATCGTCCACCGAGACCTAAAACCCGAGAACATCATCGTCCGGGGAACGGGAACCGACGAAGATTTCATCAAACTGCTCGACTTTGGCATCGCCCGGATGGTCAATGAACAGGCCACCTCGGGACTTACCCGGGAAGGAGAGGTCTTCGGCACTCCCCACTACATGTCCCCGGAGCAGGCCGAGGGAGAAACCGGGGTCGGCACGGCGGCCGATGTCTATGCTATCGGGCTGATCCTCTACGAGATGCTGTGCGGCGAGCACCCCTTCGATGCCCCGAAACCCCTGTCGATTCTCTTCAAACAGATCAACGAACCCCTTCCCCGGATCGAGCCGCGACCCGGCTTTGATGTCCCCGACTGGGTCGGCGAGGTCATCCGCAAGGCCACCGAGAAGAAGCCGGCCCACCGCTTCGAAGATGCCGGTGCTATGCTGGCAGCCTTCGAAGATCCCCGGACAATCACCGGCGGTGCCGCCTCCCGGGAGCGCCCGGCGCCGGCAGCCGGTGACCCTGCGCCGCGTCCCGAGGAGCCCGCGACAGACTCCGCCACGGCCGCCCCGGCGGATTCAGACACTCCGGCCGGGCAACCGACGCCATCGGCCGCCGATGTCGATGTCGACGACCCAAATCCGACGATCGATCCCGCCTCCGACGATGCGACCGCGATGGCCGCATCGGGGTTGGGATGGGGACGACGTCACCTGGTCGCCACGGTGATCGGCGCCGGAGTGGTACTCCTGCTCGGCGGGAGCTCTCTGTTTCTCATGTTGCCAACCTCCGCGGAGGACCGTGGCGCAACAGGCTCGACCGACGCGGGGATAAATCCGACGGCGGCGGTCAGCGACGATGCCGGGATGGCCGAAGCGACCACACCGGATGGAGGGGCGCCGCTGGAAGCGTCTTCGGAAACACGAACCGACGCCGGCGATCCGTCGCTCGGGACCGAACCCGACGAACGGGCAGCGTCCGAGGATGATTCGCCGGCGCCCTCTGAGACACGGGAAGCGGAGGAGGCGGACTTGGAAGGTGGGACGGCCGACGACGAGCGGCCCGTGGCCGACGAGTCGAAGGACGAACCGGCGGGAAGCCGGACAGGATCCTCCAATTCGACCGGTGGCGCCGGCACTGAACGCGAGGGCACGGGTCCGGCGCCTCAGACAGATGACCAGCCCGATGGAGCTGCCGCAGCCCCCGACCCATCGGAGTCTGAATCGGCCCAAGACAGTACGGAACCGGAGCTGTTCGGCGCCCCGGCCGGCTCGCCATCCGAGCAGACGGAGTCCCAGAACGAGGAGTCGAATGACGAGATCGAAAAATTTGGAGATCCCAGCTCCGTGGACGATTCGTCGAAGCAGTCGGAGGATTCAGACGACACGGACGACAGTGTCCAGAAATTCGGCCCACCCGGGAAATAGTGCTGGCAGAGTCGTGTTGTTGACGCACTCCCTGATCCATAGCACAACGGAGATGTGCGAATCGTTCGACGCATCCCGACCGACCAGGTCCAGAGCATGCACTCCAGAATTTCGCTACGGCACTGCCTCGCCCTTCTTCTGTCGTCGATTCTGATCTGTTCGACGACTCTGGCCACTGCAGGGACCGAAGAGGCCCGAGAGTACTACAAGGAGGCTGTTAAACTCTACAACGCCGGCAAATTCGAGGAGTCCGCCCGACTTCTCAAGAAGGCGTACGAAGAGGAGGCCAATCTCACGTACCAGTACAACCGGATCCGCGCCCTCCAGGGTGCCGGCAAGTACGAAGAGGCCCTGGAGGTCCTGAAAGCCTATGAAAAGCCGATGCTCGATGCGAAGGGCTTCGACGACATCGAGCAAATCAAGGCCGACCTCAAGGAACAGGTTGCGGCGCAGAAGTCAGACGCCAAAACTGAGGCGCAGGCCAAAGACTCCGACGCAGAAAGGGAAGCCCGCGAGACATTCACGCCCGCCCAAGAACCGCAGGCTCGGCAGCCCGATGCCACGGACCCGGATCCCGGAGCCGAGAGGTCGCCCACCGAGATCGCCGGATGGGCGAGTGTGGGCGCCGGAGCTGCCTCGATCGGTGCGGGCACGTTGCTCGCGTCGGGGCTTCTTCTGGGATTCGACCCACAATCCGAAGATACCACACCGGACACCGACCAACTGACTTTGCCGCAGGACAAATACGACAAGCTCCAGCGCCAGAAGGTCGCGTCGTTCGTGACCTTCGGCGTCGGTGCAGCCGCAGCGATCACCGGCGGCGTGCTCCTGTTGACCGGCGGGCAGGAGGCGCCCCCGGCCGAACAGGGGCAGGCCTCGGCCGAGTCGACCGAGCGACCCGAGGTCAGATTGACGCCGCTGTTTTCCTCCTCGGGCGGAGGAGCTCAACTCGGCATCGAATTTTGAGAGTCCATTTACCGATTCCAACACAAATTCCGACTTCATGAGTAAGCTTCAGGACATTCTCGCAGACGCCGATCGCCGCGAACTCGTCGACGACGTCGTCTCGATCATCGACGACGAAGTCGCCTCGAAAGGCGGGTTCGGTGGGGTGGCGCTCAAGACCGGATACAAGGCGGTCAAACGCCTGCGAAACGGACGCATGATCGAAGATGCGGCCGACGCGTTGCTCGATGATTTTACCCGGGCCCTTGCACCGCTGTACGATGATTATCTGGAGTCCGACGGCTACTCCACGTTCGAAGCCTACATCGACGAGCACGATCGCCGCGCAACCGACGCACTCCTGAGCATCACCGACGACAAGGCCGAAGACGCCGACAACCAGATTCTGCGCAAGACCTACAGCAAACTCCGCGGCAGTGCCGAGGGGCATGTCAAAGATGCCCTCCCCGCCGTAGGACAACTTATCGACGAACACGCCCCCGCATGACCGGCGGAGCCTCGGGCCAACATGGCCGGCAAACACACAAGTCTCGTCTTCGTTCTGCGGAAGGTGGAATACGCCGAGCGCGATGTGATCGCCACGCTCTTTGCCCGGGATCGAGGGCGCTTCTCGGCGATCGCGAAGAACGCCCGGGGTAGCAAGCGTCGGTTTGGCGGTGGGATCCAGCCGATGCGATTGTTGCGCGCAGATTACACCGTCCGAACGAACTCGGATCTGGCCCGGCTCGAATCCATCGACGTCCGGGAGGACTTCCCGGGCATCGAGGGCGATTTCGACAAAATCGCCTTCGGTTCATACGCCACCGAGTGGACCAGAGAACTCACGGTCGACGCCGACCCCCGGCCCGACCTCTTCGACCTGGTGGGCCGATTCTACCGTCGACTCGACCGGGCCGATTGCGACCCATTGCTGCTCGAAGTAGCCCTCCGCCACCTGCAGCTTCAGTTTTTCCGATACCTCGGCTCTCCTCCGAACCTCGATGAATGCATTCGGTGCGGGACACCGACGGAATCGATGCAGAAGGTCTACGCGCTACGCGCCGGCGACGGCATCATCTGCCCCGACTGTGTGCGCACCGGAGAGGGCGTTGGAGTCGTCTTCCCCCAGACGCTCGAACTCCTGCGATACTTCAGGGCTCCCCAGGGCCGCCCCCCAGACGCGCTGACGAATTCCGATGCCCTGGCCCAGGCCCGCCGGATCATCGATGCCACAGCTTCCCAGTTTTTGGACCGTCGGCTTAAGAGCCGACCGACGCTCGAGACATCTCTGAAAGACCCCGGCGAACTGATCTAGTTTTTGCACGCTATGAGGAAACCGTGATGAGACCCACTGCACGCTTGACGTCCCGACTCGCCGGAGCCTTGCGCACGTGGTCGGTCGCCGTGTTGTTTGCCCTGGCAGCGACGGCTTGCGCCACATCGCCGGACGCCGCCTCGGCCGACAGGGACGCCGACCGTCCCAATCGGACCGTTCGGGTCCTGGCCTTCAACGACTTCCACGGGCATCTCGAAGGGCCGGTCGGAGAGATGCGTGTCGGCGAAGAGACCGTCGGGGTCGGTGGGGCCGGGGCGTTGGCCCGGCACGTCGAAGCTCAGCGCAAGGGGCCGCACGACACCGCCGTCGTGGTGGCCGGGGATCTCATCGGCGCAAGCCCGCTCGTTTCTGCGTTGTTTCATGATGAACCGACCATCGAAGCGATGAATCAACTCGGCCTGGCGGCCGTCTCCGTGGGCAATCACGAATTCGACGAAGGCTGGCGAGAGCTTCGACGCATGGACGAAGGCGGCTGTCACGACGAGGAGGGATGCTTCGGCGGTGACGACTTCGCCGGAGCGGACTTTCCCTTCCTCGCTGCCAATGTCCTCACCCCCGAAGGAGAGACGCTCTTCGACCCCTACGTCATCAAGGAGTACAACGGCGTGAAAGTTGGCTTCATCGGCGTGGCACTGGACTCTATTCCGTCGATCGTGATTCCCAGCGGAGTCGAGGGCCTCACCTTCACCGATGAAGCCAAGTCCCTGAATCGCTACGCCCGTGAGCTGCAAGACAGAGGAGTAGAGACGATCGTCGCGCTCATCCACGAAGGTGGATACCCCAAGGAGCCCTCCGAGGATGCCGATCCGGGCGGCTGCCCGGACCTCGAGGGGCCGATTCTCGACATTGCCGCGCGGACCTCCACCTCGGTCGATCTGATGGCCACCGGCCACACCCATCAGACCTACATTTGCAACCTCGACGGCCACCTGGTCACGAGCGCCGGAGACGAAGGTCGGTTTCTGACGCGAGTCGACCTCACGGTAGACCCCGACACCGGAGATGTCGTCTCCAGAAAGGCCTCTCAGATCCCGGTGGTCACCGACGCGGGGAAACCCTCGGCCCTGAAGACGAAGCGGAGCCGGCGAGTCGACCGGGCCGTGAGCCGGTACGCTGCGCTCGCCAAGGAGAGAGCCCAGCGGGTTGTCGGCTACGTCACATCCTCGCTTTCAAACGAGCGAAACCAGGCAGGCGAGTCTCCGCTGGGATCTCTGGTTGCAGATGCCCAGTGGGCGGCCACGCGCAAACACGCCAATGCCGACTTCGCGTTGATGAACCCTGGAGGGCTTCGGGCGCCGCTCGGCATGAACCCCGGTGAAGACGAGACCGAGCACCGGCCCGTGACCTTCGGAGACCTCCACCGGACTCAACCGTTCCGAAACCGACTGGTCACCATGACGTTGACCGGAACACAGCTTCACACCGTCTTTGAGCGGCAGTGGGAAGGACAGGATCATCCGCGCATTCTTCAGGTCTCGGAGGGCGTGCACGTCCGGTGGCATCCGGACCGCCCGGTCGGCGACCGCGTGGATATGGCCGACGTCACCATCGATGGCCAACCCCTCGAGTCCGATGCCACCTACCGGGTGACCGTCAACAATTACCTCGCCGAAGGAGGGGATAACTTCGAGGTGTTCACCCAGGGGACCGACCGCGTCTCCGGTGGCCTCGATATCGACGCGATGCGGGAGTATCTCGCCGAACACTCACCGCTCGAGCCACCCGCAAAACCCCGGATCGAACGCGTGCCCGCCGATTCGTCCGCCGACTGACGCCACTACCTGGGCACGAGTTCGCCGACCATGGGGGCATGGTCAGACAGGGGCATCGTCTCCAGGCCGGAACCCTCGTCTTGTAGAACTCGTGTCGACTCGGCCCGAAAGCGCATGTTCGTGAACAGATAATCGAGCTTTCGGTTCCAGAAACCGTCGGGATCCGAGGTGAAGGTAAAATACGGGTCGTTGTCAGCCCGATACGACGCCAGGGTCACCGCCGGCTGATATCGCTCGTACAGCGGCTCCAAGACGTCGACTTTGTCTGCGTAATCGGTGGCCTGATAGTCGTCGCACGTCATGTCCGGAAAGTCGGACGTCTGGCGACTGCCGGGTGGAATGAGATTGAAGTCTCCCCCGGCGACAAACCGCTCGCCGGCTTCATCCAAGGCCTCGAGTTCGTCGAGCAGGACCTCGACCTGTCGCCTCCGGGTCCCGTCCTTGGAAAACGCCGACAGGTGGGTATTCACCACCCAGAGGTCCCCGAGTCCTGGGATCCGTTGCCGTGCCTTCAGGATATGTCGCTTCAGATAGAAATACCGCTCAAAGAACCACTGATCTCGGATGAGCGGGAGCGCCACCCGGGTGGCGTCCTGGAAGGGCCAGCGCGAGAGGATCGCGTTGCCCGAATCGACGTGCCCGAGGCCCTTTTTGGGAATCCAGCTCGCGCGCCACTGCGAAGCGTAGACGCCGTGGCTGAGGTGAGTCTCGTCGAGCAACCACTGGACCTGGTCGATATCCGCCGAGCGTTTCGAACCGACATCGACCTCCTGCAACAACAATATGTCGGGTTTAACCCGTCGGATCGCATCGGCGAGCCCCCCCAGATGCCGACGCACCTCCCCAGGCTCCATGATGACCCGGTCGCCGGGGCAGTCGAAAAAGAAGAGGATCCGCCCGCCTCCAAATTTAATGTTCCAGGTCATCACCGAGACGGCCTCGACCGCTTCCGGGCTATCGCCAGGCTGGGCCGCGGTGTACGTCTGAGCGGGCTTCACGGAGTCGAACCGGGTATTGAATGGATCACAACCGAACAGGCTGAACATGGAGACTCCCAGACAGATCACTGCCAGATGCGTACCGAATGCTCGCATAGTGGTCTCGACACTCTTCGGGGTTCGGACCGAATTACAGCAGGTTGGCGGCGAGCTCCGCCAGGCGTGAACGCTCGCCCTCAAAGAGCGTCACCGTCGCCGCACTCGCCTCGCCGCGGAACCGTTCGACCACGTGGGTCAACCCGTTGGATTCACTGTCGATGTAGGGGTTGTCGATCTGGTAGGGATCTCCGGTCAATACGATCTTGGTGTTTTCTCCGACCCGCGTCAGAACCGTCTTGACTTCGTGGGGCGTCAGATTCTGAGCTTCATCGACGATCATGAACTGATCGGGCAGGGATCGGCCGCGAATGTAGGTCAACGGCTCGACCTCGATGATCCCCATGTCCTGAAGCTCGTCGGCGCCCCGCCCCGCACGTTTGTCAGCCCGAGACAGACCCATCAGATACTCGACATTATCGAAGATCGGCTGCATCCATGGAGCCAATTTCTCCTCGAGGGTGCCCGGTAAGTAGCCGATGTCCTTGCCCATCGGAAAAATCGGGCGGCTGACGACGAGCTTCTGGAATTTCTGCTCGTCCGTCACCTTACGCAGGCCCGCCGCGATACTGAGCAGGGTCTTCCCGGTCCCGGCTTTGCCCACCAGGGTGACCAGGTCGATCTCGTCGTTCAGCAGCGCATCCATCGCGAAGGCCTGCTCCTTGTTGCGTGGCTCGATGCCCCACGCATTCGCCTTCAGCGAGCCGAGCGGCTCCAGACGCACCGGCTCGCCGCGTTCGTAGTCGGAAGCCACACGCGCCAGAAAGGTCTGCCCGCTGCCCTCCTCGTCTCTGAGGAGGACGAACTCGTTGGGATAGTACCGCGACATCTGCCCCCCGGGGCTCTGGTCGGCGTCCGAAGATCGCACCGGAGGATAGTCGGAGCCGTCGAACATCAGACGCCCATCGGAGTGCAGTTTATTGATGAGTCGAGCCGGGACCGTCGTCTCGCACGAGCCCGGATACAGCTCCTGGATCGAGACGTCGTGCTCTTCGTAGTTTTCGGCGTCGAGCCCGAGGACGTCCGCTCGTACGCGAAGGTTCGTATCCTTGGTGATCAGGATGCTCTCTTTGTCGGGCTCGCTCTCCTGCAGCTCCAGTGCGACCGCCAGAATGAAATTGTCCTTCTTTTCGGTGTGCAGAAACTTCGAGTCGACTTTTTCGGCCCATTTGTCGGGCATGAATGCGACGCGGACCGTTCCCCCGTGCTCCAGATCCACCCCCTCCCCGAGATTCCCGCGCTGGCGAAACCGATCCAGGATTCGGCCGATTTCGCGGGCGTTTCGACCCCGTTCGGTCAACTCGCGCTTAAAGGAGTCGATTTCCTCGACGACATAAATCGGGATAATGACATCGTTGTCACCAAACTTGCTGTAGGCCAGTGGGTCGTGCAGAAGGACGTTCGTGTCGAGAATGAAATTCTTGCTCATGTCGGATCGGCGGGAGAGAGGGGACGACCAGTCGGATGTGAGTACGGCATCCCGAGTCTAACAGCGACCGGGGCGACGGGGGAACCCTTAACCGCTCACGAGTCGATCTGATTCCACGCCGTGACCCGGTCGCGGCCCGACTCCTTGGAGTGATAAAGCGCTTCGTCGGCCCGGCGGATGAGAATGTCGTCATCGTCGCCGTCCTCCGGCCAAACCGCCGCTCCGAGGCTCACGGTGCACTGAAGGGTTCCGTCGTCGACGGGAAACGCCAGAGCGGCGACATTGCGCCGGACGCGTTCGGCCACGGTCAGAATGTCGTCCAGATCGGCCTCCTCCAGGAGGACGATGAACTCTTCTCCGCCCCACCGAGCCGGCATATCCGCCCCTCGCACCGATGCACGCAAGGTAGCCGCCACCTGTTCGAGCACCCGATCCCCGACATCGTGTCCGTAGGTGTCATTGACCTCCTTGAAATGGTCGATATCGACCATCAGCAGCCCGAAGGGGCGTTCAGTGCGCCGATGCCGTACCAGCGCATCGTCGAGCTTCTGCTCGAACTGCCGACGATTCGGGAGCCCGGTCAGTTCGTCGGTCGAGGCCAGGGCCTGCATTCTGGCGTAGAGTCGGGCATTTTGGAGGGTCACCGCCGCCTGACTGGCAATCACGCCCAGCATATCTCGACGCCGAGTTCCAAAGACGTCGGCCTGCCGGCTGGCCACCACGAGCGTGCCGATGGCGCGATCCCGAGTAATCAGCGGAAACACCACCAGGCTTTCGAACCCATCCAGCCGATGCGACTCGTCGAACACGACGGTCCCGGCCTCGCGAACCCGCCCCTGGTACGGCAGATAGTGCTCGTTTTTGACGGCCATCGACACCAGCCCGCGATTGTCCTCGAACCGCACCCCTTCCCACTCCTCGAAGTCGGGGGAGTCGGGGGCCTCGAGGCGGACAATTTCGTGTTCGTCGGCCGCGTCGTCGCACAGTGTCACGGCGCCGACATCGAACTCGGCGACCTCGGAGGCGCTCTCCAGGGCCGCCGACAGCGCCTCTTCCATGGTCAATACGCTGTTGAGGCGTCGGCTCGCCGCAAAAAACCGAGACAATTCAAAGCGTGTTTCCTCGGCCGATCGAAAGAGACGTTCACTCTGGAGCGTCCGAAGCACCGAATCGGCCATCTGCTCGACCAACTCGACCTCTTCGTCAGAGAAGGGTTCTCCGCCGATCCTGTCGATGCAGAGGACCCCGAGCAAACTGCCCTCCTCCAGGATGGGGACGCCTAGAAACTGATCGATCGGCTCGGCTTCACGGTAATAGGTGACGCCCCGGGATCCCTGGCGCATATCGCTGAGACGAACCGGTTCCCGACACCGAACGATGCTGCCGACCACTCCCCGGGCCCGTTCGATAGCGCCCTCGACCAGGTTGTCCGAATCGCTGGCCAGCTCGCGGATCTCGAGGTCTCCCCCTTCGCCGCTCCCCCAGAGAACCACGCAGGTGTGGCAGTTCAGGGTTCGCTTCAGCAGGTAGAGACGCTCGTAGATCCCCTGTCGAACCGCTTCGACGGCGTCGATCACGGACAGGTCACTCCGGACTCCGTCGGTTCCCGAGTCGGGGCGGGCGGAGTTCAACAGTCGGTATTCTCGAGCCCGCTGGAGCAACGACGCGCGATACTCCTCGAAGTCGGCGCGGCGCTGCTCTTCGGTGTCTCGAAGACTTTTGCGTTGGACGATATGACCGAGACCGGCAAAGCCAAGCAAGAATGCCGTCTTGAGCAACGGTTCACGGAACTCGATCGATTGGCCGCCCGAGCCGACTAGTTCCGCCGCCAGCGGATCACTCCAGACGAAGAGCGCGGCCGCCAGCGTGGTGACCAGCGCCGCCGGCCAGCGTTGCCGCGCCGTCAAATAGACGACCGCTGCGTAGATAAAGGGGATTCCGTCCAGTGAGCTACCCAGCCGCAGCCCCGCCGCCGCAACCGACGCGAGCGCAACGACGACCATCCCGGAACGCCACGATAGCTCATCAAATTCTTCGTCGGGCGCTTCGCGATCCGGACGCTTCACGGTCACCCCCCTTCGCCGCGTTCAGAAAAGGAGACGGACTCGAAGGCCGTATCGGCGACGAGCTGGCGGACCTGCTCGCGCCGCAACGGCCCGACGTCCCCGAAGAACTCGACGAGAAGGTTTGCACTCGGAACGTCCTCGTGCAGTGTCGCGATCTCCGAGCGCAACCGCCCGAGCTCCACGGATTGTCCGGCCAGCCGTAATTCGTCAGCCTGAACTTCCAGGCGGACGTTCATCGTCCCGGCCGCACCCGGCTGGCCGAACTGCATGACGAGCTCGCCGGGACGGGCCAATCCACCCTCACGACGGGCCCTGCGGGCCGCAGCGCGAGGATCCGTGCGAAGTGCCACGATCTGACGCTGAATCTGCTCGTTCTCGATGGCGAGTTCTTCGTTTCGTTCATCGAGTCGCCGACGCTCGGATTCCATCTCCTCGGCACGGTCGATGACCGGATCCGTGAAGACCTGATAGGCCAGCCCGATCGAGCCGAGCAGCACCGTGGTCACGAGAACGATACGATTCATGAGGGACGTGCGGGAGGGAATCAGAGGGTTGTTTCCTCTGAGGAGAGTATCACGACCGACTGCCTTCGCAAGATTCTACCGACGAGCGACCCAGTCAGTCATTCGGAGGGGCGTCGTCCTCTTCTTGTCGTTGCGTCACCAGGTCGACGCCGGAGAACCCCACCTGACGGATCTGGTCGAACAGCTCGACGATTCGCCCGTGGGTGGCATCGGTGTCTCCCTGCAGTCTTATTCGGGCCTCGGGCCGACTCGCGTACAGATTCTCGAGCTTCTGCTGCAGACTCTCACCCTGCAACTGGGCGTCTCCCGCAAATTCGATGCTCCCGTCGGCGCGCACGCGGAGCGTCACGGGTTCGGATTGCTGCGGCGCGGGGTCTCCCGTCGTCGTCTTCGGAAGATTCAACGAAATTTCTTCCTGCGCGACGCCCTGGTTGGACTCCGAAAAGGAGGTGGTGATCAGAAAAAAGATCAAAAGCAGAAACACCACGTCGATGAGCGGCGTGATCTCCATGTCCGGATGCTCGCGCTTGCGACGCGGGGAGTCACGAAGATCCATCGGCGTCCCCCTCGTCAGATGTCCCCTTGCCGGCGCGTACACCCGTCGTCGATGTGCCGGCGAGTTCGTCGGTCGCGTCGGTGGCGAAATTCTCAATTTCGACGGCGTACGTATCGACCCGGCTCAAGACATAGCGGTAGGCCAGATATACGGGAATGGCGACGGTCAGGCCCGCGGCCGTGGTGATCAGCGCCTGCCAGATGCCTCCGGCGAGCAGGGCCGCCTCGACCTGCCCCGATCCAGAGGTCTGCATCATGACATCTCGAAAGACCGTGATCATCCCGATGACCGTACCCAGCAGCCCCATCAGAGGCGTCACCTGCGCGATCGCTCCCAGGGCGTCGACAAACCGCTCCATGTAGTAGACCTCCCGCTGGCCCTCTTCAGCCATCACCTCTTTGATGACTTCACGGGATTGACCGGCCCGTCGGATGCCCGCTCCGATAATTCGCGCAAACGGGGTGTCTGACGTCTCGCAGAGCGCCTCGGCGCGCTCCAAATCTCCGTCTCGGATCGACTCCCGAAGTTCCGACATCAGCGAGGGCGGCATGATCGCGTCGCGCCGCAGCCCCCAGAGTCGCTCCAGAAAGAACGCCACCCCCAGCACCGAGCAGACGCCGATCGGGACCATCAGCCATCCGCCCTGTGCCAGGAAATTGTACAGCTCCGTCATCCCCATCATGCATCCATCGTTAGTTGATTCATATTGGCGGTCACGCGTCCTCCTCTCGCACGGCCTCGTCGGCTCGTTCCCCCTGCAGGCGTCGGCGACGCTGCTCCAACTCGAAGAGTGCCTCGAAGAAGTCGTAGAACTCTTCGCCCCGATAGTGGGCTCTCAGTTCGTCGACGTCGATGTCATTCGCCCGGCAATACGCCTGCACCCTTTCATAGAGCCGCCGCGCTCGTCGACGAACAATGGCACGCACCACAAATAGTCCGACCAATGCCACCGTGATGGCAGCCAGCCAGGTGACCGCCGAGGCGAGCCCCACGGTCCACCAACCTCCGATGACCACCCCCACCACGACCAACAGGATCGCCCCGCCGCCGTAGCCGTAGGTCGTTCCGAGACTCCTGTCGACCTCGCGAATCAGCGGACGATGCCGCTCCATCTCGTCGTCCGCGGCCGTTGCCTCGGTCCCGGTCGTGTCTACTTTCGTTCCTTCAGATTGTGTGTTCGGAGAAGTCATCGTCAGTCGGTCCCTCGCTTGTGAGCACGTGTGGGCAGGCTGTTCCCACAAATCCATGAAATTTAGCGGCCGGTCCGAGCATTCTACAATAGTGAGATGTGTTCTGTTCGGCCGAATCAGGCACTGAATAGTGATCCAGCAGGAGCAGTCATGACCGCATCGGAAGAAATCAACCCCCAGTCGATCCCGGTGGACGAGGGAGGGTCCTTGGCGGAGAGTTTCATGCATTACTTCGAGCGGTCCGGAGCGACCGTCGAAGTCGATGAGCAGTTCCGCGAGGATTACCTTCTCGATTTTATCGTGACGCGGCTAAAAGATGTCCACGCCCACGTCAACCTGGGCGTCCATGTGACTGCCGAGAGTGACAACCTGGAGGACCAGAAGACGTTTCTCCAGGCAGCCGAACGCGGCGTCGTGCTCAAGGCAATCTACATCGAACTCGCCGATGTCACGGCCGACGCCGGCGGCCTTTTGGTCGCCTTCGGCGCGGCATTGTCCTTCTTGTTCGACCAGCGCTACTCCCAGGTTAACTCCATCGGCATTCGAGTCACGGAGAATTGTTCGTTCAATTTCTTCGACCTCGACGAGAACATCGAACGCCTCGAGCGGATGTCGATGGATGAGGACCTGGCGGTCGGCGAGGATATGACCGGCCGGATTATCGCCTACTTTACCGAAAAGGGCTTCGGGTTCATTCAGACCGAAGAGGAACGCAAGTTCTTCTTCCACATCGCCAATGTCGTGGATGATGACCTCCGCGGCAAACTCCCGTCGTACACTCCAGGCGAGACCATCGATGTGGCCTTTCAATACGGAGGCCACGACGGCAAGAAGTATCCCAAGGCGATCAATGTCTCGATGCACCCGCCTGGAGACGGCGACGTCGAAGACACCGAATAAACCCGCTGTCCAGACAGGCCCGATATCAAAAAAGCCCGACCGGCTCCCGCCGGTCGGGCTTTTTTTAGTCGTCCAGCGTCGTTCAGTAACTGGCTGACACAGCCAACTGAAGCGACGAGTAGTTGCTGGCTGCGCCCTGGGTGTTCCAGAACGGGAAGCGAAAGCTCTCGTTGTCGTCTGTCTTGGGCGGCTGACGTGTCACGATGCCGCCGCTGACCGACAGGTATTTGTTGATGGGGTAGGACAGCGTCACCGTCGCGGAACTGAGATCCTGCGTGCCGCGACCCGTATCGGCGAATTCTGAGTTCAACTCATCGTTGTTGTCGATCTTGTAGGTCCAGTATTTTGCCAGCCCGTACGAGATCGTACCCCGAAGTTTGTCTACGATCGGAAACGAGAGCGTCAGAGTACCGCTGAGGGCGTACTCGGTGTTGATGCCGCCGATCGCGATCAACCCGTCTCCAAGGTCCTCAGACTGATTGTTCCGGAACAAGACGTTGTCCTCACCGACTTCATCGATATTGACCCTCGGACTCTTGAACCGATGGAAGGTCTTCGAGCCGCTGACCGAGCCGATGACGACGACTTTGTCGAAGAGATTGTGAGAGATCGAGACCGTCCCGTCGACCCCGACGATCTTCGACTGCGCCTGGCTCACATCCGACGTCGGAAAACTGAATTCAAGACTGGCCGAGAGATTCGAGTCGAGCGGCTCGATCTTGGTGCCGTTCCAGCTCGTCACCAGCGAGATGTCTTGGAAGCGAAACTCGCCTGGCCCATTGAGGCCGCCGCCCTGAGTCAGCCAGTGTGTCCAGGTAAACTCCGGCGAAAAGCTGAAGTCGCCGACCTCGTAGGACCCGGAGAGGACGTAGATCAAAAGGGCCCGGTCGAAGGCCGATGCATTCGGAGCCTGTTCACCAGACGTTCCCGTCTGGTTCTCCAGATCAGCGAACGTACCCTGCCCGACGCGCGACACAAGGTCGGCCGACAATGACCAGGAACGGTCTTCCTGACCACCCTGTTCGATCTGCCCGGTCTCTTCATCGACAGGACTTCCATCGGCCGCCCAGGCCGTCGTCGACGCCACGAGACCCACGGCCAGCGTCGCGACCGCGAGTGCCATCTGTGTGAACTGTTTTGTCATCTGCGCTCCTGCAAAATCATGTCTCGATTTGGGGCGCCCCGTCGCACATCGGTTCGACGATGACGAGGGGTCGTATCAGTGTCGATCACCACCCCAGTATCTATGCAAGCTACGTTCCGTCGGACGCGTGAACGTTCTTACGATCTCGACACAACGACGTTCCACTTCGCGCCGCGACGGTAGACTGACACCCGAAATACGTCAACACGGGTCCACACCTCCAAGGACTCGACGGCCCACAAAATTCCTTGCCACGCCGATGGCCCGTCCTACACTGACCAGTCGTGGCAGCCAACGATGGCTGATACACCAGATCGACCGAACCAAGGAAGGCACCCATGGAAAGCATCGCCGTCGACCGACGACAAAAACGGAGTCAGGAAACAACCGAGGCCATCGAGCTCCAACTGGAGCATCTTGCAGACACGTGCGAGCTCGAACATCTCGTCCTGGCCGACAGCAGTGGATTGATGCTCGCCTGTTCCGGAAGCTCCGATTCCGGCCAGGCCCTCGCAGCGTACGCCCCGGTCTTTCGCCGGCACCTCGAACAGGGAAAACGCCGGCGAGTCATGCAAAAGCTCGGGGATCTGCTGCCCGGCGTCAGCGGTCAGAGGCTGACCGTGCGCCGGTTCAGGCTCAACGGAGAACACCACTTTCTGTGCGTGGTCGGGCCGGAGGAGACGGTTCGGCAGGCGAACCTCTACCGTGCCGTCACCGGCATTCGTCGCATCGTGGCAGAGACAACTACGGCCGCCTGATGGCTGGCGCCCCGGATGTCACTCGTCGATGGTCTCTCGTTTGGTGAGATCCAGCCCGCCCGTGTACGCGTACGACACATAATCATGGTATCCGTACGCAACGATGCCAAAGGGCACGGTGTCGGAGGTGATTCGATGCGGCCCCGGCTCGACCTCCAGATGCGCCGTCGCCCACCCCGACTCTTCATCGACGGAGTACGTCGGATTTTGTGAGAGATCGATCGACTCACCGTCGAGATTCACCCGGGCGAACTGAGCCGGCATCGTCACCGTGACGTAGTCGACGAAGTAGGTCGCCGGTGTCAGGAACGTGTAATCAGTCCGATACTGTTCCTGAGGCGGCACCAGAAAGAACGCCGGGTCCCCGGCGTGTTCAACATCATCACCCACACTGTTTTGGCCGGACAGAAAGGCCCCGAGCTGGATCGGCTGGCTGGCATTGACGGCAAACAACTGTTTGGTCCCGAACTCGCAGTTCTCGCCGGCGTCCAGCGTGAAGACACCCGATTCAGGTGCAGCAGAGTAGTGACTGCAGCTTTTGACGTTTTCGCCGGCGGGCAATTGCACGCCTTCGGGCCCGACGTTCAAATTCAGGCCCGTCTCGATCCGTGTGTCGTCCTTGCGAGCCAAGAATTTCCAGTACGTCCCCTCGCGGGTGAACTGGTCCGTCGTACCCCGGATCTTGAGCGGAGAGGCGACGAAACTCTCCCCCCACGTCTCCATCGGGAAGAGCTGCGACTCCAGGTGGTCACACGCGGGAGACGCAAAGGGCACGTACGCGCAGGAGTGGCCGCCAAAGACAGACACGGGTTTGGACGCATCGACGCGCGTCCCCGTCAGGTCGACACCGACTTCTTTGCCCGCCACGTTTAACACTTCGTGCGGCTGGAGGGTCGTGGTGATCTGTCCCTGAGAATCGGGGCCCTGGATGCGACCGTCCGAAGTCGGGTACAGCGCCTCACCGTAGCTGACCCCGGACTTGTTCGGCTCCGGGACCTGGACGGTCACCTGCGTGTCGGGCTCGGTCGCCATGACCGACACCGTAGCCGACTGAGGATCGTCGCCCTCGCGCCGGCCCGGGCTGTCCCAGTTCGGATAGCCCATCATCATGTAGTTGCCCGACAGGGCGCTGGTCGGCATCAGGAGACTCGCGTCATTGGTGTAGTTGTAATTGCAGCAGTACGGATTGAACTGATAGGCGACGACCGGCTGACTCGACTCCACCCGATAGGCCTTCTCGGTGAGGGACGTCTCGCCGAAGGGAACTTGACGTTGCGGCATAATCAGCGTCAGCAACGATCCTGGGGGCATCGGCACATTGACGAGTTCGCGGTCGATCGGGCCGAGCAGGCGGTTTCCATTCTGATCGAGAAGCTCCGACTCCACGGTCTGGGGAACCACATCCGGTGTGCGTGCCTCGGTAAAGACCTCCCGAGATCCGACCGGCACTGCCGGGGTGTCCTCATCCTTCCAGACGGTCACCTCCGCCTGGTAGGTATCCGACGGGTTCGACAGAACAATGGCGAATGGCGGCCGCTTATTCATTGGAATCGGATCGCCGCTGACGCTGTCGTTGAACAGAAGGTGATTTTCAAGTTCGACTGCCCAGTATTCGCACCCGATGTAGCTGTTCGTCTGAGCGGCGTTCTGGCACCGGTTCAGGCACCGGCCGTCCTGGCACTGTTCGCCCTCACCGCACGGCTGCTGAGACACAAATTCGGTCCCCTCTTCGTTGCAGACCACCGGTGTGTTGTCCTCACAGCGCCGGTCGGTATTGGGGATACACGAGACTTCCACGCACTCCGCGTTCCGGCAGACCGTACTCGGCGGGCAGGAGCCCGGTTCTTCGCCGGTGCCGTCATCCGGACACTGAAGGATGCTCTGAGTATTCTGGCGCTCGCAGGCGATCACCTCGCCGGGCTCGCACGGCCTGCCTTCGTCGGCGTCGGACTCAGTATCGCCGGATCCGTCGGCCACCGTATCGGAGGTATCGGCCGCGTCGGCCACATCTCCGCCCGACGCATCCGGATTCGTGTTCGACGTATCGTCGCATGCGAACGTGCCCGCCACCACTGCTACGCAGAAGGCGAAGGCCAGAGGCCGGAGCAACTTGTGCGCGGAAATCGTCATCGGCGTTCTCGACAACTTGAGATAAAGATACAACTCAGGAGGGCCCGAGTATCAGCTCGCGACAATTATACACAGATCCCCATCACTTATCAGATGCAGTTTCTTCCTGCCCCGATTTGGAGGGAGGACGCCAGGGCTCTTCGCCGTCGGCATTGCTGCCGCAGGGATGCTCGTAGCCGGAGTGCCAAACTCGGAAACTGTCGAAGGCCTCGTGCAGGGCCACCAGCGATCGATCTCGGCGTCGGGCGGGCGGCTTGTCTTCGTCTTCCCAGTCGCCGATGCCGTCCAGGCTGACTCCCGTTCCGGCATCGGTCCTCGGGCCGACGTCTTCGCCGCCCTCCTGGAGTCGGCGAGCCAACTGTTCGACGAGGATGTCCTCCAGGATCAAGAACTCGTTGGTCGTGTACTCAAACCACCTCTCCAGCTCCTTTTCGGAGCGGTCGAACCGAAGGGCCGCCTTGTCGGACAGCTCCTCCACATCGTTGAGACGTCTCTTCAGGGTTCGTAAATCGGACAGGACGGCCCGCGTCTGGTCGCGGCCCCCATCCGGGACGACCGACTCCAACTGCGGCTCCAGGGCGAAAAACCGATTCTGAATATCCGTGACTTCGGCGATCATCTGACGACACTGCGGGTCGTCGGTCCGATCGAGATTCTTCTGAGCCGCCTCTTTCATTTCCGCCTCCGACGGCTCGGGGACCAGCAGTGTGTCGCGAAACTGGATCAACAACAAAACTGCGCCGACGATCAACGCGATCGCGACCACTCCGACGATCAGGCCGAATCGCTTGCGACTCGACTCGGCAGATTCCAATTCCGCCACCGCTTGGTCCAATTCGGTGTCGGTCTGATCCTCGCCAGTCTCGGGGGATGGGCCGTCCTCGAACTCCGGGTCATTGGCCATCTCAGTAGTTCTCCAGTGGAAAATCCGACTCGACGTGTGCCTCGTTCGGGCACAATTTTGGGAATAACATCAGGGGCCAGACAGTACCAATCAAACCGCACCGGGCCGCGTCCAGAGACAACAACAAGGCCAGGATGTTCCCGGATCGCTGAGACGAGTGGACGACACGCGTCCAGATACGGGCAAAATCCAACGTCTCTGAGCGTCCGTTGTTCATGCCGAATCAATCTGCTATGCACGCACCGTTCTTACGGGATCTCCCGCGGAACGGAACCGACGACACTCGGTGTCATTCCAGCAAACTTTTATCCGTAGCGGTTGCGCCCTCAGCGGAGGACCAACTTTGAACACAGAGACGTTTCTGAAGACTCACCTCGACGCCTCGGAACAGGAGATACCACGCCTGGTCGAGATGGCGCATGGTGCGCTCGACGAAGAAACCGACTATTCACCCGAGGACGATCCCGCGGACCGACTCTGGCGGTATCTCCAGTATCCTTACTATCTAGGCCTCTTTGCCCAGCGGGTCGTCGCAGCATACGGCATATCACCGGGGGTCAAAGAGAAACTCTGCCATGCCGTGCTCCAGGTCAACCTCAATCTGGAAAAAGGCCAGGAGCCCGGCCCGGGACTCTTTCAACTCGCCTCGTGGCTCGGCGAGAACGACCGCCTCACCAATGAGGATTACCGTGGCCTGCGGCGGGGCATCATCTGGCTCCCCCGATTGACCGACACTTACGAGGAGCCGCTCGAGTACATCCTTCCGGCCTGCCGCGGCGTCTTCGGCGACACGGACATCACCTACGACGAGAGCGTCGAACTGATCCTGATGATCCTGACCGCCAAGGAGGCCATCGGCGAGAAGGGTCGAGATATCTTCGACTTCATTCTCGAGCTCGACAGCCTCGGAGCCCAGCTCAAGCGCGATGTCTGCGACATCGTCGTCGAGAAGGCGATCCCCTTCCCGCGCGGTGAATTTGACCATCCACGACCGACCGACGCGGAGGAACAGGACCGTCTCAGCATCCGCTTCCAGCCGGGCTCGGTCCGACGACGAGCCGTCGTGTGGCTCGCCAAACTCGGCCGCGACCCACTCGAGTTGTTGAACACCCTGCTCAAGCCGAACACGGTCCGCGGGTACGGGGGCGACCACGTCGCCAGCGGTGCCCTGGACCTGCTGTCGGAGAAGTGGGAAGACCTCGAAGACGAGACGCGCATGGACCTGCTCGAGAAGGCCGCCTCGCTCCCCGATACCTCCGTCCGAAAGCGAGCCTACATCCTCGGCGAAAAGAATATCGGGCGAGAGTTCCTGGAACAGTCTCTCGACGACAAGGCAAAGAGCCTTCGACACTGGGCCAGCGACCGTCTCCAGGCGCGCGATGAACGCGACGAGCCGCCGACCGCCGACGAGTTGCAGGAGGAGCTCGAGGAGCCCCTCGAAGACTGAGAAGGGGACGTCATGGAGATCGACAACTACGAGTCTCGCCGGGATCGGATCGTCGAGTGCGCAGACCACTCGGCCGAGGTTCAGTTCGAGGAGAGCCCCCCGCCGGTTGGGACCGCCATCCGGGTCGGCAACGACGATGAGACCCTATGTGGCCGGCTGGCAGAACATCTGGGAAATCGCCGTGCCGAGGTCATCTTTTCCGGAACCCCCGATGACGTGCAGCCCGGCGATCCGGTCGAAGACACCGGTCGACCGGCCGCCTTTCGACCGCCCGACGAGACCGGGCATATGCGCCTCACCGTCGACTCCCTGACGCCTGAATCCGAAGATAGCATCCCCTTCGAGTGGACTCGACCGGATTTTGCAGATCTGGCTGCCTCGCGCCCCGCCGTCGCGGTGGGGGACGAGCTACTCGACATCTTTTCCCCGATCGCGGCCGGTGGACTCAATCTGGTCGTCGACGGACGGCCCTCCGAGAGCACCTATCCCGAACTGACTGCCCGGCTCGAAGAATCGCTCGGTGCCGACGTCACTATCTCTGTTGTCGGCCCCGAAGCGACCCCTCCGGATTGGGCGAATTTCATCGTAGACGCGCCCGCAGATGACTGGGGCGCCGCCATGGCGCTGCGGGCCGGCGTGTGTCTGGCCGCCCATGCGCGCGGCCGTGGCCGATCGGTGTTTTTTGCCGGCCGTCTCCCCGCCCCGCGCGGCGCCTCCCCGACGGAGGGTCGGCCGTCGGAGTCTCAAAGAGCCACCGGCGCGTCGATGCAATCCTTGATCAACCGCATCGGCGACGGGCTCCTCTCGGTCGATGGCACGTCGATCACCAGTCTACTTCAACTTCCCGTGACCGCCGAACTGGAAGGCCTTGAATCGATCATCGAGACACTCGGAATCGGTGAATCCGACGCGCAGATCGTGATAGGAAACGACGGATGCTACCGCCCCGAACGCTCGACGAGTGATGCGGATCGCGACGCCCCTGCCCGGCAACATGAAACGGAGAAGCGTCGAACACTTCGACGAGCGGCCGAACTGCAACAGAAGCGAGCGATCTGGGGAGACGATGAACTCGACCCGGAGGAACTCGACATCATTCGCCGCGCCGAATCCTGGCGTCGCCCGCTGTTTTGCGACACGGTCCCCCCGCAATCCTGATCACGCGGCATTCCGGCCGATGGGGACCGAGTCATCGTAGAGTCGCGAGAGATCATCGCCGTAGGCGGCCATGATATTTCGCCGCTTCAGCTTCAGCGTCGGGGTCAGCATTTCGTTGTCGGTACTGAATTCCTCGGCGGTCAACACAAAGTCTTTGGGGAGTTCGTATGATTTGACCTCCTCGCCCCACTCCTCGAGCTCCCGTTCGAAGAGCTCTCGGACCCGTGGGTGATCGAGCAAGTCGTCGATCGAATCGAACTCCAAACCTTCGCCTTCGGCGTACTCCCGAAGAGATTCTCCGTCGGCCACGATGACCGCAACGTTATACGGGCACCCCGTCCCCTCGATCATGATTTGATCGATGTACGGCGACAACTTGAGCTGTTCTTCGACTGGCGCCGGCACCACGTATTTCCCGTTCTCGAGTTTGTACTGTTCTTTGACTCGACCGAGGATCCAGACGAATCCGTCGTCGTCGATCCGGCCGAGATCCCCGGTGTGGAATGTCCCGTCGTCGTCCAGGACCTGGTCGGTCTGCTCGGGGAGGTTGTGGTAGCCCTGCATGACGATCGGGCCATTGATGCAGATCTCACCGATGTCGTCGTCGTACCCTTCGACCGGTCGGATCGAGATATCGACGCCCGGGAGTGGCCGACCGACGCTGCCGATTTTTCGGGCCCCTGGTGCGTTGCAGGCAGCGACCGGGGAGGTCTCGGTCAACCCGTAGCCCTCGTAGACCTCGATGTGGAGGTTGTCGATAAACTTGGCGACCTCCGGCGACAGCGCGGCCCCGCCGCTGATCGCCCACCTGAGTCGGCCGCCGAGCTTTTCACGCACGCCGCTGAAGATCAGCTTGTCGAAGACGCTATCGAGCATTCGCGTCCAGGCCCCCGCGTTCCCACCGTCTTCGGTCTGATCGCGCAGGCGATTCGAATTGTTCATCGCCATGCTGAACAGCTTCTTCTTCAGGCCGCTTCCCTGGCGAATCTGTTTGTGCACGGCATCGTAGATCTTGTTGAAGATCCGTGGCACCGCCATCAGGATCGTCGGACGCACCTCGGCGGCATTCGCCAGAATCGTGTCGACACTCTCGACCAACCCCAGTGACGCCCCCTTCGAGATCAGGCCGTGAAGCTCCGCCGTCTGACCGAAACTGTGGGCCCACGGCAGGAAACTGAGGCTTACGTCGGACGATTCGATGGGCATCACATCCAACGTCGCCTGGATGTCCGAACAGAGATTCCAGTGACTCAGCAGCACGCCCTTCGGCTTTCCCGTCGTCCCGGAGGTGTAGATAAACCCGGCGATATCGTCCTTATCCGGGTAGTTCGGTGACACCGGTTCGGCCCGTCCCGCCTCCAGGACCCCCGACCAGGCATCGTCGTCCTCACGCGGCCCATCGAGGAAGATGACCCGTTCCAGGGTGTCGATCTCGTCGATCCAGGGGCTGACCTCCTCGTAGATCTCCTGGTCGGCAACGACGGCGATCTTTGCGCCACTGTCCTCCAGGATGTAGCGCCAGTCCTTGGGATTCTGGTCTTCGTACATCGGACAGAATTTGGCCGACAACCCGAATGTGGCGTAACAACAGGCCGCCCACTCGACGCTGTTGTCGGCGATAATGGCCACCGTATCCTCGCGCTCGATGCCCAGATCGGCCAGGCCGCCGCGGGCGGCGTCCACGAGCTCACCGAATTCATCGTAGGTGATCCACTCGTAGCGGCCGCCCTGTTTTGTCCCGAAGATCGGGTTGGAACCATGCGCCTCGATGCTCTGCTCGAGCATCTCCACCAACGTTTCGTAACGTGCCATGATGTGCTCCGCCCGGAGGCTAGAAGAAGTGCCTTGGATAACGCTTGCCGATCATCGCTAAAAAAGTATACCCGACAGAGGGTCTGTGCAACTTCTGAATCGCCCCAACCATAGGATATTTTGGCCGATTTTCACCATCCGCATGCCGTAGAATCCCTGGAAGAAGGGACGGAGGTCCACACCGCAGGGCGACTGTTTCGTCCAAACGGGGACCTTGTGCTGGTCGATGCCCGAGGGAACGTACGCCTGGAGTCGGACGACGGCTCGCACCCGCCCGATCGCTCGCTGGTCCGGGTCGCCGGCGTGTGGTCCGGCGAGGCCATCGTACAGGCCGAGATCGAATGCGTGCGGGAACCGCAGGCCGACTCGTCTTTTTCGGTGCCCGACGCATTGGACTCGGCCCTGCAGCTACGTGCCGAGGCACGGGAGAGGTGCCGCCAGATCTTCGAAGCCCGCAATTTTCGCCACGTCGACACACCGCGCGTCGTCCCCGCCCCGGGCACGGACCTCTACATCGACCCCATCCGACTCGCCGAGGACGGCACCGAAGGGCCGGCATGGCTCCATACCTCGCCGGAATTCGCCATGAAGCGCCTCCTCAGCGAGGGATGCACGCGCATCTGGCAGCACTGTCATGTCTGGCGCGGGGGCGAGCGGACCGAACGACACCACCCCGAATTTTCGATGCTCGAGTGGTACCGGGCCTGGGAGTCTTCCGGGGCGATCCTCGACGACGTCGAGACGATCGTCACCGATATCTGCGATGGCCAAGCTCACATCGCACAGAGTGAAGGCGGCGAGGTGCAGAGACGGTCCGTTCCGCTGGACCCGCCCTTCGAACGGGTCACCATGCAAGAGCTCGTCGACGATGTCTGCGAATTCGACCTTCTCGACGCACTGGACTATTCGTCGCTTCGGCGTGCAGTCGCCGATGCCGGGCTGCTGGAGCGGTCCCTGGAGACGCGCCACCGGGAAGACGACGGCCGCTGGGATGAACTCTTCTTCGAGTTGATGGTTACCGAGCTGGAGCCGGCACTCAGGAAGATGGGAGCGGTCTTCGTGACCGAATGGCCGGCGCCGCTGGCGGTGCTGGCGAAGAAATATGACGACGATCCCCGGGTCGCCGAGCGTTTCGAGCTGTTCGTCGGCGGACTCGAACTGGCGAACGGGTTCGTCGAGTTGACCGACGCCGACGAACAACGTAGGCGCTTCGAAGGCGAGAAGGCCGAACGCGACCAGATGGGCAAGCCTCGATTGCCCGTGCCCGAACGCTTTCTTCAATCCCTGCGTTACGGCATGCCGCCGTCGGCCGGGGTCGCCCTGGGATTCGACCGACTCCTGATGGCAGCGTGCGGGGCGCCCACCCTGGCGCACGTCAACCCGTTTATCGACCCGAAGACGAATCCTTGAAATCGTCGGGTCGGCCTTCTACACACGGCGCCTGACACGAGACTGCAGCCCGGCTCCAGACTGTCATCTTTCCTGCGCTCGCGAGGCCCTCAATGACCGTACAATACGACACATGGCCCTTCCACGAAGCTCAAGCCATTGTGGACCGGCTGACCGACTCGGGTGACCCCTCCGACATCGATCGGTCGGAGGATGATCCCGTGATATTCGAAACCGGCTTCGGGCCGAGTGGGCTTCCCCACATCGGCACCTTCGCCGAGGTCGCCAGGACCACCTGGGTTCAACGGGCCTTCGAAGAGTTGACCGGCCATCCGACCAAGCTCATCGTCTTCTCGGATGACATGGATGGGCTGCGCAAGGTGCCCGAAAATGTGCCCAAGGACGACATGCTCCTGGAGAACCTGGGCCGGCCCCTCTGCGACGTACCGGACCCCTTCGAGGAGGAGGAGAGTTTCTCGGCGTACATGAACGCGAGGCTTCGGGAGTTTCTCGAGACCTTCGGGTTTGACTACGAGTTTCGCTCCTCTCAAGACCAGTATCACGACGGTGTCTTCGACGACGGGCTCGAACGGATTCTCGAGCACTACGAGGAGGTCCGGCAGGTCATCGTCCCGACCCTGCGTGAGTGGCGACGCGACCGATGGAGCCCGTTTTTCCCGAAATGCGAGAATTGCGGCAAGGTCTACACGACCCGGGTCACCGACGTACACCCCGACGATGGCACCATCTCGTATGTCTGCGACAACGAGCCGAAGGGCATGGTCTGCTGCGAACACGAGGGACGCGTCGCCGTGACCGGCGGCCAGGTCAAGGTCGGCTGGAAGGTCGACTGGGCCCTTCGCTGGTACACCTTCGGGGTCGACTACGAGATGTACGGCAAAGACCTCATCGAGTCCGCCGACCTCTCCGGAGACATCGTCGAAGTGCTCGGCGGCGACCCGCCGGCCGGGTTTTTCTACGAGATGTTCCTCGACGAAGACGGCAAGAAGATCTCCAAGAGCGTCGGGACGGGACTGACCATCGACGAGTGGCTCGCCTACGGTCCGCTGGAGAGCCTCGGGTGGTTCATCTTCCAGAACCCGCAGAAGGCGACCAAGCTACACTTCGATGTCATTCCGGACAGTGTCGACAAGTGGCTCGAAGACCGCCGGGACTACGGACGGGCCGCCGCCGAGAGCGACGCTCCTCCGGCGGATCACTCCATCTGGTTTGTCGAACGCGACAGCGTCGATGCCGGCGACATCCCCTCGATGGACAGCGAGGTCGACTACTCGATGATTCTCAACCTCGTCGGGGCGCTGAATACCGACGACCGCGACATGCTCTGGAACTACCTGACGCGCTACGACGAGGACGCCCGCGGCGACGAGGACGTCATCGAACCGATGCTCGACGGCGCGCTTCAGTACTACCGGGATTTCATCCTGCCCACCAAGGAATATCGTACTCCCGGCCCCGACACCCTGCCGGCCGTCCGACAGTTCCGGGACTTCCTGGCCGACTACGACGGTGAGTCCGCCGAAGAGATCCAGGAGGCTGCCTACGAGGCTGGCAAATCGTCAGATGCCGGGCTCGGCGACTGGTTCCAGGCGATGTACCGACTGTTGCTCGGCCAGGACCGCGGCCCCCGTCTGGGGACCTTCGTCGAGATGTTCGGCGTCAGTGAGACCGTCGAGACCATCGACGAACGTCTCTCCGACGATTGAGGGCCTCTACTCGAACGCCGTCTCGTACAGACGGTAGGTCTTGTAGTGGCTGGCTCCCATGAACTCCATGCCGCGGTTGATGGCGTCGTTGTCCTTGAGCGTCCATGACGCCTCCGCCTCTTGGTACCCTTTGGCGTAGGCACGGTCGTGGATCGTCGCGTACATCAACACACTCAAGGCGCCGAGCGCCGTGCCGCGGAACTTCGGCTTCAAGCCCATCAAGATCAGCCGAAAGGAACGTAGCTGGTCGATCTTGAGCCGATACAGCGCCTTTGCCCAGTTGAAGGGGAAGAGTCGGCCCTCGAAGTCGCGGAAGACCTCGTGGAGGTTCGGTATGCCCAGGGCCATGCCGGCGACCTCGCCTTCGTAGCGGGCAATCATGCAGAGGTCCGGGTCGACCACCCATTTGAACTGCTCGGCCAGATGGGCGATCTCGGCCTCCGTCATCGGCACGAACCCCCAGTTGTCGGACCAACCCGCGTTGAAGACGTCGATGATGATGTTGATGTCTCGCTCGAGGTTGTCGAGGTCGATGCTCCGGATCTCGAGGCCCGGATGATCGCGCATGTCCTCGGCGATCTCGCGCGGAGTCTCGGGCATCTCCTGGCGCTCGAACCGCCAGGCGTACAGGTCCTTGGCCTGCTCGAAGCCAGCCGACTTCAACAAATCGTCGTAAAACGGTCGGCCGTGGGGCATCATCACATAGTTCGGGTGGTCAAACCCGTCGACGAGCAGCCCGGACTCCCCGTTGATCGAGAAATTGAACGGCCCGCGCATGCGGGTTTGCCCGTGCTCCTCGACCCAGTCGGCGGCGGCCTCGAGCAGAGCGTCGGCGGTTCCGTGGTCATCCTCGCATTCGAAATACCCGAAGAACCCGGCCCCATCGTCGTGATACTCCAGATGCCGATGGTCGACCTGAGCGGAGATACGCCCGACCACGGCGCCGTCTCGTTCGGCCAAGAATAGTTGGGCCTGGCCGTGCTCGAACCACGGATTCGACGACGGACTCAGGTCCTGAGCCACCAGCAGATCCGGCGGGGCGCGAAACTGCGGATCGTCGCCGTACAGGGTGTGGGGGAATCGAATAAATCGGTGTCGGTCCCACCAGCCATCGACCGGTCGAACCGTGACGCCGGCCTTTGTCAATCCATCACTCTTCAACATGCACGCTCCATTCAGGGTGATACACTGCTTCCAGTCTGTCCGCCGCAAGCGTAGGCGTCGTCCGGGAACGTGTCGAGCACGCCAGCGCATTGAGCCCCGGGGAAATCGGCGCCGACATTCCGACTTCAGGTCCGGTTTTGATCCTTGATATATGCGAATCCGCTCGTTACATAATCGGGCGTTTCGGGAGTCGGGATGCTCCTGTAAGAGTGACTCCGACGCCTACTCTCACGAACCTGAATTTATCTGACCTCGAGAGACCGCCATGACGAAAGATGAAATCGCGGACATGATTACCAACGAGCTGGCCAACCACCTCGACGATGTCGACAAAGAGGACTTGGATCCAGACATCTCGATGCGCGACCTGGGGGTCAACAGCCTCGACCTCATCGAGGTTGTCCAGGCCGTCATGCGTGAGCTCGACATCAAAATCCCCCGGTCGAAGCTCGCGGACATCGAGACCATCAATGGACTGGCCGAGAAATTCGCCGAGCACGTCGACTGAATCATCTGCGTTTCGGCCCCGACGCGCTCCTTGAACAGAGTATGAACCCATGAGCGATTTCGACCCGACCGATTTCAGTCTGGCCGACTTTCAATGGAACGATAATCCCGACGTCCTCTCTCCGCCGGAGGACTTCCAGGAGTGGAAAAAATCTCCCGGGATCCAGACCGCCTTCGCGCTGTTTGAACAGGAACTCCAGGGGCCGCCGGGAGCTCGCGTGCGAATGCGGTCGAACGTCGACGGAGAGACCCGGGAGGTCATCAACCTGACCTCCTACAACTACCTGGGTCTTTCGACGCACCCCGAGGTCGTCCAGGCGGCCAAAGACGCCGCCGACACCTACGGCCTGAGCGCCTCCGGCTCGGCGATGTTGTCCGGCACGTTTGACCTGCACAACGAGTTCGCCCAGAAGCTGGCCGACTTCAAACAGAAGGAGGCGGCCATGCTGTTTTCAAGCGGGCTCGGCGGGAATATGGGTGCCATCCAGGGCATGCTCCAGAAGGGAGATGTGCTGGTGATCGATGACAAGTGTCACAAGAGTGTCGTCGATGGGGGGACCCTGTCGCGTGCCAAGGTCGTCTCATTCAAACACAACGACCACGAGTCGCTCGACCGTCAGCTCGACGAACACGGCGACAAGCGGTGTTTGGTCGTCGTCGAGGGGGTCTACTCGATGGACGGCGACACCGCGAATCTCCCCGAGATCGTCGACGTCTGCAACGCTCATGACGTCCCCATCTACCTCGACGAAGCCCACTCGACGTTGATGTTCGGCGAGAACGGCCGCGGGGTCGGCGAATATTATGGGCTAGAAGACGAGGTCGGCGTCTCGTTCGGCACGCTCAGCAAGTCCTTCGGCGGTGTCGGCGGGTTCGTCTGCGCGAACAAGCCGCTCGTCGAGTACATGAAATCCTACGCCTCGCCGTTTCAGTTCTCCTGCGCCCTGCCCCCGCCCATCGTGGCAGGCATGATGAAGTCACTGGAAGTCGCCACCCGGGATTCGTCGCTTCGCGATGAACTATGGGACAACGTCCGGTACTTCAAAAACAACCTGGACGCGATGAACCTCGACCTGGGCGAGACCGAGTCCCAGATCATTCCCATCATCATCGGGTCGTCCGGCGAAATGCTCTACTCGATGGCCGTACAGGCCCAGCATCAGGGGTTGTTCATCCAGCCCGTCGACTTTCCGGCGGTCGACGCCAGTGAACGGCGCTTCCGCATCTCGGTCTCCGCGGAGCTGACCAAGGACGACATCGACGAGGCCTGCAACATTATCGAAGACGTCATCGCGAAGCCGCTGAAGGCTGCTTCCTGACGACGTCTCTGCCGCCGCGACAGCCGTGCCATGAACGCAGCCGTTGCCACCGCGATCGCCTTCGCCGTCTACCTGGCGGGCTACCTGTTCTACAGCCGCTATCTGGCCGAACACGTCTTTGCGCTGGATCCCGACCGGCCGACGCCGGCACATGAGCAGACCGATGGCGTCGACTACGTTCCCACGCGCAAGTCGGTCCTCTTCGGCCATCACTACGCATCGATCGCCGGACTTGCACCGATGCTCGGCCCGGCTGTCGCGGTCATCTGGGGGTGGCTGCCCGCCATGGCCTGGGTGGTCCTGGGGGCGCTGTTTGTCGGCTGCGTCCACGACTTCGGCTCGCTGGTGGTCAGCATCCGTGCTCGCGGCAAGAGCATCGGCGCAGTCGCCGAAGGCATCATCGGTTCGCGGGCCAAGACCCTGTTGCACGCGATCATCTTCTTTTTGGTCGCCCTGGCGATGGGTGTCTTCGTGTGGGTGATCGCATTCCTGTTCAGTCCCGCCCCGGAGCCGGCTCAGTCAGCGTATCACTTTCCCCAGGCGGTCCTGCCCTCCTTCGGCCTCATGGTGATCGCATCGACGATCGGTTGGCTGGGATACCGCCATGACGTCTCCTGGAAGGTGATGACCCCCGTCGGCTTTGTCCTTCTGCTCGCTCTCGTCTACGTCGCCCAGACTCAAACGGCCCTTCAGGCCCTGGGCGTGGCCGATCCGACGCTGGCTCCCAGCATCTCCGGCTGGTCGACGATCCTCCTGGGATACGCTTTCGCCGCATCCATCCTGCCCGTCTGGGTACTGCTGCAACCGCGCGACTTTTTGAACGTCCTTCTGTTGTTTCTGGGCCTCGGGGGGCTCTATCTGGGCGTCTTCGTCGGCCAACCCGACTTCGTCGCCCCGGCCGTCCAGACCAACCCCGAGGGCGCTCCCAGCATGTTTCCCTTCGTCTTCATCATCATCGCCTGCGGGGCAGCCAGCGGGTTTCACAGCCTCGTCTCCAGCGGCACCACGGCCAAGCAACTCGACACCGAATCCGACGCGCGAGTCATCGGCTACGGGGGCATGATCGGGGAATCATTGCTCGGGTTGATCGCCGTACTCGCGACCACTGCCGGCATGGCCGACCTCGACGCATGGAAAGCCCACTACGGCACCTGGGAGGCGGCCAACGGACTGGGTCAGAAGGTCAGCGTCTTCATTCAAGGCTCCTCGGAATTCTTGGGGGCACTGACCGTCCCCGAGGGTCTGGGCGCATCGTTTATCAGCGTCATCGTGGTCAGTTACGCACTGACCTCTCTCGACAGTGCGACTCGACTCCTTCGCTACAACGTCGAGGAAATCGGCGAGACGTTGGGAGTCGGACTTCTCGCCAACCGATATGTCTCCAGCGCGATCGCCGCCGGAGCCATTGGATTCTTCGCCTTCTACGAGGTCAACGGCCAGCCTGCCGGACTCGTCCTCTGGTCACTCTTCGGGACGACCAACCAGTTGATGGCAGGCCTCGCCCTGCTCGTGATCACCCTCTATTTGTTGATGCGGGACCGCCCCTGGCAGGTCGCCGGCATTCCGATGATCGCGATGCTCGGGACGACCCTCTGGGCGATGGCGTCGAATCTGTGGGGATTTACCGAACAGGGCACCTGGTTGAGTCGACTGGTCTCCGGGGATGCGACCGCATGGAAGGTCGTCACCGAGTGGGCGGCCACCGGCAAGCTGTTTCTATTCGGCGTCGGTACCGTCATTTTTCTGCTGGGTGTGTGGACCGTCGTGGAAGCGATTCTGGCGGTCCACAGGTTTGTACGGTCCGACACCACCCTCGAGACGCTCTTGATCGAATTGGACGAGTGAGCTCACAGGGTCAGTCGACGTTCTTCGGCGAGGCCGACGATCCGGATGTCGGCCGACTCGATTCCCTCGGACCCGTCCCGCACATCTGACAGATAAGGCCCCCGGACGACGCGTTCCCAAAACTCGATGTCGAGGTCCTGGATGTACGGGGTCACCACGATCCAGAGCTGCCCATCGTTGACCCGGCGTGAAAAGAGGGATCCGATGGTCATCTCGCCGTCGGCCTCCGATGGATCGACGAGTGTCACCGGCGAGGGTACCTCACCGATCTTGAAGTCTCGTCGACACAGTACCCGCTGCGGCATCCGTTCGAGTTCCCGACGACGATCGGCCGACATCGCTCGGGGTTTTTCACCTCGATAGAGGCCCCGCAAGAGATCCCAGGACTCCTTCTTTCCCTCGAGATGCCACCTCCACGGGGCTCGGCAATCGACGCGGTACGTTCGTGTTCGGGCCCCGCGAAGGATCAAGAAGTCCCCGTCGAAGGTATAGTCACCCTCGTCGGCCACCGCCCCACTACTATCCTCGAGGTCGTAGCGGACGAACTCCCCGTCGATGTCGAAATCGACAAACATCTCGGGGAGTGCATCTGCATCCCCTTGCTCGGCCTCGGGGTCGGTTCGATACCAGGCTCCTCGGATCGCCTCGGGTTTCGGGCTCGTCGCCATGGAATTGCCCTCAATTTTGAGTGTCTAGTCAGTCGAAACCAGTCGAACCGGCATCGGTGTGGAGATCCGCGCGGCGACCTGTCTGGCCCAGCGCCGCTGCGCCGCCGTTGCATCCAGGTGGGCGGGGGGAGATAAATTGAGCACTCCGGAGGAGGTAGGCTCCCGGTCGAGCACCGTCACGACCTCTCCGTCCAACAGCACCGCCCAGCGGGTGTCCGGACCCGATTCCCCCGACCGGAGACGATCGGCGGCCGAGCCGTTCAGGGAGACAGAGACGAATGGTTCGCCGAGGTGGCCGGGACGAATCCCCGCGCCCTGCACGTCTGAATTCGACAGCACGGGGTCTCCCAACACGAGGGTGCGCCACCCATCGCCCTCGGGATATGGCCGGATCAATCCGACGCCGAGATCCAGCGTGCCCGCAACCGTCTTGATGTCCGACCGCTCCGGCGCCCAGACGTATGCATCGCTTCGGGCCATGCTCCCATCGGGTTGACGAAGTTCGGCGCCGTCGGGAAGCCGGGTTGAATTTTGCTGCCAGAGCGCGCCGACCGAGCGAATCGGGCGAACCTCGAAGCGGCCCTCGGGAACGATAAAGCCCATGATCGTCATGGGGGACAACTTCGTTCCTACCTCCACATACAGATTCCCGTTTCCACGGGTTTCGGCATTCAGGTGTTTGAAGCCGGCAGCCCGCAGACGTTTTTCGATCCGCGGGACGGCCCGCTTGGCCATCTTTCTGCGAGTCCGCACGTTCAACGAATCTCCGGCGCGGGTCGTCGACGCGACCGTCAGGTTCAGCGTCACGGTCCCCGACAGGTCCGTCGCGGCCGCGGGGGGCGGAACGATGGCCGACACAAGGAGACCGAACCCCAGACATAACGCCCACTGGACTGCGTTCGAATCAGGCATGCTCACATCCGGTTACATGCGGTCGCTGACGAAGTCGATGAAGTCGATCTTGGTGACGATGCCCTTGGGCTCATCGTCCTCACCTACGACGATGACGATCTTATTGTGCTCGAAGAACTCGCCGATCATCGCCACGCGGTCACTCGGCTCGACGATGGCAAACTGCGTCTCGACCAGATCGTCGATGGCATCGTCGCGGTCGCCATCCTCTAGAAGGTGCTCGAGGACATCGGTCTCGTTGATCAGACCGACGATCTCATCGCCGTCGAGGACGGGTAGCTGGCTGATCCCGTGGTCCTTCATCAACGAGACAACCTCGGATACAGACTCGCCGAGCTGGACGGTGAAGAGTTCGCGCGTCGGCTTCTGAGCGAGCAGATCCTCGATGGTGCCGTCTGCCCAGTCCTCTTCCAGGAATCCGTTCTCTCGCATCCAATCGTCGTTGAAGATCTTGGACATGTAACGCGCCGCGGAGTCGCACATGATCACCACGATGTTGGCCTCTCGATCGATGCGCTCGGCATACTTGATAGCCGCCGCCAGCGCCCCGCCCGAAGACCCGCCTGCGAAGATACCCTCCTCGCGTACCAACTGCCGGGTCGTCAGGAAACATTCCTTGTCGCTGACTCGGACCACCTCGTCGACACAACCGAAGTGCATCGTCGTCGGGAGAATGTCCTCGCCAAATCCCTCGACCAGATATGAGTACGCCTCGGTCTTCTTTCCAGTCTTGAAATAGTCATAGTAAATCGAGCCGAGCGGGTCGACGCCGACAACGTCGACGTCTTCATTTTGCTCTTTGAGATACTCCGCCGTCCCGGAAATCGTCCCACCGGTTCCCATCGTCGACACGAAAACATC
Organism: uncultured Pseudomonadota bacterium; assembly: GCA_913057905.1. Taxonomy (GTDB): domain Bacteria; phylum Myxococcota_A; class Bradymonadia; order Bradymonadales; family Bradymonadaceae; genus CAJXPB01. Next base: position 760,988 of record CAJXPB010000001.1, read on the forward strand.
GATCTCGCCGTCGGTTTGGTCCCAGATTTCGGGGCCCGTCGTCTCGTAGTGGCCGCGCGGGTTGGACTGGTTGTGATACTGATTGGCCAGGTAGCCGCCCGGGGTCTCATCGGCCAGGCGCTCCGCAACGGAGTAGTAGCTTCTGGGGTCGTCGGGCTCGACAGCGGTCGGACACATAACAACGCGCGCCCCGAAGGCTCGGAGCGCGCGCGTCTTCTCATCGCTCATTTTGTCGGGCATCACGAAGATGCAATTGTATCCCTTGTTCGCCGCGGCCAGGGCCAGGCCCATTCCGGTGTTACCACTCGTGGCCTCGACGATGGTACCGCCAGGCTGGAGCTCGCCGGACTCTTCGGCATCCTCGATGATCTGCATGGCCGGCCGATCCTTCACACTCTGGCCGGGGTTCATGTACTCGAGCTTCAGATAGATGTCCGCCTTGACGTGTTTCGCAAGGGTATGACACTTCACCAGCGGCGTGTCGCCCACCAGTTCCAGTACGTTGTCCGCTGCATCGATCATGGAGGATCTCCTCGGTCGAGGCCGGTTCCAAGGGTGACATTTTCGCCCAAGGTCTAACACCTGTCTCATACGGCGGCAAGCCGACGCACTTTCCCAATATTATGGCAACTTACGCAATCGGTGACATCCACGGGTGCTGGGACACCCTGCAGGATCTTCTGGAGCGCATCGACTATTCGCGCCGTGACGATCACCTCTGGCTCGTTGGAGACCTTGTCAACGGCGGGCCCGAATCCCTGCGAGTGCTCCGGTGGGCCCGACAGCTCGGCGACCGTGCTGTCACGGTGCTGGGCAACCACGACCTGCACATGCTGGCGGTTGCCCACGGCGCCCACGACCTGAAGCCGGACGATACCTTCGAGGATGTGCTTCGGGCCGACGATTCCGACGCGTTGCTCGAGTGGTTGCGCCGACGCCCGCTGCTCCACCGCCGAGACGACTGGGTACTGGTCCACGCCGGGTTGCTGCCCCAGTGGAGTGTCGACGACGCCGTCGACGCGGCACACCAGGTCGACGCCCGGCTCAAGGGCCCGGATCTCGAGAGCTTTTTCGACGAGATGTACGGCAACGAACCGCGGATCTGGAGCGACGAACTGGAGGGGATCGACCGGGCCCGGCTCATCATCAATGCGATGACCCGGATGCGATGCGTCGACAACGACGGTGCACTCGATTTCGACTACAAGGAGACCCTGGCTGGAGTTCCGTCGCACCTTCGGCCCTGGTTCGATCATCCCGGTAGAGAGAGTCGCGACGCGCGGATCGTCTTTGGCCACTGGTCGGCCGTCGGTTATCTGCACCGCGATCGCGTCTACGCATTGGACAGCGGCGCCCGCTGGGGTGGCAAGCTCACGGCCCTGCGACTCGACGACCGCCGCGTCTTTCAGGTGGAATCCCACCGCCCCTCACACTTCGACTGAGTCCGACGTCCGCTCGCTGTCACGACGCGACGGCCTTCAACGCGGGCCGCCACATCGTCACATGCCGGCCGATCTCGGGGATCTCAAAGGGCTCACCGCTTCGCTCAAACCCGTTCTGGGCGTAGAAATCGACCGCAGTCATCCGCGCCTGACACCAGATGACGTCACATTCAGGTTCGAGCACTGCCAACTGCGTCAGCGAGGCGTCCAGAAGCCGGCTTCCAAGGCCCATGGATCGGTGCTCGGCCTCGACCGCCATGCCACGAAGTCGCCACGCCGCCGCTGCGTCGATCGTCTCGGGAGGGGGCTGGCGCATATACGAGACGACGCCGGCCGGCTTCCCCTGTAGATCACCGTCACAGACCCGCCCGATGGCGAAGTGATGGGTACCCGCCGCCTCGTCCCCGCCGAACTCGGCGAGTCTGCCCTCGCGGTAGTGTGGGCGCAGGACCGTAGTACGCAGGGGACGCACGACCGACGCCTCGACCTGCAGGACCTCCAGGTCCTCAAACACTGATGGCTCCTTCACGGAAATCGCTGCTCCCGATCTTGACGTTGACCAGTGATGCGACGTCGACCTCGAATGCCCGCTCTAGGGCCCCCGGCAAGTCATCGAGCGTCTCCACGAACTCCCCGTGCCCGCCGAGCCCCTCGACGACTTTGTCGTATCGCGTCATGGCCAGATCCGTGGCTACGGCGCGTTCCTCTCCGAACATATCAACCTGTCCGCGTTTGATCTGACGCCAGCAGGCATCGTTTCCGATGATCCCGACGACGTCGATGTCCTGGCGAACAAACGAGTCGAACTCCATCCCGTTGAAGCCAAACGAGCCGTCTCCGTACATGATCACAACCTGCGAGTCTGGACGGGTCAATTTTGCGGCCATGGCGTAGCCGGGACCGACACCGAGGGTTCCCAGAGGCCCGGGATCCATCCAGTTGCCTAGACCATTGACCTCGAGGGTGTAGGCAGCGGTCGCCACGAAATCCCCACCGTCGCCGATGACAACCGTGTCGTCGTCGATGAACTCGTTAACCTCGGCGCACAGCCGCAGCGGGTTGATCGGCTCTTCGTCGCTGGTCATCTGCTCGCGCATCGGCTCCCATTTCTCGTCTTCAACCTGTCGCACATGGGACCACCAACCGCTCAGATCCTTCAGGCCACCCTTCTGTTCGATTCGATCACACAGCCCCTCCATCACGAGACCGGTGTCCCCGGTAATCCCGACGTGAACGTCGCGATTTCGTCCGATCTCTTCGGGGTCCAGGTCGACCTGAATGACCCGGGCGTCGGGATTGAACTTGGGAGGCTGACCGTAGCCGAGGCGAAAATCGAAGGGTGTGCCGAAGACGAGAATACAGTCGGATTTCTTCAGCGACGGCGTCCGCGCCCGATTCAAAAAGGCGTCACTGTCGGGGTCGATGGTGCCCCGGGCCATGCCATTGACGAAGGTCGGCATATCCAGTTGGTCGACGAAGCGATCCATCGCCTGGGGCCGACGGCTCCAGCGCAACTGCGACCCGACGATCGCCATCGGCCGCTCCGCTTCGCTCAACATCTCGGCGGCACGGTCGATGTACTCCGGGTCGCCGGGGTTCGCCGCCTCTGTACGGTAGTCGTCGTACCAGTCGAGTTTCTCCGGATCCTTGAAGTCCATCAGCGTATCAAGGGGGATCTCCAGATACACCGGACCCGGCACGCCGGTCATCGCCTTGCGAAATGCGATGGCCATGTATTCGGGAAGCCGACGGGTTTCAGAGACCCGTGCCGCCCATTTTGTCACCGGGTCGAGCAATTCGACGTGGTCCATATCCTGCAGGGAACCCTGGTGCCGGAAGATGTGCGGCCCCGCACCGCCGAGTACGACCATTGGAACACCGGCCCGATGGGCATTGGCCACGCCGGTCACAGCATCGGTCGTGCCCGGTCCCGCCGTGACTGCACAGACGCCACAGCGCCCCGTCGAGCGAGCATACCCGTCGGCCGCATGAGCCGCCGACTGTTCGTGACGCACGTCGACAACCTCGATCCCTTCATCGAGACACCCATCGTAGATCGCCTGGATATGGCCGCCGCACAGGGTGAACAGATGAGTGACATCCTCTTTCGCCAACGCTCTCGCGATGATCCGACCGCCATGCTCCATCGTCTCCTCCGTAGAAAGTCGTAGGTGAGTCAGTAATCGCCGAACAAGTCTGTCAGTGAACAGTCGAGTGCCCGGGCTAACTTGTATAAAGACGAAACCGAGGCCGACGATTCCGCCCGCTCGATCTGAGACAGAAGGCTGATCGACAGCCCCGTCCGCCGGGCCGTCTGTTTGAGCGTCAGTTCCTGTTCCTTTCGCCGCTCCCGGAGGTTGCGACCGATCGTCTTGAGGAGCTCCTCTTCGGGGTCGATGATCAACCCCTTCTCGCGCAGGATCCGTTCCAGGGTCTCCGTGAACTCATCCACATCGAAGGGCTTCTTGATGTAGTCCGAGACGTCGTATTTCATCGACGTCCGGGCCGTATCGATGGACGGATAGCCCGTAAAGATGATGATGGCGATATCGCTGTCGAAGCTCCGGATTTCCTCCAGGGCATCCATGCCGCTGATGTTCGGCATCATGATATCGAGGACGACGACATGGAAGTCCTCTTCGCGAAGCGCATCGATCCCGGAGCGCGCATCGGTCTCCGCCCGCACCTGATATCCATGTTGCTCCAACAGAAGCTCCATGTACTCACAGATCTCACGGTCATCGTCGATGATAAGTATGTGGATATCCTGCACACTACCTCCCTGATCCGGCGGACGATCCTCGATGGACGTGAGTCCGACCCAGTTGAGCATTGTAACCGTTCTGGCGGTTGAGGCCACCGATTTGACATCCAATCGGCCATGGCGGACCCTGCCACATAGGTCTACAGTCTCCGCGCTTGCTTTCATACCCGCATGGAGTCCTCTTTGATCAAACTGCCATGGATCGTCTTCGCCTCATGTATCACCGCTGCCGTGTTGGCCACGGCCTGCGGCGACGGTCCCCTCGACGACGCCCGCTGCGACACCAGCCGCGACTGTCCCTCCGGGGCGAGCTGTGAGAATGGCTTCTGTGTGAACTCCGATGCCGGCGCCGACACCCCCGTCTGCGAGGATCTCGACGAAGACGGCTATTTTGGCCATCCCGACTGCCGCGGAGCCGTCGACTGTGACGATATGAATGAAGACCGAGCCCCGGGCCTCGAGGAGGTTTGCGACGGCACCGACAATAACTGCGACGGCGATGTCGACGAGGGATTCGACGATCTCGGCACCTCATGCACCGTCGGCCAGGGTTCGTGCCAGGCGTCGGGCGTCTATGTCTGCAATGATGCCGGCAACGGGGTCACCTGCGATGCCGAACCAGGGGAACCCTCTCAGGAAGTCTGCAACCGAGAGGACGACGACTGCGACGGCATCGTCGATGACCTCAACGGCGAAACCGAGGTCGACTTCTCGACAAACCCCGACCATTGCGGCGAATGCAACAACGATTGTGCATCCGACGTGCAAAATGGGACTGCAGCCTGTGAGCTCGGGCAGTGCACGATCGCCGAGTGTGACGAGCACTTCTACGACGTCGACGATAACCCCTCCACTGGCTGTGAATACGAATGCCAGGCGAGTCGGTCCGGCATGGTTCGTGCCGAAGATGACCTCTGCGACGGTATCGACAACGACTGCGACGGCGGTGTCGACGAAGGATTTCCCAACAAAGGCGAAGGCTGCATCGTCGGCCTGGGCATCTGCCAGAATTTCGGCGCCTACGTCTGTACTCCAGACGAGATGAGTGCCGAATGCGACGCCGAACCGGGACAACCCGAACCCTCGGAGCTGTGCAACGGGCTCGACGATGACTGCGACGGCAGCCGCTCCCCCGAAGAAATCGACTCCGACGGGGACGGTTACGTCGAGTGCAAACTCGACCAGGGCGGATGGCAGGGATCGGGCTCGAAGAAGGGGCAGGACAACTGCCCGAATACTCCGAATCCGGACCAGACCGATTCCGACGACGACGGCGTGGGTGACGCCTGTGAGATGTGATAGGCTTCGTCGGGCAATTCGCTTCGATTTTCTCCTGCCCCGCAAGCCAATGCCCGATCCCGTCGAAATTAGCCGCCAACTTCACCAAGACCTCCGGGATGTCGATCTCGGCGAACCCGTCGACTACATCTATCGTCCCCTCGACTACGCCTGGGACATCCACCGGCAATACCTGCAGCGTTTCGCCTCTAAAACACCGCGTCCGATCCTGTTGGTCGGAATGAACCCCGGCCCCTGGGGCATGGGACAGACCGGTGTACCCTTCGGAGACGTCGATTTCGTCGGTGACTGGATGGGACTCGACGGGACCGTCGGTACCCCGACGCGTGAGCATCCCAATAAGACAGTCGACGGCCTGGACTGCCCGCGAAACGAAGTCAGCGGCTCTCGACTCTGGGGCTGGGCACGGGACCGATACGATTCGGCAGAGGCCTTTTTTGAGCGATTCTATGTTCACAATTACTGCCCCCTGCTAATGCTCGAAGATACCGACCGCGGAAAGAACATCGCACCGAGCAAGCTCCGAAAGGCCCAGCTCGAAACGTTTAGCGGACCCTGCGACCGGGCACTTCGAGAGCTCATCGCCTCCCTCCGACCTTCGTACGTACTCGGAGTTGGAAACTGGGCCCGGGATCGGATCAAGACGGCGGTCAAGGATTGGGATCCCGACCAGACTTTCGAGATCGGCCGGATCCTCCATCCCTCACCGGCAAGCCCGATGGCAAACCGGGGCTGGGCCGAGCAGGCGGAACGACAATTTATCGAACAAGACATCGATCTCGACTCGCTGTAACCTCAGAGCCGGAAACATTGGCATCGCGCTTCGGATTATGCCAGACTCCTCTGGGTGGAGACGATGGGAGTGAGTGCTGTCACGTCGTTGTGACGTTGCGCCGCACCCTGCATTCCCGTTATGACTTCGTGTCAGAGGATACTCGGCTCGCCACCTGCTGCGGAGCCATCTGCGCCGTTTGTGGATGCCCGCACGCGGTGAGGCCCCATACTCAACTGATGACAACCCCACGACCATGATGATTTCCAAACAGATATCCACGCTCCGACGGCTCGTCGGTCTCTCGCTCGCCGTCGGACTCTTGGCGGCGGCCGGGTGCAGCGATGCAACCGACCTCCAGGCCGAACGGGCGGAACAGGCTGAAACGGCCACCCAGAATCTCGGTGAGTCGACCACGACGTATGCCTTCCAGGGACCCGGTGCCGAATCAATGCCGTCTTTTCAGGAGCGGCTGACGCTGCACCTGACCAACCGAATGCGCAAGGATCCTGCGCAGTTCGACATCACCGACATGAACGGCAATCCACTCCCGCCGAATCCTCCCTATATCTACAATCACACATTGGCCGAGGCTGGCCACTGGCAGGCACAACACCTGCTGACTCAGCCGTGCAACTGCCCGACCAATCCGATGGCCGGGCCTCCCGCGTTCAATTCATGCTGCGAGATGGAGAAGGTTGCCGGCAAAGTTCAATGCGCCTCGGATACGCTGGAGTACAGTGCCGAGCGGACCGCCACCGAACAGGACCGCTGGAAACTGCTGGCGACCGGAACTGCGTCGATCAGCGGTGAGACATGGTTGGCAACCAACCAGTCTCCCCCGGACGACGGCGGGACGCTTCCCGAGGAGCTAAACGGCGAACTCATTGCAAGTTCGCTCGGAAACATTCCTGCACGGGCGAATTCGAACACCTTCGGCGTTGCCCAGTTCTCTCAGTCCGTCACACCCCAGGAGTGTCGCGAGCCGGAGGACCCCTGTCGGCCCGGAACCTGTACCAACCAGTCGTCCGGAGCGAATTTGTGCGACGACGAAGAGAAGGAGAACAATCCCGACTGCGAGGGTGTCTGCGTCAGCAAGGAAGCCTGCGGAGGCGTCTGCACAGAAAACGATGAGCCGGTGACGTGCACCCTGCCGACCCCTCCCGACGAAGAAGAATGTGACCCCGCCACCTATCCGCGTGGATATCGGATCAATGTCCTTTGGGGAACCACCCCGGAGCCGCAACCGACCGTCCAGGATGGCCTCCACATGCAGCTGGGAGCAACCGCCGGCGACGATAATCCAGAAGGCGTCTATGGCGTCACCCCGCCCAACCAGACCCTGTTTTCAGCTCATTACTACGACCCCAGCGGCGACGCCCAATCCGCCAAGGTCGCCATCGAAGGCCAGTGCACTGATCTGTCGCTCGAAAAAACAGCGATGGGCCCGCCACCGATGGAGGGTGGGGAACCTGAGTACATCGGCCAGCGCTACGAGGCGACGACCGAACTCGAACCGGGCTGTCATCGGTACGTCTTCTCGTTCCGTGACAGCGATGGATTCCTCCACACCTACCCGTCGTACGGTTCACTGGGCGCCAAAATTGAAGCCCGCCAAAACGACGGCGGCACGACCTTCAACGTCGTCGTGCCCAACGACGACGCCTGTCCCATCTGGGATCCGGAACGGCCCGATCTGTCGTGTCTGCCCGAAGGCGATCAATGCGTCCAGGGTGAGACACGTCCGTGCTACACGGGACGCACCAACACTCGCGGCGTCGGCATCTGCTCGATGGGCACCGAGTCCTGTGAGAACGGGCGCTGGAGCGGAGTCTGCTCCGGACAGACGCTCCCCGAAGCCAGCGAGTCCTGCGACGACGACGTCGACAACGACTGCAACGGCTACATCAACGAAGGCTGTGAAAACGGTGGGGGCGGCAACGGGAACAATGGAGGAGACGGCTCCGGCACAGACTCCGGTGGCTGCAGCGCTCCCGGCCACGCCGGCGGTCCGCTGGGCCCCAGCGCACTTCTCACCGCGCTGCTCGGAGCGGCCCTCCTTCGGCGTCGACGCTGACACCGAACTCCTCACCCGATGCCCGTACGCAGCAAACCCGTCCCGGTGACCCCGGGACGGGTTTTTTGTGTGGCGGGAATGATCTCGTCGCCTCCCGATGTTGCCCCAGTACGACGACCAACACGACGACCAGTACGATGGAACGATGGCGGCGCGTTGACAGAGAACCGACCAGCGGCGAGGATTGCATTAAAGACTCACTTCTCGACCGGAATCGCCACCGACTGGAAACCGCGTCTTTTGGCACCGGGCTAACGTGTAACGATGAATCCATCCGCTGACGCAACAGTCGAAACAGATATCTCCGACGCCGGTGTACGCGTCGGTTTTCGCAGTGACACCGACACCGAGACCGCGGTTCACGGCGTGCTCGACGACCTGGAAGCCGAGTCGAGCACCCTCAATCTCGTCTTCTTCAGCCCGGATCACGACGAAGATATGGTTCGACAGGTCCTGGACGGGCGCGTCGGAGCCAACGCCGTCGCCGGTACCACGGCCGGCGAGATCTCCACGGAGGGATTCTCCCAGGGAACGATCGTCGGATTGAGCCTTTACGGTCCGGATGTGCGGGCGGCCGTCGACATCGTGCCGAATCTCGACGAACTGTCACTGGTTCCCCTGGTCCATCTCCCGGAACAGTTCGCTCGACGGATCGGTCGAGACCGATCCGAGCTGGACCCGGACCGACATGTCTGGCTCTTTTTGGTCGACGGTCTGTCGAAGAGCGAAGACCTGTTGACGCCGTTTTTCATGCAGGCCTCCCCGGACATCAATCTGGTGGGAGGCTCCCTGTCCGACGGGGAGGCCTACGAACAGACTCAACTGGCCCACTTCGGGCGTCTCTATAACAATGCCGCAGCCATCGCCCTGCTCGAGTACGATCGACCCTTCTCGGTCATTCATGGAAACCACATGAAATTCACCGACCGTTGGCTCAAAGTGACCTCCGTCTCGTCGGGGGGACGATGCCTCGAGCGAATCAACGGCCATTCGGCCGTACACGCCTACGCCGATGCCCTCGGCGTCGCCCCCGATGACATCACCACCGACTTGACCGCCATCCACCCCCTCGGATTTCGCTTTCGGGGCCGCCCCTTCGTCTGTTCGATCATCGAACCGACCGACCAGGGGGCGCTGCGTCTCGCCAACCCGGTCCACTCTGGCGAGCGTCTCAATGTTCTCGAGCCGACGGATCTCGTCGAACACACCCGCGCCACTCTGGCGGATGCGGTCGCACAGCTCGGTCTGCCCGCCGGTGATTCACCCCAGGGCATGCTTCTGTTCAACTGTATCGCCCGCTATCGCGAAGCTCGCCAAAACGGCACCCTCGACGCACTCGGCGACGTCTTCGCCCAGTATCCCGTCGCCGGATTCAACAGCCTCGGCGAACAGCATGGCGCCATGCATACGAACCACTCTCTGACCGGTATCGCCTTCGGTTGAATCCCGCGCACTTTGCAGGCCTCGCCGACGTCCGCTACAACCGTCACGATACTGAGATTTCCCTTCAAATCAGGAAGGAATATGGCCCGCTTGCACGTCGAAGATAACGTCGACTTCCCGCGCGAAGAAGTCTTTGAGACCTACCGCGACCACGTCGCCAAACTCCTGGACTACCTCCCGACCATCGAGGACATCGAAGTGCGCTCGCGCGAGCAGGTCGATGAGTCGACCGTCGAGCTGGTCAATGTCTGGACGGCAGACCAGGCCGATATCCCCACGATGGCCCGAAAGTTCATCGACCCGGAGATGCTGCAGTGGACCGACTACGCTACCTGGCATCAGGACGAATGGCTGTGCGAGTGGCGCATGGAGGTCGGCTTCCTAAACGACGCGATCGACTGCTCCGGTGAGACCCGATACTACGAGGCCGACGAGGGTCGGACCCGCGTGGTCATAAATGGTCAGCTCGAAGTCGACGGCACCGAGATCCCGGGCGTTCCTCGGCTCGTGGCCGGCAAGGTCGGCGAGACCGTCGAAAACTTTGTCGTCAAGCTGATCGAACCGAACCTCACCGACGTCAATCGCGGCATCGAAGCCTACCTTCGCGACGAAATCTGACCTGCCTCATCCGTCGGCGTAGATGGCCTCGAGGCCGGCGAATACATCGGGATACTCGAACGCGTAGTCGAGTTCGTCGACCAGTCGGTGGTTGTCGACCCGGTAGGTATTCCGCCAGCGCGCCACCGCATTTTCGCTGCGTTCTCTGGCGTACTCCTCCATCGACACCGATTCTGGACGCTCCAGCCCCAGGCGTTCGACCAGCCAGTCGACGACGTCGGCCACAGATCTCGGATGGCCGTCGCTGAAGTTGTAGAGCCGTGCTCCGTCTGGCCCCCGCTCAATGAGGGCCATCAGCCCACCGACAATGTCATCGACGTGGATGCGGTTGGACGGCTTCTCACCGCCGTCGACGAGCCGATAGAACCCGCGTTCGATGTAGTCGGCCATCGTACGTCCCGGACCGTAGATCCCAACCAGGCGCGCCACATTCATCGCCAGCGAGGTGTCTCGTTCGAGGACGTGCTCTTCGATATCCCGGCGCATCTTCCCCATCGGTGAGGTGGGCGCCGTCGGGGTCGTCTCGTCGACCCACCCGCCATCATGGTCGCCATAGACCGACGTCGATGACAGGTAGATGAATCGCGAGGCCCCGGCGGCTTCGGCGGCACCGATCACGGCTTCGACCGGTTCAACGTGCTGGGCGAGCCCCTCGCCGGCTGACGTGTGTTCATCGAATAGAGTCGGCACACTATAGACGACCGTGGACGCCGGGTCGATGGCCGCCTCAAGCGACTCGGCCGAGTCCTCCAGGGCATCCCACATCATCCGCTCGGCCCCCAGGCGACGCAACTCCTTGGTCGTCTCCTCGGAACGGGTCGTGCCGACGGCGTCGTACCCCCTGTCGAGTGCGGCTTCGGCGAGTCGAAGCCCCGTATAGCCGGCACCGACAATGACAATCCTGTTGCTCATGAGTCTGTCCTGTTCGAAGGGAAAACGGATGCTGACGGACACACTACAGGCCTGGCTCCGACAGACCAATCGGCCTTTCGTCAATTCCCACAAACCCACTTGACACGTTGGTTCGATGTCCATAGGATTTTGCGGCGCATTGGGCGTGTAACTCAGCGGCGAGAGTGCCACCCCGACACGGTGGAAGTCCTTGGTTCGAATCCAAGCACGCCCACTCGCGGGACGGCCGGGAGCCAACGCCCCCACGCCAAACCCCACTCCTGGCTGTCCCGCCCCTTTTTTGGGATACCCAATGCTCCGGGCGCATAGCTCAGCGGGAGAGCGCTCCCCTCACACGGGAGAGGTCGATGGTTCGAAACCATCTGCGCCCATGGCTCACCACACGTTGATGAACTCCGACGAATCGGCCGACCACTGGCTCTGGAGCCTTGCATCGGTTCTCTTCTTTGCCGGAGGGTTTGTACTCGATGCGCTGACGATCGGCCGCTTCGTCAATCTCTGGACCCTCTCGTACGTAGGGCTGTATGCCCTTGCGGTCCCCGCCCTCATCGGACTTCTCGAACTGGCTCGGTTCGAGCGCTGGTCCCACTGGCTGAACTGGAGTCTTCACTTCTGTCTGGGCGCGATCTTCAGCGCCCTGATCGTCCTGTATTTCCGAAGCGTCAGCCACCTTCCGGCCGGCATCACCGTCGGCCTCCTGATGGCGGCGATGATTTGGAACGAGCTGGCAGCCCGGGACCGGCCGGCGCGCTGGCTCGTCTGGGCGATCTATGCGGCCAGCCTGGTCATGTACGCCAATTTCTTGCTCCCCTTCGCCGTCGGCACCATCTCGGGCTGGTGGTTCTACGGAAGCCTCGCAGCCGTCCTGTGCCTGCTGGTACTGCTGTTCGTCGGCGGCCTCCTCCCCCGCGCCGGCCTCGTCAGTGGTGCCGGACTCTCGGGTCTCCTCGCCGCCCTATATGTCGCCGGGGCAATTCCGCCGGTTCCACTGGTCATGAAGCAGAGCCACATCTGCGTAGACGCAGAAAAGACCAACGGCACCTACAGATGCCAGACCCATGCGCCCCCTGGCCGACTGGGCCTGACGACCCGGACGGTTCCATATCGACCGGGAGAGACCGTCAGCGCCATGACGTCCGTAGCTGCGCCGCGGGGTGTCGACGCTCGGATCGCCCACCGGTGGTATCACTGGGAGTCCGACCAATGGGTGCTGTACGACACGGTCCCCGTCCACCTGCACGGAGGCCGTGATGAGGGCTGGAGATTCTACTCGTACAAGGAAAACATGTTGCCGGGATATTGGCGGGTCGAAACCTCACTGGTCGACGGCTCGATGCTGAGCTACCAAGTCTTTAAAGCTCGTCCGATCTCCAAGGACACGACGCTCGAACGCCGTACGTTTACACTTCGCTGATCTCTTCGAGCGGATCAGCTCCCCGAAACGAGAGATCTTCGCGGAGCAGTTCGATCTTTTCGCTGCGGGACAACTCCTTGAAGGCGTACTCCGAAGAGGCTGCTTCGGATTGGTCCTGATAGGCCCAGGCGCCGACCAATTCGACCGGCCGTCGCGAACGGGTGTACCGAGCCCCCTGACCGGTGTTGTTGTGTTCGCGGACTCGCCGCGACACGTCGGTCGTAATGCCAGTGTACAACGTGTCGTCGGCACACTCTACGACGTACATGTACCAGGTCGACATACCCGAACTACCGGTGTCGGTGAGTGGGAAGCATCAGCAGGTCGAGTGGATGAGGGCCCCGACCTTCGTATCATCTACGAGTTCGTTGTAACGGTCGACGGCCTCGAGGGTCTCCAGGATTTCCACGTCGACCCCTCTCGACTGGAGCCAGTCAACGGTCCGATCCTGGACCTGCAGCCGCAGGTTCTGACCGCGCGACAGGATGACGACGTCGGCCCCGTTGTCGACGAGTTCCTCGACGTCGGCCGGCTGAATGCCCGGACTGTGATGGGTCCCCGTCTCGTTCCAGTCCCATCCGCGTGACCCACCGGGCCAGAGTTTGGCGTCCTTGTACTGCGCGGGCCCTTCGTCGCTGGCGACCCGGATGGAACCCCACTCGCAGTTCAGAATCACCGGAGACGTCGTCTCTGCATCGGCCATGGGAACCTCCTCTCGATGTCGAAACCGATCGGATGTTCAGCGCTCACCGCGCTTGCGTTTGAGTCGCATCGACTCGGTACCAAACCTGTCGGAAAACGGAGACAACAGGTAGGCGTCGGCAAACCACGTCGCAAAATTCTCCACGTTGAGATCGTCGTGGATCTCGTCGGCGATCTCGGCGTGGGCCTCCGGCAGATTGCTCCAGTGGATGCCCGGAGATTCGTGGTGGACGGTGTGATACCCGTTGTTGAGAAGATACCAGTTCAGCACCGGGCCCACGAAGTTCCGAGAGTGGTCGTACTCCGACTGCTCATCGGCGTGTACGTGCTGGATGTAATTGATGCACAGAATCGAGAAGAGCGCGAATTGCTGGGGGATGATGACAAACATGATCGCCTTGCGCCAATCCAGCAAAAGCGCTCCTCCGACAAATGCGATGATCAGGGCGTACTGCGAGACGTAGAACCAGAAACGACTCGGCAGCCGATCCTTCATCAGTTTCAGATAATCCTTGATGGCGAATTGCTGAAACCAGCTGCTGATCGCCGGATAACTCACCAGGGTCAGCAAGTTGTTCTTCTCGCTGTATCTCCAGGTCAGCGTATCATCGCCTTCCGTATTGTTGTGCTTGTGATGGTTCTTGTTGTGGGTCGGAATCCACGCGAACGCCGGAAACCCGTAAAAAATGGTGATCCAGTAGTCCGTCAGAAGGTTCATGCCCTTCGACTCCCACGTTCGCACGTGGTTGTGATTGTGGGCGATGACCGCGGTGGGGATGGCCATGATCATCATCCCCACAAACACGGCAATACTGGCAGCGCTACCAAACGGGAGGAGCCAGCCCGCCGCCATCAGCGACGTCGCAATCAACATGTAAACGACCGACTTTCGGTCCGCTTTGTAACGCAACATAGGCGATTTCTCGGTACAAGGTGATACAGCACAGGTTTATCGTTCAGCGTACACACAAATTTCTATGTCATGGTCTCGCGCGCGATGCAAGTTCAGCCCGCCATCCGCCCATGCCTGGCGCCTCTGGCAGCCATCAGAACTCGTCACGATCGAAGGCCATCATGTGCTCTTTGCCCGATCCGATGACGTCCTCGAGCGAGTGACGCTCCGGGAGAATGTGGTTGAACCAGAAACGCGCCGTCTTGAACTTCGTCTCCCGATTGTCGCTCTTCTGGTCGACGGCATACTTGAGCTGTCGCACCCACCCGTAGGCCATCGCCGTCAGGGCGAAGTACTCCAGATAATTGTTCGCCACCGCCCCGGCCTGTTCACGATCCTCGGCGGCTTTCTGGCCCAGCCGCATCGTCAGGTCGGTCAACGTCTTCGACGCATCCTTCAGAGGCTCGACGAATTCGTCGAGCTCGTCGTATCCCTCGACCGAACCGATCAGGTCGCTCATGCGCGACTGAAACAACCGATACAACCGCCCGTCATCCTGAGTCAGTTTACGACCGACGAGATCGAGGGCCTGAATGTGGTTGGTTCCCTCGTAGATCATGGCGATGCGCATATCGCGCAGATACTGCTCGATGTGCATGTCACGGGTGTAGCCGGCGCCCCCGCAGACCTGCATCGCCTCGCTGACATTCTCGAAGCCTTGCTCCGTGCAATACGCCTTGATGATCGGCGTCAGCAAGTCGACCAGATCCTGAGCTTCCTGCCGGACCTCGTCATCCGGGTGTGAATCCGACAGATCGAGGTTCACCGCCGCCCACATGACGATCCCTCGCATCGCCTCGACCGAGGACTTGATATTTGCCAGCATTCGCCGCACGTCGGGATGCACCAGGATATTGTCGGCCTGGGCGTCCGGATCTCGTTTCTCCTTGTCCAGCGCGCGACTCTGCTCCCGATCTTTGGCCCAGTTCAATGCGGTCTGGTAGGCGATATTCGACAACGCCACCCCTTCGATCCCGACCTTCAGGCGCGCCTCGTTCATCATCACGAACATCGAACGCATGCCCTTGTTGGGCTCGCCGACCAGATAGCCGGTCGCCCCGTCGAACTCCATCTCACAGGTCGGCGACCCGTGGATGCCCATTTTCTCTTCAAGCCCGACGCACTCGACATCGTTTCGCTCTCCATCCTCCAGGTACTTCGGCACCAGAAACACGCTGATGCCCTGGGTCCCCTCGGGTGCATCCGGAAGGCGCGCCAACACGAAGTGGACGATATTGTCGGTCAGATCGTGTTCGCCGGCCGTAATCCAGATCTTTCGGCCGGTAATCTCGTAGCTCCCATCGTCGTTCGGTTCCGCCCGGGTCCGAATCAGCCCGAGGTCCGTGCCCGCATGGGGTTCGGTCAGCGCCATCGTCCCGCCCCACTCCCCGGAGGCGAGCTTCGGAATATACCTCTCCTTCTGCTCCTCGCTCCCGTCGGCCTCGAGCGCCCGAATCAGCCCGGTCGACAGCAGGCCAAACATCCCAAGGCTCTTGTTTGTCGCCGAGGCGATCTCGGTCAAAATAACCCCGAGCGTCTCCGGCGCTCCCGCCCCCCCGTGCTCGGGTGAGGTCGTAATACCGATATACCCGTTTTGTGCGACTTGCTCGTAGGCGTCCTTGAAAGCCTCGGGTGTCGTCACCTCATGGGTCTCCGGATCCCATTCGACGTGCTCACGATCGCCGATCTCATTGGTCGGCAAGACCACCTCTTCGTAAAAGCGGCCGGATTCTTCGACCATCATCTCCATCGTGTCGAGATCGAAGTCCTGATACTTGTCGAGATCGGAGATTCGGTCATACCCGAACGCTCCCAACAGAAAACGAATATCATCGACCGGTGTGTTGTACGTCAGCATCTCGCCTCCTCTGTAACCGTGTAACCCGAGCTCGTCCGCCTTGAGGGTCGGAATGAGCGTTCATTCAGTCTATATGGAATATGCGACCGAATCGGGTCTTCGTCAATCTCGCCGCGGACGTCCTCGCCGGCCCGTCATCGAATATCCCTAGTCAGTCACCCCGAATCTATGCCAAGAAGGAGGGCCATGTAGATGTGCATTCGCCTCTCCACTTTGCTCTCCAGATTCGTTGCCATGGCTCGACCCGCCGCCTTCTTCGACCTCGACCGGACGCTGATCGATTGCAACAGCGGCATGGAGTGGGCGAAGCATGAGTTCAAACAGGGCAATATCTCGACCTATCAGCTCGCGAAGGCGTCGCTGTGGATGGGGCTGTACCACCTGTCACTGATCGACATCGAGAAGGCCTACCGCCAGGCAGTAACCCACTACGCCGGCGAGCCGGTCGAGGCCGTCGATCGGCGCACACGCGAATGGTTCCACGACGACATTTCACATCGACTGCGCGACGAGGCCCGGGGCGCGCTCAAAGACCATCGCGACCAGAACCATCCCCTCGTCATCCTCACCAATAGCACGTGTTTCGAGGCCAGCATCGCGGCCGAGACCTGGAACTTCGACGACTGGCTGGCCAATCGATTTCCCGCGGATGACGACGGGATGTTGACCGGCACGTTTGAGACCCCGCTGTGCTACGGTGAAGGAAAGGTCGAGTACGCGACAAACTGGGCCCGGGACCACGACGTCGATATGGACGCTTCGTACTTTTACTCCGACTCGCTCAGTGATCTGCCGATGCTCGAGCGCGTCGGACACCCTCGGATCGTCGATCCCGATCCACGCCTTCGCCGCGAGGCCCGTAATCGAGATTGGCCGATCCTCGACTGGTAATCTCCACCCGCCCGAGCTGCCATGCAACCAAACACGAAGGAACAACTCGAGGAAGCGTTTACCGCGGAGTGGGAGGAGCAGGCCCCGATGATGGGTCCACCGACGTACTGGTGTGCCCGGCGAAATTGGGACGAAGCTCACCTGGAACTCTCGATCAACTTCAGTCCATTCAAGGACCGAACCGACGCCTCGTTCGAAATCAATGGTAGCGCGTTTCAATTCACCGGAGAGACCCGCATCGACGGATACGGCCCGCTGGAGGCGCTTCACCAGTTGCTCGACCAATTTGAACGCCATTGCGCCTCGCGACTTGAGCCGCGCGCCGACGACTGACTCATCCGGGGCGTGCATTCAACCGCCCGTCGGACGTATAATCAGTTTGAATGCTCTCCTCGCACCCCTCCAGTACGATGTCCTTATCTGCCCTTGTCGACCATCACGCCGAACGCGACATGCAACCTGTCGGCCGTGCTCGCGGTGCCAAAAAAGCCGTTCTCGTCGGCGCCGAACACGGGGCCCCCAATTTCGACCTGCGGCTCTTTGAACTCGAGCCCGGCGGCCGCATTCCAGCCCACAAGCACCCCGACATCGAACACGAGCAGTACGTGCTTTCGGGCGAAATGACCGTCGGACTCGACGGTGAAGTCCACACCGCCTCGGAAGGTGATGTCCTCTTCATTCCGGCGCAGACCCCGCACTGGTATGAAAACCAGACCGATCACCCCGTGAGATTCCTGTGTACCGTCCCGCAGACAGACTCCTACGAAACCGAATGGCTGGAAGCCTCTCTGGACTCCTGAAGCCCGCGCACTGTCGACGCCGTCTTTTCTCCCGCCCAGCCCCGTGTCGGGAAAACGCACTATGAGTTCGCCATCGGAACCGACCATTTCGGGCCGCTTCGAGTTGATCGAAGAACTCGGATTCGGCCACACGGGCGTCGTCTGGCGCGCCCTCGACCTGCGGCAAGGTGAATACGTGGCCGTCAAATTCCTCGGTCGCGCAGAGGACGACGACCCGGAGGCCACACGACTCTTTGAGCGAGAAGTCCGGGCCCAGGCCCGCCTGCGCCACCCGGGCATCGTGGAACTGATCGACTACGGAACCGTCCAGGAGGTCTCGGCCATCCCGGCGTCTTCCGGAGTCCGCCGTGGAAGCCCTTATCTGGTGATGGAGTTCGCCGACGCGGGCTCGATTCGACATCACCAGATGCCGAGCCACTGGTCGGCTCTGCGACACCTCTTGCTCTTCGTGCTCGACGCCCTCGGCTTCGCTCATGCCCACGACGTCGTTCATCGCGACCTGAAACCCCAGAACCTCCTCTGTTTCGGGCCGCCCGGTGACATCCAGATAAAAATCGGCGACTTTGGACTCGCCCACGCCCTGGACCGACTTCAGTCCGGCGACCGCGCCGAACTCACCCATCCGAGTGCCGGGACGGTCCACTACATGCCCCCGGAACAACTGCGAGGTCACTGGCGACGGTTCGGCCCATGGACGGATCTGTACCAGCTCGGCGTCATCGCCTGGGAAATGGCCACCGGGGAGCGGCCGTTTCAGGGAACCTATTACATGCAGGTTGCCGTTCAGCATCTGCGCGAACCTCCCCCGGAGATGGAACCGCGCTTCGACGTTCCCGAGGGCTTCGAAGACTGGTGTCGAGGATTGCTCGCAAAGCGTCCCCGAGACCGTTACCAGCGCACCGTCGAGGCGGCCCGCGATCTGGCGGCGCTGACAACCAAACGTCGAGCCACCCACCCGATGCGCTCTGCCCCGCCGATCCTGAGCGACGCCCTGGAACGGTCCGAGCTACTGGGGCCGGCGGCCGCCGACGACACACCGTTTGCAAGCACACAGCGATCCGCCTCGTCTACGCCGGCACGGTGGAATCTCACCGATTACGAATGGACCGAAACCCATCCCGCCCCGCTCGAGATCTGGGGTATTCGACGACCGGTGTTCGTCGACCGGGGCGTTCAACGCCAGCATCTCTGGGGGACGCTCCACTCCGTTCTCCAGAGTCGCACCCCGCATCTGGCGATCATCGAGGGCACCTCCGGCAGCGGCAAAAGCCGCCTGGCCCAGGAGTTTCTGCGCCATGCGCACCAGACCTCAGGAACCGAGAGTCTGCTCGGCGAACACCTCCGGGACGGCGGCGCATGGCACGGCATCCGCGACCTCCTTCAACGGCATTTTCGTACCTGGAATCTCGAGGGAAACGAACTGCTCGAACACCTCGAGGTCTTGCTCGATGAACTGCCAGCTCGGGCAGATGTCGACCCGAAAGCCCTCGCCGAACTTATCGCTCCCGGCAGCGGCGAAGATGCCGCCTCCCGGTTTCAGTTTACCGACGACACCGAGCGAATCGCGTCCCTCACGTCGATGACACGCAGCCTCGCTCGGAGCCGCCCTCTCCTGATATGGCTCGACGATCTGCAGTGGGGTGCCAAAACGGTCGACTGGCTCGACGATCTCCTCAGCGCCGACGCCTCCCTCCCGGTCTTCGTCGTCGCGACGCTGAGTACCGACGCCGACGATTCGTTTGCCAGACCGCTCCAGGAAGTATTCGAACGGCTCCATGCGACGGAGCGGGTCTCCCGACTGCAGCTCGGCCCGCTGCAGACCGAAGACGAACGTCGGCTCATCGACTCGATGCTTCCACTGGAAGACGACGTCGCCGAGAGCCTCCAGCGGCGAAGCGAAGGGAACCCATTGTTTGCAGTCCAGCTCGTCGGAGACTGGGTCGACCGCGACCTCCTTCAACGATCCGGCGACAGGCTGGCGCTGGCTTCGGATGGCGATGGCGAACTGCCCGAGGCCATTCACGATGTCTGGCGGCGCCGAATCGACCGACTCGTCGAGTCCCAACCCGGGGAACAACATCGGGCTCGCCTCTCCCTGGAGATCGCTGCCACCCTTGGCCGACGGGTCCGGGATGACGAATGGAAGGCCGCCTGTCGAATCGCCGGAGTCGAGCCTCCGCAACGGCTGCAGCCGGCTCTCTTCAAACGGGGGCTCGCCGTCGAAGAGCCCGACGGCTGGCGGTTCGATCACAACCTTCTCGTCGAATCGCTCCTCGCCGACGCAACTTCCGCAGGCCGCTATCACGACCACCATATCTGCTGCGCCAGGATGCTCGCTGAACGATCGTCTCCTCAACACGGGATCCTGGAGGAACGCCGGGCCAACCATCTTGTCGCCGCCGAGCGCAACGAAGACGCCCTCGAACCTCTGGCGAATGCGACCGATCAGGCCTTTCAGGACTACGACAAGGATGCCGCACATCGCTTGCTCGAACAGAGACGCCAGCTCCTCAAAAAGCTCGACATCGGAGAGGATCACCCGCACGCCCTACGTACCCGGATCGATGTCGCAAAGTATCAACGACTTCTGGGCGAGTTGAAAAATGCGCTGGGGCTGACCTCTGACGTTCTGGCCGACAGTCGATCTCCGGATTGCCCGGACGAGATCCAGTTCGAAGTTCTACGACTTCATGCGTGGCTTCAGGCTGACCTCGGCTCGCTCGATGATGCCCTGGAGACAATCGAACAGGCGCTCGCCGTCGCCGAATCCTCGAACCAGAAGGTCAACGTCGCTCGCGGGCTCTACACGCGGTCTCATTTCAAATACCAGGCCGGCGAAATCGAACCCGAACCCCTCCGACGTGCTGCCGCGCTCGCCGAAGAAGGTGGCTCTCCCCTGCAGGCGTTGATTTGCCGGCGGATGAAAGGTGAACTGCTCGCTTACTCCGGCGAAACCGACCAAGCCAGAGAATTGCTCGAAAGCCTCGTTCCGCGAGCCCGGGACCTCGGAGCGCGACAGGCCGAAATCGCAGTCCAGAACGCCCTTGGAGAGCTCGCCCGCCGACGCCAAGACTGGAGCGAAGCGGTCGACCGCTATACAAGGGCCATGGCACTCGACAAGCGCGGGGATCGCGCCCTGGACAGTCCCGTGGCCCTCAACCTCGCCCTGGCTCACATCGGCAACGGCGATGTCGGGGCGGCCCGCCCCCTCTTGGTCCGCGTCATCGACAAGGCGAAATCTACGGGCAAATGGCTCTTTGCCTCGGTGGCCCAGCTCGGTCAGGTGGCATGCGCCGTCATCGAGCGAGATGCCGACGCAGCCGACCAGGCCCTCGACCGGGCCGAACGACGGCTCGAACAGGCGGAGGTTCGCTCCGAAGACCACCGCTGGACGACGAAACTCGCGCTGAAACACGCCAGGGAGTGGGACTCGCCACCGATTATGAAACGACTGGAAGCCATCCTCGCGTCCCTGAATGAATCGAAGGATTAATCGGACCAGTCGCTCCAGATCGACTCGATTTCCGCACGGCCCATCGACCGAAGCCGTTCGATATTTCGCTCCGGGATGCCCTCGGGATCCGGGTGACTATCGACCGCTTCGGTGACCTCTTCTTCTCTCAGAAAGTGGAGGGCAGGATAGGGTGCCCGGTTCGTATAGTTGCCCAGGTCGTCCGGATGTGTGTCGGCGAATCGATAGTCCGGATGAAAGGTCGCCACCTGAACGACTCCTTCTAAGCCGGCCTCCTCGACCAGCTCTCGGACGACCGCGGCGGCGTCCAGGAACGTCTCAAAATCGGCGAACGCCTCCGTAAACGCCACCAGACTCGTCGATATCTCGTCGGGCTCCGCCTCTACCAGCGTTTCGAGCTCATCCAGACTGTGGCGCACCGCCCGTTCGAAGTCCCATACCTCGACCACGGCGATGCGAAGCGTCTCCTCTTCGAGCGGTCGAGATGCAAACGGACAGAGATCCAAGCCGACTACCGCGTCCTCGACCCAGGCACGCATCTTTCGTTCGGCCTGCTCGGCCTCCGTAGAGTCTTCATTCGTCTTCGTCATAGGCTCTCCATCAGTTCAATGAGAACACCGTACCAGCCTCTCAGAACGTCGGCGTCAAAGTCCGACAGGGTCAACGCCGCTGCCAAATCCTCGAGGCCACGCTGAAGTTCCGGATCCCCAAGAGTCGCAAAACGGGGATCGCCGTACTGTTCGTGCATCGCAGCCAACTGATCTCGACGCAGCTCACCGGCCTCCCATCCCTTCGCCGAAACTTCGTCGGAATTCAGGTGAATTTCATTGCCATCCAGCTCTATGAACTCGGGCCGGTCTCCGAAGGCCGACGATGCATTCTCGGAGATCCGATGCCCCTCTTCCCGTACGAGCCTCACGACCCTCCGTCGCATGTCCATCAGATGTTTGGCGGCCGGCGACTGCCGCGAGGACAACACGATCTGACGCCCCACCCGGCAGAATCTCCACGTCTGCGAGTCGGCGGTGGCCTCGCGCAGGTTCTCCGCGATCGCTTCGTCGATCGTTCGTGCCACGACCTCCGCCACGGCCTCTCGCATCGGACTCCCGCCGGCGATCTCACCCCCGGGAACCAGGATGTCCATGACGGCTTCACGAGCCTGCTCGCTCCAATTCGACAACCACCCGTCTAACCGAGCGGCAGTCCCGTCGCGTGGAACCCTCGATTCCAGGGTGATGACCAGACACGACGCTGCACCCGAATGCCACTGCGATACCAATCCCGGTCGCCCCGTGGCGGCCCAGGGGCTCGCGGCCCACGGTGACAATTGAAGACGGTCCGCCATCTTCCACTGTACGTCATACAGTGCGTCGGCCGGCACACGCGTCCCACGCACCGTCTCGTATCTACCAGACGGCGACGGAAGTGATGCGAGGATCTCGGACCATTGCGCTTCGGCCCCGAGTTCTGCAGCCGCACCGGCTGCACGCCGCAACCCCTCTTCGGGCCACTGAAGCGCCACCGCCGATGTCCATTGGCGCAGAGGGCCCAGAGGAAACTCACCAAGTCGAAGCTCTTCAGAGGCGCCCGGCAGCCCATCCTCATCGGCGAGCCCCCGATCAGTCTCGTACGCCGAAAGTCGGTCTACGAGCATCTCCGGATCCCAGAGCCCCGGCGCGTCTTTCAAGTCAGCGAGTCGTCCGTCCGGCCAGTGATGATACCAGGCGTTCTCGAGGTGAGCCCTTCTCAGACGCGACCACACCTCGGACACATTCGGACCGCCGGATGGGACGATCGACTCGAGATGTTGCCCGATCGCCGCGGGAATCCGAGGAGCCTTGGCCATGGCACGCCTCAGTGACCTACCCAGCTCCTGCCAGTCGACGTCTCCCGGGGCGACGTCTCCGGAGAGCCAACGCCCCAGCGGCTGCCAGGAGTCCGGGAGCCCTCGCCAGTCGACGTCTCCCAGAAGTGGAGTTCGCTTCTGCTTGCGTTTTCCCGTGTACAGATGGCCCGCGCGCCGCAACTCCTTGAATCGATCGAAATCGAGGGTGTCCTTGTTCTCGCGACCTTGCTTGTCGAAGTGTCGCTGGAGGTGAGGGACCACCTGATAGGTAATCGGCCGCCCCTTCCCGTACTTGCAGACGTAGTACTTGTCGGCTCGGTTCCCCGGGAAGCCCGAATACTCGTAGATATACGCTTTCGCCATCGACTCTCGCGCAGGCCGCGATCTGACGGCCAGGCTCTACTGGAACTTGTATTTTAGACCTGTCTCGATGAGGGATCGATTCTGCGTATAACGCCCCGGTGCAGCCCGGCCCGCCTCGCCGGATGCTACATCTCTCGGCACATAATAGACGTGTTGATATCCGAGCTGGAGCGTCAAAAGCTCGCTGATATCCCATCCGACGCCCGCTCCAGCCATCACTTTCGGAGCGTCGATGACCCGGGGGCTCAATTCTTCAGGGGGATATGCGCTCGTCTCGAACCCTACTTCGCCGTGAATACGCCAGCCGTCGGCAAACCCGAAGCGACCACCGATTCTCGCCTCGATCGTGTCGTTCCAGTCGTACGTCTCGCGGGTATCGAAACTCGTGTCCCCCTGAGATTCGTCGACATCGACGACCCGTTCATCGACCTGGCTCCAGTGCGTCCACGCCGCGTCCAGCCACACCTCGCTGGTATCGTCTATCTCCCAGGCCACTCCCGCGCGAAGCTCCGAGGGCCATCGAGTCCGGAGCTCGGCCGAACGTGAAATCGTCCCGTTGTAACGTCGGTCATAGTAGGCGTTGTTCGGCGGATACAGCTCGTACTGACCGCTCAACTCAACGTCGATCGGCGAATGATAGGCCGCGCCGATACGAACGTCGCCGGGGGAAAGCGCCAGCCCGACCGACCAGCCGAACGCCTCGCCGGTAAAACTCATGTACTCCCGGCCTTCGTTGCCCGGTTGCTGGTCCGGAACGGTCTCCGGATCGACGCCCTCTTCGCGTGCCACGCGTTTTCCGAAGTCGTATGCGCGATAGGAACGGTAATCGGCCAGCACGTAGCTAAACGACGCCCCGACGCTCAACCAGTCCAGGGGCCGGAAGCCGATCGCCGGGGTCAGATTTATCGCCGTCACATCGTGAAAAATGTTTCCGTATCGCTGGGCGCCGTCGGTCGGCCAGTCGGTGCTATATTGAAAGGGAAGACGCACCGAAAACCCCAGGCGAAACCAGTCCGTGCCGAGGCTGCTGACGTGATTGAACATCGGGTATGCGCGAGTCGTCAGACTATCAGCCTTGGCGTATCGGTTGCCATCCGGGTCCGTCCCGGCTCTATCGTAGGTCTGATGCCTGAGGCTCAATTGAAGGTCGAGCGTCGACCCCGTGCCTTCGACCAGACCCATCGACCCGGGATTCAAGGCAATACCGCCGGCATCGTCCGAGACCGTTCCGGCGCCGCTGGCGAAGTTTGTGGCTCGGGTCCCACCCGCACGGCCCTCCGCCGGATAGACGAGGACTCCCCCTATCGCGGCCATACAAAACAGCGTGATTCCAACTTGGGCTGAAACGTCTCGCATCAACCGCCTCCCATATTGACATCAGAACCCGCATCTCGGCTGGTTCCGCCCCCACACCCCGCCGAACTTTGGCGCTCGGCCGTAAACGGGCCCTCCAGGGTGAGGTCCTCTACGGGCTGGGGAGCCCCCTGAACCTCGGCTTCCTCGAAGTACACAGAGGCATCGCCGATGAAACAGTCATCGTCTACGATCTGGGCCTCGAGGGTCACGTCGGCAGCGGCGTCGGCCGTCAAAAACTCCGAAGATTCGGCGTCGACCGGATATCCTTCGACAGTCGCCTCAAACGACCCGCTCGAGGCCACCGGAGCCGACATCGATGTCGGCCCTTCCATCTCCGGAGACCCCGGATTCCTGAGTTCGAGAGTCACCGTCGCCGCGCCGGAATCGATCATGCCCGTTTGCTCGGCGACGGCCAGGAAGCCAAACGGGATACTCTGCCCGCCCCTCGGAGAACGGACCTCCGCCGCCAGCGTGAATCGCCCGGAGATGTCCGCTCCCGGGGCGGCTTCGACATCGCCGATCAATCCGACATCGATATTCGGGCCAAGATTCGGCCCGGACGCCTGCTGCGGGAGATCGCTTCCCGGTTCGACCGGCTCCTGGCAGGCCGCGGTGGTCACAACGATGCCCCCGACGATGACCAACATCCTCGCTGTCATCATTCGACGGACTCCTTTGACAATGTTCCACATGACTGTTTCCTGTAAGTCCGTATTGTGCCCAAACACAAATAACACCGCGCCCCTCGGAGGTGAATGAGGAAGTGAGCTGCTTATCGCTCGCTTCGAGCTCCTCGGGGCGCGGATGCCGAAAAAACGTTGCGCTCAAATTTTCTGTCGAGCAAACCCGGTTGGCCTGAATCCCTTCTTTGTTGAACGGGGGCGTTGAGTGTGTAACGTCTGGCACGTGTAGACGCAAATAAACCTCTACTGACGGGAGCGGCTCCGATGCAGAATCTCTGGACGATGTTGAGCAATTGGCTGGTCCAACATGGCCCGCTGCTGATTCGCAATATCACCATCTTTATCGCCATCCTGCTGGTCGGATGGATCCTGGCGAATGTCGTCGACCGCGCACTGAACTCGGCGATCAAAAGATCGAGATACCAGCCCTCTCCGTTGTTCGGTCAGTTTGTCGTTAATGTGGCGCGCAAGACCGTCTGGATCATTGCGATAGTACTGGGCCTCGATAACCTCGGCGTCGACACCGCCGCGCTGATCGCCGGGCTTGGTGCCACCGGCATCATCCTCGGGTTCGCTCTGAAAGATACGTTGTCGAATTTTGCCTCAGGCGCGATGATCCTCCTGTATAGCCCCTTCGACGTGGGAGACTTCATCGAGGTCGCCGGCGAATCGGGCACGGTCCGGGATCTCACCCTGGTCAACACCGTCCTCCACACCGGAGATCGCAAGGTGATCACCCTTCCGAACTCCAAGGTTTGGGGCTCCGCCATCGTCAACTACGACACCTCCGATATCCGGCGAATCGACCTGGTCGCCGGCATCGCCTACGGCGACGATGTCGACAGGGCAAAGGAGATCTTCTCCGAGATACTCGCCGAGCATCCCAAGATCCTCGAAGACCCTGCGCCCGTGGTTCGGATCAACGAACTCGGCGGCAGTTCCGTCAACTTCGACGTCCGAGGCTTCGTCAACCGCGAGGATTTCTGGGACGTTCGCCCCGAACTGCTGCGCCAACTGAAGGTTCGCTGCGACGAAGAGGGTCTTGAGATCCCCTTCCCCCAGCAGGATATCTGGGTCCGAAACGCCGACGCACTCGCCGAGCCCCAGACCGAGTAACCTCGCCAGCGTGAGTTCCTGGCTCCCATTTCGACATCGCGACGATCGAGAGATCATGGACTTGGCGGTCCCGGCTCTGGCCGGGCTGGCCGCCGATCCGCTCGTCTCTCTGGTCGACACGGCCTTCGTCGGGCAACTGGGGGACGCCCAGCTTGGAGCGCTGGGCGTCAACGGATCGCTGTTCTCGATGACCTTCGTCATTTTCAATTTCATCGCCTACGGCACGACTCCTCGGGTCGGTCAGGCGGTGGGACGAGATGACCGCGCAGAGGCCAGCGACGTCGTAAACCAGGCCGTCTTCCTGGCTTTGATGGCCGGACTCGGTGCCGTCGTCCTCCTCCAGGCAGCTGCCGGCCCCCTGCTCGCTCTCATGGGCGCCACCGGTGAACTGCGCAAACCCGCCGAAACCTACCTGCGCATTCGAGCCTTCGCCGGCCCTGCTGTCCTCCTGATCAATGCCGGACGCGGGGCCTTTCGAGGATACCAGGATACGCGCACTCCGATGGCAGTCAGCATTGGGCTGAACCTGCTGAATCTGATCCTCGACCCCATCTTGATCTTTGGCCTCGGCTGGGGACTCGCCGGCGCGGCGATCGCAACGACTATCGCACAGTGGTCCGGCGCCCTCGCATTTCTGGGTCTCCTCTACGGCACGCGACGCCGTGAACTCGAAATCGTGCCGGAGATTCCCTCGCTCGAGGAGCTCATTCCGTTTCTTCGAATCGGTCAGGACATGCTGATTCGAACCGCTTCCCTGGTCGGGACGATGACGGTGGCCACGGCTGTCGCGGCCCGCATCGGCGTCACGGAAGTCGCCGCCCACCAGGTAGCCAACCAACTCTGGATGTTCTTGGCGCTGGTCGTCGATGCCCTCGCCGTCGCCGCCCAGGCGACCGTCTCCGAGAGACTCGGCCGCGATGACTCTCGGGCAGCCCGCCGGATCGGCAATCGCCTCCTTCAATGGGGACTCTTCGTCGGAGTGCTGCTAGCTACCACCTTCTGGGGCCTCCAAGACGCGATCCCGGCGTTCTTCTCCGATTCACCTGAAGTCCGATCAACCGTCACGTCGTTGATCGTCTTTGTGGCGCTGCTCCAGCCGCTCAATGGATTGGTCTTTGTCTGGGACGGGATCTTCATGGGCAGCGAACACTTCCGGTTTCTGGCCATCGCCATGGCCCTCTCCGCCGCCCTCGGCCTCGGCGGACTCGCGGCAACGCACGTCTTCGAGTGGGGGCTGTCGGGGGTCTGGTGGAGTATCACCGCGCTGATGGCAGCCCGGCTGATAACCCTGGCCATTCCGTATCTCCGCAACTGGCCGGCACTCGGTTCTTCGACCAACGGAGAGAAACCGGTATGATCCGCACTGCAACGTTCCTCGCACCACCGCACACGACCCATGGCAGATGACCTTCCCGACGTGTACGACGGCGACCCGGGCTCCGACGAGGACCTGAGTCTGCTCGACTGGCTCCTCATCGGCGCCGGAGGGATCGTCGCCCTCTATCTGGGGTGGTGGTTGCTGCGGATCCTCTTCGGGTTTCTCGGGTGGCTGGTGAGCACCCTGATCAGCGTCGGCTTCGCCGCCCTGGCGGTCTACGCCATCTATCTCTTCGTCCAGTGGCTGATGGGTAGCAGCACGAGTTCATCCCCGGCCGGGCAACTCGAGCACGAGCCCGCTGAAGAAACCACCCTCGACCCGTCGCTCGAAGACGATTTCGACGATATTCAAATGGCCGATATCGAAGATGAAATCGACGGGGAACTCGGCGGCGAGCGCAGCGACGATGAACTGGAACGAAAATTTGCCGAACTCGAACGTGAGCTCGAAGACCGGGATTCCTAGACCGGAATTCCTAATGGCCGCCTCACCAGTCCAGGATGCTCACGACGTCGGAGTAACTGTCGGTCCACACTACGCCGTTGTTCTTGGTGGGCTTCCATCCCGGATTCTCAGCGAGGTTTCGCAGGTCTTCCTCGTCCCGCGCCACCACCGTATATACGGATGTGTAGACATTCTTGTTGCGCAGGTTTCGGCGCGGATAATGAAACCTCGTCCGCGCCACCAGCCCCTTATCTTCGGCCAGTGCTCCAACTAGCCCCTCGATATCCAGATATCTGTTGGAGACGTTGAAGACCAGAACTCCATCCTCGTCGACCCTCGAGAGGTAGAGCTCCATCGCCTCTCTCGTCATCAGGTGTGTGGGCACCGAGTCGGAATTGTAGGCGTCGAGAAACAGAATGTCGTAGGTGTCGGGCGGGGTCCTCTCCAGTAGCTTGCGACCATCCCCGATCTCGACGGTACACCGCTTCCCGCACTGGTCCAGATAGCTGAAGTGCTCCCGGGCGATCGCCTCCACCCGGGGATCGATCTCGTAGAAGGTAAAGTCCGTGCCCGGCTCGGCGTACGCCGCCATCGCCCCGGCGCCGAGACCCAGAACTCCGACCTTCTCGTGGGGAATCGCGTCGACGACATCACCCACCGGTCCCGACGGATGATGATACGCCAGCGGCGTCTCCTCGAGCTCGGTCTCGCGGGATTGTACTCCGTGGGACGTGGTGCCGTGGGAGAACTTCACGAAGGTTCGACCGTGTTCCTCGCGAGCAAAGACCGTGTACGAGGCAAAGAAGCTTCGCTCGTACTCCACAACCCCAGGGGTGTGTTGCAGGCTCGTCATTCCCAGCAAAATAACCGCCGCGACGGCGACATTCTCCCAGCGAGGCCAGCGAAGCCCGATCGCGAGCCCCGCCAGGACCGTCACAACCGACACGGCCATCGGAACCCAGTACCCCAGACTCAGGTAGTGAATCAGCCACAGAAACAAGAGCCCGACGGGAACCAACAACACCGGGACCGGCCACGACGGAAGAAGCTCGTCCTCGATTCGCTCCCGGTTCGGATGCATAAAGCCTGCCGCCAGAGCCAGTACCACCATGTACTCCATCGGACGATCGAAGACGGCCGGTGCGACCAGGCTGTTGAACAACCCTCCGGCCGCCCCGCCGACCGACATCCAGATAAAGTACTCAGTCAGGTGCTCCGCCACCGGGCGGTCCTCCGCCAGCTCCCCGTGATAGTGCGTCGCCAGCAACCCGAATAAAACGAGCTGCGCCACGACGATCAGGCCCATCGAGGCGTCTGACACGCTAAAATCGAGCACGAACAGGATCACCAGGGGAAGGGCCGTGCGCATCGGGCCGCCGACCCTGATCTCCCACCTCGAAAAAACCAGGATGAAGCTCAAGAGATACAACGCCAGCGGCAGCACCCACAAAAGTGGGACCGACGCGATGTCGGTCGTCAGAAATTGGGTGACCCCCAGCATCAGACTCGAGGGGATAAACGCCCAGAGAACCCAGAGGCCTCGCCGCTTCCATTCCAGTGGTTCAGCCTGCTTGGCCGTCTCTGCCGTCCCCGACGCATCCACGCTCTTGCGCCGCAATACGAGCGCCCCGGTCGCGCCCGTCATGGCGATCAGCGAAACAAACCCGACCGACCATCCGATCGACTGAAACGACAGACCGACCGAGGGTTCGATGACGAATGGGTACGCCAGCAGCGCAATCATGCTGCCGACGTTGCTCGCCGCATACAGATGATAGGGATCGTCGGCGTCGGGATGGTCCGTCTTGGAGAACCAATGCTGAAACAGCGGCGCGCTGCTCGAGACTACGAACAACGGCAGACCAATCCCGATGGTCAATGCGACAAGCAGCCACCCGGCGGGACTCCCCTCGACTTGAAGCCAGGCTTCCGGAACCGCCAAGGGCAGACTCGCAACGGCCGCCACGAGCATGATTCCCAGATGCACCACCACCTGGCGCTCCAGCCTCATCGACTGAGCGACCCCGTGAGCGTAGATATAACCCAGCAACAGGACGGTCTGGAAAAAGAGCATGCAGGTCGTCCAGACCGACGAGCTCCCTCCGAGGTGCGGCAGAATCATCTTGCCGACCATCGGCTGGACGACAAACAGAAGAGACGCACTCACAAAGACCGTGAGCGCGGTGATGGCCAGCATCACTCTGTGGCGGGAAAGCACCTTGATCATCTCAGCCGCTATCAACCACGTCGCGGATCTCCGAGGCGCGATCCTGCAGATCCAGACGGCTCGGATTACCTCGCTGTCCCTCTAGAATCTTTTTGGACGTGATGTCGTGGAAATTGTGCATCGGCACAAGATGAACGTGACAGTGCTCGATGTCGAACCCTGCGATGAGAAGCCCCATCTTTTCGGGCTCGTAGATGTAGTCGAGGACGCCGGCCAACTCCCGGCTCAGGTCCATCACATGGGAGTAGAGATCGGGCTCAAGGGTGTAAAAATCGGCCACGTGCTCCTTGGGCAACACGAGCATATGCCCCGGATTGATCGGGTACATATCCATGATCGCGAGTGCACGATCATCTTCGTAGACAGACACGTAGGCTTCGTTGCCGGCGATCATCTGGCAAAACGTACAGTCGTCGCGCATGGCAGACTCGTGTTCGGGTGACGGAATCTTGCCCCCCGGACTCTAGCATCGACGAGGGCCCCGCCCAAGCCGTCACTCCCGGGGCTCACTCCCCTCCAATGGCGAATTCATCGATCCCTGTCATCGATCTCTGCGAACCCAGCGGCCGAGCCATTCCATCCCCTCTCGCCCCTCGTTCGACTCCTCGACCTCCGAAAGTTCCACGGCCCGAAACTCTCGGGCCAACAGATTTCGCACCAGTTCTGGAGACATCGCATACGGCGGCCCCTCGTCCGCCGGCTTGTCGACGACCGGAAAGATCAGTGTCACGATCTCTCCATCCTCGGCCAACAACTCGTCCATCCGACGCGCCCACGCCTCCCGGCGCCCGCGCTCAATCGCGCAGAGAAAGGTGTAATCGTAGATGAGATCAAAGGGTTCCTCGGGTTCGAATTCAAAGAAGTCCGCCCTGATCCCGCGCACCCGGTCGGCCGCGACGCCGCGCTCGACACGGAGTCTCTCCATCCGGTCGATGGCACCTGCCGCGAGGTCCAAACCCACGACTTCCTCGAAGACCCGTGCCAGCGCCAGCGCGTCATAGCCGGAACCACACCCCGGCACGAGGGCCCGGCTTCCGCCGAGTTCTCCTTCGTCGATCAATTCGACGAGTGCCGGAGCCTCCGCTCCGGCATCCCACGGCGTCCTTCCCTCTTCCCACGCCTCACTCCAACTCATCTAGATGCCTCGTTCGTCCAAGTATCGAAAAGCGACTCTTGAAGCCTTGCTTGGTGAGTTCTTGAAGCCTTGATTATGATGACGCCTACGAATCGAGACAGGGGTTACGGGTCCAACCGTCGGAGATGCTCGTCCGCCTGCTCGACCTCATCCTCCGAATAGACCGCCACGTCGTAGGCTTCCAACAGTGCGGCCGTGACCCCACGCCCCCCATCTCGGACCTCACCATCAAAGTTCCCATCGTAAATTCGGCCGCTCCCGCACGACGGGCTCCCCTCCTTCAACACGGCCACCCGGGCCTCTGACTCCAAGGCTTCAAAGAGCGCCCGCCGCGCGCCGGCGACAAACGCCTCCGTGACATCTTCGCCGGATTCCGTGAGAACCCTCGCTTCGCCGGCCAACACGTCCGCTCCATCAACCCCTTCGCCCGACTCGATTTCTGCCGGAGGTCTCGGTATCTGCAACCCTCCCACGACTTCCGGACAGACCGGCACCACTCGACCCTCTCTCCGCCACCTCTCCAGGACCGAGCCCTCGACTGGGTTGGCCTCCCCGTCGTATCTCACCGGTTCGCCCAAGAGACAGCGGCTGACCAGGACATGCGCCCGAGCTTTCGGATTATCGCCAACCGTTTCAGTCATAGCTGAATCTCACCTGTTGGGCCCTCGAATCGACCGGCCCCTACCCGTCGTCCACGGGCTCGAAGGTATACTTGGTGGTCCCCCTCCCGAAGGAGATCCGCACCCCGTCATCTGTCGTCTCGAACCGGAGGATTCCACCCACCTGGGGCTTCACCGTCAAAAACGTCATCGTCGCCGAGGATTCATCGCCCTCGCCGTCCTCTGGCTTCAAAGGCAACAACTCCGCGGAAAATTCACCCACATCGTAGGTGAGATCGCCGTCTTCCCAACGGACCTCCAACCGCCCCAGCGAGTCGTTCGTCCACGTTCCGATGAATGGCTTGACCGCCGCCTCGTCGACAGAGGTTAACCGCTCACGCAGCGACTTGAATTCCTGCGTGGTCTGTTCTCGCGCGTACGTCGCATTCTCAACCGCCTTGAGATCGGCATCGTAGAGGAGTTCGAAGAGGCGAGCGCGCACTGATTCGCTAAAGCTGTTTGCGCCCCACGCATTCGCCAAGATGACGATGCCCAAATCATCGGAAGGGATGAAGGCGAGGTTGGAGGTAAAGCCCATTGTATTTCCGTTGTGACCGATAACGCGCTTACCCCTCAGATCGGAGACGATCCAGCCGAGCCCGTAAGACGCCTGATCGGAGATTTTGACCTGTGGCTCCCACGTCTTCTCCAGGTTCTTCTCGGACACGACCCGCGTCCCGCCTGGGGCGACCCCGCCGGAGAGCTGGGTGCGGAGGTATCTGGTCATGTCGCCGACCGTCGACCACACAGCGCCAGCGGGTGCCAAAGGAACGGTAAACCGCTCGAGCGAGACGTCGATGGGGTCATACGTTCCCTCTAGAGTCATGCCGTGAGGGGTCGCATGATTCGAAGCCGACACGGCACGGTCAAATCGAAGCGTTGTCGACTTCATTCCGATCGGCCCGAAGACCTCCTTCTTCATCGCCGATTCGTAGGCGGGCAACAGCTCGCCCCAGGTTCCCGTGTAGGCCGCAGCAGTCGCATATCCTCCCGCAGCGACCATCTGGTTGCTGTACTGAAACGCAGTACCGAACTCCGTAAACGGCTCAAAGGTCGCCAATTGCTCGACGACATCCTCCGCCGAGAGATCCCTGTAATTCATGAGAATCTCGAGGTCTCGCCGGGGAATACCAGTGCATGCACACAGCAGATGCCGCATCTGCACCCGGCCCGTCAGCTCTGAGGTGTTCAACTTGAACTGCGGCAACACATCGGCGGCGGGCGTCTTCCATTCAAAACGACCTGAATCGACCGCCTGAGCCATGAGCATCGCCGTCATCGTCTTCGTGGTCGACCCGATCATCATCCGTGTCTCCGTGGTCACCGACTCGGCTCCCCCTTCCTGCCGCTTTCCGAAGCCTCGCTTCCAGACGACCTGCCCATCTTTCACCACCCCGATCGCCACACCGGGAATCCCGAAGGCATTCATCTTTTCACGAATGTGCTTCGACAGCTCCTCCTCGATCGAGGGGTCCCATGCCCCGGGTGATACCCCCTCGAGCGTCGAAACATCCGCCCCCTCGACCCGAAGTCCCGAATCGATGACCTGAATCTGTGAATTCCGTTTTTGGACATCCACCAATGGCCCGTCGATCAACGTGACGTATGTTCGTTCGCCAAGTCGACGCGCAACCGCCTGTCGAAAACGCTGCTTCGAACTCAATTCGTACGTGATAACGGTCAACCGCTCGAAAGGATCCTCGGCCGGCGGCGAAGCCTTGTTTCCCACGTCGAATGTCTGGTCGATCCCGACCCGCTCCCATGCCTTGCTGATCGCGGCCTCCGGGTCCGTTTCGCCCAGGGCTGTCAGGTAGACGGCCAAATCGACATTCGGCACGGAAACCACCCTGTAACCCTCGTCCAACGTAGTCGCCCAATTCTGAGGCACGGGTACCGAAAACTCACCACCTGGGCCCTCGACCCGCCTCATTCCGGGACTCTCCCCTGACTCAGCGCGTTTTGAAGCCTCGCTTCGGGTGGTCGTATCACCGGCCTGTGCCTCGGATTTTGCCTCCGAACCCCTCTTCGGGTCCTCTTCAGATGACGGCCTCGCGGTACTGCAGCTCCACAGTAGGACACATGACAGGACGGCCATCGTCGCCACCGGACTCCAGCAGCGATATCGTCCCAGACGCTTCGAGGTGATTGATGCCTTGATTGATGCCTTGCTCCTCATGTCTCTCCTCCCACTTGTTCGGATTCATCCTCTTGGCTCTCCTCCGGCGAAGTCGCACGCGGAGCGTCTCCCCCAGAACCATCTCCGCCGCGGCAGATGATGTACCCACCTTCGATGCGCCCGCAGACGAACCCATCGCCAGCCTGAATCTGTTCGAAGGGCCCGGAAATACGAGTTCCCCGCCGAGACCCGATCGGCCAGCAGACTGCCTCACCCCCGGTCCCGAGAGCACACCGGTTGCGCCCCCGGCCGTCGACCGAGACGTAACGGCCGGTCGGGGTCGGTATGCGTTCACCCGTCTGGAGAGACCGACACCGCACCGCCTGCCCCCCATCCAAGACGCAAACCGAGCTCCCGAAGGTCTTAACCGCGGTGATATCATCACGTTCTTCGAAGAATCGACGAGTTCGTCCATCGCCACGGCCACAGACAACATCCTTGTCTCGGGCCAGCCCACATGTGGCCACGGCTCCCGAGGAAATGCCGGAAAAACGCCCCTCCCACGCCAGCACCTCACCCGAACCAATGCCCTGGCAGACGACGTCCCCCTCTTCGGTCAGCCCACAGACATCTCGTCCCAGTGCGAGCCCCTCGAAGCGACGCTTCCCGGAATCAAAACCACCGGCCAATGTCGGAGCCGCCCCCCAGCAACGCAGGCTTCCCGACGTATTCACACCACAGGCAAACTCATCGGTTACTTCGACGGCTCGCCAGTCCTTGGACGTCGGTGACTCCCCAACTGCTGGCCCCGTTCCCCAGCAGGCGATCCCGCCGTCGACTGTCACCCCGCAGCCCTGCGAATCAGCAACATCGAACGTCCGAAATCTTACTGTCGATGGTTCGCTTGTCCGCTCGCTGCTGAAGGGACTCGCCCCCGTCGCACAGCCGGCTGTCACAAACAAAAGCAGGCCAAAGGCGAGCCAAAACAAGCTATCAACCTTCGTCCTCATGCGTACCCTCATCGATCATAGATACTGATTCGTGTAGTTATATATCTAGGCTTCAAACACTCGAATCAACAGCCTCGGGTCGACAATGCGAACGTTCTTTTCGAGACTCTCCATCAAATGGCTCCTCGCTCTGACGATCCTCGCCGGGCTCGCCCCCTGGCCTATCGGCCCCGAACCTCATCTGATCCAGAAGCTTCGCTGGCTGGCAGATGGCACCCTAACCCGGCCGATCGACCTCTTTGACCTCGCCTTTCACGCCGCTCCAGCCATTTTACTTTGCGGCAAGATCTTGGCCGATTTAACCAGTACCGAGTGACCGCTCACCACGATACTGAAACCATCGCCCCGGTTAATTCTCCGACGAGTGGTTTCACTTGAACGGAGAAATCATCGATCGCTCGATGCTGCAGATAGAGGAGCACCGCGTCGAAGGCAAAAAGGAAGCCTCCCTGAAGGATCAACGACTGACCGAACCCCACACGACGGTCGCTCCCCTTCCGGATCCCTCTCTCCCATAGGAATCCACCCCCGACCATATAGGCGACATCCAATCCCAGGTTGACTGCGAGGATTGTACGAATCTGTTGGCTCTGCCGATAGGTCTCGATCAACCCGTATCCTGACGGGTTGTCACCCAGGGCACTCGCCAGCCCGAACGTCCCAATCGCCGCGTTCACGATATTCCAACCGGCATTCATTTGGTGGAACGCCTTCCACCTTGGGTTGTCCGCCATGAAATAACCGGCAGTCCCCACCCCCATGTTCACGGCCGCCCACCCAAGGAGGATCGACATCCCATCGCGGTTGATACGAAGCCTCCGTTCATTTTGCTCAAGGGTCAGCTCATCGATCGAGGCCTGCACTGATCCCTGGGCAAATGCGGATCCCGAATCAACCATGATCCAGCTAAAAACCAAAAGGAGCACCCCGCAAACGACAAGCACTCTCTCCGTGTAATCGTTGCTCACTGCGGCACCTATCCGTCAGAATCGATTGGAAGCCTCTGTCCGCACTTACGATGCATTCGGAGGACCTGCGTTTGCCATCGTTCTCAATCATCCGCCCCGAGCCGGTCAATCGCCGCCGGCAACCATTCGGGGTTTCCCCCCCGATCAGCGACCAAGGCTTCAAGTAGGGTTTCCAGCCGCATGCGGCACTCGGATACGAATGGCTCGATCAATGTATCCGGTACCTCGTCTATCCCTTCCCACTGCGGGTCTCCTGAAGCCTCGCTTCGAAGTTCATCGATCGAGGGAGGGCAGATGGGTTCACCAATTCGAAATGTGAAAGGCACCGGCCGTGCAACCGGAAGAAAGAACGGGAGCCGGTAGGAGGAATCCCCCAAAAACGGAAACGGAAACACGCCGTCCTTGGTATGAAGTGGAAAGACTTCGTCCGGTCCGACGCCCCCGACGGGCACAACCGGTGTCCCAGTCGCAATCGCGACCCTGGCGAAACCGCGTCTTTGAGCCCATTTCAACTCGTATCGCTCGTGGCTTCCCTTTACCGAATCCCTGGCTCCGCCCGGGTAAGTCACGACGAGTTGCTCCTCCTCCAAGAGTCCGATCGCATTGTCGCGCCTCCCCTCGACGATCCCCATCTCATGCAAGAGCACTCGCGCCCATGGGATTTCGAACAACGACCTCAACGCCAATCCACGCGGAACGCGCCCTGTCTCCC
Source organism: uncultured Pseudomonadota bacterium (assembly GCA_913057905.1). Lineage (GTDB taxonomy): Bacteria > Myxococcota_A > Bradymonadia > Bradymonadales > Bradymonadaceae > CAJXPB01. Next base: position 798,417 of record CAJXPB010000001.1, read on the forward strand.
TCCAGATCTCGGGAAACAACACCAAACTGTCGATTCCCAGGAGTGAATGATTTCCCACCAATAATGCCCGACCGTTCGGCAGGTTTTCGACCCCCTCGAGCGAGGCATCAAAATATCGTGCCAGTGGGCGAAGCAGCCGGCTCACAAGCCTTAGTACCGGTGCATCGGCCGGTATGTCCTTCGGTGCATCCATTTCATGGATCTCTTCTGCGCAACGGATTCTTCAGAATCGCATCTCTACCTTGGAGACTGCCTAATCATCAACGGCCGCCACTGGACTCACCCGAGCGATCTGAGGCTTCCATGGAATTCAGTAATGCCAGAAAACTCCAGTCTGCGCTGGTTCCGCTTCCCATCGAGCGGGCAGTATCGAGCCTCGCAGTACAGTCCCTGCTCAACGGTGCTGACAAACTAGGTTTCATCGACAAGATCCTCGGAAGCAGAGCCAGGGACATCAAAGTACAGAATGACATCTCGTATGGCCCACATGCCAGCCATCGCCTAGATATTCTCGGGCCCGCCGAGGGTAAGTCCCGTGGCTCGATTGTCTACGTCCACGGTGGAGGATTTCGAATCCTCTCTAAGAAGAGTCATGCCACAATGGCTCGACTGCTTGCTCGCGCAGGGTTTTCGGTCTTCAATATTGACTACAGGCTTGCTCCTGAGAACCCCTACCCCGCAGCTCCCGCCGACGCGACCCGCGCACTCCAATTTCTTTCGGAACAGCACAGCCACTTCGGATTTCAGCCGGAACGGTTCGCCCTGATGGGCGAATCCTCGGGGGCAAATATCGTGACTGCCTTGGCTGTCGCCATGTCTTTTGAAGCCTCGGAGCCATGGGCGCGTAAGGCCCACCAAATACAGCTGACACCACGCGCAGTCGTTCCGGTATGCGGGTTTCTACAGGTGTCGAATCCTGACCGCCTGAATCGTTCGAATCAGCTGTCGCTGTTCGCCAAGGATAAGATCGCCGAGGCCTCGGAAGCCTATCTTCCCGAAGATTACGGAGAGACACCGGACATCCCGCTGCTCGCTGACCCGCTCCTGTTTCTCGAAGGGCCACGGCATCCTGTTCGCGAGCTTCCGCCCTTCTTCACCGCAGTCGGCACGGCAGACCCCTTGCTCGAAGACACCCGCCGGCTTGAGGCCGCTCTTCGAAGTCGAGGGTCGACAGTAGAAGCCAAGTACTACGACAACGAAAGGCATGCCTTCCATGCATTTTTCTGGCGCAACGCAGCCAATGACTTCTGGAAGTCAAGTACTGATTTTCTGGGTGACTTTCTGTCTGAAGCGAAGGCATCCTCTCGGAATTCGAAACAGCCATCGCTTCTTTCGGATGCTGCCGCATAGTCGTTCAGGCTCTCACGGACTCTAGTACCCTAGAGCTTCCGGCATGAGGGCTTCACAGCAGGCTGCAACAAAATGGGGATTGAGAAGCTCCTTCTTATTGTATCGGAGCTCTTCGCCAGACATCGTTCGAACAACTCCTCCAGCCTGCCTGACGACACAATCCGCTGCTGCAATATCCCACTCCATCGTGGGACCAATACGCGGATACACTTGGGCCTCTCCCTCGGCGACCATGCATAACTTGAGTGCACTGCCGACCGGCACGAGTTCAACGCCACCTTGACGGTCACTCACGCGCCTGGCGTATTCTTCGGTGTCCTCGTTGACATGCGAGCGACTCACGACGACCTTCAACTGGTCTCGCTCGGGGCAGTTTTCGGTCACGTGTAATGGCACCGTATCTCCCGAGGCCGGTCTCTTGAAGGCGCCGGCCGATTCGGTGGCCCAGTACATCGTATTTGCGGCGGGAACCCCCACCACCCCCATCACTGGCTTCCCGGCTTCAATGAGCGCCACATTGACCGTGAATTCCCCATTCTGCTTGATGAATTCTTTGGTCCCATCCAAGGGATCCACCAGCCAGAACCGATCCCATTCGCTTCGTTCCTCGTACTCAATATCCTCGGACTCTTCTGAAAGTACTGGGATTTCCGGCGTCATCTTACGAAGACCGTCGACGAGGACTTCGTGCGAAGAGACATCTGCCTCCGTCAAAGGTGATTTATCTTCCTTGATTCGGGTCCCGAAATCGTCGGAGTTGTAGATCGAAAGGATTTCGTCACCCGCCTCTTCGACGAGGTCGAGGACCTTTCGAACAGTATCTTCCATGAAGTCCGTCATAGTCTGAGGCGAGGTAGGCTCTAGGGTCGTTGTGTCGGGGACGATAAAATGGGCGTGCTTGGATTCGAACCAAGGACTTCCACCGTGTCGGGGTGGCACTCTCGCCGCTGAGTTACACGCCCTGAGACAGTCCCGTTCACTATGCCAGCACCGGACAGATTTCAACCCAACACACCGACTCGGTGACCCAACGGCTCAGTTCATCTGCTCAGGAGGGTCGACACCCGTAAACACCTGGAGCCGCGCCAGGACCGGCAGGGGTGGCAACGCAGCTCTTTCATCCTCATTCTCCCGACACGAAGCTCGCCAGACCGAGTCGAGCAGACCGACGGCGAACCGTCGGGCCCGATTGCACCGGTCCCCACCCAGGTTGCTGAAGACCGGGCAGGACGGATACCTTCGCTGTTCAGGTGGAGTCGGCTTCAGAATACGCCGTTTCCCATTGAAATAGACCTTCTTCCAACCATCTGGCAATTCAGGAAGAGGCAAATTGAAATAGAGCTCGACCTCCTCTTCCGAGGCCCAGACCGCGTCCAGCCCGTCGGTCAGAACCGGGTCGGAAATCTCATCTTCGCTCAAGTAGTACCGCGCCGAGTGCCAAGGCCAAGAAAGAACCTCATCCACGAGCGATTCGTAGTCAGAATCGAGGGCCAACTCGCATTCGTCCTCGAGAGACTCTAACCCCTTCGGCACTGTCGGCGGCACAAGCAATTCACGAATGGTCTCCGCATGGTAGGCCTTCAGGTGATTGGCCTCGACGTAGAAGATGCAATTGTGCAGATAGAGATCGGATTTGATGCCCTTTGCGTGGTAGGGGCCCGCCCACAGAGTGCCCGCGCCCCATTTGTCGGAGGAGTAGGCATACGAGCTTTGTTCCTTCCGCCGCAGCCGTTTGAATTTCCGTGTAAACTGAGCTTTCAAGTTTCCGATCGTCTTGTCTAGAGCCTGACAGTCCGACTTCGCTTCCAAAATTAGGTGGAGGTGGTTTCCCATCAGGCTGTAGTGGATGACCGAGTAACGGCCGACCCGCGCATAGTGCTGAATCAGCTCCTGCAGCAGCTCCTTCGCCTCTTGGTGCTCGAGGTACTTGCGCTCCAAATTGCATCGCGTCGTTACGTGAATGAACGTGCCGTCTTCCGGGTAGACTCGGCCATCTGAGTCGGTCTCGAGTTCGAAATAGTCGTAGTCAATTTGACGTTCGACATTCTGCTCGGGCTGCTTCATGAGATAGTTCATTCTCCCCCCAATCGCTCATCGTCTGCAGATTCCTCGCCCACCAACTGTTTTCGCCGCGATCTTATTTTTGTTGCGAACTACCTCTCTCCTCCTACGGCTTGGGTCCTGAGCACTAGACGACACTTAATTCATACTTGACAGGTATGATATTTCGCATTCTCCTCCCATCTGCCCGGGGTCCCGCGGCTGGGAATTCGAGAGTTGGCGCACATCCTCCTGGCGACTTTCAAAATCAATAGTGTCCGACAAACACGAAGTCTCACAAAGTGATGGATTGGATGGATCGTCGCCACGTCAATCCGGCGGTCCCACCATTGCCATTCTCGGTGTATGCGCACTCCTCCTCGGATCCGCTGCGATTTGGTTCGCCGCTGGCTCCGACGCCACGAACGACATGACAGCAGAGAGTTCAGGCAACTCAGTGGCAGACCGATCCGGACGGGCCAGCTCCGAATCTGTCGACTCCGAGGCTTCAAATATCGGTGACGAAGAGGTGTTGAAGGCCGCTGAGGACTTCTACAGCTCACGCCCTTACTACCAGCAGCCCCTGGGCCATCTCGAAGTCCCCGACGGACTGCCGAACCTGGAGGCGGAAACGTGCGGCGGATGTCACACTGAAATTTATGAGGAGTGGTCAATTTCGACCCATCGAAGAGCCTGGAAACAAGATGCCCAATTTATGGCAGAGCTCGAAAAATCACGCACCGGGTCGACAGCCGAGGATTCCTCTAAGGACGATGTCGGATGGATGTGTGTCACTTGCCATACCCCGGTCACAAACCAACTTGAGCGGGTCGTAGTCGGATTGCGAGACGGCAACATCGGCCAACCAATCTACCGAAAAAACCCATCCTACAATCCAAGGCTTCAAGAAGAGGCGATTACCTGCGCGACATGCCATGTTCGCAACGGGAAAGTTTATGGCCCATACGGCGACACCGACGCTCCGCACCCCACGGCAAAGGATCCGAGCTTGAGAGATTCGAGTACATGTACCGGATGCCATCAGGCCGAGGCCCACTGGCCGAGCCGCTCACTCGCATGCTTCTTTTCAACGGGTGAAGAATGGAGCCAGTCTCAGTACGCGAAAAATGGCGAGACATGCCAGTCGTGTCACATGCCGACAGTCAACCGTAAACTCGCCAAAGGGTTTGACCGTCCGAAGCGGAAGACTCGACGGCATTGGTTCGGAGGCTCACTTATACCCAAGCATCCGAAATACAACGAGGAGATTGCCAGGCTTCAAAAGGTGTACGGAAGTGGTGCGGAGATTACCCTGATCCCGGCCCAGGAGGCTCAGAACGTAGAGCGCGCCTCGAATGGTTCTCTAAAAACATCGTCCTGCCCCCCAGATCGGTCATGCCGCAGCTATATCGTCCGGATTACGAACGAGCATGCGGGTCACTACCTACCAACGGGCGATCCTGAGAGGCATCTGGACGTCACGGCCACTGTTCGGACGGAGGATGGAACTGTCGTAACCGAAGCCTCCCAGCGCATTGCTTCGAAGTACAAATGGTGGCCGGAAATTCGCGAACAGTACGACAATCGTTTGCCTCCGAAGGAGCATCTGGACTTCGAGGTCCATATCCCGAAAGGAGGTGACGACTACTCAATTCAGATTTCGGCCCACAAGTATCGGATGTACATGGAAGCCTTCGAACATCACGATCTTGAAGGCGAATACGTCCGGGGCCGAAGCTTCTTTAACGCACGCTGGCACATCGACTCTGCAGGAAATCTGACGCTGGAGAGGAAAGTAACCGACAAAGAAAAGGTGATGAATGACAGCCATACTGGAAGGCCCGAGGGCCCGGATCACCGGTAAATAACTGTCAAACCAGGATCGAAACCATGACTATTTTCACCGAGAACGTCTCTGATCGGCTGCGATTGCTACCGGCACTCTCCCTCTTCGCGCTGGTCGGACTCCCACTTCTTCTGACACCAGCGAACGGATACGCAGAAGACTCGGGTTCGTGGCAGTACGGGTGGATCGTCGAACCCTCCGACGCCGAACAGTTGATCGCCAAAAACGACCTCACCATCCTCGATGCTCGATCAAAGGAGAACTACGAGTCTGGGCACATCACCGATGCAATCCATGTGGCGTGGGATACGTTTACGCCTCATGAAGCCTCGGAACGCGGTAAGCTCCTCGATGCGAAAGCCCTTCGAAAAAAGCTCACAGAGACGGGAGTAGATTTCGAACATCCCGTCCTGGTCGTCGGCCAACCACCAGACGGGTGGGGTGAAGCGGGCCGGATAGTCTGGATGCTTCGAACCCTCGGACATCCGGCTGCTGCACTGATAGACGGCGGGCACTCGGCACTTGTCCAAGCAGGCCTCGACACCTCGACTTCTGAACCTCAGCCAGAAGGGGCGGAGGTTCGTATTGAGGAGACAACCGAATGGCTGGCGACACGACGGGAGGTCGCTTCAGCCATCGAAGACAAGGATTGGGTCCTCCTCGATACCCGCGAACGCCGCGAATACGAGGGCGCAATCCCGTATGGCGAATCCCGAGGTGGACACATCCCAGGGGCGGCTCATCTTCACTACCGCGACCTGATGAATTCCAACGGACGGATCCTGCCCGACACCGAGATAAAGAGGCTTCTGCAAGAGCGCGGGATAGGGCCTTCCACACCTGTCATCGCGTATTGCACGGGGGGAGTACGCTCCGCCTGGGTCACGGTTGTACTCACAGAACTGGGGTATGAGGTAAAAAACTACGCGGGTTCCACCTGGGAATGGGCAGAATACCCACCCGAGACTCATCCACTCGAACAGAGCGATTAAAATCGCCGCACCCGCGACGTGAAACGCCGACGGTTAGAGCGTGCCAACTTCTCGGATTGGTTGGCAAACGACGCCCATCGCGTCGATCATAGTTCCAGACCGAACCTTCATTCCCACCATGACCTGGCCGGCAGGGCATCGAACTTGAACCGACGGCCCTCCCTCTCCGATCGAAGCCTTCGTCGAAACGACCTCGGACGACCCCTTAACCGTCGAATCCCCACACAGGCCACGGATACGTCGGACCAGTTGGTCGGCCCCACCCTCCAGTCCAATCATGAAGTGGTTTGAAGCCTCGCAGCGCAGGTTCGTTTTTCCAACTCCCCTTCGACCCCAGAGCGGACCCTGGAGTGACTCCCCGGCGGCCCACGCCCTGTCATCAACGTTCACAGGACGACAGGTGACCCGGATTGAGCCGATCGCATTCTGTTGCGGTGAACGTGTCGTCTCGATCGAGGAGACCGCCCAGCCGAGTGGACACCGCCAACGGTGCATATTTCCGCCGGTTCCGCCCACTACCTTCTGGAACGAAGGCTTCCCGCCGCAAAATTTGTGGTAGGCATCGAGGGGATTCGCTGGAATCGTCAGACCGTGGAGGGCGACCGACCGGTACATGTTCCTGATGAACTCACCGAATGATAGCGGCCCTCCGACTGAACGAAGCAACGTCCCGAGGCTCCCGCACCTCATCGCTTCGCGAGCCGCGGTCACTCGGACGTCTTCTCGGTACGTCTTGGCTGCCATGCGCGCGACGTACCATGCGTTCTCCAGGCTCTTTTCATGACCTGGGCGGCCGCGGTTTTTTAGCTCAAGACGTGCAGCCACGGGGTCCGCCAACCCGACCTTGTCGACCAAATGGGCGCGCTTGCCCAAAACCATACCCTTGATCCCCATCGCCACCCGCAGCGCGGAGAAAACGATCCCTCGATTCGCAATGTGTTCGGCCAGCGGGTACTCATCCCGACTTGGAATGAGCTCTCCATTGCGATGGGGCTCTACCACGACAAACCGCTCACAATCCTCTTCGGAAGGACCGGCCTGCGCCGGGATCCCTCCGGAAAACAAAGGGGGGCAACGCTCACCGACGCGTTCTAGAAGCCTTCGGGCCGAAGTGTAGAAATGAAAGTCCGAGTAGTCTTCGACCTGCACGGGATTTGAGACCCCCGCCTGTCGACTGTACCAGCCCCGCTCGTCACCGATTCCGTGCTGATTCTCCTCAGGCACGCGAAAATATCCCGCACACACGACGGCCCAGAGGACAATTGCGGCGACAGCGCCGCACCGCCTCCAGGACCATGAGATTGTTTCATTCGGAGCCTCCCATCGGACAGGAAGGAACATCAGCGGCAAGCACAACCCGAAGAACGGGGGGAGCAATAGGCGCCCGTGCATGAATCCGCCGCCGATCCGGACCACGTACCCGATGTAGAGAAGGCTGCAGACCACCGGGACGGTAAGGCCGAGCAATCGCCGACCGTGAGACTCTTCCACACTTCGAACCAAGGCTTCCAACCATCCCAGCCCGAGTAAAACGAGCGGAATCGCGAGCAGATACATCCCGAAGAAGTTTTCGGCGAAGTACAGCCCCTGGGTCCAATTCGCTCCGAAAGCCGATTTGGCGAAGGCAGTGTTCGGCACCAGGGCCGCATAGTACCCCATCCGAAACAACTGGTATCCTACGGGAATGGCGCCGGCCGAAGCTGCGAGGCTTCCAAAACCGCCCCAGTCCAAGTGGCCATTTCGATAATCGGCCAGAAGAATAGACCCCAGCCATCCAATCGAGAATAGAGCAAGCTCGGGACGCACCAGCGGCCCCAGGCCTGCGATCATCCCCGCCGCCAAACGAAGCCTCACATCGGGAGGTCCGCCCCCATGCGCATCTCGCTGGTAAGCGTTTACCGAGAGGAACGCTCCACCGAGCCACAGCAAGGCGAGCCCTGTTTCGAGCCCCGAACTCGCATAGTCCCAGGCAACCGGGACGGCAGCGTAGGTGATGGCCCCGGCCGGAAAGAGCCACCGACGACTCACGGCATCGAAAAGCGTTTCATCCGACTCCGCATAGAGAATCACACTGCCCAGCATCGCCAGGGCAAGCCCAAAAACGGAGCAGACGATCCCTCCGACGACCGCGCCCGCTTCGAGGGGAGCGCCAACTGCGGACACGAATGTGATCAACCCGACCCACAGAGAACTTGTAAATGCCTCAACGCGTTCCCCGAGGTTGAACACCGGACCGTACCCGGCGAGTATATTGCGCACGACTCGGAGATTGATGAAACCGTCATCGCTCATCCAACGGCGCTTCCACCCCATGACGGCGAAGAGACCGATGGGTAATACCGCGACGACCCACCAAACAACGAACCATACCCTTCGCTTCAGCCCACTCCCCTCCGGATTGTCTTCGCTGCCTTCCATAAGTCCTATAACCGCTGTTCGTTGGCGGCGCAAAACATGCCAGAAGTCTGCGTGAACATCTACTTGCAACGGTCGACTTCGACAACCACTTGATTAGAATCCGGACAAATGTCCAGTCCAAGCGCCTCCTCAGTCTGCGGAGTTGCAGATGAGACACCTCTTGTCGCGGTCTCTTCCTTTGGGGATCACAATTGGCTTGTGTTGGAGCATCTGCTGGTTTCCGGTAGCTCCGGGTGACGCCCAACCCCCGGCGGAACAAGACCAAGAAAACCCCGAGGTCTGGCGTCGGGTCCCCGAGCGGCCGACATCCGTCACGGTGACCTTCGATTCCTTTCGGGTGTTCGAAAAAACCGGACAGTTGCACGTAGATTTCGAACTTCGAGATGGCACTTTGGAAACCCTGAAAAAATTCGACATTCACCTCTGGCTCAGCGCGCACGTAAAACGTGAGAATATTGCTCCATCCAGCGGTTACACTGCAACCGAAACACTTTCGGGCACCAACGAATCGATCACGTTTCCGGACTGGTTAGATATACCCGCGAGTCGCCGGATCCACCTCTGCCTGATGGGTACGACCCCAGCGGACAACCTGGCACTGGGCCGTGGGTATTTCTGCACCGAGTGGACGATGTGGGACGTCAAAACGCGCCGGAAAGCCTCGGATGCCATCGTAGCTTTGACAATCGAGTACAGACCCGGCGTTATGCCTTATCCGTCTCGTCTGGGGAACCTGCCGCAGCTCCCTGACTACTGAGCGAGTGTCGACACACTCAATACAACCGACTATTCGACCTTCATGGACACGACCGCTCCGACAAACAAATCCCAAATCCTCTCGATCCCAACCTCTAAACCATGACGAACCAGCTCACCGTTTGGCACAACCCGAAATGCTCTAAATCCCGAAAGACCCTGGAGCTTCTAGAGAAGCGAGGCTTCAAACCGCAGGTGCGCAGGTACCTTGAGGACCCACCGACACAAGAGGAGCTCGACCAGGTCCTTGAAGCCTTGAATCTCGATCCACGTGAATTGATGCGCAGGAGGGAGGCGGAGTACGAGGAAATGGACCTGGCGGACGCGGGCCGAACCCATGAAGAACTCACCCGGGCAATGATCAACAATCCCGTACTCATCCAGCGGCCGGTCGTCCTCACGTCCGACGGCAGAGCGAAACTCGGCCGCCCCCCGGAATCCGTCCTTTCACTCTTCGATGAGGACTAAACCGCCTGCCAACGCATTACGTACAGGCCCAATGGAAGGGAGGCTTCAAATTCGGGTCAGGCGCGCTACGCACTCGATGTGTTCGGTTTGGGGAAACATGTCGATCGGCTGGACTTTCCCGAGCCGGTAGCCGACGCGATCGTTCAATTCGGCGGTATTTTCAGCCAGTGTGTCCGGGTTGCATGAGACATACACAAGCTGCGATGGGGCGAGTGCAGCAAGTTGATCAATGGCATGTTTTTGGAGCCCGCCTCGCGGTGGGTCTACGATGGTCAATTCCGGGTCGACCCCGGCCAACTCGCCATCCTCGTCGAGTACATGACCGACGTCCCCCTCTACGAAGGTGACATTATCCAGGGAATTGCGTTCGGCATTCCGACGCGCGTTGGCCACGGCATCCTGCTGTCGTTCAACCCCGATCACCTTCTCTGCATACGGGGCCAAGCAGAGAGATATCGTCCCGGTTCCACAGTATAGATCCATGATCGTCGAGGGGCGAGTAGCCGACGTCTGATCAGGATGAAGCCTCGCTGCCTTCAGGACAGTCGAGTACAGGACCTCCGACTGAAAGGTATTCGTCTGGAAGAAGGCCCTGGGGTGGATTCCAAACTCCAGCCGTTTGCCCCCCGGCAGATGAAGTCGTTCCGTAAGCTGAGAGGTTCCCCAGAGACATTCTTCGTTCCAGGTTGTCGGATCCCCGGCTGCGACGTGTTTTCGCGTCCAGTAAATCGAACTTACTTGCCTATCCTGGTCTCCCTTTCCGAATTCGTCAGCGAACCCTCGCACGAACTCGACTGCTGCCTCGGCGATGTCGCGGGCTGAACATCGACCCTCTTGAAACGAGGCTTCAGAATCGTCGGTGGTTACGAACTCGACCATCCGCTCTCCAGTGCGCTTTCCCTCCCGAATTCTCAGCAGTCTCGCGAAGCCTGTGTCCGATTCGTTGATGTACGGTTCGACCCCATGGGATTGAGCCCATCTTCGGAACGCCGGTACGAAGTCAGAGACGAACGGGGACTGCAGAAAGCACTCTTCGATATTTACGAGCTCGTAGTGGTAGCCTCTCGGAAACATGCCGAGCGCGAACTCACCTTCCCCGCTCTCACCGAATGTAAACTCCATGTCGTTTCGGTAGTGCCAGGGTTCCTGGCACCCGATGACCGGCGAGACCTTTCCCGGATCCAATCCATGGTTGGCGACCGCGCGCTTGACCATCTTTTCCTTACACGCCAGCTGATGGCGATATGACAACGATTGAAATGTACAGCCTCCGCACCCCTCTCCCGTTCGTTCCCTAAGGCCGAAATGCCGACACCGAGGTTTCTTTCGCATCGGCGATGGTGACACCAGTTCGTCGATATGGGCGTCTACTCGCTCGCCACGGCGTTTCTCGACTACCACCCGCACGCGGTCGCCTGGAATCGCCTTGCGCACTCGAAACCGAAACCGTTTGTGTTCATCCTGCGGTCCAACCAAGGCTTCAAGGCGACCGACACCCCGTCCTCGTCGGTCGAGCTCGTCGATATCAATGGTCCACGCGGAGCCGCGGCGCGGGCTTCTTGGAAGGTCGAGAGGTGTCGGATGATCTGCCATAGTTGCAATACTGGGGTTGACGTACGCCGATGTCCCACGATGATTGTCGTCGTCGCACCTGTTTACCTCGTGACCGTGGCTCGACGTCCAGGTGTAATCAACCTTGACTTGGAGACATTCCGGTTATGTTCGCCGAGGAGGCAGGGCGTCAGCCGCCGGACCAACCCGGATTAACCAGCGCCGTTCGTGAAACAGTCTGACCATGAAGAAGGAGGGTTCAAAGATGAGCACTCGCCAGTGGAACGATTCGTTCGGCAATGATCAAAATTCGTCCGAGGGCCCCGAAGAGGAGGGAATGTGGGGAGGCCCCGATGACGATGATTTTGTGTCGGATGAAGAGTGGCTCAACGAAGCCATGGACGATGTTCGAGACGAGTTGGAAGACCTCGCAGATCTCCGCCCGACCGGGCATATGATGCTCGAGGGAGAGATCGACGCCAACCTGTGGTTGACACTGGAATTCCAGACGACCGACCTGCCGGGCCCGTCGGGGACCGAAGGCCTGATAAGTGTGACCGTCGAGGGATCGGGCGAAGCTGTCACCGGACAGGCTGAAGTCCCTGTCGGAGAACCGATGAGTTTCGTCCGTGAAGAAGTGCGCGCCCAGGTCGAGGAGACACTGGAGCTGCACCCGGCAAGCGAATAAGAGTATACTGGACCTGACACTGCGAGAGCCGGTCGCCTCCTGGGCGGCCGGCTCTTTGTTCTCTGTGCGCAAACCAACGTGGACTCGACCCGGCAGTTCGCATCACGTCGGTGCGCATCATTCCCCCGAGTCTGGCTGAACCCACCCCAAAACCCGGGCCCTCCGGTCCGACCGACCGATAGCCTGCCACTGACTGGCAGCCAACATCAGTAAGACTTCCGCCATGCCCACCTGGTCGCTGTCCAGACAGATCCTTCCGGCCCTCTCGAATAGGAAGCCTAGCTCTCCATAGTGACCCGCGGAGGTATCAATTGAATCGATTATTTCACCGATAGTCTCCCTCGCCTTTTCAAATTCTCCCAGGCCGACCTCACAGCACAACCGTCCGCCCCGAGTCCTGTTTAGCAGCGAGATATGCTCCTGCTTTGCGACATGCTCCTCAACTTTCAGAAGGTGAGTTCTGGCTCTCTGGTAGGCTTCGGCCCCGACTAGCGAATACCCGAGAAAGTAGCGCACCTCTTCCATGCGGGAGGCTCCGACCTGGCGGCCGAGCCTCAGTGCCCGCACATGCCATTGCAGGGCTTCATCCCATCGTTCCCGCCGACGAGCCACGGAGCCATAACCCAGGTAACAGCGCACAAGCTGTCGACGCATCCCCGCATCAACAAAAATTTCTCGCGCCGATTCGAGGTGCTCGATCGCCTTCCGATAGTGCTCCTGCCCAGTCAGGACTGTGGCCAGCGCCAAATGCGTTCCCCCGATCCAATCGACCCGATCACTGCCTTCGAACAGCCGCAGCGCCGACTCAAACTCCCGGGAGGCCGCCTCGAAATCGCCCCGGTGGCGCAGCAGCCGTCCCCGTCGATCCCGAAGCTTCGCCTCGTACGTCGGATTCTCCAGATCATCTACAAACTCAATGGCCCGATTCGCTGCCGTCCAACTTCGGGAAAGCCTCCCCTGCTCCATGGCCACCACCGATTCCAGCCGCCACGCTTCGAGCCCGATCTCGGGGGGCGTATTCTCGTCCATTCGACGGATGAGATCAGATGAAGCCTGGCGAGCCGCCTGAATATGCCCCTCAAAATAATTCAACCACCCCCGGTGGAGTAACCACCTGAGCTGCCAAGGATCCTGTACGCTGAGATCGAGCCGCTCGCAGGCCCCCTTGAGTTCGCCGACAAACCACCTGGCCTCCTCAAATTCGCCAGCCTGGGCGTGCAGGGTTGTCTGCCGGTCGAGCCACGGAAGTGCACGCTCCGGATTCCCGGATTCGAGAAGATGCCGACACATCCGCCGGACCTTCGTCTGTCCGCCCTCCAGCTCCACAGGTTCGAGCGCCTCTGCACACGCGGCATGGAGTGTCTCCCAGCGACCCCGATCGCGGGCGCGGACCTCCATGATGTCGCGTGCCATCGGATTTCTGAGTTTGACGTACGGTTCGTCGCCAAATTCTGTGCCCAGCCCGGCCGAGACGAGCGCTCGAGGAATCAAGTGCAGCCATTCGATCCCAGCAGTCGAGCAAGCCGTTTTCCACACTGAAATAGCGACAGCGTGTTTAAACACGGCTAACGCTTCGAGGCATCTCAGCGCATGCTCTCGCTGCGCTCCAAACTGCCGCGCGAATCCCTCCAACCCCGTCTTCCAGGCGTCCGACAGAGAGCCGCCCGGAGTCTCCGTGACCTCCAAGGTCGGTGCGTCTTCGTCCGCCAGACGCCGAATCAACCGATGGGCATAACCGGGATTCCCATCAGCACGTTCGACGATCTTCTCGACCTCGCGCCGATCTACCCCCGGGAATCGAGCACGCACGAGTTGACGCATCGAAGCATCGGACATCGGGCCCAACTCGACGGTCTCAACGCCGGACCTGTCCGAGAGTTGAGCGATCTGCACCTGTTCAACCGGCCTCTGCGGCAGAACTTCTTGAGTGGCAGTCACAACAACCAGCGCGGGCAGTTTTGTGTCAGCGGAGCCGCGCTCGATAAACGCATTCAGCCAATCGAGGGTCTCTCTTCCCCATTCAACTTCCTCCAAGATGACAATCCGGGGGGACTCGACCCGATTTGAAGCCTCGGTCCCACTTGCTGCGCCATTTGAAACCTGACCATTTGAAGCCTGCGAGTGATCCCAGTCCACCAGCGAATCGGGCAGATCATTTTCGGCCTGCGCGCGATGGGAGACATGCTCAACCGGGTATCCCTTGTCAGCGGCCACAGAGGCCAACCACCGACACATCGCTCCTTTCCCGACTCCTGCGATCCCGGTGATCAAGATGACACGAGGTTTCGTCGATCCCGAGAGGCCTTCAACTGCGCGCCGCAATCGGGCCCGCAGTGGTGCCCGGCCGAAAAGCCGCGCATCACGCGACGATGTGTCCCCCGGCTGATTCTGACCCGTTGTGTCACCCACGGTGGTCTCCGGGGTCATGTCTGCCGCTTGCTCATTTCCAAGCTCACCAGTGAGCCGACGGTAATTATCGTCAAATAGACGCTATAATGGTACGATAAAAATCGGTTCGATCCGAGGCTTCAAGACTGCGAGGCTTCACAACTTGTTCCGATGTGACTGGACACAGTGGACGTGGATTTCATCAACCCCGACATATTGTGGAGAACTCCAACCGTCTTGTTGGACGAGCCGTGGGTCTGGATCAGCGCCGGAGTTGTGGCAACATTGGCTGCGGTGGGGTTTATAAGGTTCGTCCAGAGTCGCAGAGCCTCCTGGCGATCTCGTCGCCGCATGAACCGAGCTGTACGGGGGGAACAGCGCGCGACCAAGCTCCTCGAGAAGGCGGGCTGGCGCGTCGTCGATTCTCAAGTTCGACACACGTGGACCGTCGAGGTCGGCGACAACTCTATCGACGTGGATTTGCGCGCCGACCACATCGTTGAACGATCAGGCCGATCATGCGTGGCCGAAGTCAAAACCGGAGCCGAGGCTCCGTCGGTTTCAACCGCCGCGACTCGTCGCCAGCTCCTGGAGTACCACGCAGCGTTCGATGTCGATGGCGTGCTTCTGGTCGATGTCGAACACGAGACAATTCGACGGGTACGCTTTGACATTTAAGGGCATTTGACAGGTAGACCCTGTCCCCTATGTTCCGTCCTGCGAGCGTGGACGGTGGGCCGACATATCCCCCCACATCGTGACCTGGACGTCGGTCTTACAGGTCTCTGGATCCGCGCTCGCTCTTTTTCTTTTCTTGCAGCCATTCCCATGATCCACCGACCCGAGCTTATCGACATCGTCGAGACGGGAGACGGTTCCAAGACCCTCCACGACCGGCACCGCGACCTCCACTATCGATCGACACACGGCGCCCGACAGGAATCCGACCATGTCTTTGTTCGCGGCACGAGGCTTCATGAACGTGAGCCTCCATGGACCATCCTCGAGCTTGGGTTCGGCGCAGCGGTCAATTTTACCGGAACGGTCGCAGCCCTTCCGGACGGAGCAGCCCTCAACTATCATGCGGTGGAACATGCACCCGTGTATGCGGAGAATGTCGACTTCCATCCCGGTCCAGCTGGAGATGTCGCTCGAGAGGCGCTCAAGCAAGCAGAACGCTCCGGGCAGACTGTCCATTGTTCAGCAGACGACGGTCGCATCGAATTGAGCCTTCATCTCGTCGACTGGTCCACATTTCGCCACCCCGAACTTCGGGCAGATGCGGTTTATTTCGACCCGTTTGGTCCCCGCAGTGATCCGAATTCATGGACCGTCGAGTGTTTCGAGGTCGCCCGAGATCACATGAGCCCAGAAGCCATTCTGGGAACCTACAGCGCCGCCTCCGACGTCAAACGAGCCATGTTCCACGCAGGCTTCAACGTGGCGTCGGCGCCCGGGCCCGGCCACAAGCGAGAGGTTACCTTCGCGTCGTTGTCCCAGGAAGCGCTGGCCCCTTATGACCTGTTGAGTCGGGAAAGGTACGTCGAAGGCAACGAGTGACTGATGGTTCGATATGCGATCGTAGGAGCGGGCCTGGCCGGGGTTCGGCTGGCCACGGCGCTTCTCCGCCACGGAGTGTCGGGCACCGACGTGATGCTGGTGGACGCCGACGATCCCCGGCGCGGATCCGGTGCACCTGCCGCCATCCTGCACCCCTTTCCGGGCCGCACCATCACACCGAAGGGAGATGGGTGGGCGGAATTCCGTCGGGCGCGTCAATGGCTTGAAGGTGCCCGGGACCTAGGCTTCAAATCGGTGGATCAGCTCCCGATGGTTCGCCC
Source organism: uncultured Pseudomonadota bacterium (assembly GCA_913057905.1). Taxonomy (GTDB): domain Bacteria; phylum Myxococcota_A; class Bradymonadia; order Bradymonadales; family Bradymonadaceae; genus CAJXPB01. Next base: position 814,755 of record CAJXPB010000001.1, read on the forward strand.
CCTCGACGACCCGGAAGTCGGTGCTAAACTACGCAACTCTTGGATGGACGTGGAGTCCGACCTCCCGAGCTCGATCGATGGAGGGATCGTCCCGGGGACCGAACTCGCACGTTTCGGTTCGGTGCCGACCGACGCCGGCTCGGCGCTGTGGTACCGGCCAGCCTATGTCGTCGATTTGAATGCTCTGGTTCGCTGGAGAGCCGAACAACTGGCGGCCGAAGGCGTCGCGTTTTTCGAGCAACGCGTAGAAAGCCTGCAATTCAGGACATCGCCGGCTCCGCATTGGCGGTTCAACTCCGATGAGATCCCGATTGCGCGGGAACTCGTCCTGTCGGCCGGGTATGGACTGCATCGGTGGTTTCCAGAGATCGCGACCTCCGGGACGGGTGGGGAACTCGGGATATTTCGCCCCGGATCCCGACAACTCGATGTCATTCTCAATGCCTCCGGTCACATCGCCCCTACGCCCGGCGGCGATTGGGTCGTCGGATCGACCTGGTGGTCCCCGTCGAACCGCGGGGGCCGGCCGGAGGACGCACCGGAGCCAGCTCGAAGCCTGCGTCGGAAAGGCGCCCGACTCCATTCGGCACTCGATTCGATGCCGGCTCGGGAGATTTGGAGCGGCATCCGACTCAGTTTCGGTGATCACCAACCTCTGTCGGGGCCGATCCCCGGAATCGAGCACGCCCATGTCCTGGGTGCGTTTGGTTCAACGGGCCTGTACCGAACCGCTTTCCACGCGGAACAGCTGGCAGGCTTCATGGTCCACGGTCACGAGTTACCCCAGCTGGCCGATCCTCGACGGATCTCGACGCAGAAGTGGTCCCCCAATCCCGCGTTCATCCACAGGTAGTCAGGCTTCAAGCGGGCTTCAAGCGAGGCTTCAACGGACGTCGGAGTTCGAATTCCGGGCCGCAGTGGTTATACTGTCTTCGAACGCTACGTATTCGAGAACCCCGCGGAGGCAGCTGATGGACACACTCGACGTTCTGAAAAAGGCAGAAGAGGAAGGCGGCCCCGTTCGTCGCGAAGCGATGACCGAACTTCTGAAGATGGCTCGGGACATCGGATGCCGGTACACGGTGAGTGGCGGTCGAACGGGCGGATTCAATCTGCGGTACGGCTCGATCCGCTACTACATCATGGACATCTACTGCGACGGTGGTGTCATCCTTCACATCAAGCCCCATCCGGACAAAGACATCACCGACGACCAGCGCGACGAGGCCAACGAGTTTTTGGAGGGCCTCGAAGAACTCGAGATCTCGAATATGCCGGTCAACCACTACACGCAGCTCGAAGATCCGATCGAAGAGATCCCGATGGATGCGCTCGAGGAGTTCCTCGAGTACATCGTGTCGTTCATCCGCGAGCACTACTACAAGCCGCATCTGGAGCGGCAACAACAGTCCTTTTAGCCCGCGGCCACGTCCACAGCCGCATGCGCTAGGTGTCGGGGCGTCTCGCAGGGGAAACCGACCATTTGGAGGGCCGGCCCATCAGGACCCGACCTTCTTCTTCCCACTCGAGCCCCCGGCGGACCCAGTCTTCCAGGTCGGCCACCGTTCCATCCGGGATCTTCAGAAGATCCCCGAGGCGACGTACTCCGAGCCATTCGTCGCTGTCATAGAGGCCGTCGACGAAGGCGAGCCGGATTGTGAAGACGAGCGCGATTTTTCGTGCCGTATCGTCTGAGAACCTCTCAGCAATAGCCTCCAGGCCGCGACCTTCGGGAAGCCCGAAGATGCCCTCGGCAGAGACGTCGAAGTCGTGAGACACTTCGACAATGAATTGTTTCTCTCGATCGGTCACCTCACGGTCGGCCGTCGCCACCTGTCCCATCATCTCGAGAATGGCGCGTTCTTCGTCGCGCGACAGACTGTATTCAAACATCGGGCGCCTCCATCGGCAGGATATCGGTTCGACTGGAAGGATATACACGGTCGGACCCTGTCCAATCATCCGAGTCACAGAACCGGACTACTCCCGATGCTCGGAGGCATGTTTACCGCCGGCCTCGTATCCATCCTGCACGCTGAATGCGTCGGCGTCCGGTTGGATTCCACGCCCCGATCGCCTGGCGTATGCCTCGGTGACTTCGGCCCCGAAATACAGAATATGCGCCGAATAATAGACCCAGAAGAGGAGGAGCACCAGCGAACCGGCAGCCCCAAAGAGCGACGCCGTCCCCGCGTTGGCCAGGTACAGCGCAATCAGTGCCCGTCCCAGCGAGAAGAGTACTGCGGTCAGTACCGCTCCAAACGCGACGTCTCGCCAGGCGATGTCAACGTCGGGCAACCACTTGTAGATAATCGCAAACATCACCGTGAGGATGACGAACGAGAGGATCGCCGACGGCACTTTATGGATGCCGACGTCCCAGGTGACATACGCCGACAGCCAGGGTCCCAGCCGCGTCAACACCTCGCTTATCACGACCGAGACGACGAACATCGGACCCACGAGAAACATGACGAGAAAGGACTTCAGATACTTCACGCCGAGGCGTCCCCAGGTGATGTCCGGCCGAAGGCGCACGTTCCAGACCACATCGAGCGTGTCGCGAAGCGCATCGAAGACTCGGAACGCGAGGTACAACGTCGTTGTTGTACCCAAGACCGTGGCGACGAGGCCCGTATTTTCGTTTCGCCAGTTCTCCAGCAATCTCAAGATGAACTCCCCCGCCTCGGGCCCGACAACCTGTTGAATCTGGAGGACGAGTTGGGAACGAGCCACTCCCTGGCCGAAGACGAGGCCGCCGATGGCCGTGGCAATTAAAATGAGGGGAGCCACCGAGAATATTGTGTAGAACGCCATCGCTGCGGACAGATGGGAGGCGCGATCGCGATTGAATCCATCGATGGCTTCTCGGAGTATCTCCCAGATCCCACTGAATCTGTCGGTCATGGTGGCGGCGGGTGCTTGGCAGGGAATGACAGCACGGATAGTATCATACGAACGCTTCGTGTTTCGCCAATTTCTCTTGGATCCACGTGAATCTGAACGACTACTTCCGGCAACTGGTCGAACGGACCGAGCAGACGCCCGAGGAGCGGCGCGCTCAGGAGGACGGCGCGACCGCACCGGATACGTTGGCGCGGGTCGATTTCCAGCTGGCCGACTATCATCGGGACCGCCCCACGGTTCTCCGCTCGACGGTCAACGGCGATGTACTCGACAAGACGGCCGATATTGCGGATCACCTCAATGATCTTCTGGTCGTTCGGACCGAGGTGATGGTTGAGCTGGAGAAGACCGATCTTCACCGGAGGACGGTACTTTTTCTGGCTCGCAGCCTGCTCGTGGGGACCCAGCATTATTTGGATGAACGTCGGGAGCCGCCCATCCCATCCCGATTGCTGGCGGACGTCTTGAAACAAGAGCGGATCGCCCGGGTGATGACACCCGTCGAGGTCGGCCGAAGTTGGCGCGTCATCTTCGGGGTCGAGTCGAAGCGACGTCGATTTGATCGGGCCGAAGACGCCCTGTTTCACGCCCTTTCGTTGCTGGAAGACAACGACGCCTTGCTCGAGCGTGGTCTTGACTTCTACCAGCATCTGCTCGAATTGCCGAAGCGCAAGGTACGCCGGGGCGGGCTCTCCCGCAAAGAAGCCGATCGGGCCAGATGGGAGTTGCTAGAGCGCCTCGACGGCAAAGCGTAGGACCCGCCCCCTGCAGGACTCCCCCTCATGTCGATCCATCGCGTCACATCTATCTCGGACATCCCGCGGCCCGAAAGTGCCGTGGTCGTAGCCGATCGAAGCCTCCCTTCGACGCTGCTCGAGGAATGGCCCGAACCGATCCTCGTCGACGCCGGCGAAGACTTGAAGACGATGGGGGCCATCGAAGATCTCGCCCGACGTGTGTTGAGTCGGCGCGCATCGCGCCCGCTCACGATTGTGGCCGTCGGCGGCGGCTCGGTCGGCGATGCAGTCGGCTTCCTCGCCAGTATTCTCTGGCGAGGGGTCACACTCTGGCACGTCCCGACGACGTGTCTGGCCATGGTGGATTCGGCGCACGGCGGAAAGACCGCCGTGAACCTCGATGAAGCCAAGAACCAACTCGGCACCTTCTACGAAGCCGACCGTGTCTACCTGGTCGGCGATGCGCTGGCCGAGCTCCCCCTGGCCCGGAGACGGGAAGGACTCGCGGAGCTGGTCAAGGGACTCTGGCTGGGAGACGCCGACGGCCTCGACCAACTCGATGATCCGAGAGGCATCAGTGAACTCGCGGCTGCGCCTTACCAATCCGAGGCTGACGGGACCGGCGTCGGCTCCCGACTCGTCGAGCTGATCGAGCGAGCGATCGGCGTAAAGAAGGATATCGTCGAACGCGATCCGCACGAAGAGCGCGGCATTCGCACCTTTCTAAATCTGGGGCACACCGTCGCGCACGCCCTCGAGTTGAATACAGGGATCTCCCACGGACACGCCGTCGCCTGGGGCCTGGTCGCCGCAAGTTTTGAGTCGACCCGACGCGGGGATCTGACCCGACGTCAGGCTTCGAGGCTTCGTGGCCACGCACATCCGCTGCTGACTCCAGTGGGAGACGTCTGTGAATTTGAAGATAAGCCCAGCTTTGTCGATGCCGCCGGCCGCGACAAAAAGACCAAGGGTGGAACCCTCCGTTCGGTTGTCCTCGATGGGCCCGGATCTCCCCGGGTTACCGACGGTATCGGCGCGAGAGCATGGTTCGACGCATTTCGCGAATCGGTGGAATGGTTTTTTGCCGCGCAACTCGAAGCCGAGCGCACCCGTATCCGACCCGGGCTACCCGATGTCGCATCCAGCAAGTCGGAGATGAACCGAGCCCGGATCATCGCCCATCTTCGAGAGGCCCTGACTCGGATCGACGGAGAGAGCCACGCCGATGACGTCCTCCACCTGAAATCCGCGCTCGAGACCTTGTCCAAAGACAAGAACCCGACGGTCGTCTACGCTGGAGAAGGAGGCACGACCTTTCGCTTTCTGCTCGCCGTCGCGGCGACTCGGGAAGGCGACACCACCATTCTGGTCGAGGACACCATTCTGGAGCGACCCCACGAGCCGCTGGTCGACGCACTGCGATACGCCGGTGCCGAAATCTCACCGGCAATGGCCGACGGTAAAGCGGGGGTTTCGGTAAAGGGCTGGCACAGTTTTCCGAACCACCTGCGTGTCGACGCGTCCGACTCATCGCAATATGCATCAGCGCTGGCACTTCTTGCGGCCACCGGCAAACCATTCTCACTCGAGATCACGTCGGATTCAATCGCCAGTCGACCGTACTTCGAGATGACGCTCTCGATGCTTCGGCGCGTCGGGATCTCTGTGACCGAACATCCCGACCAACACACCTTCGAATTTAAACCGAAGGACGGGTTCCAGGAAGCCTCGAATCTGAACATCGCCCCGGACGCGAGCAGTTCTGCGGTCTGGATTGCATTGACCGTTCTCGACGGCGACCCAGATGACCGTGTTCATCAGGAGGAGGCCCCGACACTGCAACCTGACTCGCGGATCCGGAGGCTCGCAGCACGGCTCCGGGCCCGAAGAGACGACTCGGCGGCCGAACTGGAGATCGATCTGGCCGATGCCCCCGACCTGGCTCCCGTACTGGCTGCTGTTGCCACGCAGATCTCCCCGGCCCTTCGCATCTGCGGTGCTTCGCATCTGCGGCACAAAGAATCGGACAGGATCTTCGACCTGGTCGGCGCCCTCGAAGGCGTGGGCATCGATGTCGAACCTCGCGAAGACGGTCTGTTTATCCCGTCAGGGAGACAGAAGCCGGAGCCCGACGCCCTCTGGAAGCCGGCCGGTGACCATCGACTCGTGATGGCCGGCCTATTGCTGACCCACGATGGAACCACGCTGATCTTCGACGAGCCGATGTCCGTCTCAAAGTCGTATCCGGATTTCTGGCACCATGCCCGATCACTGGGCTGGTCGACGAAGCCGCTTCAACCTTCCTCACCGGGAAACGCCTCATGAGCGCATTCGACTTCGTCTATTTGATGGGGCACAGGGCCACGGGAAAGACAACCACCGGAGAAATGGCCGCCCGGCAGATGGACTGGGAATTCGTCGACCTCGACGAGATGATCGAGACGATCACCGGTGAGAGTTGCGCCGACATCATTGCCGACAGCGAGCAACGGTTTCGTCGCGTCGAACGACAAACCCTCGATGCCCTTCGAACCCGACGCCGCGTCTCGGGAAACACCCCGTGCATTGTTGCTCTAGGGGGCGGGTTTCACCCGTTACCCGAGGATGGCCTTCGAATCTGGATGTACCGCGAGGGTTGGAGACACACCGCACGCCAGCTCAGAGAGCCCCTCCAGCGAAGCCGGAACGCCGATGTCGGGGACGAACTCGACGAAATGGAGCGCCAACGGGAGCCGCGGTGGGAAGCCTCGGCGCACCTGAAACTCCACGTCTCCCGAGGCCGCCCTGTCGATCGGGCCGCCCGAGAACTCCAGACGCTCATCCAGTGGTCCGCCGACCTGCCCGACGAGACATACTGCCCCAAGACGTGGCTTACGCCGACGACACCAGACGAACTGAAACGGGCTGTCCGCGACTGCAACAGCTTCGGCCTGGCCGGGATCGAGCTACGAAGTGATCAATTCGACTCTCTTGAAGCCTCCGATGCAGACGCCGTCGAGGGAACACCACTGCTGGCGAGTCTTCGAACCGACGCTCCGGAGTGGATCGCTCAAATCGCGCAGTCGAGTGACATGCAGACAGTCGACATAGACCTCGAATACCTCGAGGCGACGCTGGAGGTCGGGGCGCTGAATCGAGTGGATGCTTCAACCATTGTGGTCTCGTCACACCCGGGTGGCGCCACCGATCGAGCATGTGAAGCCTTGCTTTCGGCAGGAGACGCCCTGGCAGATGCCGGCGTCGTTCCCAGGGATCACATCGTTCTAAAGTACGCACCGCAGATTCAGTCTGTCGAACAACTCTGCGCGATGTTCGAACATCGGAAGCAAGCGATCCGCGACGGCTGGGACGTCACGGTGTTGCCCCAGGGCCCCGAGTATCGGTGGCTTCGCCCCATTCTGGCCGAGACGAATGCCACGAACTACATGCCCGTTGGATTTGATCCCTTGCGTCGAACGCGGACCGGCGGCGAGCCTCGCCCCCAGTTCGACCTCCAGCGATGGCTTCCTCACCTGGCGGGCCCCACCCCGGACGTCTTCGACGGTCTGATCGGCAAGCCCGTCGAACATTCCCAGGGAGACGTATGGCACCGACGCGCCGCACTGGCGAACGAAAAAGACGAGGTCTCGAGCTCGTATCTCAAGATTCCGGTCGAGTCCCCCGAAGAGCGTGGCAACCTGGAGGACGTGCTTCGATTGCTCGAAGACGTCGGCATTCGTGGCCTGTCAGTCACGGCTCCTCTTAAACGCAGGATCGTGGAGACCCGCAGCGTTGAAGCCGGAGGGTTTGAGGCTGCAAACACTCTCTGTCGTGCGTCCACGGGTGAAGGCGAGCCTCGTTGGAAGGCGACTGACACCGACGCCGAGGGCATGCGGCGCTGTCTGCGCACACTCGAGGACGACCACGATATCGGGCCCGGCGAGGTCGCCGTCATCGGAACCGGCGGCGTGGCACCGGCGATCCGACGAGCCATTGAAGCCTCGGATTGGGAGCTGGTGGCTCACGTGCGAGGACGGGACGGTTGGTCGAATGGCGCTGTCGATGGAGTCGACCTGATCGTCAACGCAGCCGGCGATCATGACTCTCCGTACGTCGATCCTCCTCCCTCGACAGCGTGGCTCGACTTGCACTACCGAGGTGTGCGTCGCCCCCCGGAGACGACCGAGGTACACCTCAACGGCGACATCTTTTTTGACGGTCAGGCCGAGGCCCAGCGTCGTGTTTGGGCGGAGCACCCGCACTCTCGGCAGAACGGCTCAACTCACGAGGTATGAAGCCATGGACCGAAATACATTCGGCAATCTTCTTCAGTTGACGACCTTCGGTGAATCTCACGGACCGGCGATGGGCGCCGTCATCGACGGGGTGCCCGCAGGGATCCCGTTGAAGTCGACGGACCTGCTCGATCAGATGACTCGGCGTCGACCCGGCCAATCGGACATCACCACCGATCGCGACGAAGACGACGCGCCGACCATTCTCAGCGGCGTCTTCGAGGACAAGACCCTGGGGACTCCAATCTGCGTGGTCGTCTACAACGAGGATGCCCGCAGCAAAGACTACGATCCCGACCATTACCGCGCCGGCCACGCCGACCGCACCTGGGACGAGAAATTCGGACACCGGGACTACCGAGGTGGAGGCCGTTCCTCGGGCCGCGAGACGGTCTCACGGGTCATCGGGGGCGTGATCGCCGAGAAGATCCTGCCCGACGCTGTCTCGATCGTAGGGTTCACACGCCAGATCGGGGAACACCGGGCTGAAGACATCCCCGAAGATCTGGATCGGCAGCGAGTCGACCAACACAAGACTCGGTGCCCCGACCTGGAAGTCGCCGAGGCGATCAGCGAAGATCTGCTGGACTGCAAGGAGCGCGGCGACTCACGGGGAGGTATCATCGAAACCCGGATCGATGGTTTGCCGATGGGACTGGGTGAGCCGGTCTTTCGAAAGCTGAAAAACACCCTCGCCGACGCCCTGATGAGCATCGGGGCGGTCGTGGGTGTGACAATCGGGGATGCACCGGACAATATCGCGATGAGCGGGTTCGACTTTCACGACGGCATCAGCGGCTCCGGCCCACGGGCGGGCATCAGCCCTGCAGCAAACGGGATCCAGGGCGGAATCTCAAACGGAGAGCGCATTCGAGTGTTGACCTATTTCAAACCGGCGAGCACGACCGGGGACATGTCCAAGTCGGGGCGACACGACCCGTGTATTGTTCCCCGCGCCATTCCTGTCGTCGAGTCGATGGCCGCACTGGTGACCGCCGACCACTTCATGGAATTTCAACTGAACCGAAGCCGCGATCTGACCCGAACGGAATAACGACGACCCCGTGAGAGTCGCCACTGGATACATTTCAATGCCTGAGGACAATGCCATGGTCTCCGAGATTTTCGACGCCGACAAATGGGAGCCCGTCGACGGATTTGACCTCCAAGACGTCACCTACCACCGCGCCAAGGATCAGGGGACGGTTCGAATCGCATTCGACCGCCCTGAGATCCGAAATGCGTTCGGTCCCCGGACTGTCGATGAATTGTACACAACGCTCGATCATGCGCGGCGCTCCAGCGACGTCGGTTGCGTGCTTTTGACCGGAAACGGGCCGTCCTCGAAGGATGGCGGATGGGCGTTCTCCTCGGGCGGAGACCAATCGGTCCGTGGATCCGACGGGTATGAATACGACGAAGGGGAAGACCCTGACCCGGCGCGGCTCGGCCGTCTGCACATCCTGGAGGTGCAGCGGCTGATTCGGTTTATGCCGAAGGTCGTCGTTGCCGTAGTCCCCGGGTGGGCCGTCGGCGGCGGCCATAGCCTTCACGTCGTCTGCGACATGACTCTGGCCAGCCGTCAACACGCTCGCTTCAAACAGACCGACCCCGATGTAGCGAGCTTCGATGGCGGGTACGGCTCGGCGCTGTTGGCCCGTCAGGTCGGCCAAAAGCGGGCGCGCGAGATCTTCTTTCTGGGGAAGGACTACTCGGCCGAGGAAGCCCGGGAGATGGGGATGGTCAACGAGGTCGTCGATCACGACGAACTCGAGGAGACGGCGCTCGAGTGGGGCGAGACGATCAACTCGAAGAGTCCTACGGCCATGCGGATGCTCAAGTTTGCGTTCAACCTCCCGGACGACGGCCTCGCCGGGCAACAGATCTTCGCCGGTGAAGCGACCCGCCTGGCCTACGACACCGACGAAGCCGAAGAGGGACGCGATGCCTTCCTCGAGGGGCGGCCGCAAGACTTTTCGGATTTCCCCTGGCATTACTGAGTCCAGCCCCCACACTCCCGGCTCACTCTGGAATGCTCTTGAACCGTTCACCCGTTTGGCCTATCCGGCGAAGGGTGTTGTTCAAAGGCCCTTGAACATACTGAACGGAAGACTCAGATGACGACGAGGCGACCACAGACCGGCGAACCGCTGGCAACACAGTGCCATCGGGTCGGCACGCGCCCACCGTCGCCGCTGCAGGTCCTCGGCGTGGTCGAACGTACCTACCCAGATATCCCGGTCGTATATCACGATACGCGAGACGGCAGTGGGGCCGGGAAAGCCTTCGTCGCACTGGGGAAAGCCGTCGAACTCGACTCCCCTGGTACCCTCGAAGACAGGCTCGGTGCTCTTCGCGGGCAGTTAGATGGCCAAACCCGTGGCTCCGGTGACCTGCCCCTTTTCTTTCACCTCGGCTTCGATCGCGACGGCGCAGTGGAACACTGGACAGCCTTCGACCTCGTGTCGACCACCTGTCCCCGAGTCGTCTTTCGGTGGGATGGAGACCAGACAGAACTTCAAGTCACTCGACTTCAGGGAGCGGAGCTGGACGACCGTTTCCCCGTTCAGGGTGAAGCGTCGATCGACGAGTTGGTATCCTCGGCTCGCAGACAAGAAACAGCCAGCAAGGCCGACCGAGACCTCGAGGTCTCCTGGCCCGGTATCGAGCAGTATCGGCACGCCGTCGGCAACGCTCTTGAAGCCTTGGATGGCAGCACCCCGTTGCAGAAAGTCGTCCTGGCCCGCAGTGGTGTTGCGACCGATTCACGGCCGATGTCGCCGACATCGGCCCTGGAGTCGCTGAATCGTCATTACGGGGCTGCTCGACACTTCGCGGTCGCTCCATCGGGGCTGGCGGGGAGCGTGTTTCTGGGGGCTTCCCCGGAGCGGCTCATCCAGAGCAGTGGTCACGAGGTACGCACGATGGCCCTGGCCGGGACCCGAGAACGCGAAGTCGGTCGCGACCCGGGAACCATCGCAGAGGAGCTGATGGCGAGCTCGAAAGACCGTTCCGAGCACGGTTATGTCACCCGGATGATTCGGGAATCCCTGGAGAACCTCGGGGCGCAGGTCGACGTGGCCGACACTCCGACCCCGATGGTCCTGGCGAACGTCATTCATCTGGAGACGCCGATTCGAGCACGATTCGAGGGTTCAAAGCCCCCCAACTTGGGACGGCTCGTCGAAGCCTTGCATCCCACCCCGGCTGTGTGCGGCACCCCGACCGAGGACGCCCGAAACTTCATTCGGGAGTACGAGGGATTGGAACGTGGGCTGTATACGGGTGTTCTGGGCTGGCAGACCGCCGACGGGGGCGGCGATACGACGGTCGCTCTGCGGTGCGGCCTTCTGGAGGGACGCCACGCTCGGATCTACGCCGGAGGTGGCGTCACCGCAGAGAGCGATATCGATGAGGAATTCGACGAGACGTCGGCTAAATTCAATCCGATGCTTCAGGCACTTCGAGACGCGGGAGTCACAGCGTGACCGAGACCTCCCCGAACGCAAATACTCTGTGGGCACGAGAACTCGTCGACGAGCTCGTACGGCTCGGTCTGAAACACGTCTGCATCTCGCCGGGCAGCCGCTCGACCCCTCTGGTCGTTCAGTTCGCACGGCATCCCGACATCGAAGACCTGTCGGTCATCGACGAGCGTTCCGCCGCGTTTGTGGGACTGGGCCTGGCCCAAGCGACCAGTCGACCCGTCGGACTCGTCTGCACGTCGGGAACTGCTGCGGCCAACTACATGCCCGCGGTCTGCGAAGCCTCGCATTCAAACGTACCGCTGCTGGTGATGACCGCCGATCGTCCTCCGCAACGCCGGGATACGGGCTCACCGCAGAGTATGGACCAGACAAAGTTGTACGGCACTCACGTCCGCTGGTTTCACGAACTCGCTCAGCCAGAGGCGGATCCGGAGAAGCTCAGATATCTACGCTCGACGATTGACCTGGCCTGGCATCGAACCGGGTCGCCCACCCCGGGTCCGGTTCACCTGAATGTACCGTTCCGCAAGCCTTTGGAGCCGATTTCCGTCTCCCCGGACCACCGAGACGGCGTGCCGCCAGACTTCGAGGCGCCGAAGCCGCCCGGGGGCCGACCCTACACGCGACATTCCCGGCCGGCGCGCACTGCTGGAGCGGCCACGCTGGAGACATTCGCAGACGTGCTCGCCGAGGCCGAACGCCCGATGTTTATGTGCGGGGCGGACCGGGACGGGGATTCGTATCGCGAATCCCTCGCCGAACTGGCGAGCTTCGTGGGGGCCCCTGTACTCGCCGAGCCGACCTCCCAGGTCCGATACTGGAGCGACAGCCCCGACATCGTCCTTTCTGCCGGCGATTATCTGATGTCGCCGCAGGTCCGCGACGAACTCGGTCAGCCGGACGTCGTTGTCCGCACGGGTCTGTCGCCGCTGACCTGGGAAGGGCGGCGATTCTCCCGGGAACTCCCGGACGGTACACAGCAGATTACCGTGCACCCGGACCAGCAGCGCCCCGATCCCGACCACGTCGTCGACTGGCATCTCTCGGTGGAGGTCGAAGATCTCGCCGACAGGACACTCGAACGCCTGCGCGAAAGCGAGATTCCCGGCGACAGCTCCTGGCTCGACCGTCACCGCCGCGCCGAGGCCCATATCATCGAAAAGATGCGGGATCTCCTGCCCGTCGACGAACATACGCTGGACGAACCGAGCCTCTGGCACACCCTTTTGCCGATATTGCCGCCGGACACCTCGCTGCTCGTCTCGAACAGCATGCCGACCCGGAATCTCGACATGTTCGGGCAGGCCGAGCAGTCATCCCCGTCGGTCCACTTCAACCGGGGTCTCAACGGCATCGATGGCATCGAGTCGACCGGCGTCGGAATTGCCCTGGGCTCCGACGGCCCGACCATCGCGGTACTCGGGGATGTAGCCTTTCGCCACGACGTCGGCGGGTTGGCGACGGCCCGAAGAGTCGACGTTGATATCGTATATGTGGTCATCGACAACGGGGGCGGCGGTATCTTCGACCGCCTCCCGATTGCTGAGTTCGAGGATGTCCACGAGCGTCATTTCGCCACGGCCCCGGACGTGGACATCCCGGCGGCGAGCCGTGGGCTCGGAGCCCGGTGTCGGGTCCCCGATTCGTGGGCGGAATTTCGCCGCGATATCGCGGATGCTATCGAGGAAGGGGGCGTACAGTTGATTCTGGTCGAGACCGAACGGGAACACGACAAGAACATCGGAGACAGCGTTCGATCCCAGGTCATCGGATCCGCCCTTGAGATGCTATCGACATCCCCCTCGGAGCAGTGAGGCACGAAGAATGACCCAGTCCGGCGACATTCCCTCCTGGCAGGCGTGGCTTCTCGCGGCGCGCCCGAAGACTCTGGCAGCCGCTATGGTTCCAGTGCTAGTCGGGACCGGTCTCGCCTGGCGCGATGGTCAATTCCGGGCGGGGCCCGCCCTGGCCGCCTTGGTCGGCGCCTGGCTGATCCAGATCGGAACCAATTTTGCGAATGACTACTACGATTTTCAGAAGGGCGCAGACGACGAAGACAGACTTGGACCGACTCGTGTGGTCCAGTCGGGCATCCTCTCACCGGACGCGGTCGTCACGGCGATGGGAGTGACCTTCGGTCTTGCGTCCGCCGTGGGGGCTTATCTGGTGTGGATAGCCGGCTGGCCCATCGTCGTCATCGGCATCGCTTCGATCGCCTCGGGCATCGCATACACCGGGGGCCCCTATCCCCTCGGCTACCATGGGCTCGGCGACCTCTTTGTCTTCATCTTCTTTGGTGTCGTCGCCGTTGTGGGTACCTATTTCGTGCAGTCCCTGACGGTCACGCAGGGTGCCTTCGTCGCATCGGTGCCCGTGGGGTGCCTGTCGGTTGCGATCCTGGTGGTCAACAACTACCGAGATATCGAGAGTGACGAGCGGGCTGGCAAACGGACGCTTGCGGTCCGGCTCGGTCGCAGCGGCACGCGCCTTCAATATGCAGGCATGCTGGTCGTGGCTTACGCAATCCCTATTGTTCAATGGGCGACCAATGCCGCAAGCATCTGGGTCCTGCTCCCTCTCGCGACGCTTCCTCTCGGCTGGCGCCTGTTCTACCAGCTCAGAAGGCACGACGGCGCCAGGCTGAACGCGACGCTGGCAGGAACTGCGCGCCTCACCGCTCTCTTTGGAATCCTATACGCAGGCGGTCTCGCTTTCGGGTGATCCCTCGGCAACGAACGGATAAACTTTGAGCATCTTTCAACTGACAGACTGCAGGGTCCGGCGCCTGGACCTCCCGGCGCCCGGTTTTCAGACGGCGCGCGGCGATCTGGATGTCCGGCCCATCGGTCTCGTTCAACTCTGGCTTCACATCGACGGCCAGCCCGCCGTCGGCCTCGGTGAGATCGCCCCGCTTGAAGCCTGGGCCACCGAGTCGATCGACGAGGCTATCGAAGCGGTCGAGTCCGTCCCGACGAACGCGGTCCCCTTCGGCATCGACACGATCACCGAGGCATTTCCATCGATCGCGGGCACACCAGCAGCTCGTTTTGCATTCGAGACAGCGTGTCTCGATGCCCTTGGACAACACCGGGGCGTCTCGATCGCCGAGCTCCTGCATCGCGGCGATGGAGCCCCCCTGCACGCGATTCCAGTCAACGGCAGCCTCGATCTCGGACAGCCGCCCGACGCGGCGGCCGATCTCGTTGGAGCCGGCTTCGAGTGCGTGAAAGTCAAGGTCGGGGCCGATGTCGAAGAGGCGCTCGAGCGAGTCGACTCTGTCCGTGCCGCGATCCCGGAGACCCAGTTGCGGGTGGACCCGAACGCCGTGTGGACGCCGATCGAAGCGGCGAGATTTCTGGACCGAGTCGACCCCGAGGGTCTCGACTATGTCGAACAACCGGTGAGTGCCGACGATCTCGACGCTCTGGAGCGTCTCGCACGGACGGCACCGGTCTGCGTGGCAGCCGACGAGTCGGCTCATCCTGCGCCGCGCGGCCGCCGCCTCATCGACCGCGCCGAGGTCCCGGTAGTCGTATTGAAACCGGCGGCCCTCGGTGGTCTTCTGGTCACGCGTGAACTGGCAGAACTCGCGCTTGAGAGGGGAGTGCGGGTGACCTTCACGTCGGCGCTGGGATCGGCGCTCGAGCGTTCGGCCGTCGCCCACCTGGCCGCCGCCACTTCCGCTCACGTCGGCCCTCACGGACTGGCGACTGGCGGCATCTTCGAAGAGGATATCACCGAGGAGCCGGACCTGGTCGGCGGCGGATCCATGTTGCTGCGCGAGGGCGCCGGATTGGGACTGAATCCACGGTCCGACATTATCGATACGGTCAGCCCCGACGACTCCTCGATGTCGCGGGGGGATCGATGAATCCGTGGCTCGCCCACAGCGCCCGACGACACCCGGGGAGAACCGCGCTGTACGTCGACGACCGCCAGCGCGAGATTTCGTACGGTCGCCTCGCCGACGAAGTCGGGCGTCGCGCTGCCGTCATCTCGGATGTCACCGGCGACACCGACCGCCCCGTCGTCGCATTGCTGGCGCCAAACTCCGAGGAATGGCTCAAGCTGGCCCATGCAGTTCTATGGCTCGGAGGCACGCTCGTTCCACTGAATCCAAAACTCAGCCCTCAGGACTGGACCGGCCAGATTGCCTCGACACGACCGGACCTGGTGATTCACGACGGTTCGCTGGATGGACGAATTGAGCACACAGAGACGCGACGGGTCGACGACCTGGCCGCGGGGGCCGAAGAGGTGATTACGGCGGCCCCACCGGTGCCCCTGGAGGATGACGCGGTCGCGACCATTTTCTTTACCTCGGGAACCACGGGCCAGCCCAAAGCCGTGCCTCTGACGTACGGGAATCATGCCTCGAGCGCGATGGCGTCGGCCTACAATCTCGGAGTCCTCCCGAAAGACCGCTGGCTGGCGCCCCTGCCTCTGTTCCACGTCGGCGGGCTGGCCATCGCCCTGCGATGCGCGATCTACGGCTCCGCCATCGACATGATGACCGAATTTGACCCGGACCGGGCGGCCGAGCGTCTCTCCCGGGATTCGGTGACCCTGGCGTCGTTCGTGCCGACCATGCTGCGGCGGATCTTCGACTCCCCCCGGTTCGACGGGGCCCCCGACCTTCGAGCCGCGCTTCTGGGCGGCGGACCGACCGACGCGTCGCTCGCCGATCGGTGTCGAACGCACGGATTTCCCGCACTGCAGACCTGGGGGATGACCGAGACGAGTTCTCAACTCGCCACCCATACCCCGGGAGACGAGACCTTTGAACCGGGTCAGGTTGGGCCGCCGCTGCACCACGCCGAGATCACGATTCTCGACGACCAGGGTCGTGATATGGGGGCCGGGTGTTACGGTGAAATCGCCGTCCGGGGCCCCTCGGTCTTCGAAGGATACATCCCACTCGGGGACGAAACCGACCGAAACGACGCCAATCAGCACCTCGGCCCGCTGGACCGCTCGGCCTTTACCGAAGACGGCTGGTTTCGAACCGGGGACGTCGGCTTGCTGACGGCCGGGGGACAACTCGTGGTCGATACCCGAAAATCAGCCCGGATCGTCACCGGCGGTGAAAACGTCGACCCGGTGGAAGTCGAGTCCGTCTTGCGACGACACCCGCGCGTGCTAGATGCCTGTGTGGTCGGGCTGGATGATTCGGAGTGGGGGCAGCGGGTCGGCGCATCCGTCGAATGGGAGGCCGACGACGGGGCTGCAACGGAACCGAGTGAGGATGCATCTGATACTCAGTCAACTTGGAGGCAGCAGCTCGAGGCCCATTGCCGCGAGCGACTCGCAGGCTTCAAGTGCCCCCGGATCTGGCATCGTACAGATTCCCTGCCCAAAACCGGCTCCCACAAGATCGACCGGCGAGCGGTCCGTCACCTCGTCGCTTCCCACGGAACGGAGACCCCGTAATGCAAACCCCCTTAGAAGAGAATCCCATGTCGTCTTCCGATCCCTCGGAGCTCGATGACGAGATCGACTATCGGCGAGTGCACCGCTCTCAGCATCCGCAGGGTTCCGTCGTGCGTTTCGGCTCGACTCCCTTCGGGGACGGAGGCTTCACGGTGATCGCGGGCCCCTGTGCCGTCGAATCGGCCGATCAGATCGATGAGACGGCCCGGATTGTCGCCGATCACGGCGGACGTGTGCTGCGCGGTGGAGCCTTCAAGCCTCGGACATCCCCGTACAGCTTCCAGGGGCTCGGTCTGGAGGGAGTTCAGATGATGCGGCGGGCCGCCGACAACCACGGACTTCCCCTGGTCACCGAAGTGATGGCACCGACGGCGGTCGAGGAGATGGCCGACCTGGTCGACGCCTTTCAGATCGGGGCGCGAAACATGCAGAATTTCGATCTCCTGAAGGCCATCGGCGCATCGGGCGTCCCTGCCATGCTCAAGCGAGGCTTCGGAACGACCCTGCGCGAATGGCTCCTGGCGGCCGAATACATCCTGGCCGAGGGCAATGATCAGGTCATTCTGTGCGAGCGAGGGATCCGAACCTTCGATGAGGCCACGCGATTTACGCTGGATTTGGCCGGCGCCCTGTGGGCGCAGCGCGAGACTCACCTTCCCGTCATCATCGACCCCTCTCACGCCACGGGCAAACCGGGGCTTATCCCGTCGCTGGTTCAGGCAGCCGTCGCCGCCGGTCTCGACGGTGCGATGGTGGAGGTCCATCCGGAGCCCGAGTCCGCTCGGTCCGATGGCGACCAGGCGCTCGACCCCGAGCAGTTTGCCGAGTTAATGCAACGGCTCGAACGCGTGGCGGGCGCCGTGGGTCGGCCGCTCGTCTAACCTCCGTTTTCCAGAGACACCGCTATGAGCGCAGACGTCGACGATATGTTCAGCCGAATCGCCGATCGGTATGATGTAACGAATCGGTTCATCTCACTGGGGACGGACCTGTGGGTTCGCCGTCGCGCCGTCGAGATCGCTGACCCACAACCCGGCGACGATGTGCTGGATTGCGCTGCGGGAACCGGAGATCTCACCTTCATGTTTCGAGATGCCGTCGGTCCGGACGCGCGCGTCGTCGGGACCGACGTCAACGGAGACATGCTCTCACTGGCCCGGGACAAAGCGGCCGAACGGAATCGGTCCGACATCGAGTGGACCATCCAAGATGTGCAGGACCTGCCTTACTCCGACAACTCCTTCGACATCACATCGATCGCCTACGGGGTTCGGAACGTCGAGGACCCGCGGGCGGCCCTCGAGGAGATGGCCCGGGTGACGCGGCCAGGCGGACGCGTCGTCGTGCTGGAATTCGGCCAGCCGCCCGCTCCGATCAAGCCGTTTTACTGGGTATACAACCGTGTGGGCATTCCGATCATCGGTGGGATCATCAGCGGCGATCCCGGCGCCTACCGGTATCTGCAAAGGACATCGGACAGTTTCCCGTGCGGCGACGATTTTCTGGATCTGATGCGCACGGTCGATGACTTCGATGCCGTCGAGGCGCACCGATACATGTTCGGCGTCAACTACGTGTATCGGGGCGATATCGAGCGCTGATCAGATAAAGCGCGCGGTCCCTTCGACCCCGTCGGGATCGTAGTCGTCCGAAAACTGATATTGGGGCTCCAGGAGGCCATTGATCCGCTCCATGACCAGGTCGACGAGTCCCTGAAACTCGTCTCGGTAGGTACTCTCGGACTCCGGTGTGAACGGAAGGAACTTCTCTGGCGTCTGAAAGGGTTCCATCTGTTTTGGTGAAATCGGCTCGCCGACCCGGTAGGTAATATGCCCCGAACGGCCCCAGGGCGAGGAACCCGGATAGACGTCATCGGATCCGTTGCAGCCGACCGGCACGATCGTGCGGTCGAAGTGCAGCGCCACCTGAGAGATGCCGATGCGCCCCCGTGAGAGACGCTTCGACCTGGTCCCCTGGGGAAAGACGAGCAGATCGAGCCCTTTCTGAAACGCCTCCCCGTTGAGCGTCACGAATCGGTCGGTCATCTTCAGAAAGAGTTCCCCGACCGCCCGGGCCCATGTACGCTCCGAGGGATCAAACTCGACACCCAGCAGGTCCCGGGGTCGTTGCAGAATTTCGCGTGGTACCCCGGCGCGGACCTCCGGGCCGGCCTCTCCGTCGCCGGTTCCGACGGTCACTTCGTCGACGAGCTTCCGCAGGAGCCGATACTCGGAATCTGTGGGATCCCTGCCAGTGACATTCTTGAAATCACGGGCGATCAGATAGCCCCGAGAGACCGTCGGAATGTTGTTGGTCCATTCCATGAACCTCCCGAGCCACCAATTCTGGTAGTACTTGCCCTTGACCCACGCGGCCATAAACCGGGAGTGGTCCAACCACATCCGGAGCATAAACGGCCAGTAGTTATACCGGTCCGTATGGTTCATGGCGAAGATCACCGGTTCGTCGGGGATGCGATCCGCCGCCTCTACGTCGATTCGAACCCGCGGGGGAACCGAATAGTTCGGAATCAGCAGCAACGAGGCGACCGCCTTTTGACCCAGGGGGTCGCCGGACAACTGTATCGACTGCATGCGTTCAAGATCGAGCATCGAGCAGCGGCCTCAAAACTGGAAGTAGATAAAGGGTACCACCGCGGCGCTTTTGACCTGCTGAAGCAACACGGCGACCCCCAAAAAGACCCCGCCCTGTGCGACGGCGGGCATCTGGATGAATTGCTTGGCAGCCTTTTCTTCGAGGCGTTTCGGCAACATATGGATCAGGAGTGTGCCGAAGATCAGCAATCCGATGACCGGGGTCACGTTCGGCACATGCATCGTCCCGGCGCCGATAGCAGCAAGGACGTCCATGGCTTTGCCAAACGTGGGGGCACGGAAGAAGATCCAGGCAAAACAGACGAAATGGAAGGTCGCCGCCACCGAAAGCCAACGCCCCCAGAGGCTGGATGTGTGCGTCGGACTCGAGGATCGGCCGCTCCACTCCGAGCGCTGATACATCCGGGTCCCCGCCAGGCCGATGCCATGGATCGCACCCCAGATGACGAAATTCCACGAGGCGCCGTGCCACAGCCCTCCCAAAAGCATCGTAATAAAGAGGTTGCGGTACGTCCCCCAGGCGGTCCCGTGGCTGCCTCCCAGCGGGATGTACAGGTAGTCGCGAAGCCAACTCGACAGCGAGATGTGCCAGCGCCGCCAGAAATTACGCAGGTTTCGCGCCAGATAGGGGCGGTTGAAGTTCTCGGGGAGCTGAAACCCCAACAGCAGCGCCGACCCGATGGCGATGTCGGTGTAGCCGGAGAAATCGCAGTAGATCTGGATGGCGTAGCCGTAGACGCCGGTCGCCACTTCCAGACTCGAATACATCGCAGGGTTCTCGAAGACCCTGTCCACGAAATTGACGGCGATGTAATCGGCGACGACGACCTTTTTGAGAAAGCCGACCACGAGCAGGTAGAGCCCGTAGTTTTGTTTGCGAGGCTTGAACTCGGGGTCGCTTCGCAACTGCGGCAGAAACTCGGAGGCGCGAACGATCGGACCCGCCACCAGTTGCGGAAAGAACGAGACAAAGAGCGCGAACTTCAGGGGACTGTCGATCGGCTCGATCTTCCCCCGGTAGATGTCGATCGTGTAGCTGAGGGTCTGAAATGTATAGAACGAGATCCCGACGGGTAGCACGAGATGCAGAAGCGGGATATCGGCCCCCATCCCCAGAGCCTGCAGGGTGCCCTCGATCGATCCGAGAAAGAAGTCGGCGTATTTGAAGAGGGCGAGGACGCCGAGATTCCCGGTCAGGCTGGCGATCAGCCATGCCCGCTTGCGGGTCTCGTTTTTGGCCCGATGGATCATCCATCCGGCGGTGTAGTCGAGCACCGTCGACCCGATGATCAGGACGAGCAGTTGGTAGTTCCACGACCCGTAGAAGGTGTAGCTTGCGGCCAACAGCCAGCCGACGCGCAGCCGTGACCACGGCATCAGGGCCCAGTTGCCGAGGAACACCACGGCCAGGAACCAGATGTAGAGAGTTGTATCGAATTGCATGTCGACTCAGCGGGGTACGCCAGTGATCTGTGGCATCGGTGTCACGGGCCGAAGGCGCCAGCGATGGCTCGCGGCTGGATGGGTGTCGTCGGGAGTTCCAGACGACCACCACGCTTCCAGACGTCGTAGGTCTCGATGAGATCGCTGTAGAGTGACTCGCCCATCAAGTCGTATCCGCCCATCGTCAGGTGGATGCGATCGCTTCGGGCGAGCGGCGGCGACAGGTTCGACCAGATCGCCATCGACCCGGCCCCTCCCATCGCCCGGGTCTGATCCCAGACCGCGCACCCCTCCTGTTGGGCGATGTGACGTTGGGCAGCCACGACGCCGGAGAAATGCCGGATCGGGTGCTGTACGCAGACCTCTCGGCCGGCCATCTCGACGGTTCGGCGACAGGGCTGGTCGGGACGCCGCGGAGACAGATCCGGCGGCAGCAACACCAGACACGCCGCCCGAGGTGCCGCGGAAATGTATCGTTCCAGAAGACTTCGAAACGCCACGTTGTAGTTGGCCATTGCCTGAGTGACGGTCTCGAAGCTGTAGCGATCCGAATGCCCCATTTTGTAAAAATTGTAGGCTTCGTTGCTGCCGAAGGCGAAGACCATCAAGTCGGGCTCCAGCCGCTGGACGGTCGCTCGGGTCATCTGACGGTCGTACGAAGCGAACTCGGGAGCGGTGGCCCCGTTGATGCCCAGGGAGTGATAGACGACCCCGTCTTCGCTGCGATGGGTACGGATCCCGAAGAGTGCGACCGGCCCGTCCCCGTTGGCCGTGACCCGGATCGTGTGGGCCCGGGGATCGAGACGCTCCGAAAAGACCCCCAGCTTCGTCCGTGTTCCACCGGTCTCGACGACGGTCGGGGCCCGGTCGTCGACCCGCACCCGAAATTCTCCACCGTCGGGTTGGACCAGATAGTGGATGGCGTATCGGTCAAAGGAGTCGCCGCCGCGGCAATCCGTACAACTCGAACGCTCGACCCAGGCGCCCTCTTCTGTGGTCTGAAGTCGGATGCCCCCCAGGGCAAACGGGCCCTGATCTCTCTCCCGGGTGCCGAGAAACGACGTCCAGTCGCCCTCCATGGCGTAGCCCATCCGCTCCTGGCGAAAGGTGCGCCACGGCCGACCGGGGTAGGCATAGCCTCTGCCGGCGTCGCCGAACCGTTGCTGGAACAGCTCCCGGAGCCGACCGGTAATCGTGTCGCTCGCGGTATGAGAGTCTCCCACATGCAGAACACTGGCGGTCCGGTCGACTTCGGGATCCTCGACATCGAACAGAGTGCGAAAAAACCCATCGAGGCGATGGGGCTTGTAGGGCGGAGGCGCACCCGGCTCGACGGTCTGTTCGTCCTGAGCGGTGGCGCTCACCGCCCGGGCCTGGTGGGAGTCGTCCCGATCGGGCTGGCAGCCACCCAGGAGGACGACAACACAGAGCAGTCCCCAGCATCCGGGGCCACTCCAGTGGCTTCCGGTGGACTTATGGCTCGGACCGAAAAACACTCGGCGTCTCCTGTCGAGGGGGAGAAAACGTTTCGATTCCCGGGTTTAGCAGACGAGTCTGTCGCTCCTCGAGGTAAGTCTGGAACGCATCGATCACGCTCGAGTAAAACAGATTCGCCAGCTTCGTGTATCCAGCACCGGTTGGGTGCGCAAAATCGCTTCCCAGCAAGCGCGGACTGTTGTGATACCAACGATTCATCCCCTCTTCACCACCGATCGCTCGGAACGCGTTCCAGAACGCGCAACCATTCTCGAGGGCGGCAGCACGCTGATGTCGAAGCAGAGGGACGACCGAGGGGTAGACCTGAACGCGTCCCCCCTGGAGCGTACCACGGCTGAGCACGCCGACAACCAAACAGCTCGTCTTCGACCTCGCCCGGCGGGTTCGTCGAAGCACTTGCCCGTACTGTCGCTGGTAGTCGTCGAGCCACTCGTCAGACGCCTTCTTTTTTCCCGCCGAGTTGACGCCGTAGGCAAACGAGACGACATCGGATCCCCGAAGGCTGATGTGACGGCGCCAGGTGGCGGGGTCGACCAGGCTCAAGCGTGGAGCCCGTCCGTTCATGAGTCCCATATTGTCGACAACGGCCCCGGGACCGCGATTCTCGAGGATGATACCGTAGTAGGTCGCGGCCGAGCGAAAATCCGACAGCCGAAGGCGATGGGGCTTGGATTCGCCGAGGCTGACCCAGGTTGCATCGTGACGTTGGGCAGCCCCAGAGAGATCGACGCGCCGACTCGAACCATCCAGCGCCATTCGCAGCTCCAGGGAGCTGTAGGGGCGCCAGTAAACTAGCCCGACCCGGTCGAAGGTGCGCCCGGTTCCCTCGTCGTGTGGATAGATGCCAACCGTCGGGCCACGTTTGGGCTCAAAAGCGACGCCCGGGAATCCGTACCTGGCGGCATTCGGGCCGTCCATGACGACATTGAAGGCATTCCAGTCGCCGCCGTAACGCACGCTGAGGTGTCGTGTCCCGATGTACTGCGATGCCTTCCCGGGATAGATCCATCCGAACCCTCCGTCCCCAAATTGCTCGTGCAGCAGCCGGCGGAGTTCGCCGGTGAACCCGTCGCCGGCGATAAGGGAATCGCCGAGTTGACTGAAGCGGACCGGTCGGTCGGCTCGCTTCAGTGCGACCCGTCGGAGTTGCTCAAAGAACGGATCCATCGCTCGCCGCATGCAGACGGGCCGGGGTCCGTCGGTCGCGAAGGCCGCCTGCCACCTCAAGCATGGCCGATCGAGGTCGGTGCGCGTCTCGGGGAGCTCCCGCGACAGTTGCTCGACGTTGTCGATGAGTTCGATCTCGGCAGGACCGAGCCGTGCGATTCGCTCGAACCCGTCGCGTTCGGACGCACCGGTGTCGGAATCAGCCGCCGATTCGCTCGCCGGATCCTTGTCGGGACGGGTCCCATCTGTGCTCTCGTCTTCTGTCCGCTTGCCGGCCCCCTTGTCGGAGGGCGCCAGATCGACCTTTGCGACCTCCTCGACTTCTTCGGTGGGCTGTTTGGCCACAAACCCGCTGGAGGGCTCGGGCCATTCGGGTTTGACCTCCAGGATGGGTCCCTCCCACCACGGCGACTGCACCTGAGTGGCCAGAAACGCCAGACAGATGAAACTTAAGGTGGCCTGGATGGCACGCACTCTGAGCCAGTTGTCGGGCGTCTCAGACACCGGGG
This sequence comes from uncultured Pseudomonadota bacterium, assembly GCA_913057905.1. Lineage (GTDB taxonomy): Bacteria > Myxococcota_A > Bradymonadia > Bradymonadales > Bradymonadaceae > CAJXPB01. The sequence goes on from CAJXPB010000001.1 coordinate 838,822, forward strand.
GACGGCTCCTGTTGGAACAATCGGTCGGTCCTCGTGACCGGAACAGCAGTGTATTCGGCTAATGAATCATGGAAAGAAATACAACGCTCGCAGACTGTTTCGAGGTCGAGCGAGAGAAGAAAAATTTTGAAACTTCACGGCCCGTGTCTTTTATTGTGCCACGAACAACGGCCATCAGGACGGACATCCCTGAGCCGTCGGTTCGACGTCTGACAGGCGTTTCACACTCTGGATCTCAGGAGACGTACCCATGAGCGGAGAGAAACTCGATCGACGTACATTCTTTAAGCGAGCCGCGACAATCGGAGCTGCGGTCACCGGCGCCGGCGCGCTGTTGTCGGCCTGCGAAAGCGAGAGCGGCGGTTCTAAATCGGGAACTGCCAAACAAGCCGAAAAGTCGGGCGGATCCGGCAGCGCGGCCAAACAGGCCAAAGGCGGCGGGGGTGATCTGAACTGCATGGACGCACCGGGTCTGACCGATGCCCAGAAGAACACGCGCAAAGCCCTCAAATACGCCGACTCCTCTGACAAAGAGGGTCAGCTCTGCAACAACTGTCAGTACTGGGAGCCGCCGAAGAACGAAGGAGAATGTGGCGGATGCCAGGTCGTCCCCGGTCCGATTCACCCGAAGGGCTGGTGCAGTTCCTGGACGAAAATGAAGGGCTGATCGTTCGCACCCAGCATCACGTACCATCAACGGGCGGAGCGGCCGCAAGACCGGCCGCTCCGCCCGTTCTTTTGCTAGAACCAGCTTCGAAGCACCAGACCCACGCTGGTCGTGTAACCGACAGCGGTCCCCTCGACGCGTCCCTCCGGCGAGATCCAGTAGAATGTCGGGAACGACCGGATATTCAGGGAGTTGTACAGTGCTTTCGTACCGAACAGCACGGGATAGTCGACCTGATTGTCGGTCATATACTCCCGGACCTGTTTCGGGGAGCGCCAGTCGAAGACGACCGATTTGACGCCCACTGAATCCCCCACCCAGCCGCGAGCGCGCGACACGGCGCCCGTCTCGGCCGAACAGACGCCGCACCAGGGAGCCCAGACGTAGACGAGCGTCGTACGCCCCTCTTCCCAGAGTGGCTCGGAACCTCCGTCGGGCCTCTGCAGTTCGACCGCCTCCAACTGTTCCCCGGTCTCTTTGAGATGCCGGGCGTTGTACAGCGAAACCCCCCAGAAGATCAGCGCCAGGATCGCCAGGTCCATTCCCCAGCGTACCCACCAGCGCTGTCGCCACCTCTTGAGTACGTCGATCATTGTCTCCTCTCTTCAATCATCGGTATCCGTTTCACTGGCTGCCTTCAATGCATCGACGAGCAAATCGGTCGTCAATACCTCCGGGAGGACCCTTGGGCTGTCGGGGCGGTCCGGACTGTAGACGAGATACATCGGCACACCACCTTTGCCATGACGCTGGAGTTCCTCTCTGATCGAGGCTCCGCCATCGGTCCAGTCGGCCTTGAGCATCGCGACATCTCCGGATGCCGCCGCCTCGGCCGTTGTTTCCACGTTTATGGCATTTTTTTCGTTGACCTTGCACGTCAGACACCAGTCTGCCGTGAAGTCGACAAAGACGGGTCTACCCTGTTGGAGAGCCCGGTCGACAGCCTTCTCTGACCAGGGCTTCCAGTCGATGAGAGACCCGGAACTCACCTCGCCTGTCGAAGATGAGGATGCCTCGCTTTGTAACGGAAATACGAAGCTTCCGGCTGCCGCCAGGGCAACCACGACTCCGCCGATGGCCCCCCACTTTTGCCAGGCTGTCCGGTACTGAACTCTCCCGAAGATCCAGGCACCAAATCCGGTCGCAATGAGCATCGCGAGCACGGCTGTCATACCGCTGACACCGGTTTGGCGACCGACGATCCAGAGGAGCCAGACAACGGTCCCGAGCAGTGCAAAGCCGAGGCCGTGTTTTAGGTGGTCCATCCACTCGCCGGGTCTGGGCAACACCCGTGCCCATCCGGGGACCAGGGTCAACACCACAAACGGAGCAGCCAGGCCCAATCCGAGCACCGCGAAGATAGCGAGAATACTCCATGAGCCACCGGTCAGTGCAAATCCGACCGCTGTCCCCAAAAACGGTGCCGAACAGGGAGTCGCCAGGAGTACCGCCAGCAGGCCTTCCAGAGCCGAACGTTTCAGACCGCTCGCCTGGCGCGTCGCCTCATCGACAGAATCCGGCTGAACCCCGACCTCGAAGGCCCCGAAGAGGTTGGCCGAAAACAAGACCAAAAGGAGGCTCAACGCGGCGGGGAATTCCGGATGCTGGAACTGAAACCCCCAGCCGACCCCGGTGCCCGCCAGTCGGAGACCGATAACGACAACCGCGAGGGCAGACAGCGTACCGACGATCCCGACTGTGTAGGCCGCACCATGTGCCAACTTGTGGCGGCGACTCTCACGTGCCACCCGGGCGAACGACGTGACCTTGAAGGCGAGGACTGGAAAGACACAGGGCATCAGATTCAGCACCATGCCACCGGCGAACGCCAAAAGCAGAGCCCACCAAATGCTGATCCGAGACTCCGCGGCCGTCGACGAGGAGGAGGCCTCCGTGATGCTCCCGTCGGCCAGGGTGGACGCACGCGTCAAAATCTCCGGGGGCTGGCCTCCCGCGGCCCCGTCCTCGGCGCTCGTCGGAAGCGGAATCTTGATGTAGGCGGGTACCAGCTCCCCGTCCCCCCCGCGGAATTTCAGAACACCAGAGATCGCGTCGCGGACATGCTGCTTACTCGACCGAACGCTTGCGGTCATGTCGTAGACCCAACCGCGGCGAACACTGGGATGGGGATATACATTCTCAACAACGACGTCCGCTTTTGAGACGGCGTCTGCAAAAAACGGGTGAGTCTCCCCCTCGATTTCGGGCTCCAAATTTGGACACGACTCCCCGGGATCTCGGCAGGCGATCACTTCGAGCGCAAGTTGGACATCTTCTGCGTTGGCCGCGGGTCCATCAAAAAAGGTAGCCTCCGTCGAAAGCCCCAATTGTTCGGCATCTTGAGGGACCCGCGCACTGAAACGGCGAAGTTCTGTTTGAGCTTTCTTCGACCCTTTGATCGTCTCCGGACCGACAGGAATCGACCGGCGCATTCTAGACTGTCCCGGCAAACAGGCGTTCGAACATGCCAAGTAATCAGTCTTGGCGCTGACAGTGATCTCATCGGTCGCCTCGGGGCTGGCCGTTGCTTCGGTAAACAGGACAATTTCACCGCTGTACCCGAAGGCCGAGATGCCGCCCTCTTCGGTAAAGAATTCCGGCGCCGACCATCGAAGCTCGCCGAACGATGCGTCCGGCGAACTCCATGTCACATCCGTGGGCAATCCCGCGTCTCCGGGATTCTGCCAGTAGATGTGCCAATCCGAATCCATCCGATACGCGACGCCAACCCGAAAGCTGTCGCCCGGAGCCACCTGGGTTACGTCCGTGATCAAACGCGTTTCGACACGGGCCTCCCCGCGATGAACTGCCCCCTCACTTCGGGCCGAATCCGGCACACTGACCCAGGCGGAAGCGGTAGAGGACATCGCGAGGATGGCAACGAACAGGACCGACAACGGTCCAACACTCGACAATCGCATCTTGAATTGGAGGGGGTTGTAGGTGGGAATCATCGGCTCTGCGTTGTCTCCAGTGGAAGTCCTTCGGCACGCCATTCGGCGACGCCGCCGGGCATTCGACGAACGTCAAATCCCTCTTCGTGGAGTCGTTCCACTCCGCGAATCGCCGCCACGCAGTACGGCCCCCGGCAGTAGGCGACCAGTTCGCGATCGTCGGGCACTTCGTCGAGACGACGCTCGAGTTCGTCGAAAGGCAGAGATCTCGCCTCCGGGAGGTGTCCAGCTTCGAATTCCGCAGTCGGTCTGAGGTCGAGCAACACGATGTCGTCGTCGCGGACCTTCCTCAGAATCTCCTCGCCCTTCAGGTCCGGATCGGCCGGGGGGTCGCTGGCATGTTCCCGCATAAGCTCGCGAACCTCGGGCATCTCCTCCAATCCGGTATCTCTCACTGTCAACCACAACCGGACGATCCGGTCGTTTGCCACGCTGTACACGACCCGTCGGCCTTCTTTCCTGCGGGAGACGAGACTCGCTTGATCGAGTTTTTTGAGGTGTGCGGAGAGATTGGCCGGACTCTCGTCGATTTTATCGGCCAGATCAGTGACTGTGTGTTCTCGCTGGCACAGAAGATTGAGTACGCGCAGTCGCGTCGGGCTCGAGAGGGCCTTCCCGATCAAAGAGAACTGCTCGTACAACGAATCCGGAAGCTGTTTGCGATCCATATGTATGCGGCTCACGGGGGGCTCTTATCGGTCGTTCCGCGGTCGATTTTCTCGACCGAGCCAATTGATACCAAAACACATACCAATATTCAAACAATCTTTTGATTATATGAATGTACGGGCCGAGCCTCCGAGTTCGGACCCTCGATACCCGTACAGACGCGTTTACATTGATCGACGTCAATGGTCCGAAGACTCGAGTCAGTTACGTCTCGAGCCAATCATCGTGAAACGGAGGATGACATGAGTGGATTAACCGTCTTCGAGGATGTCCATCCGAACTGGGAGGTCGTCGCTTCACTTACGTCCGATGCTGCAGAGGCCGCCCTCGACCTGATGTTGATGGCGACGTACATCAACAATGAATTGACCGCCGACGAAGTCGAGGTCCTCACCGAGGAGTGGTCCGAACTGCCCTTCGTCGGCGCTCCGGAGGACGCAAACGAACTGGTCGACCGTCTGCTGGATACCCATTCCTCGATCCGAAGAGTCAGTGAAAACCCTGATCTCTTCGACGAGTTCATCGACGACGCAGTCGGTCGCATCGAATCCGAGGATGCACAGATGGCGGTGTTTCGACTCGTCGCCATCGTCGCCGCGGCCGATGGTCTGGATGAGCGAGAGGCAGACCTCTGCATGGCGCTCGGCCGTCGGATCGAACTGGAACGCGACACCGTCGATGACATCCTTCGCTCCATCTGGGCCAGCCGGTACGAGGCCGAACCCGACGACTCGACACCGTCGCCCCATAGCCCGCCGGAGCGCGGTTCGGCTCCAGTTGCTGAACGCGCAGACACTCCCTCGTACAACCCGTTCTCGACGACGACGAAGACGTAGCACTGGCGCGCTCTCACCACTGACTCTCACTGGTGACTTGTATGGCAACCAACACTCCAGACTACGAATTGTACTACTGGCCAACCATCCAAGGCCGGGGTGAGTTTGTCAGGCTGATCCTAGAAGCCGCCGGGGCGGCCTATCGAGATGTCGGGCGAGAGCCCGATGGGCCGGCTGCCATCCAGGAAGTTCTCGAAGGTCTCGAGGGCCGGCAGCCCCCGGCCTTTGCTCCACCCGTCCTCAAGGCCGATGGAGCGACGTACGCCCAGACTGCCAACATCTGCCAGCTTCTCGGGCGTCGGCACGGACTCGCCGGTCAGTCAGATCGGGATCTGTACCGAGTCAACCAGTTGCAACTGACGGTCCACGACTGTCTGACGGAAGCGCACGATACCCACCACCCGATTTCGGTCGCAGAATACTACGAGGACCAGCGCGAGGCGGCAGCACGGCGCGCCGCCTTCTTTGTCGAAGAGAGGATACCCAAGTTTGTCGGGCACTTCGACGAGGTACTCTCCTACACCGACGGCCCCTTCTTGCTGGGAGATTCCCTCAGCTACGGTGACCTGAGTCTCTTCCAGTTGCTGGAGGGGCTCAACTACGCCTTTCCCGAGGCGTTCCGACGCGCCACTGAGGCGCGCGATCACCTGCCCGCACTGAGGGCCGGCGTGGCCGATGTCGAGGGCGTCGCCGAATATCTGGAATCGGACCGCAGGATCCCCTTCAACGAGAAGGGGATTTTCCGTCACTATCCGGAACTCGATCTGTCCGGCTGATCGAGATCGCCGATGAATTCGCGCAGCAGGACCGTGGCGTAGGCCCCCTTCGGCAAGGAAAAGACAAGCTCCAAACCCCTGGGGTGTTCGGTGATTTCGATGTCGTCCGGGAATATGGCCGCCCGTCTGCGACTTCCTCGCAGGCCGGCGTCCTCGAGCTCTTCGAGGCTGACGGCCGCCTCATCGAACACACGTCGCTCGAGTTCTCCGGCGCTGTCGGACGCCCACCACAACTCGTGACCATACATCGGCCCGGTGTAGGTAATCTCCCGGCGTTCGAAACGGGGGCTCTCGGCCTCGATATCCTCGACGTCGAAGAGCCCCCCGGTGTCCGTCTTTTTGGCGACATCCCCTGGTAACAGCGCATCGAAGTGTCCGGCCTCGACCCGGGCAGCGAGCCACCGGTTGAACAGCTCTGACTGATAGGCGTTTTTGAGAAGACGCCGCAGCCACCTCCGGCCTTCGCGCTCCCTGCCCTTGATGAGGTCCAGGCCACGCTCGGCATTGTCACCGTCTTTGCCGAATCGCTGCTCGCCGTAATAGTTCGGCAACCCGTGCTCCCGGAGCCGACCCGCTATCGTCGTGGCACGTTCGACAGCGACCTCGGGGCCGACGTCGAGTTCGCTGACCACCGCGGTAAATTTGTTTCCGATCAGGTGGCCCTGTTTGATCTTGTTTCGATGCCGTTCGACCCAGACGATGTCGACGGCCTCGACATCTTCGAGGCGATCCCGAATATCGTCGAGATCCGCATTCGGAAGGTCCAGCGAGAAGGTCTGGGTCGTCACGGCTCTCTTGTCCTTCTTGCCGGCGTACCCGATAGAGCGTGTGTTCACCTCGAACATCGAGGCGAGCCGGGTCTCGACGTCCCGAGTTGTCATCGATTCGCGGGTCAATCTCACGTATACGTGCTGCCCCTCGCCGGAGGGACCGTACAGCGGGATTTCCTCGACCCGAAAATCGCCGGGTTCTGCTTTGAGCCGACCTCCGATCGTCGGATGTGTGTCAGTGATGCGTGGCGGCTGAAACATCGAACCTCTGTCGGCGCGGAGAGACTTCAGTGTTGGGCATGGCCATCGTCGTCTTCGTCCTCCGAAGCGCCGACGACCCTCACCCAGACGGTATCGTCGCGGACCTCCGTATCGTAGACCTCGACGGGGGCGCAACGCCGGCGCCGGCAACGGCCCGATTCGAGATTGAAGATGTAGCGGTGGTGAGGACAGATGATCGAATCGCCTCGTACCACGCCGTAGCGCATCGACCGATTCTCATGCGGGCAAATCTCGTCGACCGCGAAGACCTCGGAGTCGCCCTGGCATATCAGGAGGGTTTTGCCCTTGTGTTCGACCGGTGTCGGCATCACCCCCTGTAGGTCGTCGATCTCACAGACCGGCGAATACCCGCGTTCGGACAAGTTCGTGCTCTCGGTGGAGTTCGTCATATCGACTGGCTCGGAGGCAAAGTTCCGTCGCGAACGTCCTGTATAGAGTATTCTTCAGAGAACCGCGATCTCAACCCCGCTTCCTTGCCAAATCGACGAGCCGGCGGTTAATCATGGGGGGGCGTGAAGACCCGTATAGATCACCGATTCGATCCTCCCGAGAGGTGCACGTGATGGCGACCCCCGACGAACTCAAAACGCAGCTTGGCGACGTGCAGGACCGGCTTTCGGAACACCTCGATATTCTGGCAGCAATTCAAGAGGACCCCGGCGAATTCGACTCCGACCAGATCGATACATACCTGGAGGCTCTCGCGTCCGACCTCGACGGTGAGCCGCTTTTCGACGAGGCCCAGCGCGCCGTAGGTCCGTTGAAATCCGCGGCCGACGAGGCCGAAGCCGAACGGCTCTCCGAGGCGAGGGTTCTGATCGACGACCGAGAAATCGAAGATGTCGAGCTTCAGTTGCTGGAGCCCCCTCGTGCCGAAATCCTCGTCCCCTCGCCGAAAATCAACCAGATTCGTGGAGGGGCGCAGATACTCGAGATGCCGGATCGGAGCTTTCACTTCGAAATCGAGGAGACGCTTATCGAAGATGTCGCCGACGACAAATCCGGCTACCTGAAGCTTGTTCTGAGTCTCAAGGACTGACTCGCCACGCCATCTTTCTTATGGCGATCACAACGACGATCATATTTAACCCCGGCTCCGGGTCGGCCTCACAGTGGGACGGCTGGGTGTGCGAGCGTGAACGTCGGCCGGGCACACAGGTCCAACGGACCGAAACACAGGGAGACGCGACCGACTTTGCTAGACGAGCATCGGAGAAACATGTCGAACGAGTCATCTCAGTTGGAGGGGACGGAACCCTCAATCAGACCGTCAACGGTCTGATGGCGGGACCGTCGCGGCCGGAATTGGTGCCGATTCCAGCGGGGACCGGCAACGATTTCGCGACGACGCTGGGCTCTCCCTCGGACCCGCAGACCGCAACTCGATGGCTCGATGAAGACCCGGTCAGTGTGCCGGTAGATGTCTTCCGGGTCAGATGGGGGCACGACTCGACGTGGGGTATCAACGCGCTTCATGGCGGCTACGCCGGCCGGGTGAGCCGAGATGTAGACTCGGACATGAAAGAGAAGCTCGGCCCGCTCGCGTACCTGGCCGCGCTTCCGGAAGCCCGTCGGAATGAACCCGACTACGAAACTCATATTACGTGGGGCGACGGCCAAGAGGAGGCAGTCGACGCCGTCGATATAGTCATCGCCAACGGGATGTGCATCGGGGGCGGATTCCCGGTCGCACATACTGCCGAACTCGACGACGGCATTCTCGACGCAGTGGTGGTCCGGGCCGGGAGCCTCCTGGACCTCGCAGGAGTGGCCGCGACGTTGGCATCGGGACAACTCGTGGAGAGCGATTATGTGATTCACCGACCCATTCAATCCGCGGAAATCGAGACCTCGCCGGCGATGTCGTTCAATATCGACGGTGAACCCCTCGACGGGAGTCGCGTCTCCGGACGCCGCTCGAACGAAGCCTCTCACGTTGCTATCGACGTACATCCCGCCGCACTGCCCGTATTGCGGCCCCCTGAAGACGACTGACTGGAACCACTATGGACTACACAATCGTCGGAAACGGCGTCGCAGGCATCGAGGCGGCCTTCAAGATCCGGGAGCGCTGGGGCCCCGAGCAAGCCTCGATCACGGTCATCAGCGATGAGACGGACTATTTCTTCTCGCGTACGGCGTTGATGTACGCGTACATGAACAAGATGCGCCGGCGAGACCTGGAGCCGCACGACCGGCAGGCCTACGAGCGCCAGTCCATCGAACTGGTGCGCGACCGAGTAGTCGACATCGACGCCGACGATCAGTCGATCACGCTGAGGGACGACGGGCGGCGCGACTTCGACCGCCTCCTGCTGGCGGTGGGAGCGAAGCCTCGGATGATCCAGTGGCCGGGCGTCGATGAAACCGACGACGGGATTGTGCATCTTGTATCCATGCAGGATCTCGACGAATGCGAACGGCTCACGTGGACCACCGACGAGGCCGTCGTCGTCGGCGGCGGACTCATCGGGGTCGAGTTGGTCGAATGCCTCCGTTTTCACGGGGTCGACGTGACGTTTCTGGTCCGCGAACCGTACTTCTGGCCGGCTGGCCTGCATCGCGAGGAAGGCGAAATGATCCAACAACACATCGCCTCGCACGGAGTGGACGTACGAATGGGCGAGGAGCTCGCCGAAGTGATCCCCGGCTCCGAGGGGCGCGTCGAGGCGATCACGACTGACACCGGAGAAGAGATTCCATGTCAGATGCTCGGGATCGCCATCGGCGTAACCCCCCGAACGGACTGGCTCGACTCGACGACGACTCCGCCGAGTTGCGGCCGCGGCATCCACGTCGATCGGAGTTTCCAGACCGATCTCGACAACGTCTGGGCGGCTGGCGACTGCTGTGAGATCGACTTCGGCGACGAGACCCGGGTTGAGACCATCTGGTATACCGCCGAGCGCCACGGGCGCCTCGCCGGCCTGTCGATGCTCGGTGACGATGTCACCTACGACCCCCCGGTCTTCTTCAACAGCTCAAAGTTTCTGGACATTGAATATACCACCGTCGGCACCGTGGCCGACGCGCCCGACGGGTCCAAGACCCTCTTTCGTCGGATGCCCGACGAGGAGATCACCCAGCGGATCATTGTCGACGAGCAGGACCAGGTCATCGGATTCAATATGCTCGGCTCCCGCTGGGATCACACGATTCTCCAGCAATGGATACGCGAGCGAAGGCCCCTTGACTGGGTTCGCGATCGGCTCTCGAACGCGCAGTTCGATGTCGAATTCGGCCGGGTTCCGCTCGAGCGGATGAATGAAGAGATCAGACGCCTCTGAGGAGAGCGATGCGACAGAAGGGCACACTAGGCTGGCTCAAACACGACGTCACGCACCGCGGCATCACCGCGTGGTTGCTGACAGGCGCACTCTTGGCCTTCTATCTGGTCCTCTACTTCACGGACTGGCTGACGCCGATCGCCAAGTCGCTGGGCCTGATTCACAAGTGGAACCTCTACGGGGCGCTCTACACGCTGGCGATCGTGACCGGCGGGATCTACGTCATCGCCAAGTATCGGGACAATCGGTACCAGGTCATTCGAACCTCAGTCGTCATTTTCGTTCAGTCGACGCTGGCCTTTTCGGTCCCCTACGTTCTCGAACTATTCAACCAACCAGCGGTCTATCTAAGCTACCTCTGGCCGCTGGAGATCAGTATCCTGTACCCGAAGAATCTCGCCTCCGCACCCGTCTATTTTGCGGTGTGGGCCGTCGTCGGTTCGATCCTGATCGCTCCGATCCTCGGGATCTTTTACGGCAAGCGCTGGTATTGTTCCTGGGTGTGCGGATGCGGCGGCCTCGCAAACACCGCTGGTGAACCGTTCCGACATCTGACCCCGACCAGTCAGGGGTGGTGGAACTTCGAGAAATACGCCGTCCACATCACCCTCGTGTTGGCCCTTCTGACGACGGGGCTGGTGGGTGCCAGCTACCTTATCGGCCCGGAGCAGTCTCCCGTACTGGCCAGCTATGCAAACTCGCTGCAGAGCTGGTACGGATTGCTCGTAGTGACGATCCTGTCGGGCATCGTCGGCGTCGTGCTGTATCCCATCGGCGGCACGCGTGTCTGGTGCCGCAACTTCTGTCCGATGGCCGCGATTCTGGGACTCGTGCAAAAATTCGGCCGCTTCCGGATCCGGGTCAAAGACGACATGTGCATCTCGTGCGGGATGTGCACGACGTACTGCGAGATGGGGATCGACGTCCGAGAGTATGCCCAGAACAACCAGGACTTTACCCGTGCCGCGTGCGTCGGCTGCGGGCTCTGCGAAGAGGTCTGCCCTCGCGGCGTCCTCCACTTGGAGAACGAATGGGACCGCGACCCTCAAGAATCCCTGACGATGGGCGCACTGCTCGAAGAGAGTTACAAATAGACCGATACGACCCTCGGCGGTGAATATCTCCGGGGCTCATACGTCCAACCGGGTGAGTCGACGGGCCTTAGGCTCGGTCGTTGAAACCCTCACCCGGAGCCGTCATGAACCTCTCCCCTCATCACTGGCTGGTCGTCCTGCTTCTGAGCGTCGGTGTTTCGGGTTGTATCATCCTCGAGTCCGACCGCAGCTACTCCGGTGGAGATGTCTATCGATACTGCCCCGAAGGCGGATGTTACATCGCCTGTGGGTCCGCCTACTCATGCGTGGTCGACTGTCCCGGCGGCGACTGTATCGTCGACTGCCAGAATGCCGACGTCTGCCAGGTCAATTGCGACCGGGGGTACTGCGACACCTACTGCCAGAATGCGTACGAATGCGAGACGAACTGTCCCGACGGCGGGTGCCACGTCGAGTGTGACGATGCCGACCGCTGCTCATCGTACTGCGGCGGATGGGGATGCAGCGTCGACTGTGACTATGCGCGCGTCTGCCGCAGACGCTAGCGGCCGGCCCCGTCTCACTTCTCCTCGATGCCGATAGCCACCATCTTTTCGAGGGCCCTCGACAGTTTGTCGAGCCGCTCCTGTTGGCCATCCAACCCATGGCGCTCGGCCAGATACTCCGGGTCGTCATACGAGACCAAAATCTCGGCTTTCTTGGTCTCGTAGATCAACAGGCGTACGGGAAACTCGATGCCCAGACTCTGTTTCCCGGCGACCAGCGGTGACGTCATCTCCGAGTTTTTCAGCATCAGCATCCGAGTCGGCGAGATGGTGCGGCCCACCTTCTCGGCATTCTTGGTGTGGTTGACCTCCAGGACGATCGACCAGTCTTCGTTGTCTTCGATCTGCTTTTTGAAGCCTCGGAAGGTGTTGTCGACGGAGTTCTGGCTCTCTTCGGTGATCAACCCCTCTTCGGCCTCGACCGCGATCTCTTCGGCCTGGGGCATACTGCCGACACTCACGCCAGTTCCCGCCTCAATGACTGAGCCGAGGGTCGTCTCGAGCTGACTCCGAAACAGCCCGAGCGACTCGACTCCGTGGCGTTTGGCCACGTAGTCGGGTGCATTCAGGGCCACGTGGACCGCATTATTCTTGTCTTTCCAGACCAATATCTTCATCGGAAGATCGATCCCGGCGGTCTGTCCCTCTTTCATCAGAGGGCTACTCACATTGGGATTTCCGAACACAAACAGAGTATTGGCCTCGATGGCCTCCTCGGAATCGGCGGCGTGGTCGACTTTGGCCACCAGATTCAGCTTGTCATTCGACTCGATCGCATCGGTCAGACCGGAAAGCGTGGCCTCGAAGTTCTTGTTGCTCTCGAACTCGACAAGTCCATTCGACGTCGGCTCCGGTTTATCCTCCTCCTGAGACCCCGCCGGCGCCTCCTCATTTTGGTCGTTCTGTGCCGACTTCTTCTGGTCGGTCTCAGCACTGTCTCCCTTGCTCTCGCAGGCTGGAAAACCAACGAGACAGGCCGCCGCGAGTGTCATCAACCACATTCCCCTGCGCATCATGTTCCTCCGTTCTCGGTTTGATATACTCATCTCTGAACACACTTCGTCGAGTGCATCGTAGACGGAATCGTGCGGGTCGCCAACATCCGAAGGGTTGCATACGCCGGTCCGCATCCCGACACTTGCCACGAGTCCGATCCTTCATTGACGCACATCCATTCCGAGGAAAGACCGATGAGCGGCTCTCCCACGCTGGTTCAACGTTTGCTACGCCCCCTGCTGGTCAACGACGTCAAGACAGGGGAGTCGGAATGGTACCCGGAACTCCAACCGCGGCGATATCGCGAGTCGTATGATGACGTACTGGCGTGCGCCCGGCGTGCCATCGAAGAAGGGGCCCGATTTCAGCTCCGGAGCGTGTCACCCGAGAAAGGACGGCTCCAGGCGGAGGCTCGGACCAAACTCGTCGGTTTCGTCGACGACGTGACCGTCTCCCTTGAGCGCACCGACGGCGAGGTCGTCGTATCGATCCGAAGTCGCTCCCGCGTCGGCCGGGGAGATATGGGTCAAAACGCCAAGACGATCCGAGAATTGTATGATCGGATCGAGCAATGCCTGATCTGAGAGCGGCTCGACTGCACGATTCAGTCGGCTTCGATCAGCCGCCAACGGAGTGCGACGTCGTGGGTCCGGCGGCCTCCCTCGGAGTCGACGGTGGCACGCAACGAAAATTCGTGGGGAGACGCCGCCCCCGCTGATTCAACGGCACGGGCTATTTTGAGGCCCTGGTCACAACGGACCCGAACCTGCTGTTTTACAGAAGCGTGTCGCCCGATCTCGACGTGGGTCAGCTCCGCTGCAAGGTCGGCTTCCTGATTCCGGCTGTGAAGCACGATGAGCGACAGTGTCGTCGTCTCCACGGCCGCCATCACCGCCGAGTCGAACAATCCACCAAAGAGATTCTTCGTGCCCCAGCCGAAGGGGGTCACCAGCTCCGCCCGCCTCGGGCCCAGGTGAGTCAGGTAGCTGCCCGTGATTCCCAGCACCGGCATCTTCACCATCATGTAGGCCCGAAACGCCCACGGGTTGCTGACGCGGTCTCGAAAGGCACGCCCGCCTTCTCGCATTTCCAAGAGTTCGCTATCGTGTTGGTCTGCCATTGACTCCTCCAGTCTAGGTCGGCTGAACGTCGCACCGAGCGAGTCATTATATCCGCGAGCCAGAGTTTCAACACCACATCACGGAATGTCGTGAGTCAACTCAGCCTCGAGGACGTCCTCGACCGAGAACAGATCGAGATTCGGATCGACGATTTTGGATACACCGGTGAAGGGTTCGTGCGCCTGGCCGATGGGTGGCTGTCGGTCCCGGGGGCCCTGCCGGGTGAACGCGTCCGGGTGGTGCCGGAGCACCCCGAACACCTCCAGGGCCGTCGTGTATTCGCACGGCTTATCGACGTCCTCGATCCGTCCGACGCGCGGCGCCCTCCTCTGTGCGACCGAGACGACATCTGCAGGGGTTGCCAACTCAGACACATGTCGATCGCCGAGGAACTGCACTTCAAGCAGCGTACCGTCTCGGAGGTCGTCGAAAAATTTGCCGACGTACCTCCGGAAGACCAACCCGAGGTCGAAGTCGTGACCCCTCGGCCGATCCACCGCGGTGACGCGCATCGCATCCGGTCTCGGCTGACGTATGACCCGAGCGCCGACGACGATGATTCGCGACTTGGCCTCGTCTCGCCGGTCCGGTCCGCCCCGATCTCGATGGGCACCTGCCCGGCCCTGACTGAACCAGCGCGCCGACTGGTCCAATATGTGGAATCGAGCCTGGCCGAACAATTTGATGACGGGCCCGAAAACAAGACTCGAGAAGCCCTCTCCCGACTCGAAACAGTAGATGTCGCCTCCCCGGTGTTCGGGCGAGGCCTGATAAAGCTCTCACTTTCGCCGGACGCTTCCGAAGGGCCCGCCGATGTGGTCAGTCAGCACCCGCCAATCGAGCGGTGGCTTGCAGACCTAGCCGAGCGCGTACCTGAAGACGTCGGTATCGCAGTGTCCGACGGCAGCACGGTCTCGCATGTCAGTGGACCAGACCGGATTTCTCTGCCGATCGCCGGTGCCCGGATGTCGGTCAGCCATCGCGATTGGTTTCCGGCGACGATCGCGCCCACGGAAGAGGTCTACGAGACGACCCTCGAGTGGCTGGAAGTGGACCGCCGGGACACCTACCTCGATGTCGGATGCGGCGTCGGCACGCTATCGATGCTGATCGGCGAGGAGGTCGATCGCGTGGTCGGCGTCGACCGCAACCCCAACACGATCGAATCGGCCGAACTCAACGCGGTTCGACACGATCTTGAACACGTCGAATTCCGGCCGTCTGACTGGGAGAAGGCACTGCGGACCCTGGCGATGGAGGGGGCGTCATTCGACATCGCCACGATCAACCCGATGCGTGAGCCGCTCGGCGAGCGCGCGCTCACATACCTCAAGCGACTCGACGTCCAGCGACTCGTCTATCTTGGCCCCTCCCCGGAATCGGCTGCGAAGGATTTGAACGCACTCCTGCAGGGAGGCTGGTGTCTCGACCGACTGGCCGCCGGAAACGTGCACCCGTCGAGCTACCATACGATGCTTATGGCTCGATTGAGCCGAACCGCATGACCCAGCCCTCGGTCGCATCGACCTGGATAATTACTTCAGTTATCGGAGAGCGTCATTGTCTCGCCGATGCGCGGTTCCTCGACGGCATTTACCTCTCCGCCGCACTCCGGGCACTTGGGGTAATCCTGCTCGAGGGCCATACGAAGCTCCGAGACCGCTTCGGTGGCCGACGGTTCGCCGACATCGGCCTCTCGGCGCGTGATTCGCTCGTCGCCTTCCCACCCGCATTCTGCACATTCCGCGTCCAGAACGTAGGTGACCATCCTCATACTGGGCATCGGTTTACCCTCGCCTCAAATTCCTGACCGACCGAGACCATCGTCCCTTGTATCATGGGGCCGATCCGTCATCCAACACATCTACGAACAACAAAAGCGCCCCGCCGCCGGCGATGCCGGGTGACGGGGCGCAGGGTCCTACAGTCGATACACTGGGTTCACCGGGGGTCGTCGAATGTGTGGACGACGAAGGAACTCCAGCTCATTTTTTCGGGGTACGTCTCGTCGAGTACCTCGACGCTCTTCACGTCCTTGAGGCCCCCGATGCTATCCAGGGAGCTGGCGATATCCCCTTCGGTTCCTTCCATTCGCAGGAAGTGGATGTTCGGGTTCAAAATGAAGTGAATGTTCGGATTGAGGATGAAGTATCCACCAACGCGAATGTTGGTGAAGACACTCTCGACGGAGTCGCCCGCATTCAAAACCTCTTGCTCGGTCAGCCCGGATTTGAATGTCACTTTGACGCCGAGCGACACAAGGTCGTCATTCGGCGGAGTGATCGACTGCGAGCTGCGCGCGTCGAGTTCCGTGTGGTAGACCATCGAAGAGACTTCCGGACCGGTGACATCGTCACGGACGATCACCTCGATGTCGCTGAAATTCGAGTCCTCGGTAATCTGGTTGATCGCAGCACTTACCTCCGTAGAAGGACCCTCCACACTGGCGGTCAGTTTTGTGCCGTCGATGAGAAAGTGACCGGTGATGTTGAGGCCGGAGAAGTGCGTGGACTTGTAGGTGTCAACGAGATTGACTCGTTCACTCTGCGTGAGTGAGCCATCGACTTGGCCTTCCACGAAAATACGATCGTCGCTGGTGTCTGCCGACGCGTTGTCGGCCCCAGCGGCGAAGACTCCGAAGAAGATCGAAAGTGCTGCGAAGAATCCAAACAGACGATTATACTGCTTCATTGGTCTCCCTCTCCAAAATTAATCTGTTCACAACGCGCAGCTCTACTCCTCACTCAAGCCCCTGTTTAATTTATATAATAGATTTGTCAACGCATGAATGTAATACAAAAGATCACGTATCCACCAACGCCTCGGCCTTACATACTATATTCGACGAACCGATATTATCGTATATTCAACAAATCGCTGGCGCCATCGCCGACGATTCACTATAGTCCCCTTCGTGCTACGAGCGTCCCGGAATCCCGGGCTCTGCGACCCAATGCCGGTTTGAACGGCCGATTAGATGGTACAAACACCGACGGTAGATCCTGAATCGGATGGGGACCTCTCTGAGAACAGTGTCCTGCAGGTCGACGGAGAGGTCTCGCTGGGACCCTTTCGGCTGACGCGCTGCATCGGCAAAGGCGGGATGGGGCAGGTCTGGCGAGGCTACCACGTGGGCCATGACGTCCCCGTGGCGGTCAAGTTCGTCACTACCTCCAAAGCCTCCGACGAACGATACATTCGGCGATTCAACAACGAAGTTGCATCGGTCGCCGCGCTGAACCACCCCGGTATTGTGACGGTTCTCGATTACGGTCACCTTCGACCCGATGCTTCTCCGGATTTGATCGACTCCCTCGATACCGGCACGCCGTACCTGGCGATGGAGTACGCCGAAGATGGCTCGCTGGGTCGAAGCTCCATCGATCTCTCCTGGGAAAATGTCCGGCACCTGTTGCTTGCACTGTTGGATGGGCTCGGTCACGCCCACGCTCGCGGGGTTATCCACCGCGACCTGAAACCATCGAACATTCTGATCGACCGATCCGACGGACATGGACTCAATCCGAAGATCTCGGACTTCGGTCTCGCTTTCATTCTGGAACAGGCGTTATCCGAGACCGGCTCGCAGAGCCATACCGGAGGGACCCCCCAATATATGGCGCCCGAACAGTTCCGCGGAAACTGGCGGGACTACGGGCCATGGACAGATCTCTATGCATTCGGGTGCATGACCTGGGAGATCGTTGGTGGCCACCCTCCCTTCGATGACGGCTCAATTCCGGACATCCGTGAATCCCATCTTCACGCCACCCTCCCGCACTTCAGTCCGCGAACGAGTGTTCCACCGAATTTCGATCGGTGGCTGGCACGGCTGCTCGAGAAGAAGCCGACCCAGCGATACCGGCGAGCGGCGGACGCCAAATGGGGGCTCCTGTCGCTCGAGGAGGCCCCGGAGGAACACTTCGTACAACAGACGTATCCGGTCCAAGAGAACGAGTCATCCTCGTCGGTCACGCCGACGACCATCGCGTCGACACGCGCCTCGATCCCGCCGACATTTTCGCCCTCCGAGATCGACGAAGCCAAGTCGGAGGCTGAAGAAGACGCCTCGGAACCCGAGCAGCTCGAGCGTTCGATCGAGCCGCTCGTACGAGATTCACCCCCACTCCCCGAGGATTGGCCACAGGACGTGCGCCCCCGTTTTCCCACCAATCTGATGGGAGCGGGGCTGGAGCTGTACGGCCTGCGAGAAATGCCCGTTGTGGACCGGGGTGACGCCCGTGATCTGATGTGGGAGACCCTCTCTCAGATTCACCGCCTTGGGGGAAGCCGGATCATTCTACTGCGGGGCTCGGCGGGGACCGGTAAGACCCGCCTCGCCCGATGGTTGCGCGAATACGCCGCCGAAATCGGCGGCGCCGTGACGATGAAGGGCTCCCACAACCCGGCTGGCGGTCCGACGGACGGACTTGTCACGATGATCTCACGGCATCTCGCCACGACCGGCCTCGGCCGCCCGGAGACCCTCGCCCGCGTTCGGGACTGGTTCCGCAAACGGGGTGTCAACGAACCGTATGAATGGAAGGCGATTACGGAGTTGATCCATCCGTCTACGGATTCCTCGGATCAGTTGATCAAATTTTCTGGCGACAGCGAGCGCCGGGCTGTCATCCGCCGTTTCATGGAACACGTCGCATCCGATCGGCCGCTGGTCGTCCAACTCGATGACCTGCACTGGAGCCACCGCACACTCCGATTTCTGAATTACCTGGTTTCGCACCCCCGCCAACAGGACCTGCCGGCCCTCATCGTCGGGACGGTTCAGAATGAAGGACTGGCTGAGCGCCCCGCCGAGAAGGACGCAGTCACGGATCTCGTGGATAAAGAGTTTGTGCGAGATATCGAGATCGGCCCGCTGAGCTCGGAGGCTCAGCGATACCTCATCGAAAAACTCCTGTACCTGGACCCCGGGCTGGCTCACGAAATCGCCGACCGATCCGGCAACAATCCGCTATTTGCCGTGCATCTCGTCGGCGACTGGGTCGACCGCGGCCTCCTGGAGGTCGGCGACCAGGGCTTCGAACTCAAGGAAGGAGCTGATCCGCTCTTGCCCGATGACCTCTACGAAGTCTGGTCGAGCCGACTGGACCGAATTCTGTCGGGTTGCACGAAAGACGAACGGATCGGGCTAGAATCGGCGGCTGCACTGGGGCTGGAAGTTCCGAGCGACGAGTGGGCTTGGGTGTGCCAGGAGATAGGTGTGTCGGTCCCCGAGCACCTGGTCAACCAGCTCTTTAAACAGAACCTCGCACACCAGACCGAACTGGGGTGGGCGTTTGCGCACTCGATGCTGCGAGAGTCGCTCGAGCGCATCTCCCGGGAAAACGGCCGCTGGTCGAAGCTTTGCAGGGCATGTGCCGAGATGCTCGAAGTCCTCGGTGATGAACTCCCGGAGACCGAACGCTCGTACCGAATGGCCCACTATCGGCTTGAGTCGGGAGATGACGAAGAGGCGGCCAGTTCTCTTCTGGAGGCCGTGCAGGCCCGATCCAAAAGTGGAGATCTGGACGCGACGACCAACCTCTTGGAGAAGCTCGAGACCGTCTTCGACCGCCTCGGTGTCGACGACCAGGATCCCCGATACGGTCAATACGGGGTCCAGAAGGGCATCCTACGGGTGATGACCGGGGACCTCGAGAGTGCGCGTGAGCTCCTGGAGTCGGCCCTATCGATTGCCGCCACAACCGAAGACGAATCGATTCACACAGAGGCCATCTTCGGACTTGGGAAGTGTGCCCACCAGTCCGGTGACTTCGACGAGGCGATGGCTCGATTTGAAAGCCTCCAAGAACTATTGGACCAAAAGGAGTCCCCGATCGAATACGCTCGGGCACTTCGGGCGCGCGGCGAAGTCTACATGGCTACGGGGAACTTCGACCAAGCGAGACCCCTTCTTCGACGGTCCGGTTCCATTCTCGAAGGAAAAGCGACCATCGAGATGGCCAAACTCGCCTATTTGAGCGGTGTGGCTGCTGCGCACACCGAAAATCTCGATGCGGCCGAACACTGGTTCAGGAAAGGATTGGAGCAATTCGAAAAACACGGGAGCCACTACGGCATGGCCCGTTGTCTCAACGGCATCGGCGAGATCGCTCGCCAGCGCGGGGACCACGAGTCTGCCGAAGAGTACCTCGAACAAGCTGCCCGGTCTGCCCGGCTCGTCGAGACGCTCGCCCTGGCGGATATCGAGGGAAGCCGAGCACAGCTCGCGATCGAAAAGTCGGATTTCGAGACGGCCTATGAAATCATTCAGTCCGTCGAATACAGGCTTGGAACGTCGTGGGGAGCATACAATGAAGCCATCTGCGTGTCGTTGATGGTCTGCTGCGAAGTCGCTCTTGGTTACTGGAATTCATTCGAACAGTCGCTCGAGCGGCTGAACGGCCTGCTCGAGGAGACTTCGGTTATCGCACCGGACATTCCTCATGCGCTTGTCGAGGCTGCCCGACAGGCCCGGGACCGCGGCCGACCGCAGCTCGCCTGCCGCCTGGTCGAAGATGCCGCTGAGCGGTACTACTCGCTGGGACTGGATGATATCGCCGATGAGGCCCTGGGCGAATTCCGCATCTGACCCGGGTATTTACCGGACGCGACCGAAGCCGACATCACCGCGTCGGTCCGCAAGCAAGTCGGCATGAGTCAGCAACGAGGGCACCAGGACTTCGAGCTCGCGGCGGTCGAATCCCGCCGCATTCATCTTACCAGCGATGTGTTCGAAGGTCGCCGGCGGTGGCAGCTCGGACCGCCCACAGAAAAGCTCGGCCAGCGGCCGCCCGATGCTTCCCGCCAGCTCTTCGATCAGGCCCGCATCGATGTCGCCTCGTTCGGGCAACTGCTCCCAGCCAGCCTCGAGCGCTCGAAAGGAAAGTTCCATGTAGTCGAGGGCCTCTTCCCTTATTGCTTCGTCCTCCTCTTCCGACACATGACGGTCGGCGAGCCGGGTGCGAAGCTGCGGGTCTCCCAGTTCATCGAGCAGTTCTGAGGCTTCACTGCTCTCTCGGTGATTCACCATCTGCCATGTCCGCCGCATCATGATTTCGCTCAGATGTGCGGACTCGAAGTCTTGACGAACCTCCTCCGCCAGTCGGGCAAACTGTCGATCGTACCCCGACTCGGCGCCGTAGTGGGCCCAGATTGCCATGTAATCAGCCATGGCGCCGAGCTGACGGACAATCTCAGCCTGCCCCGACAGCGCCGATATCGCCTCCCGAACCCACGTCTCTGGAGGCATCGACAGATCCGACACCTCGATCCCCGCCTCCCGCAGTTGGTCTACGCTGAAGACCCAACTCTCGAACATCGGGGCGACGCGCAGAATCTCGAGCATCTCGGCATCGACGGACTCCGCCGGCTCAACCTCGGGAAGCGCTTCGGTCCAATCGGGGAATCGCTCGATCCGACGACGCACGAGCTCAACGTCATCATCGAGCCCCTGCACCGCATCCTCTCCCTGCAGACTGGATTGCAAGAGACCGACGGCGACCTCCGGGGGTACGTCCGCCAACTGAACCAATCCGTCCCGTTCGACGTCGTCGCGAAACCCTCCCAGCTCCGCCGGGTGAACTCGCGTATGGAACCCGTCGACGAGCCGGCCCGGGCCCAGTGCCATGATCGCATTTATGCCGGCGTAGGCGTCGGCTTCGGCCCGGTCGAGGAAGACAAAGATCGTGGCATCGCCGGAGCCGTCACAGTTTCCCATCCAAGCCAGACCCTCCAACGTCGAGGGGGTTTCGTCCAATCCCTCGGTACGCAGTTTCATCGCCACCCGGCGCATGCGACCCGAAAGTTCGGCATCGTCTACCTCGTCGGCTCGACTCTGCAACCATGCGGCATCGCGCGGATTGCCGTCCGACTCAATCGCCTCGATCAACAGCCTCCACAGTGGACGATACTCGTCATCTTCGACGAGCGGTCTGTACAGCAATCCCGCCTCGAGACCGGCTCGTTGCCGCCGTCTGTCCAACTCCTCAAAGAGCGGCTCACGTCGACCCGGCAGCTCGTCGAGCAGTGCCTGGGCATATACCTCAACCAATCCCGTGCCGACCTCGTCGAAATCGAGCGTCGCCTCGAAGACTCGAAAGGCCATCTCCGACGCCTCGTCCCCGTCGAGGCCGAGCTCTTCGGCGAGTTGGCGGGGCTCCTGGTCGTCGTGCTCCAGCGCCAGGGTGGCAAACGCAGCCAGGCGGGCACACTGTCGGGCCTCGGTCCCGTCGGCAAACGGACTCTGCACCACCTGCACAAGCTCCTGGCGATGCTGGCTGGTTCCCAGCGATGCCAGCAGGTGCGCAGCGGTTGCCGCCCGAGGCTCGACTATCCTCCCTTCCACGATCCGATCGACCAGACCGGCTCGCACCGACTCGACGTCCTCCTCGTCGACTGCGTCCCTGACGCCCTCGCTATCCTGCGGTGGGGCCGCCAGAAGCTGCTCGATGATCGATTCGATCTGTTCGTCCGTTTGTCGTCCCACGGAATTGCCTCTACGTCCTGAATGGGTTGTATGGGAGTGACGTCCGACTTTGACCTGAAGGTGAACATTGGGGCGACCGGCCTCCTGACAACCCCTCCCAACCGGTGCTCCCTCGACGGCGGGACCTCCCGCGTTGTATTCCACCGATGCATCGAGTCGCTTCTCCCCACCGACCATTCAATGCTGGTACTCATTCTCGGCTTCATCATCGGGTTTTTTATCGCAATCCCGGCTATCGGGCCGATCTCGGCGACGGTGGTTCAACGAAGCCTCCGTCGCGACTTTCTACACGCCTTCTCCATCGGGGCGGGCTCTTCGCTGGCCGAGGCTATCTACTGTTATACGGCACTGGTCGGCGTCAGTCTATTCGTCGACCAGTTCATCTGGCTGAAGCCCGTCCTCCGATGGGTTGGCATCGTCGTCTTGCTGGGACTCGGCGCCTATTTCATGCTGGGCAACACCCCCACAGCCCCTGACGACACCGACCTCTCAAACCCGACTGCCGCCTCCGCCGGAAGTGCATTTTCACTGGGCTTTCTGGTCACGATCCTAAACCCATCGATGCTGGCAACATGGACCGCGGCCATCGCGTATATGCAGGGTCTGGATGTGGTGACCTTTCAAACCTGGCACCACTGGAGCTTCCCACTCTCCGTGGTAGCAGGTGAATTGACCTGGTTTGTCGTCCTGGTCTCGACGCTCAATCGGCTGGGACACGCCATCAGCGACCGAACGATCGCAGGGGTGATCCGGACCATCGGCGGCGTGCTGATCGCCCTCGGGATCTGGGGCATCGTAGACGTATTTGTGTAACGGATCTCGAACCCGGCTGGGACCTTTGCCATTTGATGTTGCGCATCGAGTGGTTAGGCTCCGGATGCGCAATTCATGACCTCCGCTCAAGGAGTTTTCTGTGATCAAGCTTGTAGTCAAGACGCCAAACGACGACGACGAATTCGATACCATCGCCACCCGAGAGTACGAGTCGGCTTCCTTCGCCATCCCGGAGCCGAAACAGCTCGTCAGCATCCCGGGCGACGACAGCGACCAGCGCTACTTCGTCGAAAACATCGTTCACACCCTCAGCGAAGACGCCCCGGAGCTGACGCTCATCGTCCGTGACGAAGAGGAAGTCATCCGGGAAGTCCGCCAGCAGCGCGCGCAGATGCGCAAGATGAAGCAGATGCAGCAGCAAGCTCAGCAGGGCGGCGGCAACCCCTTCAGCGGTGGCGGCGGCGGGGGCGGCGGCAACAAAGGCGGCCAAGGCGGCGGCGGAGGCAATCCGTTCTCGCTGTAAGACAGACCGCATGACCGATCCGAAGCCCCCGGCGGCTCACCGCCGGGGGCTTTTTCTGTAGTCTCTGAGCTCTTTTACTTTGAACTCCCGCGTCCCCCGCATAAATTCAGCCAGTGCGATGTTACTGAGCGCACCTATTGAACCCCCTATCCCTATCGGGAGGCAGATACGATGAGCGATGAACTCAAGGACCGATTCGAGACGCTTCGCCAAAAACGCGACGAACTCCGCGTCAAACTCGACCTCGGCAAAATGGAGTTGCGCGACGCCTGGGAGGACCTCGAGGACGATTGGGAACAACTCGAGAACAAGATGCGTCGGGTCCGTTCCGATACCGAAAAAGCCACCGGCCAAATCAGGGAGGACGCCCAGAGAATCATGGGCGACATCCGCGAGAAGCTCTCGGAGATGAGCTCCTCGAAGAAGGAATAGCGCGACACCATCCGTCCAACGAGCGCCGGTTCACGAGTCAAAGACTCGTGGGTCGGCGCTTCTTCTTTGCCATCGAGGGACAAGTGTAGACAATATTGGACTAACAAGAGCAAGGCTCGCATACTAATGTATACAACACGAACCAGTCGAGCGATATACAGGTACAGGTTTTCCTAGATAGCCATGGCCTCAGAAAATGGATATCTGCAGTAGCTGCCAACATCGCGAAGAGTGCGACGCCCCGACGAAGGGACTCGACTTCGAGTGTCTCGGCCGACGACTCCTCGCAAAGAATGTCCGCCGTCTTCGGAAGCAAAAGGGCCTGACCCAAAAGGAATTGAGCCACCGGGCCGGGATCGATCGGACCTACTTAACCCGGCTGGAGACCGAGGCGATCAACGTCTCCGTCAACGTCGTCTTTGCCCTGGCAAAATCGCTCGATACAAGGCCCGAAAGCCTCTTCAACTTCGACAAAGAACGCCCCGAATCTCCCGAGCCGCTGGTCGACTCTTCGTCGGCCTGATAGCTGGCACCAGAAAGGCTCTGGCCACCCACCGTTAAATAACTTATGGTGACCTTAGGTGATTGAAAATCGAAAGGCCGCGTGCCGGCCGCGGCCATGATGTCGAGATGTATGCGCCGGCATCGTCAATTGGCATGGTGTCATCTCCCCTTCCTTCACGGAGGTCCGATCATGAGTGCCAGCAACGAACCCGGCTCAAACGAACTCGCCGAGGAATTCAGCGACGAGCGCAAGCGCAAGACGCTGATCGGCGGGATCATCCTCGTCATCGGGATTTTGTCGATCATCGCGGTCGCCTACTTCTTTATCACGACGTCCGCGAGCATGTGACCGGCCCATGACATAGCAGCCAGCGCGGAACCCCGAGAGATTTACTGATTCCAGGGAAGCTCGACCGTCACGACGACCGTCGGGTCGACTTTCAGGCTGCCGAGCATCGCCGAATACTGTTCGATGCCGAACTCCGTGTGATCGAACGTGGCTTCGGCATGGAGACGTTCGTCTCGGACAGAACACTCGACGCCGATCGAGTGGGTCTCGCCGTGCAGTGTCAGCGTCCCCTCGCCGGACCACGATTCGTCGTCTCCGAACGCGACGCCCGAGGCATTGAACTCGATCGTCGGGAAGTCTTCGACATCGAGGACCTCGTTTTCCATCCGTTGCTTGATCTCGTGGCGATCGCCGTCGGACATCTCCTGGGTCGGCTCTCGACTCTCCCACTTGATCGCGTCGACGGGTTCGAGCGACGCGGGGTCGAACGTCGCCTCGACCTCACCGGAGGCGGGATCGACCTCGATCTTGAACTCATTGACGGCGATCTCGATATCGTGGCCCAGTCGAGACAGAAGTGATTCGGTCTCGCGCTGAACGAAGACAGAGACATCAGCATTGGACGGATCGAACTGCAACACAACAACCTCCTGTAGAAGAGAGCCGGTGGGGTTGAATCAGACTTCCGTTACAAAGTTGAACACATGGAGCCACCCATCAAATGGAGTTCTGACGGGAGGCTTCGCTGATTCGTTTCATCATCCAAGAACCGAAAAAGCCCCGCTACTCATGACGAGTAGCGGGGCTTTACGTGTTTCAGCCGGACTTACAGCTGGACCACGTCGGACGCTTTGGCGCCTTTCGGGCCTTGCTCGACCGTAAATTCGACCTTTGCGGATTCTTCAATGGTTTTGAAGCCGGACTGGGAGAGCGCACTGAAGTGCAAGAAGACGTCGTCGCCGCCGTCATCGCGCTCGATGAATCCGTAACCTTTGTCCTCGTTGAACCACTTCACTGTGCCTTGAACTTTGTTCGACATGCTGTGTACCTGTTTGAATCAGATCGTCGTGTTAAAAACTGCGACTTCCATCGCCAGAAGCGATGGCGCGCAGAACTCGTCTCTTGGATGCGCCAGCTCACATTGGAACTGACCAATCTTGTTCAGGCAGGTCAACGAAGGCAGGAAGGTGCTACGTTCCAGTACTACGGACGTGCTGATTAAAGACTGGATGCCAACTTCAAAACGGGCTTTTCCTCAAGATGTACCACGGAGGCAAATCCTCCGTCGACTGAGTATTACCAGACCACTGCGCCGTGGACAAGCATAAATATTATTTTTGTGCCTCGCGATACCTTGCGGATTCAAAACCGGCTCATCCCGCCACACTGCGGGGCGATGCGTCGGATTGCGATAATTCATTTCGGTGATTTCGGATCCGGCGACGGATCGCCTATCATGGTGACGTACGCTCGGGCCGCATTCCGGTCCCCCTCTTCCCGCAGGTCGAATGAGCAACACGGTACGCCCTCCAGCGAGTGCGAATCGTTCCGACCCCTCCAGAGTCGGCTGGGGCTCTGTATTGACCGTCGTGACAGTCGCGTGTTTGTCGACGACATCCGTCGCCGCCGAACCACCCTCCGAAGAGGCCCGGGTCGACCCTGATACGTCGAATGCCCAGAGGCGTCCGTCTGGGGCGAACTCGGAGTACGACGGCTTCAAGTGGAAGGCCCTGCCCCTATTGGCCTACAGCCCCGACACGAGTTTTGCCGGCGGCGCCGCTCTGCTGACCATGTTTGATATGCCCGGAGAGGAGGGCCGACATTCCTCTCTAAACCTGGTCGGGCTGTATACGCTGGAAAACCAGCTCGCCGGTCGGCTCAAGTGGAGGCTCGGCTTCGACGACGAGACCTGGCTCTTTACCGGAGAAGCCAAGGGCGGCCGATGGCCGGACGATTTCCACGGCATCGGACCCCATGCGTCTTCTCTGGGTGAGGGATATGACTCGGTGTTCTTTGAATCGACGATGATCGCCCAGCGCAGGATCCCGGGCACGGAGTCGGTGTATGCAGGAGTGGTTCACGACTTTGAAGCGCGGACCATCAGCCCCGAAGCCGATGGTCGGCTGGCCACCCAATCCCCAGCCGGGGCACGAGGAGGCCGGGCGAGCGGCCTCGGAGCCCAACTGGCGCTGGACCGCAGGGATTCCAGGTACGCCGCCCGCGAGGGAGCGTTCGCCAGGGCTCGTCTGCTCCATTACTCGCCCCTGGTCGCCAGCCAATTCGAGTATACCGAAGCATCGTTCGACGCACGTCACTACTGGAGTGTCGGCGGGGGCCACAGCATTGGCATCCGAGGCTTCCTGAAGTTGCAAGCCGGACGCGTTCCCTTTTTCAAACTCGCCCACCTCGGCGGCACGGACATGAACCGCGGCATCAGCGGTGACCGATTTCGAGACCAATCCCTGGTGTCCGGCCAGCTCGAGTACCGGTCCCCGATTTTCGGCCGTTTCAGCTTCGCCACCTTTGCCAGCCTCGGTTCGGTGGCGCATTCGGTCGACCAACTCCTGGCGACGGCCCCAAAGTGGACCGCAGGAGGTGGGGTCCGCTACTTCATCGACGAGGACAAGGAGATGCCGTTGCGCCTTGACGTCGGCTTCAGCAGTGACGACGCCACGCCCGGGGTCTACTTTTCGATCGGAGAGGCCTTTTGAAGCCTATGCTTGCAAGGGATGATCACTCATGACGCCCGAAACACCGCGGGACCACTGGCGAGATGTCTACGAGGGAAAGGACTCCCAGGAGCTGACCTGGTATCAGGATCGTCCGTCTATCTCGCTGGAACTCATCGAGCGGGCGCGTCGGGAACGGGAGTTCGGCGAAGCTCTCCGCCTCATCGACGTCGGAGCGGGCGCTTCGACTCTTGAGGACCACCTGGTCGGCAACGAGACATTCGAGCTGACTGCCCTCGATATCACCGACGCCGCTCTGGAACGGACCCGTCAGCGTATCGGCCCGAACGCCGATCAGATCCAGTGGGTCGAAGCGGATGTCACCGACGATCTGACCGAAATCGGCCCCTTTGACCTCTGGCACGACCGCGCCGTCTTCCACTTTTTAACCGAGGCCGGCGACCGGGAAGCGTATCTACGGAACCTGAGGCGGCTCATTCCCAATGGGTTTGCGATCATATCGACCTTTTCACTCGATGGCCCGGAGACGTGCAGCGGGCTCCCGGTGAGACGGTATTCGGCCAGAAAGCTGGCGACGGAACTCGGCGACGATTGGCGCCTGGTGGCCAGCCGTCGAGAGGACCATCCCACCCCGTGGGGCGGCACCCAAAATTTCGTCTACGGTCTGTTTGCCCGGCGCTGACCCCGCTCTTTGCCGCATGCGGTGTCGAAGAATATTCTACAACCACTACGGGATATCCCGCATGAGACCTCGCAGACACCGGACGTCCCAGGGTAGAGACCCCGTCTAAGGAGGTTGGCACTGCCCTTGCACACATGATCGGTACGCACGACGGCACCGGCCGTCCCACGTCTAGGAGTTCCGATCATGTCGACACATCAGTCACTCGCTGCAGCCCTGCTCGCCATCGTGGCGACGATGTGCCTGGGAGCGTCGCCGCAGGCCGACTCGCTGCCCGAGACCCCGGCCGAATACGAGCGGTATGCCCTGAAACACCACTCCGACCTGCAGGGGCTCTACGAAGCCTGGCAGGCGCGGCTGGCCCAGTCCGACGCCGCCGGTGCCTCGTGGCCCCAGCCGACCGTCGGCTACCGCACCTTCATCGATGGCCTGTGGCTCGACGATCCCGGGACCCGCCATCGGGTCAAGATCTCGCAGCAATTCCCCTGGCCCGGGGTGTTGAAGCAGGCCCGGGAACCGGCCCGGCACGAAGCCGCCGCCCTGCGCCATCGGTTCGAAGCCCGGGCGTTGGAGATCCTCTATGAGGTCCGCACTCACCTGATTGCCATTGCACGACTCGACGCGGTTGAGCAGATACGGGCCAAACAGCTCGAGATCTACGGCGATGTCATCGCCCTGCTCGAACAAAAGATGGGATCCGACGCCGCCGACTACGGCGATGTCATCCGGCTGAACCGAAGTCGCGAACAACTCCAGGACACGCTCGATGTTCTCGAGTCGAAACGACGCCAACGCGTCGCCGAGCTCCGCCGCCAACTCGAATTGCCCCCCGACGCCGAGCTGACCTTCAACTTCGAGGGCGAGCGGGATGTGCTGGAGGTCTCCGACGAGCTCCCCGAGACAAGTAAGCTCGTCGAGATGGCTCGCACCAACAACCCGGACCTGAAAGCGAGGCTTCAAGACGCCAAGGCGAACCGGGCCCGGGCCGAGCGCGCCCGCAAGAAACGGTTCCCCTGGCCGAAGCTCACCCTCGGAGTCGATTCGATCCCCGACCGGATGGGGAGCAGCGGATACGACCGGCGCACGGCCTTCATGCTCGATGTGACCGTCCCGGTCCCGATCATTTTGGGACAGTATCGCCAAGAGCGCTCCCAGTTCGAACATCAGCGCCGCTCGGTGTTGTCTCACCGAGACCAGCGCCGGGTCGACCTCACCTCGAGCATCGACACCGCCGTCGTGCGCATCGACGAGCGACGCCGCCGACTTCGCCGCTACCGCTCCGAACTCCTGCCGCTGGCGAGGGACGCCACCGAAGAGATGCGCCAGGAGATCGCCACCGGCGAACGCGACATCACCGACTACCTTCTGTCCTTTCAGCAAGAATTCGACCTCGAGACGAATGTCGTCGAATTCCGAGCCACCATCGCCCAGGAGACCGCCCGTCTCGAGATGCTGACCGGCGGCGCACTCTCCGGCGAACCTGCCTCCGACGACCTCGACTTCGATATCCGCGACGCCCGGACCCCGGGAGCAGACGATGAATAACTGGAAACTCTGGATTGGCATGCTGGCAGCCCTCCTGCTTGCGTTCGGCGTGGGGCGCTGGACGGTCTCGACAGGACCCACACAGGGCTCCGATTCGGAAGCCTCCCAACAAGCAGAGGGCTCCGAGAAGCCGCAACAGTATACCTGCCCGATGCACCCGGACGTCCGCTCCGACGACCCCAACGGCACCTGCCCCATCTGCGGGATGGACCTGGTCCCGGTAAAATCAGGCCCGTCGTCGACGTCCTCCGATTCCGATGCCCCGTCGTTGCACCTGTCGGATCGGGCCAAGAAGATAGCCAAGGTCCGCACCACCTTCGCCAAGCGACAGAGGCTGACCCGCCAGATCGATTCCTACGGTCGGGTCGAGGTCGCCGAGGAGGCCGAAACCGACCTGACCTCCTGGGTCCGCGGGCGCATCGAACATCTGGACATTCGAACGACCGGCCAGCGGATCCGCCGCGGCCAACGGATCGCCAGGTTGTACAGTCCGAAGCTCGAGTCGGTGCAAAAGGAGTTGCTCCAGGCGCGTCGGACCGCAGATCGGATCGAATCGAAAGACGAGTCAACGGCGAGGCAGCGCTCGGCTCAGGCTGCCGTCGAGGCGGCAAAGGCCCGGCTGAGGGTCCTCGGCATGCAGCCCCGTCAAATCGAATCAATCATCGAGTCCGGCGAGGCCCGCGATGTCGTCAACGTGTACGCCAGCACCTCCGGAACCGTGAAGATGCGTCATGCCCTGGAGGGGGAATGGGTCGACGTCGGCGATTCGATCGCCTCGCTACACGGCCTGGATACGGTCTGGGTGCAACTCGAACTCTACGAGCGGGACCTGAAATTCGTCGAGGAGGGAACGCCGGTCACCATCACGGTGCCGAGCCGACCCGACGTCGAAATCGAGGGGCGCATCGACTTTATCGACCCCACCGTCGATCCCGCCAATGGGACGGCCGACGCCCGGGTCGTCGCCTCGAATGCCGATGGCACCCTCCCGCCGGGGACCGACGTGCGCGGCAACATCAAGGCCGTCATCCAGGGCGATCCCGACCCCCTGTCGGTTCCCGAGACTGCCGTCCTTTGGACCGGCCCCAGGTCGGTCGTCTATCAGTACGACCGCTCGATGGACCCGCCATCCTTCGTGCCCATCGAAGTGGAACTGGGACCGAAAGCGGGCGACCGCTACGTCATCCGACAAGGACTGTCGGAGGGTGACGAGGTCGCCGTCCGCGGGGCGTTCCAACTCGACGCCGAACTTCAGATCCGGGGCAAGGCCTCGATGATGACCGGCCTTCCTCCGTCTCAGCAGGTCCTGGAGCCGGTCGACGTGCCCGAGGGAGGCGAGAAGTTCGAGCCCCCCGTCTCGCCCGACCGAATCCCGGAGGGGGCCTGGTACTGCCCGATGGGCGACGTCCACTGGGCCCAGCCGACCGAAGGCGAAGGGGAATGCCCAGTGTGCGGCATGAATTTGAAGCAACGGGGACAGATGGAGGAAGGCCATGAGCACCACTGACGAGAACGCCTCGTTGAGCCTGTATCGACGGCTGATGGCGTTCCCGCTGAAGTACAAGGTCCTGGCCTTCGCCTTCTTCGCCCTGGCCATCGGGTGGGGATTGTACGTCTCGCCGTTCCAGGTCGATCTGCCCGTCGATCGTGACCCCGTGAACGTCGATGCGATCCCGAACATCGGCGAGAACCAGCAGATCGTCTTCACGAAATTTCCGGGCGGCTCTCCCCAGGATGTCGAAGACCAGGTCACCTACCCATTGTCGACGGCGTTGCAGGGCATCCCCAAGATCAAGGAGATCCGAAGCCGGAGCATGCCAGGGTTCTCGATTATCTACCTGGTCTTCAAGGAGGACGCCGGTTTCTACTGGACCCGCTCGCGCATCGCCGAGCGCCTGGCCAGCCTGCCCCAGGGGACGCTGCCGGAGGGGGTGACCCCGTCGCTGGGCCCCGACGCCACGCCCCTGGGTCAGATCTACTGGTACACCCTCGAGGGTCGAGATTCCGAGGGCAATCCGACCGGCGGCTGGGGGCTACAGGAGAAACGCACCGTCCAGGATTACTACGTTCGGTACGCACTGGCGGCCGCCGACGGCGTGGCCGAGGTGGCGTCGGTCGGTGGTTTTGTGCGCGAGTACCAGGTCGAAGTCGATCCGAACCTGCTTCGGGCCCGGGATGTCACCCTGGGTGAGGTCGAACGCGCGGTGCGCAAGTCGACCAAGGAGGTCGGCTCCGGGACCGTCGAGATCACAGGGGTCGAATATCTGGTGCGCGGCATTGGCTTCGTCGAGAAGAAAGAAGAGATCGCCCAGACCGTCATCAAACGCGTCGACGGCACCCCCATCCGGGTCAAAGACATCGGGCAGGTCACCGAGGGTCCCGCCCCGCGCCGGGGTGCGCTGACCCGTGGCGGAGTGGAGTCGGCGGGCGGCATCGTCGTCGCCCGTGAGGGCGCCAACCCTCGGGAGGTCATCGAGAGCGTCAAGAAGGAGATCGAAAAGATCGAACCCTCCCTGCCCTCCAAGAAACTGGAGGACGGCACGACCTCCCAACTCGAGATCGTCCCGTTCTACGACCGCACCGATCTCATCGACCGCACGGTCGGCACGCTGAGTACGACGCTGTATCAGCAGGCTCTGGTCGTCGTCTTGGTCGTCCTGTTGATGATGCTGCACCTGCGGTCTTCGGTCTTGATCTCGATCCTCCTGCCGATGGCCGTCCTCATGGCGTTTGTCGGCATGAAATACAGCGGCGTCACCGCCAATGTGGTCGCGCTGGCCGGGATCGCCATCGCCATCGGAACGATGGTCGACCTGGGGATCATCATCACCGAGAACATCGTCCAGCATCTGGAGGAACGCGACGACGAGAAAAGCGCCGCTCTGGCCGTGCGTGACGGCGCCGCCGAGGTCGCACCCGCGATCCTGACGGCCATTACGGTGACGATTATCAGCATCCTGCCGATCTTTTTGCTCGGCGGGCAAGAGGGGCGGATGTTCGGGCCGCTGGCCTACACCATGACCTACGCTCTAGCGGCGAGTCTCGTCGTCTCCTTCGGCGCCATCCCTCCACTGGCTTATCTGATGATGGGGCTGGAGATCGAAGAGGATCGAGTCCGACGCGGTCTGGAGGCGGCGACGATTCCGCTGGGCATCGCCGCGGCCATCTGGGTCGCCTGGTGGGTCGGTGCCCTTGTGATTCTCTTCGGCGCGGCCCGGCTGGCGGACGCATGGTGGGGAGAGTACGAGCTCGAACCCGTCGCGCACGTCGTCATCGGAATCGTGACGATCCTGGCCGTAGCCGGCCTCCTTACGCAGTCGTGGATGCCACTCGGCCCGGCGGCCGGGTTCTGGATCAACTTCGGTTTTGTCGCGCTCATCCTGGCCAGCGTGCTGGGCAGCTTCTGGCTCTTCCGGCTCGGCTACGAGCCGATCCTGCGGACGATCCTCCGCAACAAGGCCATCTTCGCACTGCTCCCGATGGCACTGGTTGCGACCGGCCTGTCGGTCTGGCTCGGCTTCGGCGCGGCCTTCTCCTTTCTGCCAAATTCGATCCTTCAATCATCGGCCGGCCAATCGCTTCAGGAGACCTTCCCGGGCCTGGAGCGTCAGTTTATGCCCAAACTCGACGAGGGGTCGTTTCTGTACATGCCAGTGACGATGCCCCACGGGTCGCTGGGCGAGTCGCTCGATATGGTCAAACAGGCCGACATCCTTTTCGAGCAGATCCCCGAGGTCGAGGAATCGATCGGAAAGATCGGCCGCGCCGACACCCCTCTGGACCCGGCGCCCATCGGGATGCTCGAGACGGTCGTCCACTACAAACCGGAGTACAAGGAGGATGATCAGGGACGCAGGCTTCGATTCGCCGTCGACGAACACGGCGACTACAAGCGCGACGATTCGGGTGAGCTGATCCGCGACCCCGATGGACTCCCGTACCGAAACTGGCGCGATCACATCGAACGCCCCGAGGATATCTGGCAAGAGATGGTCGAGGCGACCGACGAGATCCCCGGGTTGACGTCGGCCTCCCAGCTCCAACCGATCGAGACGCGACTTCTAATGCTGCAGAGCGGCATTCGCGCGCCCGTCGCCGTGCGGCTGCGCGGCGCCGGCCTGGAGACGATGGGCGAGACCGCCGTCGAAATCGAGTCGATCCTCCGAGAGCATCCGATGGTCAATCCGGCGACGGTCAATGCGAATCGCCCTGTCGGAAAACCCTATCTGGAGATCGTCCCCAGACGGGAAGCACTGTCGCGCTGGGGCGTCACCATGGCCGACTTCCAGTCGGTCGTGCAGACCGCCATCGGCGGTCAGATCGTGACCCGGACGGTGGAGGGACGAGAGCGCTACAACCTGCGGGTGCGCTATCCGCGCGAGATGCGCGACGATCCCGAGGCGATCCGCGACATTCTGGTGCCGACCTCCGACGGAGAACACATCCAACTCGAGACCGTCGCCGACGTGCACTTTGAACGCGGACCCGAAGGGATCCGAAGCGAAGACGGCTACCTGGTCACCTACGTGATGTTCGCCCCCGCCGAAGAGGCCGGCCAGATCGAGACCGTCGACGCCGTGCGCAGTCGGCTCAACGAGGCGATCGACGCCGGTAATCTGAAGATGGCCGAGGGTATGAGCTTTGACTTCACCGGCCGATACGAGCAGGCCAAGCGAGCCGAACAACGCCTCCAACTGCTCATCCCGCTGGTGCTGTGTGTGATGTTCCTGTTCGTCTACCTGCGGTTTCGCCGCGTCTCGACGGCGATCTACGTCTTCATGGGCGTGACCGTGGCCTTCAGCGGAGGGTTCCTGCTGTTGTGGGCCGCCGGTCAGGGTTGGTTCCTCGACCTGTCCCTTTTCGGAGAGAACCTGCGGGACATCTTCCAGATGAAATCCTACTCGCTGAGCGTCGCGGTCTGGGTCGGGTTCCTGGCCCTGCTGGGCATCTCTGCGCAGGACGGCATCGTCGTGGCGACATATCTGGACCAGAGGTTCGAAGCCGCCCCGACCGAGAATGTCGAAGAGATCCGCAAGCGCGTGGTCGAAGCCGGGCTTCGCCGCGTACGTCCCTGTCTGATGACGACCGCAACGACCATCCTCGCCCTACTTCCCGTGCTGACCAGCTACGGCACGGGATCGGGCGTGATGATCCCGATGGCGCTGCCGATCGTCGGGGGTATGGCCATCGCACTGATCACCCTCTTCGTCGTGCCGACCGCCTACTGCTGGACCGCAGAGATGCGCTTGAAGTTCGCGGGAGACGCCGACTGAAACCCGTCGGCCCTACTCCTCTTGCTCGGAGCGCTCGGGGATCAAGAGCTGACGCCACGCCGACTCCGAGTTGTCGACTTCCAGCGACGCGCGAAACCCGGCCGACTCGATCTGGCCGGCAAGCGTAGCCAAAAACCGAAGGTGACGACTCGTGTTCCCCTCGGGGCTCAGCAGAAAGATGACCGTATCGACAGGTCCATGGTTCAGAATCTGGGCGGTCTGCTCGTCAAACTCGACACGCACGGCAACGGGGAGTCTGAGAATCAGCAGACGATCCCGTTCCAGGGCCGCGAGCCGATGGTGCAGAATCGCCACGCCGTTGGCGACAGGCATCAAGCCGTGGTCCACCTCGTCGGTCAGCAGCCGCGAGAGTTCATCGGCTCCAATCTCCATGTCCTCCGAGAGGATCCCCGCTCCCGAATCGAGAGCGCCGGCGAAGTCAGAGACACCGTCGGCCTTCACGAAGTCGGCGTCCTGGATCAGTGTCTGGTAGGTCTCTCGGCTCTCCGGACCGCGCTCGCTGACGATTTGGCGCAGCTCGTGATCCAACCCTCTGTGGCGTTTGCGCCCCAGACGCCGAAACAGGTGAAACACGGCTCCCGTTCGACGCACACGCGGAAGCGCGTATACCGAGAACCACCCCGCCGATGCCAAGACCAGCAACGAGGATAGAACGAGCGGTTTCGTCCCCATTTGGGCGACCAGATAGAGAGGAATGACCAGTCCGACGACAGGAAGCCAGGGATAGAGCGGCATGCGGAACCCGGGCCGATAGAAGTCGATCTCGGACTCTCGCATCACGATCACGGCCAGATTCAGCAATCCGAAGATCAGCAACTGGAAGGCGCTCGCCAGCTTGACGACCGCGTCGATGTCCAGCCCCACGATAGCCAGGATCATAAGGCCCGCCGTCGCGATGATGCTCCAGACCGGCGTGCCCGTCCGACCGACCTTGGCAAAGAGGTCCGGGACGAGGCGATCGCGAGCCATGGCCAGAGGATATCTGGACGCCGACATGATGCCTGCGTTTCCAGTCGACGCGAAGGCCGCCACGGCCGCGACAGACACCATGACCAACACGACGCTCGTGGGGAGCAAGACGGGAAGCTCGGAGACGACTGTCGCCACCGGCGTCAGGTCCTCTCGGAGTTCAACGGGGTCGAGGAGACTGACCATCACGAAGACGCCCAGACAATACACCGTCGTCGCCACCAACAGCGACAGGGCCATGCCCAAGGGGATATTTCGGTCGGGGTTCTGGACCTCTTCGGCGACGCTGGCGACCTTCGTGAGGCCGGCGTACGAGACAAAGACGAACCCGACCGTCGCCATCAACCCTCCAAACCCATCGGTGAAGAACGGGTCGAATTCCTGGACGGTCGCCGTCCAACTCTGCACGCCAAAGACCCCTCCCAGGCCCATCGCAACAACGTAGGCCAGCACGCCCAATAATGTGACGACCAGATACCGCTGCAACTGACTCGACTCCTTCGCCCCCACGATATTCAAGGCGGCGAACGCGACGGTCAGCGCCACGGCCAATGGCTTGATGGGGAGTTCGACGACGAGCGCCAGATACGCCCCCATCCCGATCAGGGCGAACGCACTCTTGAGGATCAGCGCCACCCAGGTCCCGATGCCCCCGATGGTTCCGGCCAGCGGGCCCATGCTCCGGTCCATAAAGAAGTAGGTGCCACCGGCCTTGGGCATCGCGGTCGACAGCTCCGCCTTTGCCAACATGGCGGGGATGATGAAGATCCCCGCGATCAGATACGCGAGGATCACGGACGGTCCGGTTTGGGCCGCCGCGAGTCCGGGCAACAGGAAGAACCCTGAGCTGAACATCGCCCCGGTGCAGATGGCGAAGACATCGAAGAGCGTCAGGCTCTTCTCGAGTTTCTTTTCGTTAGCCATAAGTCGATTCAGTTCGCAGTGTCGGTTTCAGACGTATTCATCAGCAACAAGGACGCTCCAACCACGCCGGCAATTCCGGACGCAATCAGCAGACCGAACTTCGCCGTCGTCAGCATCGCCGGGTCGGTAAACGCAAGATTCGAGATAAAGAGCGACATCGTAAATCCGATGCCGGCCAGCCAGCCGGTGCCGTGGAGCATCGCCCAGGTGACACCCTCGGGTCGGTCGGCGAAATCGAGTTGGACGCTCAACCAGGCCATCGCGGTCACGCCGAGCGGTTTCCCCAACACCAATCCCGCCAGAATGCCCAGGGCAATGGGATCTCCCAGTGTAGAGAGCCCCGCGTCACCCAGGGTGACACCGGCATTGGCGAAGGCAAACACCGGCATCACGAAGAAGAGGACCCAGGGCTGCAGGGCGTGTTCCATGCGCACCAAAAGTGGCTCGGTATCGTTGCAGAGGCCGCGCACATGGTGAACGGCAGTCGAGGGAGCAATGGCATCGTCGTCCTCGCGGTCTCCGCGCTCGATGTAGTTCCGGGCTCTCTCCAGAAACTGCCCGCCGCTCAACTCTCCCCTCGCCGGAATCGTCAGGGCCATGAGCACCCCGGCGACGGTGGCATGAACGCCGGATTTGAGCACGGCAAACCAGAGACCCACGCCGAGGACGATATAGAGGATCGGGTGGCGCATCTGGAGTCGATTGGCCACGACCAGCGCCGCAAAGATCGCCGCGCCAACCACCAGAGCGAAGACCGAGACTTCGCTGGTGTAGAAGATCGCGATGATCAGCACGGCCCCCATGTCATCGACCACGGCGACGGCGGTCAAAAACACCTTCAGCGACACGGGCACGCGGTCTCCCAAAAGCGCCATGATACCGAGCGCGAAGGCGATATCGGTGGCTGCCGGAATCGCCCACCCCTGCGCACCGGGCGTGCCGGCGGTGAAGGCCAGATAGAAAAGCGCCGGCACGGCGATGCCCCCGATCGCGGCGAAGAGCGGCAGCGCCGCCTTGCGGAACGTCGAGAGCGTTCCGTCGATCAGCTCTCTTTTAATCTCCAGGCCGATCAGAAGGAAGAAGATCGCCATCAGGCCATCGTTGATCCAGAGGACCAGCGGCTTCTCCAGCGAAAAGGTGCCGATTCCGAAGCCTACAGGCGTGGCGAACAGATCATGATAGATCCCGGAGTACGGCGTGTTGGCCCAGATGAACGCCAGCGCAGAACTGACGACCAATCCCAGCCCTCCAAGTCCCGCCGGGCCGAGTTCGTCGATCAGTTTCCCGAACAGAGTCTTCTCGCCCGTGGTTGTCGAATTTGCCTGTGCCATATGTCACCTCCAATCAGAACCGATGCACACAGCTCCCAGTCAGTAGACGCCCGACCTGC
This sequence comes from uncultured Pseudomonadota bacterium, assembly GCA_913057905.1. Taxonomy (GTDB): domain Bacteria; phylum Myxococcota_A; class Bradymonadia; order Bradymonadales; family Bradymonadaceae; genus CAJXPB01. Next base: position 877,284 of record CAJXPB010000001.1, read on the forward strand.
CTCAAAGGTTCGCAACATCGGGCCGGATGCCAGCACCCCCTCGCGTCAGCCGGCACATTAGACACCATACCTTTATTCGACTAATAGAAAATAAGAAGGTATCGCTTCGATTCAGTCGAATAAAGTCTGGGCGAACCATGGAGTGGCTCAACTATCATCACCTCTACTACTTCTGGACCGTGGCTCGGGAGGGGACCGTCGCGGCAGCCAGTGACGAACTCCACCTGGCGCCCTCGACGATCAGCAAGCAGATCGGCCAACTCGAGGAGCGACTCGGTCACGACCTCTTCGACCGCACCGGGCGGCGCCTGGTGCTCAACGACTTCGGACGCGTCGTCCACCGGTACGCCGACGAAGTCTTCTCGATCGGCCATGAGCTGCTGGAGTATGCCGAGGGCCACGAGGCAGGCCAACCGAACCGACTGCACGTGGGCGTCTCCGAGTCGATCCCGAAGCTGATGGTGCGCGAGCTCGTCACGCCGATTCTGCACGACGAACTGCAGCTCGGTTTCCACGAGGGCCCCCTGGACACCCTGCTGGACGACCTGGCGATCCACCAGTTGGATGTCGTCCTGACCGATCGACCGCTACCCGTCGAGCAGAGCAACCGGGCTGTCGCACACTTGCTGGGGCAGTCGGCCATCGGCTTCTACGCGTCACGCGACCACGCACGATCTCTGGCCGACGGATTCCCCGAGTCATTGGACGATGCCGACCTGCTGCTCCCGACATCTGACGCGGCGATCCGTCAAAACCTCGATGCCTGGTTTACTCGCCACGACCTCCACCCTCACATCGTGGCGCAGTGCCAGGACGCCGCCCAGATGAAGGTCTTCGGAGACATCGGCATCGGAGCGTTTCCAGCACCCGTGGTGCTCGAATCCGCGATGGCCGACCAATATGACATCGAGAAAATCGGTGAGGCCGACGGCGTCGATGAGACGTTCTACGCCATCGCCGCGAGCCGACGCATCGAGGAACCGACCGTCGAGGGACTGGTGGAACACGCCCGAGAGTGGCTCGGTTAGCGCCGCAGCGACAACCATCCGTCGAAGAGCCGTTCGACAAACGGCGTCAGCCGCGTGCGGTTGTAGGAGTCGGCTGCCGTGCGAATCGCCGAGGAACGCGTCGGGTACGGGTGGATGACGTCGGCAAGTTCGCTGAGGCCGATATTCCGTTCGAGGGCGTGAGTCAGTTGCGGAACCAGGTCGCCAGCGCCGTGGCCGACCAGGGTGGCCCCGAGAATCACGTCGCCGCCGTCTCTCACATGCACGGCCACAAACCCGGCATCTTCACCCTCGACGATGGAGCGGTCATTTTCACTGAACGGTGTACGAAACGTGTTGAAAGCGATGCCACGTTCGTCGAGGTCGCCCGCCGTCGCCCCCACCTGGGCGAGTTCCGGGTCCGTATAGATGCAGCGCGGGACCGTCGTCTCATCGAAGGTCGCGCGCCCCATGAACAACGCATTGCGCACGGCGATTCGAGCCATCGCGTCGGCCGCGTGGGTAAAGCGACTGGTCGTCGCCACATCGCCGACGGCAAAAATGTTCGGGTTAGTCGTCTGAAGGCGGTCATTTACGACGATGCCGGTCTTGGGGTCGGCATCGACACCGGCCACATTCAATCCGATGTCCTCGACGTGCGGGGTCCGCCCGGCGGCCAACAACAGCGCGTCGCACGCGATGGCCTCACCATCTTCGACGGCAATCGCAATACCCCCGTCGGATTCGTTGTCGACCCGTTTAATCTTCACCCCGAGACGCGTCGCCACCCCGTCGTCGACGAGGGCTTCATGTACGACCTCCGCGGCCTCTGTGTCCTCTGAACCGAGGATGCCATCGGCCATCTCAAGGACAGTCACCCGGCTCCCGAATCGCGCGAACGCCTGTGCCATCTCGATGCCGATGGCGCCTGCGCCGATGATGGCGAGGTGTTCGGGCTGCTCGGTCAGATTGAAGAGCGTCTCGTTGGTCAGATACGGGACGTCGTCCAGGCCGGGAATCAGTGGCACCCGTGGCGACGCTCCCGTTGCGATGCACGCCTTTGAAAAGTCGAGCTGTTGGGCTCCGACTTCCACGGTGTTGGGCGCTGTAAATGTCGCGTCGCCCAGGTAGACGTCGACGCCGAGTTCCTCGGCGAACCTCTCGGCGGAATCGTGGTGAGCGATCCCGGAGCGGATCCGTCGCATGCGACGCATGATGGCCGGAAAATCCACCGAGACCTCGCCATCGATGCGGACGCCGAATTCGTCGGCCTCCTGGACCTGACGGATCCGCCGGGCGGAAGCCAGAAGCGCCTTCGAAGGAACGCACCCGACATTCAGGCAGTCGCCACCCATCAGGCCGCGTTCGATGAGCGCGACTTCGGCGCCCAGGCCTGCCGCAGCCGCCGCAGTCACCAATCCCCCGGTGCCGGCCCCGACCACCACGAGATTGTAAGGGCCATCGGGCGTCGGGTTCTGCCAGTCTTCGGGATGAACCTGTCGAAGCAAGGCTTCGTTGAACTCATCCTTCGGTTCGATGTCTTCCGCCATAACGCACCTGCATGTGGGTCATACGACAACCCATTGGTCTCACAGATGCGCCCCCCTGTCATCAAATCACTCGACCTTCGACAGCATCATGTTGCAGACAGGGCAACGGCCGTCGCCTTTCTGCATCGCGGCATAGTGGCTCGTCCCGCCCATGTCGCATGCCCATGCACCCTCGGGCAACTTGTCGACAGAGACAGCCGGGTCGAACTCCTTGCCCTCTTTGGGGACAGTCACCGATGCGGTCTCCTCGGCCGATTCGTCGGCCTCCTCACCGTGGTGATGCTCTTCCCCCTCGTGGGCATGGTCATGCCCCTCCCCATCATGAGAGTGATGTTCCTGTCCTTGGTGGGCGTGGTCGTGTTCCGCGGATTTCTCGGAGGACTTCGAGCTATCGCAGGCCGTGAGCGCCAGTGCAGCGATACTTGCGATGATGAGCGTCAGAACTCGCCGATGAGACATGGAGTGACTCCGTTGGATCAAAAGACGTGAAACAAGAGGACTTCCCCGTATGGCGTTGGTGCAGATTTCATTCCAGCAGACTTGCCCTCCGGACCACCAGTGCCCTCCCGGTTGAGACTGCGGATTTTTCTACAGGAGTTGAGGCATTATCCACGATCAGTCCCGTTAGGGCATTCGATATAGGCTCAGACCATTGCGTTCCGCCCTTCAACGTTTGATAACCATGTGAAACGAGTCCGACTTGGACCGAGGAGAACGATGGCTCGCATACTCGTCATCGACGACGAACAGACCCTGCGCACCGAACTCAAACGCGTCTTGGCTCGTGAAGACCACGACGTGGAAGTGGCCGAGGACATTCCCGCGGCACGAGCCCTCGAGCCGCAGGGATTCGACCTGATCCTTGTCGACCTGCGATTGCCCGGCCCCAGCGGAGATACCCTTCTGGAGGAGGTCGACGATGTCCCCATCATCGTCATGACCGCCTTTGGAACGGTGCAGAGCGCAGTCGATGCCATGAAAGAGGGTGCGGTCGACTACCTGTCCAAACCGATCGACACCGATGAGTTACTTCTGATCATCGAGCGTGTCCTCAAGAACCGACGTCTGGAAGTCGAAAACGAGGTGCTCAAACGGGAAGCCGAGGCCAACCGGCCGTCGGATGCGATGATCGGCGACTCGGATGCTATGCAGGAGGTGTTTCGACACATCGAGAAGGTGGCTCCAACCGACGCCACTGTCCTCATCCTGGGGGAGACCGGCACGGGCAAAGAACGCGTGGCTCGACGGATCCATGCGCTCAGTGACCGATCCGATGAGCCGTTCGTCCCCGTCAACTGTTCATCGATCCCGGAAAACCTGATCGAATCGGAGCTCTTCGGCCACCAACGCGGCGCCTTTACCGGCGCTCACTCGGCCCGCACCGGTCTGGTGGAGTCTGCCTCGGGAGGCACCCTCTTTCTGGACGAAATTGGGGAACTCCCGCCGCCCGCTCAGGCCCAGCTTTTGCGCGTCCTCCAGGAAAGAGAGGTCCGGCCCGTGGGGGCCTCGACGGCCCGGAGCGTCGACGTGCGGCTCCTCGCAGCGACCCATCAGGACCTGGAATCGATGATCGACTCCGGTGCATTCCGCGAGGACTTCTACTTTCGCCTGAAGGTATTCGAGCTCGAACTCCCCCCGCTGTCGGAGCGAGGCGACGATATTCTCGAGCTGGCCAAAGCCGCGCTGGAACGTTCCGCCCGTGAACTGGGCAAGAGCGAGCTTCGGTTCGACGATGAGGCGCTCGAGACGATGCAGGCCCACCCATGGCCGGGAAACGTACGAGAGCTGCAAAACGCCGTCGAGCGCGGCGTCATCCTCCACGAAGAGGGCCCCATAACCGAAGAGATGATGGGACTCGACGAGGCCGACGCGGACTCTTCACAAGAGGCAAAGGACGGCGAATCGCTGGAGGATTACTTCGTCCGATTCGTCACCCAGCACGAAGACGAAATGACCGAAACCGAGATCGCCGAGCGGCTCGGCATCTCGCGAAAGACCCTCTGGAAGCGTCGTAAACGGCTCGGCATTCCTCGACAGTCATGAGCCCGCCCCCTCCAATCCGCGCACGAGAAACCAGGTTCGACCGTCGTGACGCTCGTAGTCGATTCGAGCGCCGTGGTCGTCGGCGATCCAGTAGGCGACGTTGAGCCCGAGCCCCGTCCCCTTCCCTACCGGCTTGGTCGTGTAGAAGGGATCGAACAGCTCATCGACATCGCCGCTCACCCCATCCCCCTCGTCGCTGATGACCAAGTCGACTTCCTGGCGGCTCTGGTCCCAACGGGCGAACGCTTCGATCGTACCGCCGGGTGGCGAGGCATCGATGGCATTGTCCAGCAGGTTGACCAAGAGCTGAGAGAAAGCCCTCGGGTCGCCGACGACCTCGATCTCGTCGGGCACATCGACTGAGAAGTCGATCTCCTTGTCCGGCTTCTTCCCGAGGTCGACGAGCCCGCGCGCCTCTCGGACCGACTCCTCGAGGGAGAATCGACGATGCTCGCGGTCCTGAGGATCCCGCCGTGCGTACGAGAGCATCGACTGGATCGTCGTGCGAATCCGGTCTGCTTCGGCGAGGATCCGATCGATGCGTTCGGCGGCATCTTCCGCGTTGGGCTCATCGGCGAGGTTTTCGGCCACCATGGTCAGCCCCGACAGCGGATTCCCGATCTCGTGGGCAATCCCCGCAGCCAGCCGTCCGACGGAGGCGAGGCGGTCCTGATGGAGCACCTGCATCTGGAGGCGCTGTTCGGCACTGCGGTCCTGAAGGGTCACCGTGACGCGTTGGTCCCCGTGAGTCGCTCGTCCGACAACCCAGGATTCATCGACGAACTGCTCCTCGGCTTCACCCGCCTTGTTCGGATCCTTGGCCACCAAGTCGGCCAAAAATTCGCTCCACGGACCCGGGAGGTTCCCCAAATCACCCCCGACCGCGGCGGATGCCTCGATCCCGGAGATGTCGGTCATGGACTGATTCCAGACGATGACCTCGGCGTTCGAGTCGAGCGTACAAACACCGATGGGCATCTCTTCGAGCACATCGGAGAGAAACCGGCGCACACGTTCGGTCGACCGTTCGAGGCCGCCCTCGGGGAGTTCCTCGTCACGCAGCGAGTCGAGAAACGCGAGTTCCGAGGTCAGGTCCGGCCCGGTCGGGCGCGAATTCACCTCCGCAAGTGCCTGTCGAGCCTGCATCGGACCGACGAGCTCCGAGAGATTTCGCTCTAGTCGCTCGGCAAGTCGACGCAACGCCATCGGCCGGTCTTCGTCACGCGACATTCCCAGCTCATCGAGCGCCCGGTCGACCTCTTCGCGGGCCGAGGACGCTCCCAGAACATCGTCGAGTCGTCGTTGGACCGCCGACACCGAGTGAGCCGCACCGCTCCGAGTCGGACGTCCCGAGGCAAGACATGCCTGAGCCGCCGCGGCCTCCTCATCGCGCATTGTCCCGAAGAGAGAGCCGACGGCGAACAACAACGCATTGACGCCGATGCTGATCCAGAGCGACGCTCCGCGAGGATCCGCCTGGTCGAATCCCAGATACGCCGGGACAAGTGACGTATCCCCCAGATTCAAAAGGGGCACAGCGACGATGACCAACCAGACCCCCGCGCCCCCGGCAAGTCCAAGCAGCATGCCGCGCGCGTTTGCTCGTCTCCACCACAGGACGGCGAGCACGCCGGGGGCAAGCTGGAGGACGGCCACAAAGCTGACGAGTCCCAGGTCGACCAGCGAGCCGGCCCGCGGCAAGATCCAGTGAAGTGCGAACCCGGCGAAGACCAGACATCCGACGACGAACCGCCGAAACGCGATGAGCCGCTCGGGCTCGAATTCTTCGGTTTTCCGAAGGGGGAGTACGAGATGGTTCATTACCATGCCGCTCAAGGCGATGGTCGACATCAGCAACATCGCCGTGGCGGCACTCACCGCTCCCAGAAACCCGACCAATACGAGGGGGGACGACGGAGCGGTCGCCAACACCCAGAGGTCCGGGATCACATTCGGGGCTACATCTCGGCCGGCCCAGTAAAGTATGGGGAGCGGTAGGTTGAGCAGGAGGAGGAAGAGGGGCAACAGCCAAATCACATGCCGCATCGCTCCCTGGTCGGGTTGCTCCACGTAGGCGACGTGGAACTGCCGAGGCAGCAGGAAGGCGGCAAAAAAAGACGCGACTAGCAACGCAGCCCAAGGGCCCGAAGTCACACCGTCGTACATCCGTTCGACCGCCTCGGGACGCACGGCGAGATGTTCCTGCAACCCGGAGACCCCGCCAAAGACGCTCCAGAGCACGGCCAAACCGACAGCCAACAGCGCGAAGAGCTTGAACGTAGACTCCGCAGCCAGAGTGGCGACCAATCCGGGCCGATGCTCCCTGGGATCGACGTAACGGACTCCCAGCCCGACGACGAAGCCTCCCATCACGCAGGCGTAGGCGGGGCCGAGCCAGGCAGGTGCCGTGCCGCCATTGATGAACGTCGCGGCCTCGAGAATCGCCCGCACCTGCAGAGAGATGTAGGGCATCAGGCCAAAGACCAGAAAGCAGGTGACCACCGTCCCGACCCGCTGCGACTGAAACCGAAACGACAAAAGATCGGCCACACTGCTAAAACCGTGCCGCCGTACCACTGTGGAGAGCGGCTCCCAGAGGACCGGAATGGCCAAGCAACTCAACGCGACACCCACGCTGATCGCCAGAAACCCGAAGCCAAATTGGTCGGCAAACCCGACGCTTCCAAAGAGCGTCCACGCGGTCGCGTACACTCCGAGTGCCAGTGCATAGACCAGTGGGTGGTCGGCCCACTCTCGAAGCCGGGGTGTCCGCTCGACGATCTCCGAGAGGAGCGCCAACGCGCCGAGATACGCCGCGGTCAATCCCAGCGGCCACAACAGAGGGTTATCCACGGCGTCCCTCCCGGGCCAGCCAGGCTCCGGCGGCGACAAGCACTCCCCACATGACAAAGGGCGACCACCATGCCCCCTGCGGCGTCACCCATAGGCTCTTGAGCGGGGTCAAGAGCACCATCCCGAACGCCAGGAGCAATACAATCCCTGAATCCTTGTAGCGGTCCGACTTCATGGGGGGAGTGTATCGCGCCGACGCCTCGATCACCACCGGCAGAAAGAGGGCGCTGCCCGACGGGGCTTCGGGTTACAGCACGAAACACACGGCGTTACGCACCGTAACAACGACCGGCCTCGGCCGTCTGATGGCATTGGCGGCATTTCAGAGGGTGGATCGGGCGATCCTCCTCCGAGAAACGCCTTCATTATCCCGTCGAGACCGGGACGACCTCATCCCCGGCACAGTGGTTGCTACACAACATGGGGCGGAGACGAGGCTTCACGGCCGTTGACCCGATTTTCGAACCGAGGAGGCATCCATGTCCGAAGAGGAACCCTACGCCCCGAAACCCGACTTCTCGTCGAGAGCTCGGATCCAGTCGATGGAGGAATACGAGCGACTTTATGAACGGAGCATCTCGGACCCGGAGGCATTCTGGGGCGACCAGGCCTCGGCCCTCCACTGGTATCGCCAGCCCGACTCGGTACTCGAGACGGGCGGGCCCGGCGAATTCAGCTGGTTCGAAGGCGGCAAGATGAATGTGTCGGTCAACTGCGTCGACCGCCACGCCGACGAAACCCCGGAGAAAGCGGCCTTCATCTGGGCCAAGAATGAGCCAGGAGAATACGAGACGATCACCTTCCGAGAATTGAAGGAACGCGTGGGGCGAACGGCCAATACCCTCCGCGAGAAGGGGGTCGAAAAGGGCGACCGGGTCTGTATCTATCTGCCGATGATGCCGGCCCTCCCGATCACGATGCTCGCCTGCGCCCGGATCGGCGCGATCCACTCGGTCGTCTTCGCCGGCTTCAGCGCCGAGGCGTTGCGCGACCGCATCCTGGATGCCGGCGCCGAACTCCTGGTCACGGCCAACGAGTCGCTGCGCGGCGAGAAGGAGATTCCCCTCAAGGACATCGCCGACCAGGCCCTGCAGGGACTCGAGCAGGTCGACGACGTGCTGGTCGCCCGCCGCACCGACACCGAGGTGAACATGGAGACCGGGCGGGACGAATGGCTCGACGAGGCCGTCGCCCGCCACCGCAGCGTCTGCCCGCCGGAATGGATGTCCAGCGAGGACCCCCTCTTCATCCTCTATACCTCCGGCTCGACCGGCCCGCCGAAGGGGCTCGTCCACAGCACCGCCGGGTATCTTTTGTACGCCACCTCGACGTTCAAACACGTCTTCGACGCCCGCGAGGACGACGTCTATTTCTGCGCGGCCGATATCGGGTGGATCACCGGTCACAGCTATATCACCTACGGACCCCTCGCCAACGGGGTAACGACCGTCCTCTTTGAGTCGACGCCACTGTATCCCGATGCCTCCCGGTACTGGCAGGTCATCGAGGATACGAAATCGACCATTCTCTACACCTCGCCGACGGCCCTGCGGGCACTGATGAAGGAGGGGGACGAACCCCTCGAAGAGTACTCCCGCGGTTCGCTTCGTCTGCTCGGGAGTGTCGGCGAGCCGATCAATCCCGAGGTCTGGCGCTGGTACCACGACAAAGTCGGCGAGGGGCGCTGCCCCATCGTCGATACGTGGTGGCAGACCGAGACCGGCGGCATCCTGATCAGCCCCCTCCCGGGTGCGACCCCTCTGAAGCCCGGTTCGGCTACCAAACCGATGTTCGGCATCGAGCCGGTGCTCGTCGACAGAGATGGCGACGAGATCGAGGGCAACGACGTCTCCGGCCGGCTGTGCATCAAGGGGAGCTGGCCCGGCCAGGCCCGGACGATCTTCCAGGACCACGGGCGGTTCATCGACACCTACTTCAGCGACTACCCCGGCTACTACTTCACCGGCGACGGCTGTCGACGGGACGAAGACGGCTACTACTGGATCACCGGTCGAGTCGACGACGTCATCAACGTATCGGGCCACCGGATCGGCACCGCCGAGATCGAGAGCGCCCTGGTCGCGCACGAATCCGTCGCCGAGGCCGCGGTGGTCCCACAACCCCACGAAATCAAGGGTCAGGGGATCTGTGGGTTCGTGGTCATCCAGTCCTCCAGTGACATCGCCACCGACGAGCTGGTCGGCAGCCTCAAACAGCAGGTGCGCCACCAGATCGGACCGATCGCCACCCCCGACTCGATCAACCTGGTGTCCGGGCTTCCCAAGACCCGCTCCGGAAAGATCATGCGGCGCATCCTGCGGAAGATGGCCGCCGGTGAGCTCTCCGAGCTCGGCGATACCTCGACGCTCAAGAACCCCGAGATCGTCGAAGAGCTGATCGAAGACGTCGACATCGATGCGGACGCCGATGAGGAGAGCCAATGAACCGCGAAGAACAGGAACAACGACGCAAGTATTGGGAGGCCAACAAGCGCATTTTGGTTGCCCTGCTGAGTATCTGGTTTCTGGTCAGCTACGGCTTCGGAATCATCGGCGCCGACTGGCTGAACCAATTCCAGTTGCCCGGGACCCAGTTCCCCCTGGGGTTCTGGTTCGCTCAACAGGGCTCCATCTACGTCTTCGTCGTTCTCATCGTGGCGTACGTCTACCTGATGGACCGCCTCGACCGTCGATTCGATGTCGACGAGCAATAACCACGTCGCATGGAAGGGATTTTTGAGATGGATGAGACAGCCTGGACCTTCATCATGGTGGGCCTCAGCTTCGGGGTCTATATCGGCATCGCCATCTGGTCGCGCGCCGGCTCGACCAGCGACTTCTACGTCGCCGGCGGCGGCGTCCACCCGGTGGCAAACGGAATGGCGACCGCCGCCGACTGGATGAGCGCCGCGTCGTTCATCTCGATGGCGGGGATCATCTCGTTTATCGGCTACGATGGGTCAGTCTACCTGATGGGCTGGACCGGCGGCTACGTCGTGTTGGCGCTGTTGCTTGCGCCCTATCTGCGCAAGTTCGGCAAATACACCGTCCCGGACTTCGTAGGGGACCGCTACTACTCCAAGACGGCCCGGGTCGTGGCCGTCTGCTGCGCGATCTTCGTCTCCTTTACCTACGTCGCCGGCCAGATGCGCGGCGTCGGCGTCGTCTTTAGCCGATTCCTGGAAGTCGAGATCGAATACGGAGTCATGATCGGCATGGCGATCGTCTTCTTCTACGCCGTGCTGGGCGGCATGAAGGGCATCACCTACACCCAGGTGGCTCAGTACTGCATCCTGATTTTCGCCTTCATGGTGCCGGCGATCTTCATCTCGATCCTGCTGACCAACCAGCCGATCCCCCAGCTCGGCTTCGGACTGAACCTCGGCGGCGAAATCGGCTCGCAGATCGCAAACGGCGAGTCGGTCTCGCTGCTCGACAAGTTAAACGGACTCCACGAGCAACTCGGTTTTTCGGCGTACACCGACGGGTCCAAATCGACGATCGACGTCTTCATGATCACGGCGGCCCTGATGTTCGGGACCGCGGGGTTGCCCCACGTCATCGTCCGGTTCTTTACCGTCCCGAACGTGCGTGATGCCCGGATCTCGGCGGGCTGGGCCCTCTTCTTCATTGCGATCCTCTACACCGCAGCGCCCGCGATCGGTGCGTTCGCCCGGGCCAACCTCATCCACTCGGTCAGCGGCGCCAATTACGAAAAGGTCGAAGGCAAAAAGTCGGTTCCCGGTTGGTTCAAAGACTGGGAGAAGACCGGGTTGCTGGCCTGGGCCGACAAAAACAACGACGGCAAGATCCAGTACCGAAAGGGAACGGCCTTCGAGGGCAAACCCGAGTTCGTCGGCCGACGTGGGGAATACGGCCAACGGCTCATCAGCAACGCGCCGACCGCCTCGCGCAACGAGTTGTACGTCGACCGCGACATCATGGTCCTGGCGAACCCCGAGATCGCGGATCTTCCACCCTGGGTGATCGCCTTAGTCGCCGCCGGGGCCCTCGCCGCGGCACTTTCGACCGCCGCGGGACTGCTGTTGGTCGTCTCCTCGGCCATCAGCCACGACCTACTCAAGCGGACCTTCTGGCCAAGTATCACTGAAAAAGGCGAGCTGATCGCCGCGCGCATCGCCGCCGCGGTCGCCATCGTCATCGCAGGCTACTTCGGCATCTATCCACCGGGCTTTGTCGCCCAGGTCGTCGCCTTCGCCTTCGGGCTGGCGGCATCGAGCTTCTTCCCCGCCCTCTTTCTGGGGATCTTCACCAAACGCGCAAACCGAGAGGGGGTGATTGCCGGAATGGTCACGGGAATCGCCTTCACCGCCGCCTACATCATCTACTTCAAGTTCCTCGGCGGTACGCCCGACGGCTGGTGGTTCGGCATTTCCCCGGAAGGCATCGGGACTGTCGGCATGGCGCTGAACTTCGTCGTCGCATTCATCGTCTCGCTGTCGACGTCGGAGCCCCCGGAGGACGTCCAGGAGATGGTCGAAGACATCCGCGTGCCACGCGGAGCAGGCGACGCGACCGCGGACCACTGACTCAACCCCGCAACGGAGACGAGGATGTCAAAACAGTTGTTCGTATCGGTGTTCGCCCTGGTCGCCATCTCGACCCCTGCCGTGACCCATGCCGCAGAAGAGTCCACCCCGGAGAAACAAGAGTCCGCACCGGAGGCGGATCCTCCGGATAAGATCCTCATCGACTTCGGTGACGACGGGTTCTTCCGGCTCGTCCTCTGGTCCCAGATCTGGGGCCGGGTCATGGAGAACAACCCCGGTACGCAGGTCCAGGGACAGCCGGAAGATGTGACGACCGATATCGGGTTGCGCCGCATCCGGATGCTGGCCCTCGGCGAGTACAAACGGATGCAGTTGATGACCCACATCGGGATCGACAATCAGACCTTCAACGGAGCCAGAAAACCCCAGGTCTTCGTCCACGGAGCCTGTGCTCAGTACGAAGCCGTCGAAGAGGCTCTGAAGCTCGGGATGGGGCTTCACTACATCAACGGCCCGTCGCGGATGTCGTCGGCGTCGACGACCTCATTTCTGGCCCTCGACTCGCCGATTTTCACCTGGCCGGTCATCGAACTGAGTGACCAGTTCGCCAGACAACTGGGGATCTTCGCTCGCGGTCAGGTCTCGAAGCTCGACTACCGACTGTCGCTGAATCGCGCCTTTGCCCCGTCGACGAACCCGCAACCCGGCGGGGGCGTCGCCTTCCGCAGCGACGCCAACACCTACAGCGTCTCCAGCTACCTCGCCTGGGCCTTTGCCGAGAAGGAGTCGGGAACCCTGCCCTATTACACGGGCACGTATCTGGGGAACAAACCCGTCATCAACCTCGGCGCCGGCGTACACTGGCAGCCCGAGGCCACCGGCCGCCTCGATTCAGATGGCAACCTCGAGACCCACGATGTCCTGACCCTCGCCAGCGACCTGTTTGTCGACCTGCCGGTCGGCAACGGCGCATTCACAGGCTACGGCATGTACGGCTACTACGACTTCGGCCCCGATTACGTTCGAAACGTCGGTATCATGAACGTCGGAAGCGGCGGCAATTCCTTCGCCGGAGGCGGCAATGCCTATCCGATGATCGGTACGGGACATCACGTCTACGCCCAGGCCGGGTACCTCCTGCCCTTCGATCTGGGATCGACCCGACTGCAACCGTATGCCGCGACCCATGCGGCAATGCTTGAGGCCCTGAATGAGCCGTCTGTCACCGCCGAGGCCGGGCTGAACTGGTATCTGATCGGACACCGATTCAAGCTCACCCTCCACTACCGAAACCGCCCGGTCTTCAACACTGGTACGGACGGTTCCATCAACGTCGGAGAGAGGGCCTCCGAAGCGATCTTGCAGGTCCAGGCCAAACTGTAACCCTCTAGTATAACGAAAGTTAACAAACGTCCCGACCTCCTCTACGATACGTCACACGGAGGTACAGATGTCCGTGCCGTCGAACCGACGCGGACGGAACGATTCATGTGGGCGTAGGGGACTGGAGGGCTCGACCACGAGTGATGAATGGGATGCTTCATGTGACGTACTCGTCGTAGGAACCGGGGCCGCCGGCCTGACCGGAGCGGTCACCGCCGTGGAGGAAGGGCTCGACACCCTGGTCGTCGAGAAACTCAACCGTTGGGGCGGAACCACCGCCTATTCTGGTGGTGGGGCCTGGATTCCCGACAATTTCCTGATGGAAAAGCAGGGGGCCAACGACTCGGGCCCTGGCAGGACTCCCTCATCACCCCGCCGGGGATGCCTCCGATGGCGATGCAGACCTCCGATGCCGCGCTACTTCCGCTGGTTCGCCGGACGTGGCGCGGATTCAAACGGGCGATGAAGGTAGGCTTCAAGACCATCGGCTGGCGACTGACCGGACGTTCCCCGCTGGGAATGGGCCGCTCGCTGGTCGCTCAACTGATGCACATCCTCCAGGACAACCGTGACGTGCCCGTCTGGCTGAAGACGGAACTGGTCGACTTGATAGTCGACAAGGACCGCGTCGTCGGAGCGGTCGTCGATCGAGACGGCACGTCTCAGCGAATCCGTGCCGAGCACGGCGTGCTGCTGGGGGCGGGCGGATTCGCCCAGAACGACTCGTTTCGCCGCGAACATCAGCCCGTCGGCGACGACTGGACCTCCGTGGCCCCAGGCGACGAAGGCGATGCCATCCAGATTGCCTCGGACATCGGAGCCGAGCTCGCCATGATGGACAAATCGTGGTGGGGCGCCTCGTTCAAATTGGAGGGAGACGTTCAGTTTTCGGTCTGGGAGCGGTCGATGCCCGGCTGCATTCTGGTCGACCAAGACGGCGTTCGATTCGCCAACGAGTCGACTTCATACGTCGACCTGGGGCGCAAAATCTTGGAGCACGATGAGAAACACGGCAACGCCGTCCCGAGCTGGCTGATCCTCGATAATAATCACCGCAAACGATATCTCTTTGGGGACATGCCGCCGGGATACACTCCCAGCAAACACGTCGAGAGCGGCGATATCATCAAGGCCACCAGCCTCGATGATCTGGCCGACCAGTGCGGCATGGATGCCGACCAACTGGCCGAGACCGTCGATCGCTTCAACGGCTTCGCTCACAACGGCATCGACGAGGATTTTCGCCGCGGCGACGGCATCTACGACCGCTACTACAGCGACCCCAGAGTCCAGCCGAATCCAAACCTGGCTCCCATCGAAAACGCTCCTTTCTGGGCCATCCGGATGTACCCGGGTGACCTCGGCACGAAGGGAGGGCTCGTCACCGACGAACATGCCCGCGTCCTGCGCGAGAACGGTTCGGTCATCGACGGGCTGTACGCCTCTGGAAACACTACCGCCTCGGTGATGGGCCAGACATACCCCGGTCCGGGCTCGACCATCGGGCCCGCCACGACCTTCTCGTTCGTCGGGATGAATCACGCGGCCCAGCGAGCCCGACGCAAGGAGCGACCTTCGAAGGTTAGCTCGGCTCAGTCCGAACCCGTCACCGAGACGGCGGGTTCAGAATGAATGTTACCTTCATCGTGACGTGATATTCGTCGATCCCACTACTATTGCAGGTGACCTTTTGCTCTTTGACCCAGGCCGATCTGACGTTGTCGATCGTCTCCTCGGCCCGCGAAATTCCCGATTCGATGGCGTGATCGAAGCTCTCTTTTGAGCGCGACGTGATCTCCATGACCTTTGCGACAGACATAGTGCTTCCCCGTGTGAAGGTTCGCTTTGCGTTGATACTGCTTACCCTAAAGAGAAGCGCACTCGTGGACCGTTCAAACGAACTCGGCAACTGGAACCCAAATGAACGCCCTATGTGGGCGGGCAGGATTCGCCGCGTTGATGCTGCTATGATACCCAATGCTCGAATCAGCTAACGCTATGGGCGAGAAAGGAAATGGATAGCCCGGTTGTTCAAGCCCTACTCGCGACGTTGTTTACCTGGGGGGTTACAGCCCTGGGAGCCGCGACCGTTTTTCTGTTTCGCGGGGTCCCACAAAAGGTCCTCGATGCGATGCTGGGATTTGCCGGCGGTGTGATGCTCGCTGCAAGCTACTGGTCGCTTCTCGCCCCGTCGATCGAGATGGCCGCCGAGTCGTGGCCGGGATGGGAATGGATGCCAGCGGCGATCGGGTTCGTCGCCGGTGGGGCGGCCCTGCTGGGTGTCGATAAGATTCTACCCCACTTGCACATCGGCGACCGGCGCCACGACGCCGAGGGGATCGAGACGTCTTGGGAGCGGGCGGTGTTGCTCGTGCTGGCGATCACGCTCCACAACATCCCCGAGGGACTCGCCGTCGGTGTCGCGTTTGGGGCCGCCAGCCTGGGCATCGAGGGAGCCACCCAGGGAGCGGCGGTGGCCTTGGCGATCGGAATTGGCCTGCAGAATTTCCCCGAAGGCGTTGCCGTGAGCGTGCCCCTGCACCGCGAAGGCGTCTCCAAGGGGAAATCGTTCTGGTATGGTCAACTTTCGGCCGCGGTCGAGCCGGTCGCCGGGGTCGTCGGCGCGGCCGCCGTCTTGTTCTTCCGGCCGGTCCTGCCCTTCGCGCTGGCCTTCGCCGCCGGCGCGATGGTCTTCGTCGTCGTCGAAGAGGTCATTCCAGAGGCCCAGTTGAGCGGAAACGCCGACCTGGCGACGGCGAGTCTCGTCGGCGGGTTCACCATCATGATGATTCTGGACGTCGCCCTGGCCTGAGAACGCCTCGTGCAGTCTCGGCACGCTCACTCCGGGGCCTCTTGAATGTGACCGCGGTACAGCCGAATACGACTGGAGACCCCGCGTTTGAACCGACTGTTGACGACCGCGACTTGACCGGACGCATTGGCTGCGATCTTCTCCATCAACATTCCCTGAAGCGATCCGTTGATTCCCAGCGACTCAGCCGTCGAACCTGGTACTGCCGAGGGTCCGTTGAAACTGGCGCCGCCGTCGACAGTCGCTGTGAAGCCCAAGCCTCGCGGTGGATGCTCCCCGGTCGGGTAGAGATTCCAGAGCATCAAGAGCGCGTCCCGTGCACCGAGTGCCAGCGACGGGAAATGAGCGCCCTGCGCCGTCGTCTCCGAAGCCTCCGATAACCGGCGCGACGAGCCGAATCCCTCTTCGCCTTTGGCCTGCCGGGCGTACCGCACGTGGTATTGCTCGAACATTCCCTCGGGACTCTCACCGTAGACGAGGTGGAGCGTCCCTTCGTCATCGACAGCGAGTTTCGGTGCATCGGAGTGCCCATCGCTCTCAAGGACGTTGGAAGGCTCACCGAAGGATTCCGCACTGTCATCAGAGGTCGCCAAGCGCAGGTCGGCCCCATCGTCTTCGCCGACCGTCCACACCAGGTGAACCGTCTCTGCGTCTTCGACGGCGATGGACGGTGCCCGGGCCGGCGTCTGGGCGTGGCCGGCGACGTGCAGAGGGTCGCTGAACGTTCGCCCAGCGTTTGTCGAGCGCGCCACATGAAGCGGTCCCTGGTAGCTGGTCCACGCTGTGAAGACAGTTCCCTCGGGCCCGACGGCAAGATCGAGGCTGCCATTGTGCCAGATCTCCTCGGTCAGTCGGCCTTTCCCGACACCATTCGTGGTGTTTGATAGATTTTGCGGCTGACTAAACGACTGGCCGCCGTCGTTCGAGCGGGCAAAGAAGGCCTCACCGCCATGGCTTCCGCCCGAAAAAACGATCTCTTGCCACAGGATGTAGACATCATTCTCGGGCGGGCCAGTCAGGACCAATCGCGGCAGCCACGAAAACGTCTCGGGACTTCTGGAGACGGCCGTCGGTTCATCGAAGACCGGCTCGCCATTGCGTCCGAAGGCCTGAAAACGGACGCTCTGCGCCTGGTTGTCGACCCAAGCCACGCCCACCTTTCCGTCGTCGGTGATGTCGACGGTCGGATCATCGACGTAGTGAAAGTCCGAATCGTTCATCCGCCACGGCCCTGCCCGCGCCGGACCCTCGGCAACCGTAAGGGGAGCACTCCATTCGACGGTCGGCTGACCACGGCTCGCAGACTGGTCCACCGAAGCCGAGCGTGTTGCAGGCGCAGACTCACGGGTGTCGGGCCGGTCGTTGGGGGACTCACACGCCCAAGAGCTCAGCAACATCAAAAGCCCCGCCGGTACCATCAGTTTGCGACTCGATCGTTTCATGACACTACCCGTGAGAACGAGCAGAGTGAATTTGGCCTGAGACGTGACGTCAGTCTATCAACTCTAGCTGCGAGTTCCCACGATGGCCTAACGATTGACCGTTTCGGAGGCCGCGCGATACAGTTGGGGTCATTCGACTGCAGGAGACTGGAAGACATGCGGAGGCATCGTTTGGCCCGACGGCAACTGTTCGAATTTGCCAATCAACGTTGGGTCCCGTCCGCATGGCGCAGATACGTCACGGACTATCTCCAATTCATGGTTGCCCATGGCCCCTTCGACCGTCTCCAAGAACTGGTGGCTCGCCTCGCCCGTGAAACTGACGCGCCGATCGTCGACCTCTGTTCCGGAAGCGGAGGACCTCGGGGGACCGAGGACGATCATCAACGGACTACACAACTTTCGCCCCGACACCGCCCGCGCCATTCTGGCGGACGCCGTCGACCAACAGACCCCAATCGGCGTCTTTGAAATCATGGACCGACGCCCCGTCACCTTGCTGCCGTTGGTCTTCGTCCCCCTGTTCGTCCTGCTGTTGACCCCCTTCGTACGCCCGTTTCGATGGGGCAGACTCTTCTGGACCTACCTCGTCCCGGTCATCCCGTTGATTGTCTTCTGGGATGGCCTCGTCTCGGCTTTGCGAACCTATTCCCCCGATGAGCTCCAAGAGCTCGTCCATGACCTCGATGGTTTTGAGTGGGAGATAGATTCGACTCCCGCCTCCGACACCGGCCCCGCTCGCATCACCTATCTGATCGGCCGACCATACGATAAAGACAGACCCTAA
The DNA here is from genome assembly GCA_913057905.1 of uncultured Pseudomonadota bacterium. Classification (GTDB taxonomy): domain Bacteria; phylum Myxococcota_A; class Bradymonadia; order Bradymonadales; family Bradymonadaceae; genus CAJXPB01. Next base: position 895,650 of record CAJXPB010000001.1, read on the forward strand.
CCACACTGGAAACGCCATGAGCGATGCACACGATGACACTTCGCCAGACTTGACGTGGTACCACTACCTGGCCGCCCTGCTCGCCGGAATGTTTTTGGTCAACGCCGTCCCTCACTTTGTAAACGGAGTCAGCGGCCAGCCCTTTCCGTCGCCCTTTGCCCACCCTCCCGGCCAGGGCCTTTCCCCGCCCGTCGTGAATGTCCTGTGGGGCTCCTTCAACCTTGTGGTAGGCTACCTGCTCGCTTCTTTTGCCCGTCTCCGAAACGCCGGGTTGTGGCCCCGGGTCATCGCCGCAATCGGGGGAATCGCAACAGCCTACTTTCTAGCGAGTCATTTCGGGCAGGTTTTGGCGTCCAGTTGAGCAACCTCGGAGGAACACACCATGAAAACGGTACTGAAATCCATTCTCGTCCTCTTCGGGGCGCTCGTAGTCGGCGGCATCTTGAACTTCGCCATTGTGATGGGGGCCTGGCAAATTATCGCCCCACCGCCGGGCGTCGACGTGATGGACCCCGAAAGCCTCGCGCAGTCGATGCATCTGTTCGGGCCCCAGCACTTTCTCGGGCCCTTCCTGGCCCACGCCCTGGGCACGCTCGTCGCAGCGTTCCTGGCGGCACGTTTCGCCCCCACCAAACCCGGTCTTCTGGCCCTGGTCTGCGGCCTCTTCTTTCTGATCGGCGGAGTCTACAACGTCGCCGTTCTGCCCGGACCCACGTGGTTTGAAGCCTTGGACCTCATCGTAGCCTACATTCCAATGGCGTGGCTGGGGTATATGTTGGGCGGCCAGAGAGAAGCGACTCGAAACAAGTGACTACTGGGAGGACCCCATGGCATTCAGTGAACGTGAAGAATCGAAGGCCGATGAAATTACCGCCGAATTTATCGAACGAAGGCGCCCACCAGCCGATGTACGCGACCAACTGGACATTGCCCATCGTATCGACAGCAAGAATCAGTCGGTACACGTCTATGAAATCCGGCCCCATTGGAAAGACGACGACGATAAGCTCGAAACGCCCGTGGCGAAGGTTACCTACGTTCGAAGCCGCGAGAAATGGAAGCTCTACTGGATTCGCGCCGACGGCGAGTGGCACCCCTACGACCCGGACGCCGAAGTGGACGAGCTGGAGGAAGCCCTCGACGTGATCGACGAGGATGAACTGTGCTGTTTCTGGGGATAAGAGGCCTCAATCGGCCGCTTCGGAGACGCGTTCAATGTGCCGCAGGACACGCATGTGGATGCGGTGGATGATGCGGTTTGAAATGCTGCGCCAATATGCGGCCGGCCAAATCTCCTGGCGATACCAGGTCTTACCGACGAGTCGGGTCCCTCCATCGGCTCGCTCGTGCAACCGGAATGCTCCGCGCTGAGAACGGAACATCGAGTCGATGTGCGGCGGCTCTATCGCTCCCCAAGGTGAGGTTTCCTCCAACGCGTGAGGCTGACGTTCGACATCGAAGGCCAATTGTCTGGGCTTATCCCACACGGTGATCGGCTCGACGAAGGCACCGGTCGAGAACTCGCAGCGACGTACCGCACCGACGCCCCGGCCGTCGATCGATGCGTCGGTCGGATACGCGATACCCGTAGAAAAGAGCCAGTCCTCCGGCGGAGGTAACTCGTCGAAGGCAACGACCTCTCGCCAGACGACTTCAGGGGGCGCGTCGATGTCGACGGAAGATTTAACCAACAATTCGGGAGGCTCGGTGGAATCGGCTCCCTCGATGCCCATCACGAACGGCACCATTGCCAACAGGACGACGACGGCGGCGATCGATTTCGTCAGACCAAAATACGACTGCAGCAAGTAGCCAGTGATCCCTCCGACGGCCCCGAGGAGGGCTCCGATCGGTGCCGCCATGATGATGCAGACGAGTCCCTCGAGGGCGAAGACGAGCAAGAGCACGCCAAACATCACGTTGGCGAGGATCCCAATCCCCAGAGATTGTGCCCACGTTCGGTCGTGACGATACCCATACAAGATCGCCGAAGCCATGCCGAGCCAGAAGGGGAGTATGACGAATAACCCCCACCCATACGTCTCGAGCCCCTGGGTCGCAACAACGGCGGCCAACACCGCGAGTGGGACGGTCGCGACAACGGCAAACCAGGCGCTACCGGCGGCAGACTCCGGGATGAGACTCGCATCCGACGGCGAATCGCCCACGTTTCGGCGCGGACGGCCGGAAGTGGACGGAATCACGGACAGCACCAGAAAGACCACCAGGCTGGTCGGAGGCACGACCATGAACAGGGCCCACCAGCGACTCGCCTGGAAAGTGATCAGCCTCCGAACTGTCAGCCAGATCACCAACAGCGCGAATGGGAGAGACGTCGCCGCCACTGCCAGTGCAACCTCCCCAGACACCGGTTCCTGTAACGGATGCTGAAGGAGTCCGTAGAAGGTAAAATACTGGTCGAATACCGACCACAAATCGTCATAAGAGGCGGCGGCGACGAGTCGGATGACCACGTTTTGCACCAGCAGTACCACGCCACCGGCGATCGTGTACGACCGCCGATCGATGGGCCCAGTCAACGACCACAGAGAACGGCCGATCCCACCGTCTTGCTGCTGGTCACCTCCGTCTGTCACGTCTCCTCTCCCGCTCGCACGCCCTCCGTGCGACGTTCCGACATCCGCTCTGGCATGCGGTCAATGAGGGCACCCCGCTACCGGCGTCGAGATATCGACTGAATAGACGATTCTCAGGGGGCCCTTTCGACGCTAAAGGACAATTCCCGACTATCGACAGTGGCTCGAAACGGAATCGCCAATCTGTGCTCGCTCTCGTACACTACAATGATCGGATCGCCCCCAAATTCCGCATGGACGACATTACGGCCTCCCTGAAGGGATTCCAACTCGGGAAACGGGAAGGCGAGGCTTCGTTTATCGCCGCTGGCCGGGAGTCCCAGCACCCGGTCCTTGGCGTCGTAGGTCGACTCAAAGGCCTCGGTACCGAAGGTATTCTGATGGTTGTTGCGGTAGTCTCCGTACGGATATCGCTGATAGTCGCGCTGATATCCGGTCTGTGACGAGGTAACCAGCGTTTCCGGGTACATCCGTTGCCACCGCTCCCAGGTCGTCTCCACGACGGGAAGCCGCTCAAGGCTGTCGCCCATCTTTGCCCCCTTGATGCCCCGCCCCATCATCTGACTCCAGAACGTCTCCGTCGAAGGGTCGAACATCACCAGATTGGATTGAAAGAGCCGACCCGACACGCCAAATCGGATCGGCTCACCGTCGTGGCGACCGTCGAAGACGATTCCAGAGCCTGTCAGGGGACAAAAGGAGACGGAGTATTCCTGACCGTCGACTCGGTCGTTATGAATCTCGTGGTGCCAGTAGAGTTTGAGTGGATATGCGCGGGCTTGGCCGTCGATGACGACTCCGAGCACCAGGTCTTTGGCGTCGAGGTAATCGGTCTCGGGAGCGCCAACTGGGACCATCTCCGCGGCCTTCGGTCGCTCTCGACCTGCGTAGGGTCGAGCATCGTAGTCCAGCGCCGGAATGCAGTCTTTCCCCGGACAGCCCATCTTGATTTCATCGCAGGGAACAAGGCACCCGTCGCCTTTCCCAATGTCGCCGGGCGCATTGACGATGCGCGGGCCATCCGCCTGCCAGATCTCACTCCCGTCATAGAAGGCCGACCACGCGAACCAGAAGGAATTGAAGGCCGGCAGTTGCTGCAGCTTCTTCCCCTCAAGGGGGCCCTGGAATGCTTCACCGCGCAGGTTCCAGAGCGAATTGGTCTGATTATCCCGCAGGACAAAGTCACCCTCCTTCGGGACCCACAATTCATTTGTTTTCACAGAGCTTGAAGGTTCCGAATCATCGGGAGCGCTCTGCGCCGACTCCGGCGTCTCGCAGCCCGTAGCCAAGCTAAACGCTACCATCAGAATCAGTGGCACCCCGACACTCCGTGCGGCCATTGTCATTGCGATCCTCACGTCGACCTCCTCCTGAAGTCACCGACCGTTGAAATCGATGTAAACGGAGGCCTCCGGGTTTCACGGCAAGTGTGTCGCAGTTGGCTAAGACGGCGCTGACTCTGCCTTCTCTCCAGCAGACGAAGCGGACCGTCCCAGCGCCCACGCACTTCCCACGAGCGCGACGCCGACGACGATCAGCCCGATGTCGACCCCGATCACCGCCGGCACGGTCTCCGTGCTGCTAGACGTCAGTATGCCGACGACCCCCGCCGTCGAGCGGGGTGCTGTCAGAAGAGGTGTCACGCCGAACAGAAGGCCTGCTATCGAAAGCTGGACGCACCAGAAACGACGAATTTTCGACGCGAAGAAAGCTGCCACGATGCATGCCGAGAATGCGAGGTAATAGGTCAGCTCCTGGGCCCCCAGTCGCCCCGGCATATGCCAGGGAAGAAGACGACTCGCGGCGAACGACGTGGCCATCGCGACGACGATGCCGGTCCCCACGCCAGCCGTGAGTTTTTCCAACACGTGGTCGACGAAGGCATCTCGCTGTCGGCGCCGACGCGCAAACCAGACGACGATTCCGGCGAGCATCGATGCCGCGGCTGCAAGCGACAGGAGCGCGAGCAGTAGTCGAGTCCAAAAGCCCCCGAAGTTGACGCTGTGGATCTCGGCGATCCAGCCGCGCAGCTCCGCCGCCCGGGTCTGCTGGCTCGGTCGGGCGATACGGGTCACCTCTCCAGTCGTCGGATCAAGGCGGACGATGGCATGTCCGAACCGGTCTCCCTCGACGGGGCCTTCGATGTCTGCACGCGGATTCGACCGTCTCCAGTTGCGAAACATGATCTTGTTGGCATCAAGACCCTCGACTCGATGCTCTGCAGTCTCCACGAGTGTATCCATCGAACGGTAGGTCTCTCCCGTGGAGTCCTTGTCCGAGGCTTCCGGAAGCGGGAGCCGGCCGTACATCCCAGCCTTTGCCGCCGTTCGATCCCCTCCGAAGACAGGGTCTACGACGGCATCGACAAAGAAGGGGGCCAGTACGATGATGGCCGCACTGTAGGCAAAGAAGAGTTGAAACGGGAGAGTGGTCACGCCGATGACCTTGTGAAGGTCATTCCACCGCACCATCGGGCGGGCATCGACACGAAACTGATGGAACTGGGCGACGAGATTATGCCACTGGATGACGACGCCAGTGACGATGACGAGTACCAGCACCAACGCGACGATTCCTGCGAAGTCATACAGTGACGGGAACCGCACGTCGTAGAAGGTATGGATGTGGAAGAAGAGCGTGCCCAGCTTCTCCCTCTGTGGAATGACCTCCCGCTCATCGGGGTCGATCCACTCCATGCGGTAGCGACCGGTCTCACCGGAAAAATACCCGACCCGGGGATAGCCGCGGTCCCCATCGGGAAGCCAGAGTGTAAACTGCCGGGGTGGTGTCGATTCGAACGCGGCTTCTGCCACCTCTGACCAGCGCTCGTAGTCCGGGGCCGGTGCGGGCTTCTGGGCGAGTGGATCCTGCCAGGTCTCGATCTCTCCCTGGAACACGACGGCGGCCCCGGTTCCGAACATGACCGCCGCCAAGAGACCCACGATGACCCCGGCCCATGCATGGAGATCCCACGCCTTCTTGTAGTTTTCCTTGGAGATGCCCATGGGAGTGAAGGCGTCAATTGATCTCGACCATCTGATAGATCCAGCCGTTGCCCTCGAAGAGTTCGACGGCCTCACCTTCGACGGGGATCTCGTAGCCGGTGGTGCTTCCGTAGTCGGCCGTTGGAAGCGTAACGACCATGCGTCCATCAATTCGAAACGCGTAGTACCCGCCGGCGATGTAGCCGATTCCCGGGACCTTCGATCCGGTCCCATCTTCGAGATCCAGCCTCCACAACTCCCAGTTTTGTGCGTACGTAATCTTGCTGGGATCTGTCTCTGAGTTAGCGTCGACCTTCTCTTCATCGAGGACAGCCGCGATTGCGACAGATCCATCGAGCATTCGCATGGCGGTTACCTGGCGGCCGCCGGTCATCTCGGTGAGGTCGCGAGTCCACGACTCGTTCAGCGTTGTGTCACCGGCGTCGATGCGTACGGCGCAGGGTGAGGGCGCGTTGGATTCGCCCTCGATGACGGGAGCGGCGGTCGGTCCAACCCAGTTCGTGAAGTAGACGTTGCCCTGGTCGTCCTTCGTTCCCACACCGAGTCCCGGACACGAGGCCTCGATGACGTTCTCGACCTCCCCGGTCTCGCCGTCGTAGACGAGGATCTTTGAGGTCTCGGCATAATCGTAGAAGTCGGGGCCCGCCCAGTAGAAGGGCTGAAAGATGTGATCCCCGCGTTTAACCATGCCGCGACGCGAGCCGGCCGTGGCCGATTTACCGTCGATTTCCACATCGATAGCATCCAGAGTTTCGGCCTCCTGGATGGTCATGTTTTTTGGATTCCACTGAACACGACCTGAATCCTCTTGCTCGAGGTAAGCGGTCGTCGGGTCGACAAAGAGGTTGCCGAACAGAGGAGCGCGCTGCACGTACTGCGAGAAATTGATCTCCCCGTCCTTGGTCAATGAGCCATCTTCAACTTGGTAGCGGGTGACCTTCGGCGAAGCCCCGCTTCCGACGAAGAACATATCCCCGACGGCCCCGATGGTCGCATTGCCCGGGTACGTCCGCGCATCGTCAAAGCTGATCTCCCCCAGTTCGAGTTCCTGGGTGTACTGTACGTAGGTCGTATTGCTGTCGTTTCCGAGAACGGTCGTCGCGATGGCAAACGACGCCTCGTCGTCGACATCCTGGCTCGGGTCATCCGCCGACGGACCACATCCGGCAGCTAAAAGCGCGAAAGATGCCCCGACGAGCGCTACTTTCTCAGCTACATGTTCCAACATCGAATCTCCTCCGTTCGTGCACTCATCTCGAAATTGAAAATGAAAATGAATTTCATTTCCACTCACGATACGTGTAAGAGACTCGTAACTCGGCTGTCAATTGAGTCCGGTCCGGCTGGTTTGAGCTGTAGGATACGGACGTTCGCCGCTAACGGGTCTTGCCCTTCCAGGGAATCAGCATCGGCGTCGTCTTTCGGTATTTTTCATACGTCTCTCCAAAGTGGTCCAACAACGCCCGTTCCTCGAAAGAGATCCCGATGAAGATGTAGCCCGTCACCAAGATGGAGAAGACGAGGTGGCCCAGGGTCATGTGGGGAGTGGCCCAGAAGGCGATGAGAAACCCCAGCATCAGTGGATGTCGCACGTACTTGTAGAGCCCCGGCGTCTGAAACTCCTTGGATTCAACCTGGTCGTCGTTCCAATACGCAGCTGCCTGGTTGAGGCCGACCAAGTGAGAATGATCGATCAAAAACGTGGAGCTGATGACGATGAGCCAGCCGACCCCAAACAAGACCCACAGAGCGACCGAGACCGTCGGGCCGGAAACCTCCCAGACGGTGGTATTCAACGGTTGCCACAACAAAAAGAGTGCGACGAACAACAAGCTGCTGACGAGAACGTAGGTGCTTCGCTCCAGCCGCTCGGGCACGAATTGGGCCCACCACTCCTTGAACCGCTGCCGCGCCATACCGCTGTGTTGAACGGCAAAGATGCCCAGCAGTGCGACATTGACTGCCAACGCCTGACCGAATGGGAGCTCCGTCTCCGGCGAATCGATCGTCCAGGGCACGGCCAAATCACCGACCCACGCGACCGCGTAGGGCATGACAGCGAGGAACAGGAGATATGAGAAAACGCCATACAAGAACCCGACGACCCGTTTCATCGGAATGCCTCCATTGGTAGCGACCCGGTAGTTTCCCCAATCGCAAAAGCTGACCGCACGTTTTTACCACACGGTCATAAATCTACCGAATGAGACGCTCGCGTCAAGGAGTTCGGGGCCGCCAGGCCCCGCTGCCCACGGCTGGCCACGGCCGCCAATGGGTTTTTCGCCGAACTACTGAAATCTCTCAGAGATCACGGGTCGGGACGCCCGGAATCCCGGGGCCGCCAGGCCCCGCTGCCCACGGCTGGCCACGGCCGCCAATGGGTTTTTCGCCGAACCACTGAAATCTCTCAGAGATCACGGGTCGGGACGCCCGGAATCCGGGCGTTCCGGCTCGCGCGACAACGCCCCGCGAGCCTTGGGAGGTGGGTCGAGATTCGGTGCACGGGCCCCGCAGGCGATGCAGCGCATCGTCGAGGAGTCCGGGCCCGAAGATCGCGCCCAGATCGCAAGGCGCAGCCGCGTTGTCGCAAAGAGTCGGGACGCCCGGATTCGAACCGGGGACCTCTTGCTCCCGAAGCAAGCGCGCTACCATGCTGCGCCACGTCCCGTTTTGGCCGGATTGCTCCGGCGCGGAGCGGGACTCTATGGATCGCGGCATACGGTGTCAAGACCTGCGGGCCACATGGGGCGGCTATTGGAGCCACAGCGAGGGGTTGGACGCAGGCATCTTCGGACGGTTGAAGCCCCGGGAGCCGTGATCATTTTAGAGTTGGTCGTCACTTCCCCCAGATTTGGAGGCACCTGATGAGCGACAAGACCGCTGATGACAAGCTGAATACCCTTCTGGCCGACTACATGGTCTTTTACCAGAAGCTGAGAAACTATCACTGGAATGTGAAGGGCAGTGAATTCTTCAAGCTGCACGAGAAGTTCGAAGAGGCCTACAACGAAGCCGCCGACTTTGCCGACGACATCGCCGAGCGCATTCTCGCTCGCGGATCCCGGCCGGCTTCGACGATGGCCGAGTTCATCAACACGGCCACGCTGGACGAAGACAGGAGTGTGCCGACCGCCGAGGAGATGGTCGCCAATCTGGTCAGTGACATCGAGACGCTCAACGGGCGTACCTCTTCGTTGATCCCCGAGATCGAGGAGACGGGCGACCGCGCCACGGCCAATCTATTGGACGACATTATCGACGCTCAGGACGAACGACTCTGGATGTTCCGTACCTTCCTGGCTGAATAGAGAGACTCGAGATCACGGTCGGGCTCGCTGTAGCTGCGAGATGTCGATCGCCTTTCGCGCCCGGCCGGCGGATGCCCGGTCCAGGCTGGCCGGGCACACAACCCATGGATGCGTCCATCGCTGGGCGCCGCCCTCTCGTTGCCCCCATGTCGAAGCGGGGGACGCGGCGCCACGACGCGAACCGTCTCCTCCTGTGCGATGGATGCGTCCATGGGTCTTTTTTCGAAGCGGGGTTCCCAACCACAACGGGCGTGTCTACACTATTGGTCGAGTGGGGACATCTCGCAGCGTCGACCCGACACACAGCGGTGATTGCCATGGAGACCAGGGTCTCTGAAGTCCTCGACAGAAAGGGCTGGACGGTCCATTCGATCGGACCGCGTCAGACCGTCTACGAGGCGATCGAAACGATGGAAAACCTCGAGATCGGCGCGCTCGTCGTCGTCGATGACGAAGAACTCGCCGGGATCATTACCGAGCGGGATTATCTAAAAAAGATTGCACTCGAGGGACGGAGTTCATCGGAGACCGAGGTCGGCACGATCATGACCGACGAGGTCGTCGCGGTCGGACCAAACAACACCGTTCGTCAGTGCATGACCCTGATGAGCGAGATTCGTGCCCGTCACCTTCCCGTGCTGGTCGACGGGGACCTCAGGGGTCTGATCTCGATCGGGGACTGCGTACGTCAACTGACGCTCGACCAAGAGTTCGAGATCCAGAAGCTCAAAGAGTTCATTCGGTCGAAGTATCCGGCATGACGGGTTGAGAATCGAGCCGTTGCTCGATAGACCGGACGTGGATACCGTTGGCATTGACCCTTACCGCAGGAGTACGCCATTACAGTCGAAGCCCACGACTCCCGACGCATCTACTCGGAACTGAATGCGCCCGAACAGGCGATCATCCGCCATGCGCTTCCCAGAAAAAAGATCGACCGGGATGACATCGTCGAGATCCTGACCGAAGAATTCAGCGAAAAGGCCGTACAGGACGCCTTCACTGCGCTCAAACAAGAAGATCGACTCTTTCGGAAGGGAAACAATTCAGAATACGTGATGATCCGACGGGACCTGTTTTGATCTTCGGGTCGACCGCCGTCAGGCCGACTCCTCGAGTGAGTCGGCCCGGCCGGCGAGCCGCTGGGCCGCCTCGGTGTCACCCATCGACTCGGCATGCGTGGCTGCAAATCTGAATCCTCGCCGCGCCCGGTCCGTTTCACCGTTGGACTCCGCGATCGTCGCGGCCCGCTCGGCCAACCAGGGAAGGTCCGCATGGACCAAGCCGGTCTCCGAGACCACGTCGCAACAATGCTGAAACCGCCTATCCCAACTCTCCCAGTCCTCCTGAGCGGCGGCGCAGCAAGCGAGCCCCATCAGCAACGGCGGCGCGTGGACGCCCTCCGGGTCGAACGAATTCTCCAGCAGTAGCAACACGGACCGGGCAGCGTCGTATTGCCCTTCGGCGATCTCGACCAGCGAGAGGTTCAGGTTCGCCACGTGTTGATTGCCGGGAACCCGAAAGAGTTGCTCGGCCTCCTGATAGGCTCGCCGAGCTTCGTCCCAGTTGTCTGCGAAGCGGGCGATCTCTCCGAGTCTGTTCCAGCATTTTGCCGCCACACGTCGATTCCCGACCTTCTGCGCGAGCCGTCGGCTGATCTCAAACGCGCGACGGGCCTCTTCCTGACGGCCCTGCGTAATCCAGTTGTATCCGATATCGCAGGTGATGAGTGCGCGCATCGAATCGTCGCCGACCTCGTCGAAATACTCCATCGCCTCGACGTAAGCCGTCTCTGCGTCGGCGCTCTCGCCGCGCATCTGGTGGATACGGCCCTTGATATACCGGGCTCGAGCCAGACCACACCGGTCTTCCCGCTGTCGATACAGTTCGATGGCTCTCTCGATGTCCTCCAGAGCCGCCTTCAAGTCAGTCGACTCGCGACGCAGCGCAGCTCGCAGCCGCAATGCGTCGGCCAACTCGCCGAGGTGACGGTTGGCGCGAGCCGTCTCGATGGCGCGGGTCGCCCACTTTCGAGCATCTCTGTCCCCTCCGGTGGCCGTCAGTAGCTCTCCGTGAGCGATCCAGTTTTGCACCCGATAGCGACTTTGATCCTCGAGATCGAGCCGCTCGAGCAGGTGTTCTCTGCGCTCCAGCAGCGACGCAGAGCGTTCGTACGACCCGGCCTGACGAGCCCGCTGCACTCCATCGAGCAGATGGGGCAAGGCCTCGGTCCCCTTCCCGGCCGCTTCGAAGTGTCCGGCCAGACGGATCGGATAGCCGGCGTCACGATGGTCCATCAGGTCCTCGATGACCTCGATGCAACGGAGATGGCAGTCCATCCAGCGTGCGGATTCCCGCGATCGGCGCTCCAGACATTCACGTAGCAGGGTGTGGCGAAATCGCCACCCGCCGTTGGACCGTTCTGCAAGCCCGGTCAAGACCAGTTTTTCCAGAAGTTCCTCGGAGCGCTCCAGACCGACCGCCTCGCAGATCGCGTCCCATTCATCCTCGGAGAGTGCCCGTCCCATCGCCGCCGCGGTCTCCAGGCATGTGGCGACTGAACATTGCAGATCGGCTTCGAGCGACTCGAACAACCGATCGATGCGTCGGTTCCACATCTGGATCGTGTCGCCGGGAACGTCGAGTACAGCTCCGTCGCCGGACCGAAAGCCCCGTGGTCCGAGCTCCAACTCGCCGCGCTGGACCCAGTCCTCGACGAGTTGAACTGCAAACATCGGATTGCCTTCGGTCCGTCGGACCACTTCGTCCGCGACATCGGGATCGAGGCCGAGAACCTCGCGCGTCAGGTCCTGCTGGGCGCCATCGGAGAGGGGGCCGACTGTCATGTGCGTGACCGCCGGAGATTCACTCAACTGCTCGAGTGAGTGACGGGCTTCGAGGTCTCGGTCGAGGTGTTTCGGACGGGTCAGCACCATCAGGATCGGAGCCGAGCCGTACTCGTCGGAGCGTTCGAGCAGGAAGTTGACCAGTGAGAGGGTCTCGTCGCCGTAGTGTGAGTCATGCATCGACATCAGCAGAGGGCGACGCTGGGAGAGCCGCCCGAGAAGGCGAGCCAGTGCACGATTTCGCTCTGCGGGGTTCTGGAACCCCTTCTTGGCGAGGGCCTGTTCGCCCTCGCCCAGCGGCCCCGACACCATCAGGTCCGCGATGCCGATGATGTCGTGGTGGGCGTTGGAACCGGTCAGGCCGAGTTGCTCATAGAGGGTTTCCATCCGGCGAATGACCTCGATCGGTTCCATGCCGACGCATCGAAAAAAGCGAGCCAACATGCCCCCCAGTTCATGGCCGGGACTCTCTCGGCGATCATGACGGGCCTCCATCACCGATACAGCCCCCGTCTCGTGGCCGCGGCGCGCAAGCCAGTCGGCCAGCCGACTCTTGCCGTATCCGGTATCTCCCGAGAGTACGACCGCCCTGGGCCTGTCCTCGGCGAAACAGCGTCGGAGTTCATCCCACAGGACATCTCGTTCTTCGATGCGATCCACCAGCGGAATCCGTCGGAGTCCGAATATTCCCAGTCCAGCCCCCTGGAGGGTCGGGCGCTTACGGTGACGCTCCGGGCGCCGCCACGAGGCGGGGATGTCGACTTGTTCGGTTACGCTCGACACATCGGCGAGTTCACCGGTATCGCCCTCGGCGAAGGGATCATCGGGGACCTCGGCTTCTACGTTTGATTGCGAGGTCAGAGTCGACGCCTCCGACAGCGAGCCGGGGGGCTGGCTGGCGACAGAGTCGTGTTCCCAGATCGTCGTGGCGCGGTCGAATCCTTCGGTGGCATCGAGGGTCCCGAGATCAAGCAGGGCCCGGGCTGCATCCGCGGCCCGACGATATCGAGCCTGGGGATCCTTGCGCAGAAGCCGCTCCAACCACATTTGCGCACCGTCTGGTATCTCGACATCGGCGGGCAGAGTCGGAATCGGGTCTTCCAGGTGAGCGCTGAACACGGCTTCCATATCGTCCTCATCGAAGGGCGGGGCCCCCGTGAGAACGCGCCAGGCGAGACACCCCACGGCATACAGGTCGGTCCAAGGCCCCTGGTCTCTCCGTCGGCCGAGGACCTGTTCGGGCGCCATATACTTGGGAGTACCCGCCACCCGATCCTCCAGATCCTCGAGGTCGGCTTCCTGCTCGGGATCGACAATACGAGCGACCCCGAAGTCGACCAATTTCAGTCCGACGCCGACGTCGGGTCGATGGTAGACGAGGATATTCGAGGGCTTCAGATCTCGGTGAATCACCCCCATCGCATGCGCATGTGAGAGGGCATCGAGCAGCGCCAATACGAGCCAGCGGACCCGAGGCCAATTCCATGTGTCGACACGACCGGAGAGCGCCACCCCCTGGATGTATTCCATCGCCATCCATGGGCTTCCCTGCGGCCAATCCCCCTCCGAAGCCTCGGCGACTTCGGGCGACACCTCTCCGAGGTCGAAGACCGTGGCGATCGCGGGGTGGTTTAGTTGTGCCATCGCTTCGACCTCCCGACGGAATCGGTTCTGGAAATGCGATTCCGTGGCGAGGTCACTGGTCATGACCTTGAGGGCAGCGGGTGTATCGGCGTGTCGATGTCGAGCTCGATAGACCCTTCCCATGGTTCCCCGGCCGATCGGCTCGACAATCTCAAACGGACCCACATGGAGACGCGACATATTCGGTTTTCCTCGGAGAGAAACGTTGGCTCCATGTTATAGAGCGGGTCGACACGGTGCAATATACCGAAGTCGACGCCTACACGGGGACCACGTACGAGCATACCAGGTCATTGACGTTGGTGCCGGTCGGGCCCACACAGATCAGGTCTCCGGCCTGCTTGAGCGGATCGTATGAAGCATGAGCTTCGAGGCGCTCTGAGGGATCGAGACCAGCGCTGCGGATTCTGCCGGCCGTCCGCCGGTCGACGATGCCTCCCGCCGCGCCGTATCGGTCGCCGGAGGGACCATCGGTTCCGTCCGTCGCGAGAATCCCGACGCAGGCTTCAAAGTGAGGGGCCGACTCCTCCAATTCGAGCGCAGCAGCGAGGGCAAATTCCTGGCACCGGCCTCCGAGACCCCGACCGTCGACGTTCACTTCGGTCTCGCCAGCTCCGAGCACCCAAAACGCATCCGACCGGTCCTGTGCCAGCGCCGACAGATGGGAGACCCATCGACGCGCCGCCCGAGTTGCCTCGCCGGTCATCGGCTCCGAGACCACCTCAACCCGCCCGGTCACCCCCGATGTGGAGCCGATCCAGTCGCGCATGCCACCGAGCGCAGTCTCGGAGTCGGCAACGATATCGACCCTCGAATCCTGAAAGCACGCAGCCCCCGGCTTCGCGGTCTCGGGATACGCCCCTCGATTGCCGGCCAGAAGGCGCTCGCGGACCGAGGCCGGAAGTGTGTCTCGCAGGCCGAGATCGTCGACGACCGCCAGCGCGTCGGCGTAGGTGGTCGGGTCCGGGACCGTCGGTCCAGAGGCAACGACATCGAGATGATTTCCGACGACGTCGGATACGACCAACGTGGTGTGGGCGGCGGGATGAATCGCGCGGGCGAGGCCACCACCTTTGAGTCGTGAGAGATGTTTGCGAACGGTATTGATCGATGCGATCGCCGCTCCCGACGAAATCAACAATCGATGGGTCGTCCGCAGATCTTCGAGCGTAATGCCCTCGGCCGGGGCCGGGAGTAGCGCCGACCCGCCTCCCGAGACCAGGCAGATGACGTGGTCGTCGGCCGAGGCCCCGTCGGCGAGGGACTCGATGGTTCGGGCGGCCTCCAGGCCACGCTCGTCGGGCTCCGGGTGGCCCGCCTCGCGGATATCAAAATCCGCGAGGCGAGGGGCATACCCGTCTTTGGTGACAACACATCCCCGGCGTATCGAGACCTCCCCCGCCACGAGCCCCTGAAACATCATCCCCGCCGCCTTTCCGAACCCGACGACGATCACGTCACCTCGGTCCGCGCGGGTCCAGTCCGGTGCCTGCGCGCCGACGATGTCGACCGAACCAGCGGCCCTCAGACCCGCGTCGAGGGCGGTCAGGACGGAGTCGTGGTGGGGCTGATGTCGATTGGAATGCTCAAGTGTGTTGTCATTCAGCATGGCATCGGATGATGGTACTTGATTGACCCCACACCCGTCGATACGGTTCGATGTTCCAAGGCAGTCCCGACCCAGGAGCCTACCATGGCAAAACGGTGGCAGAAACTCGATAAATATTCGCCCTGGCGCAAGATATCGATGGGGTTGTGGACGCCCCCCGACGACCCGACCATCTACGGGAAGGAGACCGTCGATGTCTCGAATCTGATCCCGTACCTCGACGAAGTGTCGGAAGCCTCGGGCGTACGGGTGACGGTGCCGGCCTATACGGCCGCACTGATGGCGGATATCCTGAGGACACACCCCGACCTCAACGTCATGCCCATCGGCAACCATATCTGCCAGCGCGAGACGATCGACGTCTTCTGTCAGGTTGCGGTCTCGAGCGGCAGCGCAGGGAGTGCGGACTTGAGTGGGATCAAGTTGCGGGAAGCCGACGATCTCGATCTGGTCGAAGTCGCCACTCTCTTGCGCTCCAAGGCTGGCGACGTGCGCGACGGAAAAAACGTGGAGATGGAGGAGAGCAAACGGTTCGTGCACCTGATCCCAAACGCCCTGATGGGGGCGATGCTCAATTTTCTGGATTTTTTGACCTACTCGATTCCCTGGGATCTCGACGCCGTGGGTGTACGCAGCGACCCGTTCGGAAGTTGCATGGTCACCAGCGTCGGTCAGTTCGACATCAAACAGGGATTCGCGCCTTTGGTGCCCGGAAGTCACTGCCCACTGGTGGCCCTGCCCGGAAAGGTCTGGCGCAAACCGTTTGCGACCGAAGATGACGAAGTCGAGGTTCGCGACGCGTTGACGATGTCGTGCACCTTTGACCACCGGTGTTACGACGGCCTTCAGATCGGCTACATCGTCCGAGAGATGCGGTCTCGACTGATGTACCCCCGCAAACATTTCCCCGAACCGAGCCATTGGGCCGACGCATCCGAAGAGAGCGGCGATGCCGACGAGACGGTCGCCGCCGAATGACTTTTTTCGGAATGGCGAAATCGCTACGGTTCGTTATCAGAGCTGGTCCACACTGCCTGAAGTCTCTCCGATACCCGACGGCCATGACATGAACCGCCACATCCTCTTCGGCCTCTTCGCCGCCGCGCTGTTGGTGTCCGCCTGCTCGTCGGACGGCGTCCCCTCCGATGCCGGCCCCGCCGATGTGCAGGACGCAGCCTCGGATACGTCGACCGAGGACACCCGCATCTGTGAGCCGGGTGCGACCCGGTGCGATGGCGCCGCGACCAAAGAGACGTGTGCCGAAGACGGTACGGAGTGGACGCGACAGCTCTGCCAGGGCCAGACCCGCTGCGACCCGCCGACCGGCACCTGCCAGGAGCCGACCTGCAGCCCCGGAGAATTCCGCGGATGCACCGACGATGGGCTGCAGAATGTGTGCAACTCGGCGGGGACCCGAGTCATCGAACAGCCCTGCCCGACCGACGGTCAGTGTACCGACGGATCGTGCCCCGATCCCGAGTGTACCCCGCCCGCCACACGATGCATCGGCACCGAGACCGTCCAGTCGTGTACGTCTGCCGGGACCTGGGCCGACAGCGAGACCTGTGGTCGGGGCCGCGAATGCTTCAACGGCGTGTGCGAACCCCTCTGTGAGCTTTCAAAAAAGATCTCCAGCTACATGGGGTGTGAGTACTGGTCCGCGGATCTGGACAACTACGATGACGCCCTCAGCCAACCGCATGCCATCGTCGTCAGCAACCCCGACGAAGAACTGGTCGCCAACATCGACATCACACTCGGCTTTTCCAATCAACAGCTTTTGAAGGGGCCGGCGGGCGAAGAGTACGACCTGTCGATCGAACCGGGACAGACGGCGATCTACTCGATCCCCACGGGCTACGACCACTCCGGCACCCGCGTGCTGACCGACAAGGCCATTCGACTCGTCAGCGACGTGCCGGTCATCGCCTACCAGTTCAACCCGCTCAACAACGTCGATGTCTACTCCAATGACGGCACCCTGCTGATTCCGACCAACACCGTCGGCACCGATTACTGGGGCTTGAGCTGGACCTACCGCGAGGGTCCAAGGCTTCGCGGTTTTCTGACCGTCGTCAATTCGTCGAACAACCCCAATACGGTCGACGTAACGCCGTCGGCCGAAGTCGTCCGCGGGCCGGACATCCCGACTATCGCCCCTGGAGAGACGCGCAGCTTCAATCTTCGCCCGGGCGAGTCACTGAACCTGGAGACTTCGGGCGCGGAGACCGACGCGGCCGAGCAAGACGGATGTCTGGCCCCCTCGCAGGGTGCACCGGAGAACCCGACACCCTGTCCCGACCTGACGGGCACCCACATCACCTCCGAGTTTCCCGTCACCGTCTTCGGGGGCCACCAGTGCGCCAACGTCGTCCCCGGCGTCGACCGATGTGACCACATCGAGTCGATCCTGCTGCCGACGTCGAGCTGGGGCACCGACTATATCGGCTCCAAGTTCGAGCCGCGGGCCACCGGCTCTCTCAAGGAACCGGACATCTGGAGGGTGATCGCCTCGAAGGATGGGACCCAGATCATGACCGACCCGCCCATCGCCGGAATCCATCAGACGACCCTCGACGCCGGCGAATGGCGTCAATTTGAGGCAGTCGGCGATCACCGAAACTTCCGACTCCAGTCGACGGCTCCCGTTCAACTTGCGCAATATATGGTGGGCGCAAACTGGACCGGGATTCCCAGAATCTGCAACGACCGAACCGGAGAGACCGGGATCGGCGACCCCGCCATGAGCGTCGCCGTGCCGGTCGATCAGTTCCGCGAAGAATACATCCTGTTGACACCGCGAGACTACAATCAGGGCAACTACATCAACCTGATGGTGCCCATCGGCAACGACGTGAAGGTCGATGGCCGGACCGTCCCCGACGACGCCTGGAAAGTCATCGGCGATCGAAACGAGTACGAAGTAGCGCAGGTGGAAGTGCAACCGGGAGTGCACACCCTCACCGCCGACGTGCCCTTCGGCGCGGTCAGCTACGGATACGACTGCCACGTCTCGTACGCCTTCCCCGGCGGGATGGACCTCGAGACGCTGGTCGAAGAGTTGTAAGCCCCGTCAGCTCCGCTCCACCAGGACGATGGGCGTCACGTACTTGGGCTCGTCGATCTCCTGGATCCCTGCGAACTCCTCTCGCAGCGTCGTCATCGTCTGACGGACCCACTGGACGACGAGGTTTCGAGTCGCCACGGGGGCGGCATCGACGATCGGCGAGATCAGATCGTCCGAGAGGTATTCGACCGGATCGTCTCCCCAGGGCGCTGCACGCATCAATTTCGGGAGGTCCCGGAGTTTGACAGCGTCCAGCGGAGCCAGCGGGCCGCCGACGTCGTCGGCAAAGAAATTGACCAGCCGCGTGGCAAACAGGGTCTCGAAGGTCACCTCGTCGGGGGCATTCAGCGTCCGATCGCTGTAGATAAGTTCGGCCAGCTCACCGACATCCTGCTCCTGGATCCCGAACAACCACATCTGTTTGAACGCGATGGTTCCGATCCGAAAGGCCGCATCGTCCAACTGTTCCTGCGACTTGAAGATATCGTAGGTGTTGGCATCCGCGGCGTAGGTCGGGCGGATACGCAGCAGCGATTCCACGAGTGCTCGGTCGTCGTCGCCCAGCAGCGAATAGTCGTCGCTGTCGACCAGGGTCAGTGTCGGTCGGTCGCGCATCTCGTCGACCTTCTTTTGAAGCTTCGCAGCCAGGGAATAGCCAGCCTGAAAGATCTCTTTGGTGGGAAGGTCCTTCAGGTAGCCGGCGGCCCGGTCGGACTCCCCTCGAGACAAAAACTCCAGGCCGAGACTGAGGTATCCGAGCGTCCGACGCACGACCTCGCGGCCAAGTTCAAGATTCCCCGGCTCGATTCCATCGGCGACGATCGTCCGGTTCATCAATGTTCGGAGTTGAAAGAGGATGCGGCGAAGATCATCGTCGTCGGTGATCGACCGCATCACTCGATAGACAAAAAACTCGTCGTCGAATTCGTCGCGGACCACCGCCGGAACGTCGAGCCGAGCAGGCGGATCGACGCGACGGGCCTGGTCGCCGACGTCCTCTTCTTCGATGGTCTCTCGATACTGGACCGGACTTCGAAAGGCGTAGACCTCGACGGCCTCTTCTCGCGGGACAAACCCGTATTCTTCGAGGCGACTGTTCCGCCAGCTATACGCCTCTTCCTCCATGTTGGCCATCAGCTCCCATCGAACCGCTTCCAGCAAAGTCCAGGCGAGGGTTCTGTCCACGTAGTACAGACGGTCCAGGATCATCCGGATCAGGCGTCCGGCATCCTCGTCCTCGGGATATTTGATGGCGTACCAGCCGTCGGGGGTCACCTCGACCTTCCCGTCCCACTCCTCGGGCGGCCGGTTTTCGTCGTCGGTCAACTCGACCTTCAGGTGAGTCTTGAAAAAGATCGGTAGAATCTCCGGGTCGAGCTCACGACAGACGGACTTAAACTGGTCGTCATCCGCCTCGGAGACCAGCGCGCTCAACCATTTCTCCAGAGTCTCGGTCTGGAGGCGGTCGCGTTGCCAGCAATCAAAGTCGATAAATATCTGGAGCTGCTCGGGCGTGACGTACTGCAGAAGGTCATAGCCCTGGTCCCAGCCGGCTCGTTTGATGAGCCGATACAGCACCGGCGCATCCATCGACTGGAGCGTCTCCTCGGCATCCTCACGGCGGATGATGGAGTCGATCTGTTCGGCCGGGTCCTGCACGCCCAGCCAGGTTTCGATTCGGTCGATGACCGGGTTGCCGGAGACCTGAGTCTTCAGATCTACAGAGTCTTCACTCATGAGTTTGGGCGGAGAAGGGGGAGCGCGATTCACGCCGTTTGAACGCGACGCGAGCGAAGGCGGGGATCGAACCATGCCCCATAGCGGCCCGCTCCCCATATTTCAAGCCCTCATCTCTCGGCCGTATTCCGCGCCGCGCAGCCTTGTCCACGGGCGCGCGCTCCGGTACAAGCCGCCCGAGATCCGCAACGTCACGTGGCTTCGGAGGTACGATGCGCGTATTTGTGACAGGTGCAACCGGTTTCGTCGGCTCCCATGTCGTCGAGGGGCTCATCGACGCGGGCCACGAGCCCCTCTGCCTGGTACGCGAGACCTCGGATACCGAACATCTCGACGACCTCGGAGTCGAGACGTATCTGGGCTCACTCGATGACATCGAGGGCCTCGACGGAGCGGTCACCTCAGCCGATGCCGTCATTCATCTCGCTGGCATCGTCAAAGCGAAACAGCCCGAAGACTTCTACCGTATCAACGGCGATGCGACCGAGGCGCTTGCCGAACTGTGTGCCGGCTCCAGCGACACTCTCGAGCGGTTTGTGTACGTCTCGAGCCTGTCTGCCCGAGGGCCGTGTTTTTCCCCGGGAACCGAACCGATCGAAGAGCCCCAGGAGCCAGTCAGCCACTACGGCCGCAGTAAGCTCAGGGGCGAAGAAGGCACGCTCGAATACGCCGAGTCGATGCCGGTCACCATTTTTCGTCCGCCCCCGGTATACGGACCCCGGGACTACGAGATGTTTCGCGTGTTTCAGGGCGCTTCGATGGGCGTCGCCCCCATTTACGGGGGAGGAGAGGCGAAGTTGAGCGTCGTACACATCTTCGACCTCGTCGATGCCATCGTCACGAGCCTGGAGACCGACCACCCCTCCGGTGCCGTCTTTCCGATCGACGACGGAAGCTACTACTCTTGGAAAGACCTGGTTCGCGCTGCCGGCAAGCCCTTCGGCAAAGAGCCGGTGACTATCCCGGTGCCGCCGTTTCTGTTCGATATGGGCGCTCGGGCCAGCGAACTCTGGGGCAAGCTCACCGGCCAGGCGATGATGTTTACCCGCGACAAACTCGCCGAGATGAAACAGCCAAACTGGGTATGCGGCCACCGGGACCTGACCGAGCTGCTCGACTGGAGTCCCAATTGGCCGCTGGAACGCGGCGCCGAGCAGACCGCGAAGTGGTACGTCGAACACGGGTGGTTGTGACGGGTGAGGATTGCCTTGTGGCTGCAGTTCGATAGGCTGTGAACCGTCCGGCTGCGCCGAGTCTGCGATCGAATATTGAAACAAATTCAGGATAATGACGAAAACAGTTATTGAGGGCTCGGACAGGGCACCACGACCTGGGAAGAGCCGCACAGCGACAACCCGATAGCCGCATCTACATCAACAGGAGTCAGAGATGAGCGTGAACAAGGCAATTTTGGTGGGTCGACTGGGGAGCGATCCCGAAGTCCGTTCGACTCAGAGTGGAACGTCGGTTGCCAACATGAGTTTGGCGACGAACCGCTACTGGAAAGACCAGTCCGGCCAACGACAGGAAGAGACCGAGTGGCATCGCGTCGTGGTCTTCGGCCGACTCGCTGAGACCTGCGGCGAGTATTTGTCGAAGGGCCGTCAGATCTACGTAGAGGGGCGGCTTCAAACCAACGAATGGGAAGATCGAGACGGCGTCGAGCGCCGCACGACCGAAATCGTCGCCAACAACGTGCAGTTCCTCAGCGGCGGCGACCAGGGTGGCGGCGGAGGCGGAGGCTTCGGCGGACCGCCTCCCCAGGAGCCGTCGGGTCCGCAGGGCGGCGGCCAGCCCGAGAGCGGAGACGACTTCGACCAGTCCTTCGACGACGACGATATTCCATTCTAACCGGAGTATCGAGCAGTCGTCATGCTGGGGTAGGTCACTTGGCACACTCAGGGGGGTATCAGAACCGATGGATCGACGGAGGGGGAGCCACGTGGCCGCAGCAGCAGTACTCTGCATCGCAACTCTGCTGGGCTCGCCCGCGGCCTCGGGGGTGGGTCACCATCGCCTGCAGGGACGGCTGCTCTGGGCCGGCTCGAGCCGGCCCATCCCGGGGGCTCAGGTCCGCGTGGCGGGCACGAACCTCGCCGAGACGACCGATGCTCGAGGCCGATGGCACTTCGAGGTGCCCGAAGGTGCATACGAACTGCATTTCAATTTTACGGCTCGGGACCGGCACCACCGCGTACGGCTGGTGCATCAAAAAGTACCCCAATACAAGCCGGCCGTCGCGTACGCCATCCCCGCTCCACCGACCCGGATACGCCCTCCCGAGAACACCCTGCGATGGGGGTTTCCTCGTGCCGGACGCATCCTTCCGAGGGGCGACGGGTCCGACCATACCAACCTGGCGATATCCGGCGACTCGGCAGCACGTAGCCCGTCTTCTTTGAACATCCCCGCCGAACGATGGCCCGAAACGATCCGTGTCGCCCGTCGCTCGGATCCCGACGCCGGCTGCCGGAACAATCCGATCGTTGCGATCGAAGAGCTCCCGTTCCCAACCTACGTTCGAGGCGTCCTCCCGCCCGAAATCGGAGTCTTTCGAGATCTTCCGAACGCCTCCCAGATCTTTAAAGCCTTCGCTGTAACGGCCGCGAGTTACGGGCTGTGGTTTCGGCTTCGGTACAGCGGCGACTCGAGGCGACGAGTCGCAGCCCCTTTGCCTCCCGACGGCCTCACGTGGTTTCACATCGATGATACCGCGTGCAATCAACGCTACAGCGATACGAGATTGGCCATTGCGGACCGGGCAGTCCGCGACGTCGTCGATCAAATCCTGACGGACGCATCCGACCCGGAACGGATAGACAAATACGAATATGCAGCCAGTTGCGGGAGGCTCGGGTCTCGTCCGGAGCATCAGATCGACATCGTACCCGACGCCCACTTCGGCAGTGTCTGCGTGGGGGGATGGTGCGGCCACACCGACTGCGCCGGCCACGAAGACCACCCCGAGCGCGCCGGACCCGACACATGCCTCGTACGGGGGATCTGTCAGTGGGGCGCCGCGGCGATGGCGTCCGATGGCCATGATTACCGAAGGATCCTCGCGCACTATCAGCCAAACCTGCGGTTACGCGGCGCCTCGCCCGCCGTTCCAAGACACGTCGAGTTGACCGGTTTCGTCTATACCGACCCCGACGACATTCCCGGCAGCGGCGTCGATGGGGCCGTGGTCCGGCTCGGCGAGACTCGCGAGACGCACACGGACACAGATGGAAGGTTCAAAATTCCGAGGATACCCTGGCCGGATCGGCCCGGAGAGATCTCGGTCACACATCCCGACTTCGAGCGTACGTTCGCCGAGATCCTGTGGGCCGATGGCCCGGTCACCTGGACGAGTCTGCACCTCGATACACCGACGGTCGAGACGGGAGGCGACGTGTCGCTGACAGATACAGACTCGTCCCCATCCATGGAGACGGTCGAGACGGCCTGTCGCATCGGCCCCGGCCCCACAGCCTTGTTCGGGGTCTTCGGTGTGTTCGTCAGGCGCCGCAGGTCGCGTCGAGACACGTCCGAGCCGCCGCCCGGATCGCTGGATCACCCACCCTGCTGAGCTGCGAAATCACATCGCGGGGTCGTCCCACACGAACCCTGGGCGTTGCACAGCGAAATCGGGATCTCCAGGCTGTTCGATTCGACCTCCTGGGTTCCGATGGTTTCGCCGAGCAGGGTAATCTCGGCGACGATGGTGATCGATTCGCCGCGCGCTTCCTGAGTGTATGAATCGTAATCGAGTCGCCGAAGGACCAGGGCCCTGTGCAGGGTCTCGAGCGCGGTGATCGTCGACCCACTGTTGGTGAACAGAGACATCTCGAGGATGGCAGCGCCGCCGTCACTCTCGATGATGATCCCGACGCGCTGGTCCTGGTCGAGTCCGAGTTGCCCGGACTCCGAGATGCTCGGGTATCGGATCTGGAACTGCTGGATTTCGATGTCGTTGACGTCGAGAAACAGGTTCTCGAAGCCGCCGCTGCCGCCCCCCTGTTGGCCCGTGGACTCGACGGTCCGCGAATCGGCCAGACGATTCACCACACTGACGTAGTGGGTAAACGAATTGTAGTAGAGCTCCTGGCGGCGAAACTGGTCGAGCATGTCGTTTTCGGCCGCCTGACAGAATGCGTCCGTGCCCGCGCCGGCCTTGTTCTCGCCGAGCTGTCCGGAGTTGCTAAATTCCTGAATATTGAGTTCGAGGCGTGTCCGGAAGTTCTCGACATCGCCCGGCGTGACATCGTCGCTGCAGCTCAGGGTGGTCCGATCGTAGGTGGTCGGCTCCATCTCGCCGGAGGCCTCACCGCACTGTACCTCGGTAGTCGACTGCGTGCCACTGAAGGCCGCGATGCCCTGCATCCCGAGGGAGGCTTCCTGGTCGATGCAGGCAGAGCTGAGACCGGCCAGCATGACGAGTCCGGCCCAGGTCAGAACGTATTTGGAAAACCTCATTATCTTTCCTCTCGGTATCTCTTCCATCACTGATTCGACGTTCCCTGCGGCCGGGCGCCGGACCCGGATGCTCCACTGTTCTGAGACGGCGTCTGAACATCGCCGGCATCCATGCCACCCAGGGCCTCGCCTCGATTCACGATCCGAGGCGTGATGAAGATCATCAATTCGGATCGACGCTCACTGCGCTGATGCTTCTTGAAGAGCAGTCCCAGAATCGGAATACGGTGCAGGAAGGGGACGCCCGTGACGCTGGAGCCGGAGTTGCGCGTGTAGATCCCGCCGATGACAGTCGTCTCGCCGTCTTCGATAAGCAGCTCGGTCTCGGCCTGCTTGCGAATGATCGTCGGGTCACCCCGTGCACCCGTATTCTGGAAATCCGGCTCGTTTTTGGTCGCTTCGATCTCGAGTTGCACGTTCCCGTCGGGAGTCACGTGCGGCTTGACCGTCAACTCCAGGGTGGCGTCGACGAAGACCGTCTGAACACCGGCGGCGCTGACGACGCTGATGGGAATACTCGTTCCCTGTGAGATGGTCGCTTCGCGGTTGTCCAGCGTCAGGATCTTGGGCGCACTGATGATCTTGGCGCGTCCCGATTCCTCGGCGGCCGACAGACGAAGGTTCAGATTCACCGCTCCATTGACGCTTCCCAGTGTCAGCCCGATCGCACCACCTGAACCGGAACCGGCAGCGGCCGGAAGATTGACAGCAAAGTTGGGGTTCTGGGCCGTACCGGCGAGGGGCGTCTGCCCGTCGGTCGCACCACCGGCCAGGCCGACGACGTTCGGAAAGACCAGTCCCGTCGGATTTCCGTTTCCCTGGGACATGGTGAAATCACCACCCCACTGGATGCCGAATTCCTGCGAGAACGTATCGTTCGTCTCGACGATCCGGGCCTCGATCAGCACCTGAGGCACCTGAGTGTCCAGCGCTTTGACGAGCTGGCGAATCGACTCGATATTCTCGGGCAGGTCCTTGATGATCAGGGTATTTGTCCGTTCATCGACCGAGACGCTTCCCCGCGGACTCTGGAGCCGCTCGACCTGCTCGACGATGTCGGAGGCACTCGCGTAGTTGATCGGCATCAGATAGACCTCCAGCGGCCGCAATTTCTGGGCGCGCTGGGCCGCCTCCTGTCGTGCTTTCCGCTCCTCCATCAACGTCTTCTGGGGCGCGACCCGGATGACGTTTCCACGGACCTCGAATCCGAGGCCCAGCGACTGAAGAATGATGAGGAAGGCCTGATCGAGGGGGACGTCGTCGAGCCGAAGCGTCACGTTCCCACTGACCTCGGACCCGGCGATGATGTTGACCCCACCCTCTTTGGCAAAGAGACGGAGGACGTTCTGGATGTCGGCATCGCGCAGATCGATGGTCAGTTGTGTGCGACTCATCCCGGGAACATGCTCGACCTTCGAAGGGTCAACGACGGTCTGCGGCGCGCTGGGCGGCGCCGAGGTCACCGACTGACCCTGCTTGGGCGGCTGAGGTTTGCCGGCCTGCTGCGGCGAGGGACCGGGGTTTGAACCGGACGTCGCCTCTTTGGCGAACTCCCAGACGAGCTTGTCGCCGCGCTGTCGGATCCGTTCGCGAGCGTCGCCGTTTAACTCGGCTTCCATGCGTACCTGACCGTTCTCCTCGGTGAAGCTCGAGACAAACCGGACGGCACCCGAGCTTCCGTCGGCTGCAATGGTTCGCTGAAGGTCTTCGGGGAGCTCGACGTTATTGAGCAACATCACTGCCCGGCTGTCCTTCCAGGGCATGCGTCGATACTGACCGGGCCTCTCGAGTTTAACGACGATTCGCGATTGGCCGTCGGTGTGTTCGAGGCGAATGTCTCGGATGGTGTTCGGAGCGCGTGCCCCATCCTGCTGGCCATCCTTCTGAGCGACGGGCACGGCGCGGCCGGAACGCCCGGACTCCGCCTTCTCGTCGTTGTTCATGCGCTTTCGGAGTCGGTTCAACGCCTGTTTGCTCTCCCGGCGCTGCGACTTCAATCTATCGAGTTCGTCTCGACGCTGTGTTCGGCGGTCTTCGAGTTTTGAAATCTTGGAGCGACTCGCCTCGAGCTCTCGTTCGAGTCGATCGATCCGGCTCTCGTACTCGGCGACCTTCGATTCATCGGCCGACCCGGACTCGCGAGCCTTCTGCAGTTGCGACCGAAGACTGGCGATGCGCTCATCCTTGCTGGATACCTTCTTGCGCATCGTCTCGAGGGTCTCTTTGGCCTCCCGGGCCTCTTTTTTGGTGGAGGCGAGTTCGTCGCGCTGGCGCTCAAGCTGCTTCTTGAAGGTCTCTCGTTTGGCCCGCAATTCAGCGAGTTTCTCCGACGCCTTTTCTGCGGCGGCCTTCTGTTTTCGGAGGGAACGACGCATATCGGCGAGTCTCTGCTGAGCTCGGTCGCGCTCGGACTTCAGTGCCTCGACCCGCTCTCGACGTGTGTCGAGCTCGCGGCTGAGGGTCTCGAGCTTCGATGCCTTTCGGTCGAGCTGCTCCTGGAGCTTCTCGCGTTCGCGGCCCTCGGCCTGATTTCGTTTGGCCCGCAGGCTTGCGAGTTCGTCCTCGAGCCGGTCGAGCTTGGACTGACTCGATGTCAGTTTTTGATTCGCCTCGGCGACGCGTTCTCGACTCGATTCGAGCTTCTCATCGAGTCGCTTCTTTTCGGCCTCGAGCTTTTGAAGCTGGCTGGCCTGACGCTGATTGCGGTCGCGTTGATCCTCGAGCTGCTTCTTGAGCGAACCCAGACGTTGCTGCACGGCATCTCGCTCGGCCTTGACCTCGTTGACCGACGTTCTGAGGCTCTCGACATTGCCCGATTTGTTTTTCAGTTTCGATTCGAGCTCGGCCAGTTCGGCATTCTTGGCCTTCAGCTTCCGGCGAGCCTGTTGAAGTTTTTGTCGGCTGGCACCGTCCTGCTGGCCAGATCCGGGTGATTCCGACGTCTGAGACGAGGCGATCGGCTCACCGCCGGTCTGCGCCGGCTCGCCTTCGACGAAGATGACGACTTCGTCGCCCTCCGTGCGAACATCATAGTGAGCCGCGGTCTCGAATCCGACGATCAGCCGGACGCGAGGGCGACCATCCTCTCTGGACTCCAAAAGCGCGACACGCGAGACAACTCCATTGTTGACCTGTTGTGTCGACTCGTTCGACTGGAGCACGCTGTTGGAGACATCGACGACGAGCCGCAGGGGATCACGAAGCTTGAAGACCGAAAAAGACGGCGTCTGACTGCTCTTGAGCCGAAGGTAGGTGCCCTTCTGCTGCTGCTTCACGTCGAGCGTCGCCACTTGGTTGACGCCCTGGGCCGTCGATGCCTGCTGCGCCCGTGCGTCTTCCGCACTCGCGGTGATCCCTCCCACAACACACAGCAGCCCCAATAACAGGCGTCCGACGCGCCCGCCGGCGGCCCCCGAAACGGAGTCGAGTAGCCGGTCACCGATCACTGCTGTTGAGAGGCATTTCACGTCAAACATCCTCTGTTGGTTAAGTCGATCTTGAAGCATCATTCACTCGGTGGCGCCAGGCCGGGAAACCGTTCATCGTCGGTCCCCGAACCCTGTCTCGTGTTCTGCTGTCTTCGGCGCGGGGCCCGTTGCCCGGCGTCTTGGCCGGAGCGCTCCCCGGACTCCATCTGCTGGTACGACTCCTGAAGCGCCCGTCGGCCCTCATCACTCTGCATCAATTCGTCGAGAATGCGCCGTTCCTCGGAATCGAGGCCCCGCTGCTGGCCGAGTTTCATCGTCGCTTCCCTCAGTTCGATCACGCGTTCGCGCTGGGTGCCCTCATCGCCGCCGTTCGGCATCGCGATGACGACTTCATTGGCTCGGATGTCCTCGATACGCCCGCCCTCGGTGCCGACCCGGTCGCCCTCTTTGGCGAGATGTCCAGTCCCCGCGGGGTCGATAAACATCGCCTTCGGCACCGAGACCTCGCTGATGATAGCCGTCAGACGCAGCGACCCGATCTGGTATTTCTGCAGCGGGGGGCGCCCATCCATTGATTCCGCCTCTTTTTCGTCTTCCTGACGGGAGGCCTCCGAGATCTCTATCTGCGGCGCAAATGGATTTCGACGAGAGGTCCCGTTTGCCGAGTCCTGGTCTTCATCCAACGACGGGAGAGCCGGCGCGCTCTCCTGGTCCGACTCGTTGTCCGGCTCCGCCTGAGCCTTCTCGCCTGTCCCCTCCTGGGGGGCCGTCTCCGACTCCGATTCGTCCGACTCCGATTCGGCGGCCTCCGATTCGGCGGCCTCGTCGGCCTCGCCGACAGATGCATCCGCCTGACTGGACTCGTCGGACGCACTCGCCCCGTCGTCGCCGGCGAAGGGATTGCACCCGGAGATCCCCAGCGCCAGGGCGGCGATGCACACGGCAACCGCCGTCATCGGGTTTTGTATACCTCGGCTCATCAATTCGATTCCTTGTACCGGTAAGTCGTCGCCGTGGTGTCAACCACGAGTTCTCCGGGGGCAGCCCCCTTGTTATCATCGCTTCGGGAGAGTGAAAGATTTTTGAAGTTGACGATACGGTTCATGCGTTCGACGAACTGAAAGAAGCTCATCAGCTCGCCGTAGTTTCCGGCTAACTTCATGGAGACTGGAATTTCGACGTAGTATTCCTTCTGGTTGTTGGTCATCCGCGTGAAATCCTGGATCTCCAGGCCGGCTGTCTTGGCCTTCTCGTGGAGCAATTTCAGCAACCGGGGGATCTGCGCGGAACTCGGAAGCTTGTCCTCTGCAACCACGATCTCGGACTCCAGCTCCTCGATCCGATCCTTGATCTTCTTCTGGCTCTCCTTGAGTTGCTGCAATTTCTGGCGCTTTTCGACCTTCTCGGCCAGTTTCGACTCGGCCGACTGAATATCCGTGCTCAATGGACTGTACAGCACGAACCAGAAACCGGCGGCCAACACCGCCACGACGACCCCGAATCCGATGATCTTCTGGACCAGCGGATAGGCGTTGAATTGATCGAGAAACTCTTCCATCAGTTCGTCTCGCTCAGGATCCCTTCGAGTCTTGTTCGGTCGTCTCGCCCATCGCGTAATCGAGCATGCCGGTCACCCGGAACTCTACGACTTGCGTGCCGGCGGCCTTCGTGTCGCTGGGCCGCACGAAATCGAGCTGTACATTCCGAAAATGGTCCGCCGTCTCCAGACGCAGCAAGAACTCGGCGACGTCGTCAGCATCGAGGGCGTTGCCGGAGAGCTCAAAACTCCCGCCACTCTCGGTGAACGACGCGATCCAGAGGTTTGCCGGATTCCACTCGACATTCCACTGTTTCTGGTTTTGCGCGTATCGCTCCTCGGCGTTTCGCGGCGGGCTCAGAATAGTCTGTAGTTCCGTGAGCATCCCGAGGGGGCCGCGAGATTTCTTCTCGATATTGGCCAGGACGTTGAGCTTCTGCTCGAGTTGTTTTTCCCGAGCCTCGTAGTCCTTGGTCTCCTCGACATCCTTCTCCAGCGCCTCAATGGCCTTTTCGGTCTCCTGGACGTCCTCACGAACACCGGCCAGCTCATCCTGCATCGACAGATACAGGAATCCGAAGACGGCGATCTCGACGACCAGAATCGCGGCGAAGGCGAGCAACTGAAACTTCCCCGCCGAGCGCGCTCGCTCCTGTCGTATGGGCAGCAGATTGACCCGAATCATTTCTCGTTGGTCCTCCGCAATGCCAGTCCAACCGCGACGCCGGCGATCGGTGCCCACTCTTCGAGCTGGTCCGGCGAAAACTCAGAAGTGTCTGTCTCTATCTTTCGGAACGGGTTTGCCAGTTCTACGTCGACCCCGCTGGTCGACTGTACGGTGCGCCGCAGCGAGGGGATCGCGGCGGTTCCACCGGTGACCACGATCCGGTCGACCTGACTGTCGGCGGCGGTCGTGGCGTAAAAGTTCAGGGACTCTTGGATCTCGTCGGCCATCTCCCGGGCCTTCTGCTGGATGATCTGCTCGACCTCTCCGGGGACGACCTCACCTTCTAGGTCCTCGCCGCGCGCCTCGGCCGGTGTACCACCCATCTTGTAGATCTCCGCCTCGCGATAGGTGATGTTGAGCTGGCGCTGAATCTCCTCGGTGATGTCTGCGCCACCGGTCGAAAGATCGCGCGTGAAGTTGGTGACGCCTCCCCGCACCACGTTCATCGAGATCACTGAACTCCCCATATCCAGCAGGTTGACCGTCTCGTCGGGCATGAACCCGTAGTTGACCTCGTACATGTTCTGGACGGCAAAGGAATCGACATCGACGACCACCGGCTTGAGGCCGACCCGGTGGCAGACGCCCACGTAGTCGTTGATCATCTCCTTCTTGGCGGCGACGAGTACGACATCCATCTGCCCCTGATCGTTGCGCCGATTCAAAACCTCGAAGCCGATGAAGACGTCTTCGATATCGAAGGGGATGAATTGCTCGGCCTCCCACTGGATCGACTCTTCGAGCTCTTCATCGGTCATCATCGGGAGCGTGATCTTTTTGATGATCACCGTGTTGCCCGACACGCTCAGGGCGGTCTGCTCCCGTCGGATCTTGTTTCGGCCCAGCAGCGTATCGATCGCCTCGGATACTTCCGTGGCATTCATCAGCTCTCCGTCGACGATCGTCTCCGGCGCAAGCGACACATAGTCAAACGTCTCCAGATGCAGCGTGTCTCGCCGCGACCGAAGCTCGCACAATTTTACCGAACTCGAACCGATATCGAGCCCGAGACAATTCTTTCCCTTGGCCATAACCGCCAATTCCTCTGTACCAGAGCAACGATGGGACGTCGCTGGCAGGGTGCCACGCCATTTTTGGGGGTGTCAAGAAATTACAATGGCATTGCCGCGCATGTCGTCTCCATTGTACACTACCGGCGGACGGCAGGGTTTCTCGGCGTTGAGGAGGAGTTATGGATGCTCAGAAACTGCAGGAATTCCGGGATCAGCTCGAAGAACAGCGCAAAGAGCTGATCGAGAAGATCTTGCACACGGTGAACCACGAGATCGATCTGAAGCCCGAAGATATGGCCGACGAAGTCGATCTGGCGTCGGTCCTGGCCGATCAAAACTTCAATCTCAGGCTACGTGGACGGGAGCGGCGGTTGATGGAGAAAATCGATTACGCCATCCAACGCATCGATGCCAACGAATTCGGCAACTGTGTCGCCTGCGGCGATTCCATCGCCCTGAAGCGACTCGAGGCGCGGCCGGTCACGACGATGTGCATCGATTGCAAAGAGGATGAAGAACGTCGCGAACAACATTACTCCGACTGACCCCGAACTGCTGATGAGTGATATGACTCTCTATCTGGTCGACTCCGAAACCCATTCGCTTCATGACGAGGCCTCGTTGAACGGCCAGGATGTGGTCTTCCCCGACGACATCAATGGCTGGACCGACGTCATGGACTGCCGTGGAGAACCGTACGACGAGAAGTCGATTCCCGAGAATTGCGAGCTGGCACACCACGTTCGGAAATTCTACATCCTGGTCACCGAAAGCCAGTGGAAAGACCACGCCGGAAGCGACACCGAGGAGCCTGCAACGGCCCCCTGACCCGACTATTTTAGGAGATGCATGCGACGTATCGTCGCTCTCGGCAGCGGCATTGCCGGCTGGTACGCACTGCGAACATTAAGTGACCAACTTCAGGGCCGCCCTCACCTCGAACTCACGGTTCTATGCGAACAAAACCACCTCTCGTACGGCCCCCTGCTGCCCGGTGTGGCCTCGGGACGACTCGAACCCGCCGATGTGTCCCTGCCCTTCTCCAGAGCTGTCGACGATGAAAAACGCATCGTAGATGTCATCGAGCGAATCGACCCGACCTCGCGCGAAGTCATCGGCGAAAACGCCGTGTATCCCTTCGACGCACTTCTACTCGATCCCGGGCTACGGACCGATTGGTCGTTGCTTCACCCTGATCGGACGGGGGGCGCCACCGGGGTCCACGCGCTCCGGACCGTCGCCGATGCGGTACGGATCCGCGACGAACTGCGCGAACGCCTGACCCACCCGGATTCGACCTCGACGACCGTCGCGATCGTCGGCGGAGGGGCCACGGGCGTACAGCTCGCCGGACACCTGGCATCGGCCGCAGTCGACGGCGCGATCGAGGTTGTCCTGTTCGAATCAGAGGGGCGGCTTATTTCCGACCATCCGCCCGAGATGCAGGTGGCTGCAGAGCAGCGGCTCACGGAGATGGACGTAACCGTGCGCACCGACACTCATGTCCAGTCGGCGGCCTCAGGGAGGGTCACCCTGGAAGATGAGAGCTCGGAGACGTTCGATACGCTCGTCTGGTGTGGACCGAAACGAGGCCGCACCTATGGCATGGGCAGCGACACCCCGGCAGTCCAGGACGGCTTCATCGCCATCGATGACGCCCACCGGATCCGTGGCATGGCGGCGGCCTTCGGATGCGGTGCCTCGACGCGAACAGCGACGGGCCGCGAACCCTCTCCACGACGCAAAAAAAAGCAGGGAACCGTCGCCGCCATGAATCTCGTCGCCTCGCTGTCCGGTCAGTCGCTGAGACACCTCGAGCAGAAATCAGACGTGCTCGATGGACTGCTGTGGCTCGGATCGAACCATCTCGCTCACCGCGGTGGAACCTTGCTGGAGGGCTGGGCCGCGAAGACGATCTTTGCGGGCTATCACGCTTCCGTGCTGCCGGGTGCGATGTCCAAGGCACGGCTCGCCAGTCAGTGGCTGACGGAGTCCAAACCCCTGCTTTCGGCCGAACCCTAAATGGACGGACTGGCCACAGAGGCGAGGCTTCTAGAGGTCGAAGTTCTCGAGTTCCTCGAGGGAATCAGAATCGTCGCCCTCTTCGGAGCCCTTCTCGGAATCCTGCGGGTCGTCTCCAGTGCCTTCCTCGGTCGACGGCTCCGAGCCCGTGCCAGTCTGTTCGGAATCCGGCTGTTTGGCGTCTGTGCCATCCGATGCCGCCGCTTCAGAGTCTGCCGGATCGGGATCTTCGGCCTCGGTATCTGCCTTTTCGGGCTCTGGCTGGTCCGAGCCAGCTTGCTCGGCATCTCTCTTCTCGGGATCTGGCTGGTCCGAGTCCGTCTGTTCGGCGGCCGGTGCTTTCGATCCATCTGCAGGGGCGCTCTCGCCGGCGGACGGCTCGGTCGGTTCGTCGTCGTCTTTTTTGTCTGCACTCGGCTGGGGGGACGGCTCCCGGCTGTCGGCTCCGCCGGGGTCGCGCTGATCTCCCGCTGATCCCTGGCCGCCCGGCTGAGCGGCGGCACCGGCGGGGTCGGGCTGTCGATCCGATCGGTCCTCTTGGTCCTGGTCTGTCTCGGCCTGACCTTCGGCCGCGGTGACGTCCGCATCGCCGGCCGACGCATCCTTCCGCACGCCTGAATCCTCTCGGCCAGTACCCATGGCAGCCTTGTCTGCCGGCGGCGAGCCACCCGGTTCTTCCTGCTGCTGGACCGGTACCTTCGGCTGGTCCGGAGCCTGCTGCTCCCCGGCGGCAAACCAGGGACCGGCATCGACAAAGGTGAAGTACCCGAAGGCAGCGGCCGACACCAGAATGACGGCAGCGGCGTAGAAAAAGCCGCGACGACCGCCGGTCTCTTGCGACTCGTCGCCGGGCTTGCCGCGACCCGGTTCTGTGGAGCCGGCTCGATCATCCTCGGCGGGTGCCGGTTCAACCTCGATGTCTTCTTGCTCAAGATCCAGCGGCTGAGCGGCCGGACCATCGACCTGGGAATCTTCGTCGAACTCGCCGAGCGTATCCTGAATCCCCGCCATGATTTGATCGGAGGCCTCGTCCCCCTCGTCCAAGTCCACTTCTTCGGGTTCCTGCTCCGTTTCGGCCGAGCTCGGCTCCGGCTCCGGCTCGTCGAGGGGCGACGGGGCTGGGCCTCCCATCGGTTCTCCGAGATCCGGAGAGTCTTCGTCGTCGCCCTCCACATCCTCGGTGGCCCCGACGCCGGGCATGCCCATCGCCGTCGCGCGCGGGCCGCCCTCCTCGTCGTGGATCTCCAGCTCATTCGGCCCGGAGGGCTCCTCGGATTCCAGCGGCAATTCCTCCATTTCGTCGGTATCGAGCGTCGAATCTGCCGACATCGATTCCGTTCCGTCTTCGTCGTCTTCTTCGAGGAGTTCGAGAGCCGAGGGGGTCGTTCCGGCGGATTCCGAGGCGACGTCTCCTTCGCCGACGATCCCGGCCCCCTCCGAACTCTTCAACCGCTCGCTCTCCTCGGCCTCCCGACGGCCACCGCCCGGCTTACCCGGGGCGGATTCCTCCGGAGTGGGAGCATCGCTGTCTTCGGGGGGCGCTTCTTCGTCCGATGACGAACCAAACAGAGGGGTGCCGTCGTGGGGGCACACCTCCACGTCATCTTCAAAACTTCGACCGCACGTCGTACAAAATCGCATATTACGGATATCTCCTTGAGCGTCTTCTGCAAATCAGTCGGGCGTCGATAGTCGGCCCGCACACCCCCGACTCATTCCGACCCGTCGTCCATCTCGAGCGCCCGACGGACTCGCTTCTCGGTACACCATCTGGACACGCGTTTTTGAATGGCCGCGCTCAGTTTTTCTTCGGCGCCATATCGATTCTCAGCGCGCTCGTAGGTTGGCTCAGGTACCCCCATTACTTCCAACACCCGGGATCGAATGTCCGAAGGCTGCAGCTCGGAGCCGAGCTCTTCGATCGCGCACTCCATCTTGATGCGAACCTTCGCGAACTCTTCTTTCGAGAGGTTTTCCTCAGATTTTTCAGGTTCGTCGCTCTCGGAGCTGCCTTGGGTGGAGACACCTGCGGACTGAGCTGAGGATGGCGTCGACGGTGCCTTCTGCGTCGTCTCGTCGACGGCGTCGCCCCCCTTCTGACACCCGACCACCAAACCTGCAAGCAGAACAACTATGATTGAGTCGCGTAGCTTGCTCATGTATTGACCGGGGCTCGGCGGACAGACTATGACGTGCGGGTGGTCGACCCTGAGGATCGTAGAGGAGATGCCGATACCGTCAACCGTCGAAGAGTTCGACTCTGACGCCCCTGTGGCGCCGACTCCCAACGCCCGGAACGCCTGTCATGAATGACACACCGTCTTGCCCGGTCTGCGACGAGCCGTTGCCCCCACGCGACGAAAACGACGCCTTTCCCTTCTGTTCGAAACGCTGTCGACAGATCGATTTGGGACGCTGGCTCGATGAACAGTATTCAATTCCGGTGACCTCCGACTCCACCGAGCGCACGATGCCCGAGCAGTCCGACGACGAATGAACGCCGCCATCTACCGAATTTCGGCCGGCAACTTCTGATCGAGCCGCACCTGGACCGACGTCTCTTCGTCGCGCTGGATCTGGATGTAGCGGACCCACTGGTGGAATCCCTCCTTGGTCACCTTTAGCAGCCACGTGCCCGTGGCCAGTTCCACGGCTTCCTCGAGCGGAGCTTCTCGAGTCACCTTCGAGCCCGGCCCCTCTGGGTTCGCCAAGTCCTTCGGAATGAGGGCGATCGAGGCCCCCTTCTCGGAGACATCGACCTTGGCCTGCCCAAAAAAGGTGCGCTTCTCCGGGCGCATCTTCAGCGACTTCTTGGTATCCGAGGTGACGATCTCGACGGTCTCGGTCACCGGCTTGTGATCACGCACGCTGCCGCGGACCTCGTAGCTTCCCGGGAGCAACTCCATCCCCTCCAGATCCGAACCGTCTGCGACGAGGATCCCGTCGATGTAGATCGAAGCGCCCGACTCGGGCTCGATATCGACATTCAACTCCGCGAGCTTCTTGTTCCAGACCTGTGCCTTGACGCGTCCGATCTCCCGTTTGGCGTCCCGACGCGTCGACGGATCGTTTCCAACCGCCAGATACCCCTGGTAATAGAGAAGCGCCTTGGCCCATTTCTGCTTGCTCTGCCACACATTGGCCAGATTGAAATACGCGGAGGGGTACTGCTGTGGCGCGGCCTGAATGACCTTCTCGTAGTGCGGAATCGAACGCGTCAGGGCGTTCATGCCAGCGAGTCGATTCGCCTCTTCCAATTCAGCGCGCGCGTTCACGCCCTGCTCCCCGTCGTCCTGAGCCACCGCGGCGGTCGACCAGAACATGCCTCCGATCAGGAGGAGCGCACACACGATCGAACGTCGAATACCGCAATGCACCATTCCTACTCCTCGGAACAACTCATCCACACCAACTGTCTATGACCATGCGACTTGTGTCATCGCCCATTGTAGCCGAGTATTCGCGCCCGTCCAATCCGGATCCTGTCTCGACACCCTGCTGAGTGGTCATGGCAAACTTCAAATTCATCACCGACGTCTCGAATCTGGATCTGCTCCAGGGGCTGGCTCGGACCCGGCGTCGCCTGATTTTGTCGACTGTCGGCGGGCTTGCAGTGACGTATGCAGCCGGGTTTGGCGCGTCGTGGTACATCAACGAGGTGAGCGGATCGGTTATCTGGAACATGTTCGTCATCACCGGGGTGATGTTTCTGGTTCTGATCGTCAGTTACCTGTTGACCCTGCTCGTCGGCGATCTGACGTTCGAGGGCCCCTGGCGTGAAACCGTCGTATTGGACGGGCCCGACGGGCCCGACAAGGCCCCGGTCGCCAGCCACAGCGGCGAATTCCTGGTGATTCTCATTCTGGCGATCGTCGGCAACGGTGTCGGCCTGAACGTCATCACGGGCGGCTTCCTCGACGAGTACCATACCGTGGGGTACTTCAAGGTGCGCCTGCGGGCCGACACGCCCGACGCTCGGGTCAGCGGGCTCCGAGATCTGACGAAGCCGACGAATCGAACCAACTGGAGCAACCCCAAAGTTCAGGCCGTCGTCGTCGATGCCTTCGACGACCCGAGCCCCGAGGTGCGTTCGATGGCCGTCTGGTCGGCCGGCGAGATGGACATCCAGTCGGCGACCGATCGGCTTATCTCGACGATGAAAGAAGACGACTCGCCGGACGTCCGCGGGCGAGCCGCCATCGCCCTGGGGAAACTCGGATTGTATCCCAGGACGCGAAAGGCGGTCGAGTCGGTCCTCGAGGATGCCGAACAACCCGAGGCCATCGTCGGAGCCCTGCGTGGGCTCGCGCTGATGGATTCGGCCGACTCCGTCCCCGTCATCCTCCCGTTTGTCGAGCGCGACGACGAGCAGGTGATGCTGTCGGCCTTCTGGGCGCTCCGCAAAATCGGCAGCGAACGGGCCCGCGACGCCGTCCGAAAGGTCATCGACGGCGATCCGTCGCACCTGCGCAAATGCGCGGCCTGGGATACCCTCAAGAAGGTCGCCACCGCCGACGATATTCTCTGGGCTCGCCGGATGTACCAAAAGGACGATCTGGGGCCGCCCTGCGAGATGCGAGTCTGGGAGGAACCGCACAACACCAGCCATCGGATTCTCGTCGGCGACACATTCCACGAGAAACTCATCAAAATCGTGGCCAACGAAGCCGGCGTCGAATACCGCGACTGGTTCCAGAGAATCGTCAACGACCCCTCGGCACCGGGCCGGCTCCGGGAGGTCGCCAGCGAGGTAATCGGACAGATCCGCTCGATCGAGTCGGAATAAACACCCCGCGCAAACACATCATTGCAATACGCGAGGAAGGATTCGAACCCTCGACCTTCGGCTCCGGAAGCCGACGCTCTATCCAACTGAGCTACTCGCGCTCGATGGGTGCGGATAGCCGACGGCGAGGGCCTTTGCAAGGACGGGATACGGCACGGAGACGCATTTCAGGTGAAACGATTCTCCGAGTTGTCGCATCTAGGCCTTGACCCATCCCGGGTGACGTGAATAAGTTATCCGGCCGAGTGAGGCAGGTATCTCGGATACCGGCTCGCTCGCGGAAGCAATCGAAGCACACCCCGGACCGAGCCTGCGGCCCGATTATTCAGACGAGAACGTTCGAATTACTTCACATTGTCTGTCTGAAAGACGCTCATCCGAGCTGACATACTTTCAAGGCAGGGAGGAGACGATGATCGACTCCGCTTCGACGTCCGCCAACCAAGCTGCCGCTCAACAGGAAGGAATGCATGAAGTGACCGGGGGTGCCACAAACGCCTCCGATGTGCCCGCCCGCACCGCTCCCGATGGGGTCGACCAGGATCTCTGGGATCTCCAGAAGGACTGGGCGGCCGACGGGCTCTCATCTGAGACCGATTCGCTCACCAACTACTTTCGCAAGCTCAAGCACATCGAGCCGCTTCCAGCAGAACGTC
Organism: uncultured Pseudomonadota bacterium; assembly: GCA_913057905.1. Lineage (GTDB taxonomy): Bacteria > Myxococcota_A > Bradymonadia > Bradymonadales > Bradymonadaceae > CAJXPB01. The sequence continues at coordinate 934,090 of CAJXPB010000001.1, forward strand.
AGCAGGACCTGGCTCGACGGTACGTCGAGGAGGATGACCACGACGCCGCCAAGCTTCTCATCATGACCAACCTGCGTTTGGTCGTGAAACTCGCCAAAGAGTACAAGCGGCGTTGGACCGACCTGGTCGACTTGATCCAGGAAGGAAATGTGGGGCTCTCCGAGGCACTGACGCGATTCGATCCCGAACGGGGCGTCAAGTTCACCAGCTACGCCCAGTATTGGATTCGGGCGATGATCTTGAACTACCTGATGAACTTCATGCGGCCGGTCCGGATCGGACGGTCGCGCGCCGGACGCAAGTTGTTCTACAACCTCAAAAAGGCGCGCCGGCAACTCTTTAAACAGGGTATCAAGCCGACGGCTGCCCGAGTCGCCGAATACCTCGACGTCGATACCGAAGAGGTCGAACGGGTCTCGGTTCAGCTCGACGCTCCCGCGGTCTCGCTCGATGCCGAAGCCCCCGGCCGCGAAAATACAACGGTCGGCGAACTGATGGAGGCCGACACGATCTCACCGGACGCGGCGGTCTCGGAGATGGAATTCTCCGACCGGGTCCAGCAGGCGGTCGCAGATTACGGCCGCGAGATCGACGATGACCGGCGCCGCGCCATCTGGTTTGAGCGCATGATCGCCGAGGACGGCAAGACCCTCGCCGAGCTGGGCGACGACTGGGATGTCTCCAAAGAACGGATCCGACAGGTCGAAGTCCAGATCCGTGAGGACTTCAAGGAGTACCTGCTCGACCGCTTCGGCGAAGATATTCGGGTCAACTGGGGTCACCTGCAGGGTGAAACCGCATCCTGACTGACGCCGCGACGCACCGCCTCGCCGCCCGGACCTCGCCGGTCCGGGCGGCGACACTTTTTTGTTCCACGCCGGTTGATTCACGCCGCGGCCGGACGACGGAATATCGAGCTTGCATTTACAAATGTCGCCCGCTAATGATGTGCGCCGCGCAGTGAGCGCGAGTAGCTCAGTTGGATAGAGCATCGGCTTGCGGAGCCGAAGGTCGGGAGTTCGAGTCTTCCCTCGCGCGCTTTTCACATACATTGATCATGAAGATGTCATCGCATCCGCTCGACGTTGATTTTTATCGGAGAAATCCGCACACCCTGGCCCGTGACCTGCTGGGCCGTGACCTCGTGCGACGGACGGACGAGGGCATTCGACGCGGGCGTATCGTAGAAACCGAGGTGTACGGAGGTCCCCACGACCCTGCCAGCCACGGAGACAGTGGAGAACCGACCGACCGGACCGATTCGATGTTCGGCCCACCCGGCACAGCGTATGTCTACACGATCTACGGCATGTACCAGTGCTTCAATGTCGTGGCGCCCGCCGAGCAGAAAGCCGCGGCGATCCTGGTTCGGGCCGTCGAACCGATGGATGGCCTCGAGATGATGGCTCGAGACCGTGGACTTGTGGACCGAGACGACATCGGTGAACTGAAGGACTCGACGATCGGAAATCTCACGACCGGCCCCGGAAAACTCTGTCAGGCCTTCGACATCGGGACCTCGCTCGATGGAGCCACGCTGGACGGCCCCCCGCTGTGGCTTGAACCCGGCGAGCCAGCCGTCGACAATACAGAGGAATCGATCGGGGCATCGTCGCGGATCGGCCTGAACCGGGAGACCGTCGGAGAGGCCGTCGACTGGCCCTGGCGATACACACTCGAGGATTCGGAATTTCTGTCACGTCCCGGCTAACAGGTCCTCATTGCACTGAGCCCAACCGGAGAGCTTTATGACACCGATTCAACTCACCGAAGGTACCGGCCTCCTCGTCATCGACGTGCAGGACCGACTCATGTCGGCGATGCCCGAAGACTCGTCCCATGACTTTCTGAAGCACAACCGACTGCTCGTCTCCCTGGCTGGTGATATGGGGGCGCCCGTCGTCTACACCGAGCAATATCCCGACGGGCTGGGAAGCACCGAGGACTCACTGGCCGAGGTCCTCCGACAGGCTGACGCCGACCGGATTGAAAAGACGCAGTTCGACGCCTGCCACGCGCCCGACAGCGATGCCATCGGTGAGCTGCCCCGGGAGGTCATCGTCACCGGCATCGAGGCTCACATCTGCGTACTCTCGACGGCTCGGTCACTGATCGACGCCGGCCACAGTGTCGCGATTCCCTTCGATGCGGTCTTGAGCCGCCGGAAGCGTTACATGGACAATGGACTCGACCTGTTGCGCGAGGCGGGAGCGCACGTCACCAACACCGAGACCATCCTCTACGAGACGCTCGGCAGTTCCGACCACGAGCTCTTCAAGAAGTACTCGCGGCTGATCCGCTAGGTCGTTACCTCACCTTCAGATACTGCCGACATCGTTCGCCGAGATTGGCGTCGGGCAACATCTCGGAGCAGCGTTCGAAGTGTCGCTGCGCCTCGGCATAGTTCCCCCGCTGCTGCATGATCTTCCCCAACCGAAAGTGCGGCTCCGCGTAGTTATTCGGGCATTTCTTTAACGCCTTTTCGAAGTGATCAATCGCCTTCGAGAGGCTGTCCATCGCTTTGTGCGTCAGCCCGATGTTGTTGTAGGCCAGACACATCTGTGGCTTCAGAAACACCGCCATCTTGAAGTGTTCCAGGGCCTTGTCGTACTCGCGTTGGTTGTACAGGGCCCAGCCGACGTTGTTGTGTGCCATCTCCGGGGTCGGATACATCGGCTCTTCGACCAGAGACTGAAAGATCTCCTGGGCATCCTCCCAGCGTTCCATCGACAGATACACCGATCCGAGGTTGTTTTTGGCCGTGAAGTAATTCGGTTTGATCGACAGGGCTTCCTTGTAGTGCTGAATCGCTTTGGAGTACTCGCGGCGGCCCGAGTAGATAAACCCGAGCAAAAAGTGGGCTTCGGCCATCTCCGGATCCATCTCGAGCGCCTTGTTTAGCGACCGGATCGCCGGGTAGATTTGATGGTTGTCGAAATACCCGGACGCCATCTTGTAGTGCCACTCGGCATCTCGAACCCCGTCGTTTTTCTCCGACCCGGAGGTCGCACACCCGGGGAGGATCCCGGGTCCAACCAGGCTCAGCACAGTTATCAAGATCACGAATCGTTTGCGTTGCATGCCAGAAGGCTCCGGTTCGAACGGAAGGGAGTCGTGGCGTCTCGCCGGCAAGGGTATCGGGTCACCGAGCCAAGACAACCTTTTTACTTCTCTTCAGCACCTATCGGTCCGGTTTCAGTATGTCGCTTTCCGAACGGGAAATCGCCCTGTTGCTCGAAGAACTCGACCCACTGGTCGACAATTCCAGCCTTCAGAAGGTCTTCGAGGCCGACCCACGCACCCTCGTCCTGCGGTTCCGCACCTCCGGACAAAACCACTTTCTTCTGTTGTCGACTCGGACCGACGCGACGCGACTCTATTTCGTCGACCACAAGCCCAACCAGCCGGACTCACCGACCAGCTTCACGATGCTGGTGCGCAAGTGGCTCGAGGGAGCCTCACTGACCGGAGCTGAGCAGATCAACGACGACCGAGTGGTGCGACTGGAGTTTCAGACTGTCGACCCCCGGTGGACGCCCCCGGAAGAAACCACCGACGACGATCCTCCGCTGCGCCACGTCAGTCTTGTCGCTGAACTCGCCGGCCGCGTTGGAAACGTCTTTCTGGTCGACGAACACGACCGCATCATCGGACGGCAGACCGACGAAGCGATCGCCGGCCGTTCATTCGAACGCGGCGACACCTGGTCACCTCCGCCGGCCCCGCCTCAAAACGACAAGGCCCGTCGTCTACGCTTCGGCATCGACTCGGTGGGCGCCGAGGATCACCGCCGGTCAAAAGCCGTCCAGAGGTACTACGAATCGTCGCTTCAGGCCCGAGAGGCGCGCGAAGCCTTCGATACACTGCGCACCCGAGTGGAACGTCGACTCCAGCGATTGCGACGCCGCCGCGAGAAGGTCGAGCAGGATCTCGAAGAGGTACAACAGGCCGATCAGTACAAACGGCGCGCTGAGCTTCTGCAACAGGCCTACGGAAAGGTCGAGCGCGGCGACGAGTCGGTGACGGTCCCGGATTTCTACACCGACGACATGGCTCCGGTCGAAGTGTCTCTGGACCCGAGTCGCAGCCTCCAGGAAAACATCGATGCGTACTTCCACAGGGCCAAACGCTACCGCCAGGCCCAATCAAAGGTCGAAAAACGCCTGGATAAGACGCGCGCACTGATCGAGCGTGTCGAGAAGGCCCTGCAGACACTCGACGACTTGAGCGCCGAGAGTGCCGAGGATCTACCGACGGCCGACGCGCTGAAGACGCTGCGCAGCCGCTGGCTCGATGAGGGGATCTTGGAGGAGAATCGCCCCGACACACAGGCCGGTCAAACCAGAAAGAGAGAACAACGCGACCGTCCGTATCGCGAATTCACAGCCCATTCCGGACGCACCATTCTGGTCGGGAAGGGGGCTGAAGAAAATGACTCCCTCTCGACGAAAATCGCCCGCGGCAGGGATATGTGGTTCCATGCCCGGGACTTTCCGGGAGCTCACGTCGTCTTGCGCCTCGAAAACAGGGATGAAGCGCCGACGCAGGAGGATCTCTTGGATGCGGCGACCCTGGCCGCTTACTTTTCGAGAGGGCGCCGGGATACCAGCGTCGAGGTGACCTACACCCGGGCGAAATACGTACGAAAAACCAAGAACCTGCCGCCGGGAAGGGTCTACGTGTCGGACGAATCAGTTCTCGGACTACGACCCGACGACAAGCGGCTCGAGCGGCTGCTCGATTCCGAGTCGTGAGTCACTTGACCGAAAATGGAAACAGAACCGGCATGCCCTTCTGAGTCTTCGGGAAGCTCATGCTCTGGACCACGCCGCGTACGCAATTGCCGACATCGGTTCCTTTGAAGTCGGAACTCTGAATCGAGACGCCGGAGGTCTGGCCGGAGGGTTCGACCGTGAATTTGACCTTGCAGGTGCCCGAGAGGCTCTCTTTGTTGGATTTCTGACCGCAGTTATTCACCCGTCCCGAGTATTTTCGGATGGTATCCATGACCATGGACCGACTCGGCTTTTCGGGCAGATCTTCGGCAGGTTCGGAATCTTGATCGGCCGAGGTGCCTGCCGAGCCCCCGGATGAACTACCGGAGCCGGAGCTTCCACTTCCCTTCCCGACGTTTCCGAGAAGCTCGTCCAGATCGTCGTCACCGCCTCCTCCCGAACCCCCGCCGCCGGACTCTCTACGCCGGGCCGTTCGCGTCGGTTCCGGATCGGGCTCCTGGCCCGCCGGCTCGGCTTCTTCATCGGACTCCGCCTCGGCGGTCTTCTCTTCCTCTTGATCGTCGGACTCCTTGTCCTCGCCGGCATCGGTGCCTGCCTGCGCCACCGCAGCGCCGCCGTCGGCCGTTCCAGCATCCCCGCCGGCCGCAACAGCCGCCTTCTCATTCGGATCGGGTTCCTCGGCTCCCGCTGATCCTGGCTCAGCTTTCTGCGTGCCGCTGCCGGCCTGGCCGCTGCCCTTCTGAGCCTCGGCCACCCGCTGGACTCTCTGCGGTTCCCCATCGCGGGTCATGACGTACAGGGCCCCGATACCGGCGGCCGCGAGGATGAGCGCACCCACGATAATCGCCACAATAAGGCCGGTATTGTTGCTCCGACTTCCGCTCGGCGCCAGATTCGGCATGTTGTTGACTTGTCCGGACCCCGACGCCTGCGCGGCCGGAGCCGCGCCCTTGGATCCGCCGCCCGACTCTTCCTCCTCGGAGCTCATGGCGGCGTGGGTCGCCGCCAGGGATTGAATGTCGATCAATCCCGACCCTTCGGTGGCGGCTCCCGCCCCCGTTGCTTCCGGTTCATCGGACTCCTCGTCGACGGCGTTCATCTCCTCGACGCCGTCCAGACTGAAGAGAACGGAGTTTTCATTGCGCTGGTCGACCAGGTTGTCGTCGAGCCCGGCACCCGATCCACCATCGGACGCTGGCTGATTGGAAGAAGCCCCGTCGTCGTCAAAACTCTCGAAGGTTCCGCTGGAACTCGACCAGACACCCGACACCTGCGAGGCCCCGGATTTCGAACCGCCCGATGCAGTTTCGTCGGGATCCGAGACTCCGGCGAACATGCCATCATGCTCGGAGGTAGCATCACCGACCTCCTGCACCGACTCCTCGGGCTCGAGTACCTCCGGGTCCGCCTCCTGTACGCCGGGATCGTCGTCCTCGCCGGGGGGCATCTCCTCGGTCGTCTCGTCCCAGTCGGGATTCTCGACGGTATCCGACGCATCCGACTCGTCGGCCGAGAGGGCTCCTGTCTGAGACGGATCCATCACCCGCGTCTGTTCGTACCCGGATTCAGCGGCCGGATCTGCGGCCTGTTCTTCATGGCCCGCTTCGCCGGCACCGACCAGGTGATTCAGAGAATCGACTTCTTGCAATGGTTTCCAGTCGTCCAGACCGCTTCTCCAGACGTACGACTCCCCGTCGAGCACGCCCTCCCCCACATACGCGGCGACCTCGTCGGAAGTAATAGGCCCGGCGCGGTCGCCGTCGATCACGGCATACCATTCGACCGAGGAGTCACCTCCATAGTCTTCACCGAAGCCGCTCGCAGCTCCGCTATCGGATTCGGATGCCCCGTCTCCTTCGACACGAATGACTTCTTCGCATCGTTTGCAGCGAAGCTTGAACGTCTTCCCCTGCACCTTGTCGTCCGCGATGCGGTATTTGGCGCCGCAATTCTCACATACGATCTTCATCGACGGCTACCCGACCACCAGGAACTCGATATCCAGATTATCGAAGCGCGCCTTCCGCGGTCGACTCCTGGACCTTCGACAGAAAGCTCTTCTTGAGATCCAAGAGTCGGTCGAATTTGGCGTTGCCCTGGACGTCCATTCGTTCCATATCCGGGCGCTTGATCTGGCCGTCAACCAGCATGTCTTCGAAGTCGTAAAACTTCGATTTCTGTTCGCCGCCATCGTCCTGTGCGAACGCTCCGGCGGACATCAACAGAACGGTAGCAGCGATCAAAAGAGTCACGATACGTCGCATGGTAAAACTCCTTGATGTGTGTGTAGTGCTTCTCCTCCGAGACTCCGGCCAGAAAAGTACCAGAGCCTCTCCTCGAACGTCAACGTTACGGGTCACCCCGTCGAGTCCACAGTACAGAGCCCCCGACGCGTTGGGTCCATCGGTGCGCGCCGGAGGCGAGATCGTTCGGATTCTCGTAGCATCCTACTTCAGAGCTTCGGAGTCAGTCGTCTCGTGCACCTTGTACATGAGCTCCTTCTGTTCCCTGAGATTCGAGAGAGGCTCGAAGTCTGCTTCCTCAGGGGTGTCGTACTTCATGCCCTCCGGGACTTGAATCTCTCCTTCGACCACCATGTGATCAAATTCGACGAATTCAGAGTTCTCTTCCGACTCATCGGCCTGCGCGAACACGCCGGTCGATAAAAGCAGAATAACCAGTCCAGTCGACAGTGCCATCAGACGTCGCATCATTCGCCTCCTCGAGGTCTCCGGAGAAACGTTCCAGCAGCTCTCGCCTTCCTCACACACAAAAACAAAAGCCCCGATGAATTCCTTCCATCGGAATCCATCGGGGCTTTCGTGCGGAGACGTATTTGACCCTACTGAGCGGACTCTCCATCGGTCGAGCCGTTGGCGCCGCTGCTTCCAGATGTATCGGTACCGTCCGCCCCGTCCGATTCCGAATCCGGCGACTCGGCGGGTGCGGACTCCTCGCTGTCTTCACCGTCGGTGCCAGCGCCGTCTTCGGACGACTGCCCATCGGTTTCCGCGCCGTCCTGAGTCTGCCCGTCGGTTTGCTCACCACCTTCCTCGGAGTCGGTCTTCTGGGCCTCCGACTCCAGTTGATTCTGAAGGAAGTTCTTTGTCGCCTTGTAATCTGCGACCTTCTCCTCGTCGTCGACCAGCTCGATCAACCGCTCGTAGTACTCCACGGCCTTGCGCTGGTCGTCCAGGTGGCTCTCGTAGAGCGTAGCGAGCCGTTCGTAGCTCGACACGTGTTCCGAGTCGCAGTTGTCGACGTAGTACTGAAAGTTGTCGGCCGAGCTCTTGTAGTTGGTTGTCGCAAACGCGGCGGCTCCGAGCCCCAGGTGTGCCACGCAGTTATTTGGAGCGATGCGAACCGCTTCGGTGAAGTGGGTGTGGGCCCGCTCGTAGTCGAGATAATCCAGGAGAATGGCGCCGATGTTCAACCGGCTCTCCAGATAGTTTGGATCGGCTTCGATCGCCTCTTCGAATTCATCGACCGCACTCGGCACGTCCTCCTCTTTGAGGTAGACCAGACCGAGATTGTTGTGCAGGTCGGCGGCATCCGACGAGGCGGCCTCGACTTCCTTCTTGGGATCCCCGACGTCCTTTCCATCGTCGTCGCTGTCGGATCCGGACTGCTCAGAGGCCGACGCCTGCTTGGAGTCGGCATTCTCGGAATCGGCCCCTTCGGACTCGGAATCTCCTTCGTTCGAGCTAGAGGCCTTCTGGGCCTTTGCGTCGTCGGTCGAAGCCTCTTCCGAATCCGAGCCGGACGTCTCCGATGAATCGGATTCTTTCTCTGCAGTCTTCTGTTCGGTCTCGCCGTCGGACTCCGACTCCTCATCTCCGTCGTCGGTTTCTTCGCCTTCCCCGCTGCCGACGCGCAAGCCCTTCTGGAACGCGTATTTTGCCAGGGACAGATTGCCCCGCTTGCGGTAGATGAGGCCCAGAATGTTCAGGGCCCCGACGTTCTGGTTGTCGTCGCGCAACACATCGCGGACATATTCCAGGGCCTGTTCGTCATCCCCTTCTCTCATGGCCATCGCCGCCAGGTTGTTCTTGGCGGTCAAATTGCCGGGCTGCCTGGCGACAACCTCTTGGAACATCGTACGCGCCTTCGTGTACTGCTCGGCCGCCGCATACCCCTGAGCCAGCGCCACTGTGTATTCGAGAATCCCCGGATCGAGGTCGTGAGCTTTCCTCAGGTGCGGAATGGCCTCGGCATTCTCGTTGAGTGTCAGGTGGACGATCCCGAGGTTGTAGTGGGCCTCCACAAAATCGGACTCGAGTTCAATCGCCTCCTCGAGCTTCGATTGAACGGCCCGGTAGTCGGGCTTTTTGGCTTTGAGACCCTCCTGTGCCTCCTGGAATGACCGGAGCGCCTGCTCCGACATCTCCAGCTCTTCGGAGAGCTTCTCGATCTGGCTCTTCTCTACGACCTTGTCGGCCTCAGAGGTATCCTGCTGAGATGCGCAGGCCCCAAGACCCGCCGCCATGGTCCCGACGAGGAGACCGGCCAGAAGCATTCGAATGTTTCGTGCTTCGAAATTCATGAATCTTACCTGTTCGCGTGTCTCGTCGCGTATGCCGCGTCGCTTCGAATCGTCTGAATGGGCTGGCTACGAGCCCCGGCCAACGCCGGGGCTCGCGCCGCGAGTCTTCGTCAGCTCTCGCCGCCGCTCTCACCGTCGTCCCCGGTAGAATCGGCGTCATCGGCTGGCTGGCCTTCACCGCCATCCTCGGCGCTCGTCTCGCCTTCCTCGGCCCCCTCTTCCCCTTCGCCGGGTTCGGGCTCGGGAGGACGCCGCGCATAACGGGCTTTGGCCCGCTGCATGGCCGTGTCGAAGTCGGTGACCGCTTTCGGTGTGTAGAATTTCACTCGGCCATGTTCCGGATCGACGCCTTTCTGGCCGGTAATCGGGTACTCGGCGGAGCGCAGATCCGTAATTTTGGCCGCCGACTTGCGGCTCCATTCGTTGTACGCCTGGAGTCGAAGGGCCACGCCCAAGGCGGATGAGTAGGCCTGGACCGCTTTTTCCTGCAGCGGAGCGGCTCGCTCATCCAGTGTGAAGCGGTACTCCATCTTCTGTTGTTCATTGAGCCCCTCCGGCAGGGGAAGATTGTACAACGCCTTGTAGAAGGTGTTGTAACTCTCACCGATCCGGTAGGCGGCTGCCGAAGCCCAGCGCGGCGAACGCATCTCGATGATCTCGCTGTAGACCTTCTCTACGGCCTGCTGCTTCTCGGCCTTCTCTTCCATGCGGTTCTGGAGGGTGCTCATCGGGAAGGTCAGCTCGACGTTTTGGAACTCCTTGAACATCCGCTCGGCCTGGCGGAACCGGGCGTGAGACGCGGCGTGGCGCATGCCGGTCTTTTTGGCCTCGTCCTCCATCTTCTGCCAGGTCTCGACCGCGTCGGTGAAGTGTTCGTCGGATTTCTCTTTCCAATCATCCGGCTGTGTCTTCTCCATGATGAGCCCGACCTGCGTGTGCAGCTCGACCTTCTCTTCGGGCTTGACGTCTTCCCGGTCCAGAAAGTCCATGAACTCACTCATGGCCTTCTCGGGATTGTCGCGCTTTTGCTCCAGGAAGCCCATCTTGAGTTTGACCCCTCGGATGTCGTCGCGCTCATCCTCGAACAAGTCGATGTACTTCTTGTAGGTGGCGATGGCTTTGTCCCAATCCTCCATCGCCTCACGAAGCGATGCCGCGTTGTATACGGCATCGGGCGCGTTCGGGGCGTCGCGGTACTCTTCCTCACCCAGGCGGGCAAAGTAGTCCGCCGCTTTACCGAAGTTAGCCCGCGACTCGGAGATGGCTCCGAGCACGAACAACGCCTCGGGAGCCTTGTCGGTCTCCGGATACTTGTCGACGACTTGCTCGTAGTATTTGACCGCCTTTTTGACCTCGTCTGCACGTTCAAAGAATGCGGCGGCGTTGAACAGAGCGCCCGGGGCGAGCTCCGAGTCGGGGAATTCGTTGTACAACCGCAACAGCTCGTTGGCGGCCTTCACGGTATTGCCCGCTTCGTCGAGATCCTTGGCACGCTCGTTGATCGCAAAGGCAATGGCCGACTGAAGCGCGTCTTTGGGCGTGACGTCGAAGATCTCGTTTTGAATCAGGTAGCGTGCCCACTTTTCGACCTCATCCCATCGGTCAAGCACGTAATTCGCCTCGAGAAGGCTGTTCCCGGCGAAACTCGCGTACCGGTGCTTGGGAGCGTTCTCGATGATGCTCTCATACCGATCGATGCATTCGGCGTAGTGGCCGCGCGCCTTGTAGACCTCGGCGGCCACGAAGTCGACGGTCGGTGTGATCTCGGTCTTCGGAAACATTTCCGCATACTGGTCCGAGGCTTTCACGAAGCCCTCTTCGTACTCGAGTAGATCGACCTTTTCGTTGGGATCCTTTTCGCTGGGCGGCCCCTCTTCCTGGGTCTTTTTGGCGTAGGTATCGCCCTCTTTCTCTTCGAACTTCGCCATCTTCACCAGGATGCTGTCCGGGTGGTGCTCTTTGACCAGCTCATCGTAGGATTTGACGATGCCGTAGGCGGCGTCCTGGACGATGGCCGTCAGTTCCTTCTCTTTGATCTGTTCCGGATAGGTGTCGGCCTCGTACATGTCGACGACATTCTGATACCGCTCGGCCGCCTGTTCGTAGTTGCCCAGGTCCAGCAGGTGGATCTCCGCCACGAAGAAGTTCATGTCGAATGAACTCGGGTGGTCCGGGAACCGTCTGATATATTCCTGGTAGTATTTCGCCGCCGACTGATACATCGACGTCGTCTCTTCGGTCTGCCGACTGAGGTCATCGTATTTGTCGTTCTCCTGAGCCCGCTTGTGGTAGCGGTTCGCCAGGAAAGCGAGTGTACTCATCTTCAGATTACGCGCCTCGTTTTGCCAGTTCTCGTTGTCCTCGTTGGTCTTCCACCACGTCCCGTCGTCGGACAGATACGAGACGTAGCGATTGATCGTCTTCTCGAGGTCCGGAAAGTCATTGATATTCTTCTTGGCCGCGATGACCGACTCCATCCATGAAGGGATCTTTTCGTGGTTTGGTCGTTCATCGATGAAGTAGGTGTAGACCTCGACAGCCTCACGGTCCTTACCCTGACCCTCGTACAGCCCCGCCATGCGGGCGAGCTTGTCGAAGATGAATTCCTCGTCCCGCTCTCGTTCCTCCGAGAGGTAAGAGCGTAGCTTCTTCCACCCGTCCGGAATCTCGGCGTACGCGGAAACCAGGTCGTTGAGGGCTTGATTCTGAAAACCGAGCTTTTCGTTGGTACGCTCGATGACCTGCTTGAAGGTATCGACCGACTGCTGGAACTGGGAACGGTTGTAGTAGACCCAGCCGAGTTTATAGAGCGCGTAGTCGTAATTCGGATTGTTCTTGTAATCCAGAACGCGCTTGTATTTGTCGCGGGCCGCACCGAGCAGCTCCTTTTTGAAGAAGTACTCGGCCAGCGCCAGATTTGCCTCTGGGATGTACTTCGAGTTCGGGTAATTCTTAACGAGCCTCTGCAGATAACTGATCGCCTGAGGCCCTTTGTCGGCATCCAGCAGCCCTTTCCCGAGCCGGAAGATCACCTCGTCGAGCCGGTCGTACTCCGGATACTCGGTCAGGATTCGCTTGTAGATCGCCTGGGCGTCGGAGTAATCCGCATTCGGCTCCTTACACGTGCTCTTGTCGACCGTTCCTTTATCTGCGGCGGCCAGGCACTGATTGTACTCGGCACGCTTGCGCATGTACTCCATATTGCGGAGATCCCACATCAACTCCGCCTTCTGGAACATCCACTCGGGCTTCGAGTCGGCATACGGGTTATTCTCGATCAGCCGATTGAGCTTGGCGATCATCTCCCGGTTTTTGGCCTCGAGCCTGCGCTTAAGGCGTTCGACCTCCTGGGGCGACAGGTTTTCGCCGGTGGCCTGCTCCTGGGTGATGTTCGGCCCGGAGGGTCCCTCCTGATTGCCCTTCTTTTCGTCGAGGTTACTCGACTGCTGTTCGATACGCTGGGACGCACCGCTGCGGGTCTCTTCATCGACGGCGTCCTCACGCTCGACGTCCGAGACGCTCTGCGCCGCCACCGGTGCCGCCAGCCCCACAACGCAGGCGGCGACGAAAATCGCGATCATGTCTTTTGGAATGGCTTGTCTCATTGGTCGATGCACTTTGAGCTTTGTTGACTCCGGTAATTAGAGACTTCGTCGAACCAGTACTCGCCTTCGAAGGGCCAGCGCTGCCAGTCATCGGCCACCACCATCAGGGTGGTACCCTCGTCTCTGGCTTCCTTCGTTTCCCGGTTCTGAAGCTCGCGCTCGATGCTTCCGCGCTCTTCGCTGTCGATATCAAACGAAATCTGGGTCGCCTTTGTTTCCCAGTCCTGCAGTTCCTGGTCGATCTGGCTGAGTTTCTGCTGCACCAGGATCCCTCCCTCGCGGATCTTGGTGTCGAGCTGATTGTTGACGCGGTCGAGGACTTCCTGGCCGAAGTCGCCGAGTGCGCCGATATTGGCCTGCAGGGCTTGCTTCTCATTCTTCAGATTCTGGATCTGCTTGTAGATGTTGAAGAACTCAAGGTCGTTGAGGACGGCATTCACAAACATCTTTGGCACCGTGCCGGACCGCGCGATGCCGCCGTCGTCGTAGGCACTCGAGAGTTTGGACCAGTAGGCCTTCGGTTCGGTCGTCTCATTCAGGAAGTCCTGCAACCGAGGGCGTTTGTCGAGGTACTCTTTCTGGAATTTCGCCAGCGCCTGCTTGCTGTAGTCGTACCGACACAGGTTCAGGTAGACCGTCGACTCCAGGATGTAGAGGTCCGGGAAGTACCACTTCTCGTAGTACGGACTGTGAAGGGTGTGGAACGTACCCAGTGCCCGTTTATAGTCGTTTTTCACGAAGTAGCTCCATGCCTGCTCAAACAGGGCCTCGGCATGGCGAGAACTGTCGCGCGGAATCTTCTGGTAGTAGTAGAGGGCGACGTCGTAGAGGCCGACCTCGTAGAAGACACGGGCGAGGGCCATGTAGCTGAGCTGGAAGATCTCGTTGTCCGCGATGCCCTGCTGTTCACCGGCCCGGATCGCCCGTTCGAAGGCTCGTAGTGCTTCGGGCTTGTTGTCGACCGATCCGGCGAGGTTGGCCACCCCTTTCAGGTATTGAGCGCGCGGATAGTCGTCCGAGCCCTCGTTGACCTTGTCGAGGTATTCAATGGCCTGCTCGTTGTTGTTGTAGTCGTAGAAGTATTTGCCCAAGTAGTAGTTGAAATCGTTCTGAAAGTTCTTGGGCAGGTCCCGGACCAACACCGTCGTCAGGTCCTTCAGCGCCGGAGGCTGATACCCGATGCGGGCGGTCAACTCTTCGAGCATTCGAAACGCCTCTTCGAAATGTGGGCGCTGCGCACCGGCCATCACGACTTCGCGGGTCGGCGTAGCGGCACCGGACAGGATACCCTCCTTGAAGAGCGCCCGCGCCAGTCCGAACTTCGCCTTGTACCAGTTCTCCGATTCCTTCTCGGGGCCGATCGACAGGAACTTCAGGTAGATTCGAGCCGCCTCCATGTTGCGACCGTTGCGACGGGCGCTATCGGCATCGGGCAGGCGCCGGGCGGCCGCCTGCAGTTTTTGTTGGCGCCGCCGTTCGGCTTCCTGTCGCTCTTTGGCCCGCTGGATCTTTTTTCGGACTTCTTCCTCGCTGAAGGTTTTGTCCTCTTCACCGGGGGCGGGCTCGGGAGCCGGGGCCGCACCGTCGTCGTCATCCTCCTGAGCGGCCTGCTCCTGTTCGGCGCCCTCCTTTTGATCCTCGCCCTCGGCCTTCTTGGCGCCGGCGACGTGACCCGTCTCCTTCAGATACGCGATGACCTCATCGCTGACGCCCTGATCGCGAAGGTCCTGGAGGTCCTTTTCGGTCAGCTTGAAGTCATCGCCGGCTTTGTCGATCGCCCCCTTGATCGATTCAGCGCCGATCCCCAGCTTGCTCATCTGGACGATCTGACTTTTCTCCAGAGCCGAGGCGCTGATGGGCGTGGCGGTGATCATGAAGAGGGCCGCGACGGCTGCCATCACGCGTCCAGCCCAGGTGGCTGTGCGGCTGAGTTGGTCGTCTGTTCCCATGGTTGTGTCCGTCGATCGCATATTGACTCGTTCCCGAGGCTTCGATGGCGATGTCTGAGGCGAGCCGAACCCGGTTCGCCTCCCTTTCCATATCTAATCTGTGGTGAATGGCATTCCCGAACGTGTCGGGATGCCACCTCAAAACATGTACGTTACACCGGCCAGAAATTCGGCATTAAACTCCAGACTCTGGAAGAAATTCGCTTCCTCCCATCCCTCGTCGGTGGGTTGTGAGACCGTCCGGTCTCCTTCGTTTGTCACGTAGTTCGCGGCCCCCGGATACAGGTACCCACGGGCGTTCAATCGAATCAGTACGTGGTTCGACACAAAGAAGTCGATGCCTCCGCCAAACGCCAGCTCCGGCACGATCTTGTCGTTTGTCGCCTGCCGGGCTTCGTTTGGCCGAGTCACGCTCACCGCTCCAAATCCTGCAGCGAGATTGATGTCGAAGTGCGACAGCTTCCGCTGGAGCAGTGAAAACTTACCGTACAGGGGGTGCCACGTCACCATTGCATTGGCACGCCAGTTGTACTGGTCCATGCCGACGGTATCCAAGTTGAAGCCGCTCGACTTGTTGGTTTCGATGAAGTTCGTGAGATCGGTTTGCTGCTGAAGAAACCCGGCGCCGGTGAAACTCCCCTCGATCGTCAGACCCAGGTAGTCGGTAAAGTAGTAGTCAAACCGAGCCCCGACCGGGATGTACCAGTAAAACGGCTCGCTCGAGAAGAAGCCGGCGTGCAGACCGATCCCGAAGCGTCCCTTTCGACGGTAGAGTTTCTCCTGAATCACCGCCACGTCCCGGTCGACGGACCAGTAGTCCGAAAGCTCTTCTTCGAGCGGTCCACCCGGCAGGTTCTGGTCGCCGCTGTCTCCGCCCCCGTTCTGGGCGAAGGCACTCGCCGATACGCCGAGGGTCAGGAGCGCGACCGCCAAGGCCAGGACACGCCGCTTCCAGCGAGACCCAGTTGTCTGATTCACGTCCAAAGTCTTCATCGTTGAAATCCTTCCTCTACCACTAGCAGTTGTCATTCGTCGCTGCGGGAATGCTCGAGTCTCTTCGGCGCGTCCATCAGAAGAACCAGCCCGCCCCTATCGAGATCTCGGAGGGCGTCGCGACTCCACCGACATTTCCTGCGTGGGCGAAGATGAACTGTCGGTAGTCGAGACGGACGGCAGCGTTGTCCAGGAAATAGTACGACAGGCCTGCACCGACGACACCTTCAGGCTTTGCCTGAACGGGCCCGCCCTCTGGATTCGTGTTGTTTTCGACCTGAGTCAGGACCACACCTGCACCTCCGATCAGGTAGAAGTCAAAGTACCCGATATCGAGGTCCCCGATGGTCGTCTTTCCGTAAAACGGACTCCAGACGATCCCGAAGTTGATCTGGCCGACCTGTCGGTCTCCAATGAAGACTTGACTGGCAGACGCGCCCCCTCCTCCGGACCCCGATTCGTTGAGTATCGCCTCGACGCTGGTCTCCGAGGTGATCGCATAGGAGCCGGCCAGTTCGAGCCCGATGTTCTCCAGGATGAAGTAATTCAGCCTCAGGCCCACCGGGATGTACTTCTCGAAGATGTTGTTGGGGACCACACCGCCGTAGGCCGACAGTGCAAATCGGTTGACCTTCTGGAATGGTCGACGTTGGACGGTCTGGACCTCACGAATCTCGGACCAGTAGTCGGGGTCCGACGGATCCGGGCCTTTGTCCTTTTTCTGGCCCTGGTCATCGGATGCGTCCTGTTCGCCACCCGACTGGTCGGAGCTCTCTTCAGAGGGCTCGGCGGCACTGTCTGCGGCGCTGTCGGTCTGAGCCACACCGGTCGTCCCGACGCCCATCACCAAGACGAACGCGAGCAGAGCGACTAACCTCATGCGACATGTCTGTTGTGTTGTCGTCAATTGCACCATTCACTCCTAATCAAGGTCGCCACTTTCCAATTCTGGCGAATCCTCGACCGTCTCGTCTTGAAGACGCCGGCCGAAGGTTACGCGATATTGTATATCGGTCGTCGGTCAGTTGTTTACGTCGCCGATAAACAGCGTCGAGCGACTGTCGCCAGCGCCCGAGGTGTCCGGGAAGAATCCCTGCTGAGAAAACTGCAACGTGCGGGAACTGTCGCCGGGCAACGTAACCTCAAAGCTGGCCCCGACGCGAGACGGACCATTCGGCTCGACATCCCCATCGTTCACTTTGAGCACCTCGACATCGGCCTCCCACAGCCCGTCGGTCTCATGCGGCAGCCAACTGACCACGTTGCTGATGGCCTCGGGGCTCTTGATGTACTGATAACTACCCCCGGTCGCGCAGGCAATCCGACCGTAGGCGCTGATCGGACCGACCCGCCCATCGGACTGGCGTCGGTCGGGCATGCAGTAGGTTCCGCTCGGCTCGGGGCTGACGGGCCCACCTTCGGTATCGGAAAATCCGTTGACCTCTCGGCAGACTTCCCAGTCCCTGCAATCGGCGTCACTGCTACAGTTGCCTGACTGTTCATTCCAGTAGGAGACCGAATCGGGATATTTGCTGGGATCGACGGAGGTGTCAAAATGCACGATATGGACACGCACATCGTTGTCTACCGCCGCCTGAATTGCATCGTCCGGAAGGGTGAGATTCCCCGACTCCGAGAGCGGGATCTCCGGCGGGCCGTCGACGACGAGGACCAATGTCTTGTCGGCATCGTCAAACTCAGAATAGGGCCCCTCGATGAGGTCGTTGATGGCGACGAACGGACGGACCAAGTTGTCCGTCTCTTGCACATTTCCATTCCCGAACTGACGGACGAACTGATCCAGAGCGGTTCCGCCCTGATCTTGGCACCACACCGGGTCGCTGGCATCCGATGACTGGCACCCCGAAGCTTCGATTGCACTATCGAATGTTCCCAGGTTGTTGAGGCCCCACAGCCCGAGGTGCGTATTCACACCGCGAGTGGATGCGTTGTCGGCTACGTCGGCCCAACTGTTCAGAAACAGGTTGAGCGTGTTGATGCGTTGGTCGCTCGGGTCGCTCTCTCGCCCATCTTCGATCGGCTGAAACGAGACCTCGCCCTGCCCGTCATCATTCGCGTCGTAAAATCCTCTCATGTTGCCCGGAAACGAACCCCGAACCGTCGCACCGTGTTCCACGGCGAGACCGATTACGTTGGTGTCTTCACGATTTGACAAAAACCGGACTGTGCCTTCTTCGAAACCAGTCCCGTCCCGACACCGTCGAAGCTGTGGGTCATCGGCCGACCCACATTGATAGACATCACAGTCACTCTCCTGCGTGCACGCGACATCCTCGGGCTCGTAGACCTGGCCGCTCCCCAGGTTCACTTCGACATCGTCGGCCGTTCCAATGGTGGCCGTATTGCCGGGCGTGTATGGCGTCGGCGGGCCGCTGTCATCGAGCATCACGAACCGGACGTTCGTGTTGGCTTGTCGGTCCGTACCGAGCGTCCCGCACTGCGCACCGTTCATACCCGGAGCGGAGATGAGACCACTGCTGTGAAGGTCGGCAAAATTTCGACTCTGGAAGCTGATCTCGGCGACAGTGTCGCATCCCGCCGCGAACAGGCTGAATGCGAGAAAAGCTACGCCCAGGGGCAAGGCCGAGCGAGTCATACGATACTCCGGATGTTTCATCTCTGTTCCTTCGCTGCGACGCATGACCGGCGGGTCCGCCTTGTGCCGATGCACAGAGGCGAGCCGCGGCGATCACATCTGACGTTCAATCTACGAATCCTGAACGATCCACTAAAAGTCTACCGCATCTAAGCGAGCGGGCTCATCAATCAAGTATGGGTGTCTACCCGAAGCAAACTATCAATGCAAGCGGTTTGGAGCGTGAGGTTGGCAACACGCCGTAAGTAGGCTCACACCAAGGGGATTTCGCCCTTGGAGTGGGACAAAAAATGGGGTCGGATTGGCCGTTTGCGCCTCTTCAGGGTGAAGGGGGCTGGAACCGGCTGCGCGTGCTGCCGCATTTCACAAAACCGGCACAAACCAGAAAACGCCGCGTTCCCGCGATTCGGGGCGAAGGCCTCGACGCGCACCGTCGGACAATCGGTTCTGACCACACTATTTTTTTGAAAGTGCGTAGGGGCGGATTCGAACCGCCGACACCGGCCTTTTCAGGGCCGTGCTCTACCTGCTGAGCTACCTACGCTCGACCGCTTCGGGGGGGGAATATCCTCGTGGCGGACCCGGGTTTTATACCGCGGATATGGGCTTGTCAAGCAGTCGGGGCGGCCCTGCAGGTCACTCGGCAAACAGAGCCTTTAGTTGGGTCCGGTGCACCTCGTCTTCGACGTCCATGGCCGGACAGATCCACAGCAACTCGACGGCTCCGAGCCGTTGCCGGCGGATCGGTCCGTCAGGCAAGCCGTCGAGCCGTCGCTCCACCGACTGCGGCATCTTTCCGGGCCAACCGATCAACGCGGCCGCCTCGAGCTCTCCCTCGGCGGGATGCCCCTGAATCCCCAGTTCGGAGAAAGACCGCCGGAGTTCCCCGGTAGTCAGCGCCACCCGGACGAGCGGAAGCTCCCCGTCGATGTCGGCCCATGTGCTCGCCACCTCTTCGGGATCGACCTCGCCGGCGAGGCGTACGATGGCCTGGGGGGGCTCGCCGTGCTTCCCGGTGGCGACGGCCGCGGAGGCCTCGTCGTCGCCGCGGATCTCGAAGATCTGGGTCCGCTGGGTCAGGGCGTCGACAATCGCATGCTCACGGTCCCACTCGCGCCACTGACCCCGCCGATTCATGTCGTATTCACGGGGCACAAATCCCGGCAGCCGCCGCATGGATTCGACCAGCCGTGCCATGACCTCGTGGGACTCCAGCGTCTGGAGGTCGAGTCGATAAATTACGTCTGCCATACCCGGTCCGCACTCTCATCGAATAAAGAAGTCGAGGCGCTGTTGTGCAGCGCGCGAGGCCGGACTATAGAGACCATACGCTTAGATTCCAGCCTCGCCGACCCAAGGTAGGTCCCATGGCGACTATCGACGATGCACCCGAAGACTCTCCCCGGAGCCATCCGGGCCTGTACACGGATCTCTACGAGCTGACGATGGCACAGGGCTACTGGAGCGAAGGCCGGGACGACTCCCCCGCCACCTTCGATTATTTCTTTCGAAGCAACCCGTTCGACGGCGGCTACGTCATTTTTGCCGGCCTCGAGCGGCTCCTCGACTACCTGGAGGGTCTAAGTTTCGGGGCCGAAGAGCTCGAGTATCTGTCCGATATTGGTCTTTCGGCCGATTTCCTCGAGTCATTCGCCGACTTTGAATTCACCGCCGAAGTCTGCGCGCCACAGCCGGGGGAAGTGATCTTTCCACTGGAGCCGGTCGTCCGGGTACACGGGTCGATCCTGGAGGCTCAACTGATTGAAACGGCGCTGTTGAATCTGCTGAACTTCGAATCCCTGGTGGCCACCAAGGCGTCTCGCATGCGCCAGGTTGCCGGCGATTCGAAGTTGATCGACTTCGGGCTGCGCCGCGCCCAGGGATACGGTGGCCTGCAGGCGAGCCGTGGAGCCGTCATCGGCGGGTTCGATGCCACGTCGAATTGCCTCGCAGCTTTCCTCGACGACCTCGAAGCGAGCGGTACCCAGGCCCACTCGTGGATCCAGAGTTACGACTCGGAGCTGGAGGCCTTCCGAGCTTATGCGCGCACCTTTCCCGACTCGACGATCCTTCTGGTCGACACCTACGACACGCTCGACAGTGGCGTCCCCAACGCCATCAAAGTCGCCAAGGAGATGGAGGCCGAGGGGCATCGCCTCAAGGGGATCCGACTCGACAGCGGTGATCTCGCGTATCTGTCGAAGAAGGCCCGGACGATGCTCGACGACGCCGGGCTCGAATACGTAAAGATCGCGGCCTCGAATCAGCTCGACGAACACGTCATTCGATCACTGAGAGCCCAGGAGGCGCCCATCGACGTCTTCGGCGTGGGGACGCAGCTGGTGACGGCGAATGACGATCCGGCGCTCGACGGCGTCTACAAGCTCTCGTCGTTCGATGGAGAGCACAGGATCAAGCTTTCGGAGAACCCCGAAAAGATCAATTTCCCGGGACTCAAGCAGGTCTGGCGGCTGACGGACGACAACGGTCAGTTCTACGGCGACATCGTCGGGCTCGATGGCGAATTCGACGGTCAATCACCGACGGGTCGGATGTACGATCCGGCCCATCCGACTGCCAGAAACGTCTCTGTCGACGGCTACGACGCCGAACCGCTTCTTAAACCGGTGATGCGCGACGGGGCGCGACTGCTCGATCGACGGACCACCCAAGAGATCACGGCCTACGCCCGGGAGCGTCTCGCCGGGCTTCCCGCCGAGCATCGCCGCTTCGAAAACCCTCATATCTACAAGGTCGGCCTCAGCGAACGACTGCTTCGAGCCCGCGACGAGGCGATGAGTGCTCACCAATCCGACGCATAGAACGGTCAGCGTAGAATGGATTTCATCGGCACACCGACAGCGCCCAGACCGGGAAGATCTTCAGGTAGTTGTCGTAGTGGATCGCACAGGTACCGTTGAAGACGCCGGCGATATGTTCGTCGGGCCACGTTCCGTCTTCTTTCTGTCGGTCTCGCAGAAACGCGGTACCACGACGCACCGCTTCGCTGTCGCGGCGTCCTCCCTTCGCCAGGGCGAGCAGCGCCCATGAGGTCATCACGGCCTGCCCTTCGTCGGTCGAAACGTACTCCTTTTCGACGCAACTGTCGGAGTGTTCGCCCCAGCCGCCGTCGTCCATCTGTTTGGATTCCAGGAAATCGCAGGCGTGCTGGATGGCCTCGTGGTCGGCATCGAGGCCGGCGGCGCGAAGCCCCCAGACCCCAAACCAGGTGCCGTAGGTAAAACAGATCCCCCACGACCCCTTCCATGAGCCGTCCGCGCGTTGGTCATCGAGAATGTAGTCGCGTCCTCTATCGATCGCCGCGTCGATCCGGTCGGGTGCGTAGTCGGGGTGGCGGTCGCGAAAGGCGGCGAGGGCCTGGAGACTGGCCGACGTACATTCGACGAACGAATAGTCGACCATGATGTCGTAGAAGACTTCACTGGGATTGAGCACCTCGATCCATTCGGGCGCCCGGATCTTCTCGTAGGTCGGCCAGCCGCCGTCCGGGTTCTGCATCTCGAGGATCTGCTCGACGGCCTCCTCGCGCCTCCATTCCGGCAGAGGGGTGTCGACCTGGTCTTCGAGCATCAGGCTCGCCTTCAGACCTTCGGCCGTACAATCGCTGATGGGCCATCCGTGTTCGCGGTTCGAAAACGGCCATCCCCCGGTGGAGCGCTCCCGGAAGTACTCCTCGCGCTCGGGGACCTCCTCGAGCACCTGGTTGGCTTCGATGTAGTCGAAGGCGCTCTGAAGCATCTCCGAGAACTCGTCCTCTCGATCGGTGGCCGCGATCGACTGGACGGCGAACGCGGTATCCCACAGCTCAGAGTTGTTGTAGCCCTGCATCTTTACCCCGTCGTCGGCATGCCACAGGTAATCCGGCATGCGCTCGATGTGGGCCTGGACCTCCGGACCATCCGGCCGGGCGTAGTGCCAACACAGGGTGTTCAGCAGCTTGTTGATGGGGCCGATGCAGATGTAGCTCGTGTTCTCGTCCTCCTGGCGGATCTGGTCGAGTGCAAAGTCGAGCGCCCTTTGACGCACCGAATCGATGGCATGGCGTTCGTAGAACTGAAGCACCTTGTTGACGACCCGATACGTCGACGTCAGGGGAGTATTGATGTCCTCCGGGGCGGTCTTCGACGCCGCGCTCTCCCAGTCGATATCCTCGATGGGTCGTCGCGTGATCTCGGTGCGTATCTCGTCGAGCAGCGGGTCGGCCTCCGGCGTCGGTTTCACCCCGCACAGCCAACTCATGGGAAGGTAGACCATCCTGGCGTGACACCAGAGCCGTCCGGGGTAGACCGGCGCTCCCTTTGGCAGCAACCACAGTTCCGGCGGGACCGGCATGACCCCTTTCCAGGGGATCAGGCCCAGGAGGGCCAATCCAAATTTACCCCATTGCGGCGCCCGGGCCGCCCCGCCTCGCGGCAGAAACCACTGGCGGCACCGTTTGAGATCTGGGTCGGAGGCCTCCACGCCGAGAAGGCGCATCGCCACGTAGTTGAGCACGGAGGTATAGACGTAGCTGTGCGCCTCGACGTGCAGCCCCCAGCCGCCGTCTTGGTTCTGGTGGTTCCGAAGATACCGCTCGATCTCCGAGCAGATCTCTTCGTCGGGCATTTCATCGACCAGGTAGCAGGTGAACACATACAGGGGCAGCAAGAACAGCGGGCCCCCGTAGTCACCCTCCCAGGAGCCTTTGTCGGATTGTGTGCGCTCCATCCATTCGAGACCGCCTTCGATCACGGCGTCGGTCTCGGGCACGTCATCTTGGTCGGGTACATCCATAGGTCGGTTCATCGCGTCTGCTCGGAGGATTCGTTCAAAATAAGCCGGCCCGCCGCCAGAGGCAGCGGGCCGGAGGCCGGTCGCACGTTCTCGTCGTTCGTCAGCCGACCGTCTACCGAATCTTCATGGGGGTCTCAATGCTGGAATTCTGCCGAAGCCGGCTGGAGACCGGTTGCGGAAGCAGCGGGGCAAGTGGCCAGCGCGCCCAGGGCATGAAGGTGTCGACCACGTCCCGGATGCCCGAGACGCCTCGTCGACGGCTCTGCTGGAACGCCATCCGCCAGAAGGCGCGGACGGCGATGCGCCCGTAGGTCATCGAAAAGGCCGGTCCGCGGGTCTCGGCGCCGGACAGCAGGCGCATGGTGTTGCGGCACAGGTCCGGGCTGTTTCGCCAGGTGTCGTAGATGGCGCGACGAAGCTTGTCGGAGCCGTCGACGCCCTCCTCGCCGCGAAAGATCTTGTAGAGGGAGCTCGAGAGAAGCTCCGGCACGTGGCTGGCTTTGGACCGACGGCGACGGTAGTCCTCGATGTCAGAGGCCTCGAGGAGTGTTTTGACATCCTGGAATCCACTGGTCATCCCGACGGCCGTCATCGGATGGTACGTTCCGACGGCGTCGCCGACGAGCGCAATGCCGTCGCGGCCGTAGTGGATGTGCGGCCGGAAGCGCGTGGCGGCCCACCGGATGTTGCCTTCGTCGATCTCTTGGCCAATTCGCTCGGCGATCCCGTTGGGCAGCATCGGGACGATCGCGTCGTGAAGCGCGGCGTGATCCCGTCGAAGGTCCGAGCGCTCGACCGGCACGTCGATGCTGACTCGGACTTCGTCGGAGCCGACGCGGTACAACAGAACCGGGCCCGGCCCTCCCAGCACGACGTGGCCGAAGCCCTCAAAGGGCATGTCGAAATCCTTCAGGGCCAGGGCTCCCATGTACGAGACGGTCTTTGCCTCGTCGTCAAAGCCCAGGGCCTTTCGAGCCACCGACGAGTAGCCGTCGGCGCCGACGATCGTGTCGGCCCGGATCGAGACGGTTTCGTCGGAGCGTGCCTCCTGGATGTCGACGCGACCGGGTTCGACCTTGGTCGCCCGGGTAAACGGCCGATAGTCCACGCGCGGCTGATTCGCCGCCTTGTCGCGCAGCTCCTCGACGAGCTCTCGATGTTCAAAGGTCGCCGCCGCTCGTCCTTCGACGTAGGGCAGCTTGACCGGTGCGCCACCATCATCGGGATAGACGACGAAGCCGTCCCCTTCCTTATGCTTTGAAGCGCAGTCCAACGGCGCCAGCCCCAGGTCATCGAGGATCTCCACCCCTGGAGGGTGCAGCCATTCCCCTGCGAACCGACGGGCCGCATGGGGATTCGCTTCCAGCAGCAGCACCTCGCGGCCCTGCGAGGCCAGAGCGTGGGCTGCTACAGACCCTACGGGCCCAGCACCAATTACAGCTACATCGAATGTATCCATCGTCACTTACTTTATCAGTCGAGTGAAATCAGCATCCCACCCATCAACATATCGTCCGCAAACATGCAACTACTTGAACTCGAAACTTAGACGCCTCGCGGACGCAAACGTTTCACACCCCAGTCTGCTGCAGGTCGCCACTCACGTGTTTAGCTTCTCAGCCGTCTCGTCGAATGGCTCCCTTGCGGGGGCACCATAACGTGACTGGATCCGAACGGAAAGTAATATGTGCACAATCATCCTCACACGCCAGGCCGACGGAGCTCCAATCGTCGGCGCAAACCGGAATGAATTCTACGGGCGTCCGGCTTCACCGCCCGCGCTGCGGGAGGCCGGAGAGCGGACCATCCTGGCCCCTCGCGACGAGCAGGCCGGCGGGACCTGGCTGGGCGTCAACGACGCCGGATTATTCGTCGGCCTCACGAATCGATTCGGACCACCGTCTCGGCCGGATCGTCGCTCCCGCGGAGAGGTCGTACAGCGGGCACTCGGCGCCGACGGTGTCGACGACGCCCTCCGCCTTGTGGACGACTTGGAGGCCGACGCATTCAATCCGTTTCATCTGTTGGTAGTCGATCGCGACGCCACGGGGTTGGCCATCCATGACGGCGAGTTGCTGACCACCCACCATGTCGACTCGGATCGGCTCGTCGTCACCGAACTGGGGCTTGGGGCCGTCGATGACCGTCGACGCCGGAGGCTCATGCCGCGGTTGCGCGCAGCCGAGGGCTCCGGGGGACTCGATCTCGACTCCCTCGGAGACATGCTGGCCGATTGCGAGCCAATGGGCTCTATCGAGGCGACGTGCGTAGAGCTCGAAGGGGCCGACTACGGGACCCGGAGTTCGTCGATCATCAGGCTGGCCGCCCGGCCCGACGACGCCGTTTTTCTTCACACCGACGATGCGCCCTGCCGGTCCGACTACGACGATTACAGCGACACCTTCAGACAGCTCCTTCGCCGTTGACAGGGCCTCCGTGGCTTACTCAAACGCGATCGGCTTCAAACGCAATCGGCGCCGCCAGACACGACCGGGGAATGCCGAAGGCGTCGACCAGGGGGACAGCCTGTCGGCGCATCTCGCCGCAGAGTTCATTGAGTTCGGTACGAATGGCCCTGGCCTTCGGCGGTTCGATGTACCCGCTCTCCAGAAACCAGCCGGCGTCGTCGTAGATGCGCTCGAGGGCGAAGGTCGTTCGTAGCAACGTCAGAATGTCGCGCTCGGGCCCCTCGGGCGTCTCCTCGACCTTCGCCTGAAACTGCTCGAGGATGACACGCTCGATGTGGGCGTGCGCCAACGAGACGAGGTGATCCTGCACCTGGTTGAAGGCCTCATACGACGAAATCGACTCGTCGCCGAGCCGCGCCTGGAGCCGACGCGCGGCCGACTGAGTGAGCGACTCGGCACGATACCGAAACGCCCCGAGTTGGAAGTCAGCACCCCGAAGATGGTCCGTGTCGGTCGTTCGGGTCACCACGGGGTTTAGCTCCTGGACGGCGGTACTCGCCTGCTGGGCGACGTACCGAACCAGGCCGAAGACACGGTCGTCTTCGAACTGATTGCGAAACTGGGTCAGCAGGCCCCGGGCCACCAGCAGCATCAGTACGGTATTGTCGCCCTCGAAGGTCGTGTAGATGTCGAGGTTCTTGCGAAGCTCCGGGATTCTGTTTTCGGTCAGATATCCCATGCCCCCGCAGGCCTCGCGCGATTCCTGAACCGCATCGACCGCAGCCCAGGAGGCATACGCCTTCATGCCAGCCGCCAGGGCTTCGACCTCGCGCTGGTCCTCGCCGGTTCGGTCCAGATAGCGGTCTTTGAGGTGATTGACCGCAAAGCTCAACCCATAGGCCGTGGCGATCCGAGGCATCAGACGCCGTTGATGCGTCCGGTAATTCAGGATCGGCACTTCGGCCTCGCCGGCCGGCCCGAACTGGCGTCGTCTCGCCGCGTAGCGCGTGGCGACCGACAGCGCCGTCTTCATCGCGGTCACCGAGGCCGCCGCCACACTGACGCGGCCGCCGACGAGCGTCCCCACCATAGTGAAGAACCGCTTGGTCGCCGATGGAATCGGACTCTCGTACTCGCCGTCTTCAGTCACGTGAGCGTGACGATCCAACAGGTTCTCACGGGGGACGCGCACTGAATCGAACCAGATGCGCCCATTGTCGATCCCGTTTAGGCCGAGCTTGTGCCCACAGTCCTCGATCCGGACGTCGTCGACGACCTCTCCGTCGTCGTCCCGGATCGGCACCAAAAACGCGTGGACCCCGTAGGACTCGCCGTCGACCTCGAGTTGCGCGAAGGTCGTGACCATCCGGCCGTGCTCGGCCGCGTTGCCGATCCACTCCTTGCGCGCCGAATCACTGGGCGTATTGATGACGAACTCGTCGGTCTCGGCATCGAAGCGGGCCGTGGTCTCGATGTCGCGCACATTCGATCCATGCCCGAACTCGGTCATGGCAAACCCGCCGGGAAGCTCGAGTTTACCCACCCGCTCGAGGTATTTCTCGTGGTGCTTTTCGGTTCCCAGAAACTGGATGCTTCCACCGAACAACCCGAACTGGACCCCGTATTTGACGACCAGATTCTGGTCGAACATCGCCAGGGTCTCGAAGGTCGACATAAAGGCGCCCATGTCGTTTTCGCCGCCCTGCGCCTCGGGGTATGCGAGCCTCCCCAGCCCTTCGTCGGCCACGATGTTTGTCCAGCGCAGGACCTCCTCGCGGAATTCAGCGCGCGGCATCTCCCACCGATACGTGAACTCCGGGCGCTGCAGCAGCTCCCGAACCCGGTTTTTGATATCGGCGTACTCCCCGTCCAGCAGTGAGGTCATCCTGCTGATATCGAAGGCGGGGTCCTCTTCATTGACCGGCATCTTCGGGCGCTCGGCGACCGGCCGAATCATCTCGGCGCAGGCATCGCGGCCGTGGACTCCGAGAGCATCTTCGAGGTCCTCGAGTGCCTGGCGGGTCACGCGCCGAGGCCCGTCGCGCTGGTCGTTCGGCTCGGCCGCCTCGAAGTCGAGCTCCGCGATGCGGACGCCCAGGTCGGCCAGCGAACAGCGTTCATCGGCGGACATCTCCGCCCGAACGGATCGCAGCCACGCCAGCAGACGGTTCATCTGCCGGGCGGTCGGCGGGTCCTCGGGATCGAGCCACTGACCGAGTACCCGTTGTTCGTCCGGCTCCAGCCAGGTCTCGCGGGCGGCCTTTCCACGGATGCGTTCCGTTTCGCGATCCGTCAGATCCCCGTCGGCCCAGGCGACGTAGATCATCGGGACCAGGGGAGCCAGATATTCGTTTTCGATCAGGTCAGTAACGGCTGCAGCCGTCTCGGGGTCGACGCTCATAAACCGTGCCTCTCAAGTGAATCAGGGATTCTTCAGCTCTTCGAGCATCAGGCGGGCGCGCTGGCGGTGCGGCCAATCATCCGGGGCGACCTCGAGCGCTCGCGTCAGATTGTGGACCGCCTCGTCCTCCTGGTCCAACAGATTCCAGGCCGCCGCGCGTTTCAGATACGGCATCGGCGCATACGGGTCGAGTTCGATCGCCTTGTCC
Organism: uncultured Pseudomonadota bacterium; assembly: GCA_913057905.1. Classification (GTDB taxonomy): domain Bacteria; phylum Myxococcota_A; class Bradymonadia; order Bradymonadales; family Bradymonadaceae; genus CAJXPB01. Next base: position 962,344 of record CAJXPB010000001.1, read on the forward strand.
CAGTCGTCGATGGCACCTTTGAAGTCCTCGAGCTGGATGCGGGCCGTCCCACGATTCGCGTAGGATTGTGCATCCTCGGGGTCCTGCTCGATGGCCTCGTCGAAGCTGTCGATCGCCTTTTTGAACTCTTCCTGGCCGGCGTAGGCATTCCCACGGTTGTAATAATGCTCTGCTTCGTACGGCTGTTCCTCGATGGCGGCATCGAGGTCGCCGACCGCCGCGTCGTACTCCTCCCGCTGCAGCCGGATGAAGCCCCGCCCGGCGTAGGCCTCGGCGCAGTGCGGATCCAGGTCGATGGCAGCGGTGTAGTCTTCGACGGCGCCGTCGACATCCCCGGTCGCGCGCCGGACCATCGCGCGGTTGAGGTACGCTGCAACCAGTTCGTCATCCAACTCGAGAGCATGCTCGAAGTCGGCCAGGGCCCCGTCGATGTCGCCGACCTCAAAGCGGGCCACACCTCGATTGGCAAAAATCTCGGGACGGTCTTCGACCTCGGCCGCCCGATCGTAGTCATCGAGCGCTTCGCCGGGCTGGTCGGCGTCGTACAGTGCCAACGCCCGGTCGACCAACGCGCCGACGTGGGTGTCGTCGAGTTCGATCGCCCGATCCCAATCCTCCATCGCACCGTCGACATTGTTCATGGCGGCGCGGGCGACTCCGCGCTTGTGGAGGATATCGGGCTGTTCCCCGGCCAGGGACAACGCTTCTGTGAGGTCGTCGACCGCCCCGTCGACCTCGCCGTTCTCATACCGTTCGGCTGCACGCGCGACGTAGTCGTCGGCGGAATCGAGCTCTTCGTATTCGTCGTGGTGGTGGCCGACGTGGCCGCCCTCGCCGTCCTCGTCGTCGACGTGACGTCCCGGTCCGTGCAGCGAGTCGTCGAAGGCGCCCTCCTCGGCCATATCGCCGAAGCTCCCCATCAGTCCCTCGGCCACCGAGCGCGACAGTTCCCGGAAGATCTCCTCGCGTTTGAGCAACGCCTCGACGGCGTGGGTGATCAGCGGCTCGAGCCCCTGCAGATCCATCTGATGGATGTCTTCGACGAACTCGGCGTTTTGCCGAAAGGCCTCCTGAAGTTCCCGATATTCGTCACTCGACTCGAACGGGGGCGGCGCCGGGTTGTCCAGCGAGTATTCGCTCTCGAGTTCCTCCAGATCGTCGAGCGTGTCATCGAGTGTGCGATCCGCACCGACGACCTGCAGGGCCATCGACGAATAGATAAACTGGCGGATATCGAGCGCGGTGGCGCGCACGAACATCCACCAGGTAAGCCGATACAACGCGTCGATGTGCTCGTTGTTTTCGTTGAACGGCTCGATGACGTCCTGACGCTGCAGAATTGTGCGCACGGCTTCGGCGATCTTGCGGTCAGATGCGCCCGTGTCATCGCGGAGCGAATCGATCTGTTCGCGGAGTTCGTCGAGGGCTTCCATGGTCGGCCGGAGGGGCATAAAGGGAAAGGATCGGACCCGTTCTGCTATGGCCACGGCCTTCGTCACGTCAAGTCACGGCTGCAGTTGACCGACGAGACCACATGCAATTGACGCCGGGGCGGTCTTTCTGACATGGACGGGAACATCGAAGTAGATTGTCGACACATCGTACCGCAGTTACAACTCGATTCTCCGCACGCTTCCAGACGATATCCAACGCTATGGCATCGACCGACATTGTCGATCACGAACCCGACACCGGCGACTTTCGACAGGGGCTCATCGACGGACTATCCAGAGATCCCAAGGACATCCCTGCGAAGTTTCTGTACGACGAACGGGGTTCCGAGCTGTTCGAGCAGATCTGTGAGACCGACGATTACTATCCGACGCGCACGGAAATCGGGATCATGGAGACCTGCCTGGAGAGGGTCTCGGAGTTGATCGGGCCGCGCGCCCGAATCGTGGAATTCGGCGCCGGCAGCGGACGAAAGACTCGCATGTTTCTGAAGGCGCTGGAGTCCCCGGCCGCCTACCTGCCCATCGAGATCTCGAAGGCTGCCCTGCGTGGCTGTGCCGAGCGGATGCAAACCGCCTTTCCCGACCTCGAGATCACTCCCATCTGCGCCGACTACACCGAGCCCGTCGAGCTGCCCGCGCCGCCGAGCTCGGTCGGCCGCACCGTCGGCTACTATCCGGGTTCGACATTGGGAAATTTCGAGCCCGACGAAGCCGCCTCGTTTTTGCGGCGCATCCACGATCTGTGCGGCGACAACGGCGGGCTCTTCATCGGGATCGATCTGGTCAAGGATCGTGACACCCTGGAGGCGGCCTACGACGACTCCGCCGGGGTGACCGAGGCCTTCACGATGAACATCCTCGACCGGGCCAATCGAGAGGCCGACGCCGACTTTGACCGGGACGCATTCCGCTTCGAAGCCCAGTGGCAGCCCGAGCACCAGCGCGTGCAACTGCGCCTGGTCAGCCGAGAGGCGCAGACCGTGCATGTCGGCGACACACCGTTCGAATTCGAGGCCGGTGAACGCATCGTGACCGAGCATTCCTATAAGTTCAGGCTGGATCAGTTCGCCGAACTCGCACGGGACACCGGGTTTTCCCCTGTCGAGAACTGGACCGACGACGACGAACTCTTCAGCCTCTGGTATCTCGAAACCTGAGAGCCGCACCTTGCTTCGGTGTCGGGAATATGAAATGACACCCTCCGTCCAAACCAACTCTCAAACGCGGGTCGTTTGAATGATTCTTTCCGACCGAGATATCGCCCACCGCCTCGAAGACGGTGAACTGGAGATCGACCCGATCACGGATCGCGACCTCCAGCTTCAGCCCGCCAGCGTCGATCTTCGACTGGGCAACACCTTCGTCGTCTACAAGTTGCCCCATGTCGCGTGCATCGATACCCGCGACGACCCCGCCGAAGCCGGCTACACAGAGACGGTGACCGTCGACGACGGAGACGGTTTCATTCTCCATCCGGGCGAGTTCGTCCTGGGCGCGACCCACGAGTGGGTCGGCCTTCCCGACGATCTGGTCGCCCGTGTCGAGGGGCGCTCGAGCATCGGACGCTTGGCGGTCGTGGTTCATGCCACCGCCGGGTTTATCGACCCCGGCTTCCAGGGTCGCATCACTCTGGAGCTGAGCAACCTCGGACGGGTCGCCGTGAAGCTGTACCCGGGTATGCGGATCAGCCAGCTCGTCTTCCACGAGATGACCAGCCCCGCCGAGCGCCCGTACGGCCCGGCTCGCGGCAGCAAATACTTTGGACAGGAAGGCCCCGTCGCCAGCCGCATTCGCGAAGACGAAGGTTGAAAGGAACGCCCTCTTGCGTCGCGCGGCGAATTGAATTAACCGCAGCCCAACGGGCTTATTTGGACCCCCTCATCGAGATTCCTCTTCGAACGGATCAGCGAGGAATATGACAGACCAAGCGGATCGAACGGTCGGCAATCTTGGCGACATCCTCAAACACGGTGCCCTGGTTCGACTGGCGCGCCTGGCTGCCCAGCGTGCGATACGGGCGCCGGTGACTTACATCGACACCCACGCCTATCTGCTCGAGGCGGAGTGCGAGGATCCCCTCTCCTGGAAGCGAAACATCAACCGGGAGATGAGCCGACATCCGGCCTACACCGACTATGTTCGCCGCCAGAAAGAGCGGCTCGACGCCGGCGAGCCCTACCGATGTTCGGCGGGCCTGGCTCTCGATATCATCTCGGAGCGTAACTACCACGCCATACTGGCCGAAGAAGACGACGACCGGCGGCGCACCCTGAAATCACAGGTTCGCCAGGCCGGCTACCGCGCCGAATACACGCTCTCGAACCTCGACGAACTCGCCGAGATCGAACCCCCCAAAGGCGAGGATGAGGACGAGGACGACCACGCCGGCGGCTCTCTGTTGATGCTGGTCGATCCCGTGACCCTCGACGACGACGTCTGGTCGAAGGTCTGCAACGGACTCGACAACTTCATCGAAGAAGAGAGCGAGGCGATGGTCCTGGTCGTCCAGCAGGACCCCGACTCCGAGCAGCCGGACTGGCCGGAGGCCCCGACTCATTTTGACGGCCCCGTCGCTCGACTGCACCGAAAGCCCTTCCACCTGGCTCTCTATTCGACCGAGTCGATGATCACGCGGGCCCTGCCCGAAGTCGAAAAACTCGGTTGGGAGATCCTCTGGGAGGAAGAGGACGATGAAGACGACGAGTAAGGGCATGGCGACGCTTCTGGCCCTGTGGATGGCCGCAGGTGTCGTCTCGTGCCAGGACGCCGACGACCCCACCGTGCGCGACGACTCCGGCGTCCATCGCGACGCAAGCCTCGACACCGCAGTCGACGTCGAAGACACAACGACGGACACCTCCGATACCGTCGACATTGCCGTCGACACGCGGGACACCTCGCCCGACCGTGACGGGGGGACGAACGACTGTCCGACCGGCGCGCCGAGTCGAACCCTGCAAGTCGCCACGGTCAACACGCGGCTGTTGTTCGACACAACCTGCGACACGGGCAACTGCGGGCCCGGCGGATTCGAGAACGCCCCCTCGCAGACCGAGTATCTCCAACGCCTGGAGGGTTTGGCCACCGAGATCGCCGACCTCGATGCCGACATTGTCCTCTTCCAAGAGATCGAGACGCGGCAGGTGCTCTCGGACCTCTCCGACGAACTCGATGAACGGACCGACGACTACACGGCCCTGGCATTCGGAGAGCGAGGATTCGACGCCAGTATCGACGTCGGCCTCCTGGCTCGAGGCGAGCTCGTCGATACCCGCGAGTATCGCAATGAGACGACCCTGACGCGGCCCGACGGCACCGACACGATGTTTGTCCGGGAGTTTTTGCGCGCCGACCTCTCGATGGGTGGTCACCCGGTGATCGCGTTTGTGGCTCACTTCAAATCGAAGGCCAATGATGACCCGGGCCGGCGACTCGCCGAAGCCCGCGGGGCCCGTCAGATCATCGAAGATGTCGCGGCGAACCATCCCGATGCGCTCGTGTTGTTCGGTGGCGACCTCAACGACACACCCGGCTCGCCCCCGCTCGATGCGCTCCAGACGACCGGGCTGACGAGACGGGCCGGCCAGGATCAACCGCTCGATGCGATCTGGTCGTACTGTTACATGGGCGACCGTGAGACCATCGACCATCTGCTGTGGTCCGACGAGTGTGCCGACCACTACGTCGACGGGTCTGCTCGGGCTCGCGGGGACCGAATGTGCCCGGGAGACCGGCAATTCGCCGACTCCGATCACGCAGCGGTTACCGCAGAGTTTCGCGTCTGGTGAAGAGGCGTCAAAAAACCACGTTCGGGCCTTGACCTTCACACCAAGAGGATTACCATATTGAGTGGCTCGTGGGGGACGGTCGATGTGCAATATCCCCCCAGGCCGTTCACCAAGTGCATATCCTATGGTGAGGCCATCTCGCCCACGAGCCACTTTGTCTCGCCCCGCCAGGGTCGGGACCACAATTGAGACATCGGTATCCCCTCGAAGGCGGTCGACATGGAAAATCCCCCCAGGCCGTTTGCCAGGTCCATGTCCTATGGCAACGCAGGTCTTCGAGGGGTCTTTCTTTTCTTGTAGACGCGGGAGCGATTCTCTCTCCGTTTCTTCGCTCTCAACCATGTATACGTTTTTGCGCCGCTTCTGGGCGTTCTTCCGACGGGTCATCCGGGATTTTCGGGCCAACAAGGGCCTCCTGCTGGCGAGCGCCGTCGGATACAATATGCTTCTGTCGCTGGTGCCCCTCTGTATCCTCGCGCTGGTCGTCCTGTCTCTGTTTTTCGAGCAGGCCCAGATCATCGAGATCGTCAACACGGAGCTGCAGTTTCTGGTCCCGGGCCAGGCCGATTGGTTGACCGGCGCGGTCCTCAGCGTTGTCGAAAATCGAAGCTATCTCGGTGGCGCAACGATCTTCGCGTTGCTCTTTTTCAGCGGGCTGGCCTTCCGCACGCTCGAAGACGCCATGGAGGTCATCTTTCACCGCCCCGGCCCCAGGCCGACGCGTCACCCATTGATGTCGGCCATTCTGCCCTATCTTTTTATCGTCGTGATCGGACTGGGAGTCACCGTATTGACGGTCATGACGGCGATGCTCGACGCCCTGGCCGGCGCCAGACTCGAACTCTTCGGCTTCGATGTCACCATCGCGCCCCTGTCGGGAGCCCTGCTCTATATCGCGGGCCTGCTCGGGTTGGCTGCCATGTTCAGCGGGCTCTACAAGGTGATGCCCGTCACCCGCATTCGTACCAGCCACGCCGTCGTCGGGGGCCTTGTCGCCGCCCTCCTCTGGGAGGCCACCAGGCGGGTCATCGTCTGGTATTTCGGATCGATCTCGGTGATAAACGTCGTCTACGGCTCGCTCGCCACGGTGATCGTGGTCCTCTTCACCATGGAGATCGCCGCGGTGATCATCCTGGCGGGTGCTCAGATCATCGCCGAACTCGAAGCCAACAACGACCAGGGACGCCCCTGGTATGGACAATTCGGCGCCGAGACCGACAACGTCGACATGAAGGAGCGCTCACGACCCGCTCAATCGACATCCAGCGAAGACCCGGAAGACCCATAGGTCTCGCCGAGCCAGTCGCAGAGTGCTTCCAGGCCGGACGCATCGGCTCGAGAGAACGCGGCGGGCCGATCTGAATCGACGTCCAGGACCGCCATGAGCTTTCCCTGACGAGTCGTCACCGGTACGACCAACTCAGACTGTGTTGACGCGGAACAGGCAATATGGTCGGGCCGACTGTGGACGTCGTCGACCAGCTGGATCTCGCCGGTGCGGGCACACGCCCCGCAGATGCCCCGATCGAAATCGATGCGCAGGCAGCCGTGGGTCCCCTGATAGGGGCCCACGGCCAGAGCCTCCGGCTCGACGTGGCGATAAAAGCCCGTCCAGTCGTAGTAATCGAATCCGTGATGGAGCTCGCAGACGACCGAGGTCATCGCAGCCACCCAGTCGGGTTCATCCTCGAGCATCGATGCCAGACCCTGCTGGATGTCTCGGTACTGCTGGCGACGCACATCAGCTCCGGCCTCTACAGTGATCGCATTCCGCATGACGCGCTCTCGGTTTGAGTTCTGGACACTTCGGATCAAGTAAGCTAACGAATAGTCGAAATATCTTCTTTCAAACTCCGTAACATTTATGAACAACACACACGAAGACGCACCCAACATCGCCATCTTCTGCGACTATGAAAACGTCGCCATCGGGGTCCGAGACGCCGACTACGATGAATTCGTCATGGCGCGAGTGACCGAGCGCCTCCTCGACAAGGGGAAGATCGTCGTCAAAAAAGCCTATGCCGACTGGGAGGACTATAAGTCGGCCAAACGGCCGATGCACGAAGCGGCCTTCGAGATGATCGAAGTCCCACACGTGACCTACTCCGGGAAGAACTCGGCCGACATTCGTCTGGTCGTCGACGCCCTGGATATCTGCTACACCAAACAGCACCTCGATACCTTCGTCATTATCTCAGGCGACAGCGACTTCTCTCCGCTGGTCAGCAAGCTGCGCGAAAACAACAAGACCGTCATCGGCGTCGGAGTCAAAAACTCCACGAGCGACCTTCTGGTCGAAAACTGCGACGAGTACATCTACTACGACGACCTCGTCCGCGATTCTCAGAAGCGCAACCGCTCGACCAACAGCGGCGGCGGCGAACAAAAGAAGCAAGCCGACGACGGCGGCTCCAAGGACGGGGGCTCCAAAGACGAAGCCATCGAGATGGTCCTCGACCAGGTCGAGGCTCTCTTTCGCGAGCGCGACTCCAACCTCTGGAGCTCGCTGGTCAAGCAGACGCTGCAGCGCAAACGCCCGAACTTCAACGAAAGCTACTACGGCTACCGCAACTTCAGCGAGCTGCTCGAGGACGCACGCGACCGAGGCCTTCTGGAGATTCAAAAGGACGAAAAGTCCGGCGGCTACATCGTTCTGGGCTTCGGGCCGCACGCCTGACGCAATTCTTCTCGACGTACGGATCGTCGACCCCACCGGAGGTGGTCATGCAGGTCTATCTGGATCTTCTGGAACAGGTCTTGGAGGACGGCTCGGTGCGCGACGACCGCACCGGAACCGGAACGCGGAGCATCTTCGGGCATCAGATGCGATTCGACCTCTCCGAGGGGTTCCCGGCGGTCACGACCAAGAAGCTGTTCTTTCGATCGCTGATACACGAACTCCTCTGGTTTCTGCGCGGCGACTCGAACATCGCATACCTGGAGGAGCACGACGTCGGGATCTGGGATGAGTGGGCCGACGAAGACGGCGAGCTCGGCCCGGTCTACGGGGTCCAGTGGCGCTCGTGGCCGACGCCCGGAGGCGAGGAAGTCGATCAGATCGCCCGCGTGATCGAGTCGATCCGGCAGCGGCCTCATTCGCGCCGGCATATCGTCAATGCGTGGAATGCCGGGCAGCTCGACGAGATGGCGTTGCCCCCGTGTCATGTGCTGTTTCAGTTCTACGTCCAGGATGGACGTTTGAGCTGTCAGCTCTACCAGCGCAGCGCCGACATCTTTCTGGGACTTCCGTTCAACATCGCCTCCTACAGCCTGCTGACCGCGATGGTTGCTCAGGTGTGTGACCTGGAGCCTGGAGACTTCGTGCACACCCTGGGCGATGCTCACCTGTACTTGAACCACCTCGACCAGGCGCGCGAACAACTCCAGCGCGACCCCCTCGATCCGCCCACGCTGGCGCTAAATCCCGACGTCGACTCCATCGACGACTTTACCTACGAGGACATCGAGATTCGCGACTACCAGCACCACCCGGCGATCCGGGCGCCGATCTCGGTGTAACTGGCCGAATTCCCTCCGACATTACTCCGTGCAGAAGCACCCTGTCTGGGTGTTCTGCATCATTGCGTCGAACTCGTCATCGACCGAACCGTCGTGGATCGAGCCCCGGTACGACGAGTCGATATCCGAGCTGCTCGGACAGGTGCACGCATTCTGCTGTCCGCAGGCGAGTTCGGTGCGCACGTCCAGTGAGACGTTCCAGTTCTTGTCCCAACTGGCCATGATGTTGTCGACGACACCGTCGCAATCGTCGTCGAGCCCGTTGCAGATCTCGGGCACCGGGCGCTTTTGTTGCACACACGTACTGCTGAAGGTTCCAGCGTTGCAGGCCTGACGTCCCACCGCGCAGCGACCCATCTTTCCGGTATCACAGCTCCGGTAGACCTCCTCGTCGACCTGACCGTCACAGTCGTTGTCCAGGTTGTCGCACGAGGTCTCATTCGGGGATTCCGGCGGAGCCGAGGCCATCGCCGGACAGGTGATGGCTCCGGTATCTGAACACACTTCGGTGGCCGTATCCTTGCAAACCCCGACCCCGTCGCTGCACATCTCAAGGCCCGTCTGATCGCGATTCTCGCAGTCGGTCTTGGGGGCACAGGTGGCGCTGCTTTGAGAGCAGCTCACGTTCCCGTCGAGGCACTCACAGGTCGTGGTGTTGGTCCTCGAACATTCAGCCCCCGTGGTCTGCGCATCGCAGATGCAGGCGCGTTTCACGTAGACCACATTTCCGGTCGAGGGCTTTTCGATGTCGCGACACGTCTGATCATTGAGCACCACCGTCTCCTGCTGATTCGGATCCAGCCAACGCCAGCCCGTTCCCGCCGGATCGTTCTGGTTGTAAGAGAGCCCGCCGAAGGCGCCGTCCCAGTCGAATTTCAGGCAACTGTAGTCGTTGGTCGAACAGCCATATCCCGGTTCACTCCAGCGCTGCTCCCAGAAAGACGATGCGTTGATCTGGCACGACAGGTCATTTGCGATCTCGGTCGCGACCGCCTGCAACGCAGTGCCGCCGCTCACCTGTGTCGCTCCGTGACATTCCCAACTCGACTTCAGATCATCACCGTTGAGCGGCGAGCTGTTGCATGGATCGACGTGATTGGACGAGTCTTCGGTACAGGAGTTGCCATCGTTGCAGCAGTAGCCCGTGCCGCCGGCCGCAGCCAGAAGGTCGTTGAACCGTTCGTCGGTGCCGCTTCCGAACCCGACGACGTGTACCGGGCCGGCCTGATTTTTGTGTCGACACGCCGCGTTGACCGTATCTTGTCCCGAGCCCCAGTTGGGCTCGCCATCCGTGAGCAAAAGTGTCGCCTGTGGACGCTCCGACGACTGAGGATCCGCCTGGAGCGTGCTGATTGCCTTGTCCAAACCATAATCCATCCGGGTCCCACCGACTGGACTCTCGTTGTAAATGGCCGTCTCAATCGGGCCCGACGAGTCCTCCATCGGAGAGACGTGATCCGTGGAATCGGTCCAGAAGACCCCGAAACCAAACTGAACCAGATCGTCCTTGCTCGGGTACGTCAAGGATTGGACCGTATTGATGATGGCGTCGGTCGCCGTCAGCCACTTTGAGAGTTCGTACTCGCGTTCGCGATATTCAACGACGTAGTTGACACTCCAACCGTTGTTCTCGAAGTAGGTACGACAATCGGACTCAGATCTGCACGTTCGACAGAATTCCGTTCGATTGTACGTGTAGTCGGTCCACCACGCGTAATCGACATTGACCGTACATTGGTGACGTGGCCCCCATTCTCCTGCGCCCTGCGCCATCGAGCCCGAGCGGTCGACCATGAAATAGAGTTGAGACTGCAGCAGATCGAAATTGCGTTGTTCTTCGACCGCGCAGCTATTTCCGGGATCAAAGTCCCAGGCCTGGACCGGACTTGGCGAGAATGCCAGCACAACGCATGCCACTCCCAGCGTCAGCGCCAGCCAACCAACCGTTTGTTTTCTCGTCACGTCACTCATCACTTCACTCCCTCGGAGAACTCAACCGAGTTCTGGGGTCTAGGGCCTGTCCGGCCGGTCACTCGATACTGATATCGATGTCAAAGGGTTCTATTTTACGCGTCCACTTGTCGACGATCACGTAGACGGTTCCGTTTCCCGTCGTCGGAGAGAAGGTCAGCGTCTCGTCGTTTGTCTCATCGAAGCAGGCAAATTGCGAAGGATCGGGTCCGCAACTGCCGGAGATGAAGATGAGATGGTCCGCCGAATCGGCCGAGGCATCGACGGTCAGGGTTTCACCGGACTGGATTGGGATCTCGAAGACCAGCTCCGCACCATCAGTCGTCGGCTGGGGATCCGAGATGATGCACTGGCTGGCGTTCGTGAAGTCCATCTGATCCGAGAAGGCCTCACCATCTCCGGCGTATGTGCCGCCGCTGCCGGTCACGACGATCGGATCCGAGCAACTGTCGCCGGTGCAGGCCCCGTTGTTGCATCCATCCGGGCACTGGTACTCGACGACCGAGGTCGTCTCGTTTTGGCTGTCGTATTCGCAGTACTCGAGATTGCCTTGAGCGTTGCACGTGTAGGAATTCGGATCACACGGAGCCGCATTCGCAGTCAGGTCGATGGTGAAGCTTCCGGCCGGGCCACTGTCGTGTTCGACGACGACGTAGACCGTCTCACCGGCGGCCGCCCAGAATCCGGTGTTGTCGTCCCGACAGACCGTCTTGTCGGACGCCGGGTTCTCGCACGAGCTTCGCCGGAACTCGACCTTCGCATCGAATGCACCGGGAAAGTCCGCTGACATCGTAAACAACGAATCCTCTTGGACGACGAAGGAGAAGACCTTCTCCGGGGTCTCGGCCCGGTCGCCCGAGCAACTCGTCGTCAGACCATCGCCGACATCGCCGGTGAAGTCGCCGGTCAGTGTCACCGTTTCGCCGACCGCGACGCTTCCTTTGTCGGTCGCCCCGTTGCACTGAACTGAAGCGGGCAGCTTGCAGACGTCGTTTTCACACGTCTCCTGAGGACCGCACTCTTCACCGCCGCACAGCTCCGGGCCGCTGTCTCCCCCATCCATATCCGGCTGTGCATCGGACATATCCTCGGCGGCGTCCGACGCGTCTCCGGCATCTGAGCCGAGATCGCCCATGTCGGAGCCGCCATCCGAGGCATCACTTACGTCCGCCACATCCGGCAGGGGTTCGGGCGGAACAAGATCCGAACCATTTTCGGGCGGGTCGGACTCTCCGCATGCGACCATCATGCTCAGGACGGTGGCAACGAAGAGCCCCACGGGAAACCGCATCGATTGAATCGTCTGTGAGGTACTCATAACGGCAACCAACAGCCTCAGGAACAAATGAGCGGGGCCGGGTGCGCACCGCGCTCAAGCGGATGATCATGTTTCAGGGAGTCTACCTCTCTAGTAAGGTAGGGACTCACCGATCGGTCTTCAAGTGAATTATAAGGTCTACAGCACCTTTATTCCAAAATTATCTCCCGATCGGTCAATCTTTGGCACAGAAAAGGTGCTGTTGCAAAAATATTCGAAGGGCGGGCGGATGAGACACGGACTATCGTCTCATCGGGTGTCTCACCCACTAGTCCGTGTCGGGTCGGGAGACCCACTCATCGATCGACTGCTCTTCGAGCGAAAACGAACCGTCATCCCAGCGCCACAAGTGCTTGGAGCCTCGGCCCGCCCGGTCAGCGACGGCGAACCCCTCTTCGTGGACCCAGAAGTCGTCGCCGTCTCGCGAGGGCAGATCCCAGGATTCCTCGGTCTGTTGATGCCAGGTCGTCCAGACCTCCCAGTGATGATCGAAGGCGTCGTCGGAGTCGCATTGAGGCGCCTCGACCCACGCTCGCCACTCTCGTTCCAACACGACGATCGCCTGGTCGCTCTCCCAGTCGAGCACGTCCCGCGAGGCGGCCGCGCCCGGGCGGTCGCAGGCGAGGACGAAGGCTCGTTGGTCGAGCGGCTGATCTTCGAGTTTCGGAAAGAGATCGTAGACGTCGGGGCTTTGGACGAACTCGAATAGTTCGATGAGTGCGCCGCCGGAGATGCGACGCTGTTCATCTTCGATGTCTGAAAGATCGTCGAGGTCACCGACGGGATGTCGCTGGCGGAAGTCGTCGACGAACGACTGGAGTTCGTTCAACCAAGACAGGCTCTCCGAATTGAGGTTCATCGTTGGACGTCCTCGGACCGCAAGGCACTGAATCTTCTTGTTTCACAGCGACGGAGTCGATACACATCAAACCCTGACCACCTTCTCCCGGCCCCGTACCCGCATGCTCCGTCGATTCAAACGTCTCTTAAACCGGGTCTACTACCTAATTGAGAGTCTCCTGATGCGGGGGACTCCCTTTCAAGTCTTTCTGGTGGTCCTGGTCATATTTGGGATCTCGCTGGTCGGCGGGCTCGCCCTGGAGGTATTTCGCCCAGGATACCGTCCCGACCTCGCCCAGTCGATCTGGTGGGCGTTTTTGAGACTCAGCGATCCCGGCTACCTGGGCGACGATTCAGGAACGGCTCCCGTGGTCATCTCCACCATCTTGACCGTGGCCGGCTACGTCGTGTTTCTGGGGTCGCTGGTCGCCATCATGACAAACCGGCTGAACCGGTTGATGGAGGACCTCTCGGCGGGCCTCAGTCCGATTTTCGAAGAGGATCACATCCTCATCATCGGATGGAACGGCCGCATCCATTCGTTGGTCGAGGAGATCGTACACGCCGAAGAGAGAGTCAAGCGACGACTGGGCCGCTCCAGCCTGCCGGCCGTCGTCGTCCTGACCCGAGAGTTCGAGCCGGAGATGGTCCAGGAACTCCAGGAGAAGCTCGACCCGAGCGTCCGCAACGAGTGCCGATTGATCGTCCGGGCCGGTAACCCTCTGGAGGCCGAGAGCCTGGAGCGAGTCGACTTCAAGCGAGCCTCGTCGATCATTCTGGTCTCGCCGTATGAACAGGCCGCGAACCGACACCTGGCCGACATTCAGCTCGTCAAGATCCTGTTGAGTCTCAAGGCCGAGACCCGCGGGGTCGACTTCGACGAGCTACCAAATATCGTCCTCGAGATCGGCAATCCATCCAACAAACTGCTCGCCGAGCGGGCCGGCTGGGCCCACAAGACCGAGGCGATCGCGACCGAGGAATTTATCAGTCGCCTCGTCGGGCACACTCTGCGCAACCCGGGCCTGTCGAGCGTCTACAATCACCTGCTGACAGACACCTTCGGGGAATCGATCTTTCTGAGGCACGTCGATCAGTTAAACCTGCAGGGCTACACCCTGCGAGAGACGGTCGAGTTCTTCGACCGGGCGATCCCGCTGGGAGTACTTCGAGCCAGTGATGATGAGAGCGCCAAGGAGAAGCGACTGCGGCTGTTGAATCTGGATGCCCGACTGAGAGGCGAAGACGAGCTGATCGTGGTGGCACCAAAACTGGACGCAATCCGGACGCGGGTCGAGACCACGCCGGTCCCCTCCGCCGGCGAGGAGGTGTTCGTCGAACAAACAACTGAAGCGCGGCCAATGCGGGATGACGACGAAGAGCAACCCGAAAAGCGGCTGATGTTTGTCGGCTGGACCCATCTGTTGAACCCGATTCTTCGGGAACTCGCCGACTACGACAGCTACTTCCACGTCACCATCGTCACCGACCTGCCTCGAGAGGACTGCCGAAAGCGCCTTCGTCTCGATTCCGATCGCATGGCCAACATCATGGTGCAGTGCCGGCAGGTCGCCATCGACGATCCCGACGCCGCCGAGGAACTGAGGCCCGAAGAGACCGACCATATCGTGCTGTTTTCCAGTGAACTCTCCGACGACCCGCTGATGGCCGACGCCGAGAGCATCATGGCATTCCAGCAATTCCGGCAGCGGCTCGAACAAATCGAGGTCACAGATGCCGACGCGCCGTCGTTCGTCATCGAACTCAATGACGAGGACAACCGGGACCTCTTCAAATTCGGAGCGTACCACGACGTGATCATGACCCAGGAGATCAACAGCCACCTTCTTTCGCAGGTCGGCGTCCGCCGCGCACTGGCCTGGATCTACGAGGAGTTGTTCACCCAGGAGGGCCCCGAAATTCGGCTCCAGTCGATGAAGGAGTTGCTCGGGGGACAGACCTCCGCCTCCTTGACCTTTCGGCAGCTCCAAGAAAGATGCTTGGCCGACGATGCCGTCGCCATCGGCGTGCGTCACACCGAACCGCAATCCGACGGGCGCCGGGTGCATCTAAATCCCGAGAGGGACGAGTCGATGCCCCTGACTGAAGACGACCAGGTCATTGTGGTGACATGAGCCACGACACCGCACCATCCAAAGATGCGCTTCGACGCCACCGCCGCGCCTGCCAGCGCGGGGAATCCGGCTACCAGGACCCCGACTCGGGGCTGTTTGTGATGACATCCGTCCACCTGCGCGCCCAGGGTCAATGTTGTGGGAGTGCCTGTCGGCATTGCCCGTGGTCGGACGCCGAGCGACGCCGCGCGGGACGGCCCGAAGACGCCCCGGCCTGGCCGTATCCCGAAGATGCCGCCTTCGAACCCGACGATTGAGGACCCACGCGATGAGCTTCGAGATTCGAGACGTGCCCGAACGAATCGTCTGCCTGACCGAAGATCCGACCGAGATCCTGTACGAGCTCGGCGAGGGCGACCGCATCGTCGGAATCAGCGCCTACACCGAGAGGCCGCCGGAAGCCAAAGAGCGCCACCCCGTGGTCTCGGCGTTTATCGGCGGCAGCGTCGACAAGATCCGCGATCTCGAGCCCGATCTGGTGATCGGATTCTCGGACATCCAGGCCGAGCTGGCGGCCGAGCTGATCGAATCGAACCTTCAGGTGCTGATCTTCAACCAGCGCAGTATTCAAGAGATCCTCGATGTGGTGATGACCATCGGGCGACTCGTCGGCGCCGAGCAACGCGCTCGAGAGCTCGTCGGCGACTACATCGACCGCCTGGAGGCGGCGGCCGAACGGACCGCCGCCCAGCAGCACCGGCCCAGAGTCTATTTCGAGGAATGGAATGACCCGCTGATCTGTGGCATCCAGTGGGTCGGCGAACTCGTCGAACTGGCTGGAGGCCAGAACGTCTTCGGCGACCGCACTGGCGGAAAAAAGGCGGAAGACCGGTTCGTCGATGCCGACGAGATCATCGACCGCGATCCGGAGATCATCACGGCCTCCTGGTGTGGTGAGCCCGTCGATTTCGACGAGATCAAGGGCCGCCCCGGATTTGACGACATCACCGCCGTTCAAAACGATGCCATCCACGAGATCGACTCGACGCTCATCCTGCAGCCCGGGCCGGCGTGTTTGACCGACGGGCTCGACGCACTGGAACGAATCATACGACCGTGACGACCGAAGCGACCGCCACCGATTCCATCCAGAAAGATGCGACGCCGAGCCGCGGGGTCGTCGACAGAGACGAAGGCCCGCTGCCTGTCCTCAGTGTGGCGCCGATGATGCAGCGCACCGATCGGCATTTCCGTTA
Source organism: uncultured Pseudomonadota bacterium (assembly GCA_913057905.1). Lineage (GTDB taxonomy): Bacteria > Myxococcota_A > Bradymonadia > Bradymonadales > Bradymonadaceae > CAJXPB01. The sequence continues at coordinate 978,568 of CAJXPB010000001.1, forward strand.
CTTCATGCGCCTGCTAACCCGGCATACGCTGCTGTACACCGAGATGGTCGTCGCCAAGGCCATCGTGCATGGAAATACGGAGCGGCTCCTCGACTTTGACGCCACCGAACACCCGGTCGCCCTGCAGATCGGCGGCGACGACCCCGAGACGATGGCACGGGCTGCGCGGGCCGGTGAAGCCGCGGGATACGACGAGATCAATATCAACGTCGGCTGTCCCTCGAGTCGGGTTCAGGATGGAAATTTCGGCGTCTGTCTGATGGGGGAACCCGAGCGCGTGGCCCGTCTGGTCGAGGCCATGAAGGGAGCGTGCGAACTTCCCGTGACCGTCAAACACCGCATCGGCTTCGACGACCGGGACAGCTACGAGGAGATGGCCGACTTCGTCGACACCGTCTCCGCGGCCGGCTGCTCCCATTTCACCGTTCATGCCCGCAAAGCCTGGCTGGACGGCCTCAGCCCGACCGACAACCGGAATGTACCCCCGATCCGGTACCAGGACGTCTACCGCCTGCAGGAGGAGTTTCCGGATCTGACGATCGAGCTGAACGGCCATATCGAGACGATCGACGACATCGAGTCTCACCTCGAACACGTCGACGCGTGCATGGTTGGCCGCGCGGCGTATGAGCGGCCCTACCGGTTTGCCGAGGCCGACGCCCGACTCTTCGGCGACGACCATCCCATCCCGTCACGGGCGGAGGTCGCCAGGCAGATGGCCGACTACGCCGAACGGTGGATGTCCAACGGTGGACGTCTGCAGCAGGTTACGTCCCATCTTATCAACCTGTACTCCCACCGGCGAGGGGCGGGGGTCTGGCGCAGACACCTCTCCGAGCACGACCACCTGGACGAATCTGGACCCGAACTGATCGTCGAGGCGATGCGCCGCGCGGAAGACGCATGAAGGAATATCATGCCGAGGCTCTGGTATTACTTGTCGACTGAGAAGGAATGCCCCCCGTCGGACTTGATGCTTCGCTCGTCGTGATGAGCCCTTCGATGGGAGGCGAGCTGTGACTCGAAGTGATCTTTCTTCAGACACTTACTCTTCGCGGAGGTATACGTGATGGACGGATTCGGGAGCGGTTGGTCGACGAGACTCGGCATCATTGCACTGATCTGTGCGGTGGCCGGTGGTGGGCTCGGTGCCTCGTGCAATCAGGAATCCAGCGGGAAATCGAGCGGCGAAGCATCGGGGTCTAAGAAGGTCCAAGAGAGCCCGCCGAAGACGGAGAAGACCGCAGAGTCGGCCGACGAGACATCACCGACGGCCGACCAGAAACGGGCCGGCTCCGACATCGAGATCATGAATCGACTTCCCGATGTGGTCGACAAGGTGCTGCCTGGAGTGGTCGGCATCTCGACGAAACGCGTCGTCGAGAGTCGTTCGCCGAGATCTCCATTTGGGAATCACCCGTTCTTCCGGGGATTCCCGGGTATGGGAGACCAGCCCCAGAAGCGCGAACAACGGGGCATGGGCTCCGGAGTCGTCGTCTCGAAGGACGGCACGATCATCACGAACAATCACGTCGTCGAGGGTGCCGACAAGATTCGAGTCAGCTTCTCGAATCGGCGCACCGAATACGAAGCCGAAATCGTCGGGACCGATTCCGCCACCGACCTCGCCGTGTTGAAGCTCAAGGAGCCCCCGCAGGACCTGAAACCACTGTCGTTCGGCAACTCGGATGACATCCGGCTCGGCGAACCGGTGGTCGCGATCGGAAACCCCTTCGGCCTCTCGAGCTCGGTGACCTACGGCATCGTCTCCGCGAAGGGCCGCGCCGATGTCGGGCTGGCCGAGTACGAGGACTTCATCCAGACCGACGCGGCGATCAACCCGGGCAACTCCGGGGGCGCCCTGGTGAACATGCAGGGTGAATTGATCGGCATCAATACGGCGATCCTGTCGCGTTCGGGCGGCTATCAGGGCATCGGCTTTGCCATCCCGGCGAACATGGCCGAATCGGTGATGACGAAGCTTCTGGAGACCGGCGAAGTCAACCGAGGATATCTGGGAGTCCTCATCCAGACCCTCACCCCCGAGTTGGCTCAGGCCTTCGACCTGCCCGACGACACCAAGGGCGTCGTGATCTCGAACGTCAAGGAGGGCGGGCCCGCCGACGAGGCCGGGCTCGAGCAGGGAGACATCGTCGTGACATTCGACGGCGAAGATATCGACTCGGCCAATACCCTTCGACACGGCGTGGCGCAGAAGACACCCGGTTCAGAGGTGTCGGTCACGGTGCTGCGCGACGGAGAAGAGACGACGGTCCAGGTCAAGCTCGGCGCCCTCAATGGTTCCAAGAACGGACGCCTGTCGATGAAGGACAAGGGCGTTCTGCAGGGCCTGACTCTCGGCGAACTGGACGAACAGATCCGCCAGAAACTCGAGATTCCCGAACAGATCGACCAGGGGGTCGCCGTGCTCGAGGTCGAATCGGGAAGTCCGGCGGCCCGAACCGGCCTGGAACCGGGCGACGTCATCCTCGAAGCCAACCGTCGGCCCATCGAATCCGTCGATACATTTGCCGAGGCGTACGACAAAGCCGAACGGCGGCTGTTGCTTCTGATCTACAGAAACGGTCAGACCGTCTTCCTTGCGATCCCGAAACGATAGTCGCCTGCACGAAATCCGCAGTACATACACGCATTTGAACACCCCGGACAGGTGTTTACTGGTTCGAACGCATGCTGTGCGACGCAGTATGAACTCGAAACGAATGACATGGAGGTAAGTCATGGCTGACATGCAGCGATGGAACCCCTTTCGACGCGATGAAAACAGCGAGCTGGCTCGGCGCGACTCGTCGTTCCAGCGTCTCCAGCAGGAGATGAATCGACTCTTCGAGGACTTCTTCAACGAGAGTTCGATGCTGACGCGTTCCCGGGAGGACGGCCTGCGGGGTTTCTCTCCGCGCGTCGACATCTCGGAGGATGCCGAGTCCCTGAAGATCTCGGCTGAACTGCCTGGCATGACCCAGGATGATGTCGAGATCACGGCCACTGCCGATTCTCTGACGATTCAGGGCGAAAAGCGCTCGGAATCCGAAGAGGAAGACGAAGGTGTCTTTCGGACCGAACGCTCCTACGGGTTCTTCAAGCGGACGATCCCCCTTCCCGTGGGTGCCGATGTCGATGGCGCACAGGCGACATTCGACAACGGCGTTCTGAACATTCGGTTGCCGAAAACCGGCGAGTCCGAAGGCCGGAAGCTCGAGATTTCCTGACCGACGACGACCGACAACTGAATCGCTTCCCTGTCGGGGCCTCACCGTGTTAACGCAACGGCGAAGTCGTTGCTTCTCCACGGTGAGGCCCCGATGTCATCGAGCACCATCCGCGATGCGGTCATCCTGCTGGCCGGGACGGGTTCCCGGCTGCGCCCGCTCACAGAGTCACGCCACAAATCAATGATCGAGGTTGGTGGGCAGCCGCTGTTGTTTCGGCTTCTCGACCAACTGAAGGCGGCCGGGATCGAGCGGGCCGTCTTGGCCACCGGCTACCGTGCGGAGTCGGTACGACGCGCCGTTCAGACCTACGACCATGGACTCGAGATCAGCGTGGCCCCCAACCCCGACTACGCCTCTACCAACAACGCCGAATCACTGAGGATCGCCCTACCCTCCGTCGAGGGGTGCGCGTTTTTGTTGTGCGACGGCGACATCCTGTTGCGCGAGCCGACCTGGCTGGCGCCGATGCTGCAGGACCCCGAAGAGAGTCGACTCGCCGTCCTGGAGCACGACGCCATCGCCCAAGAAGAGATGAAGGCGGTGATGGAAGATGACCCCGACGGTTCGAGAGACGAACGACGCGTTCGAGCGCTCAGCAAAGAGCTCGATCCCGCAGAGGCCGACTCCGAATCGATCGGAGTTCAGACCGTCGGAGAGGAGTGCGTTGCGCGACTAAACGAACGCCTCGAAGCGATGTCCGATACCGAGCGAGCGACGGCGTACTACGAAGATATATTTGCGGAATTGATCGCCCAGGGCGAGGTCTTCTTCACCCGAGCGATCCCGCCGGGGACGTGGACCGAGATCGATACGCCCGAAGACCTCGAGAAGGCTCGATCGATGGTCGAATCGTGGCAGCAGGAAGCCGTGGCCGAGGGATAAGCGATGGAGACGTTCCGGACACGCTTTCAACGAGCCCTCGACCTGAAGGACCCTGACGTCGAGGAGTGGATCGACGCACGGTTTCATCGGCCCGTCGCGGCGGCGCTGTCGGCGCTCTTGCTGCCGACCGACGTGTCATCGAACCAGGTCACCATCGGCAGCATGGCATTCGGGCTGTGGGGCGCGCTCTGCCTGTATGCCGGCTATTTTTTGCCCGCCATTCCGTACGCACCGGCGATGATCATGGCGGCGTTTTTGCTCTTCGTGTCCGTCATTCTCGACTGCGCCGACGGACAGCTCGCCCGGGCCCGGGGCTCCGGCTCGATGACCGGCCGAATGATCGACGGCGTGGCCGACAACGTGGTGGTGATCGCTTCCTATTATACGATTGCCTTCATTCTCCACAGCGAGTGGGGACTGTGGGGGCTCGTCGCTGCCGTCGTCGGGGGGCTTTCGATGAGTCTGCGCACCATGATGTACGACAACTACCGGGCGGTCTACGTCAAGCACGTCGAGGATAAGGGCGCCGAGGAGGGGCAACCGAGCCGAAGGCAGGCGGCAAAGGCGGCGATGCGAGACGCCCGCCTGCAGGGCGATACCTTCGATGCCTACCTTCTGAACATCTATCTGGGATGGCTGTGGCTGCAGCGAAAGTTTCCCGGTGCAGACGACGACTCGACGGAGTCGGTCCCGGAGCTCTCAGAGCAGGCCCGCCGCGAGTACCGCGCCGAGCACGCCTCGACGATGCGGCTGGCGACCTGGCTTGGGCTGGGCACCCACATGGTCTTGTTTTACGGGCTGATCTTCGCGTCGGCCTTCTGGATCGATGCCCTGATGCTGCTGCAGTTTATCTTCATCGTTCCCGGCGGCCTCCTGATGGCAGTGTGTGCCTGGCAGGGCCGGCAGATGAACGTCTAAAAGCCAGTTGGTCGCAGTCGGTATGCGCGCTACACTGGTTGGTCCGCTGGTACCTCGACAGACACGGGCGTTGCCATGACCGACATGATCTGCGCGATCGACCAAGGGACGACCGGCTCCACCGCCGTGCTGCTGGACCGCCAACTCCGGGTCCGGGGCCGGGCCAACCGCGAATTCGATCAGATCTTTCCAAAACCCTCATGGGTTGAGCACGATCCCGAGACGCTCTGGCAGTCGACGCTCGATGCCCTCGGTGCCGCCCTCGACGAGGCGGACTGCGAACCGAACCAGATCGTTTGTGTGGGCATCACGAACCAGCGCGAGACGACCATCGTCTGGGACCGCGAGACGGGCGAGCCGATCCACAATGCCATCGTCTGGCAAGACCGCCGTACCAGAGGTCAGGTCAAACAACTCTCCGACGAGGGACACGAACGGCGGGTCCAACAACGGACGGGCCTTTTGCTGGATCCGTACTTTTCGGGCACGAAGATCTCCTGGATTCTCGATCAGGTCGATGGAGCCCGACCGCGGGCGGCCCGCGGAGAACTCGCCTTTGGGACGGTCGACTCATGGATCCTCTGGAAGATGACAGGAGGCGAGCAGCACCGAACCGACATCTCGAATGCCTCGCGGACGCTGCTGATGAATCTCGATACGGGGGAGTGGGATCCAGAGATGCTCGATCTGTTCAACGTCCCGCGCGAGATCCTCCCCGACATTCGAGGGAACGCCGACATCTTTGGCGAGGTCAAGGATGTGCCCGGCATCGCCGACGGCACGCCGATCTCGGGCATGGCCGGCGACCAGCAATCGGCGCTATTCGGCCAGGCCTGTTTCCAGGAGGGCGAAGCCAAATGCACGTACGGGACCGGTGCGTTCCTGTTGATGAACACGGGAAATGAAGCGGTCTTGAGCAATCACCGACTCCTCAGCTCTGCCGCCTGGGAGATCGACGGAGAGGTGACCTACTGCCTGGAGGGGAGCGCCTTTTTGGCCGGTGCCATGGTCCAGTGGTTGCGCGACGGGCTGGGCATCATCGACGACGCCGAAGAGGTCGAGACCCTGGCCCGCTCGGTCTCCAGCTCCGAGGAGGTCGTGGTCGTTCCAAGCCTCTCGGGCCTGGGAGCCCCTCACTGGAATCCCGATGCACGAGGAGTCATCTGGGGCATGACCCGCGGGACCCGCGATGCGCACATCGCCCGTGCCACGCTCGAGGGGATCGCCCTGCAGAATGTCGACATATTGACCGCCATGGAACACGATTCCGGCGACAGGCTAAAAACTCTGAAAGTCGACGGTGGAGCCAGCTCGAACGATCTGCTGATGCAGATGCAGTCGGACTTTTTGGACTGCGAGATCGTTCGCCCCTGGATGACCGAGACGACGGTGCTGGGCGCGGCCCTGCTGGCGGGGCTGGGGGCCGGGGTCTTCGAGGATCTCGGCGACATCCGCCAAACCTGGCGGGAAAACCGCACGTTTTCACCGTCGATGGGAGAAGAAGAGCGTCAGCGCCACCTGTCGCTGTGGCAGGAAGGGATCGAACGAGTCTGATCACACACCCGACGCCCCGAACTCGAACTCATGTCCAGATCGCCCGAACAACGCCGCGCCGTCTTTATCGTTCTCGACAGCGTCGGGATCGGCGAAGCCCCCGATGCCGCCGACTTTGATGACGTCGGCTCGAACACCCTCGGACACATCGCCGAGACCGTCGACGGATTCACACTGCCGAATATGGAGGCCCTGGGGATCGGCAATATCGACGGCTTCGACGGACTGGCCGCCGCTGACGCCCCCCGGGCCAACTTCGGTCGACTGCAGGAAGTCAGCCCCGGAAAGGATACAACCACGGGTCACTGGGAGTTGACCGGACTGCACCTCGACAAGCCGTTTCGAACATTCCCCGATGGCTTTCCCGATTCGATCATCGACGAATTCGTCGACGAGACCGGGTGTGGCGGCGTGTTGGGAAACAAACCCGAGAGCGGCACGGTGATCATCGAGGAGCTCGGCCGCGAGCATCGACAGACCGGCCACCCGATCGTCTATACCTCGGCCGACCCGGTGTTCCAGATCGCCTGCCACACCGACACGGTCGATCTGGAGACGCTCTACGAATGGTGCAAAATCGCCTACGACATCGTCGTTCCCAAGGGAATCTCCCGGGTCATCGCGCGCCCATTCATCGGCGAGTGGCCCGACTACGAACGCACCTCGGATCGCAAGGATTTCGCCTGCCCACCGACCGACGACACCGTATTGGATGCCATCTCCGGCGCCGGCATCGACGTCTCCGGCGTCGGGAAGATCGGAGACATCTTCAACGGTCATGGGCTGACGCGCAATTCGAAGACCCGGGACAACGCCCACGGTATCGACCTGACGCTCGAGGCCATCGACGACTACTCCGGCCTGATCTTTACGAACCTCGTCGACTTCGACTCCAAGTACGGCCATCGTCGCAACCCCGAGGGTTACGCCGACTGTCTGCGGGCCTGGGACGAGCGCCTCCCCGAGATCATCGAGGCCCTCGATGAGGGTGATCTCTTGGTCATCACCGCCGACCACGGCAACGACCCGACCTACACCGGCACGGATCACACCCGCGAATTCGTCCCGTTGTTGACGATGCTCAAGGGAGGACCGGGCGGCCGAAACCTCGGAACCCGTGAGACGTTCTCGGACGTAGCCGCCACACTGGCCGACTACTTCGATGTCGACTGGCAGACCGGGACGAGTTTCCTGTCGGACATCGCCGACACCTGAGTCCCAACGTCTATCGATGCCAACGTCTACGGATGCGCCGCCAACTCCACCCCGGTCCGGCGCAGGGCGCCGGTGTCGGCACATGCATCCCTCAGCTCCGAGACGGTGCGTTTGAGGCCGGGGGGGACGAGCTGCGGGGCGATATCTGCCAGAGGGACGAGCACGAAGCCTCGCTCCACCAGACCGGGATGGGGAACGGTCAACTCGGGCTCCTCGATCCTGGAGTCCTCGTAGAGGAGTAAATCGAGATCGATCTTTCGGGCACCCTTGTCCCGCCGCCGACGCCGTCCGAGCGATCTCTCGACTTCCAACATCCGTTCCATGAGCTTGTCAGCCGGCAGGGTCGTCTCTACCTTGGCGCAGGCATTCAGGAAGTCGGGTTGATCCTCGACGATCCGGGCCGCGGTCTCGTAGACGGGACTCACCGCTACGACCCGAACCTCGCCGGCGGCCTCGAGCCGCTGAAGGGCCCGGCGGAGATGGCCCGCCCGGTCGTCCATATTGGCCCCCAGACCGATGTACGCTTCCATCCAATTTTCCGAGTCTTCCATGGTCTACCGTCGCTCCATTATTCTGGTGTGTCTCGTCCTTACGGGGTGTGGACAGCAACCCTCTTCGTCCGACGGGGTCACCTACTTTCACCCGCTCCAGACCGAGGAGTCGCTGGTCGAGCCCGTCGAAGACCCCGGCGCCCCGGTAGACACCGAGGAGATGCGCGGATACCGACAGATCATGGAGGGCTTTCGGGCCAACGCCGGCGCCCTGTTCCAGCGGTCGGACATCGAAAAACGGCTCGACCAGATCGAGCAGGTCTTCATCTCGACGGGCCATTATCTCGAACTCGTCGGGATTTACCAGCGAGTCGTCGAACAGCAAGGCATCGAATCGACGGCGGCCACGCGGCTCGCCTGGTCGCTGGTCCGGCTCGGGCAACGACAGCAGGCGAAGACATTGATCGATCGACTCAAGGATGCTCGCCCTCAGGACCCCGACGTCCACTTCATCGACGGCGCCTTCTGGCTCAATCGAGCCCAAGACTCGCGGGAGGCGGCCGCAAAAACGGCCATGGCATGGCAGAAGACGCTGGAGCTGGACTCTGACTACAAAGGCTTTCAAGGCGCGACCGCGTCCGACATCCAAAACCAGATCGATCGGCTCAAACAGAACCTGAGCGCCCCGCCCGCAGAGATCATCCAGAAGGCACAACCGCCCGCCCCGGCTCCGGCCGGCGAGCCACCCGCCGAGCCGGAGCAGGTCGCAAACCAACAGGACACCGAGGGTAAACCGACACCCGAGACCGAGGATCGAGAACGGCCCACGGATTCAGACGCCGAGGAGACGGCGCCAAAGACGCCACAGGAGCCTCCGACGACCGACGAACCTTCGCCCGTGAAAGTCCGGTTGATGCGTGCCTCGCTGGCGGCCTCCAAGGGAGACCTCGAGACCGCCAAACGACGGTACGAGTCGGTGCTCGAAGACGAATCAAACAATCTGCAAGCCCGCTTCGGACTGTTGAAGGTACGGCAGAAACAGGGGGACGCCGTCGGGACGCTGAGAGACGAGCTCCGATCGCTTCTGGACCATCCGGAGTTGGATGCCCCGACGGCATACAACATCGGCCTCTTCGCCCGGGCGAGACTCGACTCCGACGAACTCGCCACATCGTTCTTTGACGTCGTGCGAAACAAAGACCCCGAATTCGCCGAACAAAACGGGCTGAAGTAGGAGTTACGTGCGCTCGCCGCGTCCCAGCCGCAGTCGCGTGGCGGCGGCGATGTCGTGGAGTCGATTCGCACGACTCTCATTGCGCTCGGCCGAGAGTTCGGCGAGTTCTCCGAAGGCGGTCGACAGCGGCTCCTCGGCGAGGTCACCGACGAGCGGTTCGGCCAGAAGCTCCTCCAGCAGGACATCGACGTCTTCGTAGGCGCCTTGCTCTTCGAGCGCGAGGGCCTGAAGGGCTCGCGCATTCAGCCGGCCTCGGACGTCACCGAGTTGCTCGAATCCTTCGGCGGCCCGTTCGAAGGTCGACTCCGCATCCTCCAACCTGTCGAGTTTGCGGGCGAGGCGCCCGAAGAGCATCCCGCACTGAATAATGCCGCGTTTGTCATCCATCTTTCGGTAGGCTTTCATCGCCTTGCTGCCGAGCTTCTCGACCTGGTCGGGTTGCCCGACCGTGAGGGCGACCTGCGCCATCAGATGTCGGCAGCGTGCGATCCCCCGCCGGTCCCCGAAATGACGGTAATGCTTCATCGCCTGGCGCAGCATCTTGGCGGCCTTGCGAAACTCCCCGCGCCGCCAGTCGATCTCGCCGATCACCCGCCGCGCTTTCGCCGCGGCGTGGCGTTCATTGAGCTCTTCGAAGAGTTCGACGGCATCTTCGGCTTCACTTCGACCTCGCTGGGGCTCGCCGGCCTCGGCGTACAGCAGGGCCGCGTGCATGCGATTTTCGGCCACCAGGCGTTTTTCCCCGGATTGCTCCGCCAGGTCCATCGCCTGTTTTAGCGACGCCTCGGCCTCGTCGCTCTCTCCGATCCGCCACAGGACGTCGCTGAGGGCTCGGAGGGCGTTGATCCGCAGGCGAGTGCGGTCCGACTCCTCGGCTCGCTCGAGCGCGGCGAACAACAGACGCGAGGCGGTCTCGAATCGGCCACGCTGCCGGGCGATATTGCCGAGCCCCAGCAGGCAGAAACCGTCGATCGCCTCGGCCTCGTCGGTCATGCCTTCGCTTCGGGCTCGACGGCCCGCCCGGCTCGCGGCCTCGTACCATCCCTCGGCATCGTCGAATGCTCCTCGGTGCTCGGCGACGAGCCCGAGTCCCCATCGGGCGCGGGCCACCGAAGCGAGGTCGTCGGAATCGAGGACGTCGCGATAGTACTCCTGCGCCTGATCGTAGTCGTTCGTCCGTCGCATCAGGTTGCCGAGATCGAGCTGAATCTCCGACACCGACGGGACCTCCGCGCCCGCTCGGGCCGATTCGCGCTCCAGATCCCGCCGCACCTGCAGAGCCTGCTCATACAGTTCGATGGCCCGGGCCGGCTCCGATCCCCGGGCCGCCGACCGAGCCGCCCTGGCCAGAAAGCGGCAATAACCCCGCCGGTCCCGGGCCTCGCGGAAGTGATCGGCGATCTCCAGGGAGTGGTCCTCGATGCGGTCCGACCAAAAGGACTGTTTGGCCCGGCCGGCGGCGCGATGCAGGTTGCGCCACGGCATCGGTCGGTCGATCTCCCGGCGCACGACGTCGCGCATGAGCCCGTGGTCGAAGACAAGGGAGTCCTCGTGGGCGCCCCCCTCTTCACGGAGGATCCCGGCGGAGACGAGCTCGGAGATCGCGGCGTCACAACTGTGGACCAGCCCCTCGTCGTCCTCCTCGTCGAGCATCCGCCTGAGCAGCGAATACGAGAAGCTCGTACCCAGAACGGCTGCCCGATCCAGGATCTGGCGCGCTGCCTTGGAGTCGATCGACTCGATTCTGGAACGCACAAGTTCGGCTACCTCTCCGGGGATCGCCTCGTCGAGGTCGCCAGCTTCCTTGAGGTGAAGCCTCCCGTTGCGCCGCTCCAGACGCTCCTCTTCCTGCAGAAACTGCACGAGCTGATGCAGCAGCATCGGATTTCCCGATCCCCGTCGTGCGATGCGCCGGCCGAGCTCATCGTCGACCGGTGCCAGGGACTGAACGAGCTCCAGCGAGGCCTCTTCGGAGAGCCGGCCCAGCTCGATGCGGTGCACCGAGTCGGGCGCCAGATTAAGGATATTCTGCAGGGTTTGAGCCAACGCCGGCGTATCGGCCAGGGCCGCCTCGCGCGCCGTGGCCATCAACATCAATGGATACGGCGACAGTTTGAGCCCCACCGCAAAGTGTTCCAGAAACGACGCGAGGGCCTCGTCGCCCCGGGCGATGTCCTCCAGGACGAGCATGACGGGGCGTCGGCTCGCCATTTTGCGAAACAGATGCTCGATGGCGGCGAAGAGCTGTTCGCGCTGTTGCTCTCCTTCCTCCAGGTCGTCGACGCTCGGCTCGCTGAGATCGGAGCCGAATTGCGGTTGCAAAAACCGCTTCAACCGAACCTGTTCGTCATCCGACAGACCCGCCCGCTCCAGCCGACTCTCGAGCTCATGTCGCAGACGCTCCCCGGCCAGCTCATGCAGGTCCAGCAGGTCGGCGATGGCCTCTCGAACCCCGGAGAGGGCACTGGGAGCCTCCGATGAATTTCCCCGGGCCACCTGCATCAGCCCGGCTTCGCGCACCCGAATCTCGATCCATTCCACAAGACGGCTCTTTCCGACCCCCTCCTCCCCGGTGATCAACGCCACGCGACCGTCGGCGTTTCGAAGCGTCTGGCTGACCAGCGATTGAAGGGCCCGGCGCTCGGAATCGCGTCCCGTCAGCGGCGCGTCCTGGTGAGCCCCGAGTTCGTTGTCGGCTCCGACTTCTCGAAAGGACGCCGGCGGACGGGTTTGACCGCCTTCGTCCTCCCAGGCCTGAAAGTTGCCGGGTTTCGAAGCCGTCGGGTCCGGGGTTCCCGGCTGCATACTCGGCCCCAGCACCACCCATGGCCCATAACTCAGCTCGTTGAGTACGGTTCGGGTATCTTCGCGCACATCGGCAGCCGATTCGTACCGGTCATTGGGATCCTTCTGAAGAAGGGTCCGAACGATCTCCTCGAGCTCCGCTGGCACCCGTTCGGCGACCTCGCCCAGTCGAGGGACCGCCGATTCAAGGTGGCCTCGGATCACTTCCTTGGCCTCTTCACCCTGGAACGGTGGTTGACCGGTGAGCTTCTCGAACAACATCACGCCCAGGGCGTACAGGTCGACTCGTGGATCGACTTCACCACGCAGCAACAGCTCCGGCGCCATGTATCTGGGCGTCCCCATGAGACCTCCCTCCCCCTCGCTGATTTCGGCGCCGATGCCGCCGGGGGCGTCGGTGAGGTCGAGATCGCCGTACTGGGATGCCGCCAGGCCGAAATCGACCAGCTTGATCACATCGCGGCCCTGTTCGTCGGCCCCAATCAGTACATTCGACGGCTTCAGGTCGCGATGGACGATACCCCGGGCGTGCGCCGCGGAAAGCGCGCTCAAGATCTGGTCGGTCAGCGAGAGCAACTGGATCGGCTCGGCGGGCGCCTCCAGTTGGTCCTTAAGTGAACCGCCCTCGACGAGTTCCATGGCCAGCCAGAGGGTCCGACCGTCGTCGTCGGTTCCGAAGTCATAGACGGTGGCTATGTGCGGGTGATTGACCCGGGCGACGGCCCTGGCCTCTCGACCGAACCGACGTCGTGCCTTCGCACTGAACGCCATGTCGGAATGAAGCACTTTCAGGGCGACATCCCGATCCAGAGATGTCTGTCTGGCTCGGTATACGGTACCCATTCCCCCAGTTCCGAGGGTGTCGGTGACTCGGAATCGATCCGAGGCAATCGAGTCGAGCTCCAGCGAATCATTCATCGGCGTGGGGGACCGTCGTGGCGGGCGTACCCTGCGTACGAATTGGACGAATTCGTCTGACCTCTGCTACACAGTCTATCGGCTTATACGGAATTTCTCCCTAGGGCAAACCATGGGTACTCGAGTTCGCACACTCCAGTGGTGGATCCTCACCGTCGTCGCCCCCGTTGTTCTCGCAGGACCATTGGGCTGTGACGGCTGTCAATCCGAACAGTCTACAGTGCCGGAGACCGCCCAGGCGCGGGCCGCGCTTCTAGCCGAGCAGTTCCCGGCGACCTCCGACGGGATTGTGATGGTCGAGGACTGGGAACGGTTTCGAACTGCCGCCGAGGACCTCGAACGCCGGCTAAACGACGTCGTGCCGATGGCCGACATGCCGTCTCGGTTCACCCGCGAGTATCTCGACGTCGACCTTCAATCGCCGAAAACCTGGAAGACCGCCGGCATCGACCCCGACGCAGGCGGCGCCGTCGGCTGGATGAACGGCCGACCCGTGATCGCCGTCTTCGCGCCCGATGCTCCCGCCTTCGAGACGCACCTGACCGAGAACGTAGCCTCGAGATGGGCCGCGTCCAAAGACGGAGTTCCGACCGTTCGATCGCGAACCGTCGACGGCGAAACTGTCAAGTTCATCAATCTGGAGGATGGTGAACTCGCCTGGCGATGGAAGGGAAAACTGGCGCTGGTCGCCCTGCCGAACCCGGCGTCGAAAGACCCGGAGACGCGAAGCTCGGGCGTCGTCGCAATGTTTGGCGCCGTCGAATCGAGCAAGTCCCTCGCCGAGGATTCGGGCTACACCGACTTCCGGGGCGCGTTGGACAAACCTCCCATCTCGGCCTTCGCCCCAACGGAGACGGTCTTCTCCCGTCTGTCGAAAGCCCTTTCTGGACCTGAGGCCGCACGGCTGGAGGCCATCGAAAAAAACGCCACAGGCTTCGGCCTGACATTCGAACTCGTCGACAACGGCGTTCGAGCCCGTAGCTGGATCGGTCTGGCGACCGAGCAACAAAGCTCGAGTACCGAGGGCAACTGGCGAGATCTCGCCACGGATCAAACGCTTTTGGGACTGCGCTTGTCCGGGAACCTCGCCGCCATCTGGTCGACATTTCAAGACTCCGACGATCCGTTGGCCACTCGCATCCGTTCGTCGATCGAGCACTGGAGCGACCGGCTGAATGTCGACTTCAAACCCGGAGTTGTCGACCCGATGACGGGCCATCTCGGAGTCTTCTTTTACGGCATCGCCCCGAACCTGGGGCTTCAGGAATTCAATCGCGCCCCGTTTCAAGGCATCCAAAAGGTGGGCCTGATCGCGGCGGCGAAGCTCGATGATCCGGAACGCTTTGCGGAGACGGCGCGCACGGTCGCCAAAACGATCGAAGGGATGGACATGCGCCCCGTCGACGTGAAAGACGCCGACGAGCCCGCCGATGTCCAGGTGCTCACGGCCGAAGCCGTCGACGACCCCGACGGCACTCCGATCCCGGGACTGATCGACGGCGTCGTCCCCCTGAAACTCTACCTCCACGACGACACCGCCGCACTGGCGACGACGGCATTCTCGGAGTCGAGTATGGTGGAGTACCTGAAAGGCAACCGGGAAGAATCCGGGTCCCTGGCCGACAGCGACACCCTCGATTTGGGAGCGACCTTTGCCACCAAGGACACCCTGAACGGCATCTATCTCAACATGGTGCGAACCCGGAGCCACCTGGGGGATCGGCTGCCGTCGTTCCCGCCCCTCCAGCGCGCCATCGACGGAATCGAGGAGATCCTCTACAGCGACTCTCGCGTTGAAAACGGTGTATTCATGGACCTCACCGTCCACCTCACTGACCCCCCCTCGAATTGATGGACCTCTCGTTCTTTGGTCGGGTCGGTGGATCGGCTCGTAGCGGGTCCGTACGCATCCCCGACCGGCGAAACATTCCGATGGGAGAGCCGGTCGAGACGATCGTCGATCACCCGGCGTTCCAGCGGCTGCGTCAGATCCGTCAGCTCGGCCCCACGCACCTGGTGTATCCCGGTGCGCAACACACGCGATTCGAGCACAGCCTCGGCGTCTACGGCTGCACCCTCGACTATCTGGAACATCTGCTCGAGGAGCCGGCGTTTGCCGACCGCGCCGACGAACGTGATATCCGCGCCATTGGAGCAGCGGCGCTGATTCACGACGTCGGGCATTATCCCTTCGCCCACAGCCTGGAGGCGCTGCATCTCAAGGGGCGCGACACGCCCAAGCACGAAGCCGTGGCCGGTCGCATCATCCGCGGTGAAGTCGAACATCTGCGCGGCGATCGCACGCTGGAGGCGATTCTTCGGGACGACTGGAACGTCGACCCGGAGCGTGTCATCCGGCTCTGCCACGGCGATCTCGGCGACGAACCCTCGAAGATGGACCAAATCCTGCGGTCGATCATCTCGTCGGCCATCGACGCCGACAAGATGGACTATCTGCACCGCGACAGCCATCACATGGGGGTGCCCTACGGCAGCAACATCGATCGCGGCCGGCTGCTGGGAAGTCTGACGCTCAATCAAGACCACACCCACATCGCCCTGACCTCGAAGGGAAAGCTCCCGGCCGAGACCTTCATCTTCAGCCGGTACTCGATGTTCAGCGAGGCCTACTGGCACCACACGGTCCGGGCGGCGAGCGCCATGGTCGAGGTCGCCCTGGCGGCGTTTTTCAGCCGCAGTCAGATGGATCCCGAGTCGTTTCTCGAGGTCCTGTTGTCCCACGGCGACGACGCCCTCCTTGAATGGCTCCACGATCGGACGCCCGCCGGCAGCGCGACCCGCCGACTGTTGGATGGCCTGATGGGCCGGGAACGCAAGCTCCACAAGCGCATCCTCACCCTGAGCCGCGCCTACCACGAGGAACGCAAACGCGACGCCTACGAGGCGATCTACGAGATGGACGCCGACGCGCTCTACGACCTGACCGACCGCATCCGGGTGAAACTCTCCTCGGTCGTCGGACGGTCGCTCCATCCATCGTCGGTGATCATCGACACACCACCTCGCGACAAAGACGACCTCGAGACCGTCGACATTATCTATCCCGACGCTCGGGGCCGAAAACACTACCCGCTACACGAACTCTCCCGACTCGTCGCCGGCATCCAGGACGACTTCGTCACCGTCGTCAAAAAGATCCGTGTCTTCGTCGAACCCGCCCTGGCCGCCGACATTCGCGCGTCGGACGCCGCCGTCGAAGAGATGCTGTTCGAAGAGATCCTCGGCCACTAAAAAAAGCCGCTACCTCTCAGTGAGATAGCGGCTTCGATGCCTCGGGCGTCGGTAAGGGAGTGTGTGTTAGACCTCTTCCTCGAAGTCACTCATCCGGTTGGTCCGGATCGTCGCGACGGCTGCCGCTGCCAGCAGCACGACCGGTATCGCGATGAAGAGAGCGAGGATGACGTTCTCGATCATGTTACACCTCCTCTGGGCGTCGTAGACACGCGTGGTACGACTCTCCCGGCAAGCAACTCCGGGACGCACCACTTCAGAATCTATGCACTGCTCTCGAATCACCAACCCCTGCCCGGTGATTCGACCTCGTGCGCTTGACAGCTATCGACCAGGCGCGAACCTTCCATGCGCATCGCTCATCCGGACCAACCCCTCCGGTTACCTATCGGCACATCCTCCATGACCACGTCCCCTCCCAAACCGGCGAATGACACCCACGCCGATGACCCGCTCGAGCAGCTCGAGGCTCAGATCCGCCGCGGGACGCTCACCGGTCCCGTGCGCCGGCGAAACGCTCGTCCGACCTCCGACGAAGCGCCGCTAGACTGGCTGGAGGCTCGGCTCGCCGAGGCCTCGGATCCCGCGACCTGGGCGGAGGTATTGCTCGACTCGATCCGTCACGCCGAAGGCCCGCTGGCCGAACTCGACGACTGGATTAGGCAAGCAGGCGATCTCAAGACATCCGCCGAAGGCTATCCGGAAGATGTCGCGACAAGAGGTGGAGATCCCATCGAGCGGCTGCAGGCCGCCATCGAACGGGAGATCGAAGAGGTCGGCGGCCGCTCGTCGATGCTCAATCGGAACAAGACGTCTCGGTCGACCCAGTCGTCGACGACCCAGCAAACGGTGGGCGCGGAGGCGGCCGTCGGACGAGAGGTCCTTACGTTGCTTGAGAGCCGGGACCTCTCCGGCGAAGCCCGCAGCGAGGCGGCTCGGCTGCTGGCCGCAGCCATCCAAGAACCCGACGAAGACGCTCTTCGAGAGGTCTTGGAGATTCTGTTGTTCGAGTGAGTGCGGAAGGTGGGACTCGAACCCACACGGCCATTAACGGCCACTAGCTCCTGAAGCTAGCGCGTCTACCAATTCCGCCACTTCCGCGCGGAGTCCGTCTGCGCACGCTCGTCAAAACCGAGCGTCGTGAACGGGTCGCCATGATGTAGACCCGCCGGTTGTCCCTGTCAAGTCGGGAGTTAGACCATTGTCGGGAGTTAGACCATCCAGTTCTTCTGGTCGAAGGTCTCGTCGGGGACGTCGAACTCGAGGCCTCCGTGGTCGGGGTGACTCTCCCGTTCCATGCGGCCATCCCAGACCGACACCCGCAGCGACAGGCGGTCCTGGGGCGCCGCCCCGAGCATGTCGAAGGGTATAGCCAGCTCCAGACACTCTTCGAAGGCCGAAAGCTCCAGCGGGATGCCGCCGCTTCGCTCCTCGTTGTGAACGGTGCCCAGCACCTCGTCATCGAGCTGCACCCGTACCCGCCTATCCTCGACGTCTCCCCGGACGCTGACGCGGAATTCGATGCCCGACAGCTCCCCCATCAAATCCGGTCCCGGCTCGATCCGCAGATACAGATGGTCGAGATCGAAACCCACCAAGATCTCGTCGACGTACCGTGTGTTCTCGAACATCGACCCGTGGGCCCCGGTGTTGCGGTAGACCCCTGCGCCGCTCCACTCGTAGAAATAGTCGGCGCGCCCGTCGATTCGCGGTCGGATCATTCGCTTGGGGGCATCGAACTCCACGACCGAGGCGCGGTCCTCCATGATGGCGACGTCGAGCTCGGCGGGAATATCGCCGTCCAGGATGCTCCAGACGAACCGAAGCTGGTCCCGGAAGAGCCGGTCGAAATCGGCGTCGTTCTCGGAGCTGAAGTCCTCGCCATACCACCAGTACCAGTCGCTCCCTTCGGCGATGTGGATCGCCTCCCACGCCTGTTCGAGGTTCGACGCCGACAGGTCATCCTCCTGTGCGAGCAGAGCCTCGCGCGTGTCGCCCAAAAGCTCCCAGGCACGATTCGTCTCGTCGTGGCCGATCCAGATGCTGTAGTCCCCCCGAATCCAGGAGCCCGAATGCAGCGTCTCGAGACGCGACGAGTCGACCGCGGGCTCGGCGCCGGAACGAGCCTCGAGATACTGACTCGGCGTCGTCGAGCTGATCTCGTCGGAACTTCCTATTTCGGCGTAGAGTTTGTCGAGGAAATCTTCGCCGTAGTTCGGATACCGCCCCCAGGGGGTCTCGCCATCCAGGATGACGCTCACGACCGAGGGGCCCGCGTTGGCACGATCGCGACCCGCCGCTGTGAGGCGCCGCATGAAATCGTCGACGGCGTCGCTCGAATGTTTCTCTTTGCCGTAGACGAAGCCGATCTGGTCGCTGATGGAGCCGTCTCGAAAGAAGATCGCCGGCTGCCGGTCGCCCAGACGCCAGGGGCGATACAGGTCGCGATCTCGGTTCCAGTCGTCGCCGCGCGACGCCTTCAAGACCGACTCGTCGGAGGCCGTCCAGGTGAGGTCGGCGTCGTCGAACAGATCGATCACCTCCGGCGACACCGCCCCTTCGGCCGGCCACATGCCATCGACGTCCAGCCCGAGCACCTCCTGGGCCGTCGACCGCGCCTGTCGAATCTGGGCCCAGGCGTCCTCCGGGGCCTGAAACCTCGGAGGCGCCGACCGGTCTGGCGTGGCCCGCCCCGCGGTCTCGGTATCGATCACGAGCGGCAGGATTGGATGATACATCGGGGTGACGCTGATCTCGATCTGGCCGCGGCGCTGCAGCTTGCGGTACAGGGGAAGCAGCAGTTGCATGACCTCGATCTGCTGCTCCAGCAGCGCCTGTTTTTCGTCCTCCGAGTAGCCCTCGCCCTTCTCGAGCAATGCCTGGACGACCGCCCGCTCGCGGCGGGCCGAAAAGCCAAACCAGGTCAGATTGAACAACACCTGAAGATCCCGAAACTCCTGGTCGGAGAAGTCGCGAGGGTCGGCCGCCTCGGGATCCTCGCCGCGCTTCTCCAGCAGGTCGGCGTACCTGGGCAACGGACGAACGGATCGATTCCAGTCGAGGCTGAAGAAATGACGGAGCAGATGCTGGCGGTCGGCATCGGTCAGGCCGCTGGCGGGCTTTTGAGTCAGATACCACCAGGAGTCGCGCTTGCCGACCTCCAGGTATTCGCGAAGTTGCTCGAGCAGCGCACCCGAGAAGTTGATCACGCACTTCATCTGGGGATGGCGCTCCAGCATACGCGCCATATCGTAGTACGACCGAATGGCATGGAGGCGCACCCAGGGAAGCGACTTAATCGGCCGATTCGGCGTGCTGTAGTAGGGCTGATGGAAATTCCAGACGAGCTGCAGATGAGTGCCAGCGTGTTCGTTCATCAGACCGACACCCCGAGCAGCCAGGCGACGCCGACGGCGACTGCACCGAGCACCGCGATGACGAGGGCAGCGACCATGACGGTGCCCTGTCCGGACTCACCGCGTCCCGATCCTTCGGGCCGTTGGTCCCCTGCGCCGGATTCGGCGTCTCCGTCTGGTTGCTCTCCGGTCTGCTCGCGGACAACCTTTTTTCCGGGGTTCGAGCCCTTGGCCATGATTCGACCGAGGTTTTCCAGATCCTGTTTCGCCCAGTCGCCGTCCTGCTCGCCCATCATCTGGCGCAGCGTCTCGGGGTCGGGAGCTTCGTCGTCGGACCCGAATCCCATGTCGCTCCATTGGCGAGGATCCTCGAAGTCTCCCTCGACGGGCATCGGTGTGACCTCGCTTCCCTCGATCTCCTGTTCGGCCAGCAGGAGGTCGAGGTCTTCCATATCCTCCAGCGAGACGAATTGATTGATCTCTCGCTGGACCGCCAAGTCGGACGGGCCGAGCGAATCGGAGCGACGATCCGCGGTTTCGCCGATGGCCTGACGGACCCGGTCGGCGATCTCGAACTCGCTGACGGCCCTGCCCGTCGAGAACAGAAAGCCGTTGAGGGCCTCGCCGAATGCCCGGGCGGACTTGAATCGGTCCTGGGGCCGGCGTGACAGCGCCTTGCGGATGATCGACTCGAATGGCTCGGGCACATCCCGACCGCAGGAGTCCAGCGTGGGGACGTTGGCCTCTTTGACCAGCTCCAGGGTCTCGCGGTCATCCTCGCCACGAAAGAGTCGGCGACCGGCCATCATCTCCCAGAGGACGATTCCGACGGCGAAGATATCGGTCCGGCCGTCGACGTCTTCGCCGGCGGCGGCCTCCGGTGACAGATATCCGAACTTTCCTTTGACCACCCCCGGGTCGGTGGCCTCGGCCTGGCTCTTGGCCTTGGCGAGCCCGAAGTCCGTGATCTTCACTTCGCCGTCCCGCGAGATCAGGATGTTCGGCGGGCTGATGTCTCGGTGCACGATATTCAGGGGGTCGCCGTCGGCGTTGCGCTTGTCGTGGGCGTGGGCGAGTCCCTTGGTGACCTCGTGGCCGATCAGCGCGGCTTCGGCGGCGGTCAGACGCTCGCCCCGTTCGGCGAGATTCTGTATGATTTCCTTGAGATTTCGCCCATCGACGTACTCCATGACGATGAAGTACGTCTCGTCGGCCAGGCCCAGATCGAAGGTCTGAACGATGTTGGTGTGATTCAGCGGCAGCGAGACCTTCGCCTCGTCCAGAAACATCCGGACGAACCGCTCGTCCTTGGTCAGCGATGGCAACACACGTTTGATGGCCACCAACTTCTGGAAGCCCTTTACGTTGGTGGAGCTGGCCATAAAGACCTCGGCCATCCCACCCGTGCCGATCCGTTCGATGATCTCGTATTTTTGCTGGGCCATAAATCAGCGGGGAAGCATACGCCAGAAATAGATGGTCACGATTCGACGGTATCACTGCCGCCGCGACGCTCCGGGAGGGTATCCTCCTCCTGGGAGCGGGGGTCGGTCTGTAGCCCCCGGACCCGAAAGATGTCGACCTGATTGATCTTGCCCTTCAACTCGGTCGGCGGCAATGGTTCCGCTTCGACCAGGTGTCCGACCTCTTGGTGTGTGGGACCGCCGATAAGGACTTCGGCGGGGCCGGCGGAATCACACAGTCGGCTGGCGATATTCACGGTGTCGCCCATCACCGTGTAGTTCATGCGTTTGGTCGACCCGGTGTACCCGGCCACGACTTCGCCGGTATTGAGTCCCAGTCCCACATCGAAGGCAACCTCATCGCGCTGCCGGCGTTGTTCGTTGAACTCGTCGACGGCCTCCTGGATGGCGACGGCACATTTGAGGGCACGGTCGGCATCGTCGGGCTTCGAAATCGGCGCCCCCCACATGGCCATGATCTCGTCGCCGATGAATTTGTCGAGGGTCCCCTCGAAGTCGAAGATGATGTCGACCATCAGCTCGAAATACTCATTGATGTTGGTGAGCACATCCTGGGGCGGCATCTGCTCGCTGTAGGAAGTGAAGTCCCGGATGTCGGCGAACATCACGGTCACACGTCGAAGTTCTCCGCCCTTGCGCAG
The DNA here is from genome assembly GCA_913057905.1 of uncultured Pseudomonadota bacterium. Taxonomy (GTDB): domain Bacteria; phylum Myxococcota_A; class Bradymonadia; order Bradymonadales; family Bradymonadaceae; genus CAJXPB01. The sequence continues at coordinate 1,000,551 of CAJXPB010000001.1, forward strand.
CTCGAGCCGGCCCGAGACGACCTCTTCGACGAGTTCCGGGGGCAACAGGCGTCGCACCTTCTCGCGGACGACGATTTCGTCTTCCATCTTCTTGAGCAGCCGATGGTGCTCGACCAGCCCCGCCGCTCGTCTGGCGAATCCGCTCAGGATCATCAGATCCTTTTCGGTGAACGCCCCGCTCGCCATCTTCGTGTCCAGGTGAATGACGCCCCGCAGCTCGTCGTCGTGGAGCATCGGCACGGACATCGTGCTGCGGATCTGTCCGATCATGATCGACTTGCTTCCCGAAAACCGGGAGTCGCTCATGGCGTCACTCGACAGAAACGCCTCCTTCTGGCCGGCGACCTGCTCGAGGATCGTCTCGCTGATACGCACGTCGCCGACGCCCTCGCGGTCCCGTGATTTAACCTCCATCGGGACGAGTTCGCCGGACTCTTCGTCGACCAGCAAGATGACGCCGCGGTCGGCCGGAAAGATCTCGAAGGCCTTGTCCAGGATCTTCTCGAGCAGCACGTCCAGATCCATCTCGAGGCCAATGGACCGACTCAGATCGTGGGCGATCCGCAGCTTCTCGTAGTCGCGACGCAGTGCGTCGACGTCATCGATCTCTTGTTCGGGCAGAAACCGGTCAGACCCGCTCTGCGACATCCGGCTCTGAATCTCGGACTCGACGTCGGCGCTGTGGATCGTGACGGTCCCGCGGTCGTGTCGGGTAAACTGGCGACTGACCGACTCGTCGTCCTCCTGGGTCTGTTCGGGTTGCTGAAAGTAGAGATCCGTCGACCCGATCGTAATCCGATCGCCGTCGTTTAATTCCCTGCGGGATTCGACGAGATTGCCATTGAGGTAGGTGCCGTTGCGGCTCCCGTCGTCGCGTAGATAAAACTCCCCTCCGTCGCCACGTTCAATGACGGCGTGTTGCTTGGAGACGACCCGGTCCAGAATTTGGACCATCTGGCTGGGGTGACGCCCCAGGGTGGTCCGATCCTCGAGGTCGTGCTCGCGGACGACGCCCTCGGCGTCACGATAGGAGAGTTTTGCCATGAGAATCGACAGCGGAAGCAGGGCTTGAACCCGGGGGCGCCCGGACGATGTGGGCGCGAACCATCTCGATTACCGGCGAGTATGATCGACGCAGATCGTTCTATAAGACTTCAGTCGACGTTGCAATCAGAGGCGTCGGCTCCGGCGGCTTCCTTCTTGTCCGTCGAGCGGAATGTTACGCAGGGGGCGTCCGGTTGTCTCGGATGCATGCGAACCCTTCGGAGACCGATGACTGACGAAGCTTCCATCCTGGTGGTTGACGACGAGACCGCCCACCTCGAGACCCTGGAGCGTCTCTTCGACAAGGAGGGCTACGAGGTCTTGACCGCAGAGGACGGCGACGACGCGCTGGACATCCTGCGGGACCGCAGCGTCAACCTCGTGATCACCGACCTGAAGATGCCCGGCACCGACGGGATGGATCTGCTGCGGCTGACCAAGAAACTTCGGCCCGACACCGAAGTCATCCTGATGACCGCCTTTGGGACCGTCGAACGGGCGGTCCGCGGCATGAAGGAGGGGGCCTACGATTTCGTCAGCAAACCGATCAAGCGGGCGAGGATCCTGAAGGCGGCCGAAAAAGCCCTCGAGAAGCAGGCGTTGGTGGCGGAAAACCAGAAACTGAAGGCGGAGCTGGCCGACCTCAAGAGCGACCGCAACATCGTCGGCCAATCATCGGCTCTGCGCGATTCCCTGGAGATGGTCCGCCAGGTGGCCGACAGCGACGCCACCGTGTTGCTGACCGGAGAATCGGGCACCGGAAAGGAGCTGTTCGCCCGGATGATCGGCGACCTGAGCCACCGCTCCGACAAGCCCTTCGTGACCGTCAATTGCGCGTCACTGCCCGAGTCGATCCTCGAGAGCGAGCTCTTCGGATACGAGGAGGGCGCCTTCACCGGGGCCACGCAGGACAAACCGGGCCGTTTCGAGGTGGCCGACGGCGGGACGGTCTTTCTGGACGAGATCGGCGAAGTTCCCCCGAGCGTGCAGGTCAAGCTGCTCAGGGTCCTTCAGGAGGGGACCTTCGAGCGGCTGGGCGCCAATGAACCGACTCAGGTCGATGTGCGCGTCATCGCGGCGACCCATGTGGACCTTGAACAGGCAATGGACGAAGGCCGGTTCCGCGAAGATCTCTACTACCGACTCAATGTCGTCAATATCGACATTCCGCCCCTTCGAGAGCGGCTCGAGGATGTGCCCCTGCTGGCGGAACATTTCCTGAAGATGTATCGCGACGCCAACAGCACAGATATCGAAGGCTTCGAGTCCGATGCCCTGGATGCGCTGGCCGACTACCGCTGGCCCGGCAATGTTCGCGAACTCGAAAACGTCATCGAGCGCGCCGTCGTGCTCGACACCGATGGGGTGATCGGCAACGACGACCTACCGGAGACGGTCCTCGAGCAGTCCCAACAGTCGCGCAGCATCCAGGTCCCGCTGGGGACACCGCTCGAAGAGATCGAACAGACCGTGCTACGAGAAACCCTCCGGATGACCGATGGCGACAAGAAGCTGACCGCCAAACTCCTCGGCATCGCCACGCGCACAGTCTATCGCAAGCTCAACGAGACGGCGGAGTCGTCGTCAGAGTGAACGATTGACAAATTGTCACGTTCACCCGGCGAAATCGGACCGAATTGACAAAATGTCAAAACTGAACAAACTATCCGGCCGACCGCCGGCCGATTCCCAAGGAAGACCGGGAATCAGATACGGTGGTACGAATATTGCTCTAAATTAGATACGGGTGCGCTTCGCAGGCGATGACGCCTTCGAGCCCCGACTTTTTCACACGGGACGAACCGACGACTCATGGAGAGTTTCCTGAGACAATACCGCTGGGCCCTGCACCTTGGGGTCATCACCATCGCGGCCTTTCTGATCGCTTCGATCGTCAACCGCGTGGTGGCCAGCCAACTCGCGCCCTTCACGGTGCCGAAGACACCCGACTGGACGAGCAGTCAACAACAGACCTCCAAGCCGTCCAACCGCATCACCACGGCCGACATCCGCGACTGGGACAAGACCATCTCCGGTCGGTGCCTCTTCGGCTGCGCCGACGCCGAAGAATCCGACAAGGAATGTCCCGGCGGATGCGACGAAGGCGAGAGCTGCGAGGACGGCGTCTGCGTGCCCGAGGAGCCCACGGGCGGACGGGGCTCAAGGTCCGACGTACCGGTCCCCAGCGACCTCGACATCAAGCTCCTGGGCAGCATGGTCGCCGACAACCCCCAGTACTCGATGGCCCTGATGCAGGACGGCCAGTCCTCCCAGACCTTCGTGGTCAGCGTGGGCGACGTGTTGCCCAGCGGGGCGAGCATCGCCCGGATCACCCGCGACCGGGTCTTCCTTCGGCCCAAAGGGTCGGAGGCCCTGGAGTTCATCCGTCTGGACAAGACGATCAGCGGCAACCCGAGTCCGGTGTCGGTCGGCCCCGACCGTGCTTCGCCCGGGCCCAGGCCGAGCACCGCTCGAGAGCCGCGAGACCTCAATGCCGCACTTCGGGACCTGCGCCGCGCCGCAAAATCGGATGCCGCTTCCGAGAACGAAGGGGATGACGACGGCGGCCTGGCACAGAAGGTCGACGACAACAACTACCAGGTCTCGCGGGACAAGGTCTCCAAAGCCCTGGAGAACCCCCGAAATCTGATTCGCCAGGCCCGGATGGTTCCGAATAACACCCCCGACGGCACCAACGGACTGAAGATGGCCGGGGTCTCGCCGAACGGGTTCTTCGACGAACTCGGCTTCCAGACCGGCGATGTCCTCCTCGAAGTCAACGGCAAGAAGCTCAGCTCCCGTTCCGATGCCAGCGCACTGATCTCGGAGATGGGCGGCAACCAGGACTCGGTCACGGTCAAGGTCCAACGCAACGGAGAGACCGTCGAGCGAAACTACAACTTCCGATAATTCAATCAAATCCAGTGCCGGCTCTGTGATGGCGGCACATCAGTACTGTTCATGGTTCCGAAATATATGATGACATCCTCGACAGAATCGACCTCATCAACCGTAGCTGCCCGTCCGGACCGTTCCCGAAACATGGTCCTGACCGGTCTGATCTGGCTCATCTTCAGCGCGGCGTTCGTCCTGGTGTCCACCCCGGCATCCGCCCAGGAGGCGACCAGCGACCAGCCCGGCGTGATCCAGAGAGGGGGCGACGAAGACAACGAACAAGAAGAACAGCAAGAGCAGGAACAGGCCGAGCAGCAGCAACAGAAGGGTCAACAGCAGGCCCAGCCCGGCGCCCAACAACAAGGTGGCGCCCAGCAGGGCCAGCAGCAGGGGTCCCCGGAATCGCAGGGCCAGGTCATCACCCCGGACAACGCCAGCCCCAACGAGAAGTACAATCTGCCGCCGAACTTCGACCCGAATTATCGGCCCAAGCGCACGCCCAGTAACACCAAGGTCACCATCGATTTCCGAGAGGCCAATCTCGAGGAAGTCGTCAAGTTCTTCTCCGGCGCGATGGAACTGAACTTCATCATCGCCGACAGCATCCAGGCCAACAAGACGATCACCATCATCTCGCCGAAGGATGTGACCCTGGATCAGGCGTACCGCGCGTTCCTGGCGGCCCTCGAGATGAACGGGCTGACCGTCGTGCGGATGGGAGAGTTTTTGAAGATCGTCCAGTCCAAACAGGCGATCTCGGAGCCCCAGCCGACCTACGGCGAAGGGGACACACTGCCGAATGAAGCCCGGATGGTCACGGCGATTCTTCCGGTCGAGAATGCCGACGTCGAGAAGGTCAAGGGCATCATCGGCAACTTCACCAGTCCGGCCGCCACGGTCGTGACCTACCAGAACAAACTCATCGTCTCCGAGAACGCGTCCAACCTGAAGCGCATTCGAAATCTCATCGACCGGATCGACACGGGTGAGGCCGGCGAACAGGTCTTCGTCTACGACGTCCGGTACGCCGATGCGACCAAGATCTCGGACAAACTCAGCGAGCTCTTCGACCAGCAGGGGCAACGACGCGGCGGCCAACAGGGGAACCAAGAGGCCGCACAAAAAGGCCTGAACGTCGATGTCTCGCAGTTGATCGCCGACGAGCGGACCAACCAGCTCATCGTGGTCACCGACAAGGATTCGTTCGACAAGATCAAGGGCATGATCAAACTGCTGGACAAGCCGACCCAGGTCGGCGGGCAGGTTCATGTTAAATTTCTGGACTACGCCGACGCCGACGAACTCTCGTCGACGCTTTCGAGCCTGGTCTCGGCGGCCCAGCAGGGCAACGAGCGCGGCGGGGGCGGTGCGCGCCGACCTCAGCAGGCCGAAGGGGCGGGCGGAGAAGTCGCCGCCATGTTGTCGGGCGAAGTTCAAATCACTTCATACAAGCCGAACAATGCCCTGGTCATCGTCGCTTCGCCGAAGGACTACGTGGCCGTCGAGCACGTCGTCAACAAACTGGATCGGCCGCGTAAGCAGGTCTACGTCGAGGCGGTCATCATGGAACTGAGTCTCGATACGAACCGAGAGCTCGGCATCGGCTACAGCGCCGGTCTCGGACAGGACTTCGGCGGGCTGGTCCCCGAATCCGCCGTCGAGCAGGGCCTCATCGACGACACCCAGGGCCTGGCGGTCGGCCAGTCGAACTTCCAGGGCGTCTCATCGCTGGGAAACGCGTTGCAGGGTACAGGCGGCTCGCTGGGACTGCTGGGGCCGCTACTCAGCGTTCCGGGTCTGAACATCCCCATTCCGGCATTTTCCTTGCTGCTGCGAGCGACGCAGACCGACGATCGCGTCAACATCCTGTCGACGCCATCGATCATGACGCTCGACAATGAAGAGGCCGAGATCACCGTCGGCCAGCGTGTGCCCTTTTTGCAGGGCCTCGGCGGCGGCGGGGGCGGCGGACTCGGCGGACTCGGCGGGCTGCTCGGGCAGGGAACACAACAGGGGCAGCAAAGCGCCGGCGGACTCGGGGGCCTCGGAGCTCTCGGCGGTCTAGGCGGCCTCGTCTCGCCGATCGAATACAAGGACGTCGGACTGACACTGCGCATCAAGCCGCAGGTCAACGACAGCCGCTACGTGCGCCTGGAGGTCGAACAGGAAGTCAGCGACATCGCGTCGGCCGGCTCGGACCAACTGACACCGACAACCTCGGAGCGAAACGCCCAGACGGTGGTCCTGGCCAAGGACCAATCGACCATCGTTATCGGCGGACTGATGCGCGACCGCAAGGTCGAGACCGTCCAGAAAGTTCCGTTTCTGGGCGACATCCCCCTCATCGGCGCCCTCTTCCGCAAGAACACGACGATCACGACCAAGCAGAACCTGGTTCTGATGCTGACCCCGTACATCATCGAGAGCGACGCCGACCTCAGGAAGATCCGAAACCGAAAGATGGAGGAGCGGCGCGAGATGCTCGAAATCCTGGCCCAGGAAAAGGAGGGCTACCAGGCGGACATCAACTACCAGAAAAAGAGCGGCCTCGTCGGCAGGATGCGCAAGCAATTGTCGACGGCCATCGAAGAAAAGGAAGCGCGCGAGGCCGCTCGCGAGGCCTTCGATGAAGACGGGCCCCGCTACCGCATCCTGGGGGACGACTCAGAAGACACCAATCAAGATAACGGCGGATCGGGCAACCAGTAAGCCGGGAGATCCACCATGTACAACCGACAAAAACTCGGCGAAATCCTCGTCCAACTCGGCAAGATCGAGCAGGAGGATGTCGACCGGGCGCTGCACAAGCAATCGGAGGGCGACGACGAGCGAATCGGCCAGCTTCTGGTCGAGATGGAGGCGTGCTCGGAGCGCGACGTCATGGAGGCGTTGGCCAGCCAGCTCGACTACCCGTTTCGCGAGGAGATCGATGCCGAAAACCTCGACCTGGCCCTGATCGACGACCTGGAGTTGAGCTACTCGCGCAACAACCGGGTGTTGCCCTTCGAGCGCGACGGCGAACAGATCCTGGTGGCCACCAACGATCCGCTCGACGCCGAGGTCCTCGACGAGATCCGGTTTACCCTGGACTCCGAGATTGTCCCGGTCATCGTCCCAAAGGAACCGTTACTCGATGCGGTCAACAACGCATTCGATCGCAAGAGTCGACAGCTCGGGGATCGTCTCGACGAGCTCGAGGAGGCCGAAAGCCCCAATGTCGACGAAGCGTCGATCGACATCAACGATCTGCTGGACGCCAGCGGAGATGACGAAGCGCCGGTCATCCGATTCGTCAACAGCCTCTTCGTCCAGGCTGTGCGCGAGCGCGCCAGCGACATCCACATCGAGCCCGAGGAGCAGGACCTGACGGTGCGCTTCCGGATCGACGGGGTGCTCAAGGAAGTCACGAGCCCGCCGCGGCGCTTCCACTCCTCGATCGTCACCCGCATCAAGATCATGGCGGGACTGGACATCGCCGAGAAGCGCAAGCCGCAGGACGGCCGGATTCGCATCAAGATGGCCGGCAAGGACATCGACATCCGCGTGGCGACCGCGCCGAGCGTCCATGGCGAGCGCGTCACCATGCGACTGCTCGACAAGTCGGCGGTACTGCTGAACGTGCGCGATATCGGGTTGATGCCCGACGACCAGAAGACCCTGCTGAAGCTGATCCACCGGCCCCACGGGATCGTGCTGGTCACCGGTCCGACGGGCTCGGGAAAGACGACGACGCTGTATTCGTCGCTGTCGGAGATCAACGAGCCCGACATCAACATCCTGACCATCGAGGATCCCGTCGAGTACCAGCTCGAGGGGATCAGCCAGATGCAGGTCAACCCGAAGATCGGACTCGACTTCGCCAGCGGGCTGCGCAGCTACCTGCGCCACGACCCCGACGTCATCATGGTCGGTGAGATCCGCGACCTGGAGACCGCCGAGATGGCCACCCAGGCCTCGCTGACCGGCCACCTCGTCTTTGCGACCCTCCACACCAACGACGCGCCGAGCGCCTTCACACGGCTCATCGACATGGGGGTCGCCCCGTTTTTGGTCAGCTCCACGGTCATCGCCGCCATCGCCCAGCGACTGGTGCGCCGGCTGTGTCCGAACTGCAAGGTCCCGTACCAGCCCGACGAGGAGGTCCTCGAAGAGATCGCGCTCGACAAAGAGCAGGTCGAAGAGGTCGGCCACGTCTACCGGGCCCGCGACGGCGGCTGCGAGGAATGTCTGGGGCTCGGCTACCACGGACGAACGGCGATCTTCGAGATCCTGACCGTCGACGACGAGATCCGACAACTCGTCACCCAGCAGGAGGACGCCTCGGTCATCAAACGCAGCGCCACCGAACGCGACGCCATGCGCACCCTGCGATACGACGGCGCGCTGAAGGTGCTGCAGGGACAGACCAGCATCGAAGAGGTGCTGCGCGTCACCCAGGAAGATACGAGCGACATGAGCCGCACCGTCGACCAGATGCCGCCCGACGCCGGCGCCGCGACACCCGAAGCCCACTGATCACTGCCCCCGAAGACTCTAGGACCAGACACCGAAGATGCCTGTCTACGAATACAGAGGCCTGAACAAACAGGGCGACAAGGTCAAGGGCGTCGAAGACGCCGAAAACCAGGCTGCCCTGCGCCAAAAATTGCAGGCTCAGGGGATCTTTACGACCGAAGTCTGGGAGGGCCAAGAGGGCCAGGCAGGCGCATCGGACCGCGAGATCGACTTCGACAAGCTCTTCGAGCGAGTCAGCCTTCGCGACATCGCGGTGCTGACCCGTCAGCTCGCCACGCTGCTGCGGGCGGGCATCCCTCTGGTCAAGGCCCTCGAGGCACTGACCGATCAGACCGAAAAAGAGGAGCTTCGCCGCACGCTCACCGACATCAAGCAGAGCGTCAACGAAGGGTCGAGCCTGGCTCAGGCCCTCAAGGAACACCCCGACCACTTCAGCGACCTCTACGTCAACATGGTCCGCGCCGGTGAATCATCGGGGAACCTCGATGTGGTCCTGGAGCGGCTGACCGAATTCCTGGACGACCAGATCGAACTTCGGGGCAAGGTCATCGGCGCGATGGTCTACCCCATCCTCATGATGGTGGTCGGCGTCGTCTTGATGGGCGTCATCTTCACCTTCGTGATCCCAAAGGTCACTCAGTTGTTCCAGGATCAGGGCGAAGCCCTGCCCTTGCTGACCCGCATGATCATCGGGTTCAGCAACCTCCTGTCGAATTGGGTGTTCATGATCATCTTTATTCCGGCGGTGGCCGGGATCATTGGCGGATTCTTCTACTGGAAAAACACCGAGGAAGGCGAACAACAGTGGGACAGGTTCGTGTTGAAGATCCCCGTCCTCGGCTCCCTGGTGCGAATGATCGCGATCACTCGATTCGCCCGCACCCTCGGGACATTGCTCGCCAGCGGCGTGCCGCTTCTGACGGCCCTGGATATCGTCAAAACGATCCTGGGGAACACCCGGCTCGTCGAGGTCGTCGAAGACGCTCGAGTCGACATCCGCGAAGGTGAAAACATCGCCGAGCCCCTACGGCGCTCCGGCGAGTTTCCGCCCCTGGTCACCCACATGATCTCCATCGGAGAGGAGAGCGGCCAGCTCGAGGAGATGCTCGACAACGTCGCCGTAAGCTACGACCAGCAGACCGACATGCGCATCCAGGCGCTGACGACCCTTCTGGAGCCGCTGATGATCGTCGGCATGGGTGTCGTCGTGGCCATCATCGTCTTTGCCGTGATGCTCCCGATGTTGCAGCTCAATCAAATGGTGGGAGGCTGATGCGCATTGATGCAGTTGGATGAAATGAAGCACCCCGAGAAACGGTTTTCACACAACGGACTGACTCACGTTCAAGAGGAAGAAACCATGGAACACCCAAACCTGACATCGACCCAGTCGGCCGCTCGCGCGGGCACCCCACGCGGTATGACGCTCGTCGAGATCATGATCGTCATCACGATCATGGCCTCGATCATGGGCGTCGTCGGCTTCTACGTCTTCGGCACGCTGACCCAAGCCCAGACCAAGAACGCCAAGATGGGCATCAACCAACTCGAGCAGATCGTGCAGACGCACTACATGCTCAACAACAAGATGCCATCGAGCCTGAACGAGCTCACCGAGGGCGACAATCCGCTCGTCGAGAGCGAAGACAAGCTCGATGACCCCTGGGGCAACAAGTACATCTACGAACACTCCGGCGGCACCAACTACACGATCTACAGCGCCGGCCCGGACGGCCAGCAGGGCACCGAAGACGACGTCAAACCCGGCAGCGGCAACGACGGATAATCGATGCGGCGACGCTGCCCCGACATCGCGAATCGGCCCCGGGGGATGACCCTGGTCGAGCTGCTGGTGGTCATGACCCTGGTCGTCGGGATCATGGGGGCCGGGATCTACTCGATCGGATTGATCACCCACTCGGACCTTCGGGCCGAGGCGATGCGGATGACCTCGGCGATCCAGTACACATGGAATCGCGCCGCCATCAACAACGCTCAGTACCGAATGGTCATCGACCTGGATAAAAACAGCTACCAGACGGAGGTTACCCAGTCGCCGGTCGTCCAGCGTTCGGCGGACCTGGACGAGGAGTCCTCGGAGTTTATGTCCGACGAGGCCCGCCAGGCCGAAGAGGAAGGCGACAACTCCGAGAATACCGACGACGATGAAGACGATCCATTCAACGTGAATCGCCGCCCCAGTTACAAACAGGTCCAGGACGCGTCACTCAAGCCCCACACGCTCCCGGAAAAACTCGACATCTGGGGCGTGATGACCCCGAACAACGACCAGGTGATCCGCGAGGGCCGCGCCGCGATTCGGTTCTTTCCAAACGGGTTTCAGGAACCGGCGGTCATCATCCTGTCGGCCGGCGAAGACACCTTCTATTCGTTGAGGACCGAGGCCCTGACCGGCCGAGTCAAGATCTATGCTCGCAAGCTCGATCGACCCGAAGGATTCGGCGAGCCCGATGAGGTGCAGGAAGAATGGTAGACCCATTGAACCAGACAGGGGGGAAGGCGACGCGCAGCGGCTTCACCCTTCTTGAGGTCCTGCTCGCCCTGTCGATTCTGGCGACCTCGATGACGATTCTGATGGGGACCGTCGCCACCAGCAATCAGCAGGCGCTGTACGCGAATCGGCTCACCCAGGTCAGCCAGCTCGCCCGATCGAAGATGATCGATGTCGAGAACGAAGTCCGCCAGGACGGCTTTACCGACAATATTACGTCGATGAGCGGGGACTTCTCGGACCAGGGCGCGCCCGATGTGAGCTGGGAGGCCGAGATCCAACCGGTCGAAATCCCGGAAGGGGTCAAACAGGATCTGATGGGTCGGGTCAACTCGCAGCTCTTCGGCGGAGCCGAACAACAGGGTTCGCTGCAGGGAAACGCCGCATTCAGCTCGAAGTTGCCGGCGCTAATGGGTTGCATCCCCCAGATGATTAACCGCCTCGGCCGAAAGGTCCGCCGCGTCGTGCTCATCGTCCGATTTCCGTACGGCCAGCGCACCCAGAAGCTGACGCTCAGCCAGTACATCATCGACCAGTCGAATGCCGAGTACAATCTCTTCGGGGCCGCGGAGGCGGGCCAGTCGGGACTCGGCTCCGAGGGATCCGGGTCGACCGGCATCGGGGGGACGCAATGAAGACCCATCCCCGCGGATTCACGATGTTGGAGGTCATGATCTCGCTGTCGATTCTGGCGAGCCTGACGGCGATCGTCTGGGTGTCGGTCAACAACATGTTCCGCGCCCGGGACTTCATGACCGAGCGCTACCAACGTTTTCAGGTCATCCGGGTGGCTCTGGACCGCATGAACTCGGAGTTGTCGTCGGCCTACATCGCCGGCCCGAGTTTCGGTGCTGAAGAGCGAGGCGAGGAGGCCGCCAGCGACGACGCCCCGGAGGACGGCTCCAACGAAAGCGTCCGCCAGCAACAAGAAAATGCCAGGGCTCAGCTCATATCGCGCCGGGAGCCCGTCCAATTCGGAATGGTCGGCCGCGACGACGAGGTCAACTTCACCAGTTTCGCCCACATGCGGATGTTTCGCGACGAGCCGACCAGCTACCACGCCGAAATCGGCTACTTCGTGGAACGACGCCGCACCGAAGACGGCGACTTCGCCAAGAGCCTGATGCGCCGCGAGGATACGACCCTCGACGACGATATCACCGAAGGCGGCAAGGTCTACGTGCTGATCCCCGAGATCGAAGAGGTTGAATTCGAGTACTGGGACCCCGGCGAAACCGAGCTCGGACAGTCCCAGGAGGACCGGGCGCGAGGGGACTGGGTCGACGACTGGGACACCCGAAACGACGAATACCGCGACCGGCTGCCGACCCGGATTCGAATCACGGTCACGTTGCCCGCGCAGAATCAAGCCCGCGAGCCCGAGACGTTTTCGACCCAGACCAAAGTCATGGTCAACCAACTTATGGAGTACTAAACGAACCGATGATTCGTCGACTCGCACACGTCACATATCGGGTGATCGATGCACTCGATCGTCCGGCTCGGGCGCCGGATGCCCGTCGAGGCCGCCCCCGTGGCATCGCCATGGTCATCGCCCTGATGACCATCGCGATCCTGTCGGCAGCCGTGGTGCAGTACACCTATTCGACGCGTGTAAACCTGACGATGTCGGTCAACGCCAAGGATAAGCTCAAGAGCTACTTTCTGGCGCGCTCCGGAGCCAACCTCAGCCGGCTGCTGTTGAATCTTCAGTATGCCCTGCAGTCGGAGTCCGACGAAGCCAGCGACAACGAAGACCAGGCCGCCGGCGGGTCGTGCAACCCGCAGATGATCAGCGTGGCGATGCGGCGAAGCAACTTCCAGATGCATCAATACGTCAATCTGCTGATGCGGCCGTTCAACAGCGGCAAACTCGAGACGCCGGTCGGCGGAATCAATCTAGCGGGCGCCGGCGTCGAAGGGTTTGGCGGGATCTCCGGGGACTTCCAAGTCGATGTGGAGCCCGAATCGGGCAAATTCAATATCAACGAATTTGCACGGGCCGAGATCCGAGAGCAGGACCTCAAGGAGTTCTGCACCCTGGTCTCCGATTCGCAGTACACGGAACTCTTCGCCGGAGAGAGCCCCAGCGGACGCCAGCAGGACGAGATGCGCGGGTACGACATCCTGCGAAACATCATCGACTTCGTCGATCTCAACCAGACGCGACTGCCGATCACCGAATACTGCGGCCTCGAAGGGAGCGGCGGCGGCGACGAGGGGCAACCGTATGCGGACAACGACCGGAACATCGAGCCACGAAACGCCAAGCTGACTCACGTGGCGGAACTGTACCAGGTCCACGGCGTCGACGACGCCTTTATGGAGGCCTTCGGCGACCAACTGACGGTCTATCCGGTCGGCAAACCGAACGCCAACATGGCGACCGCCCCGATGTTTTACTCGATACTGTGTCGAAACGTTCAGTTGACCGACGACGCGAATGTCAGCTCCAGCGCCCGGGGCGTCACCCCGTGTCAGTCGAGCCGAGAGGTCGCCCTGCAAGTGCTCTACTTCGCGATGGCGCTCGACGGAGTCCGCAACTTCTTCAAGGACCCGCTGTCGGTGCTGATGGCATACGTGGGTAGCACCGAGAGTCGTCTTCTGCCGTCGGCCAAACGCGGGCAACCGGTGGCGTTTCTGCAGTCGAGCCAGGTCCACAGCTACCTGGAGGACTTCCGAGCGCAGTCGCAACTCATGGCACAGTTCATCACCTACTCCCCGACCTACCGAAAGCTCGCCTCTCAGCGGCCGGACCAGCGCATCAACACGACCTCACCGAACTTCCCCCAGTGGGCCGTACAGTTCGACCGAACGGGGATCCTGCGAGCCATGACCACCGAGACTCCCAGCATCTATAGGATCAAGTCGACGGGCACGTACGGATCGACCAAGACGACCGTCGAGGCCGTCGTAGACTTCAACAAACCGGTTCGCCGTCTGCCGAACGAACAGCAGCTCGAGGCCCGTGAATCCGACAGCGAAGAACTCCAGAACATGAAAGACGCGCTGAAGAAGCGCCGCGAGACGATGCCCAAGGGGCGCATTTACTTCTGGCGAGAAAACATCGTCGACACCGGCTCCGGCGGCGGGGGCTCGGGGGCCTCGGCCTCCGAGCAATACGAGTCTCCGCGAGGCGACGACGGATTGGAACAACGCCGCGACGAGGAGTCGGGCTTTGGCGACGACGATGGCTTCGGCGATGATGGCTTCGGCGACGACGGATTCGGCGGAAATAACGACGGTCCCGGAAGCCGCGGGTCCGAGACCTTTGGAGGCGGGGAATCCGGAGGCGGCGACGAAGGCTGGGGCTTCGGCTTTTAACGCAACCGTATGGCCTCTATTGAAGACCTTATCGAGACTGTTGGCACGCACCACTGAAGCAGGCGGCACACCATGGCATCACGCATCGTCGGACTCGATTTCGGGACGCGCTCCATCAAACTGGTGGAGCTGAACGTCTCGGAGCGAACCGTCACGACGTGGGACGAGGAGCCTCTTCCCCTGGGAAACCGGCGGTATCTGCCGGACCAGTCCGGCTCCTTCGGGCCCGATGGCGACGGCTCCGGCGAGGAGTCGAATCAGGCCCAGGGCGCCGACGCGGCCGAAGCCGACGGGTCCGACGACCAAACGGAGGGTGAGCCGCAGCAGAGTGACTCGAAGCCCGACGGCCCCGCCATGGGAGGCGACGGCTGGCTGGACCGGCTCGAAGCACTGATCGACCGCAACGAATTCGACGAAGACACCGTGGTCGTCAGTTACCTGCCCGACGGACGGGGACTGTCGGTTCACCAGGACGTCCCCTTTCCCGAACCGAGCCAGGTGGCCAGTGTCCTGCCGAATATGCTGCAGGATCGGCTGCCGATGTCGCCCTCCGAGATCGTGTACGATTTCAAGATCTTGGATGCCGACGAGGCCGAGCAGAAAGGTGAGGACGAAGAGTTCCGCTCCATCGTCGGAATCGGGCGCAAACGAGACCTCGCGTTTTTTCTGGATCGGCTCGAGCGAGTCGGTGTCAATCCGATCCATCTTGGACTGCCCGAATTGATGCTCCGCTACACGATGGAGGCGACGGTCGCCGGCGCCAACGCATCGGCGCTGGTCGACCTGGGGCACCGATTTACCCGCGTCCTGGTCCTGGAGGACGGCAACTCGGTCATGGCGCGATCCTTCAAGTTCGGGGGCTGGGATCTGACCAAGGCGATCGCCGATGAATTCGACATCACCGTCGAGCAGGCCGAATCGTACAAGGAGCGGACGCCCCTGGTCGATCCGGGAGATGCTCGCGACGAACAATCCGCCGCGATCAGCGAGACGATCCAGCGCAAGATGCGGTCGCTCGTGCGGGACTTAAGGCGGCAATTCCAGTCGCTGTACGCCGATGAGCGCGTCCAGGTCGAGACGATCCACATCTGCGGCGGGACCAGCGAGATTGAAAACCTCGAGGGGTATCTGGGAAGCGAGCTCGGCATCGACGTGCGCCGGCTCGATGTCGGCCAGCTCGATGCCCTGGGGACGATCCCCGACGAGGCGTTGCCCAGAGCCGCGCTCCCGATGGGACTGGCTCTCCAACAGGTGCGGGATCGGTCGGCCAATCGCATGCTCGACCTCCGCCAGGACGAGTTTTCGTACGCCGGCCGCTCGGAATTCCTCCAGGGCCAGATGGTCAAATACGGCGCCATCGCCGCCGCCCTGTTTATTCTGTTTCTGGGAACGCTGTTTGCCCGAAACTACGAGCTACAGGCCGAACGCGACTCGATGCGAGAGGCGGTCACAACTCAGAGCCAAGAGCTGTTCGGCGAATCGATTACCGACCCGAAGCTGATTCGCCAGACGGCCACCGGCAAAGCGGGCGCCAAGCGAGCGTTTGTCCCCGAGATGAGTGCTTACGAGCTCTTTCACGAACTCGTCTCGCGGACCTCCGAGGATATGAAACTCGAGATGGACCGGCTGGACGTCGACATCGACCGCAATATCGTCCAGATGTCGGGCGTCACCAGCGATCCTCAGGCCGTCGACAAACTCGTCAGCGACCTCGAGCAGCTCGACTGCATCAAGAATATCAACAAAAAACCGGTCACGGTGAAGAGCGACAACGAAGCCGAGTTCCGACTCGAAATCTCCAGCGGTTGCTCCTGATACGACCGACATCCTCAAGGACTCATGGCCAACGAATCGAAAGGCATCCGACAACGGCTTCGCGGCCTGTACAACGGTCTCAACGACCGGGAGCAGATGCTGCTGAAGATAGCGGGGGTCGTCATCCTGGCGATGGCGCTCATCCTGATCGCCCTGCTCTTCAATCGAAGTCTCAACTCCGTCCAGCAGGACATCGATCAGTACGAGGAGGCCCTCGACGTCATCGGTGAGGTGGCTCCCAAGGTACGGGCTCAGTCCGACGACGGTGGTAACTCGAAGGCCGCGAAGTTCGCGCCCCAGGTCATCGAGAACAACGAGATCAAGCTGACGAGCTTTGTGGCGACGAACGCCAGTCGAGTCGGGGTCTCGGTCGACAGCTACGACGAGAGCTCTCGGCCGATCGGGTCGAGCTCCGAGGACGACTCGGGTTCGTCGCTGTCGAAGGTGCAGCTCAACGTCGAGATCAATTCCGTGCCGTTCCCGAAACTGATGCAGTTGCTCGAGGGCATCGAGGTCGCCAACGAACCGGTGATCATCGAGCGTATTCGCATGTCGCGACGCTCTCGAAGTCAGGGTACGGTTCGAGCCACTGTCGTGGTCACCACATTCAAGAGGAAGGCCGACGGATGAACTTCGACAACCCGCTCATTCGCATCGGGGGCTATGTCCTCTTTGCCTTTTCGATCTTTCTCGTCGCGTTGCTGGTGACCTTTCCCGACAGCAAGGTTAAACAGATCGCGGCGGTCCAGATCGAGGCGCAGCTCGAAAAGAACATGAAGAAGAACTTCGATGTCACCGTGGGTGACGTCGATTTCTGGTGGCTTTTGGGCGTGGAGCTCGAGAATCTTCAGATCAAAGAGAAACGCCCTTCGACGACCACTGATTCCGGCGGCGCCGACTCCGGCGAAGAGGGCTCCGGAAGTAGTCAGGATGCCGCCCGGTCGTTCCCGCTGAACATCACGATCCCCAGCGTCGCCGCCCGGCTCGCCCCGATCGACAGCGCGCTGAACCTCGGGCTGGCCGCCAAATTCTATCTGGGGCTGGGCGGCGGGTCGGTCACGGGCTCGTACGTGCGGGCCAGCAACCGACAGACGATCTATGTATCGCTCAATGAGATTGCCCTCAAACAGACCCGACTCCTCCAGCAGTTTGCCGGCCTTCCCTTCTTTGGCACACTCCGCGGCGACATGGAGCTCGAATTCGCCCTGAACAAGCCCCTGTTGATGGGTGGATACGTCGATCTCGCGACCGACAAGCTGACGATCGGGCCCAAAAAAGAGGTCAAGATCGAAGCCTTGCCCCTGGGCTACGTGGAGATCCCGCGCACGAATATCGGAAACATGAACTTCGAACTCGGCGTCGACACCGAGACCGGCGGGCGCCCCAAGCTTGTCGTGGAGCGATTCGACTCCGAGGGCCGTGATCTGCAGACCCAGGTGTGGGGGTCGATCCAATTGGCGAACTCCATCGGTATGGCCGAAGCCGAACTCCAGATGCGAATCAGATTGAACCCGGAATTCATCCGTAAGAACGAACTGTCACCGGTCCTTCGAATGAAGGAATTTCAAAACGGCAAGAAGGGCGACTGGTACGGATTCGTGGTGTTGGGCCGCCTGAACAGACCGAACTTCAAGGGCGCCCAGCGCGCTGCCGATGGGCCGTCGGATGCAGAGCAACAGGGCTCAAAGCAGCAGCCGGGCTCGAACCAACCCAACCCGAATCGGCCGAGTCCGAAACAGCCGGCCCCGAAACAGAAAGGCGGAAACTGACCTCCGTCCCCCAGCCGACCCGACGCCTGCCTTTCCACTCAGCGAGACCCGATAGATGTCCACCGCTCCGTTCCTGCAGTCCCAGCCTGATGAAACCTACGCCCCGGTAGAAGGGGACTCCCGGTTCATCCGGGTCGAAGGGGCTCGCCAGCACAACCTCGCCGACGTCGACATCGCGATTCCCAAACGCAAGCTCGTGGTCTTCAGCGGCGTCAGCGGTTCGGGAAAATCGAGCCTGGCCTTCGATACAATCTACGCCGAGGGACGGCGCCGGTACGTCGAGAGTCTATCGACCTACGCCCGCCAGTTTCTGGGCCAGATGGACAAGGCCGACTTCGACCGCATCACGGGCCTGAGTCCGACGATCAGCATCGAGCAAAAGACGACGAGCTCGAACAGCCGCTCGACCGTCGGCACGATCACCGAGATCTACGACCACCTGCGGGTCTTCTGGGCGCAACTCGGCACCCAGCATTGCCACGAGTGCGGCCGGCCCGTCACCTCGATGTCGACCTCGGCGATCGTCGACGACATCCTCAAGCTCGAGGAGGGGACCAAATTCATGATCCTCGCCCCCCAGGCGCGCAACCGTAAGGGCGAGTACAAGGACCTCTTCGAGGAACTTCGGTCCAACGGATTCGCCCGGGCCCGTATCGACGGCGAGATCAAACTTCTGGAGGACGTCGACAAGCTCGACCTGCACACCAAGCACAATATCGACGTCGTCGTCGACCGATTGATCGCCCGCCCCGCGAGCCAGGAACGCGTCCGCGAGGCCGTCGACCTGGCGATGCAGACCGGCGAAGGGCGCGCCACGGTGGTCGTCCCCGGAAAGACCGACGACGACGGCGAGACCTACGAACGGCTCTACAGCACCGAGCGCGCCTGCACCCACTGCAACATCGCCTTCCCGGAGCTGACCCACCAGAGCTTCTCGTTCAACAGCCCGTTGGGACAATGCCCGGAATGTCGCGGACTGGGCACCACCCCGCAGGCCGAATCCTCGTCATTCGTCATCGACACCACCAAGTCGATCGCCGAGGGCGCCGTCGAACCATTGGGTCCAGACCCGAACACCGAAGCCGGCGAAGACTTCAAATACGCCGACTACATCGGCGACGGCTGGGAAGACCTCAAAGCGGCGGCCGACCAGGCCGACGTCAACCTGACGACCAATTGGTACCACCTGAGCGACCGGCAAAAGGCTGCGGTCCTGCGCGGCGAAGGGGTCGACGGGTACGACGGTGTAGCGGGGTTTGTCGCCTGGGCCCACGACGCCGCGCCCAAAAAGAGCGTGCGGGACTTCTTCGGCGAGTTTATGGGCGATCGAACCTGTCCGGCCTGCGACGGGGGACGGCTCCGACCCGAGAGCGCCGCCGTCGAGTTTCGCGGAAAGTCCCTCCCCGATGTCTGCGGCGCGCAGATCGACGAAACCACGGAGTTCTTCCAGCAGCTCGACCTCGAAGGACTCGAAGCCACCATCGGCGACGACCTGCTCGGCGAGATCCGAAGCCGACTCGACTTCCTGCTGGAAGTCGGCCTGGGCTACCTGTCGCTGAATCGCGGCGCCGGCACCCTTTCGGGCGGCGAGAGCCAACGCGTCCGCCTGGCCAGCCAACTGGGAAGCGACCTCTCCGGCATCCTGTACGTCCTGGACGAACCGAGCATTGGACTCCACCAGCGAGACAACGCCCGGCTTCTGCAGACCCTCGAAGACCTGCGCGACGAAGGAAACACCGTCATCGTCGTGGAGCACGACGAAGAGACGATGGAGCGCGCCGACCACATGGTCGATTTCGGGCCGGGCGCCGGCTCCGACGGCGGGCACATCGTCGCCTCCGGTACGACCGAGGATGTGCGATCGACCGAAGGCTCCGTGACCGGCGACTATCTGGCCGGACGGCGAACCATCGACGTCCCCGGCCAGCGCCGCTCCGGCGACGGTGGCTCCCTGACGATTCGCGGCGCCCGCGCCAACAATCTCAAGGACTTAGATGTCGACTTTCCGACCGGAAAGTTCATCTGCGTCAGCGGCGTCTCGGGCGCCGGAAAATCGAGCCTCGTCAACGAAACCCTCTACCCGGCCGTCGCTCGCCACGTCTACTACAAGCACCGAAGCGTCGGCGACCACGATGCCATCGAAGGGTTGGATCGCTTCGACAAGGTCATCGAAATCGACCAGTCGCCCATCGGGCGGACGCCCCGCAGCACAGCCGCCACCTATTCGGGCGTCTTCGACCACATCCGGGATCTGTTCGCCAACCTTCCGACCTCCAAGATGTACGGCTTCGACCGCGGCCGCTTCAGTTTCAACACCGACGGCGGCCGCTGCCCCGAGTGCGGCGGCCAGGGCGTCCAGAAGATCGAGATGAACTTCCTGGCCGACGTCTACGTCCCCTGCGAAGGCTGTCTGGGCGAGCGCTACAACGAGACGACCCTGCGAGTGAAATATCGCGGCTATTCGATCGCCGACGTCCTGGAGATGACCGTCGCCGAGGCCCACGAGCTACTCGGCCAGCACCCCAAGATCCGACGCATCCTGGAGACCCTGCTCGACGTCGGGCTCGATTACATCACCCTTGGTCAACCGTCGCACACCCTGTCGGGCGGCGAGGCGCAACGGGTGAAGCTGTCGAAGGAGCTCTCGAAGATCGCCACTGGCGACACTCTCTACATCCTCGACGAGCCGACCACCGGCCTGCACTTCGACGACATCAAAAACCTGCTGGCGGTCATCAACCAGCTCGTCGACGCCGGCAACACCGTCGTCGTCATCGAGCACAACCTCGATATCATCAAGAGCGCCGACCACGTTATCGACCTGGGCCCCGACGGCGGCGAAGCCGGCGGCCACATCGTCGCCGAAGGCACGCCCGAGGAGGTCGCCTGCACCGACACCTCCCACACCGGCCGGTTTCTCCGGGAGATGGGCATCGGCTCGTCGTCCTGACGGTCGCCGCGAAAACTTGGCGACATCCGGCGCGGGGCCTATGCTCATAGCCGCTCATCGTTCCTGCGACCCAACGTCACTATGCCCGACTCGACCTCCGAAGACCTCGACCTTCAGGATGACCGCTACGCCGCCGAAAAGCCCCTGGGCAAAGGCGGCGTCGGTACGGTTCATCTGGGCCGCCACACCCGCCTCGACCGCCCCGTCGTCATCAAAGACATCGGGGACCTGCTGGACGTATTCTCCAGCAGCCATCGCGCCGGCATCGTACAGCGGCTCGAGGAGGTCACTCGACAGCAGGCCTCCCTCGACCACCCCCACGTGGCGCAGATCTACGAGATCGAGACCGACTCCGATGTTCCCTACGTGGTCTCCCAGTACGCCTCGGGTGGAAACCTGAGGGACGCCATCGACGATAGTAACGCTCCCCTGCCCGTCGTCATCACCCACTTCGCCCAGATTCTCTTCGGGCTCGATGCGGCGCACCGCGACGACGCGGTGCACGGCAACCTCAAGCCGACCAACGTCCTCTTCGATGAAGCGGGCAACGTGAAGCTGACCGACTTCGGTCTGGCGAGCCTGGTCGATACCGGCGACTCGACCCGATCTGTCCACATCGGCACGGGCAGCGTCGCCTACAGAAGTCCAGAGCAGCTCGACGACCCGACCGCCGCCGACGCACGTTCCGACGTCTACGCCGCGGGCATCCTCCTCTACGAGATGATCACCGGCGAGGTCCCGGGACGCCGCTCGCCCCTTCCCTCGGAGGTCGACGACCGGGTGCCGTCGGCCCTGGACGACCTCTTCGACCGCATGACCCGCGACGACGCCGACGACCGATACAGCTCGGCGCGCGAAGTCCTCGACGACCTGATGGCCGACTCCGAGGTCACGTCGCTCATCGGCACGGGCCACAATCCACTGTTTGCGCGCAATCCCTTGGAGACCGACAGCGCCTCAGAACGCAGAAAGCGGTCCTTCTCGTTCGATTCCGACGACCAGCCCTCGTCAACCAGCGTCGAACGCCCCCTTTCAAAAGACGAGCATCCCTCGACCGAACAAGAAGACGAGCCGTCTGAGCCCACCATCGACGAGCCGGACGACGATGAGGGCCTCGGCGAAATCTCCTCGCCGGAGTTCGGCGATGACTTCGAGGACGACGCCGACGAGCAACCCGGCTTCGACGAAGTCTCATCGGCCGAATTTACCGAAGAGGAAGGCGATGAACTCGAAGAGATCTCGGCGTCGGATCTGGAAGACGACGAATCCGAGGAGATCGAGGACGGCTCCGCCGAACCGACGCCTGACACCGATGACAGTGACGAGGACGACGAAGACGACGAGATCCTCGACAAGCTCGACCAGTACAGCGCGATGTTCGAGGACGACTGAGGCGTCAGGCGACCGTTCACCGTATCGGCTTGATCTCAGGGAAACCGTCCGATAGGGCTGGCGATTCGAGACAGTGGGCGAGTCGTCGGTGGCACCGAGGATTCAAGCGGCCACGACCTTGACGGGCACCGAGTGCTCCGTATATGGTGCCGCGTCCTTCGCGTACCGCCGGGCGCGACTCTCCCTTGATGAAGACGCTCGGCACTCTCTCTGGAGTCAGTCATGCACGCAGTCATTAAAACAGGCGGAAAACAATATCGAATCGAGACGGGCGACACCATCGACGTCGAGAAGTTGAGCGACGTCGAAGCCGGTGACACCGTCGAGTTCGACGTCCTCTCGGTGGGCGACGGCGAAGACATCTCCGTGGGGCACCCGCTCCTGGAGGATGCCACCGTCTCCGGCGAAGTTGTCGAACACGGCCGCGGCGACAAAAAGATTGTGTTCAAAAAGAAGCGCCGCAAGAAGTACCGGCGCAAGCACGGCCACCGTCAGCCCTACACTCGCGTTCGAATCGAAGAAGTCGAGGGCGTCTGAGCTCGCCTCGGCGCATCTCCTCGACGCACCCTCATCCGGCAGGAGGCCAACGATGGCACATAAGAAGGGACAAGGCTCTACACAGAACGGTCGAGATTCGAATCCACAGTATCGAGGCGTAAAGCGCTTCGGCGGTGAGTTCGTGCGCGGCGGCGGCATCATCGTCCGCCAGGTCGGCACGAAGTTCCACCCCGGCCGCAACGTCGGCCTCGGCAAGGACTACACGGTCTTCTCCAAGACCGACGGGTTTGTCGAATTCAACACCACGACCGGCGGCCGCAAGGTCATCAACGTGGTGCCCGTCGAAGAATGGTTGGAGCAGCAGGAAGAGCAAGAGAAGAAGGCCGCCGCTGAGTAAGCGCCGGCGCCCGGATCCTCCTGCTTCGATCCGGACACCGTAACACTGACGTCCCTGCCGCGGTCTCGCTGTGGCAGGGACGTTTTGTTTTTTGGCAGACCTCTTTTCGGGAAGCTGACCGATGTTCGTAGACGAGTGTGAAATCAAAGTAATCGCCGGTCGTGGCGGCGACGGGATGGTCTCGTTTCGTCGGGAAAAGTACGTCGCCAAGGGCGGGCCCAATGGCGGCGACGGGGGCGATGGCGGGGACGTGGTCTTCGAGGGGACGACCAACGAACACACCCTGATGGAGTATCGCCACATCAAGCGCATGGAGGCCGACAACGGCAGGCCCGGCGGCTCGAAGGGCAAGACCGGAGCCAGCGCCGAGCCGAAGGTCGCGAAGGTCCCCGTCGGCACCGTCGTCTACGACGCCGACACCGGCGAGCAGCTCGCCGACCTGACCGAAGAGGGACAGCGCGTCGTCGTGGCCGAAGGCGGGGACGGCGGCTTCGGAAACCTGCACTTCAAGTCGTCGACCAACCAGGCGCCCCGCCAGTCGACGCCCGGCGAAGAGGGTGAGACGCGAAACCTCCGCCTTGAGATCAAACTCATCGCCGATGTTGGGCTGGTCGGCTACCCATCGGTGGGCAAATCGACGCTTATCTCGACGATCTCGGGGGCCAAGCCCAAGACCGGCGACTATCCCTTTACCACTCAGGCGCCGAATCTGGGTGTCGTGCAGTGGCACGATCACCGCGAATTCGTCGTCGCCGATTGCCCCGGGCTCATCGAGGGAGCCCACCGCGGCGAGGGACTGGGCATCCAGTTTCTAAAGCACGTCGAACGCACCGACGTGATCGCCCACGTCATCGAGGTCCCTCAGCAGGCCGAAGGCGTGCCGACAGACCGCGATCCCATCGACGACTTCGAGGCGATCTACCACGAACTCGAAAGCTACAACCCGAAGCTTATCGAACGCCCGCAGTTAGTGATCCTCAACAAGATCGACCTGCCGTGGGTGCAAGAACGCGTCGACGAGTTGCGCGAATACTTCGAGGATGAGGTCGGCATCCCCTTCGTCGCCGTCTCCGCCGCCACCGGCGAGAACCTGCAGGCGATGGTCGACCAACTCGGAGAACTGGTCTACGACGATTCGGTCTCCGGTTCCGCCGAATGGTGGGAGGCCGATTTGGACGAGTCGCCGGCCGAGGACGACTGACGCAGGGCCTTTCTACGCTTGAGGCGTCGCCGCTTCTCTTCGGATTCCTCCTCGGCGGCGTTGCGTCCCATGAAGTAGCCGGCCAGCAGGCCGACGAAGAAGATCACCGGAATGTAAAAGACGTGGGCTGAAGACATCATCTACTCGTCGATGGAGGGTTCGTCGACGGTCTCTTCCAGGCGGCGCTCCAGATCGTCGAGTTCATCGTAGAGCTGACGCTGCCGCCATCCCAGATACCCGATAAACGCCAGGAGTCCCACCCAGAGGACTCCGTACGAGATGATCAACAGGGTTCCGCCGGGAATCGTCGTCTCGGCGGCCGCCTTGTTGGCCGGCTGTGCCCATCCCGTAGTCGGGACGGCCATGACCGCCAACAGCGCCCATCCGGCGAGTTTTGAAGCGAACGTGCGCATCGTCTACCTCGTACGGCTGGCGTCTTCGATGTCGATGTAGAATTCCTCGAGTCGCCACTCCAGGCGACGCACCCGCATCGCGAGCCACCACAGGGCCACAAACAACAGCAAGAAGGCGAACATGCTGACCGAGAAGGTCGTCTTCATGGCCGGCGCCAATCCGCCGCCTCCGGACCGCTCGACCACCGGGTGCATGCCGCCCCATTGGTGCACGGCCCAGTGGATGATCGGGATGTCGACAAACGCGATGACCGCCAGGGCCGCCGACACCTTGCGCATCCGCTCGTTGCCTCCGCTGAAGGCCCGGATCAACACGTAGGCCCCGTACAGCAAGAAGAGGACGAATGTGGCGGTCAATTGCGGATCCCACGTCCACGCCGCGCCCCATGCCTTGATCGCCCACAGGGGGCCTGAAATCAGCACGTAGGCACAAAACAACAGCCCCACTTGCGCGCCGGCCACCGCGGCGATGTCCCAGTTTCGATGGGGTTTGATAAGATAAAGCAGGCTCGCCACCGACGTGATCGTAAATCCGGCGTACGACGCCATGGCAGCGGGCACATGGGAGTAGAAGATCTTCTGGACGATGCCCATCGTCTTGTCGACGGGCGCGTGCCAAAAGATCAGCCCCAGCGAAGCCAACATGGCTGCCGCCGTCAGGGCCATCACCCAGGGAAATGCTCGACCGAGATATTGTTCCAAGTAGCGCATGGCACCTCCTCCGCTATCACACCGCTTTGATGCACGCCAACCGGAGCCCGGTCCGGCGGCGATTGCCTCCTCCAAGAATTGACTCATGGAGGTTAACGGATGTATGGTTCGCCGTGCGGAACTTCGGGTCTCCAGAGGCACCCTTTCATGTTCAGCGACTCCTTCGGTCGAGACATCACATACCTTCGGGTCTCGGTCACCGACCGGTGCAATTTCCGGTGTCAGTACTGCATGCCCGAGGATGGCGTCGACTTCGAGGAGCGCCAAGACCTGCTGACGGCCGATGAGATCGAGGAGGTCGTCGGCATCTTCGTCGACGACGGCGTCCGAAAGGTGCGGCTGACAGGCGGCGAACCCCTGCTGCGCCCGGACCTACCCGAGATCGTCGATCGACTCACGGACCTGGAGGGTCTAGAACACGTCGCCATTACCACCAACGGTTACCTTTTGGGCCGAAAGGCCGAGGCACTGGCCGACGCAGGACTCGATAGCCTGAATGTCAGCCTCGATTCGTTGGACGACGAGATGTTCGAGGAACTGACTCGACTCGGGGATCTCGAACGGGTCCTGGATGGAATCGAAACGGCGCGCGACCACGGTCTGACCGACTTGAAACTCAATACCGTCGTCGTCGGCGGCTACAACGACCACGAACTCGAGGACCTCGCCAATTTCGCCATCGATCGCGGGCTTATCCTCCGGTTCATCGAGTTCATGCCCCTGGGCGACCAGCAACTCTGGGATGGTCCCGGCGGCGAATGCGTACCGGCAAACGAAATCAGAAGCCGGCTTTCAGAACGGTGGACCCTCGAATCCGATTCCGATACCTACGGCGCCGGGCCGGCTCGCTACATGCGACTTCACGGGCCGAACACCCCCGACGAGGGCCACCCGCTGGGCATCATCGGCGCCGTCACCGAGTGTTTCTGTAACGACTGCAACCGCATGCGGATCACGGCGACGGGTCAGGTGCGCGCCTGTCTGGCCGACGACCACTCGTTGTCGGTGCGCGCCCCGCTTCGAACCTACTCCGACACCGACGAGCGGCGCCGAGCGATCGAATCCGTGGTTCAACGCGCCCTGGGTCAAAAGGACCGAAGCCACGACTTCGACCTCGAGGGCTCCACCGTCACCGACACGACGATGAGCCAGATCGGCGGTTGAGCTCAAGGCTGGTCCTATGAGGGTTGCCCCGCAGCTCCTCTGGACTAGCCTTGTACCGACCTTCGAAGTTGGGTAACGAACATCGTGCTGCGGCACCCCCGCAGGACTAATCCACCGGGCGGACTTGTTGTGTCAGCGCGCCGTCCCGCAGCAACCAGCAACTGACGTATCATCATGACTGAGAACTCTCGCAGAGAATTCGACTCCGACGAACCCCCGGAGCGACTCACGTCTGTCGATTCAGACGACGGCGGTAACTGGCATGTCGTCTTGGGCGTCGTGGTCGCAGCGGTGCTCATCGGCTGGCTCGTCTTCGACGGTCTCAGCTCCGAGACATACTTCTTTACCGTCGACGAAGCCGTCGCCAAGGGCGACACCATCGTCGGCAGCGAGATGCGGGTCAAAGGCCGGGTGGTCAAGGGCTCGATCGAGGGCAACGAAGGGACCATTGGACGCGACTTCTCGATCTCTCACAAAGGAGACACGATTCGCGTCTCGTACGACAAGGCCCTGCCCGACACCTTTCAAGCCGAAACCGAAGTCGTCGCCACCGGCACACTGAGCTCCGGCGGCACGCTCAACGCCACCGAAGTCATGGTGAAATGCCCATCGCGCTACGAGGGCAACCCGGAAGCCCAGCACCCGGACAACATCCCCAAAGGATGACAGCCCGCGCTCTCCCCTACTCTCCCCACACGCCACCTCTGCGATGAAGTCGATCGGTTCCTTTGCGATATACACGTCGCTTTACATCTCCCTGGTGGGAGCGGCCCTGAGTTTCGTCGCCGGCCGCACCGGCTCGCGTAGGTTCATCAAGGCGAGCCGTTTTGCAGTGTATGCCACCTACGGATCGGTGGCAGTCGCAGGGTCGATCCTTCTGTACGCCCTGCTGACCCACGACTTCAGCATCCAGTACGTGGCCAGCGTCTCCGACAAATCGATGCCCTTCTTCTACCTGGTCGGAGCCTTCTGGGGCGGCCAAGCCGGTAGCCTGCTCTTCTGGGTGACGATCGTGGGGCTGTTCACCAGTCTGGCGACCTATGTGAATCGAAATCGCCACCAGGACTTCATGCCCTGGGTGCAGTTTACGTGTCTGCTGGTCATGATGGGTCTCTTACTCATCCTGGCCTTTGTGACCAACCCCTTCGAAGGCTTCACCTTCGCCAACACTCCCACCGACGGCGAGGGACTGAACCCGCTGTTGCAGACCCCCAAGATGGTCTTGCACCCGCCGGCTCTGCTGACGGGATTGGCGACGATGACCGTGCCCTTCGGCTTTGCGATGGCCGCGCTGTTTACGGGGAACTTCTCGAGTCAGTGGGTCAAGGCGGCGCGCAAGTGGATCTTGGTCCCCTGGCTATTTTTGTCAGTCGGGAACATCCTGGGCGGCATGTGGGCCTACGAGGAACTCGGATGGGGCGGCTACTGGGCCTGGGACCCGGTGGAGAACGCGGCGTTTATGCCCTGGCTTCTGGCGACGGCGTTGATCCACTCGCTGATGATCCAGGAGCGCCGAGGCATGCTCAAGCGCTGGAATGTCGGCCTGATGATTGGCACCTACCTGTTGACCGTCTTCGGCACCTACATCACCCGAAGCGGCCTCATCGAATCGGTCCACACCTTCGCCCAGAGCGACGTCGGCAACTACTTTCTGGCCTTCCTGCTGACCGCCACGGCGATCTCGGTGGGAATGTTCATCTACCGATGGAGCGACATGGAGGGCGAAGAGACCCTCGACAGCGTGGCCAGCCGAGAATCGGCCTTCATGTTGAACAACTGGGTCTTCGTGGCGATGACCGTCGTGGTTCTGTTCGGCACGATGTGGCCCAAGGTCAAGACCTGGCTGACCGGCCAAGAGGTCTCGATCGGCCCGCCCTGGTTCAACCGCTGGATGATTCCGCTGGGGATCGTACTTCTGTTGTTGATGGGCGTCGGCACGATCATCGCCTGGCGCAAGGCGACGCTGCGCAACCTCAAACGAGACTTCATCAAACCCCTGATCTTCACCGTCCTGGGGACCCCGGCCATCGGGGCCGCCTACTGGTTTCTGCGCGGCCAAGATCTGGGTGCTGACCCCACGACCCTGTCGCTGGTATACGCGGGACTGACCCTGGCGGGCTGTATCTTCGTAGTCACCTCGATGTTCCAGGAATTCTGGCGAGGAGCCCGGGCCCGCGTCACCGGTCACGACGAAAACGTCTTCGAGGCGTTGTTTCACCTGTTCCGAAAGCAGAGGCGCCGCTACGGCGGCTACGTCGTCCATCTGGGTGTCATCTGCATGTTCCTCGCGTTTTCTGGCAACGCCTTCAAACTCGAGAAAGACGTCTCGTTGGAGCGCGGCGAATCCGTTCAGCTCGGTGACTACAATCTCACCTACAAGGGCCTGAGCGAGGAAAACGTACCGGGCAAGACCCTGTACAAGGCCCACATGGACGTGACCCACGATGGCGAGCCGGCCTACACGATGTATCCCGGCAAAGCGGTCTTTGCGGCGACGCCACAGATGCCGACCAGCGAGATCGACATCAAATCGGGCCCCCTCGAGGACGTCTACACTGCGCTGGTCAACTTCGATGAACGCGGGAATCGGGCGGCCTTCAAGATCTTCGTCAATCCCTTTACATGGTGGTTCTGGATGGGGGGCGTCGTCCTGGTACTCGGCTCGATGATCGCCATGTGGCCGACCCGCGAGAGCCTGGAGTCGCTGTCGACGCCGATGCGCTTCGGTCGCCTCGGTGCCGCCGGCGGACTGATCCTCGTGTGCCTGTCGCCGATGGTGGTCTGGCAGGTCGAATCCGACACCAAATGGGGTTCGGCTGAACGCTGGAGTCACGTTGAAGTGACCAGCGAAGCCGATGCGCCGGACACGACCTCAAAAGAACCTACCATTGGCCCCAAACCTCCTTCATGAAAGCGGTCCTACTGCTCGTCTTCCTCTTTAGCGCCCTCACGATCTGGGCGCTCTTCAAGGTCGTCTCGCCGTTTCTGGGCGACCGAGAGGACCAGGTGCGTTTCGAACTTCTCGATGAGGAGCTCGGCCAGATCGAAGAGCTGGTCAGCCGCAAGTCTGTGTTGTTGCAGACCCTGCGCGACATCGAGTTCGACCACGAGACCGGCAAGCTCGACGACGCCGACTACGAACGGCTCCGTGCCAAGCACGAAAAACGCGCGGTCGACGTGATGCGCCAGCTTCAACAGATGCGCGGCGACGACGAGCTCGACGAAGAGATCGACGGACAGATCGAAGAACGACTCCAGTCGATGGTCGCCTCTCGACAGACGGACTCCACCTCCAAAGACCCGCAGCCGGCTCCTTCGGAACAAGCGGACTCATCTTCGTCCACGGAGGCCGCCGGCATCGAATGCCCGGCCTGTGGACGCGACCTCGCCGCCGATGCGAGCTTCTGCAGCGGTTGCGGCGTCGAGCTCGCGGACGAATGCCCCGATTGTGGGCGGGACCTCGAGCCCGATGCTCGCTTCTGTGATGGATGCGGATACGAACTCTACGACGCCCCCAAATCCGACCCGATTGCGGCCCGATCATGATAGTGACCCGAATGACAAGACAGCACCTGGTCGCAACCGCAGTTGCCACCCTGCTCCTTCTGCTCGGCGCGGCCGGTACCGCCTCCGCACAGGAGGCCGACGGCTCCACGTTCACCATTCCGGTCAACGTCGAACACGGTGCCAGCGGAAAGCCGGTCAAGGATACGGCCGTCATTCTTAGAGCTTCGCGGCCCAAGGGACCCTTCGAGCCGAAGGAGCCGGAGCCAAAACACGAATTCGTCGGCGAGACCAACCAGGAAGGCGTCGCCCACTTTTCGCAGGTGCCGACCTCGCTGTTGTCCACGGGGTTGGAGCTATACGCCGTGGTCACCTACGGCGGCATCCCCTTTAAGAGCAATCGGGTCGCACCGTCGAAGGCGGCTCATCTATCGATCGATGTCTACGAAAAGGCCCAGTCGGCCGACGTACTGACGGTCAAGCAGCTCCAGACCGTGGCCCAGCCCTGGGAAGGAAACCTCTATTTCACTCAATTCTGGACGCTGACCGTCGAGGGAAACCAGGCGCTGGATACCTCGGTATTGCCGGGCGACGAGTTCTCGAAGGGACTGCCGATCGTGCTGCCTCTGCAGGCCAAAAACATCAACGTCAACGGACCCGGGAAGACCGAGGTCGTCGACAGCACCGTCCACTGGTCGGGCACCATCAGCCCCAACGAGACGGTCAACCTGCAGATGCGTTTTCGGATGACCGCATCGTCGCCGAGCTTCGTCTTCGAACAGTCGACGGACTATCCCGTTGAAAAGGTCGCCGTCGCGGTCCCGCTTGAGACGAAGTCCGAAAAGATTCCGCGGCTCGACAACGTGACACTGGCCGCCAAGGGATTCGAATCGGTGGAGGTGACGTCCAACCCGCCGAACCTGCGACCCGGCAAGGAGTATCTGTACGCCTCGGGCCGTTCGCTGAAGAAGAGTGAAAGCTACGCGGTCAAAATCAGCGGCCTCCCCTTCGACCAGCCGATCACGCCCTGGATCTTCCTGGGGCTCGGCATCGCCGGCATCGGGTTCGTCTTCTTCTTTGCCCGCCGCGAGATCGGCTGGACCGAGACCGAGAAGGGCCGCCAAACTGCCCTGGAGACGCTGCGTGACGAGCGCGAAGAACTCCTCGACGAACTCGCGCTCATCGAACAGGCGTGGCGCGACGGCGACATCGACGAGATCGACTACGAAACCGAGACCCTGCGGCTGCGCGAGCGACTCGCCCTGGTCGTGCGGAAGATCAACGAGCTGCAAGGTTCCTGACGCAGGCGAGGGTCATCGATGCAGTCGATCTCACTGGAGTCCGTCTCGCGGATCTACGGGCGGCTCTTCGCACTGCACCGCGTCTCCCTTGAACTCCGCGCCGGAGAGATCACCGGCATCGTCGGTGACAACGGCTCGGGCAAGACGACGCTGCTGACCATCCTCGCCACCCTCGACGCTCCCAGCCGCGGACACATCCGCTACGACGACGTCACCTGGCAAGAATTCGCCGACCACTACCGCCAAGAAGTCGGTTGGGTCTCCCACGACGGCCTCATCTACGACGAACTCACGGGCCGCGAGAACCTCACGTTCTTCGCCGACCTCTACGGCCTGGACGCCACCAAAGCACTGGTGAGCCGCTGGCTCGACCGCGTGGGCCTGAGCGACGACGACGCCGACCGCCGCGTCTCGACGTACTCCCGCGGCATGCGTCAGCGGCTGTCGGTCGCTCGCGCCATGCTGCAGGACCCCGACCTGCTGCTCTTGGACGAGCCGATGACTGGTCTCGACCGCCAGGGCCAAGCCGACGTCGCCGAACTCCTTCAAGAACTCGCCGGCCGCGGCAAGATCGTCGCCCTGTCGAGCCACGACCTGGATCTACTAGACCGGCTCGCCACCCAAGCTGCGATCCTGCGCGGCGGCAAACTCGCCCACACCCAGGCCATCGACACCGAAGGCGCTCTCCTCGACTGCTACCGGGAGCACGCCTGAATGAACCGGTTTCTGCGCCAGACGTGGGCGATGGTGCGCAAGGACCTGCGCCGCGAGATCCGCACCGGCGAGGTGATCATCACGACCGTCGCCTTCTCGGTGCTGCTGACCGTCATCTTCGCCTTCGCGTTCTTCCACGACGACCAGACAGTCGGCATCGTCTTCCCCGGCATCCTCTGGGTCGCCGTCGTCTTCGGCGGCATGCTGGTCGTCTCGCGCACCTTCGACCAGGAGACCGAAACCGGCTGCCTGCGCGCCCTCGCCTTGGTGCCCGGCTCGGCCCAGTCGGTCTACGCCGCCAAGTTGCTGGTGAACCTGACCTTCATGGCCATCTTCGAGGCGGTGCTCCTCCCACTTTGCGCCCTCGCCTTCGGTGTCTCGATCCTTCCAACGCTGGGCACCCACATCGCCGTCCTGGCCGCCGGCACCCTGGGCTTCACCGCCCTCGGCACGCTGACCTCGGCCATGCTCGTCGAAGACCGGCTCCGCCAGGTCCTCCTCCCTATCGTCCTCTACCCGCTGGCCGTGCCACTGCTGATCGCCGGCGTGAAAGCCACGGGGGCGATGGTCGGCACCGAGGCCTCCGGCAGCCCCTGGGCCTGGGTCCGCGTCATGCTGGCGATGGACGTAGTCTTCGTCCTCGCCGGCAGCTACCTGTTCGGGTGGGTCTTCGAGGCGGTGGAGTGAGTGGCGATCTCAGGCGTGCGGCGGTGGACACCCCGGTCTCCCTCGGACGGTGGTGTGATCCACGATCTCTGGCGTGCGGCGGTGGACACCCCCGGTCTCCCTCGGCGCGGAGCGCCTCGGTCGAACCGGGGTTAGTGGCGAGATCCGGCTTGACTCGCCGATCCGGGCGAGCGAGGCTGGAAGCTCACATCGATGATGCAGATGGAGGGGAGATGTCGCATACGCAGCTGCACTATCACATCGTTTCGCCCACGTACTATCGCACGCCCTGGTTGGTGGGGAAGCACCTAAGGTTCGTCGCCAACACGATGGCCAAGATCACGCGGGATGCGGGAGGTCGGCCCATCGCCATCAATGGGTGGCGCGACCACATTCAGGTCCTCTGCGATCTACCGCCGAGGCAGGATGTCGCCTCGTACGTGTCGAAGATAAAGAGCCAGTCTACTGGCGCAGTCAGAAGGAAGTTCTCGGAACTCGAGGACTTCCGGTGGTCGGTCGGCTATGCGGCCTTCACGGTCTCTTCCCGAGGACTCTCCTCAGTAAGGAGCTACGTCCGCCGCCAGCAGGAGATCCATCAGCGGCGCGAGGCCAAGCCCGAACACGAGCTTCCAGAGTGAGAGACTCCACACTCTATAACCCCGGCTCGCTGTGCCGCGCTCTGCGCGGCGCGAGACCGGGGTGTCCGACCCACTCGGGGCGAGCCCAGCCCATACGAGCTGAGTGGATCACCCACATCCCCGACCCCACAGACCGCCGCTCCACCCACACCAGTTCAGCCCCCGTCAGTCCTGCAGAAGATCCGTCTCGTCGGAACGGGCCCGGTCCTGCTCGATCTGTTCGTCGATTTCGGGGGTGGCTTCGACCTCCACGCGTTGTTCGCGAAGCTCGTCTTCGGCGCGCTGCCGTTTGCGGTCGACCTCTTCGCCGGTGCCGTGTTCGGCGGTGTAGACGCGGTAGATCGGTTCTGGCATCTCAATGCCCGCCGCATCGAGGGCGTTTTTGACGCGGCGAATCGACTGACTCCTGACGCGCGGCCAGTCGTAATCGACCTGGTCGACCCAGCCGTAAAACGCGAGGACGACGGTCGAGTCGCCGAGCTCTTGGACGTCAGCGAAGGGTTCGGGCTCCTGGGCGACGCCCTCGGTCTCGCGGATTGTTTCGACGCCCACCCGAATCGCTTCGCTCATCTCCTCGTCGACGCCGATGCCGACCTTGAATTCGAAGCGGCGACGCGGATTGCGAGTGTAGTTCGTTGTGACGTTCTTGAAGACCGTCGCGTTCGGGATGCGGACGTGATTGCCGGCCAGGGTCATCAGAACGGTCTCGCGTGTCGTCATTCGAATCACCTTCCCTTCGTGGCCGTCGACCTCGACGAGGTCATTCTTATTGAACGGCTGTTGGACTCCGAGAATGATGCTCGCCAGGTAGTTTTCGGCGATATCGCGGAAGGCAAAGCCGAGGGCGAGTCCGGCGACACCGGCGGTACCCAGCACGGCACCGACCAGGGTCGTGACCCCGAACAAGTCCAAGACGAAGAGCACGCCAATCAAGAAGACCACCAGAGAGACGAGCTGGCGGATGATATTCTCGATGAAGGGTCTGCTTTCGAGTCGTTTTCCCGGCAGGTTGATTCGGCCGACGAGTCGAGCCGCGAACCAGAAGAGAATCAAGACGACGACAGCGATGCCGAACAGTGGGAGCGAACCGGCGACGTCCTCGAGCTTGGCCCACGCGCGCTCCAGCGCCGGCGAGACGCGTTCGGAGACGTCCGTCGAAACTTCGATCTTGTTTTCGACGAAGAGCACTCCGTCGAACTTTCGAGCGATCTCGGCCGCGGTCTCCCCGGCAGTCGGATCCTCCACTTCGCCGGTCAGCTCGACCACGCCCGACTTCACGGATACCTCAATGGAGGCGAGGGCGCCGATTTCATCGTAGACCTCGCGGAGCTCCGTCTGAAGTCGCGTATCGTCGGCGGTGCTCTCCGACGGCTGTGCGACGAGACTCGACGAGAGGCCGAGCACAAGCATGAACGCAACCACGCCGGCGAAGAGGCGATCAGAGATATGGCGATCAATCGTGATCATGGATGGCTAAGATAGACTACGCGAGGAACGAGGCAAACACATTATCCATGCACACGACCTCCAAGAAATGCTATCGAGGCGCCACCATGACCGATGCACTCACACAATTTCGTATCGTCGCCGTCGCCGAGGGTCTCTCCTACGTCGTCCTGGTCTTCATCGGGATGCCGCTGAAATACATGGCGGGCCAGCCCGCGACCGTCGAGATCGTCGGCTGGATCCACGGCCTTCTATTCGTGCTGTACGTGATCCTCGGCACCCTCGCGTGGGCCGAAGAGGAGTGGTCGCGGCGTTTTGCCGGCTGGGCCTTTGCGGCCTCGCTGGTTCCAGGCGGAACCTTCTGGCTCGAACACGAACTCCGCAAGCAGAACCGGCCCGACCCCTCCACGTCCGACGACAGTTGATCGGAGCCGCAGCCAACCCGGATCACTCGGAATCCCCGACTTCGATTCGCCCAGCGCGCGGCAGCGCCGATACACCTGCACTCCCCGACTTCGGTTCGCCTAGCCCGCGGCGGCGCGCCAGAGGCGCGACACGCCGCGTGATCACCCGGTTCGACCGGAGGGAGACCGGGGTGTCCGACTTACTCAAGGCGAGCCCATCCCGTCCCTGAGTAGTGGATCACCATGATCCCCCGCCTAGTTGAGAGTCGTTCCGCCGGAACCACTTCAGACTGTCCGAGATCGTCTCGTCCTAACCGATCCCAAGATGCTCTCAGACGCTATTAAACAGCATCCTTGACAAACAGCCCCCTACCCCCCCCACGCTACCCTTACAGCCTGCACATCGGCGTGCAGGGGAGAGCTCAGAACGTTGGTGACCACACCGGCCGACCCAATCTGTGGGTGACGTGTGTGGTTAGTTCAACCTTTCTGAGTCAGACATCGCATTTTTCGAAAGAGGATGTGCAGTGCATCGTTCATTCGGAGAATTCAAATTTTTATTCGGAAGTTCACTTCTCCTTTTAGCATCCCTTTTCACAGGGGCCTGTGCGGATTCGTTCGAAGGGAATCTCGAAGATCTCAATCGGACCACTCAGCAGCCAATCACGACCACGCACGAATTCAGCACCGCACCCGGTCTGACCGGGCCAGGAAGCTGGGAGACTGTTGATGTCGTCATCGGAGACGAAGGTGCAACCTATCTGAGTGGCGAATTCTGGCCGGGAAATCAGAGTGGAATAAGCCAGCTCACGTTCGGTTGTTCCTCACCGATAGAAAACCCAAGCGGCTCGTTTACCGATGTCTTCCTCGTTAAATTTGACGAAAATGGCCAGTGTCTCTGGCAGAAGAGTTGGGGAAGCGATGAAACAGAATCTTCCGAAAATCAGATCATCCATACTGCCAACGATCTCGAGGTTACGCCCACCGGCACCGTCGTCCTAGTGACCGAGAGATTGCTCCAACCAGCGGAACCCACGAGATACAGTACAAGTACCGCGGGACGTATCCGCGAACTCGACACAAACGGGAATACCGTTTGGATGGAGCAATTCCCCCACCTTCTGAGAACCTATGGCACCAGAAACGTGTACACCGCCGTCGACATCGTCGACGATCTCATGGTCGCAGCCGGCGAATTCTCAAACGACTTCAGCTTTGCCGGAGCCAATCTCAACTCTAGCCCTCAGTTGATGGTCCTCGCCTGGGATTCTCTTTCCGGCGGGACTCGACCGGAACAGTGGGCGCGACAATTTGGAGGCACCAGTGGAAGTGGCATCGTCACGGATGTGGACGCACACCGAGCGTCTGAGCGGATCACCGTTGTAGGAAACTACACCGATGATGGCAGTGGCCACACACACGTGGACGGCACTCCGGCAAACACTGCTACAAACTGGAGCTTCTTCTTGGAGTCCATGGACTTCAACGGGAATCAGACAGACAAATTTTCGTCACCGGCAGGTACGACGGGACCTGCCGATTCCGAAAGGGTCGGGCAGGTCGAATTCGCACCAGACGGTGAGGTCTACATCGCAGGTAAATTCCACGGACAACTCAACCCGAACGGGAACGTAGCACCAGTCTACCGCGGCCTCTCAAAGTCCCAATTCCCGGCACCCGAGGCCGTCTACTCAAGCGATGACGAAGACTATTTCGTCATTCGTTACACATCGGCAGATGATCTGGGCACCGATGACTCGTGGGTGAACTTCTCAGATTTGAACCCTGGAAACACAAGTGGAAACCCAAATTCCCCGACGATCATGAAGGAAGAAATCTGGGACCTACAGGCCTTTGCCGACTCCATTGCTATCACCGGAGAGGTTATTGAGCCCCCTAGCGAAACCGGTGTTCAGAGATATGGTTTCGCGCACATCCACGACTTCTCGCAACCCTACGTCACCCCGCGCCCGACTGACCCCGAAGACTATGTTCTGGACCCCTCCGCTCCTAGTGGAACGAAGGAATACGACATAGCATACGAGAATACATACGGTTCCGGTTTAGCTTTCTACGGTCGTGGAGTTGCCGCCACTACCGATCGGCTGGCCGTCGCTGGGCACAATATCGACACAAACTACAACCTCGGCGGTCCGACCCTTCCCGGAGGATACGGATTTCTCGTCTCCTACGAATATTGAGGATCACAGATTTGAAAGATCGCCGTCCCACCCGATGTGGGGCGGCGTTTGATCGTCACATTCAATTCCGGGAAGCTGAGTCTTGTGGTCGTCGAAAAAGACGCGGAGTCGGACATGAACGCGAGCCTGAAATTGGTAGCCCTTTCGACATTCTCAGGGCTCTTTCTTCTCATTGGGAGTCCTAGTGCAAACGCGAAAGTCCTCAGTAAAACTTGGACGTCTCCGGGCACGACAGGCTCCACAGGCTTTGTGAGAGGAGCTGGTGACGTAAATGGGGACGGTTATGATGATGTCCTCGTTCTGAGTAACAACAAGCTTTTCCTATATCGAGGATCCACTTCAGGAATCGTAGGCTCGTCGAGTTGGTCCATCGATGGCCCCGGGCGATACTTTGGAACCAAAGTAGCAATCGCCAGCGCCGGGGACGTGAACGGAGATGGTTACGACGACGTATTGGTAGCTGAACCGGTCCCATCTTCTACGGGACCTCCAGGGGCCACGGATGGCAAGGTGCGGCTCTACCTGGGTTCTTCAACGGGACTCTCAGCGGAGCCAGACTGGATTGACGACCGATCAGTCCGAAAGTTTGGGGCGTCCGTTTCAGGCGTAGGGGATCTCAACGGAGATGGCTACGATGACGTCGCCATCGGCGACCCGTATGATAGGGACTGTCCCTACGGTCCTAGTCAACAAACGTCGGGCGCTCCCAGCACAGTCTACATCTATTTTGGATCTAGCTCCGGGCTTCCTGCTCAAGCAGATTGGTCGTATTCACACCAGAATAACGACGGGTTTTCTTCCTGTCTGGGAATTTCGGTTTCAGGCGCTGGCGACGTAAACAACGACGGTTACGATGATCTGCTCGTCGGTGCGCCCGATTACCTGACTGACAATTCCGGGGAAGGCAAGGCCTACCTATTTCACGGGTCGTCTTCTGGTCTGGGAGACTCTCCGGATTGGTCCTCGACCCACCCAAAAGCCGTATCCGGGGTGTACGGCACTCCTGGACGTGGAGCCGGCGATGTCAATGGCGATGGATACGATGACGTGGTTATTGTGGGAACAGGTCGCTACGTCGAGAATCAGATGGAATTTCAGGACACGCGTGCGTTTGTGTTCCTAGGCAGTCCAGCCGGCCTGGAAAACCAGCCGGATTGGATTCGCAGTAACGCGTTATCTACCTATGTGGGCGCCGGCGACATCGACAATGATGGGTACAGCGATATCACCTTGGCCATGAGCCCCCCGAGTCCACATGACGTAGCCATGTTCCATGGCTCGTCTCGCGGTCTCTTCGGAGAGGCAGCATGGTCGGCGAATGCGCCTGCCAACACACCGGAATACGGTAAAACGGTCGACGGCGCCGGCGATGTCAACGGAGACGGCTACGATGACGTGATCGTGGGACGGGATGGTCGACCGGCAACGGTGTTCCGCGGTGGGCCAAACCCTCCACCGTCGGCTCAGTCGAAATCGGTGACGATCATTCAATCTCAGAGTCGTGTCATCGATCTTGTGGCGACGGATCCACACGGCGACTCGTTGACGTTCTCCATCGAGACCTATCCAACCGAAGGGACGATCGAGGGGATCAGCCCCGGTGACGGCGAGGTTCGCTACAAGGCGCCGGCGGACTACACCGGCTCGGATTCATTCACGTTCAAAGCGGCGGACCCCTACGGCGGCAGCGACACCGCGACCGTCGATATCACGGTCACGCCCTCGAATCGGGCTCCCGAATTCGTCGAACCAACCCCGGGAACTGAACTGCGCGCGGAGGTGGGCGAACCATTTCAGCTCGACGTGGTGGTCGACGATCCGGACGGAGACATTCTCACGATCGAGGCATCGAATCTTCCCGACGGCGCTACCTTCGACGCGGAGGCCCGGCAATTTCGCTGGACTCCAACGCCGCAGCAGGCGCCTGGAGACTACGACGTTTCGATGACGGCCGACGATGGGGAACTTTCAACATCCCAGACGGTGACAATCGTCGTGGAGCAAGCGGCGATGGAAGATGCAGGCGTCGATGCCGGTGACCCGAAGCCGGATGTCGGCACGATGGACGCCGGGGATGTAGATGCGACGGCCGGCAACGATGCAGCGACCGCCGATACAGGGATGGCCCAGCCGACCGAAAATGGCTGCGGCTGTTCGACCGCCGGCGGCTCCAATCAGCCGCCGGCCTCGCCTCTGTTCTTCTTGCTGGTGTTTGGTCTCTTCCGCTTCGTACCTGGAATCTGGAATTCAACGATGCGCAATAGGACTCGTCTCACAATCTTGCTTCCGGTGACGTTCGTCGCCCTTACGTTTGGCTGTTCTGGTGGGGAGACATCGAACGACGCGGGCCAATTGACCGACGGCTCACCGATGGATGTCGACGATGGCGGATCGGACATTCAGGAGGAAAACGAAAACTGCCCGTCCGTTGAGATCCCCAATGTTGTGCCGATCAACGTTGAACGGTCGCTCAATGAACTTCCGAATCTGTTCGAGAGCAGCGCGCTGGATTGGGGCACGGCGGGAGATGATCCGCTGGTATTTGAAGCGCCCGAATCAACAACTTACGAAGTGGAGTTGTCGGTGGACGGTGAGGATGTCGCCGACTTCGGCGTTGCCGTTCCGAGCGGGCCAGATGACTTCTACACACCCGAAACGTGCCCACCTGCCGGTGCGGTCGAGGCGCTTCCGAACGCTGAATACCTGGCGACGCCGAGCCAGCCCGGAACCCTTGAACTCGAACAGGGAGAGAGGGTTCTTCTCATCTCGAGCTGTGCGAACACCTGTCAGCCGGCTGAACCAACGTACAGAATTACCATCCGAGAACACTCTGAATAGACGGCCGCCGGAGGAACCCTACAGATAGTCGTTGCGCCGAAACCACTTCAGACTATCTGAGATCGTCTCATCGATGGGCCGTGGCTGGTGGTCGAGCTCGCCCTCGGCGCGTTCGATGTCCAGGGCGCGGGCATACAGGATCATGTCCAGCCCGACGGTCATCGGCCCGTCGACCAGCCCGAGGCCGCGGCCGATCTTTTCGATGATCGAAGCGACGCGGCGGACGGCGTTGCCGGGAAGACGGCGCGTGGGCGGCTTCACGCCGGCGGCGTCGGCGACAGATGAGGCGAAGTCCCCGACGTCGAGGTTGTGGCCGCCCAGGACGTAGCGGCGGCCGGGTCGGGCCCGGTTGATGGCGTTGACGGCGGTGTTGGCCACATCGCGGGCGTCGACGGCGTTGAACCGAGTGCCGATCAGTGCCGGCACTTGGCCGTTGGCGAGTCGGACGATGAACTCGCCGGTGGCCGGTTTGATGTCGCCCGGGCCGAAGACGGCGCCGGGAATCAGAATGATCGAAGAGAGGCCCTCCAAGAGGTACCGATAGATCTCGGCCTCCATGCTCCACTTCGACTCGTAGTAGGCGTCATTCAGGGAGCCGGGGGTGTAGAAGTCGGCCTCGTCGAGGGTCTCGTCGGGGTCGTCTTCGGTGTAGCCGAGGGTCGCCGGGCTTGAGACATAGACGTAGCGGGCGATGTTCTGGCGCTTGCAGGCGTCCATGACGCGGCGCAATCGGCCGACGCCGATGCGTTTGGCGCGGTCGATGTCGTGGACGTCGGCGGCGTAGTGGGCCGCGCAGTCGACCACGAACTGGGCGTCGGCCATGGCGTCGTCGAGCCGGTCGGCGGCATCGTCGGCGTCGAGGTCGACCTCGGCCCACTCGATGTCGACATCTTCGACGTGCCAGGTGGGGCTGGAGGCTCGCTTCGTCCCGCGGACGGGGTATCCACGCTGGTCGAAGGCGCGGGCTACGTGACCACCGAGAAACCCGGTGGCACCCAGCACGAGGACAGTTGGCTTTGCAGAAGTCGGCATGATCCCTCGATGGTCGAGGCGAAAGACTGGTCACCGTCGCCGGTCTTGTGTAAGCGAAGATCCTGTGAGCGCAAGACCACTTCCGACTGAACGTGCCGCCTTCGAGGGACTATGGCCGACGATGTCGATTCTCTGCTTCGCCTGCTCAGTCGCACTCAGCGGCTCGAGAACTTTCCGCGCACCGGATGGCTGGGCGCTGGCATCAAACAGCCGGAGTCCGTGGCCGCGCATTCCTGGGAAGTCGCCGTCGTGGCCCTCTGGCTGGCCGAACGGAGCGACGAGCCGATCGACCGTGGGACTCTGTTGACGACGGCGCTGCTACACGACGTCGGCGAGGCGATGCTGACCGACCTCCCCAAACCGGTGAAGATGCTGCTCGGGGACGACGAGGTCGCCCGCGCGGAATCGGAAGCTGCGGCGACTGTTCTGGAGTCAGCGCCCGAAGCCTGGCAGGAGGCGGTCGAAGCCTACAAAAAGCGTTCGACCCCCGAGGCGCGCATCGTCAAGGCGGCCGATCGCATTCAGATGTTGGCCAAGGCGCTTCAGTACGACCGCCAGCAGCGCGGCGATGTGGCACGTTTCTTTGAGGGCCGCGACCCCGAGGATTGTGACGTGGACGTGGCGCGACCGGTGCTAAAACGGCTGCATGAGATGTGGGAATCCGGCGAGTGGTTCCCCGCTGATTTTGACTGAAACCGACCGACGCGTCGTTGCCAATTCCCGCGTGTGTATGGTATCCGCTGCGCCGGGTGTGAGTCCTTAACTATCTTTCAAACACGGCAGGTATGACCATGGACAAGAGTCAAGTCGGACCCGGCGGGCTGACCGAAGAAGAGCGCGACGAAGTTCTCAAAGAGCTGCGCGAAAACTTCGCACTCAAGCTCGACCACTCGGCCATTTGCACGAACAGTCTCAACGAGCTCGGCTACGTGTTTCTGCGTGCCCTGACCGGCGGCGAAGCCAAGTACCGCGCCCCGGACGTGGCAGGCGACGACCCCGACGCTCGCTCCTCGATGAAGACGCTGGCCGTCGCCATGGCCGACACCGACGAGCACCCCGACGCCGCCTATCTGGCGCCGGTCGAGGGCATCGACGGTGAGGTCCAGTCGCAGGTCAATCACTTCATCGAGATGGC
The DNA here is from genome assembly GCA_913057905.1 of uncultured Pseudomonadota bacterium. Classification (GTDB taxonomy): domain Bacteria; phylum Myxococcota_A; class Bradymonadia; order Bradymonadales; family Bradymonadaceae; genus CAJXPB01. The sequence goes on from CAJXPB010000001.1 coordinate 1,043,030, forward strand.
CGGCGAGGGCTACCAGCACATCGCCCTGCGCATCGAAGGCGACTCGATCGAGCGGTACCGCGAGCTGACCGAAAAGATCGGCGTCAACTACATCACGCCGATCCTGTACGATGACAACTCGAACCTTCTGCAGATGTTCACCGGGTCGCTGTTCCGCTCGTCGAACCCGGCGGCCGGTCCCTTCATCGAGATCAACCAGCGTCTCGACATGAGCGACAAGGACCGCCAGCACTTCAACCACCAGACCGTTCAGGGCCTGTACAGCAACATCGAAGAATTGCAGCAAAACGATGAGCAGACCTGGATCATCGACTTTGATGCCATCCCGGACGACTGGGATGCACTCGACGGTGACTCGGACAATCTGGACGATTAATCCGAACACCCATCAAGCGGTTTCCGCTGCCGGCGGCTCCCCCGTCCGGGGCGAGCCGCCGGCTTCGTTTTGACACCTCTTCCATTACCTCAGAGAGGCAGCCATGGATACCGTTCCCAAGATGATTCCGCCCACGGTGAACCGTCGCCGGTTCCATCGTGATTTTCGCGACGAGCTCGAAAACTGGCACTCAAGCGGCCGGCCGCCGAAGGGCTTCTACAGCTACAAGCACGACTTCGGCGCCGAGATCCTGCGCAAGTCGCCGCCGACGGTCATCGGCGATACCGAGACCTTCGCCGACCGAAGCGACTTTCGGGCGACCATCGCCGAGCACGCCCCCCGGCGCACCGGCGCCCTTCGTCGCCGCGCCATCGACATGTCGTCGGTACAGGGCGACGACTTCTCACCGGTCCTCTGGAGCGACGACTGCTCGGTCTGGGCCTTCAACGGCAAGCTGGGCACCAACGGACGCCGCGCCTGGCGCCACGGCGACGCCCACGAGCTGATGTTCATCCACCGGGCCGAGGAGAGCTTCGACATCTCGACCGACTTCGGCGTCCTCGAGGACGTCGGTCAGGGCGACTTCGTCTACTTTCCCCGGGGTACGACCTATGCGTTCCCGGAGACCGAGGAAGTCTCGATCCTGATGTACGAGTTTCCCTCGCCGCTGATGCGTCCCTACGACTACTGGATGGGCGACCAGCAGCCCTGGCCGTATCCCAAGGACGCCCCACGCGGCCCGGTTCCGAAGGGCGCGGATCCGCTGTTTGACGACGACCCGGTCCGCGAGGTGGTCCTCAAGCACCGCGAGGCGGACTGGACGTCGCTTCACTACGAGACGCCAGTCTTCGACTGCTACGCGTGGGAAGCCGAGCGTCGTCCCTTCGCCCTGAACTTGGACGACGTCACGATCCTCGCTTCGCCGGACTTCCACGTCGACCCGCCGAAGGTCTCGGTCTTCGTCACTGAAGGCGAAGGCATGTACCTGCAGACCTTCCTGCCACGGTGGATGCAATCGCCGCCGTACAATCACATCAACCAGGTCGACGAGGCGCTGTTCAACCACAGCGGCTACGAGGCGCGCCCCGAGGTCTCGGACGGCTTCATAACCCTGCACCCGTCGGGCCTGCCCCACGGGCCTGATCCGCGCGTGGTCGAGGAACTGGCCAACACCGACCCGCCGGAAGGACCGGAGATTCCCTGGTCCTCGGAGATCGGAGTGATGGTCGAATCGGTCACGCCGTTTTCGGTGCTTCAGCCCGGCCAGGACGCCGAGCTCGACGACTACCACGAATCGTGGAAGAAGGTCGCCAAAGAAGAGGGCCTGGTCGAATAACGAGTTAGCCGCTCACCCGGGAACCTGTCAGCTAGACCCGATGGCCAACTGCTGACGGGTTTCGGAGTCGTCGACGTGGCGGCCGCGAGCCAGGAGGTCGCGGTTTCGAAAGTTCGGTTCCGCGTCGGTGACTTCGACGTCGGGTCGGGCACGGGCTTCTCGATAGAAGGTCTCGAGGTCAGCGTTGCGCTCATTGATGGCGTAGCGCTGGCCTCGACGTCCTTTTTCCAGGGCCGCCCGGTGGGCTTCGGCCACTGTCTTACCGTCGACCCAACTCACCGGGTCGCGAAGGTTCACATCCAATTGCGACGGCCCCGGAATTCGAGCTCCGGGCGCCAAGACGATAGACGGATTGACGATGACGATGTCTTGGCCGTCGGCGGCCTGTCGAAAGGCCTCCTGTTCGACGGCGTAGGCTGCCTCCGCGAAGGGGTCCTCGGCTTCTCCGGGGCAGTAGACGTCCCGCGACGTCACGGGCCGGTCTTGGGAGGTCCCCAGAGTGGCCGCGGTGCTCGTCAGAACCACTCGTTGAACGTCGTTCTCTCGCGCCAGACGAAGCACCCGACGGATCCATCGAACGGCCGCCTGCCGGTACGCATCGGGCTCCATCGTGGTGTCGGGCGCCGCGGCGTAGACCAGGAAATTGACGCCCGACATGATGCGTTCGAGCTCCTGCTCGTCATCCAGGTCCGCGACCACATCGGGGATGTCCAGCGAGCCCAGCGTCTCGACATCGCTGTTCCAACGGCGCATGCCGGTCACAGAACGCCCTTCCCCGGCGTAGGCTTCCTGCAGATGTCCGGCAATCTGCTGGCCCAAAAACCCCGTCGATCCCATCACGAGTGTCTGCTCAATCATCGGACTGTTGGTTCATGTCAGGAGAGTCCACGGGCTTCGACTCGCCCGGCGACGCCAGGCGCTCGGAGAGGACTGAATCGTAGAGCCGCAGGATCTGCTCGTCGATGTACCGCGCGTTGAACCGCTCCCGCGCCCTGGCCCGAGCACGGATGCCGGCGTTCTTGAGCATCTTGGGTGCCCCGGAGATTCGCACAACCTGGTCGGCGACGGCATCGCTCGACGCGGTGTCGACAAGCCAGCCGGTCTCGCCGTCTTCGATCGCTTCGGCGGTCGCCGGGGTCCGGGTGGCCACCGATGGGACGGACATCGCTGCCGCCTCCTTGACCTGCGGTGAGTGACCCGGCCGGCGCCGCGGTTCGACGTAGAGGTCGAGGGTGCGAAAGTACCGCGGGCGGTCTTTGGCCGGTACCACGCGGAGTTGGCCGCGCTCGGCCCGGCGTCGAAGTCGCTCGACCATGCCCTCGTCGGCGCGGCGTTCCGGCGAAATAAACCATCCGACGCCCGGTCGCGCGGAGGCCACCGCATCGATGATGTCCAGCAGGCCCAGTCCGTCGCGATCGGCGCGGATCGGCCCGCGGTAGCCCAGGACGCGATCCCAGTCTTCGGGGACGCCGAGTTCCTCGCGGGCCTCGTCGACCGAGGGAAACTCGTCGGATTCGGGGTCAAACGAGTCCAGGTCGACCCCGTCGCCGCCCGCCTGGTATTCCAGCTTCGGCGCCGGCACGAGGTCCCGTTCGCGCAACTGCCGGTAGTCCGATTCGTTGGAGACCAGGTATTTATCGCACAACTCGCCGAGGGACCGGTACATCGCTGCGACACCGCGCTCCATCGTGCCGGAGAGAAACTCTCCGAGCGATTCTTCGAGTTCCTGGATGCGCCCGGGCGCCCACAATCGAGCCCGCGTCTCACCCAGATCCAGTCCTTCCGGATCCCAGACGTGATCTTCGACGGTCGCGAAAATACCCGGGGTATCGACCCGGTCCGCGGCCACGGCGGTCACCCAGGCGAGGACGCCGCCCGTCCCGTGCACCAAAAGCGGCTCGTGCTCGATGAAGTAGCTCTGCATGATCACGAACGATGCCGCCAGCGACGCGACCCGTCCGGGCCCATGGGTGATCGGCAGGGGCCGGACGTCGATTCCGCGCTCCTCCAGGGCATCGCGGCCCCCGTCCTCGGCCGCCAACACATGGACATCAAACCCCTCGTCGCCGAGCCTCTCGAGCCGGTTTCCGCAGGTCTGGTCGATCTGAAACGTAGAGCGTCCCACGTACATCAGACAATACGTGGATTCATCGTCGAATTCACTCTCCGTCGACGGCATTCGTTCCCTCGTCGGTTTACTTGGAAACCCGGCGGGGCAAAGATTCCCTCCGAGTGGTAAGTCCAGCCAAATTCAGGTAGACGAGACCTCCTCGATTCGCAAGGAGATGACTGTGCACACGCCCCGCTATCAATTGCGCGCAATCCCACTGCTGGCCGTTGTCCTATTCCTCTGGAGTGGCTGCGCGACGTCCTCTGCAGCCGACCAGTCCGCCGACGGACCCGATGGCGCTGAGACGTCCATCGACCCGAATGCCCCCGACGCATCGGCCCGCCCCCCGGCATCTTGGGTCGACCAGCGCGTCGCCGAGGCCGAATCACGCCTCTCTGAGGACCGCGCCGGCCGCATTCTGTTGAAATCTATCAAAGCCCATGGCGGCCTGAAGACGTGGTACCGAAACGGCCCGCTGCGGTTCCGGTACGACTACGTTCCACAGGGTGACGGCACCGAGCGCGACACCCTGCAGACCGTCGACACCTGGCGCGCCCTGGCCCGCCACTCCCTGCCCGAGGACGCCTCAAAACAGTACGGCTGGAATGGCGACCAGGCCTGGAAAAAGCCCTCGAGTTGGAAGCCCGGCTACGACGTCCGTTTCTGGGCGCTGACGCCCTACTACTTCGTTGGCATGCCCTTTGTGCTGGCCGACCCGGGCGTCAACCTGACTCACGAGGGACGCGCCGACATGATGGGCCACGACTGCCACGTCATCCGCGCCACCTTCGGCGAGGTCGGCATCTCGCCCGACGACTTCTACGTTCTCTACATCGACGCAGAGTCGGGTCACCTGCACGCCCTGCGCTACATCGTCTCGTACCCGAAGTATTTCCCCGAAGGCGGCCACTCGCCAGAGAAGCTGATGACCTACGACGGCCGCCGAACTGTCGATGGCATCACGTTCGCCGACTCCTACCGGTTCTTCATGTGGGATCCGAAAGCGACGACCGATGCCAAGGTGGTCACCCGAGCCGATCTGAGCAACGTCTCGTTCGAGGCGGACGTACTCAACCGCTACTTCAACATCCCCGATGGGGCGAAGGTAGTGGAGTAGGTCCGGGTCTCAGCCCGCTTCGCCGGTCTCGTCTCGGACGCGTGCGGCGAGGGTGCGCAGCGCGTCGGGGGAGAGCTGCCAGGCGTCGGTCGGCGGCTCGACGAGCGGAGCGTCGCTGACTTCCCAGTGGCGTTCGGAATCGGCGGGGGCGATGAAGTCGAGCTGATCGCCGCTCGAGATCATCACCTGTAGAAGCCAGCCCTTGACGTCATCGTCGCTGTCGCCCCAGCGGCAGATCGAGGTCTTTAGGACCTCGCTGATGGGTAGCGGCGACCCGGCGATGACCAGGTGCTCGCTTTCCAGCACGACCGTCGACTCTCGGCGCACTTCTTCGCGCTCGACCCAGTGGAGGCTCCATCCCTCCCACTGCGGGCGCCAACCCAACAGCAAAGGCGCCGCCACGCCCCAGACCACGCAGGCAACCAGAGCCGATTCGACCCAGGGCCATGCGACCACGGGATTGGGCACACCGCCGAGACCGCTCGCATGCAGCAGTCCGGCCACCACAACACCCGCGACAAAGAGGATGGGCGGGCCGAACGCCGCGATGAGTTCAAGCGAGGGGACCTGTTGCCACACGCGGCGGATGCGGATGCCCTGCAGCGTCTCGGGGCTGTCGGCGGAATCCGCGGTATCGGAGGTCTCCCCCGACCGGTCTGGCTCCTCGGTTGCGGCGCCGGGACGCTCCGGCGCGGTTTCGATCGAGTCGCTGCCCTCGTCGGGTTCGGTCTCCGGCTCGGATGCCGGTTCTTGGGGCGCTGGCGTCTCCGCCACCGCATCTCCATCACGTGACTCCAGCTGCTCGGACTGTTCCGGCTGTTCGGGCTCTTCTCGGTGTTCCTCGGCGGGGCCGTGGCCGGTCGCCGGCTCGGGGCGTTCGACCTCCGTGGCATCCTCGAGGGTCATCTGAGCCTCCCCGGACTCCTCGGAGGCTGTCTCCGCTGGAGGTTCGGATGCGTCGTCGGTCTGCGAGGCCTTATCGTCGAGTTGGACCGTGGGAGGAAGATTCGCATCGGAAGCGGCTTCCGTGGGCGCGGCTTCCTCGGTCTCGCCGAGTTCCGGTTGTTCCTCTGAATCCGAGTCTTCGACCAGGCTCTCCAGCCGGCGCGCCTCGGCGAGTTTGTCGGTCGGAAGGTAATCGCCGGCGTCGCGTTGCGAGCCCTCGATGCCCTCGCAGGTTCGCTGAACCATGGCTGCCAGTTCGGTCAGCCCGTCCAGTGAGTAGTTCGTACCATCTTCCAACAATTGGGCGAGTTCGTCCCAGACCTGGCGCACCTGGTCGGCCTTTTTGCGCTGCTCTTCCCAGAGATTCGCACGCTCTTTTCTGGCATCGTGACCGGTCTCGACCTGCCCCTGATCGACCAGATCCTCCAGCGCGTCGATGTCCGATTCGCGGCAATGATCGAGGTAGTTGAGAATCCGGTCGAGCTGCTGGTCGAGTTGCTCGTGGCCGGGGTCTCGCTGGGCTTCGACCTCGGTGGCGATCGTGCTCAGGCGATCCAGAAGCGCTTCCGTCTCTTCGCCAAGCCGCCTCAATTGAGGCCGCGCCAGATCGAGCGTTCGGTCGTCATCGGGATGCGGGAGCCACTCGTGGACGAAGGCTTCGACTTCCCCGGCGGCTTCGGCGACGATGCGCGGCCCCGTCCATGTCTCGGACAGTGCCGCGTCCGCCGGCAGCTCGAAGACCTCCAGAACTTCGCTCTGCTGGACCTTGGGCCAGTCGCCGATCTTGCCCGCCAGGTTGCGGATCCGCCGCTCGAATACAGGGAGCGTCTCGCGCAGTTCGTCCCGGAGATCCTCGAGATCCTCATCGAGCCCCTGGCGAGTGCGACGAGCGATGTCTCGTCGACGCCTGCTGTCTGTCATCTCAGATGCCACGCTGGAGACCCTCTCCTTTAACCAATCACCTCGTCGATCCCCGCCGCGCTGGGGAGGCTAGTCTCCACCGTGATCGCGTGCAAGCGCTCAAAAGAAGTGCACGGCCGCCAGGAGCATCATCATGTTGCAGGCGGCGTGATAGGTGACCGAGGCGGCGACACCTCCCGTCCAATCTCGAAGCCACCCGAAGATGAGCGACGGGAAGAAGACCGAGGCACGTCCCAGTTGGATCTGACCGCCGATCGGGATCAGAAGATGCCCGGCGGCAAAGGCAACGCTGGCGAGCAGGTTCGACGCCGTAAAACCGGCGATCGCCGAATCCCCGGCGGCGTCGACTTTCTCCGTTGAATCGACCTCGTATCCGAACGCCTGGCGGATACGCGTCTGAAGGTAGCCCCGGTAGAAGAATTCCTCTGGTAGGGCCACAAAGAAGACGTGGGTGATCAGCCAGAGAGCCAGCCATCCAAGGCCCCGATGCATCGAAAATGATCCTCCGGACTGTCGGCTCGCCGAGGGACCGGCGCGTATCGGCATCGTGGCATCGGATGTAGCCTCGACCGAAAGCGTCTTCGCGAAATCCGCTGTCCCGGGCCCCTGAGGTCTGAGGACCAGACGGCTCTTGCCGGAACCCGCCGGAACACGCACCTCCCAGCGCGTACGGTCGGCGCCGTCCATCTTTGCAGATGCCTCCCCCTCGACGATCGGCAACATCGGCTCGTCGACCTCGACCGAAAACGTGGACTTCTGAGCATCTTCGGCACGAATTCCGACGTGCACCTGCCGGTCGCGCGTCCAGATCCAGACGCCGGGCTCGTCTCCCCATGAGTCGGGCTCACCCTCGTACTCCGGCGACCACTTCAGGTAATTGGACCACTGAAACTGATAGGCTCGGTCGTGCACCTCAGTCTGCCAGTACCAGTAACCCGCAGCGAAGGGAGCTGCGGTCAGGAGGGCGGCGGCCAATCCAATTAGGATATCGCGCCCCATTCGTTCGGTGGTCAGCCCGAAGGCGTCGAAGTCGAGACCCTTTCGGTCCATCCACCACCACGGGATGTACAGAAAAACCGCGGCGACGATGACGTACAGGGAGTTCGCCACGAACGCGACCGAGCCAGCGAGCAGTGAGGCCCCGAGGACCAAGACGTAGACCACCGCGAGCATGCCCAGAATCTCGGGCACCAGGCCGCGCTCCTCGTTTTCGTCTTCTTCCTGCGGTTCCGACGTCAATGTTTCGTCCCGTGTCGGCTTAGAAGTAACCGGCGATCTCGGCGAAGAAGAAATGGCCGAAGGTGCCGAACTCGCTGTTCAGTTGCGGCGCCGCCAGCATACCGCCACTCGGGATGGTCGGCGACTCCCCGGCCGTGACGTACGCCCCCAGCGCGACTTCGGTGTTCTGGGCGATCTCGTAGCGGACGCTCGGCGAGACGATGACGCTCGGGTCGGTGAGATTGCCGATGGTGCTGAGATTCAAGGTCAGCCGATCGACCCCGCTGTAGGTCGTGTACGCCCCGAGGTAGTGGCGGCCCAGAAAGTAGGTCTCGCCGCGTTGGAACTCCTCGCTGTTGGCCTGCTGGATGTAGCCTGCCGGCTCGTCGGCACCAGTGCCATTGAAGTGGTACTCCGCGCCGACGATGACCGACGAGGAGTAGTATTCGACGCCGGCGGTCGCCCGGGGCAGCTTGAGTTCTTCGTCATCCAGATTCCAGGGCAACACGGCCTCGGCGCGCAACTTCACGGTGTCGAGGACGCCCGTGACCCCGACGAGCCCGGCGATCTCGTTCCAGAACTTACCCGCCCCGACCATTAGGTCGACCGAGCCGATGGTGAACGCGCTGCGGACCCCGCCCGACAGGTCCTCCAGGCTACCGCGGTCGGCGACCACAATGTCGACCTCCGAGGAGAGCGACGGATAGACCAGCGCGCGCACCGCATCGATGCCCGGCTTCTGGGTCGTGTCGATCTCAAAGGGACTGAAGCGCGACCAGAGGTCGGCCACCGGAAACAGTGTGGACTTTCCCCAGGTGATGCCCTGCCGTCCGATCGTGATATCGGCGGCATCGGTGTAGATGTTGGCGGCCAGACGGTCGATGTTGTGGGTGAACCGCAGGCCGTCTTGGTCGATGATCTCCGAGCGCAGATCGACGGTTCGATCGGGCTCCACGCTGGCGCCCAGGCCGAGTTGGCTCAACCCGCCCAGACCACCTGCACTGCCGGCGCTGCTTACCTGAAAAAAGAATTCATTGTGCAACTCCAGAGTCAGCACGTCGGAAACCTCTGCGGTCCACTCCAGCCGGATCGCCTCGGCATTTAGCCCGCTGGTCGTCCCGATCTCGTCGTTCGGGTCAGGGAGCTCATCCGCGTAGTGCAGATAGCTGACGCCGCTGAGCGAACGCAGATACCCCGACAGCTCAAAGCCGTGATCTCCGTCGTCCCATTCGGCGATGGGGATCGATGCGTGCGCCGTCGCCGGCAAGGCGAACAGTACCGCCAGAACCAATGCTAGAAGTCGCCGCACCCTCATGCCACCTGTTCGTCGCTGTCACGTTGATCCGATTCGATCTGACCGCTGCGCAGACGCACCACCCGACGCGCCCGCTCCAAAACGAGCTCATCGTGGGACGAAAACAGGAACGTCGTCCCGTACTCCTGATTGAGCTCCAGCATCAAGTCGAGCAGGTCGGCCGAGGTCTCGCTGTCGAGATTGGCGGTCGGTTCGTCAGCGAGGATCAGTTTCGGACGCGATGCCAGGGCTCGGACGATGGCCACGCGCTGTTGCTGGCCGCCGCTGAGTTCAGAGGGCTTCCGGTCGATCATGCCCTCGAGGCCGACCTCGCGGAGCATCGGGACCACGCGCTCGCGACGCTCCGCCTTGGGGACGCCCTGCAGCATCATCACGAACTCGGCGTTCTCGTAGGCACTCAGCACCGGCACCAGGTTGTAGGCCTGGAAGATGAACCCGATGTGGTGAAGTCGATAGTCGGCCGCCTTGGAGCGGTCCATGTCGCTGATCCGCGAGCCGTTGACGTCGACGGTGCCGGCCGTCGGGCTGTCGAGCCCGCCGATCATGTTCAAGAGCGTCGTCTTTCCCGACCCACTCGGCCCGGCCAACGCACTGAACTCACCGCCTTCGACGGTCACATCGACGCCGCGCAAGGCATGGACCTCGACCTCCCCCTGGCGATACGTTCGCTCGACTCCGGAGACTTCGATCAGACTCATATCGCTCACCATCTATTCGTAGAATTCCATCGCTTCCGCCGGCGCCAACCGACTCGCCTTCCAGGCTGGATACAGCGCGCTCAGTACGATGACGACGAAGACGAACCCGGTCGCCATGAGCCACTTACCGGGATTGAGTTCGCTCGTGATCGTCATGTCCATCAGTTGCACTCCGGCCATCTCCATTTCGCCGCCGGTAAACGCCGCCATGTCGATGCCGACCTGCTGGATGATCAGGTGGCCGGAAAACCCCAGGACAAAACCGCTGACGATCGCCAGGGCCGCCAGCAAAATCGTCTCCTCGAGCACCATGACGGCGATTCGCCGGTCGTTGAGTCCCAGGGCATTGAAGAGCCCGAACTCGCGGACCCGCTCCATGACCGACATCATGAATGTGTTGGCAATGGCGAAGGTGACGATCAGGAAGATGACAATCAGGTAGACGTACATCATGGCGTCGTCGAGTTCGATGGCTCCGACCATCTCGGGCATCGCCGTCTGCCACGTCAGCACCTCGAGGCCCTCGCGTTCGGCCTTCGATTGGTCTCCGATCGCCGCGCGGATGTCTTCCGCCATCTTCGCTTCGTCGAGCCCATCCTCGATCGTGATGCCGAGTTGGGTGACTCGGTCTCCAAGGCCCATCACCTTTTGAGCCACGTCCAGGCTGGTATAAGCCGCCGACTCATTGAGGCTCTTGGAGCCGGTATCCAGGATGGCACCCAGGCGAAACAGAGCTCGGGTGAGTTCACCGTCGGGGGCCGTCGCCGTCATGACGACCTTGTCGCCGAGCTGAATCTCCAGGCTCTCGACGATGCCTTTGCCCAGCGCAATCGGAGCGTCGTGGGGGCTGTCGGGCCAACTTCCCTCGACGACCCAGTCCTCGACGTCGTGGATCGAGGCGCCTTTCTCCGGCGGCAACCCCGTCAGTTGCACGGGATTGCTGTTGCGAGCGCTGTTGAGAAGCCCCTGAAGGAGCACGCGCTGAGTCACCGACTCCACCCCGTCGACCGATTGCACGGCCTCGCTGACCTCGGCGGGCTGCTCAACAAGCATCTCATTGGAACGAGTGTCCCAGTAACCGTCCCCGTGGATCAGCACCGAGCCGCCGGCGGTTTTCACCGCCGCCTCGGCCATGTCGCCGTGGATTTCATCGGACATCCCGATCCAGACCAGGGCCATGCCGTAGGTCAGCGCCACCGCCGACACCAAAATCAGCGTGCGGGTGCGATTGCGCCACAGATTTCGCCAGGCGAGCTTCCACATAGGTTATTGCCTCCCCGCGATGGCCGAGGCCGGATCCAGATTTGCGGACGACAACGCGGGCCAAAGCCCGCAGAGGATCGCCACTGGCAACAGGGCCAACACGGGCTGCAGGACGCCCTCGAGGGTGACGATGAAGTAGACGTGGGCGGACATGCCGACCCCCAGCATCGAGAAGGTGTCGTGCGAGGCGAAGATCCCCATATCGAAGCCGTAGGCGGCGTGGTAGATGCTCAGCCCGCCGCCGGCCAGCACGCCCAGAAGCGCCCCAAAAAGGCTCAAGATCACGGTCTCGAGCATGACGACCCCGAAGAGCCGTCCCGGCGACATACCGATCGCCTGGATGACCCCGAATTCACGTCGCCGCTCCAGAGCGCTCATCCGCTGGGTGTTGAGGATTCCGAGCGCCGCGATGAGATAGATGATGATGTAGTAGATCCAGATCGATGACTTCGACATCTGAATCATCTGATTCATCTCCGGCACCAGGTCCTGCCAGGACTGTACGGTAAAGCCGACCTTCTTGGGCTCGCCATCGTCGCCGATCGCCTCGATCCGACGGTCCGCCAGACGCTGTCGGACGGTATTGGCGACCGCTTCGGCCTGATCGGGTTTTTTGGTTCGAATGGCGAGTTCGTGGACCTCGCCGCCCAAGGCCCCCAGAAACTGCGCCTCCTTGAGGGGGACGATCGCAGTCTGGCGGTCGATCATGTTGTTCTGGGTCTTCACGATGCCGACGACATCGAGCAGGTCGTTGCCAAGCGACCCATCCTGGGCCTGGGCGATCACGACGAGTTCGTCGCCGACGTCGACGCCGATCTGGCGCGCCAGACTCTGGCCGAGCACGACCTCCCGGCCCTGGTCGGAGGGTTCCAGCCAGCGCCCCTTTTCGATGGCGTCGTCCAGCAGGCTGACGTCTTTTTCGGCGCCGACCTCGACGCCAAGGATGCGGGTCGTCTGGGATTTTCGCTCCGTGCCGGCCAGCCCGAAGAACTCGACCCTGGGCGCCACGGCCTCCAGCCCCTCGACCGAGCGGATCGACTCCATCATCTCGGGCTTCGGCTCGAAGGATTTGTAGATCGCCTGCTGGTCGGCGTAGTCGCCGCGATGGATCTGCACCTGGCCGAGCTCTACCGCCGTGGTCCCTTCGATCATCTGGGCCATGTAGCCTTCCACAAAGGCATTGGTCCAGATGAGCAATCCCACCGCGACGGCGATTCCGCCGGCCGTCAGACCGCTGCGCCATGTATTGCGCAACAGATTCCGCGCCGCCAATTTTAGTATCATCGTGCCCATCGGCATCCCGGCATTCGGAGACTCTACTTGGCGACGCGGCGCAGCCCGCGGCGAGAGAACATCTGGTCATCGACATCGACGTCGAACTCCAGATCCTCGTAGACCATCTCGGTCCGCTCGTCCTCTTCGCCTGTCGGACGGACGACCAGCTTCATCGGAATCATTCGTCCGTTTACCTTCTCGAGGTCCGAGAATCGCATCGTCCGGACGACCTCGCCGTCGTCGTAGAACTCCTGGCGCACCGGCACCCAGGTGCCCGGTTTCACCCAGAAGACCATCTTGGAATAGACGACCGGCGTGTCGGGCCTGGGCGTCAGCGTCACCTTGAGCATCGTGTCGCCGTCTTTTTCATCGCGCTCCACGGTGCCCTTGTAGTCGGTGTCGTAGTTCGTCTCGCGCATCAGGTCGTCGTTGGTGAAGTGGCTGCCCATCCAGTTTTCGGACAGCAGGCCGGACGGGATACGAATGAGCCTGTCGGCCCGGGGCGCGTAGTTCCAGAGGCCATCGGGCGTGCGCAATGTCGCGGTACCTTCCTCGCGGGCCGGCTCCCGGATGACGACCAGGGCGTAGTCCTCGCCCTTGGTCCACATCTCCATCTTCAGCTCGCGGGTATTTCGCGGCTTCTTCACGGTCATCGTCACCGTCGCATGTGACGACGTAGACCGGTAGAGGTCGTCGACCTTCTCCATGATTTCACTGAAGGTCGGCAACTCCTCGGCCTGGGCGGCCTCCGTCGCTTCATCCGACGATGCAGCCCACCCGACCGAGCCGAGTACCATCAGTGCCACGGCGAATATGCCCGCGGCGAGCCAGCGTGAACGTGCCGTCGTTTGTGTCATAGCTCCTCCTCACCGAGTCGTTGCTTTGGGGCCAACATGCGCTTGTACATTCCCATGATTTGCACGGTCAGGTCCTCGAGTTCGTCGCGTTCCATCTCATCGAAGCGCTCCAGCACCCAGCGGTCGACCGATTCGCCCACAGACATCGACATCTCGACCATCAGCTCGAGATCCATGTCGTCGCGGACGGCTCCAACCTCTCGGCCGCGCTCGAGAAACGAACGTGCCAGCCGGCGCGACATCTCCCAGACGCGATTGGTCGGCCCGTCTCCGCCGCTCGTATCGCGGATCCGATACAGGGCGCGAGCGAGCTGCACGTACCAGCGATGGTCGTCCAGAAACGCCATCAGTCGCAGGGTCGCCTCCTGCAATTCGCTCCAGAAGGTCTCCTCGTCGAGCTCCTCCAGGTCGATGCCGCTGAGCGGTCCAGCCAGTTGTTCAACCGCCGCGTCGACGACGGTGTCGAAGACGTCTTCTTTGTTTTCGAAGTAGTAGTACAGTGACCCCTTGCTAATGCCGGCCCGCTCGATGATCGCGTTGAGCGAGGCCTGGGCGTACCCCTTTTCGGCGAACTCCTCACCGGCTTCCCGTAGAATACGCTCGCGCTTTTGCTCGTCCAAGTTTTCGAAGCGGCTGCGCGCCATGTGTCACTCGTCTTCGATTCGACAGTGCGGTATGACTACCCGGTTCGACCAGGTGGTCTAAAACTATAAATCGCTGGGCTCGAGGTCAAGTCGTTGTGCTTGTTCCCCCGGATTCCGCGGTCCTTGTCGCCCAGATCGTTGAAGTTGCCGCCGGCCGACACTACCTTTCGGCACAGACATCTTCCCCCGGTACCCTGAAATCATATGCAAACCGATCACGAAGGCCTTCGTCTATTCAGCTCGAACACGCTCGTCGTCTTCCTCTCGCTCATCGGCCTCGCGGCGGCGATCGGCCTGACGGGATGCGGCGACGATTTCTTCAGCGAAAATACGGTCCTCGATGTGAGCGTGGAGCCGTCGTCTATCCCGAAATCGGATACCGGAATGGGGGACGAATACTTTACAGTTTCGGTCGATTACCGTGGTTTTGACGGCGGGTTTACCGAGGCGGGCGCTTTCATCCAGAACCCGGAGCCCGGTGGATCCGATGTATCGGCGACGATTCGGGATGGGTCACTGGAGGTCTACCCCGAAGAGTCCCGTTTGGAGTTCGAAACCCTCAAAAGCTGGTTTAGCGGCTTTGATGCCGGCACCTACGACATCGGTGCGACCATAAGTGGTACCACGAGCGACGGGCTCGAGGTCGAGAGTACTCGCCGAGGCCTCGCTCAGGTCACCATCACGGAGTAGGCTATGGCCGATGATTCACCATTTCGGACCACCGGCCAGGCGGGCGGAGACCCGGATTCCCCGGCCCCGCGGCCCGGCGTCGTGGGCGCGCTTCGCGACCTGTCGGACAGTCTGACTCAGTTGGTCCAGAAGCAAGTCGCCCTGGTTCGGCTGGAGGTCAGTCGGGAAGCCAGCGAGGCGGGATCGAGGTCGGCCCAACTTCTGCTGTTTGCCGGGATCGGCCTCGTCGGTTACTTTCTGATCAACGTGGCGATCATCTGCTTGGCCGGTTATCTCGCTGGATACGGCGGGATGAGCGCAACGGCTCTGAGCCTGGGGATGATTCACCTCATCGTCGCGTTCGTACAAATCCGCCGGCAAATGGAGGCATTCGAACAGCAGCAAGCACGCCTGGAATCGAAGGCCGAGACCCTGGCCGCGAACGACACGTCGGGGACCCCTCAAATTGAAACCGAGGTAGAGTCTCAGGAGTCGAAGTGACCGAGAGTCCACAGAATGCCCTCGTGAAGTCCGATGACGGGCGCGACGAGGATCCCGACGCCCGCGCGGACCGATTGCGAGAGGATATTCGCGAATCGCGCCGCCAGGTCAGCCAGAACCTGGATCGGCTTCAGGACGAAGTATCCCGAAGCGTCGACGTACAGGCCTGGGTCGACGAACATCCGTGGGAGACCGTGGGTGTCGCCTTTACCGTCGGATTCTACCTTGGCTTTCGATAAATTCTCACCGCGCAAGGAACGCGATCATGACGAAATCGGACGCAACATCATCGACGACGGAGGCCGCCGGCCGAGCCAGCGGTTCGTCCGGCGACACCGAGACCCGGACCGAAGACCGGCGCGCCGATGACGGCGAACGGATCGACCCCCGAGAGCTGCAGCGGGAAATCGAAGAGCGCTACGACGAACTCGAAGGGCGATACGACGAGATCCGCAGCATCGTCGAGTCCTACAACGACCAGGCGCGCAACGTCATCCGTGAACACCCCGTCGCGTCGATAGCCGGTGCGCTCGGCACCGGCTACATCGTCGGACGACTCGCCGCCCGCCGCTGGCTTGTGTAATCAAAGGGATACTTTCCATGAGTGATTCGAACTCCGACGAACGAGACATCTACGACGAGGCCCGCGAGGCCGTCGACCAAGCGCAGGGTCGCGCCAAACGACAGGCCGACAGCTTCGACGGCGGTGACTCACCGCCGATGAGTGCGGCCGAAGCCAAGAACAAACTGCGCGACATCTACGACCGAAACCCCTACGCCGTGCTCGCGGCGGCGGCGGGAGCCGGGTACGTCATCGGCGGTGGACTCCAGTCGCCCTTCACCAAGCGGCTGACCCGCATGGGCCTGAAGGCCGTGGTCCTTCCGATGGCTCTCGGCAAACTCCAGGAGCTGACACAGGCGGTCGATATGGAACTGCCTGAAGACGAAGAATGACTCGCCCGCCCTTTGAATCGCCCCGGGTGGTGTCCACCTTTTGGATACCGGAGTGACGTTCCCAATCAATCTACCGACGGAGTCTTGCGATGGAACTCAAAGAACTGCTCGAAGATCTGAATACCTCGGCGTCGTCGAAGTACGATGCCAATGTCGAAAAACTTCTCGACCGGATGGGTCTGCAGCGGCGTCGCGACACCGCCGATGTGATCGTGCCCGCCCTGGGCATCTTTGGAGCCGGCATCGCCGTCGGCGCAACTCTGGGCGTGCTCTTTGCGCCCAAACGCGGTGAAGAACTGCGAGACGACCTGGCTGAACGACTCGACGAACTTCGCGAGAAGAGCTCGGAGGAATACGAGGAGCTTCGCCGCAAGAGCGAAGAGGCCCTGCAGGCTGCGCGCGAACGGAAAAAACACGACGGTGTCGGCGAGGGCACCCCGGCGTCGATCAGTAAAGAATCGGCCAAATCGAAAAAATCCTCCGAGACTGCCACGAAGTCGCAGAAGGGTTAATCGGCCTGTTCTCGGTCCTCTTCGGGCGGTCGCACAAACCACGGTTCGGGGTTGAGCGGGATCCCATCTCGGCGCAATTCAAAATAGAGCGTGGGTCCCCTCAAGCTCCCCGATTCCCCGCTCTCTCCGAGGGTATCTCCCCGCTCGACCTCATCCCCGACCTCGACGGCGTACTCGCTCAAATGGGCGTACAGCGAGTGATACGTACCGCCGTGAGCCACGATGACCAGGTGGCCAAAGCCCTCGAATCGCTCGGCGTGCACGACCCGCCCGTCGGCGACCACCCGGACGGGATGGCCGACCTCCAGATCGTATGAGATGCCGGTGTGGCGCACGTACGTCAGCGTACCGTCCCGCTCGCGCTTGCCGTAACCAATCGCGGGATCGTCATCGACCGGTGGTAGCAGGGCCCCCTTGCGACGGTGAAAATCTTCGCCGGTACGGTAGGCCACCAACTCGTCCATGGTCTCGATGAGCCGCTTTTGCGCCGCCTCGACGGCCTCCTGTGTCTCTTCGGCCCCCGCCGCCTCTCTTCCAGCGTCGCGTCTGCTCGTCTCCGCGGCGTCGGCGGCACCGGAATGCTGGGCGAGCTGGACGCGTAGACGCGCCTGGCGACCGGCTTCGAGATTCGGCCGCCGGCCTCGCTGGCGCAGACGTCGCCAGGTGTCGACTTTTTCGGCCTGTCGCCGAAGATCTCTCCGTTGGACATGTTCGACGACCCGGCGCATCCGTGCGCCGACTCCCGGCGGTGACACGAGTACGCTGGCTCGGCTCATTCTGTCGACCAATTCCCATCGTCCCAGGGCTTGGCCCACGTGGCTCGCAACCCGCCGAGACGCCCGTTCGGCAGCCTTGGCAGTCACCCCCACTGTCGAGCCTTCGCTGTCGGAATTGTCGGAGATAACCGCCTCGAGCCGTCGGCGCTCACCGCGATGAAAGGATTCGCGCGCTTCGAGCCGCTGCAAAACCTCGAAGATCGAGGCCTTGTCGGCTCCGGCTCGAACGGACTGACCCGCCTGACCGACCCCCGCGATTCCCGCTACGGCGAGCACTCCGATAAAGACTGTCACGATGCGCATGGATATCTACTCTCTCGGAAGTACCGATTCCAAACCGGGGACGGACGGGGTGCCGCGGGTTTCGTCGACGCCATCAAACCTCTCTGCCAGCACCGCGGCTCCCAAGCCCAGGGCCGGTCCTAGGGCGAGCAACCATGTGGCTCGGCCACTCACCTGGTCGAAGGCGACGAGCCCACCAAACAGCTCATGAAACGACGAGTTCAGACCCCATAACGCCCCCCAGGTCGTGGCAGTCCCGACCACGCCGATCGCAGCCCCCACGGCGAGCCCACGCAACAGACGGGATCGTCGGAATGTGTCGGGATCGGCTCCAAACCGAATCAGGAGTCGACGCTCCCGTCGCTGCGCGACGCTCGTATCGCTCAACAGAGACGTGGTCTGCCACAGGGTCAACGCCGCACAGACAACGAACAAACACCACGCGACCCACGTGGCGCCACGAAGCCACCGGGCCCAGCGCCCCGGCTGAGACGAGGGATAGACGACGGAATCGACCGATGAGCGCGTCTGAAGTGCCTGAAGGCGCGAGGTGAGATCGACCTCGTCCGCTCCCACTTCGCCAACATCCACCAGAAGCAAGGGCGGAAAGAGCTCCGCGCTCACTTCGAGCTTCTCGAAGGCGTCGGACCCGAGCCGCTCCCGGGTGTTGCGGAGGTTTTCTTCTGGGGACAGCCGCCGCACTTCCTTCACCTGAGGCCAGCCACGTATTGTCGCTTCGACGGCCCGACGCGCGTCGTCCGTCGATTCCGGCGAAAGAAGGACCGACGGCTGGAACTGTTCGGACCATCGTTCGACCGACTCGGATGCGATCCCGGCCGCCAGCAGCACCGTGGCAGCGACGGCCAACAGAAGCCCTCCACCGACGACGGTCAGCGTCGCACGTCCGGGGCGCTCGAAGACTCCCTGTAGCGGGCCACGGATCATCGGCTCGACACCCGGTCGAGAGTCCCGCCGCTCAATTCGAGGAGACGTCCGTCGAAGCTCGGCGGCTCACGACGCCCGAGCGTGACGACGGCGGATCCCGAGGCGACGCACGTCGACAGGCGCGTCGCAAGACGTTCCGACCAGGGCTGCTCGGCGTCGAAGACCCCGTCGAGTACCACGAGCGAAGGGGTGCCGACCGTGGCCCTCAGAGACGCCAGCAATCGACGACGACCGTCGCTCAATTGTCGAACCGGGCGTTCCCGCACCGAATCGAGATCAAACTCCGAGATCAGCGCATCGACCCGCGCTGGAGCGCCGTCGGTCCGCTGCCGGGCCAGGTCCGGAACCAGCAAATTTTCCGTCACCGAGCGTTCCTCCAGGAGCATCGGCGGCTGCTCGCATGCACCGATCCGTCGACGCAACTTCGCCCATCCGTCTCGGTCCAGTCGGTCGGTATTGCGGCCTCCCAGAAGCAGACGTCCTCGGCCGGGCATGGCCCGACCACTCAGACACGAAGACAGCACGCTCTTGCCCGAGCCCTGCTCTCCGACGATCGACACCCACTCTCCGTCGTCGACTTCCAGATTCAGCCCATCGAAGAGAGGGACTTCGCCCACTCTCCGGTGAACGGTCACATCGAAGAGGGCGATCATTTTTCGATATACGGGTTCAAAAGAGGCACCAGCGTCAAGTCATCGGCAGGCTCGGCGACACCTCGCCAGGCTGTCGCCCCGGTCTCGGGCCATTCCCAGCGCTCATCATCGGCCAGCGCCGCTCCGAGGTCACTGTCGAAGTCCGGCTCCGCACGGGACTGTTCTTTGAGCCGCTGGATGTTCTCATCGCGCACTTCCCGACGCCGCTCTTCGCTCTCGGAGCGCTCCGCGTTGCCCGACTCCGACTCCCCGGACGAAGAGGACTCGTCGGCCAGATCGGCTTCATCGAGGTGGTCCTTCAACTCGTCGAGACTGACGTGCTTGCGGGCCTGATTTTCGTGGAATTGCTGGACGGCCTCTTCGCCCTGCTCCTCGATCTTTCGCGCCTTCGCCGGCACGCGGTCCTGACCCGGCTCGAAGTCCTCGATCTCGGCCTCCGCCGGCTCCGTCTCCTTCGGTTCCAGGCCGACCTGCTCGTCGTATTCTCCCGAGGCCAGCCGCTTGTAGAGCCCACGGTGCGTCGCCCACATCAGCGACTTCACCTTCTCCTCGGCAGTCGCCTCATCGTACTCCTCCAGAAGATCGCCGTACGAGACGATCTCGGTGTCCAGAATCTGACCCTTGTGAAAGATCTGAGACTCGATCCGCGGGTCGTTTTCACCGTGATCTTCGGTCTGGATATGGAACTTCTTGTCCCGGTAGTCGACGTCGTTGTTGTATCCAATCAGCATGACAGCCGCTCATCCCTGAGGGTCTCTTTAGCACTCCCGACGGCGAGATAATTCTACCATAGACACGGATCGGTCGACAGACGCTCCGCGTCTGGAAGCGACATTCAGTCCATTACTAAAGGACTCGTGAACGGACTCGTAAATAAATCAGCCTATATCGGCTGACCGTATCTATTCATGCGAAATGGCATGATTGACGAACGAAGACCACAAAACCATGCTCCTGGAAGCCAGCAGCCTGGAATTCCGCAGCTACACGCACGCAGGATTGGACCGACATGGGAGCATCTGAGAGAGACCGGCCCATCGGAGTCTTCGACAGCGGGGTCGGCGGGTTGACCGTCATGCGCGCGCTCGTCGAGACCTTGCCCGCCGAAGACATCGTCTATCTGGGGGACACCGCGCGGGTTCCCTACGGAAACCGGGCCGCATCGACGGTGCGTCGCTACGCTGTCAACGCCACGGGGACGTTGATGGAAAAGGACATCAAGGCGCTGGTGGTGGCGTGCAACACGGCGACGGCCCACGCGCTGGGGACGTTGAAGGAGACCTGGGACGTTCCGGTCATCGGGGTCGTCGAACCGGTGGCAAAGCGAGTACTGGAGGTCACAAAGACGGGAATCGTCGGCGTCCTGGGGACGCGCGGAACCGTGCGCAGCGACTGTTATCCCGAGGCGATCCGGCGGCTCGACCGGCACGGTGGGGCGCCGCGGATCGAGGAGATCCATCAGGTGGCGTGCCCATTGCTGGTACCCCTCGCCGAAGAGGGGTGGTCGACGGGGTCGGTCGCCGAGGAAGTGGCGGCCGAGTACCTCTCGAGGCTACCGGATCTGGACTTCGACACGCTGGTGTTGGGGTGCACTCATTATCCGCTGCTTCGCGATACGCTGGCGGCGGTGGCCAGGCGGCGCTTCGGTCGGGAGGTTACACTGCTCGATTCGGCGACGTGCACCGCGGATGAAGTCGAAGCAACTCTGAGGTCGCGAAATCTGTTGAGTGGGGCCGAAGAGAGCGAACACGAATTCCTTCTGACCGACCTGTCTCCCGCGTTTGTCGAGATGGCGGAGCGATTTTTTGGCACATCACCTCGCTCGATGACCCACGTGGACATCACCGAGTGATCAGGCCGAATCGCTGCGCAGTTCGTCGATCGACTCGACGTGGCGTTCCCAACTCGAGTCCACCCACAGAATGCTCCGCTCGGGGATCGACTCCCATGCATCGGACGGCGGTTCATCGGCCGAGACGATCATCGCGGCCCGGAATTGCGGATACTTGCTCTGGCCCGGACGATGCCCGGCAAACAGGGGATCGTCCTCGATGGTCTCGATGCCGTGGAAGGTCCGAACCCACAGGGGGCCTTCGGTCCGTGCGCCCATCAGAAGTCGTTCCGAGATCGTCACGACCGAACCGGCGCGTTCGGCCCCTTCGCTGAGGGCCTCGGTCGCGTAGATCGAATCGGCCAAGACCTGCGCACACTGCCGCGGCGAACTCTCCGAGAGGCCGAATCCACCGGCATCGCTGAGGCCGGCCAGAAAAACGTGGAACGCGATCTCGGCGGCGGTGTCACCGGCGATGTTCCGGCGAATATGGTCCGGAATCGACTCCACACAGTCGACGCCGTCCTCGAGCAGCGAGGCTTGTTGCTGCGTCTGCGCATACACCCAGGTCCGGAATCCGAAGGGCTGTAGATCCGGCGGTTCGACGCGGCCCTGCTCGAATCGATTTTCGTAGGCGACAAACTCCCGAGACGGAATATCGGTCATCAGGTCCGCGAAGGACCCACTGCCGCGACTCTGCGGCGGCCGCTTGCGCAGCAGCGAACGTCCCTCCTGCACCCATCCGACTCCTCGACCCGCTTCGGCGTCAGCCGATGCATCGGAGACCTTCAGCTCGTCGGCCACCTTCTGCAATACGGCGTGCGTGAGGGTATCGTCACTGCATGTGTAACCGACGATTCGCGTCATGGTTTACTCTCCTTCGGCTTGTCGGAACCCTCCCCTGCGAGCATACTGGGAGGAGCGTGCGGGCGCCGGTTGGCCCGGAATGACTCATTCGGATAACACGGTCAGCCCCGCCGAGGATTCCACGGAGGTCTTTCTTTTCACCTCATCCAACCCAGCCGACTATGAAAAGCTACCGAGCGGTCTTGCTCGACGTCGAAGGGACCACGACCCCCATCTCTTTCGTCTACGAGACTCTGTTTCCGTACGCCCGTCGGAACCTGGGCACGTTTCTTCGTGAGAACTGGGACGACCCCGAGGTCAGACAGGACGTCGAACTGGTCGTCCAGGAGGCCAAAGAGCTCGCCCGGGACCACGCCGACGAACCGGATTTCGTGCCCGTCCCCGACCAGCCCCCCAGCGACGATGTTCTGCGGACCTCGGTGGTCCGGCATCTGGAATGGCAGATGGATCGGGACCTGAAGACGACCGGCCTCAAATCGATTCAGGGTCGGGTCTGGAAGAGCGGATACACCGAAGGCAACCTCAAGGCACCCGTCTACGAGGATGTGCCCGAGGCCTTCGAGGTCTGGGACAAACGAGACGTCCCGCTGCACATCTACTCTTCGGGGAGCGTGGAGGCCCAGCGCCTGCTGTTCTCGAATACCGAGCGCGGCGATCTCACCGGGGCTATCGACGGCTATCACGACACCCGAACGGGTCCCAAAAAAGAGGCGGACAGCTACGGAACCATCGCGGAGTCTATCGGGGTCTCCGCCGGTGACATCGTCTTCGTCACCGACGACCTCGACGAAGCGCGCGCCGCCGACGACGCGGGCTGCCAGGCCATCATCAGTCGGCGGCCGGGCAATCCCGAGATCGGCGCCCACGACTTCGAGGAGGTTGAGACGCTCAGCCCCGTCGTCGAAGCCGGAGCGGGCTCATAGTTCCGACGGCTCGCTTGCTGCCGGCTCGGAGGCCCCTTCCGTGCCCGCACCCTCCGTGCCCGTAGCGTCGGAGGCGTCGACATCCGCGGCCCCGCCCTGTCCGAGCGCCGTGGCCGAGGCGGAGGCCGCCGCTTCCGGTGCCAGGAGCCCTCCAACCCAGCCGCTGGAGGTTTCGCCGATGCTGACGAATCCACCGAGTCCGCCACCGCTGATCTCGCTGACCGCGGTCGCCGGCCAGTGCCCATGCTCGACCAACGCCTCACCGGCCGAATCGGCCATCGGCACCGTGAGACCGAGGGTCAAAAGAAGCGATGCGGCGCTGAGCCACCAGCGGAATTTCCCGCGGCTTCCGGCGGCTCGATACAGGCCGAAGGGAATGCCGGCGGTCACGAGCGACGACATGATCAAAATCAGCCAGCCGGCGGAGACCCAGGTTCCAAGGTAGGCTCCCAGCAGCCAGCCGAAGGCGAGGACCGGCAACGCGTAGATCAACCACAGGCCCCCTTTGAGCGCCCATCGCCAGCTTCGAGAGGACGATCCCGAGGAGTCCGACGCCTCTTTCTGCTCGCCAGCTCCTCCTTTTTTCGTCTCGCTGCCGGATGTTTGGTCCGACCCGCCGGCATCGTCGGCCGTCTCGGCGGGCATCTGATCGTCCATGCCCAGATCCGACAGGTCCGGTCCCTGTTGGTCGACCTCGGCGGTCTTCGACGGCTTGGAGCCGCCGGACGAAGCCTCCGAATCGTCGGCCTCCAGGTCGGCCAGAAACGACTCGATGTCCTCGTCGTCCATCGATTCTTCCGCACTCGATCCGCCCCCCTGATCGGCCTTCGATTCGAGGTCGCTCAACAGCGAGTTGAGCTCTTCGTCGCTCATTTCCTTGTCGTCTTCGCTCATCGGCAGCCTTTGGCGAGGTCAGTCGGACTCATTGACGTTCCGAGAGGGTAACACACGGACCCGTCGGTCTCATTCATTCTGACCGGGTGGCGACGTCCAGTTCATCGATCGGGCGGCGGTCCTGGACTCCCTCATGGATCCCGTGCCACCAGCGGACCTCGGGCTCTCCGAATTCCCAGCACAGAAAGATCTCTTCATCGCCTGAACGGGCCCGCAGGTCGACCAGCGGCGGCTCGACCTCCATGATTCGAATGCCCGCCGATTCGATGCGGTTTCCGATCTCCTGCATCGTATCCATCAGCCCGTCGAGCATGGCCCGGTCGATCAATTCATCGAGCTCAGGCCCCGGATCCTCCGACAGCGGCCACGGCTGTTCGGCCTGGGCCATGGCCTCGGTGGCCGAATGCATCTCGGCCTCCCGGGCCTCCAGTGCTTCGATGCGCCGCTGGACGTATCTGCCGTGCATCCGCAACTGTAGGATCTTCTCGAAGGCCTCCTGGAACTCGGGAACCAGAGCGTTGGCTTCCTCGAGAGTGAAATACGTGTCTGGCGACGAATTCTGATCGAGCATGACAGTCCGTGTGTCAAAAAAAACCACCCTTCTCCCATCGCTGGGATCCGGGTGGCTTTAGATGTGTCCGCATCCGCGAGACCGGTCGGTCAGGAGGCGGCGATTTCCTCGCCGCGCGTGCCGAACCGACGCTTCAGGTCCTCGGGGATTTCCTCGGGCTCGTTCACCTCGTGGCGCAGACCCTGGTACTGTTCCGCACCGGTGCCTGCCGGGATGAGCCGTCCCATGATGACGTTTTCTTTGAGACCCTTCAGCTTGTCGACCTTGCTGGCGAGCGACGCCTCGGTCAGTACCTTCGTGGTCTCCTGGAAGCTCGACGCCGAGATGAAGCTCTCGGTCGACAGCGACGCCTTGGTGATGCCGAGCAGCAGGTCCTCGGCCACGGCCGGGTTGCCCCCGTTCTCCATGACCTTCCGGTTGACCTCCTCGAACTTGTAGCGTTCGACCTGCTCGTTGATCAGGAAGTCGGTGTCGCCGACCTCCACGATCTTGACCTTGCGCATCATCTGGCGGACGACGATTTCGATGTGCTTGTCGTTGATTCCCACACCCTGCAGTCGGTAGACCTCCTGAATCTCGTCGAGCAGGTACTGGGCAAGGGCCTTGCGTCCCTTGACCTTCAGGATGTCGTGCGGGTTCTCCGAGCCCTCCATCAGCGGTTCACCCGCTCGGACCCGGTCCCCTTCGATGACCGTAATGTGCTTGCTCTTGGGAATCTCGTATTCCTTCGGCTCACCGACGTCGGGGCGCACGATAACCGTGCGCTTGGTCTTCGTCTCGCGGCCGAATTCGACCACACCGTCGATCTCCGAGATGATGGCCTGCTCCTTGGGCGTCCGAGCTTCGAAGAGCTCGGCGACGCGCGGCAGACCACCGGTGATGTCCTCGTTCTTGGTGGTCTCTCGGGGGATCTTCGCCAGGATGTCACCCGGCTCGATGGTCTCGCCTTCGTCGACGAAGAGTGCGGCGCCGACGGGCAGGAAGTGGCTCGACAGTTCCTCGCCGGTCGTCGAATCTTCGACGATCAGACGCGGACGCACCGAAGCGTCTCGACTCTCGATGATCACCTTGCGGCTCAGGCCGGTGTCTTCGTCGACCCTCTCCTCCATGGAGACGCCCTGAACGACGTCACGGAAGGCGACGCGGCCTCCCTCTTCGGTGAGGACGGGCGTAGAGAAGGGTTCCCACTCGGCGAGTAGTGAACCCGACTCGATCTCTTCGCCGTCGTCGTACAGCAGGTGAGCACCGTAGACGAGCGGGTAACGCTCGCGCTCACGGCCCTGCTCGTCGACCACCGAGACTTCCCCGTTTCGGGTCATCACGATGTTGACGTCGCGGCCGCCCTCTTCGGTCTCGACGAATTTGACGTCGTGGTATTTGACGTATCCGTCGTGGCGGACTTCGTGCTGCGACTGCTGGACATCCAGCGAACCGACACCGCCGATGTGGAAGGTCCGCATCGTAAGCTGCGTGCCGGGTTCACCGATCGACTGCGCGGCCACGGTCCCGACGGCTTCACCGACGTTCACGAGTCGGCCACGTGCCAGGTCGCGTCCGTAACAAAGCGAGCAGACCCCGTCTCGGGAGTCACACGACAGGACCGAGCGCGCCCGGACTTCTTCGAGCCCGGCGTCCTCGATCAACTTCGCCTTCTGGTCGTCGATCATCGTGTTGGCTTCGACGAGGATGTCGCCATCCTTGTCGTAGACCGGCTCGAGGGTCACACGACCGAGCACTCGCTCGGAGATCGACTCGATGACCTCGCCGCCTTCGTACAGCGGTTTGATGGTCATCCCGTCGAGCGTGCCGCAGTCGTACTCGACGACGACACAGTCATTGGCGACGTCGACGAGACGTCGAGTCAGGTAACCCGAGTTGGCCGTCTTCAGGGCCGTGTCGGCGAGTCCCTTACGAGCGCCGTGTGTCGAGATGAAGTACTCGAGGACGCTCAGGCCCTCGCGGAAGTTCGCCATAATCGGCGTCTCGATGATCTCACCGGACGGCTTGGCCATCAGGCCGCGCATCCCGGAGAGCTGGCGCATCTGCTGTGGGGAACCGCGAGCCCCCGAATCGGCCATGATGTAAATCGAGTTGAAGGATTTGCCGACCTCGGTCTCGCCGGTCTCTTCGTCGACGTATTCCTCCTGGGCGATGTCATCCATCAACTGCGACGCGATGTCATCGGTCGCTTCGGCCCAGATATCGACGACCTTGTTGTAGCGCTCACCGTCGGTGATGAGTCCTTCGGTGTACTGGTCCTCGATCTCGCCGACCTCGTCACGGGCGCTGTCGACGATCTCCCACTTGTTGTCCGGGATCTCCATATCCTGCATGGCGATGGAGATGCCGGCGCGGGTCGAGAATTTGAACCCGATGGTTCGGATGGCATCGGCCATCAGCACCGTGGCCTTGTTGCCGGCCGTGCGGAAGCAGTGGTCGATGATGTCGCCCAGTTTGCCCTTCTCGAGCACCTGGTTGACCATCTCGTAGGGGACCGAACCCGGGCAGATCTCGTAGAAGAGCACGCGGCCGCAGGTCGTATCGACGATCTCGCCGTTGTGGCGGACCTTGATGCGCGCCTGCAGGTGCACTTCGTCGGCGTCGTAGGCCCGGCGAACCTCATCGAAGTTCGCGAAGAAGCCCTGAACCGGAACGCCCTCGTCGTCCTCGCGGTAACATCCCTTCGCGTAGGGACGCTCGCTGGTCATGTAGTAGCAGCCCAGCACGACGTCCTGCGACGGCGTGATGATCGAGCCGCCGTGGGCCGGCGACAGGATGTTGTTGGTACTCAGCAGAAGGACCCGCGACTCCATCTGCGCCTCCAGCGACAGCGGCAGGTGGACTGCCATCTGGTCGCCGTCGAAGTCGGCGTTGTAGGCCGCGCAGACGAGCGGGTGAATCTGAATCGCTTTCCCCTCGACGAGCACCGGCTCGAAGGCCTGAATACCCAGGCGGTGCAGCGTGGGCGCACGGTTCAACAGAACCGGGTGCTCCTTGATGACGTCGTCGAGAATCGCCCAGACCTCGTCGGTCTGCTTTTCGACCAACTTCTTGGCCGATTTGATCGTCGTGACGTAGCCACGCTCTTCGAGCTGGTTGTAGATAAAGGGTTTGAACAGCTCGAGGGCCATCTTTTTGGGCAGCCCGCACTGGTGCAGCTTGAGGTCGGGCCCGACGACGATGACCGAACGGCCGGAGTAGTCGACGCGCTTACCCAGCAGGTTCTGCCGGAAGCGCCCCTGCTTTCCTTTGATCATGTCCGACATCGACTTCAGCGGCCGCTTGTTCGGACCGGTGACCGTCTTGCCGCGTCGGCCGTTGTCAAAGAGCGCATCGACCGACTCCTGCAACATCCGCTTCTCGTTGCGGATGATGATCTCGGGCGCATGCAGCTCGAGGAGTCGCTTGAGCCGGTTGTTGCGGTTGATGACCCGTCGATACAGGTCGTTGAGGTCCGAGGTTGCGAACCGGCCGCCGTCCAGCGGTACCAGGGGACGCAGGTCGGGCGGCAGAACCGGAATGACCTCGAGGATCAGCCACTCGAGCTTGTTCTCGGAGTCGCGGACCGCTTCGACGATCTTGAGTCGTTTGGAGATACGCTTGCGCTTGGAGACGCTGGTCGCCTCTTTCATCTCGGCGCGTAGCTCCGAGGCGATCCGTTCGATGTCCATGTTCGACAGGATCTCCCGGACGGCATCGGCACCCATCTTGGCTTCCAGGGTGTCGCCGTAGGGCATCTCCTTGTATTCCATGTACTTCTGCTCGCTGATGACATCGGTCACGCACAGCGGCGTCTCGCCGGGGTCGGTGACGATGTAGGCGACGCAGTACAGGACCTTCTCGAGGTCCTTGAGCGTCACGTCGAGCAGGTTCCCGATGCGGCTGGGAAGGCTCTTGAGAAACCAGATGTGGGCGACGGGCGTCGCCAGGTCGATGTGACCGAGCCGCTCGCGCCGCACCTTCGACTGAATCACCTCGACGCCGCATTTCTCGCAGACGACGCCGCGGTGCTTCATGCGCTTGTACTTCCCACACAGGCACTCGTAGTCCTTGGTGGGACCGAAGATCTTGGCGCAAAAGAGGCCATCGCGCTCCGGCTTGAACGTCCGGTAGTTAATCGTCTCGGGTTTGGTGACTTCCCCGTGACTCCACTCCCGGATGCGTTCCGGGCTGGCCACTCCGATGCGGAGGGCACTGAAGCTGAGCGGATCCTTCGGCTTCTCAAAAAAACTGAAAATGTCCTTCAAGGTTTCCTCCTGGTGTCGACCTGAGCGGTCGATTCTTTCGGGTCGGCCGAGGGCCGGGCTGACCGCAGTCAACCCGACCGTCCGGCGACCTCTCGATCAGTATGACCGTGTCGATGGGTCGCGTTCGGGCGAGTCGGTTCGCCGTCAGGCGACGTCTTCGAGCAGTTCGACGTTCAGACACAGTGAGTGAAGCTCTTTGACGAGCACGTTGAAGCTCTCCGGCATGCCGGGGCTGAGCTTGTAGTCACCCTTGACGATCGACTCGTAGACTCGGGTGCGGCCCTGGACGTCGTCGGACTTGACGGTCAGGAACTCCTGCAGCGTGTATGCCGCGCCGTAGGCTTCCATCGCCCAGACCTCCATCTCGCCGAGACGCTGTCCGCCGAACTGAGCTTTTCCGCCCAGCGGCTGCTGCGTGACGAGGCTGTACGGTCCGATGGACCGAGCGTGGATTTTGTCGTCGACCAGGTGGTGAAGCTTCAGCACGTACATGACGCCGACGGTAATATCTCCGTCGAAGGCTTCGCCGGTCTGGCCGTCGAACAGCGTGAACTGTCCCGATTCATCGAAGCCCGTCTCCTCGAGCAAGTCGCGGATGTGGGACTCGGGGGCCGCGTCGAAGACCGGAGCCGCCATATGGACCCCGGTATCGTCGACGGCCGCCTGGGCCATGTCACGCAGTTCGTCGTATTCCAGCGAGTCGATGAACTCCTGCTGCTCGTCGGTGTGGTAGACGTCCTTCAGGAAGCTTCGGAACTCCTCTTCGGGCGCCATCTCCTCGAGCATCTCCTCCATGCGGAAGGCCAGCCCCTTGGCGGCCCATCCCAGGTGAGTCTCGAGAACCTGACCGACGTTCATCCGGCTGGGCACACCCAGCGGGTTCAGCACCATGTCGACGGGCGTGCCGTCCTCGCGGTACGGCATGTCCTCTTCGGGCAGGATGCGGCTGATGACACCCTTGTTTCCGTGGCGACCGGCCAGCTTGTCACCGACCTGAATCTTGCGTTTCACCGCCACGTAGACCTTGACCATCTTGATGACACCCGGCGACAGCTCGTCGCCCTTGCGCAGCTTCTCGATCTTCTCGCCGTAGTTCATGCGGATGACCAGAATCTGGTCCTCCACATCGCCGAGAATCTGCATCAGCGTCATGTTGGTCTCCTCGTCGATGTCGAAGTCCGTCCAGTAGCGACGGGGGACATCGTCGAGGATCTCTTCGGTCAACTCCGTGCCCTCTTCGACGAGGACGTTGCCCGATTCGTCGACCAGATTCGACTGCGGTGCCTTGTCGCACAGCAGGTCGCGCATCTTGCGATACGCGGCATCGCGTAGGATGCGAATCTCGTCGTTCTGGTCCTTCAGAAGCTTGGCTTCCTTCTCGTCTTCGATCTCCTGGGTCCGCTTGTCCTTCTCGATGCCCTGCCGGTGAAAGATCTGGGCATTCAGCACGGTCCCGTGCGTGCCGGGCGGCATCTTCTTGGAGGTGTCGCGGACGTCGCCGGCCTTCTCGCCGAAGATGGCACGAAGCAGCTTCTCCTCGGGGGAGAGCTGAGTTTCGCCCTTCGGCGTGACCTTTCCGACGAGAATGTCGCCGGCCTCGACCTCGGCGCCGATGCGAACGACCCCGGAATCATCCAGGTCGCTGAGCGCGTCTTCGCCGACGTTGGGGATATCGCGGGTGATCTCTTCCTGGCCGAGCTTGGTGTCGCGCGCCGTACACTCGTACTCCTCGATGTCGATCGAGGTGTAGATATCTTCCTTGACCAGACGCTCGCTGATCAGGATGGCGTCCTCGAAGTTGTATCCGTGCCAGGGCATGAACGCGACGGTGATGTTGCGCCCGACGGCGAGCTCACCGTGGTCGGTGGCGGCGCCATCGGCGATGAATTCACCCTCGTCGACCTCGTCACCCACATCGATGATCGGCTTCTGGTTGAAGCACGATCCCTGATTGGACCGGGTGAACTTGTCGAGTTTGTAGATATCCGGCTTGGCAAACAACTCGTCTTCGGTCGGCTCCGGCCGGATGACGATACGTTCGGCATCGACGTTTTCGACGACGCCGGCGTTGTCGGCGGTGATCGCCGCGCCGCTGTCGCGGCCCATGATCTTCTCCATGCCGGTGCCCACAAACGGTGCATCGGTCCGGAGAAGTGGCACGCCCTGACGCATCATGTTCGAGCCCATCAGGGCCCGGTTGGCGTCATCGTTTTCCAGGAACGGAATCAGCGACGACGACACACTGACGAGCTGGTTCGGACTGACGTCCATGAGGGTGACTTCGTCGGGCGAGACGAGCTTCGGATCGCCGGCTTCCCGGGCCCGAATTTCGTCTTCGACGAAGGTACCGTCCTCTTCGAGCTCGGCGTTGGCCTGAGCGATGACGTGTTGCTCCTCTTCGAGCGCCGAATAGTAGCGCACGTCGTCGGTGGCCTTTCCATTTTTGACTCGCCGATACGGCGTCTCGATGAAGCCGTATTCGTTGACCTTCGCGTAGGAGCTAAGCGACGTGATCAGCCCGATGTTCGGACCCTCGGGCGTTTCGATGGGGCAGATTCGCCCGTAGTGCGTCTGGTGGACGTCGCGCACCTCGAAACCGGCGCGATCCCGGGTCAGCCCGCCGGGGCCCAGCGCCGAGAGTCGACGCTTGTGGGTGACCTCGGACATCGGGTTGGTCTGGTCCATGAACTGCGACAACTGACTGCTGCCGAAGTACTCTTTGAGGACCGCATTGACCGGCTTGGCGTTGATCAGGTCGTCGGGCATGAGCGTCTCGATCTCCTGAGACATGCTCATCCGCTCTTTGATCCCGCGCTCCATGCGCACGAGGCCGATGCGATACTGATTCTCCAGCAACTCGCCGACGGTTCGGACGCGGCGATTGCCCAAGTGGTCGATGTCGTCGACCGTGCCCTTTCCGTCGCGCAGATCGATGAGATCCTGCACGCACTGGATGATGTCCTCTTCGCGCAGCGTCTGGATGCGCCACGGCTCGAGCTCTTCCTTAATCTCCTCGAGCTCTTCCTGGTATTCTTCGAGCTCGTCCTCGTCGTCGGTCTCGTCGATGAGATCTTCGAGTTCGCGTTCGCGCTCCTCGCGCGGCTCCACGAAGTCGCGGTGGAATTTGTAGTTGAGCTTCAGACGACCGACGTTCGACAGGTCGTAGCGTTCCGGATTGAAGAAGAGGTCCTCGAACAGCTCCTCGGCCTCCTCTTCGGTCGGCGGATCGCCGGGTCGAAGCCGCTGATAGATGGCGAGCTTCGCGTCCAGCGGACTCTCGATGTCGTCCTTCATCAAGGTGTCGCGCAGGTACGAACCGGCGGTGACCTTGTCGATGTAGAGGACGTCGAGGGTGTCGACGTCGTGTTCCATCAGCTCACCGATAATCTCTTCGGTCAGCTCCTGGTTGGTCTCGACGATGACCTCGCCGGTCTCCTCGTCGACGACATCGTGAGCGGCGACCTTGCCGATGAGTTCGGTAAAGGCGATGGGCACCTTCTCGATGTCGGCCTTCGCCATTTTGCGCATCGACGCCCGGGTGTACTTCTGGCCCTGTTTGACGATGACGTTTCCGTCGTCGTCGGTAACCTCGACGGAGGCCTCGTTGCCGCGCATCAGGTCGACATCGATCTCCTTGAAGTATTCCCCGTCGCCGAAGTGGATGGTCTCCTTGTCATAGAACATCTCCAGCAGCTCTTCGCCGTTGTACCCCAGGGCCTTCAGGAGTACGGTCGCCGGCATCTTCCGCTTGCGGTCGATCCGGACGTGGACGATGTCCTTGGTGCTGAATTCAAAGTCGAGCCACGACCCGCGGTAGGGGATGATGCGGGACGAATACAGCAGTTTGCCCGACGAGTGTTTTTTACCCTCGTCGTGGTCGAAGTAGGCGCCCGGCGATCGGTGGAGCTGACTGACGATGACGCGCTCGGCCCCGTTGATGATGAAGGTGCCTTTCTCGGTCATCAGCGGAAGCTCACCGAAGAAGACCTCCTTTTCCTTGACGTCGCGAATCGTGCGCGTCTCGGTCTCCTCGTCGACGTCCCAGACGACCAGCCGAATCACGACTTTGACCGGCGCGGCGTACGTCATCCCGCGGGCGGCACATTCATCGATGTCGTATTTCGGCTTCTCGAGGTGATAACTGACGAACTCGAGGGTCGACGTCTCGTTGAAATCCTTGATCGGGAAGACGCTGTTGAAGACGCCCTCCAACCCTCGCATCTCCCGCTCCTCGGGGTCGACGTCTTTTTGAAGAAACTCATTGAACGAGCGCTTCTGGACGTCGATCAGATGCGGGATCTCGGCGACTTCGTCGATCGTCCCGTAATCCTTTCGAGTGCGAAAGTTCGCCTTGACCTTTTGACCCATTCTCTCTCCTTCGGAAGCGTCGTCGATTGGGGAAATCGAAGTACAAAACACGTCGTACAACCGGGCGGCGTCGGCGGCCGGGGCCCGGGACCGTCGGGCTCGCCGTACAGAGACGCCACGGCCCCTTTCGGCGGATACGTCATCCTCCACGCCGAAGGGGGCGCGCTCATGTTGTAGACGATGTCGTTATTTAAAGCTGATTCATATCGGCGGCGACTCCGGAGTCGCCGCCTGGACGTTGAATGATTCGGCGCACGATACGACACTGGCACGTAGCCGCCAATGCGCCACAAGTCAAGGCCGACAAGAGTACGGACGACTACCCCCGGCGTCAACCCCGTGTTATTCGCCGGCGCGGTTCGCGAATCCGGAGGTCGGCGGTGCCGGCACCTGAATCGGCCCGCTCGGCTGCGCCGCACGGTCCAGTTCTTCGAGCAGGTCTTCGAGCGTATCGATCAGGGGGTGCAGCGTGACGGTACGTTCATCGGGAGAGCCGGTCAACATCGGGCCCAGTCGCCGCTGCAGTTCCGCTCGCGGGACCCGTTTCCGGCGTTCGGCCCAGATGTCGTCGAAATTCAGGATGTCGTCGATACTTCGGTACAGCGGCTCGCCGACGAACAGTTCGAAGAGGATCAGCCCGAGCGAGTAGATGTCGGCGCGGTGATCATGCGGCTCGCTGTTCCACATCTCGGGCGCCACGTAGCCCTCGTTGCCCACGGCACTGAGCCCGCCGCCGATCGACTGAAGGTGCCCGAGCCGAGCGTAATCGAAGTCGGCCAACTGCAGCGGCACGTCGCGGTCTTCCTTGTCGATCAGGTAGGCCGCATCGGGGTGCAGATTTCGATGGACCACATTGTTGTCGTGTACGTATTGAACCGCACGCGCCAGGTGTAGCGCCGCGACGACCCGGCGACGCATCGCTCGCGGCGAGGTATCCGAGGGGTCGTCCTCGTCGATGAAATCTCCCAGGGTGCGCCGCCCGACCCACTCGCTGATCAGATAGAAGAGGAGTTCGTCGCCTTCGTCGCGGCGCACGTCGTAGGCCTTGGCGATGTAGTCGTTGTCCTTGAGGCTATCGAGGGCTTCGAGGTCCCGCA
Organism: uncultured Pseudomonadota bacterium; assembly: GCA_913057905.1. Classification (GTDB taxonomy): domain Bacteria; phylum Myxococcota_A; class Bradymonadia; order Bradymonadales; family Bradymonadaceae; genus CAJXPB01. Next base: position 1,077,195 of record CAJXPB010000001.1, read on the forward strand.
TCGCCTCGTTGAGCTTCTTTTGTTGCTCGGCCCGCGACAGCAGGGGATCCATGCTGTAGGCCTTGATGCGCACCCGATCCCGTGATTTTACCAATTGATGGTGACCCAGATATTCCCGGTAGGGGCGTCCGACGTTGTCGAGTTCCTCGTCGACCACGTAGTCGGGGATCTGCGGTCCCATTTCACCGGGTTCGGCCCGCTCATGGATCGTCCGCCGGATCCGGTCGCGCAGCTCCGCGTCGTTGAGCAGTCCCGGGCCGCGGTGGACCTGCTCGTCGACGAAGTACTTCCAGACCTCCCCGTGGGTCACCAGCCGTTCGTTTCTGGGGTCATCGACTTCGACACGCGCATCGTCTCGGGGGAGATAGACGACGGCTTCGCAGAAGAGTTCTCTGGGAAATCCATCGACGCGGCGCACCAGGAAGTCACGCAGCGCCTTGGCCTTCTGCTCGATCCGAATAAAGGGATTTTCGACCTCACCCCATTCGAGATGCCAGCGGGATTGATCGCCATCGATGGTGCCGCCCCAGCCCTTGATCTCGACGGTGTAGACACCCCATTCGCCGATCACGACCGCGTCGTACTCCAGCGTATTGCGTCGCCGGGGCAACTGGAGCTCGAAATTCCCCACGACGATGAAGTGTTCGGGCAATTCGTCGCGCAGCTTCGAAATTCCCAACCGTTCTGAATCGTTGGTCGGCGTACCGACCCGAAAATACTCAGCCATATCCGGTCTTTGACGGTTGATATACGGACTGCATTCGGACTACCTCACGGTTGAGGTGCGTTCAACGATACCGAATGCGCCGGGCAGGCGCAATCCGAAGACGCACATCTTTTCACAGATTTCCCACCAAGACGATCGAACGACATGTCCGAGAGTCCCTCCACGCGGCGGTCAACCGGCACTTCATCGACCCTCTGGGTCGTCGGCGAACCCGGGCCCGTCGTCTACGCGGTCTGTCGAATCGGGCGAGAGATCGGCCATTCAATGATCGCCGTCGACGAAGCCTTCGCCGATCCGGATGTGCTTCCGAACGAACCCTGGGTCGAAGGGGTGGAGTGGCGAACCACGATCCCCGATTCGGATCCGCCCCGCGCGCTGATTCGCCCGGACGCGGATGACCGGACAGCCATTCCGTCGGTCGAATCAATGGATCAATCGACGCGGATCGTCCGGATCGGCGGTGAGGCCTCCACGGCCGCCGAGGGTCAAACCGTGGTGCTTCAGGCGCCACCGCTGCTGGGCGACGACGGTCTTCCTCTCGATCAACCCGCGGGCGCGGCCCACGGGTCGCATCGGCCGATCCCGGTCGATCAGCTCGCCATTGCGCTGCTGCGAGCGGCTCTGGAGCCGGGCCACGCCGGTTCGTTGTCCCCGGAACGCGTGGCCGAACTCGGCGACGCGATGTACATCAAGTAAACTGCCCTTGCATTGTTCGCGCATCTATGAAATTGACTGCGCCCCTGTCGCGCGGCTACGCCCCGGGGTCGACTCAAACCCCCCGTCGCCCTCCGGGCACGAGACAGGACAACACAAGAACTACTTTGAGATGACGCTCTTTCGAACGCCTACGTGTGAGTTCAATCATGGCTAGATATACCGGACCCCGACTTCGCATCGTCCGCCGTCTGGGCACCGACCTGCCCGGTCTGACCCGTAAACTTGCTGATCGTCGTCCGTATCCGCCCGGCCAGCATGGCCAGCGGCGCCGACGCTTCAGCGAATTCAAAAAGCAGCTCTTCGAGAAGCAGAAGCTGCGATACAACTACGGGCTATCCGAGTCCCAGATGCGCAACCTCTTCGTCGAGGCGCAGCGCTCCAAGGACCCGGCGGGACGCAAACTTCTTCAACTGCTCGAGCAGCGGCTCGACAACGTGGTCTTCCGCGCCGGCCTTGCTCCGACGATTCCGGCGGCGCGCCAGCTCGTCGTCCACGGCCACATCATGGTCGACGGGCGCAAGCAGGACCGCCCCAGCTACCGGGTCAACCCCGGCGAAGAGGTGGCTCCCAAGGAATCGAGTCGCAATCTCGAGGTCATCGAGGACTCGGTGGCGCAGCCGTCGCTTCGCCCGCCGAGCTACCTCGACTTCGATCGGGATAAACTGGTCGGCAAGATGACCGCCCTCCCGTCACGAGAGGACGTTCCCATCCAGGTCGACGAGACCTTCGTGGTCGAGTACTACTCGCCGCGACTGTAAGATACGACACAGTACAGTGGGGCCCGCGACGACGGGCCCCACACACCCAACATCTCGGTACCGGTCATGGCTCATTCGTCCGACGACCAATCGACACGTCTCCAGCTTCGACCGACCGTTCGACGCACCGGCCTGCTTCTGGCAGGCCTTTTTTTATGGTCGATCTCGATGACCTCCGGATGCAGCCAGCCGGAGCCGACCGAGACCCGCTCGGGAGCAGAGACGGCGAAACAGGCCGGTGAAGCCACCCGGAACAAGCCGTCCCCGGTGCAGTATCGAACCAATACCTCCGATGCGGGCACACCGGCCGATGAACCCGACGAATCCAAAGATCAAGCAGACTCAGCCGAACCGGACCAGACCGGCTCGAACCAGGCCGATGCCGGCGCGGCCGACGATGCCGACGACTCGCCCCCCAGGACCTCCGACGCTCAGTGACCATGGAAGACGTGACCTATTCGACCGACGACGCCATCGCGACTCTGACGCTGGACCGTCCGGAGGCGCGAAACGCCTATTCGTCGGAGATGGCCGGAGGGGTCGTCGACGCCCTGGATGCCGCCGAAGCCGACTCCGACGTCTCCGCGCTGGTCATCACCGGCAAGGGAGACGCCTTCAGCGCCGGCGGCGACCTCAAGGCGATGAAGGAACGCTCCGGCATGTTTGCCGGCGACGCCACCGAGTTGCGGCGAAACTACATGGAGGGACTGCAGAGAGTTCCCCGCCGATTCAACACCTTCGAGAAACCGGTCATCGCCGCCATCAACGGCCCGGCGATCGGCGCCGGCCTGGACCTCGCACTGATGTGTGACATCCGGATCGCGGCCGAGGATGCCAAATTCGGTTCGACGTTTGCCAAGGTGGGACTCATTCCCGGCGACGGCGGAGCCTACCTCCTCACCCGGATCGTCGGCTTTCCCAAGGCCGTCGAATTGATTCTGACGGCCCGAGTCATCGATGCCGACGAGGCGCTCGATATCGACCTGGTCAACCGACTCGTTCCACGCGACGAGGTGCTCGACGAGGCGACCTCGATGGCCCGGCGCATCGCATCGCTGCCCGACAAGGCCGTCCAGGCTGCCAAAGCCACGCTGTACCAGTCGGTCGACAACGATCTGGAGACCTCCCTCCAATTGACCGCGGCCATGCAGGGATGTGTTCAGAGCACCGAGGATCACGACCGGGCGGTCGACGAGCTCCTCGAATCACTGCGTTCCGACTGATCCCGCGTCGGCCGCGTCCTCGTGGGCGCGGATCGCATTCGACTCGTACTCCGACAGAGTGGGGGCCTCGACGTCGACCTCCGGCATCGGCCGGTCCGGCGTCTGCGGGTCCTGTTGAAGGCTCGCCCACGACTGCAGTCGGTACGCATCGCGCCGGTAGCGCGCATCGAGAGTTGCGACCTTTTTCATGGCGGTGTGGCACATCGCGTAGTCGTGTGCTCGGCAGTGCTCCAGCCCGATCCGAAAGAGCCGGTCCGCGCGCTCGGCACGACTCATGGTGAACCGTTTGGACTCACGCCTCTCGCGTGCCGCCGCCTCGGTCGCCCGCATCCGTGCCTCTTGGACCTGCATGCGACCTTCGGTCAGAGCAGCCGCTCGATCGGCTTGGGCCAGCGTCTCTTTCCGATGTTTCTGATCGCGATCGGAGGGAACCCCACCGATCAATTCGGAGCCGATGAACCCGACGGTGACCAGGCAGCCGATGGCGGCCCACCAGAGACCGACGCGGCCGAGTGCCGCCCTCAGCGATCCTGCCTCCGGGCGCGGGCGCTTTCCGTCGAGAATGGCATCGGCCTGGCGCCACGCCCGAATGACACTGAGCACCCAGGGCCACACGAGCAACGCCTTCCAGACGAGCTCCTCGCCGCGCTCCTCGTCGCCGTTGTAGATCTGGCCGGCCCCGGGGGCGACCAACGACAACAGCGACGCCAGCGGCGGCAGGTGTTCCCAGCGGTCACTGTAGGTCGGCTCTTCGTTCTGCGGACCGGCCGACTCACCGAGCGCCTCGTGCATGCCGAGGCCGTCGAATCCGGCGGGTCCGTTGCCAGCGTCGGGCTCGTTACGTGCGTCGGGCCCGGTGCTCGGGGGATCACTCGTCGGGGCTTCGGTCTCATCGATCCCGGGCTCAGCCTCGGGCGGCTCCGGCTGCTGGTTGTCATCGGCCGGGACCGCACCAAAATCGAGCGAATCGGCAGTACTCGCTCCATCAGTCTCACTGTTCGGGCTCGAATCCGCGTCGGGCGGATCCGGCAGGGGCTCGGTCTCCTCGCCGAGCACCGAGCCCCAATCCGAATCCGAATCCGACTCCGCCTCGGTCCCCGGCTCGGATGTCGTCGAGGCATCCGTCCCGTCTTCGGCGAACTCGGGGCCGAACGCCCTCGAGCCGTCGGGTCCTTCGATGCGCCCGGGCACGCCGAGTCCGGCCAGGCGAGCCGCCAGCGACTCCGCGCGCTGCGCGGAGAGATCCGACTCCACGGTCATCGCCCCACGGTTGAGTGCGAGCCGTACCCGCCTGGCGTCGTGGCGCGTCAGCCGGGCCACGCGGGTGGCCAGCTCCTCGATGTCGTCGGCCCAGCGCTCCGGCTCGACCACGACGGTGTGGATCTGCTGCATCAAAGCCTCGACGTCTCCTGAAGTCTCCGTTCGCCGTCAGCGTGCCCACCGTCGGCCGGTGCGTCAACGGCGCCCGTGTTGCACTTTCCGCGCGCCCCGTTCTACATTCCGCGCACCATTCGGCTCGAATCCCCTCAATCCCGCTTCTGCCGGCTCGGATCCATCATGAACATCGAGAGTATCGACCCATTCCTCAGAGACGTACGCGACGCGGCCCTCGCCTCGCTGGACGTCTCCGAAGCGACCGCCGAATCCCTGGACTTCGAACGTCCCCCGGAACCGGAGATGGGCGATCGCGGCCTGCCCTGTTTTCAACTCGCCCCGGTCCTCAAGGACTCACCGCCCTCCATCGCCGAAGACCTCGCCGAGGCCATGCGCGAGGTCCTGGCCGACCGCGACGAGATCTTGGTCTCCTCGGTCGACGCGCAGGGGCCGTACGTCAACATCACCTTCGAGCCGGGCCGGCTGGCCGACATCGTCGTCACGCAGGCGCTGACGGCCGACGGATTCGGCTCGGGCTCGGTGGTCGATCCACAGGAATGGATGGTCGAGTTTTCGGCGCCAAACACCAACAAGCCGCAACATCTGGGTCACGTGCGGAACGACCTGATCGGCGAATCGGTCTCGACGATCGCGGAATTCGGCGGACACACCGTCCACCGGGTGAATCTGATCAACGACCGCGGCATCCACATCTGCAAGTCGATGGTCGCATACCGAAAGGACGGTGACGGCGAGACCCCCGAATCGACCGGCACGAAGGGCGATCATTTCGTCGGCGACTACTACGTGCGCTTCAACGACCTGCTGACCGAAGAGTACGAGGCGTGGCAGCAGACCGACGATGCTCAGCAAGAATTCGACGCATGGCTCGACGAGGAACGCCGAGCCGGTCGGCTGCCTGACGACCTCGGCGAACAGCGCCCTCAACTGAGGGAGGCGTTCTTCGAGGGCTTCCGCGACGAGTACTTCAACACCTACAGCGATCTGGGCGACGAGGCCCGTGAGATGCTGCGGCGCTGGGAAGCCGGCGACGACGACGTCCGACGTCTGTGGCGGACCATGAACGACTGGGTCCTGGAGGGATTCGACGAAACCTACGAGCGTCTTGGTGTCGAATTCGAGAAAGTCTACTTCGAATCCGATACCTACGAGATCGGCCGTCGCGTCGTCGAAGAGGGCCTCGATCAGGGCATCTTCGAGAAGACCGCCGACGGCGCCGTCCGCTTCGACCTGGAGAGGGTCGACATGGAGGGCCACAAGATTCTGCTGCGAAGCGACGGGACGACCGTCTACATGACCCAGGATCTCGGCACGGCTCTGGAGCGATTCGAGGAGTACGAGCTCGATCGCCTGATCTACGTCACCGGCGACGAGCAGGACTATCACTTTCAGGTGCTGTTCGAGATTCTCGGCGAGCTCTATCCAGAACTCGACGGAAAACTGCGCCATCTGTCGTACGGCATGGTCGACCTCCCCGAGGGCAAGATGAAGAGCCGAGAGGGCACGGTGGTCGACGCCGACGATCTGATGGACGAGATGGCGAAACTCGCCGAGGACGCCATCCGCGAGCGCTACGACGATCTGGACGCCGCAGAAATCGACCGGCGATCCGAACGGATCGGGCTGGCGGCACTCAAATACTACATGCTCGACTTCAACCCGCGCACCAACGTCAAATTCGACCCGAAAAAATCGATCGACTTTCAGGGCCGGACTGGCCCTTACTGCCTGTACGGCTACGCCCGCGTCCAGTCGATCGGACGGCGTCTCGGTGGCTGGCCCGACATCGGCGGCGACCGTCGCACCGACGCGCTGCAGGCCCTGGGCACCGACCGCGAGATGGAGGTGGTCCGACACTTGAGCGACTGGCCGGGCCGGATCCGTGAGGCCGTCGATGAGCTCGATCCGTCGGAGGTCACGGGCTATCTCTTCGAGTTGGTGAAGTCGTTTTCTTCTCTGTACAACGACCCCGACCATCGTATCGTCGACCTGGAGGGGCCCCGCCGCGACGGCCTGATCCTCTTGAGCCGGGCCGTCGCCGACACCATCGAACTCGGCCTCGACCTCATCGGCATCGATACGCTCGAGGAGATGTAGAGACCGCCCATGGCACTGCTCGACAACATCGCAGACCGCGTCGACACGTTTCTCGACGAGGTATTCATCCCGGAGTCGGTCCGACGACTGCTACAGCGGGCCACTAAACTGATCGAACGCGAGAACTTCGCACAGGCCCTCGACCTGCTGCGGCGGGCCGACGAGGCGCACCCGAAGTTCCATCGAACGCAGTTTCTGATCGGCCGATGCCACTTCGGCCGCGGCCACTATCGCGACGCCCTGGAGGCCTTTCAGCACTCGCTCGAGCAGCGCGACGCGCCGTTGACCCACTTCTACGCCGGATTGGCCGCCGAACAACTCGGCGAGTGGCGGCTGGCACGCCGCCACATGCAGGAAGTCCTCTCGGCGGCCGAAGAGCTTCCCTTCGAATTCAACGTTCATTTCGCCCTGGGCCGAATCAATCGACAACTGGGCCGGTCGGAGCGCGCCCTCCACGAACTCAGAAAGGCCGTCGATTGCGACGTCGCCGACAACTCCGACGTCACTCCCGAGATGCGCGCGGCCGCCGCCGCAGCGCTCGCGGAGGTTTTGCTCCAGCTCGACAGGGGAGCCGAGGCCGAGGCCGTCCTCGACGAGGTCGAATTGCCCGAGGCTCGCCACGATCTCTGTCGAGTTCGAGCCCGGGTCGCCTTCGAGGCCGGTGAGTACGAATCGGCCGCCGAACTCTTTCGAGATGCCCTCCGAAAGGAGACGGATGACGTCGAGTCGATGCTGGGAGCAGCCCGGGCTCACCTGGCCGTCAACGCCCCGGCGCAGGCCCGCGAGATGGCCCTTCGTGCCTCGCAGGTTCTCGCCCAACGCGGTTCGGATTCCGACCCCGACCTGTATGCTCGAACCCTATCGATACTCGGAGACGCGAGTCGGCGTGGCGACGCACCCGAGGAGGCGCTCGACTACTACGAACAGGCGATCGCGGTGGCCGACACTCCCCCTGCCGACGCCTTCCTGTCGGCGGGACGTCTTCGGCTGCAGCACGGCGATCATGCCGCGGCGGTCCAACACTTCCAGCACTGTGTGGAGGCGGGCGATGAACCCACCCGGCGCGCCGCACGCCTGGGGCTGGCCGACGCCCGGATCCAGCAGGGCGACGTCGCCGCGGCGCGGAGGCTTCTCAGCGAGGTCGACGACATCGGCGTCGACGGAGCATCCGCCCCCTCGGCGGACCCGGAGGTCGAGTGCCTTCGCGGTCTCGCGGCGTTGGAGAACGGCGACGCCGCCGAAGCCCTGGTGTCGCTGCAAGGCGCGCTCGTCGGCCAGCCCAAGGCCAGGTTGCGCGAGCGCATCGAAGACGCCCGCCAGCGGGCGCTCCGGGCCCTTGAACCCGACTGGGACCTTCCCGATCGGCTCGATACCCCGACGGACCTCGAGCGAGCCCTCGAACAATTGGTCGACGTCCTCGGTCAGAGCCAGCAATTGGAGCCGTTTATTCGGCGGGTACGCAACCTCTCCGACATTCTGTCGAATCCCCTGTCGGTCGCCATTCTCGGCGAGTTCAATGCCGGCAAATCCACGCTGGTCAACGCCCTGATCGGCGAAGAGGTCGTGCCGATGGGCATCCTTCCGACGACCGCCCACACGGGATTCATCGAATACGGGGCCCGCAAGGCGGCACGTATTGCGTACGGACACGATCTCGGCGATGGGCGAGACGGGGCTGAACCGGAGAAGACCGGTCGTGTAGACGAAGTCCCCTACCGCGAGGCGCGACGGCGAATGGAGGAGGAGACCGATCTCATCGACCACCTTACGTTTTCGTACCCCCATCCGCACCTGCGCGCCGTGACCTTTCGCGACACGCCGGGGTTTAACGCCCTGGACGAGGGACACGACGCGATCGCCCGCGGGTCACTGGAGGACGCGGAGGCGATCCTGTGGGTCCTGGATGCCAACCAGGCGCTGTCTCAGACCGAATTCGAGCTGCTCGAGTCGATCCGAGACAGCTCCGAACGAGTCATCGTCCTGCTGAACAAGATCGACCGCGTGGCCCCGGAGGCCGACGCCTACGCCGATTCCACCGAGGTGCAGGAGCTCGTCGACTACGTCGAGACCCACATCGGAGACCAGATCGCGGGATGCTTCCCGATCTCGGCGGCCGATGCCCTGAAGGCTCGCACCGACGGCGACGGCTCGGTATCGGAGTCCTTCGAGACCTTCGAGCGGCTGCTCGACGAGCGCTTCATCCAGCGGGCCGGCCGCCTGAAAACCCTCGACATCCGGCATCGGCTGACCGGCCTCGTCGAAGAGCTCCAAGAGCAGTTGGAGGCATGGACTTCTCGGCAACAACAGCTCGAGCAAGAAGCCGAAGAGCTCAGCGAGCGAATCCGGGGCTGGAGCGAAGAACACGGCGAGGCCGAGGCCGCACGGCGTGCCGACGACCTCGCCGACCAACTCGACTTCGTGACCCGCAGCATTGCCTCCGAGATCCGAGATGCCCTCCGGCCCAGCGGGGTCTTCGTCTCGCGCATGGAGCTGACCGATGAGGATACTTCCTTCATTTTGGATCTCTTCGGCAGCCGGGTCGACGACATCCTCGAACGGGCCCGAAAGGACGTGCTCTCCGACGTCGACGCCATCGAACTCGAGGTCGTCCGTCAAACCGGCGCACTTCTGGAGTCGATGCAACTGAGCGACGCCCGAACCGTCGATCGACGGATGGAGGGCCTCTTTGATCAGACCCGCGCCCTGCGTCTCTTGCTTCGCGAACGGGTCTTCGGGGCGCTGCGAGCCCGCGCTCACGGCCGGCTGGACGTCGGAGGCCGCTCCGCCCTGGCCCAGCTCGAGGCCGACCCCGATGGAGACCTGGACGAACTCTCGGCCGAGTTGCAGAGCCTGCTGCCAGATCCCCGCCGGCAGATTGACGCGTCGCTGGCCGACTGGTACCGGGAATTTTTCGTGGCGCTGCATCGGTTCTCCGAGCGCACCCGCCGGGAACTGCAGCGCGTGCGCCTAGAGCTCAAACACCGCTTCGATCTGACCGCCATCACGGACCTACTCACACCATGACGAAGTATCAACGTACCGCTCTTTGTCTCTGTCTCGGCGTCTTTCTTTTGATCGTTGGTTGCGACGGGGACGGCAAATCGGGCTCGGACACCGGTGCTGACACCTCCGGCGCACAGCAAAAGCAGGCGCAGTCAGCACCGTCCGAAGATCAAAACGAAGGCGCCAAGAACGACGAGAGCGGCGAGGTCGACCAACGAAAGATGGCGACCTCAAAGAAGGGGGTCGTCGACCAGAAGGCCCCGTTGCACGTCCAAGAGATGTTCAATCCCGAGCGCATCGCCAAGCTGTTCGAAGCGAAGCCCGACGAACTCACGCGGATTCCGGGCCGAGAACCGTCGCCCGACTACAACTCGCAGCGCCTCACCTTCAGGGGTCACGACGGCTTCGGCCTGGGCGTCCAGGTCTGGGCTTTCGACGATCCGGAAGAAGCCGAATCGCGTTTCGAGGACCTTCGCAGCCAATATCTGAGTGCCGATGAGGCCGAGGTGTTTCCCGACCGGGCCGATGACGCGTTTTCGTCGACACGTGGCTCCCTGAAGACCATTGTCGCGATGATCGCAGAGCCGAAGCCGCGGATCATGGCGGTGACATGCGATACCAGTCTCTGCGCGGAACCGGAGATCTTCGAAGAGGTAATGCAGATGGCCGGCGAGCGGCTGGAGACCACCTACCGATAGTGACGTCGGGCTGATCAGCCGATCTTCGAGATGTCAGCCACCCGCCAGAACAGTTCCCGCAGTGCGTCGAGCATGGCGACCCGATTCTGACGCAGGGTCGGATCGTCGGCCATGACCATCACACTGTCGAAGAAGTCGTCGACGGGGCCCTTCAACCGGATCAGGGCCTGGCATGCCGACTCCCAATCTCTGGCGTCGACGGCGGTCTCGACCTCGTCTCGGATCGATCCGTACGCCTCCCACAGCGCCCGTTCCTCGGAGGCTTCGAAGGCCGACGGGTCGACCGATTCCGCCCGGCCTCCCGCCTGGATGTCCTCTTTTTCCAGAATGTTGACCACTCGCTTGAATCCCAGGGCGAGGGGTTCGAAGTCGGGTTCATCCTTGAGGCCTGAAAGCGCATCGACCCGAAGGAAGACGTCAGCCAGATGCTCGTCGTCCGCAGCCAACACGGCGTCGACGACATCGGTGGGATAGTCTTCGATCAGGAGGTAGCGCAGCCTGCGGGCGATAAAGTCCACGAGCCGGTCGACGAGCTGCTGACGCGAGACTTCAAACGCGTCGGGATCGCCGGTGTGATCGGCTCCTTCGTCGCCCTGGACGTCGATGTAGGCGTCATGGGTCAATTCCAGCAGGTCGCGCACCGAACCGGCCCAGTCGAGGTCGTCGACGATGCGGATGACTCCAAGCGCAGCGCGACGCAACCCGTACGGGTCCGAGCTACTCGACGGCTCGAGCCCCACGCCGAAGCATCCGACCAGGGCGTCCAGCTTCTCGGCCAGGGCCACACATCGACCCTCGGCGCTCACCGGCAGGTTGTCGGTGGCGCCCTCCGGGAGGTATTGCTCCTCGATCGCCCGAGCCACCGGCGCCGGCTCCCCGTCGCTGAGGGCATATTCGCGTCCCATCACGCCCTGCAGATCGGGGAATTCGTCGACCATCTGCGTGACCAAATCCGCCTTCGCGAGCAACGCGGCCCGCCGGGCGTGGGTCTCGACCCCGTCTCCCATCTCGAAGACCCGGGCGAGATCCCCTGCGGTCGTGGCCATTCGCCGCGCGCGTTCGGCCATCGAGCCGACCTGCTCCAGCCAGACGACCTCGTCGAGCCGCTCCAGTCGGTCCTCCAGAGGAGTCTCTCTGTCGTTTTCCCAGAAAAAGCGCGCATCATCGAGTCGCGCTCGGAGGACCCGAAGATTCCCGTCATTGACGACTTCGGGATCCCGCACCGGCGTGTTGTAGATGACACCACAGTGGGCGATCAGCGAGGCCTCGTCGGGAGATGTCCCGGCCTCTTCGATGGCGAAGTATCGCTGGTGGCTGCGCATCGAGGTCTCCAGGACCTCGTCGGGCAATTCCAAATATGAATCGTCGAAGTCCAGCCGTGTGCCGTGCGGCTCTTCGACCAGGTGGACCACTTCGTCGACCAAATTCGGGTCATCGACAATCCGTCCGTCGACCTCCGCCGCCATCCTGTGGAGCAACGACTCGATCTCGTCTCTACGTTCGTCGGGATCGACGACGACATGGGCCTCGCGAAGCCCCTCCTCGTACTCCTCGATCGTCTCCACCGCGATCGGTTCCGGAGCCGCAAACCGATGCCCCCGGGTCCGTCCGCTGCTTTCGACGCCGGCAAACGAGACCGGTACGACCTGCCCGTCGGCCACGGCTACGATCCATCGCACGGCCCGGCCGAAGCGCTCCTGGCCCGAGCCCCACCGCATCGACTTGGGAAACTCGAGGTCCTCGATGAGCGAGTCGAGCATCTCGGGCAGAAGTTCGTGGATCGAGGCGCCCTGCTGAAAGACGTCGGCGGCCGCGCGCTCTTCGCCATCCTCTTCGATGACCATCAGCTCGTCGACCTCCACGCCTTTGCTGGAGGCGAATCCGCGAGCAGCGCCCGTCGGCTCGCCATCATCGAAGGCCACCTGCGCCGGCGGGCCCAACTGACGCTCCGACAGATCCTCCTGTTTCTCGGCGAGCGACTCCACCAGCAGAGTCAGCCGCCGCGGCGTACCGACGGTTCGAATGCCGTCGACCTCGACGCGCCGGTCCTCGCACCGGCTCCGAAACCCGGCCTCGAGTTGGTCGAGCGCGGGCGGAACAAAACGGGCCGGCAGGTCTTCGCAACCTATCTCAAATATCAATTCGATCATCGGGTCAGTCTCGGGCGTCGGCGAACTAGATGTCGGCGAACAAAACGACGGACGTGCAGGAGCGTGTTCAACTCGATTCTTCTTGGGCTTCGAGTGTCTCGATGTAGTCCCGTGCCTCGTCGTCGGGCATCAGTGGAAACCCCATATCCCGGCGCTTCTCCAGGTAGGCATCGGCGATGCCATTGGCCAATGAGCGGATCCGGCGGATGTACTTCTGCCGCTCGGTCACGCTGATGGCACCCCGGGCATCCAGGATATTGAAGATGTGCGATGCCTTGAGGATGTAGTCGTATGCGGGCTGCACCAAGCCCTCATCCATCAGCCGCTCCGCCTCGGATTCGTGCTGGCGAAACCACTGAAAGTGCAGGTCGTCGTCGGCCTCTTCGAAGTGGAATCGGCTGAACTCGACCTCTTCCTCGTGGCGGATTTCGCCGTAGGTGACCGAGTCGCTCCACTGCAGGTCGTAGACGTTGTCGACGCCCTGCATGAACATGGCAATGCGCTCCAGGCCGTAGGTAATCTCGGCGGGCACCGGGTCGAGCTCCACGCCTCCGACCTGTTGAAAGTAGGTAAACTGCGTGGTCTCCATGCCGTCGGTCCAGACCTCCCAGCCGAGTCCCCATGCCCCCAGGGTCGGCTGCTCCCAGTCGTCTTCGACCAGGCGCAGGTCGTGGTCCAGCGGGTCGATGCCGATGGCCCGCAGGCTGTCCCAGTACAGCTCCAACACATTATCGGGACTTGGCTTCAACAGCACCTGAAACTGAAAATACGAGCCTAGGCGGTTTGGATTCTCGCCGTAGCGGCCGTCATCGGGCCGTCGACACGGCTCCACGTAGGCGACTTCCCACGGCTCGGGACCGAGCGCCCTCAGAAAGGTCGCCGCATTTCCGGTACCGGCTCCCTTCTCGATGTCCCAGGGCTGTTGGATGACACACCCATGGTCGGCCCAGTAGTCCTGCAACGTCAGAATTAAATCTTGAAAATTCATAGAAGTTGGGAGCTCATAGAGCGGCTCGGTAGGCGCCTGCGCAGACGCGGAAATACAGCGGCATCGTCATGCGGCGACCTACAACAACACCCGGGTTCGGGCAAACCCCGAACGACCGTCAGCGCCGGGGAGACGACCGGCGAGATACCGGCTCGGAGGCCTGATTTTGGCGCAGTTCCTGCACCGTCGTCCAGTCGCCCAGGTCGTCGGGCAGATCCATCGCGACCTCGGGCAGATCGCCGTCGTAGAGCGCGGCGTAGCGCAGATAGTTTGTGTAGACCTTCCGCACGTAGCCGCGGGCCTCGCGGTAGGTGATCGACTCGACCCAGGCGTCCATCTCGCGGTCACCGAAGCGTTCGAACCACGACTCCAGCGGTGCCGGCCCCGCGTTGTAGCCGGCCAGCATCATCGGCACGCTGCCGCGGGTGTGGTGCTCCAGGTATTTCAAGTAGATAGCACCGTACTGGACGTTGTTGGCGGGGTCGGTCAGCGCACTTCGACTGACGTAGGAGCCGTCGAAGTAATTATCCGACAGGTGGTTGGCCGTATTCGGCATCAGTTGCATCAGGCCCACGGCGCCAGCGTAGCTGGAGATGTCGGCCTGAAAGCCGCTCTCCTGACGGATGACACCCTGCATCAAAAACGGCGAGATGCCGTACTTCATTGCCTTCGGTTGGACGACGTCCATGAACGCCAGCGGGTAAGCGATACCCCACTCCCTGAGCGAGTAGATCGACGGCGCCGAGGGTTCCAGGTGACGCGCCATCATCCATTGGGCCTTCGAGATCTCCCCCGCCCTCAACCACAACACCCCCAGAAGCGTGCGCGCCTTTTCTGGCTTGGGGGCCACCTGGAGCTGGCGGCGGACCTCGTCGGCGGCATTTCCGTACAGACCCAGTCGGGCGTACATCTCGGCAACCGCTAATCGAGGCTGCTGGGGCACCCGAAGCGACGCCAGATCACGAATGCCCGACTGCGTCAAATCCGAGGGTGGCACCGGGCGCATGGGCGGCTCGCCAATCATCTGGAGGCGTGCCGCGGCCAGAGCGCCGTACCAGGTCAACGCCCCGCGCTGGACGGTCTGGCGCAACCGACGGATCGCCAGGTCCATGTCACCGCGTTTGAAGGCTGCCGCGCCAAGCCAGTATCGGCCCTTCAAGGCCATCGACAGTCCCGAGGCGTCGGTCTGTTGTCCGTACCGGTTGACGAGCCGCTTCAGGGGGCGGTCGACCGCGTCGTAGTCGCCCATCACGTACGCGCTGAAGGCGCCTCGCCAGAGGGCATCGGGCACATGGTCGGACTCGGGGAACAACCCGACGACCTCGACGAATTTGTCGCGCGCCTTCTGGTGCTGGTTGCCGTACTGATAGAGCCGCCCGGCCTCGTAGGTGGCATCGTCACACAGCCGATGACGGGGAAATTCGCTGCACAGCCGGTCGTACAGCTCGATGGCTTCGTCGTCGCGGTCCAGCCGGCGAAGCGCCCGCGCCCAGCCGTAGTAGATTCGAGAGCGGATCACCGGGTTTTCGGTGCGCGCCTCGGCCTTGGCAAAGTACTCGTCGGCCTTGTTGCGGCGCCGCTTGCGCTCGGCCTCCAACGCCCGTCGATAGAACGACCATCCCTCGATCTCACGGCCGGAGATGCCCGCCAATTTGGCGTTTTGGATCGAGACCTGCTTGGCCTTCTCGTACCGGCCGCGTTGGATGAGTTCTCGCATGCGGTCGACGCGTGCCGACAGCGACAAAATCTCGAGCCCGGTCCGACGCTCCACCGACTCGATCCGGTCGGAGAGATCGTCGGCCAGGTTCCAGTCGCGGGCCATCTCGTAGACGCCCAGGAACGCCCGCGCCGCGTCGTCGAGCCGCCCGTGCTGCAAAAGCAGGTCCGCCTCGGCCATGCGCACCTTGTAGCGCTGCCAGGCTTCCGAGACCGATGCGTGCAAGGACCCGAGTTCGCCGAGCGCGTCCTCGAGCTCACCGCGCGCAGCCAGCCGTTTTGCCTCTGCCATCCGCTGCCAGAGCCCCTTGTCTTCGGCATCCTCGGCGACCTGAATCGGACTCGGATCGGCCCCCAGTCGCCTCGCCGCGATCTCGGCAACTGCGCCATCGCGGCCTCGAAGTCGCCGCAGAGTCGCCTTGCCCTCTCCGGGCTGGCCGGCACACATCTTCACCCGGCCCACGGCGTATTCGACGGGTTCCATACGGCGCCACTCAGACTCCTTCTCGTCGGACGCCTCCTCGAAGATCGTGTCGATCAGGTCCAACGACTTCTTGCACTCATCTTCGACCAAAAACCGCATGGCCCGGTCCCAGCGCGGGTCGTCGACGTACGGTTCGAAGCGGTACGTCTTGTTTTCGCCCCGATCCAGCAGCCGCCGGGCCGCGTCCATCCAGCTTTCGCGGCGGGACCGCTGTGTTTGCGCCTTCTTGTCCTGGTCTGACTCCGTCGATGTCTCGCGTTGCACGGTCCGCAGCTTCGGCGGCGGCGCCGCAGCCGCATCATTCTCCGCCACTGGCTCGCCGGAGATCTCCCGAGCAGTCTCCTTTGCACTGGAGACGACGGTTCGGACCGCACGGGTCACCTGAATGGGCGGCGTGCCGTCGTCCTGGATGCGCCAGCTCTTCGGGGGACGGTCTTCCCCATTCTCGGCATGGACCACCCCTGGCACGGCAGCCAACCAAAGCCCCGCCACCAGCCAGATTGTCGAACGCATGCGCATGGTTCAGCTCTCGGAAAAAACTCCCCGTCTAGTGCTACCCGATTCAGTGGACTGTATCAATCTTTTTGCCCCCGAGACTTGAAACCGATCTCGCTGAATTGAATCCTCTACAGTGCGGATGCTGTCTGTCTCCCTGACCTAACTAATCTATGGCCACCGACCTGAAGTTCGAGTACCTGCGCGAGAAGGCCCTTTCGCGCGAGATCCCCGATGACGCCCCGGCGCCGACCCTGGAGCTCGATTCGCTGGATACCCTGTGGCTGCAGGTGACAGGGACGCTGTGTAACCTGGCGTGCCTGCACTGCTTTATCTCCTGCGGCCCCAAAAACGACAGCCACGACATGATGGAGCTGTCGACAGTCGACGACGCGCTGGAGTGGGCCCGCGACTACGGGGTCAAGGAGTACTACTTCACCGGCGGCGAGCCGTTTATGCACCCGGAGATCAAGACGATGATCCGCCGGACTTTGGACCAGGGGCCGCTGTCGATTTTGACCAACGGGCTTCTGATCGACGACGAGATGGCCGGCTGGCTGGCCGATACGTTCGAGTCGTCGCGCTACAGCCTTGACCTGCGCGTCTCGCTCGATGGCACGACGCCCGAAGAAAACGACGCCCTGCGCGGCCGCGGCACCTTCGAGAAGATCATCACCTCCATCGAGCGGCTGTGGGACCACGGCATCAACCCGGTGGTCACCGTCACCACGCAACATGCCGGAGCCGGTGGCGAGGCGAAGCGGCGGGAGTTCTTCGAGTTCGTCCGCTCCCGCGGCATCGACAAGCCCCGGCTGAAGTTTCTGTCGCCCTTTAAGATCGGCCGCGAGGAGCGCCGCGACCGCGGCTACGAGGACCACGAGCGGCTGGTCGAAGGCGACCTCGGCGACACCGGCGGCGAGCACCTTCAGTGCTCGTCGTGCCGGATGGTCACCTCGGAAGGGGTGTTCCCCTGTCCCATCCTGATCGAAGAGGAGGATGCCCGCATGGGCGACACCCTCGAGGATGGCATGGAGTCGATCGATTTGGACCATCCCGCCTGCTATACCTGCCACGTCGACGGCGTCACCTGCACGACCTGATTCACACCGCACGGGAGGCACCGTGACAACATCCACACGTACCGTCGCCATCTTTGGCGGCGTCTACAACAACTACCTGTCGCTGGAGGCCACGCTTGAGGACGCCCGCGACGCCGGCGCCGACGCCATCTATTGTCTGGGCGACATGGGCGGCTTTGGCCCCTATCCCGACCGGGTGTTTCCCTACCTTCGAGACACGTCCGACGTCTTTGTCATGCAGGGGAACTACGACCAGTCGATCGGCAACCGGCTGGAGGACTGTGGGTGCGGCTACACCGACCCCAGAGACAACCACTTCGCGCAGATAAGCTACGATTACACCTTCGAGCACACCTCCGAGACCCACAAAGATTGGCTGGCCGAGCTCCCCGAGAAATTCGAACGCCAGTGGGCCGGACTCAACGTGAGGATGGCCCACGGATCGCCGCGCACGATCAATGAATTCCTGTGGGAATCGACCTCGCCGGACCCGTTTCTGGACCGCATGCTCGACGAGTGCGGCGCGGACCTGTTGTTCGTGACACACACCGGCATCCCCTGGCGGCGCGAGTTGCCCTCGGGGCGGTGGGTGGTCAACGTCGGCGCCATCGGCCGGCCTCCCAATGACGGCACCACCAAGGTGGACTACTTCCTAGCGCACATCGACGACGACGTAGAAATCGAGCGGCGCCGCGTCGACTACGACCACGAGCGGCTGGCCGGCGAGGTGCGCGAAGTCGGCCTGCCCGAAGAATTTGCCGAGACGCTTGAAACTGGCTGGTGGACGACCTGCACGGGCAGCATGCCCGCCAAGGAGCGCGCCCAGGGGCCATATTGACGTCCGACGTTGAATCGCACTGAATAGTCCGGCAGACTTGAGCGTCTGACGTATGCGACGTGCCATCCACCGAGGAGACCCGATGTCGACACGACACATCATCACGACGCTCCTGGCTGCCGTCCTGCTCTGCGTTTCGACCAGTGCCGCCGCAGCCGACGGCGACGTCGTCGATCCGGGGCCCTTCGACAGCGTGCTCAAGACCTACGTCGACGATGCAGGCGACGTCGACTACGCGGGCATCAAGGCGTCGGACGAAGCCGGCGAAAGGCTCGACACCTACGTCGAATCCCTGGCCGACGCCGACCCCGAAGGCCACACCGAAGACGCCCGGCTCGCCTTCTGGCTGAATGCCTACAATGCGCTCGTCATCGACGCCGTCGTCGAACGATGGCCCGTCTCCAGTCCCATGAAGGTCGACGGCTTCTTCGACGGCATCACCCACGAGGTCGCGGGCCGCTCGATGACCCTCGACGCCATCGAACACAAGCACATCCGGCCGACCTTCGAGGAGCCGCGCATCCACTTCGTGCTGGTCTGCGCCGCCGAGTCGTGTCCCCGGTTGCGCCAGCAAGCGCTGACGGCGTCAAACGTCGAGTCCGCCATGGAGGCCGCCGCGCGGGAATTCATCCCGAGAGCCACCGAGCTCAAAGATGAGAAGACGGTGGTGACCAGCAAGCTGTTCGAGTGGTTCGGCGAGGACTTCGAAAAGGCGGCTGGATCGGTGGAGGCGTACCTTGCGCAGTACACAGACGGCGAGGTCGCCGAGGCGCTGAAGAAGTCCGAAACCGAGCTGCGCTTCAGCGACTACTCCTGGAAGATCAACGCTCAGTGACCTCGGCCATCTCGCTGCCGCGAGCCAGCCAGAGGCCAGCCCCGCTCATCAGTCGGATGCCGTAGTAATTCAGCGAGCGGTCCTGGATGTAAAAGTGGCGAAACAGGTAGTCGAGGTGGGCACCCGGGTCAGTGCGCACGAGGTGTTCCAGGAAGGCGTAGCGTGGCCGGACGTGTTCGACTCCGCGGATCGTCTCGGCGACGTCCTCCTGGTCGGCCAGGGCCACGAGCAGCGAAGCAGCTTTCGCCGTCGCCGCCATCGAGGCGCGGCCGCCGGCGATCTCCATCAAGGTATCTTTCAGCGCTTCGACCGGGCCGGCTCCCTCGGTCCGCTCCATCATGGCTGCCAACAGATCCAGGGCGGGCTCGACGCCCTCCTGGCTGGAGAGTCGATTCCGAAGCCTGGGCACCCACTCCTGGTCAAATGCCTCGACCAGGGCCTTGGCGACGACGCCTCGCGTGGCCCGCTCTCCCTGGTCGAAGTTCTGGTCGGTCAGCACGTCGATCAACGGCTCCACCGACGCCCCTTGGCGCCCGCTGTACAGCTCGATAGCACGGTGTCTGAGGGGCGCCCTCGCATCGACCATGGCCAACTTTAGACTCAGCCGGGCGGCATCGCTGGGGTGAGCGGAGAGCGCCTCCAGGACATCGATGTACTCGGCGACCGAGGCGTTTTTCATGTACGCCTTCGCCTGGTCGACGACGCCCTCGTGTCCGAGTGCGGCGAGACCGAGGACGGCGGCTCGCACCAGTTTCTTGTCGACCGACTTCTCCGGAAGCGCCAGCCGCGTGCCCATGTTGCGCACGTCGGCTCGATCGAGGATCGCCCGGTAGGCGGGTTCGGCGGCCTTTGACCTCGCCTCTCGCAGGATCCGCGCTGCACGCAGGCGCTTGCTCAGCGAAGCGCCACGGTTTTGAAGCTCTTCGACCAGGGGCTCAGCCCGGTCGGTCTGCTCCAACCGAAGCATCAGTTTCAAGACCGGCCCGGCCAAGACCGGGTCGCGCCGGTCCAGATACTGGGCCATTTTGGGTACAAACAACTGCTCGACGTGGCTTCGCCGGCCGTCATTGAGCGCCGCCTCGACCATCGGCATCAGCCCTTCGCGGAAGGCATGCAGCCGAAGGGCTCGGCCGTGGCTATCCTGAATGGCCCGCCAGAGAAGTTCGCGCTGAGCTTTTGGTTCGGCGTGTTTCAGCGCCACGTCTACGAGTGCGATCCGCTCGGCCTCGCTCCCCTCGTTGAAGCGGACCATCATCTGGCGCTGCCCCTCCTTGGGATCGACCCGCATCAGCGCCTCGACGGCGGCCACGCGGACCATTGCTTCTTCATCGCGGACCAACGAGTCGAGCCGGTCTACAAACGGCGAGTTGCCCATCAGCCCGAGCACCCGCGCCGTTTCGGCCCGCACGAAGGGATCGTCCTCGATCGACACCCCCGTCTGGACGATCTTCTGGAGCTGATTGAACTCCCGCTCGCCGACTTTCCCGCCGGGATCGCACCCAGCAGCCACGGCGACCAAGAGCCCAGCCATCCCCAGGGCGATCCATCTCTTTACACGGCTCCTCATTCGCGGGTCCCGGCCTGTGCGTCGGACGAATGGCTCGCCATCCAACCGACGATGCGGGAGACGTGTTCGGCCCACGCCGGCTCGTTGAGAATCTCGTGGTATTCGTTGGGGAAGACCTCCATATCCCGTTCCGGAGATCCCAGACGATGGTAGACCTCACGGGTCGCCTCGGGGTCACAGAGTTTGTCGTCGCCGGCCACCAAAAACAGGAACGGGTGCTCAATGGTGTCGGCGCGCTCTTTGAGGTCCTCCTGAGCGGCCAGAGCTTCGACGAACCACCGCGTCGTCGAGACTTCGTGAACAAGTGGGTCGCGGCGGTACGCGTCGACGACCGCTTCGATGTGGGAGAGGTGGCTCGGGTCCAGATCCGTCGACAACGCCAGAGTGGGCCAGACTTTGCTGAAGACCTTCGCCGCCGTCGACTTCACCTTTGGCACGTCGATGGCCAGCTCGCACATCGGGCTCGTGACCACGTATCCGGTCACGTCGTTTCGCCGCCCCAGTGCGTGGCGCAGCGCGATCAGGCCTCCGTTGGAGTGGCCCAGAACAAACAGTGGCAGGTGCGGGTGTTCATCTCGAATTCGATCGATCAGCCGGTCGAAATCATCGACGTAATCGGAGTAGCGCTCGACATGTCCGCGGCGTCCGGTGCTTCGACCGTGGCCCCGGGCATCGATCGCCTGAACGCCCCACCCGGCACGTGCCAGCGCTGCGGCGATGTGTTGATACCGCGACGAATGTTCGCCGAAGCCGTGCATCAGCGCCACGACGCCCTGGAGTTCGCCATCACTTGGCGTCCAGGACTGCAAGAAGAGTTCTTCGCCGCCTTTGCCGTCGATGTAGGTCTCGCCGCGCGACACATCTTCGACGTCCAGCCCCCGTCCCGGCGCCAACCCCTCGGGGCTGAAGCGCATTGATTCGCTGTCATTCATGTCTTGCCCGCTCGACTACGAAATCCACGGGTTTGCAGACGATAGGGTAACTCACACCGCCGGTTCTGTCAGTGCGCTGGTCGTGATTCCGGCGATGGTTCTCGTCTGACGAGTTTTGTCAGGTCCTCAGCCAACCGATCCCGAGCTGCCGAAGATCGAGCCAAATCCCCATTGAGATCGACGAATTCCACACCAACTTCTTTGCCACCATTATCGCCGGAGGAGTTCGACTCGGGAACATGGTAAGTTTCCGCTTGAAGGCTTCGCCCGCCTTTCGGATAGAGCAGGATACTCCGCTGGGCCCCGAAACGCTGAGCATAGGCATAAAGTTGGTAGAGATCGCCCGTGGAAATTCCCTTTGGCGACCCCGTGGTCCCCTCCTCTAGCAACTTCCACTTCGTGTCGATGATGATGGGCTCTTGGTCGTCTCGTCCCATCAACAGAATGTCCGGCTTCATACGGACCGGCCCGCTCCGTTCTGAAGGTCCTGTCCAGAGCAAATAGCGCTTCAGATGTTTGGACTGCGGATGCAGACGATACCGGTCCCGCAGATCTCCTCGCAGCACTCGGCTGCGCATGAAGTCAGTGATGAAGCGCTCGTACACGGAGTTCATATCGAACAGAAGTGAATACGTCCGAGTCTGGCCGAAGGTGCCGGTTGGGGAGAGTCCAAGATAGAGCATGCGACAGAAGTCGAACGACTCCTTGAAGCGCCGATTTTTTCGGCTGAAGTGAACCCGGTCGAAATCAGGCGGGCGAACCGGAGTGTCCTTCACATCGCCCAACACGAGGAGACAGTGCTTGAGGACCTCGTCCACCGACGGCCTCGAGATCACCGTCCGCAACCGACGGCACGCAGCTTTGAAGATGCGGTTGAGCTGATTGTCCTCCACGTAGTCGTCGTACTGGACGAAAAACCGGTCCTTCCGCGCGGCGTTGTGCTTGAAGTGCTCGCTGAAGTCGAGCTTTCCCTTCAGCTTGGGGCTGTTCTCCGAGCGCCGCTCATAGGACCGGTGCAGCCCTTGGTGGAGCTCGTCGCGGAGCCTCCGCGAAAAGAGATCGACGAAGACATCGAGCAGAGTCGTCTGGCCTGTCGCCAGGTCGGCGACATCCCTCGGCCGCGCCGGAACATCGCCGGCGGTTACGAGCATGTAGATGAGGTTTCGACGGGCCTGAAGGGTATCGATCCCGTGGCGGTGAAACTTGGGCAAGACCTCGACAGTTAGCCCGCCGAGTTGCACGACGCCCACCCAATTCTTGGGCCACATCCGGTTGCGGCGCCACTCGAATATCTGGTCGCCCGAGCCGTCGGCGTGTTTCTCGTCGAAGGAACGCAGACGTTGGAAGTGCTTCTCTGACAACACCCTTCGTTCGCCCCGGCTGTCGCCGGTCTCCTCGTCGCCCTTTCCCCGGTAGAGCCGCTCGTATTCGCTAACCGTCACATGCGTCATAGATAGGTTCCGGAACGAACCGCTTCCCGGACATCGGGCGCCAGGATGGCGTCGAAGAAGGTGCGCAGAGTCTCGTCATCATCGGCCTCGGCAAAGTCCGTATTCACCGACCACCGAAGCTCGTCTTCGTAGTCCTGGTGATCCATTCGAAGCACGTTGGTTTCATCCAAGACGTCGACCTCCAGGATAGGCGTCGAGTAGTCGGAGCCATCGAATGCGTGACGGTCGCCCGGGTCGCGCGCTGGTTCGCCCCGTTCGTCACGCGGACACCCCAGTGCCATGCCGATCTGATGCCAGGAACCGTAAAAGTACTCCTGCAAAAGCGGGATGATCCGGTCGATGAAGACGTCGCGCAGATCGACCAGGTCGCGAGCCTCCATGAAGTAGGAATGGCCGATCTGATGGTCGCGATCGTACAGAAACTCGATACGGTCATTGATCGTCTGAAGTAGCGCGGCGGCCAGAGCGATAAACTCATCGGAGTCGTCGAGCTCTGATTGGAGCTTCTCGACCAAGGCTTCGACCTCGGGCATCATCTCGACGTACTCGAACCGCCGTCTGAGCGCGGCGTCGAGCAACGCGATGGAGCGATCCGCCGTGTTCATCGTTCCGAGCACGTGGAGATTCGGCGGCACACCGAACGTCTCCTTGGAGTACGGCAGCCGGACCAGCAATTCATCGTCGCGGCTCAGCCGTTTGTTCGGTTCCAACAACGTGATCAACTCACCGAGGATCTTGCTGATGTTGCCTCGATTGATCTCGTCGATGATCAGCACGTAGGGCTTCGCGTTCTCGAACCCCGTAAAAGCGTCCGTGCCCCGCTCTTCGCGCCGCTCATCCAGGTAGGTCGACGCGCTGGCGATCCGGCTCTCTTGGCTGGCCTCCCGTATCTCGCCGCTTACGTCCGAGCGGCCGGTCTGTTCGCCGGGCTCCTGTTCCATCAGTAGCCGATACATGACCCAGTTCGGCGTGAAATTGCCCGGTCGAGACAGAGTGCTATCGACCTTGCGCCGCCCCAGCGCGTTGAAGTCGGTGCCCAGTTCCTGACGTTTGTTCCACCAGCGTTTTACCGTCTTCTTCTCGACGACGTAGGTCGTGTTCGAAGCGTCGTCCGTACGGATGAGTCTGAATCTGTCGTTATCGACGGTTTCTGCACGATATTTGGCCTTCTGACTCCGACAGGTGACTTCATCTTCCTCCTCGACCCGGATTTGGAGGGCCCGCCAACGGGCTTCGAACCGCTCGTCATCACCCTTGAGGTCCAACCCCTCCGAGGCTGCGAGCAGAGCGATCCTTTTGAAGACCCCCATTTCGCATTGGTACTCCACGTCGCCCGAACCGTCGTCGGACTCGGTGGTCTGGTCCGACATGACCGGTCGGATTCCCTCGACGAACTCCTCGTATCCGAAGGACTGATGGAAGGTCACGAATTCGATGCGTCCTTCGCTGCGTAGTCGTCGATACCGCCGGGTCACTTCGCCGTCCTCGATGTCGTCGCCGGGGCCGATTTCCCCGCACAGTTCCACGGCGCGTCGTTCGGTCTTGTAGGTCTTTCCCGTCCCGGGAGGCCCGTAGAGCAGCAGATTGCGAGTCTCGTCTGCCTCTCCTTCCAGTTCCTCGGCCACCGAGTCTTCAGCCAGGCCCGCCTGCTGCTCTGGCCGGCCCTCACGGACGTCCTCTTGGTCCGGCGCAGCCAGTCCATCCCTGTCGGCGGGCGTCACCTCGACGAGGTTCTTCGAGCGAAACTTTTCGTCGTAGACCTCGGCCAATCGGAGGAGTCCGTCGAGATCCCGGCGAATCTCGGCGTCGCTCGGGACGTTTCCGGCCTCGTAGAAACGGTGAAAGAGCGTCCCGTTGGTCAGCCGCCCGGTGTCACCTGAGGAATCCGACTCGATGCGGGGAACACCCGCCTCGAATCGCCACGCCATCTCGGTCTCTTGGTTTAGCACCGCACGTAAACGGTCTCGCTGCTCAATCTTTTGCGCGGAATCAGGCCCCTGGTCCTCCTGACGGACGTCGGTAAGAAGCAGAAAGACGCCCCGCATATCCAAGGGAAAGAGCACGCTGAGCCGCAGTCGCGGGTTCCGGTCGTTCTTGCTCGTGCGATCGGGGATGAACTGCAAAAGCGGTACTTTGCCGGGCCGATCCAAGAATTCGATGTTCGCGTCGACCTCGTATTCGGCCGATGCCCGGACTCCGAACAGGCCCGAAAGCCTCTCCTCGATCTGTTGAAAGGCCTCCTCGACTTCCGTCGGCATGTCGCGGCTCGGTCGCGAAGATCCGGTCGGGTAGTCGTTGAGAATCGTACGAAGAGAATCTCGCAGTACGTCTGTCATGATTGCAGTCGCCCCATCCAGGGAGGTCAGAGAGTCAGTCAGCCGCAGTGTAGTCCACACGACCGACGAGCGAAACGATTTCCGTCGATCCTCTGACGATCAAGCTATTTCTGACCCGGGGAGGCCGGCTGATTGACGCTCGTTTGAACTGAAGCCTATACTCTCCATCAGCGAAATTTCTCCCGATTTCCATGGGGATAAAGAACACATGGCTCAGCCCGCCGCCGACCTAGACGAGTCGAGTCCCGAACTGCCGAGGCCGGGACTCATGGCCATTGTCCGAAACCGACGCGGTGTCATCACCGCCGTCGATCCCTTCGACGCCGGCCGCGAAGGCACACTTCACCTGGTCACCGTCGAATTTACCGACACCACGGGCCCGCCGGAGGCGCAGCTCCTCTGGGAACGAGAGCCCAGGGCCACCGTCGTCTCGCCAAATCAACTTCCGGAGGTCTTGAACGACCGGCCCATGCAATCCCGGGAGTTCGATGCCCTGGTCGATGCCACGCGGTGGAGCGCCGTCACACCCTACCTGGATCCGGCCGACGAAGAGCAGCGTTCTGGCACTACAGTGGCGGCGCCCTTCTACGGAGCGGTCCAGAGCGAGGACTTTCAACTCGTCCCGCTTCTACAGGCGATGAAAATGCCCCGGGTCTCCCTGCTTCTGGCCGACGACGTCGGTCTGGGGAAGACCATCGAGGCGGGGATGATCCTCCGCGAGCTGTTGCTTCGACGACGGGTACGAAGGGTTCTCATCTTGACCCCGGCATCGCTTCGGGAACAGTGGTCCGAGGAGATGCACGACAAGTTTTCCCTGGACTTCGACATCGTCGACCGAAAGTCGACGCAGAAGCTAAAAAAGAACATGGGGCTCGACGCCAACCCTTGGCGTACCCACCCGAGGATCATCGCGTCGTACCACTACCTGCGGCAGCCGAATATCCTCGAGGAATTCCGCGCGGCGACCGACGATAATGGCGACCAGACCGACGCCAAATTGCCCTGGGACCTGCTCATCGTCGATGAGGCCCACAACCTGATGCCCAGCGCCTACGGTGAGGATAGCCAACTCGCCAAAATGCTGCGTAACATCAGCCCATGGTTTGAACATAAGTTGTTTCTGACGGCCACGCCACACAACGGCTACACCCGCAGTTTCACGGGATTGCTCGAATCGCTGGATCCCGTCCGATTTCAACAAAAGGGAGAGCTGACCGAGCACGACGAGGAACGGATCGACGAACTCGTCATCCGCCGGCTTAAGCGAGACATCAACGAACTGGACGAGGAACGCGATCGGCCTCGACGGTTCGCCGAGCGCAAGCTGCGACCAGTCGACGTCGAATTCAGTTCCGAAGAACGCCAGCTTTCCGAGGCCTTCGGTGACTTTCGCGCAGCCGTGAGCAACACAGTGCGAGGCCGCGGCGCCAGCGACAGTGCCGCCAATTTCGCGGTTCAGATCCTGAACAAGCGACTACTATCGAATCCATACACCTTCGCCGACTCTTGGTTCCGCTTCACCGACGGCCTGGAACAGGACGAACAGGCCGACAGCAGCAGAGTGGAGGCCGCCAAACGCGCCACTCAACGCGACATCGACGACGATGAACAACGCGAGAGCCTGGACCGCCAAGCAGCCCGAACCACCGGGGCCTGGCTGAAGGCGATCGCCGACGAAGTCGACAAGGAGATTCAAGGCATCAACAACGCATTGGCCAACCTGGGAATCGCCCGCAAGGACGTGGAAGTCTCGTCGGACGGCGAAACCGTCGAAGACTTGCCCTACCCTGACGAGGACGCGCGCTACGCGAAGCTGCGAGGTCTGGTTGCCGAAGAACTGCGGGACAACGGCGACTGGGTCGACGACGAGAGGCTCGTCGTCTTCACCGAGTACAAGACGACCCTCGACTATCTGGTCGAACGACTGCGGGACGATTTCGACGACGAGGAGGAACGTCGCATTCGGTTCCTGTACGGAGGCATGAACCAGGAGGAGCGCGCCGAGGTCAAACGGGCCTTCAACAACCCGGATCATCCGGTGCGCATCTTGGTCGGTACCGACGCCGCCTCCGAAGGACTGAACCTTCAAGAGACGGCTCGCCAGCTCCTGCACTTTGACGTGCCCTGGAACCCGTCGGTTCTGGACCAGCGAAACGGTCGTCTCGACCGCCACGGTCAGGCCCGCGACGTCTTCATTTACCACTTCAAGAGCGAAGACGACGCCGACACGGAGTTCATGTCGCGCATCGTCGGCAAGGTCGAAGAGATTCGCGAGGATCTGGGCTCGATGGGCGAGATCTTTGATGCGGCCTTCGAAGCCCGGTTTCTGGATCAGCGCGATGCTGACGATGTACTCAGCGACATCGACCAAGAGACCCAGGCCCGCCGCGGCAAGACCGAGGTGGCTCACACGGGTCAACAACAAGAGCTCATCGAAGAATCACGGGTCGTCGACGAATA
Source organism: uncultured Pseudomonadota bacterium (assembly GCA_913057905.1). Lineage (GTDB taxonomy): Bacteria > Myxococcota_A > Bradymonadia > Bradymonadales > Bradymonadaceae > CAJXPB01. The sequence goes on from CAJXPB010000001.1 coordinate 1,105,144, forward strand.
TCACGACCACCTCGGACTCTCCCCCGAGCGACTGGCCAATTCCCTGGAAGTCGCTCTCGCCATGGGAGAAGGTTATCCGAAATTGGACGGTCCTAACGAAGAAGGTCGATACGCCTTCCACAAGGGAACCGTCCCAGCCGGCTGGCGCGACGTCGTGGACGACGAACTCCTCGTCGATCCGGGAGATCGGCCCGGCAGCTCGAACGTTCAGGGCGCCCTTCCGAAACTCGCCTTCGACCCCGACGAACTGGTCGAGGACAATAATGGCCGCCCCGTCTTCCGCTCACCGAGCGATACCGTGCTGATGCACCTCGGCCATCCGGTCTACCGACAGGCCCTGGCCAGATTTGCACGGGCGCGATTCCCGATCGCCGGCGACCAGCAGACGTCGCGTTGGACGGCCTCCAGAGTCGCCGCGGATTCGATCCCCGATGACGCCGAGGGCATCGTCGTACTTCAAGTGGAGGAAATGGCGGTCAACGAACTGCGCGAGCCCTTTCACCACTGGATTCGACCGCTGCGTTACACGATCGAAGACCGCCGACTGGGCCGTCGCTTGCCGTACGTTGCGCCGGTCGACCGTCCGAAACGTCTCGATTCCGACGACCGAGATGAAGACATGGCGAGTACGGCTCGCCGACTCTGGCCGCCACTGAAGTCCGAACTCGAGTCCAAAGTCGAGGCACACCGGGATTCACTCACCGATACGATCTCCTCGCACCTCGAGGAATCCTACGAAGAGGCTCTCCAGGATGCCTATGACCGGTTTGAAGAGCGACGAGATGAGGTCAATCGACTCCTGCAGCGAAACAACCTCCAGGCCCTGAAACGACAGCTCGAGTCCGTACGACGCCAACGCCTGCAGACCCAGCTTCTGGTCGAGCGCGAACGAGAGCTCCAGACGAGAGAGCAGGACCTCGAGCAAGAAATCGCCCGCCGAAAGAGCAACTACGACGGCCTTCTCGAACGACTCGAGCGCGAGAAAGACCGCATGACCGAAGAGGTTCTGCCCAAGCGGCATAGCCTCTCCGGAGACGTGCAGGTCTTTCCCGTCGCCGCCGAGATTCTTCTTCCAGCGTAAACAGACCCACATCCATGCCCGATACCGACCAAACCTTCGAGTGGTGGTCCTCGCTTAAGACCGATGGACTCCTGTTGTCTGCCACCAAGATCGCCGAACACTTCGACTCCGGCGAACCCGAGTGGTCGAACTGGAAACTCAACCAGCTCCGCGATCACATCACGCCCGTTCTGGGCGGCGATGAAGACGCCGTCACGCCGTTTTTGAAACACCTGTTTGAAGACCACCTCGGCTACGGCGCGGGACAGTGGGTGCGTGCCAACCAGGTCCCCGCCTCCAAGAGCGAGGAACTGATGAACGGGTCTACCGTGGGCCCCGACTGGCTTTGGGAAGATGGAAAAGGCTCCGAGCTCCCCGTCTTTTTTGCCCGGCCCAGTTCGAACCTCGGTATTCAAACCGACGATTGGGTCGACAAACGACTGGGGGTCGGCCGCTCGAAGATCGCCGCGTCTCGGGTCCTGGAGTGGATGCGCCGATCGGATACCGACCTCGCTCTTCTCACCAACGGCCAGCAACTCCGGCTGATGTACGCCGGTGTCGACTTCGAGGCCTGGGCCGAGTGGGACGTCGATTTCTGGTTTGAGTCGGGACACCCCGCGCCGCAGCTCACGGCGCTCAAGAGGCTCTTGGGACGCTCCGCTGTGGAGCGCCCCTCATCAGGTGAGGACAGCCGGCTCATCCGAGCCATCAAAGATACTCGCGAGGGCCAGGCGGAACTCTCCGATGTGCTCGGCGAACGCGTACGGCGGGCCGTAGAACTCTTGGTGCGCAAGGTCGACCGAAAGAAACTCGATGCCCTCTATGAAGATGAGGATGTCGACAACAAGGACGTCTACATTGCGGCGTGCCGGCTGATCATGCGGATGGTCGTGATCCTCTTTGCCGAGGCCCGCGACCTGCTCCCGCGCGACAACGACGTCTACAACCAAGCGTATGGACTGCAGAGTCTGCACGAACAGCTCGAAAAGCGCGCCGGCGGTAAACGCAAACGACTTCGGCACTCGGAGTCGGCATGGTCGAGGATTCTGGCCCTCTTCAACCTGGTGTACGACGGCTCGGCCCACCAGAACCTGCCGATTCCAGAATACGGCGGTGAACTCTTCCGGCCGGGCGACGAGACCGATGGGCCGGTGGGACGCGCCCTGGAGGTGCTGGAGTCTCCGGAAAACCAGCTCTCCGACGAAATCGTTTTGCGCGTGCTCACCCTGCTGACTCGCAGCAAGACGAAGATTCAGGTTGGTCGAAGCAAAAGCTGGGTCGAGACTCCCATCGACTTCTCCGACCTCTCCACCGAGTACATCGGCATCATCTACGAGGGCCTGCTCGACTACGAACTCAAGCGGGCCGATAAGCCAAAGATATTCCTGAACGTGGGAGATGAACCTATCCTCGAATTTGAGAGGCTCTCGGACATGACTGACGACCAACTCGCCGACCTCTTCGGCGAGCTGGCCGATGGAGCAAATCCGTCGATTCAGCGCGATCTCGAGCAAGTCGTCGCCGATTTGGACGAGACCGACGATGCCTCTGACGGCGACGACATGATCGAACCCTACCAGTCCGAAAAGAAGCGCGTGGAAGAGGTCGAAGCCTACGAGGGCCAAGACGCCGATGCCAAGGAAATTCACAAGCGCATCTTCAGGTGGGCCAAACGGGCCGTCATGGCCGCGGGCATCGTCGAGCCACCCGACGACGACGCGGAACCCGAAGAGTGGACCTTTGAATTCAAACAAAAGCTAAGGGAGCGCGCCCGGGAACTGGTCCCGACGGACCGCATCTTCATGCCTGGCCGTTGGTACCTCGTACGCTGGGGCGGCACCCGCAAGGGCTCGGGTACGTACTACACCCGCCCGCAGCTCGTCTTTCCAACGGTCCGCCGAACGCTCGCGCCACTGTGTTACGAACAGGATGGGGACCCCGAGGACCCAGAATACGCCCATGAGACCCCGAAGAAGCCCGAAGAGATACTCGACCTCAAGGTGTGCGACCCGGCCATGGGGTCCGGTTCCTTCCTCATCGGTGCCCTGCGCTATTTGACCGACGCGCTCTACGACAGCCTACACCACTACGACTGCTTCGACACCGATGCCGAGGACCGAAAGACCCACGTACGCCTGGCCGACGGCAACCGGCTGACCGACGGTGCCGACGAACCCATACCGGTGCCGCCCGAACATGAGGACTTCGAGAACCGACTGCGGGCGAGGCTAAAGCGCTACGTCGTCGAACGCTGTATTTACGGCGTGGACATCGACCCACTCGCCGTCGAACTGGGTCGCATGGCGCTGTGGATCGAAACGATGGACCCGAACCTGCCCTTCGGCTTCATCGACCACAAAATCAAATGCGGGAACTCCCTGGTGGGCGCCTGGATGGACCAGGTGAAAGACTACCCAGTTGTCGCGTTTGAACGCAGCAGTTGGAACGGCGGTGACGGCAAGCACGACAACGGCGTGCACTTCGAACAGGATCGCATCGGTCCGGCCCTAAAAGAGGTGCGAAATGAGCTGATGAAACCGCAGATCCGGAACGTAATCCGGGCCGGGGCTAACAGCTTTGACTTCATGGACGTCGAAGTCGACCCCGTCGAGGTCCACGAGACCGTCCGCCAGATATTTGAAGAACTCCACAATCTACCGGTGCATGAGGCCAGGGAACGCGAACAGACCTACGCCGAAAACGTCCGCGAAAACTCCGAGTTTCAGCGCCTTCGGCGAATTTTCGATACCTGGTGCGCCATCTGGTTCTGGCCCTTCGACGAGGTCCTCGACGCCGCAGAAGAGATCCGCCAGAAACGCTCCGATCCGCACAATTTGCTCAACGACATCGAAAGCGACGTCCTCCAAGAGGGGCCATCGCGCGAGATCGCCGACGCCAGCACCATCCCAATGCCCGAAACTTGGATGGACCTATCGAAAGAGCAGCGAGCCATCGTCGATGAACTGAGGGATCAGCACCGATTCTTCCACTGGGAACTCGAGTTCCCCGATGTCTTCAATGAAGAGAGTCAGGGATTCGACGCAACCCTGGGAAATCCGCCGTGGGAGACGGTGCAACCGGAATCGAAGGAGTTCTTTTCAAACGAGGATCCGCTGTATCGCTCTTACGGCAATCAAGAAGCTACCCGCCACCAGACAGAATACTTCGAAGAGGATCGGGAACTTGAGCGAGACTGGATTCTCGAGAACGCGAACTACAAATCGCTCTCGAATTGGTTCAAAAACCGTGCCCATCCCTTTGGGGACGCAAAGATCCAGGAACGTGACGGGGTGGAACTGAATTTGGCCGACATCGGCGGGTGGTGGCGCGACAGCGATGAACTCCACAAGATGTGGATAAACCAGCGCAGCTCTCGTGAGGGATTTTCCGACACCGAACACCCTTTCCGATATCAAGGTGGCGGCAAACCCTACCTCCAAAACCTCTTTCTCGAAGCCTCACGCGCTCTCCAGGGAGAGGGAGGCCGCCTGGGCTTCATTGTGCCCTCTGGGCTGTACACCGACTACGGAACTCAGGAGCTAAGGGAACTCTTCATTGACCGCTCCGACTGGGAATGGCTATTCAGCTTCGAGAATAAGCAGGGCATCTTTGACATTCATCGGTCATTCAAGTTCTGCCCCATCATTGTCGAGAAAGGAGGACAGACCGATCGAATTCGTGCGTCGTTCATGCACCACGACATGTCGGATTGGGATGAGGCTGCAAAGCACGTCCTCGACTATCCCCGCGAACGGATCCTCGAGTTCAGCCCTAACACGAAGTCCATCCTCGAACTTCGTTCCGAGAAAGATCTCGAGATCCTGACGAAGATCTACGACAACGGGGTCCTATTAGGCGACGACTCGGACGAGGGCTGGGGTATCGAGTACCGGCAGGGCGATTTCAACATGACCTCCGACTCCGACCTCTTCGCGCCCCGTCCGCAATTCGAAGAGGAGGGCTACCGCCCCGACGAATACGGTCACTGGCTAAAGGGAGATTGGCGCCCTGTCGAGGAGTTCGGATTTGACCCCGAAAAACATCGAACCGACCCGCATCGCGGGCATTGGCTGATACAGGATAGACCCGAGGGGGTCGTGCTTTCGAGGGATGGGGAATCGGCTGTGAGCCTGAAAGACTTAACTGCAACCGCATTGCCTCTTTTTGAAGGACGAATGATAAATCAGTTCGACTTCAGTCCTAAAAAATGGATAAGGGGTCGCGGACTGAGAGCGTTATGGCGAGAAATGGACTGGCCAGACAAAGAAGTCGGGCCACAATATCTTGTCCCCCTCGAAAATGCTGTCGAAAATGACTCATTCGTGGCGGCCCAAAAAGTAGCCTACCGGAACATCGCCCGGAGTACAGATACACGTTCCTGTATTGCTGTTTCCCTCCCAAGGGCACCGACCCCCCACATGGTGTCTCTACTTGTGCCAGACGACCCATCAAACTCGCTATCTCTTTCATGCAATTTCAATAGCCTAGTTTTCGATCACGTTGCTCGCCGCCATCTGGGAGGCACTCATCTAGACTACCATATTGTCTCTCAATTGCCCCTTCTCCGCTCTAGGACGCATTCCAGGCTATTTGCGATACTGTGCAAGCAACTGACATACGTTCATAAATCATTCGCAACTGAGTGGACGTCCAAAGACACTGAGATCTTTCCTGGTTGGCGAAACTCTTGGGCCGTGACGCAAGCAAGACGAACACGTCTTCGTGCGATTCTCGAAGCAATTATAGCTGCAGAATATGGTCTAAATAGAAATGATCTAAAAGACATCTTCGCGCACTGCGATCGTCCGACCGACGAACTCAAAGAGACTCAAGGCAAACTCCCGCCTCGTGGGCTATGGCGAGTTGACAGCGACAAACCACCGGAACTTCGATTACCAGTCCTTACCCAAATCGCGTTTCAGGACCTTCGATGGCTCATTCGAGAGACTGGTGATCGAGAGAGCTCGATAGCGGCATTCACCGGGCTCCAACCTGTGAAAAATGCTTCAGGCTCCTCGATCTCCATCCCGGAGCATCCGAACTTTGATAAACAGAATGGCTGGCAACTCCCTGATGCAGTGACCTTGGCGGACTATGGTCTTGGTCATGACATGAGGTCCAATGAACCTCAGCCGGTCGCACCGAAAATGGGATCGGAACGTTTGGATTGGCAGACCGCGCAAGACCGAGAAGAATCGTGGGAAGAACGTAAGGCTCATGCTCAACTCATCCGTAGAATAGGCCCGGATCAGCCAAGAAAGCCAACCGACGAATCAAGTGAAGCCCATCCACAGCAGGCTCTTAGTCTGTAAGAGCGCTACAAGAAATCTCAACCCCCATCATTCTCCAAACGGAAGGCAAAATATGCGGTATGGAAAGTCGATCAGGATTCACCTTAAGGACGGAACGATATCCGGAATCCGGCATTCAGAAGTCATGAATCGGTCTGCCCAAGCAGTAGCGTGCCCTCGGGGTGCAATGGCTGACTTGGGTGATTTTTACGAGGAACTTCCGGGTGAGAGTCATACTGGCATCTACTTCCTTTTTGGAGAAGAAGACGGGAGATCCAAGGCCTATATCGGTGAATCTGAGGACACTTCGAACCGAATATTGAGACAGGCCAAAGATAAAGAATGGTGGACTGAAGCGGTCATCCTCACAAGCAAGGATCAAATTCTCACGAAAGCCCATGCACTCTATCTAGAGCGTAAGTGTTACGATATCGCAGCCAATATCGATCGCTTCATTCTCGACCAAGATACACCATCGGGTGCTAGTCTGGCTCCGGCGGATAGCGAGCCAATGGATGAGTTCGCGGAAGACATTCGACTGCTTCTCGGTGCCTTTGGCTATCGAATTCTTGAGCCTAAGAGAAAGGTGACCAAGGACGAAAGCAGCGACAACCCACTAAAACAGATTTACCGATTTAGCCCCCGTGGGGCGGAAGCGAGGGGAGAGTTGACGGATGAGGGTTTTGTCGTTCACGAGGGTTCCACGGCCGTAATCCAAGAGCAGGATAGTTTACGGGAAGTATACCGATCCAGGCGTAACGAATTGGTAGAGGAAGGCAGCCTCCAGAAGGAAGACAAACTGTTAGAATTCCAAAATGACATTGTTTTCAACAGCCCTTCATTCGCCGCAAATATCATCGCCGGATCACCGCAAAACGGCCGTGAAGTTTGGTGCACCGAAAGAGGTAAGCCACTAGGCAAACTTCAAGATGAATTTGAGGAGAAGATCACTCGCCGCAATCCGAGCGAAGGCACTTAATTCCTGAGATAGTGAAGTAGTTCATTCGAATTCATGGAGGAGGTTTCCCATGTCGAAAAATTCCACTGATGAGTTTATCAAAGAACAAATTTCTGGGAATCTAGAGAAGATAGAGAAGATGCTGGGAGATCTTGATATACCCTATACGGACCAACTCGAAGGTGAAGTGCAGACCCTGAGGACGCTACTCGCTGAGCAACGACCTCCACGGTTGGCACTTGTCGGAAGACGCGGGTCGGGGAAATCGTCCTTGATCAATGCGATTTTCAATGAACGGGTTGCGGATGTCGGCCACGAAGGAGCGATGACTGGTGAAGCTACGTGGTGGCCGTATTCAAGTGAACACGGAACAATCGAGGTTTTGGACACTCGGGGTCTTCAAGAAGGATCCAGTCCAGAAAAGCAAGTCGAGGAAGACACGGCGATCGATTCAATTCGTTCCGCCCTTTCCGACAAACCCGCTGATGCGGTCCTCTTTCTCGTCAAGGCCAAGGAAGTCGACTCAGCGATCGATAGTGACATCGAGTCTCTGGGTAACTTGACGAGTTGGATGGAAGAGAAGTTCGGGCATCAGACCCCTGTTCTCGCAGTGGCGACGCACTGCGATGTCGTCGAACCTAAGAAGGTTGAGCTTGATGATCCCGATTCATTTCCTCGAGAAGCTGTCGATGAAAAGGAGGCGAGGATTGACAGAATTCGCAAGGACCTCGAACGCAAGCTTCGAACCCACGAGCGTCTCAACAGCGACATTCTGAATGTGGTTGGTGTGAGTTCCTACGTTAGTTGGGCGGAAGACGGATCGATGCGATTCGATGACCGTTGGAACATTGACGAATTCACCCGCTATCTTGTCGATGATCTCCCTGACCAAGTTCGATTTGAGCTAGCACGCCTCTCTCAGGCGAAAATGCTCCAGCGGAGAATTGCCAACCGGCTGGTGAACGCCTGCTCAGTTGTCTCTGGTGCTATCGGTGCGGCACCGACTCCCGTCGCCGATATTGCTCCACTGACCGGCCTACAGGTATCCCTCGTGTTGGGAATCGGTTACCTCTCCGGTCGTGATTTCAACACCGAAACCGCGCTCGAGTTTATGGGCGCCATGGGTGTCAATACCGGTGCAGCATTCGGATTCCGCGAAGCAGCTAGGGCCCTGGCTCAACTGGTCCCGGTTGCTGGAAATGCCGTTTCTGGCGCTGTTGCATACGGAGCAACCTACGGTCTGGGTAAAGCGGCTATCAAATACTTCATCGGCGATGCTGACGCAGACGAGGCCAAAGAAGTCTTTGAGCAGGCCTCCGATGAAGCAGAAAAAGACTACTGATGAGACGACTAAACAAGCACAGCTCCGGCATACAGCCTTTCAATTCGAAGGGGCGGAATGCGGCAAGACTATACCCTCGACGACTTCTTCGCTCTCTGCCTGGACGGAATCGAAGCAGAAATCGCCGCCAACGAAGAGAACCTGGCTCAGGCTGGTCTGAACGGTGGGCTCAAAGTCTTTGAAGGACACGTGACCCACGCGAATGGCTCCGGCGGTGGAACGGCGAGGGAAGCCTCCCACCAACTCACCTATTACGAGTTTGCCTACGAGAATCCACTCGTCTGCCAGGAATCTGGCGAGGAGATCCCGATCGAACTCCCCTCAGGGTCGACCTGCTCGTTTTTCGGCCGCGGTTCGACCGTCGAGGGGCGAGTGCAGGACCACCTTCCTGATGAAAAACGTCTGGTGGTCGGGCTGCGGCAGACCGTCGGCGAGTCCGGCGTCAGTGGAAAACTGGAGTTCGATCCGAGCTTCCTTCTGACCAGCCTCGGCCAATCCATCGAGAGCGTGCAGCGAAAATCGAAGCAGGTCCCCCGTTTGGCACGCCGCGCCGAGAAATTTCTCCATGGTGAGTGGCTCGATTCAAATCGCGAAGCGAACGAATCATCGCAGAGGCTGCCCGAAGTGGCTGACTCGATGGTGCTGAATCGGTATCAGAGAAATGCCGTCGCCAATACACTCGCCGATTCCCACCATCTCGTCTGGGGCCCTACGGGCACTGGAAAGACGCTGACCCTTGGCGCCGCTGCAAACTGCCTTCGCGCAGACAGTGACGACGATGGGAAGATCCTCGTCACGGCGCACACCAATGTGGCGTTGGACAACGCCATACGGGCGATCGTCGACCAATGGGGTAACGCTGCGAGCGACAATTCATCTCAGGCGTTCGGCCAAAAGGTCGGTCTCCTGCGCCACGACCTTCCCAGACATCTGGATTCGTCGAGCCAACGATTCTCTGCTGGATTATTCGACGATTCGGCCCGAGATATCCCTGGCTTCCTCGACGCGCTGCACGAACTTGAAGGTTTCATCGACGACGCCTTCGACAATTTCTCGGTCGATGAGGCAACGAGCCTGAGGCGCCGTGCCGGCTCGGCGCAGCAGCGAGCCGCAATCCTTCTGGAGGATTCGACACCGAAGGAGGCGGAGGAATCCAAACTGGGCGAGTTGGCCTCACAAGTGAGTGAGCTAACGCACAAGGCCTTCAGGGAGAGCCTCTCCGCGGCAAACATTGTGTGCTGCACACTTTCCCGGCTGCACATCGACTTCGACACCTATTCCGAACTCGACTGGCAGAAAGCACTCGTCGATGAAATCAGCATGGTGGGTATCGCCCAGTTGGTGCCCGTCCTGAATTTGGATTGCTCCATCGCCGGCTTCGGGGACTTTCAGCAGCTTCCTCCCATTGTTCAAAGTGTAGAGACAGCCGCAAAGCGAGGATTGGGCACACACCTTTTCGACTGGGTTGATGCGAGCGATACCAACCAGCGTGATCCACGCCGAACTATGTTGGAACGCCAGTATCGCATGGAGGAGGCAATCTGCGCGCCCGTTCGAGCGAACTTCTACAATGAACGACTGGAGACGGCGCCATCCGTACAAAACCGATCCTCCAAGTTCGCATCGGCTACAGGTCTGATCGACACCTCTCACCTAGACAGCGAGGTGGAGGTGGCCGGGAAGTCGAAGGAAAACCGCCGACACGCGTCGCTGGCGAAGTCAACGGTTCGCACTGTGGTCGATGAACTCAACACGGCCGACGTCGGGGTCATCGCCCCCTATGCAGCACAGGCGGAAAGGATCCGCAAAAAATTGAAGCCGTTGAGTCGAAAGCACCCCACAATCGAGGTCTCGACAGTCCATAGCTACCAGGGGCGCGAAAAGGAGGTCATTATCTTTGATTCGATGACCTCACCTGGCGAACCGATGCCGTTTCTCAGCGAGAATCGGAATCCGTCGATCAACAACATGCTCAATGTGGCCTTTTCCAGGGCCGAACGGCTACTACTCATCCTCTCCGACACAACAGCTCTAGGTGAGGAATTCTCGAGCACTGAGCCAATTGTGAAGACCATTCGCGGCTACGAGTTCAGAATGGATCCGTCGCAGGTGTTCGCCTTTCAAGCCGACTCATCCGAGTCCCGACAGCTAATCGACTATCTCGAACGTTTTCGAAATTGACTCTACCGACTCCCGGCCCCGGAGACACCATGTACCTCACTGATGTCGCGAACGTCTCTCCCGACAAGCTCCTCGAATTCGACATTCCGACAAACGATCTTCGCAGGCTCCATCGGGCTGAAGATGAAGAGAGCTTTTTCGAAATCGTCCGGTCCCTAGACGCAAATGAACGAAATTCCCTCACGAGCCACCTGCTTCGCGAAGCATCCGAACAAGTACAGAGGGAAATCCGCAAGCGCTTCGACACCGAGGGTGTTTCCATTCGGGGCCTTTACGATGAGATACTGGAGCTAACGCCGGAACAGGAACGTATCGTCGATTACGAAGATGACAGTCCGCTCATCGTCCAGGGTGTAGCCGGCTCGGGGAAGACGACGGTCGCGGTTCACAGACTGAGAGAGGCCGCGAAGTCATCGAACTTGCTCGATGGAAACTACTTGCTCCTGACCTACAACCGGACGCTGGCCAAAACCTCCGAGCGGCTCCTCCGAAAGGCCTGCGTTGGGGCCATCCCAGAAAACGCGGAGGTCATGACGTTTCACGCGTGGCTTCGGTTCCTGCTCCAGCGCAACGACGTTCCTGTGAACTTCGTTTGGGACCAGACCAGTGATGAACTCGTCGAAGAGGCCGTCGATGAGGCTTTCGACGAGGCTCCCCCGGGTGACCAAAACCTCATCGCAGATCTGCGAGACGAAAGTACGGCCTTCTGGAAACGCGAGATCGAATTAATCGCGGAAGACTGCCGGGGCGACAACCAGTCTTATTTCAATCACAGCCGCTCCAGCCGTAGCAAGGACTGGCACAGCTATGCCGAATCGAACCTCGCCATGGCTGTATACAGAAAGTACCGAGATAAACTGAAAGATCGCGGCCTTATTGACTTTAATACGATGTCCGAACGTTGCCGGGAGGTCATCGCTGGCGACGGGAAGATTCCAAATTACGAAGAAATCGTCGTCGACGAAACGCAAGACTTCTCAAGTAGCGCGGCCAAGCTACTGACCGACGTAGCCGACGCGAGCGAAAGCCACCTCACGTTCTTGGGCGACACTGAACAGAGTATCTACGGCCGTGAGTTCTCTTGGGACCGCATTAGTCATTTCCTGGACGACCACGAGAAGATCTTTCTGGAAACCAACCACCGGACTCCTGAATTGGTGAAATCTCAGGCAGAACGAATCTCTCAAGGACAGGATGGGCCTCTACCTAGTGCCGATTCGGAGGAAGACAACGTCATTCTCGTCGAATGCGACGGAGAAGACTCAGTTGAACAGATGCTGGTAAATCGCGTCCGAATCAAAGATGCACTCGGTACTGAGAGAAATCGCATTGGTGTGCTGTGCCCCCGCAAAAAAGTGGCGAAAAAGGCGATGGACACACTCAAGAACGCTGATATCGGGGTCGACTACTACAAGGAAGGAGATGACGGCCTCGACTTCTGTGACCATTCTGTAAAAGTCTGCAGCGTCAAGTCGGCCAAGGGCCTTGAGTTCGATGAGGTGATTCTACTGCGACCAGAGAGGGCGTATTTCCCAGGGCAGAAGAGCAGATCAGACTACATAGGCCAAGATTATGACCACCGAAAACAATTGCAGCGGCGACAACTGTACGTGGCGATGAGTCGAGCGAAGGAGAACGTGGTGATCATCTACAACGGAGAATTTCTATCCCCCTACTTCGACGACCTCGACGAGCAAGGCGTTTCAAAACATCGCCCGGGCAAGTACGAAGGTGCGATTGAGTACCTTTCGGATGACTAGACTCGAACTGCTTCATGATTCGCCAGAGGATCTTTTCAGAGCCGGCAATTGGCGCAAAAATCAGTAGTCACGACAAGCAGAGTTAATCCAACTTGGAGAACTTGAGATGGTCGATAAGAACGAAATTCTGGAATACGCCGAGGACATCAAAGAGGAGCGACCGGACACCAGCAAGGAAGAAATGCGGAAATTCCTCGAGGCCAAGTTCATCCACGACAAGGACCCGCGCGAAATGGCCGCGGTCCGCGGTAAGGCTCTCGGTGCGATGAACAATCCTATGGACTGGCTCCGCGGACTTGCCAAAATCTTCAAGGGTGCCAACCAATATGTCGATGACAATAGGGCCAAGGGTATCAAAGATATGATCGATGGTGTGGTGGAAATCATCTACTGAGCCACTCCCCCAATCGACTCAGCGAGTGGGGCCAGGACCAACACCCGGGAACGCTAGCTACGCTCGGGCAAACCGGCCAGTTGTCGAAGTCCATTCAGTCCCTGGACTTTCAGCCAGACTGTATCCTTACCTGTGTCGATCTCGAAATCGTCCCCCTGACGTGCCGTCGAGACGCATACTGCCTCGAACGAGAGATTGGACCCATCCCCTGTGGCTATGCGGTTGTACGCCTGTCGATGGTTGCCTCGCGCACGAAATGCCTCCTGTGCCAGCGAACGCAGTAGGTCTCGACGTTCATCGCGACGTTCTTCGCCCGGCTTGCCACGGAACCGTTCTCGCAATTTCTTCCTGGCAGTCGCTGCCTGCTCTCGCCCGTCGTAGGTTTCTGCCTTGGCGCTACCCTTTGATTCAATCGCCACGATTCTCACCCTGTTTTTGTCGTCAACCGGCACAACAGCGATGAAATCACCACGGGTTCCACCTCGGCGGGTCCAAGTCCACTTCTGCAGACTATCCATCGACAGGAGTACGGTTCCCTCAGGAAACCCTTCAACCATCCATCTGGGCATCCCTCCAAGATCAGACAATTCACCACGTGTCGAGGAGGCAAAGAGCGCGACACCCATGTGACCGATGAGCTCGGCTTCCTCTGTGGCACCATCAACGAGCCCCCACAGGTGGCGAGTGACCGCCGGTGCCGCCCGGTGAGTTGCTTCGTAGATTGCATCCGCCAGTTCCCCGGACACATCTTCTTGGGAATACAGCTTAGAGAGACCCCGCTTGACGGCATCACGTTCTCGAGCTGGTTTGTGCTTGCCAATCACCGTGACTCGCCATCCAGTTTTGCGATGGTAGTCGGCCAATGTCACATTTAGATCTTCGGCCTGCAGGTCTGCGTCCGCGGGGACATTGAGATCGTCCAACGCCTCTGCCCCAAATACGGGATCGGCAATCACTACACGAAGAGCATCGTCGGCCATTGCGAGATGCGTCTCCAGCATCTCCTGACCCAGCCCGTGGGCACCGGAGGCATCGAGGGTCAAACCCAAAATGCGCGGCAATGTATCGGCTTCACCTCGCCAGTGGCGGATTACGAGCTCTTGAAACACCTGTTCCAAGTCACCGTAGGCCGGTAATTCGCCTTCTTCGATAGCGCCAGGGCTGGGACGATCCTCACTCGGCTCTTCGACTTTCAGGGAGCTCCAAGACTGAGATATGGCGTCCCAGGCCATAGCGGAAACTGCCGATTGCTCTTCGCGGGCGACACGGACGCTCCATTTCGCCCGTTTGGACCAAGGGCGTACCAGAAGTCCGATATGCTGACTCGGTTGTCTTTCCCCAGCCCCAAAGCGTGTGACTTCAAGAGGTGAGCGAGGGTCATCTGGCCTGAGTTCGGTCATCGCTTCGATGACCGGGGACAACTCGTCTCCCTCATCTAGGCTGGAGAGTTTGGCCTCAGTGGCGGGGACCTCGAGGTCGTTGCCCAACACAAGGTCCACACCTTCCGATACAGCCCCGGCATCCGTGGCCCGTCCGGTAAGAGCCGTACATAGCTGGAGCGGTTTAATGCCCCGATCCGTCTCACTTTTTTCGTGGAGGTGCGCCGTCATCCGTCTGCGCATGGCCGGAAAGCACGCGCCGGCCAGACGATTCAGAATTGGTCGCAACGGCATAACCAGATCGGGCTCGCGGTCCTTGGGGTCCTGAAAGGGAATATAGATCTGGTTCCAGGGGTCATCAGTTTCTTGCGGTACTAGAAATCCTTCGTCTTCCCCTCCGTCCCAAGAATGCGCCGAGGGGATGACAAGCGGTGTATCTTCGACACTCGGAACGTGGGTCAACGGCACGTCCCGAAGAGTCCCCGCATCCCCGAGCGCGTCGACGAGTTCTTCAAAGGCCTCCCGTTCAAGCCGCGCCAATCGCAACAGACGAAGTGGGTGGTAGCCAAAGATTCGGTAGGCCTGATCCACTTCCTCCTTTTTTGGAGCCCGGTGGATCCCGAACTGGAGGAAGGTATCGAGAGGTCCTTCGGCAATACGGGGGGCAATGTCGCCAGCGACTTCGAAGAGATGGGCAAATTGGACAGCTGCTTTCCAGTAGGTGACAATGAATTTCCTAGCCTCCTCCCACTGTAGATCGTCGGAGAGAGATGTGTGCAGACCTGTTTCCTCACCAAAGCCACTATTCCCGGCCACCTCCGGATATTTCTCCCACGCCTCTTGCAGGTCTTCGAGCGCTGCAACCAGGTGCGCGCGGACGTCTTCGAACTCGTCTAACTGTTCTGCTCCGGTCTTTATCTCTTTCAGCGCCTGTGCTGCCTCTGCAAAACGCCTCTTGTCGGACGCAAGGGCTTTGGATCGAGCAGATTCCTCGCGCAGGGCGCGACGTTCCCAGCGCCACGGCATTGCGAAGAGAAGATCAACCGGCTCGGATTGTCTTCCACGACGGTCTCGTGGCTCGACTTCAACACAGATGTAGTACTGAGTGGAATCTTTCTGCAATACATCCAGCCCCTCTATCCGCTTCAGCAGCCGCTGCCCGAAGTTGCGGAGATCTCCGTCCGCGTTCTCTCCGAAAAGATAGCAGCGCTGGTTCGCACATTCAGGAGACTTATTCCCGTCCTCGTCCCGGGACACCAGTGCCAACGATACTGAGTGGATTCGCATCGGCGCATCCTCGGATGCTGCTACTCGGCCGGGAAAACTTTCCTGCAGTGCGCGCACGGCCCAAAGAGCATCCTGTACAGGAAGTCCCGGTGCTTCTGGCTGGCGCGATGGCCCCAGATCCGGGAGCGGCGCAAGGTTGTGGAAATCGCGACGCCGCGCTTCTTCTCTATGATCAAGATACGCGTCCAGACGTTCTTGGCAGAAGGTTATCGACCGTTTGGACCAGCCCAGGTTACCCCGGTAGATGTCCCGCAGTGCTGTGTCGTTTATGTCGTCGGGCTCGAGATCGTCGCGATCCCTGAGTTCGTCTTCCAGCCATTCGTCGAACTTTCTATGGGCCGGAGTCTCCTGCCCGGTGTCGTCGGTCCTCGACGAACTCGCCCGTTCTCCGCGCAGTGTTTTTCGAATGCTCTTGTGCGTATCCCCCGGGTCGAGCTTTCCGCCTCGGGTTCCGCCGATCACCCTGGCGAAGGTATTCCAGGCCTCCTTGGGACTTTCGCGGAGCCAGTCCGGAGAGTCTTTATCGGTCAATTGGAGCACATGGCGGAACATGCTGTTCAAATCAGCTTCGCGTTCCTTTGCGATTACCTCCAGTTTTCTCGCCAGCGAATCGACATCCTCCGACTCCTCCTGGAATCGCCTCCGGAATAATTCCTCTGGAGATTCGGGAAGTTGCGCGGCTACGATTTCGCCGACAGCATTCAGTGTGTCGCCGGCCATGGCACCGACGCCAAGTAGGATTCCGCCCTTCGAACGCCTTTCTTCATCCTCGAGTTTTTTGGTCGCGACCAGCCCGTCCCCGGACTTCCATGCCATCCAGTCCCGTTCACACGCGGCGAATAGGAGGCCCTCAAGTTTTGACGCGTCGACATCGCTGTTGCTGATGACCCCGACGAATGCGGTGGCCATGCAGCGTGCAGCTTCTTGCGTCGAATCCTGGAAGTTCAAGGCAGGAACATAAACGTGCATCGAGCCGGGCGGAGCTTGCCGTTTTGATATCCAATCTATCCATGTCGGCTCTGCCAATACGCGCCATCCAGCTTCCCAACCCGCAAATCTGCTGCGAGCCAACTTTTGCGTATCTTGAACTGATTCTGTGGCGTCATTCATGGCATTAATGATCGACTGTAGAGCGGATGTGTGGTCGGAGAATTACTCCCAAGGGGAGCGAATGAGGCTTGCCCCGTCCGAACCTGCGTTCAAAAGTCCCAGGGTTTCCAGTTTTCTTCTGAAGATTTCATCAAATTCGATGGCAACCGGTGCGGCCATTCGCAGGGTGTTCCGGGGAAGACGGTCACGAATATCTTCCCCCGCTTTCTGGGCGAACAACCCCGATTCTAGCGAGAGCTCCTGGAGACGTTCGACGGTTTGCTCCGTCTTTGCATCGCTGTCGTGCGCGCAGTGGTACCAAGCAAGGATGCGGATGAGGTCGTCGACTCCTCCGTCCATGGTCAGGTCGAAGCTGGTATAGGCCGTGGGAGGAGTGAGAAACCCGCTGGCCAGTCCCACGGCTTGCAATGCTTCTTCACCGTGCGAGTCAACTGACTCGTTCAATCCGAACCAACGTTCATGGATGGCGGAGTAGTACTTCTGGCCCTCCCCGCCGACCTTCGGAACCATCACCGGTGACCCTTCGCCCCTCATGTCATGGAGTTCCCGGAGGCCCGTGAGCATTAACCACCAGCTCGCCCAAGTGCCCACAAGCCACCATCGTTCCGCCGCTGAAAACGGCACATTCTGTGAAAGTAACTTCGCCAAGACTTTATTTGCCCGGTGTGGGGTCTCCGGCTCAGATCCTCGACCCCGGCACTCCTCCAGCTGATTGCCTTTGAGACCTGCTCCCATCCACTGGTGAGCGAGCAAAGATGACGGATGTGTGTCGAACGCCTCTTCGTCGTGGGCCCATGTAGCCCGCAACAAACTTCGAAAGTCGCCCCGCATCCGTCGGTTCCCGGTCAGTCCCAGGGCGTTTGCGCACGCCGCTCCGAGCTCGGGGCCGTGGTCGAAGGTAGTCAGGTGATCTTTCCCCCCGGCGTGTTTTACACCCACATTCAAGGTGCATACGGACCATGGAAAAGCCGGCGCCACGAAATTTGTCCTCTGGCGCAGGACCCGAACCGAACCGGCGCCGATGGCCTCCCGCAGCGCACCGTGCCTGCCCTTCTCTTCGACTTCGTCCAGTTGCGGCTCCATGCCGGCCCACTGCAAGAGGGCCGAAGCGCATGCTGCCGGGGTAGCGGCAATGGTCGCATCGGTGATGCCGGAGCCGGACTCAGGCCAGAGAGATTTGAGTGTTCCCAGAACGGATACGTCATCATCGCGGTTCCTGTCCCGGATTACGTTCGAAGGACCTTCGGTAGGGGGACGCAACGTCACCGGGTCGTTGGTATCCTCACCCAGAATCGTCTCAAAGGTCACAAGTCCGTCTAGCGGCTCCATGAGACGTTCCTTCCATTCGGCCACCGTTCCGTCCAGCCAGGTATTAACCTGACCCTCTCGACTCCCGAGCGAGGCGTTTGCACCGGTCCCTTCTCCGATTCGGGTCAGGTTCTCGAATAGCTCTAGGTCAAGGACCAGCGTCGGCGAGTCACTGAGCCCGGACGGGCCCTTCAGTTTAAGCCGAGGCAGGATCAACCCGCGCTCCACATAAGGGCCGAAGTCAGTTGTCGTCGGCTGAAACCGTGCCTGATCTCGACTCACGGCACTTCTAAGAACACGCCAGCCGTCGACTCCGCCACGGGTACCCGGTTGAATGGGACTGGTCAGAGGAATGACCTCGTCGCTGCCCGGCACACGCTGAGCACCCCAGGCAAACTGGGCGAGCCCCCTAAAAAGCCAGTCGGGGACATTCTCCATTTCAGCCCCTTCTTCCAGTTTACCCACGCTCGCCTTGATAGCCGAATGCGCACTGTCAGGGACTGTTTCCCCAGGCAGGTCTTTGAGCCCTCGTTTGATCTCGACAATCGATTGAGCCGTCTCTCCGAGGTCTCGGCAGAGCTGCAGGAAATCGCCTCCGGAGCGGAAAGGAAGCGGTCGGTCGACTGTTTCGGAGCGTCCGACGAAGAGATCGACGAGCTCCTTAATGGCGCGCCGTCGGATAACTTCATCTCGCTTCGAGGCGATCTGAAATTCGCCATCCTCCCAGGGAACTGCGACGCGAGCGGGATCCATGCGGCGCAGGTACTGGACGATGTTGCTGAGGGCTGGAACCGGGTCCCCGTCCTGAAAGAGGACGCTGAGCGCCTGAGAGTCGCCATCGATCAACGCCTCCGCAACGGCCCCTGCCAACGCCATGCCTTCCCTGAATGTCACGTGGTGTCCGCAGGCCTCGACCAGCGACAGTACCACGGAGACACGGTCCGCCCATTCTTGGGCTGATACGGAATCAACATCTCCAGACTTCCGGATCTCGGAGTTCAGCGCGTTGAATACACGTGAGGCAAGCTTCCAGACAGGTGCTTGTCGAAATTCGTCCTGTGAGTTCGCAGGGCCCGAGACCAGGACTCTTCGGTCAAGTGGAACCGCTAGACGGCCCTCTTCATCGACAAAATGGGCCTCATCTTCGAATTGGAGTGCATTTTCGAGCCATTGTCGCGCCGCCTGGCCTTCAACTTTCGGCACCAGCTCACGAAATTTGCCTCGGTTTACGCCGATGACATAACTCGCTCTCTGCTGTTCAGCGCTTGATCCTCCGTTTTCCCGGCTACATTCGCAAAATGCCTCCTCGAGAAAGCGAACTACCTCGTCTTCGGCCGTGAGACTCGGGTCATTCAAGAGGTGCAGACCGCGCTGCCCGAGCTGGTTCTCTTTTTCCGGATCGAAGCGAATGACCTCACGGTCACACCGCGTGGCGGCCGCTTCTAGCTGGCCGAAGAAGTGCGATTTGCCGTCTCCCGCATGGGCCAGCAATAGAAGGGAGCGAACAGGTTCACCTTCGTTCCCTCTAACCAAACTCGAAGCTTCATCCTCGTCTGCACCTAGAAGTCCATCGAGCTTGGTGTTGACCTGGAGGGACTTCTCTCGAAGCGTCGCCTCCAGTTCGCTGTCGTCCCGATTCCCGGTCTTTAGATCCTCAAGCCAGTCCAGGTCCATTCTCGTTCCAGCGATTCAAGTTCAAATGAGACCTCGATTATTTTCTATTAGCGGCCACGGGTCCGGCTGAGCTTTAGACCGATGTTTCGGCCGTGGCCTCTTCATCAGCAGAAACCTCATGGGGAGGTCGAACCCCTGACACGCGTTCAAAGAGTCTGGCGAGGTCGTCAACGTCGACGATACCTTTCTCAATGTCTCCGCTGGCGGCCGTGAGGACTCGCTGCCAAAGCCTCTCTTTCGTTAAACTGTCCGTTTCATCCATATAGCCTTGCTCGAGAAAGTATTCTTTGAGCTCCTCCGTCTTGTTGGTGCGAAAGCGATCAACCTCACCATTTCTGAGGGCCCCGACGATGACGGAGGCGTCGCCGTCGAATTGTTTGGACAGCTCGGCAACCCGGTCGATAAATGTGTCACTGACGGCACCGGAGTCTTTCAGGGCCTGTCGATCGACGCGCTTTCCACGACCGACCCGCCACCCCTCTGCAAATGCGTTGAGGGCAGTCGCACGGGCACGAAAGACTTGGAATTTTCGGGGGGATAGGTCGATTGCAGAAAGACTTTCATATTCCGCGAGTCCTCGAAGCTGCCCCCACTGAGTCACTCCGGCGTCCAGTGTGCGGAAAAGCTGCCGATTATCCTCGATGAGATACCACAGGTGAATAGCGCCGAGACTCATTCTGGGAGTCCAGTCCGGCACATCTAGTTCACTGCCATACTCGGCGTGAGACATAGAATCGACCGGCTCCGTGACTGACCCGACGTACGAGGGGACAATCTCTGGCAAATCTTCCGTCCAAGCACTCGCCTGACCGCCATCTTCGTCCGTATCCCCCAGACGAAGGATTCGGTGCGAGACATCGGTCGAATCGAGGTATTCGTGCCACTGCGCGACCTCGTCTTTCTGCGCGGTCAGATAGAAGACCTGCCGCTTTCGGGCGATGGTTTCGATCGCCTCGATGATCGCACGTGCCCGCTCGTCATCGCTGTTTGCTAGGGTTTCATCCAGCACGAGTGGAAGTCGGCATCCGTCTTCCTGGGTATTCAAAAAGGCGATCCGTACGGCCAACAGCAATTGAACACGCGTTCCGCTGGAAAGTGTGTTTAACTCGAATTCACGCTCGAGCACCTCATCCCAAGCTCGAAACTCCGGTTCGTCGCCGTCCCCGAGTTCAAGCCGGTAGCGACCGCGTGTAATTTCGGCGAATAGCTCCCTGGCGCGCTCAAAGACCCGAGGCAATTGAGCATCACGGGTCTGTGTGCGAAGAAACTCGGCTAGCTGATACCCGGCAATTCGCTCGTAATCGTCCCGGCGTTCCTTCTCCAGTTCGACGAGGGCCTCTCGGTATTCAGCTCGCGCGTTCTCGATGTCATGGGATTTTTTCGCGTCTTCGATGCGCGTTTCGATGGCCGTGACCTTCTCACGTATGTCGTCAACCTTCCCCGCTTCTCTCTCGAGAGCTTCGAGCCTGTTTTCAAGCTCGTCGATACTCTTTTCGAGCAGCCCTTCGTAGAAATCCTCCATTCTTTCGACTTTCTCCTGCTCCCGTTCAGCAGCCCGCTTCGCGTGGTCAACCTCGTCTTCGGCTTCCTCGAATTTCTCATGATTTGAACAGAGTTCGTGCAGCTTGGCCTCGTCGCCGGGCTCAAGTTTGAGGGTGCGAAACAACTTGTCTCGCTCAGACCTTGCATCGTCGAGCTCGGAGTTGGCCTTCTGAAGTTCCTTTCGCGCACCAGTCAAATTTTGACGTGTCTCCCGATGTGCTTCGAGAGCATCCTTCAGACTTTCGAGCTGGCCGGAGGCTTGGGAACTGTCAGTTGGCTCGCCGAATCCGAATGACCCGACCTTTTCTCCCAACTTTGCCAGCAGATCGTCCCGACGTTCTTGTTTACACTCCAAGACCCTCTCACATCGAGAGACTTCGGAGCGGGCGTCCTGCCACTGCCGAAGTCGTTCGACAAATACATGGAGCTGAGACTCGCCAGCTTCCGGGGCAACACCGAGAGAAGCAGCGAATCCATCTCGCTTGTCTACGAGTTCCTCGAAGTCGGACTCGACTTCCCCCATTTCATCTTCGTGACTCTCCCACTCGTCCGATTTAATCGCCTTAAGTTTACTCTCTGCCCATCGATCGGTCAGTGAGTCCACGTATTTTTCAACAAACGCTTCATCCCATGAGTCCGGTTCCGGCAGCGCGAGCTTTTCAAATTCTCGGCGATACCGATCGGCATCTCTGTCGGTTTTATCGGTATTGTCCCGTTGACTCAGCAAGTAGGCAGCAATGAATGGGACAGCCGCCAATAGCAGGAGGGTCAGCCAGGCCAGATGAATAGTCGCGGCGAGAATAGTGGTGACTATGACGAACGATACGCCCGCTGAAACTATGAGCCACAGAACCGTACCCTTAGAGCGGGATGGGTCCGTCTCGTCGGGCTTCGCAGTCAACCATCGTTGAAGCTGCCTAATGCCGTCTCGAAGCTCCCGGGGCGACGGTTGCTCCGGGGCTTCGGAGCCTCCGAAGAGACGTTTGATATGTTTCAGGTACTTCCGTTTTGCCCGAATATCTTCGAACTTTTTGACGAGATCAGCCAAATCTCCGACGTCCGAGACGTCTAAGGAAGCAGCGGCTTGCTGATCGACGGTCCCTTGGATTCGATTCCATTCGCGCGTCGCCTGGTTGCGTGCTGCTTGGAGGTCCTCCTCGGCGCCTTCGATCTTACGTTCAATCCCCTTGAGGTTCTCGACTCTGTCCGACACCTCGTCCAGAAGCCCGTCGGGCAGACCCTGTTCCGGTATCACGTTTTTCTGGAGGGCGGCCTCGGTCTTCCTTATTTCCTTCTGGGCGTCTTGTTTTCTCTGCTTCGCCTTCGAAATTCGATTCTGTAGGTCTTTGAGGTCTTCAGACTCGTCTCCTTCGACCTCCTCCATTACCTCCGGAAAGTCATCAAGCTGGCGCTTTGCTTCAGATAGCTCATTTCGGCTTTTGGCGTACGTGATCGCCTGCTTGACAAGGCTGACCTTCGATTCGGCCTCCCGCGCATCGTCCAGTTCATTGCGCAGCTCCGCAAGTTGGTCCTCCTCTTTTTTCAACTCCTTCTTTTGGGCTTCTGCAGTCTCGACCTTTTTTTCTTTTTTCTTGACCCGTTTGGTCGTCTGTCCCTTTCTGATGTCTTTGTCCACGAACCCGGACTGTCTGGCGGCCTTTGCCACGTCGTACCCTCCGCGGGCCTCCGCCAAGATGGTCCGAGCGAAGTCTTCGTTGGTGGTCTGAAGCAGCTCATGGAGATACAGGTGGTATCGGTCGCTGTGATCCTCCGGAGGGAGAGCGTGGTTCGAGGCGTCGGCGCCGTCGGATCGACGGGTTACATGTCCGGCATCGATTCTGATGGTCCAATCTGCTGAGTCCATCCCAAACGAACCCGTGATATCTACGTCGGTCGCATCAATATCGTCGGGCCAGATCAAATGATGAACGGCGCGAGCAAGCGTCGACTTCCCCGATGCATTTGGGCCGTGAATGACGTTGATACCCTGTGAAAGCTCGTCCACGTGCAGACCGGCATGGGGCGGACGAAAGCCGTGCATCCTCTGGATTTTAAGAGACTGGAATGTGAGGCTCTCATCCGTCATGATTGCTCCTCTTCTTTGGTTTGAGCCATCAGAGTTTCCAGCAAGATCATCCCCTGCTGAAAGAGGATTTCGCGAATGTCCTCGTTATCCGGTAAACCCCCGGCTTCAGAGGACCGTCGAAGCGGTGCGTAGGCATTCGTCTGACTGGCATCGTCCATGGACTGTTTAGTGGCCATAAGCAGTTCTCTCGCTTCCTCGTCCAAGGTCCCCTTCTGGAGGTCTACAAGAAGTCCGGCAAGCACTGCTGGTGGATCACTACCCTTGGCGAGTTCCTCGAGGTTCCGCTCCGGCCGGGTATCGAAGTCGATACGGTCAATCGTTGCCGTGCGGTCATCAAACGGTATTTTCAGGTTGGAGATGATGCTTGCGCGTTGCGCTTCAAATTCACGCCGTAGAGACGTGCGTCCAGTACACCGGATGCGATAAACGGCCCGACGCAGGCTCTCTGATTCCTGCCCGTGTTTTTTCAGGGCTTCCTGAACTCGGTCGGTAACAGCACTGCGAAACTGCCCGCCAGCATCGATGTCGCCGACTTTAAGTTCGATTTCCTCGTAGCGAACTGTCGCTTGTGGAAGTTGACGAGCCTGCAGTTGGCCACCGTCTGTCACCTCAACTAGCCACGGGCCGTGAGCGCCGGGCTCGCCAGGGTCCAACGGCTGCGGCGAGCCAGGATATAGCCCAAGGCTCCCACCCAAGTCGAATTTGGTCGGGCCGTGAATATGCCCAAGCAACCATCCGTCGACGGCCGTGCCGCGCAATTCGGCCGTCGAAACTGGGGCATAACGACTGTCGTGGGCGTCCAAATCAGCATGGATAACCCCGAAGACCGGAACGCCATCGTTTATTGGTGTTTCGAAGGACTCGAGCGGCGACCAGCGGACGTGACGTTCGGGATAAGACCAGCCGAGGAACCGAACCAACGGCTCGCCGTCCCGTTCCAGTGTCGCGGACTCCCACCGGCCGCCGCGTCCGAGAAGATGAAAGCGCTCAGTGTCCAGGGTATCGACCAGCTCCGGCAACACGTCCCAGTCGTGATTCCCAGAAACGGCGAAGGTATCGATGTCGTTGCTCGCCAGTTCCTGTAGTCCTCGCTGAAGTGGCCCGAAGGACTCATAGAACTTGTTCTCCTGATCGACGACATCGCCGGTCAGAACCACCGCATCGACATCCTGATTAACCGCGTAGTCGACCATCTGTTCCCAGATGTGCTCAACCGTCGTCTCGGAGGAGCTTGCCGGAATACGCGTGGGGCGGCGACCAAGGTGAATGTCTCCGGTACACAGTATTCGAATCATGGTATTCTTCATTGTCGGCTTGGTAATTTGCGCGGCCCGTTCGAATGAGGAAGGTTTACCGCGATACAACGCCCATTTGCCGACCACGCGGAGGACGGCAGTCTGGTCAACGCTCCCCCAAGTAGTGGGAGCGCAGAAGATGCGCCCAAAAGTATCAGGCGTAACGATAGTCGACAAATAGCCCGAAGGCGCAGGTACACCACCAAACAGCGCTCATCGAACGATGACCGAGCCTGCATTTTCTCAGACCGTGAATTAAAACCTCTCTAAAGAATTACTCTTTGTGGCAGGTTCACTCGCCACCGTCCTGCTCATCGTTCCGGGAATCGCGTTCCCTAACGCGCTTCATCGATTCTGCCGCCTGCTTTCGCATCTGGTCATCACCCCGAGCCGATCCAGAGATTGCTAGAATGTAGAAGTCCTCTGCGATTTCTATGCGTCTGACTTCGTCTTTTTTCTTCATTTGCCCTCCTTTGACTCGGCTCTTCGGCTCATTCCCCAGCTGGCTCCAGATGGTCCGCACGACACATTTCCGGAAACTCCTCCGACGTTTCTCCTTCCGCCCGACCCGAGCAGCGGTTCGCAGCTCAGGAAACGAACTACAGCCGGCACTTCACGAATCTCGTCAATTCGATTGTCACCGCGACCGGATTCGACGGACGTACGTACCCAAATGTGTTCCGGAGCGTCATACCAGCCCTTCGCGCGAAGCTCTGAAAGCACTTCGACCATTCGTTGCCAGTTCGTTCACTCATCGCCAGCGATCTCAGCCAAAACAATTCGCTCCCAATCCTCGTAGCTGACACTTTTTGATGTTGCTGCAGCGTATACAGTGTGTAATGTGTCAGTTAGCATAACCGTGCTACCCACGGCACTTGAGGAGAAGGTGGTATCTATGAGCGAATCCCACTCCAAAAAGCCCAAAACCCTTCGAGATCGGCTCTACGCAGCCGCACCGGGGCGCGAAGATGAAGTCGACCGCCGCCTCCGCTCTTCAGTTCGAGGTTCGGACGCAATTGAGGGAACACAGATTCCCGAGACCTGTAGCCCCCTCACGTCTTCCAAAAGGCGTTCCTCACCCCAAGAGAACTAGAACCCTCGATTGAATCCCATCTCGGTCTCTTTCCGAACTCCTCTCCAAAAATTCTTTCGGCCGACCGGCGATATGC
The DNA here is from genome assembly GCA_913057905.1 of uncultured Pseudomonadota bacterium. GTDB lineage: Bacteria > Myxococcota_A > Bradymonadia > Bradymonadales > Bradymonadaceae > CAJXPB01. The sequence goes on from CAJXPB010000001.1 coordinate 1,130,980, forward strand.
CCGATAGATCAACCTTGCTAACGGCGTAAGCGAGTCTTCCCGCCTAGCTTTCGTGAAAGCCCGGTCAGTCTGATTGCTTGCCCGTTTTAGCATTCCCCAGTCGACCGGAGCCGGGTCGTCGCAATGTTTCGCTACGATTCCTGTCAGGAGCAGGCGACAGACTCTGCCGTTTCCGTCCCGGAATGGGTGGATCTTGCACAGATCGAGATAAATCTTGGCAAGCTCGACCCAAAACCGGCGATTTTCCGACTCTAGACTTGCCAGCGACTTGAGGGTTGGGGCCAGGGCCTCTTCAAACTCCGCCATTTTTGCCTCAATGAATCGAGGGGGAGTTGTGGGGAAGTTCTCCGAGCCTACCCACAACTTGCGGGTACGGTACTCCCCGGCCCAGTTGAATAGGTCGCCAAAGAGCTTCAGGTGAACTTCCCGGATAAAATCAAGGCCAAACTGCGCCCCAAGGGGCCGGTCGAGGACCCAGTCTTGTGCCTCTAGGTGTCGTACTTGCTCACCGTACTTCAACTCCTCCATTGTCAGGTAGTTTCGGGTGCACTCCTCCAGAAGACCTTCTGGATCGTCCCTGTCCATCCCCTCTATGTTGTGGTGAACCACGACCAGCTCTTCCGCACTTATCTCCTTCCGTCCGCCGGACCGAAGCTCGACGAGGAATTTGTCTCCCGAGAGTGAACTCTGAGCGACACACTCGCCCATCTGTAGGTCGCGGACGTTTACCACATCGCCAACCTGGGGATTCCTGGCGACGAACGCGGACGATTCCTGAGAGTAGAACTCCAAGTACTTCGGATTCTCTCGATAGAGCGGCAAATCTCCTTTCGACACGTCGGGAAACTGGTCGAGGAGCGGAAACGGCTCCTTTCTCAACTCCCGTGAGCGGCGATGCTGCGTGAACAGGACCTCTCCGCCGTCGGGTTTTCTGAAGATTTTCAGTGGCCTCCAGTCTCGTGTCATGCGGCATCAGTCCTAATCAGAAATACGCACTTTGCCCCTGTCAAAGTGAACCACTCACGGTTGATGGTAAACGTCCGTTCAGTATAACTCAACCAAAACTCAAGACGCACTAAATCCGAAGCCGGGCCGCAAGGGTCGACGCCAGCGGGGGCGGTCGCTTAGTATTTCTCCGACGCCCATTGTCTTCGACTTGCACATCGTGCTTGGGGCTCCATGCTCAATCCGATTTCGTACACCGAGAAGGTCACGCGCGACTTCCTGCGCTACCAGAACACCACCCATAATTTTGCCGATCCTCGGCTAAACGAGCAGATGCGCGAGCTGCTCAGCATGGAGGAGACGCGCAAGACGCCACTGATGAAGGGGCCCTACGTGAGTCTCAGCCGCCTCTTTCAGCGCGGCGAGTCGGTCGACGCCCTCCGGGAAAGTGGGCTCCTCCATCCCGAACTCGCAGAACGGATTCCCTTTGAACGGGTCTATGCCCACCAAGATCGGGCCATCCGTGCGGTAGACGAGGGGCGCCCTACTCTGGTCTCGACCGGAACGGGGTCGGGCAAGACCGAGACCTTTCTCTACCCCATTATCAGTCACTGCCTGGGCCTGCGCGACGAGGGTGCCCAGGCGGGCATCACGGCCGTGCTCGTCTATCCGATGAACGCGCTGGCGCAGGATCAGCTCGAACGGGTCCGGGAGATGTTGGCCGGAACCGGCATTTCGTTTGGGCTGTATGTAGGTAAGACCCCCGAAGCCGCGGCCGACGTCGAGGGTGAACGACTTCCGGAGGGCTCGAATCGTCGCGACTATCTGAATGCGGTGGAGCGGTCGGCGAGCGAGAAGACGATTTTTCCCGCGGAGGAGAGAATCTCGCGAGAGGAGATGCGGCGTGCAGGGGAGCAACCGCGCATTCTCCTGACCAACGTCAAGCAGTTGGAGCTCCTTTTGACCCGCCAGCGGGACGTCGAGCTCTTCGATAACGCGCGGCTCGACTACCTGGTCCTCGATGAGGCCCATACGTTTCGCGGTGCCATGGGTGGAGAGACGGCATGTCTCGTGCGCCGCCTGCGGTCGTACTGCGAACAGGGACCACAAGATACGACCTGCATCGCAACATCGGCGACGATCGCGGACCCCGACGAAGGCGAGGAGGATGCACAGGAGTTCATGTCGCGTCTCTTTGGCGTGCAATCGGACGAAGTCTGCTTCGTCTCCGAGGAATACGCCGATCAGACGTGGCAAGAGGACCGGTACGTACCTCCGCCCATCGACGGAAACCCGCTCACGCGGTTGGACAAGATCCTGTCGAAGCTACGCCGCCTCGACGACGAACCCGTTCCCGGGCAATCTCGAACGGTGAACTCGCAAGAACGGGCACAGGCGTTGGAGGACCTGTCGTCCCGCGTACGGGCCATCACGGACAAGCCCGTCGACACCTCCAACTGGCGTGAAGACCTCTACGATATACTGTCATCGAACGAGGTCATCTTTCAGATCGCCCAATACCTGGATTCGCCGAAACCGCTCGACGAACTCGCCGACGAGCTGTCGGATCACTTTGGTCGTGACGTGCATCCTGCAGAGATCCTGACCTGGATGGCTCTGGGTGCTGCGGCCCGTCGGGCGGACCGGCCCCTGTTGCGACCGGTGGTCCACGGCTTTCTTCGCGGGGTCGATGGCGCAGTCGTGACTTTCACGGGTAATGAGCCCGGCCACGGAGCTCCGGACCCCAATCTGTGGCTCTCCGCCGAGGACGCCTCCAAAGCCGAGGAGGACGGATTCCGCTTCGAGGTCACGACCTGTACCACCTGCGGCCAGCACTACTTTCCACACTTCGTGGCCAACTTCGATTACACCGGCGACGAACCCGGCGGCGGCCAGGCCGATGGACCGCGACGTCTGTGGGAGACGACGGCCCCCGCCGACGGCGCGCGAGTCGTGCTGCTCGATAGTCTGGCATTCGCCGAATCCGACGACCCGGAGGATGACCCGACTCTGGAGCACAACAAACTCTCGAAGGTCTACGCCTGTAGACGGTGTGGCTCGCTGCACAGCCGCGGCGCGCGGCGCTGCGGTGAATGCCATTACGACAAGAACCTGATCCAGCTCTTTGCGGTGGAGCAAAAGGAGGACCGCCCCGGCAAGCTGACTTCGTGTGTGGCCTGCCGGGCGACCGGTCGGACCGTACACGGCGACTACCGTGAACCGGCACGTCCCGTTCGAGCCGTTACCGTCGCGGATGTCCATGTGCTGGCCCAGAGTATGCTCCAGCACGCCGAACGCGAACGGCTCCTCGTTTTCACCGACAACCGTCAGGACGCGGCCTTCCAGGCGGGTTGGATGAAGGACCATGCTCGCCGCTTCCGGCTCCGCTCACTGATGTACGAACGCATTAAGGACGACGGCATCTCGGTCGGCGACTTGACCTACAAACTCGACCAGGAGCTCGACTCCGACTCCGCCCTCTCCCGCGCGCTGGCCCCGGAGGTATGGCGAAACGCCCGGCCGGAACGCTCCGGAACACAGCACGATAAGGAGCGCAAGAAGTACCTGCGCATTCAGGTACTGCGAGAGGTCACGACGAGCGTCCGACAGCGCCTGGGACTCGAATCCTGGGGACGGATCCGCGTGGACTACTCGGACCTCGAGGGTCATCCGTTCTTCGACGAGTGGGCCTCGCGGTTTCAGACATCGGCGTCACGCCTCGAGGAGGGAGTGGCAACCTGGCTCGACCTGACCCGGCGGGCAAACATCATTTACGACCACGACCACCGCATCTTCTCGAAACATCTCGGGGAAGACACCAAGGAGGTCCAACACGGCTACATCCCCGAGTTAAAGGGCAGTCCTTCAGGACTGAAGTTTTCCCGCGATGGCGGCGACGACAAAAATCGCGTCCGCCAGATCATCAGCTCGACCGGCCATCAGACCCTGGCGACGGAGTTGGTCAAAAAGTGGGGCCTGGCGGGCGACCAGGTAGAGGAATTCTGGGATGGTCTGTGGGAGGTCCTGACCGACGACCTCCGACTTCTCAAAGAGGTTACCTTCCGTTGGCCGAGCGGTGACGCCATGCGGGGTTGTCAGGGGGTCTATCAGATCGACGCCGACAGCCTGCGACTGACACCGCACGAGGGCCTGTATGCCTGTCCACAGTGTCGGCGGGCATTCCCACGGCGCACGCCCCAGATGAGCTGCCCCGGCTGGCAATGCGATGGGAGGCTGAAGGAGCGGTCCGAGCCCGAAGATGACTACAACCTCATGCTCCTGGACGAGCGTTTCTCAATGGTTCGTCCTCGGGAACACTCGGCGCAGGTGCCCAACGACAGGCGGGAGGAGTTGGAAGCGGCCTTCAAGGGCACGTCGAATTCGGTCAACACACTGGTGAGTACACCTACACTCGAGTTGGGGGTCGATATCGGGTCCCTGGACTCCGTCCTCATGCGGAACATGCCGCCCCTGCCGGCCAATTACTGGCAGCGGGTTGGACGAGCGGGCCGACGCCACCGGATGGCGGTCAATATCACCTACGCACGGCCCGTCACCCACGACCGCGCCTACTTCGACGAGCCGCTGAAGATGCTCGACGGCGCCATCGAGCCGCCGAGCTTCAACCTCAAAAACGAGGTAATGGTCCGCAAACACGTCCACGCGACGGTGATCGGACTACTCTACCGTATGGCTCGGCACGCCGACGACCTGAAAGACAATGAACGTCAACGCATCCGAAGCATCCTGGGCCACCACTTTCCGACCCGCGTCAAGAATTACCTCTTCGAACCGGGTTCCGGGAACATCAGACAGGAACCCTTTTCGCTGGAGGGGCTCTCGGAGCTGATCGAAGACCACCGAGATCGACTGGTCGACCACATCGCGGAGTCGTTCCGGCAGAATTGGCCGGAGAAGGCCCAGGGAGTGGTGACCGAGAAAAAGATCGAAGCTTACATCGACGGTATGACGCCGGCCCTGCGCGAAGTCATCGATCGCCTGAAGAGTCGGCTGGACTGGGCGCACCGCCAAATCCTCCGACTCAACAAGGTCATCGAGGAAAAGGGAACCCTCGAGCGGCACCAGCAAAAACTCAAAGAGAGATGCCGGCGCCTCATCAACCGACTGAAAGGCCAAGCCGGCGACCGAAACGGAGCCGAGGGCTACGACGACACTTACACCTATTCCGTCCTGGCCGCCGAGGGATACCTGCCGGGATACGGTCTCGATACGGGTGGAGTGACGGCTCACCATCTGGCGTCACAGTCGGGAGGCGCCGACCGCGACTGGACCGTTCGCAGGCCGCGATCTCTTGCGGTTCGAGAGTTCATTCCGGGCAACCTGATCTACGCAAATGGAAATCGCTACGCACCGCGTTACTTCCAGCTTCAAGCCGAGGATCCGACGGCCTTCCGAGTCGATGTGAACAACGAAGCGGTGGCGGAACACGACGACGGTACGACGTCCGCCCAACAACTCGCGGAGCAGAGCCTCGACGCCGTGCCGGTTTGTGATGTGGAACTCCCCCACTCGTCAACGATCTCAGACGAAGAGGATTTCCGGTTCCAACTGCCGTCGGCGGTCTACGGTTACGAAATGGAACGTCACGGCGAGGGCACTCGATGGCAGTGGGGTCCGCGACCGCTGGAATTGCGCGATGCCGTACGGCTTCGGCTGGTCAACGTCGGCCCGTCGTCGCTCGTGAACAACGGGGAACTCGGTTATCCGGTCTGTCGCGTCTGCGGAGGCAGCCGGTCTCCGTTCGCCAGCGATACGCAACTCGACAACTTCGACGAATGGCATCGCGAACACTGCGGGCATGAGCCCGGCAGAATTGGGTTCTTCGCCAATATCATCGCCGACACACTGACGTTACCCGACTGCCCAAGTCGAGACGAAGGCTACAGTGTCATGGAGGCGCTTCGTCACGGGGCATCGCGAGTCCTGGAGATGGAGCTCGAAGACCTGCAAGTTCTGTCACTGGGTCACCTCGGGGATGAGTCCGTCGACATGGCGCTCTATGACCCGATGCCGGGCGGCTCTGGCCTGCTCGACCAGATCATCGAACGATGGGACGAGGTCATCCAAGAGGCGTTGACCGTCGTCGAGGAATGCCCTTCGGCCTGTGAGCGGGTCTGCGTCGATTGCCTGATGACCTTCCGCAACATGCACTATCACCGCCACCTGGATCGTCACGAGGCGCGGAAACGTCTCCGCAAATGGGGCAACGGCGTCCACGACGCCGAAGATATCGAGGCCGTGCTCCCCAACGAGGATGCGGTGTCGGTGGACCCTGCGTCTTCGGCCGAACTTCTATCGGCCATTTTCGCGGCCATCGGATTCGATGAGCCGGAGACCGACCGGAGCATCGAGATTCCCGGCGGTCAAGGATCTACGGAGCCGGACTTCGTGTTCTCCAGTCAGGGAGGCCGAGGCGTCTGTGTCTACCTGGGCAAAACCGAGGACTCCGACGAACAAGCCAGGCGTTACCAACTCGGGCAGGCCAACTACGACAAGGTAGAAATACCGAAGTCGGTGATGGGAAGTGCCGAAGAGTTGGAGAACCACCTCGTGCAACTCGCCTACACTCTCAGCCGGACCCAGGTGGCCGAGGAGATCCAGGACGACCACTCCTGGTATGATGACGCGGTCGACCGCGTCGAAGAGACCCAAGCGAGCGCGTCAGAGTCCGCTGCACCGAATCAGGCTGAATCGAATGAAGAGCAATCAGACGGATGGGAGTTTATCAAGGAGATCGTCGGGGACGAATGGCACGCCCTGGCCGACGCTCTGATAGAAGCCGGCGTCCCCGAACCCGACGAATGCCTGCAGGGGCTCAAAAAAGACGGGCGAGTCTCGGGCGCGAAGGCCATATTCCTTTGGCAATCGCAGTCTCCAACGGTTGCCGTCGTCTCCTCCAGCGGAGACGTGCCCGATTTTGACGGGGAAGTCGTCGAAATCGACGACGATCATTCGGCCGACGACATCGCAGAGCAAATCCGCACGTTACTGAACTGACTGGGGATAATCATGCCCTTTGCCATCGCAGATTCGTTTCGCGACAGCCTCACCGATCTGACGAATTCGGAGCAAAAGCGGGTCAAACAAAAGGTCATGGACCTGCAGATGGACCGCGCCAATCCCGGCTTTCAGTTTCATCGCCTCGACAATGCGAAGGACGACCACTTTTGGTCTGCCAGAATGGGCTCCGACCTGCGGCTCATCGTCCACAAGCAGGGAGACACCTTTGTCGTCTGTTACGTCGACCACCACGACGATGCCTACGACTGGGCCGAGCGACGCAAACTCGTAAAGAACGACAAAACTGGGGCTCTGCAATACGTCAAGATCGAGGAGCGGACCGAGGAGGTCATCCACCGTGAACACGTCCAGAAGGAGGCCCCTCTTCTGGATCAATACGAAGAAGAATATCTGTTGAAGCTGGGTGTCCCGCCGGAGTGGCTCGACGCCGTTCGGAACGCCGGTGAGACGGGACTCTACAAACTCGTCGAAGAATTACCCGAAGAGGTCAGTGAAAGGTTGATGAAACTCGCCGATGGCGACCCAGTGCCAGTCCCCGACCAGCAGACCAAGGCGGTTCAACAGGACCCCTTCGAACACCCGGACACGCAGCGTCGGTTCCAGATCGTCGACGACCATGCACAACTCAGACAGGCCCTGAAGTGGCCCTGGGAGAGATGGGTCGTATTCCTGCATCCCGAACAACGGGATGCCATCGAAAAGACCTACAACGGCCCGGCGTACGTCTCCGGCGGAGCGGGTACCGGCAAGACGGTCGCCGCACTTCACTGGGCGAACCGGATGCTGAAGGAATCCGACGACGAGGTTCTCTTTACGACCTTTTCGAAGACCCTCGCTTCGCAGCTCGAACACGGAATGGACATCTTGGTCGGGGAGGACGAATCAAGGCGCGAACGTCTCGACATCACGCACCTGCACAAGCTCGCGAAGTCGATCTGGACCGATGGCTCGAATCGGCGGCTCAATATCGCAAAAGAAGACGAACTGCGTGATCTTCTGTCGAACGCTGCAGCCCAAGATGGCTACTACGAGCATTCCGACGAATTCCTGTACAACGAATGGGATGCGGTCATCGACGCCTGGGGCATCCGCGACTGGGAGACCTACCGGGACTTCAGCCGCCGAGGTCGTGGCACCCCTCTCGGCGCCAAACAACGATATCGACTCTGGTCCGTTTTCGAACGCGTTCTGGGAGAGCTGAGTGACTCGAATCGACACACCTGGAGCAGCCTCTGTTACGACTGCATGGAGCTGGTCGAACGCGACCCGAGCCTCGGGTTCGAACATGTCGTCGTCGACGAGGCGCAGGACTTCGGTCCGGCCGAGCTCAGGTTGCTGGAGTCACTGGGTACCGGTGACCAGAACAACCTCTTCTTGGCAGGTGACACCGGCCAACGGCTGTACAAACGTTATTTCAACTGGTCGGACGTGGGCATCCATGTGGTGGGACGATCCAAACGACTCAAGGTCAACTACCGTACGACCGAGCAGATCCGGCAGTTCGCAGACCAGTTGATGCCCCCGGATATGGAGGAACACGGTGGCACCAAGGGAGACCGTGATTCAGTCTCGCTTCTGAGTGGTATTGAGCCGAACGTTCAAGGTTTCGAGGACCCAGCCGACGAATCTACATGCGTGGCTGAACACATCTCCGACCTCCTAGACGATGGGCTCGCCCCAGAAGACATCGCCATCTTCGCCCGAACGAGACATACGCTGAAGCAGCGCGCCGTCGACGCCCTCGAGTTGATCGACGTCGACTACACCTGGCTAGAGGACGTCATTAGCGGCCGACCCGATAACTTGGCACTCGGGACGATGCACCGTGCGAAGGGCCTGGAGTTTCGAGCCGTCATCGTCATGGGATGCGAAAAAGGCAAGGTACCGCTGAAGTGGACATTACAGGATGCACCTGACGATGCTGCTCGGCAGGATCTGGTCGAGCGCGAACGAAACCTCCTCTACGTGGCCTGTACCAGGGCTCGCGAGTCCCTGCTGGTGACCTATACCGGCGAGGCGAGCCCGCTACTCGAGGATCTCGGCTAGCCCCAGCCCTCTGGACAAGGCACTACGACTTTTCGCCGCGGTGCCTATAATGAGGGTAGACGTTTGAAAATTCGCCCGTCCCCGTTTTCGTAGCGGCGGAGGTTCGAGATGGCCGAGAATATCCTGGTCTCATTATTCGTGGCGTTGCCGATCGTGGCACTGACCGTGTTGGCGATCGCAATTCTTCAATACTACAAGCGCACGGAAGGCGAACGGACCTGATTGTCTTGACGGACCGGGGGCCACGTTTAGCTTCTTCGCCGCTCGCAGCGGGGCCGAATGCTGCCCGCTGGGTGGTACTTGCTGACCTACACCATTGGAGGATACTTATGTCGCACCATGCCGGTGAACACTCCCTTCCGGAACTTCCCTACGCTTACGACGCCCTGGAGCCGTACATCGATGAGCAGACGATGCGGCTGCACCACGACAAGCATCATCAGGGATACGTCGACGGACTGAACTCGGCTGAAGAGAAGCTGCAGAAGGCCCGCAACGAGGGCAACTTCGACGACATTCGCAGCCTGGAGCGGCTGATCGCCTTTCACGGCGGCGGCCACTTCAACCACTGCGTCTTCTGGAACAACCTGACGCCGCAGGAAGATTACGAAGACCCGCACGGCGACATCCTGACGAAGATCGAGCACGACTTCGAGAGCTACGACAACTTCAAGGCACAGTTCACCGCGGCCGCCAGCTCCGTCGAGGGCAGCGGCTGGGGCATGCTCGTCTACGAGCCGGGTGGTGACCACCTGCAGACGATCGCCGTCGAAAACCACCAGCGCGAGCTGTTCGCCAGCGCCATTCCGCTGCTGGTCATCGACGTCTGGGAGCACGCCTACTACCTGAAGTACCAGAACCGCCGCGGCGAGTACGTCGACAACTTCTGGAACATCGTCGACTGGGAAAACGTCAATCACAACTTTGAGAAGGCCCAGTCCTACGAGTTCCCCGTCGAAGGCGTCTGATCAAAGAGGTCTGACTCGACGATGAACGAAAGCCCGCCTCCGCTCGCCGGAGGCGGGCTTTTTTTTGCTGGCTTGCATCTGGCCGCTGGCCAACACTCTCGGTCAGTGGAATGTTCAGGGGGCCAGCGCCGATATACAGACGTAACCAACGACCGAAGGATCCATGCCGAAACCCCCAGTTCAAGCGCCTCAACCACCTTCACTGCGGAGCGTCCGCAGGTTCGTCCCCCTGGTCGCCGCCGCGGTGCTGTCGCTCGTATTCAGCGCAGGCTGTGCGACCTCGTCGACTTCGACCTCCGACTCCGGGCAAGCGTCGACGGAGCAGGCCGCCGAGCAGACCCCGGATCCACCGCCGCAACCCGGTGCCGCCAGTTGGCACGGCGACGCACTGGAACTTCCGAAGGATTCGCCGCTGGTCTTTTCGACCCGCCCGAACGAATTTCTGTCCAGCGCTCGGGCCCTGCGCAACTGGATTACCGCCGAACCCGCCATGTTTGGCGAGCGGGGCGAACGTCTCGTCACTCGATTCGAACAATTCTGGCAGATGTTTCAGGGTCAAATGGGGATGGATCCCCTGTCCGAAGAGGCTCCGAGGCGGTTTGGCCTCGACCTGCAACGCCCGATCTATCTGGGGCTGTATCCGGCCTCATCGGGACAGGGCGCCACGTTTTTGGACGCCATCGAGTCGACGCTTCGACGTAAGCTGCAACTGGAGCCGGGAGAGAGTACCACCCAGGCCCTGGCGGCCATGGAGTCCGGGGACCGACCGATTCCCAGTGGTCTGAATGCGTCGGTGCTTCAGGCGGTCGAATCGATCCATCCCCGCATGGGGTTGCGGCTCGTGCTTCCACTGCAGACCCCGCGCGACTTCATCCACCGATTCGAACGGATGGTCGACGCGCTCGACTATACCGCACCCGATGGCGCCCGGGCCGACCGCGCCAAGCGAGACGAGCCGGTCGAGGATCCGTCCCTGCCGATCTCGCGGACCTACGTCGACCCGGGAAGCCAGTGGCCGGCCCTCGAACTCAACGTCCACGCCACGCACGCTACCGTTGACGTCCTGTTCCGGCCCTTCAGCACGCGTCCCACAGCCGTCGACGAAGACGAACCCGAGGCGCGACGAGCGCTGGCGGAGGCGATCGGAAATCTGACCGACACCCATGGCCCCGGCCGACCCGCCGCCCCGAGGCCGGACCCGGAGGGCATGTTGACCCTGTCGGCCGACCAGGCCACCGGCGCACGCAACGTGCGGCTGAACGGCTACAAAAAGATCCTCGAGACCCTTAGGAACGCTGGAGTCCAGAAACGCGACGACATGTTGGTGCGCGGCTTCTCACGGATTGGCAAACTGGCTCGGGCCTGGGAGGAGACCGGCCGGCAGTTGTCGGGCGTCAGCTATCAGCTCCAGGGAAACGTACCCGAGGGGCCCGGCGATCAGATCTTTTCGCTGTCGATGACCGTCTTTGGCGCCGATGCCGGCCCGCGGCCCCGCGCAGAGACTCGCGGCGCAGGGCTCGACGTCGAGGACCGGGGGTTCGCCCTCTCGATGGCACTGCCGCCGCTCTTTGACGACCTCTGGCGAGACTGGTTGATGCTCGACGACCCGAAGGCACTGGTAGGACAAAACTCCGGCAGCGACCTGGTCCCGATGATGTCCGGGCTTCTGGCCCCTCGGAATTTCGCCCTTTTTCTGGTGAACGTGGAGCCCGAGCTGACCAAGCTCCTTCCCGAGGCCACCGACACGCTGTACGAGATGCGCGGCCAACTCGAACGCGTCGAGATCGCCACCGCCGGGGCCGAGCCGGGAGCCCTGCGACTGGATCCGAAGCTCGTGGCCCTGCTCAGCATCGACCCGGAGACCGACCTGAAGCAGCGTCGGGCCATCCTTGAATCGATGCGACCGATCGTCGCCGACCTCATTAAGCCGACCGGTAAAGAAGAGTCGGCCGAAGACGACGAAGCGCCTCTTCCGGATCTCAGCGAAGGGACGCTCGAGCTGGTTCCCGACCTCGGCGAATACTTGCCGAACCGGCTGATGTACTACGCGCAAATCGAGGGTCCGAAGCCATACATCATGTTGATGAGTGGTCTGGACAAAGAGACCGCCCAGCGCGAGATCGACAGCGTTGGCGGCTCGGGCACAAACGCAGGGCGACTCTTTTATGCACGGCTGGAACCGACGACCTTCACGTCGGCCCTGACGGCCTTCGATCCCGACCTGCTCGAGCCCCTCGACGCCGGGATCCTCGCCCAGCGGCTCGGCCCCCTGGAGGTCACGATCTCTCCGGCCTTTGATGACAACGTCCGCCAACTCCGTTACACGATCACCCTCAAGCAACCACCTGAGCTTTAGGGTCGGGACCCAATGTCGGACCACTCAACACAACCGGACCCGGACGAGACGCTCATCGGCGGCAAGTATATCCTGGAGTCGCGCCTTGGACAGGGGGGCAACGCCGAAGTCTTTCGGGCCCGGGTCGACGGAGAGGACGGGACGTACCGAGCCGTCAAGATCATCGACATCTGGAACAGCTCCATCGAGGTCTCTCCCGACGCACTCAAGCAGCGCGTCCAGCGCGAGGCCCAGGCCCTGGCGCGCGTAAACTCACCGCATGTACTGCATCTGGTCGACTTCGTGAGCATCGATCCCCGGCGAGTCGCCCTGGTCATGGAACTCGCCGAGGGCCCGACACTGCAGAGCGAACTCGACGAACTGGGCCACCTTCCCCCTTCGCGGGCCCTCCCCATCACGATCCAGATCGCCGAGGCGTGTTTTGAGGTCCACCGCCAGGGGATCATCCATCGGGATCTGAAACCGGCCAACATCATTTTGGAGGCAAGCACGGAGGAGAGGGAGTTTGTGTACGTCCTGGACTTCGGCACGGCCCGAGCCAGTGACGACGCCGCGATCACAGCGGATTTCGTCGGCACGCCCCGGTACGCCAGCCCCGAACAGTTCGACAACGGGCCGACGGACGCCCGCAGCGACATCTACGCCCTCGGCGGCATCCTGTTTCACCTTCTGGCCGGCAAACCGCCCTTCGAGGCATCGGAACCGATCGCCCTGATGAACCAGCACCTCAACGAAACGCCGCCGTATCTGGGTCAGATCATGGGCGGCCACTTCAGGCCCCCCGACGACTTGAGTAATCTCATCGCGTCTATGCTGGCCAAGGATCCCGCGGACCGGCCCGGCACCATGCGCTCGGTGGCAGATCAACTGACGACGATAGCCAGGCAATGGTCGGCGGCACGCACCCCGAGATCGACGCTGACCTCTCAGACATTGTCGGACGCGACCAGCTCTCATACCCCACGGCGACCCTCCACTGAACCGGAAGACACGGCGGAATCGACCCGCCCGGCAAAGAGATACGCCCATCGAAAATCACAGTTGGCCGCACAGATCGACCCGCCCGACCAGATCCAGGTCTACGACACCAGCGAAAACGGCGAGCGGCTTCTGTGGGAGTACAGTCGCCCCGACCTCGACGCCGTGAAGTTCTCCGACGACGGGTATCTGATCGCCATCATCGATGCCTCGAAACACGCGACCATCCACTCCACACAAGACGGCTCTATTCTGACCCGGCAACCGGCCGAACAACTCTCCGACGCCTTCGACTGAGTGGGCGGCACCGAAACGACCGGGCCGGGCCACGCATCCCATCGGAGGCGCGATTCCATGACTCGGTCGGAGCCGACTCCCGTGAGACCACCCAGACGTTCGATGAGCACATTCGTCGCAAGCCTCGTCGCCTTGACGATGGCTGCCGTCATCGCCGGCTGCTCGGCGTGCGGAGGCATTCCACTGACCCAAGAGGCCCTCTTCGCGCCACGTAGCTCGGTGACGCCCGAGACCTTCGACGTACCGGGTACGACACTCGAAGAAGTGTCGGTCGAATCCGACGACGGCACCCGGCTCAACGGCTGGTTTCTACACAACGAAGACGCCCGGGCGACAGTCCTGATGTACGGCGGCCAGGGGTTCTACCTGGTGCTGGCCGAAGAGAGGCTTCGCAGGACCCTGCAAAACCTTCCGGTCAATCTGGTCGCATTCGACTACCGTGGCTACGGTCAGACCGACGGGGAACCTTCGGTAGAGGTTCTGAAATCCGACGCCCTGCGTGTGTACGATTGGCTGGTCGACGAGCGCGGGATTTCCGCAAACTCGCTGGTCGTCCACGGCCACTCGATGGGTTCGTTTATGACCACCCACGTCGCCACCCGGCGCGACCCGGCAGGCATCGTGCTCGAATCGGCCGCGACCAACATCAAAGGTTGGAAAAAAGCCGTCGTACCCTGGCTGCTTCGGGCGTTTGTAGGGTTCGACGTCGACCCGGCCCTCGAAGCCGAGGACAACCTGGCACGCGTCCAAGAGATCACTCATCCACTGTTGCTGTTGGTCGGCTCGGAGGACGGGATCACCCCGCCCTCGCTGACGGAGAAGCTCCACGAAGCCTCGGCTTCGACGCCAAAATGGATGCGCGTAATCGAGGGTGCCGGCCACAACAATCTGGTGCGGCATGATGGTACCTTCGAAGCCTGGCATACACTTCTGAATCACCTGACCGACACAAGCTCAGACCCGTGACGTCACAGTCCGAACCGTTGCTTCGACCCCAGAATGGGGGACTGTACTGCAGCGCCGGCGACTTCTTTATCGATCCCCTGCGACCCGTCGAGCGCGCGGTCATCACTCACGCCCACTCCGACCACGCACGTCGCGGCCACGAGGTCTATTTCGCAGCCAGGCCGGGAGTCGAGATTCTCGAGCGCCGGGTTGGAACCAAGAAGACAACGCCGGCGATTCATGGCCTCGAGTGGGGAGAGCCGGTCCGTTTCGACAGCGTCGAAGTCACACTTCACCCGGCCGGGCACATGCTGGGCAGCGCTCAGATAAGGGTCGAGTCAGATGCCCCCGAACACGAAGTATGGGTCGTCTCCGGCGACTACAAGCGGGCCGACGACCCGACCTGCGACCCGTTCGAACCGGTACCCTGCGACGTCTTCGTCACCGAAGCGACCTTTGGACTTCCGATCTATCAGTGGGACGAACCGGCACAGATCTTCAAACAGATCCGGGAGTGGTGGCTCGATAACCGCGAGGCGGGACGACCCTCGGTTCTCTGTGCCTATTCCGCCGGCAAGGCTCAACGGATCCTGGCCGGCCTGACCGAGTGGACCGACGACCGCGCGCTGATCCACGGCGCCATGGTCGAGTACTGCGATATCTACGAAGCGGCCGGCATTTCGCTGCTGCCGACCGAGTACGTCACCGATATGGATCCGGACACCGACTTTGCCGGCGAACTAATTTTGGCGCCGCCCTCGGCCTTCGGATCGAGTTGGATGGATCGTTTCGACGCGGCGCGAACCGGCTTCGCCTCGGGATGGATGCAGGTGCGCGGGATCCGGCGACGCCGCGGGTACGACGCCGGTTTCGTGCTGTCGGACCACATCGACTGGCCGGCGCTGCTAAAGACCATCGAGCAGACCGGTGCGAGTCGCATCCTGGCTACCCATGGGAAGACCGACCCGCTGATCCGATTCCTCCGAGAAGAACGCGATCTGGATGCCTGGGACCTCGACGACGCCTTCGGCGCCGACGGCCCCTACCCGGAGGGAGCAGATATCGGCTGGGAGGCCTCCGAAGATGGCGGCGGAGGTGGTGAGTCGTGAGACGCTTCGCCGAATTATACGACCGGCTCGACATGACGACCTCCACGAACGCCAAGGTCGAGCATCTGGTCGACTATTTCGAGGAGGCTCCACCCGAGGACGCCGCCTGGGCGGTACACTTCCTGTGCGGCCGCTCGTTCGAACGCCCGGTGACGACGACCCAGTTGCGCGAGTGGACCTACGATCTGGCCGACGTCCCCGAATGGCTCTTCGAGGAGTGCTACATCACCGTCGGCGACCTCGCCGAAACGATCGCGTTGGTACTCGAGGGGCGACTGGAGTCGGCGACCGACGAAGACCTCCAGCTTCACGAATGGGTCGAGCGACTCAAAGAGCTCAGGCGCATGAGCGAGCGTCGCCAGCGTGAATCGATCACGACGTGGTGGCGACAACTCGATACGCAAGGCATCTTCCTGCTCAATAAACTCCTGATGGGAGCCATGCGGGTGGGCGTGTCTTCGGGGCTGGTCACCAAGGCTCTCTCCGAGGTGAGTGGACTCGAGCGACCGACGATTCAGCATCGGCTGACCGGCAACTGGCGCCCCTCCGCAGACGCCTTCGAGCAACTCGTCTCCGACGATACCGCCGATGTCGACCAGTCCCGACCGTACCCGTACTTTCTGGCCTCTCCACTTCAGGAAGATCCCGACACCCTCGGAGACGTCGACGAATGGTACGCCGAGTGGAAGTGGGACGGCATCCGTGGCCAACTCATTAAACGCGACGGCGAGGTCTTTCTGTGGTCGCGCGGCCAGGAGCTTATCACCGATACCTTTCCCGAGCTTCGCGATGCGGGATCGATGTTGCCCGACGGGGTCGTCATCGACGGCGAAATTCTGGCCTGGCGCGACGGCCAGCCGCTGCCCTTCTCACAACTCCAGAAGCGCATCGGCCGTAAAAACCCCTCGACGGCGATCCTCAGGGAGGTGCCGGTTTCGTTTCTGGGATACGACCTGCTGGAGGTCGACGGCGAGGATATTCGCGACCGACCGATCGAGGATCGCCGCCGAGAGCTGGACGGGTTTTTTGCCGATACCCACGAGCGATTTCGACTCTCCGAACCGATCGATGCCGACTCCTGGGAGGAGCTCGCCGAGATGCGTGACGGGGCCCGCGACCACAACGTCGAGGGGCTGATGCTCAAGCGCCATGGATCGCCGTACCGGACGGGACGCAAGCGCGGGGACTGGTGGAAGTGGAAGGTCGAACCGTACACCATCGATGCAGTGATGTTGTACGCCCAGGCCAGCCATGGCCGCCGGGCCAATCTGTACGCAGACCTGACCTTCGGGGTCTGGGACCGCGAGGGGCTACGGGCCGAACCCGGCGATCTGGTCCCGATCGGAAAGGCGTACTCCGGGCTGACCGACGATGAAATCGCCGAACTCGACGACTGGGTCAAATCGAACACGATCGAGACCTTCGGGCCGGTCCGCTCGGTCCCACCGGAGCAGGTCTTCGAACTCGCCTTTGCCGGCCTCGCCCCCTCGAACCGACACAAGTCCGGCATCGCCCTTCGATTTCCACGCATCAAACGCTGGCGCCACGACAAATCCCCCGACGATGCCAACACACTGAGCGACGTCCAGCGACTGCTCGAAGATCATCACGGCACCGTGGAGGCCGACGACTCCGAGCCGGATCCCGAACAACAGACGCTCTTCGATGCATGATGATGTTACAGATTGGTTCCGCAGGGAGATTGGAGAACCCTACGACTTCCAGCGACGCACCTGGGAAGCCTCGGAGTCGGGCCGCAGTGGGCTGGTCCACGTGCCGACCGGCGCCGGAAAGACGTATGCGGCGTATCTGCCAGCGTTGAGCCGGGCCGTCGAGACGGCGGGCGAACGCGGCCTCGAGGTCCTGTACGTCAGCCCATTGCGAGCGATGACGCGGGATCTGAAAAAGGCGCTGTCTCGGCCCATCGATGACCTGGGGCTGGATCTGACGGTCGAGACCCGCACCGGCGACACGAAATCATCGGTTCGCCGACGACAAAAATCGAGCCTCCCAAAGGTCCTTCTGACGACCCCGGAATCGCTGAGTCTGCTCCTGACGTACGCCAATGCCCGGGACCTCTTTGGCGGCGTCGGAACGATCATCATCGACGAATGGCACGAGCTGATCGACTCCAAGCGCGGCACGCAGACCGAACTGTGTTTGGCGAGACTTCGCCGCTGGGCCACCCGAGATCGCGACACACCGCCCCAGACATGGGCCCTGACCGCCACGCTCTCGAACACGACCGAAGCCGCCCGAGCTGCCTGCGGACCCACAAACGACCCCCTCGTCTTTCGGTCGGACCTGGACCGACCCGTCCATATCTCGTCGGCACTGCCCGACGACATCGATGCGTTCCCCTGGTACGGAAACCTGGGCCTGACGATGCTGGATCCGGTCCTCGAAGAGATCCGCGACGGGGACTCTACTCTGGTCTTTACCAACACCCGCTCGCAGGCCGAGCGTTGGTTTCGCGCCATCCTGGATGCCCGGCCCGAACTGGCCGGCCGCATCGGGCTGCATCACGGCTCGGTGGATCGAAGCGAGCGTGAATTCGTCGAAGAAGGACTCAAGTCGGGTGACTTCGATGTCGTAGTCGCCACATCGTCGCTGGATCTGGGCGTCGACTTTGCGCCGCTCGACCGCGTCATCCAGATAGGCTCGGTCAAGGGGATCGCCCGGCTGGTACAACGGGCAGGTCGGTCGGGCCACCGGCCCGGCGAAGCGTGCCGCGTCCTGTGCGTTCCGACCTACGCGCTGCAGTTGTTCGAATTCGCCGCGGCGAGGCGGGCCGTCGAATCGGGCGAACTTGAACCGCGACAGCCCCCGAACAAACCACTCGATGTGCTCATCCAGCACATGGTCACCTGCGCGCTCGGTGGAGGATTCACCCCGGATGCACTCTTTAAAGAAGTCACGGATACCGTCGGCTACGGGGACCTGACGCGCTCGGAGTTCGACCGAGCCCTCAAGTTGGCGGAACACGGTGGCGATGCACTGGAGAGCTACGACTTTTACCAGCGCATCGAACGGGACGGAGAACGCCGCATCGTCGAGAGCCGGCGCACGGGCATCCAGCACCGCACCACCATCGGCACCATCACATCGGACCCGGCCATCGAGGTTCGCTACACGAACAACCACCGGCTGGGCACGGTCGAAGAATCGTTCATCTCGAAGGTCAAAAATGGGGAACGATTCATCTTTGCCGGCAAACTCCTGGAACTCGTCAAAATCAAGGACCTGACGGCCTACGTGAAGAAGGCCGACGGATCGCCGACCCAGATCCCCCGTTGGATGGGAGGCCGACTGCCTATCTCGACCTCCCTGTCGGCCGCGCTCCGTCGCACGTTCGGGGCGATCCGCGCCGGAAAATTCGAAGCTCCCGAGCTCGACGCCGCCGCGCCCATTCTGGAGGCCCAACGCGAGCTGAGCGGCCTGCCCGGCCAGGATTCGACCCTCTGCGAGATCCTGAAGACCGACGAGGGCCATCACCTGTTTGTGTATCCCTTCGAGGGCCGACTCGTCCACGAGGGACTCGCCGCGCTGCTGGCACTGCGGATGAGTCGCCACAAACAGATGACTTTCGCACTGTCGGCCAACGAATACGGAGTGGAGCTGCTCGCGCCCGAGCCGTTTCCCTGGCGGAGATGTCTGGACGAAGACGAGTCGCTCTTTTCAGCCGACAATCTCGCCGAAGATGCGCGTGAGAGCATCAATATGGGGGAGTTGGCGAAGCGACAGTTTCGCGGCGTTGCCCGGGTCGCAGGACTCGTCTTCGAGGGATACCCGGGATCGCGCAAGACCCAGAGTCAATTGCAGACGAGCTCCGGCCTGCTCTACGAAGTCTTTCGCAAATGGGACCCGGAAAATCTTTTGCTGCAGCAGGCCCGTCGAGAAGTTCTGGAGACCCACTTCGAGCAGAGTCGACTCGCCGCCACACTGAAAAGAATCTCGAAGGGCGAGCTCGAGGTCCACGACGTACGTCGGCCGACGCCGCTTGGGTTTCCGCTGCTCGTGGAGCGTATCAACGCCCGTCTCTCCAACGAGAGCCTCCGCGACAGGATCGAACGCATGAAAGAGATGTGGACGACAGCATGAACGCGACCGACACCGAAAATACTGGGCGGGTTCGAACCACGATCGAGGGAGAAGAACTCGTGCTTCTCCCCCAGCGTGTCGCCTGGTGGCCCCGCCGTAAGATGGTGCTGGCGGCGGACGTCCACGTGGGCAAGGAGGCGACCTTCCGTCGGCACGGCGTTCCCCTCCCGGAGGGTGGACTCCACGAGAGACTCGAGCGGCTCACGGACTGCGTCGGCACCCTGCAGGCCGAGACGCTCGTCATTCTCGGCGACTTCATCCACGCCCCGGTCGGGTTAACACGTTCGGTGATCGACACCGTCACCACCTGGTCGAACCGCCTCTCCGCCCGAATTGTCGTCGTGGAAGGAAATCACGACCGTCAGCTCCGGGGCGCACCTTCGGATTGGGACGTCGAGTGGCGTCGCCCGCCCCTGAAGGTCGACCCCTTCTCGCTGCAGCACGACCCGGCCGTCGCAGCGGATGGCTACGTGTTAGCCGGCCATCTCCACCCGACGGTCGACCTGCGTCAGGGGGGCGACCGATTGCGGCTGCCCTGTTTTCGATTCGATTCCGACGTGGGGGTCCTTCCCGCGTTTACGCCCTTCTCGAATGGCATCCGACAGCAGCCCGGCAACGACCGACGGCTCTACGCAATCACCGAACACGAAGTCCTGAGCGTCCACGTTTAGCGCCGGGCGATCACGCCGCAGTTTTTGCCCTCTTCCTTGCCCCGGTACAGGGCGCGATCGGCGTCTTGCCACATCGTTTCGGCGCCCGGCACGCCATTGGTCGCGCTGGAGACGCCATATGTGAAGGTCGTCTGGATCACGCTGTCGCCGGCCCGGTACTCGAGTTCGGCGAAGGCTTCTCGAAGCTCCTCCATGACACCCTGAGCGAACTCCGGTTTGGTATTCGGGAAGATCACGGCGAACTCCTCGCCGCCGTAGCGGCCCACGATGTCGGTGGTTCGCAGTCGGTTGCGCAGCACACTGGCCAGCATTCTCAAGATCCCATCGCCGACCTGATGGCCGAACTTGTCGTTTACATTCTTGAAGTCATCCAGGTCGATCATCGCCAGCGACACCGTCGAACCCTGGCGAGACGACAGTTCAACCTCCCGCTCGAGCTGCTCCTTCAGATACCCGTGATTGTACAGCTTCGTCAGTCCGTCGATATGGATCCGTCTGCGAATCCGTCGGCTTCGAAACAGATGAAACCGGACCGTATCGAGCAACTCCTGCGGTTGTATCGGTTTGAATAGAAAGTCGTCGCCGCCGCGCATCAGCGCACGGGTCCGGCGCTCCTGGCTCGATTCGGTCGAGATGAAGACGATCGGGATGCCCACGTCGATCTCGTGCTGCCGAAGCACGGCCGCCAGCTCGTCGCCGGTGTAGTCGGGCAAATAGAGGTCCAGCAACAGCAGATCCGGCGGTCGCCTCCTGATCTCTTCGAGGACTTCCATCGGCTGGACCATCGTCTCGACGTCGAATCCATTGTCGCGCAGGACCCCGGCGAGGTACTCGGCGAGTTCTTGATCATCGTCGACCAGCAGAATCTGGCCGCTCAGCCGCGAGTCACGTTCCTTGATTTCGCCGATACGTTCGGCCAGAAGCGACGGGTCAACCGGTTTGACGAAATAGTCCTCACCGCCCGCGCGCACGGCCCGTAGCCGGGTCTCCAGATTCGAGTGTGACGAGATAAAAATGACGGGCACATCGGAGATCGCGCTGGCGCGCAGCTCTTCGGTCGCCTCGATGCCGGCGCGTCGCCCGGATGCGAAAATCACATCCATCAGCACGACGTCGGGCTCCAGTTCTTCGACGGCCGTCAGCAGTTGTCCGGGATGCTCGTAGATCTCGACATTGTAACCGTATCCTTCGAGTTGGTTGACCAACTCGGAGCCGATATCGGCGTCCTCGTCGAAAATCAGCACGAGGGGGGCGTTCTTGTCCGACAGAGCGACGGTACTCTCATCGCCGCTCAGACCCGTCGGCTCCTCGTCCGATCCTTCGTTTGATGCCGCAGTGCGCATGAGATCTATGAATTGATTCAGCTCATCGACGAGGTCCTGATCCGGAGACCCACGCCCCTCTTGAAGGGCCACCAGCCGGGATTCCAGGGCCCCGGCCCGTTCGCCGACTTCGGGAAATCCGAAGGTCGACGCCGCGCCAGCCATTCTATGAACACTCTGCCGCAGATCGATCAGAGCCTCTCGACCGTCGGCCTGATCCCGGTCACGGAGATCTTGAACCGACGCCTCCAGCCGGTCTGCTCCCCGGCGCATCCGCGCGGCGAAACTCGCCTGCAGATCGCGAAATCTTTGATGAAACGGGGAGCGGTCGTCGCTCATCGGGGCGATTCTCCGGGACGCAGGACTCTACAAGCGTGTACGGAAGGTACGACACGACCTGCGGACGTTCAAACTGAAATCGAGGTTTGCATCGGTCGCGCCGGGGTGTTTCCTAGGATTCCTTCTTGAACCGGGCCGATTCGCCCATACGATGAAGGTGTCCGTACTGATTGCTGTTCTTCACAGACTGGGAGCCTGACCGATGAATCCGTCTCGACGATGGTGGAAGATAGATGCTCAAATGACGGCGTGTCTCATATTTGCCGCCCTCAGTTTGCTGACCGCGCCGTTGGCAGCGCAGGAAGAATCGACGACGGAGTTCGTGCCGGAGGAGAAACAGCAGAAGTCCGAAGACCCTGAAGGGGTCGACGGGATGCTGTCGATCAGCGCGAACTTCAACCTCGTCTCCAACAACAACGTCGTCGGGCAGCCGAATGGCTTTTCGACGTTGTTTGGTCTCGGCCTGACCGGCGGTGTCGACTACATCTCCGGCAAACATGAGCTGCGCAACACGCTGCGGATCAACGAGAGCTGGGCGCGTACCCCGGCTATCGAGCAGTTCGTCAAAAACACCGACAATCTGGAGCTCGAGAGCCTCTACAATTACTTCGTCGCCAAATGGACCGGCGCCTTCGCGCGGCTGAACTTCGAGACCCAGATCTTTCAGACCAATCGAGTCACGCAGACGGGGACCAACTACGCCGAGGTCGACGTCAACGGCAACACGACGGGCGAGACGTTCAGCAACCAGACACAGTTCGAACTGTCCAACCCCTTCAAGCCCTTCGCGCTCAGCCAGTCTTTTGGATGGTTCGCCGAACCGATTCGCGAACCGGAGATCAGTCTGTCGGCCCGGATCGGCCTCGGAGCCAGAGAGACCTTCGCGAATAATGTACGCGTCGTCACCAATGCGGATAGTGCGCCCGTCGAGTACCGCACACTCGGCAACATCTACCAGGCGGGCGTCGAAGGGTTCCTGGGCGCCGAAGGTGGCTTCGAAGATGCGAACATCACGTACAATGCAGGGTTCAGCGCACTCATTCCGTTCTTGAACAACGACATCCAAGACCGTTCGGGTATTGATTTAACGCGAATCGGTGTCAGAGCCGGCCTGACCTTTAACATGTTCGAGTGGATGTCGGCCGACTACGTCCTTCGACTGACCCGCGACCCGCAATTGATCGATGGACTTCAGGTTCAAAACAACTTCCTGCTGACCTTCAAGTACTCGTTCATCGAACGGGGTAAGGGCAAAGCCAAGAAGCCGGAGCCCTCGCTGGATCAACAGTTGCAGAAGGCCAAAAAAGAGGCGGATCAAGCCGAAGAGCGAGTCGAAGAGCTCAAGGAAAAGGTCGAAGAGGAGAAAGAACAGGAAGAGGAGAAGAAGCGCGAAGAACAACAGCAGAAGGAGCTCGAACGCCAGCAGCGTCAACAGGAGAGACAACAGCAGCAGGAAGACTCCGAGCCTCCGCAGAACTTCGATGAAAACTGACGCTTCAGGCGCGCCTCCAAACCACACGTCCCGGCTGTCGCATCTACAGTGACAGCCGGGATGTTTCTTTGGACTCAAGGAGCTCGCCCCATGTCAGCTTTTCGTGATGCCCTCGACCGTCACAATCCGTCCGACCACGACGACCGAGACTGGGTCTTTGTTCCCTACGACCAACTGACCGATGCCGTCGGACCTCTGGCCGAGAAGTCCCCGGGCGAGCTGGGCATCGTGATGGTCGAGACGAGCTGGAAGGGCGACCGACGTCCCTACCACAAACAGAAACTCGCCCTGATTTTGGCCAATCAGCGCCACTTCGCCGTGGAACAGGCCAGTCGGGGCGTGGCCGTACAGTATCTAGCCGACGACCGTCCCTACCGGCCGATTCTGGAAGATACCGCCGACGAAGTCGGTCAGCTAACCGTAATGGAACCAGCGGAACGCGAACTCCGCATGGATCTGTCACCGCTGGCCGGGACCGATAAGCTCGAGGTCGTCGCCCATGAGGGCTGGATGACCACCGCGGACGACTTCGTGACCAGCCAAGGTGACGATGGACCGCCCTGGCGAATGGATGCCTTCTACCGGCATCTACGCCGCAAGACCGGCATTCTGATGGAGGACGGCAGTCCGGCCGGCGGTCAGTTTAGCCACGATGGCGACAATCGGGAGTTCTGGCCCGGCGAGCCGCCTGCGCCGGAGCCGCCGACCTTCGAGCCCGACGCCATTACCAGTGAAGTGGCGGAGCTCATCGACGAACGATACGACCAACATCCCGGGGACTTGGACCTGCAGGCGCTGCCCGCCACGGCCGACGACGCGGATGCCCTGTGGGAATGGGCCAAGGCCCGGTGCATGGAGTCGTTCGGCCCCTACGAGGATGCGATGTCGACGAAATCCCGGGGACTCTTCCACACCCGTATCTCGCCGCTTTTGAACATCCACCGGCTGCTTCCCGAACGCACGGTGCGTGAAGTCGAGTCCCTCGACATCCCCATCAACTCCAAGGAGGGCTTCATTCGACAGGTCCTCGGCTGGCGCGAATTCATGCGGCACGTCCACCGCGAGACCGACGGCTTTCGGGAACTGCCGCCCGGGTGGGACAGTCCGGCCATCGATGAAAGGCCCGGTCGAGGCGGATGGGAGACATGGAGCGGCGACACCTGGGCCACCCCAGTTGCCGCTGAGGAGAGCTCCTCACTGGACGGCGGCGCGCTGCCCAATGCCCTGAACGCCCGGCGAGATCTTCCGCCCGCCTACTGGGGCGAAGAATCGGGGCTGCGGTGTCTCGATGTCGTCGTCGAGGAGGTCCTTGAGGACGGCTGGACCCATCACATCGCCCGGCTGATGGTCCTGTCGAACATCGGAACGTTGCTGGGCGTGTCGCCCCGGGAGCTGACCGACTGGTTCTGGGTCGCCTACATCGACGCGTTCGACTGGGTCGTCGAACCCAACGTCCTGGGCATGGGGACGTTTGGCCTGGGAGAACTCTTCGTGACCAAACCGTACGTCTCCGGCTCGAATTATATCGACAAGATGAGCGACTACTGCTCGGAGTGCCAGTTCGACCCGGGATCGACGTGCCCGCTCAAGCCGATGTACTGGGCCTTTTTACAGGAGCACGAAGACGAGCTCGACGACAACCAGCGCATGGGTTTGATGCTCGGCATGATGCGCAATCGCAGTGACGAGACCAAGGACGACGACATGGCCGTGCTGGAGCACGTCCGCGACAAACTGGAAGCCGGCCAGCGGCTTACCGAAGAAGACGGAACACCGCCCTTCGATGGCAACTGATGGTCAACCCTGCTGAACGCTCTCGAAGGCGCTGCGTACATCGTACGTGCCTCCGGCGTCTTCCAGGTGCTGATAGAGCGTGGCCAGATAGACACCCAGTGCGATGAAGTTCGGGTGCAGGCGCAGCCCGCGCTCCTTGGCCCGCCGAAAGATCTTGCGGAACGTCTCGCGGAATGCCGCCAGCTCGAATTCCACATTCTGCTGGTCTTCGCCGCCGAAATGCTGACGAAACAGGTCCGAGCACCCCTCCAGGCCCACGCCCTCAACGCCACGCTCAAAGGCGGCCTGGTCGTCGCCGTAGAACCCAACGTACATCTGACGTAGCGAGGCCAGAAACTCCTCGTCCCAGTCGACGTAAAATCGACCCGGGTACCACTCCCATCGGTCGTCGCCCTCCTCGAACACCTGCGGCCGCAAGTCGACGACCGTGGACCCCTCGGAGTAAAGCTGGTGGAAGTACAGCCTCAACAAGACCTGACCGTCGATGGGACCGCCGCTGTCGGGTTCCCCGCTGGCCTTCACGTCGACGGGAATCTCCGCCTGCTGGAGGCTCCATCCCCGTCGTCTACAGACATCCTCGAAGCCCTCTTGGTCGTCGTAGTTGGCCTTGAAGTCACGAAGCTGCGTAATGGCCTGCGAGACCGACACGACCTTGAAGAAACGCGGGGAAAGCAATTCGGCGAGGTCGCTCCACTCACCCCAGGACAACAGTGATTTCAACATGCTGATACTCCTCCGTCATTAGGATTGAAGACATGTGTGGGATGCACGCAGCTCGGAGGAGTTGCACACATAAAAAAGCCCCGCCCGAAGTGGGCGGGGCCGAAGGGTCGGTCAGGTCGAGACTGCCTCAGTTGCCAGTCTCACTGAGAGTGGAGGACTGACCGTCCGGAGTGAAGACGGTGACCTCGAAGTCGCGGTCCGTCACGCCCGAGGGCGGCTGGACGAAGCCGTGAGCAACGGCCACGACGCCGAGACTGGCGAAGTTGGTCAGCGCACTCACGTCGTAGGAGAACAGCTCCATGTCGTTGTCGGCCTGCCACAGACGAAGCGGCGTGTAATCCGCTCCGTCGACGATGCCGTCGTCGCCAGCGAGCGCGAACTCACCGAAGGCGACATTCTCCGCGAGGGGAAGGTCGCTGTCATCATCCGGATTTGTGGCAACGACGTCGACGTTCGGGGCGTCGGGAGACCCGTGGAAAATGGTAATTCCCACGGTGCCCGTGTCGCCGGTAAAGTCGACGGTCTCGCCGACTCGAACGCCGAGATTGTCACCGACCGTGCCGCTGGCAACCAGCGCCTGACTGGTTCCGCCGTCGAAGGGACCGACCGTCGTCTCGATGATCGGGCTCGAGCAGTCGCTCGCGTCGGACGCCACGAGGGCGACGTCGAACTCAAACGTCGACGGAAGCGTGATGTACGGCAGGGCGCTTTTGTACGCGATCGGGTCGTCGGTAAGGATGTTCCCCTGGAAGCAGACGTTGACCTCGGAGGCCGCTTCAGAGGGAGACGCGTGAATGATCTGAGCGCGAGCGGCCTCGGGAAGCTCCGGACAGACGATGCGGTCTGTTCCGCCGGAGGATTCGGTCGGACAGGCGACGAACGCAAACTCAGGCCCGTCTTCATTGGCCGACGGATCGACGAAACCCGAGGCCAACACTGTAGCGGCCGAACCACCGGTCAGCAGTTGTGAACCCTGCGTTCCGGTCTGAATGGCCTGCAGGGGCGCGGGGCCACCCAGAGCAACATTCGCGGTCTGAATCTGCTGGGCGTTGTCGAAGTTGATGTAACCGGAGAACTCACCGTACGGGACAGTTGCCATGGGGCCTTGGCCGTTGTTGAACGAGACATCCGCCTCACCGGCATCTGTGGTTCCGTGGTGGAGATTGATCGCGAACCCTTCACTGCTACTGGCAGATTCGAGCGCGCCATCAGTAACCTTCAGGTCTAGACCGATCTCGGAGTTCTGTGAGGTGTCGAAGTTACTCGGGTCGACAACTCCATCGGCGACCACCGTGTAAGAGGTGTCGGCTTCGAGTGTGACATCCCACGAGGCGATTTCCTCACCATCGTCGAGGGTCGTGTCGTCGCCGCCCGCCGTGGCAGCGTCGCTGCCTGCGATGGCAATCGTGTAGTCGCCGGCATCCAGTTCCTGGAAGGTCGTCGCCGTTCGGAATTCAAAGTCGTCGATCCAGATCTCGCCGTTGGCGAAGACGTCGACGGTACTGGCCGCAGGGTCGGCGGAGTTGTGAATGACCTGGACAGTAGCAGTGCCGCCACCACCCATGTCCTGACCCATATCTTGGCCGGCGTCTTGACCGCCGCCGTTTCCGTTGTCGTCACCACACGCGCCCAGCGCCAAGGTCAGTCCGGTGGCGATGAGGGCCGTGCCCAAAAATCGTACTAATCGATTGGAATCTTTCATCTGTCTTCCTCCGTTTTCAGTTAGCGAATCCGGCATCACGCCGGCTCTTTCGAATCATCCGTATGGGGTTCAGTCTGGACGCAGGTGTCGAATGTTCGCGACCTGTGTCCGTTGCCCATTCATGCAGATGCAACGTAAGCATGGTACGTAACGCGAATGTTTCAAATTTCTCGGTGCCGTGTCCGGAAAGAAACATGACAGAAACGGCGCCAGTGTTCAAAATACCGACGAATTTTTTCGGGGGCGCGTGCATCATACACGTGGATGGTTATCCGACTCGCACGGGTTGGTTGCCATCCGGGCCCGCGACGGGAGGTGCCGTTCCCCACACGGCGAGCATCGTCCGTCGCGACGCCTCAGGCAGCGGCGTGGACCGCGCAGGACCATCTTCCCCTCGAGGCTGCACCTCCGGGCCTCGACTCCTCCCCAGGTGGCCCGGCGGTCCGCCGCTGCCTCTCTTTTTGCTCGCTTCAGTTCAGGTCCCAAGAGATCCCCTTGTATGACAATTACGACCGACATTCTTCCCGAACGTATTCAGGAGCGACTTCGAAGGATCGGAGACCGTGAAGAAACTCGCGGCGACGCCGACTTCGTCCTCTACTGGATGGGCACGGCTGCGCGTGGACACGAAAACCCGGCCCTCGGCACTGCCATTGGCATTGCGAACAAACTCGGGTTGCCTGTGTTCGTCTACCACCCGATCAGTGAGTCTCATCCGTACGCTTCGGATCGGCACCACACCTTCATGTTGGAGGGGGCCCGCGACGTGCAGCAGGAGCTGAAGGCACGTGGCATCGGCTACGCCTGTCACCTGCAGCGCGAGGGACATCGCGGCAACCACCTGACTGCACTGGCGAGGCGCGCCGCGGCGGTGGTGACCGAAGACATGCCCGTAGAGCCTTGGTCTCGGTGGACACACGCCCTGGCTCAGACCGTCAAGACACCGGTTCTGGCGGTTGATACAGATTGCGTCGTGCCGATGCGACTGGTGGGACGGCTCTACGACCGGGCCTACAAATACAGGAATGCAACCGAGGATCAGCGAGCCGCCAGAATCGACGAGCCCTGGCCAGACCTGGAGCCCGATGCCGACGTCCACATGCCGGACGACCTACCCTTTGAACCCGTCGATCTTAAGGACGCTGCCATCCCCGATTTGGTGGCCGCGTGCGAAATCGACCACGGCGTGGGACCGGTGCCGCACACGGAGGGCGGAGCGGAGGCTGGGTACGAGCGTTGGGAGACATTTCGTGAGGACGGGCTCGACAGCTACCACGGCACGCGCAACAACCCGACGCTGTTGAATGGAGTCAGCCGGCTCTCGGCGTACCTTCACCACGGCCACATCTCGCCATTTCGCCTGGCTCGCCAGGCCTCCGCCAGAGACTCAAAGGGCGCGGGGAAGTTCATCGATGAGCTGATCACCTGGCGAGAGATGGCCCATCATTTCTGCTTCTACGACTCGGACTACGGGACGGTCGATTCCTTTCCCGAGTGGGCCATCGAGACCCTGCGCGAGCATGCATCCGACCCGCGACCCGAACTCTACGACTGGGAGACGCTGGCCCGCGCCAAGACCGACGACCCGCTGTGGAACCTGTGCCAGCGGTCGCTCATCCAGCAAGGGGAGTTGCACAACAACGTGCGGATGACCTGGTCAAAGAAACTGCTGGAGTGGACGCCAGACCTAGAGACGGCCCTGGCGATGGCCCTGGATCTCAACCATCGCTACGCCCTCGATGGGTGCGATCCGAACTCATATCTGGGCATCCAATGGACGTACGGCGCGTTCGACCGGCCGTACGACAAGGATCGGGATATCATCGGAAAGGTTCGCCCCCGTGATACCTCCTGGCACGCCGGCCGGATCGACATGGAGGCGTACGAGTCGATCGTGACACGCCCTCTTTCAGAAGATCTCCCCAAGGTTGCGGTGATCGGTGCGGGTCTGGCGGGGCTCTCCTGCGCGCGGACGCTCCAGGATCACGGCCTCGAGGTCGAGGTCTTCGATAAGTCCCGTGGGTCGGGCGGTCGCGCGTCGACCCGGCGAGCGCAGGCAGACGACGGACGCGAGGTTCAATTCGACCACGGTGCGCAGTACTTCACATCCCGCGACGATATCTTCCAGTTGCACGTCGATGCGTGGGCATACCGAGGCGTCGTCGACGAATGGGAGCCAGAACTCGTCGTCATCGACGACGATGGCATCGCACCGAAGGAATCGACCACGACGCGCTGGGTCGGCCAACCGTCGATGTCGACGGTCACCAGTCACCTGGCCGAAGATTTGGATCCCCGCTTCGGAACCCGTATCGAGCGCGTCGAACCTGCGGACGGCGACCGATGGACCCTGAGTACCGAAGATGGTGAGACCGCTGGGCCCTTCGACGTCGTCGTCACGACCGCCCCGCCGGCCCAGTCTGCAGAGCTTCTGACTGGAACCGATGCCTCGTTTCTCGACGAGCTCTCGAGCATCCAGTTGCAACCGACCTGGGCATTGATGCTGGGCTTCGACGAACCCCTGGACGTCGATTTCGACGCAGCGTTTGTCAACACCGGGCCTCTCTCCTGGGTGGCGCGCGATTCCAGCAAACCCGGCCGCGACGGCCACAATTGGACCATCCACGCCAGCTCCGAATGGTCGGCCGAACATGTGGAACTCTCCTTCGAAGAGGCGGCGTCCCGGCTGCTCCAGGCGTTCGCCGATACGCTGGAAGTAACGTTGCCCGAGACGTCGTACGCCCGCGCTCACCGATGGCGCTACGCCCAGGCCGAGGACGCTCGAGAAGAGGGGTGCCTCGCCGACGTGGACAGGGGCCTTCTGGCCTGCGGCGACTGGGCAAACGGCTCCCGCATCGAAGGAGCGTTTCTAAGCGGTCGAGCCGCCGCGGGACGGATCCTGGGCAACCCCTTGATCGGACACTGAACATATGTTCTAATCCCGTCAGGCCCCTTGGTATGTCACATTTCCTTCCCGATTTACCGCCAAGAGGTCGCCCGTGGGTGCCCGACAGATGGACGTCGAACAGAAGCTCGAGATCCTAGCCGAGGCCGCCAAGTACGATGCCTCCTGCGCGTCGAGCGGCGTCAAACGCGACAACCCCAATCCAGAGGGGCTGGGAAACTCGAGCGGCGTCGGCATCTGCCACAGCTACGCCCCCGACGGCCGCTGTATTTCTCTGCTGAAGATACTGCTGACGAACTACTGCATCTACGATTGCAAGTACTGCATCAATCGGCTCTCCAGCGACGTACCTCGGGCGCGTTTCACGGTCGAAGAAGTCGTCTTTCTGACCGTCGAATTCTACAAGCGCAATTACATCGAAGGCCTGTTTCTGAGCTCCGGCATCATCCAGAGCATCGACTACACGATGGAGCAGTTGACGCAGGTGGCCAAGACCCTGCGGACCGAGCACGACTTCAACGGCTACATTCACCTGAAGGCGGTCCCTGGCGCCGACGAGCAAGCGACCGCGGAGGCGGGTAAGTGGGCCGACCGACTCAGCGCGAACGTCGAGCTCCCGACCCAGGAGGACCTCGACGAATTAGCGCCCGCCAAGACCATGGACGACGTCGAAGGGACGATGTCCGACATCACCCGCGGCATCGAGATCGCCGACGACGCGAAGGATTCGTCGGCTTCCGATGCGCCGTCGTTTACCCCGGCGGGCCAGTCGACCCAGATGATCGTCGGTGCCACGGAGACCCCCGACGAGACGATCCTGGCGACCGCCGACCGACTCTACGGCGACTACGAACTCAAGCGCGTCTACTATTCGGCCTACTCGCCGATCCCCGATGTCGACCCGGGACTCCCGGCGGAGTCCCCGCCTCTGAAACGCGAACACCGGCTGTACCAGGCCGACTGGCTGATGCGTTTCTACGACTTCGAGACCGACGAGATCGTCGGGGACGGCGGAAACCTCGATCTGGACGTCGATCCGAAGTTGGCCTGGGCGCTCCGAAATCGCGACCGGTTCCCCATCGACCTCAATTCGGCTGCCTACCACCGGATCATCCGCGTGCCCGGCATCGGCGTGCGAAACGCAAAACGGATCTGCAAGATGCGCAAACACACGCCCATCAAACTGGAGCACCTGCGCGACCTGCGGTCGAACGTCAAGAAGGCCGCCCCCTTCGTGGAGGTCGAGGGCCGCAATCCCCATGGCTACCGCCTGGACGACTATGACCTGAGACTGCAGTTGGCCGACGGTTCCGAGCAGCAGTCGCTGTTTGGCGCCGCAGCCGAGTGACCGACCCATGCTCGAAGTCGAGGTTCCCTCCCAATCGACGCCCGGGGGATGGAAGACCTGGCGAAAGCTGGCTCGAAAGCTCGTGCGCCGGGAGGTCGAGCCGACCGAGATCCGTTGGCGCGACGAAGTCGACGGCCAGGAGACGCTGCTTTCGGGCACGGCGGAGTCGGACGATGCCCTTGAGCGATGTCTGGAGTCCGATCCTCGGATGCCTCGACCACGGGTTCCGCCGCGGTTTATGGACCTCGCCCGTCCCGCGGCCCATCACGCCGACCCCGAACGCTGGCAACTCCTCTACAGGGTTCTGTGGCGGATGGTCTCCGGCGAGCGCAATTTGATGGATCTGGAGACCGACTCCGACGTCGATGAGCTCCGGTCGATGTCGAAGGCGGTACGACGCGACGCTCACAAAATGAAGGCGTTTGTGCGATTCAGGGAGGTCGGCAAAGAGGAGGGAGAACAGCAGTTCGTGGCCTGGCACCAACCGGACCACCGAGTCGTTCCCTTCGTGGCGCCCTTCTTCAAGGACCGCTTTCGTTCGATGCATTGGACGGTTCTCACGCCGCACCGATCGGTGGCGTGGGACCGCGATTCCCTTCAGTTCGGACCGGGCGTGCAACGTTCCGAGGCCCCGTCGGAAGACGAGCTCGAAGGCATCTGGACCACCTACTACAAATCGATCTTCAACCCGGCGCGTATCAAGCTCGACGCCATGACCGCCGAGATGCCGCAGAAGCACTGGTCGACGATGCCGGAGACCGAGGCGATCCAGGACCTGCTGCGAGACGCCAACAGCGATGTCTCGGAGATGATGCGACACGCCCCGGCCCAAGCCGAGGTCCCGGAGGACGCGAGTCTCGCCGAACTGGAACAGGCCTGCCAGACGTGCCGGGCCTGCGAACGCTGTGATGGCGCCACGCAAGCCGTCTTCGGCGAAGGGCCGGCGGATGCCAACATCGTGCTGGTCGGTGAACAACCCGGCGACGAGGAGGACAAACAGGGGCGACCTTTCGTCGGGCCCGCCGGCGAGGTCTTGAACCAGGCCCTAAAGCTCGCCGGCCTGGACCGCAATGCGCTGTACGTGACGAATACCGTCAAACATTTCGGGTACTCGTCCGACGGCGGCCAACGCATCCACGAGAGCCCCAACCGCTACATTACGGAAATTTGCAAACCCTGGCTCGACGCCGAGCTCGCCAACATCTCCGCCCAGATCGTCGTCGGTCTGGGGCGAACGGCCTCGCAGGTGCTGGCGGGCCGGAAGGTCGCGGTGAGCCGTGAGCGCGGGGAGTTTCTACGCGGCGGTCAGCACGCCGATGCGATCCTCCCGACCTACCATCCCGCCGCGATCCTGCGGACGCCGGACGATGAAGCCAAGCGTAGCCAGTTCAAGGACCTGGTACGAGACCTCGACTCAGCCCGACGGCGCCTCGGCGGCTGATACCCAGGTGGTCACCTGGTCACGCCACCACTCGGGGCGCTCGATGTGAACCGTATGACCGGAGCCCTCGGCGACCGCATATTCAGACTGCGGCATCTGGTCGCTGGCTCGCTGGACGATGTCGACGTACTTCGCGTCCTCGGCCCCAGCGAGCCAGAGAGTCGGCACGTCGAGGCCACTCAACTGTGCCCATCGTGACGGCTGGCGTCCCGGGCTCATCTGGCGAATGATGCGAGCCATCGCGGCATCGTTCTGCTCGCTGCGTCTGGCCATGAGCTCGTCGAATTCGGGACGCTCGCGCAGCCCGCCGAAGAGGTCGGCGCGATACCAACCCGCCAGGAACGCCTCGAGCCCCTCGTCCAGAATCCGCTGCGCCCGCCGGTCGTCGAGCTCAGCGCGCTCGGCTCGCTCTTGGTCGCCTTCGATGCCGGGGGAGGCCGACTCCAAGACGAGTCGGTCGACCCGGGTCGGATGGCGGAGCGCATATGTCATCGCGACACGGCCTCCCATGGAGTAGCCGGCCATCGAGATCGATTCATCGCCAAGCTCCGAGACCACACGGTCGACGGCATCGACCATGTATTCGAGATCGACGGGAACGTCATCGCCGGGGAGTTCATCGGAACGCTGGCCGTGCCCCGGAAGATCGACGGTCACCACCTGAAAACGTTCGCCGAGTCCTTCCTGGACCGGTTCCCAATCACGGGCATCACCGAAGAGTCCATGCAGCAACACAACGGTCGGCCTCCGGCTATCTTCCCCGGAGACCCAGCCCGTCTCCCATCGATCACGGTCGCGCAGATCCCTCCACGGAATCTGTTCTCGATGCCCGTCGATGACGGCTTCCAGGGTCACGTGGTCGGAGTCGGATGCGTAGGCGACAACTTCCCAGTGACGGCGCTTGTCCTCGACATCGAGGGCCGTCCATTTGGACCCGACCAGGTGGTCGGGAGTCTGCGGATGATTCGTAGCCACGCCGATCCTCATCTAGGGGTTGCAAGTCAGTCTGCGGAGCCCACCTTCAAGGTGTACCCCGCATCCATCAATCACGGAGATTCCAGATGCCTCGAATATCAGATGCATTCGCCGGACTCGCCTGTGCGCTCTTCATCGTCTCTACAGGCTGTCAGGCCGATGAGCAGGTCGCGAAAGCCGATGCGCCCGAATCGGCTGAGCGGAGCGCACCATCAGCGCAAACCAATCCCGCCGA
Organism: uncultured Pseudomonadota bacterium; assembly: GCA_913057905.1. Classification (GTDB taxonomy): domain Bacteria; phylum Myxococcota_A; class Bradymonadia; order Bradymonadales; family Bradymonadaceae; genus CAJXPB01. The sequence continues at coordinate 1,165,714 of CAJXPB010000001.1, forward strand.
GGTCGTCGACCTGCCCGACCAGCCTGTCGCCGGTGCCTCGCAGTCCTTCTGGGACCACTGGGGCGACGGACGGGCCGAGATCGCCACCTACACGGGTACCCAGATGCGCTACGGAGAGCCGCGCGAGGCCCGGCTGGCCCTCATCTACGTCACGGAACCGCACGATCGTCGCACCTTCGTCAAGGACGACGGTGTGGCCGAACAAAACCGCATCCAGGTCATGAAGCTCAATCGTGCCCTGAAGTTCCAGACGGGCGTCTATCCCTACACGGTCATGACCAGCATCTTCTCGCCGGTGGCCGACTGGGGACGACCGCGATTCCAGCCCGCCAAGATCACACTGACGAGTCAGGAATGGTGCGGACACGTCTTCCATGGACTCTGGGCCGGACCCGGCCAGGCACGTCAAATGATGCACTCGTACTTTGCCGGCGAGGGGGACAACGCGTCGACCCTCCAGCTTCCCGACAATGTCCTCTACGAGGATGCGCTACCGATCCAACTTCGCGAACTCGACGGGGCCTTCAACGACGGCGAACGCTGGGAAGGCCCGATGGTGCCGAGCCTCTGGCAGCGACGCAGGGCCCACTCCGAAGTCGACACGGTCGAGGCGACGATCTCGCGCGAGAAGACGACACTCGACGAGACGCCGGTGACTCGGTTTAACGTCGAGATGCCCGACCGCTCCACGGTCTACGACGTGGCCCGCGACGAGCCGCACCACCTGCTGCGCATCGAACACAGCGGGGGCACGGTGTTTCGGCTCGATGAGGTCGATCGCATGGCCTACTGGCGCATGAATGGGCGGGGGGATGCCGAGAAGCGCCGACGCATCGGTCTGCCACCCGGCGCCTTTAATCTGGACGAGGCGCCTAGTCCCGAAAGCGGATCTTCCACACCTCGGTGAGCGCCTCCATGGCGATGTCGGCGGTCATCTTCGATTCGCCGACCTGTCGATCGGGGAAGACGATGGGGACCTCGACGATCTCGTAGCCGGCCTGGACGGCGCGGTATTTGAGCTCGATCTGAAAGACGTACCCGGAACCCTCCACGGCCTCCAGGTCGATGTCCTCCAGGACCTCGCGGTTCCATGCCACGAACCCGGCGGTTGGGTCCTGCACGTCGAACCCCAGGATCCAGCGGGCGTAGGTCCCGCCGGCCCGGGAGACGAACTTCCGCAGCGCTCCCCAGTCCTCGGTCCCGCCCCCGGCGACGTAGCGCGAGCCGACGACCACATCGAAGTGCTCGAGCTGTTCGAGCATCTTGGGCAGGTATTCGGGCTGATGGCTGAAGTCGGCATCCATCTCGACGATGCCTTCGTAGCCGCGCTCCAGCGCCCACCGAAACCCGGCGATATACGCCGGACCCAGACCCGCCTTTTCGGTCCGGTGGAGCACGTGAATCCGCTGATCGCCAGCGGCCATCTCATCGACGATCTCACCGGTTCCATCGGGAGAACCGTCGTCGATCACCAGGATGTCCACATCGGGGACCTCCTCGTGGATCGCCGGGATAATGCGGCGGATGTTTTCCTTCTCATTGTAGGTGGGGATACAGACCAGCGTCCGCATAAAAGCAAACCATCATCAGCAAATCAGGAATCGGACAGTTCTTCGCGCGAGATATCGTGTTTTTTGAGGATGTACTCGACGCTCTTTCGATGGACACCGGCGATCCGTGCCGCCTCGGAGACGTTGCCATCGGTCCGTCGAAGTAGTTCGCGCCAGTACGACCGCTCGAACTCCTCGATGAGACGGTTCTTGGCATCTTTAAACGGGAGGTTTTCTTCGATGGCCATCGTCGCCATCGATCCCGCGGATTCCTCGGCGGCCTCCGGCTCGGAGGGGACCGGATCGGCGGCGTCCAAGAACCGAGTCTCGATGGTGTCGCCGGTGGTCAACAGGACAGCGCGTTCCACGAAGTTCTTGAGTTCGCGGACGTTTCCCGGCCAGCGATGGCGTTTCAACTTCTCCATCGTCTTGTACCCGACCTCCACATCCTCCCGGTCGCTCATCTCGTTGGCATCCTTCAAGAAGTGCTCGACCAGGACCGGAATGTCCTCGGGGCGTTCGCGAAGCGGGGGCAGTCGCATCGTCACGACGGCGAACCGGTAGTAGAGATCCTCGCGAAAGGTCCCCTCTTCGATGGCTCGCTGCAGATTTTGATTGGTGGCGGCCACGATTCGCACGTCGGTCTCGATCGTCTCATTGGAACCGACCGGTTTGATGGCGTCGTTTTCCAGGGCTCGCAGGAGTTTCGGCTGAAGGTCCTGCGACAGCTCGCCGAGCTCGTCCAGAAAGAGGGTTCCTCCCTCGGCCGCCTGAAAGGCCCCTTCTCGATTGCCGGTGGCTCCGGTGAAGGCTCCCTCGACGTGGCCGAAGAGCTCCGATTCGATCAGATCCGCCGGAATCGCCGAACAGTCGACCACGACAAACGGGCCATCCTGTCGGGACGGGTGATGATCGTGGAGTGCGCGGGCCACCAATTCCTTTCCCGTTCCCGATTCGCCCTCGACCAGGACCGTGGCATCGGTCGGCGACACTCGCTCCAGCAACGAAAACACCTCGCGCATCGCCAGGCTCTGGCCGAGCAGATCGCCGAATCGTTCCTTTCCGGAAAAATGGACTTCGACCGATTCGTCGGTCGTATCGAACTGAATCGTGGTTTTGCCCAGCCTGAACGTGGCCCCGTCATCGAGGAACGCCTCCCGGATTCGAATGCCCTCAAGATACGTTCCGTTCTTGGAATCTTCGTCGCGGAGCACATACCCGCGGTCGTCTACCTCGATGACGGCGTGGATCCGACTGATCGCCGGGTCGTCGAGCACGACATCGTTGTCCGGCGAGCTTCCGATCGTCGTCCGGCGGGCGTCGCAGTCGATGCTGCGCGCCTCACCCGGCCCATCGGTTACGACCAGCCGATACCGCTGCAGCTCGAGCTTCTGCTCCCCGTCGTCGAGATAGACTGTGCGTGTCTGCTCGCTCATCGTTGTCCCGTTCGGTCAACGCGATCTCATGGATACCAAGGCGCCGGTGTAGCCGAAGTCGCCGGGGATCAAAAGGCCGGGCGTGCGGCGCGGCTACCCGTCGTCGGGGTCCCAGACGGTCTTGGACGTACACTCGGGTCCGGGTTTGATGTCGACCTCGAAGGTCTCGTCCTTGCCGGCGTTTGGGTTGCGGACTCGGACCCGATGGGTGCCGACGGACAACTCGAACCCCTTCAGCCGTTGGCGTCGTCCCGGCAGCCACTCCCCGTCGATGGCGATTTCGTTGTACTGGGGATGGACGGCAAAGAAATCGAGACAGCCTTTCTGTGTAGGCTCCAGCCGGCGCCGGAACACACCGTCGTCGACGCGCCCCGGGATCACCTCGAATGTCTCGGAGCGAAAGCCCTCTTTTTCGATCTTCAATTCGATGGATCGATCCGGGGCAAACGTACGCTCCAGCGGGGTGGTACCCAATGTATTGCCGTCAGCGCTGACGCGGGCGCCCTCGGGTTCGGTCTCGATGCTCAACTCAACCCGCGCCGGTGGGCTGGCTGCCGGCGCCGGTCGGGTCGCGTCGGGCTTCGGGCCGACGTCAGGCTCCGCCTTGGCGACAGGACACTCGAGCCGGATCTGCATGCTCGTGGATTCGCGTCCGTGGAACACCGGCATTTGGCCGGGCTGGCATCCCTCTTTTCTGGCTTCGACGAATTTCGTCTCACCGGGCGCCACCTCCACGCGCCCGGGGGCCTCACCGATCGGTTCTTGATTGACGTACAGGTCAGCCCCACGAGGCCGCGTCGACACTTCGAAGACACGCTCGGCCGACGCCGGGGGCGTCGCCTCCTTTTGCGCGGAGGGCTCTGTGAACCAAGCTCCGGACCACAGGGTGAAGACACCGCCTCCAATCAACAGGATCAGCAACAACAGACCCAGGATGAGTCCCACACGCCGACGGTCGCGGGATTCGGGGGACGACCCGCCTTCTCGCTGCGATCTGGAGCCGGGGGTCTCCAACGCCTCGGCCGTCGCCGTCGAGGCCGGGCTCGCCGGGTCCCGATCGCCCTCGAGGCGTTCGAGCTCGAATTCGAGCGCATCGTCCAGGTCCAGGTCGTCCGGGATCTCGTCGTCGCGCATCGGATCGCGCTTGGGACCCTCCGGAAAAGTCGCCTCCAGGAACGCTGCCACATCTTTGCTGGTGAGGGCGGCCTCCTGTGCCACCAGAAACTGCATCAAATCCGACTGCATGTCGTCGGCAGTGGAGTATCGGTCCTCTGGCTCACGAGCCAGGGCCTTCTCGACGATCCGATCCAGGGCCTCGGGGACCTCCGGGCCCAGATGACTCGGACGCTCGAACTCGCACTGCCGGACGAGTTCCAGGCTTCGCAGATCGGAATCGCCCTCGAAGGGACGCTCGGCGGTCAAAAGCTCATACAGCACGACACCGGCCGAGAAGATGTCACTGCGATGGTCGACCGACTTGCCGGTCGCCTGCTCCGGACTCATATAGCAACACTTGCCCTGAATGCGTCCGGTTACCGTCTCCGAGTTCCGCTCCGCCGCCCGCGCGATGCCGAAATCGATGAGTTTGACCTCGCCGTCGGTCGACAGAAGCACATTCGACGGACTCACATCCCGATGTACGATCTCCAGCGAGTCGCCGTCCTCGTCGGTCTGCCGATGAGCGTAGGCCAGTCCATCACACACCTGGGAGATGATGTAGGCGGCCAGATCCGGCGGCAGCGGTTTCTCCCGGCGTTCCAGTACGTCCTTCAGATCACGTCCCGGCACATAGTCCATGGCGATAAAGTATTCGCCGTCGACCTCGTCCATGTCGAAGACCGGGACGATGTTGCCGTGCGACAGATTCACCAGGGTGCGTCCCTCGTCGAGGAACCGCTCGACGAACTCCTCTTCGTCGGCGAGGTGCGGGAGAATCGTCTTGATGATCACAGTCTTCTCGAATCCCGCGGTCCCCTGGACGCGCGCCAGGTAGATCTCTCCCATTCCTCCCTTGGCTATACGTCGGACGAGTTGATATCGCCCGAGTTGTCGAGGCGCATCGTTCATATCTTGGTGGTCACCCGTCGGCCTGAATCCTCATGTTCGTGTAACACACTGGAGGCGGCCCGACATCCTCGACATCGCTCGGGCGTGCTCCTTGCATCCCGAGACGCATTGACCCGATGATTCTCAAAAGAACCATCGACTCTCACGACGCTGGCTCGCAGATGGCCTATCAAATTCAGGCATGGGAACGCTCGGACATCGGTCGAAATCGACCGGGCAACGAAGATGCCAGCCTCGCCGACTCTCGACGCGGCCTCTTCGCGGTCGCCGATGGCATGGGCGGCCGATCGGCCGGTGAGGTGGCCAGCCAGATGGTCACCGATCGACTCGGCGACACTGCCTCGGACCTCGCCCGCATTGCACGACGTGGCAATCCTCGGGTCGACGAATCTCACCGACGCACCGTCCTCAAACGGCTTCGCGACCACCTCAGGTCGACGAATGAAGATGTCTTCACGGCCGGCCGCGGCGCCATGGGGACCACTGCAGACATTCTTCTTCTGAGCGATCGGGCGGCATACATCGGACACATCGGTGACAGCCGGGTGTATCTGGTACGCGACGGGACCATCACGCAGCTGACCCGAGACCATACCTACGCCGAGCAACTCCGCCGCGAGGGAGTCGAACAGAGCACCGAAAACGCCACGAATTACGACCACATGCTCACTCGCTGCCTCGGGGTGCGCTCACAGATCACGCCGGACACCTTTTTTCTGGAAGTTCATCCGGGGGATCGGTTCCTTCTGTGCACCGACGGCCTCACACGGCACCTCGACGACGACGAACTGCTCGACATCGTCGAGGAGGCCGACGAGGACCCCGAGGTCGTCGAACGGATGATCGACCTGGCCAACACCTCCGGAGGCGCCGACAACATTACCGCCGTCTTCGTGACGGTCGAGACGCCGAAGTCCGAGGAGCCCGAAGATGCATCCCGGGATACGATTCGTAAGGTCCAGTTTTTGGAAGAGATCGATCTCTTCGCCGATCTCGCGCGCCGCGACATCCTCCGGGTCCTGCAACACGTATACAAACAGACCTTCGAGGCCGGCGAAAAGCTGATCGAAGAAGGCAACACGAGCGGTGCCTTGTTCGTGCTGATTCGCGGCAGCGTCGAGGTGCGTCGCGACGGCCAGCAGGTCGCAGTCCTCGGACCCGGCGAACACGTCGGTGAACTGACCCTCACCTCCAGCGACCCCCGCTCGGCCGATGTCGTCGCCACCGAAGACTCCGAAGTCCTGGTTCTCCAGCGGCACACATTTTTGGATCTGGTCCGCCACGGCGACACCGACCTGGGGAACGCGCTCCTCTGGAATCTGCTGAAACACAGCAACAACAGGATCCGCGAGACAACCGAAAGGTTCCTGCTGTAGACCTTCATGTTGGAACAATCTGGACGGAAAGCTGTCTGGATGAATGGAGATCGTGACTCTTCACGGTCCGAATGTACTGATGATGCCTTCGGGCAGGTGTGGCGATGACATCTCGGCCTGACCGAAAACTGGTCCGACGGTTGAAGCAGCGCGAGGAAGAGGCCTTTACCGAAATGGTGCGGCGCTATCAGGACCAGGTTATCAGCATCATCCACGGAATCGTCGGCGACCGCGAGGAGGCCCGCGAGGTCGCGCAGGAGGTATTCATCGCGGTATTCAAGTACATCGACAGCTTTCGCGGTGACGCCAAATTTTCGACCTGGTTGTTTCGGATCGCCAGCAACCGAGCAAAAAATCGCATCAAATACCTGGCGCGGCGGAATCACCGTCAGCACCAGGGGCTCGACGACACCCGGGAATCCCGGATCGAATCGAATCCGGCCGGCGGCGGTGCCGACCCGCGACCCGACGAATCGGCTCAGGGGCGCGAACTCGCCGATCTCGTGCAGGAAGGGCTCGAAGAACTCGCGCCCAAGTACCGCGAGATCATCGTACTCCGGGACGTCGAGGATCTCAGCTACGCCGACATCGCCGAGACGCTCGACGTCGCCGAGGGGACGGTGAAGAGTCGCCTCTACCGGGCCCGTTCCAAACTCAAGGACTACATCGATGCGCGCTACGATCTGGAGGACAAGGTATGACTGAATCAACGAACTGGCCCGATCCGGAACAACTCCCGGCGACCGGACAACAGGACCGCGCGGCGCGACGCCAGCTCTTCAGCGCCTACGTCGACGGGGAGTTACCTGGAGATGTCTCGGATGCGCTCGAGCAACGACTCGAAGCAGATCCTGCCTTCGAGGAGGCCTACCGCTCGTACGAGGCGATGATCACGTCCCTCCGGGATCTCCCCTCCCAGGGGGCCGACGAGGCATTTCTTTCGGACGTTCAAGATTCGCTTCGACGCCGCTCGGGCGGACAGTTCTTCGGCGCCGGCAGCATTGGCGGCTCGGAGATCTCCTCGTTTACGAGTCAGACGAGGGTCCACGAACTCGCCGCAGCCGCGATGCTCGCTGTCATGCTGGGGGCGTACCTGAGCTTCGGCCCCAGCACCGGCGACCTGACGACTTCGGATTCCCCGCGCCTCGATGTGCCGCCCCAGAGCGCCGAGAGACACCAATAGGCAGCACGAATCGGTGGACTCAATCACCGAATTCGGCGAGCGCGGTGACAAAAGCGTCCTGTGCAGGCCGATACCGCCAGGCTCGACGCTTCGTATCGTTCAGGATGATCGAAAACGCCAAGCGGCGGTCGGAGGCGGTCCGTGCGTAGCCGGACAGAGCCGACACGCCGTTGAGGGTGCCCGTTTTGGCCCGTACTCGACCCCGAGCGGCTTCACTGTTCATGCGGTCCGAGAGGGTTCCATCCCGTCCCGCGACCGCCAGCGATGAGAGGAATTCGGGAGCCGCTGCGTGATCCAGCATAAAGGTCAGCAGACGAACGAACTGTCTCGGCGAAATTTCGTTGCCGTCGTACAGCCCGCTTCCGTTCTTCAGGGCGAGTTGTGACGCATCGATTCCCACCCTCTCCAGAAACCCGCGAACGGCCTGACGTGACCGCTCCCAGGTCGAGGGCGTCTCGCCGTCGCGGCCGAGCACCCTCAGCAATTGCTCTGCCATGAAGTTGTTCGACCACTTGTTCATCGCCTGGACGATGTAGCTCAACGGCTGAGATGCATGGCGAACCAGGACTTCGCCGCCGTGGTCGTCGGGTTTTTGCCCTCTGCGGACGGCTCCCCCAACGTCGATGCCCACCATCTCCAGGGCCCGCCGAAGAACGGCCCCCGAGAATTCAGGAGGATTGTCGACGCGCAGACGATCCCGAGCGCCGGAGGCCCGACTCCCGATGGCGCCGTCGATGACGATTCGTGTGCCGCCCTCGTCGGTCGGATCGGAGGAAAAACGGATACTCTCTCCGGCGGTATCCACGGTCATGGCTCGATTGACGACTTCGAGATGATCGTTCGGGGGTGTGATCTGAACTTCGGGTTTGTTCCCCGGCGAGGTCGGTGTGACCCGAACGGTCACTGCATTGAAATTCACCGACACGGCGCCGATCGGCGAACGGTAGGAGGCATCCTCGTCTTTCTGGTCGAAGGCCGGCGGAAGATACGCCCCGTCGAAGGCCGAATCATCGACAACGATCCCGTCGGTGATTTTTCGAACGCCATCGACCTTTAGCTGCGCCGCCCAGTGAAGAAAGTCCTCCCACAGCAAAAACGCATCCCCCTCGCCGACCAGGTACAGCGGGCCCTCGACCACGCCGTCTTCGCCCACATCTCCGAGGATCCGGGTCGCCAATGTCTTGTGCGGGCCCAGCATATCGAGTGCAGCCGCTGAGGTGATGAGTTTTACGTTGCTGGCGGGATTGAACGGCTGGCCGGCATTGCGTTCGTAGAGGACCTGGCCGGTCGCCGTATCGACGACGTACGCCCCAACGCGGGCTTCGGCCCCGATCCGTTGCTCGACGATCCGGTCGAGTCGGGTGCGAAGCGAGGCGAGTCGTGGCTCGGAGACGACCTTCGTCGGAGGCAGAGTCCGTCGCGGGCCCGCCGGCCCGGAGCTCTCGGATGTCGCATCTTCCAAGCGTTGAATCGTACGGAGCCCCTCGCCATCATCGACCTCGCGGGGCGGCTTTTCTGCGACTGCGGGCGTCGCTGTCCCCGCGAATATCGCGACGGCGAGGGCGAGAATGACCTGACGGTAGAACTCCATCGGCTTAATCCCTACTTGAACAGTATGTTTTATTCCGTATCATACGTGGGTGGCCTGCTGTGACTCCAGCCCCGGGAGCCAACCATGTGCCGATTGTTCGGATTTCGATCGGTCATCAAAAGTCAGATGCACCGAAGTCTGGTCAGCGCCGACAACGCGCTGGTGCGCCAGAGCGAGCAGCATCCCGACGGGTGGGGCGTCGCCTACTATCAGCACGATGTCCCTCACCTTGTGAAGACGGCGGACACGGCGGTGGCCGACTCGATCTTTCAGCGCGTCTCCGGGGTGGTCTCGTCGCAAACCGTCGTCGCTCACCTGCGCAAGGCGACCTGCGGCGAGCTCTCGATGATCAATTCCCATCCGTTCCAACACGGGCGCTGGGTCTTTGCTCACAACGGCAACGTCCCCGACTTCGAGGGGTATCGTGAAGATGTCGAGGCGCTGGTCGCCCCGGCACTCCGAAGCTTTATCTTAGGGGATACCGACAGCGAAGTCCTCTTCTATCTCCTGCTGACGAATCTTCAGAAGCGGGCCGATCTGAGCGATTCGGACCCGTCGATGGAGGTTCTGACCGAAGCCGCCCGCGAGACCGTCGATGCCATTCGAGGACTGACCGGCCGCGACTGTTACGAACCGACCGACAGAGCCGATGACGAGGCGCTGTACCTCTCCTTTTTGCTGACCGACGGGCGCGCCATGGTCGCCCACCAGGGAGGAAAACCCCTGCATGTCAGTACACACAAGACCCGCTGTCCCGAGCGGGATACGTGCTCGAGCTTCGCGCCGGTCTGTGAGCAGCCCGCCCAGTCCGGACGCGTCAACCATCTGTTGATCGCCAGCGAACCCCTCAATGGCGAGAATGTCTGGAGGCCGATGAAGCCGGGCCAGATCGTCGGGGTCGATGCCGAGATGGACCTCTCGATGGTCGCCCGCGAAGGGACGCCGGCTCAACGGGAGAGTACCCTCCGGACGGCCGGCTGACTCAGTCCTCTTCGGATTCTTCTCCTTCCAATATCTCGCGGCGGCGTTCATCGCCCGTGCGTACCACCAGATCTCTGAGCCGGCGCTCCAGGGCGACCCAGGCTTCGTAGACGTGATCGGGGACATCCCAGTCCCGAAGTGTCTCGACCAGCAACTCGTGGCGACGGTCGAAATGCGCGGGCAAAATCGGCAGGTCTCGATGGGCACCGCGGATCGGTGTCCCGCTGTAGTCGACATCTTCAGTGCCCAGCCGCGCCCGTACGTATTCGACCTGCATGTCGACCAGATGCTCCAGGTCGTGGTCGGCAAAAAAGAAGCCGATCATCGCATCGTCGAAGACCTGGCGGTAGAAGTCATGGACGATGGCGCGCAGACGGTCCGGGCCGCCCAGCTCTTCGCTGAGATTCCAATCCTGTTCGGGTTGCTCGCTCATGAGATCAGCGGCGGTACAGGGAGAGTCCAACGGCATCGTCTTCGATCGCCCCCAGCAGCGCCTCGGTCGGCTCCGTTGCGAGGGTCTCGGTCGTCAGCTCGAAATCTCCGATCCAGCCGAAGCTCTCGCCGGCCGGGTCGATCTCGTAGCTTCGGATCCGCACCGGGGCCTCTCGGTAGGCCTCGCGCAACGCCTTCATGGGCACGCGAATTCTCTGATGCTCCTGCTCCGGGCGCCAACCCGCCAGAAAAACGAATGTCGGCACCCGTCGAATGGCGGTCTCGTCGGGGCGTCCAAAGGGATCGAACAGCGATGTCGGTCCCATCAGGTGCTGGATTTCAGCGGCGAGCTGGACGAACGCCCGTGATTGCGGCCAGGCGGGCCAGGCCTGGAATCGCCGCTCCCACACGGCCTTCGCACCTCCGAAAAACCCGTCGTAGGTCGAACGCAGCCGTTGGAGGATCTGACGCTGGCCGTTGGCGTCGTGCGCGTCGAACTGGGTCTTGAGCCGCTGCACACCCACGCGGACGGCCTGACGGGTTCGGTCCCTGAAATCCTGCCGGTCATCGACACGGAACGGCGCCGGCTCGACGGTAAAGGAGCTGATGTCGGCGTCGGCGAGCTCGACTTCGTCTGTATTATCCCACCGCCAGAGTGCGGGGTCCGGTCCCCCGCCCAGCAGGTCGTCGGTCGACTTCAGACTCTTGCGCATCCCCTCCAGCAGGTCGGTCAACGCATTTCGCTCGCGGGTGCTCCAGGCCAGCAACGGCTGGCTCCAGGGCAGACTCTCGGGTTCGCACAACTGCAGCACTTCGATGGGAGGGTCGAACACCGAAAGCTCCGGCGGCTCGCGCGTATCGACCGCCCACGGCAGCGCTCGTTGTTCCTGGCGAAAGAGCCGCTCCCAGGCGGTCGAAAGCTCGGAGAAAGCCGCCCACGAGCCGATGTCTCCGGGGCGGCCCGCGTCGTTTTGGTGCATCGACTCCGCGAGGACGCGGAGTACCTCTCCGACTACGGCGCCATCGTCCTCGGCAGCGCGCAACTCCCGAGCTGCGTGGCGCAGGAACGACTGAGTCGACAGATCGAGACTCTCCCAGCAGAGCTCGACGATCGCCTCGGCCGACGGCACGCCATCGAGGCGGCCGGTGACGCGACGAAGATCTTCGATCAATGCGTCGACGAAGGGATTGCCCGCGATGTCGTCCCACCCGGGCCAGATCCGATTGCCACTGCGGGTCAACGCCTCTCGTCCCTCGGCGAGTTTGCCATCGCTGTTCACGAACAACGACTCCGCCCTTGAGCGCGGCAGCGGCCGCCCCGCACGTTCGGCAAAGGTCCGAGCGATCTGGATCGCGCGCTGGCGGAGCACCGAAAACCGAGATTCGGCCACGGCGGGGACCTCGGTCATCGAGATCGACTCGACCGAACGGGCGCCGGCGGTCTGATTGTGCAGACTCTTGAGCGTCTCCCGGTCGCGGATCTGCAGGACGAGCGCGACGCTGAGGTCCGCAACCCCCAGAATCTCGGCGGCGGGCCGCCGGAAGGCGTTGAGGGACTCGGCGTCGTCGACCCGCTCGAGCAGGCCTGAATTAAAGACGATCGACGGCGGATCGGTACTCGCGTCGACCTGTGAAACCACACGCCGACCCTCCTCCAGAAGCTCCGATTCCAATTCCAGCGCTGCCAGCCCGCGCACGAGGCGGTCGGCCCGGCGACGCTGCTGGTCGGCCGCGACACCCTGTTGGGCCATCATCCCGATCAGAGGGGGCAGGTGCCCCGACAGAAACTCCTGGACCAGTCGTCTCATCCGGACCTCCAGTCCGTCCCCACCCTTGTTCGTCGACGCAGTCATGCTCGTTGGCTCCTCTCGTCATTCAGTGATGCCCCCGACGTCCGTGGCGCACGGGGATCGAATACCACACAATCGCAATGTGCGCTCAGCGCTTCAACCAGTGCGGCTCGAGAGACTCGTCCGCCGTGGATGCCCGTCGGATTGACCGAGACGCCGAGCAAAGATGTCCCATAGAAAACCGCCGGTTCCCACCGACGTGTCAAACGATGCCACGTCTGCGGGTCCATGCGAAATACGGTCGGATCTCGCACCAAAAGCCTCGGCCGCTCGACGCCACATTCTGCGTGCAACGCCATCAACGAGTCGACGACCGATTCGCTGACCAGACCCGGAATGGCCAGTGCAGCGAGACGACCGTCCGACCGGCACAGTCCCTCGAGTCCCCGCAGCGCACTCCCCTCGGAACGGGAGGTTTCGCCATTCGACCAGCGTGCGAAGACGGCCTCGGCCGCAATCGCCCGCTCGATCAGCTCGCGGTCGTCGGCCTTCGAGGCCTGCGGCAATTGGATGCGCTCGAGCCAGGGGCGGGTCTTTTCGACGATCGTCTCGACTCGACTGCCGAGAATGGCGCCCGTCGACAGGACCACACCCCCGGCGACCTCTCCAGTGGCGGCCGACATTCTGTCGTACGCGCCGTCGACGAAGACCCGACGCACGCCACAATGCTCCAATCGGTCACACGCTGTCCGCACGTCACCGCGGTGGCGCATACCCGCCAGCAACACGTCGCCGGCCTGGCGGACCCGGGCGATGACCGTTTCACCGAGCGGGGTCGAAAACCCCAGTGACTCGATGTACTCGAATCGGGCCTCCGAGGCCTCGAGAGCCCGGTGAGCACTGGCGACCAGCGTCCCGCCGGGCAACCACAGTGTGGGCTTGTCGATGCCCACCAACGCATCGACCGATTCGCCATCGATGCCGACCGAGACCAGGCCGATCGGCGGCGGGCCGGCCGGCTCGGAGCCGATGAGGGCATTGAGGGTGGTCGTCTTGCCCGAGTTCTTGGCGACGCCGATGACCGCCACCCGGTCCGTCTTTGAAAGATCGAGCTTCACGTACTCGTCGTCTGTTTCCGGGATGAGTTGTTCGACCCACATCGGAGGGTAAGACCGCCGGCGACGATTGTCGAACCCGGACAAAAAAACCCCGGGTCGCATAGACCCGGGGTGTCGATCACGTGTCAGTGCGGCGAGCTTACTCCGAATCTTCTTCGTCGGATTCGTGGCCGCCCTGATGCGAAAGCGAAGAGGCCTTGTCCAGCCGCGGATAGTCGACCGGCCACTTGTCGCGATCCGGGTCTTGGCTGTCCAGGGACTGAATCGACTTGGCGATGACGTGCACCGCCGCCAGAACGTCTCCGGTGTATCCGAGCTCCGAGACGGTATGCATGTTCCGGATGGGATAGCCGATCGATGTCGCCGCCGCGTCGATCGATGCGAGGGCGCCGGCCATGCCGTCGGTGCCGGTGTCTCGGCCGACCATGTCTCGCTGCAGGGGAATGTCGAATTCTCGCGCCGTCGATTCGACGACCTGATTGAGCTGTTCGCTGACGATCGAACCGACCGACATCGTGAACCCTTCGCCCATCTCGAGCTCGACCGGGCGCTTGTCGCCCAGATTCGGGGCCGCCACGTAATCGTGATTGACGTCGGTCCCGATGATGGCGTCCGGCTCCATCTCTCCGGCCATCACCCGACTTCCGAATCGGCCGATTTCCTCGTGCGTGGCGATGGCACACAGAACCCGCACGTTGTCCAGGCCGCCGGCTTCGGCGATCTCCCGACCGACTTCGGCGGTCACGAAACAGCCGAGACCGTTGTCGAGATACGCTCCCGAGAAGGTATCGGGTGCGAATCCCCGCTCGATCTTGCGATCCAGCAGGATCGAATCGCCGGGACGGATCCCGAGCTTCTCGATCTGCTCTTTTTTGTTCTCGCCGTGAATCCCCAGCTCCACGTAGAGTTGCTCGGGTTTGATGCCACTCTCACCGGAGCGCAGCGCACGGTCGGCGAAATGGATCGCGCCGATCGCCTCGACGGTTCCACCGTTGAGCGTGCGGTAGTTGCCCGGGTTGTCGGGATCCTCGCTGAACATCTGGACTTTGTTGCCCAGCAGTGTCATCGGGAGGAACGAATCGCTGTTGATCCAGATCTTTCCGTCCTCGCCGATACTTCGGACCTGCATCCGAATCTTGTCGGCGTGGCCGATCACCATGACGGTGAATTTGTCGTCGGCCCCGGGGTCGGAGTCCAGGACAATTCCGGCATTGCCGGTGAATTGCCGAACGGCCCACCCGTCGGGCATGTAGGATTCGAAGTACGGCTTCAGGACGCCGTAGGTCATCGCTCCCTCGAGCCCCACAGGGCTGGGGGCCGCAAGGATGTCTCGCATTCGCTTGAATTGATTCTCGGGCATCGACTGTGCCCAGGGTTTCGCGTCGCTCATAGAGTTCGCCACTCGGGTTTTAAGGAAGTTGTCGCATCTGAGGGTCTATCGGCGCGTCATGTAGAAGAGGTCTCACGACCGGGGTCGCGCGGTTCGCGCCGACTATAGCCATGTGCCCACGGCGGGTAAAGCAATTGCGAGGTATCAGTCAATGCCAGCCAGTAGGGCCAGCCTCTCGCGATGGCTCCGGTCCTCCGGATCCGGCCGGGTGCCGATGTGTCGGCCGATGAAGTGATCCAGGGAGGCATCGTCGACGTCGGACGGAGCATCCGGATACTGCGATCGCTCCCACAGACGTACCGACGCGTACATCAGCCGGGCCAACCGGTCCATCAGCGGGCGCATCTGCAGTGTCGCCGCCTCCTCGTCCATCGAGGCGACCTCCTGCAAGGCGACCTTCGACTGGCGCATCTCGCGACGCACGGTCTCGGCTCGCTGGCCCTCCGACTCCGCGCTGGCCTCGACCAGCTCGCCGAGGATCTCGAAGAATCCCTCGTGAATCCCATATTTGTCGATATCTCGCATCACCTGCATCTGCAGCGTATTGTGGGTCCCCTCCCAGTTTTCCGTCACGATCGAGTCGCGCAGAAGCCGCGGCAATACCGAGAAGGTCTCGATGGCCCCGTTGCCGCCGAGCACTTCGATGCCACGGGTGGCGGCCCAGCGTGAGAGCTTCGCGGTTCGAACCTTGTTGAGGTTCAGTGCCATCCGGAAGAAATCCTCGCCGGCCTCCGTGGCCAGATCGGCGTCGATCCGGTCCTGCAGGGCCGCCAGGTACATCGAGCCGGAGACGGCGGCGTCGACCTCGGCTTTGACGTCGGCGATCGTCTCCTGGATGAGCGGGTACTGTACGATGGGACGCCCGAAGGCCTCGCGGAACCGGCTGTAGGTCTGGGCCGTCACGTACGCCCGCCGCGCCGATCCCAGACAGGCGAAGGCGTTGTAGAGGCGGCTCGTGTTGATGACGTGACGCATCATGTTCTTGAACCCCTCCTCTTCGGGCCCCATGTGATAGGCCACGGCGCCTTCAAAGTCGCACTCGGCCGACGCCATCGCCCGGGTCCCGATCTTGTCCTTGAGACGACGAATCCGGAAGTTGTTGAGCTCGCCGTCCTCCAGCCGCCGGGGCACAAAGAAGAGCCCCAGCCCCGAGGTTCCCTCGACGTCTTCGGCGAATCTCGCCGTCATCAGGAAGACGTCGGCATCGACGTTCGAACAAAACCACTTCTCGCCCCACAGTCGCCAGCTTCCGTCGTCGGCGCGACGTGCCCGGGTGGCGTTTTGCCCGACATCGCTGCCCCCCTGGATTTCGGTCATAAACTGAGCGCCTTCGAGGTGCTCGTCATAGTCCGGGTTCAGAAATCCGTCGAGATAGCGGTCGCGCAACCGATCGGGCGCGAGGTGCTGGAGCACTCGAATCACCCCGGCCGTGCAGGCGAGTGGGCAATTGTGCCCGGCTTCTCCGTTGTAGCTCGAGAGGTAAAACCGGCTGAGGGCTCCCACGGAGTTGGGCGCATCTCGATAAGCGGCCATGACGCCGGACCCGTAGATACGCCGTCCCACCTCATGATAGCTCGGATGGTGGGCGATCTGTTCGGTCCGTTGCCCGAAATCACTCCAGCGGTCGAGTTCCGGGTGATTTCCAGGGCGGTCGTTTTGTCGCGCCAGTTCATCGATCGGCCCGGCGACTTCGGCGCCGAACTCCTCGAGGTCGTCGTCGAGATCGTCATGGATCTGAGGGTCGCGGTAGACCTCCAGCGTACGACGGAAATGCGCATCGTCCAAAAACGCATTGTCGGGCTGGGCCTCGCGCCACGCCGTCAGGGACTCACGGCTGTCTCGATGCGCAGGGTATTCGGTCTGCATCTCACTCATCACTCGGCTCCGGCAAGGTCTAGGCGAACAATCAAATCAAAACGTAATCGGGCCGCCGACCGCGACAAGTCCGACGATCGTCGACCTATCCGACGACACACCAGGCAGACACGAACGGCGTGCCCTCCGGGAAGCCGGGGCGAATCGGAAAGTCCGACGGCGGATCAATGTGTTCGAACGACACGATCTCACGACCCACCGACTCGGCCGTCCCCTCCAGACGGTCGACCAGATGCGTCGACGTCTCTTCCGGGTGACCCGTCGCCAGCAGGGTCCCCTCCGGCTGCACGCTCTCGATCGACGCACGAAGCAGGTCCTCCGAATCGCGACCCAGGTCGACGGCGACGCCATCGTACGGGGTCGGTCCTTCGCCGCCGCCGAGCCACACATCGGGCTCTTCGGTGCTGATGCGTTCCGGCGGGATCTCGTTGAGCCTGCAGATCTCGTCGGTCCACTCCTCGGCATTGAAGTTCGGATGCGACAGGGTGGTATGGACCGTCGCGCCGGCCGCCGCCGCCATGACCGAAAGACCGGCTTCGGGAGCCGACAGCACCAGCCAGGTGCCGTCGGCGTCGCCGTCTCGGATCGCACGATACACGCGGCGACGATGTGCGCGCCGTGCCGCATCCAGCGACGCCCCCTCGAGCGTCCATGGATCACAGCTCCAGCGAAGCCCGTTGTCCCAGCCGACCGATGTACCGCCCTGCTCGAGGTAACCGGCTCCCGACTGCACGACCTCTGCCCGTGGGGATTGGCCCTCCCGGGCTCGCCCCGGCGATGCATCGATCTCCAGGATCATGACCTCCGGATCGAAGTTCGCGATATTCTCGTACACGAGTTCGCGAAATCCGTAGGCCGCCGTTCCGGTCAACGTCGAGCGGAGGACCGTCCCCATCCGATCCAGATAAAAGCCGGGCAGTCGGTCGGCTTCGGCATGAATCAACCGAAAGAAGTCGGTCTCGGCCATCCCGGAGGTCAGATTTGAGCGCGACGCAACAGCCTCGTCGACTCGAAAGTCGACCTCCTCCTCGAAGTCGACCACGCCCAGAGGATCACGGCTCCAGAGCCGGGCGGCGATCGGCCCGCTGTCCTCGACGAGCGCAACCGGACCGACGGTTCCGCCGGACCCCTTGAGCTGAACGGCGCTGCCTGCCTCGAACCGAGAGGGCCTCTCGACCCCGTCCGACAGGCGAAGCCAGGGGTCCCCCTCGCTTCCACCCATCGCACGAAGCGTCTCGGCGCTGACTTTCAACACCGGAAGATCGGCGACGTCAGCCGTCTCGCGTTCGGGGGCCTCGGGCACCACTCGCTCGGAGGGCCACCAATCCGACGACGGATTCCAGCTATGCTGGAGCGGCTGCTGCGAGCCATAGGTGGCGGCCAGACGCAGCCGCAGACCGTCGGGCACCACAAATCCACCCCGAAACCGGTCCCCGACGGCGGTCATCCCCGCGGCATCGAGAGCATCCAGCAAGATATCGACCAGGTCGAATCGGTCGATCACCGTGTCTTCTTCCAGCGGGTCGCCCTGCCAGCTCGGCGTAAGTTGGAGCTCGGCGAGGTCCTCCTGCATCGTCGTCGCGGAGTAGGTGATCTGTACGTCCCGCTCGGTCTCCGGCAGCGAGCCGTGCGCCCGGTCCGGTCTCGGCACCAGAACCGTCCATGTCGTCTTGAGGTCGCCGTCGAACCACGCACGCCGAAGCGTCGCGGCGCGCTCGGACGTGTCGGCGCACATCCATGGGCCCCCGGCGGTCGTCGGCATCGGCCAGACCGGCTCGAAGGTACTTCGGTCCTTGCCCAGTGCGTCCGCCATGTAACGAATGGGATGCATCGGATCATCGCCCTCGAGCCGGCCGGGCATCCCGGTCGGTTTGTCGACGATGACCCACCCGTCGCCGCGCGCAAATACATCGGGCTCGCCGACGTCGACCTCCGGAACGTCGAGTTCGACATCGAGTTCAATGACACTCCCCGGCTCGACCCGACGATCGCCCTTGCGCGTCAGCCGCTCGGCGACGCGCACCCTTCCCTCGTCGAAGGCACGGGCGATGGCGCCCTTTTTGGCCTCGGGCCACGCCCATTCGACGAGGTTTCGAACGGTGAGAGGCTCACTCGACGAGGGCGCACGAAATCGCAATTCGGTCATCTGAAGGCGTTCCCTAACAGGGGTTGTCGCTGCATTGTTGGCCCGGCTTCGGCGTTCCGAAGGCGGGGCACGATCCAGGGGGCGTGTTAACGCAGTTGTTCAGGATACAACAGGCCTCCCAGTTCGAGGGCGCACAGCTCGCCTGCTGACACGTCTGATTGGGCTGCGAGGTTCCGCCGATCGACTGACAATTTGCCGGCGTCACTTCGTTGCATTGGCCGGCAAAGCAGCAGGCCGTCGGCTGCGGTTGCTGACACTGGATCTGGTTGCACTGGACGCCTGCGTTGAAGCTTCCGTTCAACTGCTGACACTGCTGCTGACTGAGGACCGAACAGTTGCCCTGCACGCAGCACGCTCCGTTTGTGGGCCCTCCGCAATTTGCCTGCATACAGGACTGACCCGGATTGAACGTTCCCCCGAGATTCGAACACTGTTGCGCATCGGTCTGCTGACAGGAGCTCCCCTGACAGCACGCTCCCATCTGTGGACTGGAACACGTGACGTTGTTGCAGTTCGGAGCCATCTGAGGTTGTCCGCCCTGATTTGTGCAGGCACTCGGCGACAACGTGGTGCAGGAATCATCCGGCAGGCAGCAGGCCTGAGGGTTGTTGTTGCAGACGACTTCACTGCAGGCCGTATCCTGAAAGAACGATCCGTTGCAGTTTGGCTGGGTTGTCTGGGAACAATTGCCATTTTCGCAACAGGCACCGGAAGGCGGGGGGATCGAACACGGGACCTGGCTGCAGGGCGTGTTGGCGGTAAACTGCCCGCCCACGTTTGTGCACTCCTGTTGGGTGCGCTGCGAACAGTTTCCTTCGACACAGCATGCTCCGGTCACCGGCGGCATCTGACACATCACCCCGTCGCAGGTGTCGCTCTCCTGCGG
This sequence comes from uncultured Pseudomonadota bacterium, assembly GCA_913057905.1. Lineage (GTDB taxonomy): Bacteria > Myxococcota_A > Bradymonadia > Bradymonadales > Bradymonadaceae > CAJXPB01. The sequence goes on from CAJXPB010000001.1 coordinate 1,185,535, forward strand.
GTTGCCGCCCTGGAGATTGCAGGCGGTGACTTCCTGAACCTGACAGGTGCCGTCGGGCAGACAACACGCCTTGTCGCCGCCCGGCGCACATTCGGCCGCTTCGCAGGATGATTCTGACTGGGGTTCGCCGCCCAGGGATTGACAGTTCGCGGGCGTCAACTCCTGGCACTGGCCCCCCAGACAACACGCTTGAGTTGGCGGTGGGTCCGTACAACTGATCTCATCGCACTGTTGTCCGGGCCGGGGCGTCCCGCCCAGCTCTTCGCAGGCCGTGGCTGTCGCCGTCGTACACTGGTCCTCCACGCAGCACGCCTCGGCCGGCGGAGGATCTTCACACGTAACACTCTGGCATGTGGTGGCATCCGGTTGAGGCGTACCCCCTTGGGCCTCGCAGGTCTCAGGAGGGATCTCCGTGCAATTGCCGTCGAGACAACAGGGTTGGGCCTGCTGTCCGCAGGTGACTTCCTCACAGGAGGACGCATCCGGACGCGCAGTCCCCTCGCACTGGGAAACTGGCACGGCCTCGACGCACTCGCCCGCATTCGTACAACAGGGCGCGAGGATCTCGCCGTCGGGCGTATCCGTGCCGTCGGCCGTGTCGGAATCCGTAACCTCCCCGCCATCGACAATCGGCGGGCCGCCCACACACACGCCGGAGACGCATTGTTCACCGTCGGCACAGTCCGAGTTGTTGGCACAGCGATTCTGCAGGTCTGAACGCCCGCAGCTCACCAACAACAGCAGCCCGCCGACGAGGGCGAGAATGCTTGGAATTGATCGGTCCGCTCGAATCATGGACGTCACCCGGTAGGCCTAATCGTCTGAATGAGTGCCCCGAATGATGGAGGCACATCTCTTCTCTACGCGTACCACGGTAATCGGACGCGGCCAGCGGTTCAAATAAACCGTCTCGCCGGGAGAAACCCTGACATCAGCGGCCGCCATGCACGATACCGACGGCGTCCAAGTCGAAACCCGCCTTGCTCTCGAGGTCTGTCGACTCGGTGAGGTCGGTGATCCGAACGTAGTTGATTCGGTCGAGTCCGAGGTCAGATAGATCGAAGCTGTTGCCTCCCGTCACCGCTGGATCGAGGGTCGTCGTGGACCCAGCGTCGTAGGCTTTGGTCGGCGTCCACCCGGCGCATCCCGGCCACCGGTACGGGCCGTCGTCGGGCTCGACCGGCTCGGTGCTGCACTCAAATCGGTGCCAGGTCTCGCCGTCTCGACTCACCGACACGCGACCCAGCTCTTCCCAGACCCCGTCGTCTTCGAACTCGGTGTAAAAGGCGTTCTCGAAGACGATGAAATCATCGGCCGGTCCATCTGTGATACTGCGGTCCCCGAACCCCAGGACGATAGACCCGCCGGCGCCAAGACTCAGTACGTTGCTCGTTGCGCCCCCCTCCTGGGTATTCTTGGGTGGTCCGAACACGACATCCGGCAGATCCTCCTGGCCGTGGCCCGCCCCCTCTCCCGGATCGAACGAGACGAGTTCACTGGCGTACGGAAGCGCCCCCCCCGGGCCGCCCTCCATCGCGTCGCCACACGCCCCCGGGAGCGCAGCGGCGGCCACGATCCAGAGGCAGATCGACAGTCGAACCCTCACGATCCCTCCACCGGCATCAGGCGAGTCCACGGGCTATCCATCGACCCGCAGCCTCCCATCTCGGGGTTTGAGGGATCGGCGGTCTTCATGCTGTTGCGGGCCGCCTCCTCGGTGTCCAGGCCGAAGTCGACGGTGCAGTAGTAGGTAAGGCCGCTCTCCTCCGGTTCGATCCAGACGATCCGATTGTACTTCTCGGGTGAAAACTCGGCGTCCTCCGGGTTCTGAGTGATCGCCCAGTTGTCTTCATTGCTCCAGTCGACAATCGACGCGCCGATACCCTGGGTGTTCCAGACCTTCGGGGTGATCTCGAAGACTGGAGTATTGTCGAACTGGTCGTCGTATCGGCCGGTGATCTCGATCGGTTTGCGCATCTTCGTCCAGGCAAACATCCCGCAGCCCCCCTCGGACGGATTGCTGGCGTCGGCGGTCTTGTCGGTATTGCGCGCAGCCTCGGCCGATTCAAGCCCGAAGTCGACCGTGCAGTAGTAGAACGGAGGCTCCGGGGCCTGGGTCCAGACGAGCTTCGAGTAGGTCTCGCCGGATTCGCCCATCGTCCTCGTGATGGCGTAGTCCTGTTCGTTGCTGAACTCGACGATCGTCTGCTGGCCCCAGGAGTCCGAGGTCAGCTCCCGGACGGTACCGAAGTTGGAAATCCAGGTGCCAGCGACTTCCAGCTCCGATGGCATTCCGCCGTCCTCCATGCCGCCGTCTCCGGCGTCGGTCGCATCGTGACCGATGTCCATCATGCCGGAGTCGACACCGGTGTCGGGCACCGGCTGGTCGTCGGCGGGTCCGCACCCGACCGACACAGCGAGAGATACAAATGCGGCGATGGCCGCAATACACACATTCCGAATGTTCATCGATGTTCCTTGTTCCACGTTCCGAGATTGGCGAATGATCAATTCGTCATCCCGGACCATGAGGGGGAGAGCGCACAACAGTCCGACATCACGGGCGCGGCACCCGGACGGGGCCGGCGTGGCACCGAACATGTTTGCACACACGTCCGGCGTCGGTTGTCGTGTTCATCCGCTTCGCCTTCCCTCGAGGCCTAGGACGCACCGATCCAGTGGCTCAACCAGTGGCTCGGTGTCTGTCGGCAGGTCTTCGGGCTCACGGACGAACGGGCAAAGGCCCGTATTCTCCCTACTTCTTCCAGCTTCCCGACCCGCCCGGATGTCTCTCCGAGATCAGGGTCAGTGCTCTTTGGAAGGTTCGTTTCCGTTGACCGCTGCGGGGCAGCTCCGGATTCGCACCGGATTCCCTCTTGCTCCGGGCGTCATTGAACGCCCGGACCGACAGCGCCGCTGACCGTAGTGACCGGAGCGTATGGGCGTCAACCGGCGATCCATTCCGGAACGATCCACAGGGCGACGGCCGCCAAGCCGAGGTACAGGATCCGCAACCACATCAACCAGGTTCGCACCCGGCCGAAGTGCTCCAACTCGTCGGCCGACGCCTCGCTGCGTGCGTCGTCGTCGCGCGGCTGAGTCTGTCGAGGAAGCGCCACCACCGAGAGAACGAGCAGAACGATAATCGGGATGTCCCAGCTCGCCGACAGTGTTCCGGTGACCCCACCGACCAACGAGAGGACCAGAAAGGCCACGAACATCAGCAGACTTGCGACGATGCGACCGTACAGCGTGGTGCGGTGCTTTTTGAGAGGTTCCATGTTGGTGTACCCAGATTCGGCGGCATAGACTTTGGCGACCCTGCTCTCTATGATGCCCCGCCGCGTGGATTTCAAGTCTTGTTTCTGTCGGATCGACATGGTGCATCAACCGGGACCGCCGCACTCAATCGACACGGAGAGTGTCGACGAAGACGCCACACTCGCCGAATCGGCCTCCGCTGAAGCCGAGAGCGGCCGATTCTGGAGCCGTGCCAAAGTCCCGCTGGCCATCTTCGTGCTCGCGGCCGCCATCTATGCCGGGTTCGCCGGCGAACGACTGCTCGGCCCCTCGCCGCACACCCACTTCGTCTACCTGGCGAACACCTTCAACTCGATGATCGCGGCACCCTTTGACCAGGAGGCCGCCGAACGGCGAGAAGGCCGGCTGCCCTTTGAGCTCGACCGGGAACCGCCCCACAGAAATGACTGGGCGAGCTACTGGGAACTAAGGCTTCGCGACGACCCGAAGACCTACCGCGGGATCTGGATGGATCGTCCGGGGCAGGGGCGATTTCGCACACTCGACGACAGGGTCTACCAGCTTGAACGCAGCCAGATCGTCGAGCGAACCAAGCGGTCTTTCGTGTCGTTTCCGCCCGCCCCGGCGGTCATGATGATGCCGCTGGCGGCCATCTGGGGCTACCAGGTCAACGACGTCCTGCTGACGGTCTTGTTGGCGGCTCTGAATGCCATGCTCGTCTACATCCTGCTGCGGCGTCTGTCCGAAGGAGGCCGCAGCGGTCGAAGTCGGCGTGACAACCTCTGGTTGACCGTTCTCTTTGCATTCGGCACCGCCCACTTCTGGTCATCGGTCCTCGGAGAGGTCTGGTTTACGGCCCTGATCATGGGGGTCACCTGTACCCTCCTCTACATTCTGTGCGCCATCGATACCCGCCGCCCATTCCTTGCCGGCCTCTTCCTGGCGATCGGTTTCGCCACCCGTACCCCCCTGCTCTTCTCGGCGATCTTTTTTCTGGGGTTCCTGCTGTTTCCGGGCGGTCAGCTCCGAGAGAGGCGCTGGGGTGAGGCGGCCCGAAAACTGGCGCTGTTTTGCATCCCCACCGTCACCGTCGGCCTCGCACTCTTGTGGCTTAATTACGTCCGTTTCGATTCGCTGACAGAATTCGGGCACACCTACCTGGCGACCGGACAACTCGACCGAATCCAGACCTACGGGCTCTTTAACTACCACTTTCTGTCCAAGAACCTGTCCGCCCTGCTGACGCTGCTGCCGCGGCTCCAGCCCGAGCCGCCGTACGTGGTGGTCAGCAAACACGGGATGAGTATCTTCGCGACCACGCCGGCCCTGTTTTACCTGTTTATGCCGGCCGACAGAGAGTCCTCCGCCGATCGGGTCTGGTGGCGACTCACCTGGGCGACTCTCGCCGTCTGCGCCATTCCCGCGCTGTTTTACCAGAATACGGGATACGCTCAGTTCGGGTATCGATTCATCCTGGATTACCTGCCCTACGCGATCATCCTGCTGGCAGTCGGACGACACCCGTTGACCTGGATGTTCAAGGCCTGCATCGTCTTCGCCTGTCTGGTAAACGGGTTTGGAGCCGTCACCTTCAAGAGAATGAGCCAGTTTTACGGCGAGGGATTCTTCCTGTGAGTGAACAGCCCCATGACAATCTGGTGGCCGCGGCGATCGCGGCGGGGGCGGGGGTGATCGCACTGGGCACGCTCGGTCTCGAGATATGGACCGATCGCTGGCTGGCCCGCGCGATCGGCTGGAACTACCACTTTATCAGCGCGCCCGTGGGGGTGGTTGCGCCGGTGATCGCCGCCCTGGTGGCCCGGCACGACCTGGTGAAGGCCGCGCCGGGTCTGGGCCTGGGAGCAGCGTACTGGTCGGTCTTTATTCTCTCCCTGTAGGAGAGCGGCCGGACGTCACGACGCCATCTTTTCGAACTTCTCGAGGTGGGGGCGATAGTGCCGCTCGCGGATCGTCTCGACGGACCACTCCAGAAATTTCTCGAGCGAATCCATCGGGACGTCTTCGAGCATCTCTTCGATCTGGCCGTAGTGATTGATCGGCCCGTTCTTGACGTCGAAGCCGGGGAGGTTTGCGACAAATTCGTTCGCATCGTCGCGCTGCTCGTCGGAAATCCCCTTGCTCGGATGCGGTTTGATATGCAGCATAACCTCGCCGCGGGTATTTACATCGAGCACGGAATAACGCAGGGCGCCGTAACGTACGTTGAACCCGCCGGCCTTGCCGCCGCCGACATTGTAACGGCAGCCGAGATCACGGGCGATGCACAGGAGTTGTCGCATCTTTTCGCGGCGCATCGCACCGCCACGCTCTTCAGCCAGCTTCAATACATCGAGTGTGTCCACACAGACCTCCGGAAAGGAAAGCGAAAATCGAGTCGGCGCGCGAACCTATAGAAACGGTCACGGGGCGTCAACCGGGGGTTTTGGCAACGAGAGATCGGCAACCGTTTGGGACTTTACGGGAGGAAGCTCGCCGTGACACACGCACCGTGACACACCGGGGACAAGCGATTCTTGGATAGGAGACCTGACATGATTCGACATCGATACTTCTGGACGCTCGCCGCTCTGCTGGTCCTGGCTACAGTCGGCTGTGAAGACAAGACGACGAGTTCGGACACACCCTCCGGGCACACCGGCCACGCACAGCAGGAGAAGGCCGCCGCCAATGCCGGTGCCGCCGAGATTCCGGCCGACCAATCCTGGAGTGGGCCGACCCGAAATGAGGATTTCTACCTGACGGTCACACCCGTCCCCAACCCAATTCCCTTTCAGGAGTTGTTTTCTCTGGAGGTCGAGGTCCTCGACCCGGAGGATCGAGAGACCCCGATCGAAGGGGCCACGCTCGACGAGGTCTCCGCGACGATGCCCGCTCATGATCATGGAATGAAGACCGAGCCCGAAGTCGTTTCCACGGGCCCGGGTAGGTTCCGGGTCGACGGAATGCGATTTCACATGCAGGGATCCGGGGAAGATGGCCGTTGGGTCATCCACCTGCTTGTCAATGCCTCCGGGTCAATCGACCGCGCCGACATCGACGTCCAATGCTGTCGAACTACAGATTAATTCGAGATCTTGGGGGAACGAAGTCGATCGCCATCGCTCTCTTTTGTGTCTTCGGTGTGGCGTACTCGGCGACCGGGTGTGACTCCCGGTCCGCCGCGGGCAAATCGAAGGCCCCGGACACCAACTTGGTCGACGGTCGGTTCTCCGCTGACCAGGTCGACACGATCCAGTCACTGTCGCCCCTGCCGGACCCACCCGTCGATCCGACGAACCGTGTCTCGAGTCGAGACGATGCCGCGCATCTGGGCCGTTTCCTCTTTTTTGACGAACGGTTGTCGTCGGATACATCGGTCAGTTGCGCCAGTTGCCACAACCCCCACCACGGATTCAGCGTTCCCACGCGACTGGGCTCCGGGATCGGCGAGACCCCGCGCCACCCGCCGTCACTTCTGAACACCGCCTATCAGGAGTGGTTTAACTGGGATGGCAGCGCCGACAGCCTCTGGGCACAGCATGCGGGTCCACTTGAGGCGCCGGCCGAGCACGGCTTTTCGCGGACCGCCGTGGCGAAGCTCGTGTCGCGCGACGACCGACTCCGACGCGCCTACCGGGCCGTCTTCGACCGCGAAGTACCCGATCTGAGCGATGATGACAGATTCCCCCCGGATGCTCGCCCGGCTCCCGACGAGCCGGAATCCGCGGCGCATCGAGCATGGATGTCGATGAGCGGCGAAGACCAAACCTCGGTCACGCGGATATTCACCGACGTGGCAAAGGCGATCGGGGCGTACGAGCGTCGGCTGGTCACCGGGCCGGCTCCCTTCGACCGCTACGTCGCCTGGCTGGAGTCCCGCGAATCCGAAGGACGTCACGCGATCTCCGCCGATGCCAAACGAGGTCTCGAGCTGTTCATCGGCGAGGCCCGCTGTGTGACCTGTCACAACGGCCCGCTGCTGTCGGACACAAGCTTCCACAATCTGGGGCTTCCCGAGAGGCCCTGGCTCGGTGGCCCCGACCCGGGGCGCTGGCTGGGCACACCGCAGGTCAAGGATGACCCCCTGAACGCCACCGGCTCCTTTAGCGACGCGCCCGATGGACGGGCCGCCGAGTGGGTGACCTTTCTGAAGCGCACCCCCGAGGACCGAGGGCAATTCAAAACGCCGTCGCTGCGGAACGTCTCCAGAACGGCCCCCTACATGCATGGCGGTCACTTCAGCACCCTCGAAGCAGTCGTCGAATTCTACAATACCCTGCCGGGATCGGCTCGAATCGGACATCGAGAGGAGTCACTGAGGCCCGCCGGTCTCAACGGCGACGAGGTCCGGCAGTTGGTTGCGTTCCTGCGCTCCCTGGATGGAGACCTCCCCGACGAACGGCTCATGGAAGCCCCGAATTCGCCGGTCCCTCCCGGGGCACGGGACTAGCGGTTGCGCACGGCCTCCAACTCGTGTGATCCTTGCGACCAGATCTGTGTGTCACTGATGTTGTCGAGTCGATGGGCCAATCGCTCTCCATCCCCTGCGGACCTTTTCGTTTAAAACGCCCCCTGGGTTCCGGGGGAATGGCCGAGGTATGGCTCGGCGTCCACGTCGAGACCGAATATCCCGTCGCCATCAAGCTCATCACCGAGGCCGAAGATGGGAATGACACCCGACGACGCAGCCTGAGACGGGAGGTTCAGGCCGAAGCGGCGCTCAGCCACCCGAACATCGTGACGGTCTTTGATTTCGGACACACCGACCAGCGGACCGCCGAAGGCACCCAGGGCCACATCCCCGCGCAGACCCCGTACATCGCCATGGAGCTGGCCGATGTCGGGAGCCTCGCCGACAGCTTCGAGATCAACACCTGGGCCCGGCTCCGCGATACGCTCTACGAGCTGCTCGACGCTCTCGCCTACGCGCATGCTCGCGATGTGGTCCATCGCGATCTAAAACCGGGAAATGTGCTCGTCCAACACACCTCCGCCGACGACTCCAACTCGGCGGCGGTGACATTCAAGCTCACTGACTTCGGCATCGCCCACGCCCTGACCCCGGCCCGAGATACCAGCCGGATCTTTGCCGCCTCCGCGGGCACCCCATACTACATGGCCCCGGAACAGTTCGAGGAACAATGGCGGGACTTCGGCCCCTGGACGGACCTCTACGCACTGGGGTGTGTCGCATTCGAATTGGTCGACGGACGCCCCCCGTTTTTGCGGGAGCGCCCCGTCGATATTGCCTACGCTCACATCGAAGAGGATCCGCCTCGACTGGCCCCGAGTTTCGAGGTTCCCGAGGGCCTGGAGGCCTGGATCCGGAGGCTCTTGCACAAATCCCCCGAGGGCCGGTTTCGCCGGGCGGCCGACGCCGCCGCCGTACTCGCTCAGCTCCCCGAGCCCGATGCGATCGGCTCACCGGCCGAAGAACGCCAACCGATCCCGAATACCGCCCAGCGACCCCCGTCCACGAGCCAGGAATCGACCCTTCCGAATGCGCCACCGCTCGGGGACAGATCGGTCATGAAAGATGTCGACACCTCGGAGGGGGACGACACTACCGACCTCGATGCGCTGGGCAATTGGCGCGAGAGGCACGGAGAATCGCAATCACAGAAACAATCGTCGGGTGAGGACTCCGGAATCGTCCGGACACACAGTGACCTTCCGGCGACCGGTCGGCTGACCTCGGTCGGAACCCACCAGTCGCTGGGGACCGATACCTTCGCGGCCAACCGGTTCAAACCGCCGCCGCCGATTCCCGATACCTGGCAATTTCAGTTGCCGGATCCGCCCGATTATCAGCTCGCCGGCGCGGGGCTGGGCCTCTACGCCCTCCGAGACCTCCCGTTCGTGGGCCGGGAGGACGCGCGGGACCACATCTGGGAGCGTCTACGCGAGGTCTTTCGTCAGAAGACCTCGCGCGTGGTCGTCCTGCGGGGAGAAACGGGCGTCGGGAAGAGTCGACTCGCCCGGTGGAGCTTGCGGCGTGCCCATGAGGTCGGAGCGGTGAATGCGATGCATGCTGCCCACGCGCCCCGGGAACGGACCTCGGACGGGCTCCGTCACATGCTCGAAACCTACTTCGGCGTCTGGCACCTCGAACATCGACGGACCTTCGACCGAATTCGACGTCGGCTCCGCTACATCGCCCACGAACATCCCGGCCTTGAGGAGGCCAATACCGCGACGACGTCCCGTGATTTGACGCAGTTCATCCAGGGCGACGACCGAGACGGCGTCGCTGAGGTCTCTGACCGCTCGTCCCCGCTGGAACGTTCCGAGTGGGGTCCGCTCGTAGAATTGTGGCGTCGCGTCGGCCGCGTGCGGCCCGTCGCCGTGTGGCTCGACGACGTACAGTGGGCCCCGGAGACGCTCGAGTTTCTGGACCGCATCCTCGAAGAGACTCCTCACCTCCCTTTGCTCGTGGTTGCCACCGTCGATGACGAGGCTCTCAATCCCGACAGTCGGGCGGCGCGCCGACTCGACGACCTCGACGACCACCGAGGTGTCTCGACACTCCAGCTGGAGCGGCTGGACGATTCCGTGCAGCGTCAACTCATCGATCGCATCCTGCCGCTGACGGATCGGCTCGTCGAAGAGCTCGTGAGTCAGACCGGAGGACATCCCCTGTTCGCCATCCAACTGGTCGGTGACTGGGTCGACCGGGGAGTCCTGACCGCCACGGCCGACGGCTTCGAACTTCTTGAGAAGGAACGCGGCAGCCCTCTGCCGTCGGACATCTATGCGCTCTGGGCCAAGCGCATCGACGCACTGCTGGCCCAGGTCATGCCCGACGACCGCTCGGCCGCCCGAGAGGCATTGCACCTGGCCGCCGGCATGGGCCGGGACATCGACCCCGACCAGTGGCACCGGGCCTGCTCGGAGCGCGGAATCGACCCCCCCGAAGAACTCGTCGACACGATGGTCGACCGAGGGCTCGCAGAACGAACCGATCACGGGTGGGCCTTTCGACACGAGCTGCTGCGAGAAAGCCTGCAGCGAGCCGGCGAACGCACATAAAAAACCCCGCTGCCAGACAGCCGGCAGCGGGGTGATCCAGGGCGTCATTCAGACTCAGACGTCGACTTCACAGGCGGCGCCGGAGCAGAATTTGTCCTCCTGGTCGTGCTCGATGTTGGCCCCTTCGATCGGTTGTACCTGGGAGAGCATCTCTTCGTACTCTTCCTGGGAGATCTCCTCGTAGGGGGGCTGCTCGTAGCCGTGGTCGGTCATCGGAAGGAAGGAAATGCCCTTCAGCCGATCCTCGTAGGCCTCCAGAAGCCGCGGGATCTCTTCGCCCTCGGTTTCGGGATCGAACTCGGCGGTGCAACTGACCTGGTTGTCGGACCAGTGCCGCTGCATCTGCGCCGCCAGGTCGACCTTCTCGCGCAGCGACACCTCGTTTTTGCGCCGCTCCAGCGAGTCGACCTTGACCGGGAAGCTGATGACCATCGTGTCGTCGGCGTACTTGTCGGGCTCGACATCGTAGCCGGCCTCCTGACACGCCTCGACCATCGGGTGTTCGTCGGCCACACGGACGCGCCGGATGTAGTACGGCGAGTGGTCCCAGTGGACCCCCGGCGTCGCACCGGCCAGCAGGCTGACCGTGCCCGAGGGTTTGACCGACGTCGTCTTGATCGACCTCGGCACGCACAGCCAGTCGGAGTACTTCTTGTCGAGCTTCTGAATGTAGTCGTACCCCTGGTCGCACCAGTCGAAGAACTCCCGGTAGCCGTGGTTATTGATCGCCTGCACGATCCCGGTCATCGAGCATCCGATGCGCCGGTTGCGCAGCATCACGGCGTTGGTCTTCGGGTCGTGGGTCTGCACCAGGGTCACCGTCTTGGCGTATTGATAGGCCACCCGAAGCGTCTCGCGGAAGTCGTCGTAGCTGTCGTGGTGGTTCGGGTACGTCTCGACGAGCGTACACAGCTCACGGTCCCAGAGCGTCTGCTCGACGCAGGGGTTCGAGCCCTCGGCGAATTCATCGTCCCAGTTCGGCTCGTCCTTCATGCGACCGTACTTGCGGGCGTTGTCGAGCCACAGGTAGCCGGGCTCTCCGTTCGTCGCCGTACGCTCGGCCACCCCGGAGTAATCCATGCCGACTTCGGCCGTAATCGAGTTGTTCGACGCCCAGCGGTACTCCTGGACCTTCTCTTCGTCGAGCTTCAGGTCGAGGAACTGCTGGTCACCCTGGTCGCCGAAGGCGATCTGGGCGGTGCGGCGGACGCCGCCGGAGACGACGCAGCGCCCGGCGATGTTCATGGTGTCGACGATCAACTGGGCATCGACGAAATCGCCCTGATAGGCGTCGTACATCTCCTGAAGGGAGTTGAGCATCTTCTCGAGCGGATCCGGACCGCTGGCGACACCGCCGAAGGACTCAATCGGCGCGCCCTTGGGACGGATCTCCGAGTAGTCCCACTCCTTGGGGAGCGTGTCGTCGCCGACGTAGGCGTTGAGCAGCCGCTCCAGCGCGTCGGCCCAGCCCTCACGGCTGTCAGGGATCACGTGGACTTCGTTGGTGCGTTCCGGCTCCTGAATGCGGACGGTGTCCTTGCCGCGGGTGTCGAAGCCGACACCGACGCCGAGCATCGACATCGAGAACATCCACTTGAACGGAGCCGCGAAGTCGCGATTGATCTCTTTGGTCGAGACGAAGCCGCAGTTGTTCATCGCGGCACCGCCACGCTCGTAGATGTAGTCGGTGCCCATCATCCAGAGGCCTCGACCCGGCGGCGTCCACTTGAAGTTGAACAGCCGGTCGTAGGCCTTCTGGGCGAAGCGCTGCGCCTTGTCGGTGTCCCAGGGAAGATTGCGCTTCAGACAGTGGACGCGCTGGATGGTGAACATCCCCTCGATCACGCGCTGGCACGTCTCCCACCAGTCTTCGCCGTCCCGACTGTAGGTTCGCTTGTAGGTCACCCACGACATCGCGCCGTAGCCCCAGTTGACCGGTTGGTCCCGGTAGTCCTCCAGAAAGTCCCGATCCAGATCGAATGTGCCGTATTCGTCGACTTCAACAATCATTGTGTCCGCCAAGGAGAGAAGTAAGTGTGAGCTGCCGCGTTCCCCAACGACCCCGAGCGAGCGTCGACCATCGACTCACGAGCCCGCGATCTTCTCGCCGAAGATCGCAGCCCCGAAAGCCGCCACGAACCACCCCCGCGGAGGGTCCGTATATGCCACTAACCGGCTCGGTGTGCGTCGTCCTTCTGCACACTACATATCGTGTGCGCTGCACCAACCGACCCTACATATTGTGGCTGAAACGCTCAAGTAAAAATTTGGCAGGGGCCCGGAATTGGGTTGCCGAAAACGGGAGGATTCGGCCGATTCTCCAGCGGGTTGCCGCGAGTTGAAACGGCTTGAGCCGGCTCAGAATTCGAAGGCCTCGACCGCCTCGAGTTCGATGGCCTCAAAACGGCCGCTGCCCAGATTTCGCAGGGCCCAGAGCTGAAGTGACCCCGAATCAATGCCCCTGATCTCTCCGGCCAGGCTCGGCTGATCGCTCATGGTTACTGGCGGGATCAGCCAATAGGTCCGGCCGGTATCGTAGGTCATCAACACGCCGTCGGCCCGGGCGAATTCGGTGTACCCGCCTCGGGTGATCGCTCCGTAGCCGATCTTGCCCGAGCTCTCAATGCGAAGCCCGATTCGAAACTGATCCATGGCATCGTTTTCGAACCGATCGATGCTCTGCCATTCGCCGGCGATCTCTGCGATCTCGACCGCGGCGCCCGCTCGCTCGTATCTCAGCTTGTAGGGCTGCCCGGAGGGTCCCTCTCCGGAGAAGAGTTCAAATCCCCGGTGGACGCCCTCCTCGAAATCGCCTTCCAGCAGGTACTGGTTCGGCGAATTGGACATTCCATCACGCATCAGGTCGAAGAGCCGGACGTCCTCCTCGTCGAAGACCTCCCAGTTGCCGACCATGTCGCCGCGATTGATCTCCACGCGTCCCGACGCGCGAAACTCGACGCGCTGGACGGTCCCAGTGATTGCCGGCGAGTCGGTCAGCCTGGGGATGCTGTACCAGACGCCGACGACCTCGTCTCGCTGCAAGATACCATCGTCAAAGGTCTCGTCGGCGTCGGTCGCGTCTCGGACATCGACCGCGTCGGCGGTATCCCGACTACCGTCATCGACCCCCAGGTCCTCGACATCCATACCGCCGTCGAAGTCCCAGTTTGGCCCTCGCCCCGTGCTCTCCTCGCACGAGGCGAGCCACACGGCACTCATCAACCCCAACAATACCGCCAGCCGAATCTTCATGATGACTACCTACATCGTTTTCACAGGAGGAACGTCGCGCGTGAACAGGAAAAAGGTAGGACCCGTGAAAGACGTTTCAACGCGCTGCAACGCATCCGCCGACCAAGGTGGCTCACCCCCCGTCCAGGTCAGGGCCCATATTTTGCATGCATGAAGGCCACACGGGCCCATATCGACGGGCCGAACATCATACTCGACAAGAGGGATAGAACGATGGATATGAACCAAAAGATCGAATCGCTCAAAGAGGCCATGGAATCCATGGATACACTTTTATTGGCATTCATGGGCATCTCGAATGGTCTGTTGCAGACCTTGAAAGCCAACGACGACTCGACGGTCGACTCGCTGGCAGATTCGACGGGTACTCAGCCCGACTACATCGACCGATGGGCCGATGCCGCCTACGCCAACGAATTGATCGACATCGACGGCGACACCCTCTCGCTGACGTCGCTCGGCGAAGCGTTCTTGCCCGACTCCGATGACTCGCTCACTCCGATGGCCATCCAATCGCTGCTGTCGCCGCTCATGGCCAACGAAGTCGATGCATTTTTGACCAGTGGAGACCAGCCGGGCGAGGAGCTGTTGGAGAGATTCGACCGGGTCACACCTTGGTTTGGGACCATGCTCGAGCAGAAGTTCGCCCCGCTCTTCCGCAACGAAGTGCTTCCACGCCTCGACTGTTTTGCCGCCGATGGCTCGAAACCGCGTCGAGTGCTGGATCTGGGAGCCGGAAACGGCTGGTATCTTCGAGAACTCGTCGGACGGTTCGAACACATCCAGGCCGTCGGGGTCGACAGTATGGCCCCGGCCATCGAGACAGCGCGCCAGAAGACCCGAGAAGCTGGCCTCCAGCAGCGGCTGGAGTTTCAGGTCGCAGACATCATCGACTTCGAGGCCGACACCACATTCGACGTCGTCGTGATGAACCGCACGCTCCACCACGTCTGGTCGCAGCGCGCCGACCTGGCGTCGACGCTCGACCGTACCATGGGACCCGACGGCCAACTCGTAATCTGGGAGCCTGCCTGGCCCCAACAGCGTGAGGCCCTGCGCACACCGCGTCGGCGCGGACTCGGCATGCGAAATTTGATGGAACACGCCATGGGAAACAGTTTACTGTCACCGGCGAGGGTGGCGAACTGGATGGAAGAGTCCGGTCTGACGGTCGAGGTTCGGCACATCGACCCCGTCGAGACCATCTTTGTCGGCCGACGCTTTTGACCGAGCGGACCACCCACCGACCCGCAATCGCTTGTGGTATCTGACACCTGGCGATAGAGTGCCCATGGATAAAGCTTCTTAGGAATCAGGAGGTACGATGGTCGGCAACGGCGACGGCAAGGGCGGCGACGATGCCTCGTTCTTTGTCAAGCGTTCGAGCAACAAGGTCTTCGGTCCATTCGACAAGAAGACCATCCGTCTGATGCTGCGAGCCGACAAGATCTCGCCGGACGCCGAGGTGTCGGTCGACAAGGAGGAGTGGACGCCCCTGTCGTCTGTCGACGCCTTTGCCGACATGATCTCGGAGGCCCACGAGGGCCAAGACGAACCGACAGCCCCGGCCGAGACCCGCGATCCCGACGCGCACACCGATGTCGGCAGCGGCGGCGGGTTCAACATGCCGAGCAACGAGCCGGATCACGATCCCAACGACGATACGATCCCGGTCGATTCCCCGGATTTCGACGATCCCTTCGCCACACCCGACGACGAGGACGAGCCCGGACTCCCGCGGTCGGCCCAGTCCGACGACGGGTCGCCCAGTTCGGATGACCTTGAATTGCCGACTCCCAAGGAGGACGACGCTCCGACGGATCTTCCGGGGCTGCCCGAGTCCGACGACGATGAACCGGCGTCCTCTCTGGACGATGATGGCCCGGAGCTGCCCAGATCGAAGTCGACCGTCGAGGGCGACGCCGACGTCGACCTCCCGGCCGCCAAAGACGATCCCCTGGCTCCCGACCGGACGGAGGCCTCCGATTCGGAGGACTCCTCACAGAACGATCCCCTCGCGCCGGTGGCCGCCGACGATCAACAGGGAGACGACGAGTCCGCGCCGCCGTTGTTCGAAGACCTGGAGGACGACGAGGACGACGGCTGGCAGTTGCCGACCTCCAAGCCGACGACCGAACAAGAGGACCCGAATAAGACGAAGCTCGATCGACCCGACCCAGAACTGCCCACTTCGAAGGGAGAGAGTAACCTCCCGGCATCGGGCCAATCGGAACTTCCCAAATCGAGTGACTCCGACGACGGTGCCGACCCCGACGCCCAGACCGGTGATGTCGACCTGCCTGCCTCCAGTGAGCCGGAGCTTCCGGGCTCGGCTCCGCCGGACCTTCCGACCTCGGGAGAACCGGAGCTTCCAAAAAACCAGGAGGACGGCGACGACGTCGACTTCTCGAAGGTCGACGAGCTCGACGAACCCCAGCGAGAGGGGACGCCAGGCGAAGGATTCAGCGACCCGGATCTCGACCTCACCCCCTCGGCCGCCGAATACGAAGAGACCACCGGTCGCAGCCTCGCCGAAGAGACCGGAAAGGCCGAACCCTCCTCTGAGACGCAGGAGAGTGGGCTCTTCGCCGAGGACGATGGGGACCTCTTTGACGATGACGACGACGACCTCTTTGGCCCTTCCGACGACGAAGTCTTCGGGGACGACGAACCGCTTTTTGACGAGGGGCCCGACGACGACGGAACCTCCGACGAGCCATCCCGGGACGCCGCTCCGGATCCGGCCGCCGACGCCGCCGGCCGCCGAGAACAAGACGCCGACGGGGACTTCGGCGAAGAGAATTTCAGCGGGGACGAAGTCGAGTATCAGGGAGGCTCGGGCCTTCTGGAACTCGACACCCCCGAGAACCGAAGCCGCGAGGCCGACCATGGGATCGAGCCCGCTGCGAGCGGCCCGCCGGAGCAGCCCGAGACGGCGCCCGAACCGGCCGCGGACGTCGATGAGGACGGCGGCGGCAGCCTCGCGATTCCCCTCGTTGCGTTGGTCGGCCTGGTCGCCGCCATCGCCGCCGGAGGCTGGTATGTCTACGACGCGTTTTTGAGTGACCCCGACGTTCCGAAGACAGCCACGGAGTCCGAGGAAACCACCCCGACGGATCCCTCTCCGACCTCCGTCGATCCGAGCATCGCCACGGCCGATGTATGGGGCGACATCCATCCGGTCATCGACCGGGCGCGCACCGGATCTCTCAAAGGAACGGACCGCGCCGAGCTTCTCCTTCTGGAATCCCTCTTCCTGAGCCGGTACGAGGCGCCAGAGATCGAAGAACACGCCGAGTCGCTGGCCGAAGACATCGCGGCCGACTCCGGGGTCTGGGCTCGCCTCGCTGTCGGGGCATGGAAGGCACGCGCAGGCGAGGCCGACGCCGCCGAATCCCACCTCAATAGTGCGAAGGTCCGATCCGCCGAGTCCCCTGAATTGGCGGCCTACTACCGGGATTTGACCCTCGGCATCGCTCACATCCAGGCGCTGAAAGACTCCGGGCCCGCGACGGCCGATGGCGACAATGCAGGCGCCCTGCCGGCCAGTGATGCCGGAGCCGGAGAGGCCGAAGCATCCGGCTCCACGGGGACACAGCCGGTCAAGCAGACGGCTGCGAGCGACGCCGAGGCCCGTCACCTTGACGCCGCCGACGCCGCTCTCGACAAGGCCCTGTCAGCAGCCGATGACCGAGCGGCCCCTCTCTTTTGGAAAGCCCTGGGCCGCGAGCTGGCCCGCCGGGACGACGACGCACTGTCTCTGTACAGAGACGCTGTCGACCGCCAGCCCAATCACGTCGCCTCCCGACTTGGGGCCGCACGATTGCTGTACGACCGCGGCGACCTGAAGGGAGTGACGCGACACGCCGAAAAAATCCTGAGCGAACTCGGCGCCCCGGCCGCTCCCTCGGAGACCGCCGAGGCCTACCACCTCATCGGCCAAGTCCACGTGGCGCGCTCCGAATACCCGGCCGCTATCGAGTCTTTCACAAAGTCGATCAACCAGGGCGACTATCGGGCCGAGACACTGCAGAATCTCGCCTCGGCCTACGAGTCCGCTGGCCAGTATCAGGAGGCGCTCAACTTCTTCAAATCCAACGAACTTGGCGAGGAGAATCCGGCGGTGATTCTCGGACTGGTCCGCTCCCACATCGGACTGGAGAACTGGCAAAAGGCCGTCAACGCACTGGAACGCGGCGAGAAGCTGTTTCCCAATGACGCCCGATTCCCCTTCTATTTGGGGCAACTCAACATGGAGCGCGGCGCCTTCAGTGACGCCCGCCGCGCGATGCGCCGGGCCGTCCAGATCGATCCGAGCCTACTGGAAGCCTTCGGCATTCTGGCGCAACTGGCGTGGCGACTCGAAGAAGACGTCAACGAAGCCGAGGAATACGTATCCCGGGTGGTCGAACGACCCGACAACCTGGACGCCAGCGCGGCTCGAGAGGTCGCCACGTATTATCAGATGCGCGGTCAGCGAGAGCTCGCAGCCGAGTGGTATCGGGCTGCGCTGGACCGAAATCCCAACGCGTGGCGAGCCAAACTGTCGCTGGCCGATCTCCAACTGAAATCGCGTGAGACCGACGCAGCGCTCGAGCTACTCGAGAGCGCCCGCGAGGCGGGGGTCGACAACAAACAACTGTCGCTGTACCTGGCCGACGCGTATCGACAGGCCGGCCAGTACGACCGCGCCCTCAAAGAGATCAACAATGTGATCGGTCAGAAGTCCGAGAACGCCCGACATCTCTTCACCCGGGGCATGATTCACTTCGACCGCGGCAACTACGAGACGGCTCGCCGAGACTTCAACAAAGCCTACGAGTTGGCGCCTCGGTTCCACCGTGCATACTTCTACGTGGGACGGTGCGCCTTTGAGCGCGGCGACTCCAAGAACGCCATGAAGATCTTTCGGCATGTCCTCGACTACAAACCGAAGAATGGGGAGTTTCGCTACTGGATGGGTCGGGCCTTCGAGGCTCAGAATCGCCGTGAAGAGGCCCTGTCAGAATACGAAAAAGCGATCGAATTCGACGAGACATACGTCAGCGAACATCCCGAGGTCCTGGTCGAGAGTGGGCGCTTGAAGGTCAAACTGAACCAGCCCGGCTCCGGCATCGACCAGATCCAACGGGCGCTGGATATGGCACCCGACTTTCGCCCTGCCCTGCTGGCGTTGGGCGAGGCCTATTTCGCCACCGAACAGTACGAGAAGTCGATCGACGCCCTCGGCGCCGCGCTCGAGGAGAGGCCCGAGTCCGCCGGGGCCCAACGGACCCTGGGGATGGCCTACATCTACACCGAACGGCGCAGGCAGGGTGCACAACATCTACAGCAGGCGATCAAGTTCGGCTACGATGACCCCGACATCTACAAAACTCTCGGGTACGTCTACAAAGAACTTGGAGAAAATCGGCTCGCATCCGACGCCTTCAAGTCGTTTCTGAAAGAATCCGGCACACAAGACCTCCCCGAGAGCACACGTCGAGAGATGCTCCGCCAGATCAAGCAACTCGGCGGATAATCGCGGACGTGTGCACGCTCGCCGCACCACTATGACTCGACTTCTGTCCATCACAACGCGCACGGCGCTGACCGATGCACTGGGTCAGTTATCCTCCGGGAGCGATACCCTCGAGGCCGCCCGCGTGGTGCGCGTCGACGACTGGCCCTCCGGCCGAGATGCGCTGATCGAGGGGAATTTCGATCTGGCGGTCGTCGACTACGAGGCGGTCCGGATCGAGGGGCACGACGCATTTATTCAGCTCGACAACATGCTCGGAAAGGCGGGCGCCAAGGGTGTGGTTGCCATCACGAAACCCTCCGCGCGAGTCGACGAATTCGTCGACAATCTGCCGAACCTGCTCGAATCGATCACCCTGGGCGACACCGCCGAAGAGAGCCGTTCGTCGCTCGTCGAGGTGCTCGATGCCCACGTCGACCGAGACACCGAACCGGATGCGAGCGCCACGTCGGCACCGACGGTCGTCGACACGACGCTCCCGGAGCTGAGCTCCGGCGAGTTTCGAGAGGCTTCGTTTTTGCGGGTCCTGCACGCGATTTCCGTCGAAGAAGCAACAGGCGTGCTGACGGTATCGACCGGTGAAATGTCACGGCGCATCCCCTTGCGTGACGGCGCATTCGTCCGGACCGAAGAGTCGGGGTTTGCTCGCCTCAAATCGATCCCGCCCATCGTCGCCTGGGACGGGGGCACCTGGAGTTTCGAGGAAGGCGACTCTCCGACGGGGGACGCGGTCCCGATCTGGCGCCACCTGCTGCCAGTTCTCTATCAGCACCTCTCCCAGCAGGAGGCGATGCAGCGGCTGATGCCGAATCTCTCCCGGTATGCCGTGGCGACTCAGGAGGGTGAAGAACTCGCCGAGTCGAGCGGTGACGAAGCCCTCGCTGCGTTCTTGAATCAGGCGGACGGCGAACGGACCCTGGAGAGCATCCTCTCGAGCCTCGGAGGTTCCAATCCCCGCGGATTTCAATCGGCGTATGTCGGCGTGGAGATCGATGCCGTCCTGACGACAGACGAGCCGACCTCCCCGCCTGTGGTTGCGAGCTATCGGCACGTCGAGACCGAGTCCTCGTCGGACCCCCGGGAGCAGCAGGAACGCTCTGAGCCCGACGAGCCGACCGACCCGGAGCCGATGGAATCGCCGACCATCGGCCGAGCCAACAGTACGTTCGACCGTTCCGTCCCCGAGACCGAGCAGGAGTTGCGGGAGACCGTCGACGCCTTCCAGCGCGCGACGCCGTACGAGATTTTCGACCTCTGGGAAGGGTGTGGACGCGAGGCCGTCCGTCGACGGTTCTACAAGATGGTCAAACAACACCATCCCGACTCCTACGGCGGGAACATTTCCTCCGAGGCCAAGTCTCTGGCCCAAAAGGTCTTCATCGAGATCAAGAAGGCGAAGACGCTGCTCGATGACGTGGAGGATGAACAGACCGTTCCTCCGCCCGGCGAGCGCGACGAGTCGGCGGACGAGGGCCGCCAAGACTCCTCGGAGCAGCCCCGCAGCGGCCGGCACCGCGTGGACGAGTCGGCGCCGGACTCCACCAAGCAGGCCGGGCAAGGCCCCATCGACGGTGAGGACGCCTATCGGGAGCGACGCGAGCGGATCGAACGACTCCGCCAACGCACCCGGACGGCGACGCCGGCCCCCTCGAGCCGAGGGAACTCGACCATCGATGACCTGAAGAATCGCAGTTCGATGGGGGGCGCCGCCTCCAGTAGCGGTGCCTCGGGACTCGGTAACATCGAGAGCTCGACCGCTGAATCGTCCGACGCGTCGGAACACGAATCGGGCGAAAACCCGCTCGATCCACCCACCTCGGATGACGAGGCCAAGAAGTATTTCAATCGCGGCTACCGTGCATTCAAACAGAACAACGAACGCAAGGCGCTACACTTCTTTGAGCGCGCCCACGACTTCGACGCAGACAGTGGGCGATACAAGACGTTTTTTGCATATCTGCTGTTTCTGAACGAACCCGATCGCCGCGACGAAGCTCGGCAGATGCTCGAGTCGGCCATCCGGCTCGAAGACCGTCAGACGCTGCCGGACGCACATCTCTTTTTAGGGCGCATTCTGCGTGTTAAAGGTCTACCGAAGCGAGCAAAGAAGCACTTCGAACGCGCACTCGATCTGAATCCCGCCTCGGTTGAAGCCAAGCGTGAGCTCCGGCTCTTCGAGATGCGGGGGGACGGCTCCTCGAAGAGTCAGATGGGGAATACGTCCTCAGGCGAGGCCGATGGTGACGACACGTCGTTTCGAGATGATCCAACGGGATACCTCAAAAACCTCCTCAACAAGGACCTTTTCTGATAGAACAGGGTCCCGACCGACCAACTTGTTTCCTAGCTGGGCACGGTAGAGTATTATGAGCAAGATCATTGGCATCGACCTTGGCACGACGAACTCCTGTGTGGCGGTGATGGATGGGGACGATCCGCTCGTGCTTCCCAATGACGAAGGGTCTCGTACAACCCCTTCGATCGTCGGGTTCACCGAGGATGACGAACCGTTCGTCGGCCAGCAGGCCAAACGACAGGCGGTCGTGAACCCGGAGCAGACCATCTCGGACGTCAAACGTCTGATGGGACAAAAATACGACTCCGAGCACGTGCGCCGGCACGACGAGATCTATCCGTACGAAATCGAGGAGAACACGAACGGAGACGCCTGGGTCAAGGTCAATGGTCAGGAATACAGCCCTCAGGAGATCTCGGGGATGATCCTGACCAAAATGCGCACCGTCGCCGAAGACTACTACGGCGAAGAGATCACCGAGGCGGTCATCACGGCGCCGGCCTACTTCAACGATGCGCAACGTAACGCGACGAAGGCCGCCGGAAAGATCGCCGGATTGGAAGTCCGTCGCATCATCAATGAGCCGACCGCCGCCGCCCTGGCCTACGGATTCTCACGCGACGAAGAAGCGACGCTTGCGGTCTTCGACCTGGGCGGCGGCACCTTCGACGTCTCGATCCTCGGCATCCAAGAAGGCGTCTTCGAGGTCATCTCCACGGCCGGGGACAACGCTCTGGGAGGCGGCGACTTCGACCGCTGTATCCTGGAGCATCTGATGGATGTCTTCGAAGAGGAGACGGGGATCGACGTCTCCGGGGACAACATGGCCCTGCAGAGACTCAAAGAGGCGGCCGAGGAGGCCAAATGCGAACTCTCGACGATGCAGGAGACCAACATCAACCTCCCCTTCCTCGCCGTCGACGACGACGGCCCGCAACATCTCTCGGTCACCCTCTCGCGCTCACAGCTCAACGAGCTCGTCTTCGACCTTGTCGAACGGCTGGAGGGGCCCTGCAAGACAGCGCTCGACAACGCCGGGATGACTGCCGAGGACCTCGATGATGTCCTGCTCGTCGGGGGAATGACCCGCATGCCGCTGGTCCAGGAGAAGGTCGAAGAGATCTTCGAGATGAAGCCGCGTAAGGACCTGAATCCCGACGAAGTGGTCGCGATGGGAGCGGCCATCCAGTCGGCGATCCTGGAGGGTGAACTCCGTGAGGTCATCCTGCTCGACGTCACGCCGATGGCACTCGGCATCCGAGTCGAAGGGGACAGATTCAGTCCCATCATCCCAAAAAACACCTCCATTCCGACTCAGGAGCGCAAGGTCTTTACGACCACCGAAGACGATCAGTCGATCGTCACCATCGCGGTCCTTCAGGGCACCAGCGAGAAGGCGGCCGAGAATGAACTCCTGGGCATGTTCAACCTGACCGGCATTCCCTCCGCGCCGGCCGGGCAACCGCGCATCGAAGTCGCCTTCGACATCGACACCGATGGCATCGTCCATGTGTCGGCGCGCGACAAGAAGACCGATCGGGAACAGTCCGTCAAAGTCGAGGGTTACTCGGGCCTGTCGGACGAGGAACTCCAGAGAGCCACCAAACGAAATGCCGATCGGATGGATGCCGTCGGCGCCGAGTAGGCAGGATGGACCCTCGAGGCTTCTTGCCAACTCTGTGCTCGAATGACACAAGCGATCCTGCAGTCGGGGAACCCGGTGAGACTCCGGGACGGACGCGCCACTGTATGCAGAACAGACGTAAGCCGGCGACCTTTTCGCCGCGCCACGGCGGTCGACGACCGCTGGAAGGCACGCTGCAAGTCAGGATATCCGACCGCAGGACAGACGAAATTCCGATGGCTCTTCGCGCTCTGAGAGCAACACTATTTCTGTGCCACCCCTCCATTCTGATCCGGGGAAGGCACCGGCCTCGGGTCGACTGACCCGCCTCCTTGGCTTCGCCGGGCCGGCGTGCCTCGTCGTTGCCGTCGGGCTCGGGCTCTCCTCTCCGCAGCCGACCTTCGCTGCATCGGATACGACGTCGGACGGCGAAAAGACCGAAGATGAAGAGGCCGACCTCCCGACCGTCGAAACTATCGTCCCTCCACAGCAACAGACCCAAGACCCGCGACATCCGTCCGGCTGGGTGAGCCGTCTGGAGCTCGACGACCTCTTTGGAGACGGCGAGAGTCTCGGTGAGTCGGTCCGTTCCGTCCCGGGTGTGAACGTCCAGGAGTCGGGCGGCCTCGGACAACCCTCCCGTGCCAGCGTCCGAGGGGGCAATCCGCGCCAGATGCCCGTGTTGCTCAACGGGGTCGACATCGGAGCCCCCTCCGGTCGCGGATTTGACATCGGCACACTCTCCACAGTCGGATTCGACCATCTCGACATCTACCGCGGGAGTGCCGCGTCGATCCATGGGTCGGGCGCGTTGACCGGGGCCATGAACCTGGAGATCGCCCCCCCCGACGATCCCGGCACATCGGTCTATGCTCAGAGCCTGGCCGGCAGCTACGACGTGTGGGGCCTCGGCGCCGGAGCGAGCGTCGTCCACGAGGGCGGAGGATTCGAGTTCGATGCGTCGTGGCGAACCGGCGACGGCAACTACCCGTTCGTCGACGACCAGGGAAGCTCGCGGATCCGTGTCAACAACGACCATCGGCAGATCGCTCTGGTCGGGACCGGGGAAGCGGGCCTGTCGGGACAGTCCCCAGAGGAACACGGCATCGATGCCACGATGATGTATGCCTCGAGTCGACGGGGCACCCCCGGCCCCAGCGAGTTTCAGGCGGCTTTCTCGGAGGCCCGTACAGAGACGGAACACCTCGCCTTCGTCGGCGGCTGGCAACAGCGAAGTATCGCATCCGGCCCCCGTGGACTGCTCGACCTCGAGGCGGACCTCGGACTGACCCGACGCTCCCTCGAATACTCCAACCCACAGCCGTTCATCGGGGAAGAGCCGATCCGAAACACCACGGATCACTGGGCGGCTGACGCCTCGATCACGGCCAAGGGCTTCATCGAGTCCGGCCACATCGTCCACGCGTCGGTCGGCGCTCGAGTGGGGCGATACGTGGCAGACTACCGGGGGGGAACCGACTCCACGCTCGAGGCCACGCGGTTTACGGCGTCTGTCGGCCTCTCGGAGGAGTGGCTGCTCTTCGACGACAAACTTAGCCTCATCGCAGGCCTTCGGGCCGAATTCGTCGATGGGCGCCAGCGCGTCTATGTCCCGTGGATTCCCTCGGGCGGCCTCATCTGGCGGGCGCTCGACTGGCTCAGACTCAAGACCAACATCGCCAGGACGCATCGCGTGCCGGATTTCGATGAACTCTACCTCCGAACCGAAACCATCCGGGGGAATCCATCGTTGAATCCGGAGCGCGCCCTGCAGGTCGACGGGGGAGTCGAGGTGGGAACCGATCAGTGGCCGGTCACCGGTTCGGTCACCGGGTTTCACAGCGACATCCGGCAATCGATCCTCTTTTTGCCCGAGACCGCCTATCTGTACCGGGCCACCAACCTCTCCGGGGCGCGAAGCACCGGGGTTGAATCGACACTGCGCGCAGAACCGACTCGATGGCTGCGAGCCCGAGGAAACTACACCTTTACCGACGCGCATCTGGACGCCACTCCGGACGTTCAACTTCCGCACCGACCGCGCCATCAAGGCTCGGGGCGTCTGTCGGTGCACCTGGCGAAGCTCCCCGCCCTGTCGGACTGGAACAATCTGCGTGCGCTGACACTGACCGCCTCCGGCTGGGGTCGCAGTCAGGTGCAACTCGACAACTTCGGCAACTTGAGCAACCGACCCTACTGGCAAGTCGACCTGGGGGTTGAGGTACAACCACTCCCCTGGTTGAGCGCCTCCCTGAGGTTCCAGAACATCACCGACAACCGCTGGGGCGCCGATTCCCTGCAGCGTCCCCTGCCGGGCCGTTCCCTCTACGGCTCCATTCGGATTTTCCACGATTCCGCCGCCTCAAAAGAAAAGACGACGCAATGAATAGGACCTGTCGACAATGCACGCCGGGATGGACACGGATGCTCCTGCTGGCCTGCGTCGGAGCCCTCTGGCTCGCAGCCTGTGGGGAGCCCATGGCGTCGGCTCGGACATTCGACGGAAGTCCCCCAATCTGTCAGGAAGGCTCGGACTTTCCCTCCGGACGGGTCGACCCCGATTTCCAGACCATCGGCCCCACGAGCAACGCCGTTCGGCGCAGCGACGACGCACTCTGGATCGTCGAGAGCGGCTCGAACACCGTGTCGCGATTCGACCTTCAAAAACAGAAGCTCCAGCGCGGCTTCATCGATGTCGGCGAGGGTCGAAACCCCTACGACATCGCCGTCGACTCATCGGCTCACAGGGCCTACATCACAAACTGGCTGTCGAGTACGGTCTCGGTCGCCGACACCGAGACGGGTCGGGTCATCGATGAACTCTCGTTCGAGACCTTCGACTTTCCGCAAGGCATCGAGGTCACCGAAGACTTCCTCTACGTCACGAACGTCCACTTTCGCGGAGGGGACGATGCATCGGCGTTTGAACCCGGGACGGTCACGATCATCGACCGGGCCGACCATACGGTCCTCCGAACCGTTGAGACCGAGTTCAAAAACCCACAGTTCGTGCGGGCTATCGAGTCTCCCGACGGGCCGCGATTGGCCATCGTCAGTTCGGGGGTTATCACGCGTTCGGCCGACCTCGCCTCCGATGGCGGACTCGAACTCTGGAAGCCGTATCGATCCGGCGAATCCGTCGACCGAACGACACATCCCCTGCCAGTCGAGAGCGATGCATCCGGGCAACCTCGAATCGGCGCCCCCGGCCGACCGCTGCCAGCACCCGACGGTTCGCACCTTTACTTCACAAGTGCGACGGCTCCGGTGGTCTTCAAGTTCGACCTGCAATCCGATACGTGGAACCGTGGCACGCAGAATCCCATCGAACTCTACGAGAGCCGGGCCGATACGCTCCACCATGGTGCCTTCGGGCCCGAAGGCCTGCTTTGGGTGACGGCCTTCAATCGCGACAGCCTCTACGTTATCGATCCGGCCTGTGATGGCGTACTCGCCGATTCGATTCCGCTGGACGCAACCGACGCTCTCCTCGAAGGTCCGCACGGCATTCAAGTGGCCCGCACTGGCGAAACCCGTTATGCGTACTACATTATGAGCAGGGCGAATGCGCTGGGCCGATTGCAACTTGATCCATAACCTCTTTCCAACCCCGAGACTCCATGTCAGACAAGGAATTCAAAGACCCGGAACTCGCTATCAATCGCGTATACACGCGCCGTGGCGACGAAGGTTCGACTCAGTTGACCGGTGGTCAGACCGTCAAGAAGTCGGAGCCGCGCATCGCCGCGTACGGCACCGTCGACGAACTCAACAGCCTCATCGGCTCTGCCCGCCAGGTCATCATCGACGACTACGCCCACGATGTCGGCTTCCAGAACCTCGCCAACACCCTGCTGCACGTGCAGCACGAGCTCTTCAACCTGGGAAGTGTATTGGCGACTCTGCCCGAGGACGTCGGCGAGCAGATGCCGCGCATCACTCCTGAAGATATCGAGGAGCTCGAAGCGAGCATCGACGAATACAACGAGGAACTGCCAGAGCTGCGCTCCTTCGTGCTTCCGGGAGGCAGTCGCCTGAACGTCGAACTTCACAAGGCCCGTACGGTCTGTCGGCGCGCCGAACGATGCGTGGTGGCACTCGCCGAGAGCGGCGGCGAAGTCAATCCCGACGCAAAGACCTACCTCAACCGTCTCAGTGATGCTCTGTTTGTTTGGAGTCGCTGGGTCGTCGTCGTCCACGACCACAACGAAGAGGTCCTCTGGGACCCGAACGTCTCCTCGGACGATCCCGACGGCTCGAACGCCGGCTGAAATCGCCGATTCGGCTCAAAGTCAGTGGCCACACACTCGGTCGACCTTGATAGATTTTTGATGAGTAATGGATAGTGTTTCGCTACTGGGACCGCAGGTACAGACCATGAAGAAACGATACCAGAGCCCGTTGGTTCTGTTGGTGACCGTATTGTTCGCCCTGGCCGCTACGACGGGATGCGTCGGCAAAAAGAAGTACGAAGCGGCCGTCCAGGACCGCGAGAATCTGAAAGTTGAACTGGCCAAGACCAAAAAGTCGGCCTCCGAGACCGAAGCCGAGCTGCAGGCACGGATCGACGCCCTCGAGGATCGGATCACGCAGCTCAAGGACCGAATCGACCAACTCGAGACGACAAAGGCCGACCTGGAGACGAAGATCGAGGAGTTGAACGGGACGCTGAAGATGTATGAGTCCGAGCACGGGACCCTGGAGGAGCGGCTGAAGGCGACAAAAGGGGAGCTCGCCGAGCTGCGAGAGGAGCAGCGCAAACAACAGGCGCGCCTCGAGCGCTACCGCGACCTGGCTCGACGACTCGCCGAGACCTTCCAGTCCGGTCAACTGTCGGTGAAGGTCCGCGACGGCAAGATGGTCATCGAGATGAGTGATGACGTCCTCTTTGACTCCGGCCGCGCCCGCATCAACGACAACGGGCGAGACGTCCTCAAGCAGCTCGCTGGCGTGCTGCAAGACCTCAAAGACCGAGAGTTCCTCGTCGCCGGCCATACGGACGACGTGCCGATCGGCTCGTCCCAGTTTCAAGACAACTGGGAACTGTCGACTGCCCGGTCGACCAACGTCGTTCGCTATCTGGCCGAAGAGGGCGTTCCCCCCGAGACACTGGCGGCCGCCGGATACAGCAAGTACGACCCGATCGCTTCGAACAAATCCGACCAAGGGCGCGCCAAAAACCGCCGCATCGAGATCATCCTGATGCCCAAGCTCGAGGAACTCCCGGAGCTTCCCTCCGACATCGTCGAAGGCTCACAATGAGGTCGACGATCCGGGCCCTGGCAGCCCTCCTAGTGGCGGGAACTGTCGCGGGTTGCGCCACCGGTCGAACCGGGCCGAAACTCCCTTCGTTCAAAGACCCGGTGGCCAGCGTTGAGTCGTTTACCCGTAAGACCGATCGGGCTCACCGGGTTATCCAGCGGGATCTCGGGCGTCTCGAGGAGCTGCAGAAATCCCTGCGCCAGCCGCCCGAGGGGCTCCTCGCGGAGCCCTTTCCTCTGGACCTCTTCCGACACGTCCTGATGGCGTGTCTAAACGCCCGGACATCTACCGAGGTCAGCCGCGGGGAAGATGCAGAGCAGTTGCAGTGCCAACCTCGATTCGCCGACGAGCTAAAAACCGCCGTCGACGACCGGGTACCGGACCGGCGCGAAGCCACCATGGCGATCCTCGAGAAGGCCGATGCGTTCCAACGACTTCGGGGTCGGCTCCGGCGGCGGCTCACCAAGATTCCTCGACTCGTCCGAACCAACCGCGACACCCTCGCCTCGCGACGGGCGGAACTCGCCAATCGGAAGGAGAGTCTGCAGAACCAGAAGACCGAATACTCGACGTCTCGTTGGCGGGAGGTCACGCGTCGAATCGCCGCCTACCGAAACGCGTTGAACAAACTCGAACACGCGACGAATCGGCTCGACACCTCCGACGAGGTCTGGCCGGAGCGCCTCGAGAAGATCAATCACGACCTGTACCTCTCGATCGCCCGTCGGTGGACCCGTCCCGAATCCGACGCCTGATCGCCCTCGACGGGGACCTGTATCCGTTTGCTATTGTGTTGTTCCGCGGTTCAGGCCTTGATATACGATCGTTGTACGTGCCAGAGACCCTCCGAATGGTCTCTTGTCTCGAACCTGCGGAGCCGGGATGCCTGACAATGTGACAGCCATGATGGCTGGGATGGCGATGGGTTTCGTCGGATCGATACCCCTGACCGGCCCTATCGCACTTCTCGTGTTTCACCGCGCGCTTCAGGCGCGCTTTGCACGAGGGTTCGCCGTCGGAATCGGCGGCGCGGTCGGCGAGTCGATCTACTGCGCCCTGGCGGTCGCGGGGGTCGGGGCTCTGGTCGAGCAACTTCCACTGGCGTCGGCAGGACTGAAATTTCTTTCGGCGATGGTTTTGGTCGGATTCGGGGTTTATTTTCTGGCCGTACCCCCATCGTCGGTCCAGGACGACGAGTTGCCGGACCCGGCCTCCGAGACCTGGTATAAGGACCTCGCACAGGGATTCACTATCTCGGCATTCAACCCGGTCCTGCTGCTCAACTGGACGGCGGCAATCGTGATCGTCCGCCCTCTCGTGGGGATCGACTTCACCTCCCGAGGATCCGCCCTCTTTGTGGTCGGTGCCACCATCGGGGTAGCCATCTGGTTTTCACTGATGGTTCTGATTCTCAGGTATTTTCGCAGACAGATCCCGGAGCGGACGATCGCCTGGATTCAACGGGGGATGGGCGCCATCGTCCTTGCGGCTGCCGCCCTCCCTATCCACGACATCCTCGGTAGTCTCGACGACATCTTCGCGGCATTCTGAATGACCGAATCCGTGCTGCCGGCTTATGCGTATCGGTGGCCGCGGGGGGCTCGTCCTGACTGGGGCGCCCAGTCGTAGAGGTCACAGACAGCCGAATCCAGCTCGGCTTCTATCCTCTGCAGGCCGGCCAGGGACTCGCCCCTCGCCGGCTGATCGACGGACACCACCTCCCCCACGGGGCTCGACTCGACTGCGGCTGCCAGCATCCTGTATCCGCGCACGAGCTCCACGGCCGCGTTTGCCATTTGAAGCTCGGTCTCGCCGTCCCACTCCGGAATCGGAAGCTCACGAAGGTCACCGACCTGGTAGTGCAGGCTCGGATTCATCGCGTTGAGCAGACGACGCACCGGCGAACTGTTGAGAAGGGCCAAAAGAGCAAACAGCCGGCTTCGCGGCTGCATCCCTGCCTCCAGCCACTCCGGCCGCGGAAAGATCGCCGGGCCCGCCATGTCGAACAGACAACCCGGCGGCATCCAGCGAGCGTTAAAATCGGCACCGCCAAAGTCGGTGTAGCAGAGGCCTTCGCGAAAGCGATACTCGGAGGCCAGTAAATTCGACGTGCCGTTGGTTCGGTAAAAATCCGTGGCCTCGTCGGACCAATCGACGACACTGTCCCAGTTTCCCCACCACGGGGCATACCGACCTCCCTTGCTGTAGAAGTACCACCGGACATCGGCTGGATCTCGGACGTCGCGGTCGGTGTCCAGCGATGGCTCGGCCTCCATCGGAGCCGTGTGGAGTTCCGATTCGTCGACCTCCGTCCAGGGTCTGACATAGCGCCCGTTGTCACCGGTCTTGTTCTGACTTCCAGGAATGTCGGCGACGTCTCTGAGGCGACGCTTCCCGAACATCTCTCGGAGCGGTGCCGGGCAGCCGTGTGCCATCGGCCGGCCCGGAATGTCCGAGAAGACCTCGACCTTCAGGCGTCGTCGCGTCGCTGGTTTTGGGGGGTCGGTCCCGTCCGTATGCGAATCCTGGAGTTGGAGGTAGCCCAGACGCTTGGCCTCGGCCCCCGCGAGGTCGCGGAGATCGACAAAATCGGTCGCCGGACTCTGGGATCGGGATGCATCGGCGACGTTCGTCGTCTGGACAAAAGCGACGACATTCGCCTTCTCGCCCGAAAGCGTTCGAAAGACCCCGGTACCGAGGTGGACGAAGTCGAGTAGAGCCCCTCGTTCGAGTAGGTCGGCGCGGGCCGCTTCGAAGCGTTTCAGATACCAAATCGTCTGCTGGGCGAGAATAGCGACGACGTCGTCCGAGAGGTCGTGGCACCGGTCGATGAAGGCGGCGTAGAGGTCCCGATGATACGGGCGGGCCTCGTCACGAAGCCGCCGCTTCAAGTCCTCGGGCATCGACCGGGCCCCCATGTACGGCGGGTTGGTGATCACGATGTCGGAGCGGCCGGACGGCTTCAGTTCGGGAGGAGCCTCAGTGAGGCCGTCTGCGCACTGAATCTGGCTGTCTATGAGGGCTTCTGCCCGGGAGTCGCGTCGGCCGAACATCTCCGCGAGTCTCAACTTCAGGCTCGTACGTGCTACCCGGACGGCTCGGGGATCGATATCACAGCCGCCGACCGAGCCGGCCACATCCCCGGGGTCGCGCCCCGGATAGTGACGATGCTGCACATCGACTGCGGCCAATAACATCTGCCCACCGCCGACCGCCGGATCGAACCAGGTCGCCGGCTCGTCGGTCGCCCGTGCCCGAATGCTCCGTTCGACCAGAATGTCAGCGACCCACCGAGGTGTGTACAACTGGGTCGTCGTCGCCTGAGCGGGATGTTTCGCCTCGTGATGATGGTGAGCTGCCTGGCTCTCCCGGCGTTTCGGGGCACCGACGTGCTGATGTAGCCACCCGAGCGCATGCGGCTCCCCGGCCGCCCTCTCCAGCGCCGGCGCGTCCATCCTTTCTCCATCGCCAAATAGAAGCCCCTCGACGGCCACCCCCGCCGCCCTCGCCTGACGCCGCACGATCTCGTTGGCCGCCCGCACAAACCATCCCTCCCGCCCCTGCTCGGGCATCGCCTCCGCCACCCAGCGGGCAAACTCCGCTTCGCCGTATTCCAAATCCCCGATCGAAGATCCCAATGATTTCAAAGACATGCGGGTACCCTGGGTGGCCGCAGATGACGATAGTGTGCAGTCTTCGCGGGTCGGCTGAAATACGAACGGCTCTCTGGCGTCTTTATAGTAAGGAAGTGTCTTCGAGTGGAGCAATACATGACGTATCGAGCCGCGGAACTGACCTGCGAGACCGGCCTCTCTATCAGCGACATCCCCGCCGACCAGTGGGAGCGCATCGCACCGTCGGATGCCCCATTTGTGCAGTGGGACTTTCTGGATATCCTCGAGAAGACCGGATGTGTCGGGCCCGGGACTGGATGGTTTCCAAGTCTGCTGGCGCTCTGGCGAACCGACGAGGGCCCGGGCGAAACCGAGCGGCAACTGGTCGGAGCTCTGCCGCTGTACATCAAACACAACTCCGCCGGTGAATTCGTCTTCGACTGGGGCTGGGCCGACGCTGCCCAGAGGGCCGGCATCTCGTACTACCCCAAGGCGGTCGTCGCGATTCCCTTCACGCCGGTTCCGGGTCCGCGCATCCTCGTCGACGCATCGAGCGAAGACTCGGCGGCCCTGCGAGAACGTCTGATTCGAGAAGCCTTCGACTGGGCCGCTTCCGAAGAATTGTCATCGCTTCACTTCAACTTTGTCGAGGACGAGGACCGTCAGACCCTGCGAGACCTCGACTGTGCCATACGCCTCGGGTTTCAATACCACTGGCACAACGGCGGCCCCTTCGGCCATGAGGAATCGTACCGAAATTTCGATGACTTCCTGGGCCGATTGCGCTCCAAGAAGCGCTCAAACATCAAACGCGAACAACGGAAATTGGCCGAAAAGGACGTATCCCTGCACAACAGGAGCGGAGATGAAATCGACGATGCGGTGATGCGTCGGATGTTCTCGTACTACAAGGATACGGTCGAGAAGTTTTTCTACGGACGCCAGTACCTGAACCTGGAGTTTTTCGAGGCGGTAGGCCAGCGGATGCCCGAGGTCTTGCACGTCGTCGAAGCGGAGTACGACGGAGACTGCTACGGGGGCGCTCTGAATTTCTTCGGTCGAGATCGGCTCTTCGGCCGTTACTGGGGACAGACCCGCGACATCAATTACACCCACTTCAACGTCTGCTTTTACGAAGGGATTCGATGGGCCATCGACCACGGGTTGTCGGTCTTCGAGGGCGGATCCGGCGGAGACCACAAGTACGATCGAGGATTCATGCCCACGGAGACCTACAGCGCCCACTGGGCCCGCCACCCCGGCCTTCACGAAGGCATCGAAGACTTCATCGACCGGGAGGAGGCGGCGATTCGCCGCGAGATCGATCGAATCACCGAGAGCACACCGTTCAAACAGCTCGAAGACTGACCGCCGGTCCCACCCGACCCCGATCCGCCTTCCCGGCTTGTTCTCGCCCCCGCCGTTCCAAACTTCCCGATGGTGGCTTCACTCGTTGATTCGCCCCCCTATCCCTCAAGAGCAACCATGGAATTTTACTGTAACGGCCAGCCCGTCGGGTCTCCCGAGCACATCGAATGGACCGAAGAGACGAATGGAGGGACGGTCACCTTCATGGCCCCCTTCGACTTCGACTGGCCGGACCACACCGACGACTACCTGGAGTTGAAAAACGAAGACGGCTCCAAGCACGTGATGCTCTCGACGATCAAGCAGGTCGACGAGGGATCGACTGGATCCTACGTGGTCGCCACATACAAGCCACTGTAGACGAACCCTCCGCTCCCCGTGCCTTTTTGCCCCTCGATCGCGTATGCTCTACCCAACCCGCTCGAAGCTCGCCGCCTGGCTGAGCCTTGCAGCCCTCCTCTTGTCCCCGGCCGTGGCGACCACCCAGCCTGATGGGTCACAACCAGACGAGCAGAGGCCGAACGCCTCGGAGATCGCCGACAGGGTAGTCGCCGCGGCCGGCGGCTCAAACCTCGGCGATGTCGCCCAACTGGACTTCGAGTTCGTCGTCTCACGGGGCGGCGAGGAGGCGTTTTCGGCAACCCACCGCTGGGACCGGCGGCGTCAACTCGATCGGGTCCGCTGGACCGACGACAAGGGCCGCCGGCTCGAAGCCGTCGTCGATATCGACCATCGAAGTGGCGACGCCGAGGTGAAGCCCACCGAAGCCGAGTGGGCACAGATCGACGGCGCGAACGCCGGAGATCAGACGGTTGCGATCCTGAAAAAGGCATACCAACGGTGGGTCAACGATGCCTACTGGCTGATGATGCCCCTGAAATTGAAGGATCCGGGTGCACATCTCGAACGGGTCGACGACCGAACCTGGCGCGACTCGAACTGGACGGTCCTCCGACTCACCTTCGGAGAGGTCGGATTGACCCCTGGCGACACCTACTGGGTCTACATCGATCCGCAGACCAACCGTGTGGGGCGATGGACCATGAAACTCCAGGGGCAGACCGGCGAACCGACTCCGGTCACATGGACCGATTATCGGTCGGTGGGTCCACTGACGCTCGCCCACGACCATCGCATCGAAGGGACCAAACGCCACATCCGCTTCCGAAATACCAACGCCCACGACACCGTCCAGACGTCGGACTTCCAGGCCCCGCAAGCTCGATAGTCCGGCGTCAGCTCCAGTCGATGACTCCGGGGAGCTCGACGAGATCGCCCGACTCCCCGACGCATACAATGTCGATATCCCCCTCCACCAACGCTGAATCTTGACCGACGTGGTGAACCGTCTGCTCGAACAGTGCGCGGTAATCGCTCTGGCGCTCAGCACGGGTCCGAACCTCGAGATCGTCGGCGAGGCCGGCGCTCTTCTTGAAGGTGAGATTGGCCTCGTAGACGACAAATCCGATCCCGCGGTCCTCCCAGAGTGACGCGAGAACCTCCGGCCCGATGAAGTGTTCTCGGGCGCGCTCGAAGAATTTCAGGTAATTCGCGTGATAGACCGCTCCGGAGAGGTCGGTGTCTTCGTAGTAGACCTTCACTCGGTGGGTATGGAGATCACTCATCGGTAGACGCTGGTTGGAATCGCTGGTCACAGCAGAACCCGCACCCGGGTCCGTGCATCTCACAGAGGGCCTCCTATCAGCCGTCCGGCCGCGTGAGAAGTCTCCGGCCGCTTGCCGGGCAACGCAGCCGGTTGACTTGGAGGGCCCGCCTTATATATTCCCGTCGTTGTTCAAGGCGTTTTGAACGCCCACCCACGGAGTCCCATGACCGCTTCAGCGCGACAAGTGTTTGCCGGCAAAGAGGCCGAGTCCTTCTTGACCGCCGTCGAAGACCGTCTCGAGACACTTCTCGAACAACGGTACGCCGACGCCGACTCCGCGTTTCTGGAGCGGGCGGCCGGTCACGTGACCTTCGCCGATGCAGCAAAGCGCGCACGTCCACGGCTCGTCTTTCATTTCGGGCGGGCCGTCGACGCCGATCTGGAATCGATGGTCAATATCGCAGCAGCGGCCGAACTCGTCCACACGGCGAGCCTGTTGCACGACGATGTCGTCGACACCGCCGACGAACGGCGCGGGCGCACGACGGTCAATACCGAATGGGACAATGTCACGGCGATCCTGAGCGGCGATCTGCTGCTGTGTTTCGCGCTCCAGCAGCTCGACGAGGTCGACCCCCGACTCGTCCCGAGCGCCGTCAAAGTCGTCGAAGAAATGAGCCGCGGGATCATGCTCGAGGTGCGCTCGCGCAAAAACCTCGAGACCACCCCCGCCGAGTGGAGTTCGATCGCCGCCGGCAAGACCGCCGCCCTCTTCGGCTGGTGCGGCGGCTCTCCGGCGCGCATCATGGACGATGACGATGCGGCCGACCGGTTTCGCCGGTGCGGTCGTCACCTGGGCATCGCATTTCAACTCGCCGACGACCTGCGGGATCTCCTCGATTCCGAGAGTGGGAAGGACCGATTCGCCGACATCCGAAACGGGCATCCGTCGCACCTGCTGATCTGGGCGAGTCGTACAGACGACGCTGTCTACGAGCAACTCGACGCACTCTGGACAGGTCGTGCGGAGCTGACCGACGAAGCCGTCGAAGAGGCCGCCGACGCCGTTCTGGCGACCGGCGCTCCGGAACGCACCCGCGCCGCACTGCGACAGCAAGTCGACCGGGCCCTCGAGGCCCTCGGTGGTTATGCCGATCGTCCAGGAGTACGAAAAGTGGCCGGATGGGCCGACCAACTCGCCCGGGAGTTTTGACGCACATCCCGCTGGAGGACGTCACCCATTCGGGTGGCATCGAGCCCAACCAGGAGGTGACGCATGAAGGGTTACAGCCACCGCTCCGACGTTGAATTTGGGGAGTCCGACCCCCTCTCGCCATGGGAGCAACGCGTGACCAATGCCGTCGGGCAGGTCATCGAGTTCTGGGGGTTCAAACGCAACCACGGACGCACCTGGGCGCTGATGTATCTGCGCGGCACACCGATGTCGTCGGCCGAGCTGCGCGAGGAGCTGGGCCTCTCCAAGGGCGCGGTCTCTATGATCACTCGAGACCTGGAACAGTGGAGCGTGGCCCATCGAGTACGTGTCGGCTCGTCGAAGGCCTGGCATTTCGTCGCCGAAGTCGAATTCCTGGATATGATACGGCAGGTGCTACGCGACCGTGAGATGACAATGGTCGAGCGGGTTCGCACGGATCTGAAGGATGCGATGCGCATGGCCCGCGAGTCCGATGCCAGTGACGCCGTCATCGAACGAATCGAGCGGATGTATCGGCTGGCGGACCTGGTCAAAAACGCCCTGGATCTCTTCCTGAACACCTCGCGTCTCGACGTCACCGATGTCGAAGATGTGCTATAGTCATAGCCTGTTCCATCGCTCTCCCCTACCCGCGACCGCGGGACTTTTTGCGTTGATGCACGCCTGATTGTTTGTAAAGACCCGGGTGCCGCTTACGGTTTTTTCTGCGCCCACTTGGGCCCGACAAATCAATCAGCAAAACCGCTTTTTCTGCGTCACTCGACATCGAGACACAAAGCTATGGCAGTACCTCGACCTTATTTGAAAAAGCTCGGTCTCATCGCCGGACTTCTCGCCGTGGTTGCGACCGGCTGTAAGAAAGATAGCCAAGAGACCAAAGAAACAGCCAAACAACCGCAAAAGGACGAAAAGAAGGCCGACGACACACCGATCGCCGAGATGTCCAAAAAGCAGCTCATCTCGACGGCCCGCAATAAGACGGGCGCCTTCGGCACGCTGCCCGACACATTCCCCTCCGAGGACAATCCGATCACCGAGGAGAAGGTCAAACTCGGGCGCATGCTCTACTACGACAAGCGGTTCTCGAAGGACAACAGCATCTCGTGCAATTCGTGCCACATGCTCGACGAGTACGGCGTCGACCGACGCCCGACTTCGCCGGGCCACGACGACACCCGCGGCCCGCGTAATTCGCCGACGGTCTACAACGCCGCCGGTCACATCTCCCAGTTCTGGGACGGCCGGGCCGCCGACGTCGAGGAGCAGGCCAAAGGCCCCGTTCTCAACCCGATCGAGATGGGCATGCCCAGCAAGGAAAAGGTCAACAAACAACTCACCCAGATCGACGGATACCCGAAACTCTTCAAGAAGGCATTCCCCAAGCAGGACAATCCGGCCAATTTCGACAACATGGCCAAGGCGATCGGGGCGTTCGAGCGTAAGCTGACGACGCCGGGCTCCGACTGGGACAAGTTCTTGAAGGGCGACGACTCCGCCATGAGCAAAGAGCAGCTCAAGGGCTTTCTGACGTTTCGGCAGACCGGCTGCGACACCTGTCACACCGGTGAGCT
Source organism: uncultured Pseudomonadota bacterium (assembly GCA_913057905.1). Classification (GTDB taxonomy): domain Bacteria; phylum Myxococcota_A; class Bradymonadia; order Bradymonadales; family Bradymonadaceae; genus CAJXPB01. Next base: position 1,223,155 of record CAJXPB010000001.1, read on the forward strand.
CGTCGGCGGTTCGATGTATCAGAAGCTGGGGCTGGTCAAACCGTGGCCCGACAAAGAGGACCTTGGCCGCTACGAAGTCACCGAGAAAGAATCGGACAAAATGAAGTTCAAAGTCCCGAGTCTGCGCAACGTGACCGAAACCGCTCCGTACTACCACGACGGCTCGATCGAGTCGCTGGAGAAGGCCGTCCGAAAGATGGCCGTCCATCAACTCGGCAAGGAGCTCAGCGACCAACAGGTCGAGTACATCATTGCGTACCTGGAGTCGCTGACCGGCGAGATTCCGAGCGACTACATCGAAAAACCGACGCTCCCGGGAAATCAGGGCTGACGCTTGCTTTTGTCCCCGGGGGAGCGGTGCTTCCCCGGGATCGGCTCCCGGGATAGACCACGATGGTCGGCGGGCATCCGCGCGCCGACTACTCGTCCTGATCCGTCAGAGATCTTCCGGCCGCCTGCTCGGGATGTCCGACGCGTTCGACGAACGCCCCCTCGGACCACCAGGGCACCAGTTTCAAGATCTCCAGGGCCAGCTCTTCGGCTGAGAGGTCTTCTGCCGAGGCGGAATGGTCACCGGTCAGGCGCCACCGCCCCTCGCGGCGTTCCAGCCGAATCGGCGTCTCCGCCTCCTGACGCGAGAAGACCAGCTCGCCCTCCTGGGCAGACTCGACATCGACGAGTGGGGTCGGTTCGGCCTGGTCGTCCCCAAGGGCGAACTCGTCGAACAAGTCGCGTAGATCCGCAGCCGTCTCCTCGGGCGCGCCTCCACGCCGCAATACCCCTTCCATTGCGTCGACGAGGTCGGTTCGCATCTTCTGTAGCTGGCTCAGAAAGGTGTCGGGACTCATGTTCCCGATGTCGGGTACGTCGGCCATCTTCGGTCCTCCATTCTTGATTCAGAGCTGAGAAGGGTTCATTCGCCCAGCCACGCACCGCCGCAGACTCGCAGCACGTCCCCGGAGATACCCTGGGCGAAGGGAGTCGCGAGATATGCCACCGCTTCGGCGACATCGTCGGGACGGCCCGCCTGGCGAAACACATTCATGCGTCGTGCGACCTCTCGGATGGCGGCGGGCATCTGGCGGGTCATCTCGGTCTCGATAAAGCCCGGAGCCACGGCGTTGACTGTAATACCCCGGTGCCCGACGCGCTCGGCCATGCGACCGACCCAGCCGATCAGACCCGCCTTTCCGGTCGAGTAGTTCGTCTGGCCGCGATTTCCCGCGATGCCAGTGACCGACGAAATACAGATGATCCGCCCGCCGTTGTTGAGGGCTTCGCCCCGTTCGAGCGCTTCGGTCAACGCGAGTGGTGCCTCGAGGTTGACGTTCAGGCTGTCTCGCCAGGAAGAACGACGCATATTTGCCAGCGTGCGGTCACGGGTAATCCCGGCGTTGTGTACCAGAATATCGATTCCTCCCTCGCGCTCGGCCCGGTCGACCACCGCATCGGGGGCTCTGCCCTCGGTGATATCCAGTGCCATGGCTTCGCCGCCAACCCGACGCGCCACGGCCTCCAGGTGTTCGCTGGCCGGAAGATCGACGCACAGAACACGGGCTCCTTCGCGGGACAGAGTGTCGGCAATCGACGCGCCTATTCCGCGAGCAGCCCCTGTCACCATGGCTGTTTGTCCCTCGAGCGTCTGGCGCCGCTCTTTGAGTGTGCCCGCGTCGCTGGCACGTGCGCTCACCCGGAGAGACTGCCCGGAGACGTACGAGGATCGAGGCGTCAGCAGAAACGACAACGGCCCGTCGAGCCGCTCCGCCGAGCCCTCGTCCACACGGACCAGGTGCACGCTCGATCCGTAGGCGCCAAGCTCCTTGGCCAGGCTCTTCACAAAGCCACCGAGTCCGCGCTGCACCGCAGCCACTTCCGGGGAGCCGGCGCCCTCGGGAGGGCGCCCCAGAATGATGACGCGCCCATTGTCGGTCAGGTCCTCCAGTTTCGGCTGAAACAGGTCATAGAGCCGGTCGAGATCCCCGGTAGCCGCAAATTCCGTGGCGTCCAGAACCAGTGCATCGAAATTCCCGGCCGGCGTCCCGTCCGTGGCGTACCGCGAAAGGGCGGTACCACGGGTTTCCGCCAGACTCTCCAAGGTCTCGGACGCGGCGGAACGCTGATCCAGCGAGACCTCCGCGCCGTTGTCCAGACACGTGCGCACCACCGGTTCGAGCGCCTCGCTCTCGGGGGTCGACCAGATGGCGACCGAGCGACGCGTCAGCTCTCGCTCGCGCCACGGCGACCGACGTCGTTCCAGATTCGGCGGCACCGGAATGCCCGCCGACTCCGCCAGGGCTCCCAGCCACGGTCGCTTGCCGAGGTCCAACAGATAATCATCCATCCTTTGGTATCTCCTACAGAGGGTCGTCTCAGGTCACCTCCATCATATCGGTAGACCCGCGTTGTCCGAATCGGAAAACCGGAAATAACCGGGGACGACCGTGCTACGCCGCGAAAGAATGCACTTGCGGTCCCGCCGTACGCAATAATTTCGCATCGGCGTTGCAAGCGACCACCGATGACCCGACACTCGTTTCTGGAACGATTCCTGCATTCTCTATCTGTGCCACTGCTATCTATGCCACTGCCATCGACACTGCTCAATGGAGGTCAGGACCATGCAAGACCAGAGACCATACAAGATCGCCCATGCCACGGATCTCGACCCCGAGGGCGGGATCGCCTTCGAGCACGCCGTCGGCATGGCCTGCCGGACCGCCGGTAAACTCTATACCTTGCACGCCGCCACCGAAGGATCGGCAAAATCGCCCCGGGAGTTGCCAAACTCCGAGGACCTTCTGAACCGCTGGGGCTCGGTCAAGCGTCCCCTCGATTGCTCGGAGCACTCCTCGGTCAATTTCGAGCGAATCATCCATACCTGCTGCGATGACCCCGTCGACACCCTGCTCGATGCGCTCGACACCATCGAACCCGATCTCCTGGTCGTCGGAAAGCATCGGACGCCGGGTGTCTGGGGGTTCATTCACGACTCGGTCGCCGAGTCACTCGCCCTGAACGCCAGAATTCCGACGTTGTTCGTGCCAATTGGCGGAGACGGGTTCATCTCGTCGGCTCGCGGCGAGTGTAGTCTGGACCGGATCCTCGTGCCTGCCGAATCGGAACGAACCCTTCTGCAGGCTCTGGATGCAGCCCACCGCATGGTCGAAGCCCTCGACATCGATCCCCCGACATGGTCGATTCTGCACGTCGGTGAAGGTGGGGACGTCGGCAACTTCGTCCTGCCCGAGTTCGACCCGCCGATCGAAGCCGAGGTCACCCATCGGCCCGACCAAGACCTCGCGGAAGCGATCCTTGAAGAACAGGAGCGGCTCGAGGCAGATCTGCTGGTGATGGGAACGCGCGGACACGATTCGATCGCGGACGTATTCCGGGGCAGCCAGACGGAGCGAGTCGGCCGCCGGACCCGCCGTCCCCTCTTGTCCGTTCCGATCACATGAGTGCCCGTCCGGGGCGGTGGAGGGCGTAGTGCAACCTGCGGTTGACCGACCGCATCTCATGCTGCAGAACGTGCGATGCATCGACCGACCCTCGCGGATCACACCATGCCCTCCACATCTCGCCACAACCGATTTGCATCCGCCGCCTGGGTGTTTTTGGGCTACCTGATGCTCGTCTTGCTGCTTGGAGCCTGGGTCCGTATCAGTTTTTCCGGAGCAGGCTGTGGCGACCACTGGCCGACCTGTCACGGACAACTCGTCCCGGACACCTCGAACCAGAAGACGTGGGTTGAATTTTCTCACCGCGTCACAAGCGGGCTCGCGGGACTTCTCGGCCTGGGACTCTTTGTGTGGGCGTGGCGCCGCTTCGAGCGGGCCCACCGGGCGGTCAAGGCCGCCGGGGCGACGTTGTTTTTTCTGATCACCGAGTCGTTGATCGGTGCCGTGCTGGTCAAGGGCGGATTCGTCGAGCACGACGACTCCGTCGGTCGCGCCATCGTCATCGCGCTCCATTTGGTCAACACCCTGGGCCTGACAGGATCGGCGGTGCTGATGGCCTGGTGGGCCTCCGGTGGGCGAGCTCCCGAGTTGACCGGTCGTCGCAGACTCGAGTGGCTGCTCGGACTGGCCCTCGGGGGGCTGATTGTCACGAGCATGGCCGGAGCGGTGACCGCTCTGGGCGACACGCTGTTTCCGACCGACCCGACCCTGGGAGGCGGCCTGTTGGACAAGATTCGCTCCGACGTATCCGCGTCGAATCACTTTCTGGTTCGCCTGCGGATCATCCATCCGATTCTATCTGTCGTCGTCGGGATCTACGTGATGACGATCTCCGCGATGCTCGCCGCCGAGGAATCTGACGGCGTCACCGGTCGACTCGCCTGGGCCACCTTTGGAATCGTCGTCGTCCAGCTCGTCATCGGACTCCTCAATATCTGGCTCGGAGCCCCCGGCTGGATGCAACTCGTCCATCTTGCGCTCGCCCAGCTCCTCTGGCTGACCGTGCTGCTTCTGACCGTTGAAGCACTCGGGACCTCGACTGCTCCCGAATCCTCCTCAACACATCCCGGCTCCCGATGACACTCGAGATCCGATCGACCGCTCCCCACGATTTCTACATGAGCCTCGACGTCGACGAGTACTTCGAGGCCGAATACGAGCCGATGGATATCTTCCGGACCGGGTATGCGCGCCCCCTGACGCTGTCGGACCGGAATGTCCTGGCGGTCATCGACTGGAACGAGGACCCGGAAGAGCCCGTGTTTCGCGTCGATTTTCCGGGTACGTCCTTGTCGGCCGATGAGGAGGACCAAGCCCGAGAGGCCGTCGCGCGCATGCTGGGGACTGAGCTCGATCTCGAGGGGTTCTACGAGCGAGTCGACGGTGACGATATTCTCGGCCCGCTGATCGAGGAGCACTACGGATTTCGGCGACTCTCGCTGGCGAATTTCTATCAGGACGCCATCCGTTCGATCATCCACACACGGATCTCCCACGGTCCCACGCGCAAACGGATGGTCCAGGATGTGCGCGAGGCCTATGGAGAGGCCTTCGAATTTCGCGGCACCACCTACTACTCGTACCCGAGGCCCGACGTCCTCCAGAACATCGATCCGGTCGACTTTCGAGACTACGGTGTCTCGAAGCGGAAGGGCGAATACATCACGGGGATGGCAAAGGATATTGTCGACGGCCGGCTCGACCTCCGGCAGATGGAATCCGTCGATCCCGATGAGTTCTACCGCCGGGCCCAGGAGATTCGGGGAATCGGGCCATCGACCGCTCAGTCGTTGATGCTCCGACGCAATCGGTCCGATGCCGTCTTTCCGTCCCACAAGTCCAAGGGGAAAGAGAAGGGGATCCGGCGTTGGATACTGATGAGTTACGGGCTCGACCCGCACGAAACCAGCGAGGAGGATTGGCAGGCACTTCGAGATCGCTGGCGAGGCTACGAAGCTCTCGTCTCCCAGTACTTCTACTACGACTGGATCCTCTCGGAGAAATCCGAGCAGTAGACCCGCGGAGCAGACGATGTACTATCGCTGGAAAGATGGACGCGTCATTGTAAAGACGACGATCTGGGGTGCGATGGAGGACGATGCGCGCCAGACACTGCAGCATCTGGCGGCCCACGTCCGCGCTCAAACGACGGCCCTCGAGACCTCCCAGCCGGAGGCCGACCAGTCGGTCGGCATCGTGCGCAACGGGCCGGTGCGCCAGATCGCCGAACCGGACCGGGAGTTTTCGCTCTTCTTTTGCCATCTGCCCGGCGACAGAAGCGAGTTCCGGGGTCAACCGGTCGACTACAAATGCGTGGCCCCTCATGCCCCGGTTCAAGGGAACCGAGCCTTCGATACGGCGGTCGAAAGCACCGATGGAGTCCTGCTGGTGATCGACGGAAGCCCCGACGGGCTCGAGCAGGCTCGCCACGCCCTGGACGGCCTCGTCGAACGGCTCTCAGAGCGCTACACCGACGATCCGGTCGAGCTGTTTGGCCCGGACGGACCGGTCTCCCTGGTCGTACTTGATGTCGGCCCGCGCGAGAACACGAACGAACATGACGGCGTATACTCCTCGCTGGGCCTGCCCTCGTCGGTGCAGGTCATCGAGCAGAACCACGCCGAACCGCTCGAGTCGGCGGCGCATGCATTCTACGCGCTGACCGACGCCATCGCGCCACATCTCGAAGAGGCGGCCAAATCGGGTCGCCTTCCCGTCTGATGTCGTCAGTCGGTCTGATAGCCGAAGCCGACAAAGAGCCCGTGTACGACACTCTCGGTCGGCCCGCCAAACTGGCGCAGCACGCGGAGGTCGTAGCCGAGTTGTCCAAAAAAACGATCGGAGAAGCGGTAGCCGAAGGACGAACGAAAGTGGATATTGAGCTGCTGGCCGATCACACCGAACAAGGGACGAACCAGGCCCCGAAACTCGTCGGTCTGCCAACCGGCAAAGAGGCGTGCGCCACCTCCGACCAGTGTGGTGACCCCATTGCCGGCCGACACCATGATCGAGGGCTGGACGGCCAGGATACCGTCACCCCGATTGAGACGTAGATGCGGACCGAAGTCGGCTTCCAGAAGCCACTCTCCGTCGCCGCCTAACATCGACGTCTGAAATCCGACCCCGTAGTGTCCGAATCCGAAGCGGCCCTCCAGGGTGCCGAGCCCGCCTCCTTCGACACCCCCACCGCCGCCCTCGAATGTCGCAAAAAAGCGCTCGACCCTCTCCGAATAGTCGAAATCGAGGGCGGGAGGCTGATAGGTATGGGAAGCAAGCGAGGCGGTCGGCGCGCCTCCGCAGATACTCTCTGCGTAGTTCCGGCACTGGCGCCGGCATTCTGCGCTGTCGGGGTCACAGGCTCGCACGCAGCCGTGGAACTCCTCGTAGTTGCACGGTCCCATCGGCCCCGGCTTCCGGGTGCGGACGACCGACTCGCCCTGGTCGGCCTCCTCGTCGTTCCCGCCGCTGGCGAGTGTCGTCAAAATCGCACCGATGAGCCGCTCGATATCTTCTTCGTCTTCGGCGTCCCACCCCTTCGACCGGTCATCGGTTCTGGATCCCTTTCCCGACTGGCCGCCCCGGTGTTTTTTACCCTTGTAGGATTGAAACGGCTCTGCCTGCGTCGGCACGGCTATCGCTGTGACACCGCCGATTGCCCAGACCACCAGCATGAGCCGGAGATATCTCTGCAACGCCATACGCACTGAACGGGATCGGATGTTCATTCATTTTTCGGATCGAGAGCGTGAACTCCCGATCGTCATACCAAATCCCTGGTTGCGCAACCACGAGCGAATGCGCCCTTCGGTGCGTCTGTTCCGAAACGCCCGCCATCGTCGAGCCTGGTCGGGATGATGCTCTAGCCAGCGACGAAACCTGCGGATCGTCTGGCGATTCGGTGGCGCACCCTTGAAGCGGTCCGCGCAGGAGGGGGCGTCGGCCATCCGCCAGAACGCCTGGATATCCTGCCACCGATCGCCGACGGCTTCGGCGGGCACCTCCAGAAACCGGCCGTCTCCGTTGCACCAGATATCGATACGCTGCTCGCGCGAGGCATTCACCCATGTCGGCTCGTCGCCATCGACATCCCCGTCGACGGGCGCGGTATGGTCAGAACACCAGATGACTCGGCCGGTTTCCTTGTCGAGGAAACACTCGAACGCGACGTCCACTTCCTGAAACGCCGTCCGCAGGTCGATAAAAGCCTCGCGCGTCATTTCAACATCCGATTTCTGTCGCACCATTGTTGCTCTCCCACTGGTATCGCCGAGATTCCCCCTCCGTCGGAATCGTTTCCCATGGATCGAACGCGTAGTCGGGCCGCAATCATCCCGAGTCGTCGAGATCTCCTTCCCATTTGCCGGTCCACCCACTATGACGACCGGACCGAATACTCTGCTCGGACCGATGCAACGTGCTGATATCGGCGCTGACTTATGACAGTCGTTCTCATCATCCTGGCCGTCGCAGTCATCCTCTTTGTCACCGAATGGCTCCCCGTCGATATTACGGCACTGTCGGTGCTTGTCGCCCTCGCCGCTCTGGAACCGTGGACACAGATCACCCCGCTCGAGGCGGTCAGTGGGTTTTCCAATCCGGCCACGATCACGGTGCTGGCGATGCTGATCCTCAGTGAGGGGATCCGCCGCACCGGTCTGGTCCAGATACTGGGTCAGTGGCTCGGACAGTTCGCCGGCGAGAGCCGTAATAAACAGCTCGGCGTCACCATCGCGGTGCCCGGGGTCTTTTCGGGGTTCATCAACAACACCCCGGTCGTCGCTCTGTTGGTGCCGGTCGTCTCGGAGATGGCACACAAGGGACGCACCTCCCCGTCGAAACTCCTGATCCCACTCTCGTACGCATCGATGCTCGGCGGCACACTGACCCTCATCGGCACCTCCACCAACCTGCTCGCGAGCGACGTCTCCGAGCGGCTGATCGGCCACGGTTTCTCGATGTTCGAATTCACCGGGCTCGGCCTGATCGTTCTGGGCGTCGGCTCGGCGTATCTGTTCTTCATCGGACATCACTTGCTTCCAGAACGCGTCCAACCGCGCGAGGACTTCATCGACGAGTACGGGATGAAGGAATACCTCGCCCGGCTCACAGTCCCCGAACACTCGGATCTGATCGGTCAGACCGTCGACGAAATCCTGGAGACCAGCGACCTCGACCTGGATCTGCTGCACTTGGAGCGCGGCGACGAAGAGTTCCACCAGCCGCTGGCAACCAAGCAGTTCACGGCCGGTGACGACCTGCTGGTCCGCTCGGATCGGGAGACCCTGGACCGACTGATGCAGACCACCGGACTGGAGATGAAGCCCTCGGAGCCACCGGCCGAACAGGACTTCGGCCCTCAAGAGGGGGGCCGAGCCAGCGAGCTGGTCGAGATCGTCATCCGCTCCGGCTCGCGCATGGTGGGTCGCCCGCTCTCCCAGCTCCATCTGCTCGAGGATTTCAACGGGAAAATTCTGGCTCTGAGGCGCAATGCCGAGATCTTGCACACCGAACTGGAATCGATCCCCCTGCAGGCCGGCGACACCCTGCTGGTACAGGCTGACCCGGAGGCCATCGACGACATCGAACGCGGACCGAACCTCCTGGTCTTGAAGACCGAGCCGCGTGAGGACTTTCGATTCCAGCAAATTCCGGTCGCCATCGGGATCATGGCGGCCGTGGTCGCCCTCGCCACCGTGACCCCGGCTCCCATCATGCTGACGGCACTGGGTGGAGTGGTCGCGATGGTGTTGACCGGTACACTTCGTCCCGCAGAGCTGTACGAGTCGGTCCCCTGGAATGTCATTATTTTGCTGGCCGGGATCATCCCCCTGGGTATCGCTCTGGAGAAGACCGGGGGCGCGGCGATGCTCGGAGACTTCGTTGCCCGCACAGGTGAGTATTTGCCGGCAATTCTCGTACTGTGGCTCTTTTATATCGGGACCGGCCTGATCACAGAGGTCGTCAGTAACAATGCGAGCGTAGTCCTGATGATCCCCGTGGCCATTCAGTCCGCCGAGCAGCTCGGCGCCAATCCGTTTGCCTTCGTCCTGGCGGTTACATTCGCAGCGAGCACGGCATTCTTGGGACCGGTTGGCTATCAGACGAACCTCTTTGTCTACGGCCCCGGCGGCTACCGCGTCTCGGACTACGCCCGCATCGGGGCGCCCCTTCAGTTGCTTCTGTCGGCGGTCACCGTGGCTGGCATCTGGTACTTCTGGGGCATCTGATCCGTCGGCGCCGAGACCGATAGCCTTGTCCGATGCCACCCCAGCCCTCAATTTAGGTGTAGTCCACGTCGTCAGGCTGCCCCACGAAGATGACCGATAAGCCACACCGTCTCATCACTATGCGGGCTCCCGCCGTGCTCGTCGTCGCTGTCCTCGGACTCGGGGCGACCGTCGGCTGCGGTGGCCCGGGGAACCGTTTCGTCCCGGATGCTCCGGCCGAACAGCTCGATCCACTGCGGCTTCGTACGGATCTCAAGGAGATGGCCGAGGCGAATCTACGATTGCGCCGACGACTTGCGCGGGCGACGGACCCGCACACCCGGTCCGACCTCGCCGATCGACTCGAACAGCTCGAGTATCGACAATCCCAGAGGCTCGAACGCATCTTCGAGCTGCTCGACGGACGCTGGCCCAGCGTCGACCTGGTGGGCGCCGAAGCCTCTCGCGCGGCGCTGATCGTCGCCCAACACATCGATTCGTATCGCGGGGTCCAACGCCGCGCACTCCGGCTTCTGAAGAAGGCCGTCCGCAACGAAAAAGCTCCCAGGAGTTGGGTGGCCTTTCTCACCGACCGCGTTCGGCTGTCCGGCGGCCATCCGCAACTGTACGGAACGCAGGTCAACATCGATGGGGGTGAGGTGGTCCCGCGCCCAATCGTCGACCCGGAAACCCTCGATGAGCGGCGCATGGAGATGGGTCTCGATCCGATGGACCAGTATCTGAATCGCGTCCGAGACCAGTACGGGCTGGCCGACCCGGGTGCCGGCACTTCCGACGACCCGTCTCCCCGGAGTGTCGAGGGGCGCTGACCTTGACGCTTTGGAGCTTACAGTGTTAGTTGCTGACGATCATTCAGCATGTACGTTTTGTCTAACGCGCGCTCGTAACCGACCGCTCCCCCACCGATCGACTACACACCATGGAAACGTTCGCCTTCGTCCTCGCAGCCGCCCTTGGGCTCGCCGCCGTCGTCATTTTTGTCTACGGCCGAGTCACCCGACAGGCTCTCCAATCAGAACGCGATGACCTCAAGAAGTCGCTCGACCGAACCGAATCGAAACTGGAATCGACCCGGGACCGCCTCAAAGCCGCCGACGATATCGAGGAAGTCCAGTCGAAGGTCGGTGACCTGAAACAGGAACTCGACAAGGTCAAACAGCAGAATTACGACCTCAAGAACGAAAACGAACGACTCAAAGAGGAGATCGACACCGAGCAGGGCCCCGATCAGGAACAGCTCTTCGACCTGCGGAACGAGCTGTCGGAGACCAAGAGTCAGCTCGAGGAGTGGAAGGAGCGCGCCCGCTCTACGGAAGACACTGCATCGACATCCACGGTCGAAGCCGACACCGACCAGGCCGCGGCCGAGTCGAGCGACGGCAACGACGACGAGGTCGAAGCGCTGAAATCGCGGCTCGACAAAATTCGCTCCGACCGCAACGCCAAGGCGAAGAAGCTCGAGGAGCTACAGTCCAAGTATGACGACGAGACCAGCGACCTGCAGAGCCGGCTGGACAAGGCGCTGAACGAATCGGATCAACACCGACGCCGGGCCGAAAATAACGACAAGGCGTACAAGATCACACAACGCCAACTCGACTCGGCAAACGAACGGATCTCGTACCTGGAATCCCAACTCGACGAGATTCGCTCATCGGAGGAATCCGGCCAGGGAGCCAAACTCGACGAAATCGCTTCTGAAGTCGAAGAAGCCGAGCAGCAGGCCGAAGTCGCCGAAATCGACGATCCGACTCCAGCCGAAGATGAGTCGGAGGACGCCGATCAACAAGAAGAAGAGCAGCCTGCCGAAGCCGCCGACGCCGAAGACGCCGAAGACGCCGAAGACGACGTCGACGAGCCCGATGAAGAAGAAGAGCAGGCTGCCGAAGACGACGTCGACGAGCCCGATGAGGAAGAACAGGCTGCCGAAGACGACGTCGACGAGCCCGATGAGGAAGAACAGGCTGCCGAAGACGACGTCGACGAGCCCGAAGAAGAAGAACAGACTGCCGAGGACGACGACGCCGAAGATGCCGAAGACGACGTCGACGAGCCCGATGAAGAAGAGGAAGAGCAGGCTGCCGAGGCCGCTGACTCCGGGGAAGACGTCGAAGAAACCCCGGGTGCGGTTGTCGAAGAAGAGGAAGTCGAGAAGACGACTCAGACGTCATGACCGACCGGCGGCCGGCCCGGCGCCGGGTCGGCCTCAATCCTCGTCGCCGTCCTCCTCTTGCTGGATTTCTTCGTAGATCTCTTCGCGATGAATGGGGATCTCGCGAGGGGCATCGATTCCGAGGCGAACCTGGTTTCCTCGGATCTCCTTGACGACGATCTCGACGTCGTCTCCGATCCGAATCGACTCCCCGACTTTCCGCGTGAGGACTAGCATTCCGTTTGTCTCCTCTCCTGCGCAGCCCGACCCTCACCGCTCACTTCTGACGGAGCGACACGGGTCGCGACCATCCGTGGTCAACAACGCCCTCATCTTTAAAGGCATACTTTAGGGGACGCAACAAATCCATCGCCCGGAAGCGACCTCAGATATCGAGCTCCTCTTCGTCCAGAAGTTGCGCTCGATCCATGATGAAGTCGAATCGCTTCGAGGCGTCCCGACCCATCAATTTCTGGATCGTCCTGTCCGTCACATCATCGTCGTCGGGGGCCGCTCCGTTCGATTCCGCGAGCGATACCTGTAGAAGGTGACGGTTGTCGGGGTCGAGCGTCGTTTCATTGAGCGTATCGGCCATCATTTCGCCGAGTCCTTTAAACCGCTGGATGGATATCTTCTTGCCACCTTTATCGCGCATGCGCCCGACGATCTCGTCGCGCTCCTGATCGGTCAGGGCCCAGTGGGTCTCCTGTCCCCAGTCGATGCGGTACAACGGCGGCTGAGCGATAAACAGGTGCCCCTCTTCGATGAGCTGAGGCATGTAACGATAGAAAAACGTCAGCAGCAGCGTGGATATGTGATGGCCATCGCTGTCGGCATCCATCAAGAGGATGATCTTGTTGTAGCGCAATTTGGAGCGGTCGAAGTTGTCCTGCAGACCGCATCCCAGCGCATCGACCACGGCGCTGAGCTCCTTGTTGTTGACGATCTTGTCCAGGCTCGCCTGTTCGGCATTCAGGACTTTCCCTCGGAGCGGCAGGATCGCCTGAGTACGCCGGTCTCGACCCTGTTTGGCGTTGCCGCCCGCCGAGTCACCCTCGACGATGAAGAGTTCCGATTCCTCGGGATCCGTGCTCGAACAGTCCGCGAGCTTTCCGGGCAGATTCAGACGACGGCTGACCGTGCGGCTCCTCGACACACTGTTGGCCGCCGAACGGCTCGCCTGTCGGGCTTTTGCCGCCTGGACGATTCGCTCGCCGATGGCCTCGCCGGTCGACGAATGCGTGTTCAGAAACTGTTCGACCTCGTTGCGCACCAGACCGCTTATGAGCTTTCGCACCGACGGGTTGTTGAGCTTGTCCTTGGTCTGCCCCTGAAACTGCGGGTCCAGCATGAAGACGCTGACGATGGCCTTGACGCCCTCCCGGATGTCTTCCGGCAGGATGTCGAGTTTTTTAGGGCCGATGTCGTGGGTGTCGATGAAACTACGGAGCGCCTTGGTGATGCCGTCTTTGAAACCCTTTTCGTGCGTACCACCGTCCTCGGTCGGAATGCCGTTGACAAAACAGCGGATGTCCGGGGAGGTATCCTCGGTCCACTGGATGACGACCTCGGATTCGGTCACGTTGTCGTCGTCGGGAGCCTCGTCGTGCATGTAGATAGGATCGGTGTGAATCGGCTCCTCTTTGGAGGCCCGCTGGATGTGCTGGAGGAAATCTTTGATGCCCCCGTCGTGTTTGAACTCCTGGTAGGAGTCGTCGGTTTCATTCCTGAAGACGAGCCGAAGCCCCTCATTGAGAAACGCCTTGATCTCGAGCCACTCCTGGATGCGTTCGGGATCGAACTGAACCGACTCGAATATCTCGGGGTCCGGTCGGAAGAAGACGCGCGTCCCGCTGCCGCGGGCTTCGCCGACGACTTCGACGGGTCCCTGCGGGATGCCGCGCTCCAGTCGCAGCCGGTGGAGTTTGCCATCGCGCCGCACTTCGGCCACCATCTCAGATGAGAGGGCGTTGACGACCGAGACACCGACGCCGTGAAGACCGCCGGATGTGATGTAGTTGTCGTGATCGAATTTGCCGCCGGCATGCAGCGTCGTGAGTGTGACCTCCAGGGCGGAGCGATCCTCGGTCGGGTGATCCTCGACCGGGATGCCGCGTCCGTTGTCCTCGACGGAAATCGAGCAGCCATCCTCATGGAGGGTGACCTCGATGCTCGTCGCGAATCCGTTGATGCCCTCATCGACGGCATTGTCGACGACCTCCCAGAGCAGATGATGCAGGCCATGGTGGCCGGTCCCCCCGATGTACATTCCGGGGCGTTTACGGACCGGCTCCAGGCCCTCGAGGACCGTGATCGTATCGGCTGTATAGTCGGCAGATGTCATGGTAGACGCGTTCGTACGCAGCAAGTCGGCTCGCTCAATCGGGGCGCGCTGCCCGCGTGGTTACAAAGCATATCACCCCGAATTTCGCAACACTGAGCCGACGGAACACCGAGACGACCTTGCAATCAATGACGAGTTTCACTATCGGATGTAGCTTTCTGCCTGCCGAATCGCACTCCCCCTTTTCCCCGAGAGACAAGACGGATGGGTAAACGCAACAGTCACCGGCGGAGCCATGGCAACAACAAGGACAAGTTAGTCCAGTTCATGGACCGCCTCAGCGATCGCACCGCCATTCAACCCGAGGAACGCCTCCGGTTGGAGACCGGTGCTGACGCCATAACCGGCCGAATCATCGACCTGGTCACCCCCATCGGAAAGGGGCAGCGCGTATTGTTGCCCAGTCCTCCGAAGGCGGGCAAGACGACGATCCTCCAGGAGATCAGTCGAGCGCTCGACGAGCTGTCGCCAGAGGTGCATCAGATGGCGCTGCTTATCGACGAGCGGGTCGAAGAGGTCACGGACTTCGAGCGGAACGTCCCGGCCCACGTCCACGCCTCCTCGATCGATCAGCCGCCTGAAAAACACGTCACGACCGCCGAGGGGACCTTCAAGCAGGCGCTCAACATGGTCTTTCAAGGCAAGGACGTGTTGATCCTGCTCGACTCCCTGACCCGCCTGGCCCGGACGTACAACAAGACGGTCGACAGCCGGGGTCGGACCCTGTCGGGTGGACTGTCTGCCAATGCACTGGACCGCCCCCGCATGCTGTTTGGAGCGGCCCGCAACATCGAGGGCGACGGGAGCCTGACCGTCATCGCCTCGGCGCTGGTCGACACCGGTAGCCGGATGGACGAGGTCATCTTCCAGGAGTTCAAAGGGACCGGCAATTGCGAGCTCGTCCTGGACCGAAGTATCGCGGACCGGCGGATCTGGCCGGCGGTCGATATCCAAGCCTCCGGCACTCGCCAGGAGCGCAAGCTGATGAACGACATCGAGCTCAAGGCGGTCGATCACCTGCGACGCAAGCTCGCGGAACTGGATAAGCGGGAAGCCATCAAGTACCTTCGGAAGATGGTGGAACAGACGGAATCGAACGAAGCGTTGTTGCGCCGGATCATGTAACGCGCTGCGCAGCCCTCAATCGAACATTCTCGGGAGCCCCCGATGAGCATTGTCGACCAATGCGAACGTGAAATCGTGCGCTTCCACAAGGTCTTCGCCGATTGGCTGCGCGGGGACATCCCCGATACCGACGAGGCCTTCGAAGCGTTCCGCGGCTCCCTCTCCCGGGACTTCGTGATGGTCGTCCCGCAGGGCCGGCTGTTGCGGTATCCGGAGCTGATTCGAGCGGTCCGCGACGTCCACGGCCAGCGCGCGGACACGGAGAATTACCGCATCTGGATCGAGGACGTCGAAGTCCAGGTCGACCATGAAGATGCCATCATGGCGACCTACGAAGAGTGGGAGGTCGCCGGAAGTGAGCGGCAGGGCCGACTCAGTTCGGCGTTGCTCGTCTTCGATGATACGATGCCAGAGGGTTTGCAGTGGCGTCACCTCCACGAGACGTGGCTTCCCCAGCCATGATCCCCGAAGAGAGGAGCTCGCCGTGAGCAAGGCCGTCGACAATGCCTCCCCTGCCGTCCACGTCCGGGCTCCAGCCTTCGACGAACGAGCTCTTCCCAGCTTTATCATCCCTCACCGGATGGGGTATCGGTGGAAGCACTTCAACCACCGCATCTCGGTCTGGAAGTTCGGCCTCGCCAGGGCCGACGATCCCGGTCATCCCTGGGCCGACCATCTCAATGCCCATTCGGTCGGCGGACCGTACACCGTCGGCAGCGTCTCCGGTGAACACCCCAGAGTGACATTCGGATACCAGCGCATAGAACTCGACTCGACGCGCCGGATCGGTGCAGCCCGCCGCCAGATACTGGTGACACTGGGCCCCGATGGCCGCTACAGGGGACGCCACACCTTCGACCGTCGGGCCATCAACTTGCGTGGTTACTCCCAGGTGATTCCGATGATCACCGGGTTCGGGTTTGATACGAACATCGCGCAGTCGAAGCTGTATACGCCCAAGTACAATCCCGGTCACGGCTATCAGACCCGCGGCATCGGCGCCCGGGTCGACGTCGTCGACATCGACGACGACAAGGTGACCCTGGAGTTCGAGCTGCGCTTCGGGTTTGGCACGTCGATGGACCGGCCGAACCACAACGAAGCCCTCCGCGATGCGAGAGTCCAGGCGGAACTCGATGTGGCCGTCGTCGGGGTCAACGACGTTCCCGTACACACCGGAGGCGTCAATTACGACCTCGAATACGAGGAGCCGTTGATCGCGGTCGAACAGGAGATCCCTTCGCCGCCCGATGACGAGACACGGATCCGGCTGGAGGGAGACCCCGGCGCATCGTTCGGTTTTATGGGCATGCAGTCCTTTAATTTCGAACTCGCCCCGCGCCATTCCTGTGACTGGAACGCGGGGTGGCCCCTCGGCGACGATCTACGCGCTGAAGCCGGCCGACATCCCGTCTACGGGTCGCCCGGCTACTACATTCGTGAATTGGCCCTTCACCTGGAACTGGAATCTTTCGATACGGAGACCGGCCAGGCTGACTTTCAATTCGAGGGGTACGCGTCGAACTCAACCCGTTCGATCGCGTTCCACGCGATGCGCAATCGATTCAGCGGCCGCATGGCCTGGGTGCAGGCCGACGGATCCGCCGGCCGACACCGATTGACCCGCAGCTTTCCGACGGGCTCGTCTCGATTCTCACTGCTCGATTTCGAAGCCGAATAGCCCGACGACTCCCCCCGCCGCGAATCACTCGGTGTGTTCGTTGTCGATCTGGGCACGCAGCGACGTGATGACCGCCAGGTTGACGATCGAGTTGACGCTACAGCCGAGTTCCAGGACGTTGACCGGCTGATTCATGCCCAGAAGGATCGGGCCGATGACCTCGTCGCCGGCCAGGCGATTCATCATCTTGTAGGCGATGTTGCCGGCGTCGAGGTTCGGGAAGATAAAGACATTGGCGTTTTCGTCGAGTTCGGCGAACGGGAAATTGTCATCCCGAAGCTCTTCATCGAGTGCCACGTCGATGTGCATCTCCCCGTCGATATCGAGGTCGGGCCGACGGCGTTTGACGATCTTGGTCGCCTCGGCCATCTCCCGGGCGTACTTGTGGTCGCTGGTGCCGAAGTTCGAGTAGCTGAGCATCGCCACCGTCGGGTCGATATCGAAGGATTCGGCCAAATCCGACGTATTGATGGCGATCTCGGCCAGCGTATCGGAGCCGGGGCTGATGTTGACCGTCGTATCGGCGAAGAACTTGACCCCTTCGTCTGTCATGACGATGTAGGCGCCCGAGGCGCTGGAGACTCCCTCTTCGAGCCCGACAATCTGGAACGCGGGACGCACGGTTTCGCTGTACGGTTTGGTGACCCCGGAGAGAAATCCGTCGACACGGCCCGTACGCAGCATCATCAGCCCGTAGTTTTCGCGATGTTTCATCGCCGAGCGGGCCCCGGCTCGGGTCACGCCTCGGCGCTGGCGCAGCGAGAAGTATTCGTCGGCCATCTCCTCGTATCTGTCGTCGGAGAAGTGGTCCAGGAGCTCGACGCCATCGAGGGTGATGTCGAGTTTGTCGGCCAGTTCGTGAATCTCATCGGGGTCGCCCAGTAGCACTGGTTCGGCGATATCCTCGTCGACGAGGATCTGAGCGGCCCGCAGCACCTTTTCCTCGACGCCTTCGGGAAAGACGAGTCGTTGCTGGGAACGTTTGGCCTTGTTGATGACCCGACGAATCAGCCCCTTTGATTCGGACTGCAACCGCTCGAGCTCCTCGCGATATGACTGCACACTCTCGATGGGCTGGCGAGCCACGCCCGACTCGGTCGCCGCTTTGGCGACCGCGGGTGCAACCCGCAAGAGTACCCTCGGGTCGAAGGGCTTCGGAATGATGTATTCGGGCCCGAAGACAAAGTAGTCCTCTCCGTAGGCCTTGGAGACGACCTCGGGGACCTCTTCGCGGGCGAGCTCGGCGAGCGCGTGGGTCGCCGCGACCTTCATTTCCTCGTTGATGGCACGGGCTGCCACATCGATGGCACCTCGGAAAATGAAGGGAAAGCCCAAGACGTTGTTGACCTGATTGGGGTAGTCGCTGCGGCCGGTGGCCATGATCAGGTCGTCGCGCACCTCCATGGCATCCGGGTACGAGATCTCCGGGTCGGGATTGGCCATCGCAAAGATGATCGGCCGCTCGGCCATCGAGGCGACCATCTCCTGGTCGACGATGCCGCCGACGGCGACGCCGACGAAGACATCCGCCCCGTCCATGGCATCGGCCAGGGTCCGATCGTCGGTCTCTCGGGCGAACATGGCCTTGTACGGATCCAAGTCGTCGTCCGCATCTCGACCCGCGTAGATGACGCCCTCTTTGTCGCACATCGTGATGTTGTCGCGTTCGACCCCCAGCGAGACGTAGAGTTCGGCCGTGGCGATGCCGGCTGCGCCTGCTCCGGCGAAGACGACGTCGAGATCCTCGAGATCCTTGTCCTGGAGTTCCGCGGCGTTGAGCAACGCGGCACCGGTGATGATCGCCGTGCCGTGCTGGTCGTCGTGAAAGACCGGAATATCCATCACCTCGCGGAGGCGTTCCTCGATCTCAAAACACGCCGGGGACGCGATATCTTCGAGGTTGATGCCGGCAAACGTCGGCCCCAGGGATCGGGTCGTCGTGATGAAATCTTCTACATCTTCGACATCGAGCTCGATATCCATCGAGTCGACGCCCGCAAGGTGCTTGAACAACACCGCTTTCCCCTCCATGACCGGTTTCGAGGCCAGCGGCCCGATATCGCCGAGTCCCAGACAGGCCGAACCATCGGTCACCACCCCAACCATGTTCCGACGGTTGGTGTACTCGTAGGCCATCAGCGGGTCCTCGGCGATCGCCTTGCACGGCTCCGCGACTCCGGGAGTATACGCCAGTGAGAGATCGCGCTGGCTCGACAGCGATTTCGTGGGCGTCAGCTCGAATTTTCCGGGGACCGGTTCGGAATGATACTCGAGGGCTTCGCCCGGTCGGATCTGTCCGTCGTCGCTCTTGTCGTCAGTCATCAATATCTCCCGTCATGCTTGAACACCCGGCGACTCAGTCCGGCCGGGCCGTTTCTCTGCGGATCGAAAAAGTCATCAAACCGGTCGAAACCTAGTATCACCGTCGCGCTCGTGCAAGTGCACGTCTCCCGCGCCCGGTGAGCGAACCACTTGAAAGTTATTGAGTCGTGACTTAAATAAATGAACTGCGTTCCGGGACCGAAGGAGATATCCATGGCTCGACCGAAATCGATTACCGACGAAGAGATCCTCAAGGCCGCTCGGGAGACGTTTCTGGAACGAGGCGCCCAGGCCACAACGGCAGAAATTGCCGATCACGCGGGGATCTCGGAGGGGACCATCTACAGCCGATTCGAGACCAAGGGCGCGTTGTTTCGCCAGGCCATGGACATCCCCTATCCCTCCGAGTGGATTGACCTGGTCGACGATCTACCCGAGCGTGTCGAACGGACCCTCGAGGAGACCGATCGCCCGTTGACGGACATCCTCCAGGAGAACCTCCAGGAACTCGGCCTGGCGATGACGGAGTTTTTCGTCGAGATCGCCCCGAAGATGCACACGGTCATGGAGGTCCCCTTCGACATCGACGATCTTCCGATGACCATCGGGGAGGGCGACGTCTCGGTGCCCCCTCCCGTACACGGTCTGAAGGTGACCACGCAGATGTTCCATCGGATGCGCCAGCGTGGCTACATTCGACAGTGTGATCCCGAGATTCTCGCGCGCAATTTCGTCGGTGTTGTCTACCACTTCGCATTCTCCGAGATGACCGGCATCAACGATTATCTGCCGATGCCCCGAGAGACCTACATGCGCGGCTTCGTCCACCAGATTATTCACGGAGTCGCCGGGACGTCTGATTCTTAGAGGCTCGTCTCGCATCTGAAGAGCGTTGCATACGGACGACAGGGCCGAAGGTTCGAAAAGAGCCTTGATTTATTGAGCCGTTACTTATTATCCGTGCTGTGACACTGCACGACGTTCCACGACATCGCGGATCTCGCCATGACGAACGTTGCACATTCGACCTCATTTCGGACCCTGGCGGGGTTGGGCTGCATCGCGCTGCTGTCGGCACCGGCGTGTCGGACGACCCACTACGCCGAGAAGACCGACGAGACGGTCGATGTGCCGGATGCATGGGACGGCGTCGACCTGGAGGGCCCTGAGCTGGCGGGATGGTGCTCGAACTTCGATGCTCCGACGCTCGACCAGCTCGTCGACCGGGTGTTCACGGACAACCTCACGATGCGCAATAGCTGGGCGCGTCTTCGTCAGGCGAAGGCTGCGGCGAGGCAGGCCGCCGGTGCACGTTGGCCGCGTGCAAACGCCGAGGCGAGTGTCTCGCGCACGCCCTTTCCCTCGCTTCCAGAGGGCGTCGAGGTCAACGAACTTCAGTACAGCCTGTCGGCCGCCGCAAGCTACGAGGTCGACCTCTGGGGTCGACTGGCGAACCGCCACCAGGCCGCCAAACTCGATGCCGCGGCAGCTCGGGCCGACGCCGAAGCCATGGCCATCACGCTTTCGTCTCGCGTGGCGGAACTGTGGGTCAATCTCGTCTACCAGCGGTCGCTGGAGGA
Source organism: uncultured Pseudomonadota bacterium (assembly GCA_913057905.1). GTDB lineage: Bacteria > Myxococcota_A > Bradymonadia > Bradymonadales > Bradymonadaceae > CAJXPB01. The sequence goes on from CAJXPB010000001.1 coordinate 1,244,044, forward strand.
TCTGCTGCGCGACCAGCTCGAGACCTCCCGCAGGTTCCTGAAACTGACGCAACTTCAGTTCCAAAAGGGCGGTACCAACGCCCTCGACATCACCCAGCAACAGCAGCAGGTCGAATCTCTGGAGGGTCGATTGGAGACGATCGAGGCCCAGCAAAAAATCCTTCAGAACCAATTGGCGGTCCTCGTCGGTGAGCCCCCGCAGACCGACGTGACCGGGACCCGTGCCGAACTGCCGAATCTTCCGCCGCGCCCGGACCCCGGCGTGCCCGGCGATCTGCTGGAACACCGCCCCGATGTCGAGGCGGCGTTCCTCCGACTCAAGGCCGCAGACAAGCGAACGGCGGCCGCCGCCAAGGCCATCCTGCCGTCGATCTCTCTGTCGGTCTCGCCGTTTTTCCAGGCGAGCAGCCTCGCCTCCCTGTTCGAGAATCTGCTGCTCCAGGGCACGGCTGCTCTCTCCCAGACCCTGTTTCAAGGGGGCGCTCAACTTGCGGAGATCGAAGCGAGCGAGGCCCGCGCTCAGGCTCAGTTGTACAACTGGGGCCAAACCCTCCTCGATGCGATGGAGGAAGTACAGAGCGCCCTGGTCCGCGAAACGCAGCAGGCCAAATTCATCGACAGCCTCCGCGACCAACTCAAGACGGCCGAAAAATCACTCCGACTGGCCCGCGAGCGCTACCGCAACGGAGCGGCGACCTACTTCCGGGTGCTCACGGCCCTCCAGTCGGTTCAGTCGGCCCAGCAAAATCTGCTGGACGCTCGCCGCCAACAGCTTGGGAACCGACTGACCCTGTGCCGCGCGCTGGGTGGCGGCGGCAACTGGACCGAAGAGCTCGAACCGCCCTCTGACGACTCATCCGATTCCTGAACCGCCCTGGCACCATGACACGCCAAGTTCAGATTGCCCTCAAATACGGACTGCCGCTGATCATTCTGGCAGCGGCCGCCGGCATCACGTTCCTGCTGTTTTCGGCTCGTGAAGAGCCCGAACGCAAGGACATCGACGAGAAGCCGACCCTGGTGGAGACGACCACCGTCGAGCGCGACACACACCGTCTCGACGTCCGTGCGAGCGGAACCGTCGTCCCGGCGCGGCAGATCGTCGTCAGCCCCCAGGTCAGCGGTCGATTGACCTCGGTCGACGACGACCTGGTCCCGGGCGGCATCGTCGAGGACGGCGAGACGATCGCCAAGATCGAGCGCGACGATTACCGCATCGCCGTCAAACAGCGGGAGACCGCGCTAAAGCAGGCCAAATCACAGCTGGCTATCGAGCAGGGCCAGCAGGATGTGGCCCGCCAGGAATGGCAGCTGTTCAAGGACGATGTATCCGAGGAGGCGTCGTCCGAGGAGTCGACCGGTCCACCGGCCCTGGCCCTTCGAAAGCCCCAGCTCGAAAGTGCTAAGGCCCAGGTCGAAGCGGCGAAGGCCCAACTGGAGCAGGCCCAACTCAACCTGAAACGCACGAACGTCCAGGCGCCCTTCGACGCGCTGGTCCGCTCCGAGCAGGCCGACCTCGGCCAACTCGTGGGGGCGCAATCTCAGTTGGCCACCCTGGTCGGCATCGAGCGCTTCTGGGTACGCCTTTCGGTCCCCAGCGACGAGATTCCGCTGGTCGACATCCCCGGCGTCAATGCCGAAGAGGGGTCCATCGCCCACATCACCTACGACGTCGGACCGAAATCGATCACCCGGAAGGGACGGGTCGTCCGTCTGCTCGGCGACCTGGACCCTCAGGGCCGGATGGCCCGGGTGCTGGTCGAAATCGACGACCCGCTGGGCGTGCTCGCCAACCGCGAGTCGCCGGAGACCAACCAGCGCGGCATCCCGCTGCTTCTGGACGCCTTCGTCGACGTGCGCCTCGAGGGGAACACGACCCAGAAGCTCATCGAGATTCCACGTCAGGCTCTTCGAAACGGCGACGAAGCCTACGTCATCGAAGAGGGCCAGCTGTCGATTCGCCCGCTGGAAATCGTCCAGCGATTGCCCGACAGCGTGCTGGTGGGAGAGGGACTCGAAGACGGTGACACGCTCGTCACCGGACCGCTGCCCAAACCGGTCGAAGGCATGAAGCTCCGTCCGTCCGACTCCAAAGACGAGGACGCCGCGAATGATTGACTCGGCACAGACATCGTCCGTCGACATGACCGGGCCGATCGCCTGGATGGCCAAGAACTCGGTCGCCGCCAATCTGATCATGCTGATCCTGATGATCGGCGGTGTGCTGATGGCGCCGCAGATCAAACAGGAGGTCTTCCCCGAGGTGAGCCTCGATACGGTGGTCATCACCGTGCCCTACCCCGGAGCGAGTCCCGAGGAAGTCGAGCAGGGAATCGTGCTCGCCACCGAGTCGGCGGTGCGCGGGATCGAGGGCGTCGATGAGATCCGCGCCACCGCCGCCGAGGGGGCGGCGACCGTGGCCGCGGAACTCTCCTCGGGGACCGATGCGCAACGGGCACTCAACGACATCAAGAGTGCCGTCGACCGGATCACATCGTTTCCCGAAGACGCCGAAGACCCCCAGATCTCGCTGGCGACCAATCGCCGGCAGGTCGTCACGGTCATCATTCACGGGGACGTCGACCGTCACACCCTGAAGATGGTCGGCGAAGAGGCCCGCAATGACCTGCTGACTCGGCCCTCCATCTCGCTGATCGAGATCTCGGGCCTCCCCGCCCCAGAAATCAGCATCGAGGTGCCCCAGGAGAAGCTACGTAAGTACAACCTGACCCTCCCGCAGGTCGCCAACATCGTTCGCAACGCGTCGATCGATCTCCCCGGCGGCTCGGTCCGCACCGAGGGCGGCGAGGTGCTGGTGCGGACGACCGAGCGGCGGAAATTCGGCGAGGAGTTCTTCAACTTGACGGTCCTGGCGGCTCCCGATGGAACCCGTGTGCCGCTGCACCGCATCGCCACGATCAAAGATACGTTCAAAGAGACCGACCGCGCGTCGTTCTTCGACGGCGAGCAGGCCGTCAAAGTCGAAGTCTTCCGGATCGGCGAACAGACGCCGCTGGAGATCAGCGCCGCCGTCGAGGAGTACGTCGACCGCCAGAATCAGACCAGTTCCGAGGCGATCACCTACTCGATGTGGCAGGACCGCTCGGAAATCTACCGCGACCGGATCAACCTGCTGCTCGACAACTCCTACCTCGGGCTGGCGCTCGTGTTGCTGATTCTGGGGATCTTCCTGGAGATCAAACTCGCCTTCTGGGTGACCCTGGGCATCCCGATCTCGTTTCTCGGGGCCATGATCTTCATGCCGGCGATCGGTGTATCGCTGAACATGATCTCGCTGTTTGCCTTCCTGCTGACCCTGGGAATCGTCGTCGACGATGCGATCGTGGTCGGCGAAGCGATCTACGCGGCCCGTGCCGAAGGAAAAGGCCCTCTGGAGGCGGCGGTCGCCGGAACCCGGGAAGTGGGCGCGCCGGTCGTCTTCGCCGTGTTGACCACCTGTATCGCCTTTTCGCCGTTGCTCTTTGTGCCGGGAGTCACCGGGAAATTCTTCGTCAATATCCCGATGATCGTGATCCCGATCTTTCTGATCTCGCTGATCGAGGTCTTCTTCGTGCTGCCGGCTCACCTCGCCCACAGCAAGCCCCCCTCTGACACCGGAATCACCGGCCGTGTCAATCGGCTCCAGAAACGGTTCGCGAACTTTCTGGAGCGGATCATCAAGGAGTACTACCAGCCGCTGGCCCGACTGGCGCTCGAGTACCGATACATCACCCTCGCCGGGTCGGCCGGCGTCCTGATGTTGGCCGTCGGGATCGTCGGCGGCGGATTCATCAACTTCACGTTCCTGCCCAAGATTGAAGGCGACCGTGTGGTGGCCAGCGTCCAGATGCCGGTGGGAACGGCCGTCTCGGAGACGCGCGAGGTCACCGACCGGCTGGTCGACTCCGCCCAGACGCTGCTCGAAGAGAATCAGGACAAGGTCAAACAAGGGCCCGAGAAGCCGGACCAGCTCTCAAGGGGCCTGCTCGCCGAGGTCGGCGCCGCCGGAAACTTCGACCAGGGGCCGACCGCCATCGGCTCGCAGGGGGGCAGCCACCTGACCGAGGTTGCCGTCGAACTCGTTCCGGCCGCCGCGCGGACCATCTCGGCGCGAGACTTCGCCGGGATGTGGCGCGAGGAGGTCGGTGAGATCGCCGGAGCGGATTCCGTCGACTTCGAATTCTCGACGGGTCCCGGCGCGGGGGCTCCGGTCGCCATCGAACTTCGCCACCCCAACACCGATGTACTCGAGCGCGCCGCCAGCGAACTGGCCGAGAGTATCAAGGGATACGCCGGGGTCTTCGATGTCAACGACGGATTCCAGCGGGGCAAACAACAGCTCGACCTGACACTCAAGCCGGGCGCCAAGGCGCTCGGCATCTCGGAGGTCGATCTGGCCAACCAGATCCGCGCCTCCTTCTTTGGCGCCGAGGCCCGGCGGGTCCAGCGGGGCCGCGACGAGTTGCGCGTCTACGTTCGCCGGCCCGAGGTCGAGCGTGATTCGACCTATCACATCATGAACACGCTCATTCAGACCGCCGACGGCGGCGAGATTCCACTGAAGCAGGCCGCCAACATCGAACGCGGCCGGGCCTACACCGAGATCGAACGAGAGGGTGGGGCCCGGGTCGTCGACGTCACCGCCGACGTCGACACGGACGTCACCACGGGCAACGAAGTGGTGGGCAACCTCCAGGCCGATGTCCTGCCAGGCCTCCTGGAGAGGTATCCAGACCTCAGCTATGAGCTCGCCGGCGCCCAGCAAGAACAGGCCGAGAGCCTGGGCGCGCTGGGGCTGGGCTTCGCCTTCGCGATGCTCGCGATGTATGCCCTGATGGCCATCGCGTTCAGCAGCTACCTGCAGCCGGCCGTCATCATGGTGGCGATTCCCTTCGGCCTGGTGGGAGCCCTGGCTGGCCACCTGCTTATGGGCTTCTCGATGAGCATCATCAGCATGTTCGGGGTCGTCGCCCTGTCGGGAGTCGTCGTCAACGACTCCCTGGTGCTCATCTCGGCGGTCAATCGATTCCGCGACGAGGGACACGACGCCTTTGAAGCGCTCGTCAAAGGCGGCATGCGGCGATTCCGGCCGATCCTGCTGACGTCCTTGACGACCTTCTTTGGTCTGGCCCCGATGATCTTCGAGACGTCCGTGCAGGCTCGATTTCTGGTCCCGATGGCTCTGAGCCTGGGATTCGGGGTCCTCTTTGTGACCGTCATCTGCCTGATCATCGTCCCCTGCGCGTACATGGTGGTCGAGGACGGCACGTACCTGTTCGACCGGGTCACGGACTTCTACACCTCATCGTGATTGGGGCGCGAGCGTCAGAAACGCCTGCACCAGGCCAACGAGCACCGTCGGGGAGGAGAGGTGTACGTGATGGCCCCCTTCGACCTTTTCGATGGTGAGATCGCTGACGGCGTCGATGCGGGGCCGGATCTGTTCAGCATCCCAGGGCCAGCCTTCCTCGGGTCGGATCAACAAGGTGGGGCAGTCGATCCGACGCAGGAATGCCAGCACCTGCCCTTCCGTAAACCGGAGCATCGACGCCGCTCGCAATTGAAGGTCGTATGTCATGCACCATCCATCTTCGCGCCGTTCGAGACCACGGTTTAGCAGGGGCATCACCGCCTCCGGCGTCATCCCGTAGATCGTCGAGATAGTCGACGCCGCGTCCTCCCGAGATTCGTAGCGCCGACTGTTCTTCGACAGAATCGTGCGGCGCTCGTCGAGGCCCTCTCTAAACTGGGCCGGCGCTTCATCCTCGGGAGTCGTCCACGGGCCGAAGCCGTCGATGAGGACCATTCGACGGATGCGCGCCGGGTAGGTTCCGGCCGCCAGGGCACCTGCCGCAGCCCCCATCGAGTGGCCGAGAATCGAAAACTCTCGCCAGCCGAGTGAATCGGCGAGGTCGAAGAAGACGGGGATCCAGTCGGCGAAATGGTACGCGGCCCCCACACCGCGATGGTGCGATCGTCCGTGCCCCGGAAAGTCAAAGGCCACGAGGTCCATGTCGTCTAGGCGCGGAGCCAACCGATCGAAGGTTCCAGCATTGTCGAGCCAGCCGTGGGCCGCCAGCACGGGTCGACCGCTCGGGTTCCCCCACCGGCGCGCCGCAACGGTCCCCTCGGGGATCTCCAGCTCGATGTCTCGAGGTTCGGTCATGGTCCCACTACATACCTTCCGAAGGCCGGTTCAGGCTGAAGGCACCCTGCACATCGGCGGCGTCGAGCATGCGCAACTCCGGAGGACTCTCGGTCATCTCTCCCGCCAGGGCACTCTCCGGAAGGACGACTCCCGAGAGACCGCCCTCCTCGACGGCGCCGACCCACGCGTAGGACGTACCGCCTACGTCCGTTCGCCACATCAGACGCCCCTTCTCGTACAGAAAGGACCCGTCGACGAGCTCGGCGCTCCCGATCGCCCCGCAGTCGAACGCGTCCAGATGCAGCTCACCGATACGACGTTCCAACTCCAATGAACACCCCAACCCCGCTACGCGAACCCGGTCCGCTCCCGGTAGTCCGACGGCCCCACCCTCCCAGCGACCTTCGGCTTGTGGCTGCCAATCGTCCCCGGCGCCCACCGGATGAGTCTGATGATAACTCGTCGGCTCCAGGCGGAGCTTATTCATGGGAACCGACGATGAAGGTTGTCCGAAGACACGGGTCTGAGCCACGAACTCATCGACGACGATCGCTTTCTGGTCGAGTTGCCCCTCTCCAGTTAGCCCCACGGCTGCATCGCCATCCGACGAACCACAGATGTCCGCCGCCCGTTCGCGGCAGTCGGGAACCCCCAGTGACAGGCTGACCGACCCGTCATCCTCATGCGTGCCGGCGACGGTGTGGGACCACAGGACCAGGTCGGAGCTGTCAGAGCCAAATTGGAGACTCCCGAGCAGCTGACCGTCCTGCTCCCACACGACCATCGAGGCCGATATATCGAAGAGTCCGTCGCCATCGGGAAGCAGCACAGAATCGAGGCTGCCCGTGTAGTAATTGGAGTACGACGCATTCGGCGGCAACGCCCCCGGGTCGGCGTCCTCCATACCAACATCGGGCTCCACTTGACCGTTCGGACCGCTGGTCTCCTCGCAGGCGATTCCGGAGAGACCGATGCAGAGGACGACGACTGCGACGAGCGAGAATCTGTGTGTGACCATCTCCGAGCTAGGGCTTGAGTCCCGGGAATTCGGACCAACATCGTTGGCTATGGTCGCCGCCACACACTTGCTTGTCCAGTGACGCACATCCAGCCACGAACGAATGCCCCGCGTTCCCCCGTCGGATCGACGGAGAACGCGGGGCTGAAGCGACACATTCGGCGCCGGTCAGATTCTGTCAGCCGACGGCGTTTCGCGCCGCTTCCACGGCCGCTCCGTAGTCCGGTTCAGCGGCGACCTCGTCGAGGACCTCGCTGTAGACGACCTTCCCGTCGCGGTCGACCACAAACGTCGCCCGAGACAGCAGCTCGGTTTCTTCGATCGCGAGCCCGGTTTGCTCGCCGAATTCCCGATCTCGGTAATCCGACAGAAAATCGAGGTTGTCCAGGCCGTGCTCCTCGGCAAACCGACCCAGGCTAAAGGGCAAGTCGCGGGTGATATACCAGACCTTGATACCTTCGTCGCTGAGGTCGGCTGCCTCCGCGTCGAATCGCTTGAATTGGTTGGCGCACACCGGGGTGTCGACCGAGATCGCCGAGGTGATGATATGCACCTGGTCGCTGCGCTCATCGTCGTCGAAGCTCACCGAGTCCCCCGGCTGTCGGTCGACTGAAAAGCCGGGAAAGGTATCTCCCTCACCGACGGGCGTACCCTTCAGGTGAACCGGATTTCCGTCGATCGTCACTTGTCGTTCGGCCATCGTCATCCTCCAATCTACGTCGTGAATATGGTGAATGCATCTGCCAAACCGGCGCCTACAAGGTAATCCGACGCGCCCAATGTCAATCTTGAAGGACCACTGAGTGGTGCGGGTCGGCCCGACGACACCGCTGGCCGCAACCCGGTCTGTTGACAATTGAAGTGGCGCGTCGCACATACGCGTCCATGAAGTGTTGCACCGTTTTGCGAACGTCGACTGCCCCAAATATTTCAGCCGTGGATGCCCCCATGACGGACCTCGACCGCCTCTGTATCAATACGATTCGAACCCTTTCGATCGACGCCGTCCAGCAGGCAGAAAGCGGCCATCCGGGCGCACCGATGGGGCTGGCTCCGGCGGCCTACGTCCTCTGGACGCGCCACCTGAACCACAACCCCGGCAATCCCGAGTGGCCGGACAGGGACCGTTTTGTCCTGTCGAACGGCCATGCCTCGATGCTGCTGTACAGCCTGCTCCATCTGACGGGCTACGAGTCGATGACGCTGGAGGAGATCAAAAACTTCCGCCAGTGGGGAAGTCTGACGGCGGGCCATCCTGAATACCATCTGACACCCGGCGTCGAGACGACCACGGGTCCGCTCGGACAGGGTGTGGCCAATTCCGTCGGCATGGCTCTGGCCGAAGCCAAACTTCGGCAGGAGTACGACGGCCAGATCGACCACTTCACCTACGCTTTCTGTTCGGACGGCGACCTGATGGAGGGCATCTCCCACGAGGCCGCTTCGCTGGCCGGTCACCTCGGACTCGACCGGCTCGTCTGGTTGTACGATGACAACGAAATCACGATCGACGGGAAAACGGACATCTCGTTTACCGAGGATGTCGAAGAGCGCTTCGAGGCCTACGGCTGGCACACGCTCCGGGTCTCCGACGAAAACGACCTGGATGCCATCGACGAAGCGATCGTCGAGGCGAAGCAAGCCGGCCGGCCGAGCATCATCAGCCTGGAGACGACCATCGGGTTCGGCTCGCCGAACAAGGCCGACTCCTCGGCTGCCCACGGCGCCCCCCTCGGCCCGGAGGAAGTCGCCGAGACCAAGAAGGCGCTGGAATGGCCCTACGACGAACCGTTTTTTGTGCCCGACGACGTTCGAGAGGCGATGGATGCCACCGACCACGGGGCCGAACTCGAGTCGTCGTGGCGAGCCTCGATGGACGAATACCGCGACCAATCCCCCGACAAGCACGCCGAATTGACCCGGCGGCTCGAAGGGGACCTGCCGCAGGGCTGGGACGAAGATCTCCCCGAATGGGACCCCTCCGAGGAGGGGCTGGCAACCCGTCGTGCCAACGGTGCGGTCATTCAGAAGATGTATGAACGCCTCCCCGAATTGACAGGTGGGTCCGCCGACCTCGCCGGCTCCAACAAAACGCTCCACGAGCGGTTCGGGCTGGTCGAACCGGGCGAGTTCTCGGGCCAGAATATGCACTTCGGCGTGCGTGAACACGCCATGGCCGGCATCGTCAACGGCATGAACCTCCACGGTGGCGTCCGCGGATTCGGAGCCACCTTCCTGATCTTCTCGGATTACATGCGCCCCAGCCTGCGGCTGGCGTCGCTGATGGAGCAGCCGAGCCTGATGGTCTTCACCCACGATTCGATTGGACTCGGCGAAGATGGGCCGACTCACCAGCCGATCGAGCACCTTGCGTCGCTGCGGGCCATCCCGAATATGACGGTCCTGCGGCCCGGTGACGCCAACGAGGTTCCGGCCTGCTGGAAGCTCGCCGTCGAGAATCAGTCCGGCCCCTCGGTGATGGTGTACACCCGCCAGAACGTCGAGATCATAGACCGGAATCGATACGAGAGCATCGGCGGTCCCGAGCGCGGCGCATACGTGCTCGCCGACGCCGACGACGAGCCCGAACTCATCGTGATGGCCACCGGCAGCGAAGTCCCGATTGCCCTGGAGGCCTGCGAGAAGCTGTGGAACGATGGGATCGCCGCCCGAATGGTCAGCATGCCCAGTTGGGAGGTCTTCGACGACCAGGACGAAAGCTATCGCCGGCGCGTGCTGCCCGCCGAGGTCACCGCCCGGCTCGCCGTCGAAGCGGCGTCGCCGCAGGGGTGGCACCGCTGGGTCGGAACCGAGGGAGACGTGCTTGGTATCGACCGATTCGGAGCCTCGGCTCCCTGGCAGGACAACTACGAAGAGTACGGCTTCACGCCGGAGAACGTGGCCCAAAAGGCCCGCGCCCTTCTGGACGATTAACTGGACCTCGAACCGAGCCCACGGATGACAGCCACCGTTTTGCCACCAGGCCGCCGTACGCTCATCGCCGCGATCGTATTGCTGGCACTGCTGTGGCCGACGACGGGACTGGGACAATCCTCGGCCGACAACGACACAACCACGTTTCCGTCGGCCTCGCAGGCGGCTCGAGCCGTCGTCGAATCCGGCAGACTCGGCTCCGGTGTTCAGTCGTTGAGCTTCGAGGGCATCACAGCCATGGAACGGCTCGGCGATTCCAGCCACTGGCTGGTCGAGGTGTCGGTCTCCGCCGACAGGGGCTCCGTGCGCCTTCCCATGAAACTCTCCGATACCCGTCGGGGCTGGGTCGTCGAGTGGATGCCCGATCCTCGCTACGAGCGCGCTCTCTCACAGATACTCGACGGACGTGCTCTCCCGTCGGCCGACACTGCCGATGGAGTGCTCGACCGGTGGAATGCCGCCGTCCGAATCCCGAGTCTCCCGATCATTCTGCGCGACGGACGTGCCGTCACTCCGGTCGGTACCGCACGACTCTCGAACGGTCCGAGACCTCCGCAGGCGCTCCAGGAGCTCGTCGGGACCTGGGTCAACGACGTCACCGAGCGTGCCAGGGGGCCGGCCAGCATCGATCTCCTCGCTGCCCCCTCCAGCACCTGGAATCACCTGACCTCGGTTGCCTACGCGGCCGCGGCGGCCGGGTTGTTCCGCATGTACCTGATCGTCGAGGACGGCTCGGAAGACTTCGCCGCACTTTCGACCGCCACGCCGGTCTCCGGCTCCGGACGGGGCCTCGACCCGAAGTCCGCGTTGATCCTCGGAATGGACGAAGAATCCGTCGTCGGGCCCGAGGGGATTGCCCACCGCCCCTTCCGTCTTTCGGTGGCCGGCGAGCTGGTCGAACCCGACGCGTCACCGGCGCCCTGCGCTGCTTCAACGGCACTGTGTCTGACCTCCCCCGACGCCCTGGGCGACGCCTTGATCCAACTCTTGGAGCGCACCTACGCGTCGCCGCCCTCCGTCTCACATGTCATGTTTGCGGCGACCGGCAACGTCGAGATCGGCCAGGCCATACCCTATCTGGCACACGTGGCGCCGAGCCTGGGAATCGACCGTGGCCGTCTATTCGTCGGCTACATCGGCGAGACGGCAGACTTCACCGAATCGACTCGTCGCCCGGGAGAGCGCCGATGAAACCTCACCGACACAACCTATCGGCAGCCTTTTTGTGTTGTTGTCTGACCCTGACGGCATGTTCGACCGGGGATTCGGCTCGAGCCGGCGAATCGAAACCGAACGCTGGGGCCGAACATCACAACGATGAGGAGGACTTCGCCGGCGATCCGATGGGCGTGGCCTCGCGATGGGCCGACGGCCTTCCGGAGACGCTCCCGACCGATCGGCGGGATGAATATCTGGAGGTCCTGACACCGTTGCCCAGCGCCCGGGTCGTGCGTCTGGTTCGAGTTGGTGCCGGCCGTTACCGGGCCCTGGTTGCCAGCGAAGTTGAAAGTGGCCGAAAGGCCGTAATCCTGTCGATTCAGCGAGGCTCCGAGGCCGAATGGAGGGTCGACTCCATCGACATCGGCGCCTCCACAGCCTACTGGCCGAACCTCTAGGTTCACTCGCAACAGACGAGGACCAACATGCCCACCCTTGGAATCATCGGCGCCGGTCCCATCGGTCTAGAATGCGGGCTCTACGCGTCTCAAAGCGGCTGGGATGTCGAGATTTTCGAGCGCGACCGCGTCGGGGCCCACGTACGTGATTGGGGCCATGTTGAACTCTTCTCCCCTTGGCGGCTCAACCGGAGCCCCTGGTCGGAGGAGGCCCTTCGCGATACGGGTCTCACGCTGGGCCACCCCGACGAATGCCCGACTGGCCGGGAATTCGTACAGCGACACCTGGAACCGTTGGCGCAGCTCGATCAACTCGCCGGATCCGTTCGTACGGGAACCGAGGTGGTCGAAGTCGCCAGACAGCACGCCCTCAAGGACGAGTACATCGGCGCGGAGGGCCGTTCGGGCGGCCCGTTTTTGCTGCACCTGAAGGGCGATGCGGGCGAGACCTATGCCCGCGCCGATGCGGTCGTCGACGCGACGGGCGTGTATCACGAACCAAACGGACTCGGGCCGGGAGGCCTGAAGGCCGTCGGCGAGACATCTCACCGAGATCGAATCGCCTACGACATCCCCGATATCGGCGGCGACGACCGCACGAAATACTGCACCGATACGACACTCGTCGTCGGAAGCGGCTATTCCGCGGTGACATCGCTCCGTCAACTCGCCGAACTTCGCCGACAAGAGGGGCAGCCAGAGATCATCTGGCTTCGCCGCCATCCCGGCGCCCCCTACGAGATCATCGATGACGATCCGCTCGACCAGCGACGCGACTTGTCGGAGTGGGGGAATGCCGCAGCCCGCGGGGAGATCGACGGGATCGTGCCGGCCGTCGGCATCGTCGAATCGATCCACAGCGAGTCGACCGACGGGCCGCTCGAGATCGGGCTGGACCAATCGGAACATCCTTCGCTGCAGGTCGACAGGATCATCGCCAACGTCGGATACCGACCCGACAACTCACTGCACCGTGAGCTTCAGGTCCACCAGTGCTACGCGACCGAGGGCCCGATCGACCTGGCGGCCACGCTGCTGGGGGGCGACTCCACGGACTGCCTCGAACAGGAAGCCGCGGGGGCCGACGCCCTGGCGAACCCCGAGCCGAACTTCTTCCTCCTGGGAGCCAAGAGCTACGGGCGCAACTCGAGCTTTCTGCTCAAGAACGGATTCCAACAGATTCGCGACGTCGTCGACGGGTTACTCCCGGAATTCGACGCCGCGTAAGCCGCAGGTTATCCCCGACGATGTACAAACTTCGAGCCGATACGTCCGACGACTGGGTCGACTGCGTCCTACGGGAGTTCGACGCATTCCTGGTCGACCACGCCGCCTGTGAACGCAAGGCAGGTGCGGCGGCCGAACACTACGCGGTTCGCTACCACGACAAACCACAACTCATCGACACCACGCTGACACTGGCCGAGGATGAACTCGCCCATTTCCACAAGGTGTTTCGCTGGTTGCGTCGCCGCGGTCTGCAACTTGGCCCGGATCGTCGCGAACCCTACGTCAACGAACTCCTGGAGGAGGCGCACTCATCCGGGCAGCGACGGCTGCTCGACCGCCTTCTTATCGGATCGGTCACCGAATACCGGGGGTGTGAACGCTTCGCGTTGCTGGCGCGCCACCTTCCCGAAAGCGAGGTCGAACCCGCCGACGAACTCGCCGAATTCTACCGACAACTCGCTGCCGACGACTCCCGCCACCGCACGATGTACTTCGAGTTGGCACACCACTATTTCGACGCCTCGCATGTCGAAGAGCGTCTGGACATGTGGCTCGATACGGAGGCGGCCGTTCTGGAGTCCCTGCCGCTCGAGCCGCGGCTCTTCTCGGGTGTGGGGTAGTTGAGGGTTCCCCGTGTCAGAGCGAGTCGGGGCTCTCGCGGATCACCTTCAAACTGCAACTCCCACCCGGGCCCTCACATGTACAATCCTCACTCGGGCCACTGCAGGTGTAAAAGCCCATAACCAGATCTCCTGTCTGATCGATGGAGGTCGACACCGCGTTAGATTTGCCCTTGTAGACCTCCAGAATCTCCCATGAGTCCTCGGCAACTCTCTTGGCGACCTTTACCATCGAATAGTCTCGGGGATTGTACGCGGCATAGAGCGTCGAATCGTCCCCGACGACCAGTGACACGGGAGAGGTCGGTCCGGGCAATGCCTCTTGGGGAAACCGTCGCTGCTCGCGTTGAAGATTTTGCATATCGCCGCAGGTCACCATCAGTGAGCTCAACCACTGGCTCGCCATACACAGGTCCCCGTCGTCCATGACGGCAAACGAGTGGGGCCGCGCGTCCTGGTTCTCCAGGTTGAAGTACGACGCCTCGGTCCATCGATTCAACTCCTTGTCGTAACGGGCGATCCCGAAACGATCTCCTGCTTCGATGGACGTGTTTTCATGGACCAGATAGACCCCGTCGTCGGGATGGGCGCGCAGCCCACGCTCATAGGCGGCCCTCGGGTTTTCTGCCTGCAGGCTCTGTCTCGACGTCCAGGTCGGATTGTCGGCGGCGGTATCGTAGGAGAACAAGAGAACCTCGGACCCCAGGTATGGCGCAAATGTCACGAAGAACCGGCGACCGTCCTGGGTCAGATCAAACCCGCTTAGTTCATGAACACTGCCTGGCTTGATGTCGAAGACGTGTCGGTCGAATGTCCCGTCACGGCGGCGCATCCACCCTTCGAATTGGCGGTCCTCGAGATCCGGATAGACCACGACCGGACGCCCCGGCTCGATGACTTCGATGGCGAAGAGGCCGCGATGTCGTTCAAGTTCTCTGAACTTCCATTCCTCACCGACCCGCCGATGGGCCAGCACCAAAATCGAACGTCCGCAGGGATCGGAGTCGGGGCCCTCGAAGCGATGATACCCGAACCAGACCGTCCCCTCGGAATCGATGGCCATGCTCGTCCGGTCATTCAACGCCTCATCGCACTCGACCTCATCGATGACATTTTCAGGGTCCCAGCCGTCGATATCGAGGGGGCCCGGTGTATCGGAGAGGTCGGGCGGCGTATCGGCCATGTCGACGATGTCGGCGACATCGACGACGTCGGCGACGTCTTCGGGCCGGGTATCGTCCAGGTCCGTGGGTCCCACGTCGTCGGGATCTTCGAAGACCCATGGGTCCGTCGAGTCGACAACATCATTGCAGTCGCACCCAGCCCAGGGCAGAAGACCCACCGCAAGCAGGATGAACCATCGGTCCACGTGAGATGTTCGCATCCGTTTGACCCTCGACTCGCCCCTGGTGGAGCGCGTCCGCACTAGATACCTGATCGGAGGATACGGCTACTGTGAAAATAATGCAAAAACCGGTCCGTCGTTTCGGGTGGAGCCTTACGCCAAAGATTGGTGGACCCCACGACTCATTCTGTTAGAACGAATGAGCCCCGATAGTTGATGGATTCTCCAAGGCGTCCCATGCGAATTCACCGAACGGTCTTCCCAGCCAGCGCCCTGTTGATCCTGGCATTCGTCGTCTACGGGGCTCTCTACAGTGAGGCCGCGTGGCAGTCCGCCCAACTCCTTCAGGGATTCATCACCGGAAGGCTCGGATGGATCTACACGATATCGATGACCCTGCTGTTGGGCATGGCGATCTATCTGATCTTCAGCGCCTACGGCGATATCCGCCTCGGCAAACCGGGTGAGGAGCCGAAATATTCGTACTTCACCTGGTTCGCCATGGTCTTCAGCGCAGGCATCGACATCGGACTCTACTATTTCGGAGTCGCGGAGCCATTGAACCACTACATGACGCCGCCGCGCGCCACGCCGGAGACCGTCGAAGCGGCGCGCCAGTCGATCGCCCTTACGATTTTTCACTGGGGGTTCAACGGGTGGGCCCTCTACGCAATCGTCGGCCTCAGTCTGGCATTTTTCGGCTATCGAAAGGGCCTCCCGCTGACCTTCCGTTCGACCCTGTACCCGATCCTGGGCGAGCGGATCCACGGACCCATCGGAGACGCCGTCGAGATCCTGGCCGTCTTCGCGACGATGTTCGGCGTCGCGACCGGACTCGGCCTCGGGGTACTGCACGTCAACGCAGGGCTGGTCTATCTGGACGTACTTCCCGAAGTTTCGCTATCTGCACAGTTGACCATCATCGCCATCATCACGGTCGTCGCGACCATCTCGGTGGTCTCCGGCCTCGATCGAGGGATCCGACGCCTCAGCGAACTGAATTTCGGACTGGGCATCGTGATGCTCGCCTTCCTGTTCGTGGCAGGCCCGACGACGTTTCTGATCGAGGGATACCTGGATTCGATGGGGTACTACCTGCAGAACGTCGTCTCGATGACCCTGGCGACCGACGCCCACGACCTCAGCTCGACCTGGTATCAGGACTGGACGCTGTTTTACTGGGGATGGTGGATGATCTGGTCCCCGTTCGTCGGCGTCTTCCTGGCCCAGATCTCGCGGGGCCGCACCATCCGTGAATTCGTGATCGGTGTGCTCCTTGTGCCGACGTTCTTCATCTCGATTTGGATGGGCATCTTCGGCAACAACGCCCTCTACATCGAACGGGTTCAGGGGGGCTTGTCGGGCGTCCTCGAGCAGGAGCACGGGACCTTCATGGCGTTCTACGAGATGCTCGGGCAGCTCCCCATGGCTGACCTGACCATCTCCCTGGCGATGATCTCCGGAGCGATCTACTTCATCACATCGTCGGACTCGGCATCGTTGATCATCGACATTCTCACCTCCCAGGACGACGTCGATCCTCCGGTCGGCCAGCGGATCTTCTGGGCGGTACTGGAGGGCGCCGTGGCCGGGACGCTGTTGGTCGCCGGTGGACGCAACGCGCTGAAGGCCCTGCAGTACGCGGCCGTAGCCGTAGGGCTCCCGTTCGCCATTGTCGTCGTGACCATTGCCATCTCGCTGTTCAAGGCCCTGCGCAACGAAGTACAAAACCCATCGAGCCGCCGGGAATCCGACGGCTCGATGGACTCATAGACTTGCGTTCGCCACGCGAGGTTTATCTACATTGGATCGGTGGCACGGTCCCGTCTGGGCGCTTTAGCCGGTCTCGATCTCGATGCGTCGCGGCCCCGACTTTGACGACTTCGGAAGGGTCAACTCCAGGACGCCATCCGACAGGTGCGCCCGAATCCCCTCCTGGTCGATCGCCTTGCCCAGACGAAACTCCCGCAGAAAATGCCCGTCGCGGAATTCGCCGTAGACCGGCTCCCAGTCCCCCTCCATCGGCCGGCCGTGGGCCGAGATCGTCAGGCGATTCTTCTCGAGATTGACATCGATATCTTCGGATGCACATCCCGGGACATCGGCCGTAATAAAGAGGGCCTCGTCGTCTTCCCAAATATCGACATCGGGACGGAAATAGCGCCCCTCACGGGTGCCCTCTTGCTGGTCTTCGAGTTCCGTCTTCTTTCGAACTTTCATCGTGTTGTCGTCAGCCATCGTGGACCTCCTCTGCAAGGGTTTGCGGGACTGGAGAGCGGATGGAACACCTTGGCGGGAGACTACTGAATCTCGATCTTCTTCTTGTCGGTCTCCTGCCGGCGAGGGGCCACGATATCCAAGACCCCCTGGCGCAGTTTCGCCCTGACCTTTGAGGTGTCGATCTCTTCGGGAAGGGTGACGGTCCGGCGAAACTCCCCGGTCTGACGCTCACGCCGGTGCCACTGAGCGTCCTGAGAAGCCGCCGATTCGTTACGCACGCCTCGGATCGTCAGTTCGGCGCGACGGGCGTCGATCTCGAGCGAATCCTCGCTGACCCCCGGCATTTCGGCGCGCAAGCGAAACCGCTCCCCGTCGTCGTAGATATTTACCGGGGGAAACACATTGGCCGAACGCCGCTCGCCTCGCCGAGCCCGCCTTCGTCCACGTGACGGGTCACCGGCCATATCGCGCAGCAGGCTCTCCATCTCGCGTCGAAACCAGTCCCGCGAACGCCGCGGGCGCCCAAACGGTTGATTCACCATAAATACCTCCTGCTCGTCGTCATTGAAGTGGAAGCCAAAACACCCGCCGAAATCGTAATCACTGTTCGGTCATGTCAAATACGGGATCGTCAGAAGGTTAGCTGCCCTCTCCCGTCCTCCGCTCGATGATCAGCGACGGGGGCGAGTCGGCGGGCTCTCCGATCTCGATCGCCTCGCCGAGTCGCCGTCGACACGACTCTACGTCCGAGCCGGGATTGATATGCATATCCAGGATCGGCTCGCCGGCGTCGACGGTGTCACCTCGCTTTTTCCGGAAGACGAGACCGACGGCGGGATCGATGTCATCCTCCTTGGTCATCCGACCCGCGCCAAGGTCCAGCGACGCCAGCCCGATCTCCTCGGCATTCATCGCTCGGATGCTCCCGGCCTCGTCGGCCTCGAAGGGCACGACATCATCGGCGGTGGGCAGCACCTCACGAGGTCGGTCGCAGACGGCCGGGTCCCCCCCCTGCTGTTCGACGATCTCCCGAAAGACCTCCAGTGCAGTTTCGTCTTCGAGCGCCGAGACGAGTTGATCGCGGGTCGCGTCCCGGTCGACCGATCCCCGAGCTACCGCCATCATTTCGGTCACCAGAGCCACGCTCACGTCGACCACATCCGAGGGTCCCTCTCCCCGCAAAACATCGATCGCCTCGGCCGCCTCGAGGGCATTTCCAACTGCCAGCCCAAGGGGCTGATCCATGTCCGTGAGGACGGCGCGGACCGGAGTCTCCATGGCCTCGCCGATCTGAATCATCGAATCCGCCAGCTCGCGGCCGCGCTCGACCGACTTCATGAAGGCACCACTCCCGATCTTTACATCCAACACGAGCCCCCCGATGCCTTCGGCCAGCTTCTTGCTCATGATGGAGCTGGCGATGAGAGGAATGCACTCGACGGTGCCGGTGACATCCCTGAGGGCATACAGATCTTTGTCGGCCGGGGCGATTTCCCCGGTCTGTCCGATCAACCCACACCCGACATCCCGGACCAACTCCTTGAACCGCTGGACCGATTGATTGACGTCAAACCCCGGAATACTCTCGAGTTTGTCGAGGGTGCCGCCCGTATGTCCCAGTCCGCGGCCCGAAATCATCGGGACCTTCAGCCCGGCGGTGACAGCGAGCGGGGCCAAGATCAGCGAGATCTTGTCGCCGACGCCGCCGGTGGAGTGTTTGTCGATGTGGGGGCCGGGAACATCGGAGAGATCGAGCACGTCGCCCGAATGGAGCATCGCATCGGTCCATACACCGAGCTCCTGTTCGGTCATCGAATTGAAGTAGACGGCCATCAGGAAGGCCGCCATCTGGTAGTCGGGGACGTCTCCGTCGGTGTACGCATCGAGGAGTTCGCGGAGTTCGTCGGAGCTGAGCTCCCCGCCATCACGCTTTTTACGAATCAGTTCGACAACACGCACGCTGGCCTCACTTCGTTGGGATCACCATGACACATGACATCGCGTTCAAGTTGTAGCCGCCAGCCCCGAGTTGGCAAATCCCGCGACGTTCGATTGCCACCCGTCGAACCGCCGACTATCCTAGCGATGATCGCGAACTCCCGTTTCACCCCAACCAAGAGGGACCCATGGAGACCGAGAATCTCGACGGACGTGTCGCTATCATCACCGGAGCCACTCGCGGAATCGGCAAAGCGCTGGCCGTCGCCCTGGCCGAGCAAGGTGTCAATGTGACGGTCACCGGCAAGACCGTCGACGACAGCGACTCGGAGCTCGAGGGCACCATCTACAAGAGCGCCGACGCCGTACGGGAGGCCGGGGCCGAGGCCCTGGCCATCCAACAGGACGTACGTGACGAAGAGAGCTGCAAGCACGTCGTCGAAGAGACCGTCGATACCTGGGGACGGCTCGACATCCTGATCAACAACGCGGGTGCCATCCAGATGAAGCCCGTCGCCGACACCCCTCCCAAGCGCTACGACCTGCTGATGGATGTGAATGCGCGTGGATCGTACGTGATGAGCTACTACGCACTGCCCCACCTCCGGGACAACGACTGGGGGCACATCCTGATGGCCTCTCCCCCGATCGAGACCGATCGCACGCCGGGCAAGACGGCCTACGGTCTCTCGAAGATCGGGATGACGTTCATCGCACAATCCCTGGCCGGAGAGGTCGAGGACGAAAACATCGCCGTCAACGCATTCTGGCCGCTGACGGCGATCGATACCCGGGCGACGCGGTACTTCAATCTGGGTACCGAAGAGATGTGGCGAACACCGGACATCCTCTGCGACATGGTGACCGAGATCGTCTCGACGCCACCCTCGAATTTGACCGGAGAGGCCCTGCTCGACGAACCCTTTTTGCGTCGGCGCGGCGTCGAAGACTTCGAAAAATACAACGTCGTCGAGGGCTCCGAGCCGCCCGCGCTGTCGGCTCAACTCTTCGGAGTCGACGTCGACTGACTACGGTTTCGGAAACGTCACCACGAAGGGTTTGGCCGCCTGGAGCTGCTGCTCGTCGATGTAGTCGTGTTTGTGGAGCCGGCGGGTGATCTCCTCGATTCGCTCGGGCCACCAGCCGCGCTCGGGGGTCTGGCCACGCTCGAAAAACCGGTCCCCGTACCACGGCGCCGGCTTGATCGTGGCCAAAAACACCGCCTGAAGGACGGTCAACTCGGAGGCCTCTCGGCCGAAATATCGACGAGCTGCCGGCCCGATTCCGTACAGGTCCTGACCGTATTCGATGCTGTTGAGATAGAGTTCCAGGACGCGGGCCTTGGAGACGACCTGTTGCATTCTCCAGGCGATCAACGCCTCCTGTACCTTCCGAGCGATCGTCTTGTCGCGGGTCAGAAATAGATTCTTGACCAGTTGCTGGGTCACCGTCGATCCACCGTACACGAATCGCCCCTCCGACAGATTCATCCGGAGCGCCCGCTGGATCAGGTGCACATTCCAGGCCCCGTCATCGTAGAAATTCACCTCTTCGCTGAGGTATGCGGCCCCGCCGACGTAGTCGGGCATCGAGGAGAGCGGCACGTAGTCGGGCAGTCCGGGACCGACCTCGACGTCCGCGCCGGGGCTGACCCCTTCGTCGACGGGCAACACAAACGGCGTCTTCAACCAGAAGACGTCGTCGGGCGAACGGTGGCTCCAGGACGCCGGCACCGACTCCAGTTCGGAACGGGGAGTCGCCTCATCCGCGAGGTCGGAGCCCGCGGTTGCGGCCGGCTTCGATGTACCCATCCGAATATCTGGCCAGGCGCGCGGAGTCGCGTTGAGCGCCTCGACACGACAGTCGCCGGGGAACCCGTCCAAATCGATCGTGAGCCGTTCGGGCGCCCGGACCGGATATTCGAACGAGAAGCGGGGGTTGGCAGTACCCTTCAGCGCGACCTCTCGATAGGGGCCGAGTAGCCCGCGCGGAAGCTTCTCGACGGCGGACTGACACTCCAGGCGCTGCACACCGACCTTCCCTCTCAGGACGGGACCCCCGGGAGATTCGACTCGGGCGCCCTCGAAGTCGAGCTCGAGTCCGTCGTAATTCAGACGGCCCTTCGAGACTCGAAACCGCCCCAGCCCGTCTTGCCGGGCCCACTCGCCCGACAACGAGACGCCACCCAGCGGTAGAACTCGGTCGGCGAGGCCATCGGCGGCCACGACCAGGTCATCGACCTCCGCACGAAAGACCCCCGACGCTTCCGTCCCGCGCGGAGTCGGCGGGGAGACCCCCACCGCACCGAACGACATCCGTCCAGCGACCGAGCCGACCGGATTCCACCCGGTGGGCAGCTCCTGAAGCTCGATATCCGTCGCAGAAACGGAGGCGTGGACGGGACGAATTTGCCACGGAGACAGCACGGCCCGGACGGCGACGGTGCCATCGAAGACGTCGCCGCGCACCCCGACCTGAAGGCCCGACTTTCGAACGGCGAGGTCCTCGACGAGCGCCTTTGAGTCGGCCTCTTCTTGGTCGCCGAGCTGTATGGTGCCGCCCGTCGCCTGAACCCGAAGTTTCAGGGCCCTTGTCCACAGACGACGCAGGGTCGACCCGCCGGATCCGACCCCGTCCGGGCGTGTCGCGGATTGCCCGGCCGCAAACTCCGGCTCGGCAGGGTACAGGTCGACCACGAAGTCATCGAACCTGACGGTCGGCGCGGTGGCGCCTCCCGCAGCCACATCGACCGCGGGGGAGCGTCCCTCGAGGGCCCCGGCCGTCGATGCCTCCACGAAGATTCGAGGCTGCCGAAGCGTGGCATCGACCCTCCAGGGAGTCTCACCGGATGGCAGCCGAAACGCCCCCTCGATACCCTCGACTTCGATGACCGAGGAATCAGCCTGGATCTGCGTGGTGGGCGTCATTTGAAAGGTCCCCCGTCGCTCCCCGGTCGACACGTCTGCACTGAGGGTCCACGCCCGCTGGACCCGGACCGATTCGGGTGGGTCGATTTGGACGGTCCCGTCGAACGAGATATCAAAATCGCGATCCCAGAGGTCCCGAATCTGGACCGAGCCGCGCAACGTATCGATGGCAACCTCGACCTCCCCACGCTCGTACCGAAGTCCCGACACGGCGAAGGTATTGTCCCACCTCCATTCGACGCTGTCCCAGGACACCGCCGCCGCGGGAGCCCTCGCTTGCAACTCGTCGTCGATCCGCTCTTCGACCAGCTTCGGCGTCGCAAAGAACACCATCGCAGCGACGAGCCCCACTCCCCCGAGCACGATCAACAGCCGCTTCATGATCCACCGTATACCGGGTCTCTCATCGATTGTGATGGAACCATGCCGGCGGCGCTCCAACAAGCCCACACTTGATGAACGGGATCCGGGTGCCTAATTATTGGGGGGACTGATTGACCCACCCATCTCATCCCGTCCGAAAGGCAACCCATTATGTCGTTTATCCCGAGCGTCGTCGAAGAGACTCCCCGCGGCAGTCGCGGCTGGGACATCTTCAGCCGCCTTCTGAAAGACCGCATCATTTTTCTGGGGACTCCGGTGACCGACGAGGTCGCAAACAGCATTATCGCCCAGCTCCTCTTTCTGGAGAGCGAAGACCCCGAAAAGGAGATCAGTCTGTACATCAACTCTCCGGGCGGAGCTGTCACGTCCGGGATGGCGATCTACGACACCATCCAGTACGTGCGGCCCGACATCTCGACGATCTGTCTGGGACAGGCGGCCTCGATGGGGGCGGTCATGCTCGCCGCCGGGACCCCCGGCAAGCGCTATGCCCTTCCGAACTCGCGGATCCTGATCCACCAGCCGATGGTCAGCGGCGGCATCGGCGGCCAGGCTGCCGACATTGACATTCAGGCCGACGAGATTCTGCGACTGCGCGAGCGGCTCACGGAGATCCTCGTCAAGCACACCGACCAGTCCAAGGAGCGCATCAAGCAGGATACCGACCGAGACTACTTCATGAGCGCCCAGGATGCCGTAGAATACGGGTTGATCGATTCGGTCATCGAGACGCGAAAGGGCCAGACGTCCGACGACGAGGACGACGCCGAATAGAGGCGTCACCTCTCGAGAATCAACGTCATCCCCAATCCGCCGCCGGCACACAGCGTCATCAGACCGTAGCGGCCATCGCGGCGCTGCAACTCGCCGGCGAGCTGACCCACCATGCGGGTTCCCGTGGCGCCGAAGGGATGGCCTATCGGGATCGATCCCCCGTTGACGTTGAAGATGTCCATATCGACCTCACCGATCGCCGCGTCCAGCCCGACTTCGCGGCACAGCTCATCGGAGGCCCAGACCTTCAGGTTGGCCAGAATTTGAGCGGCGAATGCCTCGTGCATCTCGATGAGATCCATGTCCTCGAGGGTCAGGTCGGCGTGGGTCAGAGCCTTCGGGGTCGCCAGAGTCGGCCCCATCAACAGCGGGATATCGAAGATGTCGACCCCGACGCTCGACCACGCCCGTAGATACGCCATCGGTTCGAGACCAAGCCGGTCGGCCGTCGACTCGCGCATCACCATCACCGCCGAGGCGCCGTCGGTCAGCGGCGAGGCATTGCCGGCGGTGACCGTGCCGTGACGCTTGTCGAAGGCGGGGCCGAGCTTGCTCATCTGTTCGACGGAGGTATCGGCCCGCACATTGGTGTCGCGCTCGACGGGCTCGTCGAAGTCCTCACCGGTCAGCACGGGAACCACCTCCGGGAAATGGCCCTCATCGAAGGCCGCCGCCGCCCGATGGTGGGTCTGCTCGGCGTAGGCATCCTGGTCTTGACGACTGATGCCGTACCGCTTGGCCATCGTCTCGGCCGAGTCTCCCATTCGGTCCCCGGTCGTCGGTTCGTCGATGCCGGGGGCTTCCGGCGTGAGGTCTTCGGGCTCCAGACCACGGAAGGCCTCCCACAGCTCGGCCGGCGTACCGGCGCCGGAGGCGCGATTCAATGCCTGACTCAACCGGCGACTGACCCGGGCCTGTGACGAACTCATCGATTCGACGCCCCCGGCGATGACGATATCTGCCCCGCCCATCAAGATGCTGCCCGCCGCCTGGACCGTCGCCAGAGCGCTCGATGCACAGTACATCTGTGTGGTCGACGCCGGGACCGTCTCCGGGATGGGAGTCCGCAGCACGACCTCACGTGCCACGTTCGGACCATTCATCGGTGCCGAGACACATCCGAGTACGACATCATCGATCAGTTCGGGGTCGATGCCGGCTCGCTCCACCACCTCTCGGACGGCCACCCGCCCCAGATCGGCTTCGTTCCAGTCCTCGTAGACCGTCCATGCCTTGGCAAACGGGGTTCGGGCGGCTTCGACGATCGCGATGCGGTCGTCGCCGCCCAGCGGCGCCTGGTTTCCTCGTTTCGTCGACTGGCTCATAGGGTCTCTCCGTCTAGCGGCACATGCTCACTGGTAGAATGATTCTCCGGCGGACGCCTTCTGTTCGAGCAACTCGGCCGGTCGGAGTCGATCTCCATATTCGTCGGCCAGCCGGTGCATCGACTCGACGATGTCACCGAGCCCCCGGGAGTCGGCATATCGGAGAATGCCCCCGCGAAACGGCGGAAAGCCGAGCCCAAAGATCACGCCGACATCGATGTCGCGGGGCTCCTCGACGATTCCTTCCTGGAGGCAATGGACACACTCGTTGAGCATGGCCATCCAACAGCGGTCACGAATGAGATCCGCGGCGATGCTTCGACGGTCGAGCCCGCCGGACAACGCCTCGTAGACCGACTCGTCGACTCCGCCGGGCTCATCCCGGTCGTACTTGTAGAAGCCCCAGTCGTTTTTCTTGCCGAGTCGCCCTTCCTCCGCGAGCGTCTCGATCACGTCGGGAGCATTCCAACGCTCCGGAAACGCCTCCTTGAGGGTGCGCCCGGCCTTGGTGGCTACGTCGAATCCGACCTCGTCTATCAGCTTCAGCGGACCGACCGAGAATCCGAACTCCCGCATCGCCTCGTCGATGGCCTCGACACGGCCGCCCTCCTCCAGAAGCCAACCGGCTTCGTTGATGTAGGCGCCAATGACCCGGCTGGTGAAAAACCCGGGACCATCCTTGACGACGATGCAGGTCTTTCCCAGTTGCTCACCGACCTCGAGGGCCGTCGCCAGAGCCCGGTCGCTGGTCGACTCGGTGCGGATGATCTCGAGCAGCGGCATCTTGTGCACCGGACTAAAAAAGTGCATCCCCAGCACACGCTCGGGGTGTTCCGATTCTGCCGCGATGTCGGAGATCGGGATCGTCGATGTGTTGCTCGCGAACACGAGATCCTGGTGGCCACGCTCCTCGACTTCCCGGAGCATCTGTCGCTTGAGATCCAGGTCTTCGTAGACGGCCTCGACGACCAGGTCGCAGGTACCGATACCCGACCAGTCCGTCGTACCGGCGATCCGACCGAAGGCGACATCCGCCATCGGCTCGGTGAGTGTGTCGCGCTCGACCAGTTGATCAAAGAGCCGTGCACTGTAGTCGAGCCCCCAGCCGAGCCCCTCGAGATCCTTGTCCTTCAACCGAACCGCGTATCCCTTGTAGGCAGCCGACTGGGCAATCCCGGCTCCCATCAGTCCCGCGCCCAGAACTCCGATCTTGTCGACCGAATACGGCGACACCTCCCGGTCGAAGACCCCGGAACCCGCCTGACGCTGAGCAAAGAAGACGTCGATGAGGTTGTGCGCCACATCCGTCTGGATCAGTTCGACGAACGCCTGGGATTCGGCCTCCAGCCCCGCCTCGAACCCCTCGCGAAATCCCGTTTCGATGACATCGACGGCCTTCGGAGGCGCCGGATAATGAGAACCCGCCTTCTTGCGAGCTCGTTGACGGGCCTGGTCGAAGACGAGCCGGCGAGCCGGCGACCTGGCCGCCCATTTCATCGCTTCGCCCGACGGATCTCGCCAGAAACTCCGCAACGCTTCGAGGGGTTCATCGACGTCCCGTTCGATCCCTCCCTTCGACTCGATCCGGTCGATCCACTCGATCGCGACATCCAGCAAGATGCCCGGGTGAGCGACATCATCGACCAACCCTTCTTCGGCCGCACGCCCTGCATCGATCGTCCGGCCCGTCAGGATCATCTCCAGAGCCAACTGCGGTTCGACCAGCCGCGGCAACCGCTGCGTGCCGCCCATACCGGGAATGATCCCGAGCTTGATTTCGGGGAGGCCGAACTCGGTCTGCGGTGTATCTGCAGCCACGCGGGCACTGCATGCCATCGCCAGCTCCAGTCCGCCCCCGAGACACGCCCCGTCGATCGCGGCGACGATCGGCACCGACAACGCCTCGAGGCGCGCCATCAGGCGATGGCCCTCGTCGACCAAATCGCGCAACTGTTCGGGTTCCTTCCGACGGGCCTTGAGCTCGTCGATATCGAAGCCGGCCACGAAATTGTCCGGTTTTCCACTGTGGATCACCACACCCCGGATCGCATCGTCGGCCTCGACCCGGTCGAGAAACGACTCAAACCGGTCGGTCATCTCCGTCGACAGGGTATTCACTCGCTTGCCCTGGACGTCGATCTCGATCACTCCGATGCCGCCGTCGCGCACCTCGAAGCTCGCCAGCGTGTCCTGCTGCGAATCATCCATCGTCTGCCCCGAACGTTCCATTCCGTGCTCGCTCACTGGAGTCAGTGCCAAGATATAGGCGCCACACGGCGACAGGCAACCGCAATGAATGGGTATTCATACAGAAGGCCCGGGCCGCTGTGGGCGACCCGGGCCTCCGGATTCTAAACTTCGCCGTCGATGTCGAGGTCGGGCTACAGGATGTGTCCCGACTTGTTCTTTTTGGTCTCCAGATAGTGCACGTTGTGCGGATTCGGCAGCACCTTCAGCGGGATGCGACGCGAGACGTCGATCCCTTCGTTCAAAAGCCCCTTCACCTTGTCGGGGTTATTCGTCATGAGCTCGATCGATTTTGGCCCGATGAGGTGAAGCATCTCGCCGGCGACGTCGTAGTCACGCAGGTCGTCGTCAAATCCCAGATGTTTGTTGGCCTCGACGGTATCCAGACCCTCGTCCTGGAGGCTGTAGGCGCGCACCTTTTCGGCCAGTCCGATGCCCCGCCCCTCCTGGCGCATGTACAGAAGGATGCCGGCATCGGCTTCGCCGATGGTCCGTAGCGCCTCATCGAGCTGCTCGCCGCAGTCGCATTTGAGACTTCCCAGAACGTCGCCGGTCAAACACTCGCTGTGAATGCGGGTCAGCACATCCTCTTTGCCTTCGACATCGCCTTGGATGACCGCCACGTGTTCCTTTCGGTCTTTGTTGTTCAGAAACGCCTTGATCTTGAACTTTCCGTACCGAGTCGGAAGGTTCGCCTGGGCGTACTCGACGACGGCGAGTTCGTCGGACTCCGGCAATTCCGGCCGGTCGGCCGCCTTCGCCTCGTCGGCAATCTGTGACAGGGGACTCTGCATAAATTCTCTCCGGTGATGACGTACCGACTCTCAACAGCTCGGCTCGCCCGGGCCCTCTCTTGAGAGGGAGACAACTACGGTCGACACCATAGTCCGTCAATGGGAACAAGCAAGCTGTACTCTCATTCCATGCCCGACGCGTGCAGGTCTGCACCGGTCGGGTCCCCTACATAGATGCAACTTGGGCTGAAAGATTGCGCACAACTCGATCGAGTCGGCCCGCCGGTCAGGAGACTCCGTCGAAGGCGACGGCCCGGGTTTCGTCGTCGATCGACTCGGCGGCTTCGATGGTAGCCCGGACGGCGTCGACGACCACCGGGACCATATCGGGCCGGTTCGACCGGAGCGCCTGGAAGTAGTCGTGCCGACGCATCGCGTGGAAGGTGGCCGGCGGATAATCCTCGCGAAGCAACAGAAAATTGAGCATCAGTCGCCCAACCATTCCCGTGCGTTCGTCGAAGGGAAAGATGTGCATGAACTCCCAGTGGGCCAGCGCTCCCGCACGTACTGGATGCTGGCGAGACCAGTCTTCGTGCCAGCGTGCGACAAAGGCCTCTAGCCTGGAGGAAATCTCGTCGGAGTCGGCGACGTCGAGATTGTACACCCCGGGCGAGGTATCGCGGTCTCGAAACGCTCCCGCAGCCTCGTCGCCGTCGGCGCAGAGGTGTGCATGAAGCGCTCGCAGCCACCCGACACTCAGCTCGGCGCGAGCATCGGCGGCATCCCGGATTGTCTGAATGGTTTGATCCAGCCGACGTACCGACCCCTTCGTCTGGGCGTCGACGTAGTTACGCGACGGTTTGTCGGCCAGAGCCCGATCGATCTCGTCGCGACTCAGCGCCACGCCATCGAGGGCGTGTTCGTGGTACAACCAGCACAGACGAAGTCTGTCACGAAACTCCGACCGGGTGGTGCCGGTCAGGGCATCGTAGCCGTCGCGAGCGTGGTCGATCTCGAGGTATGTCAGGTTCATGGTGCCCTCCTGTCGGTCAGGGTTCGGAGGCACGGACGTTCCCCAACGACCCAGAGCACTCCCCGGCTCCCGCCGGCAAGAGGGATGAACCACTGTCAATTATAAGCCCTCAATGCCGATGCGCAAGCTCCCCGGGTTCGGTTCGCCGGGGCGTCGAGGCGTGTTGCAGGGAGTCGCAGCCCCGACTAATGTGCGCCGCGCCACGGGAATTTGGACTCAACTTCTTGGAGGATGACATGACGAAGTCGTGGGATGAGCAACTTGAAGGCCTCGATCCGGAGGATCTCGAATCGATGGACTCTCTGGACGCCGAGCTTCTGAAGCAGCGAGCCGAGATAAAGACCGGCGGCAAGGACAAATACCACGAGCGCAACGACGAGCGTGGGAAGTTGTTTGTGCGCGACCGGCTCGAGTTGCTCTTCGACGATGGACTCGACACCGAGGATGGCCTCTGGGCGAATGTCCAGGCGGGCGACCTGCCGGCCGACGGGGTCGTCACCGGGATCGGGCAAATCCACGGCGAGAAGGTCGCGGTCATGGCAAATGACTCGACCGTCAAGGCCGGCTCCTGGGGATGGCGCACCGTCGAGAAGATCATCCGCATCCAGGAGACAGCCGAGCGGCTCAAGATTCCGCTCATCTACCTGGTCGACTCCGCCGGAGCGCGGATTACCGACCAGCTCGAGATGTTTCCGGGCCGCCGCGGCGCCGGCCGGATCTTCAACAACCAGGTCCGGCTGTCCGGGTACGTCCCCCAGATTTGCCTGCTGTTTGGCCCCTCGGCCGCCGGCGGCGCCTACATTCCCGCCTTCTGCGACGTCGTCACCATGGTCGACGGGAATGCCTCGATGTACCTGGGATCGCCGCGCATGGCCGAGATGGTCATCGGCGAATCGGTCACGCTCGAAGAGATGGGCGGCGCCAAGATGCACACCTCCGAGTCCGGATGCGGCGATGTGCTGGTCGACTCCGAAGAGGAGGCGATCTCATGGTGTCGCGACTACCTGGAGTTCTTTCCCCAGAATTGCCACGAGGACCTGCCCTTCGAGGAGGCGGCCGAGCCGAAGGAGCAGACCAAATCGCTCGAGGACCTGATCCCGGAGAATCAGAACCGGGCCTTCGACATGAAGGATGTCATCGCCCATCTGGTCGATGACTCCGATTTTCTGGAGATCAAGGCGGATTTCGCCCGCGAGATCATCACCTGTCTGGCTCGGATCGACGGACGCCCCGTCGGCATCATCGCCAGCCAGCCGAAGCGAAAGGGCGGCGTGCTCTTCGTCGACTCCGCCGACAAAGCGACCCGGTTTATCGACCTGTGCGACGCCTTCGGCATCCCGCTGGTCTTTCTGGCAGACGTCCCCGGTTTCATGATCGGTACGAAGGTCGAAAAGAAGGGGATCATCCGCCACGGCGCCAAACTGATCACGGCGGTCAGCCGGGCGACCGTCCCGAAACTGTCGGTCGTGGTGCGCAAAGCATACGGCGCGGGACTCTACGCGATGTGCGGCCCCGGCTTCGACCCGGACGCCACGCTGGCGCTCCCCGAAGCGATGATCGCGGTGATGGGGCCGGAGGCGGCGGTCAACGCCGTATACGCCCGAAAGATCGAAGCGCTCGATCCGGAGGATCGTCCCGAATACGTCAAACAGAAGCGAAAGGACTACGAGGAGGACATCGACATCTTTCGGCTCGCCAGCGAGCTGATCGTCGATGAGATGGTGCCCAAAGAGAGGCTTCGGGCGGAGCTGCAGGCCAGACTCGAAGTCTACGAGTCCAAGGAGGTCGACTGGCCCGACAAAAAGCACGGCGTCACGCCGGTCTGAGCAACGCAGGCCCCGGAGGCGCTCCCCGGGCGGCGGCTCATCAGGCCGTCGCCCGCGTCTCTTCAGTTTGGTCTTCGGCGGCCTCCAGTTGGGATGTGTACTGGTACAGCTTCGAGGGGAGGTCGATGTCGGTCTCCCGGTCGACCCAACCGGCCACCTCTAGCACACGGTCGCGGTCGATTCCGGAGTCGACTCCCATGCCGTCGAACATATGGATCATCTCCTCGGTGGCAATGTTCCCGGCCGCACCGGGTGCATAGGGGCATCCACCGGTAGCGCCCACCGACGTATCGAAGATCCGGATCCCGGCTTGATAGGCGGCCAGCGCATTGGCCAGGCCCATCCCCTGAGTGTCGTGCAGGTGCATCGCCACACGGTCGACGCCGAAGGCCTCGATCGCTCGACGCGCTCCATCGCGAACCTGGTGGGGGGTCCCGGCGCCGATGGTATCGCCCAGCGCGATCATGTCGGCTCCCTGAGCCAGGAGGGTCTCGGCGATCGCCAATACACGGTCGAAGGGAACGTCGCCTTCGTACGGACAGCCAAAGGCCGTGGAGACGTAGGCACGGATGGTGACATCCTCGGCGTTCGCCGTCTCGTAGGCCGTCTTCAAACAGTCGAGGCTCTCGTCGACGGTACGGTTGACGTTGTGTTGATTGTGGGTCTCACTCGCCGACATGAATGTGGCGATGTGCGTGGTATTGGCCTCCAGAGCTCGCTCGAGGCCGACCAGATTCGGAACCAGCCCCCAGTATCGCACACCCTCGCGCCGCGTGACGCGCCGGGCGACCTCTTCGGTATCCGCCATCTGCGGAATCCACTTCGGATGAACGAAACTGCCGAATTCGATATCCCGCACGCCCATCTCTACGAGGCGCTCGATCATCTCGACCTTCCGATCGACGTCGAGAATGACCGATTCATTCTGCAGTCCGTCCCTCGGCCCCACCTCGAATATCCGAACGCTGTCTTCGCCCATGATCGTGCCTCCGGCTCGAGTAACAGTCTCGGTCGGCCCGTCTGCATCTGAAACCGTCGAGCGACCGAATTTAATCCACGCCCCGCCCATCACTGGTAGTATAAGCACACTGAGCGGTAATAAAAAGGCATGAACGGTCATTTTGGACCTGAAGGCGGCTCGCTCCAGATGTTCAATGGTTCTTGAACAGATTGAACGGTCGCACAGCATCATGAATGAAGAGGCCGTCGGCTGGGGACGCACGGTGGACGGCGGCGAGCCAGCACGACGGCGTGTTGCAGGAATCCGTACAGCTATTTAGGTTGAGCGGCGTCGTATCGGATCTGGTTTGGAACTGAACAGGTGAGAGATGGTGATGGAGAGGTGTCATTCGGGCGCGGGGGCGGTCGGCATCGGCCTGATGCTTGCGGCGTGGCTGCTGGCGCCGGCCGGGCTCTCGGCGCAGCCCGTCTCCAAGCCCAGTCCGGCCGAGCAACCGCGCAACTTCTCCTCCGAGTCGGACGCGGCGCAGACACAGGATTCATCCGACCAAGATTCATCGACTTCTGAGGAGTCCGCTTCGAGTTCGAATCCCTCCGATCGGACGGAGGCTCCCTCCGACCAAGCCCAGGAGACCGACGATCCCGCGTCGACTGACTCCCGTTCGAAACCGGACATCAAAGAGACCGACGACGAGGAGCTCGACGGGTGCGACGAGTTCATCGGCGCCTACATGAAGAGTGCGTCCCGCAAGCTTTTCCGTGCACTTCAAGGTCACGACTACAAACTGCGTCCCATCGAGCTGCAGCAGTGGCTCGACATCGAGGTGAGTCAGGGGGACTCGACGCGCGAGGTCAGCTTCGAAGTCCTGCCCGAAAAGGAGGGGTTGGTCGTGTCGCTGGTCGACAGCGAACGCGCATACCGGACCACGTTTGTGGCAGCGTTGACCACCGACGGCCCGGTCATCGCCAGTTTCGAGTGGCCGGGCGCCGCCGCTGTCGAGGGGGGCGAGGCGTGCCGGCCGACGCGCTCGAAGATCGAGCGCCCGTCGGCCCCTCTCTCGAAGATCGTCGACATCGAGCCGTTCAAGTTCTGGGGCCTGCGCGTCGTCTGGCGGTTGCCCTCGAAGTTCAAGGAGTCGACATCCGATGTCCCCGACTCAAGCGAGGGCCGCGGGGCGCTCTACGCCGTACTCGTGGACGTCGTGGGCTCGAAGTAACCGGACTCAATCGAGCCGACGTCCTATCGTTGGGAGTCGGACGTCGATCGCTTCAGCCGACGGACCAGTCGAGCTGCCCACCGACATCCTTCGTAATACAGGGCGGCAGCCCGTTCGATGGAGCGCTGCCCCGGGGTCAATTCCTCGGCAGTCTCCTCCCGATTGAACTCTCCGTTTTCGCGTTCGTCTGACATTGCCACAGCTACCCCACTGGAGTTCCCGATGAGCGATTTTCGCGACCCGACGACGGCTGATGTGCTCGACATCGACTATCGTGACCACGTCGTCACGGCCACGCTCAACCGACCCGACGCCATGAATAGTATGAACGGCGAGCTGGTCGACCAGTTGTGGCACAGCTTCTATGAGTTTCGCCACATGGACGACGTGCGCGCCGTCGTCCTGACCGGTGCCGGCGACTCGGCCTTCTGCGCCGGCGCCGATCTCGAAGAACGTCGTTCGATGTCCGAGGCCGATACCCGACGGCGTATCGACGACTACAAACAGTGCTTCGGCGCGATCGCCGGGCTTCCCAAGCCCGTCGTCTGCGCCATCAACGGATACGCCTTCGGCGGCGGGCTGGAGATGGCTCTGGCCTGTGACATGCGGGTGGTCGCCTCCGAAACAAAGCTGGGTTTAACCGAGACTCGCCTCGGGATCATTCCCGGGGCCGGCGGCACGCAACGGCTCCCGAGGTTAGTCGGAGCCGCGACGGCCAAGGAGATGATCTTCACGGGACGACGACTCAGTGGCCGGGAGGCCGAGTCGATCGGCCTGGCCAACTACGCGGTCCCGGCCGACGATGTCATCGACCGGGCCCTCTCGATCGCCGACGAGTGCGCCGGCTCCGCACCGATCGCCGTCCAACAGGCCAAACGGGCGATCGATGCGGGGCTGCAGTGCGACCTCGACACAGGACTGGAGATCGAGTCGCGCGCCTACGCCGTCACGATCCCCACCGACGACCGTCAGGAGGGGCTCGAGGCCTTCAAAGAGGGCCGGGACCCGGAATTCCAGGGCCAGTAACTTCCACCCCACGGCGTTGACACCTGGGGAACCCGGACTTAATCTGCTCGACGCGCTCGGCTTCAACGGGGGTGGGGCCGGTGTGGCTCCGCTTTAACCCGGGCTCCGGGCGCGATTCCCAGAAACATGTCCGATACATCTTCCCTCGCGTTGTACCCTCGTCGGCCGGGAGGCCGTGTTGATGCCCCCCCGGGCGAGGCCGCATCCGCGAACCAACTTGAGAGTCTCCATTTCCGACAGACGCCCCCTAGAGGTCCGACGTGGCTACTGATTCAAATCTGGTCGTGCATCAGGGTGTGGCCCTGATGATCTGTGACAGCGAGGCGATCCTCGAAGAGACCCTTCTGGCGATCGACGCCTCCAAGATGCACATGAAGCGCATCGGCGACCGGGCGGTCGTCGCGCCGGCCTACCAGCTCGAAAAGATCCGCGAGGCTCTCCAGGAACGCGGCACCTATCCGAAGCTGATCGGCGACATCGTCCCGCCGGACGCCGCTGAACCCGACGAAGAAGAAGACGGCGAAGACGACGAGGACGGCGAAGGGGAAGACAACGAATCGTCCGACGACTCCGAGGATTCCGAGGACGGCGACGACGACTGAACGCACCCGTCTGCCGGGCACCGCACCCCCGACTGATTTTGCTGATGTAAGGAGCGTTTCGCGTGAGCAACCAGAGACAAGAAAAGGGCCGAGGCAACTCGGGTCCGCTGTCGTCCGAAGAGCTCATCTCGCTGTTCGACCGCGGCTACGGACTCTCGTCGCACCGATTCATCGCACACGGCTGGGGTCTGGAACCCGACGCCGACGCCGAGGATATCGCCGAGGCGGTGGTCGATGAATCAAACGTCTCCGAGCGACTGGAGTCGCTGAGCGACGTCCAGCGCGCGGTGCTGGCGCAGGTGGCGGCGAGCGGCGGTCGAATGCGCGGGGAAAACCTGCGGCGCGACCTGCTGCTTCGTGGCTTCGGCGACACCGAAGATACGCTTCGAGAGCTGGTCACGGACTGCATTCTCGTCCCGGTGCCCAATCCCGGCGAGAGCGAACTCGACATCGAAAACCTCCTCGACCAGGACAGCTTCCTTCAGCACGATCTGGCGGTCCCGCCATTGATCGAATCGGAATTGAGTCAGGAGGCCGAATCGGTCGGTCCCGAAGCCCTGAGCAGGTGGGAAGGCGAGATCGAACTCGTCGAAAAGGGCGATATCGGCGCCCTGGAGCTCAATCTGGCGCACCTGATCAGCCTGTTGCAACACGAGCCGTTGCGGCTCAACAAGTCCGGTGCGCCCAACCGACGTAGCCTGCGCCGATTTGCCCGCGGGATCACGTTGCCGGGCGACCCCGGCGAGGCCGGCGACGACCTGGATCTCAACAACGCCGTCCAGCTCGACTACCTGACCTTCCTGCTGGCGATGGCCTCGGAGCTGGGGTTCTTGGAGAAGACCGAAGATACCATCACCGGCCGCCACGAGGGAGTCGCCGACTTCTTTTGCGCCGACGAAAGCAAGCGCAACCGCCGGTTGATCAACGCCTTTCAGGGCCTGAAGCACTGGAACGAGGTCGAGAGTCTGTCGCTGGGCTACGGCCAGCGCCGGCCCGAATACGAAGAACACTTCTCTCAGTCCGCGGCCACCGGTGAACGCTTCATCGGAGCCCGCGGGTACGTACTCAGTGTGCTGCGACGCTCGCGACTCGGCCGATGGACATCCCGAGACGCGGTCATCGAGCTGTGTACTCAGCTCGACCAGAACTACCTGCCGCGCACCCTCGACAACGCCGAAGCCGAGGTCGAACCGGCCGAGTACATCGAAGCCGTCGTCGATCGCGGGCTCCGGTGGCTCGGTGTGCTGGAGGTCGGCGAAAGCGACGACGACGTCGAGGTGCTGCGATTCCACGAGCGCGGAGCCGACGTGGTCGGTCTCAAAAACACCGAGGACGTCGAGCCGGCCGACAGGCCTCAGGACGAGGATGGGGGCTCGCTCGTGGTACAGCCGAACTTCGAGGTGATGCTCTTTCTGGACAATGCCCCACTCGACGTCCTGTACCACCTCTACCACATCGGCGAACGCGTGAAGCTCGCCGACCGCGTGGCGAACTTCAAATTGACGGCGGAATCGGTTCAGTGGGGCTTCGCTCACGGACTCGATGCCGACCGGGTCGTCGAGATCCTCAATGAGCACAGCCATGCCCCGGTCCCCGATACCGTCGAATTCCAACTCAAGGACTGGGAGCGAGTCCACCGCCAGCTCAAACTCTACGCCAACGGCGTCCTGCTTCGGCACAACGACGCCGACCGGCTCGACCTGATCCTCGGCCAGCTCGAACACGACTGGCGAGGCGAAGACATCGACACGATCCGCCTGGGCCCCAGCTCGGTGTACATCGCCGAGCCGAAACCGCCCGGACTGGAACGGATCATCGAACAGGAAGACGCCCTGGATATCGACTATCTGGGCGACATCCCACCGTGTCTGTACTTCGTCGACTCTTTGGAGGTCATGGTCGACCCGATGGAGTGCGACCTGGTGACCCTGACCGAGCTCAAAAAGATCGCCGAAAAGCTCGAAGGGAGCACGGAGGATTCTCAGTTCTGGGGCCTCGACATCGACAAGATAAAGAGCCGGTGGCCCGAGAATCCGCTCGAGAACGTCCTCGACTTTCTGGATGTGCGCAGCGCGGGCGGCATCCCGCCCGGCCAGGCACTCAAATTGCGCAGCGACATCGTCGAACCGCTGAACGCCGAAATCGCCCAGGACATCACCGTGGTGATCCTGGAGTCCGAGATCGTCGCGGATCACTTCGCCCGGGTCCCCGAATGCGATGAAATCATCGAGCGGCGACTCGGCGAAACGGCGTTCGCCCTCAAGCGAGAACACCAGGACGAGCTCGACGCCATCCTCGAGGATCTCGGAATCAAGGCGACCTTCCGCTGAATGTCGTGACGTTGTCGGGGCTGGATTTGCCACAGACGCAGGGCCAAGTCGATGGATGAACCGTGGTACTCGAAGCTCCACTGGCAGATCCTGGTGGGGCTTATCTTCGCCTTCATCTACGCGGTGGTCGTCCGCCAGATCGTCGGGATCGAGCCCGTCCGGGCCGTCCCGACCGACGCGTCGACCGCCGTCGGCGCCGCCCAGGCCACCGTCGACGGAGCCGTCGACTTCACCCGTCAGCGCCAGACGACGATGCAGACGCTGGCGACCTGGAGAGCACCGTTTGCGTTCGTCGGCGATCTCTTTTTGCGGCTGCTGACGATGATGATCGTCCCGTTGATTCTGGCGACGGTCGTCAGCGGCATCGCCCGCATGGGAAGCCCCGAGAACCTCGGGCGCGTCGGACTCCGGACGATCGGCTACTACCTGATCACGACGTTCCTCGCCGTCATCGGCGGCCTGCTGATCGTCAATATCCTGGGGCCGGGCAAGGGGCTGGATCTGAGCATCGGCGGCACTGAATCGCTGGAGCCGACGCCGCTGGCCGACGTCTTCCTGAATATCGTCCCCGAACAGCCGATCGGAGCGTTTGCCTCGGGCGATATGCTCCCGACCATCTTTGTCGCCGTCTTGACGGGGATCGGGTTGCTTGTGGTCGGAGAACCGGCCAAACCCGTCGCCGAGTTCTTTCAGGGCTTCGAAGCCCTGGTCTTAAAGATCGTCGACTGGGTCCTGGCGCTCGCGCCCATCGGGGTGGCGGGACTTCTGGTCGACACGATGCTCGATCCGGAACTCGTCGACCTGGTGGCGTTTCTGTCGGACCTGGGCGTCTACATGATCGCGGTCCTCGGCGGATTGGCGCTGCACGCGCTGGTCACCCTGCCCCTTCTGCTCTGGTTGATCGCCGGGCGCTCGCCATGGACATACGCCGGTGCGCTGGCCCCCGCGCTGATGACCGCCTTTTCGACGGCCTCCAGTTCGGGGACCTATCCGCTGACGCGTGAGTGTGTGACGGACCGGGCCGGTGTCTCAGAGACCTCGGCCGACTTCGTGCTGCCACTGGGCGCCACGATCAACATGGACGGCACCGCGCTGTACGAAGCGGTCGCGGCTATCTTCATCGCGAATGCGCTCGGCATCGACATCACGTTTGCCCAGCAGGTTATCATCGTCCTGACCGCGACCCTGGCGGCCGTCGGGGCGGCGGGCGTGCCCAGCGCCGGACTGGTCACGATGATCATCGTGTTGGAGAGTGTCGGGCTTCCGGCCGAGGGATACGGGCTCGTCGTCGCCGTCGATCGGATTCTGGACATGTCGCGCACCACGGTCAATGTATGGGGCGACAGCGTCGGCGCTGCCGTCGTCGAGGCATGGATGCCATCGACGGCCGAATCCGCCGCCTGAATCCGTATTCCCTCACGCGTGATCGCTGCGAGTCGTAGATGACGGGACAGAAAACATCCCGGGCAGCCCTGGCGACTCTGTTGATCGCCGGCGGCTTGACCGCGGCCTTCGCCGCGACGGTCTTGGTACGAACTCGACCCGGTGTCGGGGCCATCGTCCAGGCGCAACTCCAATCCTGGGCGGCCCGACAAGATGCGACACTGAGGGTCGCATCGATGGGACCCACCGGGTTCACGGGCATTCGACTGCATGACGTCTCCCTGGAGGACCGGCGGGAACAGCTTCGATTCCGGGCCCGAATCGACCGGGTAAAGATCTACCCATCGATCCGCGGTCTTTTACGCGGGAACATCGCCGTCGGCTCCGTCGTCATCGAGGATGGAGACGTCGACATCGCGGTCGAACCCTCTCCCGACCGAGTCGACACATCCGACGAGAGTCGCCACCGCCAGGCTCCCAAGGCTCGCCAAGCGACCGATACCTCTCGGCCGGCCAGGACCTCCGAGGCCGATCGCCGCCGACGCATCGTGCCCTTCGGCGTCACTCTCCGCGACATCGACGTCACCGCCATCCACCGAGACCGTGGGCTGCGTGCCAACCCCCTGCTCATCGAGCGAATCGACCTCACCGTCCGGCCCGACGAGCGCCCACCCGTCGACGAGGTCCGCGGATACGGAAGACTTCCAGACGGTGTCGCCTACTCCGTGACGTCGCGCGATTCCGGCGGCAACAGTCCGCGTTCCTGGACTGTCGACACCGCCGAGCCGACCCGCCCCACCGATTGGCTCCGGGACGACCACCTCACGACTCGTCTCCCCGGCGTCTCGCTCGAGCAACTGACCTTGGATGTTCATTCCGATGGCGTCGATCTCTGCGGCAACGCCCTGGCTGTCGACTCGCCGAGTCGGTGGACAGACATCGAGCTCGAGGCCACGCTCGAGCGACTCTGTGTCGACAAGACCGACGATGGCGGAGCCGTCTCATCGTCGAACATCACGCTTCGAAGCCCCAGTTTTCGTCGCCCCCACGCGCTGCAGGGACTTTCGGGTGCGTATCGAAGCCAATCACGGGAAGCGACCGTGGAGGGGACGCTGGTCGACGGTGGAGACGGCCGCGCCAAGTTCGATCTTCGAATGCAGCGGGGCGCCGGCGCGACGATCAACCTCGAATCCGACGGGCTTCAGCCCGCCGGGTTTCTTCGACTCGTGGGCCTGAACCGCTGGGTCCGGGTCGGCCGTGTTGACGGCGGGGTGCGGGCGACGATCCGCCCCGACCTTCGCCGTGGCACCATCGAGGGCAACCTTCGGATCGATGAGAGCTCCTTCGAGCATCACCTGCTGGGGCCCGACCCTCTGCGCGTCGACCGTCCGATGGGAGTGAAATGGACGGTGTGGGCCGACTGGACCCACAGAACCTTCAGCCTGCCGAGCGCCGAGATTACACTCGCCGAGCTCCGCCCGTTTCGGATCTCCGGTTCGGCCGTGGCGGCGGACCCCGGTTGGTCCTTCTGGGTTCGAGGCCGCGGCAACCACCTGCACGCGCCGGGCCTCCGAGAGGTCCTCCCGACGTCGCTGGTAGCTCCGGCGATGGGAGCCGAATTGCGCGGCAATGTCGATCTGTCGGCGTTTGCCGCCGGTCACACCCAATACCCCGAGAGCCTGCAGTTGGACGTCGACATCGGCGGGGCCGTCGAGGTGCTGGCCGAGAGTCCTCGAAGCGATGTTCCATCGCTGGCTTCGACCGGCCCTCCAATGCCCGGAACAACCCCTCGCCACCTCCCATTGTTGGAGCCGACGGGCTGGACCCACCTCGAGTCGCTACCCGACTGGCTTCCAAGGGTGATCGTCGCCGCCGAGGACTCCCGGTTTTTCGAGCATTCGGGGTTCTCGTGGCGCGGCATCCGAAATGCCCTGGTCCACAACCTTCGAACCAATGAACTCCAGCGAGGGGGCAGTACCATCACCCAGCAGTTGGCCAAGAATCTGTTCCTGAGCCGCCGACGCACACTGAATCGAAAGATCCAGGAACTCTGGGTCGCCTGGCGGCTCGAATCGGAGTTGTCCAAGCAACGCATTCTGGAGCTGTATTTGAATCTCGTCGACTGGGGTCCCGGAGTCCGGGGGCTGGGGCAGGCGGCTCGCCACTATTTTTCGGTGCCTCCCGAGGAATTGACCGTCGAGCAGGCGGCTCTTCTGGGTGCCATCCTCCCCGGACCGGTGCTGTACGGACAACTCATCGACCAGGGCTATTTACCCTCATCTCGAATCGAGAAGATCGAACACATTCTCTCGAATCTGGCGTTCTGGGGCATTGTCACCGAACCGGAACGAACCAACATTTCAAAACGGGTCCGTGGCGGCGAGATCGGCGGGCTGGATTTGAGAATTTGTCGCGACCAACCTAGCGCGTCACAGGCCCTGCCGGCCTGTTGAAATAACCATCTACCAGCGGACGAACATCATGAGAGATCTCGAAGAAGCGATCGTACTCGTCACCGGCGGCAGCCGAGGCATCGGCCGCGCCCTGACAATTCAGTTGGCTGAAGCCGGTGCGACGGTCTACACCTGCGGACGTACGCGCGACGACCTCGAGGAGACTCGGCGTCTTGCACGCGATCGGATGGCGTCGGCCGACGGCCAGAACGCTTCGGGGGAGGTGCGTCCAGAGATTGTCGATGTGACCGATGAGCAGGCGGTCTCCGACCTGGCCGATCGCATTCGACGCGAGGAGGGTCGGCTCGATGCACTGGTCAACAACGCGGGCATGCTGGGGAGCCGTGCTCGCATCGAAGACTATCCGATCGATGTGTGGCGACGGACGATGGAGGTCAACGTCGATGGTGTGTTCCTGCCGACTCGCGCATCGATTCCGCTCCTTCGCGACAGCGGAGACGCCGTCATCGTCAACATCTCGTCGAGCGTCGGGCGCGAGGGACGTGCCGAATGGGGGGCGTACTCGGTCTCGAAATGCGGGGTCGAAGGCCTCACCGACATCCTGGCCGGGGAGTTGGTCGAAGACGGAGTGGCCACCGTCTCGGCGAACCCGGGAGGGACCGCCACCGACATGCGCGCCCGGGCTTACCCCGACGAAGATCCCGAGACGCTTCCGGCGCCCTCGGAGGTCGCCGAGACCTTGGTCATGCTGATTCGAACGGTCGGTGTCGACGAGGCCGGTGCCAAGTACAATTGCCGTGATCTCTTCGACCACACCCTCGCCACCTCCGCGGCAGACCTCCCTCGAGCCTGAAGGGCTCGCTCACCAGAGCATCACGGTGTATCCGGTCTCCTGGAGTTCAAAGGTCAGGTGCACGTGGTCGATCCACCCGTTTGCCGCCGCCCCGATGAGTCCAAGCCACAGGCCCGAGACGATCACCGCGGCGGAGGTGATCCATTCGCCGTGACGGCGCCATCCTTCGCCGGCGAGCAGGGGTGACGTTCCTGCAACGATCAGCACCGGCGTCGTCATCGCGATGAGACCGAGCATCACGAGCATGCCCTCGAGGGGCGCGGCCGTCGAGGCGGCGAGCCCGAGGACCCAGAACATCAACATACAGGGGAGCAGGCCCATGACCGCGCCGAAAGCAATCAGACGCAGTCGGCCGGTCGACGGAAAGAGCCGAGTGATCCGTCGCGCGATCTGGCCCAGGCGCGCCCCGAATTGGCCGACTTCCTCGGTGGTCCCCTGCCCGATCCGGCGTTGGACGGGAGGCAGCGTCCACAGCCCGGCACCGATGAGCGCCCCGGCGATCGCGAGGGCGGCAAATCGAGTCAATTCCTGAACCGCCCCTTCGATGGATGCGCCCAACCACCCCGCCGCCAGTCCGAGAATCGCATACGTGATAGCCCGACCGGACTGGTACGACAGGATGTTCAGCGTCCCCTCCCAGAGTCGCTTTCGACGATTCCCCTCGTCGGAGACAGCCGTGTTGACACTGGCCACGATCGGGCCGCACATCCCCACGCAGTGGAAACTCACCCACAAAAACCCCACGCCGACCAGTTGCAAAAGATACGGGCTCACTTCCATGTCTGTTCCCTGAGGTACGGTTGCAAGGCAACGGTGCTCCCCCATGCTCTGAAGCAAGGGGCGTTCCTCCCGGAGCCGTCGCTCCCACGGGGGTGGTCGCTACAAAATATTGCGTCCCTCGAATTGTGGCGAAATCTTTTCGTCGCGTGCGCCCGCACTCGCACCGGGACTGGAAGCCGAATCTGCACGGGCGGTCCGGTGACAGGCAGTCGCTTGGACGAGTGTCGAGGGGTAGTCGAAAAAATACGCCAACTTTCCTAAGCTTGGATCGCAACTTGAAGGGAGACGGGGACGCAATGTTCCCCGGGCGCGAGTGCACATGGCTCCCACCTTCGCGCCCCACTCCATGTTATTCTGACGTATTTCGTGCTGTATCAAGGAGGTATCTTCATGAGCGCCAGCTCCACAGGGTCATCGGCCGCCACCGAGCAGGTGACCTACGACGACAAGATTACCCGATACTTTGTGCTGGCCACCGTCTTCTGGGGCGTCGTCGGTATGGGTGTCGGCGTGCTCATCGCCCTGCAACTGGCCTGGTGGCCGGCAAACCTGGGCGAATACTTCACCTTCGGACGCCTCCGCCCGGTACACACCAGTGCCGTCATCTTCGCCTTCGCGGGCAACGCGATTTTTGCAGCCGTCTATTATTCAACGCAACGGCTGGTAAAGGCGAGGATGTACAGCGATGCGATGAGTTGGTTCCATTTCTGGGGCTGGCAACTCATCATTGTCGCCACGGCGGTTACCTATGTGCTGGGGTATACCCAGACCCACGAGTACGCCGAGATGATCTGGCCGATCGACGTGGCGATCACGATCGTCTGGGTCGTCTTCGCGGCAAACTACTTTTTGACCCTTCGGGACCGGCGCGAGCAACACCTCTATGCGGCGATCTGGTTTTACATCGCCAGCATCATCACGATCGCCATCCTCCACATCTTCAACAACCTCGTACTCCCGGTAAACTTCTTTAAGAGCTACCCGCTGTTCGCCGGCGTCCAGGATGCGCTGATCCAGTGGTGGTACGGGCACAATGCCGTCGCCTTCGTGCTGACGACGCCGTTTCTGGGCCTGATGTACTACTTTCTGCCCAAGGCCGCCGGCCGTCCCGTCTACTCGTATAAATTGAGCATCCTCCACTTCTGGACCCTCGTCTTCATCTACATCTGGGCGGGCCCGCACCACCTCCACTACACGGCTCTGCCCGAATGGGCCGGCACGCTGGGGATGGTCTTCTCGATCATGCTCTGGATGCCGTCGTGGGGAGGCATGCTCAACGGGCTTTTGACCCTCCGAGGAGCCTGGCACAAACTCCGCGACAGCGCGGTCCTGAAGTTTCTGGTCGTCGGCGTCACCTTCTACGGGATGTCGACCTTCGAAGGGCCGCTTCTGTCGGTTAAATCGGTCAACAGCCTGAGCCACTACACCGACTGGACCATCGGCCACGTCCACAGCGGCGCGCTCGGCTGGAACGGCTTTATGACCTTCGGGATGATCTACTGGCTGCTGCCTCGGCTGTGGAACACCGATCTGTGGAGCAAACGATGGGCGGAGATCCACTTCTGGATCGGCACGGTCGGCATCCTGCTGTACATCATCGCGATGTACTCGGCGGGTGTCACTCAGGGTCTGATGTGGCGAGCCTTCGATGAAACCGGCCGCCTGATGTACCCGGACTTCATGGAGACCGTCACCCAGATCCTGCCGATGTACTGGGTCCGTCTGGTGGGCGGAACGCTGTACCTGGTCGGCATGCTGATGCTGGCCGTCAATATGATCATGACGATCATCTCGCCGGACGCCCAACCCGAGGACGTCACGGCCACCGTGCCCAAGCCGACCTGGCGTGAAGCATCCGATACCGACTGGTCGGGCGTCGAGACCTACGACGCCGCGCTGGACCGTATGAGTGCCAAACTCAAGAACGGCTGGCACCGGCTGCTGGAGGGATGGCCGCTCGTCTTCACCATTTTGACGACCATCGCCGTCCTGATCGGAAGCGTCGTCGAAATCCTCCCGTCGTTTCTGATCGAGACCCGTACGCCGACAACGGCCAAGGTTCAGCCGTACACCCCGCTGGAGTTGGAGGGCCGCGACATCTACATCCGCGAGGGCTGTGTCAACTGCCACTCACAGATGGTTCGGCGCATGCGCTCGGAGGTCGAACGCTACGGCCAGTACAACCGACCCGGCGAAGAGATCTACGAGCGACCCTTCCTGTGGGGATCCAAGCGAACCGGCCCCGACCTGGCGCGCGTCGGCGGCAAATATCCGCATCTGTGGCACGTCCGACATATGCGAGATCCCCGGC
Organism: uncultured Pseudomonadota bacterium; assembly: GCA_913057905.1. Taxonomy (GTDB): domain Bacteria; phylum Myxococcota_A; class Bradymonadia; order Bradymonadales; family Bradymonadaceae; genus CAJXPB01. Next base: position 1,288,239 of record CAJXPB010000001.1, read on the forward strand.
TGACGAGCCCCAATTCTATCATGCCTCCCTACCCGCACCTGGAGGAAAATGAGCTCACGCTGGGCAACGTGGACGAGAAACTCGAGACCCTGGCGATGCTGGGGACTCCCTACAGCGCGAACAACATCAAAAACGCCCAGGAAAACGCCCGCGACCAGGCCGAAAAGATCGCCGCGCAGATCGAAGAGTCCGGCGGCCCAGAGGGGCTCGAGGACAAAGAGATCGTCGCGCTGATCGCCTACCTGCAGAGCCTGGGTCAGGACGTCAAGGGCACCGATCTGAAGGGAGGCATGCAATGATTCAACGCGTAGTCGAAAACTCGGGCCTGGAATGGTTCGCCATCGTCGGACTCATCCTCTTTTTCGCCGCCTTCATCCTCGTATTGATTCGAGTGATGCTGATGGACTCCGACGAGGCGAACCGCCGGGCCAATATTCCACTGGATGATGAGATGGACCAAGGATCTGGAGAGGACCAATGACTGACGAGACAACAGCGAACGCCTCGGACACCGAGGGTTACACGCCCGACGACGACCTGGTCGAGGGGCACGACTACGACGGAATCAAGGAGTACGACAATCCGGTTCCCCCGTGGCTGAGCCTGATCTTCGCCGGCACCATCATCTGGTCGGGCTTTTACGTGGTCGCCATCAACCTGGGCTATATCTCCCGCTACGAGGAGTCCCTGGATGACGGGCTGGCCGAGTTGCAGCAACTGCAGAGCCAGGCCAAAGAGAAGACACCGGAGGTGACCCAACAGATGCTCGCGAAGGCCGCCGACAGCCAGGAGGCGATCGATGCGGCCGAGAGCGCCTTTATGGGCAACTGCGCAAACTGTCACGGCAAGCAGGGCCAGGGGCTGGTCGGGCCGAATCTGACCGACAAGTACTGGATCCACGGTGGTTCGCTGAAGGACATCTACAAGACCCTGCAAAACGGCGTGACCGAAAAGGGCATGCCCGCCTGGGGAGCTACCTTCGACCAGGAGCAGATCGTCAATCTAACCGCCTACGTCCGCTCACTGCAGGGGACAGATCCGAGTGGCGCCAAAAAAGCCGAAGGCGAAAAATTCGTACCAGGAAATGGTTCCGGGTCCTCTGACGGTTAAGCAATTGACCGACGGGCACCCGCCAATCGACCGGACCTCATGGCTGAGAACTCGACAACATCTTCTAGTACCGACGGCCCCCTGATCGACACGCCCGAACAGGCGACGTCGACCTGGATGGGGGATGGCAGCCGCCGCTGGCTCTACCCGACGCCTAGCCGCGGCTTCTACTGGTACGCCCGCCAGGCGCTGGGCTGGGCTCTGATCGCGCTGTTTACGGCACTGCCCATCATTCGAATCGGCGGCGAACCCGCCGTGTTACTCGACGTCATCAACCGTCGGTTCGTGATTTTCGGTGCCATCTTTCACGCCACCGACACGGTCTTTTTGATGCTCTTTTTGCTGATCGCAATGGTCAGCATCGGTGTCATCACCGCCCTGTTCGGCCGAGTCTGGTGTGGGTGGGGATGTCCCCAGACCGTCTACCTGGAATTCGTGTTTCGGCCCATCGAACGGCTCTTCGAAGGGTCCGAGCAGCAACGCAAGTCGCTGGATCAGCGCGACTGGGACTTCGACAAGCTGTGGCGAAAGGCCGGGAAACACGCAAGCTACCTGGTCATTGCCCTGGGCCTGGCCCACACCTTCGTCGCCTATTTCGTCGGCTGGGACGCCCTGGTCCGATGGATGACCGGCCCCCCGGGAGAACACTTTGGCTTCTTCTTTATGATGGCATTTACCACGGGGCTCATCCTCTTTGACTTCGCGTACTTTCGCGAGCAGATGTGCGTGACCGTCTGCCCGTACGCGAAGCTGCAGTCGGTGATGATGGACCGCGACTCCATGATCGTCAGCTACGATCCGAATCGCGGCGAGCCCCGCGGCCGGCGCTCCCGCGAGCAGCGCAAAAAAGAACAATCCGGTGAGGATATCGACCTGGGCGACTGTATCGACTGCGGCGCCTGCGTACGCACCTGCCCCACCGGAATCGACATTCGGGAGGGGCTGCAGATGGAGTGCGTCTCGTGTACCCAGTGCATCGATGCCTGCAATGACATCATGCACAAGATCGGAAAGCCGGGCGGATTGATCCGGTACGCCTCCGAACGAGAGATCGAAGACGACGAATCCCCCCGGTTTCTTCGCCCCCGTGTCATCGCGTACAGCATTCTGCTGGTCACGCTCATCGGCATCTTCGGGTTCATGCTGACCCGCTCCCAGGAGGTCGAGCTCGATGTCCTCCGAACGGCGGGAACGACCTTCGAGCGCCAGACGATCGAACAGACGCCGATGATCCGCAGCCGGATCCGATTCCGAGTCCGCAATAAGCTCGATGCGCCGGCGGCGTTTTCGTTCGAGGCCCGAAGCCCCGAAGGAGCTGAACTCAAGGTCATCGGACCGCCGAGCTACCGGCTCGATGTCAACGAGATGCGACGGATCGAAGCCTTTGTATTCGTTCCCGAATCGGCCTACCGCGACAGCGCTTCCGTCGAAGGGACATTCGCCGTCATGGTCGATGGAACCGAAAAGCGAACGATCTCCATGCCGCTACCCGGCCCGGAACCGTCGGCCGATTCAACAGACTCCACGCGCAACTGAGGAACAACCGCCATGGGACCCATCCCGGCAAAATATTTCTGGCCCGGTTTCGTCACCCTGCTTCTTGTCTTCTCGGTGGGCAGCGGCATCGCCACGCTGATGGCGGCCAAGTCGGGCAAAGGGCCCCAAATCATGCCCGAAGAGCCACTGCAAGGTGAGCAGCTGCAGAAGCACCTGGATAAACTTCAGGCGAGCAACAAACTCGGCTGGTCCGTCGAGGTTCACCCCTCGGGCATCGCCAACGACGGCCACCCCGTCGACGTCGAGATCGAGATGACGGGCCCCGATGGTGAGCCGATCACCGATCTCGAGGGTTCCGTGGCGCTGAAGCGCCCGTCGCTGGCCGGGACCCTCGGCAGCGACGAGCTTCGATCGGTGGACGGCCGGCCCGGCGTCTACCGCGTCGAAGTCCCCATCAACCAGCGCGGCCTCTGGGACTTCTCCATCAAGGCCCGGCGCGGCGACCAACTGTTTTTGAAGACAGAACGGCGCGACATCGTCCCCTCGGACAGATGAATCAACCCGAGCATCGCTCCCCAGATCGGCCAGAGCCCGGGGACGCTACCAAGCCCTGCGCTCACTGCGGCCTGCCCGTCGCCGTCTCCGAAGACCCGCCCGAAGAGGTCTTCTGCTGCGTCGGGTGCCAGTCGGTCTACCACGCCATCCAAGACGCCGGTCTCGATTCGTTCTACGAACTCCAAGACCGCGGCGGCGAGGCCGCACGGGCCGACGCCGACGTATCCCACCTCGATGAACTCGATTCGGAGGCGTTCCAAGAGCGACACACGACTCTGCGCGACGACGGCCGCCGCGAAGCCGACTTCCATCTCGAAGGGGTACACTGCGCCGGATGTGTCTGGATCGTCGAGCAGATGCCCGACTTCGTCGAAGGAGTCGACGTCGCCCGGCTGAATCTGGGGCGAGCGCGTCTGCACGTCGTCTGGGACCCCGAGTCCACTGCCCTCTCCCAGATCGGAGAGTGGCTCGCTCAGTTTGGATACGCCGCTCACCCGGCGCGTTCAGACGGCCACTCGCGAAACGAGGCCGGTCGTGATCTCCTGCGACGCATGGGAGTCACCTGGGCGATCGCGGCGAACGTCATGCTCCTGGCGTTCGCGCTGTACTCCGGCCTGGGACCGGACGCCGAGGCCGGTCTGTTCCATGCATTCCGATACTTGAGCTTCGGGCTGGCCACGATTTCGGTCATCTACGGCGGGAGCCTCTTTTTTCGAAGGGCGTGGGCCTCGATCCGGCCGCTTCTGGCAGATCCGAGCTCCTTTCAGCCGAGTCGCCTGTCGATCGACATTCCGATCTCGCTGGGCATCATCGGCGGATACACCCAGTCGACCGTCGCCACCGTCACCGGCGCCGGCGAAATCTGGTTCGATTCGATCACCGTCCTGATCGCCGCCCTGCTGACTGCCAGGTGGTTGCAAATACGGGGCAGACGCATCGCCGGCGACGCGGCCGATCGTTTGCTCTCGGTCATTCCGACGACCGCGCGCCACGTGGCGCCGAGCGGGCGCACGGTCTCGGTTCCGACCGATGCCCTTGAGCCGGGCTCGGTCGTCGAAGTCCGAACCGGCGAAGTCATTCCCGCCGACGGGCGAATCCTCGAAGGGCACTCCGCGGTCCACCGTGGGGTACTGACCGGCGAGAGCCGACCCGAGTCCGTTCAGGCCGGCGACCGGGTGCATGCCGGCGCAAAAAACAGCGGCGACACCCTCCGAGTCGAGGTGACGGCAGCCGGAGATGCCTCCCGGATCGGTCAGCTTCTGAACTGGATCGATGAACGCGACGCACAGAAGGCGCCCGTCGTCGAACTCGCCGACCGGATCGCCGGGATCTTCGTGCTGGTGATCTTACTCGGGGCCGCGCTCACCTGGGGCGGCTGGGCGCTGTCGGGCTCCCCGGAGGCTGTCCGCCATGCCGTCGCCCTGCTCGTGGTCTCATGCCCCTGCGCTCTCGGCATGGCCACCCCGCTGGCGATGACGATGGGGGTCGGACAGGCCGCGCGCCGAGGCATCTACATCAAACACGAAGGCGCTCTGCAGCAACTCGAACAACTCGACGAAGTGATTCTCGACAAGACCGGAACCGTCACCGAAGGCGACATGGAGATCGTGTCGCTGACCGGAGATCTCGAGGCCGTTCAGGCAGCCGCCTTTCTGGAGACAGCCAGTGCTCACCCCATTGCTCAAGCCTTCGAGAGATGGCTCGTCGGCGATGCGCCGGACCGCGTCGAACCCGCCTCCCGCCCCCCGATGACTTCAGTCGAGGAAGTCGCCGGCTGTGGCATCTCCGGGGTGGTGGACGAACGGCACATCTCCGTGGGCCGTCCGGAGTGGCTCGTCGACACGGCCGGTTCGCCGCCGCAGAGATTCCGCCGAGCCATCGATGCCGGGCTCCGGGACGCGCAGACGCCCGTCGGCATTGTCGTCGACGGCGACTGGCAGGCCGTCTGTACCGTCGGCGATCCGATTCGCGGTGAATCCACACTGCTGGTCGAACGACTTCGAGACGCCGGCGTCGAAGTGACGTTGCTCTCCGGAGACCACACCGACGTCGTGACCAGCGTAGCCGCTGAGATCGGCATCTCCGAGACGAGCGCATTCGGCGACGTCTCGCCGGAGGACAAACGAGCGTTTGTGCGAGACCGAGTCGAGGCCGGAGCCGGAGGTCGGCGAGTCGCCATGATCGGTGACGGGGTCAACGACGCGGCGGCTCTCAAGGCCGCCTCCGTCGGGATCGCCGTCGACGGGAGCGCCAATGCAAGCATGGTGGCCGCCGACGTCTTCACCACTCGCGGCGGACTGCGCCCCCTGATCGACTTGATGAAGGGCTCCGCGGGTGTCATGCACGTGGTGCGCAGAAACATCGGCATGTCGATTGCCTACAACGGAGTCGGCATAAGCGCCGCGGCCGCCGGGTTCGTGACCCCGCTGGTGGCCGCCGTGGCCATGCCTCTCAGCTCGCTTGCGGTGGTGATCTCGTCGATCATACAGAATTCATTTGAAGAGGGCCCGCAACCGACGGCCTCACAACCGGGCCGCGTCGAACCGCGCGCCGCCCGCAACTCCGCGTAGGAACCATGGAAGTCCTCTACCTGTTGATACCACTTGCGCTCTTGATCGTCTCCGGCGCCGTCGGTGCGTTCATCTGGGCGGTCAATTCCGGACAGTTCGACGATACCGAGTCGCCGGCAGTCCGCGTCCTGATGGACGAGGACGAATCGCAGGAGTAGACTCACTCTCACACCATCCCCCCCACCACAAGAACACAGTGAGTAACCACGAATCGGACCACGACGACCCCGACAACCCACAGGACTCCGAAGGGAGTAATCTCGATGACATGCTCCCGAATATGTCCGAGGACCGTCCGCTCGACGCCCTGGTGCCCGAGATGAGCCAGGATCAGTCCGATGTCGGCGCCGGAGAGGATGCTCCGAGCGAACTCGAGCCGATTCACCCGCGTGTGCTCGAGGTCACCCTCGAGGAGGGCCAGGAATGGACGATGGCCTGCTGGCAGGACCCCGGCCCCCTGGATCTGGGAGACCAGCTCGGCCGTCTTTTGCGGGCGACCCTTCTGCGTACCTTCAGCCGTCCTCCACGGGAGTTGGCGGAGGATTCGGCCTCCTACACGGGCATCCGACTTCTGGCCTTCGACAGCCTCGGCCCGGACTCCCAACAACGACTCGAAGAGCTCGGGTTCGTAAAGGACCAGTATCGACCGGATCACTACCAGGAGCGGATCAAGGCATGGATCCAGGAGGCCGATGCGGCGGGTCATCGTGCGGGTCAGCCAGAATCGATCTGGCACCTTCCGCTGCGAGAGCCGACCGACCCCGGACTCGGCTCTCTGGAAGAAGTTGCCACCGCCGCCGCCCGACACATGGACGGCCAGGTCTGGGGCGAAACCCCCGGCTCTGCGTCGCGCCACGTGGCCCGGGAACTCGAGGGGCGGTTCGACAGCGACCTGTCGCTGGGGCTCGACAGCCTCGACACCTTCGAACAACTCCTCTTCAGTCCGGAGGGAAGCGGGCTGCGCTGGACTCCGCCGATGTTGTTCCAGGGGCTGTGCGACTTTGTCGGAGTCGTACTGCATGGGCGCTACAACGTGCGCGTCCAGTGGGGGCTGTGCGAAGCGGGGGCATCGGGCATCATACCGCCGCCGACCTTCCGGTTGCCGCGCGGCGACCATCACCAGACGATCCCCATCGCCCAACGGCTGACCGATTGGATCGTCCTTCCCATCGATGAAGGGGACGCACGCCCGCCCCTCTCGGAGCGGATCGATCAACTGGCTCGACTCGTCTCCGACAACTGACTGACCGATACCTCTTGCGGCGAGGGGCAACACTCACCACTATGGTTCGGGCAATCCGTTTCGGACCGATCCCTTTGCCCCGTTTCCACGGCCGCAGTAATGAACATCCCTCCCCTCGCTCCGGAGACACTTTTCGACGACGACGGACGCCCGCGGTTCGGACATTACCGCGGATTCGCCCCGACGACGGATTTGGGCTCGACCTCCAAACAACTCCGCTCCACGGCGGGCCGGTGGCTGCGCGAGAAGCAGTGGCAGTGGTTTACGGTGGCCGACCAGCGCATCGCCTGCGGGGGTACCCTTCTGGATGTCGGATACGCGACCTCTGTGTTTTTGTGGGTCTACGACCGCCGTACCGGTCGCATGCTCGCCGACGTCAGCGATATCCTGCCTCCCTTCGCATTGGACATCGACGTCGATCCTCAGGCGCGAACGATCGGCTCTTTTCGCGGGCTGAGTCGCACTCTGACGACCGGACGCACCGAGGAGGGTCTGAAGATCACGGCCGATTTCGGGCAGACTACCTTCGATCTGTTGCTCGGCGACGGTCCGTTTGAACCACTGACGGCAATTTGCCCGGTCACCGAAGACGACGAGGACGAAGCCTCGGCGGTCAACGTGACCCAAAAACAGGTCTACCTTCCGACGGAGGGCCGGATCACCACAGAGGGCCGCTCCTTTCGATTCGACCCTCAACAGGCCCGGGGGCTCCACGATTTCTCGCACGGGCTCCTTGCCCGGGACACGAGCTGGAAGTGGGCGATTGCAGGCGGACAGCTCGACGACGGAACCCCGGTCGGCTTCAACTTCACCTCCGGGTTCAACAAAGGCTACGAAAACGCGGTCTGGCTCGGAGACACCCTCCAGACCGTCGGTCCCGTCACGTTCGAACGAAACCCCGACAATCCCAGCGATCCCTGGCACGTGCGTTCTGCCGACGGCGGCATCGACCTGACCCTCCTGGTCGAGACGATGCGAGAGCATCGCAACAACTATCGCATTGTCTCATCGGAGTATATCCAGCCGATCGGCTCCTGGCAGGGCCGAGTCATCGATCGTGAGGTTCACGATCTCTTCGGCATCGCCGAGCACCATGTCGCCCACTGGTGACGTGCCGGCCCCTAGCGTTCAGTACAGAGTCTGGATATCGATCCCGTCGTAGTAGTGTTTGAGGATAGCCCGGTGTCCCTTGCCCGAGGCCGCCATCCCCATCGCGCCCGTCTGACACATTCCCACTCCGTGCCCGTATCCGGCACCCTCGAAGTGAAAACTCTCGATCGAGCCGTCGTCACGTCGGGTGACATCCATCACGAAGAGACCGCTCTTTAGGCCCCCGAAGAGCCGGCGGACGTTGAGCTCTCGCTCCACAACCGTCGATGCACCGTCACGTCCAGTGAGCTCGAGGCGTACGATTCGACCGCTGACGCCCCGTTCCAGGACCTCGGCATCGGTGATTGAATCGAGCCCACCACCATGTTTGTCGAGCCACTTTATCGGCACCTGGGCCGAGACACGCTCCGACCATCGATACAGCTCCGTCGATCCGAGCGGGGACCGAGTCGACCAGGCTCTGAAATCGCTCTCCAGGAAGTCCTCGACCTCGGAGGCGTCGACACCGTCTCGAAACGCCTGGGGAACCCGTTTTTTGGGCGCGTCGGGACCGCCGCGAAGATACGGTCTCGGTTCCGCGTTCCAGACCTCCTCGTTGTTCTCGGTGAAGCCGCCGGCGTTGGCGCTGTAGACGGCCTCGACGATGCGCTGGTCGTAGAACATGACTTCGCCACGGGTCGACTCTACGGCCTTCGAGGTTCTCGGATCCTCGGCATCGAGCCCCTTGTAGACCTGGTCGTAGACGTCGGATCGGACCATAAAAGGATCGGCCAGGTTGCGGACCCCGATGGCGCCAAAGATCGTGTTCCGGGCGGCAACCGCCTGAGCCCGAAGGGCGGCCTTCGGGGCGGAGGTGTAGATCTCGGAGGGCACTACCCCCTTGAGGAGCCGTTCGACGCCGAGTTTGTTGATGAGAGCGAGCTCTCCGTCACGATCGGGCGAAAAGATAAGACGTCCGCCATAGGTCCGGGTCTCGCGACCCTTGTCGTAGGAGGATTCCACCTCCGGTACCGTGTACTCGATGTCCCGTTGGTCGCCGCGAGTGGCCGAAATCCACAGGACGTCCCGATGTCGAATCTCGACGTCGGTATCGACACCGGTCAACACCAGCTCTCCCCCCGGGTATCGGGTCAGCTCGCTGTGGACCCGTCCATCGATGCCGTAGCGTCGCTCCAGACGCGACCGGAGCTTCTGGGCCTTGCGGCGGCTCTCGGTGCCCCCGACCCCGACGAGAATCGCTCGGGAATCAAAGACCTGACCTTTGATTCCGAAGAGCCCGCCGACCTGGAAGGTATTCGGTTTAAACCCGCGTTCGGTCCACCGGCTTTCGATGCCATCGACCGTGCGTCTCTGTTTGACCGGCAATTCCTCGACGACCACCCAGTGCCGGTAGCCGCCGGCCTCTCCGTTGCGGATGTCGACACGGTAGGTCCGGTCGGCCGGCAACACGATCTCGGCGCCCTCGTCGCCCCGAGGCATCACCCGGATGGGTCGTGACGGGGTAAACTCGATGGACTGTCGCCCCTCCATAAGACCGACGCGCACGAAGGGATCACCATTTTCGGTAAAGTCGAGCTGAGGAGCATACAGAATCGCCAGACGATCGCTGGTCGTCAGCTCGCGCTGCTGGGCGGGGCTGGGCCGCGCCGCAGAGACGATGAGCAGCGCGATGAGAAGACCGATTCCCTTCGACACTCTATGGCGCACGCCAGTCTCCGAAATCCCTTCCGAAATTCGAACGATATCTATCCTTGTGTAGCGGACTCCCCTCCGGCGGGGTATACGGCTCACCCCATTTGGCCCCCGGAGCCAAGAGTTCTCCCTCCGGCGTCTTCAGGCGGACCGGCTCTCCCTGCTTGCGCGAACCGGCGGTGTTGAAGGAGCGTTCCCAAGGCTCGGAGCTTCGCCGCTGAGACGACGCGGGATCGTCGGACCGTTGTTCCGTCTCCGCGGCCGGTCGCACTCTCTGGTCGGGCTCGTCGGCGGCCGACTCCGGAGGCTCCGGCTCCTTGCGCGCCGGACGATACGTCAGGTGCACCAGGGGTCCATACTGGTAGCCTTCGACCTCCGGCATGAACTCCTGCAGCCCGACCATTCTGAACTTCCAGTCCTTCGGCTGTAAAATCTCGTAATCCGTGACCGATGGATGGGACCGAAAGAAATCGATGATCTCTTTGAGTTTCATTCGAGTCTGAACCTGAATGGAGCGCTCGTACTCTCGCCGATCGGCGACTTTCGGGGGGAGGGGCAATCCGTACGCTGTCCGCTTGTCGGCGATATCGGCGCCACTGTCGGCCCGCTCGGGGTCGTCGCTGGTCGTCTGCTTCGGAGCTCCGGCATCGTCCGCACCATCGGTCTCGGACTTACAGGAGACGCAGCTCACCCCCACCAGCACAGCGGCTGCCCAGGCCACGACGAAGCTTCGACGACTCACATTCATGTTGTCGGTCTCTCGGTCCAGGTCGTCACTGTGAAATGACCGTCCAACTCATCGGGATCGTCTCGCTGCGCGGGGCGTCGAGGCCGACCTCGAGCTTTTTGATGAAGTCACCGGCCGTCGAACCCGATGACGGCGACGAGCCCCCTTCGATCGAGCTTCCCGGGTCGGCCCCGCCGGTCTGAGCGATCAACGTCGGCTTGCGGTTGTCCTGCTCGCGGATGCTCGCCGACGCCCGGTCGCTCCCCTCGACCGTACATGAGGGGCCGAGCGTGATGGTCAGCCCTCGAATCAGGACATCGTCTTTGGGCTCGAAGTAGCGTGCGCTGCAGTTGTCGAGGTCACCGAGTTGCGTACCCGAGCTGCAGTCGTAGACGCCGGCCGGCACACCGCCACCTGCACTCCCCGAGTCGAACTGGAGCCCCCAGATTCGAGAGCGCCCCGTCGAACAGTACTCTTGGTTCGAACGGTAGTAACTCGTGAAGTAGACGCCCCGATTGAAGATCACGGGCTCGCCGGTGATTTTTTCGGACTCCAGGAACTGGTTGTCGGAATCGAGGTGCCACAGGATATCACCCTGCGTGGTCGATCCGCTCCCCTCGATCGATGAGGTCGTCTCCCGCACGGCGATCATCATATGCTCTTCATTTGCCTTGACCGTGTCGGTGACGTCGCCGAGCCCGTAGACGACCACGAGATTATCGTTTTCTCCCAGGGCCACGGCGGGTTTTGACGATGCAGCCCCCAGATTCGTGTTGTCCGAGAGGGGGCCGACGTTGGCCGGATTGGCGGGATCGGCAAAGAGGCTGACCTCCCACTCGGACGGATTCGAGCTGCCGAAGTCGATACGAAACATCTTCCCGTCGGCGTCGCCGACGAATCCGCGAGTCACCAGGCTGCCAGTTCCGTTGTCGTACAGCGCCGGGGTACCCACGATCGATGTCTCGAACGGCTGCCAGCCCGAGCCGTTATTGTAGCCCAAAAATCGCCGGATCAGCGAGCCGGTCTGCAGGTCGATCACGTAGATGGCCCGCCCCGAGCCGGCCTGGCCGGCGCACCCGCTGCCTCGCTGGTAGCTGGTCCCACCGGAAAAGACGACGACCGGGCGACGGATATCGGATTCGTCGCCGTACCCCGGCATCACGACGGTACCGACAGCGGGGTCGCCCACACTCCGGCCCATGAATGGGAGACTCCAGTAGAAGTCCGACGAAGAGATGTCGTCGCTACAGTCCGTCGATGCACTCGAAGGCAACTGGTCATATTCCCCGCTCGGAGGCAACACCAAGGACTCGCCGCTCTGAGTGAACCCCGACGACAGCATGTGCGAGACCTGCCCGCGCTCCCAGTTTGGATTGAACTCCCAGAGCGGGAGCGGGTCGGGCGCCTTGGTCTGGAGATCCCCCGAGTCATTCGGGTAGGCCCCACCCGGCCGCGTGACGTCCATGGCAAAATAGCCGCTTCCATCGTCCCCGAGACCCTGGACCAACACCGTTCGCCACTGCATCTCCGGGGGTACACAGGTGCCGCTGCCCCCGGTGCTCCCTGAACTACACAACCCGGTCATCGACTCGGAGCTGCTACAGAAGACCCGACAGGCCTGGAAATTCTGATTGTATTTCTTGTCGGAATGACACAACCGCACGTCTTTGACGACCGGTGAGCCGTCCATCAGATTCGGATTTTGCCCCTGAAAGCTCGACAGTTTATCGAGCAGCATATTCGGCACATACGACCACGCCTCCCGCTGGTCGTCGGCGGCGCCCGTCGACTCGGAATCGGCCACGTTTTCGCCGATCGAGTCGGGTGTCACACCGTCGCGGACCATGATTTGCTGGTTTCCGCCGTCGAGTTCGCCGGTGTGGACGGCATGCAACTGGCCATCGACCGTCGAGAAGTAGGCCATGGTCGGACGGTCGGCGAATCGAGCCTTGTAGGCCCGGTAGCTCTCAATGGGAACGTCGTCGCTCGGAGGTTCCACGGTGATCGGGTTGGAGTTCAGGATGCCGCCGAGGACACGATCTTTCTTCTGCTCGATCCGTCCCCGGACTTCGTCGAATAGCGACTGAACCCGCCCCAACAACTCCGACTCGGTCTCGGTGGACGAGCCGCCTAGCTGGAAGAAGTCGGTCAGCGCGGTGCCGACGTCGCCGGTCAGCGGGGTGTCGGTGCTGGTGGTGCTGCTGCCGACCAACGCCTCGGAGAGCGGCTCGACCGCCAGGGGCACACGATGATTGTTGACCAGCGCATCCTTGTTGCTGGAGGACGCCTCGAGATACGAGCGCTGAAACTCACCGTAGCTACCCGACGAAGCGAGCTGATAGGTCGTGTGGAAAAATCCGCAGGAATTATTGTTGCCGATCGGCAGGCCCGTTTTGGTGGCGTAGTCGTAGACCTCGGGGGTCGGAATCGAGGTAAAGACGCGGCGGTTGTCCTCGGAGGCCAGCCCGTCGGAGTCGCGCGAGGTCACCTGGGCGTTGACCTGCTCATGGACGCATTCGTAGTCGTCGCTTTCGCAGGGATTGTCGGCGCTGCCCGGAGCCTGCACGCCCGTCCCACCCTGGGTACAGAGTCTGCGTTCCCGAAACATCACGCCGCGCCAGTACGGGTTCGTCCCGTCGATGCGTACGCCCGAATAAAATCGATACTGGCCGCCGCGTTCCAGCCCCGGGTCGTCGAGTCGGTTGGTGATCGCCGGTCGCGTCCGAGAGGCGAGCCCCGACGAACGGAGGATCTCATTGAAGATCTGCTGGCTCGCCGTGGCGAAGTACCCCCCGGAACGACATTCCTGATAATCCGCCAGTTCCTGCTGAGTCATCGCCGAACGGCTGCGGCCGTCGCCGTTGCACTGCAGAATGAGCGCCGGGTACTCGCAGGTCGCCGAATCGTCGGGATTCTTGAAAGAGACGAACTCGTAGTTCTCCGGTTGCGGTACCAGGCAGGGATGGTCGTCCCGCCGACAGTTTCCGTCCTGGTCGGGGATCCAGTCCCCCTCTCCGTCGGCGTCGCGCAGATAGTATCCGGCACAGGTCTTTCCCGCCCGCGCCATCGACGCCAGCTTGTGGACGACCTCGTTGCGCGCATCGCCGCCGATGTTCAATCCGACGACATGAACACGAGGGTCGTACTTGGGGTCGGGCTGGCCGGAGGAATTGACCATGTAGTTTCCGCCCTGATCGCCGGTCACGAAACGGTCGATATGCTCCTCGGTGCAGGCATAGTCGTATTTATTCGGGTTGATCTTGAAGTTTCCGGACAACCCCTCACCGCCGAAGTCGTAGCACCCGCTTCCTTCGGTGCTCTCGGGCAGCGGGGCTCCATCGGTCATCATGATCACATGCTTGGGCCGACACTCCTTGTAGACGTCGTTGTTGACCGGATGATCCGACTGGTTGAAGGCATGCTGCAGATCGTAGATCGCCGGGGCCAGTGGTGTGAGCTGCGAGATCGGTTGCCGCGACAACATGAACGGGTCTTTGACGACGTCGCCGTCCGAGTTCTCCAGCATGTAATCCTCCAGACTCGACGAAGCCGGGAGATTCGTCGCGGCCGAGGGCGACGACGGGTCCAGCTCAAAGTCCGTCGACGACGAGGAATTGGGGTCGGCGGCCCGCTTGAGCGTTCCCATGTCGACGAGGGCCCGCTGCACGTAATCTGACAGAAGGGGCATCATGTCGTTGGGAACGTCAAACCGGGTCGGGCCGATGGTCCGATAGATCCCGAGGTTGTAGTTGCCGTTGCCTTCGGTGATGCCCTGAAAGGTGCCGGTGACGGTGTCGTCGAGATCATTGGGGTCCCAATCGACGGTCTGCAGACGGTCGCCATCGGCGCTGCTTCCCTGCGGCGAGCCGGTCTGGGGCCACTGGAATCCATCGAAGGCCGTGACCGAGACGTACATCTCCTGGGCCAGGCTATCGAGAAGACCGTTGGGCTTTTGCCCGTCGAAGACCTCCTGAAAGTGCGGCCGCGGGTCCAGGTAATCGGGATACTGAGTGAACTCGGTCGACCCCGAGCAGACCCGCCGATTCGACCCGTACTGCCTGGGCACCAGCCAACAGCCCGGGCCGTAGTTACGGTGATTGAGGTCCTCGACCGCCAGACTCGACCCCTGGGGACGAAGCACCATTTCGCCGGTCATGATCTCTTTGAAGGTCACATGCCGCGGCTGGCTGGAGTTGACCATCCTCAGTGGATATCCCACCTGGTCGGTGCTGAAGCTTCCGGTACTGCCGACAGCGGAATTAAAGTCCGACGTCGTCCCGCGCATGTAGGTTTGCAGCCTCGTTCCCATGGTGGCTCCATACGCGGAGGTCCATCCGACATCGACCGGATTCCACGATGGACGTTCGTAGCTGGTACACAGCGGCTCCCAGACCAGACAGGAGCCGATCGCCGCCGGATTCCCCGTCTGCGCCCCGTCGATCCCGAGGTCCATCCCCGGTGTATATTCGTCGGGTTGGTTCGGGTACGGGTCCGACGGCACGCCCAGCGCCGAGTAGTCCCGCTCCGGGTAGCGTTCATCACCCTTGTCGGTCCACTGCATCGACGCCGACGTATCGAGAATGATGGTGACGTAGGGTTTGCGCCCGCCGCCGGTCTCTGTCGGAGCAGATTGCCCCAGTCCATACGCCGGAATCAGCATCGCCGCCATGAAGATGGCCGCCGCCGCGCCCGCTGTGCACTTGGTCCACTGTGTCATCGTCCAACCTCCAGTTAGTTTCCGCACTCGACCGGTCCGACAAGTCCCTCGACGACGGTCCGACCCACTCCAACCTGCCGCGGTTTGTCCCAGCTCTGACTGAAATCACCGATGTCGGCGCGGGTGGCGATGGTGACCTTCTTGAAGCAATAACGATCCGAGTAACCGGGCACCGGAATCCCGCCGAGCGGGTCCCGGATCACGATGTCGAACCCCGAATCCGGTTCCGCCCCTTCAAACGAAGGCTTGGTCCCATTCGTAAAGAGCCCGCTCTCCTCGCCGCTGCGGGTATTGAGCACCTGGTCGAAGTTCGTCTTCTCGCCGGGGCGCTGCCTGAAGACCAGCGGCGACCCGCCCGAGACCAGTTGCCGACGCTTCTGCATCGATGTGCCGAGCGTCTCCATGTCCATCTGCTGCATCCGATCCATGGCCCCCATCATCGAACTCGCCTTGTCGCCGAGCCGCTTTGCCATGAATTGACTCACCGCGTCGGAGAAGGCCGATGCAGTGGTGCGGACCCGGTACATCCCGGACTGCTGGATGCTCCTCGAGATCCCGCGCAGCGCCACCAGCCCGATGGCCGACAGAGCGAGCATGATCAGCAAGACGAGGATCAACGCGCTCCCCCGGGTCCGTCGGTCGGGTGCACGCTGCTGAAATGTATCTGGTGTGTCGCTCATCTCGTCGGTCATCTCATCGAATATTGCGCATCGAAAAGTTCGGAAGCTCGAAGTCGAGCTGGGTCGTGTACACTCGCGCGGCACCGGGCGCCTGCGGGTACAGATCGTAGGTCTGCATGTCGCGGTTGCCCCCGTCGGTCGGCGGCTCGGGAAACGGTTCGTGCTGCAGATTCTGTCGTTCCGTCGCCGTCCGCATCGACAGGCGCACATGGGCCATCCGCACTCGACCCGGCGCCGGATCGCTCGGATTCAGGCAGTCTTGCACGGGCGCGTTCGCTCCGCCGGTCGACGTACTCGAGGTCCCGTCGGGCGTGTTCCATCCCACGTTCCAGCTTCCCCCGACCAGACTTCCGGTCGAGGCCGCCTTGGCGCAGTCGAACCAGATCTGAAAGTCGACCAGACGGTCCGCCAGGACCACGTAGTCGTTCTGAGTGCCCGCCAGATAGCTCGACGGATCCAGGCTACTCCAATCGGGACTCCCTCCCGACCCCGAGGCGAGCGCCTCGGTCAGCGACTCGGCATCGAGCCGATGGCGCACCAACTGAGCGTTGCGCGGGTCCGAGGGATCTCGGATCACGTGATACCAGAATGCATCGAGCATCGCGGCATCGTAGCTTTTGTCGTCGCTCTGCTGGGTGGGCGGATCGATGCCCCACCGCTGGCTGCCCTGACGAAATCGCACGGAGTCACCGAAGTTGATCAGAAGATTGTTCGGGTTGTCCGTGACCGTCGCCCCGGAAGCGTGGCTTCCGCCGCTGATGCCCACGAACTGTTTGTAGCCCTGCGAGTCCATGATGCGCAGCAGCCGGTGATCGATATCCCGGGTGATGGGCGTGTAGGTGGAATCACTGCCAAAATCGAATCCGCCGGCACCCAGGCCGATCGAGTTCAAGTCCGAAGTCGATGCCCCTCCCAGCTCCTCGATCCCGTGAAACGGGTCATTTCGTCGCAATTTAAAGAGGCCGCGCTCGGTCGCGTAGACGCGTCCGGACTGGCCATTCGAGGAGATCCCCCCGAGCTCAAAGCTCAGCGGAAAGTCCAGTGCGCCGATGGTGATGATCCCGTCGAAACTCGGCTCGTAGGTCGTCCCGTCGATCGTCACGGAATTGGCCGACCGGAGCTTCAGGTTTGCATTCTGTCCATCGTCGGGAATCGGCGTGCGGTTGTCTTGCCAGCCGTTCCCGCCATTGTACGAGACAAGTCCGGCGACGAACTTCGTATCCGACCCGGTTCCGAATTCGCTCGGCTTGGGTTTCACCCACGGGTCGCGCTTGCTGTCGGGCGTGCCGAAGGCACCGGCCGTTCGGAGTTCGCGCCGCATGGTCTCGGCGGCAAACCGCGTCATGTCGACGGTCTCGGCCAGGCTGTCCGCCTCGGCCAACGAATCCGACGTCGTCCCGTACAGCGCAAAGATCGATGCCGAAAGAAATCCGGTGATCACCATGGCGACCAACAACTCCGCCAGAGTAAACCCGCTCGGCTGGTCGCTGCTCGCGTACACACACGATGTGTCGTCCAGTCGACTCACCCTCGACTCCTTCCCTCGGAGAGATAGCCCCGTTGCGTGATAACCGTGCCCATAAAGACGGCCCGATATCCGTCGAGTTCATGCTGCGGCGGTTCCGACCCCGTCGGGACTTCGATCGACCCAGGCAGATTTCCGCCGTCGCACAGCCCGTAGGGTGCCGCATTCTGACCGCCGCTCGACGCCCCCGGAAAGACCCGCTTGCTCGAGGGGTATGCCACGGCGATCTGGACTCGCAGCATACCCGACGAACCGGGCTGCTGCGGATCGTTGAGCAGCCCTCCCCGCACGTAAGCGCAGTAGCGCCTGGCTCCGCCGTCGGAGAAACGCACGTCGACGGGCTGCGAAAACACCGGCTTCCACTGCCAGGACGATGAATTCACCGTGCTCAGGATCGAACCGGTCTCCCAATACCCCGAGCCGCCGTAGACCGAACTGATTGAGCTGAGGTCGCCGGAGTTTCGCCATTGCTGGGACTCGAGATTCATCACATCGATCAGTCGCGTCCCGATCTCGGAGGCGTTTGTCAGATCCCGGGTATTCGAGAATCCGTCCAGGGCCGTGTACTGCATCGCCACCGCCGCCATCATGCCGAAGGCAAAGATCAGCCCGGCGACCATGACCTCCACCAGGGTAAAGCCCCGCCGACCCGCATGTCGTCGCACATTACTGATAGGCACGAATGGCTCCATTGAAGGGAACGTCGACTACCCAGAAATTCGCCTGAAATCGGGCGTCCTGCTGGTCCTGTTGATTCGATGTCGTCGTCTGGCAGTTCTTGTGGATGTCTTCGATCGTCGCGTCGTCACGGGCCACAAAGAGGCGGAAATTTGTGCCGGCGCACTGTGCATCCTGAATCGCCTGGCCCGTCGTATCGAGGATCCGTCCGCTGGGGGAAAAACAGAGCCACTGCTGGGTGCCTCCCCCGGCCTGCGACGCGATCCCGGTCATCTCCATGTCGCCCGAGACCTCCGCGACCGTGAAGGATTCGACCTCGACTCCGTTGTCGGTGTCGATGCTCTCGCAACTGCGCGCCACCGGATCCGTCCTGTACAGGGTGATCGTCCCATCGTCGGTAGAGGGATCGACGTTTGCCAGAACGACCTGTCCGGAGCTCATGGCCTGATTGCGCGCCTTTCTGAACGCATTCGCCATCGTACGAGCCACTTCCCGGGCATCCGCTCGCCGGAGGGCCCCTCCGATAGCCGGCGCCGAAATCGCCGCGAGGATGCCCACAAGCGTCACCGTGACCACCAGTTCGATCAGAGTAAATCCGGCGGCCATCCCTCGCCTCGGGGGCTGTGAAGTCTCCGTATTTTGACGCATCATATCGTCTTCAGCTCCGACAACAGAAATCCGGCCAATTACGGATGCAAGATAGAGTCCAGCACGATTTCCCCGGGACGCCCCGGACAACCGGGCGGATCACCGGCACTTTGTGGGCTCAAACTATGATATTTCTATCGAGCTATGAAGAAATTTCATAGTTGGGCCCGGCCGCACCTGCAATCGGCGAATTTGCGCTGCCGACAGACAGGACCTACAAATATGAGCGTTGTTTCACCCTGTCGACCGATGATGGCTCAATGTACCGAGTGCCGGCGAAATACCTTTCTTCCGTAGCGGTATGTATCGCCGCCAGCCTGGTCGCGCTGGCGTGGACGTTGGCCCCCACATCGGCTCGAGCCGCGGAGTGGCGCCTACGGACCTACAGCCTCGGCCGAGCCACCCAGACGGCGACCTCCTTCGGCCACATCGCCGACGAGCGCAGCTTCACCCAGGGCCTGACCATCTCCGCCTACGATCTCCTCGAGGATCAGTCCGGCTCGCTGAACGCCTACGCGGACGCCTACTACACGACCGACTTTGGAATCGGTGCGGCGCGCCGCAATCGTGCTCAGTTCCAGGATAACTGGAATGCCGCGACCCTTCGGGTCGGGTATCTCTCCTGGCAACCGATCCGAGCCGTCCAACTCCGAGCCGGTCGACAGACAAGCCTGGGCCCCCTGGCGGCCACCGACTTCGATGGGTTCAGACTCCGACTCTCACCGGCACTCGACGACGACACACGAGCCATCGTCGGGGGATATGCCGGGCGAGACGTCGAATGGACCTCGACGACCTACGACTCCGACACCGATGACGTCCAAGGGATCCCCGCATCGGCCCGACTCGACGGCCCGTTTTCGAAGGCGTCCGGATGGGTCGCCGGGGGGAAACTCGGCCTTCGCTGGGACGCGCCGCGACGTTCCGGAAACGTCACCTTCTCGTATCGACGTCGCTGGCGCGCCTCGTCGGCCGCCCTCGCTCCCGAAGCCGGCGAACTGGCGACACGAAACGACCGATGGATCGGCTCGGAACGCTTCGGTGTCGCCGCCGATGCCACACCCCACAGGCGGTTCAATCTCTCCGCCCAGGCCACCTATCACACGTTGCTCGGCGCCATCGATCGAGCGGGCGTCGACCTCGCCTGGGAGGTCCCAAAGCTCGACTCGACGGCCGCCCTCGGGGTCGAGCATCGTCGCCCCTGGTTTCACGCATCCAGCATCTTCAACCTCTTTGGCGCTCAACCCCATCAGGGGGTCTGGGGGCAATGGGAGCTTGAGGCTGAACAGCTCAATACCGAATTTGAAGCCCGAGGATGGGGACGCGTCTACTACGGCCAGGCGGCTGGAAGCCGCCCGCTTCTGCCGGGCAAGGCCCTCGATTTGCAGGAACGGCGCTGGGGTGGTGCGCTGGGTCATACCACCGAACTATTCGGTCCCGGTCGACTGTGGCGCTGGCATACGGAAGTGAGCCTCGAGACCGCCGCAACCGAACCCGGCGGAGAACACCTGCTGGTCGACACCGAGCTGAGAATGCCGGTCTTTCCGGAAAAGCTCGCTCTCACCGCCCGCGCCCTGGGCCTCTGGGCGAGCCCCGAAGACGCCACCGACCAACGAGGATGGGCGGCCACCTGGGTCGTCAGTGCCGATATCCCCGTCAGCGACTTCGGCACCGCGAGGGTCATCGCCGAGACGACGCACGGCACCCTCCGCCAGGCGACGACGAGCCTCTTTGGCACCCTCGACCTCGAGTTCTGGCCGTGAAGAGACTCGAACGCATGGCTGCCGCTTCATCCCTCGCCGGGGCCTTGCTGATCGTCGGCCTCGCCGCGGACACCTCGTCGAGCAGCGCCTCCGAGCCCGATTCCAAACCCCCGAGCTCATCCTCCGAAGTCCCCTTTCCGACCCTCGAAAACAGCTACTCCCCCGACGCTGGGACGGACCACGAATCCGACGAATCCGAAGGCTCTTCCGACAAAAACCAGTCAGATGCCGAAACCGCGTTGATGCCGGACAACCACGACGTCGCCTGGCTGCAACGCCACGGTTCTATCGCCCGGTCTCAGGGGGCCAGTTGCAGCGAATGCCACACCGAACGGGACTGTGCCTCGTGTCATGACGAACAGGTGGCTGCGCCCTTCAGTGTCCACCCGCCGAACTTCGATACCCTGCACGGCGTCGATGCGCGCGCTCGAGGGTCCTCGTGTGCGGAGTGTCACTCCCTGACGAACTTTTGTACGGATTGCCACATTCGCTCCGAGATCACGATGCGACCCGACGCATCACCGCCCGCGCGCCGAAGCGTCCATCCCGACGGCTGGAGCGATCCCGACAACCCGGACAATCATGGCGTGAAAGCACGTCAGCGCATCACCGAATGCGTCAGTTGTCATACCGAGGATGACTGTGTGAGCTGCCATACCGAGATCGATCCCCACCCTCCGGAGTTTACCCTGAACTGTGGGCGCTGGTTGAGAGCCGACCCACGTCCCTGCGCAAAGTGTCACGGGGACCTGAGCCGGCTCGAGAGGTTGTGCCGGTGACGACGGTTCAGTCCTCGTCGAGGTCATCGCCGATGAGATCGCCGAGCGTGCCGAATCCGCCGGACCCCGACCCCGTCTCCGAATGCGACGTGGGAACGGACTCGCCGTCGTCGCCGCCTTCACCCTCGGAGCTGCCACCTTTGACCGACAGCGCCATCTTCTGCTCGGCGGTATCGATGTCGATCACCTTCGCCGACACGGTCTCACCGGGCTCGTAGGTGCTGTGGGGAGTCTCCCCGCCGGCGAGGTCCATTTCACTGCGCGGAAGCAGTGCCGTGATGCCAGAGGGCAGCCGAATAAACGCCCCGAAATCCTCGATGTTCTCGACGGTCCCCTGAACCTGCGTGCCCTCGGGATAGTCGTCTTGGACCGAATCCCAGGGATCGGCCTGGATCGCCTTCATGCTGAGGCTGATCCGTTTTTCGGTCAGATCGATATCCTGGATCTCGACCTCGACCTTGTCGCCCGGGTCGACCACTTCGCCGCCATCACGGACGTATTCGGTCCGGCTCATCTCGGAGACGTGGACCAACCCCTCGACGTTCTCCAGGATCTCCACGAACGCCCCAAAACTGGTCGTCCGCGTGACCGTGCCCTCGACGGTCTGGCCGATGGCGAACTCCTCGTTGACCTTCTCCCAGGGGTCCTGAATCGTCGCTTTCCGGCTCAGGGCGATCTTGGGCGTATCTTCGCCCTGGCGCTTTTTGATCTCGAGGACTTCGACCTCGATCTCTTCGCCCTGGTCGACGATATCCGAGGGCTGATCGACGTATCGGTGGCTCAGCTCGGTGACGTGGACCAGACCTTCGACCCCGCCGATGTCGACGAAGGCCCCGAAGTCGGTCGTGCGCGTCACCACCCCGGTGACGACCTGACCTTCCTCGAGTTTCTCCAGGGTCTCTTCGGCGGCCTGCTTGCGCTCCTCGCGCAGCAGATCGGCCCGATTTACGACCACGGAGCGTCCGCCATCGCGGACCTCTTTGACCAAAAAGCGATAGGTCGCACCGACGTGGGGATCCTTTTCTTCGGTATACCCCAGCTCGATGCCGCTGATCGGGCAAAAGGCGTCGACTCCGTGGACTTCGACTTCGAATCCACCCTTGTTCGTTCCGGTGACCTTACCCTCGACGGGGACGCCGTTTTTCTGGGCGTCCCGAAGCGCCTCGATGCTGCCGTCGCTGCCGGCGAGCTGGTCGCCCAGAAAGATCTCGTCGCCGGCGATCTCGGTAATGTAGAAGGAACGCTGCTCGCCTTCTTCGACCTCGAGGTTGCCCTCTTCATCCTCGAATTCCCGCCGCTTGGCGATGCCCTCGGTCTGGGGGTCGAGTTGAACGAAGACGTTTCGAGCGCCGACCGACAAGACGGTCCCTTCGACTCGATCGCCGGTCGAATAGGCGCGCCGCTCGGGCTGACTGGAGTCACTGCCCTCGAACATGGCGGCGAACTCTTCGGTCGTCGCATCTTCGCCGCCGGCACCGAGTTGTTTCTCGAGTTCGTCGGGCTCGACGACCGGGGCTTCGGGCGGGTCGTCCAGGACCTGTTCGGGCTCGCCGGAATCGTCATCCGATGTCTCCGGGGTCTGCCCGCCGGACTGCTCAGATGATGGCGACTCCTGCCGAGCCTCGGACTGGTCGGAGGATTCGTCCTCGGACGATTCCTCTTCGTTCTCGGTCTCCTCGTCGGATTCGGCCTCCTGTCGCCGGGCCTCCTGCATGTCGACCTCGCGTCGCCGCGGATCGGGCTCGGATTCGTCGGAATCGTCGTCCGAGTCTTGCGCCTCGCCGGAAGCCTGTCCGGGCATGCCCTCCGTCATGCGAGCCACCCGAACCTTTTCGCCCGGGTCTTTCGACGACTCGTACGGCTTCTTTTTTTCGGGCTCGGCCTCTTCCTCTTCGATGGTCCGCTTGACGGCCGTGTCCTCATTGTCTTGGCTTTTCTCTTCTTGGTCGTTGTCCTTCGCCATGTCCTTGGAGCCTCGCAGGGTCGAACGTAGCTGGCGTTCGCGTCGAGTTCGACGAATTCGGTTTGAACCGAATGTCTTCGAACGGAAATTCTTTGAACAAGGTAGCAGGCTGCGCGTCAGATGGGTGCAGCCTCCGGGGTTCCGGTTGAACGGATCCCTGCGTATAACAACCCCCGCGCGGGATCAACTCCTCCCATGCCCCCTGATGACGACTCACATACCGAGGGCGACGACGATACGTCGACGGAGATCCGCTGGCCCATCGCCGCAGGTCTGGCCGGCAGCCTTCTCCTGCACGCATTCATCGTCTTCGTCGGCCCGATGCTCTCGGCGATGCTCCCGGATCTGACCCCTCCCGTCGAGTGGACCCGCGCACCGCAGGAACTCGAGATGATCGGCTCGTTCGCTCCGGACCGCACCGCCCGGACGGAGCCCGATTCCTCGAAAAAACAGAGCTCTCAGCCCGAACGCCAGGTCAGTGAACAGTTGGAGACCGAAGAGGGGCCCGAGGCCTTCGAGAAGGCGTTCGAACCCGACGAGTCGAACCAACTGGCAGAGCGTCCGAATGAACCCGCCGCGAAACCGAGAAACGTCGGAGAGACCCCTGCCGATTCGAACCGGCCCCCATCGGCTGAGCCGGATCTTCCCGAGCTAGACCGCGCCGGACCATCGAACCTCCCGGATCTCTCCGGATTCGCGCCGGGCAACGCCCTGATGTCGGCGCTGATTCGAATGAAACCTCTGCGCGGCCAGCCCTACGAATCCGAAGCCACACGTCTGCTTCAGCGACTGCCCGACTACCACATTCTCGCCGATGCGAGCGGTGTCGAACCCACGCGAGTCATCGACTCGTTCTTCATGGCGTCCTCGAACCCTCGATACATTCAGCGGACCTTCCTGGCGATCCGTCACAATCGTTCCAAGCCGGAGATTCGCCAAATCCTGGACCGCCGGTATCCCGACCCGCCGCCCTGGGACACCGTCGCCGGCATGCCCCGCCGCGCCCTCATCCCGAATGTCGATGGCTACCGCGACGACCGCAATATCCTGCTGGCCGATGATCAGACCCTGGTCGTCGCGCGCGACCAGTGGCTGGACACCCTGCTCGGCGAATCCGACGATGCGCCGATGCTCGAGGCCCTGAGACACGTCCACGAAACCGCTGAAGACGACCAGACCATCGCTTTGCTGAGCGCCACCGGCCTTCGCTATCGCATCCCGGGGCTGCGTCCATTGACATTCGAGTCGGTCCGGCTGGCGATCCGCGACCCCGAAGCGCCGACCCTTAAAGTCGACCTCAAGCTTCCGTCTGCCACCGATGCGCAGGATTTCGTCGATGCCTGCCCTCGGATGCGGGATTCGATCAAGCGGGCCATCCCCGGCTCCTACCTGATCGGCCTGGACGCCCTGGTCGATCGGCTGACTTGCCGCGCCGAGGGCAACTACGCTCACGTGAGCGCGACGTACCAGCCCGAGCAGATGCGCCGGCTGCTGAACCTGGCCACCATGGCCATTCCGCACCCTCCGTCCCTGGCCCGGCTTCCGGCGCCTCCCGCAGCCCGAAGTGAAGACCGACAGTAAGGCTCTTTTTATTCTGCTCGTCGGGTTTGCTAGGCTTCGGTGGCACAGTCCATCAGACCGATCTCTCTACATGGGGATGGATCGATGAGCAGACAGTTTCGACTGGTCGCCTTCGCTGCCGCCGGGCTCCTCTCTGTCAGCGCGTGTACGGAGAGCGACGTTCCGGGTGGCTCCCAGTCGATGGATGCCTCCATCGACGCGGACGCACAGACAGACCCAGACATGTCGAAGGAGGATGCTGCGGATGTATCCGGCGACGGAGACACCTGGTCGTGGCCGGATGTCCCTGATGAAATCGAACGTGGACCCGAAGAATGGACGCAACTGGAGGGCTTTTACGGCGGAGAGCTCGTCACTGTCATCGACGAAAACGTCATCGCCCGCACTCAGGACGAACAATTCCGCTACACTACTGGAGAGGGCAGATGGCAGTCCGTCTCGGACCTTCCACTGGCTGCTGCCACCGATGGTTCATTCGGCGAAGGGGAGACATACGCCGAGACCGACGATCATCGGTATCTCCTGGGCTCCTTCGACGATGATTTCGAGACCGACTTGCTCGAGAGCCCTCGTGGGAGCACCGAGTTCCAGAAGATTCCACTCCCGGACGTCGACCACGCGATGTCCCTGCACACGGTCAATGACCAGTTGATTCTATTGAACAGGGGCGGTGACGCCGGAGTTGAAGGAGACTTGCATCGCCTTACAGACACTGGAACGTGGGAGCGAATCACGCCCGGAGGTCGCTTCGGTCTCGGTCCCCCGCCCCGCATCACGGCGAAGGCTGGCCTGCTCGTCTCTCCGGACTTCTCGAACCAGGAGACGACCCTCCAGGTCTCGACCGATACGGGACAGAGCTGGAGAGACCTCGGCGAGAATATCCGATCGTTTCGCCGCTACAACTCCTGGGCAGCCTTCGACGGCAAGCTGTACGCGCGAGTCCCCTACAACTCACCGGCCGAGGGCGGCGTCGAGCCGGCGATCGTCGAACTGAATCACCGGCCCGAAGTGAGACGGCTCGGCCTCCCTTCGCAGGGACTCTCCAACGTCATGGAGGGCGGTCTCTTCACCCTCGACGGCTCCCTCTACGGAGTCGGCTCCCGCGGGACGATCTCAAAGATCGACGTCGACCAACGGGAGGTTAGCGTCGTCATGGATCGGCCGTTGCAGTGGCCACTCGGTGCAAACCCGCA
This sequence comes from uncultured Pseudomonadota bacterium, assembly GCA_913057905.1. GTDB lineage: Bacteria > Myxococcota_A > Bradymonadia > Bradymonadales > Bradymonadaceae > CAJXPB01. Next base: position 1,314,270 of record CAJXPB010000001.1, read on the forward strand.
AAACCTCATGAGTTCTGGAGATACACTGTATCTCGAAGTCTCTGGACCCTCCTCTGAGGAGAGTGTTCTGACATGGACACCCGGCCAGGATCGATGGACATTCGCCTCGGTAAATGAAACGTCGGCCCTGCGTCTGCACGCAAATGAAGGGCACCTCTGGGGCTATGCCGGGTCGATGCGATCGTGGCAGCCGTCGTCGAGTCAATGGAATTCGGCGACCGAGACAGCCAGTCTGGACGCAACGTCCCGGTTGGTCGCCGCTGGTCCTGCGATGTTCCGCCGCAACCAACCCGATAGCGAACTCGAGATCTGGTGGCACTCTCGGGGATGGCGGGCGACCGGCCAATTTGAGACGCCCGAATCCGACGATTCGACCGACTCGACACCTCAAAAGTTCGGGTACCTCGAAGACGCCGATGTCTTCGAGGACGGGTTCATCCTCGGGTTTACTCGGGTGAACCAATTCTTCGGCGGATCCGGGCCCGACCCGGACGAAGACGACCCGAATGAGCCGGCTCCGCTGGGAGCGGGCCTCTACAAGTGGAATCCGGCAAACAACAACGTATTTCGATTCAAATACAACGCTGATCCCGACGGCGAGCGTCCGGGAATTCGGAGCGTCACTGCCCACAACAGTGATATCTGGGTCTCCGTCTCGCCGCTGACAAACCCAGCCAGACGGGATCCATCGACTATCTATCGCATTCGAGATGGCCGATGGAGCCAAATTTCGACCGATGGGCTAAACCAGGTCCGAGGGATACAGTCTCACGACGGAGAGCTCTACGCGGCGATCTCGGACACATCCAAAGACATCGACTCCTTTGTCCGCTGGTCGCCTTCGGAGCGGAGGTTCAAGCCGCTCGACAAGGCGGCCGAAGACGGGGTCCGCTACCGCAAACTGACGTCTCAGGGACCCCTGGCGGTCTCATCCACGGGTTACTTCCTGCACCAGGGTGACACAGAGGGTTGGAAACAGATCGCCGAGCCCATCCCCGGAACTGACTCGCGGATTGAAACCGTCGCCGTCGACCGAGCTACCCTCAACGTCGGCTTGGCCGCAGGTGGAGTTTGGTCGATAGGCATACAGCAACGATGATCGTTGCGGACGGAATGTCACGGTGGTAGATTGGGCGCTCTAACCCGTTAAATGGGCATCTTCATGGGAGGGAAAGATGGCGGACCGAATCGATTCGAATGCACGACGACGTTCTGTCGCCGACGACTCATCTCGCTCGAGCGACGCGTGTAGCTCGGCCCGGAGTTCGGCGGCCGAGAGGTCCTCTGCCGAGATCGAGCCTCGCACATGGCCCGTCGGTTCGAACGGGTCGGAACGACTGCAGTCGGTGCTCCGCCACGGCGGATCCCAGGATTCCGACGATCCGGGATTTGGCGAATTATTTGAAAGCCTTGGCTCGGATCTGCGCGATCCCACCTCGAGCTGGAACGAGGCCTCGGATGCCCTGCGACTCGGTCACCTCAAATACATGGGCCCCGGGGACCTCGCCACGCTGGTAGGGAACCGTCAGCGACTTGCATCGGAGATAGAGTCCGCGCTCACCGCCGGGTTTCCCGATAAATCCGCCGACGACATCGCCCGGCGTGTCACCCAGCTCACCGGACAGATGGAATCCTTGTTTACGGCCCGAATTCGGACCACGATCGCTGGTCGAGCCCGGCAGACGATCAATGTGGCTCGCCGTCCCTTCGAAGCCATCGCTCAAAACAAAGAGAGCAGACGGACCTTTCTGGCCACCGTCGCCTGTGCATCGAATGACCCCGGGGTCGTGTCGAATCGACTCGCCTCCCTTGGGCTCCCGGAAGACACCTGTGAGGAGTTGGGGCGAACGCTGGCTGGAATCAGCGGAGAAGACGCGATCGCTTCCCTGCACGCCGGGGAGCCCGGGCCGACCATCGACGGCTGGTTTTCCGATGAGGGGACCTACGACCGCGCAGACCGGCTCTTGAAAGAGGCGCTCGGGCGACAACTGAATCATCTGGACGAACTCGATGACGAGGCGAGACGCAGCGCCTTTGAGAAGCCAGATTCGTTTTCCGGGGGGCTGTCAGAGGACGGCGACATCCTGACCCGGGCCGACTTTGCCATCGCCCGCGAATCGGTGTTCCGGCAATTCGGACTCGACCCGACCCGGTCCCGCGAGGACGACCCCGTGCGGGCCGGCGCCTCGGCGATCCTCGCCGAAGCAATCGACGAGGCCGAAGAACATGAAGATCGACGAGCGTTCAATGATAGCGTCATCAACGCCGGATGGAGCCTGATGACCGTGGGGACCGGCACCGTAGCAGACCTCACCTCGCTGGGCGCTGAAACGGCCATCAAAGCAGGCCTGGCTCAAGACGAACTCCAACGCACTCAACTCGCCCATCAGATTGGTCTCGCGGGCGAAGCGGCGATCGCCGGAGGTGAAGGGGAGGTGGCGTCGGTCGTTGCAACCGGCGTCGCCGCCGCGCTCTTCCCCGATTCCGACTCGGGGATCTTGGCGTCATTCGTGGAAAGCCAGATGAAGGAGGTCGCCAAAACAGCAGTCGGCGACATGGCTCGCGCCCGGGCCGAACGACGGGTACGTGACCGCCACCGAGGCGCTCACCTCGACGACTGACCTCCTTCGTCGACGACGATGTTACGGACGCTTGGCGAGGTCGGTGGCGGACTGGCGAATCCCCTCGCGCAACCGCGGGTCGCTCGAGTCTTCGACAATCGGCTCGACCGCTTCGGCGAGCCTCCGAGGAAGCTCGGGGAACAGCTCTCGGTATTCCTGCTCGTCGAAGAAGCCTCTGTCCACCAGGTAGTCGAGCCAGCGACCCAGGACCTTCACAAAGATCCCTTCTCGATATCCGTCGCGAAACTGACGTTCCGAAGCGCTGCGCACAAAGTCGGCCGGGGCCGTGGCGGAGAAGGCGAGCCGGCCCTGCGAGACGAGCGGAGCTTCCTCCTCGACCAGATGCCGATAGAAGGCCTCGAGTTCTTGGAACGCCAATGTCGCCGTCGAAAGTGACCACCCCTTCGTCAACAACGTTCCCCAGAGCTCCGCGGCCACCCGGGTGGCGACATCCATCATTTCGTCGGGCACATCCGCATCGACCTGTTCGGGCTCGACTCGGGAGGAAACCGAGGCGTGATCCAGAAGTTCGCGGATTCCATCTCGACGCGAGGGGTCAACCACCTCCGACAGCCGTTCGAAGAGTTCGTCGGTGCCGTCTTCATCTCGAACCGCCTCGCCGACCGCCAGAGTAATCGCGGACCACGCATATTCGGACTTACCGCCGAGAAGCTCCGGGTTGTCCCGAACGCCCGGCCATTCTTCGATCATCGGCTCCACCAACGGATCGGCCTCGCCGTGGTACATCACCATATCGAGAGCCGCGGCGACGACCTCGGGACTCTGGTGGAAGAGAGCCGGAAGAATTGCGATCTCTTCGGGCGGCGGAGAGACTCCATCGACCAGATATGCCTGGACCAGGCGCCACTGGAGCCTGGCGAGCTCCGGTTTGACGGCGTCGGACCGTTCGGCTCGCATCTTTTCGAGTAGTTCTCGATACCGACTGCGATCCTCGGCCGTCTCGCATGCCGTCCACAGACGGTTGGCGAACTCAAACACGTGTTCCGGGTCGAAGTCCTCACCGCTGTCGACCAGCCGGTCGGCCAATTCAAACTTGTGATCTAGATCCGAGGACTCGAATCGATCCCACAGCTCGTTCCATTCCTGAAGCGCCTGTTCAAGTTCCGCATCGATTTCCGGCTGTCCTTGCTGACCACTCATGACTTCTCCTGTGTGGGGAGGCTGATATCAAAAAAATCGACGAACCCGCCGAGGTGTCAACACCTTACCGTCCGCCAATTTGACAACGGACTCGAGCGCAGTACGGTCGTGATGGTCGAATGCTCTTGGTTGATGACCCTCGAAAGAAGTGATGCCCATGCTGACGATTTCGAACGCTCGCCCGTGCTGGTCTGTCGCCGCCCTGAGTGCACTTTCGGTCTTGCTGCTCGCTCAGCCGATCGCGGCCCAGGAGGAGCCAGCCGACGAATCGAATGCGTCGGCGCCGGCGGAGGAACAGCCTGCAGAGACGAGCGACGATGAAGATACCATCGACGACGATCTCGACGTCGTCGCCAGCGACCGACCCGGATTCACCGACAGCAGTGTTGTTCTGCCACCCCAGTCCTTCCAACTCGAAGCCGGCGCGTCGTTCGACGTGATGGATCAACAGACCAGCTTCGACCCGCTCAATATCGTCGCCAGATACGGGGTCGTCGAGTTATTCGAGCTTCGCCTTGGAGTAAATGCCCTGGGCGTCGACGGCGTGGGCAACGCGGCCACCGCCACCGATGTTTCTCCGGTCTCCGATGTGACACTTGGCGGAAAGGTCGGAGCCCAGCTCAGCGACATGGTCTCACTGGGAGTGCTTCCGTACGTCTCCGCCAACGAGGTGTCCAGCGACGTCGCCGTGTCCGGGGGGGTCAACGCGCTGCTCGATCTCACTGCGGGAGAACCCCTCTCACTGACATTCAATCTGGGAGTCGCCAACATCGAAGACAGAGATGGCAACCGTGGGTTCGAGACCTCGGGCGGGATGAGCCTGAACATCGGGATCATCGATGATCTCGACGCCTACTGGGAACTGTACGCAATCCTGCCCCCGGAGCAGGACATCGGCATCTACACGGATGGGGGCGTCATGTATCGGCTCACCGACACCCTTCAGGTCGACGCCTGGATCGGCGTGCAGATCCCCGACGCATCGAGCATCATCGGTGGCATCGGCGTCGCCTACAGGATTTAGAATCCGCATCCGTCGACGTCACTCCGAGGTGGCGGTCGGCGGGCCGGAGTCGACCCAGGGCCACATCGTTCGGTCGACGTCACAGGCCCACGCGAGGCCCGAGTCACAGGCCCGGCCTACGAGGCGGTTGGACCATTCTGTGCTGCCGGACCGCCACGCCAACAGACCACGCCACATATCGAAGGCAGCCGACGCCCATGCGATACGCTCCTGCTCGATTACCTCGGAGCCCGCGCATTCGGTCATGCGGCGCTCGAACTGCCCGCTCACGGCGGTTACTGCGTTGGCCATGCGCACGAAATCCCCGGAGCTGTCCAGGGTCGTAGACATGGTGGGCCGAACGACATCCGCTCCCCGGGTCAGACAATTACGGTCGGGTTGTTTCAGCGTGAGGGCTTCGCCGGGCAATTCGATGGGCGCCACCGCCTCTTCAGAGTTCCCTCCCAACTCCAGCCGAAGGCCGGCCCAGGTTTCACCGCCCGCCGAGACGCGTCGTACCGTCGCCTGACCGGCTACATCATCGACACGGCCGGCGACATCCTCGACCATTCCTTGGACCGGTCCGGACGTCATCTCGCGGAGGACCCCGACGAGCGAGTTCAGTTCATCGGTTGGGAACGACGGCGTCACGCCCTCGTCCACAGCAGTTCGCCCCGCCCGCGTACGCGTTGCCGCCATGTCGACCCGAATTCCAGTGGCCTCGGTCCCACCGTCGACCAGTATGGCGAGGTCTTCGAAATCAGCCGGCCTCTGCCGCTGCGAATCGGTGTTGAAGTCACCCGGATTCGCCTTCAGTGCAAGCGACCAGCCCTGACTCTGCGATGAACTCCGAACCGATCGAAACCAGACGACACTCTTGATGTATCGTTCTATCTGATGGAACTGCAGGAGCCCTCCGTAGACCGCCACGGCTCCATCGTGCGTCATGAAGGCCTGTTTGGCCGGCGTCTCGCGCACCCCTCGGGCGTCCGGGTCATAACGAGCCCGGTCGTCCAGCGCTTTGCTCCAGCCAAGCTCCATCCACTCGCCGATCACAAACTCAGCGCGCACGTACGATTCATGCGACACGAGTCGGAACCGCTCAGGTGCTCCCAGATGCTGGCGAAGACTTTCGGCCAGCGCCTCGACTCGCCCACGCTGGGCCGGCACCAAAAGCCGCCCCCAAAGCGGCGCGGGGGAACCGAGGGCCGGACAGGGTAACCCGGCATCGATGCACGTCATCCATGGAGTATGGGCCGGTGATTCGACCATCAGGTAGGCGGCACGGTCGGGGTCGAGTGCCTCGAGTTGAATCTCGCGACCGACGTGCGACGCGACCCATCCGGATGCCGTGTCGGAGACCGAGCCGCCGATCAATTCCAACCGATTCCGCATGGTCGACCAGGCCGAGGGCCGAACCTTGAGCACGAGGCTTTCGGTGTCGTCCAACACGTAGTCTTGCATCGGCCAGGCATCGTAGACCTTCTGATTACCCTCCTGGTCGGTTTCGCCCGAGGCGTTGCGGACCGCATCGCCTTTACCGTCCGGCGAAGATGAGAATTCCTGCATGGCCGTACACCCGACCAAAGACGCGAATAGGATGCTCGCGCTCAACGCAAAGACCCACCGAGAGTGTCGCATGATGATCCCGTCCAGGTGACGCCGGGACCCGCCATGGCGAGCGTTTCGCACAAAACTCGCGCGGGTCCGGGGCTGAGTTTATTACATCCGTGTCCTTCAAACTTCGACACAGAATGCCCCCGGACAAACCAAACGGAGGTCCCGTCAATCGCGGCGCAGCAGCCGCAGGATCGGGCTGAGACGGATCTTGCCACCGCTGGTTCCCCCGAGCAGGTGCCAGCCGAGCGCCCACCAGAAGAAGGTCACAGCCAGCAGTACCATGGCGATCCCGATCAGAGTCATGCCCGAGATCCCGAAGATCTGAAGCTCGTACTGTCGGAGAATCAGCGTGGCACTGATGGCCATTCCCGAGGCGATCACCCCCAAAAACAGACGGGTGCCGAGGATGTTCAGAGAGTCACCCAGTTCATCGAGCGACTCGTTCCGGACGGTGATCTCAAGATTACCCCCCTCCAGGTCCATCAACACTTGATCGAGCTGCTGGGGGACCTGTTGAACAAACCCCGAAAATCCCATTGCCGAGTTCATGATGCCCTTGACGACGTTCTTGGCCGAGAACCGGTGCATGGCGAGTTCTCGGGCGTAGGGCATCCCCGTCTCCATGATGTCGAGGTCCGGTTTCAGCCGGCGCATGATCCCCTCGATGGTCATGGCGGCCTTGGTCAGCCGAGCGTAGTTGGCGTTCAGACGAATCCGGTGGCGCTGAGCGGTGTCCATCGCCTGCTGCACGAATTCCGAGACGTTGACCTCTCCGAGGTTCGAGAAGAGATACTCGTCGCGCAGCTCGGTGATGTCGGCCTTGAACTGACGCAGGTTCACCCGGCCGACTGGATACCCCATCCGCAACAGCGTCCGGGCGATCCCGTCTTCGTCGCCGGTCAGGATCGTCAAGACGAGGTCGATCAGATCGTCTTGTTGGCTGGGCGAGAGACTGCCCACGAGACCAAAATCGATGAAGACCAGCGTGTCGTCATCCTCGACGATCATGTTGCCCGGATGGGGGTCCCCGTGAAAGAACCCATCGTACAGAACCATCTCGACCATCGCATCGAGCAGCGTCTCGAGCACCCGCTCGGCTCTGGGTGTTCCCCCCTCGACCTTGCCCAGCTTCGTCCCCTGCACAAACTCCATGGTGAGGATCTCTCGGCAGGTCAGATCCTGATAGACCTCGGGGACCCGTACACGGGGCTCGTCGGCGAAGTTCTCCCCGAACGCTCGCATGTTTCTGGCCTCACGCTCGAAGTTCAGCTCCGAGAGAATCGCCGTCTCGAATTCCTCGACGATCGCCGTGGGCGTATACAGTTCCAGCTCCTCGATCGTCGCTTCGAGAAACCGTGCCAAGTAATAGAGGATGTCCAGATCGGACTGAATTTTCTCGAGGATCCCCGGTCGCTGGACCTTGATCACGCACACTCTGCCATCATGGGTCCGGGCCCGATGGACTTGCCCGATGCTCGCCGCCGCCAGCGGCTTCTCCTGCACCGAACTGAAGAGGGTGTCGATATCGTCGCCCAGCTTGTCCTCGATCTGATCGACGATCTCGTCGAATGCCAGCGGCGGGACCTGGTCCTGCAGCTTCTGGAGTTCATCGATGAACTCCGGCGGCATGATATCGGGACGCGTCGAGAGGACCTGTCCCAGTTTGACAAAGGTCGGTCCCAGATCCTCCAGGACGTTGCGAAACCGGACGGCGACCTCGGAGCGATCCTCTTCGGGGACCAGATCTCCGCCCGTCTCGAATTCGAGAAGCCCCTCGTCGTCGTCCTCGACGAATCGACCCAGCCCGGCGCTGCGGGCGAAGGCCTGAAAGCCGTGGCTGGTCAGAACCCCCGCGATCTCGCGGGCTCGCTGAATGTCATTGATTGCTGCCTTGACCGGTGAAACCATGGGGTCAGCACCCTGATGCCGTCGTATCTGCAGGAAGGCTCACTGTCGGAGGGGACATCGTAAGGGCTGGCCGCCACCGGGCAAGGAATGCGGATCGGGCCGCCTAGTCGACCCGGGCCTTTTTCGGATAGTTCTGGCGGACTTCATCGACCAGGTAAAACCTCTGGTCGGTCCGGTTCCAGGCACCGATGTGCCAGACCGCCCCCATTCCGCCGTCGAGTACGCGGGAGACCGGGGTCTCCGAGATCAATTCACCGTCGGCCCAGAGCCGAAAGGTCGCGCCGGCAGCGTCGAACCCATATGGATGCCAGACCCGAGCGACAAACACCATCGCCGCCTGCACGTTCTCATAAGAGACGACTTCGGGACCGACGCCCGAGACGCTCGTCGACTTGAGTTCTCCGTACCGACAATCCCACTGCCGGTCCGGGTTCCAACCTCGAGCGGCACAATCGACGGGGTCATGCCAACCGCTCAACTGGCTCGGGGGGAGGTAGCTGAGTGCATGGAGGTTGAGATCGACCCCGCGGCCGTACCCACGGTCGCCGGGAATCGAGTCGCCGGCGGTCTCCCAGGTGAGTTCGGCGTGGAGTTCGGCCTCCGGGGCGACCTCGATCTTTATTTCACGCTCGGAACATCCCTTCGCCCCGTAGTCATTGTAGGGCCAGACGACAATTCGATAGGTCCCCACGATATCGGGCACGATGTTCCAGTGATCCTCCGCCTGTTTTGATGAAATCCGCGCGGCACTTCCTCGCGGCGCCTCGACCAACTGCACGCGCACGTCATTGTGTGTCTCGACATGCATGTCGACGGTCTGGAACGGCTCGACCGTACCCTCCAACCGCTCCGCCCAATCGGACGCCCCCGGCTCCGATCCCGAGGCGTCGGAATCCGGGGCCCGGCGGAGATGAACCGTCGGCTGCCCGAACCCGGAATCACAATTCAGCTCATCGGCCTGCACTTCCAGACGCGTCGTCGGATCTTCGATCTCCCGACCGTCGGCTCGTTCGACGACCCGAAAGGTCAGTGGCACTTCCCGGTAGCCGGTCTCGACCTTGGATACGTCCAGGGCGAGCTTCTGCAATTCGCCAGCCGGCACGTTCACGGCGTCGTATCCTCGAATCGCCCCCTCATCCCCCGGGGTTTGGTCGACCCAGCTCAGGTCCAACCCGTCGTGGTCCTTCAAGGACGGAAGACGGATCTGGCGGTCGACATTTCCACAGTTTCGGATCGGTATTTCCACACGTGTCGGTGCATCTGCGTCGACCTCCAACGTCCCCGCGTCGACCGTCGGAGGACTCGTCAGGCAGGAGACGTCGGGCTGCAGTTCAATGTCGAACTCCTGGGTCCACCCGGAATGGACCTTCAGACGGAAACCGGCGTCGACCTTCAGATGGAACGTCGCCGGTTCAAGCGAAAACCCAAAGCGCGGCGAATGGGTAAAATCGAACTGGAGCGATTCCCTAGGGCCGACGACGGTGCCGGCCAGCGAGTCCCCGTCAGCGACCGACCACGGCTCGTACCGATGGGCGGCGTGGGCGCCCTGGATACGAGCGGCCTCCACCGTGATCGGAGAGACGCTACAGTTTTCCAGGGTCAACGCCTCCGACACCTCGGGCAGATCGTCCGACGAATTGATCCGAAGTGCGAGATTTCCCCGGGGTCCCGAGGACATGTCGGCCCCGGAAAGGCTGAAGGGCAGGTCGCTTTCACACTCGTTTTGGATCGGCTGACACGCGCCGTTCGAGCATCTCTCGTTGGTTCCGCATTCGGTGACCTCGTAGCCGCTCCCCTGCTCATTGCACCGCTCCAACCCCTCGGAGACGCACCGATTTGGCTGGCCGGGATCACAGACCGTACCGACCTGCGGCCCATTCGGCAGCGGGGGCAGGTTGCATCCGCAGATGCCCCATGCGCTCACAAGGACCACGCTCGCCCCGAGCAGTATGTGGCGAAGATCGGACACGTTGACTCCTGGCTCGAAAGAGCCGTTCGACATCCTGTTAGTCTAGACGTTTGGCGCCCCGTCGTCCATTCCCGGCCGGACCGAGCAGGGCGATACCGTCAGAAGCGGGCGTTGATACCCAGGGTCGGGATGATGGGGAGTCCTCGCAGCGGTGCCGATTCGGTAAAGTCGTAGTTGTACTGACGCCCCTCGGGATTCGTCGCGTTGTAGACGTTTATGATGTCCAGGTAGATGCCCAGCTTCCATTTGTTGAAGACGAAGGTCTTGTCGATGCGGAGATCGAGTTGATGAAAGGGGCTTTCGCGCACCGAATTTGTGGCTCCATTGACGGGCAGATAATCATTGCTGTCGGCATCGTAGACGCTGTCGACGACGGGCGTGCGAGGGTTGCCGCTGACCACGCGAAACCGCGCCGATATATCGATATTCCAGGGGAGATTGTATCCGGCGACCAGTGTGAGGTTGTGGCGTTGATCGAATTCGAAGGGCTCCCATTCCGACTGCCCTTCGTTGCGTCGCTGCGACCAGCTCAAGGTGTAGGCGAGCCAGCCGAAGAACTTGTTTGCCGGCGCATGACGAATCAACAGCTCCCATCCCCAGGCACGCCCCTCCCCTCGGTTGTCAAAGACCAGCGGCGCGGCCTCACCGCTCGACTCGTCGACCGTCACGCGGTCGGTATTTCGGACCAAGTCGTCCAATGACTGAAAAAACAGCGTCGTGTCGATCGTCAGATAATCCAGCGGCTCGATCTCGACGCCCGCCGAGTACTGAGTCGCCTCCTCGTAGGTCAGATCCGGGTTGCCAAAGGTGTCGTCGGTTGCCCCGGGGTTTGGAGGCTGGTTGAAGAGGCCGACCCCTCCCTTGACGGTGACCATGTCACTGATGGCGTACCGAGCATTGAGCCGAGGACTGGCGGCGAACTCGTCGACATTGTTGTAATAGTCGACCCGGGCGCCGGGAATGATCTTGAGCCCGTCGACGGGCATCAGCTCGAGTTCCGCGTACACGGCGGGGTAGTAGACCGTCGAATCCTGGCCGCGAGCGACGGCCCCGGACTCGCCGACATTCGGCCCGGGGCTTCCACCCGCCCCCTCGCTTGAGCGCGGGAACTGGGCCGAAAAATCAGCCCACCCGGCCTGAATATCGAGTCCCGCGTTGAAATTCGCCTTTTCGGAGAAGTCCCAGCGAAAGTCGTTGCGAAACTGGAACTGGTTGAACTGGAGCTGAAAGAAAAGGTTGGAGGCGGCCCGAAACCCGAAGTCATTGACGCCGAATGACGCCATAAAATCATTCTCGACCTCGCCGGAATCTGGCCGCCACTCCCACTGGAACTGACCGCGGTAAAAGGAGTTGTTCAGGTTTAATGACGTCGACTGCACCTGTGCATTCCCCTGTGGTTCGTCCTCGTCAAACAGAACTTCGAATCGGTCGTCCGATCCGTAGACGAACCATTTGAGCGTGTGGTTGTCGTTGGGGTCCCAGTTCAGCCAGGCTTGGAAGTCGTAGTAACGAGGCGCAACGCCCAGATCGACGGAATCCTCGGGCAGCACGGCCGGCAAAATGGCGTCGATGTAGCTACGGCGCGCCGAGGCCGCAAACGAGACCTCGTCGGAGATGGGTCCTTCGACCTGAGCCGTCACATCGAGGGCGTCGATCTCGGCGAAGCCGTGGAACCGGTCGGTCTTCGGCTCGCGGGTCTGCAGGTTGACGATGCCCGCAAGCGCGCGCCCGTACCGGGCCCGGTAGTTGCCCGGGTAGAAATCGACCGCCTTGATCATCTCCGAGCTGATGACGGCCGGACCGCCCAGAAAGTGATAGATCAGCGGGATTTCATCGCCCTCCAGGAACGTGGCCGTCGAATTCGGCGTCGACCCCCGGGCGATGATCTGCCCACCCCCGAAGGCCGGGCGTGCCACACCGGGCAAATTCTGAACGGCCCGGACCGCATCGTTGGCCGTCCCCGGAATTCGCCGTATCTCCTCGAGCTGAATCGTCTTTCTGCTGATCGACTCCTGCTCGCGCTTTGCCGTCGTCGAGACCGAGAAATCGTCGTAGTATTCGGCTCGGATGTAATAGGTGACCTGCGTAGTTTCGTCGTCGCGAACCGTCTCTTCGAACTTCTCCGGTCGGTATCCCTGAGCACGCACATCGACGGTCCAGTCCCCGGATTCGAGCCCTCGAACGGCGAATCGGCCGCCCTCTTTGGTGTAGAGCCGCCGTTCGACCTCCCCGCTCTCCGGGTCGCGGATCACGACCTCGGCGCCGGCGATCGGATCGCGGGTGCCCGCTTCCTTGACCACCCCGCTCAGTCGTACGGGCTTGGCTTCGACCGAGAACTGAATGTCGACGGTCTCACCGGAGGAGAGTTCAATGCGCGACTCGCTGGGCCGGAATGACGGTGGCTCGACCGCGACGCGATAGGGACCCGCGGGCAATTCCTCGAACACAAAGCGACCCTCTGAATCCGTGGTCGCCCGAGCCTCAGACGACGTCACGGAGTCGTCGCCCAGGTACTCCACCTCGACGACGACCCCTTCCAGTCCGCGTCCATTGTCGGCTGTCAGCACGCGCCCACGAAGAGTCGCGGGGCGTTTCGGCAGACTGAATCTCACTTTGAAGTTCAGAACCACCGCAGCGGGTTTACCGTCGATTTCGGCGGGCTTGAACTTGAACTGTTTCACCGCCTCGACCGCCGACTCGTCGAGCCCGTAGCCGAGCCCTTCGACGACTTCGACCCGATCGACATTCCCCTTTTTGGTGATCCGGATCTTGAGCTGGACCGCGCCCTCGACGCCTTCCTCGAGAGCCCGGTCCGTGTACGTCGCCTTGACCTCTTCGACGAGTTTCGGCGGTTCGGTCAGCTCCCGCGCCTTTTGTCGATCGTCGGTCTGGCTGGCTCCCGTGTTTCCCTGGGCAGCACCGGCCGCGGGAAATACACCGCACACCACGACCACAAGGACACCCAGAAGTCGGCCTACCCACTGTGCATGTTGTCTCGCCGATTGCACGATTCAGTCCCCCGTCTGCTGATCGAGTATGCGCACTTCTCGTTCGACCCAGTCGAGTCCCAGACGTCCATCCCGCACCAACGCCCAGATGGGCCGATCACATCGCCGGGAGACCTCCTCGGACTCCCCCTGCTCGGGTGGTGGGCAGGGGGATCCGACGGGTCGACTGACATTCCACGTATTTCCGCCGGCGACATCCAGAGTGTTCAGATCTTCGCGAAAGATGGAATTGGCTCGGTCGATGTCTCCGGCGACCACATACCAGCTAAAGGTGAGGATTTCGCGTTCCGGCGGAAGAGTCTCCCGGTCGGAGCCGGCCGGCGCCGGCGGACGCCAAGTCTCGACGGAGTCCGGATTGACTTCAGCGAGCATCTCGAAGGGAATGCCGGGAATGACCGGGGTCGGCTCGTCGACGGGCATCGTGTACCACTGGTCCTCCCTGGGGGTCTCACGGGAGTCGACCCAATCGAGTCGATCGACGACCTTGGGAATGTCACCGGGTCTCTTGACGCGAATCGACAGGTTCGTCAGCCGCGGATTCTCATTGACCTGGTCGGAGCCGGTAAACAGGGTTAACTCCTTGCTGACGACACGGTCGCCGTAGGTGTCGGTCTGAACTTCGAGTCGCACCGTCACATCAAAACCCCGGTCGCAGTTGACCGTCGGAAGGAGCGACGCGATCGGTGAACCCTGGCCCGCCTCAGCCACCGCCTGCTGGATCGCCCGGCAGAGGCCAAGGATTTGCTCCTGGGTGCCGGGGTATTCGAGACCCGCCGTCGGACCACTCCCGAGATCGAATTGCTCGGGATCGAGGCTGGGAGCTGGTTCACCGTCGGCCTCCTCCAGTGCACGCTGAAGCGCATCGAAGGGACACTCGAATTTATTCGAGGCCGACGTCCGCAGCGGGCACCAACTCCATGAATAGGTCGCGTCGACACCATCGGGCGCGTGGTCCAACACCGAAAGCGTCGCCGTTTCGTCCTCCTTGAGCGTCACTGGATTGGCCTTGACCGCCAAGATCCGATACTTGTCGACGCGCCAGGCCGGCGTAAAATCGGGCCCGCATGCCGCGACCACGATCAACGCTCCCACGACTACGACCGCCCCTGCGATAGAATATTTCTCATCGATCATCGTGTTGTTATGGTGCGGTCATCGAAGTAGCTGGTAGACGAGCGAGCCTATGAAGACGTCCATTCGACGATATCTCAAGCGCAGCAGCGAGCCCTATACGGCCACGTTGTTGGTGCTTCCTCTCTTCGTTGTCTATCAAGTCGGTATTCTTCTGACCGGCGGCGTGCGCAACGGGGTCGACTTCATGACCGACCTCCTGTTCCTCGCCGCCGACGGAGAGCTCGGCACCTACCTCGTCATCAACGTCGGCCTGCTCGTCGCCTTTGTGGCCGCGGTCTTTGTCATGCGTAAGCGCGGGGAATTCAAACTCCGCGTGTGGCCCTGGGTCGTCGCCGAGAGCACGCTGTACGCATCGCTGCTCGGAACGACCGTCATCTTGTTGATGCAACAACTCGGCCTTCAGGATCTCCCGTTTGCGGCCGGTGCCGGCGGCCAGCGCGAACTCGTCGACATTCTCGTGCTGAGCCTCGGCGCCGGGATCTATGAAGAAATCGTCTTTCGTGTGGCCCTGATGGGCGGTCTGTTCTGGGTCGCAAGCAAGGCGCTGGGCTGGAAAACCTGGGTGGCCGCCCTGACCGCCGTCGTCGCCTCGAGCCTCGTCTTCAGTGGCGTCCACTACATTGGACCGATGGGCGACGACTTTGCGATGCAGTCCTTTCTGTTTCGATTCTTCGCCGGCGGTCTTCTGGCATTGATCTATCATTTGCGTGGATTCGCCGTCGTCGTCTATACCCATGCCATCTACGATATTCTCGTGATGATCGGCCCCGGATGATGACCTGCTTCGAACTGAGATCGACATGTTTCCAAACGTAGCTGAATTGCTCGTCATCGCTGTTATCGTTGTCGCCATCTTCGGGCTATCGAACAGCGAGGCGATCGCCGATTTTCTATGGAGGTTCCGGCAGTGACGAGTCTGTTGGCATGGACCCCGGCCACGTTTTACGCCCTCTCCGCGGCCGTCCAAACGGTGACCGTCTTCTTTATCGGTCGAGCCATGGGCGTCGACCGCGAGTATTTCGATCCGATTCCTCTTGCGATCTCGTTGGCGCTCGGAAATACGGCCGCGTTCTTTCTGCGCGACCTCGGGGTCATGGGCATCATCGGCATCTGCGCGGCGTTCATCATTCTCCTTCTGGCGATGACCGCGGTCGACACGCTGGTGACGCTTGTGAGTTTTCTGGTAGTCCTCGGTACCTACGCCGGAACCGTCAAACTCGTCACCCCTCGCACCCCCTTGACCCTCGAGCAGATCGGCGGTCTGCCCGAGGTCGTCGTCACCGGCAAAATCGAGGCCGAGCCCATCAAACGCGAATCCAACGACTCGGTCTTCTGAATCTCCCCTGAGCATCGGTATCGTAACTGGGCCGGCCTCCGAGACGGGTCACGACGGCGCCCCGAGACGCACATTGCATCGCGGCTGCAGCCGATGGCCCTCAAACCTGCCGCTGGACCGCTCCAGATAGTGGTGAGCAATCGGTCCCAGCATGGCGGCGTTATCGGTGCACAACCGCGGCGGAGCGACCGACAGACGCATCCCTTCGGAGTCGGCCGCCTCACGCATATCTCGACGAAGCCGTGAGTTCGCCGCCACACCGCCGGAGACGACGATGCGGTCGACCCCGCATTCCTTGGCTGCCTCGACGGTCTTGAAGACCAGAACATCGACGACGGCCTGCTGAAACGAAGCGCAGACATCGGCGATTCCCTGTTCGTCGTCCGGGACGCCCTCGGCGTCGAGGTACTGATAGACAGCGGTCTTCAACCCGGCAAACGACACATCGAAGTTCTCGCGCGTCCACATCGGGCGAGGGAAATCGACGGCCTCGGGGTCTCCGTTCGCGGCTCTCTTGTCGATCTCGACGCCCCCTGGATATCCCAGGCCCATCATCTTGGAGACCTTGTCGAAGGCCTCTCCGGCGGCGTCATCTCGCGTCTCTCCAAGTCGACGGTACTCGCCGACGTCTTCGACCAGAAAGAGATCCGAATGGCCGCCGCTGGCGACAAGCCCCACGTACGGAAAATCGGGGACGTCGACGTCCTCCAGATCCATGAGAACGGTCGTCAGATGACCCTCGATGTGATTGAGGCCCACACAGGGCAGATCGGCCGCGTACGCGATCCCCTTTGCCGTCTCGAGACCGACCAGCAGGCTGCCGACCAGGCCCGGACCCTCGGTAACACCCACGCCATCGATGTCGGTCAATTCGACCCCGGCCTCGTTGAGCGCACGGTCGACGACCCCGTGGATATCGCGGATGTGATTGCGCGAGGCAATTTCGGGCACCACACCGCCGTAGCGGCGATGGACCGGGATCTGGCTGGCAACCGAGTTTGAAAGAATGCGGCGGCCGTCTTCAATGACGGCCGCCGATGTCTCGTCGCAACTCGACTCGACGGTGAGAATCAGCATGGGGATGTCGCCGTGATCGTTACAGACGCTGCATGATGGAACGCACTTCGCCGGCCATCTGGCCCGACGGCCAGGTGTTCAGGTATTCCTGATAGACCTCTCGGGCCTGATCGGGATTCCCGCCGGTCTGATACCCGGAGGCCACCTGCAAGTACAGCGTCGAAACCCGTGAGTTTCCGGGAATCTCTTTGCGGAGCTGTCGAAGCAGACGCAACGCCTGGTCGTACTGCCCCCCGTTGACGAGTTGACTGGCGCGCTGGACCCGCTGTTGCGTCGGATCCGGCTGAGGCGAGCCGCCTCCTTGCTGTTGCGCCCCCTGCCCGGTCGCTTCCTGGCCCTGGGCGGCGACCTGCTGTTGAGAGGGCCCGGCCCCTTCGTCGTCGGTCTGCTCCTCGGTCTCCTGAGCATCGGCCTTCGCCATGGCCCCGGCATCGGGCCGAGGTGGAGCCGCCATGCCCGCATCGGCTCCACCGGCGAGCAGCGGATCCGTTCCGCCGAGGACCTGGGCGAGCGTCGTCGCTTCGTCGACAGAACTCCGGGCGAGCGTCTCGGATCGACCGCGTGCTTGACTCTCCGTCAATCCGGAATCTTCGTCCGACTCGTCGGCCTTGGCAGCCGCAGCTCCTTCAGCCGCTTCGACGGCTTCGGCTTTCTGATCCGAGCTACTCCCTTCGCCGCTGTTGCCGCCAAAGGGCGTGGCCACCCATAGGACGACTCCAGCCGCCAGCACGGCGGCAGCGATCGCGCCGTAGTGCCAGGTCTGGATACCCCCGGACTCTTCGTAGTCTTCGTCGAAGTCCCACCCCTCTTCGAGTTCGTCCTCACCGGCCTGCTGGAAAAAGGCCTCGGCGGGATCATCGACTACCGCCGTCTCCTCTTCGTCTTCTGACTCTTCTGGGGTCTCTTCGACTTGTTCATCGACCTCGGGCGTCTGCTCGACATCGTTCTCCTCGACGTCGTCATCCTCGACGCCTCGATCCTTCGGTACGCTCTCGGCGGTTTCGGTCTCCTCGGGTTCGGGTGCCGGCTCCTTGGATCGAACATCTTCCGATGGGGCACTCTCCTTTTTTCGAATCTCCGGCTTCGCCCGAGCGGACGGTTGTTCGGTCACCTCCGCGCGGGCCTCGGCGGGCTCGGAGGCCTCCTCGACTCCGGTCGACGGTTCGGCGGGCGGTTCCGATCCCTCCGGCTCGGGGGCTG
The DNA here is from genome assembly GCA_913057905.1 of uncultured Pseudomonadota bacterium. Lineage (GTDB taxonomy): Bacteria > Myxococcota_A > Bradymonadia > Bradymonadales > Bradymonadaceae > CAJXPB01. The sequence continues at coordinate 1,332,307 of CAJXPB010000001.1, forward strand.
GCCGCGACTCAACGGTCGTATCCGCCGATTCGTCCGGCTCCTCTCGCCATGCCATCCCCTCGCGGGTCGTACTCGCTCCGGCCCGCGCCTCGACCTCATGAGCATCGATTTCTTCATCCTCGGGCGCCGACAGGTCGTACTCGGCGCGAATGATCTCCCCGTTCTCGGATACCCGCTCGATATCGGGGATTTCACCTTGCGGCTGGTGAGTCTCTTCGGACTTTTTAGCCTGCTCGCGACGCCGTTCGGTCGCGGCACGGATCTGCTCTTCTTGTTCCGGCGAGACCTCGACGGGCTGCATTGGCGCAGTCTCTCCCTCCGGGCGGTGGTACCGCTCTTCGGGATCGGCCGGCTCGGTGTCGCCGCCCGTGTCAGTTCGCCGTTCCGGGGTCGACTCTTGGTCGGCATCCTGTGCAGTCGGGACGGCCCGCGGGGTCGATTGGCGATCCCGCTGTTGCCCCTCCTGGGAGCCTCGCTGCTCCGGGCCGCCAGGCCTGGCCTCCCGCGCCCCGGGCATCTGCGGAGCTCCGCGGGCCGGCTCTTCGGTCGTTTGTTCCTCTTCTTCGGACTCATGCTTCTGGCGGGTCAACTGACGAGCCTCTTCGCGTCGACGTCGTCGTTCGGCAGCCGCCAAATCCTCCTGATATTCCTTGGTCTCGGCATCCCGTACAAATCCGGTCTCCGGCCGGGACCCTTCCGTCTGTCCCGGTCGATCCTCGCGGCCGCTCTCCTTCCGGGCAGACTCTTCGGTGCGCCGGCGCCTCTGCTCGTGTTCGTCCGCCGTTCGTTGAGCATCGTAGCGAACATCGGACTCCTCCGATTCGTCGAAGGGCGCGCCGGGGCGCTCGGGCTCGGTGACTTGACCGCCGGCTTCGGCCTCGCCGACATCCCCGGCGGCTTCGTCCAGGGCATCAGAGAGGGATTCACCGGCCATTTCATCTGCGAGAGCATCCGCCAGACCGGCCATCGGCTCGGACTCTTGCTGAGTGCCCCCCTCTTCGTCGGTCTCCGAGGCCATCGGACCGGGTGACGGCCGCGGTTCCGTACTCTCCGCCATCGATCCCGTCGATTCCGTGGGCTCTTCGATCTCCGGCGGGGTCTCACCTTCATCTTCGTCGCTACCGGGCATCCCGGGGGAGGTCGGTTCATCACGCCCGAAACGATCGTCGGATTTCTCGCGCTGCTCGAGCCATTCAGCGAGGTGGCTCTCCTCGCGCACCGCCCGGCGCTCGTCTTCGGGCGTGACATCCTCGAGGAAGCCGTCTTCGTGCAGTCTCCGGATGATCTGCAGCGACTCCACGTCGCCGACCGGACTGTCATCGATGACATCCTGCAGGGTTCGATATCCGTCGAAGAGTCGCACCACACGCGCGACCTCCTGGGGAACCGTCTCCAGGAGCTGCGGCAGCCGGGAGTAGTCTGCATCGAAGACCCGGTCCAGCGACGGAACTTCGTCGATCAACGCATCCCAGGCCTCCAATCGCTCGATGCCCGTCAACAGCAGCTCGTCGATGGACTTGTCGATGTAGTCGGCGCCCTGGATCTCCTCCTGATACCGGACCCGGAACTCACCGGAGGGCCACAGCATCAGACGATAGACGGCCTCTTCCCCCTGGAGTTTGCCGCATACGGCATCGGTGATCTCGCCGTGTCGGAAACTCATCGCCGCCTGCTGATCTTCACGGGTAAACGTGATCGTTCCCGTGCGCTCCTCCACATCGATCGTCTGGAGGAGGTCGATCATCGTAATTTCCGACAGAGTCCCCTCGTATTCGTCGACCTCCGCCCCTTTGATGAGATCACGGCTCCGTTCGCGCAGGAGGATCTCAACCCGTTCGATGACGTCGTTGACGAAAAACGGCCGGGTCAGATAATCGTCCGCCCCGATCTCGAGCCCTTCGGCCCGCCGCGGTAGCGACGAGTCGTCTGTGACAAACAGAAAGGGCACACGCGCCAACTGAGGATCCTTCTGCAGGTCGGCGCAGAACGCGAACCCGTCCCCGTCGGGCAGATCCGTATCACTGACGATCAGATCCGGCTCCGTCTCCGATAGAATCGCCCTCGCACCGGCGAGGGTATCGGTGACTTCGGCCCGGTATCCCGCCTTACGAAAACTTACTTCCAGCACCTTTCGGCTGCGGGCATCGCCGTCCACGACCAGAATGGTCTCGTTCGCCACGGATACTCCTCTACGAAACGACAAAATTGGTTACCGAACGATGTCAGCCGTTCGAGCTTCTTTCAGACGTGTCGCGCCGAAATTGTAGTTCTAAGTCATCTCTATCACAAGCAATTCTCAGACCCGTTCGAACTCCCCACCCCTCTCATCTTCGCCAGAAAGCGGCACATCGAACCGTTCGGCGTAGGCCTGCAGGGCCTCCAGCGGCGCACGAAACGGATGGGCCGTCCCGGCATCAAACACAACGCCGTCCAGGGCCTCGTCGACCTCATTTATCTTCGAGAGTGCCTCGCCGGGATCGAGCATCAGCCCGTGCATCTCGCCGTCGTCGGATTCGCGGCCGACCTCCGAGGCGAATTGCCGGTAGTTGCGGACGTTGGTGAAGGCGGGCAGCCAGAATCCGTTATCCGTCGACAGCACCATCGGCCGATTCGGGCCCACCTCTTCGCGAGCCGGGACGAGATACCAGGCCTTCCTCAAAAAGACCGCGCGCCACATCTCCTCGAGATGCTCGCGCGTCGGGTTTTGTTTTGCCTGCTCGATGAGATCGACAAGTTGATTCGCCATCGTGGGTCCTCGCGCACTCAGGTTCGTTGCTATCTACGTGTCCGTTGTTAGACTTCGCTCGACGATTCACGCTGCTCGAACTTGACGGTGTTTATCATGATAGATCTCGGTTGGCTTAGAGGATTTCACGTCATTGGTCTCATCCTGTGGATGGGTGGGCTGTTCGCACTGACCTCCCATCTGGGCACCTCAGCCGACATGGATCCGAGCGACCGCACCGATGCGATGGAGGGATTTGAACGCAAGACTTACTACTTCAGCGCCTTGCCGGGTCTGATCCTGTCGCTCGTGACGGGACTCTGGATGATGTTCCAAAATGGGTTCGCCGGCTACCTGAACGTCGACGGAACCTGGGGCGCCACCTTTCACGCCAAGCTCACGCTGATCGTGGTATTGATCGGTATCGACCAGTTCGTACATTTCAAGATGCGGCGCTTTCACGGATCGGGCGAAGGAAGCCGCGGCCTCTTTATGGCGCTGCACGGCACCATCGGCCTCATGTTCATCGTGATCCCGATCCTCGTCCAGACCAAGCTACTCGCCTGAGCCGACGCGCGTGACTTTCAACTCTCGCAACGCCGACAGCCTGCCCTGGGGCCTCTGGGTCTTCCCGGCCTTTGTGCTGGTGTGGGCAGGGTCGTGGCTCGTATCCCGCGGGCTGGTCGACTTCGGCACCTGCGGAATCAAACAGTTGCTCGGGATTCCTTGCCTTAGCTGCGGCGCCACGCGGGCGACGCAACTGCTGCTGGGCGGCGACCCCCTGGCCGCCCTCACCATGCAGCCGCTGGTCATCCTCGGCTACGGACTGCTCGCTACCTGGGGGATCGCCAGTCTGGGAACCGTCGTGACAGGCCGCGCCCTTGAGGTCTCTCTGAATCGACGGGAATCGATGTGTCTGAAGATCGCCGTGGTCGTGCTGCCGCTGGCCAACTGGGTTTATCTGGTCGCCGCAGGCATCTGAACTAACCCTCCAGCGAGCGGATGCGGTCCCAAAACGTCGACTCGAACTGGTAGGCGGCCTCGGCCATCGACTCGACGTGGTGAGCCGGATTCTCGCCAGGTTCCTCGCCATCGGTCGCGAGATAGGTCGTCATCGCCGAGAGATACGTCCCGAGGGTCGACCAGGCGTCGGCCGTCCTGGTCATGCTGAGCCCCGCCTGTAGATGGCCCAGCGAGGGAACCAGCTCCTCGGCCTCCTTCAGAAACTCCCGGTACAGATTCCGGTAGTTTCCACCCCCGGTCTCCGGATTCTCCATCGCCTGGTAGGCCGCGCGATAGCACTCGGTCCCGTCGTCGAGGCTCTTCCACTGGCCGACCTCCTCGCGAAACCGACTCAGGGCATCGAGTCCATGGGTGCGGCCATCCCGCGTCGTCATCTCTCTGCAGTTCTGGGCCACGGCTCGACGGATCGCCTCGTCGAGTTCGCGGGTCTGACCGGGCTCGAACACATGGGCGACTCCACCGCCCTCTGTCTCCGGCAGATCTTCGGACCACCAGGCGTGCAGAAAATTGTCGCGCTCGAGCCGGGTCACCTCCTTGACGGACCCATCGCTCACCCAAACCCGGCCGCCATCGGCATCTAGACCCACGACAACAATCCGACGGGCTCCATAGGGGGCTTGTCGGTCGCGGTAGGGAAGCCTGGAGCCGTCGCAACGAACCAGCACCGGCACGCCGTCGGCGAGGTACTCTTCGATCACCGACATTCCCTCCTGGGGAGATCCCGGCTCCAGCGTATCCACGGTCATGCCCAATGCGTCGGCGACCCCATCTTCCAGGGTCAGGGATCGCCCCAAAATACGCCGCCTCGGAGACGTCTCACCAGAGAGGTAATGAAAGTCGAGTCCCGCCCCCAGGCCAAACACCACAGGCTCGGAGAGCTGAAGCCCGGCCCAACCGAGCAGATTTCGTATGGCGGTCGAACCGCAGCAGATCCCCTCCCGATGTTCGTAACCGTCGACGCGTGTTGTCATCCAAGTGCTCCGTTGTCATGAAATCGGTACCGTCGCCGAACCACTGACTGTTGACAGCATACTTGTCGCTGCAGATACACGGGCCTGTCTGAGCGCATCCTCGTTCCTGCGAACATCCATGGCAGTTGCATCATGGCACTTCGACTTCTGTTCCACGGCGTAATCGCCGCGCTGATCTCTTCGCTTACACTGGGTATGCCGGCGTACGCCGCCGCTCAAAGCACACCCGATGAACAGCGTGCGGAGTCAGCCGAACGAGAGGCCTCTGATTCGACCAATAACAACTTTAGCACTGCTCACCGCCGACAGCTCTACAAGCAGGGGCGCCTGTCGTACGGGAAGGCGATTCTCTACAACACACTGCCGGGGCTGGGGAACTTCTATGCGAACCAGTACGTGCTCGGGGGCGTTGCATTGAGCCTGATCGGATTTGTCGCAGTACTCGTCCCGTTCGGTGTCGTAACCGACCAGCCGACATTCATCTGGGTCGGGGCTGGAGTCGCCGGCTTTGCCTACGGCGGAAGTGTGACCACCAGCCTCTTCGGAGTGCGAGCCTACAACCGCCGACTGCACGAGTCACTCCAGCTCGACGAGTCGCATTCCGCTTTTTTGAGAGACCTGCCACGTTCCCGGCAACTGACACTCCTGAACCTACGCTTCTGAACCCTCCAGGTCCAGTGCTCGAGAATCCGACGTCGCCCGCCTGCTACAACCCGAGTCGCTCCCGGACTTCCTGGCGGCTCGAACTGAACACGAACGCCGACATTACCCGGTGGAACCGATTCTTGTCGACCGTTCGATCGTAGAGTTCGACTGCCACTTCCACTCTCGAGTCGCTGTTGTTGACCGCCTTGACCAGTTGTCGAACCTGATCGGACGTAAACCAGTTGTGGCGCGCGGCCATCCGAATGACCCCGAGTTTCTCCCGAGAGAACGACGCACTTGCGACCTGTTGACGTAGGTCGTTGAAGTCGGACTCGGACATCGGACGATGCCGGTCGTGGTCGTCCCGATCGTCCCACTCTCGATCGTCATTACGGTCATCCCGTTCGTGGTCGTGATGATCGTCCCCCCGCCCCCGCTCGTCTCGGTCTCGCTCGTCTCGGTTCCGGTCGCGGCCTCGATCCCGGCCCCAATCGTCCCGACCGCGGTCCCAGTCGCGACGATCCCTGTCCCAATCGTCGCGGCCGCGTCGATCACGATCCCAGTGACGACGATCCCTGTCCCAGTCGTCGCGGTCGCGATCCCAGTCATCCCGATCGCGGTGTCGGTGGCCCGGGTGTCCCCGGCCCGGACGGTCGTGGCGATATCTTGGCCGATATTCGGGGATGCGACCGGGAATCGGGTTTTTGGCGTAGATTTCGAAGCGATACTCACCGTTGTTCAGCTCTTCGACCTTGGCCAGGTGCTCGACGTCGCTGGCCAAGTAGATGGTGCCTTCGAAGATCGTGTCGGCCACCGATTTGATGACCAACTCGTGACGCCCGGCCGGCAGGCACTGAATCGGCACCTGCCCCTTCGTAGTGGGCCCCATCGACGTGATCTCGCGACCATCCAGAAACACGTCGATAAAACACTCTTTGTTCGAAAACCCTCCGGCCCCGCAGTTGAACACAAGATCGGCCAGGCCGGTATGAACATGACGTGGCCCGGCCGTGTAGTCTCGCGGACTCCCGAGGAAATCGGCCGAAACACCCACCGAGAACTCCGTCCCCTGGGGACCGACAACCGATGCCTCGACGTCCTGTTGGGCCGGCGGATCCTGAGTGGAGTACATGCTGCGAATGCGCTCGTGCGCCACGGGCAGCCGGTCCGGACAGAAGTTCCTCGCCGGAGAATGGGAGGCGCTCGGCCGCGAACCTGCTTGGGCCGTCATGCAGCCGGTGGCCATCAAAATTAGCGCCAGAATGCCCAGTTGCCGCGAATGCCACATCATGTTTTTTCCTTCGCCATCGGTGAACTCACCCCACTATCGGGTTCCACCGGTTTGTCTCACCTCGGGGCTCGATATTCAATTCGCCCCCCGGGTGAGGCGGCTTCATCCGGCACTCGCCCGAGCCACGAACCTCTCGGCCAGTCCCGGGTGGCTTCCGAGATGAAGATGGAGATAACTGGCGAGCACGGCCTTGCGACGATACCCCTCTCGATGGATCTGGCCGTCGGGCGAACGAACGGTGTAGATGTGCTCGAGCCCCTCGTCAGTTCCCGGGACAATCTCGGAGGCGTGGAACACGTGGCCACGGGCCGACGTTCCCGGCTCCCAGAGCGGATTGGCGTCGGAGAAGGTGACTTCACCGTACCCGATCGACAGCTCACCCATCCGAATTTCGTAGGGGAAGACACCGCACATATCGTGCGGCACGCCATCTTCACCCCGCAACTTCGAGCCGAGATACATCAGCCCGCCGCATTCCGCGTAGACGGGCTTTCCCGACTCACAGAAGTCTCGAATCGACCGGCGCATGTAGCGGCGACTCTCCAGCGCCTCCGCGTGTAATTCGGGATACCCACCACCGAGATACACACCGTCGAGCTCCTCCGGGAACGCGTCGTCAAGCGGAGAGAAATAGACGAGCTCGGCGCCGGCATCCTCGAGACGCTGAAGGTTGTCTCGGTAGTAAAAACAGAACGCACGATCGTAGGCCACCCCGATACGCGCTCGCTGCTCGTCCTCTCGATCCGGACGGATGTCGTCGCCCGCCCACAGATCCCGGGAACGCGAGGCCCGACCGGCCAAGTCCATCACCTGCTGGATGTCGATATTCCTCTCGACCCAATCGGCGAGGCGGTCGAGATAATCGGATTCCAGGCTCGGATCATCGGCCAGCCAGAGGCCCAGGTGTCGCTCGGGGATGTGTAGCTTTTCGCGACGCGGCAGGGTTCCGAGCACCGGGGCCTCGCAGGATGACTCTACGGCTTCGCGGACCATATCGGCATGGGCCGGCGCTCCGACCCGATTCAGAATGATGCCCGCGACGTCGAGCTCCGGGTCAAAGGTCTCGTAGCCGTGAACCATCGCCGCCACACTGCGCGCCATATTCCAGACATCGACAACCAGCACCACCGGAAGCCCCAGCTCACGAGCCACATGGGCGGTGCTTCCGGTGTCGTCTCCGCCCCCAACGCCGTCGAACATCCCCATAACCCCCTCTACCACCGCCACATCGACGGGCTGTCCGCCGTCCCCTCGATGGGTGTATCGACGATAGATCTCGCGGGTGACCGGTCCATCGAGCATCCAGGTGTCGAGATTGTGCGACCACTGCCCGGCCGCAGCCCGATGATGACCGGTATCGATAAAGTCTGGCCCGACCTTAAAGGGCCGAACGGTCTGCCCCTCACGGTCGAGCGTACGAAGCAATCCCAGAGTGACGGATGTCTTCCCCACACCCGTCTGGGTCCCGGCGACGACAAGACCGGGTACACCCTTGGAATTTGATGGCATGGTCACGTACCTCGGTTTATTCGCCCAGGCCGCCGGACTCTTCAGGATCGAACACCTGATAGGTCCAGGCCACGTCGGTCGGAACCTCCCCGGACCAGACCTTCCCCCGGTAGATCCCGCTAAACTGCAGCGACGAGTTGTTGGCGAGCCAGAATCCGTCGCCGACCTCCGTCTCGGTGAGAGACTCGCCTTCGACGGTCACGTGCATCGAGGGATCGATAGGAAAATTCGGAACATCCGGTCCGCTGAATTGCTCACGTGGGACGGCCTGGTTGAAGACACGCTGGGCGTTGAGCCGCGAACTCCTGCACAGACTGTTGGTCATGGTGCTCACGTTCTCGACGACGGTTCCGTATCGCGACGCGGGGTCACTCTGTTCACACCACATCTGGTCGGACGTGGACGCCTCCTGGGAGACGAACCCGCGGAGTTTGGTCCGCCCAGCAAAAAAGCTCGAATAACTGTCGACGGAGTCTGAGGATCTGTCGTCCTCATCGGCAATGAAGATGGTCACAACCTGGTCGTCGGGCCCGATAGCTTCCGACGGCGGCGGGCTCTCGTCGCCGAGCCCCAGGTAGTAGGAGAGCCCCTGGCGGGCCGCTTCCAGCCCGGTGGCTTCCCCGGGACACGCCCAGCCGCTCTGCGCCGGACACCCGAAGACGGTGTCCGTCAGCCGGGTCAGCAGTTCGGAGGTGTCTCGGGTCCACGTCCCCCCGGCGATCCGACCCTTGTTGGCCAGCGCCATGTTGGTGACCCCCAGCTTGATGGACGTCACCCGGTCCGAGAGGACATCGAGTTCACCGACAAACGTCTCGACCCTTTGCTTGTAGGCCGGGACCATTTCCTTGGTGTCGACCACGAAGTAGATGTGCGTGTCACCGGGGTTTTGACTCTCGACGATTGCCGTCTCGCAAATCGTACGGACCTCCGCTTCGGCGCCGGCCACGGTCGTGTGGCTGACCATGCCCTCGAGTGCCTTCAAGGCGGGACCTCGCCCCTGGCTTTCGACTTGATCGCCCGGGACCAGCCCGACCATCACAATCGCGCGATCGCCGCCCTCCTCATTCTGCCGCCGAACGGCCGTCGCTCGGATCCGAAACTGCGATTTTTCAAAGCCGACCGGTTCACGGAGATCACCGAGCGGCTGTGAAAACGGCCATTCGACGAGCCGATTCCGAAGCTTTGCAGCTGAAAGAGGTGGCTGGGCCGTATAGATCCACTCCTGTCTGGCGGCCTCCCGTGAATCATGGGTCTCGAAACTCCCTCCCGCCAGCAGCGGATCCTGGAGATTTCCGAACGATTCCAAGGCGCTCCGAACCTGCTCTTCGAGCACAGCCCCCGGAATCGTCGTCGATTGCACCGGCAACGTCAGCATGTACCCGAACAGACCCGACTGAGAATCCGAGAAGATAGCCGACGGCAGCGTTCCTCCGGCGCTGGTCCGTACCCGGGAAAAATTATCGAAGCGACTGCCGAGCCCCCGCTTCCAGTTGGCCGTCGTATCCGTCCGAAAAAACGTCGACTCCGGGGAAATTTCATCGCAGGCCCGGGCCACCCACCGCTGACTGTCGGGGCCCTTCTGGTCGTTCGTAGTCGGATCATTCGGGTCGAGACCGACTTCGTGTTCTCGGCCGTCCTCGACACCGTCGTCGTCCATGTCGGGGTCACAGGGATCGTAGCCGAGCTCGACTTCCTCGTAATCCGACAGGCCGTCGTTGTCGGTGTCGGACTCACCAGGGTTCGTGCAGAGTGCGGCCTCGTCACAATCGTCCAGGCCGTCGCCGTCGGTGTCGGTCGTTGGATCACAGTCCGGCCTCGTGTCGATGTCGGAACCATCGACTCCGAGATCACCGTCCGTGGAGGTCGCGTCTCCGTCTGGAGTTACGTCCGCAGGCGAAAAAGGGACCGATCGGATGTCCGAATTCGTGCAGCCGACGAGTCCGCCGAAACACAGGATCGCACACAGCCGTCGCAGTTGGATCGCGACACGTCCAATATCCAGACCAACCATGGGCTCCTCACGGCAATGGTTTCCGGCCGACCTATACGACCATCAAGCTTGATGGTAACCGGGAAACTCCGCAATTTTCAAATCTCACCCCTCCGTCAACTGCACTGAATCTCCGGTGACGATGGCCTTCCATACCGGCAGAGTAGGGGCGAGCGCCCTCACCGTTGTCTCCAGTTGTTGCTCGGCGCGCCGTTCCAGCTCTTCCAACACCGAATCCGGGTCTGCAAGGTCCAGATCCGGCATCTCCAGGGAATCGGCAAAGAACGTCAGATTCCTACGCCATAACTGACGGCGGATCGGCATATGGACAACGAAGATATCCGGTCCACCTTCGGCCGGTTCGAGATCCGGAACACCCGGGGTCTCGTCACTGCCGAAGTCCTCGACGATGACGATGGACTCCTCGGCATGCCCTCCCTCCAGCACGACGTACTCAGCCCTGGAGTCGCCCCGCCAGAGCATCTGTAAAAATGCCTGAATAACGGATTCGACCAACCCTCTACGGACCCCGGCCTCCTCCGGATACTGGAGAAGGGTCTTCAGATGCCCACACCCGACGAAATCCGGATCGATGAGATATTGCAAAAGGAGTGGCCTCGACCCGAACGGCGGATTCGCCACCCAGTCTTCGATGGCCGTGCCACGGGCTCGGGCGTCTTCCCACGCTTGAGATGCTCCATCCCGCAACGTTGAATCGAGACGTTCCAGCGCCGAGCGGTCTGTATGCAGATAAAACTGGCCCTCGGCGTCCATGTACGCCTCCAGAATCGCCAACACCACCGGCTGACTGAATGCGCGTCCAGCGTAGTCTTCGAAGGCCGACAACAATAAAACGAGCTCACCGGCATCCCCGCCGGGAGCACCTACAATTGGTTCATCGTGACGGCCGTCAATGCAGGCGAGTCGGGCCGAACCGTCGAATTCCTCGATGGGGATGCGGCGGCCGATACGAAGATCCGGTCTGGTTTCATCCGGGGAGTCTGATGGGGGCATGGTCCGTCTCGTGATATTCAGGGGAATGTTTCGACGTGTTTCAACACCATCCGTGTCATTCGAACGGCAACGAGTCGATATCTCCTTCGACCTGCAGCTCAGAACGTCTGCGCGCCAGGGCGCAGATAACCTGGCACACCTTATGCAGTGATATTTATCGGCTCGCAGTTGTTCACCCGTTGATACAGAGGAACCGACATGAGTCAAATCGCAAAAATTCTCCCATCCTGGGAATGGATATCAAATTACGAACGCCGAAATCTACGCGGCGACCTTACCGCCGGCTTCACCACCGCCGTGATGCTCATCCCACAGGGGATGGCCTACGCAATGCTGGCGGGGCTACCCCCAATCGTCGGATTATATGCCTCGACGGTCCCGCTTGTCATCTACGCTCTGTTCGGCACCTCGTACCGACTCGCCGTCGGGCCGGTCGCAATGGTCTCGTTGCTGACCGCCGCCGGCGTCGGGGCCATCGCCGAGGGAAGCACCGTCGCGTACGTCAGCTACGCTGTACTGCTGGCACTGATGGTCGGGGTGATGCAGTTGGGGATGGGCCTGGTCCGAATGGGGTTTTTAACCAACTTTCTGTCGCACCCGGTTCTCAGCGGCTTCACCTCCGCAGCCGCTCTCATCATCGGATTCAGTCAGCTCAAGCATCTGATGGGGCTGGATCTCGAACGAAGCAAAAACATCTTCTATATTCTCCAGCAGGCTGCCGAGAATATCGGCGCGACCCAGCCGGCGACTCTTGCCATCGGGCTGGGCAGCATCGCCATCTTGCTGCTGCTGAAGCGCTATCGGCCCCTTGCGCCGCGGGCTCTCGCCGTCGTGGTACTCGCCACGCTCGTTGTCTGGGGGCTCGGACTTCACCAGAGCGCACACGTCGCCATCGTCGGAGACGTGCCGGCCGGCCTACCCGGGTTTGCCATGCCCGAGTTGAGTTGGGAGGCGATTCAAAAGCTCCTTCCCACGGCTGTGACCATCTCTCTTGTCGGATTCATGGAGTCGATCGCCGTCGCCAAGAAGGTGGCGACCAAACACGGGCGCGGCGATGCTATCGACTCCGACAAGGAGCTGATCGGACTCGGACTCGCCAACATCGGGGGATCCCTGTTCGGCTCCTATCCCGTCACCGGCGGATTCAGCCGAACCGCTGTCAACGAACAGGCCGGTGCCAAAACGGGACTGGCCGGACTCGTCACAGCGGTGGTCATCGGCGTGACACTCCTGTTTCTGACGCCGCTGTTTTATTATCTGCCCAAAGCCGTCCTTGCGGCGATCATCATGACGGCCGTCTTCGGGCTCATCGATCTCGAAGAGGTACGGCATCTGTGGAAGGTCAAACGCGGCGACCTTGCGCTTCTCGGAATTACCTTTATCGCCACGCTATTGTTGGGAATTGAGGAGGGCATCCTCGTCGGGGTTGGCGCCTCGCTACTGTGGTTCGTCTTCCGGTCGACCAACCCCCACTATGCCGTGCTGGGTCGACTTCCGGGCACCGAGACGTATCGAAACATCGAGCGTCACCCTCAAGCCGGACGGATCCCGGGCGTCCTGGCGCTGCGCATCGACTCGGAGTTTTACTTCGGCAACGTATCGTTCCTAAAAGAGACCCTCGCCGAAGAGGAAGCAAAACTCGATGAGCCGCTTCGCGCCTTCGTGCTCGATGCCTCGAGTATCAACCAGCTCGACAGTTCCGCCGACACGGCACTCCGCCAGGTCGTCGACAGCTACCACGACCGTGACATCCCCGTGTATCTGGCGGGTACCAAGGGACCGGTACTCGATGTCATGAAACGCAGCGGCCTCTGGTACGAAGTGGGGGCGGAGCATTTCACCCACGACGTGCACAGCGCCATCGAGGCGGTCTGTCGAGATATCGATGCATCACTGGACGACGCCCGTCCGGCGGCCGAGTCAGCAGCCGCGTGAAGACGCGGCCGGACAACCGAGGCTGCATGGCGATGCACGATGTTTCAACATCATGGGACATCTGGACACACCGTCGCGCCTCAGACCCGTTCTCTTGGGAAAGAAGCGGGCATTTTCCATCGAATCCCGACTGGCACGAAACCTGCAAATCCTAGTGGACAGCGGGAGCGAACGACGCCGCTTTGGCATCCTCAAATCACCACTCCCACGCTCGAGGAGAAAATGATGAACGTAAAGACCTTTTATGACGAACGCACTTCCACGTTGACGTACGTTGTGTACGACCAGGAGACCCGGGACGCTGTCATCATCGATCCCGTGCTCGACTACGACCCGAAGGCGTCCAAGACCTGGACCGAATCGGCTGATCAGGTCGTCGAGTGGGTTCAACAGAACGACTTGAAGCCCCACATGATCCTGGAGACCCACGCTCACGCCGACCATCTCTCGGGATCCCAGCACATCAAGGAGACCTTCCCGGAGGCAACCCTGGCCATCGGTAAACACATCACCGACGTCCAGGCGCTGTTCAAAAAGGTCTTCGATCTTCCCGACGACTTCCCCACCGATGGCCGTCAATTCGACCGCCTGTTCGACAACGACGAAGAGGTCGAGGTCGGCAGCCTCCAATTCAAGGTCCTCTACACACCGGGACATACTCCGGCCGACGTCTCATACCTGTTTCGAGCCGATGACGGCGAACCCGACGCCGTGTTTACCGGCGACGCGCTCTTCATGCCCGACATGGGTACGGGGCGATGCGACTTTCCCGGAGGAAGCGCCGAAGACATGTACGACTCCGTCACCCAGGAGCTCTACACCCTTCCCGACGAAACTCGGGTCTTCGTCGGTCACGACTACCAGCCCGGCGACCGCGAGGAGGTCGCCTACGAATCGACCATCGGTGACCAGAAACGCAACAATGTGCGCCTCGATGCAGAGACGGGCCGCGAGGAGTTTATCCGGGGACGCGACGAGCGCGATAGCACACTGGACGCCCCGGTGCTTCTGTTCCAGAGCGTCCAGGTCAACGTCGATGCAGGAAACCTCCCCGAAGCACACGACAATGAGGTGAGTTACCTGCGGATCCCCATCAACGTGTTCCGACCGAACACGGAAGAGGGACAGACCGAAGAACGCGAGGTCGCGGCCACCTGAGGCTCCTGACTCGCCGGGCCTGCGCGATTGACCGACCCCACACCCCCGTCGCCGGATACATCGGCGACGGGGGTGTACTTTTTTCGGTCTTTCATTCCTCGGGTGCAATTCCTTCGGGGGCGAACCCATCGGGCCATCGGTCAGCGAGCTTGTCGACGTTCTGTCTCCAGACCTTGGCCTCCGAGCTGTCCGTCAGCGACGACAGTACAGCCCCGTACCTGCGCAGCCCCCCTAGGATCGTCTCCAGATGCTCTTCCAGCTCGTCTCGATGATACCGCACCTTCTTGGCGCTCTCCGCCACCAGTGAAGCGGCTCGAAACAGCTCGACCGCGTCGGCACGCTCACTCGACTCGAACGGCTCGGGCGTGCGGTCCATCGCATGATACGCGGCGGCCACATACCACCAGCCATCTCCGAGTTCGTCGTCAAAGGCGTCGCCGGTCGATTCGCCGGCCTCCACCAACTCGACGATCTCTCCGGCTTCTCCGCAGAGACCCAGTGCAGCGTCGGCGAGCAGATCACGCCAGGGCATCGACTGCGGCATCGTCCGCGCCGCGCCCTCCATGTACGTTTCAAATTTCATCATGAACAACGTAAGAGAGAGTGGTGAATTGAGTACGCTCGAACAGTAGCAGCTGCCTCACAGTGATGTGAATCGAGTCGGAACACAATGACCCAGACGAACGACACTTCTGAGGAAGCCGCCCCGGTCCAAGAGGTGCCCCCGGGCGCCCGGGACCATCATTATCTATTCTCCCACTATTGGCTTCGAGATACGTTTCTGCGCATCCCGGAGAAACTCGTACTGGCCCTGGCTCGCGCTCAGTCACCCGCCCCGCTCGAAGAATCGTGGAAGCATCTCGGCAACAATCTGCCGGTGGCGCTGCGCATGAACTCCCATGGTCTCGACGTGCAGACGTTCCGCTTCGGGGATGCCTCGCCCCCGGAGTTTCTGGTCGTCGTCGAGATGCCTGAGACCAATCATCCCTCGGAGGCCATCTTCGTCGGTGCGCTGGTCCATCCTCCGGCCAACAACCTCCGGCCCGAAGATGGCGAAGAGGGCCCCCGCGAGGGGTGCGACTTTGCGTATTACATCCTGGAACACGGAGACGACTCCGACGATGTCACCTCGCAGTTTTCCGTCTGGCGGGACGACGAGTTCGTGCGTGCGGGTCCCGGTCCCATGCCGACTGTCGAGGCATTTGGCGACGCCATTCGCCATCACCGACGCCACCACACGGACGAATAATCCGAACCCACATCAGGCGGTCTGATCCGTATTGCGGCGAGCCTCGATCCGGTTGCGAAGTCTCCGCCACTCCGGACGGACATCTTCGTCGGTCACCTGACCGATCAATTCGTCGAGCACGGTGAGGGCCTCGTCGAGCGCGCCGGCCTCGACCAGATACCGGGCCAATAACCAGAGGTCTGAGCGGGGATACTTTGCGACGTCGGCTCTGCGGGCCGCTCGCCGCAACTCCTCCGAGCGGCTGTCCAGAAGCGAAAACACATCCGAGTCCGACAGTCCCGCCGGGAAGTAAAGACCATTGGGAAAGCGACGAAGATGTCCGCGCTCGGCCAGGTCTCGAGCCCGTCGATACACACGGCTCTCGCGTACCTCGAACCCGAACTCGGCATGGAGACGACCCTCGATCTCCCGAGGATATGCCGGCCCGATTTCCTCGACGACCTCCAGGATCGCTCGCTCCAGCAGCGTTTCTCCGCCTCCATTCAACCGCGCCAAAAGCCATCGACTGCCCACCTCCACCCGCCCGTCGTGACGCATCAATCCCCAGAGAATACCGGCGGCTCGGTCACGGCCTACAAACTCTTCGAAGTGTTCGTCCGCTCGAAGCTGTCTGACAATCTGCTGGGCACTCTTGACCGTCCCGTCCTCCGGAAGCAAGTCGAGGGCGGCCTCGATCAGCTCCTCCTGCGCCCTCCGGTCGAGGCTGAGGTTCGCGCGATGCATGTAGGCCAGTTCGTCGACACGAATCGAAAATGCCTCACTGACGAGATAATTTTCAACCGAGTGAGGATTGACATCGAAGTCGTCAGGAAGCCGCCCGATCACCTCCGCTGCTTCCAGCGGCTCCCCGGCCTGCTTCAAGATGGATTCGACGCGATCCAGAAGCGTCACGCCCTCGAATTCAAAGCTTTGTTTCCACGCGACGTTGAACGTGTTGTGAAATCCGGTGATGCCCGGATCCCGGAGAAGGATATCTCGCAGTAGATATCGGTTCAGACTCTCGACCTGACCGGCGGCGAGAAAATCGCTGTCGCCGAGCTCTTCCAGTAGCACACTGACGCTGACGGCCCGCGGCTCCCCCCGCAACCGGCGCACACACCAGTCGACGATCTCGTCGAGCACGGCGTCTCCGATCGGCAATGCAAATCGGTGCAGATACAACCCATTGTCGACCGTGAAAATATGAGGGTGTTTTTTGACGAAGGGCTGGATCCGCCGCGGCGTAGCCCGGGACTCTTCGGAGGCACCAAATCGCTGCTGGTACAGCTCGGCGATCTCCTCGAGGTCGACCGGCCGGCGCACCTCGCCGAGCAGATGCGCAATCCGGTCGCCTTTGTTCGCCCACTGGTTGAGAAACGTACCCCGACTGTCGAGGTCTTGGCCCCAGACAATCCGCAGGAAATCGCGCAACGCCTCTCCGCCGAACCGGAAGCCCACCGCCTCGGCATATTCCAGCGCAAGCGCTACCGGGATCCGGTAGCGACGACTCTCGGCCAGATATCGCCGAAAACGGGCCCCGTGCTCGCGCTTCAGAACCGACGCCGGCACCGTGGCAATGAAATGATGCTCCCAGAGGTAGACTTCATCTCTGCACATCAGAAGGACGAGCAACACCCGGAAGAGATCCTCCGCGCCGCAGAGCTGTCGGACCTGTGAGCGATGGATCAAACAGACTCCACTCTCCAGTTCGTCGGCCAACGGGGCGATGACCTCGGCGGCGATGTCGCCAAATGTATCGCGCAACGATTCAAGATAGTCGTTCGTCTTCTGTCGAATTCGCTGACGCGTCAGATCGAACTCGTCCCCGATCTCTCCGAAAGTTCTTCCTTCCCGATACCGCATCTCGAGGATGGTGCGATCGGCCGGCTCCAGCGAATCGAGCATCCGATGTGCCAGTTCGGTAACTGTCTCGGGACGCCCCCCGGGCCCGAATCGATAGGTCTCGTAGCCCTGCTGGGCGATGAGTTTGAACTGCTCGGCAATCTCCTCGGCAGTCCCCTCTCCGATTCCGGACAGCTCTGTGAGGTCCCCACAGGCCCACCCGACCAGAACCTGCCCGACGGTCTCGAACTCGCCGCGCTCAAACCCCGAGGCGGCCCGGGTCGGCATTCGAACGAGAACCTCTCGCCAGTCGGACTCCAGATCGATGCCGGCGTCGACAAGCCGTCGAGCAACTTCGGCGGCGGCGTCATCGGCATCGGCGAGTTGCCGGGCCCGCTGCTGCAGTTGGCGCATCCGATTGCGACGACGTTCCGAGAGGTCGGCCCCGTCGAAGTCTGCTTCCGTCAGCCCGACGAGATCGCGGATCATGCCGATCCCGAGTCGCTCCAATACGCGTCGAAATGCGCCCCCAACCCCCAGGATCGAGATCGGCAGCTCGAGCACCCCGGGCAGCGACGTTTCGACTATCTCAGAGACCGACCGCTCCCTCTGCTCCACCAGACCGGCGCTCTCCATCAACCGGATGAGTGCCTGGGCGCGCCGACGGGCCGTCGACTCGCTGAGCGCGCTGTTTGACTGCACCAGTTCGACGGTTCGCTTCACGGCCCGATCCTGCCAGTCCGCGCTGCGCCGAAGGGCTTGGACCAGAGGTTGTGAAGTGAGTCCGTATCGAAGCACGGCGTGTCGGGCCGATGCGTCTCCGACATACCGACGGCCCGCCTCCGTGAGATGTCCTCCGCTCCCAGCCAGCAGCCCAAGCCACTTTGCCAGCTCAATGTACTGTCGAATCGTTCGAGCGCGGACCCCGAGCCGACCGGCGAGCCGACGGCGATCGGCGACTCCCAGTGCCATCGCCTCCAGCAGTCGATCCAGAGTCTCCAGATCCCCTGCCTGTGGCAAAATCCTCATGCTGGCACCCGGGGTCAATGGGTACAGAGGCCCGGGGATTCGTCGTGACACACCACTCGACAACTCCCCTGACCCATGCCGCACCCGGAGGACGACCCGATGTCGTCCTCGGTGAAGTTGTTGGCGTACTGCTTTGTACACTCACCGTAATGTAAGCATGATCACGCTCCGGGGTATTCTCCAACAGATAGCCGGATACCCGCGAAGCGTCTCTCTCTGGATCGCACGCCCCCGCATCGACGGTCAGAATGTCGAAAAACTCGAGGTAGGGTTGGACACCGGATGGTGCCGCAGGACTCAAGGCCCGCAGATCGGAACGGCACTCCAACTCAGTGGTGTAAACCGACCCAGGTCATCCCCGTCTGTTCGCAACCACACGGCTCCAATGCCTGACTTCCGGGTCGCACCTGTAGCCAATTCCGAGGCCATCGGCTCGTCGATGTTGTCCAACAACGCGCCCCCTGTCAGAGCCCCGGATGAAAGGGGGAGAGCCCCGCGACCGACTTTGATGGCCTGTCCCTCATTCCAGCCGACGATCAGGTGAGACGCCGGAGGTCCGGGACTCTCGCCTTCTGCTGCCGGCGGATAGACCGGTGTCAGACTGGGATCGGTGGCCCCGGAATTGGCGCTGGTCAGGGCAACACCCACCGGTTGCGAATTGGGCGTCCCGGAAAATCGAGTCGCATGAAGCACGGCGTTTGTCTGGGGAAAGTGGGGATGGATAAGCGTCACATCTCCGTTCTCATGTGCATACACGGCGATGCCCAGCGACCTGACCGTGGACGTCGCGCGGATGTCCACGGTGAAGTCTCCGGTCACCGACCCAGCCGCGTCGTGGCGGGTTCCCTGGATCTTTTTCTGCTCGGCGTTCCACCACGCCACCACAAACTTTCCGGAGGGGAACACCGCCGGCGCCGGTTTCCCGGCCCTCGGGAGGGGACCCCCGCGCTGACTGCCCGAAAGACGGCTCGGCGAATTCGGAACCGTCGACAACATCGAGGGCGTGAACGACGAGGACTTGATGTCGTAATCACCCGCACCAAGGTTATCCGAAAATGCCATCAGCGCCCGGTTCGACCCCGAGACGATCTCCAGATTTGTGTCGCCTGTGACGCCCCCATCTGCGGGCCGCGAATTCGGCTCCCCCGTTAGGTCCGGGGGGAGGGTCATCGCATAGATATCCTTCCCGCCCGAGATCGGGTCCACCACGGCCCCCATCACGTATCCGTCCCGGTAGGTTGCCACGTCGAATCGGGTGATGTCACCGCTCGTCAGGATCCCGGAGTCCCCGGAGATAACTTTCACTTTGGTGCCGGTGGCATGCTGCCCTCTACGATCGAAGTGCGCCATATAGGCTTCGTCCTCGGCAACCCAGCTCACCAAATACGCGGAGTTCGAAGGGGCTGAATCATGGGCCGGGACCACCGAGACCGACGACTGCACCGACGCGTTGGAGACTATTTTTTCGGGAGTCGGTTGCGCGGGATTTCCCGCCGACCCGCAGCAGGCCTCGTCGGCCGTACCGTCGCAGTCGTTGTCAAGGTCGTCACAGGTCCACGCCTCGTCGGCGGCACTGACATAGTCCTCAAGAGCCGCGTACTTGGACTCTTCGCAGACCTGATAGCCTCCACCGTCGTTTTTGCATGAGGCGATGGTAGCCTCCTGACACACACCCGGCCTGTCGCAGGCGATCGGTTCGGGCTCCTCGTCGGTATCTCCGTCACAGTCATTGTCTTCACCGTCGCAGGTCTCGACGCCGCCATTCGACTTCTGACAGGTGCAGCCATTTTCGGCGATCTCGCCGTTCGGATCGAAATACCCCTCTTTGCACTCGTAGGCGCATTCTCCCTGCCGGCAGACGCCGACCACATTGGGTTTGTCACCCGGACATTGCGACGCGTCGACACACTCGGGGCCGGTGTCGACATCCCGAGTGTCTGGCGTCACGTCCCCGGTGTCTGACACGTCAGTGTCGGAAGCGTCGGCTGCGTCGGTCGCGCCGGTATCCGAGTCGGACGTTGCCACCACAGCTTCGGAAGCGGACTGATACAGGCACCCCGACAACATCAACGCAATGGCCACCAAGACGGCCGAGTATCGGCTCAACACATTATCCTCCGTTGAGGGACATCTGTGCCCATACTTAGTGAGCGAGACACCGAGATCAATTTTATTGGAGACTTTCCAATCGTTCAGTCACATCACGTCCATCCAGCGCGTCGACCATCGTCTCAACCGCCCGTCGAACCGGGTCCCCGATCGCCAACCCGAATCGTCGCAACTCCTCGAGGTCCTCGGTCAGAGGAATCATATCGCGGTGCTCACGAAGCGCTTCACAAAAGGCATCCACATGTTTTTCGATATCGGGCGTCTCCCCGTGCAGTGATCTTGTCAGAATCCGCAGCACGGGACGCACGAGCCGCCATCGTCCGGTGTCGGACCACGAGGCCTCGGTCGCCGCCAGCATACGCGAGAGTTCGTCGTAGTCCTTTGCGCTGAGAAGTGCGGTTGCCATCTGGATGGCCACCGTACCGCTCGAAGGCCCCTCGGCGATAGCCCGTCGCAACGTATCCATGCCTTCTTCGGTCTGCCCCGCTTCCAGTTGGATCTGACCGAGAAGACGCCGAGCTTCCGAACACTCCGGATCCAACTCGACGGCGTGTGTCAACGCCTCGATCGCCTTCTCCAGCCGGTGGCGTTCCCGATGAACTCGTCCGCGAAGCCACCAGCTCCGCGGACTGTCCCGGTCGATGCCGGCCAGCCTCCGGGCATTTCGTTCCGCTCGTTCGATGTCGCCCTGGGCGAGTGCAACGTCGACTAGCCCCTCGAGGGCCTCCGGGAAGTCCGGCTCTCCCTCCAGTACTTTCTCGTAGGCCGCAATCGCCTCTTCGAACTGGCCCGCCTCCCGAAGCGTTTCAGCGAGCTCAATTTGATAGACCGTCGACTGCGGCGCCAGGCGAACCGCTTTTTCGAGGCATTCGATCGCCGCCTCGGGCTCGCCGACATCCCGGTGGCCGACGCCCTGACGGGCCCACTCCTCCGGATCGTCGCGGCGCAGTTCGAGCAACTCCCTGCGCGCCTCAAGAAGTCTCCGTGTCTCCCCGGCTTTGTTCCAGCATTCGACCGCACGCTCCCATGGGCCGACCGCCATGTTCCGCTGGGATGCCGCACGCTCAAAACACTCGGCGGCGCCGGCATATCTGCCTGCCTCGCGTCGCAGCTCCCCCAGGCGAATAAACGTCTCGAAATCGTCGGTTCCGTGCTCGACCGCTCGTTCCAGGCATTGGACCGCCTCGGCGTCGCGGTCAACGTCGAGCAAGAGATCCGCAAAAAACCCCCACACGTCGCCGCGCTCGACCGCGCCCGATTCGGTCTCGTCCAGAAGTTCCAGAAGCTGTTGCTCGGCCGTCTGATCGTCGCCGCGCTCCAGATCGATTTCAGCCTCGGCGAGCTGAAGCTCGATGGACTCCGGATGGACGGTTTGGCTGTCGACGAGCACCTCCAGAGCCTCATCGAACTGATCGACCCCCTCCAGGAGAATCGCGTAGGTCAATGACGCCTGCCAGTCTCCAGGCCCGGCCTCTCGATACCAGCTCTCCCCGGCGCCTCGGGCCGCCTCAATGTCGTCACGCTGGAGGGCGTCGTAGATCTCCTCCGGCACCGTATCGATGCCGCGTAGCAGAAGAGCATCCAGAGTCAAAACCGCCGGCAGAGTGACAAGTGCATCTTCGAATTCGGGGATAAAGCTCATCGCGTAGTTCGAACGCCTCGACAGCGAGTGACCGATAGCGAGCAATCCTCACTCCCGGTCTTAGCGTGCCTCGACCGCATTTGCCAATCTCAGAAGGACGTCCTAGAACTCCCGTGGCTCACATCAACGTACGAATGGAGCAGTCTCCCATGTACTCACTGGACCCAGATATTTTTGCCCAGAGGCGCGCCGACCTCATCGATCGGATCGGTGAAGAGAGCGTGGCGATCTTTACCGCGAGCCCCCATCAGACACGCTCGAAGGACACGCGGTTTCCGTATCGACCCTCCAGCGACATTCTGTACCTCACCGGATTTCGCGAACCCGAAACCGTGGTCGTGCTGGCCCCTGGCCACGAAGACGGAGATTTTTTCATGTTCGTCCGTCCCCGCGACGAAGATGCCGAACGGTGGGATGGCCGTCGCCCCGGCCCCGAAGGCGCATGCGACGACTGGGGAGCCGACCAGGCGTGGCCCGTCGATGATGTGGACGACAAACTTCCCGAGCTGCTCGCCGGACGTGACACCCTCTACTACACACTGGGCAACGATTCCGAGTTCGACGCTCGGGTCACCCGGTGGCTCAATGAACTGCGCCACCGTCGAGGCAAGCCCCCGGCCGCCCCCGAAAAATTGGTCGACGCTCGGGACATCATCCACGAGATGCGGCTTCGGAAACGACCCGCCGAGTTGGAGCTGATGCGCGAAGCTGCCGACGTCAGTGCTCAGGCCCACGAACTGGCGATGAAGTACTGTCGACCCGGGATTCGAGAGTACGAACTCCAGGCCATCATCGAATATCACTTCCAGCGACACGGCTCCGAATTCCCGGCATACCCCAGCATCGTCGGCTCCGGCGACAACGCCACGATCCTCCACTACAACGAAAATCGTGACACAATCGAACCCGACGATCTGATCCTCATCGACGCCGGGTGCGAACTCGAATTCTACGCCGGAGATATCACCCGGTGCTTCCCCGCATCCGGGGAGTTCTCGCCGGCCCAGCGCGACGTCTATCAGTCGGTGCTCGAGATTCAAAAGGCAGCCCTTGATGAGGCTGAACCGGGCATGAACCTCGACGAATTGCAGTCGAACTGTGAACGGCGCACCACCCGGGCTCTGATCGATCTCGGCCTGCTCGAGGGGTCGGTCGACGAACTTGTCGAAGAAGAGGCGTTCAAACAGTATTTCCCCCACAAGATCGGGCACTGGCTGGGCATCGACGTGCACGACGTCGGACCGTACCGCCACACCGACGGGAGCTGGCGGAGCTTCGAAGCGGGAATGGCACTGACGGTCGAACCCGGAATCTACATCCCCGAATCCGACGAATCCGCCCCAGCCGAGCTCCGGGGTATCGGCGTGCGGATCGAAGACGACATCGTCTTCACCTCGCAGGGGCATGAAAACCTGACCGACCACTGCCCGAAATCCATCGATGCTATCGAGGACATCGTCGGGACCGAAGACATCGACTCGGTTCTTCCGGTCCAGTAGCACGCCTCAGACTTCCCCGCAGAGGGCCGGCCTTTCGTTCCAAGATAGGGTTGAGCGGTATCTTTGGGGGTTGGCTCGGAGGCTGAAAGCTCCTACATTGGGTACGGTTCGAGCCGCATCTTCCCAGTCCCGATCCGGCCCCATATGACCAGACCCCCGGACATGCCGATCCTCGGCGCCTACCAACTGGAAGAACTCCTGGCCGAGGGTAGCGTCGGCGAGGTGTGGCGAGCTCGGAATCGTGAAACCGGGCAGCCGGTCGCGGTCAAGCTCATTACCGGAGCCCCGTCGGACTCGTCGCGTGGCGCGCGCGATTTCCGCGACGAGATCCGCCACCAGGCCGCCCTGTCCCACCCCGGGATCGTACGCCTCTTTGACCTGGGTCATCTCGACGAGCATTCCGCGTCCAAACTGGGTCCGGGCCACCGCGATGGAAGCCCGTACCTGGTCATGGAGCTCGCCTCCGAAACGCTTCGCGAGTCGACGTTTCCGCGGGATTGGCCGGCACTGTATGATGTACTGCGCCGGATTCTCGAGGCCCTCGCCTACGCCCACGCCAACGGCCTGATCCACCGGGACCTCAAACCCGGAAATGTCCTGCATTTCCCGGCCCGACCCTCCGTAGAAAAACTGAAGCTCGCAGATTTTGGGCTCGCGCTGGCCGATCCCGCCGACGACCGCGAGACGGACGATGAATTCGTCGTACCCACTGCCGGAACCCCCCGCTATATGGCACCGGAACAATGCGTCGGCCAGTGGCGCATGTTTGGCCCCTGGACCGACATCTACCAGGTCGGAGTCATGGCCTGGGAGTTCGCCTCCGGCCGCCCTCCGTTTCCGCCCGACGATCCCCTCGATGTCGCCCGGGCCCACGTGAGATTTCCCAGACCACCTATCGCACCCGAGTTTGCCGTCCCGCGGTCTTTCGACGGGTGGGTCCAGCGGATGATGCAGCGCAGCCCGGAAGAGAGATTCCAGCGGGCGGCCGATGCATTGAATGCGTTGCGTAGGTTGAAGAACAAGCAGGCCAACTACGTCGTTGAGGCGCCGCATCCCAGTGACGTCTCGCACCAACCGGACACGACGACCCAGGAGAACCCCCCTCCCACGGATGTGACTACGGAGACCCTCGAGCACGACGTCGAGCCTCCAGATGAAGCCGACGACGTCCGACCGATGCAACTGCCAGGCCCGCCCGATGTGCCCGACGATTGGCGCCGGGACCGAGACGCTCCCCGGGAATGGAAGGAGATGTACGGAAGCAATGTCACCTTTGATGTCTTCCGTCTGCGTTCCTCGCCGTTCGTCGACCGGGATGACGAACGTGACACCCTCTGGAACGCGTTTCGTCGGGCTGTCGACAGCCAGTCACTGCAGGGCGTTGCCGCACACGGCCCTCCCGGCATCGGGAAATCCAGACTCTGCCGCTGGATCGCCTCCAGGGGTCACGAACTCGGCGCCGCAGATATCCTTCACGCCCCTCACCAAGAGGGCGAGGGTTCGGATGCCGGATTCACCGAGATGTTGGAGCGTTTCTTTCGTACATGGGGGCTCGACAGAGACGAAACCCTGACATTGATCGAGCGGCGAATCGCAACCCTCGGCGGCAGTGACGCCGCCGGCCAGGCGAGGGCACTCACAGAGTGGATTCGCCCCGCGTCATCAGGGGAAGACCCCCTCTGGTACTTCAACGATTATGACGACTACTACGATACGTTCCGGCGGTTCATCGTCCGACTCGCACGACGGCGACCGTTGATGGTGTTTCTCGAGGACCTCCACTGGAGCCCGCTGGCGAGAGAATGGACGACAAAGTTGTTTCGGGACGAAGTCGATGCCCCGATCCTGCTGGTCGCCACATCTCGCGCACCCATCAACTGGGCTGAGGAGGTCGCCCGACAACTCATCGACCTGAACGTCGCCCCCCTCCCCGACGCCGAACATTCCGAGATGATTCGGGAGATGATGCCGCTGAACGAAACGCTGCTCGGGCGGCTCCTGAACCGCGCCGAGGGCATTCCTCTGTTTTCAATTCAGATGCTCGACCACTGGGTTGAATCCGACTTGCTCGAGGAAGGAGAGGCCGGCCTCGAACTCAAAGACGACCCTGAACAGCCCCTCCCCGCCGCCATCCACAATCTCTGGGAGCGTCGGGTCGAAGAACTCATCGAACGCATCGTCGCTGATGCGGAATCGAGTTCTGCTGACGATGTTCGCGCCGCACTGGAGCTGGCCGCGGCGCTGGGCAGGCGGGTCGGCCAAGACCGTTGGAACGCCTGCAGCCGTCGCGCCGGACTCGACGTCCCCGATGACCTCTCTGGTTGGCTGAAGACCGCCACCCTGGCGAAACCGACGCCCACCGGCTGGTTGTTCGAACACTCCCTGCTCGTCGATTCGCTTCGGCGCACGTCCCGCGAAGCCGGACGCTGGAGGAGACTCAACGCCGTGTGCGCCGCCGAATTGGCCGAGGACGGCCCCGGCAATCAAGTCCACCTTTGGGACCAACTTGCGGTTCACTACCGCGAAGCCGGCAACATCGATCAGGCTATCGATGCCCTGGACGGCGCCCTGGGGATCGTGCGGCGCTCCGGACAGGCCGAGGCGATGGAACAGATCCTCGAGAGACGACAGGAATTGATCGATAGGCTTCCACCACAGCGGCGTCGACTGCCCCAGCTACGTCAACGGCTCGAGACGGCCTGGTTGATCTATCACCGGGGTCGACCCACGGAAGCCGACACCATCTTGGACCGCCTCGTCGACGAGGCAGAAGAGACCGGGAACGACGCGCTGCTCGGACGCATTCTGCGGGCACGGATGTCGATCGCCGGAGAACTCGGTCAGGTCGACCGCTCCCTGGAATTTGGTGAACAAGCGGCCGCGTATCTACGCCGCTCGGAGACCTGGGAGGAACTGGCCCGATGCGCCTACTCTCGAGGCTTCCATCTCATGATCCGCGGACACGACGACGAGGCCCGCGATGCCCTCGAACACGGCATCGAACTGGCCGAACGGGCCGACGACCCCGGGTTTCGTATCATCGTCGAACGTCTGCTCGCCTGGCTCGATATCCGGGCCGACCATATCCAAAAGGCCCGCACGCGCCTGGAACGCCTCCTCGAAGAAGCCGAACAACTCGGCAAACTCAACCCTCGATTCATGTGCCTGAATGCCCTCGGTGAACTGGAAAGCTCCAAAGGCAACTACCACCAGGCCCGGGAGTATTTCCGCCGAGAACTCGAACTGCGCGACCAACACGGCGCCCACGCCAGCCATCACGTCAGCCTCATCAACCTCGGCACCATCAACCTCTTGATGGGACGCCACCGCTCCGCCCACCGCCGCTACACTGAGGCCCTCGACGTCCTCCCCGACCAGGCCCGCGGCCTCCCCTCCCTCAATCTCTACCTCGGTCTCCTCGGCTGCGCCTGCATCGAAAACGACCGCCCCGCCATGACCAAATGGCTCGAGCGCGCCACCTCCATCGCCACGGATGTCGACGCCGACCCCTCCGCCATCACCGACCTCACCTCCTTCATCCGCCGCTGCGTCCAATCTTCCCCCTCCGACGACCTCAAATCCCGCATCACCACCTTCCTCAACCAAATCACCTAACAACAACCCAGGGTCCCCGCATGTACTTGTTTTTATTAGAGATCCTGGACGTTTTCCCCTGAATTTCACCCCTCAAATCCGCCGAACCGGAGCTGCAAAAGCCCTGTGGGCGTACTTGTCGATCCGGTCGTAACTCCAAAGTCGTTGGCGGCCGGAATCACCAGTCGATACCCCGCTCCGATAGCCAGACGAAGAAAGTCCGTCAGGTTGAATTCGACAAACCCGGCCACCTCGAGAGAGGGATGCCACACGAGGTTGGATTCTCCATTCGGACCTTCGAGGTATCCGGTCTGCCCAGCCCCCAAAACACTGTAGATGGATCCGTGCACCCAATGATGAGGTGCGAAGATGCGCTGAAGAAGAAGTCCTGCGTAGTATGAACGCCATTGCCGATTTTGATCGTCTTCTACAACGTGGGCCCGGTGGCCACTCAGTCCGACACCCCATTTATGATCGAGCATCACTCGAGCCCCTCCCCCATCCATCACCGCAAATTCCCCTCCAAGCTTGATCGTCTGCAACGAAACAAACCCGGAAAGCCCGGTAAAGACACTCGATTCGGATTCTCCGAATATTGACGTCGGCTGTTCTCCGCTGGCAGGACCGATATTCCCGTATTCGATCTCTAACACAGCCGTAGGCCCAGAATAGCCGAGTCGTCGGCCTCCCGGCCCGTGCTCGTCACTGACAGCTAGCCGATAACTGCCTCCGATACCGATACGCGACGTGGAAGAAACTGCCACGGAAAAGACGACCTCAGGCTCGATAACCAGGAGGGGGCTACGACGAAAACCCCCTGCCCCAGGTGAGTCAGTAACCCAAGCCCCTCCTCCAACGAGCCCCCCGACCGAGACCCGGAATCTCGGCGTGATATCGTGAAACCACATCCCACGAGCACCGACGTAGTAGACCTCATCTCCGTCAAAATCCCCGTCCGACCAGATGGAAGTAAGCCCGAGCCTCCCCTCGGATCCGACGACCATATCCAATGAAGCCCCGGAAAAGAGCGCCCACCCCCCTGGGACCGGGCCCGTCCGAAAGATCGGTCCTGCGAATCCCCTTTCCCCAAAGTCCGACTCCTGGGGGACCACGGAGCTTCGCCTTGCCTCATCATTGTCCTCAGCACCGGCCTGAGGCACACAAAGAAGAAAAGCCCCGGCAATAACCCAGGGTACCCACAAGTGCTTGAAATTTAGTCCGTTTGGCACGTCCAATACGAATATCCAATTCAATAAACAGGGTCAAACAGCGGACCTAACGGCACTATCAGTCACCCTTCACCGCGATATTGTCGGGGCCGTCGGTCATCAAGGCAGATCGGAAACACCTGGCCGGTTGCACCCACGGATTTCCCAGGCTCATCTCATCTCTCCAACAGAGATTAGCCTCCTTCCGGAACCTACGAACCATTCGTGCGATGCGAGGCTAGCTGTGGGACGGCGATTTTTGAAGTAGGACCGATCAGCTACCCGCTTGGAAGTCCTAAAACGCCTTCCTCATTCATACACCGATTACAGGCTGGCGGATGAGTTCCAGTGGGATATTGCGTCGACTTCCCATCCCAAGACCGCCTGAGTTGCCGCTGATATTTCGCATTCAACCGCCGCCTCATGTTTATGTGCTCACGCACTTTTTCAGCGCAAGAACCTATTGCGAGGGGAGAGGGCGCCGAACGCTTGTCGTTATTCAACTTTTTCGTCCGTCGCCAGCTCATTCCGACCCAGACTTTCGGTGGGCGTGGTCGTCGGTGAAGGGTCCTCTGGCGTCTCAAAGCGGAGCAGTCTGTCTCTATCCGCTCCAGCATCGCCTCGCGACGGTCGTCTCTGGTAGCCCCCGGGAGGCAAACGGGAATGTGGAGCCGTACACTATACGTCCGCCATGCGCAGGACGGATCCTGGTCCCCCTTCCTCCGGCTGACGTTGTGCCAATGAGCCGCATCAAACCATTCGCCGACCCATCGCACCCCCTCTTTGTGACATCGGTGGGAGTGAACCCCGGGCCAGGCAGACGGGTGAACCACAAGCCCATCCTTAACCGGATTGTTTACCACATAAGAAATCTTCTCGAGCAAAACCGCTTCATCGAGAAGAACCTCATCGTCATACCTTGCTTCAAAGACCGGTCCGACTCGTTCGTCTCTGAGCCTGTTGATACGACGGGCGATGCCGAACTGAAGATCCCTCATGAACTCCGCCATATTTCGATGAGGAAATCGAGCAATGAGGTGAAAATGATTGCTCAGGAAGGTAAAGCAGACGAGGTCCACCTCATGGATTGAGGCCGCTCGGGCGAGGACACCTCCGATTATCCGATTGCACTCGTCATCGGGGCGAAAAAGGAAGGTCCCGTCGATCGTTCTGTTCGTGAGCAAATAGTACAGTTCTGGCGAACAGTATCGCTTATCTCGCCCCATTTCGTCCCCCAACGAAACAACCACTGATACGATGACCCGCGGATAGCCCAGGCCTCTAGTTCTGTTGTCGACACTATCGCGGCCACCGTGCAGAAATTGTCCAAGTCGCGCGCCAGAATTTTCGTTTTTTTAATCCAAATCACCCGCAAATACAGGGACATGCGGGCACCCTGGGTTGTTGCTATTCTTTGTGGATGAGCGATTCGAGGGCGTCCGGGTTGAGGACGTCGGGAGAGGATTGGTCAGAGGAGTCGGATTGCTGGGTGCGGCGGCGTTTGCGCCGGGCGGTGAAGACGCGTTTTCGGTCTTCTTCGATTTCGGGGATGAGTTGTTGGTGGGTTTCGTTGAGGTGTTCGACGAAGGATTGGGTGAGTGTGCCCTGGTCGTGGACGAGGTCGTAGAGTTCGTCGAAGGTGTCTTGGTGCGGGTGGGAGCGGTCGATGCGCTCGCGGCGCTGGGTGCGGCTGTCGGGGGAGACAGCCTCGATGGCGGCCTGGGTGTCGTCGGCGCCGATCCAGTCGAGAATCTCCGGGAGGGTCTCGTCGGGGGTGTCGACGACGCGGTCGTAGGTGACGAGGTGGGCCGCATAACGGCGTGTGACGAGGTTGCGGATCAGGGCGTAGTTTTCGAGCCACCATTCAAGGACGGGATCCAGTCGCGGGGGAGGTCGTTCGCGGTCGTCGCGCTGGTCGGCGGCCTCATCCTCCATGCGATAGAGGCGTTCGATGGAAGCGGCGTATTCTCGCCAGTGGCGAACGGATGCGACCACTCGGTCGATGTAGGCGAGGTCGGTGCGACAGAGGCCCGGGATAAAGACTTTGACGGCGACCTGGCGAGTCGCCTGGGGCGGCAGATAGCTTCCGTTCACCGGATGGGGATTGGTCTGGTAGCAGATCCCGCGACGCAGGGGAGACTCGAAGAACCCCTGGGGGTTGGCCTCGGCGATCGTCTCTTTCCACTTTTTTGGAAAGGCTTGACCGATCTTCGGGAGGCCAGCGGCCTCGAGGATCTGCATCCACATCGACGTGCCGGATCGTTTGGTGCCGGTGACGATGACCATCGTTGTCCCTTCAGATAGTAAGCATCATGCCGACGTTCGTTCGTCGCGCGCGAGGTTTTCGAAACGAGTGTGCTCCGGGAAGAACCGGAGTTTCACGTTGCCGAGCGCCCCGTTTCGGTGTTTGCCGATAATAATTTCGGCGAGCCCCTGGTCTTCGGTGTCCTCGTTGTAGACCTCATCGCGATAGATGAAACAGATAAGGTCCGCATCCTGTTCGATGGCACCGGATTCACGGAGATCCCGCATTTTGGGGCGCTTGTCGGCCCGGGATTCGACCCCCCGATTCAGTTGAGCCAGAGCCACAACAGGGATGTCGAGTTCTTTGGCGATCTCCTTGAGCCCCCGGCTGATTTCACTGATCTCCTGTTCGCGGGTATCGGTATTTCGCGATCCCTCCATCAACTGGAGGTAGTCGATGAAGATGACCCCCACATCTTCTTCGGCCTTCAGTCGACGCGCCTTCGAGCGGAACTCCCGGATCGACAGGGCGGCGGTATCGTCCAAAAAGAGCGGTGCCTCGCCGAGCTTGCCGGCCGCCTTCAGCAGCCGTGACCAATCCTGCTCGCTCATTGTTCCGGCGCGGACCTTCCGTTGATTGACCCGCGCCTGGGAGCAGATCATGCGGATGGCCAATTGGGTCGAGGACATCTCGAGGCTAAAAAACGCCGCCGGCACGTCCCGTTCAAGCGCCGCATGGGCAGTCATATTCAGCGTGAGACTCGTCTTACCCATACCGGGTCGGCCCGCCACGATAATCAGGTCGGAGTCCTGCCACCCGGCGGTAATTTCATCCAGGTCGATGAATCCGCTGGGAATGCCGGTGATCTTTTCGTTTGTCTGATACAGCGCCTCGAGCTGCTGGTAGGCTTCGGTGATCACCTCGCGCATGCTTTCGTAATCGCGAGAGACCCCCGACTGAGTCAGCTCGAAGATGTCGGCCTCGATCTGGTCGAGAAACCCCTCGACATCGGAGACATCGTCGTAGGCATCCTCGACGAGTCCACCGGCCTTGGAGATGAACTCGCGGAGCGTCGATTTTCGGTCCACGATCCGCAGGTAATGTTGGACGTTTGCCGCCGAGGGGACTTCGTTGGACAGACGGGTCAGATAGCTGGCGCCACCGACCGACTCGAGGTTTCCCTTTGCCGAGAGGGTATCACCCAGGGTGATGACGTCGATGCTGGCATCCTCTCGGTCGTACAGCTCCTCCATAGCCCGGAAGATGTGGCGGTGACGTTCCCGATAGAAGTCCTTGGGGCCGACCTTCGAGAGGATCGAATCCAGGACCGTGTTGTCGAGGAGGATGGCGCCGAGCAGGCTTCGCTCGGCATCGTCGTTGTGCGGGGGGACCCGAATATCGTCACTCATCGACCGAGATGTAATCCTCTTCCATCAGGTGAACGACGTCTTCCATCGTGTCGAGATCACTGGCGAGACTCTTATTGAGAATGGTCCCCACCTTCTCGTAGTTGAGCACGAGCTGAAACGTGTCGAGCAGCTCATCGGAGAGGTCGCGAAGCGGCGGTACCAGTGGATTATTGATCTGCATCTTGTCCTGCATGCCGGGGACATTTTCGCCGAGATTCCGCATCTCGTCGAGCTGGCGCATCCCCTCCATCAGGAGATTCTCGATCGACTCATCGATCTCATCGTCGAAGGAGACATCTTCGGCTTGTTCCAGCGAAAACGTCCCCTCTTCCCAGGAGAGCATCCGAAAGAACGCCTTCCGGCTGCCAATATCGTCGTCTTCGTTGATCGTCGCGAAGAAGACTCGACCGTCGCGCAGGTAGATTTTTCCGACGTCCTCGAAGTGATTGACGACCAGGACCCCGGACTTCTGGCTGGTCGAAAATAGTTGCAGCAGGTCCGTCAGCGGAACTTCCTCGATGAGCCCGGAAATCGAACCGGTCAGCGTCGCACCTCCGGAGGATCGTCGGTCGGTGGCCGGCCCGGAGTCGGAGTGATGGGTCGCGGTCGGGCCCGCTTCGGCCGGTTCCGGATCCTGAGCCGGCGCCGCAGGTTGACTGCCACTGGAGGCTCCCGCACTGGCGATCGCCTCTTGCTCGGCCTCGGTCGGTTCGTCCTGTTGAATCGTCTCGACATCATCGGCATCCGGATCCTTGTGCACAAGCTTGATGATGCTCGTGCCGATCAGAATGCGGTCGCCCTCTTCGAGAGTCGACTCCTCGACTTTCTTGCCGTTGACGAACGTCCCGTTGGTGCTGCCGAAATCCTCAATCTGGAGGGTTCCATTTTCGGCAGAGATACGTGCATGCCGGCGAGACACCATGTCCTCTACGAGGACCATATCGAGATCGCTCGAGCGACCGATCTCAATTGCTTGACCCATCTCTATGGGGAATTCGCCTCCCTGGTACTTCCCAGAGATAAATTTCAGGACGTATCGGCCCGACTGATCAGGACTCAAAGTCTCTACTCCCAGATCCCGAGAATCGCGATTCATGACCCGCCATGCCCACAGGGACAGACCCGAATTTATGGGCTCGACGGTCAGACGGAACGTTACGCAACGGACGGTTAGGCGTCAAGATTCTGCGGCCGATGAAGCACACTATTTCCGGGCAATTTCCGGTGATCACGGTCCCCTCATCAAAGGGCATCTGCCAGCCCCATCAAGCGTTGATGACGTATGCGAACGCCCGGTAAAGAGCCCGAAAAAGCGACTTGCGCCCGTTGATACCCGGGGATATACTCTCAGAAATTGCTCAAATCGACATCTCGTCGGGGGAAGCCAGATGCAGACAATATCAGAGTTACACACCCAGCCTATTCGTTCGTTGGTCCGGGCGGTCGCACGTCGTCTGAGCCGTCCAGCCGTGGCTCTCGTCGCGGTGGGCCTTTTTTGTACAGGAGTCCTTCTCCCCCGCGGGATCCGGGCAGAGGAGGGCCCCGCACGAATCGGCGTCCTCTCGCTCGATCGGCAACCGGGCAGCGCCAGCGTCGCCAGGCAGCTTGTCGATCATCTCCGTTCGACCGACGCCGTCGTCCACGACCGAAGCGCCGTCCGCGCGATGCTGGAGGGGACGATCGTCGATCCGTCGGAGCGAGGGGGGGCCCCATCGGGACTCACGGAATCGATTGCGAAGGGAATTCGCCAATTCTTCTATCAGAGCCGAGAGGACGCGGTTACGACGCTTGAGCAGGCCGTCAATCGGGCATTGAACCATCTGCCGGCTCTGGCCCGCCGGCCGGCTCTCGCCGACCAAGTCTTCGAGGCCGGCATTGTGCTGGTTCGGGCAGCACGCATCACGGAGGCACCCGCTTCGGCAGACTCGACTTCCCCGTCGCTCGCCGTGGAGACAGCACGGCGACTCACGGCAGCCTTTCCGAGCCGGACTCCGTCGGCCGAGACGGCGCCGCCGGCGATTGTCGAGCTATTCGAGCAGGCCCGGGCCGAGACGGCTGCCCGCCAGACCACCCTCCGCCTGGAGATCCCGTCAGACGGCTGCACTGGACTGATAAACGGGATGGCGACCGATCGTTCCAAAGTGCACGTAGCCCCGGACAAGACCTACTATGTGCAGCTCGACTGTAGACGGGAGACCTCGCAACTTCGGAGCCTCGCCCTGAAGGAGGGGCAGGCCCGCATCGTTCCGCTCTTTCTCGGGGCTTCGCTGACTGCGGCGCCGGATGTGTTCAGCGACACCGACCGTGAAGAGGTAACCAGCCAACTTGAGCGCACCCTGGCCTGGAGCGGGCTCACGACTCTTCTCGGAGTCCGTCAATCTGGGAAGGGTCCCTCCCGCCGCACGACTGTGCTTCATCTCTCATCGCAGGACCCACCGAAGTCGACTCAGTACGAAGGACGGTTTCGACCCGAAGAGTTCACGAAAGAGGTGCTCGGCCTGGATTCGATCAGGGACAAAGAAGTCGTGTCACCGGAGACCATGGTGAGGCGTGATCGCTCGCCCGGCCGCGGATTTGATATTGGAGTGTTGGCCGGCGGCGCCGTCTCCCTGGCGGCCAGCAGCGGGCTATTCGTCGCAGCGGCCAAAAACCATCGGCTCCTCCGCTGCAGCGCCAACGCAACCGAGCCATTTCCGCGCGAACGTTGCGATGGGGCATCGACTCAGGGCGTCACACTTTCGCAGTCCGATGCCTCCAGTCGAGAGGCTCAGATCAACCGCCAGAGGATTCTGGGCGTCACCCTCGGGGCCGTCGGTGTCGCCGGTGCCACATGGGGCATCGTGCGGTTATTGAAACGTCCGGCAGCAGGCGCCGGAGAACCCGCCGAACCTCCCCGCGCAGCATTGGTTGTTACCAATCGATCGGCCTCGTTCGTATTCAGTTTCTGACAGCGGCGCAGCCATTGGAGCACCATTGCTCCAAATATGGAGCACGCACACTCCACCTCCGCACGTGGAGGACTCGTCGATTTGAAGGGATCCGAACCATTTGCCCCGACATCTCATCGGAGAGAGTTATCTTCGCAGGGTAACACTCACCGATTGCAGAAAATGGTACGAATTTTGCTTCACCAAAGAGGAGGCACGCCGACGCCAATTCGGCTCGAGATAAAAAAGCTTGAGACGGAAGTGTGTGTCGGTAGGCTTTGGTGTACCGAAAGTACTCGAGTACTGGATGTCACCGAGTTGTCATTTGATTGGTCAAAGATTCTTGAACCTTACTTGACGCCTTGCGCCCCCTGTGACAACTTCCGCGGGGTTTAGATGGGGCATTTTTTCACGGGTTTGTCACGGCGCAAAGCAGTACTGAGGGTGGTATGTCAAACGTCAATTACGGACTGCGCTTTGAGTCCTCGGGGGATTCAATATCGGCGGAGCCAAAACTGCGCGAGGTATCGGATCGATCGCCGGTGGTGCCCTCCTCATCCGTTCAGGAATTGACTCCGTACGAAGCAGTCACCAGTCAGGCGGCCATTCGCGCAAAGCCCGACGGGGAGACTGTGTTTAAGCTCGACTGGAACGAATCGACGGTTCCGGCGAGCCCGGAGGTTCGCGAGGCGATCGCCGCTCACATCGCTGGCGATCGGGGGCTCAACTGGTATCCCCAGTTGGGCAGTGAGGAACTGATCGAGGCTCTGACCGACTACACCGGGCTGGAGTCCGAAAATCTCCTGGTGACCAATGGCAGTGACGACGCCCTTCACCTCATCTGCGACACGTTTCTCGATCCGGGCGACCACGTGGTCGCTCCCGCGCCGACCTACAACCACTTCATCACGTTTGCTCAGAGCTGCGGCGCCGACATCGAGAAACCGATCGGGGAGAGTCCCTTCGAAAAGAGCATCGACGCGATCCGAGATTCGCTCCGGCCCTCCACCCGAATTCTGTACCTGGTGAGCCCGAACAATCCGACGGGCGTCATCTACCCGCCGGAGGATGTGGCCGAACTGTGCCGCGATCATCCCGAGACCCTCATCTTGCTCGATGAGGCGTACTACGAATTTGCAAAAGTGACGGGCGTCGACCTGGTCGAAGAGCATCCCAACATCGTGGTCACCCGCACGTTCTCGAAGGCCTTCGGGCTCGCCGGACTGCGAGTCGGATATCTGAGCGGGCATCCAGAATTGGTCGACGCGCTGAGTCGCATCTACAACCCGAAGAGCGTCAATACGCTCGGACAGGTGGGTGCCAAGGCGGCGCTCGAGGATCTGGAATACCTGGAAGAATACCTCTCGGAGGTTGAGGCAGCCAAAGGCGTGCTGGCCGACTATCTGGATACGACTCCCGTCGAGTATCACATGACGCCGGCCAACTTCGTCGTGGTGCGTGTGCCCCAGCTCCAGGAGACCCTCGACGCACTTGAGCAGCGCGGCATCTACGTGCGGGATCGGTCCGACTATCCGGGCCTGGACAACTGCCTGCGCATGACGATCGGCACCGTCGACCAGACCCGGAAAGTTATCGACCTGATATCGGGCGTCTTCTAGCGACCTCCGGCTCCATCACGCGATTTACTCTCCGGCCTCCTCGGCGATTCTGTCGAGGAGGCCTTTTTCGATCTCGACCTCCGGCGACTTCGTGACCGAGACGACTGCCCGTTCCGGATCGAGATAATCCCGGGCGACCCGCCGGACGTCCTCGGACGTCACCTCCATGATCCGATCCCCGTACTCCAGGGAGCGTTTGTAGCCGAGCCCGTAGAGTTCATCGAGGGCGATCGACAGGGACCGGGCAGTATTCTTTTGCAGTCCGATATCATGATTGCCGATCAGATACCTCTGGGCCCTCTGAAGCTCGTTTGCATCGACGCTTTCGTTCCGTACGCGCCGGATCTGTCGAAAGATGCCGCGGAGGCCAGCCTCGATATTCTCCGGACTCGTTCCCATCTGAAAGCTGAACATCGAGGCATCCAGCCCCAGCAGCGTCGACGCACTGACGCTGTAGGCGAGGGACTGTCGGTCGCGCAGTTCATAGAAGAGTCGCCCTCCCTGTCCCGAGAGGATGGCGTGCAAGACACGCACCGCGTAGGAGTCGTCACTGCCGACCCTCGGTCCGTCGAGACCCACGGCGAGATGGGCCTGTTCCTTGTTGAGGTCCCCGACTTCGAGTTGCATCCCGGAACGTTTCGGGGGTGAACTGACCTCGAACTCCTCAGACCGTGCCGATTCGGGACGCACGAAGTGTCGGCCGGCCAACGACGCGACCTGTTGGGCATCGACGTCGCCGACGACCGAAATCACGAGGTCTGCGGGTCGCATCGTACGTCGGTGAAAGCCCCTCACATCTTCGACGGTCAGTGCCTGGACGGTCTCGGAGTCCCCGACTTTGGGCCGGCTATATGGATGCGACCCGAAGAAGGCCCGGTGGAGTTGATCTCGATTGACCACGGGCAACTTGTCTCGGCGTCCCCGAATCGCCTGAAGCTGCATGTTTCGCTCGCGTTCGAATTCCCGGGCCGGGAAGGAGGCACCGAGCAGACAATCGGCGAAGACTTCGAGGCTCGGTTCCAAAAAACGGGAGAGACCGGACATCGAGAGTCCCGAGGTGTTGCGGCCGGCCAGGCCCGAAATCGAGCCCGCCATCGATTCGACCTTGTGGCTGATCTCTTCGGCGCTGCGCTCGTCGGTGCCATCGGTGAGCAATTCACTCATCAAGCGCGCGAGCCCGGCCTTCTGCGGGGATTCCCGTCGACTTCCCGCGAGAGACACACTCCGGATAGAGAAGGTCTCGACACTGTGGTCTTCCTGGACGATGAGCGTCGGTCCGTCCGGGATCTCCATCCGCACAAAGTGGTCGTCGTCCACGGCGACCGGCTCACTGTGGTGTTCGGCCTCGATAACCTCGAACGCAGATTCGGTGGCATCCGCAAGACCGTCGTCTTCCAACGCGGGTCCATCCTCGGGGAGCGTCGCAACAAGTGTAGCGTTGGCGGGCGTCAGATAGGTGCGAGCGACCCGACGAATGTCCTCCGGCCCGACGTCTGCGAGGGCCCGATAGTATTTCTCCTCGTACGTCGGGTCCCCGGTGACCATTTGATGGTGCCCGAGCTTCATCGCCAGACCTTCCGCTGTCTCCTTGTTGTAGATCTCTTGGCTTTCAATCATCGTCCGGGCGCGCTCCAGATCGGGCGCGCTGACCAGCATCTCGCGAAAGCGAAAGACCTCCTCCATCAGCCCCCGGATCGTCTCGTCGTGGTCTCGATCCACACCTTCGAGCTGGTAGTTCCCCTGGATCATGAACAGGCCGGCGTCCTTGGGGGTATACGCCGTCGCTGACACCGTGTTGAACCATTCGCGCTCCCGCTGGAGCGTCCGAACCAGGTGAGAGGCCCGTCCGTATCCCATGATGGCTCCCAGCAGATCGAGGGCCGGGATGTCATCATCGGTGGCGTTTGGAATGTGGAATCCGACACGCACGTGGGTCTGCTGAATATCTTCGGCCCGAGACCATGTGCGAGTTCCAGACTGTTCAGGCTCACCTCGTCGTTCCGAGCGTGTGTATGGATCGTCTCGATCCCAGCCGTCGAAGTACCGCTCGATATCGGCTTGGATTTCCGACTCGTCGAAATCACCGGTCACTACCAGGGTCATGTTCTTGGGGTGATAGTGGTGGTGGAAGAACTCGACGACGTCCTCGCGCTGGAACGAAGCGACCGACTCTTCGGTTCCGATGACGGGGAACCGATACGGATGAACGTCGTAGGCGGTCTCGAATAGCTTCAGGCTGGCCACCCGCGACGGGTTGTCCTTGGAGCGTTTGATTTCTTCCTGGATGACCTGAAGTTCACTGGAGAGTTCCGAGGCCTCGAACGACGAGTTCCGGATAGCGTCCGAGAGGATATCGAGCCCCGACTCCAGGTATCGGCTGCTCATGGCCACGTAGTAGCAGGTGTGATCGAAGGAGGTAAATGCATTGATGCGACCCCCGGCTGCCTCGACCTCCCGTGCGATCTCGCCGACATCGCGCCGCTCGGTTCCTTTGAAGAGCATGTGTTCATGCACGTGGGCCAACCCGGCCTGCCGAGGTGTCTCATCGGCACTTCCGACACCCACCCAGACATTGCAGGCCACGACGGGCGCAGTCGGCTTGGGACGCAAAATGACGTTCATGCCGTTCGTGAGCTCGTAGGTCGTCAATTCCATTCTCGTAACCTCCGCAGTGTGTCGGGGGATTCGGTCAAGTCGGCCGATCGACCTCCGAGCGTGCATAGGAGGTCCGACCGAGGTTGCCAACATCCGCATGTGAGTTAACCTGCCGGCGATGCGACTATCGATACTTCACATTCAGAGAGGTGCGCACGGCGATGATGGGCCGGGCCCGGAGGCGGTCGATACGTTCGTCCGTAGCCTCGTCGAACAAGAGGTTCAGCCTGTCGGCGTCGTCGACCTCCTCTGCGGCACGATCTGTGCCGACGACACGCCCCGAGTCTTGATTACCACGACGGAGACGAGACTGGGCCCCCTGTCGACGCTCCTGAACACCCTCTCATCCCATGGGTTTTCGCTCTTGGTCGCCGTCGACCACGCGGCGCTTGAAAACGGCGAGCGGGATGCACTCGAGACCGCGGACCTGCCGGCGCTATTGGGGTCGGGCGGCGTCATCGCCGCCCGGGGTAAACCCGGAGCGCCCCTTGTGGGACTCTCCCCCGGAACCACCCGACAGCAACTCGAGGAGAGCCGCAGGCAGCTGTCCGACGCGGCCGGTTATCCAATCCAGTGGCTGTTTCCGGCTCCGAACTCGCTGGGTCGGGCCGCCGATCGCCTGGTCCTCGACGAGGCAAACCGAGTCGGATTCCACCACTGTCTTGTCCCGAGGCCCGGTCGGACCAACGAACTCGAAGGCGGCTCGGATCCGCTCGAACTCGGGTATCACATCTGGGGCCCCTCCGATACGCCTGCCAATCTCGCTAAATGGGCCGCGGGCAATCTTCTGGGCCGGGGGGCGACCGGCCTGACGAGCTTGCTCGATGCCCCCTCTCGAATCTTTCGACGATTTGGTCATCAATCCCAACGACCGACAGACTGAGGACGACGATGCCAACCGCCTACACCCTCAAGCAGGCCGATCCCGATGACGCCGGATCGATCGCAGACGTCCATGTCGAGACCTGGCAGGATGCCTACCGAACCTCGATGCCCGACGACGTACTCGACGAGCTGAGCGTCGAAGACCGTGAACAGCAGTGGCGATCGCAGCTTCAGGACGGCGACGTGGAAGTTTGGCTCGCCGTCGGAGACAACGATCGGGTCTTTGGGTTCACGGCCTTCGGGCCGGCACGCGATGAGGACTCGAACGGCGGAGAACTCTACGCCCTGTATGTGCGTCCGGACCGGCAGCGAAACTGGATCGGACATGCCCTTCTGGGGGCCGCAGAAACACGAATGCAACAGCGGGGCCACAGCGAGGCGTACCTCTGGGTGCTGACTGACAACGAGGGCGCCCGCACCTTCTACGAGCAATGCGGATGGTCGGCCGACGAGTCAGACACGGGAGAGCGAATCGACGAACGACGCGACATGACGCTCGAAGAGGTCTGTTATCGTCGGAAGCTGAACGAAGACACGCTCCGCTGAGCCGAAAACAAAAGCGGAGGATGGCACGAGGCCATCCTCCGCGGTGTGTCACGAGCGCTCCGGAACTCAGTTGATGGTCGCCGCGCAGCCGCCACCGCCGGACCCGCGGTGAGCCGCTCGTCTCTGCTGGTCGCTGCGCAGCGAACGTAGCGCGTGGCCGAGCTCTTCGGTGCACCGGTGATGGGTCATCTCCACCGGCATCGCCTCCTGGCAGACCGCATCGATGTTGACGCCGTGGAACCGGTTGTCGAGCTGTCGAACCACGCGGCGCAACAACTTGTCACCCGAAGTGGCGTCGCTGGAGGCCGAAAGTCGGTCGTGTCGATCGGAGCTGTCAGCCCTCTCGAAGAGGACGGCTGCACCGGCGATCTCGGTCATCGTCTTCCAGTCGGCGATGTCGAGTCTGTCCAGACAGTGCTCGTAGCGCGCTCGCAGGGAATTGAAGTTGCGCAGGGCCTGAAA
Source organism: uncultured Pseudomonadota bacterium (assembly GCA_913057905.1). Classification (GTDB taxonomy): domain Bacteria; phylum Myxococcota_A; class Bradymonadia; order Bradymonadales; family Bradymonadaceae; genus CAJXPB01. The sequence goes on from CAJXPB010000001.1 coordinate 1,373,467, forward strand.
TTTGCGCACACCGTCGGACTGGTTTGACTGTGCGTATTCTACCCAGAGTCCGGTGTGGATGTAGGCACACGTGTTGGGCGACTTATTGAGGGCTTTGGTGTAGAGGTCACGGGCCTCGTCCATCGACACTTCCCTGGGAGCCCAGAGCCCGGCCCACGCCAGGTTGTTGTGGAGGACGCCACTGAAGGGGGAATCGATCCGGTCGAGTCCGGTCCGCAAGGTGTCGATCGCCTGCTCGTGGCGGTCCAAGGCTATCTGGTGATAGCCCTTCATGTTGGTCAGAAACTCCGAGCGCGGATACGCATCGAGTCCCTGACCTGCGACTTTGACCGTCAGGCGCGAATGCCCGTGTTTCTCGAAGCACGTCGCATACCGTGCCCAGTCGGCCTCGGACCACTGCGACTGATCGCCGAGTGCGTCACGTAAGCCTTCGCAGGCATGGACAACGGGGCTGGCCTCAGATGTCCGCTCGGCCTTGCGGTCGCACTCACCGGTCGTCGACAGGTAGGCCACAGTCCCGACGGCCGAAAATGCGAGCAGTGAAACGGCTGCCACCGTCGCCGGAGCAGCACTCGAAAAGATAGTTCGTGGTGTGATCGCCATGGTCCTCTTCCTCGTCCTGCTGAAGTCGCCCGTGAACCGGCAAAAGCCTCCGCAATCGAGGAACGTCCGAGAGCGCGGTGGATATTCCGACAGGGTCAGAATCTCATCCAAACAGCGAGGCAGCATCAGTGGCCCACTCGCGCGCGCCGTTCCCGCTTTTTTAGATTACATTTTCCCCTTCAGAGATTCAACTTCAATCCGATTTTGACGACGACTCCTCGGGATTATCCCGGCGGCCAGGAGAAGGAGCGTCCGCCGAGAATGTGGATGTGGAGATGGAAGACCGATTGTCCGACGCCCTCGCCGTTGTTGACGACCAGTCGAAATCCGTCCTCTTCAAGCCCCTCTTCTTCGGCGATATCTCGAGCCGTCAGCATCAGCTTGCCCAGCAGGGCCTGATGGTCGTCCTCGGCGTCGAACAGATTGACGACGTGCTGCTTCGGGATGACCAGAATATGGGTCGGCGCCACCGGGTTGGCATCCCGAAAGGCGAGGGTATCGTCGTCTTCATAGACGACATCCGCGTCGACCTCGCCACGAATGATCTTACCGAAGATCGTCTGGTTTTTCTCAGTCATGATTGTCTCACCGGGTTGGTTGCCAGTTCAGCCTGTCGATGTGCGTCACCATATCGTCGGGACGCCGCCGCGCCAATCATCGCTTGACTCAGCGCCTCGCTGGAATCACTTTTCACCCAGGATTTCCTTCCGCCGCGACCCGTCGTTCTAAAGTATCCGGGAGCCTTCGATGACCAACCGCTTCGCCGTTGTCCTGACATTCGTCTTCAGTCTCGGCCTTGCGACTACCTCAGGTTGCGCGACGGGAGGATCCGTCGGCGATCGTGCCAATCGAGCTGCAGCGGATGTCCTTCTGCCGCCCCGGCAAGAGGAGGATCTCGGCTCGAACTTCTCCGAGCAGATCGCCTCGGAGGTCAGCTTTCATCCAAGCGAATCGGTGCAGTCGTATGTGAACGAGCTCGGAGCTCTGGCTGTTGAATCAGCCCGCTCTCGAGGAGACGTTCCGTCGGGCATCAACTTTGAGTTTCGAGTCATCGACAACGACGAGACGATCAACGCCTTCGCCGGTCCCGGCGGCCAGATATACGTATACACGGGCCTGTTGAAGCGGGCTGGATCCGCCGCCGAAGTCCTCTCAGTTCTCTGCCACGAAGTTGCCCACGTCACCGAACGCCATATCGCGGAACGCCTCGTGGCGATCTACGGCCTGGAAGCGCTCAAGCGTGCCGCTCTCGGCGACAACCCCGGCATGTTGGGCAATCTGGTCACGTCGGCCGCCGCCCAGGGGTTCATGCTCAAGTACAGCCGCTCCCATGAAACGGAAGCCGACGAGACGGGACTGACCTACATGCTCGGCACCGGGTACGACCCACGCGGTTTCATCCAGTTCTTCGAGTTGATCCAGCAGCAGAGCGGCCCCCGCCCCCCGCAATTTCTCTCGAGTCATCCGTTTCCCGAGGACCGAATCGCCAACATTCGAAAGCGACTTGAAGGACGTGGAAATCTCTCCGACACGTCCGGCGCGGAGCGCCACAAGCAGATCCTGCAGTCGTTGTAGTTACCGTCGGCTGTCGAGCCAGATCGTCACCGGGCCTCGGTTGGTGAGCTCAACGTCCATTGCCGCGCCGAACACGCCCTCTTCGACCGTATCGACCCCCGCTGCCCGTAGTCCCTCGGCGTATCGGTTACAGGCTTCCTCGGCCGGCCCGGGATCCATCGCCTCGAAGAAACTCGGGCGGCGGCCATCATCTACATTGGCGTAGAGGGTAAACTGAGGGACGACGAGCACATCGCCGCCCGTCTCGAGCACGGACCGGTTCATCTTGCCCTCCGGCCCCTCGAAGACCCTGAGATGGGCCGTCTTGTCGATGCAGTATTCGAGATCATCTGCGTCATCGCCCTCCCCCGCCGCAGCGAGCGCAACGAGCCCCCCGTCTATGGAGGCGACGATCTCGTCGTCGAGGCTCACGCTGGCTCGACTCACCCTCTGAAGAAGTACTCGCATGACAGTCGGTCTCCTCTGAAATCATGTCAGTGGTTGGCGCAGCGTGTAGAGTAGCACCCTGGTGTCAGCGTCCAAGTTCAGACGATCGACGGCGATCGCCGACGCGCGATCGGAGTTCGATCGATATGCCGCGGCTGCGCTTCCATCCGCTCTGGCCGCCGCGGACGCCCGGAGGAAGCAAGCCGAGAGGTCGCCCCGAAACCCACTCGGTTTCTTGCGGATCTCCACAGTCCTTCTACCGTAGGTCGGCCCGGCCGGCGCGGCTGGCCGGCACTCATCAATCAGACCTGTTCACCGATCCGACCCCCGACCGACTGGCTGTTCTCAATGACCGACACCGACGTACACCGATGGCAACTCATTGACGAGAAAGGGCGCCGAGACTTCCTGGTAAATCGACGCACGGGCTCCGTAACTTCCGAGCACAACATCCCGCACGATCACTCGAACTGGCCTCCCTTCACCCAGCTAGCACTCCGGGCCGACATCGATGCCGTCAGCCGTGGCGTCGATCCCGTGGCAGAAGAATTCAATCGCGACTGCCGTACGCTCCAGGCTCCAACGCGGGAGCAAGCGCATACCCTTCAGCTCGCCAGATCCGACGGCCTGACCCTGTTGGCTGAACCGTCGATTGACTTCGAAGAGCGGTTCGTCACCGCCGCCTCCTCGGAGGCACTGGTCGAACAGCTCCAGATAGACGGGCTTCACTTTGGCTTCGACCCCTCCAGCGACACACTCCACCTGACACGGTTTATCGAGGGATATCCCGATTTCACGTGGTGTGATTCCCTGCGCCCGGGCCCGAGTTTCGCTCTCGTCTTCCACGAGGACGGCCGGTGTACCGAAGAGGACCCCCGCCGCTTTGCACGGCGACATCTCGGGCTTCAGGGAGACACCGATACCCTTGATCGGCGAGCCTTCCTATTGAGTATCCTGCACGACTTCGGCCTCGAGGCCGTCGACCCCGACTTTGCCGACACCGTTCCCGACCGTCAGTTCGCCATCGGCGAGCGCGCTCCGCGGGCCGAGACGCAATAGTCCCCGTCAGCGGCACGACGCGCCGATGCGCTTCGTCGGATCTGACGCAGAGGCAAGCGACCGGTTTTCGGGGGCCTTAAAGAGCCCCTTCAGCCAGACGGAAACCTTATCCAATTGCACCGAAATCGAGTTTCGGTCCAGCTTGTACCACGCACCAGTCACGGCATCGACGACCACGGGGATGATCCCGAGCAGCACATCCAAGACGACCCAACCAGCCCCGATGCTGTGCCCGATGGACACATGACGCTCCTCATACCCCTTCTTTTTGAAGGTGAAGTCGTACGTCTCCTTTGATTCGAGAGAGAGCGTCATGGGCGTGGTTCCTTTCGGACTGCCATTTACGACGACCTCTGCGCCAGATGGGGAGGACTCTACCTTCACGTCTTCGCTGGCACCCTTAAACACTGCGGCGCAGCCAGAGACATGCGCCAGAAAAACAAATGCGGTGACGAATGCTGTCACTCTGTAGTTCATGGGGCGTCCCCGTTCGTAGTCACGACAGATTTCAGTGTAGTCGGCAAATTATCGATTCTTGCCTGAGGTGTAAAGAGTTTCCCGGTGCATATGAGCCCTCACCGTCCAGCGGCCGTCCGGGCGAACCCGGGTTCGCACCAGACCCAGTCGGGCTACCTGGAAGACCGGAATCTGCCGAGTCCGATAGCGTCGGAGGATCGACGGATCCGGATGTCCAAAGGGGCTGTCGCGACCGGCGGACACGACGGCGACTCGCGGGCGTGCGGCGTCCAGAAGAGTTGAAGAACTCGAGGTCTTCGAGCCGTGATGGGGAACGGTCATCCAGTCGACCGGCGACAGGACGGGCGCAAGCCAGCGTTCCGAGGCGAGTTCGATATCGCCGGACACCAGGAAGCGGCGCCGTCGGTACTCGAGCGTCGTCACCAGACTCGCGTTGTTGTCGCTGAGTGCCCAGTGGCCTGCTGACTCGAGCGCGGGCGCCGCTCGGGCGATCTCCACAGACACGCCCCCGACGTGGAACTCCATGCGTGTTCCCGGAGTGATGGACCAGACCGTACCGCCGTCGTCTCGTACGTCGTCGGCGAGTGATCGAATCAGCCTCGATCCCTCGGAGCCGTCGACCACGATTCGGCGAGGCCGGAGCCGCTCGACGACAGCACGGAGTCCGCCGATGTGGTCGACGTCAGCATGGGTGGCGACCACCCAGTCGACGACGCCCACACCATGGCGGCGCAGGTGAGGGACGACGACGCTGCGTCCGGGGTCTCGCCCAAACCGACTGCCGCCGGCGTCTATCAGCATCACCTCGCCGCCCGGACTGCGCATCAGGACGGACTCGCCCTGCCCGACCGGCAAGACATCGATGAGCATCTCGCCTCCCGGCCACCGGTGCCATACCTCGGCAATTGTCAGCCCTCCAGCTACGAGCAGACATCCGATCACCACGGGTCGTCGTCGCCACCTTGAGGCCGAAAAAATGACCACTCCGACACAGATCATGAAGGTTACCCACGGCGGCGGAACGCCCGGGACGATCGTCGCAAACCTGATGTGACCGATCGAGCCCAGATACTCCGACAGACGTACCATTCCGCGACCGGCCAGCCAGAGGAGGGGCGCACCGGCCCCCGGGGAGACGGCAGTTAATGCTGATCCAGCGAAGACGGCGGGGAACACCGTGACACTGACCAGGGGTGTGACCACCAGATTCACCGGCACACCGGCCAGAGAGACGGTCCCGAAATGGACCAGGGTCACCGGCCAGGTCGACAGGCTGGCCACGAGCGAGACGCCGACGGACTGCCCCGTGTGCCGAACCCACGTTGGCAACCGGTACTCCCGGGACAGCGGCGATGCTGTCACACGCTTCAGAACCCCGGGAAGCCTCTCCAAGAAGAGGAGGATCGCGCCCGTAGCGGCGAAACTGAACTGAAAGCCGAGATCGGCGACGCTTCCCGGGCGCCATGCGACGATGATCAGAGCGGCGAGTCCCAGGCCAGAAAGCCCGGAGCCGGGTCGATAGAGTAGATGTGCGGCCACGACGGACGTAACCATCAGCCAGGCACGGACCGCCGACGTGGGAGCTCCGATTGCCGCCACGTACAGGCCCAACCCCAGGAGAACTCCGACTCCCGTGATACGTTTCCGACCGAAGCGGGCGGTCAAAGAGGGGATCAGACGACACATCGAGCCGCCGATCCACCAGAAGCCGGCGGCCAGTACAGCCAGATGGATCCCCGAGATGGCCAGGAGGTGCCCGGTCCCCGTCTCTCGAAAGGCTTCTTCAACGGGCTCGTTCAGGAACTGACGGTTTCCGGTGACGAGAGCCAGGACCACACCGGATTCAGGCCGTCCGATCGAGGTGAGGACGCGCTGCTGAAATCCCACCCGAAGTCGACTCAGACCCCGGCGAATCCAGACGTCGGGGTCGACAACGAAGGACCCGTGCAGATCGCCGACCGAATCTTCGACCCGCTCCCAGGGCCCTCGAGCGACGGCCCGGAAGACGACTCCTCTGCGCAGCATTCGACCTCGACCATCCCATCCACCGGGAAGCATCTGCCTCGGGTAGGTCTCGACTGCCCCGTAGAACTCGACGAAATCTCCGGGTAAAGGTAATGAATCAACGATGGCGTCGGCCGGGAAGAAGACACGTGCGACCCACGGGACTGGGGTCTGCGAGGCGACCTCTTCGATGGGGTTTCCGTCGGCGGCGATGAGCCGTAGTTCGACCGTCGAGCCGCGAGGCCCGATGTCAGGCCCCCGCAAAACTACGCCGGTATAGACGGCTTTTTTCCCTGAAGCGTAGCTCGGCCGGTCCGCCCAGGCCACCATGCTCCTCAGGTGCTGGTCGAGCCGCAAGCCCTCGGCGCCGGTCACGACAAACGCGACGGCCGCTCCGCATGCCACCACGGTCAGCACCTCGTCGAAGCGGTGCTTCAGGGTCGTTGCAGCTATCAGTCCCACGAGCACCGCGAGCCCGGCCCCAAGCTGCACGATCGAGATCCACCCGAGAGTCGCCACCGCATGGTCCAGGTCCGCACTCGGGCTCGGCCTCCAGGCGACGCCACATCCCGCGCCCGCCACAAAGGACCCGACGAATCCGTACCAACGAATGGCCACACTCACCCCTGGAGTCTCGCGAATCGCCCTTTCGGCCCTCTCTGAATAATTCTGACTACTCTTGGCCCTTCCGGCGTCTGCTCACTATTGTTTTCGACAGGTTGACCTGATCCGTTGCATCAACACAGCGAAAGCATGTGGTTTATCCACGACCCTCGGGGACTTTTTCACTCGATTTCCACGTGCTTTCCACAGATTTTCGGTCGTTTTCCACAGGCTGTGGACGAAATTCTTGAGGTGACACTTAAATGACACACCCTTGACACAGGCAAATCCTTAATTCTTCCAGTGGCTTACAGATTTCAACGGTTCATGGGTGGCTAAACTGGTCCCGGAGCCGGGGGTTTGCCACAGCAGGTTGTGGAAAACCTGTGGCCACAGTGGACGTCGTGGTTCGGAGAGCCTGGAATTTGAATCGACGACCTCGTGTTTAGCTTGGCGGAGCCGCGCTGGAGCCAGCAGATTCGTCGCTACCTCGGTTGCTTGCACCGAACCCTGCAACCTTCTAATAGTCAGCCGATGGTTGGCGGCGCCCTCAGCCGCACACGAGCTCGAATTCACGCCACGTTTGAGTGCTTATGCTTGGAATCATCGAGAAAATATTCGGGTCGGCCAATGACCGTTATTTGCGCAAACTCCAACCCCATATCGAGCGCATCAACGACATGGAGGACGAGATGCGCGAGATGTCCGACGAGGAGTTGAAGGCGCAGACCCCGAAGTTCAAGGAAAAGTTAGAGAACGGGGCCACCCTCGACGACATCTTGCATGAGGCGTTTGCCACCGTGCGAGAGGTCAGTCGCCGCACGCTCGGGATGCGCCACTACGATGTCCAGGTCATGGGGGCGATCTGCCTGCACGAGGGCAACATCGGAGAGATGAAGACCGGTGAGGGAAAGACCCTCGTGGCGACCATGCCGCTGTATCTGAATGCCCTCGAAGAAAAGGGGGCCCACCTGGTGACGGTCAACGACTATCTGGCCGAACGTGACGCCGAATGGATGGGCCATGTGTATCGCTTTCTTGGCCTGGAGGTCGGCACAATCCTCAGCGACATGCCGGCCGAGCAGCGCAAAGAGGCCTACGCGGCCGACATCACGTACGGGACCAACAACGAATACGGATTCGACTACCTGCGCGACAACATGAAGACCTCGCTGGACGAGATGGTTCAGCGGGATCTGCACTATGCGATCATCGACGAGGTCGACTCGGTCTTGATCGACGAGTCCCGTACGCCGCTGATCATCAGCGGGCAGACCGAGCAGTCGACGGAGATGTATCTCGAGGTCAACAACATCATCCCGTATCTGAAGCGGGATCACGACTACATCGTCGACGAGGAGGACAACCGTGCCACGTTGACCGACAGCGGTGTCGAGAAGGTCGAGGACCGCCTGGGGCTGTCGAACCTGTACGATGCCAACAACATCGAGATGGTTCACCATGTCAACAAAGCGCTCCAGGCGCACACCCTGTATCACAAGGATGACGAATACATCGTCCGAGACGGACAGGTGATCATCGTCGACGAGTTCACCGGGCGACCGATGCCGGGCAGGCGCTGGTCCGACGGTCTCCACCAGGCCGTCGAGGCCAAAGAAGGCGTGTCGATCAAGCAGGAGAACCAGACGCTTGCGACGGTGACCTTCCAGAACTTCTTTCGGATGTACGACAAACTCGCCGGCATGACCGGAACGGCGGAGACGGAGTCCAAGGAGTTCAAAGAATTCTACGACCTCGACACCTACGTCATCCCGACCAACGAACCGGTCATCCGAAAGGACTATGACGACGTCGTCTATCGAAGCTACGACGAGAAATTCGAGGCGATTGTCGAACAGATCGTCGACTGCAACGAGCGGGGTCAGCCGGTACTCGTGGGAACGACGAGCGTCGAGAAGTCCGAGGCGCTGAGTCGCGTGCTGGACCAAAAGGACATCGACCACGACGTCCTGAACGCCAAACACCACGAGCGAGAGGCGACGATTGTCGCCCAGGCCGGCCGGTACGGCTCGGTCACCATCGCCACGAACATGGCGGGGCGCGGAACCGACATCCTCCTTGGCGGAAACCCCGAGTTCATGGCCGAAGAGGTGGCCGGCGAGCAGGACATTCCGCCGGGAGTCCCCAAGAACAGGCGGTCGGACTACTACACCGAGGAGTACGGCAAGGCCCTCGAGAAATTTGAGAAGCAGTGCGCCGAGGAGCGCGAGAAGGTGCTCGAGGCCGGAGGGTTGTATATCATCGGCACCGAGCGCCACGAGTCGCGGCGCATCGACAATCAGCTGCGTGGACGCGCCGGCCGACAGGGTGATCCCGGGGCATCCAAATTCTTCCTGTCACTGGAAGACGACCTGCTCCGACTCTTCGGGGCCGACCGGATCGGCAAGCTGATGGATACCATGAAGATGGAGCGCGGGGTGCCCATCGAACACAACATGGTGACCCGATCGATCGAGAACGCCCAGTCGAAGGTCGAATCGAGGAACTTCGACATTCGGGAAAACCTCCTGGAGTACGACGACGTGATGGACAAGCAGCGCAAGACGGTCTACGCGCTGCGCAAAAACGTCCTCCGGGGCGAAGATGAAGAGGGCCGCGGGCTGCGTGACATGGCACTCGACCTCTTCGAAGAGGTCGCCCTCAACATCATCGACCAGTACGCCTCCCGGGACCTTCGCATCGAAGACTGGGACCTCGACAAACTCGAGGCCGAGATTGAAAACGTCTTCGGCGCCCAGGTCGATCTCGAAGGATATCGCGGACGAAACTCGATCGAGCGGGCCGTCTGGGAGTCGATCAGCGACCGCTTTGAAGCCAAGGAACAAGATTTCCAGGAGCTGGCCGACGAAATCAACGAACAACGGCGCCAGCAACGCGAGGCCGAGGATGGCGAGGGCGCCGACTGGGAGTTGACCGACGAACTCGAAGCCGAACACTCGGAAGACGAGTCCTTCGAGATCACCGGCCAAGAGTTGTTCGAAGAGCAGATCCGCAATCAGTATCTGTGGGCGATCGACCGCTACTGGCGGGAACACCTGCAGGCGATGGATCAGTTGCGCGACGGGGTCGGTGTGCGCGGCTACGCGCAGAAGGACCCGAAACAGGAGTACAAAAAGGAAGGATATCATCAGTTTCTGGACACGCTGATGAACATCAAACGGCGTGTCTCGGAGTTCATCGCACAGGTGGAAGTCGAGAAACCGTCGTCGCTTCAGTCGCGGCCGGAATCGCAGTTGCCCGACAAGATTACGCTCAGCCACGGCGACGAGGAGACCAGTGGCACGCTCGACGGCGAGACGAGCGGAGGCGGCCAGGAGACCTTCGAACGCGATTTGCCGAAGGTCGGCCGAAACGATCCCTGTCCCTGCGGAAGCGGCCGCAAGTACAAGAAGTGCTGCCTTCGCAAGGACAAAGAGAAGGATCGTCGCGCCGGGTAAGTCCACTCCTCGATCGTCCGAGATGCCGTTCACATGCGCATATTCGTCGAACACCTGGAATTCGTCGGCCACCACGGCGTCTACGAAGAGGAGCGCCGCGAGGGTCGGCGATTTGCCGCCGACCTGTCGGTCGACGTCAATCGTCCTCCCGGCGCCCACACCGATGACATCGACGACACCCTGGACTACCGGGCCCTCGCCGAGGTCATCCTCGAGGTCGGAGAGGGGCCGAGCCGACACCTGATAGAGCGGCTCGCCTCGGAGATGCTCGACCAACTCTTCGAAGAGTACTCCGCGATACGCTCCGCCGAGCTGACGCTGCGCAAGTACGCGACCGGCGTGCCGGGAGCACCCGAGAGTGTCGGGATCACGGTGACACGTCAGCGCTGACGCGACTCACCCTCCACATCCAATCTGGCATCCTCCATGTTCCACGAACGTTCCGGATACCACTTCTTTTCAGTAGGTCGCATCGATGTCTTCGTGTCGATGTGGTACCTGATTTTGATGGCATTCATCATCTTCCAGCCCTTTGGTGGAGGGGTGGAAGGCGGCCCTCAAATCGCCGAGGGCATCTTGTATGCGGCGGCTGTCACGGTCGCCCTGCTCGTGCACGAATTCGGGCACGCCCTCGTCAGCCGACGTCAGGGGCTCGGTCCGTCGATATTGCTGCACGGATTCGGGGGACTGTGTTTTCATGAGCCGGCCGAGACAGACGGCAAGGATGCCATCGTCGTGGCCGCTGGCCCGGCCGCGGGATTCCTTCTGGCGGTGGCGACGTACGGGGTCCTCCAGATTCCGGCCCTCCAGGCGAGTATGCCGCTGCAGACGTTTCTGCAGGGACTGCTCTGGGTGAGCCTCGTCTGGAACGCCATCAATGTGTTCCTGCCGATATGGCCGCTCGATGGCGGCAAACTCTTTCACCTGCTGCTGCGACGCGGGATCGACGAGTCGGACGCCCGGGACGCGACACTTCGCGCGTCGATCGCGACGACTCTCCTGGCCGTGTTCGGATTGTATGCCCTCACCGGCACCTTCTCGCTGTTTATCACGATCCTCGCTTTCTTCATCGTGATGAGCAACTGGCGAGCACTCCAGAGCGGCCAGCCCCTGGTGCGCCGACGGAGCGATGCCGGCGAACCGGACGACTTTCAGGTCGACAAGATCGAAGAGGCGGAGGCGGCCCTGGAAAGCGGGGATTTCGACGAGGCATACCGACTGTGCCATCAGCTTCGGTCGACCGGAGGCCGGCTCACCGAAGAGATCCGCGACGAGGTGTGGCGCATACTCGCCATTTCGGCCACCGAGATCGGCCGGTGCGACGAGGCAAAAAGCTACTTTGAACGCGCCCCACAGACCAAAGAGATCCAGCGAGCCAGAGAAAAATGTGAACAAAACGCCGCCGACTGATACAGACTCCCTGTAGGGTGCGGGACCCGTACGTCCGGGGCGACTTGCGCGCTGCGACCAGCCTGCGGACAATGCGGACAGACTCCACAGGGAGGACCCCATGGCGAAGACAGCAGATCTGATCGAGACGATCCGATCGTCGATTATCGGGCGCGACCGGGCCATCGACGGCCCCTATGGACGTCGACGGGTGACCTACGCCGACTACACGGCGTCGGGCCGCGCGCTCGGTTTCATCGAGGACTACATTCGCAATCAGGTCCTCCCGCTGTACGCCAACACTCACACCGAGACGTCGGGGACCGGTCTTCAGACGACTCGACTCCGCGAGCAGGCCCGCTCGATCATCCACGACGCCGTCTCCGGTGGTGAGGACGATGTCGTCCTCTTTGCCGGCTCCGGGGCCACCGGCGCGATCAACAAGCTCGTCGACATCCTGAATATCCGGATCCCGGCGGACCTCGACGACGAGTGGGGGTTGTCCGAGACGATTCCGCCCGAGAGGCGCCCGGTCGTCTTCATCGGACCGTACGAGCACCACTCCAACGAGCTGCCCTGGCGGGAGTCGATCGCCGACGTCATCGAGATCGAGACCAACCGCGACGGGCTGATCGACCTCGAGATGCTCGAGGCAAAGCTGCGGGAGTACCGCGATCGCCCGATGCGGATCGGAAGTTTTTCGGCGGCCTCGAACGTCACGGGGATCGGCTCGAAGACCGAGGCGATCTCCCGGCTTCTGCACGATCACGGCGCCCTGTCGTTTTGGGACTTCGCCGCCGCCGGCCCGTACGTCGACATCGAGATGAACACGGGGGAGCCGGCGGCTCACAAGGATGCGGTCTTCATCTCGCCGCACAAGTTCATCGGTGGGCCGGGAACTCCCGGGGTGCTGGTCGTCAAACGCCACCTGCTTCAAAACAGCGTCCCCAGTGAACCGGGCGGCGGCACGGTCGCCTACGTCAATCCTCAAGAGCACAAGTACCTGGACGACCCGACGCACCGCGAGGAGGGAGGGACCCCCGCCATCGTCGAGTCGATTCGCGCCGGCCTCGTCTTTCAACTCAAGGAGGCGGTCGGCCACGAGACTATCGAAGCTCGGGAGCGCGACTTCATCGAGCGGGCGATCGACCGGTGGTCGGATCATCCCAACCTTCAGATTCTGGGGAACCCCGAGGCCTGGCGGCTCTCGATCGTCTCATTCGTCGTCGGCCACCGAGACAGATACCTGCATCACAACTTCGTCGTCGCCCTGCTCAACGACCTCTTCGGGATCCAGGCGCGCGGCGGCTGTTCGTGTGCCGGTCCCTATGGCCACCGTCTGTTGGGCATCGACCTGGAGACCTCCCACGAATTCGAACGAGAAGTCCTGCGCGGCTGCGAAGGGATCAAACCCGGCTGGGTCCGGGTCAACTTCAACTATTTTCTCGAAGAGCCCATCTTCGACTACATCCTAAGGGCGGTCGAGTGGATCGCCGACCACGGCTGGAAGCTCCTGCCAGACTACACCTTCGAGCCCGATACGAGTCAGTGGTATCATCGCGAGCGGCGCCTTCAGGCGGCCCATTCGCTGTCGGACATCAGCTACGCCTCTGGAGAGATGACCTACCCTTCGGAACGCATCACCGAACCGGCGGACCAATTGGAGGCGTACCTGACAGAAGCCGATCGGATCGCCCGGGAGATCGAAGACCGGACCGCAGATCTCGAGCTCGAGGCCCCGGAGCTTCGCGAAGACTTCGAACACCTCCGATGGTTCTACATGCCCCACGAAGGTCTCCGCGAGGTACGCGGCCAGCCGCCGGTCTCCGACGGATCGACCGGGCCGATTCACCTCTCCTGACAGCCTGCGGCACATCGAGTCACGCTCGCATCGAGCGCCGTACCGTCGACTCAGAGTGCGCCACCGGCTGCAAGCACCCGAAGATTTGAAACCCGTCGGTTCGCGTCGAATCTATCGGAGCGGGATGTTCAGCTCACGTATACATAAGGAACGACGTGAAGAAGCGTGATGTGGAAGTGGCAGTTATCGGTGCGGGAACCGCCGGTCTCAACGCTCGACGCGAAGCCGAAAAGGCCGACAAGGACTGGGTTCTCATCGAATCAGGTCCCTACGGCACGACGTGCGCTCGCGTGGGGTGCATGCCCTCCAAGTTGTTGATCGCGGCGGCCGACTCCGCCCACGAGGTGGACCGAGCCGGGACGTTTGGTATCGACGTCGACGAGGACGGATGGGACGTCGACGGTCCGGCGGTCCTCGATCGCGTCCGGCGTGAGCGCGACCGCTTCGCGGGGTTCGTAGTCGACTCGACGGAGTCTCTGCCCGAGGAACGTCGCATCCGCGGCCACGCCAGATTCGTGGGCCCGGAGACCCTTCGGATCGACGACGACCTAGAGGTTCGCGCCGACACGATCGTCATCGCAACGGGATCCTCGGCTTGGATACCGCCCCAACTCGAGGCCGTCGAAGACGAGGTCCTGACAAACGCCGACATCTTCGAGATGGAGGATCTCCCCGACTCCATGGCGGTCTTCGGAACCGGTGTCATCGCGCTCGAACTCGGCCAGGCCCTCGACCGGCTCGGCGTGGACGTCCACTTCTTCAACCCCTTCGACGAGGTCGGCATCTTCACGGATCCCGCCGTCGAGGAGGCTGCCAAAGAACACTTCGACCAGACGCTCAATCTGCACATCCCCGTGGAAGTCGACGCGGTGCAGCGCCACGGGGATGGGGACGGATACCGATTGAGTTGGGAGGGGCCCGACGGCGAGAATCGTTCCCTGGTGGTAGACTCTCTGTTTGCGGCGGCGGGTCGACACCCAAATCTCGATGGGCTCGACCTGGAGGCAACCGGCCTGGAGCTCGACGACCGCGGCATTCCGGACTTCGACCCACGCACGATGCAGTGTGGCGACAGTCCCATCTTCATCGCCGGCGATGTCGCCGGCCACCGCCCGGTGCTCCACGAGGCCTCCGACGACGGTCGCATCGCCGGGGCGAATGCGGCGCGTTTTCCCGATGTCCAGGCATCGGTTCGCCGCGAACCACTGTCGATCGCATTCACCGATCCTCAGATGGCGATCGCCGGTGAATCGTACGAGTCGGTCGACGCCGACCGCCTGGCCGTCGGCGAAGTCTCCTACGACAACCAGGGGCGTGCCAGGGTGATGGGAGTCAATCAGGGACTGGTCCGCGTCTACGGGGACAAGGAGACCTGCAAATTCGTGGGCGCAGAGATGTTCGGTCCCGCTGCCGAACATACGGCTCATCTTTTGAGCTGGGCAGCCCAGCAGGAGCTGTCCGTGCAGCGGATGCTGGAGATGCCGTACTACCATCCGGTCGTCGAAGAAGGGATTCGCACGGCGCTCAGGGACCTCGCCAAGACACTGAAAATCGAGGGGCGTTGTCGCCCTGAAGACACCTCAGATTGTCCCGGCGCGTAAAAAACCACTGAACAAACTTGCGGGACTACTGAACGGATGTATTATCCGGGGTGTAGCAACTGAACACGCGAGCAGTAGCCGGTCCGCCGGCCCGACTCGACACCCCGGAGATGACGATGCACGATTCGTGGCGACAGGCAGCAAACACCATCACGGCGACCTTTGTCCTCGGCGTCATGGTCGGCGCCCTGACAGGTCTGCTCGCCACCGGCCCCACCTACATCGACCGGCTGGAAGGCGCGGCGCGCAGCACGTCCGACGCCGTGACCGAATGGATCGGGGCCGATGGCGGCGAGGCTGATCCCGCGCAACTCGCCAATTCCAGACGCTCGCGGTGAGAGCCAGCGGCTGAAACGTCTCGAGATAGATCGGACAACCCGGAGCCGCGTGTACGCCCGAGCCTTGCACGCACGGGAGGCGCTGTGCTTAGTTACGGGCGCGAGCAACGCTCCCCAAACGTCTACGAAAATGACTACACGAAACGCCTTGATACCCGCTGCAGGACGCGGCGCACGACTCGACCGTCCCGAGACCCCGAAACCGCTGGTCGAAGTCGGTGGCAAACCCCTGATTTTGCGCCTTCTCAACCAGCTCGAAGACGCCGGCGTCGAGCGAGCCGTCGTCGTCACGGGGTGGGAGGGTGCAAAGATCGAACGGGCTTTGACCAATCACCCCGAACTGTCGACGCTCGACGTCAAATTTGTGGAAAACGACGAGTGGGAACGGGGTCTGGCGAGTTCCGTGGCCGCGGGTCGTGAGGCCCTCGGCGACGCCCCCTTTCTTCTGGCGATGTCCGATCACCGCTTCGACCATGGATTGGTCGAGGCGATGACACAGACGGAGCTGGAGGACGACGAGGCCGCGCGGATGCTCATCGATCGAGAGATCGATGACGTCTACGACCTTGAGGGTGCGGTCAAAGTTCGACTCTCCGATGCCGGCGGCCGCGTCACGGAGCTCGGCCTGGACCTGGAGGCTCCGGATGCGGTCGACGCCGGTCTCTTCGTGGCAGGGACCCAGGTGCTCGACGCCTGCGACGACGCCCTCGCTCAAGATGGTTCTGCCGATCTGACCGCCGCACTGGCTCGGTTGACGGAGGAGGGATCCGAGGCGCGCATCGGCTTTCGCGACGTCGACGGCGCCAACTGGTTTGATATCGACACACCTCCGGCGCTGATTCGCGCCGAGATGGACGACCGCGACAAGAAGCGGACCGAGGCGGTCCACCGTCCGGAGTTCGACCGCAGCAACGCCGCGGAATCTCACGAATACTCCTTCGTCACGGGCTCCCCGTCGGAGACCGACCTTGTCGTACAGAGGGGGTTCGTCCGAAACCCCTCACAACTCAAGTTGATCCCCGACGAGTCGGCCTCTTCGCCGATATACGTCTTCACGGACACCCGCGTGAATCGTCTGTACGGAGACGACTTTGTCGGCGGACTCAAAGAGTTGGGCTACGATGTCGAGCGGATCGTGATGGCCGAGGGGGAGGAATCAAAGACCCTCGAGAACTACGTCCAGATGGCCAAACGCGTCCTCGGGGAGGGTATCGACGAGCGTTCGGTGTTGATCTCGCTTGGCGGCGGCGCGGTCTGCAACGTCTGTGGGTTCCTCGCCTCGACGCTGTATCGCGGAATCGGACTCGTCCACGTGCCCACGACCCTGATGGCACAGTGCGATGCGGCCATCGGCCACAAACAGGCGGTCAACGGAAAGCACGGCAAAAACCACATCGGTTCCTATTACCCGCCGATTCGGATCGCCGTCGACATCGACGTGCTCCAGACGCTGGAAGACTGGTTGATCCCGGACGGGCTCTCCGAGGTTGTCAAACACGCCCTCGGCCAGGACCCCGAGTACCTGGAGTACCTGCTCGACTACGACGGCGAACTGCGAAACCCCGACTTTTTGGAACACGTGGTTCGCAAGAACATCGAACTGAAATGCCGACTGATGGCCACCGACCCCAAGGAACACCGAGAGGCGCTGGTCCTGCAGTACGGCCACGAAGTGGGACATCCGATCGAATATCTGTCCGGATACGGACTCAATCACGGCCAGTCGATCGGCATCGGCATGATGGTCTCGGCGCGGGTCGCCCAGATCATGCGTGGGGAGGGCGACAGACTCGTCGACCTGCACCGGGAGGTGATCCGCAAGTATGAGCTTCCGACTCGCATCCCGGAGGATATGCAGGCCGACGACATCATCGCCATGACGCGCTACAACAAGAAATATCTGATGGAGGGGACCCGCATGGCGTTGATCGACGAGCCGGGGGAACTCTGGAAGGTCAACGGCGAATACGGCATTCCGGTCCCCGACGACGTCATTCGCGAAGCAGTAAACGCCTCGTACTGAACCGACGGGAGAAGTCGCGATGAGCGAGAGACAAACATGTGTCATCACGGGTGCGGCCGGCGGAATCGGCCGCGAGGCCGTCGAGCTGTTTCTGGCCCACGACTATCGGGTCGTCGCCTGCGGTCACACCGAACCGAAACTTCGCGAACTGACGCAGACGTATGCCGACCACCCCCTGGAGCCGATGGTGATGGACGTCACCGATCGGCATCAGGTCTACGAGGACTTCGCCTCTCTGGGCGACATCGATGTGCTGGTTGCCGGCGCGGGTGTCTGCCGTCAGGCTCGCCTCGATGAATCCGACAGTGACGAGGTCTGGGATCACCTGATCGACGTCAATCTGAATGGCGTCTACAACTGCATGCGCGGGGCCAGCGAGTGGATGCGCGATGGCGGGGCGATGGTCGCCGTGTCGTCGGGACTCGGAAAAAACGGCCGGCCGGGCTACGAAGCCTACACCGCGTCGAAGCACGGGGTCCTGGGACTGGTGAAATGTGTGGCACCGGAGTTGGCCGGCCGCGACATTCGGGTCAATGCCGTCTGTCCCGGCTGGGTCGACACGGAGATGGCACAGCGAGACATCGAGGAATCGGCGCGCCGCGCCGGCCAGTCGCCCGAGGAGTTCTTCGAGGAGTCGGTCCAGGACATTCCCATGGAACGGATGGTCCGGCCCGACGAAGTCGCAGAACTGATCTATTTTCTGGCCTCCGACGCCGCCTCCGGGATCACCGGACAGTCCTACAACGTCGCCTGCGGGGAGTACACGAACTGAGCGTTCCCCACCGTCTCCAGGAAGTGCCGTGAGCCCTCCCGGACCCGATATCAGCATCGTGGGGCACACGACCCATGACCGCTACGACGGAGAACTCGTCGCGGGCGGTTGCGCCTTTTTCGGGGCCTACGTGTATCGATCGCTGGGGGCTGACGTCCGACTTCTGACAGGGGTCGGCGAAGACTTTGCCTGTGACGAGGCCCTGAACGCACTCGATGCCCGGGTACACCGATCCGGCCGGACGACGACCTTCCGAAACATCTACCCCGAAGGCGAACCCCGACGACAGGTCATCGACGCGTTGGCACCGGCCATCGACCCCTCCTGGTATGACCCTTCGGTCCTCGCAGGGACCGACGTCCTCCACCTTGCGCCAGTACTCACCGAGATTGACCTCGAGCAGTGGACACAACGCTGGGACCCGGAGTGGTGTGCGATCGGCGTCCAGGGATGGATCAAAGAACCCGACGACCACGGCGCTGGCTCCGGTCCTCGCCGGGTGATTCAGAGACCCTGGCGCCCGGCAACCGACACGCTCGAACGGGTCGACATCGCCTGCTTGAGCGACGAAGATCTCCGAGATCAGGGGGATCTCCTGGATCGGCTGGTCGCTCACGTCTCGTTCGTAACCGTCACGCACGGCGGCGACGGCGCCACCCTCTATGTTGAAGGAGACAAACGGGCAGATGTCGGGGTCTATCCCGACACCGAACCGGTCGATCCGACGGGAGCCGGTGACTGTTTTGCCGCCGGCTTTATTCACGGCCTCACACGTCGAAGATGGCCTCCGGTGAAGGCGGTCCGTCTCGGCGCCGCCTGCGCGTCGGTCGTCATCGAGGGGCGAGGAAGCGAACCCCTCGGCCGGATGGGCGACGCTCCTCAACGTCTCGAGTCGATACCGGTGACGACGTATGACTGATTCACTGCCCCTGCCGTTCGACCAAGATTCCCCAGACGAAGATATGATGGCGAACCCGTATCGAAAGAATCCGCCCTCCGAATTCGACCCGGTCGACACACTCGACGAAGCGGAAGCGGCCGAAGAGGTCGAACGCCTTGTCGAGGCGATCGACTTTCACGACCGCCGTTACTACCTGGATAACGATCCGGTGATCTCGGATGGCGCCTACGATCGGCTGTTCCAGCGGCTCGTCGACCTGGAGGAAGCTTTTCCGGACCTCCAGCAGAAGAATTCTCCGACGCGACGGGTGGGCGCGGAACCGCTCGACGAGCTCGAGGAGGTCGAGCATACGGCGCCGATGTTGAGTCTGGATGCGGCCTTCGAACGCGAGGAGATCGAGAAGTTCGAGGACTTCTGTCGGCGAAACGCCGTCGAAGCCTCGACGACGGACTTCAACTACTTTGCGGAACCGAAGTTCGATGGGCTCAGCGCGGAGGTTGTCTATGAAAACGGGGAGTTCGCACGCGCCGCCACCCGGGGCAACGGTACGGTCGGTGAGGACATCACGCGCAACGTCCGCACCATTCGCACGTTGCCGATGCGACTGAACGCCGATGCTCCACCGGATCTGCTGGCCGTGCGCGCCGAGATATTGATGCCGCGCTCCGGGTTTCAGGAGATGAACAAACGGCGCATCGAACGCGGCGAAGATCCCTTCGCAAATCCTCGCAATGCTGCAGCGGGGACGGTCCGTCAGCTCGACCCATCGGTGGTCGCCCGTCGTCCCCTGGACATCTATTTCTACGATATCCTGCGCGTCGACGGCGCCGACTTCTCGTCTCAGACCGAGGTCCGAGACGCCCTCGATGGGTGGGGCCTGAAGCTCGACGACCATACGACCTACTGCGAGAACGTCGATGAGATCGAGCACTTCTACAGGTCCATCGACGAGGAGCGCGAGACCCTCGACTTCGAGATAGACGGGGTGGTCGTCAAGATCGACGAATTCGACGTACGCCGGGTCCTCGGCGAACGTTCCCGCAGTCCCCGGTGGGCGATCGCATGGAAGTTCGACCCCAAGCAGGAAGTGACCGTCCTGCGCGACATCGCAGTCCAGGTCGGCCGGACCGGAAAGCTCACCCCGGTCGCGATGCTCGATCCGGTGGAGGTCGGAGGGGTCACCGTCAGCCGCGCGTCGTTGCACAACATCGAAGAGCTGCACGACAAGGACGTACGCGCCGGGGACACGGTGCGGATTCAGCGAGCCGGAGACGTCATTCCCGATGTCGTCGAACTTGTCGACGCGGCCGACCCCAGGGCCGAACCCTTCGAGATGCCCGCCCGTTGTCCCGTATGTGATACCGAGACCGTCCGCGAGGGGCCGCTTCATTTTTGCCCGGCCGGGATCTCGTGCACGGCGCAGCTCAAGGGGCATCTGATCCACTACAGTTCTCGCGACGCCATGGACATCGACGGCCTCGGCGAGGAGACCGTCACCGACCTGATCGAGGCGGAACTCGTCGAAGATATCGCCGATCTCTACGAGCTCACCCCGGAGGATTTTCTGACCCTGGAGGGATTTGCCGACACGTCGGCCCACAACCTCTATGAGTCGATCCAGGGCTCGCGCTCGGCACCGCTCGATCGGTTTCTCTTTGCCCTGGGGATTCGGCACGTCGGATCCCACGTGGCGCGGCTGCTGGCCGAAGCCTTCGGCACACTCGACGACGTGCGACATGCCGACGTCGACGCCCTTCAAGCGACCAAGGGAATCGGGCCGGAGATTGCCCAGAGCGTGCGCGATTTCTTCGACAGTCCAGGGAACAACGAAGTCGTCGACCGACTTTTGACACTGGGAGTCGAGGTCGAGCCGATCGTCGGCGCCGAGGCCGACGGCGCCCGTCCCCTGGAAGACACGACCTTTGTATTCACCGGAAGCCTGGATCGATTTACCCGCAGCGAGGCGCAACGAGAGGTCGAAGACCTCGGCGCTCGCGCCACGTCCTCAGTCAGCGGGAACACCGATTATCTGGTCGCCGGGGACAACGCCGGAAGCAAATTGGACGAGGCCCGCGAACGCGGTATCGACATCCTGGATGAAGAGGCTTTTGTGGCGCTCCTGCAGGACGTCTCCACCTGAACAGTCGAACACTATGGCCCACGAACATCACTTTCTGTGCCGGTTTTCCGGAACCCTGAGTACGAAGTCTTCGTCCGTTCGCCAACGAATGGGCCGGAAACTCGAGGGGAACATCCACCGCACTCTGAAAGACGCCGGCGTCGACTACACCCTCCAACGCGAGTGGGCCCGCATCTTCGTCGTGTCTTCCGACGAACGGACCGCCGATCTATTGTCGCGCATCCCGGGGATCCAGAGTGTGCGCAAGGCCGTACGCCACCCATGGGAGTCCATCGACGATATCGTCGAGCGTGGAGCACAGCTCTTCTCGGATCGCGTCGAGGGTGGGTCCTTTGCCGTCCGCACCGACCGTGTGGGTCAACGCGACCGGTTCGACTTTGAGTCTCCGGATGTCGACCGCCACCTCGGAGCCGAACTCGGCAAAACGGGCGCCGAGGTCGATCTGGATGATCCGGACGTCGAAGTCGGCCTTGAAGTCCATTACGACCACGTCTTCTTTTACACCGACGATGTGCCTGCACCCGGTGGATTGCCGGTCGGCATGGAGGGACGGGCGCTGGCGCTGGTCAGCGGAGGATTCGACTCGACCGTCGCGGCCGCGGAGGTCCTCAAACGGGGTGTCGAACTTGAATTCCTGTTCTTTAATCTGGCCGGACCGGCCCAGATTCGAGGGGCTCGTGAGGTCATGCGTGCCTTCGGGGATCGCTGGCTTCGTAGCTACGAACCGACGATTCACATCGTCGACTTCCGCCCGGTCGTCGCCGACATCAAGGCGGATGCACCCGGCGAATACTGGCAGCTTCTGCTCAAACGCCTGATGATGCGGGCGGGATCCGCCGTCGCCGACGACATCCGCGCTCAGGCGCTGGTGACAGGGGAGGCGATCGGCCAGGTCTCCACTCAGACACTCCACAACCTTTCTGCAGTCGAACGGAGTATCGATACACCCATCCTGCGGCCGCTGATCAGCACAAACAAAGAGGTGATCATCGAGCAGGCCCGAAGGATCGGGACCCACGATGCCTCCAAGTCTGTCCCGGAGTTTTGCGCGCTGGACGGCGGGGCCCCGATCACTCGAGCTTCGGCCGAAAAGCTCGACGCATTCGAGGAGCATCTCGACGAGGCGGTCTTCGATCGCCTGATCGATGAGCGACAGTCGGAGAACCTCCGAGCTTGGGCGCAACGCGACGACGTCGAGGCTCTGCGCGTCGACCGGATTCCCGACTCGGCGGAGGTCTTGGATGTGCGCACCGAAGAGGCCTTCCGACAGTGGCACATCCCCGATGCCATGCACGTTCCCTTCGAGGTCGCTCTCGACCAGTATGCCGCCCTGCCCCGTCAGCCGGAGTGGGTGATCTGCTGTGAAGTCGGCCTCAAGAGTGAACTCATTGCCGAACGCATGAATCAGAACGGGTTCGACGCGCGTTCGCTCGACGGAGGTCTTGCAGCTCTGCGACGCCGCTCGGGCGAAGCGACGTCTCGCACGGAGTAGCAACTGTTTCCGTTGACATTTCGAAGGGAGACGAACACAAGCGTCTTGTCATTCCCCGGATCCCAGTTACTTTAACGATCAACAATCCCATGGCACCCTCCTCCGAGAACGTGATTCCGGACCCAGCCGAAGAAGACATCCCGCAGAACGCACGTCGGCTCCTGGATGCCGCAGTCACTCTGTTCGCTCGGAAGGGGTATACGGCGACGAGCGTCCGGGAAATCGTCTCGGAGGCGGGGGTCACAAACCCCATGCTGTATTACTACTTCGACAGCAAAGAGGGATTGTACCGAGCGCTGTTCGAGGGGAGTCACGAGCTTTTGTGGCAGGCCATCTTACAGGCCCTGACCGAAGCCGAGACCTTCGAGGAGGCCGTCGATGCGATTATCTGGGGACACATGGAACGTGCCACGCGTTCGCCGGATCTGCTCGCCTTCGCCTACGCCGCACTCTTTGGCCCCTCGGAAGGGACGCCGGAGGTCGACTTCGTGGGCGCACGCGAGGAGTTCATCGACGAGGTACAGACCGTCTTTCGGCGTGCGAAGGATCGCGGCGACCTGTCGTTGCCCGAAGACATCGATCTCGAGGAGGCGATCGAGTTGCTCTTCGGGTTGATCAACCAGCAGTTGATTCGGGCGCTCAAGGAGTCCGAACAGGGGCCGAGCGGCGAATCTCGCGCCGAGTTGATGCGTCCTTACCTCGACAGGGCGTCCTGCCGGCGACTTCGGCGTTTTTACTTCCGCGGGCTCGGGATCAACCCGTAACTTTAATCCGCCCGACGTTCCAAGACTGCATTTCAAGCGATTGACTGAGTCATGAGAAGAACAGACTTCAACGTACTGGTCTCGGCCGTCTCGCTCGCCCTCGTCGCAGCCGGCCTGTGGACCGGGTGTCGCTCCGAAGGATCGGGCGCGGAGGCGATCGAGTCGAAACCCGAGCAACGCAACTCTGAGACCGCGAATGGCACGGGGGCTCCCAAGAAGGACACCCAACATGGTGCTGAACCGACGCCGGTCGAGACCTGGACGATCGAGACCACAAAGTACGTGGACTCCTTCAAAGTGCCGGGGACTTCGCGACCCGATAAGACGATTCGAGTGGCCGCGGAGTCGGCCGGCCGCATCACGTCGGCCCCCTTCGATGTCGGCGAGTCGGTCGAGAAGGGAGCGTTGTTGACCCTGGTCGATTCCGATCGAGATAGGGCACGGATCGACAGGTTGGAGAACCAACTCGAGACCGCCCGCCGAGAATACCAGCGCACCAAACGTCTCGAAAACGACGGACTCGCGACCCCTCAGGAACTCGACCAGGCGAAGTCCCGGCTCGACGACGTCAAACTTCAGTTGCGAGAGGCGGAGATCGGACTCGAACACGTCTCGACGCACAGTCCCGTCACAGGGCGCGTATCTCGCAAGCTCGTAGAAGCGGGTGAATACGCGTCGCCGGGTACACCGATCGCCGAGATCGTCACCGACGACACGCTCGAGGTGACGGCTGCGATCCCCGAGTCCCGGATCGGCGCCCTCGAGCGGGGCGACGCGCTGGATGTCACCTTCCCGGCCGCCGACATCACCAAAGAGGGAGTCGTCAGCGTGGTCCCGGTCGAAGTCGATCCAGATACTCGGACCTACCCGGTGGAGTTTACCGTCGGCAACGAGGGGGGCGCCGTGCGCCCCGGGATGAGAGCCTCTCTCACGATCGTTCAGAAGGTCTGGCAGGCGGCGGTCGTCGTACCGAGGACCGCCGTCCTTCAGGGTTTCTCCAACCAGGAAGTCGCCGTCGTTCCCGGTGATTCCCCGTCGGGTCAGGTCGAACTGAGGCGCGTCACCCTGGGACCTGGTTCGGGGAATCGCGTCGTCGTCACCGATGGGCTCGACGCCGGCGACCGGCTGGTCGTGCGCGGCCACCGAAGTCTCACGAGCAGTATGCCCGTCAAAATCGTCCAAACATATCCCTCGCTCGAAGAGGTTCTCGCGGCTCAGGAATGACCGACGCGAGCGCCGATTCGTTGCACCGCGCGACATTGAGTCGACATGAAGATCACCAATTTCGCCATCCGCCATTCCACGGCCGTCTTCGTATTGATTGCGACGATCGTGATCGGCGGTGTCCGCGCCTACAATTCGCTTCCCAAGGAAGCCGCTCCGGACGTTCAAATCCCGATCGTCATCGTGAGCACCGCTTACTTTGGTGTCTCACCGGCCGACATCGAGACGCTGGTCACCAACCAGCTCGAGCAGGAACTCAACACCCTGCGCGACGTCGACAAGATGACGAGTACGTCGGCGGAGAGCGTGTCGCTGATCACCCTGGAGTTCGATCCGGAGGTCGACATCGACAGCGCGCTTCAGAAGGTGCGCGAGGAGGTCGACAGCGCCGAATCGGACCTGCCTGAGGATGCCGAAGAACCCGAGATCATCGAGATCAACTCGAGCGACTGGCCCGTGCTGATGGCCAATGTCTCCGGCGATCTCGATGCGGTCCGGCTGCAGGAAATCGCCGAGGACATCGAGGAGGACATCGAGAAGATCAACGGTGTTCTGCGCGTCGATCTCGCCGGCGGGGTCGAGCGGGAGATCCAGATACTGGTCGACCCCGAAGAGCTCCGTCATCACCGGGTGTCGGTCGGACAGGTGATCGGGGCGATCCAGGCCGAGAACGTCAATCTGCCCGGAGGGAGCCTGGAGGTCGGCGACCAGAACTTCACCGTGCGCGTGCCCGGTGAGTTCGAGCGCATCTCGGCGATGCGGGACATCGTGGTCAAGCAGGAGGAAGGCAACCCGGTCTTTCTGAAGGACGTCGCCGAAGTCCGCGACGATTTCGAGGAGCGCGAGACCTACAGTCGACTGACCACCTGGCGCCATGTCGAGGGAGAGGGCTCCGACCGAACGGTGACCAAGCGGACGATCACTCGGCAGAACATTTCGCTGTCGGTTCTGAAACGCGCCGGCGAGAACATCTTGCGGATCGCCGAAGAGTCCAAAGAAGTCCTGAAGAAGTACGAAAAACAACTGTCGGACGCGGGCGTCGAGATCGTGGTCCTGAACGACGCCTCGGAGATGATCGACCAGCAGGTCACGGAACTGGAGAACAATATCATCTCGGGGCTTCTTCTGGTGCTGGCTGTCCTCTTCTTCTTCATGGGCGGAGCACGGAACGCACTCTTTGTGGCGGTGAGCATCCCGCTGTCGATGCTGTGCTCGTTTTTGGTGCTTCAGGCGATGGGGGTGACGCTGAACATGGTCGTGTTGTTCAGCCTGATTCTGGCCCTGGGCATGCTCGTCGACAACGCCATCGTGGTGGTCGAGAACATCTACCGCCACGCCACCGAGGGCAAAGACCGCGTGCAAGCGGCCATGGATGGAACCGCCGAGGTCGGCTGGGCCATCGCCGCGTCGACGGCGACGACCGTCGGCGCGTTCTTCCCGCTCTTGTTCTGGCCGGGGATCATGGGTGAATTCATGGGGTATCTCCCCTTGACCGTGATCATCGTGCTCCTGAGCAGCCTCTTCGTGGCCCTGGTCATCAACCCGACGATCTGTTCGGTCCTGCTGAAAGTCGACGAGGATGAACAGCAACTCGACGAGGCCGAAGTCCCCGATCTGTGGGTGTACCGTGTCTATAAACAGGGACTGGAATGGTCGCTGGGTCATCGACTCGCCATCGTCGGTCTGGCGGTCTCCGTGTTGATCGGCAGCGGCTACCTGTTGGTGCTGTCGGACCCGGGCGTCGAGCTGTTTCCATCGACGACGCCGGACAAATTCAACATCGAAGTCGAGATGCCCGACGGCACCAAGCTCGACGCCACCGAGGACGTCGTCAGCAAGATCGAAGAGCCGCTCGATCGGCGGCCCGACCTCGTCGAAGCCTGGGTCGCCGACATCGGTACTCAGGGAGGTGGACGGATGGCCGGGGGAGGACAAGCTCCACATTATGCCAACGTCGCCGTCGACCTGGTCGATGTGGAGGATCAACCCAGTGATCCCGCTGAGTTTATCGAAGAGTTGCGCTCGATCTACGACGACATTGCAGCAGCGAACATCTCGATCTCGAAGGCCGATATGGGGCCACCGACCGGCCCGCCGATCAGCATCGAAATCATCGGCGAGAATCTGAAGACGCTCCAGTCGATCGCCCGGGACGTCAAAGAGACGATCCGTGGCATTCCCGGGATCATCGACATCGAGGACAACCTGGAGCTGGCACGCCCGGAGATCCACGTACTCGTCGACCGTGCCCAAGCGGCAATGGTCGATGTCGACACCCGCGACATCGCTCAGACCGTTCGTACGGCCATCAACGGCACCGAAGCCAGCGTCTTTCGCGAGCAGGAAGACGAGTACGACATCACCGTGATGCTCGAGAAATCGGCCCGAGACGACATCGATGACATCCGTCAATTGACCGTAGTCGGCGAGAAGAATCGGCACATTCCCCTGACCGAACTCGCCGACATCGAGGTGCGTGGAGGCACCGGGTCGATCCATCACAAGGACCAAGACCGAGTGGTCACGGTGACGGCCAAACCCGCCGACGGTTACCTGGCGGCTCGCCTTCTTACGCAGGCTCAAGACGCGCTCGAGACGATGGATCTGCCGACCGGCTACGAGATTCGATACACCGGCGAAAACGAGGACCGCCAGGAGGCCGCCGACTTCCTGTCGGGAGCTCTGCTGGCCGCCATCTTTATCATCGCCCTGATCTTGGTCACGGAGTTCAATTCCGTCTTCCAGCCGCTGATCATCATTCTCAGCGTCACCTTGAGTCTGATCGGCGTCTTCTGGACCCTGCTGATTACCGGCGAACCCTTCGGGATCATCATGACGGGCATCGGGATCATCAGCCTGGCGGGAGTTGTGGTGAACAATTCGATTGTCATGGTCGACTACATCAATGTCCTGCGCCGGCGCGGCTACGACCGAAGAGAGGCGGTCGTGCGCGGTGGGCTGGTCCGCTTTCGACCCGTGATGCTCACCGCCGCGACCACGGCTCTGGGTCTGGTGCCGATCGTGATCGGAGTCAGCCTCGACTTCGTGAACACCCGGATCGTCGTCGGCGGCAATTCAGTCGAAATGTGGGGACCGATGAGCCGAGTGGTCGTCGTCGGATTGTTGGTGGCTACGGTGCTTACGCTCGTGGTCGTGCCCGTTCTCTATTCGCTCTTCGATGACACGGGTCAGTGGATGAAACGGATCACCGGATTTGCCTCGAAGTCGAGCATCGTCGCCGGGCTGCTGGCCGGGTTGGTCGCTACGACAGGGGCCCTCGGGGTTCCGGCCGAGGCACACGCCCAGTCTCCGAATTCGAGCGCAGAGGCGTGGCGCGACGAAGGGACCGACGCCGACGGGGTGGTGATCGAATCCGACCGAACCCTTCGACTCGCCGAGGCGCGTCGCCTCGTGCGGAGTCAGAATTTCGACGTGAAACTCGCCGCCACCCGGGTGCAGGAGGCCGACGGGATCATTCGACAGGCGTTCTCGATGGTCCTTCCGAGCGTGATCGCCTCGGGAACCTACACCATTAACGACCGCGAGGTCAGCGCGAGCTTCGGCGGCGGTCAGGGGGCACCACCGGGCGCGAGCACCGATTTTCTGATTCAGCCGAAGACGGATTATCGGTGGAACATCACGGCGAGCCTGCGTCTGAATGCCCGTGCACTGCCGTTGGTCCAGCAGGCATACACCCAGCAGAGCCTGGCCAATATCCGGGTCGAGGCGCTCAAAGACGAGCTCGATTTCGCCGTCACCCAGTCCTACTACAATCTACTGACCCTCAAGCGAGTCGTCGACATCTCGAAGACGCAGCTCAAGAGCCGAAAACGGGTGCTCGAAGCGACCCGAAAGCGCTCCGAGGCCGGGGTGGCAAGCGACTACGAGTTGACCCGGGCCCGGTTGCGAGTCGTCCAGGCTCAAAAAGAGGTGGAGCGGTCTCGACTGCAGTTTGCGAAAGTTCGCGAAGCCCTCGCTCAGATGCTGCAGACCGAGGCCGACTTCGACGTACAGCCCCCGGGCGCACCGCTCGACCCCGACTCGGCCGACCAATTGATCAAACGGGCGGCCCGGGAACGTCTCGAGATCGACATTCGTGAGCTGACCATCGAGCAGGCTCGCCAGTCGGTCAACGAGATCTACATGAAGTATCTGCCTGAGCTGACCACGAGCTTTCGGCTGCAGGGATCAAAGACCACGGATCTCAACCCGGACGCGTTTCAATGGCAGCTCAACCTCAACGCCGAGTGGGTGCTCTGGGACGGAGGAGGCCGAGAGGCGGAACTCGACCAGCGCCGCGCCCAGAAGATCGCTGCCGAACTCGAAAAGGAGAAACTCCTGACCGAGATCGAGACCGACATCGAACAGGCCTGGGCCGAGTATCAATCGGCGAGAGCTCAGGTCGAATCCGGAGAGACGGAGGTCGAGCTGGCCGAACAGGCGCTTGAGGAGACCCGGCGGGCGTACAGTCATGGAGTCGCCACCCAGCTCGACGTCATCAATGCCGAAGATCAGGTCCGCTCGGCGGAGTTGACCCTGACACGCGACCGCCTCCAACTCGAGCTCACGATCCGGAAACTTCGGCACCTCGCCGGGATCGACACCATTTCGGAGTCCGGCGAGTGACCCCGAAGCGCCGCCGGCCCGCGGATCCAGTGCTGGCGAAACGCCCTCGAGTGGTCTAAACTATGAGCGGCCTTCAGATTGGACGACGGCCCCTCTTGTTGCGGAGGATCGCCTCGCAGCGACATTTGGCAGTCGGGGAACTCGAGATTGAGGGAGGTCCGTTGCGATCTTGCCCCAGGACGCTTTCGAGAGTGGCGGACGTCACCCGAAGGCTCCATCACCCATTCAGGCTGGGACAACTGGTTAGTTGTCGGCCAGCCGGCATGCCCGACAGGTTGTAACAGACTGTCGTAGCTGGACCCATTTCCCATTCGCCAGGCTTTGTGCGACCTGGGGACCCACCCTTGGCATCCTTTCCCAAGGCGTGTCCTCCCTCGATCTCGAGATCCCCGGATGCCCCGACCTCAAAGCTGTGCTCATCGGCTCGATGTTATGACGGCGACAGACAAAGACCGCTCACTGCGTACCCTCCAGCGCGCCGACAACCTGGCCGAACTGCTGGACGATCAATTTCGAATCCCCGTCATCGACCGGCGGGTCGGCCTCGATCCGATCATCGGTCTGCTGCCGGTGGGTGGAGACTGGGTCTCCTGGGCGGCGAGTCTGTATATCCTCTGGATCGGCGCCCGGCTCGATGCCCCACCCTCTCTGCTGATCAAGATGGGCTGGAACATCGGTGTCGATCTGATCGTAGGATACGTGCCGGTTGCCGGGGACCTCTTTGACGCCGGGTTCAAGGCCAACCGACGAAACGTCGACCTCCTTCTTGCACACACGGGGGCTCGCCGGCGAAACGGCCGAATCGAACGGACATCGCCGGGACGCGCCGAAACCGACGGACGCGGCGGCGCAGCGGCGAGGCTGCAGCGTTGGGGTCTGGTTGCTGCCCTGGTCGTCATCGTGACCGCATTGGCCGCCCTTCCCGTGGCCCTCCTTTTCTGGTTGGCCGGCTAATCCGACGGTGGCAGACCGACACCAGTTTTGACACGCCGACGAAAGCGTCGTTACATAGGGATAGTGTGGCGCGGCCTGTACAGACCCCGGGTGCGCCGATGTGTGTCATTGAATCTTGTGTGGAGCAGGTGCATGGCGACCTTGAGAGTTGGCATCCTCGGAACCGGCGGTGTAGCGGGACTCCACGCTGACACTTACCGGGATCGCGACGACGCGGACATCGTCGCAGTCTACGATCGCAGCGAAGACCGCGCCATCAGCCGCGCGCTGGACTGGGGCGCTGCTGACTACCATACCGACCCCAGTGCGCTGCTGGGACGAGACGATATCGACGCCGTCGAGATCCTGACCCCGACACCCTCGCATCACCGGCTCGGAATCGAGGCCCTGGAGTCGGGAAAGCATGTCAGTATTCAGCGGCCCCTGGCTTCGACGCTGGAAGATGCCAACGCGCTGCTGGAGGTCGCCGAACGCTCCGAGGGCATTCTCCATGCATACGAGCCGTGCCTGTTTTACACGCCGCTGTTGGACGCTCGGAATCTCATCGATGCCGGCGAAATCGGGGCGCCCTCGAACCTGTGCATCTCGACGCGGATCGCGGCGGCCACCGATTCGGTCTGGGACTTCGAGCACGAATCGGACCGATGGCAGTTCCATGCCGACGGCGACGCGAACACCCCTCTGTTGACGGATATCGCCTATCAGGCGTTCTGTGTGAGCCTCTTTTTGGTCGGTAACATCGGACGTATTCAGGCATGGCGAAATCGCTCGGATCTGGGAGACAACCTCACGCTCGACGCACCCACGAGCGCCATGTGGCAGCATCATGAACAAACCTGTCAGGGGGCGCTGACGGTGACCCACATGCCCGACCGAACCATCGAGACGCACTATCCTCCTGTCGAACACCGGATCGACGTCGTGGGGACGCGAGGAGAACTCTCGATCGTGCGCACTCCCGACGAATCGAGACAGGAGCCGGCCGTCGTACTGCGACGTGACGGGCGTACCGTCTCGTACGATTCCGAAGGCGAAGCGTACGCACGAAGCTACACCCGCGCAGCCGACAACTTTCTTTCGGCATGTCGCGGCGACACGGCCCCGATGCTTCGGGGCCCCGAGGCCAAACAGCTCCTCGTGTTGGCCCTCGCCTTCAACGAGTCGGCTCGTCATGGGCAATCCGTATCGTTGAAACACGGCTGACCGGCCCCGTTGCCCGCCGATTCTTCCCTTCAAATCTCGTGCCGGCATGCCTCTCTGCCGCGCCCTACAATCACCGACGAGTTGATGGCGCCTCTTGCCCCGAAAGAACGAATTGAGACCGACGACGACGCGGTCCGGGTCCACGAAGATCCGGGTCGGTACGCCGTCCTGCTGAATGCCCTCGCCAAGGGTTGGTCCGGCGACCTGCATCAGTCGATCCAGAAACTCGTCCCCTCGCGCGACCTGTACCTGACCGATGATTTCCGTCAGGCGGAACGGACCGTCGATCTCCTGCTGAACCGAGACTACGACGTCATCTTCACCGGGGGCGGCGACGGGACGATCATGTTTCTGGTCAACGCCATCGAACGGCGCATCAAAGATGGCGACCTCGACCGGGACGAGGCGCCGCCTGTCGGCGTCCTCAGAATGGGCTCCGGGAATGCGATTGCCACGTATCTGGGCCAGCCCGAAGCGCGTGAAAAGCTCAAGGAACTGCGGTCGGGAGCCTCGCTGGCCGTCCATTCGCTGCACATGCTGCGGGGCTCTGGGGCGCTGTTTCCCTTCGCCGGCATCGGCTGGGATGCGGAGCTTCTCAACGACTACGAGGCCTTCAAGGAGATGGTGCGAGACACGGCTTTCGAGCCGTACGCAACCGGGTTGACCGGCTATATCGCAGCCGCTGTCAGCCGCACGCTGCCGAGGGTGCTGCAGAAGACGCCGGTTCACATGACGATCGAAAACCGGGGAGAGGCCGCCTATCGCATCGACAGCGACGGAGAGGTTCTGGAGACCTACGGACCCGGAGATATCCTGTACGACGGCGAGATCCAGACCTGTGCGACCGCCTCGATCGCCTACTGGGGATACCGCATTCGGATGTTTCCCCACGCGACCCGGCGCCGCGGCTATGCGATGCTGCGCTGTTTCAACGGAAGCGTCGGGCGGATTCTGCGTCACCTCCCGAGTTTCTGGCGCGGACGCTTTCCGGACGGAGACTGCACCGATTTCCTGTACACGGATGTCCGGGTGCGCACGCGGGGGGAGGCCCTCCCCTACCAAAAAACTGGAGAGGGAGCCGGGTACGAGCGCGAGATCGGCTGGGAAGTTCCAGACCACCCGGTTCGATTGGCCGTCCCGCTGTGACCGCCGCTCGCTGCAGGTGCGATTGCCAAATTGGAGCACGGCGTTACGCTGCCGCTGATGCGTCGCGACAAAGCGCGCTCATTTTTTGAACGGCGAGATGTCACCATGAGTGTCAACCAAGGCTGGCTGGCGAAAACACTCGCTGCCCTCCTCTGTCTGTGGCCGACCGCCGTCTGGTCGGCCGGCGGGGGAGGCGGAGCCAGCGGACCCGGGGCCAGCAGTCTGGAGGTCATTCTCCTTCTGATCGGCATCGTGGGACTGGCGTATCTGGTCGCCCACGTGCTGCTTGAGAGAGTGGCCGAGCGGTTCGGCATCGTCACGGGCGTCGAGTACATCGTGCTCGGCGCCATCATCTTTCAGTTGATCGTCACCTCGATCTTCCCGCCTGAGCCGGGCGCCTCGGCGTCGGCCGTTGTCGATCGTATCCTCGATCAACTTCGACCCATCGAGGTGCTCGGGACGGGGTCGCTTGGACTGATGTTGGGGACCCACGCCGACTTCGATCGGATGCCCGAACAGGAGGGCGCCATCTGGCCGGCCATCGCCATCTCACTGAGCACCCTGGTGGCCGTGGTGGGGCTGCCGGCCCTGGCTCTGGGTTGGTACTATTCGATCGAGTGGGTCGGCCATGCCATGCCCGCCCTCCTCTGCGCGGGAGCCATCGCCATGGTCGCCGCCGACGGGCCCATCCGGTCGCTCATCTCGTATCTGGGCGCCTCCGGGCAGGCCACCACCACCGCCATCCGCAGCGCTCGAATCTGCTCGTCGCTCGCCGTCGTCGTCTTCGGGTTCATCTTCTGCATCAACAACGATGCGCCCTTTATCATCGAGGGGCCCGTCGGCTGGCTGGAGTGGCTGGTGATCCACATCCTCGTGGGGACGGCTCTCGGGCTGATCTTCGGGACCTTCCTTCGCCGGGATCTCTCGGATGACAAGATCCTGACCGTGCTCATCGGCATGGTCGTCTTCTCGAGCGGGCTGGCCGACGGTCTGAACCTCTCGCCGATCTTCGTGAACTTCATCCTGGGCGTCCTCCTCATCAACACCTGTGCGCACGGAGATCACGCCCGGTCGATGCTCAACTCGATCAAACATCCCCTGTACATCGTCCTCTTCATATTCGCCGGCGCCGAACTCGACTTCTCGGTTCCGGTGTGGGCCTACGCCCTAGCCGTTCCCTACCTGGTGTTTCGCATGGCCGGCCGCTGGGGCGGCGGGTTCATCGCCTCGCTGACCACGCGTTCCAAACCTCATCTGGGACCGTCACTGGGGCGAGTCCTGCTGGCGCCCGGCGGCCTGAGCATCGCCATGGCACTGGACTTCCTGATGATCTACGAGGACCGAACATTCGCCGGCGAGGGCATCTTCTTCGGCACCACCAACGATGTGCATATCGTCTTTACCGGTCTCGTCACCGCCATCATTATCAGCGAGATCCTGGCCTACGCATTGACCCGAGACTGGCTGATCGATGCCGCCGACGTGGCGCCCCAGCGGCCGGATGATCCCGAATCACCGACCTTTCCCGAGCCCTGGGGGGACGCCTGATGTGGCAGTTGATCACCATTCTGGTGCTCTTCGGGCTGATGGGTGGGCTCTCTTACCTGCCGACCCCCGACCCGACGAACCTCGTCGCCGCCACGGGGTTCGTGCTACTGGCGGCCTTCACGATGGGGGAGTTCTTCAAGCGGATTCGGCTGCCGTCGCTGCTGGGCTACATCGTCGCCGGCATCGTCTTTGGCCCCGAACTCGCGGAGATGTTCGCGTCGGAAGGCTCTCAGAGCCTCGCGCTGCTCCCCCGTGATCTGACCGACGGCGACAAACTCGCGTACGTCCAGATCCTGACGGTCGGGGTGATCGGCACCATGGGCGGCGGTGAACTGAAGATGGACGACCTGGAGGGGCAGTTGCCCACGATCATGAAGATCGTGGGACTGACCTTTGTCATGATCGTGCCCTTCAGTGCCGCGGCGGTCTACGGCCTGGCGACCTACGCTCCCGAGTTTGTGCCGTTTCTGCAGGGGGTTCCCACGACGACCAAGATCGCCGTGAGCGTCCTCTTTGGCGTCTTCGGATTCGCGATGAGTCCGGCGGCGACCCTGGCGATCATCCAGGAGAGCAACGCAAAGGGCCGGTTTACATCGCTTGTGCTCGGCGTCGTCATCGTGGCGGACCTGCTCCTTGTGGCCTCCTACCTGCTGACGTTCGCCTTCTCGGAGATCGTCATCGAGACGGGTTCGCTGGCCTGGGATCCCGTGCTCGCGGCCCTGCCGACCATCGGCGCCGAGTTCATGTGGGCCCTGGTCATCGGAGCGGTCACCGGACTTTTATTCATCCTGTATTTCCGGTTCGTCGCCCGGGAGATGATCTTCTTTACCGTGGGGACCATCTTCGCGACCTCGTATGTCTGCGATGTCCTCCACGCCGAGAAGCTTTTGGCCTTCATCACGGCCGGGTTCCTGGTCCAGAACCTCTCGAAGCACGGCCACGACATGATCGAAGCGCTGGAGCGGATCAGCCTTCCGGTCTTCGTCGTCTACTTTACCATCAAGGCCGCCGGGCTGAACCTGCAGGGGGTCATCGACTTCATTGTCTTGACGGGCGTTCTCACCGTCGTGCGCACCGGCGCCATCTGGGTGGCGGTCAAAAAGCTGCTACCGAAGCTCACGCCGTCGTTGCGGCCGGACTACAAACGGTACCTCTGGGTGTCGTTCTTCTCGCGCGGCGGTGTCGACCTTGTGTTGGCCGGGCTCCTCGCCAGCCAGACCGGTCCCGGATGGGGATGGACGACGGAATTCCAGGCGGTCATCATGGCCATCGTCGCCTTCCATCTGATCGGCGGGCCGCCGCTGTTGAAACTCGCCCTCGACGGGGTCGGAGAGACCTCGGATGCCGACGAAAAGGCCGAGGAACAGTCCCAGACGCCTCTCGGCGACCAGGTCGACATCGATGTCGCCGAACTGCTCCATCATCCGTTTCCCAGCGCCAATGTCGACGATCCGGAGCTAACCGAACACCTGGATGAGCTCCGAGACGCCTATACTCGGGTCTTCCGTCGGCGGCTTCTGCATCCAGTCCGCCAGCACAACCAGCAGGTCCAGCAGATCACCGAGCGCGTCGAGTCGCAGCTCAAGGATGCCTTCGAGGACCTGGATGCGGCGCTCAAGAGGTTCGACCCCCAGGAGGAGAGCCTCGACAAACTCGCCAAGACGATCCGGAAGCGGCACATGCGATTTCGCCAGGGCATTCAGCCGCAGGTCGAACTGATCGAACAGCTCGACACCACGCCGATCAACCCGGGCGCGATGGGAGAGCTCCTCGAGGAACTCCGAGGTATGGAGGGCTTCGAGACGCACTACCGCGTCGACTGGGGTTCGGAGATGCTCCAGGCCGGCCCGGAGGATAGTGCTGGGACGCGGGCCGTGAAATTCAGCCGTCGCCTCTATGACTACGTCATGGGCGGGGGCTCTCGGATCGTGCCTCTGGGACGACTGTGGCGATACTTTGTGGAGCTGTCGGTGCCCGAGCGGCTCGCCCGTGCCGCCCAGGAGACCTGCAACCGAGATGAGCGCTTCTGGTTCGAGTTCGGCGAGCACATCCGCCGGGTCGACCAGCTCTACGAACGGGTCTATCTGGTGCTCGAATACGCCCGATCCGAGGACATCCAGTCCAACGGTGAACGGTCGAATTACGAGGACGCCTCCCCCGATGAGTCGACCTTCGATGCATCGATGATGCTGCCGATGAGCGCATCGCCTCCATGGATCCCATTCTCCGATGAGGCCCGCCGGGCCGACATCTCCGACTTCGCTGACATCCCCTCCCTGGTGGATGTCGACGAAGAAGAGACCGAGGGGAATGAAGTCGACCTCGAGGCCGACGCCCGGGAATGGGCTCGGCGCGCTCGGCAGGTCGTCCAGCAGTCCCGGGAACAGTTCGAAGAACGCGCCGACTACCTCGGCCACGAACGAAGCGCCATTCGGCGAGCCGAACTCGAACGCTACACCCTGGCGATGCGCGGCCCGTACGCCGACTTCCTGGACGGGATCGCCCGCGCTGGCACCATCGAACTTCCCGCCTTTCGGTATCGGCCCTCCAGCAAGTTCGACCCCGCACGCCGCGCCGAAAACCGACTGCTGGAGCGTCTGAATCGGCACACCGATATCATCGATGGCTATCGCGGATGGATCGTCGTCGACCAGCAGTTGATCCTCTTTCTGCACTGGTTTGACGACTACCGGGACCGCATCATCGGGGTACTGGAGCGAGAGATCCGCGAGAAATGCCTGCAGGCCCTACGGCATCTGCAGAGCCGCTGCACCGAACGTCCCCAGGCCCTGAGTGAAGAAGGCGGAGACGATGCAGACATCGACTGGGAGACGTGGCTCTCCGAACAGATCGCTCCTTCGTTGGAGCGGGCCCGGCAGGCCCTGAATTCGTCACTCGCCGAGCTGAGTCAGGGGCGAGCCACCCGACAGCTGCTCGATGTCCTGGAAAACCGTATCGCCCGGTTTTCTGAACGGGTCACCCTGCTCGACGAACTTCCTCACGAGGTGCTGCAGGAGGGGGCGGACGCCGACATCGTGGAGGTTCCGCTTCAACGGTGGTTCCGCGATGAGTTGTTCCGAGACGCGGCGCTGCGTTTTGTGGAATTCAACGACCACGCCGAGCGCGGACTTCGCCGAAGTCTGGTCTCCTTGCGGGATGTCGAACAGATCCTCGACTTCAACCTGGGGAGCGGCCAACGACGGCTGAAGGGCGAAGGCGACTCCGAGCAGATGAACCAGATGGCCGAGGGCGGCCTCGACCGGGCGGCTTCGCGGCTGCGTGAGATCTCGGAGTCACTCTTGCGTGATGAAGTGGAACTTCGGCGCTGGACGATCCAGAAGATCTCACGGGGCACCTGTCAGGTAGCCGGCCCCTTCCTGCGGGACGATGTCCGGGAGATCCCCGGTCGGCTTCAGAAACAGGCCGATTCGGCGCAGGAGCAGCCCGCCGCGGCCGCGCCTCTGGTGGAACCACTGCTTCAAGGTTGGCGCGCGATGGGAAGCCGCATCGGCGAGTGGACCGGCCAATTCGCCAGCGAAATGCGCGAGACCCTCGCCGAGGATACACCGGCCCCCACCAACGATCAGGTCCGCCAGCGGCTTCAGAAGCGGCCGACGGAGAACGCGGAACTCCCCATCATCTATCGGCGGCTCTTCTCTCCGAACCCCGTCGATATTCCGGAGTTCTATATACGCCGTCCCTCGCTGGAGTCGGCATGCATGCAGGCCGCTGAGCGGTGGTTCGGCCACGATCATGCCTCGGTGCTCGTCTACGGGGACCGCGGCATGGGCAAACGGACGCTGGTCAAACACCTGCTTCCGTTGCGGTTATTCGACCAGTATCCGGATCTCCAGGAAGAGCAAGTCGTCACGGTCCAGTTGGGAAAGCGCGTCGAATCCGAAGCCGAACTCGGCAAGGTCCTGTCGCAGCTTGTCGAAGGCGACAGCGTCACCTCCCTGGAGACCCTCGCCGGGCGTCTCCGCAACGATGGACGACGCCGGGTCGTGTTTCTGGAGGACGCCGCCCACCTCTTCTCGCGCACCAGTCAGGGACTGGAATTGACGGGTCGATTTCTACAGTTCGTCAGCAACACCTCCGACCAGATCCTGTGGTACGTCATGTTGGGCAAACCGGCGGCGACACTTCTGGATACCGCCCTGGACCTGTTCGACTACTTTACCCACACCCTGGAACTGGAGCCGTTCGAGCAGGACGATCTGCAAGAGATGATCATGGCTCGCCACCGTGTAAGCGGGTTTCGCCTGGAGTTCGAGCCGCCCGAGCCGCGTATCCTCGATCGTGTGCGCCATCCGGTGGATACCGCCGACCGGGTGCGACACCCCGAACGCGCCTACTTCGAGCGGCTGGGCCATCTCAGCGGCGGCAACCCGATGCTGGCGCTGCTGTACTGGCTCGAGTCGGTCCGCCCGGACCCGGAGGACGACACCCTGTTTCGCGTCGACCCGTTGCCTCGCCGGGAACTTCCGATGTCGGCGGCGCTGTCGCTGAGACAGAAGCTACTGATCGCGACGGTCGTCCAGCACAGCACCGTCTCGACGCAACGGGCGGCGACAGTGGTCAACGCCGAACAGAGTGAAGTTCAGGTCGAACTGAACCACCTGGAGCGCCTCGGCTTTGTCGAGACCATGCCGGGTCGTCGTGACATCTACCGCATGCGAGCATTCGCCGAGCCGCTGGTGACGCGCGAATTTCGCAGGGAGAATCTGCTGTGATTACCACGACACCACTGTTGGCCCTGCTGATCATCGGCCTCACTGTCGCAATGGGATGGGGGTTTTACCGGCTGTCGACCATCGATCTGTTCGAACGGCTGCGGCCCTATCTGTTGTTGGGCCTCATCGGCTCGTGGGGCGTCGCCGTGGCCGAAGCGGCCTTCGCGGTCGCCTACGCCATCACGCCCCACTGGGTGCCTCTGTGGCTGTTCGTGCTGGGCGTCATTGCCCTGACCAACCTCGAGTGGCTTCGCAACCTGATGGCCGGGCTCCAACTCGCCTTCGAGGGGCAATTCGACACCGGTGATTCGGTGCGCATCGGCGAGCTGGAAGGCGAGATCATCGGTCTTGGGCTGCGGGCGACGCGGGTGCGGGGCGTCGACGGTCAGGTCCACGAGGTCCCCAATCAGCGGCTGACCACCGACGAGGTCACTGACCTCGCCGGTGAGGGGGATTGCGCCTGTGAATTGACGGTGACCGTCCCCGACCACATGCCCACCGAGCGGGCCCGGCGCATGGCGCGTCAGGCCGCAGCTTTGACCCCATTGGCCTCGCCGCGCCACTCTCCAGAGGTCTTCACACAGACCGATGACCCCGCCGGTGGCACGATTCACCTGCGCATCCGCGGCTACGCCTTCGATCCAACCTATCAGGAACACTACCGCTCCGACGTCACGGCCCGCCTCCTGCAGGCCTTCGAGCGGGAACGCTAGGCGGCTCAGTCCTCTTCAGCGCGCTCGGCCCGAAACAACAGCGGCCGCGACGGTGCCGCATCCAGCGCAAAGTCGGGCACCTGAATGTCGACGAAGCAGGCCCCCTCTTCGACTTCACTCGGGACCGTCGCCATCTCGGTGACCGTTCTGGGGCTCGGCTCCGCGGGCAACTGCGTCAACTCCGAGGGGACCCCGAAGAAGGCGTGATGATTCGGGAGTGTGCCTCCGTCGTCCTCGCGGTCGATCGACGGAAGATCAACTAACAGATGGCGGACGTCGTGGACGAGCATCAGATCGACGGCATCGGAGGTCAGGTACGGCGGGTTCGACCCGCTCCAGCGGTGCGAACCCGGGTCGTCGACGTGCCCAGTCCGCAGCACCAGGGCGCGCCGAAAACACTCCGGCGAATCGGCGCGTCCCAGTGCCCGATGCAGCGAGCGCCGGCTGACGACCCAGTCGTGCCCGTCGCCGTCGCCGAAGTATTCGTCCCCCGAGTCGCCGAGCCGCTCCGGGGTCACGGTGGCCACCGTCGCGGGTATCAAGGCCGAGTGGAGCCGATCGGCGACCGGCACCCGCTCATCGACGATGTGACCGACACATTCGGTGTGCGTTCCGTTTCCGTGTGGATACAGGGTGACCCCGCTGCAATTGCAACTGCCTCCCTGACGCGTATCTCCCACAAATCCGTCGGCACGAACCGGAGACGCCGTGGCCTCCGGCATGCCGAAGGCGTTCGGCTGTGGACCGTCGAAGCGCAGTTGAATCGACAGTGGAATACCGGCGTCGAGATCGAGCCGGTACCGACCCGCCCGGGTGGAAACCGTGGCTTCGAGCATCGTCATGCGCTCTCCGGCTCGAGGTAATGACCGCAATCGGGACAGGTCCGTTTGTCGTCGTCGTCCCAAAAACTCTGAATCGCCGATTTTAGCTCCTCGACGATATCGGTCAGATGGAACCAATCCTCGTAGACGACCCCGCCACATTCGTCACAGTACCAACGCAGGCCATCTTCGGCCTCGTCAGCTCGATGGTGCTCGACGACGATGCCGACGGTCCCTTCGGGGCGTTGCGGTGAGTGAGGGATCCCGGCCGGCAGCAGGAAGATTTCGCCGGGTCCGATCTCGACGTCCCGGAATTCCCCGTCCTCGACGATCTTCAACGTCATCGTCCCCTCGATCTGATAGAAGAACTCGTCATCGGGGTCGATATGGTAGTCCTTGCGCTGATTGGGGCCTCCCACCGCAAAGACCATGAAGTTTTGATCCTCGTAGATCTCCTTGTTGCCCACCGGAGGTTCGAGTTCATCGCGGTGGTCGTCGATCCAGGTCCGAAGGTCGATCGGTCCTCGCAATGTCATAGCTACCTCGCCTTGAAGTTACGCCGTACAGTCAACGGGAAGACTCCGCGTTGCTGACTAGCGAACATGAGCACGACAGTCGGGCAAAAAAGGTTTCGCGCACTTGCTCCCCCCTCGCAGACGTCCTATTGACGCGTGGGTATGCACCGTCCCCTTTCAGAAGAGCCCGGATACGATGGATTTTAGCACACTTCGAGACGAGGCCGAGCGCAGAGACCGCCACGACCCCCTCTCCGAGTTGCGCGACGAGTTCGTGTTTCCCAGCGGGCCCGACGGAGAACGGGCCGTCTATTTTTGCGGAAATTCCCTGGGCCTCCAGCCGCGTCGGGCCCGCGACATCGTCGATCGTGAGATGGACGAGTGGGCCGAGATGGCGGTCGACGGCCATTTCGACGGCGAACAGGCGTGGACGAGCTACCACGAGAACCTCGCCGGCCCAATGAGTCGCATCGTCGGAGCCTCCGAAGAGGAGGTCGTCGTCATGAACACGTTGACGACCAACCTCCACTTCATGCTCGTGTCCTTCTACCGACCCGATCGCGATCGCTACAAGATCATCATGGAAGGTGGGGCCTTTCCCTCCGACGAATACGCTTTCAAAAGCCAGGCAAAGTTCCACGGATACGACCCGGAGGAGGCGGTCGTTCACGTGCAGCCCCGAGACGGCGAGGCGACCCTCCGCACCGAAGACATCCTGGAGGCGATCGAAGAACACGGCGACGAGACAGCTCTCGTCTGCCTCTCCGGCCTCCAGTATTACACGGGTCAGGTCTTCGACATGCAGACGATCACCCAAAAGGCCCGGGATGTGGGAGCGAAGGTCGGCTGGGACCTCGCCCACGCCGTCGGGAACGCCCAGCTGAACCTGCACGACTGGGGACCGGACTTCGCCGTCTGGTGCACCTACAAGTATCTCAATGGAGGGCCCGGTTCGGTGGCCGGGTGTTTCGTCCACGAACGCTGGTCCGAGGCCTTCGACTTGCCGCGTTTTGCCGGCTGGTGGGGAAACAAGCCGGAGACCCGATTCGACATGAAGCCGGAATTCGATCCCGCCCCAGGGGCCGCCGGCTGGCAGGTCTCGAACGCTCCGATACTGTCGATGGCTCCACTCGAGGCGTCCCTCGAGCTATTCGACCGAGCCGGCATGGAGAATCTGCGCGAAAAGTCGAAGGACCTGACCGGCTGGATGCTCGAGCTCATCGACAGGATGCCCGATCAGCCCTTCGAGATCCTGACGCCACGAGCACCGGAGGCGCGCGGCTGTCAGCTCTCGATCCGCACGCCCGCAGAGCATGGCGACGAGGGCGGCCGAGCCCTTTACCGAGCACTTCGCGAGGGCGGCGTGGTCTGCGATTACCGAGAACCCCGGGTGATCCGCGTGGCGCCCACACCGATGTACAATTCTTACACGGACGTCTGGCGTTTCTGCCGGATCCTCTACGAGTTCGTCGACGGATGACGGGCTCGACTCTTCCGACCGTCAACTCTTGCCCATGGCTTCTGACTCCTCTTCATCCTCACGACATGTGACC
Organism: uncultured Pseudomonadota bacterium; assembly: GCA_913057905.1. GTDB lineage: Bacteria > Myxococcota_A > Bradymonadia > Bradymonadales > Bradymonadaceae > CAJXPB01. The sequence goes on from CAJXPB010000001.1 coordinate 1,415,989, forward strand.
GTCGTCGGGGCCGCCCTCACCGGCGCCACGATGGCGATCTATCTGGCTCGCCGCGGCCACTCCGTCGAGCTGTACGAGATGCGCCCCGACATCCGCGCGGCCGACGTCACCGAAGGCCGGTCCATCAACCTCGCTCTGTCGACCCGCGGGTTGCATGCCCTGGAGTCGATCGGCCTCGCCGACGCCGCCCGGGAGCTGTGCATCCCGATGCACGGACGGATGATCCATTCGCCGGAGGGGGATCTTTCGTTTCAGCCCTACGGCCAGGAGGGACAGCACATCAATTCGGTGTCGCGCTCGGATCTGACCGAATTGCTCGTCGAGGCGGCCGACCAGCGGCCAAACATCGACCTCGCTTTTCGGCGCAAATGTGTGGATGTCGACCTCGACAACCCGGCGGTCACATTCGAGGATCTCGAGGAGGGCGGCCATCAGACCGTCGAGACCGACCTCGTCGTCGGCGCCGATGGGGCGTATTCGGCCGTCCGAGAATCGCTCAGCGACACCGAGGGCTTCCGCGAAGAACAGTCGTACCTGGACCACGGCTACAAGGAGCTCCGGATTCCGCCGGCCGACGACGGCGACTGGAGATTCGACCCGCACGCCCTGCACATCTGGCCGCGCCACGACTTCATGTTTATCGCGTTGCCGAATCCTGATGGGAGTTTCACGGGCACGGTGTTTCTGCCATACGAGGGCGAGACGAGCTTTGAATCACTCGAGGGGTCGGGCCGGGTCCGCGAATTCTTCGAACGGCAGTTCGGTGATTTAATCGGACATCTTCCGGACCTCGAGGAGCAATTCGAGGACAACCCCACCAGCCCACTGGTGACGATTCGCTGTGAGCCGTTTCACTACGACGGCTCCGTGGTCCTCGCCGGCGATGCCGCCCACGCCATCGTCCCCTTCTATGGGCAGGGCATGAACGCCTCATTCGAGGATTGCTTTATCTTCGACGACTTACTCGACAAGTTTGATGACAACTTTGACCGCGCCCTGCCGGCCTTCAGTCAGCGTCGGAAACCCGACGCCGACGCGATCGCCGAACTCGCCCTCTACAATTACGTGGAGATGCGGTCGAAGGTCGCCGAAGAGAACTTCCTGTTGCGAAAACGTCTGGAACGAACCCTCCAGAAGGCGTTTCCGCGGGCCTGGCAGCCGCTGTACTCGATGGTTACCTTCTCGACGATGCCGTACGCCGAGGCGAAGGACCGGGCCGAGCAGCAAGAAAAATTGATGGACGCCCTCCTCCCGGAGAGCGTCCTGAATGTCATCGGCCGGGTAATCAACCCCTGACCCTACAGCGAGTTCATCTCCAGCACGTTGCGTGAGAACGTCTCGTAGTGGTCGTACTGGTGGCGCAACGCCTTCCGTCGCTCGCCGGGAACATCGATTTCCTCGATGGGGTCGACGTCATCGGGCAGCGTCTGAAACGTCGTCTCAGGGTGGCCGTTGGCGATACGACTCGACAGCCACTTGTCGTTTCGGCGGATGTATTTGGTGTCATCGTCCAGAAACGCAAACTGGTTGAACCGATACTTGTTCAGGGTCTTCCCGTCGCGGTTGTACCAGTAGCTCTCCAGCATCGGCTCGGAGCGTTCGGGTTCGTCCACCAGGTCGATCCCCTCGTCGTCGGAGACCCCGCTTCTCCGCAGAATCGTGCCGTAGAGGTCCCGCATCGAGATCCGATCCTCGATGGTCCCCGGCTCGTCCTGACCGGGATCGAGAATCCAGAGTGGCACCCGGTTTCCGGCATCGGTGACATTGCTGAAGTGGTACTGCCACCCCTGCTCCCCGTGGTTGTCGCCGTGGTCCGAACAGAAGATCACCAGATTGTCCTGGTCCTCGTGCATCCGGCGGACGAAGGTGTCGGCCTTGGGCGCAAACCGTCTCCACGCCTCCTGTTGGCGGCGTCGCAGGACCTCGAGCATATCCGGTGAGACGTACTCCTTTTCGCTGACCAACCGGGTTTGGTTGGCGTAGTGGAACAGGGAGTACAGCTCGCGGAGTTTCTCGATGAAGTGTTCCTGCGAGGTCTTGAAGGTCTCATCGATGTGGTAGGGGAAGTGGGTCTCCATCAGGTTGACGAAGATGAAGACCGGGTGACCCTGACGGTTGTACTCCTCGACGATATTCGCCGATTGCTCGAACTGTTCGTCGGCGTTCGATTGCATCCAGACCCGCGCGGCCTCGACGTCGTCGGACATCTGGCCCATCACGAAGTCTTCGGTATCGGTGAAGAGCTTGCGGCGGACGCGCGCCTTGGTCGCAAGCGCGAGGATCGTATCGAGCGCCCGGTGGCGCCGATTGGCCGTCTTCCAGATCCGCTCGACCCGGTCGAAGCCGCGATCCAGCCCGAAGATGTGCGTGGTCACAGGGTTCGCGGTGACCTGGACAGTCCGATACCCCGCGTCACGCATTTTTTCGGCCAGCGTCGGGAGCGACTCGCCGATCATGCGTGTCTGCGTGGTCGCCCCGTGCTCATGCGGGAGCAACCCCGTGAACATCGACGACGTCGCCGGAAGGGTCCAGGAACCGGCCGAACGGGCCTGTCGAAAGCCCGTCCCATGCTCTTGAATATAGGGGATGCCCTGATGCTCGCGGGCATCGGCCATCACCGAGTCGTAGCGCAGACTGTCGGCGACGACGAAGACAATATTTTCGGGCTTGTCGGTCATAGAGTGACCTCGGTCCTCATCGCGACCCCGCACATCCCCCGGTTTTGGGCGGTCGGTCGCGGGATATCGATGTCAGTAGGATCAATAGGTACAGACGGGCGGTGGCAGGTATCGACCTGTAACATGTCCGTGGGCCGGAGTGCTGCCAATAGTCGAACCGCTCCTGGCGCTGAGACGTTAGCACACGATACTGAGACGGCAAACAGGGGAAAATCCGTTGATTTGTGCCGGTCTCAATCGTCGTCGGGCACGGCTCCACGCCCCTCCCAGAATAGCGTCTCCAGGGAAAAGCCGAACTTGTCGTACAGTGCCACTGCGGAGCGGTTGTCTTCGCGGACATTCAGCGCCACACGGGAGACCCGCTCGAAGAGTTCGTCCAGCAATCGGCCGGTCGCCGCACTCGCCAGCCCCTGCCCCCGAGCGTCGGGATGGGTCACCAGATTTCCGATCGCCGCGATATCGAATTCGCGGCTGACCACGTGGACCCCGGCGATACTCAACAACTCGTCATCGGAGCCGTCGACACCGAAGTACAGTCCGGTCTCCAACTGCGAGGGTTCGAAGAGGTTGTCCGGATAATGCTCGTACAATGCCATGATGGCGGCGGTGTCACCGTGGCCGAGTCGGCGGACTCTGGAGTCGTGCCCGAGCGAACTGTACTCCTCGCGGCGCAGTCCCATCCTCTGCATCGACTGGAGCGCCGAGACATCGTATTGATGCTCCAGCAGACCGATGTCGCGGTTCATCAGATGAAAGTGGAATCTCTGTGGCAGGACGCCCGTCCCCTGCAGAAAGACGGTATCGAGCGCCGGACGATCGCCGACGGCTCGCACGGCTGGCAGACTGAGGCCATCGTAGTGTACCAATACGGCCTCCAGGTCTCCTTGCCGACGGACCCCGTACCAGGCACAAAAGGGGAAGTAGTCGTCGCGGAGGTCTCCGAGCAGATAAGCATTCCCGATGGGATCGGGACTCAGGAACGCGCGCAATTCGTCGCGGTCCTCGATGCTCTCGACTTCGACCGGCCCCCCGGTGAGCCTCGCTGCCTCGAGATCGTCAGATGTCGGTGCTTTCATCGGGTTACTCCGAGAGGAGCGGAGGTCTCTCGACCTTCATACCATGGCATGAGAAATCGACGGTTGAAAGTGACAACACATTTATGGACGAACCAAAGATGACATCAAGGGAGTACCTCGATCCGCTGAATTCGCCCCAGTTGCGGGCCGTTCAACACCGCGACGGGCCACTGTTGATCCTGGCCGGCGCCGGGAGCGGCAAGACGCGCGTCATCACCAATCGTATTGCCCATCTGATCCTCTCCGGCGCAGCGGACCCGGATCGGATCGTAGCGGTCACCTTCACAAATCGGGCGGCCGGCGAGATGCGCGAGCGCGTCGCCGAGATCCTGTCGCGTGCCGATCAATCGGATGAGGCCGGCGCACCGGTGTTGTCGACGTTTCACTCCCTGGGGGCACGTCTGCTGAGGTGGCATGCCGATCGAGTCGGGCGGACTCGTCAGTTCACGATCCTGGATCAAGACGATCAACTCGCGTTGGTAAAAGAAGTGGCACAACGCCACGGACGTGAGGCCGACCACGCTGAACGTAAACGACTGCGGCGGTATGTCGAGCGTATGAAAAACCGGGCATTCGACCCCGAGGAGGCCTTCGAACAGACGCGAAACGAGCGCGAAGAAGACGACGCCCGATTCTACGAGACCTACCAGGCCCACGCGCGCCGAACCAACGTCGTCGACTTCGGGGATCTGCTGTTGCTGCCGCTGAAGATGTTCCGCGAGGATCCCGACCTGGCCGACCGCTACAGCCACCGCTGGCAGTATGTCATGGTCGACGAATTCCAGGACACCAACCCGGCCCAGTACGAGCTGCTCGAACACCTGACCCACCGCCACCGGAACCTCGCCGTCGTCGGCGACGACGACCAGTCGATCTATCGGTGGCGAGACGCCACGGTCGCCAACATTCTCGATTTCGAAGACGACTTCGAAGAGACCGAGGTCGTCAAGCTCGAGCAGAATTACCGGTCGACCGAGTTGATACTCGATGCGGCCAACGACGTCATCGAGCACAACACCGAGCGGCGGCCCAAACGGCTCTGGACCGAAAAGGACCGCGGCCCGAAGATCACCCTCTTTACGGGCCGAGACGACCGCGAGGAGGCCGCCTACGTGGCCGACGAGATCGAAGCTCTCGGCCGCAACGGAGCCGACTGGTCCGATCTGGCGATCTTTTATCGTACGAACGCCCAGGGCCGGCAGTTCGAAGAGCAGCTCCGCGGGCTCGGGATCCCCTATCGAGTCGTCGGCGGTACGAGCTTCTACAATCGGGCCGAGATCAAGGACGTGCTGGCGTACCTACAGGTGGCGATGAACCCCAGCGACGACGTCAGTGCGCTTCGGGTCGTCGGTACACCCAAACGCGGCGTCGGCGACGTCACCGTCGACAAGTTGCGCAACGCCACCCGCATCCACGGCATCGACTCGGCGTTCGACGCCATGCGGGTGGTCGCGGGATTGACCGAGCGCGCCGGGGTGGCGCTGGATCGGATCGACCCCAGCCCGCGCGACGACGGCCAACTCGAGGCACTCGCCGCCATCGAGGACCTGGGTGGACGTCCAAAGGGCGGGATCGCCGAATTCACGGAACTGATCATCGACCTGCGCGAACGCATCGCCCAGGAGGATGACCTCTCCGAACTGGTGGCCCAGTTGGTCGACCGGATCAACTATTTTGACCACCTCGACTCGAAGGATCCCGAGCGCGCCGACGATCGCAAGGACAACGTGCAGGAGTTACTCGTCGCTCTCCGGGACTTCGAGCAAGGCGGCGAGATTCCGATCGATGACGAGTCCCCGGTCGACCAGGAGGGACCGCACCCCGAGCAGGACCTCCTCGTCGGCTCGACGGCGGGCAGACAACTGCGCGGTTTTCTGGAGCGCACCTCGCTCGTTCAGGACACCGACGACGAACCTTCGGCCGAGACCGTCACACTGATGACCGTCCACAGTGCCAAGGGACTCGAATTCGATACCGTCTTCCTGGTGGGGATGGAGGACGAGTTGTTCCCGAACATACGAGACGAGGGAGACCAGGCGGAACTCAACGAAGAACGTCGGCTCGCTTACGTGGCGATCACCCGAACCGAGCGAAAGCTCTACATCACCAACGCCCGCCGACGCCGAATTTGGGGCCAGACCCGGCGCACCGCCCCGTCGAGATTTTTGCTGGACATCGACGAATCCCGCATCGAACACGACCCGAAGAGTTGCACCGACGACATCAACTACGGCCGAACCCGCCGACAACGAGGTTGGGGCTCTGGAGGCGGATCGTCGGATTGGTCGTCCGCATCGTCGACGCAATCGAGCGACCACGACCCGATGTCACAGGTCGACCCGAACGCCGACGACCACGACTTCGTCGACCCCGACTGGTCCGACCAGGAACTCAAACCTTCAGTCGAGGCGAATGACAGCCCGCCTGACGAAGGGAGTCACGACTGGGTCGGCAAGACGGTCAGCCACTCCAGGTTTGGCATCGGAAAAGTCGAGGAGGTCTCCGGCGACGGCGACGACGCCCGCCTGACGATAGAATTCGTCCAGTCGGGCCGAAAGACCGTGGTCCGTAAATACGTCAAAATTCTATGAACATTTAAACCGCCGCAGACACTCGCCGCTCAAGACGACTCTGCCAACACTGTCGGAATCACCGGGACGATCCAGCCCGCTGTCACCGACAATGAGGCGAAATTCACCTTCAACTATGGAGCGGGCATCGACGTCTGGTTAACCGACGGCTTCGCCCTCGGCGGCGGTGTGACCATGCGCCACTACGTGGACAACTCGATAAGCAACATCCTGGACTTTAACCTGGGCACGTCCGTAAAATTCTAGATCCACCCGCTACATGGGCCAATCTGAAATCTTGCTTCCCTTTGGAAAGGCCTTATTCTACGGGTAGCCGTGCGACATCTGCTGATAGTTCTCTCATCGTGGAGTAGACTGATGAAACGACTGACCCCCTTGTTGATTGCTCTGAGCCTCTGCGCGCTTCCCGCCACCGGGTTCGCCCAGGATGATGGCGGTGGGGGATCCAGCGACCAGATAGGGATTACCGGTACCGTCAACATCGGACCGAGCCTCTTTTTCGGTCAAGCCAGATCAAGCGCGCTCGCTTCAGTCCAAGCGGGATTCCATGTAGATCTCTACCCCGGCTACGAAATCGCCGAAGGCCTCTCCGCCGAACTCAACCTCGGCTTCCGAAACAACCCTCAAGCCATTGGGGGGCGAATTTCGCTGATTCCGGTTCTCGTCCCCGGAGTGCGTTACCACTTCGATTTGGGTTCCCAAGTAAAACCCTACGTTCACGGCCATCTTGGGCTCGGGTTTCGGCGCTTCACTTCGCCTTCAGTATTCGGGTCGAGGAGTCGAGCCAACGCCAGTTTCACGTTCAACTATGGAGGCGGAGTCAACTACTGGATTAACGAGTACGTGGGGGTAGGTGGTGGGCTCACGATGCGACATCACACGAGTCAAAACGGGTTCGCTTCGTCCTTCGACATCAACCTGGGAACTTCCTTCAAATTCTGAAGCCGCTCCGCGCAGACTGACCAGACACAAAAGCCCGCCGGTGTCTCAACCGGCGGGCTTTTGTGCGTGAAGCTTCTCGGTGAACTCTTCAGTCGTCGGAACGGGCGACCCGCTCTTTTTCGCGTTCGACCTCGTGTTCGGCGAACTCGGCGTCACTCGACGCCTCGCCGAGCCCCGACAACTCGACCTCCAGGTCATCCTCAAGCGGTGCGGTCGCCGTGCGTCGATCGTCGGGGTCGCGAAACTCCGGAAAGATGTAGACATCGCGGCCCGACTCGCTGACGCCGGGTTCGGCGACGCCCTCATCGACGAAGGCGTTGAGTTGGTCGCGCACCTCTTCGACGGTGTACCGACTCCGAAGGGCGACTTCAGGCACGGTCACCTCGCCGCCCAGGCTCTCGGCCCAGTCGAGCACATCCTGTTGAAGGTTTCGTCGACGATGGGAACTCCGAGATTCTTCCGACAGCGCCGCGCCTCTCCATGCCAGCACCATGCCGACGACCAGAAAGATGGTCGCCGAAGAGGCCATCGCCCAGAGCAGAGGGCCCCAGAATTGGAGGCCCACCGCGGAGAGTTCGACGCCCACAAAGGTCAGCACAAAGGTGCTCAGCGCCATCAGCGCCGCACCGAGGAGTCCGATGGTCATGCGCCCCAGATTGGCGATCCAGTCTGAAATGCGCTGCAAGTCCATGGCGACTTACTCGTCTTCTCGGGCCGAGAGAGTCTCGCGGTGTTCCTCCAGTCGTTCGGCGACCTCACGCACCCGCTGGAGCCGATCGGCAACCTCGGCGACGGCCTCGTCGCCGTCGGCCTCTTCGCGGCGGCGCTGCACCTGGGCGAGCGCCTCTTGAATCTGGCGATACAGTCGGTCGCCGGCGTTTTCGACGAAGGTCTCGAGTCGATCGCCGTACTGATGGATCGTAGCCAGAAGCTCCTCTTCGATCGCTTCGGTGGCCTCGTCGATGGCTCGCTTGCCCTCTTCGCGGGCTCGATCCTTGATCTTGTCGTCGACCTTTCCCTTGAAGAACATCGCCAGGACCGGGGTCGCCGCCGTCAGCAGTCCTCCCACGATGGTGTTGGCCAGAAAGAAGACCGACACGCCGACCGTGCCGAGAGCGAAGACACTGACGTCGTAGGCGACGGTGTCGACCTCCAGGTCGAGTTGGTCGGCGAGTCCGAATTCGTCGCGAAACGTTTCGACGGTCTCCTGGATCGACTCGTTCGTGATCTCGATGACCTCTTCGGCCAGGTCCTCCAGGCTCTCGGCAATGGCGGCGCCTTCATCTTCGAGCCACTGTTTGAACTGATCCTGAATCCAGGCCGACAGATACAACTGGACGTCCTTGGCTTCGGCGGCCTCGATCTGTCGTGGAAGCTGCTCTTTGAAGTCCTCGCGAAACGCGTGGAGGTTGTGCCGAGCCGTCGCGGCGATTCCCCCGATACGCTCCTCGATGAGATCGAGATTCGACGCGATCAGACGTCGTGATTCCTTGAGTTTCTTGCGGACCGCCCGGATCCGCTCTTCGAGCTCCTCGCGTTCGAGTTGATAGGCCTGCCGCTCGATGGCCAGATTCTGCTCGAGAAGACCGGCGACCCTGAGTCCTCCGCCGAGGGCGCTGTCCATGATGATCTCGGCCTTTTCATCGCGCAGAAACCGGATCAGCTCGTTTTTGAAGTCCCCGAAGGCTTCGGGGGGCTCGGCGCCGGACGTCTGCGCCTCGATGGCGTCACGTCCCGAGAAGGCAAACAACTTAACTTCGCGATCCAACATCGACTCGAGCTTCTGGCGAGCATAGGACTCGACCTCCTTGGCCTCTTCATCGCTCAGGGCATCGACCTTCCCGAGCACGAAGATGATCCGCTCGCGGTTCGCCTCCAGCAGCCGGTCCTCGATGAAGGTGATCTCGCTCTTCTTGAGGACCTGGGTGGCATCGAGGACGTACAATACGACGTCGGCCCGCGGCACATAGCCGTACGTGATCTCGACTTTTTGCCGCGAGATGTCGTTGACACCGGGCGTGTCGACGAGGACTAAAGATTCGGCCAGCAGATCATTCGGGTAGGCGATCTCGACATACTCGGGTTCCCCGCCCGGCCAGGTCTCGGACTCCCGGATCACCTCGTCCATCTCCTGGTAGGTGATCTCGACGGGTTCTTCCCCGTCGGCCTCGGCCGAGGGATGGACCGTTACCTGCGGTTTCTTTCCCCAGACCAGATGGGTGATCACCGAGGTCGTCGGCGTGATGCCCACCGGCAAGATCTCTTCGCCGAGCAACGCGTTGACGACCGTCGATTTTCCGTGGTTGAACTCGCCGAGGACCACGACCGACATCTGCTCCTGACGCAGTGCTTGGATCCGCTCCTCGTAGATCTCGTCGTACAGCGTCTGAAAGCCGCGTTCGTCGGCAATGTCGGCCAAATCGACCAGCAGGGACTGGACCTCGTCGCGGTCGACCGGCAAGACACTCCAGTCGGCCTTCGGCGAGACCTCCGGCGCCGTGCCGGCGCCACTGAGTGTCGGACCCGTTCGGCTCTCGAGATCATCCGGGCTGACCAATCCGTCGTCACCGGCCGACTCATCATCGGGGCCCGGCTCGGTGCGGTAGCGCGCATCGAGACCGTCTTCATCGTCGTCGGAGGTCCAGACTGCCATTCGCTGCAGTTCGTTGTCCGACAGCTCATAGCTCTGGCCCGCCCGACGCTCCCGGGAGTCGCTCTCCTCGGTATCGTCGTTCGATCGAGGGGACTCCTCGTGGTCAGATGGCCGATCCGGTCCGTTTTCTTCGCTCATGGTCTCGGTACCTCGTAAAGACAAGGCGTGTACGTAAAGGGGAAAGCCACCGCCCCCGGCGACCTCGAAACGGCGTCGGCTGGGCGCCGGGCGCGCAAAGCTCGGGTCGGCCTCGTTGGCATGCTCACCGGCGGGCCGCCTCAAAGAGAACGGGGCCGGGCCTGGAGACCGATCGCGGTACATCTCGTACCGCGAGTCGACTCGATCCCGGCGGCTCCCTCGTCGGTTCCCACCGGCTCACATCCCTTCGATCCATACCGTAGCTTCGAGGCCCTCGCCTCTGCGTCGGCCGGTGAGCACCGGTGGCGGTGGAGACTCAGTTTACATGACTTTTATCAAAGACTCGACCTCCCGGTCGATTTCGTCGAGCGGTACGCCCCCTTTTTCGCCGACGATCTCTCGGTAGTAGGAGCTGTCCGCAAAGAGACGCAGCGCCTGAACTCGCTTGGGAAGGTAGGGATGATCCTCGAGATACTCCCGGAACCTCCCCACCCCTTCCTGAAGGTCCTCGAGCTGCTCGAGATACGCATCCAGGTCGACCTCTCGGGAGAGTCGGTCGCTGCCGACGGCCAATCGCATCATGGTGCCCAGTGCGACGTCGACATTTTCGCAGCACAGAAGCCCGGCCCGGTCACAGGTAATCTCGCCGCGGCGACTCCAGGCGTTCAACGCCACCTGAGCCGGCGCCATCGCCCACTTGACCGCGGAGATGACTCCCCGGGCCAGAAACTCCGCGGCGGTCCGATAGACGACGTGATTGTTCTGGAGATGCCCGCACTCGTGGCCGATCACGAAGCGGAGTTGCTCGTCATCGAGCGCATCCACGAGTCCCGAGTTCAGCACCACGAAGGCCTCGGTGTCGGTGCCGAAGGTCCCCGCGTTGAGGTTGGGATCCTGCGAGACGTAGACCGTCGGCGGCGCGATATCCAGGGTCTCGGAGCACTCGGTGACCATCCGGTACAGCTCGGGAAACTGACGACGCGTCACCTGGACGGACTTACCGAGGAGCTCGTTCTTTTCCATCGACTTCCAGAAACGGACCGCCGCCTCGGCCACCAGTCTCACGGGCGTGGCCCGTTGGATCTTCCGGAGCACGCGAATATCGCCCGAGAAGGCGTACTCTCCGAAACCGGTGGCTTGGTCCCGGCCCGACGTCGGCTCCTTCTTGCGCTGTACGTACTCCAGAAAGTTGAATGTACTCATAGCTCCTGCTCGATGTCTGTGTCGCGCACGCCGCGCAACGCCTTCTGGAGGCGAATCCTGTCGACTGTCTCGAGTTCAGTGAGATCCGCCCGATCCAAGGCCGCAAGCAGTTCGGACAACACCGCACGAGCGTCGTCGGTCAGCGGCCCCTGGTCGGCCTGCGAGTCCTCGGAGCGCCGCGCCTGGTCGAGTTGCTCCTCGAGTTCGGCCACCCGCTGACGCGAGGCATCGAGCTGCTCTTGGAGCTTCTCGGCCCCTTCGATCGCCTCCGAGAGCGCCTCGATATCTTCCTCGAGAGCTCTGTTATCTGCGATCGCCTCTTCGAGCTTCTGTTCGGACGATGCGAGTTCGTCGACCAGCGACTCGCAGCGCTGCTCGAGCTCTCGGTATTCGTCCTGCAGCTTCTCGTAGTCTTCACTTCGGTCCTTCGGGGGAGAGCCGTCGGCCTCGTCGCCCGGCGGAGGCTCGAAGTCCGGCTCCACGCGCGGAGACGACTGCTGGACCAGCCCCTCGTCATCGCCGAAGTAGTAGAGGATGAAGTCGCCGCACCAGATTTCGTCGTTGTGCGACAGCTCGCGAGGGTCATCGACGGGCTGACGTTCACCCTCGACCATCACCCAGGTACCGTTGGAGCTGTCGAGATCCACGATCTCAACGCCCCCATTTTCGAACCTGAACTCGGCATGATGGCGAGAGACCGATTTGCGATTCGACCGAATGGTGCAATCCGTCGAACGCCCCACCGAGATGACGGGCCGCTCGGGCCCGATGGGCACCACGTGCTCCTCACCCGATTCATCCTGAAAAACGACTTCTCCCACGATTCCTGCTCCTTGCGTTCCAAGACTCAACAACGGCGCCCGACCTGCATTTATGCCTGCGCCTCTTATCCCTTCGGGGCTTCGCCATCGTCGCGGTCGCCAAGCGACGGCAGGGGTCCGGTGCCGAAGAAGCGCATGAACCAACGGACCAGCCACCAGGCGTTGACGAGCATGAAGAGGCCGAAGAGCCCCGCGATGAGCAGATACCACCAGTTGTCCGACGGGCTCACCGTCGATCGAAGCAGATACGCGTCGACGCAGACGGGATCACGCTGGAGAATTTTTCGAATCTCCTCGTCGGAGGGCCGCCGTTTCAGATCCCTCTTCTCGCGCTCCTCTGGCGTCGCCTCTTCGTACCGGTCCTTCCACGTTCCGATGATCGCGTCGCGGCGAACGTCTCGCAACCGCTGGACTTCCTGCGCCGAAAGGCGGTCACAAAAGCGGGTTCCGTAATTCTTGCGGTAGTAGTCTCGAACGCCCTGATAGCGCTGAGGCATCTTCGAGAACTTCATCAACCGACCCTTGCCCTCGAAATAGGTCCGGTCGGGGCCGAGCCCGCTTCGGAGGTTTCGAAAAGAGCGTGCCGGATCGTCGAGATCACCGACTTTGCTCGATCCACCCGTCTCGTCCGGAGCATTCTCGCGCGGTTGCTCTACGAAGATGTTCGAGCCGATGAGCTTGAAATACCGATATTTTTTGCTGTTGCTCCGGCGGGTCGGCACGCCGCTGAGCGACACATATCGGTTGTTGGGCAGATCCGGCTCCCAGTCCGGGTCTTTGGCCCGTTTCGATGCAAAATCGGTCACGGACCCGACCTCGACGGACTGGCGAGCACTGAAGAAGTACTCGATATCGGGCCACCAGTCGGAGATGACCCAGACGCCCAGCGCAATGACCGCCATGAACAGGATCGGCTGGAGGATCGACTGGCTGCGCTGTTCGTTCGCCAGCGCGACGAGTTCCTCGTCGACCTCGTCTTCGGAGTCCAGCCCCAGTTCGTCTGCGATAATTTGTCGTCTCTCGGAGTCGTCGGCCATTCGTTCCGTACCTCAGTTCCCACTGGGTTCGACCGCGGTGGCAAGTTTGTAACACAGTCGCGGTGCAACACAATGATCGGCCCTCCCGTCGCAACCGACACCATCCCGGGCGCAATGTTCCACGCCCGGATCAGTGCACAAGCCGCTCGACGACCTCCTTCAGGGTCCGAACGCCCCACTCGAATCCCTCCACGGGGACGCGCTCATCGACGCCGTGGAAGAGATCCGAGAAGACCAGATCCGATTCGGCGTCGAGTTTCAGGGGGGCAAATCCGTAGCAGCGCGTGCCCAACCGGCTGAAGTGACGGGCGTCCGTATACCCCGGAATCATGTATGGCACGACCGAGGCCTCCGGGGCCCGGCGCGCACAGACCGACTCGATCTCGTCGAGGACCTCGGACGACCCCGTGTCCATCTGCACCGGGGGTGACTCACCGTCGACCGACACGTCGATCGAGAGACCATGGTCCTCCATGAGCGTGACAACCTCCGACCGCAGCTCGTCGGCGGAACTCCCGGGCACGATCCGACCGTCGCACTCGATGGTCGCCTCTCCGGGAATCACATTGAGTTGGCCGTCGACCTGGATTCGGGTCGGGGTCACCGTGTTGTGCAGGAGGGCATCGAAATTGCGGGCCTTGTCGGGCTCGCCGATGAGGTGGTCGATGACGAATCCAGCGGTCCCGCGACGAAGCAACCCCAGCAAAGCCAGTCGAATCGGAAGTGACTGTGGCTCCGCCAGCCGTCGCACGAACCGCTCGACGACCCGGGAGCGATGATACGGAAGCCTCCGGTCGGTCAGCACGTCGATCGCACGGGCGAGTTCTCCGAGCGCGGTGTCACGCCTGGGGATAGAACCGTGTCCCGTCGGTCCCCGCGCCGTCAGCCGGACCCGCGCACGGCCCTTCTCGGCAACCTGCACCGGGATGAATGTGTGCCCCTCGACATCGAGCCAGAAGCCGCCGACTTCGCCGAGCATCACGTCGGCGCGAACCTTTTCCGGGAACTGTTCGACGAGATACTTCGACCCGTATTCGCAGCCCTGCTCCTCGTCGGCGACCGCCGCAAAAATGACGTCCCGGCGGCGAGGTGTCCCCGAAGCGGCCAATGCCTTCATGACCGTGGCTGACATGGCCACCATATGCTTCATGTCGACGGCACCGCGCCCCCAGATGCATCCGTCCGCGATCTCGGCTCCGAACGGGGGATGGGTCCAGTTTGCCGCATCGGCCGGCACCACGTCGGTGTGGCCGGCCAAAAGAAGAGGACCGCCGACCCGGTCCTCCGGATCGACGGTCGCTTCGAGCCGCGCGACCAGGTTGCCCCGGCCCGGCTGCTTTTCAAACATGTCGCTCTCGATGCCGGCTTCGGCGAGGTACTGCTCGAGGAGTTCGGCGGCGGCGGTCTCACGGCCCGGCGGGTTCGTCGTATCGAGCCGAAGGAGCCTGCGAAACAGCTCCGTCGCTTCGCCGACCAGTTCAGTCATGCCGACTTCTTCTCGTGGACGATCATCGGCCGTTCACCGTTGCGGACCGTCTCCTCGGTGATCACGCACTCCTTGGCATTCTCCAGACTCGGCAGCTCGTACATAATGTCGAGCATGATCTCCTCGAGGATCGAGCGCAATCCCCGGGCGCCGGTCTTTCTGGCGATGGCCTTCTGCACGATGGCGCGCATCGCCTCTTCCTGGAACTGAAGGTCGACCTCCTCCAGCGAAAACAACTTCTTGTACTGTTTGACCAGGCTGTTTTTCGGCTTCCACAGGATCTCCAGAAGCATGTCCTCGTCGAGCGCGTCGAAGCTGACGATGACGGGAAACCGGCCGACAAATTCGGGGATCAGCCCGTAGTTGACCAGATCCTCGGGTCGGGCGTGTTTGAGCACCTCCGACTCATCGGGATCCTCGGAGTTGCTCTTGACGTCGGAGCCAAAGCCCATCGTCGACTCGCCCATTCGACTGGCGACGAGTTCCGGCAATCCGTCAAACGCCCCGCTGCAGATAAAGAGGATGTTGGTCGTATCGACCTGGATGAACTCCTGCTGCGGTCGGTTTCTGGACCCCTCGGGAGTGATCATCACTTCGTTCGACTCGACCATCTGCAACAGCGCCTGCTGGACACCCTCTCCGCCGACATCCCGCGTCGACGAGGGGGAACTTCCTCGACCGGTCGCCTTGTCGATTTCGTCGATGAAGACGATGCCCCGACTCGCCTTCTCGACGTCCCTATCGGCGGCCAACCAGAGGTTCTTGATGACGTTCTCGACATCTTCACCGACGTAGCCGGCCTCGGTCAGACTGGTCGCGTCGGCGATTGTAAACGGCACATCGAGCTTTCGGGCCAGCGACTGGGCCATCAGCGTCTTGCCACTGCCGGTCGGCCCGATCATCAGAATATTGCCCTTGGTCAGCTCGATCTCTTCGTCTTCCTCATCGAAGAGACCGGCGAACTCTTCGTCGACCTCGTCTTGTTCCTGGAGTTCGCGGGCCTTGATCCGTTTGTAGTGGTTGTACACCGCCACGGAGATGGCGCGCTTGGCGCGATTCTGCCCGATGACGTACTCGTCCAAGAATTCCTTGATCCGCTTGGGCTGCATGTCCTCCAGGCCCCGAGAGGTTTCCTCCTCGAGGGCCTCCTCATCTTCGGCGATGATCTCGCGGCACAGCGAGACACATTCATCGCAGATGTGGACTTTGGGCCCGGCGATCAATTTGCGGACGTCCGTCGCCTCTTTGCCACAAAACGAGCAGCGAACTTTGCTGTTCGGATCCGTCGGTTCCATGAAACTCGCTCAACGCGTTAAAGTTTGAGGGGGCATGCACTCGGGCTCCGGTTGCCCGGCCTCCGAGTCGACGATGCCCTCGACTCCCATCTTCGTGATCGCAAACGAATCGAGCGCCGGTTGTCTTCCCGGTCGCCTTCGCTGCGACCAAACCTGCCAGCCATCAACCTGCCCGGCAGACCAGCGCCTAATTGTGGGTCGCGACCCTCAAAAATCAAATTCGTCCATGAATGTGGGACGCTGTTTGGACTGACGTTTCTCGGCCCTCTCGCGCGACTCCTTGCAATCGATGCAAAACAACGTCGTCGGACGCGCCCGAAGCCGCTCGACCGGGATCGGCTCGTCACAGTCGAGACATCGCCCGTACTCGTCCTCGTCGATTCGTTCAAGGGCACCATTGATCTTGTTGAGGAACTTCTTTTCCCGGTCCTTCAATCTCAGGAGGGTCGACGTGGACTGTTCCTCGGTCGATTCGTCGATGGTGTCGCGCCCGCCGCGGTCCGTTTTGACCGATATCTCCTCGAGGGCCTTCTTGCTTTTGTTCGTCAAATCGGCACGTCTCTCCTCCAGCGCTTCTCGAAGTTCGGAGAGAACGTCGTCGGACAGGTGGTCGCTCATGGTATCTACCCGTGGGCACAGATGGGATCGTCGCGTGGTTTCCAGCATCAAAACCATACGCACCCAGCAGCCCCGCGCCAAACATGCCGGCCGGATCACGCCCCTTGTTCCCGAGGACCAGAATCTCTATGTTCGCGCGGCGCCTGCCCGACCCACCGTTGAACCCTCCCCCATTCGAGATGACTGACCCGACTGTTCGACAGAGAGAGATCGAGCGCGAAGTCGAGCGCCGACGCACCTTCGCCATCATCTCTCACCCGGATGCCGGAAAGACGACTCTGACCGAGAAACTCCTTCTGTACGGAAACGCCATCCACCTGGCCGGCAGCGTCAAATCCCGCCGCGCGGCCAAACACGCCGTCAGCGACTGGATGGAGATGGAGAAGGACCGAGGGATCTCGATCACCTCGTCGGTCCTGCAGTTTCCGTACGACGAGTGCGCCATCAACCTGCTGGACACCCCGGGTCACGCCGACTTCTCGGAGGACACCTACCGGACCCTTGCCGCCGCCGACAGCGCAGTCATGCTGCTCGATTGTGCCAACGGCGTCGAGGCGCAGACGGAGAAGCTCTTCAAGGTCTGTGCGATGCGCAACCTGCCGATTTTCACGTTCATCAACAAGATGGACCGCTACGGCAAACAACCGCTGGAACTGCTCGAAGAGATCCAGAACACCCTGGGCATGGACACCTACCCGATGAACTGGCCGATCGGGATGGGAAAGGACTTTCAGGGCGTCTACGACCGACAGCGCGAAGAGGTACTGCTGTTTGACTCCGAGGGGACCCACGGTCAGACGAAGGTCAAGACCGAGACCGTCGACCTGCACGACGACTCGATCGAGGCGATCCTGGGACCGCGCCGCTATGAAGAACTGCTCGAGGAGATCGAGCTTCTGGATATCGCCGGCGAACCCTTCGACCTGGAGGCCGTCCACGCCGGAGAGCTCACGCCGGTCTTCTTCGGTTCGGCGCTGACGAACTTCGGAGTCCAGCCCTTCCTGGAATCGTTTGTCGACATGGCCCCGTCGCCGGCCCAGGGCCAGATGTATGACGTCGACCCCAAACGGGAGGATTTCACGGGCTTTGTCTTCAAGATCCAGGCAAACATGAACCCGAACCACCGCGATCGGGTGGCATTCGTGCGCATCCTGTCGGGCAAGTACGAGCGGGACATGCATGCAAACCTGGTTCGCGAGGGCCGGGAGCTGAAGCTCGCTTACCCGCAACAATTTATGGCCCAGGAACGGGACATGGCCGAGGAAGCCTACGCGGGCGACATCGTCGGCCTCTACGACCCCGGGTACTTTAAAATCGGCGACACCCTCGCCGCCGGTGATCCGGTCGAAATCGACGACATTCCCCGGTTCAGCCCGGAACACTTCGCCATCGTCGAAATCGAGGACGCCCTGAAACGAAAAAAGCTCACCAAGGGCCTCAAGCAACTTGCCGAAGAGGGTACCATCCAGGTCTTCCGCCAGCGGCACATGGGCTCGAAGGGAGCGGTCGTCGGCGCCGTCGGAATCCTGCAGTTCGAGGTCCTCAAGCATCGGCTCGAGACCGAATATGGGGTCGAGGTGTCGCTGCGCGACCTCGACTTCCAGTACGCCCGCTGGGTCGAAGGCGACTTCGATGCCGACAAATTCGACCGCCTCAATTATACGAAGGTGCTCTACGATCAGGACGACCTGCCCATCATTCTGTTCCGAAACGACTGGGCCCTCGACCACGTACGAGGCGACCACCCGGAGCTGACCTTCCTTCCGAACCCGCCCGGCACGCCGGGCCTCCAAGAATTGCATGGGCATGATTGGGGCTTCTAAAAGATTGGCGAACCGAGTCTCTGACGGCGCTTCTCGCTCGTTCTGAACGGGGATCTCGGCGTCGTCGAGCCTCGACGATGCCGCTGGCATCGCCTGCGTTCGACTCCTTGACCTCCCCGCTCAGCCCGTCGCGATTTAGCGCCGCATTGACCCGGTCCGCCAATCGGAATTTTTTCTCTGACAATTGGAGGAGGGATTATCCGATAATTCGAGCATCTTTCAGGCATCCGGTCTTGAATTGGAAGTCCGTCGTAGTCGAGACTGTTGGCAGTAATGAAAGACTGGCCGCCAGCCATTGGAGTCGATATGTCGTCGCAACGCACTAGAAACTTGATTCGGGTTCTCGCAGCCACGACCGGTGCGTTTTTGTTCTACAGCGCGTTGTTCGCGGGCGGGGGACAGCTCGAGTTGCTCGACGACGAGCAGCCCCATCCCGGGCTGCGGGACGACGCGCTAAAGCAGGCGCTGCGTCAGGACTGGGACCACGACCCACTCTCCTACATCAAGGCACGCAAGGCGGTCTTTGGCTCGGTGGATGGAAACGGTCGAACCGCCGAAGGGATCTACACCGGGGAGACGCTGCGGTTTATCGGCCAGCCCCTGCCAAACAAGGGCCTGATGGAACACGCATGGCCGATGACTCGGCTGCCGAAGACGGCACGCACCGACCTGCACCATCTCTTTGCCGTCCTACCGGAGGCGCGCGCCGCACGGCTGAATCTCCATTACGATGACGTCACTGTCGCCGTCTGGACACGAGGCGGGTCGCGAAGCGGCGCATCGAAGCGGGTGCAACCGGCCTTTGAGGTGCGTAAAGAGACCCGCGGCGACATCGCACGGGCCATGTTTTACGTGGCCACCATGTACGATCGCTCGATTCCGTACGCCGAAGAACAAACCCTGCGCGACTGGCACCAGTCCGACCCGGTCGATGCGTCGGAACGGAAGCGAAACCACGAGGTCGCCGAGCATCAATCCTCGAGGAATCCGTTTGTCTCCCACCCGAACCTCACCGAGCGGATTTCGGACTTTTGACCTCTTCTCCGAACCACTCCCGGCGGAAATACAGCGCCACGTGCACCATCCCGATGAGCACCGGTACCTCGATTAGCGGCCCGACGACCGCCGCGAAGGCCTCTCCGGACTGAATGCCAAAGACACCGATGGCGACGGCGATGGCGAGCTCGAAGTTGTTGCCCGAGGCGGTAAAGGCGAGGGTCGTCGTGCGCGAGTAGTCGGCCCCGATGGCGTAGGCCATCCAGAAGCTGACCAGAAACATCCCCACGAAGTAGATCGTCAGCGGCATCGCGATCCGCAACACATCGGTCGGAATCTGGACGATCATCTCGCCCTTGAGGCTGAACATCAGGACGATCGTCGCCAGCAGGGCCACCAGGGTCAGCGGTGAAATCGTCGGGATGAACTCCTCGTCGTACCAGGTCTCTCCCTTCCAGCGGACCAGTACCACCCGTGACAGAATGCCCAGGGCGAAGGGGATGCCCAGATAGATCATCACGCTCTTGAAGATCTCGGCGATGCTGACGTCAACCGCTGCGCCCTCCAGCCCAAACCAGGTCGGTACGATCGTAACGAAGACCCACGCGTAGAGGCTGTAGGTGAGGATCTGGAAGATGCTGTTGAAGGCGACCAGGCCGGCGGCGTATTCGCTGGAGCCATCGGCCAGGTCGTTCCACACCAAAACCATGGCGATACAGCGCGCCAGGCCCACCAGAATCAAGCCGACCATGTAGTGGGGCTGGTCCGACAGAAACAGGATCGCCAGGGCCGTCATCAAGATCGGGCCGATGACCCAGTTTTGAACCAGCGAGACGCCCAGAATGCGCCAGTTGGCGAAGACTTCGCCGAGTTCACTGTATTTCACCTTCGCCAGGGGCGGATACATCATCACGATCAGGCCGATGGCGATGGGGATGTTGGTCTTACCCACCTTGAACTGGTCGACGAATCCGGCCGTCTCCGGCACGAAGTGGCCCAGCCCAACCCCGATGCCCATGGCCACAAAAATCCAGACGGTCAGATAGCGGTCGAGCACCGACATATCGCCGGCGACTTCCTGCGTCGAACGATCATCCACGTTGAAACTCCCGTCGCATCCATGCATCGAGTTTATCTGAGATCACGTCTCGAGCCTGGCGAAAGTCCTCCAGACCGTCGGGGTCCTCCAGCGGCCAGTGGCGCCGGCGGGCCTCGCCCAGAAAGGCCGGACACACCTCGTCGGCGCACAGGGTGATGACCCAGTCGACGGTGTCGGGGTCGACGTCGTCGACCGCATCGGAGGTATGGCCCGACAGATCGATCCCCACCTCATTCATGGCCTGCACGGCCAGGGGGTTGACCGTCGAAGGGGAGGAGCCAGCGGAAGCGACGTCCAAGGAGTCGAGGCCAAGATCGAGCGCCTTCGCCCGGGCCAGGCCTTCGGCCATCTGACTTCGGGCGGAGTTCGCCACGCACAAAAAGAGAACCTTTGCCATCTCATTATCTATCGCATTTAAACGATTAGTCGTCGCTCAGAGAGCGGCGACCAGCACCTTGAATTGCTTGAGAATGCCCGGCTCCACGCAGTAGCAGGTGCGCGGGCCGTCGACATCGCCGCGGATCAGACCGGCGTCCTTCAATGTTTTGAGGTGCTGGGAAATCGTCGATTGAGCATAGGGAAGCTCCTCGACGATCTCGCCGCAGATACACTGGTCGCGCTGCAGGAGAAGTCGCAGGATCGCCACGCGCGTGGGGTGGCCCAGGGCCGAGGCACACGTGGCGAGGAGCTCGTCGGCGTCTGGCCCCTGCACCTGATAGGACTCCGGCTCGGCCGGCGGTGGGCAACATGACTCGAGGTCTTCATCTTGCGGTTGTTCCGTCATCGCGACTCCATGTTATCTAATCGTTATCCAGCGATTAGATCGGCTATCACGGGTCAGAGAAGACCTCAAGTGGAGTGTCCCCAATCTTTCGACATGTCAGATGTGTTCCAGGATATCGACTTCGTGGCCGTCGGGGTCGGTCACGGTCATCATGCGCGCACCCCAGGGCATGTCGGCAGGTTCGGTGGCGGTCACGCCGTGTCGCTGGCAGTGGTCATAGACCGCATCGACGTCGTCGACCTCGAAGCTGATCTTGATGCGGGTACGGCCGGGCTCGTACTCGGCGTCGGGATGAAGGCCAATTTCGAAACCGCCGGCGTAGACGCGGGCATACCCCGGTTCGTCGACGGCGCCCCAATCCTCGGTCACACTGTGGGAGGCGTCGTCCCAGTAGCCGGTGAACTCGAGTCCGAGTTTGTCCCGGTAGAACTCTACGCTCTTTTTCAGGTCCGAGACGTAGAGCATGACACTCATCGACGCGTCCTCCCACATGCGGTCCTCCGGATGGGGCCAGAAAATCGAAATTGCCGCACAACCAATTGCACGTTGCTGCATCTCAGAGGTGGCGTCGGTTCGCACCTTCGACCTCTGAGTCTGACGACTCACGTTGGAGCGGGGCCTTGCGAGCCGACGCTTCATTCATTTCTTGGATAGTCGATCAACGACGTCCCATAAAGCAACCCCCGACTCGCACTTGGCGAGCCGGGGGGCGAGGTCGGCGTGAATCTAGTTAGATCCTATGGTCACGGTACCTGCGGCGGGTTGCATGCCCCGTTGCAGAGGTCGGTGGCCGCCACGTCGGCCGGGTCGATGATTGTCGACACCGGGAAGGTCGCGCTGGCGCTGCCGCTCGGGCAGACACTTCCGGGCACCTTGGCATCGAGGACGACGGTCTCACCCTTGCCCATGACCGTGGTGTGGTCGATGTCGTTGCCGTAGTCGAAGCCGGAACCGAACAGACCGTCGGTGACCGGGTGGCTGTCGGCCCTGGAGACCTCGTAGTTCGACCCGGCATTGTTGTTGGTCGTCAGACCACAGGTCGTCGTCCCGTTGTTCTGGAAGTTCAGGAAACTGAACGTATCCATGTGGGGGTTACCGGGACCGCCGCCTGCGACGGGTCCGGCCATGTCGTCACCCTGGATGACCAGTCCGCCTCCGGTGTTGCGGAACTTCATCAACGCAGTGTGGCTCGCCGGGTCGTCGACCGGATAGCCCGGGTTCGAGAACCAGACGATGTCGTATTGCGACAGCGGTCCGGCCGAGCCATTGGAGCTGCCGTAGGAAAGGCCACCTGAGGGCTCGTCGATCTTGGTGACATTGCCGTTGCCGTATTTCGCCTTCAGGCGATCCGTGACCCACTGGGCGTCACCGGGGTGTTCACCCTGGTCGTTGTCGTCCTTGACGTAGAGGACCTTTGCGGACCCGGGGTCGGCGAAGAATGGATTGACCCATCCAGCCGTCTGCTTGACGTAATCCTTCGCGTCTCCGGTGCTAGTCGGGCCCGGGTTGTTGTTCATGGCCATCAGGATGACCGACGAACGTCCGGGACAGTCGACGCCGGAGTAGACCGGGAAACTGATGTCGTCATTCGACGCGTTGGGATTCCCCTGGTTGGCCAGGATATTCTCGATCCGGTTGAGCTGTCCGGTCGAGTCGGTCGCAAGGTCATAGGCGGTCAGGTTGAAGCCATAATCGCCCTTCGGGCCGGTCGTGATCTCGGCGCACACCTTCCATTTTTTATTGTTTTCGCCGACGCGCTTCTTGCTGACCTGCCGGAGTGAGCCCTGGTACTGGCCCATCGATGTAGACGACCAGACGAACTCGAGCGGGTCGTTGTCGGGGTCCTTGACGGTGACGCACACCTGGTTTTTGTTTTTGTTGCTCTTTTTGCACTGGCTGATGAACTTCGAGTCTTTGAAGTTCACCGACAGGACTTCGGGCGGGTGATTGATCGTACCCAGCACATCGAGGCCGCCTTTCTTGGGACCCTTGCACTGGTTGATCAACAGGATTTCGTTGGTCTGACCATCTTCGACGGTCACACCCGTCTTGGTCGCCTTCGAGCAATCTTGGCTCTTGGTGTAGTTGTTCTGGGGACCGGTCAGTGGCTGCGTTTCGACGTCGTAGCAGCCGGCTGGAAGCGTAAAGTAGTGGTCGCTGAAGAGGTGCTGGCTGTCGGCGTCGTACGGTTTGTCTTCGAACTCACTGATTCCACCGGGAAGGTACATGTCCTCGAGGTCCTTTTTGACCGTCTGGCTCACCGAGGACGTGGGTGTATTCGCACATCCGGTGACTTTGAACTTCATACCGGTCACATCGGTGTCGGCCAGGGTGTCACTGGAGAGTGCCAGCCCCGAGGTCCGCGGACCCGGGTCGGCGGGGTTCGAATCTCCGTCGACACCGGCACATCCCGCGATCAAGCCGAGTGAAGCGAAAAATGAAACTACGAGCGTCCATTTTTGCATAGCGTCGTTCTCCTCAATTCGGACCCTTTCGGGCCCAGAGCAGGCCACCGTACATCGGCTCGATGCGCCGTCGAGCCGTCGGCGGCGAATCAGACTCACGAATTATTCGCGCGGAGTCCGCTCCCGGCACGGCAGAGATCCATGCGTCTGCTGGTCACCCAGCGGAGGCTCGTCAAAAAACGACGAGCGCAGGGAGCAGATACGGCCTGTACTGCAATTGAGGCAGCCGCCCCGACGGAAGCGGGATACGGCGAATACTACGGCGGGCTGCATACTTTCGTCGCCAACGGCGACGTTCAGATCGACGAGAGTCAGCCGGTTCCGTCAGAAATGCTGACGCAATACCAGTCTGCAAGGTGAGAATTCTACCTCGTCTGGGGATTTTCCCCTTTGACTCTCATCGACATGTCAATGGTATTCAGCTCTCAAGAAAAGCAAACGATCGAGTGAAACTTTTCCCGATCCTCGAAGGGAAAACGTGACCAAAGTCTAAAAAATGCGTGTTTTCATGGGGATCACAACGGCGGTTGGACATCCGTCCGTGGCTGTGTGACACCCGCCTCGCTGCTGGCTACCCCGATCCCATCCATCCACCATGAAACGCACGACCCTCGCCTACATTGCGCTTCTGGGTACCATGCTTCTGTGGTCCTCGGCCTTTCCTGGCATCAAGTTCGTACTGCGCCGCCTGCAGGATCCCTACGCCATTGCGATGCTGCGGCTGGGATTCGCCTCGGCCGGCCTTCTGGTGGCGGCGGCCATCATGCGACTGCCCCTGCCACACCGCGAGGACCTCGGCATGATCGCCCTGACGGGCGTGCTCGGCTTCAGCCTGTATCACTGCTTGCTGAACCTCGGGATGTCCTACGAGATGGTCTCGGCGGGACAGGGTTCCTTCATCATTTCGACGGTCCCGATCTGGACGACGCTTCTGGCGCGGCCCTACCTTGGCGAAGAAATCACGCCGTACGCCTGGGGCGGGATGGCACTGGGTCTGTCGGGGGTAGGCCTGATGAGCCTGGACCCGAGCTCGCTGAGCTTCTCGGAAGGAAGCCTGATCGTGCTCTCCGGTGCGGTCTCGTCGGCTTCGTGTTTCGTCCTTCAAAAGCGGCTGCTCGATCGCTACCGGCCCCTGCATGTCTCGATCTATGTGACCATCGCGGGTTCCCTGCCGATCCTGGCGTATCTGCCCTGGGCCTGGGAGCCGGTCGCGGCGATGGATACCGCCGGCTGGGCTGCCGTCGCTTACCTGGGGCTGTTTCCCATCGGTCTTGGCTACTTTCTGAACGCCTTCGCGCTGTCGCGCTTGCCGGCAAATCGATCGACCCAGTTTTTGCTGATGGTCCCGCTCTTTGCCACGGTCCTCGCCTGGCTCATCCTTGGCGACTGGCCCCGTCCGATTATCGCAGTCGGCGGACCGATGATCCTCGGCGGCATCCTGCTGGGACAGCGAGGCACGTCGTCTGAGGACGAAGACTCACCCGAAGCCTGAGTCGGTAAAACTGGCTCTTGGATGGGCCCCAGCTGTCGTGATACCCTCGGAATTGTATTTTAACGAGCGGTTGCCATTTCGGTTCCCATCTCAGGCGAGTCTCCGCGATGACCCACGACGATTCGGACGCTGAGGACGGACCACTCGGCGACGAAGGCTTGCTCAACATCAGCCGCCGGGGTTTTCTCGGCGGTGCGGGCGCCTTCGCCGTCGGACTCTTTTTATTCGGCGACGAAGCCCTCGCCGACGTCTCGGTCGTAGACGGGCTCACCGACTTCGAAGAGTCCGACATCAAGCCGCGGCTCTTTGTGACGATCCAACCCGATGGGGCCGTCAAACTGGTATGCCACCGCTCCGAGATGGGCCAGCAGGTCTGGACCGCCCTCGCCCAGGTGATGGTCGAGGAACTCGAGGCGAAGTGGGACGACGTCGAAATCGTCCAGGCCGAAGGGCATCCCCGCTACGGCGATCAAAACACCGATGGCTCCCGCTCGATCCGATACAACTTCACCCGATTTCGGGTCATGGGCGCGGCCATCCGTTCGATGCTCGAGCAGGCCGCTGCACGTCAGTGGGATGTCGATGCCTCGGAGTGTTCGGCCAAAGCCGGAGAGATCACACACGGACCCAGCGGCCGAACCGTCTCCTTCGGTGACGTCGTCGAAACGGCCAAAGACATCGCCGTTCCCTCGACCGACAGCCTCCAGCTACAGGACCGCGAGGACTGGGATTTCATCGGCGAACCGGTCAAGTCGCTCATCACGCCGTCTATTATTAAGGGCGAGGGCGTGTACGCGCAGGACCTTCAGGTCGACGGGATGAAAGTGGCCGTCATCGCTCGGCCACCCCAGGTCCTCGGCCGTCCGAAGAATGTCGACGACTCGGCTGCGCTGGAAGTGCCCGGCGTCGAAAAGACGGTAACCCTGCCGGACATCGACGAGCCGGTCGCCTTCAAACCCCTGGGCGGTGTCGCCGTCATCGCCGACAACACCTGGGCGGCCATGAAGGGCCGAGACGCCCTCGAAGTCGAGTGGGAAGCCGGGCCGAACGCCGACTACAATTCCGACGAATTCAGAGAGACATTGATCGAGACTGCGCGCGAGTCGGGTGACGTACGCCGAAAGCGCGGCGACGTCGGCCAGGCGATGTCGAACGCAGACAGCACGGTCGAGGCCGAATACTACGTTCCGCATCTCGCCCACACCGCCATGGAGCCGCCGGCCGCCCTGGCCGAGTGGGACGACGACGGCAAGGTGGTCTGCTGGGGCTGCGTTCAGGCGCCCCAGGCCGCCCGAAATCTCGTCGCCGACTACTGCGAGGTCCCCAAAGACGACGTGACCATCCAGATCACCTGGCTGGGCGGCGGCTTCGGTCGCAAATCAAAGCCCGACTTCTTCGGCGAGGCCGCCTGGCTGGCCCGCGAGGTCGAAGAGCCGGTCAAGGTCGTCTGGACCCGCGAAGACTCGGTCCGCCACAGCTACTACCACACCGTGAGCGCCCAGCGCATGGAGGGCGCCATCGACAAAGACGGTGCGTGCACCGCGTTTTTGCACCGCACTGTCTTTCCGCCGATCACCTCGACGTTCGACGCCAGCGCCACGAGCCCGACCTGGGGTGACCTCAGACAGGGCGCGACCGACACGCCCTTCGATGTGCCGAACCTTCAGGTCGAGAGCGGCGAAGCCGAAGCCCACGTCCGCACCGGCTGGCTGCGCTCGGTCGCCAACATTTACCACGCATTTGCCGTCCAGAGTTTTGTCGGTGAACTCGCCGCCGAGGCCGAACGCGATCAGAAAGACTTCCTCCTCGACCTTATCGGCCCACCGCGGAAGGTAGACCCGCGTGACGAAGGCGCTCAGTACGACAATTACGGCAGCCCGATGGACAAATACCCCATCGACACCGGGCGCATGGCGACGGCCGTGGAGATGGCGGCCGACATGGCCGGCTGGGGCCGCGAGCTCGGCGAGGGCCACGGCATGGGCATCGCGGTCCACCGGTCGTTTTGCAGCTACGTGGCCACCGCCCTGGAGGTCGCCGTCGACGACGATGGCGCACTGACGATCCCGGGCGTCTGGTCGGTCATCGACGCCGGCACCGTCGTCAATCCGAACCACGTAAAACACCAGCTCGAAGGCGGCACCATCTTTGGGCTGACCTGCGCGATGCACGGCGAAATCACCGCCACCGACGGCGCCATCGATCAGGCGAACTTCCCCGACTTCAGGCTGATGCGCATGGACGAAGCTCCGCGGCAGATGGAGGCCCGGATCGTCGAGTCCGACGCCCCGCCCGGCGGCGTCGGCGAACCACCCACGCCCCCGGCCGCCCCGGCGCTGACGAATGCCATCTACGATGCCACCGGCATCCGAATTCGCTCGCTGCCGATCTTTGACGATTCCTGGGAGGATCGGCTGCCCATCGACGACACCCAAGGAGACGGCCGATGAATGTGACTCTCACGGTCAACGGCGAAGAACGCGAACTCGACGTCCCCAAGGGGACGCCCCTGTTGTGGGTGCTGCGCGACTATCTGGGCCTGACCGGCACCAAATACGGGTGCGGGGTCGGCCAGTGCGGCTCGTGCACTGTCCATATTCAGGGATCCACGAAACGATCCTGCATCATCCCCATCGAAGATGCCGCCGGAGGAACGGTCACGACCATCGAAAGTGTCGAAGGGCCCGAGGCCGAAGCATTGCGTCAGGCCTGGCTCGAACTCGATGTTCCGCAATGCGGCTACTGCCAGGCCGGTCAACTGATGTCGGCCATCGCCCTCCTCAAAGAGGTGCCGAACCCCGACGACTCCGACATCGACCAGGCGATGAGCGGAAACATCTGCCGTTGCGGCACCTACATGCGTATTCGCCGTGGCATCAAACTCGCCGCCGAGGAGCTCGAATGAGACATGTCATCCGAGATCTAGTGACGGCCACTGCCCTCGCAGGACTCGTGCTCGCGGGCTGCGACGGATGTTCTGAAAAGGACAAGAAGCAGGCAGAACAAGGGCCTGCCGCCGGCGAAAAGGTCACCTCTGAAGGCGGCTCACTACCTTCGCTCGAATCCTTCAGCGACATCGACAAAGAAGCCGACCGCTCCCGAGAGATCTTCCAGTCGATCGGGACGGTTCTCAAACATCCGCGCTGCGTCAATTGTCACCCCACCGAAGATCAACCGCTCATGGGCGATCGCAGTCGACCCCATCGCCCGATGGTCGTACGGGGCAAGGGCGGCATGGGCGCCCCCGGCATGCGATGCAACACCTGCCATACTAACAAAAACTACCAGGGCGTTCCGGGCGGAGCCGGGTGGCGTATGGCCCCGGCCGAGATGGCGTGGGAGGGGAAGTCGCTCGCCGAGATATGCCGGCAGATCAAAGACCCCGAGCGCAATGGCGGCAAGAGCCTCGAACAACTCGCCGAGCACATGGCCGAAGACAACCTCGTTGCGTACGGCTGGAACCCACCCGAGCAATATGAACCCGCCCCTGGCACCCATCAGCGCTTCGGTACACTCGCCAGAGCCTGGATCGATTCGGGCGCGCACTGCCCCGATGCCGAATGATGAGGCGACAGGGATGACCCGCACGAACGCTGCGATCGTCACCGCCGCAGGGGCATCCACACGCATGGGCGACGCCCACAAGGCCACGCTCGACTGGGGCGGGGTGCCACTCGTGACCCACCAAGTTCAGGCGCTCGCCGAAGCCAGCTTCGACCCCATCGTCGTGGTCACCGGCGCCGAGGGCGATTCGGTGGCTGACGAAATCCCCGAAGAGGCCACGGTCATCCACAATAAGGAGTGGCAGTCTGGGCGCTCGCGTTCGATCGCCAAAGGAGCGGATGCGCTGCCCGATGGCGTAGACGCTATTTTGGTGGTCGCCGTCGACCAACCACTCGACTCCGATGTACTCCGCCGACTCGTCGAGCACGCCGGTGCTCCATTGATTCAGCCGGCCGACGACGATGGCGCGGGACATCCGGTCATTCTGGGCGGCGAGTACCTGAACGCCCTCCGCGGCATCGAACATGAAGAGCAGGGGCTCCGCTCGATCGTCGATCGTGCGCGCCCCGAAGGCATCATGATCACCTTCGACTCACTGCCTCACTGGGACCTCAACACCCCCGAGGCGTATCGCTCCAGCCGAGCCTCCTTTGAACGAACAGATTCTGAATGAGCAACGACGACTTCTGGCCAAGGCTCCTCACTCAACTTGAGTCCGGCGACCCGGCGTTCGTCGCCTTCGTGGCCGACAACACGTCCCACTCTCCGGGCACTCGCGGCGCACGGATGATGGTTCGCCCCGATGGCTCAACCGAGGGCACGATCGGCGGCGGCATCATGGAGTCGGATATCATCGACGCAGGTATAGATACCCTCGAGGCCGGCGAGACGACGCCCCAGTTTCAGCGACTCTACCACCGCGACAAGGGTAAGGGCGACAAATCGGGCCTGATCTGCGCGGGCCACCAGACCAACGTCTACGCGGTCTTTGATTCAACACGCCATCTAGATCTGGTCCAGAACATCGTCCGCCGCGTCCAGGAGGACCAAACCGGCCTCGTAAAGATCGACCCGAACGGCATCCGGCTGACCGACGAAGCCGAACTCGGCCGAAAGACACCGCCGATTCGCTTCCAAGAGCCCACCGACACCACCCCGTGGCGCTACGAGGAGCAACTGTTGAACTGGAAACGTGCCGCGATCATCGGTGGCGGGCACTGCGGCTTCGCCCTGTCGCGCATTCTCGATCACCTGGGCTACACCGTCACCCTGTTTGACACCCGCGACCACATCGAGACCTTCGCCGACAACCCGTTCGCCCGGCACACCATCGAGGTCGACGACTTCGCCCAGGCCGGCGACCACATCGACCACCCCGAGATCACACACGTTGTCGTCATGACGATGGGCGAGCCGACCGACGTCCGCGGCCTCCTGGGCGTCATCGACGACCCGTACCCCTACATCGGTGTCATGGGCAGCGAGGCAAAGCTCACCAAGATCCGAAAAGATCTAAAGGCCGAAGGCGTCGACCCCGCCCTCTTCGGCAAACTCCACGCCCCCGTCGGCCTGGAGATGACCAGCAACACACCCGACGAGATCGCCGTCAGTATCTCCGCCGAGCTCCTCCGGCTACGCGAAGATCTCTTCCCCCATGCCGCCCCGGCCGAGCCGAAGCCTCCCTCCGAATGACATCCGGTGAAATTGGCTCTTGCCCGCTCCAATAACCCCGGGTAAACTACCAGATACAGTTCAATGTCCATCTACCTCTGGGAGGGAGCCACATGTATTCATCAGCCAACCGCACCGCCACCACGTCTCTGTCTCTGGCACTTCTGCTCTTGGCCGCACTGCCCGCCGGCTGCATCGCCGACACGACCCGCAGCCCCGAGTCCACCGACACGGGCCTGCAATCAGACATCCAGCGAGACACCCCTGACGCCGCGAATGATCCGGACCAAGACGGGATCCCCTCATCCGCCGACCTATGCCCCGAAACCTACGACCCGCGCCAAAAAGACTGGGACAAGGACGGCGCCGGCGACGCCTGCGACCCCACCATCGATCTCAATGAATCCAATGCGCTGGTGATGCGGGATTTGCCGGTTCAAAGGTATTCAGAAATCCAAATTGAGGCAATTGGGGACTTTAATGGCGATGAGCAGGATGAATTTGCCATTGGTGTGCCCGACATGGATGAGGGCCGTGGCAGGATACTTCTCTATTCTTGGGAATCCTTGGATCAAGAGGCTGGTACGATCTCCGTCGATCAAGCCACTGGAGTCCTCAAAGGGGAATTTGAGGACGATCTCGTTGGCTGCAAGCTTCAGGGAGTCGGTGACGTCAACGGTGACGGATTCGCTGACTTTTCCACACTCCAATGTCAACGAATCAACCGGCAGGGAGTTCACTTAATGCTGGGCCAAGACTCTCTACGCATAAATGGGAAAATCAATGAACTTTCCACTATGAAGTTCGCAATTTCCAGAAAAAGCGAGCTCCCCTACGCAAACCTTCTTCGACTTGAGGACGTCAACAATGACGGAATGGATGACTTCGCAATCACGTCTTCAGCTTGGCCGCGCGTCATCCGTGTCGTGCCAGGCTCGACCTCATTTCCTGAAGATGTCGGCCAAGGCGACCACCACTTCTTGGATGAATGGAAAAACGCTGCGAGCACAATCGAACTACAGGAACCCGCTGATGACAGTCCCATTCAGTTCGCACCTCTCGGTGATTTGGATGACAATGGGATCGTCGAATTCGGCTTCGTGGACGCACTCGATTCGAATGGTCCTTCAGTAGACGTTCACCTGCTTTCAGCGGATATTTTCCCTACCGTGATCGGCGACTCAGTCCCAGTAGAGTCGCTGGCGGAGAGCTCCGAATTTCCTGGTGGCTCTAACTCAAGTTCACCAAAGTTCGTTCCCCTTGGTGATGTCGACGGTGATGGACTATCTGACTTTGCATTCTCGCCTTCGAGCAGTGCCAGTACGAAGATCTTTTTTGGGTCAAATTCTAGGACCGACGTGGCAACGTTGAACAATCACGATAACGAAATCCTCCATCCTTCGCGCATCCGAGTGATCGCTGGAATGGATATGAACTCAGATGGATTCTCTGATCTGGTTTTCAGCCAAGGGCAGGACCTCATGGTACTCAGTGGCAATCGCGACTGGAAAAATGAAATTACTGTAAAAAAACCCGATGAATTTGATTTGGTCATTTCCGTGGGCGGGGAATCGACGTTCCGTTCTCAGAAACTGGTACGACTTCCCCGCAATACCGGAAATGAACCCACTCGACTCGCACTTGTCCTTGAGCCAACTGACCATGAACACGACTCTGGGACGATCATCATCCTTACCGCCGAGCTGCCATTGGCGACTAGATAACTTTAATTTCCACGGACGAACGGCCAGGCAACGAAAACTGCATCGTTCGGGCGGACTGAGGTGGTCTAATCCATCGCGTTTTCGCGCATTCAGCACCAATGACCGTCGCTAGTCGCCCTGTTCACGGGGATCTTCCGCATTGAACGAAGTCGTTTCCTGTCGCCGTCTTTTCGCCATTCCGCCATGGGATGCGAATATGGAAGATGTATCGCATCACTAAAAAAAATGTGGGTAAGTTTGACCCAAGGTTGCACCGACTACGAGGATGCTCTGGGGCTTCCGTCGACTTTTCGGTTCTTACAAGCACACAACCGAACTCCCAAGAAACAAATCGCCCGGAACCGACGGTCATCGGCTCCGGGCGATTAATGCGGATGAGTCGGATGTGATCCGTTATTCAGCCAACACCAAGTCGGATTGTTCTCGGGGAAGAATTCGGCGGTTGCTGAAAGAGAAGCTCAAAGGACCACGGATCGTTGAGAACACATCATCCGTCATCACGTTTGAGAAGTCATCTGGGTAATTATAGAGGTCTGTGTCGATGTAGAGACCACTGTCAAAGGTCGCTTCACCGTTGTTGTTGGCTGGGTCCCACGTATCGACCGTCTGGTTAGAGACCTCGATGAAGACGCCTTCGTAGGCCTCAGCGTCGGCGCCACCGGTCACGATGGTGGATGCGTCACTGATGACGACCGGGTTGGGAACGGGGCCATCCTGGGTGGTGATTTCGATGTCGGTGAGATTCGTCATTTCCAAAAGGCCGAAATACTGAAGCATTGGCCCTGTAGCGGTCAGCACGTCACCACGGGAGAGGTCGGAAGGAATAGTAGCGCTGGAACCTTGGAAGAAGAGGTAGAGCCCTTTGTTTTTGAGGTCTTCGGACTGCTCCTGAACCCAAGCTCCACGGATGTTGTCGCCGCTACCATTGACGGCGGTCACGACGACGTCCTCAATGGTGTAGGACTCTTCGGTCGGGTCACTGGCACTGTTCGGGTCTTCGAGGTTTTGGACTTCCGGCAGGGCTCGGATTTCATCGATAGTCATGGCGCCCATACCGCCGCCGTCTTCCTCGACGTCCATGCCCATGTCATCGGTACCCATGTCGTCGCCGCCCATATCCTGGGCGTCTTCTCCCATGTCCTCGCCGCCCATGTCCTCATCGGCGTCTTCACCCATGTCCTCGCCGCCCATGTCTTCTTCAACATCCATGGCGGCGTCCATGCCGGTGTCTTGGCCGTCGGTCGGGTCTTCGCTGTCGCTGCAGGCGGCCAGCGTCAGGGACGCGGCAGCCAGCAGGGTAAGAATAAGTCGAAATTGGGTGTTCATTGTATACCTCCGTCAGGTGGGTACGTGTTCCACACGTAAAGTATCAGCTCACTTAGAAGGTGAGCACGTTAACGATTGTCTCAACGTTCGGCTAGATCGTCGCAGGGCCCGTGTCAACGGGAAAATCGGGCCCATCTGCGAGGTCGCGGCAGAGAGGGCTTAACTGTCGTCAAGGGAAATGACGCCGGCAGGGGATTCGGAAAAGGGGTCCTGACCGTCGGTCAGGGTCATCACATCGACGCCGTCGCGGGTCACGACGATGGTGTGTTCGAACTGAGCCGACAGGCTGTTGTCCTGGGTGACTGCAGTCCACTCGTCGGAGAGGACGTGGGTCGGGTAGTTTCCGGCATTGACCATCGGTTCGATGGTAAAGCACATGCCGGGTCGCATGCGCATGCCGGTATTGAACTTTCCGAAATGAGGCACCTGAGGTGCAGCGTGAAATTTGCGGCCGATACCATGGCCGATGAAGTCACGGACGACGGACATGTCCTCGGCTTCGACGTAGTTTTGGATCGCGGCGCCGATGTCACCGATGCGCTTGCCGGCGCGGACCTGTTTCATCCCCCGCCGAAGCGCTTCGGCGGTAACTTCCACCAGACGTCTGGCCTCGTCGGAGGGTTCTCCCACGAAGAAGGTCGCACAGGTGTCGCCGTGAAAACCGTCGATGATCGGGGTGACGTCGATGCTGACCAGGTCGCCGGCCTCGAGGGTCTGGTCGTCCTTGGGGATCCCGTGGCAGACGACCTCGTTGACGCTGGTGCAGATCGAGCGTGGAAACGGGGGATCGCCGTACTCGTGAGGGGCGTGTTCGACGCCGCGCTCTTCGGCCCATTCGACGGCATAGTCGTCGAGTTCACCGGTGGTGACCCCGGGTTCGACGCGCCGCCCCAGTTCGGCCAGAAGTCCTGCGGCTTCGCGGCCGGCATTGCGCATTTTTTCGATTTCGCTGTCGGAGAGGATCTCCAGATTTCGTCGCTGTCTCATAGACAAAAGGTCCTGCTGGGTGGAAACAAAGGGCCCGGCATCAGTAATAACCGCGAATCTCGGGTTTCAATTCTCGACCCATCAGATCCTGAACGGCTTTCTCGGCCGATTTGTCCTGGTAGAGGACGCGGTATACTTCCTGGCTGATGGGCATTTCGACGTCGAGGTCGTGGGCCAAGTCGTGAACGCTTTTGGAGGTCTTGACTCCCTCGGCGACCATGTTCATGTCGTCGAGGATTTCGTCCAGAGAGTGACCTTCGCCGAGTTTGGTCCCGACCGTGTGATTTCGGCTCAACCCGCTGGTGCAGGTCAACACCAGGTCGCCCATGCCCGACAGGCCTTTCAGTGTCAATGGATTGGCGCCCAGATTGACGGCAAGCCGCGAGATCTCGTGGAGGCCGCGGGTGATGACGCCCGCCATGGCGTTGTGGCCCAGTCCCATGCCGCTGGCGGCCCCGGCGGCGATGGCGATGACGTTTTTGGCGGCTCCGCCGACCTCCACGCCGATGACGTCAGTCGAGGTGTAGACCCGAAAGTAGTCGTTGCTGAAGGTCTGCTGGACCTCTTCGGCCAGGCGGTGGTTGTAGGAAGCGACGGTCACGGCGGTCGGCTGGCGATCGGCGACCTCGACGGCAAACGACGGCCCCGACAGGTACGCCAGATACGGATGCAGACGCGAAGGTAGAACGTCCTCGAGGATGTCGCTGACCAGCATCAGGGTGTCGTTTTCGATCCCCTTGGTAGCGCTGACGATGGGAACTCCCGTGGGAAGCGAGTCGGCGATCTGCGTCATCACGTCGCGGACGACGTGGCTGGGCATCACCGAGAGGATCATGTCGCGCCCGTCGACGGTCTCACCCAGGTCATCTGTGGCACGCAGGGACTCGGGCAGGGTGTGACCGGGCAGAAACTCGGTATTTTCGTGCTTCTCGTTGATCTCGTCGGGCAGCCACGGCTCGTGACACCACAGGGTGACCTGATGGCCGTTTTCAGCCAGAAGCTTTGCCTGAGCGGTCCCCCATGATCCTCCTCCGATAACTCCGATGTCCATAATATTCCTCGATGAGACGTGTGTGATCATTCAGCGGCCGACGCGGTCACCGCCGCTCGGAGCTGCGGGCCCGTCGTCGGAGCGTACGAAGCGTGTCGGCGGGATGGCCGAAGACCTCGTGCATGCGGCGATTCGCGTCGCGTACCTCGTCGACCAGTTCGTCGGCCAGGGCGTCGGTCAGACGGTAGGCGGCCGGGTGGCCCTGCTCGAAGAGCTCCTGGAAGTCGGTGCGCCTCAGTTCCAGTACCTCGCTCTTCTCGAGCGGGTAGGCGGAGCTTTCGTGGGACCAGTCGTGTACCAGATACGCCAGGCCAAGCATCGCCCCGGAGCGGGCCGCTTGCCGGGATCGCTGTCCATCGGGCTGGACACGCCACGTCGTCTCGAGCCGTCCCTCCACAAGAATGTAAGCCGCATCGCCGGGTTCGCCAGCCGCCCACAGGGCTTCCCCGCTGATGTGGGTCCTGTGCCGACACCGCTCCAGAAGGTCGCGGAGGTCGTCTTCAGCCAACTGGCCGAACAGCGACGTGCCTCCCAGTATCTCGATCAACTCGTCGGTCGTCTTCATGGGTCGCCTCTACCGTGAGTGTGTCGCCTACGCTTTATGGATCTGGCCGAGCATCTCGTGGACCTGGTCTTCGAACTCCTCGAGATGTTCGCCGGGGTCTTCGAAGACGTCCCGGACGCGGGCATCGGTCTGGCGGCGACGGTCGCCAAGGACTCGCGCGAGCCTGAGGATCAGCCGATACGCCGAGGAACGCCCCTGGGAGCGGAGTTGCTCGAAAGCCGACCGTTGAAGCTCGACGAGGCGGCTCTCGTCGAGCGCCTCGACGGTCGCCGAGCGTTTGCCGCCTCCGATAATGGACATTTCACCGACGATGCTCCCACCGTCGAGTTCCGCCAGCCGAACGTCCTCGCCGGCGGGACTGACCGCGCGGACCTCCAGACGGCCGCTCTCCAGGGCGTAGAGACCGCGGGCGGGATCGCCCTGCTCGAACAGCGTCTCGCCGGCCTCGAGCCGTCTCGACTCACAGAGGTCCGCGATCTCTTCGAGTTCGTCGGGCCCGAGGGTTTCAAACAGCGAAAGCTCTCCAAGCCAGGCAACCAGACTGGGGTTGTCGGTGGCCGTCTCCGGCATCTCCGGGTCATCGCCCATCGTCGAGTCTCGTCAAGTGGGAGTGCGATCATCGTACGCAACGCGGAAGTGTATGACCGCCACCCTCGAAGATCCAGCGTCGGCGGAATGAACGGCCCTCCGAGGTACGTTTTTAGACGGCGAATGATTGACGGGCCTACCGTCTTGAACAAAATGCACCTGCACACAGCGGTCGGCAGTCGCCACACCGCGACGGTCGCCCACGGCGATGGAGAGTCACGATGAGTTCCGCATGGGCTCTAATCGAAGACGACGGAGAGGTATTATTTGTACGTCGCGCCCTGGACCTGGGGCGAGGCGGCCAATGGTGCCCGCCGGGCGGGACGATCTGGGACCAGGAATGGCCCGCCGTCGCCTGTGTGCGTGAAGTATACGAGGAGACGGGCCTTCGGGTGACGGTTCGCGAACCGATCGCCGTCTTCGAGAGTGCGCACTTTTTTCTGTGCACACTCAACGAACCACGCGAGGCGATGTCGCTGAGGGTCGAAGAGTGCATCGACGCAAGATGGACACCGTCCTCGTCGATCCTGGAATTGGGGACGGTCATGGATCTGCGCCGCATCATTCCCGTGCTCGACCTCGCCGGCTTCAGCCCTCCGTCGGCGCCCGATGGACTCAACACCGCCGTGCCCCATAAGGTGTTTTAAACGCCTTTTGCTCAACTTTTTCCGACGCCCACGTCTGCAATGCCCCAATACCGTACCGCATGGCCTCCACTGACCGAGAATATCAAGATCACGCTCGCGATCCTGGTCGCCTTTTTTCTGGCCGGTTTCGAATTTACCGGGTTCGTCCGGGATCACATGCTCGTGTCGAGCCGGGAAGTCCTGGTCGAATATGAAATCTGGACGGTGCTGACCTACGCCTTCTGGCACTTCGATTTCGGGCATCTTCTGTTCAATGGCATCGCCCTCTGGATGTTCGGCGGGGAGCTCGATCAGCGATGGGGAACACAGAAGTTCTGGACGGTCAGCCTACTGAGTGCTCTGGGCGGCGGCATCGCCGTGGTTCTGACCCAGTTCGTCTTCGGCGGCTCCGCGCCTACCCTGGGCTACTCCGGTGCGGTAATGGGACTCGTGGGGGCGTTTTGCTGGTACGCCTGGGATCGCACGCTCTATTTCTTTTTCTTTCCGATGTCGGGCAAGAGCCTGCTGGGCTTCTTCCTGATCATCGACTTCGCCCGCGTCTTCATCGGGGGTGCTCCGGTGAGTATCGCCGCCCACATGGGCGGACTCATCGTCGGGCTTCTGGCCGCCACCGGGTGGTGGCGCCCCAAGAAAGCCAAACGCGCATACAAGCAGTGGAAGCGACGGCGCGACTTCAAGAGCCACACGGGCGGCGGCTCTCGCTGGAACTAAGCCACCCGAACTGATTCGTCCGAGCCGCTCTTCTGAAGGCAAGGTAGGACCATGGAGATTACGCGTTCTTTTCTAAAAGAGATGCCCAAGACGGACCTACACGTCCACCTGGACGGCAGTGTACGGCTGGAGACGATCCTGGAGTTGGCCGACGAACAGGGGGTCGAACTGCCGAACGACGCCTCGACACCGGAGGGGCTGGCGAAAGCCGTCCACATGGGAGAGCAGTGCGAGGACCTGAATGACTACCTGAAGGCGTTCGATGTCACCCTGAGCGTCCTTCAGACCGAAGAGGCGCTGTACCGCGCCGCCTTCGAGTTGGCCGAAGACGCCGCCAAGGAGAACGTTCAGTATATGGAGGTGCGGTACTCGCCGCTGCTTCACACGCAGAACGGGCTCAGCCTTCCGGTCATCGTCGAGGCCGTGGCCGAGGGATTGCGCGACGCCAAACGAAAATATGGCATCATCACCGGCCAGATCATCTGCGGTATCCGGCACATCACGCCCGAGTCGTCATTGCGGCTCGCCGAACTCTGCGTGGCATTCAAGGGCCGAGATGTCGTCGCCTTCGACCTGGCGGGCGCCGAGGTCGACAACCCGCCCAAGGATCACCGCGATGCGTTTTATCTGATTCGCAACAACAACGTGAATCTGACCATTCACGCCGGGGAGGCCTTCGGGCCGGAGAGTATCCACCAGGCCATTCACGTCTGCGGAGCTCACCGCATCGGCCACGGCGTCCGGCTGCGAGAGGACGGCGGGCTACTGAACTACGTCAACGACCACCGCATCCCCTTGGAGATGTGTCTGAGCTCCAACGTGCAGACGCGAGCGGTCAAGGACTTCGACAGCCATCCGCTGCCCTTCTATCTGGCCTACGGTGTACGCTGCACGCTGAATACCGACAATCGACTGGTGACCGACACGTCGGTGACCGATGAATTTGAGACGGCAGTCGAACACTACGACCTGAACATCGGCGACTTGAGGAAGTTGATGGTCAACGGATTCAAATCGTCGTTCATGCCGTACCGCAAGAAGAGAACGCTCACGGCACAGGCCGTCTCCGAGTTCGACGCGCTGGTCCACGAGTACGAAGACAAGACAGGCGAGAAGGCGATCACCGACCCAAACGTCGCCCAGGAGATCGCCCTGCAACAGATGTCGGCCGACAGCCGGCGTCCCGTCACGGACATCTCCCTGGATCGGTATCCCCCGCTCAGCTCGCGCGAGCCATCGGGGCGCGGTGCCTCGGACCCTGCTTCCAGCGGCCCATCGAAGCTCGACTCGATTCGTCGGGAGCAGCCCGACGAACCGAAAGAACCCGACAGCGAGCCCGACGACGAACCCGACGACGCCGACAAGGCTGGCGAATAGGATCCGTTGTCAAAGTTGCCGGCTCGGACTACAGAAGACGGGACATCCGACGCCCGTACAAAGGTCCCTTTCTGACGCCCTGACACCCTATGGAATTCCAGTCCGTCATCCTTGCCGCCGGCAAGGGAACCCGGATGAACTCAGAACGCCCGAAGGTGCTCCATGAAGTACTGGGGCGCCCGATGATCGGACACGCGGTGCGTGCCGCCCTGAATGCCGGGGCCGAGCGCGTCGTCTCGGTGGTCGGCTACGGGCGCCGGGACGTCGAATCGTGGCTCGACAGCCACGAGGCCTCGGAGCGCATCGCGTTCGCCGTCCAGGACGATCAGCTCGGGACCGGCCACGCCGTCTGGGCCGCGGAGTCGTATCTTCACGATGGCCCGGAATACACGCTCATCACCTACGGCGACGTGCCGTTGATCAAGGGTGAGACGCTGGAGGCTTTCGTGCAGACGGTCCACGATTCAGGGCGGCCGCTGGGCGTGATGACGGCACGGGTTGACGACCCCAGCGGCTACGGACGGATCCTGCGCCGCGACGATGGCGACGTCTTCGGCATCGTCGAAGAGACCGATACCAACCCTCAGCAGGCCGAGATCGACGAGATCAATGCGGGCCTCTACGTGGCCCGAACGGACTTTTTGTTGGAGGCCCTGCCCCAGATCATCGACGGGTCGCCCGACAACGCACAGGATGAGTATTACCTGACCGATCTGGTCGAGATCGCCGCCGGGGACCCCGAGGGCGGCGTCTTTGGTTTTCCGGTCGACAATCCCGCCGACATCAAGGGAGTGAACACGCGGGCGGACCTGGCCGAAGCCACGAGTATGCTCCGCCGACGCATCAACCGTCGCTGGATGGATGAAGGCGTCACCATCGTCGATCCGACGACGACCTTCATCGAACCGGGCGTCGAGCTCGGCCAAGACGTCGTCCTGCAGCCCGGTGTACATCTGCGCGGGGAGACCGAAATCGGCGACGGTACGCTGGTCGAGGACGGCAGTGTCATCCGCGACTCGACCATCGGCGCCGACGTCCACGTCAAGCCCCACTGTGTGGTCGAGGAATCATCGGTCGACTCGAAGACGAGCCTGGGTCCGAGTGCCCACCTCCGGCCCGGGGCCGACATCGGCTCGAACTGCAAGGTTGGCAACTTCGTGGAAGTCAAAAAGGCCCGACTCGACGACGGCGTCAAGGCGGGGCATCTCGCCTACATCGGCGATGCGCACCTCGGGGCCCGCACCAACGTCGGCGCCGGGACGATTACCTGCAACTACGATGGCCAGGACAAACATCTGACCGAGACCGGCGAAGACGTCTTCATCGGCTCGAACGCCTCGTTGGTGGCGCCCGTACACATCGACGACGGCGCCTACGTGGGTGCTGGAAGTACGATCACCGAAGACGTACCCTCGAAGGCACTGGCGGTCGCCCGCGGCCGGCAGCGAAACATCGAGGGCTGGGCCGACGAACAAGACGAAGAGTGACGTAACTATCAGGGAGCAGCAGCATGTGTGGGATTGTCGGCTACATCGGAGCGAAGGAATGCAGTGACATACTGCTGTCGGGGCTCAAGAACCTGGAGTACCGCGGCTACGATTCCGCCGGAATCGCCATCGGCACCGACGGCGGAGACGTGCAGATGTGTCGGGTCAAGGGCAAACTGAACAAACTGTACGAGGCGTATCACTCCGACCCGTTCGACGGCACGATTGGCCTTGGCCATACCCGCTGGGCGACCCACGGCCGCCCCAGCAAAACGAACGCCCATCCCCACCGCGCCGGGCGGGTCATTCTGGCGCACAACGGCATCATCGAGAACTACGGCGAGATCAAGTCGAGGCTCGTCGACAAGGGGCGCTCCTTCGACAGCCAGACCGACACCGAGGTCCTGGCGCACCTGATCGATCAGGAGCTGGCCAATGGAGCATCGGACCTGCATTCGGCGACTCGACAGGCCCTCGAGCAGGTCGAGGGCTCGTACGCCCTCGTGATCATGACCGCCGACAACCCGGACCGTCTGGTGGTGGCCCGAAACGCATCGCCGATGGTGATCGGGACGTCGGACGGCGACATCTTTGCAGCCAGCGACATCCCGGCGGTACTTGAATATACACGGGACTTTCAGTTCCTGGAGGATGGCGACACGGCGGTCCTGACCCGCGACGGCGCCGAGATCTATGACGCCGACGGGGAGCCGGTCGAGCGCGAGACCAAGCACATCAACTGGGATCCGATCTCGGCCGAGAAGCAGGGCTACAAACACTTCATGCTCAAGGAGATCCACGAGCAACCGGCCCGCATCATCGACACGCTTCGCGGCCGTGTCGACCCCGAGGAGGGTGATGTCGATCTGCGGGAGGTCGACATCGACCCCGAATGGCTCGCCGACGTCGACAAGATCGTGATGATCGCCTGCGGTACAAGTTTCCACGCATGTCAGGTGGCAAAGTACGCCATCGAACAGGTGGCCCGAGTGCCCGTCGAGATCGACCTGGCCCACGAGTTTCGCTACCGCGACCCGATCATCGACGATAACACCCTGTGCGTGCCCGTCAGCCAGTCCGGCGAGACCGCCGACACGCTGGCGGCGATGGGCGAGGCGCGCGAGCGCGGAGCGCGGGTACTCAGCATCGTCAATGTCATCGAATCGACGATGGCCCGCGAGTCCGACGGCGTCCTCTACACCCACGCCGGCCCCGAGATCGGCGTCGCCTCGACGAAGGCATTTACCACGCAACTGGCGGCGGTGAACATGCTGGCGGTCTGGCTGGGACGACGCCGTGGCG
This sequence comes from uncultured Pseudomonadota bacterium, assembly GCA_913057905.1. GTDB lineage: Bacteria > Myxococcota_A > Bradymonadia > Bradymonadales > Bradymonadaceae > CAJXPB01. The sequence continues at coordinate 1,458,126 of CAJXPB010000001.1, forward strand.
TCTTGGAGCAGGACACCGCCTGCGAGTACCTGAAGGCCCTTCGTCAGACGCCGAATCTGATGGAGAAGATCCTGAATCGAACCGACATCTACGAGCAGATCGCGCGGCGATACTCCGACGCCGAGTCGGTCCTGTACATGGGCCGGGGCAACCAGTTTCCGATTGCTCGCGAGGGAGCGCTGAAGCTCAAGGAGATCAGCTACATTCACGCCGAGGGGCTGGCCGCCGGCGAGATGAAACACGGGCACATCGCCCTGATCGACGAGGAGATGCCCGTGGTGGTGATCGCACCCCGCGGCGGCGTCTACGACAAGGTCTTCAGCAACCTAGAGGAAGCAAAGGCTCGGCAGGGGGAATTGATCGCCATCGCCACCGAGGGCGACGAGCAGATCGCCGAGCTGGCCGACATGGTCGTCGAGGTGCCGGAGGCGAGCGACTTCATCCAGCCGATGTTGTCGGTGGTGGCGGCGCAGCTTCTCGCCTACCATGTAGCCGACTTCAAGGGCACCGACATCGATCAGCCCCGGAACCTGGCCAAGAGCGTCACGGTCGAGTGACGGCGGCTTCTTTTAAGGCCTCCTGGAAGGCTCGGGTCCGCGCGCCGGGATCGGCGGCAGCCATGATCCCGCCCATCACAGCCACGCCGTAGGCGCCGGCCTCCAGGCATGCACCCACGCGTTCCGGCGTGATCCCGGCCAGGGCGTAGACGGGAATGTCGACCATTCCGGCCACCTCGCGAAGCGTCTCCAGCCCCATCGGCGGCCCGTATCCGGGCTTGGACGGCGTGGTGAAGATCGGGCTCAGTGTCACAAAATCGGCGCCGTCTCTCTCGGCCAGAAGGGCTTCATCCAGGTTGTGGGCCGACGAGCCGACCCACGAGTCCGCGCCCATCAGACGCCGGATCGCCTCGACGGGAATCCCATCGGTCGGACGGTGGACGCCGCGGGCCCCAAAGTCCATGGCCAGGTCGGCCCGACCGTTGACCACCCACTCGGCGTTGTGCCGTCTGCACAGACGGGCGACGCGACGGGCTAGCCTCCAGCGCTGCCGCACGGGCATCGACTTGTCACGAAACTGCACGAACCCCGCTCCGGCCTGCAGGGCCGCCTCGACCACCTCGGGCACGCTACGCCCCGCGTTGCTCGTCGCGTCGGAGGCGCGCGCCCGGTCGGTAATGAGGTAGAGTCGAGGTGGGGTCACGTTCCTATCTTACCTTCGCTGGGGGACGAGGCGTCGGCGTGGTGCCGTTGTGGTATGCGACCCGCCAGATACGCCTGTCGCCCGGCCTCCACCGATTTGCGGAATGCGTCAGCCATGACGGCCGGCTTCTGAGCACGGGCGATCGCCGAGTTCAACAAGATCCCGTCGCAGCCCATCTCCATCGCCTGTGTGGCATCGGAGGGGGTCCCGATCCCGGCATCGACAAAGACGGGCACCTCGAGTTTATCGAGAATGATCTCCAGATTGTATGGGTTTTGAATGCCCATCCCGCTGCCGATCGGCGAGCCGGCCGGCATGACGGCCGCGCATCCGGCATCCTCAAGTTTCTGGCACAGCACCGGGTCATCGTTGCTGTAGGCCATCACGACGAAGTCGTCTTCGACGAGTTGCCTCGCCGCCTTCAAGAGCTCCTCGGGGTCGGGGAGCAACGTGTCGTCGTCGCCGATCACCTCGAGCTTGATCAGGTCGGTCTCCAGGGCTTCTCGGGCGAGGTTTGCCGTCAGCACCGCGTCCTTGGCTGTGTAACAGCCGGCGGTATTCGGCAGCAGATCCCATTCGCCGGAGACGACGTCTATGATTCCGGAGGCCTTCGAGGCCTCCACGTCCAGCCGACGGATCGACAGAGTCACCAATTCGGCGCCGCTGGTCCGCAGGGAGTCGAGCATCACCTGGTAGTTGGGGTATCGGGCCGTTCCCACGATCAGGCGACTTTCGTAGCTGGTGGATCCAATCTGGAGCGGATCGTCGAGGTCAGTCATGGGTGGCAAAACTCGGTAAGCTGAAGGGAAGTTCGGGGGATCGGACGGTCAACCGCCCTGGGTGGCACGAATGATTTCGATGTCGTCGTCGGGTTCGAGTCGGTGTTCTTCCCACTTCGACTTGGCGACCACGGACTCATTGACCGCGACCGCCGTGCCGAAGCTGGATTCGATCTCCAGCGTGTCGAGAAGTTCCTTGAGCGAAGGTTCCTCCAGGTCGATCTCTTCGGGTTCTCCATTGATGTTGACCTTCATGGCGCCTCCTTCAGAGAAGCTTTTCGCGCAAGCGGGCGAGTACCGTATCGACCTCAGGCGGGCGATAGACGACGGCGAGCAGAGCCGCCGCCCCAAAGAAGGCCACGGCCATCGCCGCGAGCAACCCGGCTACCTCGTACCAGACATCAAACGAGGGCGACCAGAGTGCGCCCATCCAGCGGCGTGTGCCCCATGCGCTGACACCGCAGACGACGGCGTAGGTCGAACCGCGCAGCGCGCCGCGTCCCAGCGGTGCGAGCGGCAGATCGCCTGCCTTCATCCGGTAAACGATCACGGTGCCCCCCGCATTCATCGTGATACCGATGGCCGATGCCGATGCCAACCCGATGGGACCGAATTGTTCAAAGAGCCACCAGTAGACCGGCAAGATGACGGCCACGACGCCCGTTCCGACCAGCATGGGGATCAGGGTGTTTTTGCGCGCATAAAAGCCCCGAGCCGCCATCGACTGGACGCTCCAACCGAGCAGGCCGAGGGCAAAGACCGACAAAAGCAGCGCCGTCTGCGAAGCATCGGCCGCCGTGAAGGCTCCGCGGCGAAACACCAGAAAGACCATCGGCTCGGCGGCGACGATCAAACCGGCCATGCCCACCAGCGACAGGAAGATAACCCGGCGCAGGCTCTTGGCCAACATCTCCCCCATCTCTTTGAGGCGATCCTGATGGTACAGTCGGGTCAGATACGGCAGCGCGGCCTGGCCGGCTGCCTGGCCGATGATGGCGAAGATCACGAGCATCAATTTGCGCGAGTTGTTCAGCCAGGTGATGGCGCCGTCGATGTGGGAGCCGAAGTACCGCAGAAGCCACTCGTCGACGGTCAGCAGGCTGACGCCGACCATCAGGGGGATGGTCAACGAGATAAACTGCCGAAAATCGGGGTCCCCCACGTCGATGTGGGGCCTGAAGCGTACGTCGTGCCGTGCCGCCCACAGCGGGATCGCCAGCGGGCCCAGGAATGCTCCCGCCAGCACGCCCACGGAGAACCCGGCGATCCCGAAGACCGGCTCCAAAAAGACGCCGCCGAGAATGATGCATAGGTTGTAGACCAGCGGCGCCACGGCCGTCGGCCAGAAGGTCTCGCGCACAAACAGCGTCGCCTGCAAGAGCCCGCCGATGTAGAAGGCGAGCTGCGCCGGGATGACGATTCGGGTCATCCAGACCGCAAGGTCGGCCTGTGCGTGCACGAACCCGGGGTTCAGAAGCGGCACGAACGTGGGGGCCAGAAACTCCAGCGCGACCATGAAGACGATGAGTACTGCGCCCATCGTGGTGGCCACATTCGAGAACAGCTCCCACCCGCCGGCCTCATCGTCCCGCGACATGTACGAGGAAAACAACGGGATGAAGGTGATCGACAGTGTCCCGCCGGCCAGGAAATAATTCATCAGATCGGGCAGGGTGAATGCGGCGTAGTAGGCATCGGTGGCCGGGGTAGCCCCGTGCAAGTACGCCACCGCCGCCTCGCGCACGAACCCCAGCACGCGGCTCAGCAAGAAACTGGCCGACAACAGAAGCGTCGCCAGCCCCATGCGGGTGCCCATCGAACTTGTAGAATCTTCCTCGGACATGGCGTTCGCCTGTGTACAACAGCCGCCTCGCTTTGGCGAACAACTCGCGGCGACGACCACATCTGCCGGCGCTTGTCCCTGCGATCTCTATCGAACTATGCTGGTGGCGCCCAATAGACTGCGATTCAATACCGAGAGGAGCTTCCGATGAACGAAGATGTGATGATCCGAGTACGAATGGGAATGGAGCAGGCTCACTACGCCGGCGGCCTCGTCGATGGCGCCCACATGCTGAAGCTGTTCGGCGATGTCGCCACCGAGCTGTTGATCCGAAACGACGGCGACGAGGGCCTGTTTCGTGCCTACGACGACGTGGAGTTTCTGGCCCCGGTCCAGGCGGGCGACTACATCGAGGTCGTCGGCGAAATCACCGACCAGGGGAACACCAGCCGACAGATGGCCTTCGAAGCGCGCCGCGTGATCGAACTCGACGAAGAGGCCGATGCCGATTCCGCGGCCAACGTGCTCGACGAACCGGTGGTCGTCTGTCGAGCCACCGGAACCTGCGTGGTTCCATCGGACAAACAGCGCCGCTGATTACGGATACCCACTCTGGACTCAGCCATGAGCGAAGAACTTCTGATCACCGCGGCGGTCAACGGCGCGGAGACAAATCGCAGACAGACGCCCTACGTCCCCTACACCCCCGCCGAGATCGCCGAAGAGGCCGAGCGGTGCCGTCACTGCGGCGCCGCGATGGTGCATGTACACGGACGCAAGCCCGACGGCGATGCCACCCAGGATCGCCAGACATACCGGCGCATTCTGCAGGCGATCCGCGACCGGACCGACGTACTCGTCCAGTTCTCGACCGGCGGTGCCGTCGGCATGGACATCGAGGAGCGCATCGAGGCCCTCGACTTAAAGCCAGACATGGCCACGCTCACGACGGGAACGGTCAATTTCGGCGACGGTGTCTTCATGAACAGCCTTCCTCAAATTCGCACCGTAGCCGAACGGCTGAACACCCACGACGTTCGTCCGGAGATCGAGATCTTCGATACCGGCATGGTCGACACGGCACTGCGCCTGGTCGACGAGGGGTTACTCGAGCCGCCGCTTCACTTTGACTTCGTCCTCGGCGTCCCCGGTGGAATGGGCGGGCGCGCCGAAAACCTGGAATTCCTGGTATCGATGATCCCCTCGGAGAGCACCTGGTCGGTCGCCGGGGTGGGGCGTCACGAGCTCCCCCTAGCCAAAAAGGCGATTGAGATGGGCGGCCACGTGCGAGTGGGGCTCGAGGACAACATCTACGTCAGCAAGGGTGAGTTGGCGAAGGGGTCCTTCGAACTGGTCGAGAAAGTGGTGGAGATGGGTCGCGCGGAGGGGCGAGATCCCATGGGGCCCGACCGGGCCGAAGAGATGCTGCGGCTCGATGCGACAGAACGATGAACCGCCAACGGCGGGGACTTTCGACGAGACTGGAGCGTATGGGTGCTTATCCTTTGTACACAGTAGCCATCATTGGTTCATACGTCCGTCGTACCACCTGAACTCCACACCCATGGATTTGCCATGACCAAGAAGGAATTCGTCGACGTCATCAACCAGGCCGCCGCCGACAAAGGTATTGAACTGACCAAAAAGGATACCAACACGCTGCTGGACATCATCTTCGACAAGGCCGCCGAGACCATCGAGGACGAAGAACGGTTTTCGTTCCCGCGCTTCGGGACCTTCAAGCTTCGCTGGCAGGACTCTCGAAAGGGAGTAAACCCTCAGAACCCCGACGAACGGATCACCATTCCGGCGCGAAACGTCGTCAAGTTCAAACCGGCGCCGAAACTCAAAAAGCGCGTCAACAACTGACAGCCGTTACAGATTGCAGAATGAGAAAAGGCCGGAACGCCCCGTGAAGGGCGCTCCGGCCTTTTTAGTCATCGGGTCCGTCGGACATCACTCGCCGGGAAAGCTTTGGGTCACGATGTCTCTCGGGTAAATCGCTTTGTTGCCCCAGTTGATCTTACCCACGTACCAGAAGTCGAAGGTATCCTCGAGGAACTTGTTCTTGAACTCCTTGCGGAGCACTCCGTTGAGGTAGATGCGGACTGTGGCGTAACTCTCGCCGAACCCGTTGTCGTCGAAGTAGAAGACACCGACCTGATATTCGGTACTAGCCTGCGGTCCATCTTGGTTGATATTTTCGGGGCCGGCGCCATCGGTGTCATCGATGTCCAGCGAGGGGTCGCCGGCGGATTGGTTTTCAGGCGGCCAGTCCGCAGTCTTGTTCTCCCAGAAGATGTCACCGGGAGCCTCGTTCCAGTCGGCGCTGGGGAGCTTGTAGTGGAGGTCCAGGTCGGTTCCCTCCGAATCCGTCTGATCGCTGTCGCCGGGTGTATCCCAGACGAGCTGGATGTGGACGTCCTCGTCGGGAATCGCCTTGATGGTGACGATGGCTCGTTGCCCGCAGCTTCGCGTGCCGTCGTCGTCGTAGGCGGTCAGCTCCACCTTGTAGGTTCCAGCCAAGTCGAGGAACAGGGTGGGACTCGGCGCGCTGGCGTCTGACAGACGTGCCGTCGAGTCCTCGGGGCGTTCGGTGAGCGCCCAACTGTACCGCTCGATGCTGCCGTCGTCGGTGCTGTTGTCGGAGTAAAGCTTAACGGTCTCGAGCGGAAGAGTGTTCAACGTGGTCCGCCGCCGCGAGGACCCGTCGACGATCGATCCTTCGGCCACGGCATTCGGACACTCGTTGTCCGTGCCTTCGCCGGTCAGGGAGATCTCGTGGTTTCGCTTGGTCGGGTCGTTGCTCTCAATCTCGAGGGTCCCGTTGTACTCGGTGCCGGACATGGCGGGCGTGAAGTTGACGGTGAATGTCTTTCGGGTTTCGCCGCCGAGCTCCCATGTCGTATCCGGATCGCCGTCGGTGACCTCATTCGGAAGGTTGTCACCGGGGAGGGCGTAGATGCCGCCGGCATCGTCGGTCAGTTTAATCTCGCTGATTTCAAGTGTAGCCGACGGTCGGCAGTTCTCCATCGTAATCGTCTCGCTGGTCGTTCGATTCAGCGAACCGAGGCCGAAGTCGAGCTGAGTCTCGCTCGACAGGGCCAGGCACGGCGAGCCGACGTTCCCCTTCAGAGGAATTTCCCTGAACTCTTGGTTGGGGACATTCGTGGCGAGGGTCAGCCGCGAGCGTTCCACGGAGTTGTCGGTCGGCGAGAAGGTGACGCGAGCCCAGACACTGTCGTCGGGCAAAATCGTGCCGCTGCGGTCGACGAAGTCGAGTCCATTCGGCCAGACGTCTCCACGTTGGCCGGGAACGTCGTTTTCCGGGTCGGAGTTGCCATTCGCGGCGGCCTCCTGGTCGGGGAAACTGATCGAGAAGCGGGGATTCGGTCCCAGGGACATCTCCGAGATCTCGAGGTAGTACTCTCCAACGCTGCTGATCTGGACCAGCTTACTCTGGGACCCGCCCGCCTCGACGCCCGAGAAAGAGAGCGCACCGCTGCTGTCGGTCCCGGAGATCGCCATATCCGCCGTCAACGACGGCAATGTAATCGACCACGAAGTCTTGTCTTCAGACTGGTCGTTGTGTTCGATAGCCACCGATGCGCTGTCGTCGACATCATTGGCCGGCTCGTAGCGTACGGTCAGTTCGAGGGTGTCCTCCGGCTGCAAGGTTTTGAGCCCGGTCCACTCGGAACCGACGGCAAAGACCTCTTGGACGTCATCGCCCGACTCGCTGATCGACAGAGACTCGAGACGGAGGGTAGCATTCCCGTTATTCGTGATCGTAATCGTCTCCTCTTCCGAATTCCCGATATTGAAACTCGAGAACAACGGTGTATCGACGCTTATATCAGGCTCCCCTCCTTGCCTAATATTTCCTCCCCCATCGGTGTCTTCACAGGCCGTAAAGAGGAACAGTGCTGCGAACAGAATTGACAGTGTTCGAATGTGCCGCGAGATTCTCATGTATTTTCTCCCTTCGTGGCTTCGACTCGTTGGGACGTCGTTGCGGTCGCTTGTGAAATGGGTGGTCAGACCGAAACTGAGCCGGACGCACGGACTATAGAGAAATCCGTCTTACCAAGTCAAACCGATTACCCCGGGGAGTATTCCTCCCGAATCGAGGCTCACGGGCTGACGACTCAGGGGTCGCCCTCCCCTTCTCACTGTGTTGTACGAACGTCGGGGCCAGCGTGGTAGATTCTTTTTTAATTTCCCGAGCAGGTCCCCTGATTGCAGGTCTGTCCGCTGGGGCAGTCACAGTTGTCGGCGCACTCGTCCGGCGACTGGTTCGGATCGCGGCAGGTGCCGGAATTCATGTCGCACACGTCCCCCTCCGGACACTGCTGGTTGCAGCTACAGGGGGTCTGGCAGCGACCGTCGCGGCAGAATTCATCGCGAGCGCACTCGGCATTGGTGCGACATTGCACGTCGGGATCGGGCTTGCAGAAACCGTTGCTGGCGCATTCGAAGCCCCGGTCGCAGTCGACATCCCGGTCGCACGCCGGGGTGCAGACGGCATCGACACAGATCTCGCCGACGGCGCAGTCGGGGTTGTGGCGGCATTCGATCGGCTGGCAGAGGCCCTGGCGGCAAAACTCACGCGAGCTGCAGTCGGCGTCCCCGGTACATTTTGAAAGGCACTCGCCATCGACGCAGAGGGCGTCGGAGTCGCACTCGTTGTTGAAGACGCACTCGGACTGGTTGCGCTGCTGACAGGTCCCGTCGATGCAGATCTCGTCGGACGCGCAGTCACTTCGGTGGACACATTCGGGCCCGTCGGCGGGCTCACAGACATACTCGCGGCAGACTTCACCGGGGTCGCACTGGGCATCTTCGGTGCACTCGGCGTCCGGGGCCTCGCACCGATTGTCGATGCAGCTTTCACCGGAATCGCAGTCGGACTTGGAGATGCATTCTCCCAGGCGCACGGACTCGCAGCTGCGGCGGCCTTCGCGGTTCGGCTGGGGCACGCACTGTTTGGGAATCTGGGTGTCACGGCTGACCGCCCGACATTCCAGGCCGTCGCCGCAGTCGGCATCGGATTCGCACTTTGTACTGCAAAAGGTCTCGCCCTGCCCCTCGAGGGAGATGCACCGCGCATCGGGATCGGCGCATCCGTAGGCGGTGCGACAGGACTGACAGGCGCCGCCGGACCCCTGATTGTCGCGGTCTCGGCGCTGGCAGTTGCCGTCGATGCAGACCCGCCCATCTCGGCAGGTGGTATCATCTTCGCAGACCCGTCCCTGGTCGCCGTCCGGGCGGTCGTCGCGGCAGGACCCGTCGCAGCGAGTCTCGGTCCAGCACTCCTGCCAGCACTCGTACTGGTCGCAATAGGTCTCGCAGCGTTCGTACTCGTAGCAGGCATCGTCGCACTCGCCGTTTTGCCCATCCCCGGGCACGACCAGACACCCCGCGGCCCAGAGGGCCGTGGCCATCGTCGCCACGAATAGTCCTGACAGTCGAATATATCTGAGCATGGCGTCTCCCGTCGCGGTCGTCAGTGGGTCTGAAATCCATCGCGTCATCCGTCAGACGACTCGCCAGGCCGTCTATTCAAACCGGATGTTTCGAGCCCACTGGAGGACCCGTTGTCAAAATCCGGAGACCCGAATCTTGCCCATCGGCACGCGATTCTCGCCGTCGTGGGCCGATCCCGGGCTGACCTTCATTCGGCTGCCGCCACGATAAAACCCGAAGTAAATCGTATAGACGCCGGTACTGGAGTACGGGTCGATCGTCAGCTCGTAGACGTCTTTGACGATGTCCCCTTCGAGCCAGTCGCTCGTCGGGAATTCGCCGCCGACGGGATAGTGGTCGCCGTGGATCCGGCTGCCGGGATAGTCGACGTGCATAAAGATCTGCTGGTTACCCGGCACGGAGTCCAACACCTCGAAGTACGTCGTCAGCGTCGCCGTTTCGCCCCAACTGTAGGCGGGCGGGTTGCCCTCCTTGTCGAGCGAGTAGCCGAGCAACTTCAATCTGTTGTCGAAGGTTGGATGGATCTGGCTGCCGTCGGCTTCGAAGGTGACCTGATGGTCGATGTCGGGCTCCCCGTCGACGATCGCGTCGGCCACGAAGTTTTCGTCTTTCTCTCCATCCTCGAGCATGTTGCTGACGAGCAGGAGCTTGCTGGAGCGGGCATCCAGCACGGGGACATTCCTCTGGTAGCGTCTCCGGACGTACTTATTGAGACTCGAGAGGTCATCTCGGCGAATGACCGCAAAGAAACGTTCTTGTTTGTCGAACATGTCCATAAAGCGACGACGGCTTCGGATGTTCTCGACCCCGCGCAGATACACCGAGGTGTCGTCGGTCGAGACCTGGTAGCGATACAGCGGCTCGTCGGCGTCCTGATGGGCAACGTAGGTCTCGAAGACGCTTCGTTGCGACAGGTGATGGCCGATCTCCGGGGCGAAGGCGAAGAGAACGACCCCGGCCGTCAGGACAAAGACCGCCGTAATGCACGCACTTCCGGTCGACGGGGCTTCGAGGATTCGAACGATCCCTCCCATCCAGCCGTCGCGTCGACGGACCCGGGCCTTTTGCTCGGCGCGATGCCGGGTTCGTTCGGCTCCAGACCGCCCTTCGCCCCACTGGTGATACCACTCCGCGATCGCCGCACGCTGTCCGAAGAGCCAGTAGACGCCGTAGACCACGAGGAGCCCCGCTACCAGCGACACGCCGATGACCGCCCAGATCGGTATGCTGTCGGAGTACGCCGCGGTCACGCCCATTGTGATCGCGCCCGCCACTGCACCGATGCTCACGACGGCGTAGATCCAGCGGCCCGTCAGCTTCTTGTGTTCTTTGATCCAGTCGACCGCCAGCACCGCGACGGCGGGCCCCCCGAAGAAGAAGGCCACAAACAGCAGGACCCAGGTGTATCGAAGCAGGTCCATCAGCGGGGCAAACGAGAAGTGATCCGGGAGGCCGGCCTCCTCTTGGAGCATGGTAAAGAGCTCGATGAACCGAGCCGGCCATCGCTCCAGGTCCTTGGTCAGCATGAAGACGACGGCGATGGCGGCAAACCCCATGGCGTAGCTGAGGACGGTACGCAGTCGCGCCCGTCGCCAGAACTCGGAATCGGCCAGCATGAACCCGATGCTCGCGGCGATCGGAAAGTATGCCGGGTAAAAGAAGTGGCCGTACAGCGAGCCGCCGGCCACCAGAATCAGACTCACAAAGATCCAGACGAGCATGAGCCGCTGGATCGATTCGCGCGGGTCGAGCAACCCCTGCCGGAGCCGGCCGTCCTCGTCGGTCAAACGCGTCGACCTGGCGAGGTATCCGACGCCGAGAGGGGCCAGCGCCACCCAGGGCAAAAGCGCGAAGCCGATCTGGCGGATCCAGAGGGCGAAGTGCATATGGTCCGTGGCGAACCCGCCGCCGTAGACCGTGTTGGTCAGCACGTAGTCCAGCACCGGGATGGTACCGACCACGTTGCCATGTTTCAGGAGCGTTGGATTTGCGTCGGCGTACGCTTCCAGCACCGGAATGATCAGTGCGGCCGCGACGGCGGCGCCCAGCATCCCTTCCGGCGAGCGAAGCCGCCGGACCGCCCGGGTGCGCCACCCGAGGGCGATCCCGATGCCGACGACCGCCAGCGGCAGGGTCACCGCCAGCAACTGTTCGGCATGTGGAGCCATCCATCGGTGCTGAGCATCGCCGGTGCTCAACGCCCACCCGACCACCGCCGCCGCGGCGGCGACGACACCGAGTGCACCGGCCACCTCGCCGGTTCCGATCATCGAAGATTCATCGTCTCGAGCCGTCTGTTCGAGACGGTAAAACGGGATCTGCGTCAAGGCGAAGACCGAGATTGTCGCGAGCGGCACCATCACCCCGAGATACCGTTGATCCAGAAAACAGAGGCCCAGCCCCAGTCCAAAGAGCACTCCCCACAGGTAGCGACGCCACCCCTCGGCTTCGACCATGCAGACAAAGGCCATCAGCGCCCCGGTGGTCGTCGCCACAAAGAGCATCTCGGCGGCGACGTTGTGAACGCCCAGGTAGATGGCGGGCATCGACAGAAAGGCCAGGATCGTCAGCAACGACGGCCAGGTGTCGTACCACCGACGCAACCAGAAGAGCCCGAGCACGGCGATCAACAATATGGCGAAGGCCATGGGGGCCCGGGCCGACCATTCGAGCTCGCCGACCGGGACCTCACCTTCGGCGTCGATGTCAGCAGTCAGGCTCGCCGAGACCAGCCATGTCTTGAGCAACGACCGATGGACGGGCTCTCCATCACGGGTCGGCACGGCCCAGTTGTACGACGGTGCGGTCAGTCCGCGCTCTTCGAGGGGCTCCGGTTCACCGCGATCCTGATATTCTTGGGCGACCAGCACGTCGCCGGCCTCCCAGGGTTCCCAGATGCCGAGCTCGCCGAGCAGCCCGAAGCAGAGGACCCCTCCGAGACCGACGACGGCGGCCACCGCCAGGACGAGCCCACGCCGCGATTCCCAGAAGGACGTCCAGCCCGGCCACAACCTCGGTTCGTGCGAAAAACCCTCGTCGGAACGGCCCTCTTTCGAGACCCCATCATCGTTCGCCAACTCCGAATCGCCCGTCTGTCCCTTCGTGTCGTTCACGTCGTCCGACTCCCGGCAAGAAGCTATGCAGACTACCCCTACGGCGACTATCACACTCCCCGATGCCCTTCAATTTTCGCCGGCGTCGGGCGCTTGACCCGCTTCTGAGAATGTCCGACAAACAGCCTCGCGCGACCATGTGTTCTACTTGGAGGTTCCATGTTTAAGGATTTGCTCGCTCAGGTCGTCAAGAATGTCGACGGGACCCTCGGTTGCGTACTCATCGGGTTTGACGGCATTCCGATCGAGAGTATCTATCCCGACGAGGAGATCCCGCAGATGGATGCGATTGCCGTCGAGCTGAGCAATCTTCTGGCCAAGTTTCGCCGGCTTCAAAATTACGACATGGGCGATGTCGACGAAGTGTCGGTCACCATCGGCCCCATCAACACTCTGGCGCACGTCGTCGGCGATGAATATCTGCTGATGCTTGCCCTGGATCGGGAGGCCGACATCGGCCGCGGCCAGAACATGTTGCGTCTCATCGCTCCGGCCTTTGAGCGCGAGATCCAGTAGGCGACCCCTCACAGAAACCGTTGCACTCAACCTTTTGGAGTCACCATCCATGCCTGTCGAAACCCAGGATTTTTATCGAAATATCAAGATCGAAATCGACGGTGAGCCCTACAAGGTAGTCGAATGTCAGCACGTCAAACCCGGAAAAGGCGTCGGGTATGTGAAGACGACGATCCGCAATCTGTTGAACGGTCGAACTCGCCAGGAGACGTTCCGATCCGGCGAGACCTACGACCAGCCGATGCTCGAGTCCAAGAAGATGCAGTACCTGTACAAGGACGACGACCACTTCGTCTTCATGGACAATGACAACTACGAGCAGATCCGTGTCGACCCACAGGCCGTCGAAGAAATCGCCGACCTGCTGCAGGAAAACGGCGAGGTCGAGATACTTTTCTGGGAAGATAAACCCATTCAGGTCGACCTCCCCACGTTCGTGGACCTGGAGATCGTCGAGGCACCTCCCGGGGTCAAGGGAAACACCGCCCAGGGCGGCACCAAACGTGTGACCCTGGAGACCGGCGCGGAGGTCGAGGTGCCGCTGTACCTCGAGCGCGGAGAGAAGGTCCGCATCGACACCCGAAGTCGGGAGTACGTCGAACGGGTCAACGAATGACCCTTCTCCCGGTTGAAACGCCCTCTCAGGGTGATCTACTTTCTGGGCGGCCTCGTCCGCGTGAGCGTGCCCACTCGACCCCGACCTTTTCAGGGCCTGTCCGTGGCAATTGATCGTAAAAAAACTCGCGACCGCGCCCAGAAGCAATTGCGAAAGGGCAACTGGCAGCGAGCCCTTGAGCACTACGAGGATCTCGTCGACGACGATCCCTCGGACGTGCGAAGTCGGCTCAAGATGGCGGACCTGTATTCGCGACTCGACCGGACCGCAAAGGCCGTCGCCGCCTACGAAGCTGCCGGAGATCACCACTCCGACCAGGACATCTACCAGAAGGCCGTGGCCGCCTATAAACAGGCTCTTCGGCTGTCGCCCGATGACGGGGATCTCCAGCGGAAACTCGCCGACGCCTATTACCGGATCGACAGACTTCGCGACGCCGATCATACCTACCGGCGGGCTCTGAAATCGTACAAGCAGGATGACGACCTCGATGGTCAAATCGCTGTGCTCGAGGAGCTCAGCGACTTGACCGACGACATCGGCATCCAGATTCAGCTCGCCGAGAGCTACGCGCAGGCCGGTCGACGCGAGGAGTCACTGCGTGCCTTCCGCACGGCCGCCGAGGCGCTGTACGAAGAGGGTCGAGTCGACGATTTCGTGCAGGTCGCCGAACGGGTCATCTACTTCGACCCCGACGACCGCGAGACCCGCAAACGGCTGACCCGTCAGTACGCCCGCCGCGAGGACTATCGCCGCGCCCTCAAGCATCTCCAGGTCTGCTTCAACAACGACCCTCGCGACGTCGAAGTTCTTCAACTGCTCGCCGAGACCTTTCAAGAGCTCGAGCAGACCGACAAGGCGGCGATGGTTCTGCGACAACTGGCCGAACTGCACAAGAGCCGCGGCGACATCGATCGAACGCGAGTTGCCTGGGAGAAGGTCCTGGAGGTCAAGCCCGAGGATCCGAAGGCTCTCGATGCCCTGAAAGATCTCGGAGCCGACGACACGGCCGAGGAGGCCGCGGAGGCTCCCCCCGAGCCGCCGCCCACTCCCGGGGAGTCCTCCGTCGAGACCTCAGAGGCCGACTCGACGACCGAAGAACCCGAGCTCTTCCCGGAGGTCGACGACATCGAACCGATGGGCGACGAGCAGACCGACGTCGACTCGGAGGAGGAGTCGATGCCCGCGATCCCGGTCGCCGAAGGCGATGGCTCCGAAGAGTTGACTGACGCTCTCCAGGAAGCCGACGTCTTCATCAAATACGGTCTCGACGATCAGGCCCGGGAGATCCTCCAGGAGCTGACCCGGATGGCCCCGGATGACATCCGGGTCCTCGACCGGCGCCGTCGTTTCTACGAATCACAGGGCGAGGCCACGGCCGCCGGCAGAACGTTCATGCGCATGGCCGAACTCGCCTCCGCCGACCAACGGGCTCGAGAATTTCTGGAAGAAGCTCTGGCGTTGGTCGAAGACCGAACCGACGTCCTGGAGGCGGCGCAAGAGCTGGGAATCGAACTCGGAGAAGAAGAAAAAGAAGAAGAGGATGCGCCGGACACCCAGGAAGTCGACATCGAGTTTCTCGATGAAGCCGACCCGGACATGACGCAGACGGGACTCGAGACCGTCGATGCCGAACCCGAGCCCGAGGTGTCGTCGGACGACGACACCGAGGAGTTCGTGGACCTGTCATCAATGGGGGCCAGCCTGGATATCGACTTCGACGACGACGACGTCGACAACCTGTTTGAAGGGTTCGACGAGACATCGGAGCCGGTCAATATCGGTACCGACGATCCCACCGGCGACATGGCCGAGATCGACTTCTTCATCCAGCAGGGGCTCTACGAGGAGGCCGAGGAAGCCCTCCAAGAGTTCGAAGACAACAACCCCGGGCATCCCGGCGTCGACAAGCGGCGCTATCAAATACGCACCGCCCAGCAAGGAGGGACCATCGAAGAGAACCCGTCGGGGTCCGAGAGCCTGACCGATCAGTTTGCCGACGAGTCCTTCGATGATCTCGAGTTGGAGCCCGGCGAACAGGAACAGACCTACGACTCGATCGACGGGTACGATCTGGGGGACACCGCAAACCAACTCATCGATGTGGGCGCCGCCTATCGCGACATGGGGCTGTACGACGAGGCGATCGAGGAATTCGAGCGCGCCATGGAGGACCCGGACGCGGCGGCGCAGGCGAAGTTTCACATCGCCCTGTGCCGGGCCGAGATGGGCGAGACCGATGACGCGGTGAATTCTCTCAAGGAGCTGCTCGAACGGGAACGCCTTCCGGGGAACTGCGCTCGGCCGTCGAAGACAAACTCGACGAAATCGAAACCTCGGCAGCTCAGTGATTCCGGCTGTTTTTGGGACCAGCCGACCGGGTTGACAGGGTTGGTCGTTCGGGCGTACTTTCCGCGGGGTCATGCGGGCGTAACTCAGTTGGTAGAGTGACGGCTTCCCATGCCGTTTGTCGCCGGTTCGAGTCCGGTCGCCCGCTCTTCGTCCCCCCCCTCAAGTGACCGATAATCACCGTGCCGAACACGAAAATCTCCCCCCGAGCGCTGTTTGCGCTCCGGTTTTGCATACTTTTGGCCGCCCTGGCCTTCACCGGACCTTCCGCGGAGGCGCGCGCTGGAACAACTCCCGAAGCCGAGCCGTCGACCGAGACTGGCGACTCCGCGTCGGATGAGGGCCCGCCCGATTGCCGATATGCGCCACAACCGAAGGATGTTGAGTCCGGTGAATTTACGCACCAGTTTCTTCCGCACACCGGGCTCTTCCGCCAGCCGATCGCCGACATGAAGGCCCCCCGCTTCTATGGCGGATTGCGGCCGACGAACTATCGAACCGGCCCGCTGGTCCGCCAAGAGGAGACGGGCGGCGACTTCATCGCAGGGCTCGCCGGCATGGGAGCCCGGCTGGGCATCTACGGGTGGCGAGACGGCCACTGCAACGGCATTCAGGTCGGCATCTCAGGGGCCGTCTTCTCGGAGTTCAACCTCAGCACCGTCTCGGAGAACCTGCTCAACAGCGACTTTATCGCCGCTCTCCCGATCTCGTGGCGGTGGGGGCGCTGGTCCGGACAGCTTCGATTGTTCCACCAGAGTAGCCACCTGGGAGACGAGTATTTGCTCAACAACGGCACAGTCGAGCGCGACGACCTGACCATCGAGGCATTCGATGTGACACTGTCATACGCCGGCTCGTGGTGGCGGCTGTACGGCAGCGGCGGGTTCATCATCTTCAGCCCGGTCGACCTCGGTCACGGGTTCGTGCAGGCGGGCGGCGAGCTGCGGGCTCACTTCTGGAAATTCGGCGCTCCCTCTCGAACCTGGTTTATTCCGGTCGCGGGGATCGACGTCCAGTCGTTTCAGGCACGCGACTGGGCTCTCGGTGTCAGCGCCAAGGCCGGTCTCGAGATGGGGGTCGACGGCCCGGTGATCCATCGGGTCCGAATGCTGGTCGGCGCCCTGGGCGGATATTCTCCGTTCGGGCAGTTCTTTCGGACCAGCAAGGTCACCAGTTACGGACTGGAGGCCCAGATAGAATTCTGAGTCAGACCTGCTCGACGGCGTGGTTGTCGACCAGAGCCTCGAAGGGCATCGGTCTGGCAAAGAAATATCCCTGGGCATACTCGACGCCGGCCGCGCGTACGACCTCCAACTCCGCCCGTGTCTCGACGCCTTCGGCTACGACGGTCAAGTCGAGGGCCTCCCCCATCTGGACGACCGCCTTCACCATCGCTTCGTTTTGAGGGTTCTCATCGATGCCCTGGATGAACTCGCGGTCGAGTTTCAGTCCCCTGCAGGGCATACTCGCCAACCGAGACAGCGAAGAATATCCCGTTCCGAAGTCGTCGATGATCAGTTCCGCGCCGTACGATTCCAGAAGTCCGAACCCATCATCGTCCTTCATCCATTGCGATTCCGTGATCTCAAAGGAGATGTCCACGGTCTCCACACAGCCTTGGAACAGCCGGCCAAGCAGTTGTTCGAGTCGATCTTCGGCGTGCAGTTGCTCGGGGCTCAGGTTGAGTTGCAGGCAGAGCGCCCCCCCGCCGACTGCAGGGATGGGGGCGGTCTCCAGGTCTCTGCACACCGCTTCGACGACCGAATCCGCCACATCGTGAATCAGCGACGAGCGATACGCGATCGGCAGAAACTCCCCGGGTCCCAGAATCCCGCGCTCCGGATGGTCCCACCGGGCCAGAATCTCGGCCCCGACGAGTTGGCCATCATCGACCCGGACGATCGGTTGATAGAACGCCTCGAAATCGTCGGATTCTACGCCATTTCGAATCTCGTTTTCCCGCTGAATCCTTCGGTCGCTTTCGCCGCGGTCGGCCGGATTGAAAAACTCCACACGGGTCCCGGGGGTCTGTTTGGCCCTAAACATCGCACGATCGGCGGTCCGTTGGAGCATCTCGACGACGTCTTCGTCGCTGTTACTTGAGAGGTTGCAGAACTCGGAGCGAGCCATTCCCACGCTGGCGGGCAGCCGGACGGTGGCGTCGCTGACCTCGAAGGGTTCCGAGAAGACATCCATCAGCCGATTCAACACCGCCTCTCGCTCTCCTGCCGTCGGATTGACGTCGACGAGAATGCCGAACTCGTCGCCGCCGATACGGCCGACGGTATCGTCGGCGTCGAAGGCCTCTTGCAGCCGCTGGGCTGCCATTTCGATCACCCGGTCACCTCCGGGGTGACCCAGACTGTCATTGACGACCTTGAACCCGTCGAGATCCAGGAAGCCGTATAAAAAAGGCGAGCCGCCGCGCCGAGCGCGAGTGATCCTCTCTTTGAGACGACGCTGGAATTCATCGCGATTCGGAAGTCCGGTCAATTGGTCGAAGTACGCGCGATACTCCAGCGCATCCCGGGCCTCTTCCAGGTGTCGATTGAGCTGAAGATGGAGCCAACCGTAGAGGAGGGCAAACTGAAACACGGCCACCGCGAGACTCGAGACGGCGACGTAGCGGGCGAGGTGTTGCTGGGGCACCGAAAACGGATGAGGCACCCATTCCGAATGTCCCAACGGTTCGAGCCAGTAGAGGACCCCGGCGAAAGCGATCACAAGGAGGGCCCAACCGATCCCGGCAGCCGCACCATTGAGAACCAGAGCAAAGATCGGGACCGTGACCATCCACATCAATGCTGGCGCCTCGATTCCTCCCGTCAGCCAGCAGATTGCAAAGACCGTCGCCAGAAGAGCGCCGGCGGCCAGGTGCGAGCCGAGTTGCAGATTTCCCGTCCAGCCCATCAGCAAGGGGCCGCCCATGACAAACCCGGCCCCGATCAAAGCGGCGTAGAATGCGTGGGGTACGCCGAGTGGCAAATAGACCATCGAGGCGCCACAGCCGATCAGCACGACTCCGATGGCAAACACCACCAGCAGGCGGGCGCGGAATTCATCGATCGACTGGGTGCCCTTGAGATCCTCGGGCACGAGACCGTCGACAAATGGCCCCTCCAGCACGGATTCGATCCACTCGGACATAGAGGGCGCACTCGGAATCAATACGAACCATCGCTGCATCGACCAATCGGTTCAATCACCGTACCGAAGAATTCGCCACTTGGCTAGATGGGGCCGTCGGGAGAACGCAGCTATTGAATGGTCACATCCAGGGTAAACGGCGATGGGTTCGAACTGAGCCCGTCATGGTCGGCGATCAGGTAGTAGGTCCCGGACTCCTGGGCCACATAGGTAAACTGGGCGGGCGAGCTGAAGGACGTATCGGAATCGACGCACGATATTTCGGGACGCAGGCAATCCTCCACCAGCGTCAGGGCCGGGTCACTGGAGGAGCCGCCCGAGGAGAGCGAGGCGGTGATCGTCTCGCCAGACTGCAGATCCACGCGATAGACGGCATCCTGGCCATCGGTGTCGAAATCGTCGATTCCTCCACAGGGAACCCCGTAGTCCTCTTCGATATCGTTGGTCAGATTCGACAGGTTGATCGAACGGCTGGTTCCGCCGGTCGTCGAAGCGTCCGACGTCAGGTCCTCGGCGTCGTAGCAATAGTCAGAGTTCTTCGTGTTGCAGAACCCACCGGAACAGCCACCGGACGGACAAGTGAAGGTCTTGAATCCGCTTCCCGTTGCATTGCAGTAATCGACGTCGCCCCCCACGCAACTGGAATTTCCCAGGATACATTGAGTCTGTTTGATATTGATGTCGACGGGGAAGCTCGGCGACGACCCATCGACCAGCAGGTACAGATCCTGCTCCTCGGCGGCTGCGTACGACAGATTGTCGGTGCGGGTGAAACCCTCCTCATTCGCCGCCAAACACTTGTTTTGAAACGGGCAATTGGCCCCTTCGGTCAACAGCATGTGAGGGTTCGAGCTGTTGAGTTTAACGTCGACGGATTCTCCGGCACGCAGCGTAACTTTGTAGACGGCATCGGGCTCATTGGAGGCGGAGAAAAAGCCGGATCCTCCACAATTTGTGGAGAAGGAATAGCTATTGGTGAGCCCCGAGAGGTTTCGGTCGTAGGTCACGCCCCCGGACCGTCGAGCCGCCTCGGTCGCGTCGAGGGCCGTTGAACACGTATTCGGCACCACGCACGAGGCCATCTGACAGGCGAGGTCGCCGCACTGGCGAGTCTCCGAAAACTCGGTGCCCGCTTCGTTGCAACTCTCGATCGTATTAGTCAATTCGACGCAGCGTTTCTCTTCGGGTTGGCAGGTCGCGCCGCCGATTTCAAACGCCACGTCGACATTGCCCTTCGGTTGATTCGCGCCGGTGTCGACGATCGCGAAGTAAGACTTCGGAGACGAGGTGTTGTTTGCGTAGCTGACGACCTCTTCGTTTGGCGCCGAGCGAGAGCCCTGTCCGCCAGCCAGACACGAGTCATTCGTCGAGCTGCAATCCTCGACCAGATAGACCGACCCCCGGACGTCTTCCGGGAAAAACGCGGTAACCGTAATGGCAAATCCCGGGGGCAAGACCACCCGATAGGCCTTATCGACGCCGCCGGTGCGGGGATCGTCCCCCAGACAGCCACCGGGCTCGATTCCATATCGATCCGCAAGGAGTCGGAAATTCGCGCGTCGGCCTTGGTTCGAGGTGACCTGATAGGCATCCTCGCAGATGTCCCCCATCGGCGGAACACACTCACCAGTCGACGGTTCGCAGCCCCGCTCGCACGAGATCGCATCGTAGCCGCTTCCATCGGGCCGACAGTATTGGGTCGTCTGGCCGTCGGAGCAGTAGTGTGTCTCCTGGCTACACTGGGTGCGGGCCACCTGCTGAACAGAGAGATCATACGAACCCGCCTGACCCGACACCGCCTGCACCACAATCGTATAGGTACCGGGTCCGAGGACCTGGTCGACATCCTGTCCGCTGACGGCATCGGACTGACAGAGGCGTTCGGTTCCGGCATATCCACAGGTCTCAAGAACGGCCAGTGACGCTTCGGTTCCGCTCTCACTGCTCAACGCGAAACTGAGTTGGGTGGGTTCGTTGACGTTCAAACGGTACAGATCCTGGGCTGGCTCCCCGCTTTTGGCCGCACACGAGAGGGCCACGCCACCGGTCGACCCACTGGAGAGATCCCCCGAGACTCGCTGGCCGGGGGAGACTTCTGTTGCCTGGTCACAGGCCGACTCCCGCGCCATCGATGTCCGTTCGGCTCTTAGGTCGTAGTAGAGTCCGCCCGGCTTCAACGATGCAGACTCGCCCGTTTCGACCCGGACGCGAAACCGGTCTTGCGAGTCGAGATCGACGGGGATCCCGCCAGTGATCTCGACGCGGGTCGACCCATCCGTGGTGGGAACCTCCCGGTTACCGACCGATGTACCGTCCGGCTGCAGGAGGGTGACATCCAGGCTCCCGAGTCCGACGTCTCGATCCGGGATTTCTACGGTCACCTGGATATTCGAGCCGTCATTAGGCCCCGGTAGCTCGGAGGGATCGACGTCGAAAAGGTCGACGTCCCCGGAGCACAGCGTACCCTGAATGGAACCCGATCGGGCAAAGGAGCCAAACGGGGTGACGTCGGATTCGGCGTCGTTCGGCTCAAACCGATCCGCCCGGCAACTGGTCGGCTCCAGGCAGGGGCCCCCACCGCATTCTCTGTCATCCTTGCAATCTACGCTCGTTTCGCACTGTTGGGGCTCGACACATTCTGCGGTGTCCGACCCGCGCTCGCATATTTGATTCCCAGGACACGGGTCCGAACATTCGATGGGATCTTCGACGCAGTCCCCCTCGATGCACACAGTTCGCGGCTCATTGAGACAATCGTCTCTCGAGTTGCACGTCTCGGCGTTCACACATTCGCCGGTCGCCGGGTCACAGACGCCATTGTCTCCGCAATCGATGTCGTTCTGGACACAGAGGTTCCTACGACACTGGTTGGTCTCGTCGTCGCAAAAAGAACCCTCCAGGCACATCGAATCCATGCCCTGGCAGTTTTGGGCGTCGACACATTCCTCGGCCTCGAATCCGCACACGCCCCGCTCACACGTCAGGGCGCTGCAGAATTCCTCTTCGGTCTGGCACCGACCGTCGATGCACCGTTCCGGCGAAGAGCAATCACCTTCGCCATCGCAGGGATCCTGCACCACACACTGACCGGTGGAGGGCTGACAGGTGCCTTGCTCGCAGGTCTTGTCATAGCACCGATCCGGGCGGCAGGTATTGTCATCGGCACAAAACGTCCGGGCAACGCAGTCGACGGGTTTGAGACACCCGCCACCGTTCTGGCAGACCCCGTCTTGGCAGATCCCGGACGCGCATTCTTCGGTCGATGCACAGGTGTTGACCGGCTCGCAGGTACCGGCATCGCCACACGTATAGCCCGGGATGCACTCGCCGTCATTCTGGCATGTAGCCGGATTCACACATTCACCCACCTGCACATCGCAGACCCCGAAAAAGCAGTCGGGGTCGCAGGAAGCAGTGGAATCGTCGCCGCAACCGGCAAGTGACACCATCGCCAGGAGGACAAAGGCGATAAACCCTGATGTGCCCCGCGGCCCCCCTTCACGTCCGAGGCGAAGCCCCCCATTGTGATAGCGGGCTCGCTCGTTCCGTTGGCTCATGGGTTCTCTTGAGAGTCTCGATAAAAACAGTGACGGAACATCGCCGGGGCCATACGGTCATATTCCTCGTTCAAAGGTTAGTCGCCTTCCGTCTACGAATCAATTTTCGACGGCACCGACATGTTAGTCGTTATGCGCCGACGCTCCAACCCACTCCGAGGCCAACATGCTGGAAAGGATAGCCCCGAATCTCTACGCCGCTGAGACGAGTCTGAGACTCGGTCCGGGGATCGTATTTCCGACTCGAATGACCGCCGTCGACATCTCGGGCGATCTCCTGCTGTATTCCCCGCTCAAGATCGATGAAGAGCTCGAAGCAGACCTTCGGTCGCTCGGCGAGGTTCGATGGATCATCGCCCCGAACGACCACCATCATTTGTTCGTCGGGTCGGCCGCCGAGGCTTTTCCCGAGGCCGAGGTGTGGGGCACCGACGGCGCGGCCGCCAATGAGCCCGACGTCGACTTCGACGGGAGTCTCTCCGAACTCGCCGCGTCGCCGCCGGCGGCGTGGTCTGAGACCCTCGCGCTTCTGGAGTTGCAAGGGACGCGGTTTTGGCACGAATTCGTCTTCCACGTCATCCCCGGTGACACGCTCGTCTGTGCCGACTTCGTCTTCAACATTCAGTCGCCGCCCAACCTGGTGACCAGTTTCGTGTTGTGGCTGGTTGGAGGGCGAGCAAAGCTGGCACAGACCCGAACGGAGCGTTGGATCATGGTTCGAGACCGCGCTGCGTTCGCCGAGAGCGTCAGCCGGATTCTGGCATGGGAGTGCGACCGCATCGTCATGGCTCACGGAGACATCGTCGAGACCGACGGCTACCGTCGGCTTCGCGAGGTCACCCGATGGACCTTCAAGGGCAACGAGCACCTGCTGGAGACCGACGCCTGAGCTCAGAGCAATGCCTCGGCGAGACGGACCATCGCTTCGGCGGCCCGGGCCTCGACCTTGACCCACGCCTCGTCGTCGCCGCGTGTCTCACCGATATTGACGATCCCGACGGGCATGCGACGTTCGGCGGCTTTCCGGACGAACCGGTATCCGGACCAGACCGTCAACGACGATCCGACGACGAGCAGTGCATCGGCATCGTACAGTAAAGACCAGGCGTCGGTGACGACGTCGTCGGCGACATTTTCGCCGAAGAAGACGATATCGGGCTTCAGTACTCCACCACAGCGGTCGCAGTCCGGAATCTCAAAGCCCTCGGGGACCGCCTCGGGCAACTCGACATCGCCGTCGGGCCGAAGAGCTCCGACCCGTCCGGCCCACTCCGGATTTCGGTCGGCGAGCCTCTCCTGCATCGTGTTCCGATCCGACAGCCCATCGCATTCCAGGCATCGTACATCGGCCAGGGCGCCGTGAAGCTCCACGATCCGGCGGCTGCCAGCCCTTTGATGGAGTCGGTCCACATTCTGAGTGATCACTCCCGTGGCGACGCCGGACGATTCAAGCCGGGCGATCGCTCGATGGGCGTCGTTGCATTTGGTGGACCTGAATGTGGGCCATCCCGCCATGCTGCGCGCCCAGTAACGGCGCCGTTTGGCCGGCGAGCGTGTAAACTCCTGATACGTCATCGGCTGGTGGCCGTTGTCGCGGGTCTTGGGTCCCCGGTAGTCGGGGATGCCCGAGGCCGTCGAACACCCGGCTCCGGTCAGGATCGCCACGTCCTGGTAGGCAAAAAGATCGGCGAGTGCGTCGATCTCGTCGAGGTCGCCGACAACCTCAGGGATCCATTGTTCGGTCTCTGTCGTCGTCATGACCCCAAGAATACGGTGACAAGCACGCGCGACTCTTCGTTGGCTCGCAAGCTGTGTGGGACTCCCGGATCGAGGGTCAACATCTGAAAGGCCTCGAGATTGAATCCGCGGTCCTCCGTATCGACTGACATCGATCCCTCGAGCACCTGGATCTCGACGGCCCCATCGACCACGTGATTCGGCAGAGTCGCGTCCTGCTCGAAGTGAAATGCGATCAGCGTCAGCGGCCCTTCGCGGTCGATGGTCATCTGGCGATGGCCATCGACCGGCTCGTGGGACTCCTCGGCGAGCTGATCGAAGACCTCGTGCAGATCGATGATGCGCTCGCTTGGAGCAAACCGCTCCCTTGGGTGCTCGCGCAATCTATCCTCTCTGTCTTCGGACATGGGATGCCTCCGTGGATACTCGCCTCGTTGGTGCCGTCTGCCACACCCCCAACATAGACACAATCGAAACAATCTTGAAATAACCGGGCCGTCCTGTGCTATTATACCAGTGTCGGAAGATTGAGCTCCCTACGGCTACCTTCCGATGATGCATCTGTCAGCGGTGTCGGCAGCCGCCGGACAGTTACTTGCGGCATTTGGGTACCGCGTTCGTGTTGCCGAAAGATAGGAGGTGATCCAGTGAGCTACCATAGTATCTACTCGGCCAATCGAGGTCGTATCCCGAGGTGGAACGGCTGAGGACGAGACGCGAGACCTCACTTCTCTCGAGGAGAGGAATCGCTCGGCTCCGCCGAGATTACCTCTTAAAGCATCAAAAGAAGTGACCACGTCTCGGCTCGGGAAACCGAGGCCCTGTTCCGCCTCACCCGAGCACTAAACCCAAGATACGACCGTCCCCCTTTCGTCGTCGGTCCGGTCGAACCGATTTCCTCGAGCGGCGAAAGGGGGATTTTTTTATCTCTCAGGTTTGCTCTTCACCCAGCGCCAGGGTTCCGATGGCAGTCAACTCGCCGTTGCCCTGGATTTCGACGACCCGGGCCCGTGGTACCGGGCGTCCCCGCGTGGAACTTCCGCTGTTGAACACTACGACATCGCGACGGCGATAGGCCGGCCACCACCTGTGGATGTGGCCGTGAAACGCGATGCCGATGCCGTGGGCATCCGCCCAGTCCAACACCTGGTCGGCATCCTCCAGAGGCCGCATCAGTTGCTTGGGGACCCCATCGTCGGCATCCTCGCCCGTGACGGCCTGTTCATCGGCGAGGTGGTGATGCAACACGAGAACTCTGGGGCGATAACTTCCCCGGAGTTGTCCCTCGATATACTTCAACTGATCGGCACCTACCCGCCCATTCGAATAGGAACCATGTCGGGCGGCATCGAGCCGCTCGAACGGCGATCGTTGGTCCGAAGAGAGTCCGCGGAGGCTGTCGAGCAGAATGAACTCGACGCCTGCGTGGTGCTCGACCCTGGGGTACGACCCAAAGAGTCCTTCGAAGGCCCCGGTCTGGCCGGGTTCGGCGACATCGTGGTTGCCGGGCACGACCACCCACGGGACATCACTGGACTCGAAAATGTGGCGGGCGCGCAGAAGTCCGACACGGTTTCCGGGCTTCTCGACCAGGTCGCCGCTGATCACGACCACATCGCAGTCGACCTCCCGCATCGCCGACATCCATGCCTCGGCCCTGGCCGGCCCCTCGGCATCGTCCAACGGCTTTCCGAGGTGAAAGTCGCTCAGATGACCGATACGTATCATGCCGTGGGGGCGCCGGCGGCCCTCGCCGTCGGAGCGGTAGTCGGCATCGGAGTCATCGGGGTCGATATTCGTCCAGTTGACCCAGTGTAACTCGACGGTTTCACGTGTCTCGTATTCGTCCATACGGTGGTCTTTTACCCCTCGGCATCAGACAGCTTTACGTTTATTTTTTGCCATAAACGCTGGTAATTCGCCAGCACACCGCCAAATCCCCAGTTGAATCGTGATTCAAACCTCACGTAGACTTCCCGCCGGCTACCAATGAAACTGTCGAACGTGGCAACTCGAACCCATGGCAACCCTTTCCGCATGGATCGACCGGGGCGTAGCGATAGCAACGGGATTACCCCCTACATTTCCGGGAGGCTGGGGCCCCCCGGAGTTGCTCCGTGATCTCGTTGAGCGATCCAACGATTTCGGCCCGCCGGCTCCCATCGACATCGAGTGGAACCGAGGGCGTCAAACCCGGCGAGGCGTACACATCTTCCAGGGGACGTTCGCCTCTCCGGAGGTGGGGCTGCCGCTGCCCGAGGAGAGTCGGATCGCCCACGTTCAACTCATCCTCCCGCCGGACCCCTTCGAGGACGGGTGTCCACCGATGATGGTTCATCTTGCCGGCACCGGCGACTTTACCTACGCGGCCCGGCGCTCACTGGCCGAGCCGCTGGCAGCCGAAGCGGGCATCGGGGCGGCGATTTTACAGAATCCGTTCTACGGGGAGCGCAGACCGGTCGGACAGCGCGGCACCAAACTGCGATATGTGACGGATCAATTTCTGATGAATCTCGCCACCATCGAAGAGGCTCGGTCCCTTCTTCGATGGTTTCGCCGGGACGGCTACACTCGCTTGGGAGTTACAGGGTACTCGATGGGCGGCTACATGGCGGCGATGACCGCTCAGAAGACCCCTCTTCGGCTGGCCGTGGTTCCGTGCGCCACGGGGAACTCGTCGGCGTATCCGTTGGTTACCAGTCCTCTATACCGGATGATCGATTGGACAAAACTCACGATGGAACTGCCGGCCGGAGAGTCCGCTCGCACCCACCTGGCCCGGTTGATGGAGGGGTTTTCGATCGACCGGCACGGAAGTCTGTCGCCGGAGTCCCCTGCAATCTTGGTCGCCGCGCTTCACGACGAATTCATCCCTCGCCAGGAAGTCGAGGCCCTGCAGCGTCACTGGCCCCACTCCGAGATCCGCTGGATCGATGGCGGACACACCACGGGCTGGGCGCTGCACCGAGACGCGATTCAGGAGGCCATCGCCGACGCGGTCGCCGAACTGAAACCTGCATCTGACCCTTGGCAACTTCCCGCCGATTGAATCACGGCCATCAGACGGCCCCGCCCTCCTGGCGAAACTCCTCGGCCTTTTCGTCCATGCCGGCCTCGCGGGCCTCTTCGAGATCGCCGTAGCCCTGCTGTTGGGCGAACTCCCTGATGTCGTCGGTGATCTTCATGCTGCAGAATTTGGGTCCGCACATCGAGCAGAAGTGAGCCTCCTTGGCGGGCTCGGCGGGCAGGGTTTCATCGTGGTAGTCGCGTGCGGTCTGCGGGTCGAGCGACAGGTTGAACTGGTCGCGCCACCGGAATTCGAAGCGCGCCTTCGACAGGGCATCGTCCCACTCCTGGGCCCGGGGGTGTCCCTTCGCCAGATCGGCGGCATGCGCTGCGATCCGGTAGGCGATCAGCCCCTCTTTGACGTCATCTTTGTCCGGCAAGCCGAGGTGTTCCTTGGGGGTGACGTAGCAGATCATCGCCGTGCCCCGCCTGGCGATGTCGGCAGCGCCGATGGCACTGGTGATGTGGTCGTATCCGGGAGCGATATCGGTGGTCAGGGGCCCCAGGGTGTAAAACGGCGCCTCCTGACACCAGTCGAGTTGTTTGTCCATATTCTCCTGGATTTTATCCAGGGGGACATGCCCCGGCCCCTCGCACATCACCTGCACATCGTGTTCCCAGGACTTCTGGGTCAGCTCGCCCTGAATTTTCAGTTCCGCAAACTGGGCTTCATCATTTGCATCGGCGATGGCACCCGGCCGCAGCCCGTCGCCCAGCGAGAACGCCACATCGTAGCGCTTGGCGATCTCGCAGATCTCGTCCCAGTGGGTGTACAGGAAGTTTTCCTCGTGATGGGCCATGCACCATTTGGCCATGATCGAGCCGCCGCGCGAGCAGATACCGCCGATTCGGCCTTCGGTATGACGGATAAACCGAAGCAGCACCCCGGCGTGCAGAGTGAAGTAGTCGACGCCCTGGTCGGCCTGTTCGATCAAGACCTCGCGCATGACCTCCCAGCTCAGGTCTTCCGGAGCACCCCCGACCCGCTCCAGCGCTTCGTACAGCGGGACGGTGCCGATGGGAACGGGACTGTTTCGCAGGATCCACTCGCGAGTCTCGTGGATGTTGTCGCCGGTCGAGAGGTCCATGACGGTATCTGCGCCCCAGGTGGCGGCCCAGCGCAGCTTGTCGACCTCCTCGTCGATCGACGAGGTCACCGCCGAATTACCGATGTTCGCATTGACCTTCACCTTGAAGTTCCGGCCGATGATCATCGGTTCGGATTCCGGGTGATTGACGTTGTTGGGCAGAATGGCCCGTCCCCGCGCGATCTCGTCGCGGACGAACTCGGGCTCGCAGCCCTCGCGCTCGGCGACGAACTCCATCTCGCGGGTGATCTTCCCGCGCCGGGCGTAGTGCATCTGGGTGATATTCTCCGGATCGTCGGCCGAGTCGTCGCGCGCATCGATCCAGTCGGAGCGCTTCTCGGGAATACCATCCTCGGGGGCGTGGCCCTGCGGGCCGGTGGTGTCGTAGACCTCCAGCACCTCGCCGTTGGTCAGGCCAATTTCACGAAACGGCACGCGCAGCCCATCGGGGTCGTGGTAGACCTTTCGGGACGCGGGATAGGCGGTCTCGAAGAGCGTCTTCTGGTCGTCTGTCTGGGTCATGGTTCCTCCATCAGGATGATGGAGGGAGGGCACGGAAGGGAAGCGCCGCAACACGGCGGGGCACGGGACCCATCGAGGGATCACGGGCCGGATTCTCCTTCCGAGCCGCGCTCCCTCCGTCGGTGTCAACCGTGTCAGGTTCAAAGGGTCGTAGCGTATCTCAACCGGGTCGACAGCCCTTCTGTCAGGCTGCGCCGCGGTACCCCTGGCGACTCATGCGTCGAGGCCACATACTAGACGGCTGGCGCACACCGGGTCAACACCATACACTTCGCGAAGCCGTCGCGAGGAATCCGTGTCGTCCCCCCGGAAGGCAACGGACGTCGCCGACCGGACTTCGACCGAGTGCTACCAACCGATATACTGCAATGTTCTCCGAACAACGACTTGTGAAGGCGCTGGCCGAGGCTCTGCACTCCGGGAGTATCACTCTCGAGAGGCTCGAATCTGTCAGCGGGGGCGACATCAACCAGGCCGGGGTCGCCGAGACCTCCGTCGGGGATTTTTTTGTCAAATGGAACGCGGCGGCACCGCCAGACCTCTTTGCCCGAGAGTTCGAAGCGCTCGAGGCGCTGCGCGACAGCGGTTCGGAACTCAGAATTCCGGAGCCGATCACCTGGGAGGGTCCAGACGGCGCCGGCTCGCCGGGATTCTTGGTGATGGAGTACCTGCCAAGTGCAGCGAAATCGGCCGACTGGCAGGAATCCTACGGTCGAGGTCTGGCCCAACTTCATCGAACGTCCTCGGACGCCTTCGGGTTCGACCACGACAACTACTGTGGAACGACCCCTCAACCGAACGAATGGGCCGACGATTGGGTTGCCTTTTATCGCGACCAGCGTCTGCGGCCGCTGTTTGAGCGCGTCTGCACGCGTCGTTCCGTGTCGTCGAATCAGAAACGACACTTCGAGAGGCTGTTGGAGCGGCTCCCCTCGTTCATCGGGGATGACGACGAGCCGCCAGCGCTGATTCACGGCGACCTGTGGAGCGGGAACCTCCATACAGACGAGGAGGGGCACCCCGCGATCCTCGATCCAGCGGCCTACTACGCCCATCGAGAGGCGGAGTTCGGCATGATCACCCTATTCGGCCAGTGGAGCGACCGCGCCCGTGCAGCGTACGACGAAATATGGCCGATGCCGGGCGACTGGCGGGACCGCAATCCCCTCTATCGCCTCTACCACGTTCTCAACCACTACCTGCTGTTCGGCGGGGCATACGGCGCTCAATCGTTCGCCATCGTCGAGCGCTTCGTAGACTGATCCTCGCCAAAACAGGCGTCTGACTTTCAGGGTGATAGTTGATCGGGCGGTCCATGCTGGTTAGACTCCCCACGTGGTGAAACGCGTCGACCCCCTGACGCATCTTTGAATCTGGGCGGGATTTCGCCGCAACGACAACTGTTTCCTTCCTCGATTTCGTCACTGACAACATTTCTGCGTTCATGACCCACCTCGACGACGCATCCTCACTGGATTTCCGTACGTTCCTGCTGGCATTTGGTGTTCTCATCGTGGGCGGGATGGGCTGCGCCGAGACCGACACCGGGCCGGTCGGCGCCGATCGACCGGATCAGCTTCCTTCGTCGGTCAAGACCCAGGCCATAAGCAACGGGACCGTGGACGACACTCATACGGCGACCGTGGGGCTGGTCATTCAACGGAGCGGCGGATCCGGGATCTGCAGCGGCACTCTGATCGCTCAGAATGTGGTTCTGACCGCGCGTCACTGTGTCTCCGGCACGAGCAGCCGCGGTATCCAGTGCGGCGAGACCGAGATCACCGAAGACTACGACGCATCGAGCATCGGGATCACCACCGATACGCGAATGACACAGGAGGCGACGTTCTATCAGGGCGAGGAATTGTACCTGCCCGAGGGCCCCGAATTGTGCGGCCGCGATATCGCCTTGTTGAAGTTGGCTGAACCCGTGCCCACATCCGAGGCCGAGCCACTTGCCCCCCGCCTGGGCTCGAAGGTCTCTCAGGGTGAGTCCTTGTCGGCCCGGGGGTATGGAATCGATGTGGCTCAGAACGGACAATCCGGCGTGCGACGCTCGATTGAGGGAAGGCTCGTGGAGTGCGTCGGCGTCAACTGCGGAAACAATTACGTCAAGAGTTCGGAGTTCGTGACCGATGGCGGCGCGTGCCAGGGAGACTCGGGTGGCGGCGTCTACTCGGGGAACGGACAGGTCGTCGGAATCGCCAGTCGGGCCAATCAGGATTGTACGTACGGCCTCTACACAGGGGTCGTCGAATGGGCCAACTGGATTCGACAGAATACGCAGCGGGCGGTCAGTGAGCAGGGGGTCGCCGAACCCGGTTGGCTCGAAGTCGGCCCCGACGACGATGGCGACGGCATCTCGAACGAATACGACAACTGCCCGTCGACAAAGAATGAGACCCAGGGGGATCTGGATAACGACGGGAAGGGAGATGCCTGTGACGACGACATCGACGGCGACGGTGTACCGAACGATTCGGACAACTGCCCTGAATCGCCGAACTCGCAACAGACCGACACCGATGGGAACGAACAGGGCGATGCCTGCGACCCGGACGACGATGGCGACGGGATCCCCGACTCGAAAGACAATTGCCCCACAGTGGTCAATCCGGACCAGGTCAAGACCGATGCCGACGACACCGGCGACGCCTGTGACGACTCCGATGGAGACGGCATATCGGATCTGAACGACAACTGCCCTCGAACGCCGAACCCCGACCAAAAGGATGTCTGCAAACCGCTCCAGCAGGATTCAGATAACGATGGAATCGGCGATCGGGACGACAACTGTCCACAGACGGCAAATCCCGACCAGGCCGACGAGGACAAAGATGGAAAGGGCGACGCCTGTGACCCGGTGAACAACCTTGAGACCGAGAATGCTGAATCCGACGGCTGCTCGGCTGCCGGGCAGGCCGGCCCGCTGGGGCTGGCCCCGATGGTCCTCGGCTTCGTCTTCCTGATGGCCGGTCGACGGCGCCGTCGAAACTGAGCGGCCCGCGGCCTCTACTCGGGCAACTCGAAATCGTTTAGGTCGGGAGCCGACTCCCGGATCTTCCACTCCTCTTTCGCCCAGGAGGCGGATTCGGAGATCCGAGGGTCCTCGTCTTTGGAGAGGGTATTCAGCACCTCGGCGACCTCGGAGCCCCGTACGCTGGGAAGCGCTTCGATGGCGACGATCCGCATCGAGACCGGCGCCTTTGTGTCGAGGGCGTGCTGCAGGCAGTGCCCACCGAACCCGACGACATCGTTGGACCTTTCGGCCGAACGGATCGCCTCGGTGACGACGCCCGCGTCGTCGGCCTGAAGCGCGTCGCTCAATTCGGACTCCCATCCGTCGAGCCACCCCATGGCCACCACGGCGGTCTTGCGCCAATCGGTGTTGTCGGTCATCCACGCAGCCCGGATGGCACCGACCTGCCACGACTCTGGAGCGCGGACCGAAGCCTCGAGCACCCGCCTGCGCAACGACGACGGCTGAGAGGCATCGAAGTAAAGGCTGCGAAACTGCGCCTTGAGGTCTGCAAACGTCCCCCGACTCAAGGGGGGCGCATGGAACTCCTCGTCCCACATGCCGAATGCACAGTGCTCCAGACTCGGCCCGAGCGCCAGCGCGGCACGCCCGCGGATGGCCGGATCGAGCGCTTCGTCAGCCACCAGACGAGCATGCCGCTGCGCCATCTCGTCACAATCGATCAACGGCGTCGTATGCTCGAGGGCACGCGCGATCAGTGCCGGGCTGTCGCCCTCGAGTATCACCTTTAGTGCGTCCCGGGCTCGCCAGGGACTGAGCTGATACCTGTCGAGTTCATCGAGTACGTCCTCGGCCCGTTCTGACATCCATCTCTCCCACACGATTCACGTCACGTTTTCAGGCACCTCCGACCTCGCCCCCGGGCCGGCATGCATCATTTGTCGTCCATCGAGAAGACAAATGTACCGGGCCGACCATTTCCGAAAAGCACGGATCGGCGCCGAAACCTCAGGTTTCAGCCGGCAGTGCACCCTGCAGATCCTCCCAGAGATCTTCGAGGTCTTCCAGTCCGACCGACAGTCGCAACAGTCCCTCGGTAATGCCGGCGGCCTCGCGATCGGCCTGCTCGACCGATCGATGAGTCAGGCCGGCGGGATGCTGGATCAGCGTGTCGGTCGACCCGAGGCTCACCGCCGGCGTCATCAGCGACACGTCGTGCATCACCGATGCAGCCGCCTCGTAGCCCGCGCGCAATTCGAAGGCGACCATACTGCCGGGGCCGGCCATCTGGCGGTCGACGATCTCGCGCTTCTGTCGCCCGCCCCGACTCGGGTAGTATACGTCCGATACGGCCGGGTGTTCGGCGAGTCGTTCGACGAGCCGGCCCGCCGTCTGTTGGGCTCGCTCGATACGGACCGGGAGCGTCTGCAGACCACGATGCAAGTCGTACGCCGTGCGTGGCTCCATCGATCCACCGGTCGCATTTCGCACCCGTCGCAGCCGGCGCGCCCAGGCTTGGGAGCCGCAGACGACCCCACCCATGAGATCCCCGTGCCCGCCGATGAACTTCGTGGCGCTGTGCAACGAGAGGGCCGCCCCGTGGTTCAGCGGCTGCTGGAGGACCGGAGTCGCGAAGGTCGAGTCGACCAGAACCGGGACGTCACCGGCCTGGCCGACGATTCGCTCGATGTCGACGAGCTTGAGGGTGGGATTGGCCGGGGTTTCGATGAAGACCATCGACGTGTCGGCTTCGATCGCGGACTCGACCTTCGAGGCCTGGGACCAGGAGACTTCCACATCCAACAAGCCGCTGTCGAGAAGATGATCCGTTCCACCGTACAGTGGCCGGACGGCGACGATGTGGCGCCCCTCCTGCTTTGCCGCCAAGAGGCTCGCCGACACGGCGGCCATGCCCGAGCTGAATGCAACCGAGGCCTCGGCGCCTTCCATCTCGGCCATCGCCTCTTCGAAGCGGGCGACGGTCGGGTTGTGAAGTCGCTGGTAGATCGAGTTCCCCTTCGGCGGTTTGCCATCCGACAGAGCATCGATGCTCTCGGAGCCCCGATCCAGGTCGCGTATCGGATAGGTCGTCGAACGGTCGAGCGGAGGGGCATGGGTCCCCTGGTCGGCCAGGTCATGACGGCCCGCGTGAACGCCGGTCGTATGTGACGAATGGTCGGACATGTCGTATCCTCGTTCTCGATGTTTGTTCGCCTTCATCGGACTTTACTAATAATAACGCCGACAGACCGCATCTCTACCGAACAAACCACGGATTCCGGTCATGAAATGGGACCTCGACCGAACAGACTTCGAAATCCTGACTCTGCTGCGCCAGGACGGCCGGATGACCACCCGGGACATCGCAGATCAGGTGGATCTGGCACCGTCGACGGTACACGAACGCATCGACACTCTCCGGGACTCGGGCGCGCTCAAAGGCGTCCACGCCGAGGTCGATGCCAAGGCCATCGGGGCGGGCATCCAGGCCCTCATCGCAGTGCGACTGCAGAAACACTCCAAGGATCGTGTCGAGGATTTCCGGGGTCATGCCCTGGAGCGTGAGCCGGTCGTCTCGCTGTACCACCTGGCCGGCGAACACGACTTTCTGATTCACGTGGCGGTCCGGGATGCCGACCACCTGAGGGACTTCGTGCTCGAACAGTTCACCACCCGTCCCGAAGTTCAGCATCTGGAAACATGGCTGATCTTCGAGTATGCGCCTACATGGGAATTGCCCGACGTCGCGCCGATGTCGGACTGACCACCGCCCGATGTAGCCGCACCGTGACCACAGAGGACCCGTTGACGATGGATCGGTTGAAGATTGACGCCGCCAAAGGGGAGGGTCTTGCCGTCTCCTCGCGCCCCTCGCTCGAACAGTCCAGACAGGGCTCTTCGATCTTCTCGTTGCTGCTGGTTCTGGTCTTCGCCAGCGGTCTGGCGGCGCTCATCTACTTCTTTACCCTGGTCCTGGGGCCCTCCGAGACCGGGTCTATCGGTGCGCTCTCGATCTGGGGCCCGATCTTATTTACGGTCGTCGGACTCGCCGTGGCGACCCTTCGCTCGGCGCCGCGATTCCGACAACTTTCGGTCGAAGAGGGGCGGCTGGTTCTGGAGACCCTCGAACTTCGACGCCTCTCACGGACGCCGGCGGTCGTCGAACATCGAGAATTTAAACCGGACCACGTTGGGCTGCACATCGACGACGACCCCAGGGGGCGACCCTACCTGGAGATCCGCCGCGACGAGACCCGACTCGGCGCCTTCGGCGACATCGCAGCGAGTCGACTCTCTGAAGACTCGGAACTGGAGAGCTATCGCGGCGAGCTGCAGACGGTGACAGATCGACTCGACACTCGACCTCCTGGAGATCCCGATGGAATTTGAGAAATCGACCCTCCTGCCGGTGACGGCCGACGAGCTGTATCGCTGGCACATGCGTCCCGGCGCCTTTCATCGTCTTGTGCCCCCGTTTCAGCGGGTGCGCGTCCTGGACGAGCCCGACGGAATTGCCGAGGGCGAGACCCTGACGATGAAGGTCTACCAGGGGCCGGTTGGGCTTCGATGGGTGGCCAACCACCGCGACTTCATCGAAGGACGCCAATTCGTCGACGAACAGATCCGGGGTCCCTTTGCCGCCTGGACCCACACGCATACATTCGAACCCGAGGGTCCGGACCAGTGCCGGCTGACCGACCACATCGACTACGAGCTGCCCATGGGCCCGCTGGGTCGACTCGTCGGCGGCGGTATGACCCGTCGTATGCTCCAGCGCATGTTCGAATTTCGTCACACTCGAAGCCGACTCGACCTTATGAGACATGCTTCTATCTCCGACGATCGAACGCTCACCGTGGCCATCACCGGAGCCTCGGGACTGATCGGGGGCCACCTGAGCCACTTCTTGACCACGGGCGGCCACGAGGTGCGCCCGGTGGTGCGGAGCCGTGAGGAGGCCGAATCCGGCGATGGAATCTACTGGAATATCGACGAGGGAGAGATCGACGCCGATGCGCTCGAGGGGGTCGATGCGGTGGTCCACCTCGCCGGCGAGAACATCTTCGGACGGTGGACCGACGCCAAGAAGCATCGGATCATGGAGAGTCGACGAAAGGGGACTCGACTTCTCAGCGAGGCCCTCGCCGATCTGGAGGATCCACCGGACGTGCTGGTGTCGGCCTCGGGCATCGATTACTACGGCGCCCGGGGGACAGACCCCGTCGACGAATCCGACGGTCCGGGCGACGGGTTCTTGGCCGACGTCTGTCAGGAGTGGGAACGTGCGGCGGACCCGGCTCGCCAGGCGGGGATCCGCACAGTTCACACCCGCTTCGGGCTCGTCCTCTCGGCCGACGGGGGCGGACTCAAAACGATGCTTCCCGCATTCAAGATGGGCGTCGGGGGCCGCATCGGTTCGGGGAACCAGTATTTTCCCTGGGTGCACATCGACGATGTCGTCGGAATCATTCACTTCGCACTCTTTGAGGACTCGCTCGAGGGGCCCGTCAACGCCGTATCCCCCCAGACCGTGACCAACAGCGAGTTCACCCAGATACTCGGCGATGTCCTGTCGCGGCCGACGTGGATCCCCGTACCGGAATTCGGCGTCAAACTCCTGTTTGGCCAGATGGGTGAAGAGGCGTTGTTGTCCGGGGTTCGCGCCCGGCCGAAAAAGCTCGAGGACGCCGGCTACGAATGGGCCTGGCGAGATCTGAAAGAGGCCCTCGAATACGAGCTCGGTCAGTGATCTTCGAGCAACGCCCGGGCAGCGAGCTTGCCCGATTGCAGACACATCGGAACGCCGCCACCCGGATGGGCCGATCCGCCCGCCAGGTAGAGACCGTCCAGCGCGTCGACACGATTGGCCGGGCGATTGAAGGCGGCCATCTTCGAGTTCGACGACGCCCCGTAGATGCCACCGCGCGAGCCGGGAAAGCGGCGGGCGAGCTCGATGGGAGTCCGCTCCCACACCACCGCGTCTTCGTCCGCTTCATCCTCGTCGATAAGACCGGTCGTCGCCAGGCGTCTCAGCACGCGACGGCGAAGGTCGTCCCAACTGGCGGCCTCCGGGCTGGGCTCGGGCATCTCACTCGACGAAAGCGGCGGGGCGTTCGCCATCACGAAGAGGGGCTCGTGATCCGACCAACCCTCGCGCATGTGGGCCTTCTCCTGCGCGCACACATACACCGTCGGATCCGCCGGAGAGATGCCACGGTCGAAGATGTCCTCGAATTCGGCCATGTAGTCACGCGGGAACACGACCTGGTGGGAAGGGCGCACAGCACGGGGGCGTCGCCGCACTCGAAGCACCGCATTCCAGCCGGACATAGACGAGGGCGTGGAGCTCGGAGTCCAGCCGCTCTCCGCAGTGCCGAGCAGATCATCGGACAGGTGGGAGACCTCGGAGTTGGCGACCACGCAGTCGACCTCCATCGGAGCCCGCCCGTCGGACATCTCCACAGCCCATCGGTCGGAGCGTCGACGAAGCGACGTGACGTCGGCATCGAAGTGGAAGGTCACACCCATAGATGTGGCGAGGCGGTGGAGGGCTCGAGGCAGTTCAAACATGCCGCCCTCGATGCCCCAGCTTCCCTGTCCGAGTTCGACCCAAGAAATACAGTTCAACGTGGCGGGCGCCTGACGGGGATCCGAGCCGTTGTAGGTGGCGTAGCGGGCCAGCATCTTCCGTAGATGTGGCGAATCGACCCGCGAGGTAATCGCCTTCCACATCGTGGTCATCGGGTCGATGTCGCGAATCGCCGACATTTGGCGAAACCCCAGCTTGACCATCGAGCCGACGGAGGGAGCCTCGCTGAAGATGAAGTTCGGTGCAGCGGCCTCCCAGATCGATCGACTGTAATCCATGAAGTCGGCGAATTCATCGGCGGGCTTTGAGCCCAGAGTCCTTCGAACCCGTTCGACGGTGGACTCAAAGGTCGCTCCCACCTCCAGACTCGTCCCGTCGTCGAAGTGGTATCGAAATTCCGGCTCGTGCTGGATCAAGTTCAAGTGATCATCGAGAGAGGAACCAGCCTCGCCGAAGAGATCGTCCAGGACCTCTCGCATCGTCAGCACGGTCGGCCCGGTATCGAAGAAACAGCCATCGTGCTGCGCCCGGCCGACCTTTCCGCCCGGCTCGCTGGCTCGTTCGAGCACGGTGACTCGATGGCCGCACGCGGCCAGGTGAATCGCGGCCGAGAGCCCACCCATGCCGGCACCCACCACGGCGACGGTGACGGTATCATCACGGCTCATCTTCAACCTCCGTCCCGGCGGCCACGATAGGTTCGACCCGCCCACTGAATCGAGTCATTGGCGCTCCAGATCCAGGAATTGAAGGCAATGGCCACGAGCGAGACAACGGCAAATGGATGCAACAGAACCCCCTCGAAGGGATGCCGAAATCGCCACACCAGTGCGGCGCGGAGCACCACGTTGAGTCCGACGCCGGTCAACCCGGCGCTCAGCCAGAGCGGATCGACAAGAACCCCGACCGCCGCGAGCGCTGTGACCACCCACGGGAGCACAAATGCAGCTAGATAGAGCCCGACGATCGCCAAGAGTCGAAAGGGGCCACCACCGACCCCCTCGTAGAGATTCTTCGAAAACCCCTCCCAGATCTCGGCGCCCGATTCGTACATCCGACACGTCGCCATCTTGAATCCGTCGGCAAACAGGACCCCCTCGCCAGCTTCTTTGAAACGTCTGGAGAGGGCCATGTCATCGACGACGGCATCCCGCACCGAAGCAAATCCGCCGACGGCCTCGAGGGATTCGCGTCGAATCGCCATCAACTGGCCGTTGGCAGCCAAAAGACGCGGGTCGTCGGTCTGCCATATCAGCGTCAATGGCAGCCAACTCGTGTACGTCAGGTGCAGCAGCGGGACGATCAATCGCTCGAAGAAGGTGACCATCTGCTGGCGAGGCATGGCCGTGAAGAGTCCGACGTCCGTCCACCGGCTCATCAGGTCTCCCAGGCGGGCGAGACCACCCGGCAGAATTCGAGTATCGGCATCCAGGAAGACGAGTATATCGCCCCGGGCTTGCTGCGCCATCCGGTGACAGGCATGCGGCTTTCCGACCCACCCCTTCGGAAGGGGCCGGCCGTCGATCAAACGAATTCGATCGTCGCGCGCGGCCCAGGACTGGACCTTTCCGGGAGTCGCGTCGGTCGAGCGGTCGTCGTAGACGAGGATCTCGTCGACTCTGGTCTCGGCCTCGATGATCGACCGGAGCGTCGCATCGATCGACTCGGCCTCGTTTCGGGCCGGAACCAGAACCGAGACGTCGCCGTCAAACGAACCGTCTGCTCGGCCGCGCGGCCACGTCGACAGGTTGTAGAGGGTTACTCCGGCAGCCAGCGCGGGAAGCGCCGTCAGCACCACAAACCAGAGCGTTGTATCGATGGGAAGCATGCCGTCGTCACGAGTTCAGCATATCGGTGATCGGTCCCTCGAGGGTGTGGCGGACCAGTCGTTTGATCCGCCCCTTTTTGGGACCTGTAAACAGGGGGAGCCACATCGAATTTTCGTCTTCGTCGAGGCGGTGCACCCGCATCTGCACGAGGGGACGGTGACGGCTCAAATCGATGCGTCCCGGCCGGATCAATTCGCTGAAGCCGCGCGTCGGAGTGCCATCGTCGGCCACCCCTTCGGTGATAAACCGCATATAGAACGGCCCGCTGTCGACGACGTCTCGTTGACGCAACCGGACGACACTGCCGGCGGGATGGCCATCGTGTCCTGAACGGCTCACTCGCAGATCGCGGTGCCACTCCAGGCCCCCCATCGTGCGGTAACCGTCGCGCTCCTCCAGGTGGAGATCGGTTTCGACCTCGACCGTTCCACCCTGATCGATCGACAGCGCGAAACACTCGGGGTCCCCGCCATCCTCCGGCCAGAGGGCATAGAAGATGCTCTCGCGTTCCCCCATCGGCAGACGGCCCCAGATCCAACGTTCGATGCCGAGCTCATGCAACGGCAGATTTGCCGCGTTTCGATCGTGATAGGCGGCCCCGTCAAATTGATACTCCGTCTCGCCGACCCTCAGGTCGACGCTTCCTCGTGCGGGTACGGCCAGGGGGCTCCACTCGTGGCTGGCGCCGTCCTCGGTGGGACCGACGTCGAATCCGCCCTCGGACACCAAGGGAGAGGCGCCTTCGGCTCGAATGCTGCCGCGCAGCCGCTCGCCGCTACCCGGGACCGGCGCATCGAGTTCAACTCTGACCTGGCGGCGCCCATCTTCGATGCGAGAGACGCAGCGCGTCGCCCCGAATCGGAAGGTGCCGGCATCTCGATCCCACTGGACCTCGTCGGTCGGATACTCCTGGAGCAAATAACAGTCGAGTTCGCCGCCCTGGTAGACGGCGACGTTGAGGCTCGGCCGCTCGCCGGCCGGCTCGGCGCTCCCTTCACGAGCTCTCGACGCGTAATTCGGCAGAAACGGGAGTCCATAGGACCAAATAACCACGATCCCGTTTCCCGCCTGATCGACCAGGTCGAGATACCACCAGGCAAAGCCTCCGCGGGCTTCCAGATAGCCGCGAGCGAGTGGTTGTTCGGGTTGGCGGATCGAGATCATCGACGTCCTGCAAACGAGAGACACACGGATTCGCAGTGACTGGGATGCAGTGCGTCGCATTCAGTTGCAACCGAGTCTGTTGTCGCCAGCCGGTATGGAACGTAAGCCTTGGCTTCTGCATCCTCCCTTTGGCTAACATCGCAATGCGCCGAAATCCATGATCGAGCCCACCTACGACATTCTTATCGCCGGCGCCGGCCCCTCGGGGCTGGCATTGAGCGCGGCGTTGGCAGACCGGGCGCCAGACCTGCGGATCGGCTTGTTGTCCCCGAGACATCCCGCGCCGTGGCCCAATACCTACGGGGCGTGGCTCGACGAGCTGGAAGCCGCCGATGAGGCCGACTGCGCCGACTACATCTGGCACGATCCCAACGTCGCC
The DNA here is from genome assembly GCA_913057905.1 of uncultured Pseudomonadota bacterium. GTDB lineage: Bacteria > Myxococcota_A > Bradymonadia > Bradymonadales > Bradymonadaceae > CAJXPB01. The sequence continues at coordinate 1,499,028 of CAJXPB010000001.1, forward strand.
ACCGGAGAGCATCGACCTCATCGACTCGACCGAGAGTACGCACTCATCGACAACGATGCACTTCGCGCATCGATGCGAGAGCGTGCACGTGCTGGCAATGTGGAGGAAATCTCGGCGGTCGCGACGGGATACCAGCGCAGCTCCGAAGAGACCTTGGTTGTCCGCGGTCGCGGGGAGAGGACGTGGGAGGCAACGCTCGTCTTCGATGCAACGGGCCATCGGCCCACGTTGCTGAAGACACCGCAGGGAGACCCCGGCTACCAGAGGGCCTGGGGCATCGTCGCTGACGTCACCGGCGACCCCATCCCCGGCGACAGCCGAATGACTCTGATGGATTATCGCAGCGACTATCTGGCTGGAGACGCGGATCGGGAGCCGACGTTTTTGTACGCAATGCAGCTCGACGACCAGCGGTATTTTTTGGAGGAGACGTCGCTGGTCGCGCGACCTCCGGTCGAATTTGACACCCTCGAGGAGCGGCTGAATCGCCGGATGACTGCTCGGGGGGTGACCGTCGATCGGGTCATCGAGACCGAGCGGGTCAGTTTTCCGATGGGCCAGCCGCTGCCGACGTCCGACCAACCCGTCGTTGGATTCGGGGCCGCCGCCGGCATGGTCCATCCCGCCACCGGCTATATGGTGGGACCGATGTTGGGCCGCGCCGACAGGGTCGCGGGCGCAGCGGCTGACTCCGTCCGACGACTCTCGTCGGTCGATCGGCGGGCCACTCGCGTCTGGACATCCGTCTGGCCCTCCGAGCTTCGCCGCACGCGACACCTCCTCTCGTTCGGGTTGGAGACGCTGCTCGGACTCGAGGCCGACGTCCTGCGCGATTTCTTCGAGGCGTTCTTTCAGCTCGACCGCACCGACTGGGGTGTTTATATGTCCGGTGAGGGCTCGCCCGCCGCAACGGCCCGCATCATGGCGACGGTGTTCCGTCATGCCTCCATCGGGCTTCGAGGGGAGCTGCTGCGCCGGGCACTCTCTCGCGAGGCATACCATCTCGTCCGCGCTCTGATACCGAATCGACAATGAACCGACCCCACACAACTCGGAACAGCGTCGTGGGGGTGGTCGCCGCCGTCGGACTCCTTTCGGCATGGACGGCGCACCTGATCTGGATTCTCGGGTGGGATGTCCCCGCGACCTCGCCGCTGTGGATCGCCGGCGCCGTGATGGTTCAGACATTTCTGCACACGGGACTCTTCATCACGGGCCACGATGCCATGCACGGCACGGTCTGCCCGGCCGACTCGCGGGTCAACGATGCCCTGGGGTGGGCGGCCATCAAGCTGTACGCGCTGTTCGACTACGACACACTGCGGCGCAAGCACTGGGATCACCACGACGACCCCGTCACGGAGGACGACCCCGATTTTCACGACGGAGGAGCGGACCGATTCTGGCCCTGGTACGCCGGCTTTCTTCGGGAATACATGGGCATCTGGCAATTCATCGGGATGGCGGTGGCTTTCAACATCCTTCACCACCTGGCCGGGGTCAGCCTCTGGAACCTCAACCTTCTGTGGGTCGCCCCTTCGCTGCTCAGTACGCTGCAGCTCTTCTACTTTGGCACGTATCTTCCCCATCGACGCCCCGAAGACGGGTTCGACGACGCGCACCATGCGACGACCAACGACTTTTCTCCCTGGCTGTCCTTTCTGACCTGCTATCACTTCGGCTACCACTGGGAGCACCACGCTCATCCCGAGACACCCTGGTGGAAATTGCCTCGGCGTCGCGCCCGGGAGTCGGATTGATGTGTAACTCGACGAGGGGCGGGAGCATCTCATCGATGACCGCATCGACCACCGCCACCACACAGGAATCGGAATGAACCAACAATCGGTCATTGTCATCGGCTCGGGCTTCGGAGGCCTCGCCGCCGCCGCTCGCATGCGGGCCAAGGGCTACGAGGTCACCATCCTCGAAGCACGCGATCAGCCGGGCGGACGGGCAGGTGTCTTTCATCGCGAGGGACACACCTTCGACGCCGGTCCGACCGTCATCACCGCCCCTCACCTGTTCGACGAACTCTTCGAACTGTTCGGGCGCGACCGGGAGGACTACTACGAGCTGATGCCCGTCGACCCGTTTTACCGGGTCAAATTCCACGACGGCACCCACTTCGACTACGTCGACGACGAGGAAAAACTCCTCGATCAGATCGCCGCCTTCAACCCTCGGGATGTCGACGGCTACCGAAAACTCGCCGAGCATGCCCGCGACATCTTCGAGATCGGCTACGAGCAACTCGTCGACGAATCGTTCGCCGAGCTGGGGACCATGCTTCGGGTCATCCCCGACATGATCCGGCTCCGAAACTACAAATCGGTCTACGGACTGGTCTCCGATTACATCGAGGATGAGCGGCTTCGCCGCGTCTTCACGTTCCAGCCGCTTTTGGTCGGCGGAAATCCGTTCAGGGTGACCTCGATCTACATGTTGATCCACTGGCTCGAACGAAAGTGGGGAGTCCACTTCGCAAAGGGTGGCACCACCGCGATCGTCCACGGATTGACCCAATTGCTCGAAGACGAAGGCGTCGAGATACGCTACGGAACGCCGGTCGAGGAGATCGAGGTAGACCACCAGGGCCGGACCACGGGCGTGAAGACGGCGACGGGGGAGCGGCTGCCGGCGAGTTTCGTCATCTCGAACGCCGATCCGTCGTACGTCTACCGCGACATGATCGACAGCGAACATCTGACCTGGAACGGCTCGCTTCGGACCCGGCTGACTCGCCAGTCGATGGGCCTGTTTGTCGGGTATTTCGGAACGGATCGACAGTACGACGATATCCGCCACCACGAGATCATTCTCGGCGAGCGGTATCGGGAGCTTCTGGAGGACATCTTCGAGCGAAAAATCCTGGCCGACGATTTTTCCCTGTACCTCCACCGTCCCACGGCCTCCGACCCGAGCCTGGCGCCGGAGGGTGGCGACACCTTCTACGTGCTGTCCCCGGTGCCGAACAATCGCAGCGGGATCGACTGGTCGACACGGGGGCGCCCATATTTCGAGCGCATCCTCTCGAAGCTCGAGCGCGAGCATCTGCCCGGACTGCGGGACCACCTGACGACCGATTTCTTTGTGACGCCCGACTACTTCGAGACCGAACTTCGGTCGGTAGCCGGAGCGGGATTCGGACCGGAGCCGCGGCTGTCACAGTCGGCCTGGATGCGCTATCACAACGTCTCCGAGGATGTGGACGGACTCTACTTCGTCGGCGCCGGGACTCACCCCGGAGCCGGCCTTCCCGGAGTCGTCAACTCCGCGAAGGTTGTGGACAATCTCATCGAGCCGGCTCCAGAGAGGTTGTGGCGCTCAGGCGATACCGAGTATGCGAGAGCCGGCGAGTAGAGCTCACTCGAGGCCCCGTGGCTCGCGATGCGCGACCGTGACATTCGACAACTCAGTCGGGAGATCCTGGCCCGACACTCTCGTTCGTTCAGTTGGGCATCACGGCTGCTACCCGAGGACCGCCGCGATGACGCGGCGATCCTGTATGCGTTCTGCCGCCGGGTCGACGATTCGGTCGACGAAGCCGACGACGAGCGCGCCGCCCGCGACGCCGTCGATCGCCTGCGGGCCCAGCTCGATGGAGACCTCGAACCCGACGCCGTGACCGCCGGGTTCCTGACGATCGCCAAGCGACTGGGAATCGAACTCGATGCCGCCCGTGAGTTGATCCGCGGCGTGGCCTCGGACCTGGGGACCGTGCGATTCGACGACGATCGCGACCTGTTTCGCTACTGTTATCGGGTGGCGGGAACCGTGGGATTAATGATGGCGCCCGTCGTCGGAGCCGATGCCCCGCAGGCCCGCGCCTTCGCGGTCGATCTCGGGGTGGGGATGCAGTTGACGAACATCTGTCGAGACGTGCTGGAGGATGCCGGCCGCGGTCGAGTCTATCTGCCGGCAACGCGACTGCGCTACGCGGGCACCTCCCAGCAAGCGCTGCTCGAGGATCGCGCCGACGAGGAGGCCGTGGCAGCCGTCGTGCGAGATCTGCTCGAGATCGCGGAGCGCTATTACGAGAGTGCGCGTGCCGGGATGGCCTATATTCCCCTGCGCTCAAGGGTCGGCATCATGGCGGCCAGCCGACTGTACCGGAGCATCGGTCGTCGGCTCCTGCGCGAACACGACGGCAACCCGATGCATGGACGGACGGTCGTCCCCTGGTGGGAGAAGACGGCACGGGTCGGCGAAGCCATCACGGCGACATCGCTGGCAGCCACGAAACCGTCGGTCACCCACGACCCTGCCTTACACCGACACCTCGACGGGCTGCCCGGTTGCAACCCCCCGCCGACAGAGAGCTGAGGCCCCATGAGCGACTTGCATTCAGTTCGATACGGCGACGGCCCCCGGGTCTTCGTCGGACTCCACGGCTGGAACGGCGGCAGCGGCATCTTCGCCTCGCTGGAGCCGCACCTCCCATCGGACGTCTCGATCCTCGCCTTCGGACTGCCGGGCTACGGAGATTCCCCGGCGCCCGAAGAGTGGTCGCTTCCGGCTGTCGGCCGCCAGATTGTCGACGCCATCGACGAGCGCGGCATCGATCGATTCTCGATTCTCGGCAACTGTTCCGGCGCGATCATCGGACTGTACGTCGCCCGTACGGCTCGGCGTCGCATCGACGAATTTCTGCTGGTCGAACCCTTCGCCTGGGTGCCCTCTTATCTGAGCATCTTTTTGACCCCGGTCGTCGGGTCGTTATTTTACTGGTCAGCCTTCGGCAACCCCGTCGGTCGTGCGATTACCAACCGCGCCCTCGCCGGCCAGCGCCAAGAGTCGACCGACATGCTCGCATCGTTCAAACGCTCGCCGTTGTGGGTGCCCATGCGGTATTTGACCCTGTTTGACGAGGCCGGCAAGGCCCGCGATTACGCGGACATCCCCGGCGAGAAGCGCATTCTGCGCGGCGACCGGACCTTCGAGGCCGTCCGCGAAAGCGTAGAGGCCTGGGGAGCCACCTGGCCCGACGCCGAAGTCCAGATTCTGGAGGGCGCGGGCCACCTGTTGCTTCAGGAGGCCCCCCGCGAGGCGGCCGCCTTCCTGTTCGACCGCTGACACCCTCTCCAGAAACCTGTTCAAAACATATTCAAAGAGGCCTCATGACCCCTATTTCCCCCTGACCAGGGCATAAACTTATTCATTTCTACTTGACACCTGTTCAAACGTTGTTCATATTTGCGTCTGGACAGTGTTGGAGAGGCCACACTCCCCGTATCGGCAGGTGTAATCATGGAAGAGCAAGAACTGATCAGACGTCTCGAAGAAAACGATCCCGAAGCCGTGGAGGCGCTGTATGACGAATACCATGACCGAATCTTTTCGGTCGTCCGGTCCAACGTCAAAGACAAGTGGGACGCCGAAGAGGTCACGCAGGATGTCATCTGGAAGGTTTACACCAAGATCGACACATTCCGGGGCAACAGCGCCCTGTGGAGCTGGATGTATCGCATCGCCATCAACGAGGCGCGGATGAAGACCCGAAAGTACAAGCGCCACCCCGTGCCCATGGAAGACGACACCCTGACGGCGGTACTGAACAACGAATCGGAGCATGAGGAGACGGATCTGCCCGATGAAAAGCTCGCCTTCAAGGACGTCGTCGAAGAGGTCAAGGCGTACCTGAAGGACTCCAAAGAAAAGAACAAGACGGTCTACGTCGACATGGAGCTCGACGGGAAGTCCAAAGAGGAGGTGGCCGAAAAACTCGACCTGACCGTCCCCGCGGTCAAGGCCCGGCTTCACCGGATGCGCGTCGGCCTTCGAGAGCGTATTCAGAAAAACTACCTCAAGGACGCCTCCTGAAGTCCGGAGAGCAACCTTTGTCTCGCCCGAGCCTCCATTGCTCCAGACCATCGACCAATATGCGCGAGGAACAGTCTCAATCTTCTTCGGGGATGAGTATCGGGGCGATCTCCAAGGCGACCGGTATTCCGACGGCGACGTTGCGGACGTGGGAACGTCGATACGGCTTTCCTTCACCCGAGCGCAACGGGTCGGGCCACCGGGTCTATCAACCCGATGTCGTCGACCACTTACGCCTTATCGACCAGGCCCTGGATGCGGGCCACCGCGCCTCGGATATTGTGAGCCTGGATCGCAGCCAGCTCGAGTCACTGGTCGACCTGTCGGCCATCCCGGAGATATCCGACGAGACCAATGGGAACGAATCGCCCGGGGCCCAGCCCGACACCTCGGCGTCTTCGATGCCCGCGTCCCAGGCAGCGACGACTCCACAGGCCGAAGACGACACATCGGCAGGCGAGGATTGGCTGTCGGCGTGGATGGGGGCGGCGACCTCGTTGAACGGCGACGATCTGGGCCGTTTGTTTCGCAACGAATGGAATCGACTCGGCGGACTGGCGTTTTTACAGAAGCGGGCCGCCCCGTTCCTCGCCAACATCGGAGAGAGCTGGCGTGACGGCGAACTCGGAATCGTCCATGAGCACTACGCCAGCCAGACGCTGCGCGACTTTCTGTCTTCGCAATGGCGGCCACTCAGTGACCGCTCGAACGGGCCGAAGGCCGTGTTGGCCACCCTGCCGGGTGAGGATCACGCCCTCGGCCTCCACTTGGCGGCCGTTGTACTCGCGATGGCCGGGTGGCAAATTATCTTTCTGGGTCCGCGAACCCCCCTGGGTGACATCGTACATGCCTCACGCGTCGATGGAGCGGGCGCCGTGTTCCTGAGCATCGCCGCAGCCTTTGATCCAGAAGAGGCCCGAGACTCGCTGACCGCACTGCGGCGCACCGTCGATTCGGAGGTCGATCTGGTCGCCGGAGGAATGGGGGCGCCGCAAGACCTCGAAGATATTGTCCGTTTCGATTCCCTGGACGCATTTTATCGCTGGGCGGAGCAACGCGTCGGCAACTCATAGCTACAGAGAGGTTCGCGATGAAAGGCCCCCATCGCCAACTTGTACCGCTGATTCTCAGTACGTGTCTTCTGCTGGTGACCACCGCCGCCGTCTCGCCGACCTACGCCTCGGAGTACCGCATGTCCTCCGAGGCGCTGCCCGAGCTGGACGGATGGTGGGCGCAAAAGATGGTCTTGACGGCGGTCTCCGATCCCCCGTTCGTCGGCACGGTGACCAACGAGACGATCAACTATCTGTTGATTCGCGTCACCCAGGATGGGCGGCAACTGACCCTGAAGAGCCAGGTCTGCGATGTCGACGTCGACAGCGATTTCACGAAGGTCCGGACCATCATTCCGGACGCCTTTGCCGACGCGCTGCCCGATTCGACGCGCACCGGGGAGTTGACTCGACGCGACAACCGTTGGCGCCTGGAGGTCGACCGGGTGCTTAATGTCGTCGGTGCCCGGCTCAGAGAACCGACCTCGGAGCGCCTGCCGACCTCGACCGACGACCCCCGCGTCGTCGACGGCGATGACGATGGACGCCCGGGACTGACCGTCAAGATTCGCGGCATGGTAAACGGAAAAATCTTCGTGGTTCAGCGCGGCTGGGATGCCTATTCGGGGACGATCTTTAGCGAGGAGCGCATCCGGGGAGACGTACGATGGTCGACCGAGCAGCAAGTCCTGGGTTCGACAAGTATCTTCCTGGGCGATCAGCCGCCGACTGAACCCCACGAAGACTCGGACAGAAGCTTCTTCGAGATGGTTCGGCTCGACGGCTCTCCCTCTTGCAGCGACGTCTCATCAGACCTGTTCAAAGATTGACCAGCCCGACCCGGTGAACAGGGGTACTCGACAAATCGGCTCCCTGCCGGATACCATCCCTCGCCGAACGACGTGCGAGTTCTCCCGGAGCCGACGACGTGACTTCCAGCCGCACCCTCAACATCGGAGCCCTCTCCCGGGCCACGGGCATTCCCAAGGGGACTCTGCGGACCTGGCAGCGTCGGTACGGGTTTCCCGATCCCGACCGAAATGACGCCGGACATCGCATCTACGATCCGTCGATCGTCGAGCGGCTTCGACTGACCCAGCGCGCTCTCGAGGCGGGCCACCGCCCCTCCGATGTCGTCGGGGAAACCACCGACGCCCTCCGGGAGCTGCTCCAGGCCTCCGATACGAGCCCGGAGATCCCCGAGGCGCCGGGTGCCCCGGAAGACGACTCCTGGAGGGACGACTGGATCGAATCGGCGAATTCGCTGGATGGACAGTCGTTGCAGATGCACTTTCGCAACGCCTGGAACCGACTGGGTGGTCTCGACTTTCTGCGAGAACGCGTCAGCCCCTTTCTGAGCGAAGTCGGCGATGCGTGGGCCTCGGGTCGGATCGACGTGGTACACGAGCACTACGCCAGTGAGGTGCTGCGTGACTTTTTGACCGACCAGTGGCGCCCCCTCAGCGACCGATCCCAGGGTCCGCGAGTCGTCTGCACGACGCCGCCCGGCGAAGAACACGCACTGGGTCTGCAGATGGCCGCCACTGTCCTGGCGATGGCGGGCTGGCGCATCCTGTTTCTGGGGCCGAACACACCAGTCGACGACATCGTGACCGCCGCCGAGGCCCGCGCAGAGGCGGTGGCCATCAGCCTGAGTATTGCAGCCGACCCGGAATCGACGCGCCGAGGCCTTCAGAGCATGGCGGCCCGGCTCCCCGCCGATATCGAGCTCATCGTGGGCGGTCAGGGCGTCGAGAGCCCACCCGAGCGCGCGCTGATCTTCGAAGACCTCGAGGCGTTTTATCGATGGGCCTTCCAGCGCGCCCGGGCAACCGCCGAGTCGTGACCGAATCGGAGTCGCCGCTCAGCCGAAGGTCTCGGTCAACTGCTCGGCGGCCTGACGGAGGACATCCTGGGGTTGCGCGTAGCAAAACCGGACGAGCCCCTCTCCGACCTCGGAGTCAAAAAAGGCGCTTCCGGGCACCGACGCGACCCCGGCCTCGCGCAGAATAGTCATCGCTGCATCGCGGGCGGACGGCTCCCCCAGAGACCGTACGTCGGCCAACACGTAGTAGGCTCCATTTGGCCAGTACGGATGGAGCCCGGCCTCTTCGAGCGCCTCGCAGAAGAGGTCTCGTCGCGTCTCGAAATCCTCCGCCATCCGTGTGTAGTAATCCTCGGACAACCTCTCCATCGCTCGAGCCACCCCGTGTTGCAGAGGGGTCGGCGCACAGACGTAGTGAAGGTCGTTGACCAGCCCGATCGGCTCGAGCAGAGATTCGGGGGCCGCGGCGTATCCGAGCCGCCAGCCGGTGATGGCGAAGGTCTTCGAGAACCCGGAGATCGTGACGGTGCGCTCGTCCATGCCCGGCAGCGTCGCCAGGCTGATGTGATCCTGGTCTCCGTACAGGAAATACTCGTAGATCTCGTCGGTGATGGCGATGAGATCGTGTTTGCGACAAACCCGGGCCACGACCTCGAGTTCCTGGCGGCTCATGACCTTGCCGGAGGGATTGACCGGCGTATTTACGACGATCGCGCGGGTGTCGTCGGAGAGGCCGGCTTCGATCGTCGATCGGGAGATATCCCAGGTGGGCGGCTCCAGGGGAATGAATGAACAGTTCAGGCCGGCGCCTCGAGCGGCGTTGACGTGGTAGCCGTAGTAGGGTTCGAACATCGCTATTTCGTCGCCCGGATCGAACAGCCCCTGCATGGCGCTGGCGAACGCCCCGGTGGCGCCGATGGTGACGACGATATCGTCGGGACCGACGTCCAACCCGTTGTAGCTGACGAGTTTCTCCGAGATCGCAGCCCGCAACGGCTCGGCACCCCGAAACGAGCTGTAGGTCGACAGGTCCTCCCGGACCGCCTCCGCGGCCCCGTCGAGGACCTCCGGCGGACTCGGCAGCGGACAGATTCCCTGGCCGAGATTCAGACCGTCGAGGCGAGCGCATTCCTCGCTCATTCGACGGATGTCCGATTGCTCCAGAAACTCGATGCGTCTGCTACGGCGATCATCGCTCATGACACTTTCGACTCGTCGTGAAGGTTATCCAGCAGGCGCACAACAGCGTACCAGAGGGCGACAGAAACAACACCGAGAACCAGGGCCCACGCCGCAAACTCCAGGGGCGTTCCCTGCTCGCCGTTCAGCAGACGTGCCATCGCGGAGGCCTCCGGGGGCAGCGTCCCCGACGACCGTTCGAGCGACCTCCCCAGCACCGCGGGCATGACGACTCCATTGAAGACATTCAACACCGTGTGCCCGAGGATGGCGGGCCACAGGCTTCTGGAGACGATGGTGACATGAGCCAGAAAGGCCCCGATGACGGCGAGCGGCACGAGATTCAGCGGTTGGACATGGAAGGCCCCGAACAGCAGTCCGTTCGCCGCGACAATCCGCCAGCGCCGGCCATCCTTGAGTTGCTCCTGGAGGATCGAACCTCGAAACAGCGCCTCCTCGCAGACCGGAGCTACGAGGGCCACCCCGACGGTGGCGAGCCACCAGTTGAGCCCCTCGGACTCCAGCAGGAGCTCGCGGATGCGGGCCTGGTACTGCTCGGCATACGGGCCGAGCGTATCAGGGAACAGATCGACACCGAGGCCCATGACGGCGTTGCCCCATAGCCCCAGCACGACGGCTGTCAGGGCCAGCAGGACGGCCGACCCCACACTCATCCCGCTGTCATCCAGCTCGGGCCAGGGAGCGGCCACCTCCCGACCGACGATCGCTCGCCAGTAAAAGCCGGCCCCCAGGATGGCCACGATCTCGTAGCCGATGATCGCCCAGTAGAACCCGACGAGCGCGTAGAAGACCGACGAGACGAGCACGAGCAACGCCAGCGCCGCTCCGAACAGAACGTACGCGCCGAAGCCCGTATCCCGTACAAGTTGTCGAAACTCTTCCACGCTAATCATCCCTACGTCGGAGGGCGAATGCGGTCGGGATTATCCGACCGAGCCTGCTCGTTGAACAACTGAACGATGTTGACTCCACCTAGTGCCGATGGACCACCCATGAATTCGCCGCCCGACCTCCCGCCCGTCAAACGGAACGAGTCGCGCTTCGAACGTTGCCACGACCGGGAGCGTCCAGAGTTGCTGGAGGCCTATCGACCGCACCCGGGGATGGGGCGATTTATGCGTCGCCACCCGGTGCTCATGGTTACCTGGGCGGTGCTGGGAGCCGGTATCTTTTACGGGCACCTGGCCACGCTGATGGTGCTCTTGATCCCATGAATACGGGTGCTCATCGGCTTCGGCCCAACTCGACGACGGGTCGTCCAAAGACCCTGTCGATCGCCTGAAGAAGTTCGTTAGACGGCTCCACCGAAAAGTCCTCCGGCAGCGCCATGCGGGCGTGGCCGGCCCCTTCGTCGGTATCGATCTCGATGCCGATCCTGGCCCGGCAATCCCCCGGATGACGCCGGAGGACGTCTCGAAGTGTGTCGAGTTCGCCGTTCGAGACCTCCGCTTCGCGCACTTCCAGGTTCACCCAGTTGACCTTGTCCTTGCGAGCGTCAATCAGCCGCACGATCTCGTCGGCCCGAACTTTTCGACTCTTCGCGTCGCCGTCGCCCTCGACCATGACGTCGCCACGGACCAGGATGGGATCGCCGGACTTGAGGGCTTCTTCGTAGGCGGCAAACTGCCGACTGAAGACGAGCACCTCGATCCGGCCGGTTCGGTCCTCCAGGGTCACGAACGCCATGCGACCGTCGCCGCTCTTGAGCGGGCGCTCGGTCATGTCGGCGACCACGCCTGCGACGGTGACGCCGTCGTGCTTCTGGAGGCCGCGTCCGTCGGCCACGTCCTCCAGGTGCGTCACATTGTACAGCCGAAGGTCGTTGTCGTAGCGGTCCAAGGGGTGTCCGGTGACGTAAAACCCGAGGCGGTCGCGCTCGCGCTTGAGCAGGTCGCGGTCCGACCACGGCTTCACATCGGGATAGGTGTCTTCGAGGACCTCTTCGCGAGCATCCTCGCTCATCATGCCAAAGAGGTTGTTCTGGCCGACCTCTTTTTCGTGTTGCTTCTTCTGGCCTCGCGAGACCGCCTGTTCGACCGCTTCGTACATCTTGGCCCGTGCGGCGGCGATGTCGCCGATCCACTCGGGCTGCTCGTCCGGCCCGATCGAGTCGAAGGCCCCGGACTCGACGAGTTTTTCGATGGTCGACTTGTTGAGATTCTCGAAATCGACGCGCTCACAGAAGTCATACAGCGACTCGAAGGCCCCGCCCTCCTGGCGCGCCTCCAGAATCGAGCGGATCACCGCGGGGCCGACCCCCTTGATGGCCGCCATGCCGAACCGGATCTTGCCGTCGGAGACCGAGAAATTCATGCCCGACTCGTTGACGTCGGGGGGCATCACCTCGATGCCCATCGCCTTCGTCTCGTTGAGGAAGCCGACGATCTTGTCGGAGTTGTCGCGGTCGCAGGTCATCAGCGCCGCCATGAACTCCACGGGATAGTGGGCCTTCAGGTACGCCGTCTGGCAGGTCAACAGGGCGTAGGCCGCCGAGTGGGATTTGTTGAACCCGTAGCTGGCAAACTGGGCCATTAAATCGAAGATCTCTTCGGCCTTGTCGGGATCGACCCCCTTTTCGTCGGCGCCATCCAGAAAGATCTGGCGCTGTTTTTTCATGACCTTTTCTTTCTTCTTGCCCATCGCCCGGCGCAACAGATCGGCCCCGCCCAGCGAGTATCCGGCCATGATCTGGGCGGTCTGCATGACCTGTTCCTGATAGACCATCACGCCGAAGGTCGGCTCCAGGACATCTTCGAGCCAGGGATGGGGGTATTCGACCTCCTTTCGGCCGTGTTTTCGGTCGATGTAGTCGTCGACCATGCCGCTGCCCAGCGGCCCCGGGCGGTACAGGGCCACCGACGCGATGACGTCCTCGAACTGACTCGGCTTGAGCCGCTGGAGAATCCGCTGGAAACCTTCGGATTCAAGCTGGAACACCCCCGTGGTGTCGCCCGATGAGATCAAGTCGTAGGTCCCCTCGTCATCGAGCGGAATGTCGTCGGCCCGCAGCGTCGGTTCGTCGGCGCCTCGTTGCTGGTTGATCAGTTGAATCGCCGTGTCGATGACCGTCAGGGTCTTGAGACCCAGGAAATCGAATTTGATCAGCCCGGCTTGCTCGACCTGCTCCATGGCGAACTGGGTAACCATCTCGCCCTGGTCGCCGCGCTTGACGGGCACACGCTCCCAGACGGGGTTGTCGGAGATGACGACCCCGGCGGCGTGAATGCCGGCCTGACGGTTCAGATTCTCGACCGACAGCGCGATATCGAAGAGCGCGTCGACGCGGTCGTCCTCCCGTCGAAGCTCCCGGAGTTTGGGCTCTTCGGCCAGCGCCTCGTCCAGTGAGATCCCCGGCTCGTCGGGAATCAGTTTCGCGATCCGATCGGTCTCACCGTAGCTGAGGTTCAGGGTGCGCCCCACATCCCGGATCGTGCCCTTGGCCTTGAGCTTTCCGTAGGTGATGATCTGGCCGACGTTCTTTTCGCCGTACTTGTCGGCCACATAATCGATAACCTCCCCACGGCGATTCATGCAGAAGTCGATGTCGAAGTCGGGCATCGAGACCCGCTCCGGATTCAGGAAGCGTTCGAACAGCAGGTCGTACGGGATCGGATCGAGGCCGGTGATGCGCATGGCGTAGGCGACCAGGGAGCCGGCTCCGGAGCCGCGGCCCGGCCCGACCGGAATGTTCTGTTGTTTCGCCCAGTTGATGAAATCGGCGACGATGAGGAAATACCCCGGGTAATCCATCTCCCGGATGATCTCGATCTCGTGATCGAGCCGATCGAAGTACTCCTGCCGATCGTACTCTTTTGCTTCGGCGTCGAACTCCTCGAAGCGCTCCTCCAAACCCTGACGCGCCGAGTACTCGAAATACTCGTGGACGAGGATGTTGCGGTCGGCGTCTTCGAGGCCGCGCTCCTCGATGAAGGCGTCGGGGACGTCGGTCTGGGGCAGATAAATCTCGCCGAGTGGGATCTCGACGTCGCACATCTCGGCGATCTTGACCGTGTTGTCGCACGCCTCGGGCACATGCGAGAAGATCTCGCGCATCTCTTCGGGGCTGCGCAAATACAGCTGGTCGACATCGTGCTCCATGAGCCGATCCAGCTCGACGGTCTTTCCCAGCGAAATGCAGACCAGAATCGCCTGAGCCAGGGCGTCGTCGCGGTCCAGGTAGTGGCAGTCATTGGTCGCCACCAGGGGGATGTCGAGTTCGTCGGAGAGATCGATGAGGGTCTCCGTGCATTTTTGCTGCTCGGGAAACCCGTTGTCCATGATCTCGAGGTAGTAGTGATCCTCCGGGAACAGTTCCTTGTATTTGAGGGCAATCTCCCGGGCCTCATCGAGATCGTCCTGCAGGATCGCTTGATTGATCTCGCTGCCGAGGTCGCCGGATAGACAGATCAGGCCCTCGCGGTGCTGGCTGAGGAGCTCGTAATTGATCCGGGGGGTCTCCGAGGGCTCGTGGTACCCGTTCATCCACGCCATGGAATTCAGGTACGCAAGGTTGAAATACCCCTCGTTGTTCTTGGCGATCAACGTCAGGTGGTACGACTCCGGCGCGGAGGCCTCGGTGTAGTCGTCCTCCTTGGTGACGTACATCTCGCAGCCGATAATCGGCTTGATGTCGTGGTCGTCGGCTGCGTTCTGGAAATCGACGGCCCCGTAGAGGTTGCCGTGGTCGGTCATGGCCACGGCGTCCATACCGAGCTCATCGACCCGTTCCATCAACTCGGGGATCTTGATCGCCCCGTCGAGCAGGCTGAACTGGGTGTGTACGTGCAGGTGAACGAAATCGTCCATCGTTCGCTCGTCTCGAGAAACTGTCAGAGGGTGTCGGTGCGTCTCAGAGGCCGAGTTTTTGTTTCAACTGATCGGCCTGATATTCAGCGATACTCGTCTTGGGTCCGTCCGGGTGAGCCTCCTGGTAACGGCGATATGCATCGAGGGCCTCTTTTGGGCGACCGCGTTCGCGCTCGGCCTTGCCCAGCCCGATCAGAGCATCGCCGTAGTCCGGGCGGGCGGCAAGGGCCTGTTGAAAGGCGTCTGCTGCCGCCTGGGCACGGCCCAGATTGAGCATGGCCCACCCGATACCGGTCTGAGCGGCGGGACTTGCCTGGCGCAGTTGGGCCGCGCGTCGGTAGAGCTCCAGTGCCTTCTGTGGAGCCCCGTTTCGCAGGGCGCGGTCGGCGGAGGTCAACGTCGCCTCGAAGCCCTGTGGGCCGGCCTTCTGGTGTGGCTGATCGTCCGTCTTCTGGGCGTCGCTGGCGGTGTGGGCTCGGCGGGCCTTTTTTATTCCGGCGGCGATCCCCTTTGAGATCACTCCCCTGGCCTCGGAGGCGCCGGCACGAACCCGCTCGGCGATCTTCGAGTCGACGCGCCGGCTCGCCTCGCCGATCGCTTCGGCGACATGGCGACGCGGAGCATCCATCGCTGTGGCCGACAACTCGCTCGTCTGGCCGCCCGAGACGACGGTCTGCAGTCGTTCGATGAGCCCGGTCCGATCGGCGACCACGTAGGCAGCCGCCCCGAGCAACATGACCACGATCGCCCCGACGCTCCACCAGACCGGCGAGCGCGAAAAACTCGAGGCATCGGGGTACTCGGCGACGGTGCTCTCCAGCGGGGTGTCGTCCTCGAAGGACCACCCTTCGGACGCTTCGGATGGCTCGTCGCCGCCTCCGCTGCCGAACCGATCGCTCTCGAGTTGAACGCGCTTCGAGCCGTCGCCCGATCCCTGGTCGGACTCGGCGCCGGCCCCCGGGGTTCCCGGAGTCGTTGCTTCGGACGCCGATGCATCGTCGGGCTGTCGAGAGGTCCCATCGGCCGGCCGCGCCGCTCGGCCCCCGGCGCGCTGGTCGCTCCCGGGTCTCGGCCCGGCGGACTGTTCGGTCCGTCGATCGGCACCCTGCCCCCCGCCGCCGACATTGTTTGCTACCTGAAAGACCGGGGCCAGTTCCCCCATGTTGCCGAGCGTCTTCCATGAGCGGCCACTCCGAGACACCTCCCAGCTCCGGTCGACCTTCCCATCCCGAATCCATCCGTGCAGCGTCTCGAACCCGTCGAAGTACAGCACATCACCGGACTCGGGGTCGCGGACCATCCAACGCTGTTGGTCTTCACGGCTGGGTCGCGCGTCTGCCCCAAGCCGAAAGATATGCTGGCATTCCCGGCATTTCAGCGTCGCCGACTCGGAGGTGATCCGGTCGTCATCGACCTCGTAGACCGTTTCACACTGTGGGCAACGAATATCCATAGTCGACTGTCGGGGCCCTGAATCGGTCCCGGCTCGTTCGATGAACTCGATGTATCGGACGTCTTCGAGACCGCGAATCGCTTGCCGTTCGCGAGGCAGGTGTGGCATTTAAGCACACGTTCGGATTCATCCGCAAGATCCCGCAACCGCCGACCCGGGGTCCCGATCCCGAAGCGACGAGACGATGCGCCTGCACTGGGTTCGACGAGACCGATGCCGCCTTCGACCGGCCGCCTCGTGCGACCGAATCGGTTGGAGATCTCTGGCCAGCCACGACACCCTCCTCGAATGGCCGCTCACCGCAGATGGACCGGTCGCAGAGTCGATGCGGTGGCTGATCGAACGCGACGGGATCATCGTCGGCGGGCTCGCCCTCGCCGCGGTCGCCGTCGACCCCTCCGAACCGCTGCACCCCTGGGAGGAGCTCGGCACTTCCCCGCCCAGCCCCGGGTCAGATCCGCCATCGCCCGGCCGCCTGGTGACCCGGCTCTTTGCGGGCCCGGCATCGGTCTGCGACCATCCGGACCAGACCATCCGCTGGGCCATCGACGCGCCGTTGAAGGCGTTGCTCCAGCAGGCGGGCGGCCGCCGTCTGGTGGCGCGGGTCCCCCTCGATTGGTTGCCCGAACCCGCCCCCTCAGGCGACCCGGGCGATGCGCCCAGCCGGGGCATCCGGTGGACGCCGTCGGCCTGGCTGCAGCAATTCACCTACCGGTCTCTCGACGCCCGCGCTCTCTCTATCTGGACCGATGCCGGGTTTCGTCTGGAGGGCTTCTACGGGTCCGAGCCGCCGGTGGCGCGTCTGGTCTGGGACAACACACGCGGATAACCCGGATAAAAACGACCCCTGCCGGCGAATCGTTCGTCGGCAGGGGTCGATGTGGGTCGGTCGCATGTCGGATCCGTCTGATCAGCCACCCAGGACCGACGAGATGACAGCGGCGTCGATTTTGGCCTGAAGCAGGTAGGTGATGACCAACGCGTAGATGACCAGCGACTCGATGAGAGCCAGACCCAGAATAAACGGGACGAAGACCTGGTCACGGGAGCCCGGGTTGCGGGCGATTCCTTCCATGGCGGCAGCCACGGCGTTTCCCTGACCCAGCGCGCCACCGAAGGCGGCGATGCCGATGCCGATGCCGGCGGCGATGGCGATCCAGGAATAGACCGACAGGCCAGCGGCGGCTCCGGCAGCCGCTTCAGGCTGCGCGAATGCCGAGGCGCTCCAGAGGCCGATGACGGCAAAGGTGCTCACGAAGGCGACAAGCTTCTTGCTAACTTTCATAAACTCAATCCTCCAAGTGGGTAAGCAGCACTCTCATGGTTTTAACACCGCATGCTGCGGGTTCGTTTATACGAACGATCAGACCATTGCAAGTGGGGCGAGCCACAGGGGCCGACCCCTCCGGACTCAATGTCCTTCTTCGACGGCGAGTCCGATGTAGACCGTCGACAAAAGCGCGAAGACCAGGGTCTGCACGACCGAGATAATCAACCCCAGAAAGAGGAAGGGAATCGGCAGCAGAATGGGCGCGCCCAGAAACGTTTCAGCGAGTTGACTGAAGGCGACCAGGACCGTGTGGTCTCCGCCCATGTTTCCCGTCAGACGTACCGACAGGCTGATGGGACGGAAGATGTGACCGATCGCCTCGATCGGAATCATCAGAAAGAAGAGCCACCAGACGGGCCCGACGAACTCCTTGAAGTAGGCGATCCCGTGGCGGAACACGCCGATGGCGTTGTAGCAAAGGAAGACCGACAGCCCCATCGCGATGGTCGTATTCAGATTCTGGGTCGGCGGGATGAACCCGGGCACCAACCCCAGAAGGTTCGAGATCAGAATGAACATCGACAGCCCGATGATCAGCGGGAAGTACCGCCGGGCGTTCTCCTCGCCCATGATCTGACCCATGGTGTCGAGGGCGAAGTCAAAGATCGCCTCGATCATGTTCCGTGCCGAGATACCTGGATCGGGCAAGATCGCATCCTGGCCCTCCCCGGAAAACGAGCCGCGGACCATCAGGGCGATCACACACACGATCAGGGCCGCGACGACGGTCATCAGCACGTGAGTGACCCCGACGTGCCCCGAGCCGGTCAGAATCGGGTCGCCAAAGACGGCATTCCATCCCTCGCCGTGGGTATCGACGCCCATCGCGTCGGCCAGGGCCTTCTCGACGGGGTGAAGTATCGTTTTATCAGCCATGAGTGAAATCTCGTTGTAAGGTTTCCCAGACCAGCGCCACCACAAAGATCGAATAGCCGATGGCCAGGCCCAGGGGGTCCGCCCCGAGAATCATCGCCCCCAGGGCGAGTCCCAGTAGCAACATCATTTTGACAACCAGCAGCACGACCCAGGGGGCCGCGTTGGCGGAGTCCTCTGCGCCGTCGTCCTCGTCGGGTTCAGCAGCGTCGAGGATTCGGCGGCCGAGCCAGCCGACGACCGCCAGGTTTCCGGCGGCCAACAGCGTGCCGACCCCGACCGAGACGCCGAAGTGGAGGCCGACCAGCACGGCGAGCATCGCCGCGAAAGGTCCGCCCAGGGCGAGGGTCCTGTAGACCGCCCGCCGCACTACCGACTCAATCGGTCGCGTCATCGGTCGACTCCCGCGAGGTGTCCAAAAACCGGCTCACCACGCGCCATATATGTAGTCCGACGGCCACGAGGGCCAGGACCAGCCCGAGGACCGTCGCCAATGGCTCGGTCCCGAACCGGGCGTCGAGTCGATTTCCCAGCCAGACGCCGGCCACGGTGAATCCGACAATCTCGAATCCGAGTCCGGCGACGATGGCAGCCTGCGCATACAGCGATGGCTTCGACTCGTCGGGCGTATCCGTATCGTCTGGCTCGGGTGTCATGCGCAACTCTTTTGTCGTGCAAGTACACCCGGGGACACTACCGCGTCGCGGCGGAGCTAACACACCGGATATGGGGCGTCAACGGCGTAGATCACTCCTGTTCCGGGCCCGAATTCTCGTCGGTTTCCGCGTCGATTTCGTCGTCCTCGGAGTCATCCGAGGACTCGGCGTCCTCGAGCTCTTCCTCGTGTTGTTCATCGACGCGCGCCATGGCCATAACCGACTCGTCTTCGCTCGGTTCCATGACCTTCACCCCCTGGGTATTCCGGCTGTAGACGGAGATGCCATCGACGGGCACGCGGATGAGTTGCCCCCGGTCGGTGATCAACATCACCTCGTCGCCGTTGCGGACCAACAGGACATCGACGACGGGACCGTTCTTGTCGGTGACATTGATCGTGATGAGCCCTTTGCCGCCGCGGCTCTGAGCCCGGTATTCACTCAGCTCGGTGCGTTTGCCGTAGCCGTTGTCGGTGATGATCAACGCCTTGAGCGTCGTCTCGTCGGTCCCCTCGGCGTGGCGGTCCTCGGTGGGGATGACCTCCATGCTGACGAGGTGGTCATCGTCGTCGAGCCGGATGCCTCGCACGCCCATGGCGGTTCGGCCGATGGCGCGGGCGTCGGTCTCGTGGAAGCGGATCGACTTGCCCTGTCGACTGGTCAAAAAGATCTCGTCGTCGCCGTCGGTCAACTCGACGTCGATCAGCTCGTCGCCGTCGCGCAGGTTGATGGCGATGATCCCGCCCGAATGGACATTCTCGTACTCGGTCAGCTCCGTCCGTTTGACCGTGCCGTTGCGCGTCGACATCACCAGGTATTTGTCGTCGACGAAGTCCTCGATCGGCAGGATCGACTCGATGGTCTCATCGCTGTCGATATTGACTTCGTTGACCACGGCCCGTCCCTTGGCAGCGGGACCGCCCTCGGGCAGCTCGTGGCAGCGCTTCATGTAGACGTCCCCCTTCGAGGAGAACATCAAGATGTCGGTGTGGGTCGACGCCACGAAGAGGTCTTTGACGAAGTCCTCGTCCTTCGTGTCCATACCGCGACGGCCCTTGCCGCCTCGGCGCTGGGAGCGATACGTCGAGATGGCGGTCCGCTTGATGTAGCCCTGGTGAGTCAGGGTGACGACCATGTCCTCTTCTTCGATGAGATCTTCGAGCGACAGCTCCGCCGTGTCGTACTGAATGCGGGTGCGCCGCTCATCGCCGTACTCCTCGGCGACCTCCTCGAGTTCCTCTTTGATGACCTCCATCAACTTCGACTCGTCGGAGAGGATGCTGCGCAGGTAGTCGATGCGCGCCTCGACCTCCTCGAGTTCGTCGATGATCTTCTGGCGCTCCAGGCCGGTCAGCTTCTGCAGCCGCATCTCCAGGATGGCGCGCGCCTGCTCCTCGCTGAATTCGTACTCCGCCATCAAGCGCTCACGGGCCTCGTTCGGCGAGTCACTGGCCCGAATCAGCTCGATGATGGCATCGAGGTGGTCCAGCGCCGTCTTGAGCCCGCGCAGGATGTGCGCCCGATCTTCGGCCTGCTCCAGCTCGTGGAGCGTCCGTCGGGTGGTGACATCACGGCGGAAGTCCAGGAAGTGATCCAGAATTTCTCGCAGCCCCATCGTCTTGGGCTGACCATGGACGATGGCCAGCAAGATCATCCCGAAGGACGACTGCAGTTGGGTCTGCTTGTAGAGGTTGTTCAGGACGATCTCGGGCATCACGTCGCGGCGCAACTCGATGACGATCCGCATGCCGTTGCGGTCCGACTCGTCGCGCAGGTCGGTGATCCCGTCGATCTTGTCGTCGCGGACCAGCTTGGCGATCTTCTCGATCAACCGGGCCTTGTTCACCTGATACGGCAACTCGGTGACGATCAACGACGACTTGTCGTTGGCCATCTCCTCGATGTCGACGGTGGCCCGCACGCGGATGACCCCGCGCCCGCTCTCGTAGGCCTCTCGGATGCCCTCGGCGCCGTAGATCTTGCCGCCGGTCGGAAAGTCCGGACCCGGCATGATCTCCATCAGGTCGTCGAGAGAGGCATCCGGGTTGTCGATCAGATGGATCGCCGCGCGCACCGACTCGTTGAGATTGTGCGGCGGAATATTTGTCGACATTCCGACCGCAATTCCCGACGACCCGTTGACCAGGAGGTTTGGGATCTTGGTCGGGAGGACCTCCGGCTCTTCGATCGTATCGTCGTAGTTGGGGCGCCAGTCGACGGTATCTTTGTCGATGTCGGCCAGAAAGTGCTCGGCGATCGGCGCCATGCGCACTTCGGTGTACCGCATCGCCGCGGCGGGGTCGCCGTCGACGGAGCCGAAGTTTCCCTGCCCGTCGGCCAGCGGCTGGCGCATATTGAAGTCCTGCGCCATGCGGACCAGCGCGTCGTAGACGGCCGAATCGCCGTGAGGGTGGTACTTACCGATGACCTCACCGACGACGCGGGCCGATTTGACGTGCGCCGAGTTCCAGGTGTTACCGAGCTCATTCTGGGCGTACAAAATCCGCCGATGCACCGGCTTGAGACCGTCGCGAACGTCGGGCAGGGCTCGCCCGACGATGACACTCATCGCGTAGTCCAGGTACGAGTGTCGGATCTCGTCTTCGATGTTGATCGGCTTTACGGTTGGCGAATCCGCCATAATATCTCTCTCCTGCGGGATCGTCCGAACTTGCTAGCCCCTGCTATCAAGGCGCTGTCGTGGACTCAAGCCTGATCGTATCCAGATCGAGCATCTGGCGTGATCTCCCCCGGAAACGGGGGGTCCGAGGCAGTACTACCGCGCGGGCGCTGCACTCGTCGCCCGATGATCTCGCGTGCCTATCTTCCAGTCAGGCCGGCGAGATACCGGCTGGCGTCGCCCCTCGATCCGCGGCGTCGTGCGAGTGGCCGGCGGGGTGAGCGGTCCCCCTTCGCGCGGGCGCGTTTGATAAGGTATGCTTTTTGCTTACATTGTTTGGTGCAGTCGGGGCCGATGCCTGGTTCCGGCACAGAGATCGGACCGTCGTCGAAATGTTGTGAAACTTTGGAGTGGCTGATGTTGTCTAACCAGTGACGGATGGATTGCGACGGTACCCACGACTTCAACGCAGGAGGTACCACCGATGAGCATGCTAGCGCTGAACGACTTCAATCGCTCCGACCTCGGCGAAGAAGGGTCCGAGAAAATGGCGGACTTCGAAGAATCGGCGATGGGTCATCTCAACGAACTGTACGCCAAGGGGCTGCAGTACACTAAAAACGAGAAGGATGCCGAGGACCTGGTCCAGGAGACGCTGGTCAAGGCCTACAGCAACTGGGATCGCTTCGAGAAGGGCACCAACTGTCGTGCGTGGCTCTTCACCATCCTTCGAAACACCTTTATCAATCGCTACCGCCGCAAAAAACGCGAGCGAGAGATCCTCAACTCCGACGACACGACCCCCGTGGAGCACAACTTCTTCAACAGGGAGTCGACCGACTACTACGAGAGCCCCGAACGCGAGACGATGGACAAGACCTTCAGCCAGGATCTGCGCCTCGCGCTGGCTGAATTGCCCGAGGAATTCCGGCGCGTCGTGATTCTCGCCGACCTCAACGACTTCTCGTACAAAGAAGTCGCCTACATTCTGGAGTGTCCGGTCGGCACGGTGATGAGCCGACTGTTTCGCGGACGCAAGCTGATGCGGCAGGAACTCGCCGATGAAGCCTACGATCGCGGCATCATCCGCGACGTCGAACCCTTCATGCACGATGAGACCAACCGGACCCGTCGATCCGTGCGGGAACGCAACGGCGACGACGAGGACGATGGCGATGCAAAACGGGCCGGCTGACCAGACTTCCCGCCCTACAGATTCCGAACGAATCGAAGAAAGAGCCGACGGCGACGTCGGCTCTTTCTTTTTGATGCAACGCCGTTGCGCCCGATAGTATCAGGGCGGTGCAAAAACCCCGCCGAGCTGCTACGCTCCGCGCCGACACGTTCCCCGACTTCGAGTGTGCCGCTGCACATGCCGTCCCCGTCATCGTCCGAATCTACCGAGGCTCCCCCCTGGTCCGACTGGGGGATCGCCCTAGGCATCAGCACCCTGGCACTGATTCTGCTGATGAATTCGATGGGGATCGGCTTTCCCCGCGACGAGAGCTTCTACTTTCACGCAGCTTCCGAATATCTCGGGTGGTTCCGGGACCTGTCGGACCACTGGCAAGCCGGGGAGCTGTGGCGCAGCTTCACCCGTGAGAACATCGACGAACACTGGTCGTACAACGCCGAACACCCGGTGTTGATGAAGACCCTCTTCGCCCTCTCCGACCAGTTGTTCCACCATACACTCGGATGGACCAAAAGCTCGGTGGCGATGCGCATCCCCGCGGTCCTGTGCGGGTCGGCGTTGGTTGGGTGTACCTACCTGTTCGCCCGCCAGACGTTCGGCCGACTGGCCGGCGTCGTCGCCGCAGGTGCGCTCTTGTTCCAGCCGCGCTACTTCTGGCACGCCCATCTGGCCTGTTTCGACGTGCCCATCGCATTTTTCTGGACGGCCGTCGTCTATGCGTACTGGCGCAGTCACGACAGTCGACGGTGGGCGCTGGCCTGCGGGGTGCTCTTCGGGCTGGCGCTCTTGACCAAACTCAACAGCTTCTTTTTACCGCTTGTCCTGGGGGCTCACTGGCTGTTGACGCACTGGCGGCACCTGAGGCTCCGGCGCGACGAGCGCGGATGGTCGATCGAGGGACCCGGGATCCCCTGGGCGTTTGTCTCGATGCTCGTGGTCGGCCCCTTGATGTTCTACGCCCTGACGCCGCGCTACTGGTTCGACACCTGGGAGCGGGTACGCTGGTACCTGAACTTCCATCTGGGCCACGTTCAGTACTTCGTCCAGTACTTCGGCGAAAACGTCCTGCATCCGCCGTTGCCGGTCAGTTACCCGTGGGTGATGACCCTTGTGACGGTCCCCTTGAGCATCCTGATCGCCGCCGGCTTCGGGATCACTGCCGGCCTTCTGAAGTGGGATCCGCTGCCCTGGGCTCGACGATGGCGCCGGGCCCTGAGCCGCGGCCGACTTCCGACCGATCCCGCCAGCGACCCGCGCGCCACCGGACTCTTGCTGGCGATCAACGCTCTGTTTCCCATCGCGCTGATTTCCCTGCCGAATACGCCGGTCTTCGGCGGGACCAAACACTGGATGCCCGCCATGCCGTTTTTGGCGATCTTCGCGGGGGCCGGGGTCGCCCTCGCCTGGACACTGGCGCGTCGTCGAATCGAGGCCCTGTCGTCAAACCCTCGGCGATCGGTCGCATCGACAGTGACCGCCGTCATTCTGGCATCGGCGGTCCTCGGGCCGGCGGCGGCGGCCACCCAGTCGATCCATCCGTATGGCACCAGCTACTACAACACCGCGATCGGCGGGATCCGAGGGGCGGCCGACAGGCAGATGTTCCGACAGTTCTGGGGCTACGTCGCCCGCCAGGGCCTCCCCTGGTTGAACCGGCAGGCGCCCGACAGAAGCCGCGTCTGGATTCACAACACCACCGGCTCCGCCTGGCGAACCTACCAGGACGAAGGGCTGGCGCGCCGAGATCTGCGTTCTTTCCACAGCATCCGGGCCGCGGATTACTCGATGTTCTATCAGCAGAAGGCCTTCTCCCATCAGAAGGCCGACATCTGGCGACACTATGGAACCAAGGCCCCAGCCCACGTCGTCAGCCACCGCGGCGTCGCACTTCTAAGCATCTATCGCAACGACTCGACCGCCGGCAAAAACGGCTCCTCTCGTCGACCATGACCGACGCCGCCCCGATCGTTTTGACAAAAGGGGGGTCCGTCCCTACTCTCCACCGTACAAAAGACGCCATGATCAGTCGTCCACTTTTTCAGGATCGATGAGCCAACAATTGTCGAAGATTCGTATCGGGGCAGCCGAGGTACAAACCGTGCTGCCGAAACGCAGTTTCACTCCGGGCGAGGAGATCGAAGCCCGCGTCGAGGTCACCGGCGGCGACGCCGATCAGCATCTCGACGAGCTCTTCTTCGCCGTGCTGACCCGGTTCAAGTACGATGAAGGGTGGCGCATCGGGGTCATCGATGAGTTCGGCGTGCTCGAACCCCGCACGATCCACCCCGACACGGACGAAACTCACGAGATCACCTTCCAGTTCCCCTTCAACACCCCGCTGACCAAGGGGGGCGACAAGGTATGGCTGCAGGCGGGCGTCAGCCCCGATTGGACCGTCGACGAGTCCAACGAGCCGCTCGAGATCAAGCCCGAAGCACGCCAGAAACGGCTCTTCGAGGCCGTCGAAGAGCTCGGTCTCGTCTTCCAGAAATCTCAGTGCACCAAGGCGCCTCACTACATGTCGAGTGCGCTGGTCCAGGAGCTGAACTACCGCCCGCGATCGGGCCCGTATCGCCAGAAGCTCGATGAAGTCGACGTGATGTGCGACGGCCACGAAGACGAGATGGACGTGTATCTCGAGATCGAGAGCGCGCCCAACAGCGTCGGCGGCATGCACGGCTACGACGACATGTACGACGATGTCGTCGACCTCGGCGAAAGCTGGGAGCGATTTTCCTTCCAGGATGAATCGACCGAAGAACTCGTCGAGATGGTCCGGGAACTCCTCGACAAGAACGCCTGAGAGGCCGATGCGTCAGCGAGCCGACCAGATCGTCGAGCTTGTCGCCTCGGAGCCGATCGACATCGAGGCGCTCGATTCGGCCCTCGACGACAGCTCGCATCGCCGTCGAGTCTCGGCGATCCGGGATTGGTCCGGTGATGTGCAGGCCCGGCTGTTTGAACGATGCCGGGGCCGTTCGACCCGCCTGACGGATCTCGTGCCTGCCGAGACCCCACCGCTGACCGAGGTCATCCACGAAGGCCGCAATTCCCTGCCGGCCTTCAATCATTTTCAAAAACGCTTCTGTGCGCCCTCCGAGGCGCACAGCTCCGGCGACACCCGCGAGCGACTCTGGGGCTACAACGAACAGTCGATGCGCCCGCTCACCGGTCCCGGCTACTTCGTCGCCCACGAGGATTCGGAGGCCGGCGAAGTCTGCATCGACTACCGGGCCGTTCCGCCCGAGGCCCCTGCAACCTGGCCCGACGTCGTCCCCGCAGACAATCGGCTCGGACGCTTCGTCTACGGCGGAACCGTCGATCGTCTGAGACGAGTCTCCGAACACGTGACCATCGGCCGAGCGTTCAAGGACGACGACGAACCGATGGACAACTGGTTCGTGCTGGTCCGCACGCCCTGACGATCCCTCACCGACGGAATGCAGGCCCCACGCCCGTCTGTTGTCTGCCGGGTCATCGACTTCTTCTACGCCCGCATTCGAGAATACCGTGTCCGACTCCTTCGACCCCCAACAGGCCCTGGAGACGATCCCGCACGAGCCGGGCTGCTACCTGATGAAGGACAAACGCGGCCGGGTCATCTACATCGGCAAGGCCAAGGATCTGCACGACCGGGTCCAGAACTACTTTCAGCACTCCGGCGACCGACGGCCCTTCGTCGCCCGCCTGCCGCAGGTTCTCGGTGAGATCGACACGATCATCACCGCGAACGAAAAAGAGGCGCTGATCCTCGAGAACACGCTCATCAAGGATCACCAGCCCCGTTTCAACGTCCGACTCAAGGACGACAAGAACTTCTTGTCCATCCGGATCGACACCGACGCGGAGTGGCCGCGTGCGGAGGTCGTACGCCAGCAAGAAGACGACGGAGCGACCTACTACGGCCCCTACAGTTCGGCCGGTGCGATCCGTCGGACACTCAACGTCATCAACAAACATTTTCAACTGCGGACCTGTCCGGACACGGTGCTCAACAACCGGTCCCGGCCCTGTCTGCAGCATCAGATCGGCCGCTGTCCCGCCCCCTGCGTTCTCGATGTCGACCGCGAGGAGTATATGTCTCACCTGGAGGGGGCGATGATGTTTCTGGAGGGCCGCGGCGACGAGCTCACCGAGACGATTCGCCAGAAGATGAAGGAGGCGAGCGATGACCTCGAGTTCGAACTGGCGGCGCGGTACCGAGACCAGCTCGAGGCGATCGAGAAGGTTCTGGAACGACAACTGGCGGTCAACTCCACCGATGTCGATCAGGATGCGTTCGGCTACCACCGCGAAGGCGACCGGGTCACCCTGCAGGTCGTGTTTCTGCGCGACGGACGCATGGAGGGCGCCCGGGCCTTCAGCTACTCCGACCAAGAGTTCCCCGACGAAGAAGTTCTGTCGAGCTTTCTGAACGTCTACTACTCGTCGGGCAACCACATCCCACGCGAGGTCCTGCTGCCGATCGAGCTGCCCGACACCCAGATCGAAGCCTTCGAGGAGCTTCTGACCGAGATGGCGGACCGACGCGTCTACGTGAAATACCCGAAACGCGGAAAAAAGAAGGCTCTCGTGCAGACGGCGACCAAAAATGCCCAACACTCCTTCGAGGCCGAGCACAGCAAAGAGGAGCGTCAGCGTGACCTCCTCCAGAAGCTTCAGTCCGGCCTGACACTGCGCAACCTCCCGGAGCGCATCGAGTGCTACGACATCTCGAATTTGCAGGGGCGCCAGATCGTCGGCTCCAAGGTCTTGTTCGTCGACGGCGAGGCCGAGAAGTCGGGGTATCGACACTACAAGATGCGGGAGGTCGACGCTCAGGACGACTTTGCCAGCATGCGCGAGATGTTGATGCGTCGGTTCCGCAAGGTGGCCGAAGGCGAGGAGGACGCCCCGGATCTGGTCGTCATCGACGGTGGCAAAGGTCAGCTCGCGCAGGCGCAGACGGCCCTCGAAGATCTCGGGCTCCATGGCATCGACCTCATCGCCATGGCAAAGGCGCGCAACGACGAGGTCGGCTTCGACGACCCCGAGGTCACCAGCTCCCCCGAGCGGGTCTTCAAACCGAATCGAAAGAACCCGATCATCCTGGACCAGAACAGTGCCGAGATGTACCTGCTCGAACGGCTTCGCGACGAGGCGCACCGCTTTGCCATCAACTTTCATCGCAAGCGCCGTCGCAAAGAGACCCTCTCGTCGAGCCTCGACGACATCGAGGGGGTCGGCCCCAAAACCAAACGAGATCTGCTCAAACATTTCGGGTCTCTCGACGCCATCAAAGATGCCAGCATCGACACCCTCGAGCAGGTCGATGGCGTCGGACCCTCGACCGCCGAGACGATCCATCGCTTCTTCAACGGTCCCGTGGCCGCGAGTTCGGCTTGAACCGGGGTCACACGGAATGATACTCGACACTCCGTTCAACGGACTCCGTCCCCCCTCTCAACCCCCAGAGACTATGAAGATGATCGCCCGATGTTCCGGCGTTGCCCTCGCTGCTATCGTCGGATTGGCCGCCTGCGCATCCTCCCCGGAAGTCCCGGACAACTCCGGTGACTCGCCGAAGAACTATCAGTCGACCCAGTCGGACGATTCGTCAACTGAGTCGACGTCCGAATCGACGTCGAAGCCGAGCACCATGTCGAGCGAATCGGTCGAGTCGGGGCCGACCTCGCGCACATCGAAACAGAGTGGGTCCAAGAGCTCGTCTGGTCTCCCGGAGGCGACCGGTCCAGTTGCCCACGTCAATGGCAAAGAGATTCCTGCCGAGGACTTCAACGACGAGGTCGAACGGGTAGCGCAGTCCGACAAATTTCCCCCGCGACTTCTGAATCGCCTGACCGAACGGCTCGTCGACCGGCTCATCGACAAAAAACTCATGGAGATGAAGCTCGACGCTTCGGACGTGGAGGTCACGGAAGACGAGATCGACGCGGAACTCGACTCGGTGAAGGCCGAAATCGAGAATCTGGCCCGAGCTCAAGGAAAGAAGGACGCGACGCTCGAGACGTTGACCAAACAATACGGCATCACCGAACAGGAGCTGCGCGACTCGCTGCGCCAGTCGATCGCGCTAGAGAAATACCTGGTCAAAAACCACGACGTCACACTACCCACCGACGAGGACGTCAGGTCCTTCTACGAGAATAACGCCGAGAAATTCACCCGACCCGAGCAGGTCCACGCCCATCACATCCTGGTTCGCGTCAAGAAGGGCGCCGGCGAGAAGGCGTGGGACAAGGCCAAAAAGAAGATCGCGAAGGTCCGCCAGAGAATCACCGCCGGCGAGGTCACCTTCGCCAAAGCCGCTCAATCGACCTCCGAGGGCCCCTCCGCCGAACGTGGCGGAGACATGGGCTTTATCTCGAGGGATCGTCTCGACAAGGACTTCTCCGAAGCGGCATTCTCCCTGGAGACCGACACCCTCTCCGAGCCGGTCAAGACACAATTTGGCTGGCACCTGATCAAGATCACCGACCGCAAATCTTCCAAGCAGGTCCCCTTCGAAGAGGTTCGGGGCCGACTCCGCAAGAAGCTTGAGGAGCGCGAGGTCAAGAAGGGCCTCGAGAAGATGATGGCCGACCTTCGCGACCAGGCGAAGATCGAGAAGCACATGGACAATATTGAGTGAGTCTGTTCGTCGACCGTTGTTTGACCTTTTAATTCGATACAGGAGACATCATGACTGATCCCGTACGCGTTGCTGTCACAGGAGCCGCCGGCTCGATCGGCTATTCACTTCTCTTTCGGATCGCCTCCGGCGAGATGCTCGGGCCCGACCAGCCCCTGGAGTTGAACCTGTTGGAGATCCCCCCGCAGATGGACGCCCTGGAGGGGGTCGCCATGGAACTCGACGACTGCGCCTTTCCGCTGGTCCAAGAGATGAATCTCAGCGACGATCCCGCCGAGGGATTTGAAGGCGCCAACATCTGCATGCTGGTGGGCGGAAAGCCCCGTGGCGCCGGGATGGAGCGCAAGGACCTGGTCGAGGCCAACGGCCCGATTTTCAAGGCCCAGGGTGAGGCCATCAACGACAACGCCGCCGACGATGTGCGCGTGATGACCGTGGCCAACCCGTGCAACACCAACGCGTTGATCACGATGAACAACGCGCCGGACGTCCCCAATGAGCGCTTCACGGCGATGACCCGGCTCGACCTGAACCGCTCGAAGTATCAGCTCGCCAACAAGGCGGGCGTCAATCCCGGTGATGTCAGCAACATCGCCATCTTCGGGAACCACTCGAGTACGATGTACCCGGACTTCTTCGACGCCCGGATCGACGGCGAGCCGGTCCCCGAGGTCATCACCGATCACGACTGGCTCAAGAACGACTTCATCCCGACCATCCAGGGACGGGGCTCGGCGATCATCGACGCCCGTGGCGCCTCTTCGGCCGCCTCGGCCGCCAACGCCGCGCTGGAACACGTGCGGGAGTGGTACACCGAGACGCCGGAGGACGACTGGGTGTCGATGGCGGTTCCGTCGGACGGGTCCTACGGCATCGATGAAGATCTTATCTTCTCGTTCCCCGTACGCTGTGACGGCAACGGCAACTACGAGATCGTCGACGACCTGGATCTGAACGACTTCTCGAAAGAGAAGTTGAAGGCCACCGAACAGGAGCTCCAGGAGGAGCGCTCGGTCGTCAGCGACCTGATGTAGAGTCGGTGCGGCGCTCGGCGCCGCAACAGCTCGACACGCTGGCCCCTCCTCGAATGAGGAGGGGCTTTTTTATGTCAGATCGATTTTGCTCAACCGGCCAATCAGCGATGCACAGGTGCTACGCAGTCGCTCCAGGCCCTCGGGGTCGATCTCGAAGGTCTCCTCGTTCATATAGAGGTCTCGATTGACCTCGATCTGGATGGCATGGACATCCTCGTCGGGCTCGCCGTAGTGGCGGGTGATCCAGCCACCCTGGTAGGGGTCGTTGGGTGTGACCGTATAATTGGCCTCGCGGTAGTGCTGTTCGACCGACCAGCGGATCATCCGTGAACAGGAAGTACCCTCCAGGTCGCCGGGAACGATATCGGCGCGTCGACGTCCCGTATCGGAGTGTTTCTGACGACCTCTGGAGGGCATCGAATGACCGTCGACCAGGATGCAGTAGCCGTACTGGTCGTGGACCCGGTCGATCGCCTGGCGGAGTGCGCGATGATACGGGTGGTAGAAGGTGTCGAGACGACGCTCGAAGGCCTCCGATGTAAGCGGTCCATCCATGACCGGCGTCCCCGCAGTGGTGGTCCGCCAGACGACGCCGCGGTCTTGATAGTACCCGGGGGCGTCGATGCGCTCGCCGCCTTCGACAGCCTCCGGCGAGACGTCATCCGGGGCCCTGTTCAGATCCACCACGTAGCGAGAGACCCTGGAGACCAGCATCGTGGCGCCGAGGTCGGGCGCATCCTGCCAGAACTTGTCGACGTAGAGGTCGAGGTCGCGTTTCAGTGCGCGATCTCCAATCGCCATTTCGTCATGCGCCCGATCCGGGATCCATTCGCCGGCGTGGGGCACGTCGACGACGATGGGAGTCGTCTGTTCGTCGGGACGACGGACTTCGAAGTACTCCTCGGGCATTCGACATCCTTTTCGGATTTTCGTTCGACACCGATTCAGTCAACGCAGAACGGCCACACCCATAGCATACCGCAGCCCGAGGTCGCCACAAGACGTCTGGCGCCGACTCACTGAATCGTGTGGCTCACCTTGGCCACTTGCCCGAACACAAAGTCGACATCTTCGCAGATCATGTCTGCAATGCCGAAGTCACCGTCGGTCTCGTCTGCCCAACAAAAGCGGGCCGTGAGTGCCTCACCGGGGGAGGGTTCGACCCGTTGGACACACTGGGTCCCATTGCGTTCCGCCTCGGCCCAACCGACGCCATTCCATTCGTAGGAACGTGACTGTCCAGGGTCGATCGTCTTCAACTGGCCACCTTCGCAGGCCTTGCCACAGGCAAGACATTGGCCGCTGTCGTTGACGCTACTGCACTGGCACTCCGCACACGAACTCCAGACCTTCATCCGTTGTTGACCGCGAACGGAAATCCATTCGCGCTGGTCACTGCCGCAGTCGGAGGGGGTCAGCACACGAATCGCCTGACCTGTTTGATTCTCGAGCTCGAAGGTCGGCGGACCCTCGTCGGCCTCATCATCCTGGACGGTGTGGCCTGCCTCGGTCGTGCCGTAGTCGAAGCTGACCTCTTCACACGTCGGGTCGTCGACCGTTCCGGCTTCGTCGGGACCGCCCGACTCGGTGTACGAATCACCCCAGCAGACCTTCACCTGAAGCTGCTCACCGCGCTCGGGCACGCTGCGACGTTCGCAGTTGCGCCCTTCGACCTGGTCGTCGGTCCAGCGATACCCATCCCACGCCCATTCGACTCGCGTGCCGGGCTCGACGGCCTGTACTTGATCGATGGCGCACGCCTCCGGACAGGCCCGACAGCCCTCGCCGCTCTCGATCCGCTCACAGTTGCAGATCGAGCAGTAGTCGATGGCCCGTCCGCTGGATTGCCAGTCGGTCCAAGCGGGCGGGTTGGCGCGACAATTGGCCGCCTCCTGGACGTAGAGCGTCCGGTTCGTGTCGTTCTTCAGCCAGACGGTGGTCTCGACGGGCTCGGGAGGTGTGTTCGTGTCGGGGTCGGTATCGCGGCCCATGTCCTGTGCAGTGTCGGACCGTGTATCCTGACTGGCGTCCCGATCAGCATCGGGCACACCGCCGTCGAACTTCCAGCCGTCGCCGGGGGCCTCTCCCTGCGAACAGGCCGACAGTGCGAGAAAGAGAAGGCCAATCGTGAGGGTGGTTTTCGGTTTCATGGTGCTCGTTCATTTAATTGAGTAACGAACGGTCCGATCGCTTCCGTAGGTGAAATCGATGTCGGTGCAGATCATCGCCTCGGGCTCGACGACGCCGACGGTCTGTTCGGTCCAGCAAAACCTGGCGGCGAGCCCTTGCCCGACCTCCGGCTCCACCCGACTGATGCACTGAGCGCCATTGCGCTGCGAACTCTCCCAGCCGACTCCTTCCCAGGCGTAGCTGCGTGTCTCCCCGGCTCGGAGGAGCTTCCAGTCTCCGCCCTCGCACGCCTTGCCACACACGATGCATTGGCCCGCATCATTGATGCTCTCACACCGGCACTGATTGCATGAGCTCCAGACTTCAGCCCGGCGCAACTCGGCTCTGTGCGGGCTCAGATCCAGGGAAATCCACTCACGCTCGTCGATCTGACAGTCGAGCGGAGTCATCAGGCGAACCGCTTTGTCGGTCCGATTGGTGAGCTCGAAGGTCGGCGGCCCCGTCTCTTCGGCCTCGACGGTGTGACCGGCGTCGGTCGTGCCATACCCAAAGCTCACTTCGCTGCAGGTCGGATCCTGGACCGAACCTCCCTGACCCGGGGACCCCTGACGCGATTCACCCCAGCAGACGTCGACACGGATTTGGTCGCCGATATCGGGGATCTCTCGGCGCTCACAGTTCTGGGAATCGATCCGATCATCGACCCATCGATACCCGCTCCAGGCCCACTCGACCCGGGTGCCGGGCTCGACCGGCTGCACCGTCGGGATCGGACACGCCTCGGGGCAGGCGCGACAGCGTCGGTCCCCATCCAGGCGATTGCAGTTGCAAATGGCGCAGCGGTCGACCGGGCGGCCGTCGGACGTCCAGTCGACCCATGCGGGAGGACTGACACGGCAGCCTTCGACGGTCTGGACGTAGAGTGTGCTGTCGGTGTCGTTCTTCAGCCAAATCGTCGTCTCGACGGGCTCCGGCGGCGGACCGACATCTTGGCCGTCGTCTCGGTCGGCGTCGGATGCGCCGCCGTCGAGTCTCCAGTCATCGCCCGGACCCTCGCCCTGCGAACACCCGGCCAAGACCAGCAACAAAAAGCAGAAGGCAACAATCGGTTTCGGGTTCATGGAGCTGCCGGAGCAGAGGGTCGAATCGTGAACGACTTCGCCTGCACCAGACTACTTCTGCAACTCCCGTACCAGCACGATCTTCCGGGGCATACGACCGAGACGTGCTTGAAATTCTGAGACTCTAGCCGTCGACGACCGGGATTTCTGTCGTGTGAGTCACACCCTCGAGTCCGTTGCCCTGGGGAAATTCGACGACGATCTGGCAGGTCCCCTCGGACTTGCCGCGGACGACCCATTCGCTCTCGTCGGGGGCTCCGGGGGCCAGGTAGACCTCACAGCGAGGCGACGTCGATGTAGAGACCTTCAGTTCCACGTCGGAATCGGACCACTGGCAGATCGGATTACCCCCGGCCAAGGGTTGAATCAGCAGGGAGCCCGTATCGCCGATGGTCAGACCCGCGCCGCCCAGATTCGAAAAGTCCGTCTCGACGTCCGCGATGGCCTGCGGGCGTACCAGATTGATCGCCAGGGTGTTCCCCTCGGCGTCCGGCGTGACATCAATCTTTCCCTCTTCGTTGGCAAACTCGACCTGGAAGATTCCGAAAATTGGCTCCAGCTCATCTTCCAGAATGTTCAACCGGCTCGAGGGATCGAAGGAAAGCGGCAGTATATCGCCGTACATAATCTCA
This sequence comes from uncultured Pseudomonadota bacterium, assembly GCA_913057905.1. Taxonomy (GTDB): domain Bacteria; phylum Myxococcota_A; class Bradymonadia; order Bradymonadales; family Bradymonadaceae; genus CAJXPB01. The sequence goes on from CAJXPB010000001.1 coordinate 1,533,409, forward strand.
CCGCGTGAATCGAGCATTCGGTATTCGAGGGTCGCGCTGCTGTCGGAGAAATACGCGGCCTCACTGGCGTCGGTGCACGTATGGCCGGAGCGGACGCGGTCGAGCGCGGAGGCGCGCACCTTGAAGGACCCTTCGTTGCCGTCGATCTCGAAGTTGATGGTGGCGACGCCTGGCGAACGGGCCTCGACGGTCAACTCACAGCCACTCTTTTCGGTCACTCGCACGACATCGGGATCTCCGGAGGTCGCCGAGTCGATCTGCTCGCAGCGGATTCGACGCCGATCCGGGAACTGACCGCGCTGTTCTTCGACCTGCACGGTCCACTTCTGGCCGACGGCAAGTGGACGATCCGAGCCGATCCCCGGCGCGTTCGTGATGAACTCCTTCTGGAGGTTGCAGCCCCCGGCCATCGAGAGAATCAGAACTGCCAGGGCCGCCCCGATCCAGTGCCGTGCGTTCGAGCCGTGTCGAATATCCATACGTCGTCCTCCCGTGGGTCAGACTTCAATGTCCGGTTCATCCTGAAAGGTCACTCGGCGCCAGAGTCGGCGAAGGACGCTTCGCCGCGTGCCGACGAGCGTCTCGAGCAACAGAGCCAGTGTGACAGCAAACAACAGTCCGGGCCAGAGATTCAGCCGCTCAACGGCTCCCGCTCGCTGGTTTGATGTGCCATCACCGGCCTCTTCTGCATCGTCGTTTCCGTCGATCCAGGGTGTCAATGCTCCCTCGGACAACGGGGTCAAATTCGACTCCTGCAGCGGTACGTTCACTGAGAACGCGAGTCCATCCAGGCGATTCGACGCGGTTTCGGAGGCTTCGCTCGAACCCTCCCCGGACCAGACGGTGTAGGCACCGGCCACCGGAGGTTTCAATGTAACCATCCCTTCTTCGGGCTCCAATACAAAGCGCAGGGACTCGGGTCCGGTCACGACCACGCGCCGATCCGCCAGGCCCGTAACGTCGAGTTTAACCACATCGCCGACCGCGTAACGCTCCTCGCCTTCGGAGGTCGCACGCCGGGCCAGGTAGAGCATCGAACGGCGCATCATCGGCAAAAAGGCAGTGCGAAGCGGCAGATCCGTCCAACCGCGATCGATGGTCGTCGTCAACAGGAAGACCCGCCCCTTTTGGACCCGTCGCTCGAGCAGGGCCGGGGCCCCGTCGCGGTAGCTCAACAGAACCGTCGATTCCTCCGGCGTCGTCGGCTCCAGGAGCATGTATTTGTAGACCCGTGCCGACTGCAGGGCTTGACCACCGGGCATGTCGAAGATGCGAAACACGGGGTGGGTGCGCTCGGAGGCGCCAATGCGCGTGATCTTGACGGGAGCATCGGGGTCATCTCTCTGAGCCAGCCGTTTGATGCGCCGCAGGGGTTTGGGCAACAGCGGCCCCAGGCGCTCGTTGTAGGCGTCGGCTTCGACCTGGTCACCCATGGCGACAAACAGCCCTCCTCCATCGCGCACGAACTGGCGAAGCTGCTCGGATGCCGCCTCGTCCAGGCGGGCGACGTTTGCCATCAGAATGACGTCGAAGTTCTCGAGCGTTTTGTCGGCCAACCCATCGGGGGTGACGACGGTGGGCACCAGGCTCGATTCGCTCGTCTGGCCCGGATTGAGCGCTCGAACGGTAAAATAGAGCTCGTCGCGGTAGGCCACGCTGGACGGAGCCCCGTTGACCAACAGAACCTCGACATTCTTTTTCATTCGGAACGTGAAGTGACGCCGGTTGTCCAGATCCAGTCGGTCGTCGAGCGCGTCGGGATTCCCGATCTCGACGACTCCTCGTCGCAGGCCGGCCCCCTTGACGGTATGATTTACCGAGACGGCCCGGGTGGCGCCGGCCTCGAGTTCGTCGACGAGCCGGCTGGCTACCACTTTGCCTTCGACGCGAAGGTCGACCTCGATGTCTTCGACCGGCCGATCCGAGAAATTCTCGATCTCGGCTCGAACCACCCAGCGCCCCTCGCGGGCCGGACCCTGCTGGCTGTAGCTGACCCCGGTGACGGCGAGATTGGGCCGGGTATCGTTCCCCTCTCGCACCGAGATCTGTCGGACCGGATAGTCGACCGCCGAGACGCCGGAGGCCGAGGTCGGAAAGCCGCCGGCCGTGAAGTCGCTGATTACGACGATCCGGCGATTGGGAAGCTCCGACGTCGATAGGATGTCACCGGCTCTGAGGATCGCATTGGGCAACGACCCTGCGGTCTGTCTGGCCTCCAGCGACGACGCTGCCCGCTTGAGTTTGCCCTTCTCGTTGGTCAACCGGCCGACCGGGCCGTCGGTTCGGGCCGTGGTGATCAGGGCCGCCTCATCCCAGGGTTTCAACGCCTCGAGTTCCCGGCCGAGTCGGTCGGTCGCCGCCGACCACCAGTCGCCGTGGTGCATCGACAACGAATCATCGACGACAAACACCACCGACGACGGGAGCCGATCCGAACTGCCCGCGGAGGCGTCGCTGAGCAGATACGGTTTGGCGAGTGCGAACACCAGAAGCGCCACCGCCAGGATGCGAAGTGCCATCAGGATCCACTGGCGCACCTTCAGGCTGCGGGCCTCTTTGCGGTCCGACTCGCGCAACAACTTCAGGGCCGGAAAGGGCTGGTGGACCGCCTTCCGGCGGTTGATCAGATGGATGATCAGGGGCACTGCGGCCGCCAGCAGCCCCGCCAGATAGAGTGGTTCCAGAAAACTCACTGCCGCCCCCTCAAAAAGCCCAGGCAAACTTCTTCGATCGGCTGCGTGGTCGCGAATCGGTGGTAGCCGATCTGACCCTCACGACACCGGGTCTCGACGAGCTCCATGTGCTCTCGGATCCGCTCGATGTAGTTGGCACGCAGGTCATCGGGATCGGCCAGCAAGTCGCCTTCGCCCTCGAGGCCCTCAAAGATACGAAGCCCTTCGTACGGAAGGGTCAATTCCGCCGGGTCCACCACATGAAAGGCGGCGACATCGCGGCTCTGTTCGGTGAGGACACGCAGCAGATTGAGTTCCGGTTCGGTGACATCCAGGAAATCGCTGAACACGAGAACCATGCTGCGCGACGGGGCTCGCTCGGCGATCGTACGCAGGGCATCGCCGAGGTCGGTCGTGCCCCCGGTCGGGAGCCGATCCAGCATAAAGAAGAGATCTTCGAGGTGAGTCTTTTTCGAGCTCGCTGGAAGGTAGTTTCGCTCGCCGCCCCCGAAGCTGAGGCCGCCGACCGCGTCCCCCTGTCTGAGAAACAGGTAGGCCAACGTGGAGGCCAGAAAGGAGACGTACCGAAGCTTGGTCAACTCGGCATCTTCGCTCTGGAAGTCCATCGAGCCCGACCCGTCGACGACCAGGTAGGCCCGGAGGTTCGTCTCGTCTTCGTATTGTTTGACGTAGTATTTGTCGGTCTTGGCGTAGACCTTCCAGTCGACGTGACGCAGCTCATCGCCCGGGGTGTATTCGGTATACTCGGCAAACTCCACTGAACCCCCATGGTGGGGGGATCGATGGAGGCCGGCGAGCACCCCGTCGACAAGGCGCCTCGCCCGGACCTGCATGTTCCCCAGCTCCTCCAGGATGCCCGGGTCGAGATATCCGTCTTCCGAATCAGCCATGCTTCCTCTGGTCGAATCCCGTCGAGGCGATCAGCGCGGCCGCACTCACGAGACCTCCAGCAGCCGCTCGATGATATCTTCGCTGGTGACATCCTGCGCTTCGGCCTGGAAGTTCGTCAGCATTCGATGGCGCAGCGTCACTGGCGCGAGCGCCCGCACGTCGGCCTCCGAGACGGTCATCCGCCCATCCAGCAGGGCACGAGCCTTGCCGCCGAGGATCAGATACTGGCTGGCGCGTGGACCGGCGCCCCAACTGAGATACTCCTTGACGAAGTCCGGAGACTCCGGCTTGTCCGGCCTGGTCTGTCGGACCAGATCGACGGCGTAGCGGACCACGTCCTCGCTGACCGGCACTTTCCGGACCAGCCGCTGCAGCGACAGGACATCTTCGGCATCCAAGACCGCGTCGAGATCGGCGGCGTACGAGCCGGTGGTCTTCTGGACGATCAGTACTTCGTCGTCGGCCTCGGGGTAATCGACCTTCAGGTGAAACATGAACCGGTCGAGCTGGGCCTCCGGCAGCGGATAGGTCCCCTCCTGCTCGATCGGGTTCTGGGTCGCAAAGACCAGAAACGGCAGGTCGAGCTCATAGGTCGTGCCACCGGCCGAGACTTCGTACTCTTGCATCGCCTGAAGCAGGGCCGCCTGCGTCTTGGGAGGCGTCCGGTTGATCTCGTCGGCCAACAAGAGATTCGAAAAGACCGGGCCCTTGATGAACTTGAAGACACGCTCGCCGGTGGCGGGATCCTCCTCGAGGATATCGGTCCCGGTGATATCGGCGGGCATCAGATCGGGCGTGAATTGGATGCGATTGAAATCCAGATTCAGCACCTCGGCCAGCGTCTGAATCAGTGACGTCTTTGCCAGCCCCGGCACGCCCATCAGCAGGGAGTGTCCCCGCGCCAGAAGCGCGATCAGCAGATGTTCGATCAGATCATGTTGACCGTAGATCCGCTTTCGGATCTGTTCGACGATCGCATCTCTGGCGCGGCCGACCTCTTCGATACTGTCGAGCGCCGAGCCCTCGAGCAACTCTTGGGCTCGAGCTTCGGCGGGCCGGGCCTTCTCGGCGGCCATCTCGTTCGGTTCGGTGGTCATGGGACCTCAGTTCGACGTCTGATGTGTGAAGTTACTGGACAAGCGACGCAAATCGGCGTTCTCGTTCGGCGGCCTCGGTATCTCCGAGGCTCTCGTAGGCCTGGGCGAGCAACTCGTGGACTTCGGGATCGAACGGATTGATCCGGGCCGCCTCCAGGACTGCGTCCCGTGCTTCGGCCGGCTGATCCATCGCCAGGTGAGCCTTTCCCAGCTCGATCCAGATTGGATAATACGACGGATACAGGTTCTTGACGTCCGACAGCGACTCCATCGCCTCGCGTGGGTGATCCGTCTTATTGAGCGCAAACGCAAGCCGTGAACTCAGACGGGGATTCGGGGATTCGGACAGCCGAGCGGCCTTGCGATACTGGACGAGCGCCCCCTGGTAGCGGTTTCGCGCGTGCAACATCTCTCCCAGACGCATGTGATCCTGGGCCTTCGGCTGGTCCAATTCCTCGAGGTCGGTCGTCTCGCTGCCCGAGGTCTCGTCCTTGAACACCAACCGTCGGCTCCATGTCGTGTCACCGGAGATGTCGAACGGAACCTCGCGTTGTCTCAGATACGCCATCCAGTTCGACTCGAACTCCGAGAAGCTGGTCCCCACCACCGACGCGAAGGCGGCCTTGGCATCGCCCTCCGTGCCGACCGCCTCGAGCAGCCGGCGGAATGCCCCCTCGCCGACATTGTTGTGGAGGTACTCCATGACAGTATAGACCTCCGCGAAGGCGACGGCCGCATCCTCCTGGCTGGGGAGTTTGGCCATCGACGGATGCATCTGCTCGAAGGTGATCAAATCCCCGGATTCGACGCGTTGTTTGAGGAGCCGCTCCGTCGACGGCGGCAGGCGGTGAGCTTCGGCGCCCCTCCAGCGGTGCTCCAGAAACTTCGCCAACCCCTCGTGCATCCAGATCGGAACCGAGTTTCTGGTCTTCTTGTTGATCACGAAGTGGACGTACTCGTGGATCAACGTATCGACCCAGTCGTACCCGCGCAGCAACGCCTTCGGACTGGTGATCATCAACCGGTTGTACTTGCACAGCGCGATCGTTCCCGACGTGCGGATCTCCTTTTCGGTGAGTCCGGACACCTTGGCTAACGTGGAGGTCTGCGGATAGACCTCCACCCGTATCGGCGTCTCGGGCCGATACCCGAGCTCCTCGCCGATGGCCTCCCAGGCCCGGTCCAGGGCCTCGCCCGCGTAGGGGACGAGCACCTGATCGGACCCCTTGGGAACGAATATTTCAAATCGGCCCTTCGGAGATTCGTATCGCTGGTAGTCCCGGGTGGTCTCTTCGGTCGAACGGACCAGATCGCGAAAATTGCTCCAACCCGACCCGGAGGTGTCATTGGTCAGCAATTGGTCGAGCCGGTCGCTCGCCTGGCCGTATCGGCCGTGCAGAAAATCTCGGCGCGCCTGCAAAAACTGGACGGCAGGCGTGTCGGGGGTCGACTCCATCAGCTCGTCGACCATCCGGTCGGCCTGCTCGATCTGCCATTCGCTGTAGAGCCGACTGGCTCGGTTGACCGACGGCGTCGCCGCCGTCGCCGCCGTGGCGAACCACAGCGAGACGAGACAGACGGCAACCGTCAGGACCGGGCGCATGTAGGTGCGTTCTGAATGCATTGATTCCTCACTCTACGAGCGACTTGTAGTAGCGCTCGATCTCCTGTTCGTAATCCTCGATTTTCCCCTCTTTCATCGCCTCCATGACATCCTCGCGAAGCGTCTCTCTGGAGGGGCCGTCCTGTTGCTCCGGGATCTTGACCTCTTCGCGCCGCTGCTTCGACTGGCCACCCTTTTGACGCTGCTTGCGCATCGTCTGGCGCATCTGCTGTTTGAGTTTGCCGAGTTGTTCCAGGGCGGACCGTTCCGCGTCGAGAGCCCCCTGAGGTTTGCCTTCGCCGAGGCGCTTTTCGGCTTCGCCCATCTGCTTTCGCGCGCCTTCCAGACTCGGCTGCAGTTGCTGTTTGAGCATGGGGAACTCCTTTGAGGCCTCCCCAAGCTTTTTGTTGAGCTCGTCGGCCCGCTGTCCCACCCGCTTCTGGCGTTGCTGGAGTTCCTTGAGCTTCTGGCGGTCGGGCTGACTGAGGGTTCGATTGGCCCGTTCCATCATCTGTTTGAGACGCTCTTCGATGTCCTTGCTCCGCGGCACCATTCGGCGCATCGACGGCATCGCCTCTCGGAGAGACTGGGCACGCTCGCTCCCTTTCCGGGCGTGGCGCTGGGCAAACTCCATATTGAAGTTGAGCGTCTCCAGCGTGTCGCGAGATGAGCGGGCCGCCTCCAGCGCCTGCTCGATATCGTTTTCCTCCAGATTCGATTTCAGGTCGTCGAGCTGTTCGCTGGCCTCCTGAAGGCTCGAGCGCAGGTGAGACGGAACCTCGCGCTCGGTAATATTCTCGAGGTCCTCTCTCTGGGCGGCCACCTTCTTTTGCATCTCTTCGGTAAACTCCCGAAGCATCGACTCGATTTCTTCTTTTCGGCGCTTCTGCTGACGCTGTTTCAGTTCTCGAGTCTTTTCTTCGAGATCCTTCTCCATCGACTGCAGATCGTTCACATCGTCCATCAGCTCGGACATCTTCTTGTCGAGATCCAACAGGGACTTCGGCTGGGCGGAGTCGAACTGACTCTCCATCTGCTTGCCGAGCATCTCCATATTCTGGCCCATCTGCTCGAGCGCCTTGAGCGCCCCGTCGATGTCGCCCTTCTCGACCATCTCCTCCATCGACTTGAACTGATCGGTCATCTTCCGGGCGTCGGACTCGAGCTGCGCTTTCTTGAGGGCGTCCTTGTTGAGGTGTTGCTCGGGGAGCTCCCTGATCTGCATCTGCATGCGGCTCATCAGCTCCGACATCCGCTGCCTGAGACGGCGCATCTCACGTTTGATCGCTTCCTTGAGGTCGGGGTCTTGGGTCTCCTTGTACTTCTGAAGAAGCTCCTTGAGCCGGCCCCGCAGCTCGTCGATGTCCTCCCGAGTCGCCTGGACCGAATCCATCTTCTGGCTGGCGATCAGTTCCATGAGCTGCAGGATCGCCTTCTCCAGATTCTCCTCCATGGTGGCGGCGTGATCGGCCACGCGTTGAGCCGGACCGGCCGGCAGTTTCGTGACCGTTCCCCGACCCTCGGAAGTCAGCTCATCGTACAGTGACTCGCCGTCGGAGTGCAGAGAGCTGAGATGGGAGTGCAGACCTTCAAAGAGACTCCGATCCCGATCCGTCGACAGGGGATCCTCTTTCATGCGTTTGACGAGTTTGGCCATACGATCGAGCACGCCGGCTTCGGTGCGGTGAACGTTCAAGAGCGTCCGGAACCGCTCGGCGAGCGTCGTCGGATCGGCATCCTCGTCGACGACCTGACGATACTTGCCTTCATCGGTCGGCTGGCGTTCGCCCATCGGCGACGCCAGATAATCGGCCAACACCTCGAGCAGGGCTTCACTGATGTCGGTCTGGGCGCGCAACAGCTCAAGGTGTTTGTCCTCCGGGCTCGAGACTCGAAGGACCAAGCGCTGACTCTTGCCGACGCCGGGCCCTGTGAGGCTGTTGTTGTCGGTGGCCTGGATCTGGAAGATCACGACATCTTTGGGCCGAAGCGCCAGGGGACGGAGATCGAGCTCCAGGGAGCCATCGACCGTCTCCGGAGCGCTGTTTTGCACGGCGGCCGGCTCCAGCGGACGGGGCTCTTTGGAGGATTCGTCTCCGGCAAAGAAGTGAACCCGCTCGAGTTCTTGGATGCCGAAGTCGTCACTGACCGTGTACTCGATGTCCAGGACATCTTCCGGGCTGACCTCGACTTCGCCCTGGTGAGACGTAATCGAGACATTGGGAGCCTCATCGGGGATGACATCGATATCGCGCTTGACCCCGTCGGTGATGACCGTCCCGTCGTCGCGGCTGGCACGAAGCTGGTAGTGTCCCGATTGCGTCACAACCATCGACGCGCCGACCCCGCCGCCGGACCGTGACTTCAACGGCAGGCTTCGCTCGCCGTCGCCCGTCGAGATCACCATCTCCAGAGACGTGTAATTACTCAGCAACGGATGTCCCGTTAATGTGACCTCGGCGCCCGCCACGGCCCGGATGTGCCCGCTGCTGAAGGGTTCGGTTCGTTGGCCACGACCGGTGTAACCCGGAGCCGATATCTGCAGTCTGAGGTTCCCCAAGATCGGCCGGACGATGGTGTCGGGTTCGGTCTGCTGCGTCTCGCTGACATTCAACGGAGACAGCGCGATGTCCGACACCGAGCCCGGCGCCAGCAGACCCGCGGCGAGTATCAGGGCTACGCCGCCCGAGGCCGCCATCGCGGGAGGGCCCCAGGAGCGGGTCGGCAACAGATGGGAAAGCTGACCGGAGTCGGCACGCTCCTCGACGCGTCGGACCGTCCGATCGACGTGCTCGCGCGCCATCATTCGGCTGAACCCGAGCTGTCTGTCGGACGCGTCGGGGTCCTCCAGGAGTCGCCGGCCGAACTCCAATGCCGCGACGATGTCGTTCCGGAATCCGGAGTCCGCCGCCTGCAGGTCACGAGCGGTGTCGGGCAGGTCTTCTCCCTCGCTCAAAAAGGCAACAAGCAGGAGACTTCCGACGACCGTCGTACCGACCGTCCCCACGATCAGCATCCAGCCGGTCCATGCGCCGACCGAAGCCGGGACCGAAAGACCGACGACCAGAACACTGACCACGACCGCCGCGAGCCCGGCCACGAACCAGACGACGCCCTCGATGAGAGCGCGCGTGCGCTGCGACCGCCGAGTCCGGCGCAGCATCGACTCGAGTTTGGTCACGCGACGCGCCAGACGCTGCTGCGGGTCGGACCGATTTTTCGGGGACTCGGAATCCATGGATACTCGCGTTTAGGGGAAGCTGCACCACCTAGGGCGCAACGGTCTGCGTAACACGCCCAGCCCCTCGCTTTAATCCTTCAAGGATTCGACGACGCCCCGATCCCGCGGCATCTCTGTTCAATGCGAATTGACGTTTGAAATAGAGACGCTGTCGTATACGTTCTCCCAGCGCAACGGGGCAAGCTTTTCCAGCCTACCGAGATACCCATGAGACGCCAGATCCAGAAAGTCATCGACGACGAAGTCAACCCCTTCGTCGCCAACCACGGCGGACACATCGAATTGGTCGACTTCTTCGACAAGAATGTCTACGTCGAGATGAGCGGCGGCTGCCAGGGATGCGCCGCGTCGACGGCCACCCTCAAACAGGGCATCGAACAAATCCTTCGGGAGAACTTCGGAGACGACATCGACGAAATCATCGATGTCACGGATCACTCACAGGGCGACAATCCTTACTACGAAGAGGGCGGCTCGACGGCCCTCTGAGTTCCGCGTTCCCACGTCGCCTGATTCAGACAAGCTGGTTTCCCTCCGAATAGCCCCGTCGGACCGCAGTGGACGATTTTCTGGCCTCCCCTGACTTCGAGTTCGGTCAGCGATCACTGTCTCGGCCCTCCGCCACGCTCGGGATTCTGGCGTCGGGTTCGGGCTCGAACTTCGAGACGATCGTCGACGCCGCCGACGGCGGCATACTCGACGATTGCCGGATCGCCGGCCTCGTCTGCAACGAACCCGACGCCGCGTGCCTTCAGCGCGCCCGACGACTGGACGTTCCCCACCGCGTCATCGACCATCGCGACTTTCCGGACCGAACCGACTTCGACACCGAGGTCGTCGACCAACTGACGTCCTGGTCGGTCGACTGGGTGATCATGGCCGGCTGGATGCGGATCGTCACCCCGGCCTTCATCGAGGCATTCCACCGCCGCATCCTCAATATTCACCCGAGTCTGCTGCCCTCGTTTCCCGGAGCCCACGCAGTCGCCGACGCCCTGGAGGCGGGCGTCCGGATGACCGGATGCACCGTCCACATCGTCACCGAAGACGTCGATGATGGGCCGATCGTCGCCCAGGCCGCCGTCCCCGTCCGCAGCGACGACGATGTCGATTCGCTGCAACAGCGCATCCACCGCGCGGAACACGCGATCTTCCCCCGGGCCATCGCCGCGACCATCGAAGCTGGTGGGACTCCAGTTGAATGAACGGGGGGAGGCGGATAGAAACGTAGTCCGCACTTTCCTTGACGTCTGTTCAATAACCCGGCCCGGTCCGCCTATGATGTCGTTTTTTCCTCGCTTGTTTCTGGTCGCCGCGGTGAGCATCTCGTTTTTTCCCGCCTCGGCGCTCTCCCAGACCGAAGGGACGCCCGACAGTTCCGAGACCCGAAGGGCCGACACCCCGAACGAAGATACTGCGCCCGACGACGGCACCTCCGACGGCCAGTCGCTGAGTCAGCTCAAGTCACAGTCGGGGACGGTCTGGGACCGGGCGATCAGCTTTTTGGGTCTGGTCTTCATGCTGGCCATCGCATGGCTGATGTCGACGCGCCGGTGGGAAGTCGACTGGAAGTTGGTCGGATGGGGCGTCGGGCTGCAGATCGTGCTGGGGGTATTGATCTTCTACGCCCCGGGGATCCAGCAGGCCTTTGACGTCGCCGGCGATGCCGTCACCAAGCTGCTCCAGTTCAGCGACGCCGGCAGCGAATTCATCTTCGATTTCGGCAACCCCACCGACGGCGCCTGGGCCGAAAGCCACAAGAACTTCGCCTTTTCGGTGCTTCCGACGATTATCTTTTTCAGTGCCCTGATGACGATCCTCTACTACTCGGGGATCATGCAGACGGTCGTGCGCGCCTTTGCCGTCGGCATGCGCAAGACGATGGACATCTCCGGGGCCGAGAGCCTCTCGGCGTCGGCCAACATCTTCGTCGGCCAGACCGAAGCCCCACTCGTCGTCAAACCCTACGTCGAAAAGATGACCCGCTCCGAGCTGGCCGTCGTCATGACCGGCGGCTTTGCCACCGTCGCAGGCGGTGTGCTTGCCATCTACGTGGGGATGCTCGACGAGAAATTTCCAGACATTGCCAAGCACCTTCTGACTGCCAGCGTCATGAGCGCGCCAGCGGCGCTGGTGATCGCCAAGATTCTGTACCCGGAGACCGAGGAGCCGGTGACCAAGGGGGAGGTCTCCGTCGAATACGAGGCCGACGACGCCAACATCATCGACGCCGCCTCCCGTGGCGCCTCCGAGGGGCTGACCCTTGCGCTGAACGTAGGCGCGATGCTGTTGGCCTTCCTCGCCCTGATCGCGATGATCAACTACGTGCTCAGCCTCCCCAGCCTCTGGTGGAACCAGGGCGTCTACACGACGCTGTCGGACTGGTACGCCGCTCAGAATCTTGCGCTCCCGGACGGCTGCACCGCCGAGGCGATCGCGGGCAACGTTGCCCCGCTGACCGCCTGCGCCACGGAGATGGCCCAGGCCGCCGGCAGTCCCGACGTCTGGGTGATGCCGGCCATCACACTGCAGTGGATCTTCGGCTACCTCTTTTGGCCCTTCGCCTGGGCGATGGGGGTCCCCATCGACGACTGCTTTGCCGTCGCTCAGTTGCTCGGCGAGAAGATGGTCATCAACGAATTCGTCGCCTACGCGTCGCTGTCTGAGATGCTCAATGCCGGCGCCGACCTGTCGCGGCGCTCGGTCATCATCGCCACCTACGCGCTGTGTGGATTCGCCAACTTTGGCTCGATCGGCATCCAACTGGGCGGCATCGGCGGCATCGCGCCCAGCCGCAAGAGCGACCTGGCTCAGATCGCCCTGCGCGCCATGATCGGCGGCACGCTCGCCGCCATGATGACCGCAACCATCGCCGGCATCCTGGTCTGAGTCGCGCCGCCGTTTAGAGAAACAGAACCAACAGCATGACCATGACACCGAAACCGGCTCCGGCACCCGCCCCCAGCCACACCCCGCCAATGTATCCGAGGCGTTGGAGTCGGGCCAGCCGAGAGCTCCCGCGGCGTTCCAGCCGTTCCAATCGTTCCAGGGAATCGACGTGGGATTCGATTCGACGAAGCTGATCCTCGACCCCCGAGAGATGGTGGTCGATGGCTCGCCGTAGATAGTGATACCCATCGGCGAGGGGCGTTCGACGCGCCAGAACCGTCAATCCATCGTCGCCGGTCCCCGACTCCAGGAGTCCGTAGGGCTGGGGCGCCGGCATCACGAACATCCGCCCGTCGTGGGCCTGAGCGACCAACTCCCAGAGGGTCTCGCGGCGCGCAACCCTCGGCGCCATGACCCTCAACTCGATCCCGTCGTCGTCGACGAAGTGCGCCACGTACATCGTCAACCCGGAGTAGTCCCTCCGTTTGGACCAACCGATCAAGTCGAACCCCAGGTCGCGCACCTGGTCGATGACCTCGCGGTCCATCCGATCGAGTTCCCCGTCGACATCTGAGACCGGTGTACGCTCCAGGATCAGACGTTCCGGGGTATCGAGCCACGTCGATGGTGGATCCTCCAAAAGTGCGTCTTCATCGAACGGTTGCATCGCGTCATCTTGGCTCACATCGACCTCCGAAGTCCCACATTTGCGTTGACGACGGGAACAGCGCTTTTACCATCCTGCGTCCCACTTTGGATAATGACTCCTACCTCGGGGGCAAAGTGCCCGCGACACCATCTCAAACATCAGCTCCCCACCCAATGCTCGACGAAGGGGAACGGTACCTAAAAACGCTGGGCAGTTCCGGCGTCACCGACTCCTACTGCATTGAAGCGGCCGACGGCCGCCGGCTCGTCCTCAAAGTACTGCGGCTGGCGAATGTCGACCGCTGGAAGGCCGTGGAGTTGTTCGAACGCGAGGCAGAGGTCCTCCAGAACCTCGATCATCCCGGAATCCCTGCATACGTGGATTTCCGGACTGACATTGAGGATCTCGCCGAGTCGGATGAGACGGGCGCCGTGACCTTGACTGTTCGCCGGGAGTGGGTTCCCGGAGAGTCCATGCAATCCCGCCTCGATGCCTCGACCCCTCGCCCCGTGCTCGACGCCGCGGAACTCGGCGATTTCCTCGGTGAGGGCCTGAATATTCTGGCGTACCTGCACAGCCAGAACCCACCGGTGGTCCATCGGGACGTGACACCGGAACACTGGATCGCGGCGCCGGAGGGCGGGCTCAAACTGGTCGGGTTCGGCAGCCTTCAGTCGATGCTGCCCCAGACCCGAGGGGGGTCCACCTTTGTGGGCACTCGGGGCTACATCCCGGTCGAACAGATGATGGGACGAGCCGTGCCCGCCAGCGACCTCTACGGACTGGCGGCGACGGCCGTCCACATGGTCACCGGGCAACATCCCGGAGACCTGGTCTCATCGGATGAGACCGGGACACTTCGGACCCATCTCGAAGAAGCGGAGGTCAACTCGGGACACATCTCTCTACTCGAGTCGATGCTTGAGCCGCAACCGGGGGAGCGTCCACCGGACGCCAAGGCGGCCAAGCGTCGACTCGACGAGTCGGCGGCCCTCGCCGAGGCGTCGAACTACGACATCGCCCTCATCGATACGCCGCCCCCCGAGAAAGTCGATGCACGGGTCGACGCCTCTTCGGAATCCGACGAGATTCGCCTGACACTGCCCCGGGAAGGCTACTCGACCAAGCAATGGATCTTTTCGGCCGCTGGGATGCTCGTCGGCATCGGGTTTACAGCCAGTTACACCCTTGCAGGCTCATGGGTCATCGCAGCCTCGATGGGCGCGGTGTTCCTCTGGGGCTTCCTCAAGACCATGCGCGCTGTCGTCGGGACGAACCGGCTGGCCTTCGACGGAAGCACTCTCGAGTCAAAAGGCCGGATCCTTGGCCATTCCGGCCAGTGGAGCATGGAGGATGTCGACGCCATCGATTGGGGGCGCGACGAAGACGACCGCTCCTTCTATTGCGTCGACCTCGAGGTAGACGGGTCGACCCACACGATCGCCTCACGCCTGTCACGCCCGCGAGCCGTCTGGCTCGCCGATTTCCTTCAACGCCTCCGCACCCGACGGCTGCCCGATGATACCCGCACCCTTTGACACCTGGAATCCGCTCGAAGGCTGGACCTTCGATGCCCTGCTTGGGACGGGCGGCCAGGGGATGACGCTCCGGGCTACATCCGAATCCGGGCACGCCGCCATCAAATGCCTGCGTCTGAGTGGTGATCTCGCCGATGGGCGCGTGCGCCGCGAGGCTGAAGTTCTGGAATCCCTCGATCATCCGAATGTACCGGCCTGTCTAGGCTACATGGAGGCCACGGCTCCAGACGGGCAACCCTGGTTCTTCTTGATTCAGGAATACGTGGCCGGCGACTCCCTGCAGGACCGTATCGACCACGGCGTGACGATGTCCGACGCCGAAGCGCGCTCGTTTCTGCGAGAGATGCTCCAAACCCTGGAGTATCTCCACGACCAGCAGCCTCCTGTCATCCACAGAGACATCAAGCCGGCCAACATCATTCTGCGCGACGATGCCCACCCGGTCTTGGTCGACTACGGCGCGGCCGGCCGCCTGAGCGATCTGGAGACCGGTGACGCCATCATCGGGACCACTGGGTATCTTCCACCTGAGCAGTATCTCGGACGCCCCGTCCCGGCGAGCGATATCTATGGTCTGGCCGCGACGGTGCTGCATGCCCTCAGCCACCGCCATCCAAGCGAATTCCCGGCCGATGGGCTGACGATTCGCTTCGATCGACGCACGTCACTTCCCCAAGACCTTCACCGGTTTCTGGAGACGGCGCTGCGTCCCGATCCCGAGGACCGTTTTTCAGACGCCGCCGAGGCCCTCGACTCGCTGGACCGCCGCGCAGGGAGCCTTACCCGGACCGAACAGATGCACCACGCGACGTTAGAGGAGACCCCCGAGGGCCTCCAGATTACAGCGCGAAGCCGCCCAACTATGACCAGTGCGCGGCGCGGGTTTCTGATCTGCGCCGCGCTAGTGATCACTACATCCATTGCGGGGGGCGGCGGACTCGTGCGTGTGTTGTCCTCGGCATTGGTTCTCAGCTTCGTGGCGGCGGTATTTTCACTGTTCGCCCCCGGCGGATTGGGGCTCGGAGAGATCTTTACTACGGAAATGACGGTCAAAGATGACTCTCTGTACCTCAAACGAGATGGACCGCTGGGCCTGTGGACCGAACACTTGGAGGTCGACGACCTCGCCGGGTTGACCCTGGTCGAAACTCGGCACGCATCGAGACTCTCCCACTACGGCGGCGACCTGGGACCGCTGGCCCACAATCTGCTACCCTCGGAGAACGAGACGATACGAAGGCGCCTCGAGGACTGGTCCGAACGGGACTAGGACACTATAACGGGCGTCGACACTGGCTCTCCCCTCTGCCCCCGGCACCGACCATGCCCGAGACCGACGAATTCGAACGCGTCCAACAGACCGTCCAGTGGCTCGACGATCGCATCGACGAGTCCCCCGAGATCGCCATGGTGCTGGGCAGCGGCCTGGGTGCTCTGGCCGATGAGCTGGCCGACGCCACGGCGTTTTCGTACGGCGACATTCCGAACTACCCGGTCTCGGCCGTCGAAGGCCACGCCGGCGAGCTCGTCTTCGGCCGGCTCGAAGGGCGGCCAGTCGTCGTCATGAGCGGACGGGTCCACTACTACGAGGGATGGAGTGCCAAAGAGGTCACCCTGCCCATGCGCACCTTCGGGCAATTGGGCATCGAACGGACGCTGATCACCAACTCTGCAGGGGGCGTCAATCCCGACTTCTCGCCCGGGGACCTGATGGTGATCTCGGACCACCTCAATCTGACCGGCACGAATCCACTGCGCGGCCTCAACGACGAGCGCTTCGGGCCTCGGTTCCCGGATATGTCCGACGCCTACACCGAGGACTTGCGCAGCATCGTGCATGCGGCCGCCGCCCGCCTGGACATCGACCTTCAGCAGGGTGTCTACGCCGGGATGGCGGGTCCGTCGTATGAGACCCCGGCCGAGATCCGGATGCTTCAGACGCTGGGCGCCGATGCCGTCGGCATGTCGACCGTTCCCGAGGCGATCGTGGCCAATCACATGGGAATGGAAGTCGTCGGCATCAGTTGCATCACCAACTTCGCCGCGGGACTCGGCAACGAGAAGCTCGACCACGAGGACGTAAAGCGCGTGGCCGCCGAGATCCGAGATACCTTCGCAACGCTTGTGAAGGCCATCACGACTGACATCTGATATGACTACATCGACCCGAGAATCGATCGACAAGGCCACCTGGGACCGACTCGCCGACGCCGCCCTGGAGGTTCGCGAAAACGCCTACGCGCCCTATTCGGATTTTCCGGTCGGCGCCGCGATCCTCTGTGACGACGGCACGGTCGTCCGGGGCTGCAATATGGAGAATGCGGCCATCGGCGACACCATCTGTGCCGAACGAACGGCCATCGGACAGGCGGTCTCTCGGGGTCAGCGGTCGTTTCGGGCCCTCGCCGTCGCCACCGATCTGGCGCCGCCGGGCGCCCCCTGCGGTTCGTGCCGGCAGGTGCTGTCGGAGTTTTGCGACGCACTTCCGATTCTGCTGGTGAATCCCGACGGCGGCCGCGAGTTCGTCGAGTTGACCGACCTGCTGCCCCGCTCTTTTAACCGAGCCGCTGCCGGAGACCGTCTGGGCGCCTCACCGAATCAGTCGGACTGAACCTCCCGGAGACACCGTGAAGATCGGCGACCTGCTGCGCGACAGACCCCTCATCTTCTGGGCGGTGGTGTTCCTGGCGGTACCAGCGATCGCCGCGGTTCTTCCGCTCGACTGGTCGGCGCCGGAGGGCAAGGGCATCTTCGAGATGAAGCCCAAGCTGAGCCCGTTCTCCGATCGGGTCGTCGAGATCGACCGTCGACTGAATGCCGGCGAACCCGTCGAAGTTCAGGGCGAGCGCTGGCAAACGATCCGACCGATGCTCCAGGCCCGCCGACTCACCCAAGCCGGCCCCATGTCGCAGGGCGAGATCCGCCGGGCGATGGATCTGCTCACGGAGATGAACCGCCAGATCGCCCGGGAGCCGAACCCCGACTCCAAGGCCGCCGTCCGCACGCTGTGGCATGACCGACTGGCCGATGAACTTCCCCGCCTGCACGCCGACCGTATCGGACCCGCTCTCGAAAAGCTGCGCGGCCAGGTCGAGCGCCATCTGACCATCGCCAAGAAGTAGAACAGCCCGCCCGGTCTCCCGGGCGGGCTGTGGTGTTCCGGTCGACGACCGATCAGTCGATGGATGGTCCAGCGTCGATGATCGCCTGGTCGGCCTTGTCGGCGTAATCCTGGAAGTTCTCCTGGAAGAGTCCCACCAGGTGCTCGGCCTTCTTGTCGTAGGCCTCCGCGTCGTCCCAGGTCTTGCGCGGTTGCAGGACCTGATCCGGCACGTGGGGGCAGCTGGTCGGCATCTGCAGCCCGAAGTAGTCGTCGGTGACCGTGCTCACATCACCCAGATCGCCGCCATGAATGGCGTCGATGATCGAGCGTGTGTACGGCAGGTCGATGCGATGGCCGGTTCCGTAGGGTCCGCCCGTCCAGCCCGTGCTGACGAGCCAGGCGTTGGCATCGTGCTTGCGAATCTTGTCGGCCAGGATTTCGGCGTAGACCGTCGGGTGACGGACCAAAAAGGCCGCGCCGAAGCCCGCCGAGAAGGTCGCCTCCGGCTCGTCGATGCCCACCTCGGTGCCCGCAACCTTGGCGGTGTAGCCACTGATAAAGTGGTACATCGCCTGCTCGGGACTCAGCTTCGAGACCGGCGGCAGAATTCCGAAGGCGTCACAGGTCAGGAAGATGATGTTGTCCGGGTGATCCGACACGCACGGAATCTTGGCGTTGTCGATGTGGTGGACGGGGTACGACGTGCGGGTGTTTTGCGTGATGCTGTCGTCGGTGTAGTCGACTTCCCGGGTCTCCTCGTCGTAGACGACGTTCTCCAGGATGGCGCCGAACTTGATAGCGTTGTAGATCAGCGGCTCTTCTTCGGCCGACAGATCGATGGTCTTGGCGTAACAGCCACCTTCGATGTTGAAGACACCGTTGTCGGTCCAACAATGCTCGTCGTCGCCGATGAGCTTTCGGTTCGGATCGCTGGACAACGTCGTCTTGCCGGTGCCCGACAGACCGAAGAACAACGACGTATCGCCGTCGTCGCCCTCGTTGCACGAGCAGTGCATCGACAGCACATCCTCTTCGGGCATCAGCCAGTGCATCAGCGTGAAGATGCCCTTTTTCATCTCACCGGCGTACTCGGTGCCGAGGATGACCATCTCGTCGGCTTCCAGGTTCAGCGCCACGCTGGCGTCGGAGTCGACGCCCTCGACGTGCGGGTTCGCCGAAAACTCGCCGGCGTTGAAGATGGTGAAGTCCGGCTTGCCGAACTCGTTGAGCTCGGTGTCGCTGGGCCGCCGAAGCATGTTGTGCATAAACAGCGCGTGGTAGGCGCGGCTGGTCACGATTCGGACCTTCCGGTCGTAGTCGCGGTCCCACCCGGCAAACGCGTCGATCACGTAGAGGCGATCCTGCTCGTTCAGATAGTTGATCGCCCGGTTTCGGTTCGCCTCGAAGGACTTCGAGCTCAGCGGCATGTTGATGTCGCCCCACCAGATCTCGTCAGAACTCTCGGCGTTCTTGACGATCCGCTTGTCCTTGGGGGTGCGGCCCGTCTTCTCGCCGGAGTACGAGATCAAAGCGCCCGAGGAGGCGATGGCAGCATTCTCGTGCTCGAGTGCCTCTTCGTACAGCTTGGGAGGCGAGGGGTTCCGAAGGACGGTATCGACCTCGATCCCGTAGCGATTCAGATCCAGACTACTCATGTGCGATCCTCTTGTGCTGAATGGCCCAGGCCCGTCGGCTCTCGCCAGTTGTTGAAGTGTGCACGCGCGCCGGCCCGCAGAACGTAACCTAATGATGAGTCCGTCACAGATTCATCCGAGCGCAGCTTTATCGAATCATCGGACCCAATACAAGAGCGTCACACGAAGGACACATATCCTCCGAGTTTACGGCTGCCATGTGGACTCCGTCGCCGGCTGGGCGGCCGGCTTGCCAAAGAGATATCCCTGAAAAAACTCGACCCCGAGATCCTTGAGCACCTCGAACTGCTCCGGCTCCTCGACGCCTTCACCGAGGACCCGCCGGCCGTCCTTTCTGGCGAGTTCGACCAGACTCTCGCAGATATCCCGGTGAAACTCGGACTCGGCGACCCGTGAGACGAGCCCCCGATCGATCTTCATCAGTTCCGGCCTGAGATCGCCCAGGAGGTTCAGTCCGGCGTATCCGGCCCCGATGTCGTCGAGGCCGACCTTGAATCCGCTGTCCCGGTAGTGGCTGAGGATGCCGTTGAGATGGTCCGGGTCATCGACCTCCTGAGTCTCGACGACCTCGAAGATGATCCGCTCGGGATCCATCCCGAGTTCCTCGACGACGCGTTCGGTGGTTCGCAGGCAAAACCGCGGTTTGTAGATCGCAGTCGGCAGGAAGTTGATCAGGATGAAGGCGTCGTTTGCGCCTAGATCCTTGCCGGCGTTGCGGAGGTGCTCTTCCCGGCAGATCCGATCCAGCATAAACTGCAACTCTTCCTTGAAGGCCCAGTCCAGCAGATCGACCGGCGAAACAATGTCCCCGTTTTCATCGATCCCGCGCATCAGGCATTCGTAGCCCCACAGATCCAGCTCCGGGCCTGCAAAGACCGGCTGGTAGTGCGTGGCGATCCGACGTTCCTCGAGGATCCCGACCAGCGGGGTCGTCTCCTGTTCGGCGAAGGTCTCCAGGGGATCGGCGTGGAGCAGATCGTTGAGGTAGTCCGAGACGTCGGCATCGGCCGAAGTCATCAGAGCTCGAAAAGACGAGAGGCCATCGTCGAATTCGGTCCGGAAGAAGTTGGCGACCTCGGACCCCGAGGCCCACTCCCTCTCGCCGCCGATCGGTACTTCGACGAGAGCCGGATCCGCCGAGGCTCCCCACTCCATTTCGTCGGCGATCTCTTCGACGCGGCCGATGATTTCTGGGTCGTCCGGCGGGACGACAACCATCTTCCGGATGGTGCTTCGACACTCGCAATTCATGCTTTTTTGACCTCCGTGACGCTCACTTCTTCAACCCGCTCTCTCCCAAAGGCAGCCGCCGCCTCGAAGACATCCGCGTGGGCGACGACCGATGCCTCGATGGGTTCGGCGTAGCCTCCTCCCATGAGGACGACAACCGGGACGTCGAGTCGGCGGGCCAACCTGAATACCTTTCGGTTGCGCCGACGCAATCCTCCGCGGGTCACGTTGAGGCGTCCCAGGTCATCTTCTGCAAGGCTATCGACGCCGGCCTGAAAGATGATCAAATCGGGTTGCCAGTCTTCCACTGCAGCCAACCCCTCGTCGACGCCAGCCAGATACCGCGGATCCCCGGAGCCCTCCGGGACACCGACGTCCAGGTCGCTGGTCTGCTTCCGGAAAGGATAATTCTCAGCACAGTGGACTGAAAGTGTGAAAATATCAGGGTACTCGGTCAGCAACGAGGCCGTGCCATCGCCCTGATGGACATCGAGGTCGACGACCCCGACCGAATCGAAGCCTCGACTCAGCGCCGCCACCGCCCCCAGCGCCACATCGTTGAAGACGCAGTAACCGCCTCCGTGATCGGCGAATGCGTGATGGGTGCCCCCTGCGAGGTTCCCGGCAACGGCCGCTCCGTCGAAGACATCTTGAAAAGCCGCCAGGCTCCCTCCGGCGATGGTCAGCGCGCGGTCGACGAAGTCCTCGGTCCAGGGCCGGAATCCAATGGCTCGCACGGCGTCTCGGTCGAGAGTTCCGTCGACGAAGGCCCGCACGAACGACGCGTCGTGCACCGGCGTCATGGCCTCGGGCTCAGCCCTGGGCGCCGGGCGAATCTCGACACTGCCCAGACGTGCGCGCACCTCGTCACGCACCTTCCGGTAGCGACTCTTCGGAAACCGGGCCTCATCATCGATCGCGTGGGTGTATAGATCGCTGTAGTAAAGAGTCAGCAAGTCGTGGAATCGTTTCTGTGTGTATGTTCGCCAGCAGTTGACGCTCTGGAGGCACCTGCGTACGGTAGGGTCGCTCGTCACGTTCAACAATCGTCTCATGCACGAAGCGCCGATTTCGGCTCACGCCACCGGACCTTCGACTGGCGAGCTTGGAGATTATTTGTGTCTACCAGTGAGGAGGAATGATGCATCGACTTCGCCTGCCCCGCAGTTGGGTGATGGCGCTGCTTTTGGTCGGGCTCGCGGGACTACTCGCATCCTGCGCCACGACCAAACGGCGTATCGTCACCAAGGCTGCCGACGCTCCCGACAACAAGGTCAAGTTCATCTACCAGGAGTACCCCGACGAGAAGACCGGGGTCATCGAATGCAAGGCCGACTCGAAGGGGAACCTCTCGGACTGTCGGAAGCTCAAGATCAAGTTCGTGGATAAATTCATTCAATACTGATTTCCCCTCACCACGAGGAGCTTTTCATGTTGTCTAGACGCGTCCTGGCAATCCTCGCCGGGGTGGCTTTCTGCGTAGTGATGGGAACATCGTGTTCATCCGTCACGCGCGATATCCGCAAGGTCGATGCCCACCCCACCAAAAATGTCACTCTACTTCAGTCCTACGACACAAAGCAGAGCTGGTTCGGCGGTACCACCACGACCTACCAGTTCTGGTACTGCACTCAGAAGGGCGACACCGTCACATGCATGAAAAACTGCGGTGACGAACGACGGTGCCCCACCGGATCGGCTCTCACCATCAACGTCTCGCCGAGCGCCGTGGCTCGCGGAGATGCTCCGCAACGGCAAGACACCGCATCCTCCACGGGAAGCTCCGAGACGGACCGCGGCTCCACCGAGGAGAGCGAACCCACGGACTCCGACCCGATGGAATCTGACGAAATGGACTCCTCGGGCTTCAAAACAGGCGATGACTCCGACAGCGATTCCAGCCAGGGAGGTGACCAGTGAATTATCTTCCCACCAAGACACGATTCTTCGCACTCGCCGCGATCGTTGCGGTTTCGTTTGCCGTAAGCGCCTGCGCCACCGGGCCCAGCCCGCGGACCCTGGTCAACAATGACCTGGTCGGCACCCACACGGTGCAATACGAACTCAAGAAACGAGCTGTGGGAACCAGCGGCAAGTTTCTGAAGGCGATGGCCGACTCCGAAGACGACAAGATCCTCTACGACCTGTGGATCCGAGTCTGCGACATCAACAGTCAGGATGAACAGGTCAACTGCCAGTCCTCCACGGTCCTCGAGGCCCTGGATATGAACCCCGGCTCCGGAAGCTACGATCTGCTGGCCGCCCGAACCATCACGACGATGTTCTGGCACAAGGAGAACGTCTTCTACATCGGCTACACCGACCCCAATCCGAAGGTCCGGCGCTGCTACGTCAAGCAGAACAACGCCATGACCTGTCAGGATCAGGCGAACCTCAACTCGATGCTGACCAAGACGGTTGGCGGCAAGATGAAATGACGGCGTCCGTCTGACGCACATCCGACCCCGGGCCGGCGACGGCCCGGGGTTTTTTGTTGCCCCGGGGGTCGTCTCTCTGGAGGGTGCAGGCAGTTGGAGGTTGTGTCTTTGGGATCGGCAGCTGGCTGGAGGTTGCGTGTTTGGAATCGGCAGCTGGCTGGAGATGCCGACACGGGCTGGATCGGGCGTGAGGTAGATGGTCGTCCCGGTCTCGCGCCGCGGAACGCGGCGCAGCGAACCGGGCGATCCTGCGGCGTGTCGCGCCAAAGGCGCGCCGCCGCGGACTAGGCAAAGTCGTTGCCGTCGCGGAGATCGTCGTACGTCGTACGTCCTACGCGAGACGCGAAAACCGTGAAACGCGGATCCCCGTCGTACCTCGTACGTCCTACGCGAGACGCGAAAGCGTAAAACCCGGGCGCGAGCGCAGCGCGGCCCGGGGTGTCCAACGCCCGAATGTCGAACCACTCCCATACCCCACCTGAGCGCTTGCCCGATGAAGACCGCTGACCCCCGGCCGACGTCGGCGCCATCCGGGCGCCGACGAGCCCGGGGGAGGCACACACCCCTACGCAGACCCACATTTTCCGTCCGCCCCAAGAACCCGCGCAGCCTGCGCGTGGATCCATGCGACGATCTCCGAGCCACGCTCCGATTCGACCGCCAGGTAGGTCGCGTAGGCGAAGCCGATCCCGGCGACGACATCGATGAGGTAGTGGTGGCCCAGATAGACGGCAAAAAAGGCCATCAGGCCGGCGTAGATGGCAGCAGCCCAGCTCGCCGTCGAGCCGCGCTGGTAGAGTGCCAGCCAGGTCGGGCAGGCGACGTGCAAGGAGGGCATGGCGCCGAAGACGTAGGTCGAGCTCTGATAGATCGAAGCGAAGTGGGGGTAGCCGAGCCATGCGTCGACACGTGCGAGTGCGGCCGGGTCGCCGATGACGCAGGAGGCGGGGGTCTGCAAGCCGAAGACTTCGACGTACCAGGGCGGCGCGACGGGCCAGGCGGCCTGGATGGCAAACCCGGCAACATTCAGAGCCAGAAAGCCCCAGATGTAGTTGCGCCAGCGGCGATAATCCTGCGGGTCGCTGGAGCGACCGATTCGCCACCACAGAAAGACCGCAAAACCGATAGCCGTCAGGATGTGGGTCGAGTACCAGATGCCGCCGACCAGATCGACGGCGAACCAGTGGGTCTGGCGGAAGGCCTCGACCGGGCCGTCGGGATGCATCCAGCCAAACAGCGCCAGCTCTGCATCGTAGATCCACTCGACGGTGACCTGTTTGAACGAGCGGGGTCGAAAGAGGCGCAACAGGTCGTAGACCCAGGCAAAGATGACGACGGGAACGAGAGTCAGGGCCAACTGCCGCGTTCGACGCGACCACCACGTCAGGCCAGCGAGGGCGCCGAGCATGGCCCAGTGTTCCAGACGCAGGGGATTGATGGCCGCGTAGGCCACGATGGCCACCCCGACGGCCACCAGATGGGCTGTGGGGACGACTCGGTTGTTCATTCCAGACTCTCTCGGTCCCAGAACATCACGACGAGTCCGTAAAACAGGAGGCTTGCGACCAGAAACCCGCCGAGTCCCCAGATGGCTGCGTCTCCCAGGGAGGCGAGCCCCTGATGGCGGGCCACCGACGTCGCCCCGATGCCCAGGAGACTCGTCAGCGTCGCAGCGGCCACGGCCAGCGCGGTGGTCGCGTGGGTTTCAATGGGCACATCCGGCTCACGGGCCAGAAACAACACATGGAAGGTTGCATCGATGGCCAGCCCGAAGAGGATCGGCACGATGATGACGTTCATGAAATTCAGAGCGCCGCCAGCGAGGTGAATCGTCCCGAGGGCGGCGACGAGGGTGCCGGCGACCATCGTCATCTGCCCGGCGACGTCGGCCAGACGTCGGAGGCCGAGAAACGAGATCAGCAGAAGGGCCGCCAGGGTCAGCCCGATCATCCATCGCAGGTCGCGTTCGACGTAGTGGCTGATGTCGTACATCAGCGCCGCCTGGCTCATGGTGTCGTAGCCGACGTCCGGTTCGACGGTATCGAGCTCTTTGATGGCCTCGACGAATCGGGCGACCTCCCGGTAGACGCCCAGGTCTACCGTCGGAAAGACCAGTACGACCTGGCGCGGCGAACCGCTGCGGCGCATGAAGGGAGCTCGCAGGCCTTCCGGGAGGTCCGAAATTCCGGGCGCTTCGGCCTCGAGAACTCGGTCGATTTCACTTTGGAAATCCGAGAGCTCGTCGGTCATCGAGCCGGTCGGAACCGTCGAGATCCGCTGTTTCATACGGACCAGGCGTGTGCGCTTCTCTTCCACATCCTTCGGGATTAAATCGTCGATGGTCAGCACGGTGCCCACGGCGTCGCCGCCGGGCCGCTGGCGACGCTCCTCAAGTTCGGCCTTGACCGCGCGGCTCTGCTCGGCGGAGTCGGTCAGTACCACCGCCGGGGTCTGGGAGCGCCCGAGAATGTCGTTGACGGTTTTATCCAGCCGCCAGGCCGGCGCCTCGGTCGCCTCCAGAAGGTCGAAGTTGCGACTGAACTCCAGGTGCGAAGCCCCCCAGCCCGTCACGGCAAGGATGGCGACCAGGGTGAGACTCCACGCCCAGCCGAGGCGTGTTCGCGATGGCTCGTCAAGGCGTCGCCAGAATCGACCGAACCGCTCGCCGACAGTCGACCCGAGGGTCGGAGACGCCTCGGTCCCCTCGTCCAACAGCCCTGCCAAGGGTGGAAAGAGGACGACGTAAGCCATCAGGATCAGCAGGAGTCCACCGATGGCGATGAGTCCGAATTCGAAGAACCCTTGAAACGCCGAGACCGCCAGACTCCCCAGGGCCGCGGCCGTCGTCGCGGCGGCCAGCGCATTGGCACGCCAGACGGTCGACGCCATCGCCGCGGTCGCCTCCCAGGGGTCAAGCCGACCACGCAATTCCTGGTGGCGGGTGTACAGGTGGATGCCGTAGTCGACGCCGAGCCCCATCAGTACGGCCCCGAGAAACGCGGTCATCAGGTTGAGTCGCCCCAGTACCACGTCCGCCCATGCGAAGGCCCAGACCGTTCCCACGAGCAGGGGCACCAGGACCATCACGAAACCGCGAACATTCCTCAGGTACAGACTCAGAAAGACCGAAAGCAACAGGAGGGCGACGACCATCGCCACCTGCAAGTCCTCCAGGATGATATCCTGGATGACGAGCCGCTTTTTGTACCGGCCGGTGGTCTCCCATTCGATGCCCGGGGATTCCTGCAACGTGTCGGCGACCAGGGTTTCGACGCGCTCGACGAGTCGTCGGGATTTCCCGAGGTCATCGGCCGAAAACCCGGGATACACAAAGACCGCCAAATGCTTCCCGTCGTCGGATTCGTAGTAGCGTCCAGTCGATCCAAGTCGGTCTCGATATTTCGCTTCGATCTCGTCCGTTTCGACCTTCGGTGGCTCCTGATCGCCCAGCGACACAAAGAGCGGGTTCGCCCGCTTCTTCTCCCAGCGCACTCGCTCGTCGAGTTGGTCGGCCAGTTGGTCGAGGTCTTCGGCCTCCAGATACAGAAGTCGCCACCGATCAAAGAAATCGACCGGCCGCGTCGCCTCCACACGCTGGACGTCCGGGAGTTGCTCAAGTGGCGAGACCAGGGCATCGGCGGTGTCTGGGAGCGAACGTTCGGGGTCGGCGCTGCCGGACCGCGTCAACACGACAGTCAGCCGTCCGACGTTGCCCGCCCATGTCTGCTCGAGCCGTTCCAGACCCTTCACGCTCGGGGCGGAGTTCGGCAAAAGCGCCCGCAGATCCGAGTCGATCTTCAAGCTCGTCGCCATCCATCCGGCCAGAGCCGTCACCACAGCGATGCCGCCCAGAATGGCCCATGCATGCCGCCTTGCGAATGTGACGTAACGACGTATCACAGCATCCACTCTATAAGCGCGACGAAGGGGATAGCCCAGACGCCGGCGACGATGTCATCGGCGATGACGCTCCAGCCCCCGCCCGCGTGGGCGTCGAGCCGGCGCCCCAGTGGCGTCTTGACGATGTCCAGGATCCGGAAGGCGATGAATCCGGCCAACGCTCCCGGCCAGGTGAGCGCCGAGAAGAGAACCAGCGAGGTCCAGACGCCGACAACTTCGTCGATGACGATCCGTCGACTGTCGGGCTCACCCAGGGCGCGACCGGCTCGTTTTGCCCAGACGATGCTCAGACCGGTCAACAACGCCCAGGCGCCGAGCCGGACGACCCACGAGAGACCGCTGCTCCATACGGCGACGGGTACCCAGACGGCGGCCGCGTACGTTCCGGGCCCGCCGGGCAGATGGCCGATGCCGAATACAGTCGCCCCGGCCATCGAAAACGGAGCATCTCGCCAGGCGCGTCGAGTCGCGTCATTCATCGGACCCGCTCCCGTCGCCAGCGGCGTTGAAGACGACCAGCCGGCTCATCGGGTACGTCCAGCCGACCCAGAGTACGCCCTTCGACAGAATCCAGGCCCAGCCGGGCGCAAGCGATGCGGTCAGATAGCCGACCAGAAGGCCGTGGGCGGCCGCGGCCGCCCAGCTCATGCCGAAGTACAGAAACGCCGAACGGGCAACCGGTGCATCGAAACGGCGAAAGACCCACCATCGAGAGAGTCCAAAGTGGATCACACCGCCGACCAACGCAGCCAGGGCCGCCGACCATCCCGCGGTCAATGGTGGCACCAGGAGTGTCATGAGGCCGGCAAAGACCAAGGCGTCGGAGCCGGTCGCCACGGCGCTGGCCACCGAGGATTCGGCGACGTCCCGGACCTCACGCCAGAACCCCGCCGACGACGTCATGGAGGAGTCCGAGGCGCTCATTGTTCGATATCGCGAGGGTGGCCTTCCGGGACGGCGGCCGTCTCATCGCGGGCCTCCTCGGAGAGAGCATCGATCACCCAGAGGGCGCGGCGAATGGCCGTAACCGTGGCGAGGATCGCCAGGATGGCCAGACCGACGTTCAAGATGATGGCCGGTGTAGAGGGACTGCCGAAGACACTGCCAAACCCGACGGCGGCAAGGGTGAAGGACAACCAGGCGAGCCGTTCCGGGCGCTGCATCAACCCGACCTTGCAGTCGACGCCGAGGCCTTCGCCGCGGGCCCGGGCGTAGCTGATCAGCAGTGAGGCCACGAGCGCCCAGACAGCGAGCCACGTGGCCGCCGGAGATGCTCCAGACAACGCGATGCCTCCCAGAAAGAGGCTGTCTGTCACCCGGTCGGCGAAACTATCCAGAAACGCACCGGCCTGACCCGACTCGAGGTCGAGTCGGCGGGCGAGGTAGCCGTCGAGCATGTCGGCGGCCGAGGCGAGGCCGAAGAGCAGAAGCCCCAGCCACCACGCCTGCTGTGTGAGAGCCCACGCCGCTGCAAAGGCGACGCCGACCGACGCTAGGGTGACGTGATTCGGGCGGATGCCCAGAAACCTGGCGCCACGCACGACCGGTTCGATGGCCCAGTACGAAAAGTCGATCATCGACTTGGGCAGAAGCACGGAGCCGCCCCGTCGATCGACGGGGGCCACCCCGCCCGGCGGACCCCATACGAAGTAGCCGAAGGCAGCGAATCCGGCGAAGATCACGGCAGCCGCCAACCACATTGTCCACATCGCAGACATCATGTCCTATCTCCACATATATCCGCTCACGATGCCTCGGCCGCCGGCTCGCGGACGGATTCCTCGGAGGTGTCCGACAGGGCTGGTCGACGCGCCGCCAGATCGCCGAGTGTATCGGTGAGCATGCGGCGCTGTTCGAAGAGGTCGTGTACCGGTCGCTCGCCTTCGGCAACCTGTGGACTCTTGAAGTAGAAAGATAACCACTCCTGCGGCCCGGACATGCCCGATCTCTGCGCCAAATCGCCGAAGAGAGCGAGATCGAGGACCAGAGGCGCCGCCAGAATCGAGTCCCGACACAGGAAGTTGACCTTCAGTTGCATCGGGTAGTCCATCCAGCCGGAGAAATCGATGTTGTCCCAGCCCTCTTTGTTGTCGCCGCGCGGCTTGTAGTAGTCGATCCGGACCCTGTGATCGAAGTCGCCGTACAGCTCGGGCTGCTGGTCGCCATCGAGGATCGACTCGAGTACCGAGAGCTTGCTCTCTTCTTTTGTTTTGAAGGAGCCGGGGTCGTCGAGGACCGCGCCGTCACGGTTGCCCAGGATGTTCGTCGAATACCAGCCGTCCATCTTCAGGTTTCGAGCGGCCAATCCCGGCGCGATGATGGTCTTCATCAGAGTCTGTCCGGTCTTGAGGTCCTTGCCGGCGGTGGGCACACCGTTGCGTTCGGCGAGTTCGACGAGCGCCGGGGTATCCAGGGCGCGGTTTGGGGCCGCATTTGCGAAGGGGATGCCCTTTTTGAGGTGGGCGTAGGCATAGATCATCGTCGGACTGATCTTGGGATGATCATTGCGCAGCCCCTCCTCGAAGGCCTCGACCGACAGGTGGACCTCGTCGAGCGGGGTGAACACTTCGGTGGACCCGCACCAGATGCCGACGGCCCGATCGCAGTCGTTCGATTCGATGAAGTCGTCGATGTCGTCCATGACGGCCCGGGCGAGCTCCCAGTTCGAGCCGGCCTCCTTGACCCATGTCCCCTCGAGATTGCGGACGAACTCGGGGTCAAAGACTGCCTTCATCGGCTCGATCTCCTCGAGCTCGTCGCGAAGCTCTTCGAGGTGATGTTCCGACAACACCCCGGCGTGGGCGGCGGCCTCGAAGGCATTGTCCTCGAAGAGATCCCACCCGCCGAAGACCAGGTCGTCGAGCTTAGCGAGCGGCAGAATGTCGCGGAGATTACGGACCTCGCCGCGATGCTCGATGGCGCCATATTCGGACAGGCTCCCGATCGGCGGGGCCAGGCCGCGCCGGGCGGCCATAACCCCGGCCATCAAAGTCGTGCCCACGGCTCCCATCCCGGGGATCAAGATACCGAGTTTACCATTCGAAGATTCTATGTGTTCGTCACGCATGGTGGCTCCTTAACAATGGATAGGTCCCATATAAGATGTCGACAGAAACTGGGAAGTTTCAAAGTTTTACGGTGTTCCGTTCACGGCGGTATCCCGCTCGGCGGGGGTTTCTCCTCCTGCGCCGGGCAGCCACGCCGCAAGCCTGTCGAACCAGTCGTAGGCGACCGGAACGACGACGAGTGTCAGTAGAGTCGAGGTGATCAGTCCGCCGATGACGGCCACGGCCATCGGGGCGCGCTGCCCCCCGCCGGCGCCGGTTGCCGTCGCGACCGGAATCATGCCGAAGATCATCGCCGCGGTCGTCATCAGAATCGGACGCAGTCGGACGGCCCCCGCTTCGACCAGCGCTTCAAAGCGCTCCATACCGTCGCGTCGGCGCAGGACGTTGGTGTAGTCGACAAGCAGCACGGCGTTCTTGGTCACCAGTCCCATCAACATGATGAATCCGATCATCGTGAAGATGTTGAGGCTCATGCCCGTCAGCGCCAGTGCGCCCAGTGCTCCAATCACCGAGAGTGGCAGCGACAGCATGATGGTCAGCGGGTGAATGAAGCTCTCGAACTGGGCCGACAGGATCAGGAAGGTCAGCACCACCGCCAGGATGAGCGCCTCGATCATATAACCGGCGGTCTCCTGGAGGTTTTCGGCGTTGCCGCCGGTCGTCGCCTCGATGGTGTCGGGCACGGTGTCTTCGACGGCCGAGCGCATCTGCCCCATCGCCGAACCGAGGGCCAGGTCCTCCAGGTTGGCCAACACCGTCACCTGTTTTTGACGGTTGTAGTGCTCGATCTGAGAGGGGCCCGTCGCCTCCTCGATCGAGACGATGTTCGAAAGGGCGACGAGCCGGCCCGACGACGAGCGAACCGACAGGTCGAGTAGTTTGGCAGGATCGTCGCGGAAGGCCTCTTTGAGCCGAACCCGGGCATCGTAGCGTTCGCCGTCAGTGGAGACCTCCGAAATTTTGTCACCCGCATACAGGGTACGAATCGCGGTACCGATGGCGGCCACGGAGACGCCCAGGTCGGAGGCGCGCTGGCGGTCGACCTCCAGATGCACCTCGGGCTTCCCGGTGCTGACCGACGTGTCGACGTCCACAAAGCCCTCTCTATCCTCGAGGACGCGTACGACTTCGCGGGCTGACTCGGTCAGCTCGTCGTAGTCGGATCCCATCAAGATGTACTGAATATCGCCCTGGCGTTCGTTTCCGCCGCCTCCGACGGCCTCGATCGGCTCGATGGCGATGTCGGCCGCATCGAAGGGCTCGAGCGTGTCTCGCACGTAGACCATCGCCTCGTTCTGCGAGAAGGACCGCTCGCTGACCGGTACCATCTCGACGTGAATAACCCCCTTGTTGATCTCGCCTCGGGCGCCGGAGCCGATGGTCGCGAAGGTCAACTCGACGCCGGGTACCTCGCGGACCGTCTCGGTGATCCGGTCGGTATACGCGATCGTCTCCTCGAGCTTCGTGCCACTGGGCATCTCGGCATAGATCCGGAACTCGCCGCGATCCTCGGCCGGAACGAATTCGGTGGGGATCACCGTCGCCAGTCCGATGGCGCCGGCCAGCGACCCGACGGCCACGAGACTGGTGACGATGGGATGATTCAGTGCGCCGCGGATCAGGCTCCGGTAGGCGTTTTCGATCACCGACAGCACCTTCTCGATCGCCTCGCCGATGGCGTTGCTGCCGTGGTCGCGCTTGAGCACCCGGGCCGACAACATCGGCGTCAGGGTGAAGGCGACAAACAGCGACACCGTGACGGCAAAGGCGACGGTCATGCCGAACTGGAAGAAGAATCGCCCGATGA
The DNA here is from genome assembly GCA_913057905.1 of uncultured Pseudomonadota bacterium. GTDB lineage: Bacteria > Myxococcota_A > Bradymonadia > Bradymonadales > Bradymonadaceae > CAJXPB01. The sequence goes on from CAJXPB010000001.1 coordinate 1,565,211, forward strand.
TCCCGCCCATCGTCGCCACGGGCACGAAGACGGCCACGATCGATGCAGTGATCGCCAGCACGGCCAGGCCGATCTCTTTGGTCCCCTCCTGAGCCGCCTGCATCGGAGGTTTCCCCATTTCCAGGTGGCGGTGGATGTTCTCGATGACGACGATGGCGTCGTCGATCAGGATCCCGATCGACAGGGTCAGTGCCAGCATCGTCATGGTGTTGAAGGTGAAGCCCATCAGGTAGATGAATGCGAAGGTCGCGATCACCGATGCGGGCAGAGCGAGCGCCGAAATGATCGTCGCACGCCAGTCGCGCAGGAAGGCGAAGATGATCAAGACGGCGAGGATCCCGCCGTAGAAGAGGTCGAACTGGACGTGGTGGATCGAGGTCTCGATGAAGACCGAGTTGTCGACGGGGACCTCGATCGTCAGGTCTTCGCCGAACTCGGAGTGCAACTGCTCGCGCAGGACCTCCAGCTCTTCGTGCAGCCGTTCGGCCACAGCCACGGTATTGGTCCCGGACTGTTTCTGGATGGTCAGCGACACCGCCGACTGTCCATTGAGCTGGGCGTGGGATCGCTTCTCCTCTTTGCCGTCGATCACCTGCGCCACATCGTCGACCTGAATGTCACGCCCTTCGGAATTGGTGACGATCAGGTCGCGCAGCTCCTGGGCGCTGTGGACCTCGCCGGTAGTTTTGACGGCGAGCTCGCGCTCGGCCGTCTCGATTCGGCCGCCGGGAATCTCGATGTTCTGAGCGGAGATCGCGCGACTGACATCCGAGACCGTCAACCCGTAGGTGTCGAGCTTGACCGGGTCGATGAGAATGCGGAACTCGCGCTCCTGCCCGCCGACGATCTCGATGTTTCCGACGCCCTGCAGACTCTGTAACTGCTGTTTGACGTGTTCGTCGGCGATCTCGGTCAACTCTCGGGGCTGCTGGGGTCCCGATAAAACCAGGGACATGATGGGCGCGGCGCCGACATCGAACTTCTGAACGATCGGCTTTTCGGCATCCTCGGGGAGTTCCCCCAGGGCGGCGTTGACCTTGTCGCGCACGTCCTGGACGGCCTTGTCGGCGTCGCGTTCCAACTTGAACTGCACGGTGATGATGCCGACGCTCTCGGCGGAGGTCGACCGCAACTGGTCGATGCCGTTGACGGCGTTGATCTGCTCTTCGAGCGGCTCGATGACCTTCGACTCGATGGTCGAGGGATCGGCGCCCGGATAGGTGATCGTCACCGTGGCGACGGGAAATTCGACGTCGGGGAACTGGTCGACGCCGATCCGGGGGTACGCCCAGATGCCGAAGACGAGAAGCGCCAGGATCATGACGGTCGTCAGGACCGGGCGCTCCACACTGGTATCGATCAGATTCATCGGTCACCTCCGTTCTCAGCGAGCTCCTGATCGGCAAGCGAGACCTCCGCGAACATGCCGGGGCGGACGGTGCGTTTGGGGTCCTCGTACGATGCGAGGACGTCGAAGGCGCGGGAACGCTCGCTGATCGTCGGGTCGATCCGGTCGACGGTCAGTTCCAGCGTCTCTTCGATCGCCGGGACGCTCGCTCGCAATACATCTCCGACCTCGACCTGGGCCGCGTAGTCCTCCGGGATTTGGGCCCGAAGGAAGAGTTTGTCGGTCTCCACAAGGGTCACCAGCGGTACCTGGCCGGCGGCTGCAAAGTCTCCATCGGAGACGGCCACATCGGTGATCGTGCCGCCGTATGGGGCCGTGACCCGGGCATCTCGCAGGGCCTTTTTGGCCTGTTTCAGACCGACGCGGGCCTTTCTGAGGTTGGCCCGTGCGCCGTCCAGTTGCCCCTTCAACTGATCGTAGTCACTCTGGGTGACGGCATCCTTGCTGAGCAGCTCTTTGGTCCGTTCGAACTCAGTTTGGAGGGTGCCGACGTTGGCCTCGGCCGCTTCGACCGATGCCCGTGCCTGTTCGACCCCGAGTCGGTAATCCTCGGTGTCGATGTCGACGAGCCGCTGGCCGGCCTCCACATCATCGCCCTCCTCGACTCGGACCCGGTCGATGGTCCCGCTGACATTCGGCATCACGGTGGTGGTCCGCTGGGCCTCGAAGCTCCCGGAAAACCGTCGACCCTGGACCCTCGGTCGAGCCGTCATTTCCCCGGAGGTCGGCTCCTCGGCGTTCGGCTCCGCCTTACGGTCCGTGGCGCTCGAACCCGGCGATGTCGACTCGCCGGCTCCCGGCGTGGCTTCGCTTGCTGACGCCTCCGAAGGCCCCGGTAAGTTGACCTTCTTCTTTTTGTCGCCCCCGGAATCGCAGGCCCCGCCCGCGATTCCCATCGCACCTGCAAGGAGCACGAAAGAAATGATCAGAAATCGTCGATTCATGAGTTACCTCCCAGGAGATCGCGGGACGTCAGCGGACGTCCGGTCGCATACGTCAGTTTCGTGTGGTTGATGAGTGTCTGGTAGCGTGCGGCGTTTCTGTTGTTTTTGGCCTCGGTCAGCGCCGACTGCGCGTCGAGGAGTTCGGTCGGAGTCGCCTTGCCCGCCTTGAAGCGGGCCGACTCGACCCGATAGGCCTCTTCGGCCTGCGCGACGGCGCGCTCGGCGACCCGGTACGACTCCAACGAGGCCTCCAGGTCGTACCAGGCCTGCCGGACCTGCAGCCGGAGCTGGCGACGGGTCTGAGTCAGACTCGAGTCGACCTTGATGCGCCGGGCTTGCGAGGAGTCGACCTCAAAGAAGCGTCGTCCCCACTGGAGGAAGTCCCACTCCAGCGAGGCCCCGACAAAGAGGGTATCCTGACCGGTCAGCCCCTGCCCTGCGGTGTGCTTGTATTGCGCGAGCCCCACGAGTTGGGGCAAAAACTGGCCGCGGGTCGCATCGGTGGCGGTCTCGGCGCGGCGACTCTCCAACTCCAAACGGCGCAACTCGGGGCGACGCTTCATCGCCGCATCGAGTTTTGCGTCCAGCTCTCCCTCCATGCGGGGCATGCCCGCAGAAGAGACATCCTGCACGGTGACATCGTCGTCGGGCGAGCGGCCCAACGTGACTGCCAGGTTGCTGCGGGCCATCTTCAGATCCGACTTCGCCCTCGAGACTTCCTGGCGGGCGTTGGCCAGAGCGACTTCGATGCGAAGTTTCTGCTGGCGCTGGGCCGACCCGGCCTCGACGAGCGCACGGACCCGATCGGCCTGAGACTTCAGTTGTTCGACGGATTGCTGGGCGGTCTGCAGATTCGACTTCGCCTGCAGCACCCGGAAATACCCGACCGCCGCCTGCTGTGCCTGCTGGCGCTCGGCCGCCGTAAGCTGTTGTTCGGCCGACTTCTCGCCGAGTTTGGCTGCCCGGTAGGCTTCGGCGATCGACCACAACGGCGTCAGCGGCTGGGTCAGTGTGAGGGTCGTATCCCATGTAAATTGTTCTCGGATCGTCGTCGGTTCGGTGTCGACGAACGCGTCGGCGACGATCTGCTGGTAGGGGTTCTCCGGCGGTGGAAGTTGACCGATATCACCGCCTCCACCGCCCGTGTTGAAGGTGATCTCGTCGTTCCAGTACTGGGCGCTGGCGCTTACCGACAGGGTGGGAAAGAAGTCGGTGCGAGCGCTCTTTTTGTTGTTTTCGGCGATCCGTCGGTCCTGCTCGGCCTGCTCGATCGACGGATGCGCTCCGGTCGCCTCACGGAGCGCCTGCTGAAGCGACAGTTCTTCGGCGCTCGACGTCGCCGGCAGCACAACGATCCAACCGACGACCAGGGCGATGATGGCGATCAGCCATCCAGAGACTCGCGTTCCGGATTCGCCGCCCCCTGCAGAAACAGCTCCAGCATGGCTTCCAGACGAGGACGAAGGGGAAACGGTCCCTCCATGGCCCAGCGGTCGAACACCGCTCCGAACTGGCCGCCCAATGCCATGCTGTAGACTTCGGGATCGCGACTCGAATCGAGCACTCCCTCTTCCATTCCCTGCCGGACGATGTCGTCCATCATCTCGCGAAACCCGAAGTAGATCTCGCAGATCGACTCGTCGAGATCCTCGATCCTCGTCGGAGCCGGCGCGTTGGCCATCCCGGCCCGGAAGATCTCCTCTTCCTCTTCGGCCAGGTCGGCCAACTCCGAGAGCATCCATTTGAGACGGTCCACGAAACCGAGCTCCACCGGTGGCTCGGACTTCAGTACAGCCAGCAGCTTCTCGCTGACCGTCTGCCACAGGGTCTCGAGCAAGTCGTCCTTGCCAGAGAAGTGTTTGTAGAGGGCCGAGGTCGAGTAATCCGCCTCCTCGGCGATCTGCTCGACCGTCGCCCTCTCCCCTTTCCGGTTGAACACCCGGGCGGCAGCGGCCAGAATCCGCTCTCTCGCCTCCGCTCGGCCGAGCCGGCGTTTCCGTTCTTCGTTCATCGCTGTCGGTTCCTTCGGGTCGGGAGTGTCTGGGCGACTCCACAATATGGCTGTGCTGGGCCATGGTCCACATCTCCGCACGATAAAAGTACCATCACTTGAAGTGAAGTTCTTTTCACTTCGATGGCGGAACGTAATGACAGCATCACCATACGTCAAATACTTTTTTCTATAGGTGAATCAATTTTCGCTAACGAATGGAAGCCACGGGTAAACGACGTGAATCTGGGCCCACCGTGGGTGCATCTACCAGGTGAGAAGAGACGGGAGCCAACCGCGAAACGAACAAGGATTCGATGACAACGGACTACGACGTCGCCGTGGTGGGGGCGGGATTTGGAGGGCTGGCCACAGCTCTATCGCTGGCCGACCGGGGCGCCAAGGTCGCGCTGTTCGAGCGGCTCGCGTATCCGGGAGGTTGTGCGAGTACGTTTTCTCGGCGGGGCTGGAGCTTCGAGTCGGGGGCGACTCTTTTTTCCGGTTTCGGCCCGGGCCATCTCTTCGACCGATGGGTGGATCGATTCGACCTCGACGTCACGTTTCAGCCGCTCGATCCCGTCGTCGAGATGCGGACCGGGGCGTTCGATCTGGCGATCCCGAACACGCGAGCGGGGATTATCGAAGAGTTCAGCTCGCTCGATGGGGTCCCATCCCGCAAGGTAAAGGAATTCTTCGAGTTCCAGGGGGAGATCGCCGATGTCCTCTGGTCGCTGTTTCGGGATCCCGACCTCTTGCCGCCCTTTTCAGCCAGCACGTTGCTTCGCCATCTGCGCAGGACACCGGAGTACGCGCCGATGGCGACGTTGATGGGCCGACCCCTCTCGGAAGTACTCGAGCGAAAAGGGTGGGATGGAATTCCCGCGCTAAAGACCTACCTGGATGCCGTCTGTCAGATCACCGTCCAGGCGTCTCATACGCGGGCGGAAGCAACCTTCGCCCTGGCCGCAACGGACTACTTCTTTCGAGGAACCGGCCACATCGCGGGAGGGATCGGCTCGCTGGCCTGGGCGCTGGTCGACGCCATTCGAGACTGCGGCGGCGACGTTCACCTGGCGGACGAAGTCACGGGACTTCGTCGCTGGGATGGCCGATGGACCGTCGAATCGCGGCGCAGAGAGGTGCGAGCGGATACGGTCGTGGCAAACGCCTTGCCCCGAACGATCGCGGAGCTGACGTCGACTCCCGTCGACGCCAATCAGACGCTCGCTGAACTGAATGGACAAGTCGAGGACGGATGGGGTGCGGCGATGCTGTATCTGGGACTCGAGGAATCCGGCAATCTCCCCCGGGAGGCGCACCACTACGAACTCATCGACAATCCCGACGACGAGTTCATCGAGGGCAATCACGTCTTCTGCTCGATGAGCAGCGCGGGCGAAGCACACGACCGGACGCCCTCCGGCGAAGGTCGGACGGTCACGTGCTCGACGCACGTCCCGTTGAACCGCCTGATGAAGGCGGACCCCTCTCAACGCGCGGGCTACATCGAGGAGATCCAGCAGCGGATGCGCCGCACGATCGAGCGGCGTGCACCCGAGTTGCGAGAGGCGACGATCATGGAGATGACCGCCAGTCCCAGGACATTTCAGAGGTTCACGAATCGTCCTTCGGGCTTTGTGGGAGGGATCCCTCGTACCGCCGGGCTGCACAACTACAGCGACCTCTTCCCGTCGCCGCACACGCCGGTGATGCCGGGCCTCTACATGGTCGGAGACTCGGTGTTTCCCGGCCAGTCGACCCTGGCCTGCGCACTCGGAGGGGTCTCGACGGCACGCGCCATCGAGCGGGCCGCCTGACGGTCGGCACCGCAGCTATTCCAGACAGCTCTCGTCGATCTCGTACTTCTCGAGTTTGTAGTAGAGCGCACTCGTCTTGATGCCCAGAAGTCGCGCCGTCTCGGTTTTGACTCCGTCGGCCTTTCGGAAGGCCCGGACGATCAACTGACGCTCCAGGTCTTCCAAGATGTCGGGAAGATCCCGATCTTCGTCCGGCCAGTCCAACGACGAAGTGTGCTCCTCACCGGTCACCGCCGGGGGGAGATCATCGACTTCGATGGTGTCGTCCTCGGCGAATACCATCGCGTGTTCGATGCAGTTTTCCAGCTCCCGGACGTTTCCGGGCCAGTCGTGGGCCCGCAACAGCTCCATCGCCTCGGCCGAGACCGCGTTGACGTTGCTGCGTGTCCGACCGACCAGGCGGTCCAGGAAGTGATCGACCAGCAGCGGAATGTCGCTGCGGCGTCGACGCAGAGGGGGCACTTTCATCGGGATGATGTGCAGCCTGTAGAAGAGGTCCTCGCGAAACCGTCCCTCTTCGACTTCGGTCTCCAGGTCCTTGTTGGTGGCGGTGATGACTCGCACGTCGACCGAAATCGTCTCCTCGCCGCCGACGCGCTCGATCTCGTGCTCCTGGAGGACACGCAGCAGTTTGAGCTGAATGTTGGGGCTGATGTCGCCAATCTCATCGAGGAAGATCGTGCCGCCATCGGCGAGTTCAAACCGCCCGAGCCGCTGTTTATGAGCGCCGGTAAACGCCCCTTTTTCGTGACCGAAGAGCTCCGATTCCAGGAGAGATTCCGCCAGGGCCGCGCAGTTGACCTTCACAAACGGCCCGTCGGCCCGATGGGATCGTTCGTGAATCGAGCGAGCGATGAGTTCCTTTCCCGTCCCCGATTCGCCGTGAATGTAGACGGTGCTGTCGGTGGGCGCGACCTTCTCCATCTGCTCGAAGATGTCCTCGATCGCCTTGGATTCGCCGACGATCTCGACATCGGTTTCCACACCGGCGTCGCGGCGCAGGACCTCGTTTTCCTGGGCGAGCCGTGCGTTCTCGCGGCGCGCATCCCGCATCTCCAGGGCCTTTTCGATCTTCCCGCGCAGCAGATCCGGCGGAAACGGCTTGGGGATGAAATCGAAGGCGCCGGCCTTCATGGCATCGACGGCTTTCTCGATGCTGCCGAAAGCGGTGACGATCATCACCAGGGTCGACTCGTCTTGCTCACGGATCGACCTCAGCACCTCCATCCCGTCGACCTCGTCCATCTTGAGGTCGGTGATCACGAGCGTGGGATCGTGTTCGTCAAAGAGGCTCAACCCCTCGCTGCCCCCCGAGGCGGTATGGACGACGTGACCCATCCGTTCGACCACCTGGGCCATCCCTTCGCGCAGCGTATCATTGTCTTCGACGATGAGTATGCTGTCGGTCATCCCAGCCATCCTTCGGGTACGTCCGATGAACGTTCGTCGATCGATTCGTCGAACGGCAGCGAGACGCGCACGAGCGTGCCCTCTCCGGGCTCGCTTTCGACGTCGATCGAACCGCCGTGTTGTTCGACAATTTGCTTGCTCAGGGGAAGCCCCAGCCCGCTGCCCTTCTCTTTGGTCGTATGAAACGGTGTAAACACCTCTTCAAGAACTTCCGGGGACATGCCGGGCCCGTCGTCTTCGACCTCGATGACGCGCCTGTCGGGCTCGGGAGCAGAGGCACGGACGACGATACGGCCGCCCTCTCCACAGGCCTGGCCCGCGTTTCGAATCAGATTCAAGAGCACGCGTCGCAGCCGGTCCGGATCGACGGTCAATTCGAGCCCATCCTCGATCTCGTGGGTCAGGTCACAGCCGAATTCTCCGAGGTCGCCGCGGGCGGTGCCCACCGTGTCGACCACCAGGCGCCTCGCGTCGACGCGCTGGCGCTCCAGCGGAGCCTGGCGAGCAAAGTCCCGGAACTCGTCGACGACGCGCTCCAGGTAAGAGACCTCCCGGCGAATGCGGTCCAGCTTTTCGCGCTCCTCGTCGAACTCGTCGCTGGCTCCGTCCCGCGCATCGAGATCTTCTTCGAGCAGGCCGCAAAACAGCTTCATGCCGCCGAGCGGATTTCGGACCTCGTGGGCGATGCCCGACAGCATCATGCGCATACGGCGATCGCGGCCCCGGATGTCGCGACGCATCTCCTCGAACGAATGCGCCAGAAAGGCGATCTCGTCGGCGGTTTCACCATCGGGGAGTTGGTTGTCCTCGACGACGGGCTCCTCGAATTCGCCTTCACCGAGACGGCGAGCGGCCTCGACGAGCTGGTTGATAGGTCGGGTGATCGCCCGGGAGAACCAGGTGCCGACGATGACGACGAGCGCCAATCCGACGCCGCCGATGATCGTCAAGACGCTGGCAAAGTAACGCAGAAGTCCGAAGTACTCGGCGCTCGCTTCGACTCCGAGGACGGCGACAACCTCCGGGCCGGCGGCCTCCGCATCGTCAGGCCCGAGTGTGATCGGTACGTACGCACTCTTGTACAGCCGGCCGTCCTGGCCTTCGAACAGAACGCTGGTCGTGGCGACTGCCCCGTCCAGAGTGCGTCGAATCTCGTAGCGATCCGCCTCGAGTTTGTAGATCGGCTCACCGAAGGCCGTCGGGCCATCGGTGTCGACCAGATTCTCCAGGTCCGAATCGAACAGATACATCCGCTTGACGCCGGTTTGTTCCTTGACCCGGCGCAACCGCTGGCGAAGCCGGTCTCGTACGCGGGTCTTGTCGGCGTCGAGCCGACGGATCTGTTCGGCCTCGAAGCCACCGGACAGCTCAGCCGAAACGGCCTGTCCGACCGACGTGAGTCGTTTTCCGAGTTCATCCTCCAGCCCCTCCCGTGCGGCGGAGTAGGCCAGAAACCCGTACAGCAGGACGATGGCCAGGGTGGTCCCCAGGAAGAGTCCCACCAGCTTGGTGCGTAAAGAGAGATTGCCGATTCGACGCATACGATTCCGGCCGAGGGCAGACGACGACGGGAGCCGTCAGGGTATCGACTCGGGCCGGCGGGCGCAATTTCTCCCGCGCTACTCGCCCAAAAAGTCAGCTCCCTCGGGGTGGCGTTCGGCGAGCACTTTCCTCACCTTGAACTCGAGTTCATCGAAGTCGAACGGCTTGTCGATGTAGTCATCGGCGCCGAACAGCGGCGAGGTCAGCTCGTTGTTGGTCGGTCCGATGCCGGTCAGCATCACCACGCCGACATTCTCGAACTGTTCCCGATCCCGGACGTATTTGCAGATCTCCCAGCCGTTGAGCTCGGGCATCATCACATCGAGGATCACCAGATCCGGTTTATGGACGATGATCGTCTCAAGCGTCTCGGCCCCATCGGAGGATTCGATGAGGTCGCAGTCCATCTCGTCGAAATGGGTGCGCAGGAGTTTTCGCAACTCCGCGTCGTCGTCGGCCACCAGGATCACCGGCCGATCGCGTTCATTCTGAGGACCGAATTCCGGCGACGGTTTGTCCAGACCCTCGACGGTGTCGAATTCTTCGAGTGCTTCCTCCGACACCGTTTCACCTTCATCGACTTCTGACATTTGGAATCCTCGACCCGACGGTCAATCTAGATGCGGAACAATTTGTGCAAGGGCCACGGTACGCGGCGCCATTCAGAGGTGTCAAGCACGGGTCGACACCGCCGGTCGATGACGGTTCAATTGTCGTCTTCGGCGCCGTCGACCTTGTCTTTGATTCGTTCGACAACCTCGCTGTAAGAGGTATTTTCGACGACCTGACTCATCAAATCCGTGTACTTGTCGACCAGGTCGGTGCGGCCCTCTTCGCGATAGTGCTCCAGGATCTCGTGCAACCGCACGTAGGTGCGCTCGCTGTTGACGAAGTACTCCGCTCCCTGAAGCGTCGCCTCCAGGCCCGCCCGGCTGACCGACGGGGCCGTCGCCTTGAAGACGAACTCTTTGCCCTTGCTGTTGAGGATCCCGACGGTGGCCTCGGCTTCGGCCTTCAGAGTCTGGTCCGGCCCGACATCGCTCTCCAGAAGCCCTTCGATCTTGAATTCGGAGAATCCGATCGATCGAAGCGAAGGATAATCATCAGCGAGTCGATCACGGACGCCGGCAAAAAAGGCGTCGATCGCGCCGACGCCCCGTCCCTCGACGGTCAGCGGACCGCCGTCGGCATCTCGAAGCGTGCAGGAGATATGGCACGCCTGGTCGTCGAGATTCTCGTGCAGGGTATAGCCCTCGACGGTCAGTTGCAGGTAGTCATCCTGCAGGATCTCTTTCATCTTGGCGATCATCTGTCTTTGTCGTTCGTCTTGCATGGTACCACTCGTCTCGGAGATACGGGCCGATGGGTGATGAGAGGATCGCAGATCCCCTCGACCGGGGCAAACGTTGCTGCCCCATTCACTATGTAAGACGAACGACGGGCCCGAATTATTCGGCGGGAGACAACTCGGGCCCCGTCGAGACATCGACGAGCCGTATCGCCCGGATCGCCGAAGGGTCCTCCGAAAGCTCCCGGGCCGCCCGGATCAACTCGCGCTGCTGATCCTCGATCAGGGGCTGGTCGATGGCGTTGACGTCGTAGGCGATGCCGAAGCGGGGGAAGTCCTTGTGGCTGCTGCCCAGGTTGCTCAATCCGGCCTCGAAGATGCAGTCATCGACTGCTTTTTTGGTACCCCGGGCGTCGCTATGGACGACGGTCAAGACGTAGGCGGGGTCCTCGGAGTCGACGGAGATGAGCTTGCCGCGGCCGAAGACGTTATTGCGGACCGACCCGTAGCGGTTGAACAGGAATGTCGTATTGGCCACGTGCTTGGCGATGCGCGGCTGGGCCTCCTGCGTGGCTGCACCGATGTGGGGCGTCCCGTAGATGTGATCGATGTCGCCGTAGGGATTGTTCCAGCTCTCTTCCGAGGAGTCGGGCTCATCGGGATAGACATCGACCATCGCCCGGCGCACATCGCCGCGCTCGACCGCCGAGATCAGTTCATCGGGTTCAAAGATGAATCCGCGCGAGGCGTTCAGAAACAGTTTGGGGCTCTTTCGATCGATGTCGGCCGCCAGCTTCGAGAAGTGATCCCGGTCGTTGAGCAGCGCCCGATTCGACTGGCCGCGATGGTCCTCGGCCGACACATGGACGGTCACGATGTCGCCGAGACGGAAGGCCTCGGCGATGCTGTCACAGGCATGCCATCCCAGCGTCGAGCCGACCTCGCGGGCGACCTCGTAGTTGTCGAAAAAGTTGATCTCCATGCCGAACGACTCGGCCATCTGGGCGACCTGCTTGCCGATGTTGCCCAGGCCGATGACCGACAGGGATTTGCCCTTGAGCTCGTAACGGTGGCGTTTGTCCTTGGTCCAGCGGTGCTCCCGAGTCGCCTCGACCGACTCAAAGATCCGCCGCGACAGACACACCATCTCGCCGATGACCTTTTCGACGACCGACCAGCCGTTCGAGACCGGGTCGTTCATCACCATCACGCCCTCATCGGCACAGGCCTGTTTGTCGACCGAGTCGTCGCCGATGCAGCACAGCATCACAGCCGCCAGGTTCTCCGAGGCCTGCAGCACACGGCGATTGACCTCGAACCCGCTGCGTTTGAACAGCAGGTCGTGCTGGCCCTCCTGGAGCCGCTCGACGACGGTGTCTTCGCTGACGCCGCGCGGAAATCGCTCGGTCTCGATCCCCTGTTCGTGCAGGTATTCATCCAGACTTTCGTCGGGACTCTCCAACACGAGGGCACGTTGAAAATGACTGTTCAAGAAACGGACGCCGTCGACCTTTGCCATCGTCTTCCACTGGTTGTCGGAAAAAGTGTGCCTCTAAAAAACCACGTTTTCGGTGTGTTCACCGAAGACGTCGCGCAGGGTATCCGAGATCTCGCCCAGGGTGACCTTCTTTTTGACCGCTCGCAGGATGTAGGGCATCAGATTGTCGGTGCTTTCAGCAGCCTGGCGAAGGGATTCGCGCGCCGACTCGACCTCATCCATGGCTCGCGAGGCCTTGAATTCGCGGAGCTTGTCGATCTGGTTTTGCTCGACCTCCTCGTCGACCTTCAACAGGTCACCCGGGGGTTCCTCTTCGTCCTCGGTAAACTTGTTGACCCCGACGATGACATCCTCGCCCTCCTCCTGGGCCACCTGCGCCTGGTAGGCCGCTTCCTGGATCTCGCGTTGTTGAAAGCCCTTGTTGATGGCCTCGGGCGCGCCACCCAGGTCGTCGATCCGAGCGATGTACTCCCGGGCCTTCTCCTCGATCCGGTCGGTCAGCGGTTCGATGACGTAGCTGCCGGCCATCGGGTCGACAAAGTCAGCGACCCCGGACTCGTGGCCGATGACTTGCTGGGTTCGCAGGGCGAGTCGCACGGCCGATTCGGTCGGCAGGCTGAGGGCTTCGTCCCAGGAGTTGGTGTGCAGCGACTGGGTGCCGCCCATGACGGCCGCCAGCGCCTGAAGGGTCACACGGATGATGTTTACCTTCGGCTGCTGAGCGGTCAGCGTCGACCCGGCGGTCTGACTGTGAAACCGCATGCGCATGCTGTCTTCGTTCTCGGCGCCGAAGCGTTCCTTGACGATCCGTGCCCACAGCCGGCGCGCGGCGCGAAACTTGGCGATCTCTTCGAGGAAGTTGTTGTGCACATTGAAGAAAAACGACAGCCGCGGCGCGAAGTCGTCGACATCGAGGCCGGCATCCATCGCCGCTTCGACGTAAGCGATGCCGTTGGCCAGGGTAAATCCGACCTCCTGGCCGGCGGTGCTTCCCGCCTCACGAATGTGGTAGCCCGAGATGCTGACGGTGTTCCAGCTCGGGACCTCCTCCTGACAGAAGCCGAAGATGTCGGTGATGATCCGCATGCTCGGCTTCGGCGGATAGATGTAGGTGCCGCGGGCGATGTACTCCTTGAGGATGTCGTTCTGGATCGTGCCGCGCAGCTTCGAGCGGTCGACGCCCTGCTGGTCGCCGACGGCGATATACAGCGCCAGCAGAATCGACGCCGTGGCGTTGATCGTCATCGACGTGGAGACGTCCTCTAACGGAATCTCGTCGAACAGCGTCTCCATATCGGCGATCGAATCGATCGCCACACCGACCTTTCCGACCTCGCCGCGGGCCCTCGGGGAATCGGAGTCGAACCCCATCTGGGTGGGCAGGTCGAAGGCGACCGACAATCCGGTCTGGCCGCGATCCAGCAGATACTTGTACCGCTCGTTCGATTGTTCGGCTGTCCCGAACCCGGCGTACTGGCGCATCGTCCAGAGCCGACTTCGGTACATCGTCGGATAGACGCCCCGGGTGAAGGGATACTCCCCGGGAAACCCGAGGTCTTCCTGGTAGTCGAAGTCCTCCAGATCCGCGGGGGTCTGCAGGTCGTCGATCGACTCGCCATCCGACAGGGTAAATTCGTCGCGGCGCAGCCCGTACTTCTCGAGGATCGGGTCGAGAACATCGTCCTTCCACTCCTCGGTGGCCTCCTCGAGCTCATCGAGAAGCGCATCGCGATCGACGTCTTCGTTGTTGTCCGACATGGTGTTTCCTATCAGTCGACGATCGTGACCAGGACGTCGTCGATTTCGACGCTGTCGCCCGGCTCGACCTTCACTTCATCGACCGTGCCGTCGCGGTGGGCCTTGAGACCGTTCTCCATCTTCATCGCCTCGACGATGACGACGGTCTCGCCCTTGCTGACTTCCGTACCGGGTTCGGCGACGATCGAGACGACTGTCCCGGCCATGGGACTGACCAGTTCCGGCCCCGACGCGCCACGTCCCCCGACGCCGGCGACCCGCATTCGCCTCTGGCGCTCGTTGAGCACCTCCATGGTATGGGCCTGGCCGTCGACTCCGACGGCCCAGTCGTTGTCATCGTTTTTGTAGTGGAGGTCCCAGGAACGTCCCCCTTCCAGCAGATGCAGGTGACCGCGCTCAGGTTCGAATGCATCGACGATCAGTTCTTCGCCCTCTGGCGTCACAACCTTGTATCGACCGTCCTCCAGGGTCTCGACCTCGAAGGTCCTCGGGTCGTCGTCGCCGTCGGTTGGGATGTAGTATTCAGGCATCGTGAATCCTCGTAAACGTGGTGCGTGTGCTCGTATGTCTCTCGGCGGTCTCTAAAGACGGCCGAGTTGACGATAGCGTCCCAGTGTCTTCCACCGACTCTTCGGGCCGGATTGCTCACCGTCGTCGCCGTCGCCATCCCGGAGGGCCTCGTCGTGGCGGTGAGTCGCCAGCACGGCCGCCAGTTCGGCGATGTCGCGATGCTTCGGCTCGGGCTTGTCGCGATTGGCCATGTAGTCGGGGATGAACTCCGTATTGTACGACCCATCCAGAAAGTCCGGGTGGGTCAGTACCTCTTCGTGGAATCCGATGTTGGTGGTCATCCCGGCGATAACGTACTCGTCGAGGGCGCGGCGCATCCGCTGGATGGCGTGGTCGCGGTCCTCGCCCCAGACGCACAGCTTCGAGATCATCGGGTCGTAGTTGACCGGAATGGTCATGCCCTCGTAGACGCCGCTGTCGACGCGCACTCCCGGACCGGTCGGTTCGCTCAGCAGATCGATGGTGCCGGGCGTGGGTCGGAAATTCTCGTCGGCGTCTTCGGCATAGACGCGGCATTCGATGGCGTGGCCGCGCTGCTCAAGATCCGACTGCTCGAAGTCGAGCGGTTCGCCGGCGGCGACCTTGACCTGCCACCGCACCAGATCGAGCCCCGTCACCATTTCGGTGATCGGGTGTTCGACCTGAAGGCGGGTGTTCATCTCCAGGAAGTAGAAATTCCCGTTGGCGTCGAGCAGAAACTCGACGGTTCCGGCGCCGACGTAGTCGACGGCGTGGGCGGCGCGCACGGCGACCTCGCCCATCTCCCGGCGGGTCTCGTCATCGAGGACCGGACAGGGGGTCTCCTCGGTGATCTTTTGATGGCGACGCTGGACCGAACATTCGCGCTCGAACAGGTGTACGCCGTTGCCGTGTTCGTCGACGAGAATCTGGATCTCGACGTGCTTGGGATCGACGACGTACTTCTCGATGTAGACGTCACCGTTGCCAAACGAGCTGATCGCCTCGCGCTGGGCCCCCTTAAAGGAGTCGATGAATTCCTCGGCCTCGTCGACGCGGCGCATTCCCTTTCCGCCTCCGCCGGCCGCGGCCTTTGCCAGCACCGGAAAGCCCATGTCCTTGGCGATCTCGAAGGCCTCTTCGGCTTCTTCGACCGCGTTCTCGGTCCCGGGAACGACCGGGACATCCGCCTCTTTCATCAGCGTACGCGCCCGCGTCTTCTCGCCCATCGCATCGATCGACTTGCCCCGCGGCCCCATGAAGGTCATTTCGGAGTCGGCGCAGGCGTCGGCGAATTCGGAGTTTTCGCTCAGGAAGCCGTAGCCCGGGTGGATGGCATCGCAGCCCGCCTTGCGTCCGACCTCCAGAATCTTGTCGATCACCAGGTAGCTTTCGGCGCTGGGCGCCGGGCCGACATGGTAGGCCTCATCGGCCATTCGCACATGAAGCGACTTGCGATCGGCATCCGAGTAGACGGCCACCGTCTCGATCCCCATCTCCTTGAGGGATCGCATGACCCGCACCGCGATTTCCCCGCGGTTTGCTACCAATACCTTGTCAAACATTTGTCCTCCAGATTGTCGTCCAGAATCAGTGACGCCGCCGGACGTTAACAGAGAAAATTTGCGGTTTGCAACGCCCCGTGGGCAGGGCATGTCAAATAGGGAGAAAAAAAGAAGGCTGCCCGAAGCGGGCAGCCCTCATCAGCGTCGTGGCGTCTGTACGCCGACCTTCAGTCGTCGTCGCTCAAGGCGTCGATGATTTTTTGTTTGGCATCATTGTCGTCGGCCTCGACGCGGTTGGCCGGAAAGAAATGTTCGGCATCGCCGCGCGAGGCGTCGCGCTTTTGGAACGCATCGACCAAAAACGACTCCAGCCGCGCCAGCGCCTGCTTCGTTTCATCGTCGGCCCCGAGCCCAAACTGAAGTTCGTGGTCGTCGTCTTCGTCCAGGCCGTGACGCGCTCGAATGACCTTTTCTTCCAGGGGCGACAGAACCTCTTCTGTCCCCTCGGTCTCGGTGGCGGTTCGCGTCGTGGTCTCCGTCGAGTCTGGTGTATCTTTCTCGTCAGTCAATGGTATCCTCTTGGCCCTTCAACCCATTCCGTTCGACTCCATGATAGTTGCGGTGTCGACGTCGCGCTGTCGCCGAGGGCTCGGATGCGAGGGCATCCGTCCAAACCGTCCGGAGACCGACACTGTCGACAAACCCGTTTATATGAGGCTCGATCCCGTGTCGCAAATTATTTTCTCGGCCTCAGACGTCGTCCGATGAAGGCCCTTTGAGCAACCCCCAGGCCTTCCATGAGATCCATGCCAGGACGACGAGACCCACAACGATCCAGAAGACCCGGGAGTACTGGTCGAGAATGAGGGCCAGCTCCTGGAGATTGTACCCCACGGTGTAGCCGGCGGCGAGGATGGCGGCGTTCCAGAGGGCCGCACCGAGCCCGCCCCACAACAACGTCCGAAACAGGTCAATACGAGCCATCCCGGCGGCCACGAAAAAGAGCGCCCGAAACGCGGGAACGAAGCGATTCAATGCAATATAGATGGTCCCATGGCGCTCGAATTGTTCGATCAGCTTGTCGACTCGCGGACGCACCGACGGACGGTCCAGCCAGCGATGGAGCCATGTGTCCTTTCCCTGATGGTCGATCAGCCACCACCCGACGCGCCAGTCGACCGCCGCCCCGAGCGCCGTCCCGGCCATCACGGCGCCGAAGACGCCCCAGACGGGCCAGCCGGCCTGGGGAATCAACACGGCTCCGGCGAGGGTGACGGTGTCGCCGGGAAACGGAGGGAGCACGTACTCGACCATCGCACTCACTGCCAACAGCAGAAGCCCCCACCAGACCGCCTGGCCGGACAGGTAGTCGAACACCTGCTGCAGACTCGCAAAGAAATCGATCATGTTGTCTCGTTGGACCTCGGATTCGACGGTCGAGTCGATACGCTGTGCGGCGGGCTTATGCTAACCACGCTCGCGCCACGTGACCATGCTCCTCTGCGAGAAACCAGCCATGACTGACATCGTCCAAGAGTACCTGGATAAGCATTCCGATCGCATCGACGTCGAGGCCATCGAGATCGGCCGCGACATCATTCGCGAGTCGTACGCGGTCCTCGCCGAACAACTCGGCGAAGGTCCCTGGCTGGTCGTCGCAGACTCCAACACATGGGAGGCCGCCGGCGAGCCCGTCGGCGAGATGTTGGATGCACATGGGCACGACTGGCATCGCTTTGAAGTGGAGGCGCAGCCGGGACACGAACACCCGGTCTGCCGAGACGAACTCATCGAAGACTGCCGCCGGGCCATGGAGCGACACGACTGTCGTGCCGGGCTCGCCGTCGGCAGTGGAACGGTCAACGACACGGTGAAGATGGCTGCCCATCGCGCCGGCCGACCGATGGGAGTGGTGGGCACGGCGCCGAGCATGAACGGCTACACGTCGTCGATTGCCGCCATCCTGTCCGACGGGGTCAAGACATCACAGCCGTGCGGTGCGCCGCGGGTGATCATCGCCGACGTGGAGGTCATGGCGCAGGCTCCGATGCGACTCATCCAGAGCGGCCTGGGCGACCTGTTGTCCAAACCGGTCTCGAACTCCGACTGGGCAATCTCGGCCAGGCTCAACGGAACGCCGCATTCGGCCGAAGCGATGGAGATCATCGAGGAGGGGGCAGCGGCACTGCAGGGAGTCGCACCGAAACTGCCCGGGCGCGACCGCGAGGCGGTCCGTGGGCTGGTCGACTCGCTGATCCTGTCGGGTATCGCCATGAGCGTGGCCGGCTCATCGAGCCCGGCCTCCGGCGGCGAACACCTCATCAGCCACTACATCGACATGACGGCCCACGCCCTCGACCAGCCCTACGACTTACACGGCTGCCAGGTGGGAGTCGGCACACTGAACTCGGCATTTATGTACGAGAAACTTCGCGAGTTCGACCCATCGACGCTGGACATCGACTCCCGGGTCGACGCGCTGGCCGACTGGTCCACGTACGACGACCTTCTCAAAGAGAGATTTGGCCCCCTCCATGATGCGGTCGTCGAGTATGCGAAACCGGCGTACCCGAGCCGGTCCCGGCTGCGAGAGCGGCTCGAGAAGATTGTCGACCAGTGGGACGGCATGCTCGCGGACGCAGAACAGACGCTTCGGACCCGTCAGTCGCTGGAAGACGAGCTGCGCTCAGCGGGGGCGCCGACCCGATTCCGCGACCTCGGTATCTCGAAGGATCGCGCCCATCGGGCGATCGTCCACGGCAAGGACATCCGCAACCGCTACACCATCCTTCATCTGTGCTGGGAACTTGGAACCCTCGAGAAATGGGGTGCCGAAGCGATCGAACTTCTCTACGATTGAAGGGTCAGCCAAGCACCAGATAAGCGAGGCCGGCGCCGATGCATCCGAGACCGCCGATGGCGATGAGTGCCCCGACGATCACAAACCACTTTTTGTCGGAGCTTCCCGAAGACGTCCCAGCGTCATGGGCATGATGGCCCGGTTCCGATTCCGCAGGCACATCGCCGAAGCGGTCGTCATTTTCGAACGGATCTGATTGCGGGGCGCCGCCCTGGTCGGCGACTGCAGCCCGGTCGTCGGTGGCTCCCTCGCGGAAACCAGCATCATCGCCGAAGGACCCCTCAAACGAGGGCTCCTCGGTATTGATCTGACTGGGCGTCTGGACCTCCGATTCGTCGGATTCGGCGCGTGCCGTCGAGCCGCCCGACGGTGACGGGTCCGGTGTTGAAGCGCTCGACGATGAAGGACTGGACGATGAAGGGCTAGAAGACGAAGCGCTCGATGATGATGCGGTCGAGGACGAGCCCGACAGCGTGCTCGTGGACCCTTCGTCTTTTTTGCTGACTTCGTCGGGTCGAGGAATCCGTGAGCCGGTCGACTCCGTACTCAGCCCACCGGACTGATCCTCATCCTGTTGTTCGAGCTTCTCTTCAGCTCTGTCTGCCGCCTCTTTGGCGTCGGCCACAGCCTGATCGAGTTCATCCTGGTCGACAGCCCCGACTCCAAACATGGTCTGCTTGGAGTCGCGCTCCTCGACCTTGGCCCCACAATGACCGCAGTGGACGGCATCGTCAGCGATCTGCTCCTCGCACTCCGGACAGGTCTTCATGATCTCAGTCCCTTGTTTCCCTTCATCACATCACCGCCGTAAACGTACACATTCCAAAAGGCTAACACAGATCTGAGGGGCTTGCTAGAACTTGAGATCCTATGGACAGGAAAGCGCCTGAATGACCGGAACCTCATTGTTGTCTTCGCGACACTCGTTTTCGGCCCCGTCCTCGGCCTCCGGAGCATGGTCGACGACTGCCCTGACCTGCCACTGCCCGGAGTCGGGAGGCCCTCGAAACCGGATGACAACCCGCTCGGACTCGCCCGGCGCCAGCGACCCACGGGTTTCAGTCGCCGCCAGCGCCCTGCGCTGAGATCCCGAGGAGGCGTATAGCGTGACCGGTACGCCGGCCCCGGCCCGCACGGCCCCGGCGTTGGTGATCCAGAGTACAACTTCGCCTCGACACGACGACTCCGAGGACGCCTCCCAGGTCGCACTCTCGACGACCAGGTCGGGGGCGGCCGAATCCGGCACCCCGGAGAGTCGATTGAGGCGATAGGTGTTGTGGTCCCGCCAGCTCGCCGCTTCGCGAGCCGGGATACGGCCTTCGTCGGTGATGTTCCCGATGCGGTAGGCGTGTTGATTCCACAGACTGCGTGTCGCCACCCAGTTGTCGGTCGCGTGCCCAAACACGCGCAACCCGGCGCCGGCCACGCCGCCGCAGTCTCCAAGGACATCGCCACATTCAAAATCGTTTACAGCGACGACGATCTCGGCGGCCCCGTCTCCTTCCACGTCGACGATGATCGGATACTCCAGGCCGGTGAACGACGGGTTCGGATGCTCGAACAACTTCGCCCCGGTCCGACCGTCGAAGATCCGAAGGTGGTGTTCGTCGTTGTAGACCACTTCAGCCCTGCCATCGCCTTCGAAATCGAAGACACTCGACCCGGTCATATTGGAGGAGACATCGCGGGTCGGCTGCTGCCACAGAACCGCCTCCGAAAACGACGTTCGGGGCCGGGTCAGATCGATCTTGATCGCCGCGTATTGACTTGCAGCGGCGACCCCGACGTCGGGACGCCCGTCGCCGTTGAGGTCCGCGACCGTCGGCGGGCCACCACGGCCGTGCAGGGCGACCGGCCCCCAGACGAGCTCACCGGTGGCTCCGTCGTGCACACGAAGGGTCCCCGCCGCCGAGACGATGACCTCCGGAGCCCCGTCCCCGTCAAAGTCTGCAACTGCGGGAAAGCCATCCGGCAACGACTCGTCGGCCCGCCAGAGGACCTCCCCGGACGCCTCGTAGGCACTGATTCCCGTGATCACCTCCTGGCCCGGTCGCCCGTCGAGCTCGGCGGTGACACTTAGCGGACCGGTGTACCAGTCACGGTGGGGTTGCCCGCCCGGCCAGTTGATCCCTTCGCCGACCCGCAGACTGTCACCGACCGGGCGGGCCCTCCACTCCAGATGCCCCCGATGGCTGAAGACCGCACCGCCGACAATCACCTCTGGCGTACCATCCTCATCGAGGTCGGCGATCGAGGGCCCACCCCACCAGAATTTGAGGGCGTGAGGTATACGTCCGACGGCGTCGGCCGCCCGGGTCACCCATTTGATGCGCCCGTCGTGCTCGAGGGCGATGAGTCCGCCGAACCAGGCACCCGCGACGATTTCGACGCGCCCGTCACCATCGAGATCGCCCAATGCGAGGTTGCCCGCCGGTTGAAACCCGACGTGTTCGTCGGGCACGTCCGGGTGGCTGCTCAGCTCTTCGGGTCCCACACTGAAGAGTAATCCGGACCCGTCCCCGCTGGCCGCCCTCAGCACCCCACGTCGCACCGAGTCCGGCGCACCGGAGACCCCGGCGGCACTGAAGGTCGCAAAGACGACGTCGGGAACCTCGTCGCCATCGAGCCGCGCCACCAGCGGCGTCATCATCACCTGATCGTCGGAGGGATACGGGTCGTCGGGCCCGATCTTTAGCGACCACTCGAGTTCGGCCGAAAACCCACCCTGTTGCCGTTGATACTCGTAGGTGCAGCCTTCGTCGAAGGGGCGCCCAACTCGCCGGTCCTCCCCCGGACCCAGCGAGGGGTCGGAGTCGCCTCCGTCGGCGTCGCTGCCGGTCGAATACGGCGCCAGCGGAGCTTCGGCGCAGGCAGCCGCGAGGATGATCCCGAAGGTGATGAGCGCTCGGACTGGGTAGGTGTTCATGGATCCCCCGTGGGTGGTTCGGTCTATGTACTGTTATCGACGGGACTGGGGGATTTGTTGATGGACACCCCCGGGCTCCCGTCGGTCGCCCGGGGTTAGGGATCGCGGTCGTTCTCCTGGGCCAGGATTTTAAACTCGACGCGTCGGTTCTTGCTTCGGCTCTCCGCGGTATCATTGTCGGCGATGGGCTGGGATTCGCCGTAGCCCTCGGCGACGAGACGCGAGGCATCGATCCCGCGTCGTTTGACCATGTAGGCCTTCACCGACTCCGCGCGCGCTGCCGACAGCTCCTGATTGTACGTTTCGTCGCCGGTGGAGTCGGAGTGCCCCTGAATCTCGACTTTGGTGATGTCGGGGTTCGAGCGGAGGACCAGGGCCACCTGATTGAGCACGTCGTATGACCCCTTCTTGATGCGTGCACTGTCGGTCTCGAAGTAGACCTTCTCAAGTATCTTGATTTCTTCTTTTTCACGGACCGCTTTCTGCTCCTCGGCGGGACACCCGTCGTCCTCTTCGAGCCCCGGTTCCATCGGACACTCATCCTCGGCGTCGGCGATCCCGTCGTTGTCGTTGTCCTCGTCGGGGCAGCCGTCGTCATCCTCGAAGCCATCCTCGTCTTCGGGCGCCTCCGGACACTCATCTTCGGCATCCGGGATGCCGTCGCCATCGGTGTCGGTCTGACCGTCGGGGCACCCATCCTGGTCCTGGTAGCCGTTTTTGTCCTCGGGCTGATCGATGCAGTTGTCTTCGACGTCGGGGATTCCGTCGCCGTCGGTATCCTTGTCGGCATCGGGACATCCATCCTTATCCTCGTAGCCATTGAAGTCCTCGGCTTTGTCGGGACACATGTCGGAGTCGTCCGCAATCCCGTCTCCGTCGTTGTCCGGATCCGGACACCCGTCGGCATCTTCGAAGCCATCGAGATCTTCGGGTTCTTGGGGGCATTCGTCCTCAGCATCCATGATGCCATCGCCGTCGGCATCGCCCGCCTTGGTCGGATACGATACGCCCAGGAATGCTCGAAACTCCGGAGAACCCACACCGGAGACGATCCCTGCTCCGCTGCCGGCCATCACGGCGATGCCGGCCTTGGTCTTGAACTTCGCGCCGATCAGCACCTCGAGTGGAGAGGTGTCAGTCGAGCCCCAGAAATCACGAAGGGGCGTCTCGCCATACACCTCGGCGCCAAGGGTAAAGAGATTCTTGACGATGGCGACTTCGGTCCCGATGCCGTAGGTGAAGGCGTCGCCTAACTCCAGGTTCCGCCAGGTCTCGTTGCGTTCGATGCGCACGCCGAAGTTCCCCGAGATGACCGCTCGGCCGATGCGCCGATCGATGATCAATTCCGGAGTCGCTGTCACACTGGGAGAGCCGACAAACGCGTCGCCACCGCCGGTCGGAAACGTCACATCGACGGCCGCTCCCAGCCCGATTCCCGCCTGCTCCTGGGTCAGGATCTGCACCTTCGGGCGCACGGCGAGGTCCCCGATCCCGACTCCACCGAGATCGGCGCCCCGGTACTGGGCATCGTTGACCAGATAGACCGGCAGATGGGCCGCGATTTGGACTCGGTCGAAGAGTCCGATCCCCGCCAGCACATCGGCGGTGAGTTGCTGGTCGACGATCGAGCGGGAGTTGTCGCCATCCCCTTCGACCAGTGGCTCACTGAGATAGTCGAACACCAGGGTGCCGGCTGGCTGAAGATGGTCGAGGGTCGTCGACTCTTCGACCGTAAAGATCCCGTGGGGCTGGAGGACCGGCCGAAAGGTCTGGGTGTCGATATCGGGCCGATTCTGAGCCGACGCCGACCCGACGAACCCGAATACGGCGACGAAGACAAGTAAGCTAAACCACGACAACGCCTGCGAACCGGCCCGGTTGGTCCTCATCTCGATACCTCCGCATCATCTATGTACACACAGGGAATCCGTTGCCCCCAGTGTACAGGTCAACCGGGCCGAATCAACGTTGCGTCACGTCGGCGGTCAGCAGCTTCCCGACGAGCATGTCCAGTCCCCGCTCATGTAAAGACTGTCGGGGACGCTGCAGGAATCCGAGTAGGAGCATTTCAGACCGGTCGTGTTGTTCACACAGCACACAACAGTCGGATTGCAGATCCCTCCACCGCTTTTCGGCGGCGGACAGGTCATGGTGCCACCGGAGTCCGTCGCATCTGCGGAGGCGTCCATTCCGGTGTCGGCAGACACATCTTGGCCGACATCCATCGAGGCATCGTTCGCGGGCGCGTCGGGGATCTCCGAATCCAGCTCCATTACATCGTCCCCGCCGCCATCCTCGATCTCTGCGTCTTCGGGGCCCGAGTCTTCGGACATGGCATCCATCGAACTGCCGTCCATATCGGCCACGTCGCCCGCGTCATCGAAGACGTCCTCGACATCTCCCGAGCTACCGTCGAGATCCGTATCTCCGCCATCCTCCGGCCCCCCGTCGTCGACATCCGAGACATCAGCGGCGTCTGCGGCATCCGACACATCAGAGGTATCGGCGACATCCTCGACGTTCGTATCCTCGACGCCCATATCCTCGACGTCCATCTCGTCGACGTCCTTGGGATCGCCCATGCCCTCGGGCCCCGGGGTACTATCGCCGCAGGCAGTCACGAGGCCCCCCAGCACAATCAAACCAACGATCACGACACATCTGGTTCGCATAAATTCCGGCCACATGGGAGACTCCGGGTCGCAAATCACGCAATGAATGATACCTGTGCATGGATTATAAGGTGGCTTTCCCGACGTGCAAAGGGGCGAGGCCACGCATCGTTGCAGACGCGGCGGCGGCGGTGTCATCATGGGGCCGACCCAACCATTTTCGTGGAACCCGACCGGGACTCTCATGAGCTGGAAACCCTACCGAGCCGACGAATACATAGACTTCAACGAAGTCGAATCCTTCTGCAGAGATCTCGCCGAATGTCACCCGGAATGGGTCGAGCTCGAGACCGTCGGCGAGTCGCGGGAGAGGCGCCCCCTGTACCTGCTGACGATCAGTGCTCGGGATCCGGGGCCGGACGGCTCGGTCCGGGGTCGTCGCCCGGCGATCTGGCTCGATGCGGCGACCCACGCAGCGGAATGGACCGGAGTCAGCGCGGTGCTCTTCATCGTCTCGCGATGGGTCGAACAGCTCGTCGAAGGGGACGAGCCGCTGGAGCGGTGGTTCCGACGGCGCGAGGCGTTGGTCATGCCCTGCATCTCACCGGATGGCTACCAGGCGATGCACGACGGGTCCCCTTTTCTGCGCTCCAACAAGCGCCCCCCGGCCGAGGGTGAAGTCCGGCAGGGACTCGACCCGCGCGACATCGACGGCGACGGAACGGTCCGAATGATGCGGTGGAAGCACCCGGCCGGCTCGTTTGTCCCCGACGAGGATTGGGCGCCGTTTTTACGGCCGCGCACCCTGGATGACGACCCCGACGACGCCTATTTCCTCTGCGACGAGGGCCTCTTCATCAACTGGGACGGCGTCGAGTGGACCGAAGCCCCGGCCGAATTCGGGCTCGACCTGAATCGTAATTTCCCGGCTCACTGGAAGCCGTTTTCGATGTTCGGCATGGATTCCGGGTCCTACCCGCTCAGCGAGCCGGAGTCCCGGGCGGTGGTAGATGCGTTTGCCTCCCATCCGCATATCGGCTGTGCACTGACGATGCACACCTACATGGGATGCATTCTGACCCAACCGTATCGGGAGGATACGCCGCTGGGCGACGACGACATCGAGCTGATGGAGATGCTGGCTGGCGACCTCGCCGAGGAGACGGGCTACGACGTGCACCGTGTCCACCCCGATTTCATGTACGAAGAGGGGAACCCGATTCCGGGGGTGTGGGCCGATACCATCAGTTCGGTCTTCGGAGTCCCTGGATTCACAGTCGAGCTGTGGGACCCGTTTGACCATGTCGGCGTCGAGATCGAGGACCCGGCTTCATTCTTCCAAGATCCCGACCGCGACACTATCCTGGAGTACCTGCAGGGAGTCTCCGAGGACGCGTCGAATGTCCAATCATGGACCACCGTCGACCACCCTCAACTCGGCGAGGTCGAAGTGGGCGGACTTGAATACCTGCGGACGCTGCGCAACCCACCGGTCGACGAACTCGAGGGTGAATGCGAGACGGCCTGGCGGATGGCCGAACGGGCCCGCCGCTCCCTTCCCGACGTCTCGGCGACCGTGGAGGTCACGTCGATGGGCGACGAGGCTCACAATGTACGGGTCATCTTGGAGAACGTCGGATTTCTTCCAACCAGCGGGCTCGAACGGGGTGAAGACGTAGCCGACACTCCCGGGGTCCGAGTCTCGCTGAATGCAGAGGGTGAACTCGAGGTCGAGGGGCCCGACGAGCGTAACCTCGACCACATGGACGGCTGGGGAAACCTGAGGACGGGTTCGGGACGTCATCCGCAATACGCGGGGCTCGGCCGTCGCGGCCACCGGGCGTGGGCCGAGTGGACCATACGGGGAGAAGGGCAATTGACCATCGACTGGTTCGCCGGCCGAGCCGGCCGCGGCTCAGAAGAGGTCGAGATCGGAGGCTGAGTCCGAACAACTCGCACTCAGAACTGGATGCTCCGGTAATCGAGAGTATAGCGCGGCAGCTTGTAGAAGCGGACATCCGTGAAGTTGAAGCTGTCGATCGAGCCGTTCGGGACATCGATTCCGACCAGCCGCAGCGTATACAGCCCGGGCGGATAGGGTTCCGGGCGGCGGTAGTCGGGCAGACCGGAAAAGTCGGGGAACGAAGGGATCCGAATTTGCGGTGACGAGCCGGGTACGAACGACTCGAAGACGATCCTCCCGCGTCGGTCGTAGGCCTGCGCCCGGATGATGTCGGGCGCCTCCCGGGCCGTGAGCTTGAAGTTGATCAGGTCGCCGGGTTGCTGACGCAGGCTGAGTTGCCCCTCCGGCAGCGCCACCCCGAGAAGCGGCGGCATGGAGATCGTCTGTTGCACCGAAGTCGCCCCGAGTTTCTCGGCGATCGAATACGGGAGGGTCAAGGCACTACTGCGCTGCTGGTAGGCTCCGCCGACGACGTCGATTTTGACCCCGGACAACGGCCCCGTCAGCGGCGGGTAACCCGAGGCCTGCAGAAGAGTGCTCGTACCCCGAGCCGACGCGAGCCGTCCGAAGACCCCCTCGGATCCGAAGTCCAGCCAGGGCTGAAAATCGAATACATTTGGGCCCTCTGCCGCATCGAACGGTTTGTTGGGCACCTTCAGGGTCACCGCCTCGTCGAGTTCGATGTTGAGGTCGATATCGCGCTGATAGGTCTGCCCCTTGACGGCGACCTGGAAGCGCTTGACGCCCATCCGCTCCGCCGTGAACTCGCCGGTATTCAGATCGCGGAACCCACCGAGGGCAACCAGCGCGAGGTCACCGGTTCGCGTCTCGATGCTGTAGGGCCCGTTCTCGGTGAGCCGATTGTTCGGCCCGGGGCTCGGGTTGGGCGTCAGCCGGTCGGCTCGCGTGGTATACACGTAGGCGACCTCCCGTTGATTGGGCCCCGGTACCGTCAATTTATTCAACCCCGTCAGTTGGCCGGAGAAGACCGGCGGCCCCTGTGGCGGTGGGGGTGGAGGCGGCGGAGGGTTATCGATGTCGGGTCTGGGGCCCAGATCCGGATCGGGATTCGTCCCGCCATCCCCGTTGGGCGAACCCACGTCGACATCAACCGGCGTCACATCCGGAACATCCACATCGATGCCCCCTCCGTCGCCCGCATCGGGCACGCCGGCGTCCATCGGTGGCGGGGGATCCGGCGGAGAAAGCCGGGTCAGATGCAGAGTGATGTTCGTGGCGTTGACTCGCTGGATGGTGGCGGTCGAAAAATTCGGTGCCGTCGCGGCGATCGTCTGCCGCCCATACACCTCGGGCCCGCTGAAGGTGATCATCCCATTCAGATCGGTGCGGCCCGAAAACGAAGTCGGCGCATTTGCGGCGAGCATGACGTAGGCGTCGTCGATGGGAGCGCCCCCCTCGGAGTAGACCGATACATTGACCGATCCTTCGATGTCGCCGCCCCAGGAGCCGCCGCTGCGGCTCGCCGGGTTGAAGTAGGTAAACCGGTCCGGGACGCTGGCCGTGGTGGTACCCTGAGTGACCGCAATGTCGACCGAACCGATCTGGCCCGGGGGTGACCGGACTGCCAGGGTCTGCGCATCGAGTCGCTCGAGGGTCTGGACAGAGTCGCCGCCAAAGGTCACCGCCAGATCCGACTCCAAGAAGCCCTGTCCGCGAATCAGCACGTAGGTACCACCGGCGACGGACCCTCGCAGGGGGCTTGCCCCATAGACCTCGAGTGGTTCGGAGTAGGTAAACCCGTACTCGCGGCGGGCCTGATGGTCCCCGCGGTCGACCACGACGTCGACGGCGCCGGCGGCATGCGACGGCGTTGTGGCCTGGATGGTTGAATCATTCTGGACCGTGTAACCGGCGGTGACACCCCCGAATCGGACGTCGGTCGTTCCGTTGAAGCCGTCGCCGTTGATCGTCACCGAAGTACCGCCCGCTGCGGGCCCCCGATTCGGCTGGACCGACGTGATCTCCAAGGGGCGAAGGTACTCGTAGGCGCCGCTGAGTGTCGCCGGCGATTCCGCACCGTCCGTGTAGGACACCGTCACGTCCACGAACCCCGCACTGGCGGACGGAGCGGTGGCCACAGCGTAGCCTGGCCCCTGGTCCTGAATGGTCGCGGGAGTCGACCCGAACGTCACCTCGAGGCTCGGGTCTGAGAGTCCAAAGCCAACCAACGTCACCGGAGTCCCGCCGGTCGAAGGGCCGTGATCGGGACGCACCGACTCGAGGGTCAGCCCGGTCGGCTGAGAAGTCGCCTGGTAAACAAACGCATCCCGAGCGCGAGCCGACTCACCCTTTGGCTTGTCGACAACCACGTCTACCACCCCCTTTGAGCCCGGCGGCGTGGTCACCGTCGCCTGAGTTCCGCCGGCATTGACCGACGTAACCGTGGCTGTGTTCCCTCCGAAGGTGACGGTCATCCCCGGCTCGTAGCCTCGGCCCTCCAATGTCACGGAGGTCCCTCCACCCACCGGACCGAGCGCCGGCTTGACCCTGTCTACCTCGAGCGGAACGACATACTCGACGGCATCGGCGACGCGGATCGTCGCCTCGCGATTGGTTATCCGAAGATCGACGAGGCCCGCTGCATGCGGCGGGGCGAGGACTCGAAGGGTCTGTGAATCGATGAACTCATGGGTCAGGGCCGTCTCGCCGCCCAGGCTCACCCGGGTGTCCGCGGTGAAACCGCCCCCGGTGATCGTCAGTTGGAACCCGCCGCGGGTGGGGATGACATCGGGTTGAATCGACTTGAATGAGAGGGTCTTGGTGTAGGTATAGGCCGGCCCCAGCGACGCCTCACCGGTGTCCGGATCCTTCGCCTTGACGGTGACCGGCCCCGGGCTCGATCCGGCAGGAGTCTGACCGACGAGACGTCCATCGACCACGCGGACGTCTGCGCGCCGGCCCCCAAAGAAGAGTGCCGTTTCTTCGGTAAACCCCTGACCCTCGACGACGAACTTCGTGCCGCCTTCGACCGGTCCGCGCCCCGGGGTGATCTGCTGGAGTGCCAGATCGGCGGGGGCCGTATCCGCCATACCGAAGTCCCAGTCGTCGACGTCCCGGTCACTCGAGTCGCCGCGCGTGTCCCGCGGAGAGGTATCGCGAGGCGCGGTATCCTCGGAGGGACCGTCCGGCGCTGCATCGGCGGTATCGGGCACAGCATCCAGACCGGCGTCGGCAATTACATCGGCGCCACCGTCCAGGTCGTCGCCCGGCTCCTGGGTCATGTCGTCCGAGCAACCGAACCCGAAGAGCAGCAAGCAGACAGACAGGTGCGCCAGGCTGGGTCGAATCCAGCGGATGCTGGGTCCTGCGCCCCGCCCGTTGTCGGTTGTCTGGTCATGTCTCGTCATTACAACCTGAGAATAGGTCCCGAGCCACTGCGCTTCAACTCTGGGATGCGCCCCTCGCAGGAAGAATTCACCGGAAGTCGATCAACACTTGCTTATCGGTTAATGTTTCTGCACAGTCTCGCCGACAACGTTACATCCAACAGCTCAGACTCTAGACTGATTGAAAGGACGATTCTCTCGGAGGTATCACGTGATGCAGCATGTACGCACCTGGGTTTCGATAGTCACCTGCTCACTGTTGGTCTTTAGCGCCGCCTGCGGCGGCGACGAGACACCCGACGTCCCCACCGGAAGCATCGAGGGGACCGTCACACTTGAAGGTAACGGCCCCGCTGCCAACGTGACCGTGGGTATCCAGTCCGAAGACACCGAGGTCCTGACCGGCGAGGACGGAAGCTTTGCCTTCGACAGCGTCGTCACCGGGACCTACACCCTTGTCATGCCGCGGGACGGGTACGTGACCGCGCGCCCCGAGATCGAAGTCACGCAGAACGAAGCGACGCAGGTCGACATCACGCTCCAGCAGATCAACGAACCGCCGGCCATCGACGACCTCACCGTCGACCCCGAAACCCTCGAACCGTCCGGCACCTCGACCATCACCGTGACGGCCTCGGATCCGAATCCCGATGAACTCTCCTACTCGTTCGAGGCGACCAATGGATTCTCATTTACCTCGACCGATGGAAACACCGGCGAGCTGACTGCGCCAGACAGCTTCGGGACCACCGGGAGCGTCACCATCGTCGTCTCGGACGAAGACGGCGCCACTGCCCGCGAGCGAATCACGGTCTCGACGGTCACCAATACGGCGCCGAACATCAACGGCATCACCGCGGCACCTTCGACCCTCCAGCCCGGGGGCACGGCGACGGTGATCGTCAGCGCGGCCGATGCTGAATCCGACCAACTGAGTTATCAGTGGAGCGCACCGATGGGGTGGAGCATCGACGACCCCACGGCCGACGAGATCACCGTCACGGCACCCGACATGTACGACGCCAGCGCCATCCTCGACGTCACGGTCTCCGACGACCGGGGATTCGAGGCCACAGCCAGCATTTCGCTGTCCACGGTCCTCAACAATGGGCCGGTCATCTCGAGCGTCACGGCCTCTCCCCAGAGCGTGGCTCGGGGCGGTGAGTTGACCTTGAACGTCTCGGCGGGTGACCCGAATGGGGATCCCCTGACCTACCAGTGGAGCGCCCCCCAGAACTGGACCCTCGATGACCCGAGTATCGCACAGCCCACGCTCACGGCGCCCGAGCAGCCCGGTGAGACGGCCACGATCGACGTGACCGTGACCGACTCGCAGGGCGTCGATGCCAGCGGCTCGGTCGTGGTCTCGACGCTGCCAAATTCAGCTCCCGTCATCAGCAGCCTGCTCCCAGAAAACAGCAACCTGTCGCGGGGCGGGACGACCGATGTATCGATCAGCGCCGCCGACCCGGACGGGGACATGCTTAGCTACAGTTGGACAGTGGGGAATTCGGCCTGGAGCTACACCGGCAGCGGCGACACGATCGCGCTGACGGCGCCAGATACCGCCTCGAGTTCGACGATGGTCACGGCGACGGTCACCGACTCGGTCGGGGCCTCGACGTCCAGTACGGTCATCGTCCAAACCGTGCCCAATCAAAGTCCAATCGTCTCGAGCATTTATCCCAAAAACAACCCGATCCCCCGCGGAGGATCTACAGATGTGGTCGTCAATGCGTCGGATCCCAACGGCGACACCCTCAACTACAGTTGGTCGACCGACGACCCGGCCAACTGGTCGATCTCGGGGACCGGTGACACCGCCTCGTTGAGCGGCCCGGATACCCCGGATGCCTCGACGCTGGTGACCGTGACGGTCAGCGACGAGCTCGGGGCGTCGACGAGTTCGACCACTCAGGTGAGCACGGTCGACAACCAGGCCCCGACGATTACGTCGCTGCCGAACATCCCCAATCAGGTCGACGTGGGACGCGGCGCGGCCTTCAACTACCAGGCCACCGCCTCAGACCCCGACGACCCGGCCTCGAGTCTGACGTGGGATCTCAACACAACCCCCTCCACGAGTGCTACGATCGACAGCAACGGACTCGTCAGTTGGACGATCAGCAGCGACCTCGCCAACACAAACGTCACGATGGAAGTCTCGGTCACCGACGGCAACGATACGGTCTCCCAGACCTTCACCGTGCCCATCGGCACGCTCGAGGTCCAGACCGACGGAACGTACAACGTCGGAGACAATGCATCGATCGCCTTCGCCGACTTCGACGGCGATGGACTCTCGGACCTGGCCGGCACACACCGCTTCGATGAAGACCTCTCGTATGTACTGTCGGGGACCGGCTACGGCACGGAAAACAGCCTGGACTGGGGGGCGACCGTCGCGGACGACTGCAACCTCGACCGGGCCGGAGACCTCGATGGGGATATGGATCCGGATGTCGTCAGCACCTGTGATTCGGCCGCATCCGGAACGAATCTCCAGCTTGTGACCTGGATCAACGACATCCCGTCCTCCGGAAGTTTCTCGACGGGCCAGTCGCTGTTGACCGGCGCCGCCGTCAGCGCAACCGACGTACGCGTCTCGGACCTGACCGGCGACGGTGCCGCTGAAGTCATCGTCTCGGACACTGCCGGCGACATCCACGTCTTCTCGAACAATGGCTCCGGCACCCTGACCGGCCCGGTGACGTACACTCCGACACGCCCGTCGCCGCCGTCGGGCACCGTCAACAACTACGCCATCGAACGAATCCACGTCTCCGACGTCGACACCGACCCGGAGATGGAACTGGTCATACTGGAACAATTCAACACGGCCAGCGGAAACGTCGCCAACGGCGTGGTCTACAGCTTTACCTCCGGCGGCACGCTGCAGACCTCGCGCGACTCGGTCACAAGTCTCGACCGCTACCCCGACAAACTTCAGGTCGGCGACCTGGATGGCGACGGCAACCCGGACCTGATCACCAAGACCGACGAGACCTCCGGTTCAAACGACGTCCGCGTCGAGAGTTACATCAACGACGGAACAGGGTCGTTCATGAAGGTCGGCTCGGTCGGGTCGACGGCCCTGTGCAACACCACGTCGAATCGTGGCATCGCCCTGGGAGACATCGACGGCGACGGACAGACCGACGTCGTGGTCGGCAACGACTGCGACGGCAGCGTCCACGTCGCCTTCGGCAACAGCATGGGTGGGTTTGACGGCTTCGTGCAGTTGCAGGTCTCGACCCTGGGCACCGACGAAACCGAAGACATCTACGTCGGAAACTTCAATTCCGACGGATACGTCGATATCTTCGCCTACGACTTCGGCGGCTTCTCCATCTACTACTGACACACCGACATGAAACCACAATACACCCTGCTCGCCCTCGTCTGCGGCGCACTTGTCTTCACCGCCTGCGGCCCCTCAGACGAGGGCCCTCCGACCGGCTCCATCGAGGGCTCGGTCGCCCTTGAGGGAGGGGCCGGCCCCGAAGGCATCCTGGTCGACATCCAGGCCGGCGACCGCCGGACCCGCACCGACAGTGAGGGGGCCTTTGTCTTCAACGACTTGCAGCCCGGCGACTATGTGCTGGATATCTCGGAGTCGGGCTATGTCTCGCGCCGAACGACGGTCCAGGTCGACCCGGAAGACACCACAGAGCTCGACATCACCCTCGAGCAGGTCAACGAACCCCCTCGGTTGAATGATGTGTCCCTCGATCCCGAGACGGTCGAGCCCGGTGAGGTGGCGACGTTGAACGTCACGGCGTCGGATCCCAATCCCGACGATCTCACCTACGAATTCAGCGCAACCGGCGGGTTTGCCGTCGAAGAGTCGGCGGGCGGCGAAGCATCGATTCAGGCCCCTGACACCTTCGGCATCCGGGGCAGTGTCACCGTGGTGGTGCGCGACCCCGATGGGCGCTCGGATCGAGAACGTCTGTCGATCGCGACGTCGCAGAACCGTCCCCCGGTGGTCAACAGTGTGTCGGTCAACCCGCCGACGTTGAAGCCGGAGGCCACCGGCACCCTCCAGGCCTCGATCGCAGACCCCGACGGCGATACCCTCAGTATAGAGTGGGATGCTCCGGCGGGGTGGTCGCTGGGCAGCCCCGAATCCGAGACCACGGACATCACCGCCCCGAATCGGGCCGGCCGTGATGCAATCGTGGAGTTGACGGTCACCGACGAACATGGCGCTTCGGTTGAATCGGCTATCGCCGTCTCGACGGCGCGCAACGGCGGTCCGACGATCTCAAGCCTCACAGCCAATCCCCCGACGGTCCAGGCCGGGGGCACGATGGAGTTGAGCCTCGCCGTCGAAGACCCCGAGGAGGGCCCGCTGAGTTACCAGTGGGCCGCCCCGTCCGGATGGTCTCTCGATGATCGATTCGCGGCCAAACCCACGCTGACCGCTCCCGACACCCCGGCCGAAACAGCGACCATCGGTGTCACCGTATCGGACTTTCGCGGTGCGACTGCCAATGCGTCCATCGTGGTATCGACTCGCCGGAATCGCGCGCCCATTATCGAGAATATTTTGCCGGAGACGTCTCGACTCTCCCGCGGCGGCACGGCGGATGTAACTGTCTCCGCAAGAGACCCCGAGGGTGATTCTCTGAGCTACCAGTGGTCGCTGGACCAACCTACCTGGAATGTCCAAGGGTCCGGCAACACGGCCACTGTCACCGCCCCCGAGTTCGACGGTCGAAGCACTGTTCTCACGGTCACCGCTACGGACTCCCGGGGCGCGAGTTCCTTCGGTTCAATCTCGCTGTCCACCGAACCAAACCGCAATCCGGTGATCTCATCGATGTTTGCCGATCAGAATCCGATACCTCGGAGTGGTCAGACGTCTGTCCAGGTAAACGCATCGGATCCGAACGGTGACGGGCTCAGCTACAACTGGAGTGTAAGCGAATCCGGCTGGGGCATCACCGGAAGCGGCTCGGAGGTCACTGTGACCGGCCCCCAGCAACCCTCGGCGACGGCCATCGTCACCGTCGATGTCACCGACTCTGTGGGAGCCACCACCTCGGCATCGATTCTGGTGGGCACCGTCGCGAACGACGCACCGACGATCACATCACTTCCCCCGTCGCCCACCCCCCTCCCGGTCGGCAGAGGGCCGGACGCGACGTTCACCTACACCCCGACGGCAACCGACCCGGACGACCCGGCCTCGACCCTGACATGGAGCCTGAAGACCAACCCCACGACCTCGGCCTCGATCGACTCGTCGACGGGACAGGTTTCGTGGAAGACGGATCACAACACTTTCGAAACCAATGTTGTAATCGAAGTCTCGGTCAGCGATGGGCGCTCAACTGCCTCGCAGACCTTTACCGTGCCTGTCGACGACCTCAGATTCCAGCAGGATGGAGCCAACTGGTTCGGCGAGGACTATCCCGCCTTCGGCCTCTTCGATAGCGACTCGCGCTCCGATTTCGCCGCGTCTGAGCGGCCCGGAGATACGCTTCGCTACGTCCTGTCGGATACCGGATATTCCAATTATCAGTCGGTATCTCGCAGTTCGAGCGCAGGATTTGCGTCGTGCGCCTTCAACAGGGCGGGCGACGTCGACGCCGATGGAGATGCCGATGTCCTGACGGTGTGCAACGAAGACGGCACCGGTTCGAATCGAATCAAGATCCTGACGTGGACCAATACCGGCAGTAGCTTCCAGCCAGGCTCGACGTTCGACACGGGAATCAACTCCCGCGCTCGCGACGTACGTGCCACCGATTTGGACAACGACTCCGGCGTCGAACTCGTCGTCGCCACTCTCGCCGACGACCTCCTGGTCATCGACAACGACGCCGCCGGCAATCTGTCAGTCTCCCAGACGGTCTCTCCCCCGCCGCCCTCCGGCGCTACGAGCGGCTTCGCCATTCGACGTCTACGTATCGCCGATGTGGATAATGACCCCGAACTCGAAGTCGTCACCCTCGAGACCTACGGATCCGGGTCGAACACGCAGACCCGGGCGTCGGTCTACAGCTTCAGTACGTCCGGAAGCCTCGGAGCAACCCAGAACACTACAACCCCGCTGCAGAGAAACCCACGCAAGATGAATCTCGCGGATCTCGACGGCGACGGTGCCGCGGATATCGTCGTCAAGACGGACGCCGATGCAAACGGCGAGATCGCCGTGGAGAGCTACCTCAACGACGGGAGCGGACAATTCACGCAGACCGGTTCCATCGAATCGTCCGCACTGTGTAACAACACCACAGCCCGGGGCATCGCGGTCGGAGATTTCGACGACGATGGGCTCTCCGACGTAGCCGTCGGCGACGGTTGCGCCGGGCGCGCACACATCGCATTCGGCGACGGCACGGGACAATTCGATGCCTTCATCGCGCTGGACCAGAGCCCCGACCTGCTCTCGTTTCCGCCGTTGTTCATCGCCACCGGATCCTTTGACGGCGATGGTATCGATGACCTGTTTATCTCCGACTACTTCGATTTCTCTTTCTACTACTAATCTGTCCAACGCCGCGGCGTTGCGGATCCGCTCGCACTCCGGTATGAAATAAATCGAGCGGTAAAACAGACTTTCGGCCGAAATTCTTTCGGCCAGACAATGCGTATGTATCGGGAGCCTGACGATGAACTTTCTGCGAACCCTTTTGATGTTAGCGTGTGCGACCATTCTGTTCGGAGTGGTCGCCTGTAACGAAGACGAAGCGCCGCCGGCGGGGACGATCGAGGGGACCGTCACCCTCGAGACTGGAGAGCCCGCTCAGGGTGTGTCGATCGAATTCCTCGAGATCGACCGATCGACGTCGACCGATGACCAGGGAGACTTCGAATTCGAAGGGGTTCGGCCCGATACCTACACGCTCGTCGTGGAGCTCGATTCTTATGTGACCGCCCGCGCAGACGTCGAAGTCATCGACGGTGAAACGGCGACGGTCTCGGTGACGCTCGACCAGGTCAACGTCGCGCCGACCATCGACGAGGTGGCGCTGAACCCGGAGAATCCGAGCCCGTCCGAGCCAATTGCGGTGACGGTCTCGGCCTCGGATCCGAATCCCGATACGCTGACCTTCTCGTACGAGGCGACCTCCGGCTTCTCTGTCGACTCGACCGACGGCAATACCGCCACCGTGGTCGCCCCTGGCTCATTCGGCGCCCGCGGGAGCCTGACAGTCGAGGTTCGTGACGAGGACGGCAAAAAAGCTCGCGAGAGGCTCAGCCTGTCGACGGTGACGAACAACCCGCCGGACATCAATGGAATCAATGCCACGCCCCAGACGGTCCAGCCCGGCGCGACCGCCACGATCATCGCTACCGCCAGTGACGCCGAGACCGATGCCCTGGCCTATCAATGGACCGCTCCCGATGGCTGGAGCATCGACGATCCGAACGCGGCCGAAATTCAGGTGACAGCCCCAGATACCTACGGCACCACGGGGATCTTCCAGCTCACCGTCACGGATTCAGCGGGTTATTCGGTCGACGCCAGTTTCGGGCTCTCCACCGCAATGAACAACGGCCCGATCATCTCGAGCATTACGGCCTCGTCGCAGACGGTCGGGCGCGGCGGTGAGATTCAGCTCGACGTCGCGGCCACCGACCCGAACGGCGATTCGCTGAGCTATCAGTGGTCGGCGCCCTCGGGGTGGACCTTCGATGACACGGCGGTCGCCGATCCGACGCTGACAGCTCCCGACGCCCCCGGCGAGACGGCGAGCGTTCAGGTGACTGTCTCCGACGGCAACGGAGCCTCGGTGATGGGTTCGGTCGTCGTCTCGACTCGTCCGAATACTGCCCCGGTCATCGCCGAGGTGGTCGCGACGAACACCGATCTATCTGCCGGCGGGTCGACCCAGATCACGGCAAACGCAACGGATCCGGAGGGAGACGCGCTGAGCTACCACTGGATGGTTGGAAACGCCAATTGGTCAACCAGCGGGTCCGGTACCACGATCACCCTCCAGGCGCCCTCATCGGCTAACAGCTCCACGATGCTGACCGTCGAGGTCTCCGACGACGTCGGCGGCACCTCTACCAGTACGATCGTCGTCTCCACGGCACCCAACAGCGCCCCTGTGGTGGCCAACATCTACCCGAACAGCAATCCCGTCGCCCGGGACGCGACCACGCCGATCAACGTTCAGGCGTCCGACCCGAACGGCGATCCGCTCAGCTACAGTTGGTCGGTCGACAACAGCGCCTGGTCGGTCTCCGGCAGCGGGGCGACCGCCACCCTCGACGCGCCCGACACTCCCGATTCGTCGGTCCTGGTGACCGCCACGGTCTCCGATGGCCAGGGCGGCTCCACCAGCGCGACCACTCAGGTGCGCACCGCCTCGAACAAGGCTCCGACCATCACGTCGCTCCCCAATATTCCGAGCACCGTCTCGGCCGCTCGCGGCCCGGCGCTGGACTACCAGGTACAGGCCTCCGATCCCGACGATGCAAACCTGACCTGGGATGTCTCGTCGGTGCCTCAGACCTCGGTGTCGGTGAACAGCTCGGGCTTGGTCCAGTGGCTGCCCACCCACAAAGACGCCAACACCACCGTGACCTTCACGGTCGAAGCAAGCGACGGCAACGATACCGCCAGCCAGACGTTCACCGTCCAGGTCGGCGGCATCTCATTTCAGACCGCCGGGAACTTCAGCGTCGGCGATCACACGAGCGTGGGCATCGGCGATCTGGACAACGACGGACTCACCGACGTCGGCGGCATGCGAAACTTCGACGAGGACCTCTCCTACGTCCTCTCGAGCGACAATTACAGCACCGAGAACATCTACGACTGGTCCGGCACCGTCGACTTCGACAACTGCGCATACGACCGGGCTGCAAACCTCGATGGGGACAACACAACCGACCTCGTAAGCGTCTGTGACGATGACGGGGCCGGCAATGCGAACCTCACCCTGGTGACCTGGATCAATCAAATTCCCAACAGTGGCGGGATTTCCGACGGGGTCATCCTCAATACCGGAGTTACCAGCAGTCCGACAGATCTGGCTACGGTCGATCTCAACGGCGACGGCGCCACCGAGATCGTCGTCTCGGACCTTTCCGATACAATCCACGTCTTCGACAACAACGGAAATGGCCAACTCAGCGTCAGCCAGAGTATGAATCCCGCGGATCCGGTCAACTACTCCAGCGGCTATCAGGTCGAACGAATCCGACCGGCCGATGTCGACGGAGACCCTCAGATGGAACTGGTGGTCCTCGAGTCGTACACCAACACCGGCGGCTCTATGATCACCCAGGCCGCCGTCTTCAGCTTCAACACCTCGGGCACCCTTTCGGCTACCCGTGATTCGTCGGTCTCGCTGTTCGACAATCCCGACAAGATGCAGGTCGGCGACGTCGACGGTGACGGTGCTCCCGATGTCGTCACCAAGACGTCGGGCAACGCCACCGGCAATGTCGCTGTCGAGACCTACCTCAACGACGGGTCGGGCAACTTCCTGTTCGGTGATTCCGTCGATTCGCCGACGCTTTGCAACAACACCTCCAACCGCGGCATCGCCATCGGAGACATCGACCAGGACGGCAATGCCGACATCGTGGTCGGCGACGACTGCGATTCCAGCGTGCACATCACCTTCGGCCAAGGCGGAGGCTCGCTGGGGCAACTGTTTCAGACCTCCCAGGCGACCTTCGGCTTCGACGAAACCGAAAACGTCTACATCGGCCAGACCAATGCGGACTCCTACCCCGACATCATCGCCTGGGATTGGGGCCGGTTTTCGGTCTTATACTGAAAATCAAGACACCCGGTTGATCCGCTGCGGAATTCGTGCCATCGGATCGTTTGATGCTCCATGACGGCGAAAACCGACTGGCCATCCGAAATAGGTGTGCTACATTTGGTGCCTGCACGCGTTCCCCCCGGTGTTCCGTATGACGACCTCCATGAAAGACGTACCCGCGCTCACAAATCTCCTGCTCGATGAATTCAGCGTCTTCCGCGACCTGGAGATCGAGGAGTACCAGAGCATTGCCACGGCGGTCGACCAGCGGACCTACCAGGACGGCGAAGCGCTGTTCGAGGCCGGCGAGCTCAGTCGAGAACTCTACGGCATCATCAATGGCCGGGTCGAAATCCTGCGCTCCGACGAATCCGGCCGCGACCGACGACTCGCCATTCTGGAACCCCACGCCGTCCTCGGCGAGCTCGGCTTCGTGCTCGGCGAACCGCGCACCGCCACCGTCCGTGCGATCGAACGGCTGGATGTCTGGTGTCTCAACGGCCGCATGTTCGACGCCCTTGCGGAGGCCCACAGCGAAGCCGCCCGCAACATCGAATCGAATATCATCCGCATGATGGCCCAGCGGCTCTCCGACACCAACAAACAGCTCATCAAGCTGATGGAGGGCAGAGAGGGTGACTATCACGTCGACGATGACGACGACATCGAGGACCAACTGATGCGCCGCTGGACGGTCTAAGCCACCCGACGCATTTCGTCTTGACACCCCGCGCAACCCGGCCCTATAAACCCGGCCCGCGCAGCGATTTCGCCCTGCGCACCCCCTGCGCCGACGTAGCTCAGCTGGCAGAGCAGCTCACTCGTAATGAGCAGGTCAGCGGTTCGAGTCCGCTCGTCGGCTTTTTGTGCTCACAGCTACGGTTTCTCCGGGCTTCCGGCCCGGCTCGCTCGTCTTCGCGGACGGGCGCTGTGTCGGTTGTCCTCGACGATTCTCCGAATCGACTGCGGGAACCTCCGTGCGCTCGCCCGCGAATCCGTCGCCAGCCGCGTCCGGGTCCCGTCGTCACCGCAGCTGCTGCGCCTCGACCAATTCCCGACCACTTCCGGTCCGATCCAACGGCGGGACTTCGTATCTACACGGCGCGCAAGCCTCACCGATGCCGTTGGCATCGCCTGCGTCCGCCCACCGCGTATCTTCGAAGCTAGAAGTTGGTGCGGAAGAGATTACGTGTTATAAATGTTATATTATTAGCTCTGGGAGGAGGCGAGACATGGATGTCGTTATTACTGAATGGGGATTGCAGTCCTACGTAGATCTTGTCGGCCGACAGAACGCCTTCGGAAAGAAGTACTATCAGTCGACGATTCGGCCTGACGTTGAACTCTTACAGATATACCCAAAGGCGACGAAGTTTCAGAACGGGACGTTCTGGTCCCCGGTGTCGATTGTCTCAAATGGCTTCAAGATGAAGTGGCATAACGTCGGACCGGGAAACATTCAGCTTCGACTACCCGTCTTTATGCACAACGGAGAAGCCTTCCTTTGCGAGGCGTACGTGAAGAAGGGGATGAAACAGGAGATGCGTCGACTGCGAAAGTTCCAGGTCCGAGCGAAGTTGATTCGCCAAAAACGCTACCAGCGACGCGGAGTTTTGCCATGAGCGAACCAACAAAAAATGACAGTGAAATTTTTCGCATCGGCGCGGACATGGTCGAGGCGGGATACTCCCTGGAGTTTGTCAAAGGGGCTATCGACCTCGCCGTTGAATACGAGGGAGCCCGCGAGCTGATGCGAATGTGGATCGAGGAGGAAAACGAGACGGAACGAGACGCTATCATTGCAGACCTCCAGGAGCTTATCGAGGATGTGGGGGTCGCACAGGTCGAGAAAAAGCCGTACATTCCGTTCGACGACCTCTCGGAGATTGCCGACGACGTTATGGCGTTTAAGGACCGACTTCGTCAGATCGTCGACGAACAGGGTGGAGTCACCGAACTGTCTGAACGAACAGGTATTCCCCAACCCTCGCTTTCCCGATTCTTCAACACGGCATCCATGCCACGCCGATCGACGCTGCTGAAAATCGCCGACGCACTCGAACTCAGCGAAAAGGAGAGCGCGACGGAGTGGACGAGATAGACGGTAATGAATGGAGGCAATCACCTCAGCCGGCGACAGTACCGTGCTACTGGTCCGGGGGCGTGCAAAGCCGAATCAACTTGGTCACGTGCTACTGACGAGGCAAAAGAGGAGATCGTCGCTGGCGATAGATGCTTCGAGAGCCGGGTTGAGTTGGACTTCTACGTCTCCTTTCTTCTTGAATCCCAGCAGCGTAACCCGATCGACGTCGAGCAGAGTGCGACGTAGAGTTCCAACAGTGGTCTGGTCGGAGTCGACAAACTCGGAGAGGCCGAATGTCTGTATTCGGTGATTCCCACGATCAACCAACTCTTGAAACATCTCCGAGGCCCGACCGGGATTGACGATTGTATGGGCGATGAGGTTCGCATCGAGACGCTCCTTGTAGACGATGTCAGTCGTCTGGGGAATGTCGGCCCGCATCACGTCCGCATAGTCCTCGTCGACGATTTCGGCGAGGATTCGTACATGATCGGGCAACCGAAGCGCCGTGGTGACGGTCTTAATGTCCACTTCGGACGGCGTCTCTCCGGGTTCGATCTGATGGAAGATCATCGCGAGCGTGACGCCCGACCAGTCGACTCGCTCGAACGCAGTTCGTTCCGTGTAATCTAATTCGACGTGATCGACCCAGCCAATATCGGCGATGTCGCGATTCGAGATCACGCGAACAGAATCGGGTCCGCCGGTCCGTCTCCTCCGCTCGTCCAGCTTTGAGAGGACTCTTTGGGCGCAGTCATTGTAGCCCAGAAATACAATGTCGCCGCCTATCTCCACACGTCCCCCTCGGCGACCACCATCAAGTGTTCTGCCTCGTCGAGCTTTGCATCGCCACGCGGGTTCAAGTGCACATCTCCGTTCCAGTCCGCGTATCCGAGGAGGGTGACTGGCTTTTGATGCTCCAAGAGCGCTTCCTCCAGTTGACGAATTGTTTTGGGAGGAGCTGCCTTTTCTGGAAGTAGCTCCCCCTTGGGAACAGACCTGACGGACGCACCAGTTACGTTCGAGAGTTCGTAGACAACCCGCGGAATCCCACCTGGCTGCTCGATGGCATTGAGCAGGAGCCCGGCATCGAGCTCTTCTTTTGACAGCACTTCATCTCCGCGAATCTTCCTCTGGACTGTCTCGAAGTTTGCCGGGTCGAAGACTTCGGTGACGGTGTGAACGTCGCGGTTCATTGACTCGATCTGGAGCGTGGTGATCAGCGCCTTGCGGTCGGCCATCTCATGGCTGACGTCCTCGGCCGTCTCGTGGAAGACGATGACTGTCGCGGCAT
Organism: uncultured Pseudomonadota bacterium; assembly: GCA_913057905.1. Lineage (GTDB taxonomy): Bacteria > Myxococcota_A > Bradymonadia > Bradymonadales > Bradymonadaceae > CAJXPB01. The sequence goes on from CAJXPB010000001.1 coordinate 1,607,724, forward strand.
CCTCAATGTTGACCTTCCGCAGACTTCTCGGCCTCGTGAAGTCTCCCTTCAATTTCAACATATAGTCGTCCTCGGGCATCTTTTGCTCAGTCAGGACGACGAGTTTCTGCGAGTCGAGAATGCCCAATTCGGCAAGGGATTCGGCCGCCTTTCGAGCCGACGGCGTCCAACCGCAAAAGACGATGTGATCCTTCAGGGTCAGACGCTCAACTCGACCCTCACGGAGCGTCTCGATTCGCTGCAACACGGTCGATGTAATCAAACCGCCGATAGCGCCAACGATGCTCACGCTTGAAAGCATCAAAAATGCTGCGATGAGACGACCCTGTGAGGTAACCGGGTATACGTCCCCATAGCCGACGGTGATCATCGTGACGGTCGACCACCACAGAGCGTCGACAAAGGTGCCAATCCGTGCGTTGAATGGTTTCTCGACGGTGAAAATCAGGATGGCGCCGAGGAGAATGCTCCCGGCGGACACCAGCGCCAACATCGTCAACTCGTAGCTTCTTTTCTTCAGCTCATCGGCGTATCCACTGATTCCACTCGAGTACCGCGCGAGCTTGAACGCCCTAAGGAGACAGGCGAGACGCAGGAACCGGAAGGTCCGGAGAGCGCGAAGTGCTCCAAACGGAAGGATGGCGACCAGATCGATGACCGAATACGGTTGAGTCATCCACTCTATTTTTTGTCGGATTGCGTGGGCGAAGCCGTCCTTTAAAACGTCGGCGACAAAGTCGGTATTGATCCAGAATCGGACCAGATACTCGACGGCGAATATGCCCAGGCAAATTGCGTTCGCCCATCGGGACGATGCTCCGACTCCCGGTCGATCCGCCAGCCGCTGCCGGCTCCTTGCTTCTGGTTGGGTCCTCTATTCACTCGTCCGAACCCCGCAATCCCTCGTGCACTCCAAAGAGTTTTTGCAGGTCCGCCTCGTCATCCGCGGCTGCAATCACGAGAAGGTAATCGTCCTCTCCAATTTCAAGGGACTTCTTGGGAACCGTTTGCACATCGTACGAGCCATCCTGAAGCCGTTTGGCAACACCCAGCGGCGTGCACGTGAGCTCGTCCTTCAATCGCTCGAGCGCCTTCCCGAACGTAGTGCCGGCGAAGGGACTGTCCTTGGTGACCCGGTATTGCTGCACGTCGCAGCCTCCCTCCTCGGTGTCCCGGTCTTGCTGCACGTCGCAGCCTCCCTCGCCGCTGCCGGCGAGCAGATCGACCTCGAATCGTGCGACATCGGGTTCATACAGTGAGCTCGTCACCAATTTCGACGCAACCGACTCCGGGGAAATGACGTACGAGACGCCGGCGGTCTCGAATGTCTTTTCGAGCTCTCGATTCGATAGAACGACCACAAACTCGAGGTCGTCGTAGCGCTTCTTCAGGTTGAAGATCGCGACCAAACTCTCCTTGTCGGAGGGGAGGTTCACGAAAATTCGGAAACAGTTCTCTATGTTGACGGCACTGAAGGACTCGTAGTCGGTAAGATGACGGTGAATGGCCCGTACCTCGGACTCGGAAAACTCCTCCTCGATGGCGCCGAGATGCCGCTCCTCTTCGGTGATAATGGCGACCTCTCGGCCCGAGGTGCGCAGACGCTGAGTCACATTGCGCGAGACTTCGCCCCATCCAACTATGACAACGTGGTCTTCGAATTCTTGGCCATTCTCGGTCATTCGACCCTCCCTGAATTCTCGGGATGTAGCCCCTGTTCGACATCGAGCGCACGCTCCATTCGGGCGACCTCCGAGCCGCTCACGACGATCAGCAGGTAGTCACCGGCCTCGAGTTTAAGGCTGTCGTCGGGAAGTTTGTGTATCTTTCTGCCGTGGTCGCCGGGTTTGCTCACACCAACAGGCATGCTGTCGTAATTCTCGTAGATTTCGTCGAAGACTTCCCCAAAGGTGCGGGCATGAACCGCGTCGCCCGAGGTCACGCGATACTGTTGGAGCTCGTGCTCCTCACCGTTTTCGACCGACGCGATCAGGTCCCCGAGCAACTCGGCCGACTGGGGTTCGAAGATGTTGCTCGCAATGAGGTTCGAAGCCGATTCGTGCAGCGAAATGGCGGCGTAGGCTCCGGCCTCGAGGTACGTATTCTTGAGCTCTTCGTCGCGAAAGGTCACGACGCAGTCGATCCCCTTGGGTGAGCTTCCGTTCCCGTCACCCTCTTCCGAGTTCGCCGAACTCTCCTCAAGGGCCTTGATGTTGATGAGTTCGACGAGCGTCTCGGCGTCAGAGGGCTCGTTGATCAACACTCGAAACGCGTCTCGAATGTTGACCTTGTCGAGGTTCCCATAGTCGTTGAGCAAGGAGTACAGCACGAAGACCGACTTGTGACCGAACTCTTCGTAGATGACGTCGATGTCATCCTTTTCATCCGTCACAATGGCGACCTGTTGACCCGAAAGGACCAGTTGGTCGGTCACCATGCGAGCGAATTTGTCCCAGCCTAAAATGACGATATGGTTCTCGAAGTTCGTTCCCGCGTGACCCAGCCTGCGGTACTCGCGATACTCGGTGAACATGTCTCCGATCTTGCCGATGAATACCCCGAGAAAGCCGAGACTGGTGAGGGTGAACACAAAGGCAATGGTCTTGCCCACCAGGGTGGTCGGCAGTGACATGAGATTGCCGACGTTTCCCAGACCAGTCGGATTCAGGAAGACGTACCAGACGACCTGCGTCACGGTGGGGTCGGGCTGGTTCGGCTTGAAGGTCTCATACTGAAAGTAGGCGTAGACGAGCCCAATGTAGAGCAACACGACCGCCGCGACGATCAATGCGTATTTCAACCATCTCTTTTCGCGATTGGTCATCTCAAGGTATCCCCACTCAACAAATCGCACTGGAAGGAATCGTAGTTTACGGAGTTAAATTATGGGACACTGGAAACACCGAAGATGTCAAGCCGAAGCACTCTCGGATTCCCGGCGGGTCGGATGATGCTTCTCGAGATTCGCCGGGTACTATGAGCCCGTCGGTCGTTCACGAGCCACGAAAATCACGCCGTACACGACCACATTGACCCCCAGAACCAATGCCCCGAGCACAAGCTGCACCCGGTCGGTCAGCCCCGTGGGGTAGATGATCGGCAGGAGGTAGTGATCGATGAAGCCGCCGTCGTAGCCCGCCTGGCCGGCGAGCCGACGACACGTGTTTTCCAGCGGCGTCAGCGGACAGACCCACCCGATCCATTCGATGGCGACTCCGTAGAGCGCCACCGGAATGTGCACCCAGACGGTCCACGGCCAGCGCCACACCAGCAGACCACCGAGGACTACGTAGAGGATGAACGCCAGGTGCAAGAGAACGACGGCATCGGCCGACAACGCGTAGATCATCGTGGGTTCACGCCCTTGAAAGGAGCTACTTCTACCTCTTGATTCTAACGGCCAAGCAGGGCCCCGCAATACCAAACCCGGCGGACCAAGACGGTCCGCCGGGTTTGGTCGAATACATCGTCCCCACTGGGTGCTTCGGAGTCTATTTCGCGATTCCGACGGTGTCTGAACTGCCAAACAACAGATCCGGCGTACCGTCTCCGTTCCAGTCGGTGATCCACTGAGCTGTGATCTCTCCGAGGGATTGATTAGATAGATTCACACTGACGACCGACTTGGCTCCAAACGAGCCATCCCCCAGGACGATCGAAATGTCACCGCCGTCGATCTCTTCACCAGCGACGATATCGACATTTCCATCCCCGTCCAGGTCCCCTGTCGCAAGATGCATCGTCTCGCCTCCAATAAAGAGTTCACCACCAGCCGAAACGCTTCCGGCACGGACGAACGTTCCGGAGCCCTGATTTTCCAGGTAGACGACCTGCTGGTTCGAATTGTCGTAGACCGCCACATCGGGATCTGAATCGCCATCGAAGTCCGCGATTCCCAAGTTCCCAGGGTTTGAGGATGTCCCGCTGCTACCTGTGGACACCTGACTCAGCTTGGTCATCGACGTCCCGCTGGAGACCCGCCAGAACTCGACGGCATCCGACACGGAGTTGGCGACAGCGATTTCGGGTTTACCGCCGGCCACGAAGTCGGCAATGACCAGGTTGTCCGAACCCGTATAATCCCCGGAAATTTCGGTGTAAGTTCCGAAGGAAGCCGAACCGTCGTTGAAGCCGACGACCCACGACCCGTCGACAAGAGTTACCAAGTCAGGATTCCCGTCTCCGTCGACGTCACCTGCCTCCACATCTCCAATGTCGACGAAGAAGAAGGAATTATTACTGACGGTCCAGGAACCCGACGTGCCGGCCGAGAAGTTACCATTTCCGTCGTTCTTCCAGACATACCAGTAGACGGCGTCGTTGGCACCTCCCGTACCCTCTTCGCTCACAACGACTACATCGAGGTCTCCATCAGATCCCAAGTCAGCGACGGCCGGCACCGTGGAGTCGAAGTTGACATTGCATCCGGTTCGTCCCGATGTGGTAATCGAATTGCTCGCAAATCCTTGGGGCCCTCCTTTCGCGATCCTCAGACCACAGTTTTCAGTCAAGCGGACGAAGTCCTGATACCCATCGCCATCGACATCGGCGAACGTCCCGGCCTCACCGGACACCGACGTGGTCGAGGCGACCGAGAGCCCGAACGTGGGAGACACTCCGATTTCGATCTGGCGTTTCACGGTGTCGTACCCGTCACTGACTTTGACGGTCCAGGTGTAGAATCCGGAATCCGAGAAGGTCGGCGTCCAGGAGATGACGCCGGTGCTGGAGTCGATGGTTGCACTGGTGTTTGATTGCAGCGAGTAGGTCAGGGTGTCGCCGTCGGGGTCCTGGGCTTGCAGCGCGTCGTACGTGAAGGGGCGACCCGGAAACAGCGGCGACGGATTGCCGGCAACCGAGAGCGCAAGATCCTCCTTCGGCTGCGTGATGATCGGCGGCTTATTTTCAACCGTCGAGACCGCTGTCGACGCCGTGGCCGTCTGGCCAGAGGTCCCTGTGACGGTCACTTGAATCGTTCCGAGTGCAGTCGGTGTGTCCGGCGCGGTCACGGTCGCCTCCGAGGGGTCGGAGCTCGACGGCGTCACCGACCAGTTGTTGCTGGCACTCCAGGAGTAGCTGAGATTTGAACCGCCGTCGGTACTGACGGTCGCCAGAAGCTCGCCGCCGCGCTGCACCTGTTGAGGGCTTGCAGTCAACTGAACGATCTGCGGCCCGCCCTGGTCCTGGACAGACACGAGGATCTCACCGCTCGTCGTCGCACCCTCGGCGTCAGTAACCTGGATCGTGAAGGTCGCCGTATTGCCGTAGGAGCTCGGAGCGGTCACCTGCGTCTGTCGGCTGTTTGAACTTGCAATCGACCAGTTGCTCGGCCCGCTCCATGCGTACGACAGCGATGATCCCTCGGGGTCGTCAGCCTGGACGTTCAGTGTGGTCGTCTCCGATGGTCCGACGGTGCTCGGCTGAGCCTGTACCGAGGTGATAACCGGCGCTTCGTTATTCGAAGTGCCCAGATTGAGCGTTCGTGTGGCGCTGGCACCGTCAGAATCGGTGACCGTCAACTGAATAGAGGCGGAGGCTCCGAATGAGCTGGGCGCCGTGACCGTCGTGTCGGCCTTGGTCTTATCCGAGAACGACCAATTCGCCGGCCCGGACCAGGTGTAGGTCAGATTGTCATTGTTTGCGTCGGTCGCCGTCGCCGAAAGGTCGACGGTTCCTCCGGGCTCGACCGTCCTAGGTGTCGCCGACACATCGACGATCTTCGGCTTTTTGTTCTCGACGGTCCGAACGGTGATCGAGCGCTCGTCGGTGTTGCCCCGCTTGTTTTTGATCTTGAGGGTCAACTCCGCTTCCGTACCCGATGTCGAAGGGGCGACGACGGTTCCCACTTCGTCCTTGGCGCTCCAGTTTTGAATCTTGAAACCGTTTGGCGTCGTCCAGGTGGACGTGAGTTTCTTCCGATCTTCAGCGGCGATCTTCGCGCGGATCTCGGTCTGCTCACCCGGCTCGAGTGTCTGTTTTTCGACCTTCAGGTCGACGATGATCGGCACATACTGCCTGATCTGTCCGCACCCGAACTGGAGAAAGAGGCCGAAACCGAACGCAAGAACCAGAGATACAGCCAGAGAACGTCTAGACGTAGACATATCTCACTCCATGCAGCAGAAAGAGAGAGAGAAATTCCGAGATGTAGTACTGCAGCGCGAACACTTTCATACTCACCTCGGTTCCGTCAAACGCATGAACGTTAGTTAATACAACACCGGATTCACCGGGTGTCCCCTGGCCTCTTTCGCTGCTTGAACCTAGACTCTTCGCACGTTCACAGGTCCGAACCACCGCTCCCAACCCTCCCGATATGTCTGACAGAAACGACAAGACGCGCGCCGACGACCTCGCCCTCTACATGTTCCCGACGTGTCCGTACTGCCGGCGGGTCATGTCGACGGCCGACGCCCTGGACGTGGAGGTCGAGTATCGGAACATTCGTCAGCACCCCGAATATCGAGAGGAACTCATCGAGGCGCGGGGGCAAAAAACCGTGCCGGTGCTGCGGATCGCGTCATCGGAAGCTGGCGAATCCGACGAGTGGATGCCGGAATCGAGAGACATCGAACAATACCTGGCCGAACGGTTTGGCGACGGAGAGGTGCCGTCGCGTCCGCTGACTTACTATCTCACCGACTGGCGGTATCTTCTCGGGCTGGGCTTTGTTCTGCTGGTCGTCGCCCAGACGTTGGGCTTAGTCTGAAGAGTGGCTCACGGCCGCTCCAGAATGGCCGGCTAGAGAATCGACGCCTGATTCTGCACCGACAAGATCCCGGCCATCCAATTTAATCGCCTTCCGTTCGCCGTCTCCTTCAAAGTCCATGGCCTCCACCACCAGTCGCCGGAATGTCGCGGCGTCGATGATATCGCTCTTTCGAAGTTCGTGGGCAACGTGAACGCGCAACAGATACTCGGTTCCCTTAACCATCCCCGTGAGTGCGTCCCCCTTTTGTTCCCATTTACAAACGGCAGGATTCGATACGTCTGCCCGTCCACCGAACCTGTCCATGCTTTCGCGCATCCATTTGCGAACGAATGCCACATTCGAGCCAGTCCATGGCCGGGAGAGCCGAACCAATTCGACAAGCGCGGCGTGTTGATATCGCGACAGCGAAACGTCGAACACAGTTCGCCCCTCTTCCGTTTCTCGCCGGGGGGAGTTACGGATCACGACAGGGAAGCCTAAACTGTAGTCCGTTTCTTCTTCGATGGTCGTATGGGTCATGATCTCTATCCGTTTGGTTCGATGTCGATAACTGTGACAACGACGACATCATCGGAGTTCCCCCAAGCCACTGCCCAATCACACTAACTCAGTTAGTAATAACTTCAAGTCGCCCGTTACGTTATTGTTATCGTCATTGAAGAATGAACTGTTTCAAAGATTGGCTTGAGAGCCACCTCAGCTCAATCGTCTGAGGCCTCTTCCTCGTCTACATTTTGTCCCCAGAACCCGGGGTGTTTCCGCACGTGCAAGTCATCCTCGACCTGGATCTGACAGGCGAGCCGTAGTCCATCCGAAGAATCGTGAGGAGGGAAGTCGAGCCGCCACTCCTCCCGGGCGTTTTTCTCGCCGACCTCGCCCTCGACGATCTCGACGGCGCAGGTCCCGCAGGTGCCAAAGCCTCTACAGTTCACCCACTGCGCTCGGCCGTTGTGCGGAGTTTCGCCCGCTTCGAGCAAGACGTCCCGCAGCGTCGCTCCGGACTCACATTCGATCGTCTCGCCTCTGAATTCTACGGTCGGCATCATGCTCTCTCTGTGGTGGTCGCGTCTGTCGGACATGCGGCGAATTAGATGCCGGCGGAGGCCGCTGCGGTGTGTCCGGGGTCACCGAGGCGACCGGTGATGAATCTCGCCTCTGAATGGTTTAACCGCGCCGACTTCTAGAACTTCACCCGCTGGTGGGCTCGGAGTTGTTCGATCGGATAGTGGGTTCCGCGCCAGTCGATGCCGCCCCGCTTCGCGCAGGCATACGTCGACTGGACGAGGGCGTACATGACGGCCCACATCCCGATCGGGAAAAAGAGATAGGGGAGCACAGTTCGTTCAAGACGGCGGGCTGCCAGGGCGGTGCAAGGAACAGCAGCCGCCACGACCGCCGCCGACAACACCGTGGTCCACGTCCAGGGGAGCGCAAAGCCGACGAGCGGGCCGAAAAAGACCAGCGCCCAGACCGCCGGGATGGCATACCCTTTGACGTAATCATAATGGGCAACCACACCGACGCTGTTCTTCTCGAGACCATCGATCATGTGCCCCAGCGAGTCGTACCAGTTCAGTTTGAGCTGGTCGAAAGCGTAGTAAAACCCCTGCTTGGCCCCCTGGTCACGCATCATCCTCGCCGTGCCCATGTCGTCGGCGATCTCCATGCGCAGCCACTCGAATCCCTCGGTCTCCTCGAACGTCTCCCGTCGGACCATGTTGAAGGCCCCCAGCGCAAAGTAGTCGTCGCAGTCGACGTCCTGGACCCCGGCGAGGTTTTGAAATCCCACCGACGCCGTAAACCAGGCGTCGAAGGCGATTTCGTGAAAGAATCCGCTATTTTGGACCATTGGAAAGCACGAGATCTGATCGAGGGATGCGTCGAATGCGACCGCCATGATCTCGCGAATCGCCCCTGGCTCGTAGTGAATATCCGCATCGGTCATCAGCACCCAGTCGCCGCTGCAGACCTCGTATCCCCTTTGAAGTGCATGGGTTTTTCCCATCCAACCTTCGGGCAACTTCTCGATGTGGAGGACGTTCAGGTGGTCGTACTCATCGTCGAGTCCGTCGAGGATGGCACCCGTCTGGTCGGTCGATCGGTCCTCGATCGCCACGACCTCCAGCTCCGGATAGTCTTGCTCGAGCAACGACCGCAGGGCCGGCTCCACGGACGCCTCTTCGTTGCACGCCGGAACCAGCACCGAGATCGATGGATACCGGGCCGGTTCCGGTACATCGACCTCCGAGATCTTCGGGGCCGCATAGAGTTGCCGAAGAATGTAGCCACATCCGAACAGCCATAGCAGACAGGTCAGTACTGCGTACGCCGCCGCCAGATACAACGCCACCGCCTGCATCGTCCCACCTCCTCCGTTCCGTAGCGTCGAGTCGCACCGTTTCTACTTGTGTACCGCGAATCCCAAGTTAGGGCGCTCAAGGGTTGCACGCAACGCCTGGACCATTGGCGCGGTTTCGGACACCGCACCGGGGTGATGTAGGATTTAGATGTATTTGCCATCGTGAATCGATAACTGGCACCTGCAGCCGAGGAGCAGCACCATATTGAGGCGATACACGACGTTATTGACAGTCGCTGGGGTCTGCATTTTGGCAGTCGTCGGATGTCAGAAGAGATCCGCCGACGAGGCGCCAGAACCGAAGCATCCGACGTCTCTCGATGAACTTCCTGAAGACGTCAATGCCGTGCAAAACGAGATGCAGCTCTTGAATACGGCGATGCAAAACACTCTGACCCTGATCGCCAATGATGCCCTCGAAGGCATTCCCGCGCAGATCAAGAAGGTCCACCCGGCACGGCAATTGACAGCCAAGGCCCTCGAACAAGGGCGCTACGAGCCTCCCGTCAATGCGGACAACATGGAGAGGTTCAAAGAATTGGACGCCCAATTTCACAGGGATCTCAAGGGACTTTTGAAGGCGTCGAAGGAAGACGACCTTCAGGGGGCCACCGAACAGTATGGTAAACTGGTCAATGGCTGTACCAACTGCCACACACAGTTCCGGTTCAAGTAGGTCGGCTGGAACCGACCCACATCACCCGGTCCCAGGGGTTTCGCCATGAGTGACAACTTCGTACATGTCGGCGCTGCAAGCGAGATTCGGGAGCAGGGACGCATGCGCGTCAATGTCGAGGGGCGCAATCTCGCCATCTTTTATCACGAAGGGGAGTTCCACGCCGTCGACAACCGATGCCCGCACATGGGCTTCCCGCTGTCGGAGGGGACGGTCGAAAACGGCATCCTGACCTGCCACTGGCACCACGCCCGTTTTGATTTGGCGTGCGGAGATACCTTTGACCTGTGGGCCGACGATGTCCCCAGCTACCCGACCGAGGTTCGCGATGGTGAGCTTTTTGTGGCCGCCAATCCGCGCGGGTCGAGGGACCCGGTCGAACACTGGACCGAACGTCTGAACGCCGGGCTTCGAGAGAATCTCTCGCTGATCGTCGCCAAATCCGTCGTGCATCTGATGGACAGCGGGCTGGACTACACCGAACCGGTGCGGATGGGCGTGGAGTTCGGGACGACCTACCGAGAAGATGGCTGGGGAAGCGGGCTGACGACGCTCGGGGTGATGGCAAACCTGGTCGACCACGCCCGCTCGGAGGATGTGCCGCGCGCCCTCTTTAAAGGATTGACCGAGGTGGCGGGCGATACTGCGGGGTCAGCGCCATTCTTCGAACAGGAGGCTCTGAACAATCCCGACCTGTCGGCCGAGCGGCTCAATGAGTGGTTTCGGGAGAACATCGAAGTTCGCGACGCCGATGGAGCGGAGCGCGTCCTGCGGACCGCCATCCAGGCAGATGTCGGAAAGGGCGAGCTGGCGCGCATGCTCTTCGGCGCAGCGACGGACCATCTGTATCGCAATACCGGCCACACCCTCGATTTCATCAACAAGGCCTTTGAGACATTGGACCGCATCGGCTGGGAGCACGCCGAACGGGTGCTGCCGACTCTGGTGCCCGGGCTGGCCGGCGCGAGCCGGGCCGAGGAGAACTCGTCGTGGCGCCAGCCGATCGATGTGGCGGGGCTGATCTTTGATGCCCGTGAGGGGCTGGAAGCCCGGATCGACAACGGCGCCGGGGGCGAGTGGGAGGAGCCGGAAGACTTCATCGAGGTGCTCATCGGCGACGATCCGCGGTCTATCGTCCAACGAATCGACGAGGCGATCGCCGCCGGGGCCTCGGCCGAACGGCTCGCTTCAGCAGTCACCTACGCCGCTGCTCTGCGCATCGCCCAGTTCGGCACCAGCAACGAGTTCAACGACTGGAACACCGTCCACCACACCTTCAGCTACGCCAACGCCGTCCACGGCGCAGCCCGCCGCACCGACGGCCCGGAGGCCTACCGAGGCATCTACGACGCGGCCATCAAGATCTATCTGGATCGGTTTCTGAACATGCCCCCTGCTCGGATCCCCGCTCCGGGCGAGGCGGGACGTCCCACCGAGGGCATCCTGGACGAACTGATGGAGAGCTTCGACGTCGAGGGGGACGACGAAGTCGAGCGCGCGGGACGCCTGACCGCGGCGTTTTTGGACACCGGAGGGGACACTCAGATTCTTCGAGAAGCACTGACCAGCCGACTCTTGCGCGAAGACGCCGGCTTCCACCCGAATCAGAACCTCGAGGCGGCCTACAATCAGCTCGCCTATCAACCTGGCGGACGGGGACGTCTGTTCCTGATCGCGGCTTCTCGCTTTTTGGCCGCCCACACGCCGACGAGACGCTCCGGTGAGCAGACCTTCGAGATCGCTCAGCGCCTCCATCGCGGGGAGAATATCCACGAAACGAACGGCGGCTGATATCGGTTCAACCGGCGTCGGTCAGCAGCCCGAAGAAGACGCCGACGAAGAGCGCAAACCCGGTCCAGACCAGGATGTGGAGGGTGGCTCCATCGCCCCGAATCACGAGATCGGTCGCCGAAAAGAGATACCAGAGTCCCCCGGTGACGAGCACGGTGTAGACAAAGCAGACCCCAAAGAACGCGACGATGCGCGCGAGCCGACCCACACGCAAGCCGGCATTGGGGTCGTTGAAGGGAGAATCGGTCTTCCGGAAGATGTCTGCCAGCAGGTACAGAAAGGTTCCGCCGAGTCCGATCGTGACGGTGATGGCAATGCCGGAGATGTCGCCCTGTCGAGCCAGCTCGACCCATGCGTCGCCGAAGTCCAGCAGCATGACTGCGCCGACCAGAAGCGCGAGCCACACGTGGGTGAAGTTGCTGACCATGCGGGTGGTCGCACGGAACATCGGAGGGAGCCACCGACGTTCGCCGGCGTCAGCGTTGCCGATCAGCGCCGAGAGGGCGGGCAGGTGATATCGGTCAGCCAGCCACTGTTCGAGACGTTCGACGGTCACCGAGTGGCGTGCCCTTCGACGGAGGGGCGCGAAGTCCCCGGAGCGGACCAGGTCGACCACGTGGGGTTCCGCCTGAAGCTCCATCGCGACCGTCGCCAGCCGCTCCCATCGTTCGGCCAGAAAACTCAGCCATTCCGCCCCGAGATCGAGTTCGTCGGTCGTCGTCGCCGCCGCCGCCAACAGCTCGCGCTCGAACTCCCAGTATTCGGATTCATCGAGCGGCAGCTCCGCGCCCGCGGGGTCCCCCGAGGTAGCAGGATGGCGCCGCTGCAGCCATTCGTAGGCCAACCGAAACGCCCGCACCTGCATCGGATTTGACGCTAGCTCCCGTGTCACATCCCGGAGTTCTTCGAAGACCTCTCGGCCGGCGTCCTCGAGCGGCCAGCTCACCCGTGTAAGCGGTGTCTCCAACCCGTGTTCGAGGATGTTCGTCCAGGCCGCGAGCCGCTGCTGGAGCCGGGACGTCGTGGCGCGGAGAATCTCGGTGTCACCAGCGGCGAGGTACGGTGAAAGATGCTCCAGGATTCGGTTGAGCCGAGCCGATATATTTCGTGTCGCTCGATGCATGTCGGCGAAGTCGGCTGCGGTGTTGTCGAAAAGCTCGGCGGTCATCTGCCGAAGCACCCGCATCTGGTCGGCCACCGCCGCCGTCAGTTCGTCGGCTGTCGTCGAACCCTCCGTGGCGGTCGAGTCCGCAAGCAGCTCCCCATCGTCGGGGACCGTCCGAACCAACAGCGCGACCAGACCCCTGTGGTGAGTCTCCGAATCGGGGATTCTCGGATCGATCTGATCGGCGAACTCGTGGAGTGCATCTTGCAGATCGTCGAACGCGTCGATCGTCTTCAGCGACCCGCGAGCCTGCTGCAACTCGGGAAACCAGTCTTCGGTCGATGCGGCGACTGCTTCGAGCATCTGCCGCAGATTCACTTCGGTGCCCGACTCGTCGATGTAGGTGCGGCCGCGGGTGCGACGGGCGAGTTCGACAAAGAGAGACGGGTGGGGTTTGCGAGCGGCGACCCGGTACAAAAACCGGCGGGGCTCGAAGTCGCCCTCGGAGGCGAGCTCCAGCCGGAGGAAGTGCTCGAGTGCGTCGACCAGAATGTCGAGATCACGGACCGTTTGGCCGGCGCGAATAAAGCCGAGCAACCGTTCGGCATCGCCGATGCTGGCAAACGATTCCGATTCGACGGGAAAATCGGCCGGCGCACCCTCGAGCCTGAAGATCTGCCATAGCAGGTCATGAAACCCTTCCCAGGGAAGACCGGCGATGCCTTCGACCTCCGATCCAGCCGACGTCTGTGGCGCGTCTCGCGAGATACCCGCCCCGTCAAACAACCTGCAGAGAGTCGCGCGGGGCGGCGGCCGGTATCGGACGGCATCCAGGACAAGAAAAGACCCCAATGCCCGAGACTCGTCCGGCCGCGCCCACCAACGACTCGAGTCGGTCAGACGATCGATGCGCGAGGCGATCCAACGATGTACCGCCCGATGCAGTTCCTCGCCGCCGGCGACCCGGTCGACAACCATCTCGAGAAATACCGCAATTTCGGGGTCCGCCGTCTCGCGTCCCGGACCATCAGACCACCCATTTTGTGTGAAACTCTGTGTGGAACCGGGGTTTCGACGGAGCTGCCATTGCCATCGACGAATTCGACTGAGCCACCGTAGATCGGATGTATTGAAGAGTTCGCCGATCTCGTCGACATCCGCGCGCTTGAGAAAATCGGTTTCGCCGTCGACTCCGGCGACGATCGCGGCATCGAACTCCCAGAATGTGGCCAGGTGTTCGGAGTAGGTGCGGTCGTCGCGCTGCTCGAATGTCACCAGGGTGTCGGACCAGGTCGACACCGCCCGGTCAGCATCCAGCCTCTCCAGTGCTCCGAGCATCTGACCCCAGGCCCGAACCAGACCGCGCTGACTGCCGCCCTGTCCCAGAAAGCCATGGATGGATTCGGCGAGCTCCCAGCTCAACTGCACGAAGGCCTCGTCCTCGATCCCCGCCGCCAACAGGAATTCGGAGCAGAGACACAGGACTGCAATGTCGGCGATCGGGTGCTCACGCACCTTCGACATCGGTTCGACTTCGACGGGAAAGGCCCTCGAAGCGTGTCCTTCGGGTGCATGCACATGCCGAGCGGTGGTCGCCATCAACAGGCGCCGCCGACTGCGATCACCGGTCAACGAGATCGGCCCGTCGACGGCGAGGTCTCGCTGCTCTGCGTAGGTCTCGAGGCCGTCGAATAACGCCGGGTAAGTCCAACTGTGGCGCCCGATCGCCAAGGCGGCGGGTCGGTAGAGCTCCGGAGCCGAGGCCCGAAAGAAGAAGAACAGAAAGTCAGCGAGTTTGGGCACGATCTGCGGGGCATCTGCCAGGACCTGCAGTCGAAGACCGAGTTCGGCCTGATCCGGAACCTCCTCCCATTCGATCCACGATTCCTGGACGGCCGCCTCATCGCAGGCCTCGACGGCCGCTCGCCAGGACTCCCGGGCGGACAGGCCCGACTCGCGGGCCGCGGCCATCAGATCGGAGACGCGGACTCCGCCGTCCGTTTGACGGGCGTCGTCGATAAGGGCATCAAATGTCTCGTCTAGCGTCGTCACGAATCCATCCAACATCCAGAGATTCAATTACCTTCACATCTTCGGCTCTCGGGTCTGTCCAGCCTTCGGGGGTCTCTGCTAGCCTTTCAGTGTGATCAGCTTCGCCCGGTCTCGCAACGACCGGTGTCCTACCAATTTCTTTCGAAAGAGGATTCAGGGGATGACCTTGTCGAACCCGTGGTCTCGCTCGGCCCAGGAACTCGCCGACACCCTGGAAGTCTCAGTCGACGACGGACTCTCCCAGAACGAAGTCGGCGAACGAAAACAGCGATTCGGCCCAAACCAGCTCCGAGAGGCCGAACGGCGGTCGATCTGGGAACTCCTCGTCGAGCAGTTCAAGAGCCTTGTCGTCGCACTCTTGGCGGCCGCGGCCGTCGCCGCACTTCTATTTGGCCACACCCTCGATGCGGCAGCCATCGCGGTCGTCCTTTTTCTGAACACCGCCATCGGCTTCTGGACCGAGTACGGCGCAATGCGGTCGATGGAAGCACTCCGCGAGATGGGGGACATCGAGGCCACGGTCGTGCGGGACGGCGAGCCCATACAGCTCCACGCCCGAGAGATCGTCCCCGGCGATATCGTGCATCTGTCTCGTGGAGACGTCGTTCCCGCCGATCTTCGACTCGTCGACACCGACGATCTGGAGGCCGACGAATCGGCGCTGACCGGAGAGTCGGTCCCCGTGGACAAGTCCCCGGAATCGGTTTCCGAGGCGACGGAACTCGCCGAGCGCACAAGCATGCTCTTCCGCGGGACGGTGATTACCCGCGGAGAAGCGACGGCGATCACCGTCGCAACCGGGATGGACACCGAACTCGGCGAGATCTCCGAAATGGTGGACAGAGCCGATCGCGACCGGGTCCCCCTGGAGAAGCGGCTGGACCGACTCGGGCGGCAACTCGTGTGGGTCGTGCTGGCCGTAGCCGCGCTGGTGGGGCTCGCCGGAGCCTGGGCCGGCAGAGACCTGCTTTTGATGGTCGAGACGTCCATCGCCCTGGCGGTCGCAGCCGTCCCGGAGGGCCTGCCGATCGTGGCAACGGTCGCGCTCTCGTACGGGATGTGGCAGATGAAGCGACAGAATGCCCTGATCCGATACCTGCCATCGGTCGAGACCCTGGGGACGACGACGACCATCTGCGTCGACAAGACGGGGACCCTCACCGAAAACCGGATGAGCATCGAAGTCCTCGCCACACCGGATCAGCTATTTGAAGTGCAGCGTGACGACGAGGGGACCGCGCGGTTTTTCGACGGCGAGGCCACTGTCGAGATGACCGACGATGAGCAGTTGAGCCGGGCCGTCGAAGTCACGGTATTGGCCAATGAGGCGCCGGAGGACGAGACCGAGGCGGCCGACCCGATGGAAGTCGCGATGGTCGAACTCGGTGAACAGGCGGGCCGCCCGCGCGAGGACATGCTCGAGCGGTTTCCCCAGGTCCGATTCGTACCCTTCGATACCGAACTCAATCTGATGGCGACCGTCCACGAGACCGACGATGGGTACATGGTCGCTGTCCAGGGGGCTCCCGAAGACGTGCTGGACCACTGCACCCGGCTGCTAGATCGGGACGAATCACTCGATTCATCGAAACGCGAGCGGCTGCACGAACGGGCCGACGCCCTGGCCGCCGACGGATATCGAGTCATCGGACTGGCGACCCGTTCGGCCGACGAGCCGGATGTCGACTGCTACGAGGACCTCGCCTTCGTCGGATTCGTCGGCCTGATGGATCCTCCGCGTGACGACGTGTCGTCGGCGATCGAAGACTGCCACCGGGCCGGCGTTCGGTCGGTGATGGTGACTGGCGACCATCCGGAAACCGCCCGATTCATCGCCGAACAGATCGGACTCATCGAAGACGACGATACCGAGCCGGTGGTCGGCGCGGAACTGGAACAACTGGCCGGCGATACCGACCGGCGACGAGAAAGACTGCTCTCGACCGAGGTCCTGGCGCGGGTCACGCCCAGCCAAAAACTCGACCTGATCGATCTGCTGGTCGAGGAGGGCGAGACGGTGGCGATGACCGGCGACGGGGTCAACGACGCACCCGCGCTGCAGAGCGCGGACATCGGGATCGCGATGGGCGACCGTGGAACTCAGGTCGCCCGAGAGGCGGCAGACATGATTCTGCTCGACGATGCCTTCCCGACCATCGTGAAGGCCCTGGAGCGGGGCCGCATCATCTTCGAAAATATCCGCAAGTTCGTCGTCTATCTCCTCTCCGGAAACATCGGCGAGATCTTGCTCGTGGGCGTGGCAGCCGCTCTCGGCGTGCCTCTCCCGCTTCTGCCATTGCAGATTCTATACTTGAACGTCCTCAACGATGTCTTCCCTGCCCTGGCCCTCGGAGTCGGACAGGGAAGCGGCCACGAGATGGATGCCGCACCGCGATCTGCCGACTCTTCGATCCTGGATCGAAGGGACTGGGAAGACGTCGGTGCCTTCGGAATCATCATCGCGCTGGCAGTCGGCGCCGGGTTTGCCGCCGCACTCACAGTCTTCGACTTCTCGACACAACGCGCCGTAACCGTCTCGTTCTTGTCTCTCTCGGTGGCCCGACTGCTCCACGTCTTCAATATGCGGCAGCCAGAATCCGGCATATTCGTCAACGAAATTTCTCGAAATCCATACGTCTGGGGCGCCCTGGGTCTCGACGTCTGCCTGCTCTTGCTGGCTGTCTACGTGGGTCCCCTGGCCGAAGTGTTGTCGCTGACACCGCCGGGGGCGGTCGGGTGGTTGATCGTCGCCGCCACGAGCCTGGCGCCACTGTTGGCCGGCCAGTTGTATCTGTCGGTTCGCGGCACCGACGAGCCCTGAACCAACTGCATCTCGCAAATAGTGCGGCACTCGGCGAGACCCGGTAAATATTTCCCGCCGTATCGGGCTCATCGGCCAAGTGACCGGAGATTCCTCCGTCATGAACGGGGGATCTGTCGTTTGACCTGCCGCGGCATGGTGGTTGCATTTTTAAACGAACTGAGTGGTCTGCTGTCGCAAGCAGCCATGCCTGAATCTGCGCGAACCAACCGACAGATAGGAGTGATATTTATGAGTTCCACCAGTTCGGAATCACCAGCTAGCGAAGAGTCCCTCGAAGACGAATTCGCCGAAGAACGGCGCAATCGCACCCTCTTCGGTATCGGCATCCTTCTGCTCGCCATTTTGGCGACCGTCGGAATCTTCTGGTACTTCGGCGCCGCCTCGGCCGTGGCCTGGTAGCAATTCCCATCGGGGGGCTGGGCATGATCCCGCGCGGATGGCCGCACGAGCGTCGGGCTTGAATTAGTTGAAGTATTCAATTATTCATGGCATCAATTAAGGTATCGTCCCTCCTTTCAACACCGGGAACTGTCATGACAGCAGACGAAAACGACATCAGGGAACAAGTGCGCGACAGCTACGGCGAGATTGCCGCCGGACGGACGTCGAGTTGCTGTGGGCCCGGTGAATCTACGGAGGATGAGTCGGCGGGCGGCGCGCCCTCCTGTTGCGGGACCGGCGACGTCGAAGAGAGGGCCGAAGCCTTGGGCTACGAGCCTGGCGAGCTTCTGGAGATCCCGGAAGATGCGAATCTCGGGCTCGGCTGCGGGAATCCCACCGCCATCGCGAATCTCGAACCCGGTGAAGTGGTCCTCGACCTGGGTTCAGGCGCCGGGATGGATGCTTTTCTGGCTGCCAGCCAAGTCGGCGAGGAAGGTCGGGTCATCGGAGTAGACATGACGCCCGAGATGCTGGAACGGGGACGGCGTACGGCTGTCGAAGAAGGCGTTGCCGACCGAGTCGA
This sequence comes from uncultured Pseudomonadota bacterium, assembly GCA_913057905.1. Taxonomy (GTDB): domain Bacteria; phylum Myxococcota_A; class Bradymonadia; order Bradymonadales; family Bradymonadaceae; genus CAJXPB01. The sequence goes on from CAJXPB010000001.1 coordinate 1,626,207, forward strand.
ATTCAGAGAGGGACACATCGAGGATCTTCCCGTCGTCTCCGAGCGCGCCGACGTGGTTATCTCGAATTGCGTTGTCAACCTGAGCCCGGACAAACACAAGGTCTTCCGGGAGGCGTTTCGGGTGCTGAAGCCGGGGGGCCGGCTGGCCGTCAGCGACATCTGTCTGAGCGAGCCATTGCCAGACGCCGTTCGAGAAGCCGCCGCAACTCATGTGGCCTGCATCGGCGGGGCTGCCCAGGCTGACGAATACATGGAGGCCATTCGGCAGGCTGGCTTCACGGAGCTGAGTTGGACTCGCGACGACGCCACACCGATGTTTGAAGCGATTCGCGATGACGCCGTGCTCGCCGAGGCGGTCGAGGAGTTGGGGGACGATAAGTTCGACGAACTCGGCGAGATCGTCTGGAGCTACCGCGTCGAGGCGCGCAAGCCATGAAACCGACATCCGACTTTACCGACGCACTTCTTCAGGTCAGCCGTCGGTTCGGCATGCTCGAACGCGACGCCGTCTGTTGTGGTGACGTGACCGTCCGACAATGCTTTGCCCTGCAGATTCTTCAGGGAGAGCCGCTCGACGTCGGGACAATCGCCGAACGCATGGGAGTGACGCCGGGAGCCACCACACGGCTCATCGACGGAATGATGGCCCGCGGCTGGGTGGATCGCCGTCGTGATCCGAATGACCGACGACGAGTACTTCTGGAGCTAACCGAGGAGGGCCGCCAGGAAGCCGAGCACCTGAGAGATCAAACCGAGCAGATCGTCGAGTCGGTGGTGTCCGAAGTACCGGCCGACCAACGCGAAAAAGTCTTCGAAGCCATTGACCTCCTGGCCGACGCCTTCGTTGAGGCAGATGTCGACATCAGTTGCTGCCGTCCATCGGATCGATAGGTCGGCGCAAATCAGTTATTCGGGGAAGTACCGGCGCGTGCGGTTGGCGATCGACACCAGCGCCAGCATCACCGGGAACTCGACCAGTATACCGACGGTCGTCGCCAGCGCCGCTCCGGATGGGAGCCGCCCTGATCACATGTCATGTTTTTGCGCCCACGTCCGATAGCCTAATCGTTGCGTCCCTTGAAGTCCTCCCAGGCCACCTTCACTTCATCGACCTCGACGGCTTCTTTGATCTTTAACATGGTGGCCAAACGCGGCTTTGAGCTACTATTGAAGAAGCGAGACAATGAAGGAAGCGGGATGCCCGTACGTTCCGACAACTCGGTGAGCGTGCCGCACTCGTCTTCGACCTGTCGGAGTAGCTCGTTTTTGAACGCGCGAATATTTTGGCCAATTTGGTCGAGGTCGTCGAGACGGATCGTAACTCCCTCACCGTGGGGCTCTCCCTCGGAGCAGGCGTCAATCACATCCTGAATGTCCGCAACGATCTCATCACGCTCACCCTCCTCGCTCTCCTCTCGCCACATCATCATGAGATCGTAGACGCCCAAGTAATCTTGAGCAGTCTCGACGGCCGCCACGATAAATTCCTCTGGAAGGCCCTGGCGGTCCATTTCGTAGGCAACGCGATAGAGATTCATTAAGCGCCGACTTTCGGGATTGTCCGTTTTTGGCGCAGTCTGCATCACAATCTCCCTTCTTCGGTGTAATTCCCTCGACGAATGCGTTCAATATGTACGTCGAAACGAGCCAACTCCCGTAACTCCTTTTTTCGGCTGTCTTTCACGTAGGCCTCAGACAAATACGCCGTATCATCAATAACGGCGACCGGCAGCCGAAGTTGTACCCTTCCCGGCCCAATGTTGTGCCACTTCATCTTAAAGCCGTTTTGGATACGCCCCCTCCTCCCCTTCGCCGGTGACCAAAACCTGCTGCGGTCAAATTCCACTGGATCAGGGTAATCGTGCAGCAACAGTATGTCGGGCCGAAGGAAGGTCTCGTAGGTCGACCTCGATATGTGGTGTCCGTGCAAGAGGTTCAAATATGAGTTCAATGCCTCTCGCGTAATGACGATATCCATCTGCCGAACCGAAACAGTTACATTTACAGACTAAACGTTATTACCGTAATTAACATTCCGGTTCAACGTGACTTTCGGCCTCTTCTTGGCTTCGACGGGCCCGAATAGGGTCGACCGGGAGCAGCCGCATTGCTCTGTATCTCCGGCGGGACGCCCCGTGATCAGTGCGCCTCGCCGTTGCGACCGATGATCGCGAAGACCCCCTTCATCACCACGACGGCCACGGCACCGACGACAAGTCCGACAACACCTTCCACAGCGTAGGGGGTGACCGCCTCCAGGGGCCCCGTAGCGTGGGCGATATCGTGGACGACGCGTTTCAACGGTTCGATGTAGTGGGCGTAGATACCCCCGCCGACCAGAAGCATCGCCACGGTCCCCACAACCCCCAACCCCTTCATAAAGACGGGCGACCCCTGGACGAGGGCGTCTCCGATGGATTCCTGAAATCCACCGTTGTCCTGCATCCTCAGCCCCAGGTCATCGATCTTCACTATCCCGGCGACCAACCCGTACACACCGAGCACAACCCCGACACTGACTACAATGAGCACGCCAAGTTGCACCGCCAGAGTCGCAGCAGTCACCGCGCTCAAGGCAATGACGAGGATCTCGGCCGACAGGATGAAGTCGGTCCGAATGGCACCGTTGATCCGCTTTTTTTCGAACTCCTTCATGTTGACGTCTTTGTCCCGAAACGCCTTCTTCAGGTCTTCGCGCCGAGACTTCTCCTCCTCCTTGTGGAAGAGCTTGTGCTGAATCTTGTGGACGGCCTCGTAGCAGAGGTAGGTGCCGCCCAGCATCAGTAGAGGAATCAACAGCCACGAGGCGAAGGCGCTCAACAGCAGCGCGACCGGGATAAGGATGGCCTTGTTGAGCGTCGCCCCCTTGGCCACCTCCCAGATGACCGGCAATTCCCGCTTGGAGGCGAATCCGGTGACCTGCTCGGCGTTTACGGCCAGGTCATCGCCGATCAGACCGGCGGTCTTTTTCGCCGCGACTTTCGACATCATGGCGACATCGTCGAGCAATACGGCGATGTCGTCCAAAAGGGTCAGCAGATTTGCAGCAGCCATCGAGTGTTCCCCAGTACATTAGTTGGAATCTGAAGCGGGCATCGGGAGGCAGACAGCCTCTCCGTACGAGATCCTGTGGGCGGAGGCTCGCTCGGAAAGCGGTGTGCCCTTCAACTCGCCTATCAGAAGAGAGGCGACCTTCCCGTGCGTGACCATAACTACGTGTTTGCCGTCGACTCCTTCGGCCCGGGCGCGGTCAATCGCCTCCAGGATGCGCTCTCGTCCCTCGTCGAGCGACTCATCCTCCAGAGCGCTCAGTTCACCGGTCAAGCCAATCGGCTCGCCCAGATCCATGAGTTCTGCGGTCATGCGGGTTCGGCCCGTCGGGCTGGCAAAGACGGCCCTCACAGGTCGCGGCACCTCGGCACCCAGCTTCTTGGCCTGAATGCGCCCCTTCTCCGTCAGGGTGTTGAGCTGTTCGGTCGTCAGCCCCGGCGGCGCACCCTCGAGGCTGCCGTAGGCCTGAGCGTGACGAACCACGCAGAGCTGAGATGCCTCCATCTGGTCGGCCGCCCCGCTCGTTGCAGACGCACCTGCTTTGGTACCCTCGCCGGTTGCACAAGAGGCGAGCAGGAACAATACAAGCACGATTTCCCAGAACGAACGACTACTTTCCATTCTCGACTCTCCGTTGGCGGAAGCCTACGGGGAGAGATTGGCACTTCGACGGCGTTGCTGCAATCCCCAGAGGGTTAGCCCGACCGCACCTATCATCGCCAGTGAAAGTGACAGCAAAAGCCCCATGATCAGGCTCTCCTGAAAGGCCGTCCCCTCGTGCCCAACAGCCGCGATCGGCATCGCGGTTCCGGCGCCCCAGAATGCAGCGAGCCCGGTGGCAACCCAGTTGGCAAAGGTGCCGTAGATCGCGAGCCAGAAGAGGACCCTGAAGCCACCAGCGGACAACCTGAGTTTAGGCCAGACCAATCCCAAGATCACCAGAAACATCCCGTTGGTGATCCCCTGAAGGTGGCTGGCCAAACCCATGCGTGGGTTCTCCAAGATCGGCACGGCGAATCCGATCAGTAAGCCGAGCATGAAGAGCACGAAGCCCCACTGAAGAAGCCGATGCCCACGGAACTCCTGGAGGTCTCGATCTGCCATCTGACTCTCGTTCGCATCTGTATGGTTGAACCACCCTCCAAAACTACGCGCCGGACCTCAGAGGCAACTTCCGGCGCCTCACCCCAGCAGGGAGATCAACCGCGCTCTTCCGAAGGCGGTGTCAGCTCGTACAGATGCTGATCGGCCACCGGCTCGTAGCCGATGGCGGGGTAGATGCGGTTGGTGGTGGCGTTGTCGAGATCCGCGTACAGAAAACAGTGCTCGCAGCCGGCATCCAAGGCCTCCTGGGTGAGGGCCGCGGTGAGGGCGCTGGCGTAGCCGTTTTCGCGGAATTTCGGCGGCGTGTAGACGTAGCCGATGCGCAGGCCGTTCGGTGAACGCCCGGCGATTGCGGCGACGCAGACGGGCTCGTCGTCGGCCACCCAGATGCGGGCGGCCTCCTGTTCGATGAAAAGCCCCGCCATCGATTCCGCACCTTCGCGAGCTTCTTCCTCGTCCTGGCCTTCGGCCTCAACCGCAAACCGGGCCAACCAATCTTCGAGCAGCTCTCGGTCGCCGGCCCTCGCCGTACGCATCTCGCCCGGGACGCCGGTCGGGGGCTCCACGGTCGTCGTGCGATAGAGTCGCTGTCGCTGGCCGATGTTGGATTCGAATCCGAGGTCTTCGAGCCGCCGTACAGCGATCTCCACGGACTCCGCCGGGCCGATGATCCCGTCGAGATCCGGGTACTTCTCGACGAGTGCGTCGACCATCGCCGAGACCGCATCTTCGTCGACGGCCCGGCTCAACAACCCGGGAAACGGCGGCGTGCGGGTGACGACGCCGCCGATTTCGCCGTCGTCATGGACGCAGGCGAGCATGTTGTCGCCGGAGTAGTAGTTCGGGTTCTGCTGAAGGGTGCGGAGGACGCCCAGTGCCACATTGTGCAGCGCCTCGTCCTCAAGCAGGTAGTCCCTCACCCGGGCTTCAAAGGCCTCGGGATCGTCGCTGTACTCGATGGTCCAGTTCATCTCGACTCCGACCGCGCAGAGTTCCACTCACGCATGAGTATACTCATACGTGAGTAGAAGTAAGTCCCGGAGGCGTACCATTTTTCGGCACCCGAGTATTCATTTTTCTGCGTATTAGAGAGGACTTCCGACGGTTCAACCTTTTTGTCACACCAAATATGCACTATTCTGCATATCAGATGTGATGGCCGCCAGCGCGTTCGGCATCCCCTCCCTCAAAGCCAGAGGAAATTTACTTTAATGAATATGACGGAAGTTGCATCCATCATCAAACGGAGACGGAAGGTCCTCGGGGTGGATCAGGCCTCGGTCGCCGAGCTCGCTGACGTCTCGACTCACACGCTGAGCAACATCGAATCTGGCAAGGGGAACCCGACGCTGGAGAGCCTCAGTCGTGTCTTGGATGTATTGGGACTCGAGCTCGCCATTCAACCCAAGACCAACGAACCGGGGTGAACTGAATGCGTTGCGCGAAGGTCTACAACAAAGACCGGCTGGCTGGACACCTGGTGGAACTCGATGACGGGACCTTCCGGTTTCAGTACGAGCCGGAGTATCTCGCTGACGAGTCGACCGGTCCGGTCAGCCTCAGCCTTCCGAAGCGTTCCGAACCGTACAGGTCAGACCATCTCTTCGCCTTTTTCTACGGTCTCCTCGCCGAGGGTCCGAACCGACAACGCCAATGTCGCCGGCTGAAAATCGACGAAGATGATCCCTACGCCTGGCATTCGACCGCTCCGAATTCGCGCAAATCGCGGCCGACACGATGGAACACATCTCGATTTCGGGAGTCCAGGAGAAACTTTCGATGCGGCTCGAACGTGGGGCGCTCAAGCCAGTCGAAGAGGGTGGCCAGTACATTCTGAAGCCGATTCCGGGAACAACGCTCCCGCGACACCAGCGAGACGTACCGGCCAACGAACACCTCACGATGCAGATCGCCGAGCAGGTTTATGATCTGGAGACGGCTGCCAACGCCTGCATCGAACTGGCGGACGGCGAGCCGGCCTACGTGACGCGACGGTTCGACCGATCTCCGGAGGGCAAGCGCATCGCACAGGAAGATTTCTGCCAACTGATGGGTCGAACCAAGAAGACCCATGGACAGCAGTACAAATACAGCTCCAGCTACGAACGGCTAGGTGAGGCACTAAAGACCTACTGCCCCGCGTATCGGGTCGAGGCCGAAAAGCTCTTCCGGCAGATCGTCTTCAACTACGCTGTAGGAAACGGCGACGCACACCTGAAGAACTTCTCACTGAAAGAGACGGAGTTTGGTGACTACGTGCTGACTCCGGCCTATGACCTGATGTGCACCAAGCTACACCTGCCCCGCGAGACGCGCTTCGCCCTCGATGTTTTCGAAGAAAAAATTCCCGCAAGCCGAAAAACTCACGGATTCGTGACCGGGGCCGATCTCATCGAACTCGCCGACCGCTACGGAATCCAGAGACAGCGCGCCATCAAGATTCTCGACCGGTTTTGCGAGGATTCTGATGACGTCGACCGGCTGATCGCGCGGTCGTTTCTTTCGGAGCAGGCCAGAGAGGACTACCGCTCGATCATCGAAGATCGGCGCCGTGCCCTCAGAATTCGTTCAAAGGAGTAACCGAAGCGTCACTGGGCGCTGCCGTTGGCCGACGAGCGGTCGTGCCAGTTCTCGTCGACCTTGTTGTGGTGGCGGACGTCCTCGGCTTCGACCATGAAGATGACCTTTTCGCCGAGGTTGGTGGCGTGGTCGCCCATGCGTTCCAGGTGTTTGGCGGCCCGCTGGATGCTCATGGCCGCTTCGATACCTACGTCGTTTTCGCGCATGTATTCGATCAAGCGCCGATTCATGGCGGCGTACAGGTCGTTGACCTTCTGGTCCCGATTGATGACGTCGCGGGCCAGCTCGGAGTCGCGATCGATAAACGAGTCGATCGCTGCGCCGACCATCCACTGGACGTGCTTGGCTAACCGGGGAATCTCGTCGAGAGAAGGACGTTCGTCGTATTCGACCTGGTCCTGAGCCTCGAAGCTGATATTGACCGCCAGATCGCCGATGCGTTCCAGGTCGGTCACCATCTTCAGCGCGGTCGTCACCAGCCGCAGGTCACTGGCCATCGGCTGGCGCTTGGCCAGAATTCGCATGCACAGGTCGTCGATCATCATCTCGTCGTGGTTGACCACCCGGTCGTCCTCGACGGTCGATTCGGCCAGCTCGGCGTCCCCATCGACCAAGGCATTGATCGCGTGGGTGATCATATCTTCGACCCGCTCGGCCATCCCATGCAAGTTCTCGCGCAGCTCGGTGAGCTGCTCCTCGTATTCTTTGACAGTGTGTGACTTACCCATCATCTACCTTCTATCCGAACTTGCCGGTGATGTAGTCTTCAGTTCGAGAGTCCCGCGGCTGGGTAAACACTTGGTCGGTGTCGCCAAATTCCACGAGTTCTCCCATCAGCAAAAAGGCCGTCCACTGCGAGATCCGGGCGGCCTGCTGCATATTGTGGGTAACGACCACGATTGTGTAGTCCTCTCTTAGCTGGTCGATCAGATCTTCGATGCGCGCAGTCGCGATCGGATCGAGCGCCGAGCAGGGTTCGTCCATCAACAGCACGTCCGGTTCGACGGCGATCGCCCGGGCGATGCAGAGCCGCTGCTGTTGGCCGCCCGACAGGTCGCCTCCTGGCGCATCGAGCTTGTCGCGGACTTCATCCCAGAGGGCGGCACGCCGGAGCGACTCTTCGACCAGAGCGTCTTGGTCGACGTCGTCGAGCGAGTGGGTCAATTTTAGACCCGACAGGACGTTCTCGCGGACCGACATCGTCGGGAACGGGTTTGGCTCCTGAAAGACGATGCCGACGCGGCGACGCAGCAGGACAGGGTCGACGGCCTTGTCGTAGACGTTGCGACCGTCGAGCCGGACCGTCCCTTCGATGCCCGCAGACGAGACCTGCTCGTGCATCCGATTGAGGCAGCGGACAAACGTCGACTTCCCGCACCCCGACGGACCGATGATCGCGGTCACCTGGTTTTTGGGGATGCGCATGTCGATGTCGTGGAGGACCTCGTTGTCTCCGAACCAGGCGGTCAGATCCTCGACTCCCAACATCTCGTCTTCGGCCGGCGGCGTCGTGCCCGCGGGCCCGGCGGAAACCGAGGAGTCATCGGACGTCTGGTCGGTCAGCGTCTCCGCGTCGGTCGACGATTCATCGTCGATCGTCTCTTGCTGCAACATCGTCTACCTCTCGCGTTCGAAACGGTCGCGCCAGTAGATGGCGATCCCGTTGAGCAACAACATGATGGTAAGCAACACGATGATCCCGGCCGCCGCCGCCACAACAAACCCCTCCTGAGGGCGGGACGTCCAGTTAAAGATCTGGATGGGGAGCACCGTAAAGGGCGAATCGACGCCCTGGGGCAGAAAGGTCACGTAGGTCAGGGCTCCGACCACGAGCAGCGGCGCCGTCTCACCGATCGCCCGCGAGATCGCAAGGATCGCGCCGGTCAGCATGCCCGGAAGCGCCATCGGCAAGACCACCCCGCGAATCGTCTGCCAGCGGGTCGCCCCCAGCCCCAGGCTCGCCTCACGGAGTTCGTCGGGCACGGTTCGTATCGCCTCGCGGGCCGACATGATCACAATGGGTAACACGAGCAGCGCCAGCGTGCATGCCCCGGCCAACACGCTCTGACCCATCGCCGCCAGCCGCACGAAGACCTCCAGACCAAGCAGGCCGTAGATCACCGACGGCACGCCGGCGAGGTTGGCGATATTGACTTCGATCAAGTTGGCGACGGTACCACCTTCGGCGTACTCCTCCAGATACACCGCCGCTGCGATGCCCACGGGAACGGCGATTGCAGCGGTCAGGCCCACAACCGCCAGGCTGCCGACAATGGCCGGCAGAATGCCCGCCTCGGCGGGATGGCGCGACGGAAACGAGCTGAGGAAGTCCCAGCTCAGCCGCCCGGCGCCTCGTACGATGACATCGCCGACCAGCAGCGCGAGGATCGCGAGGGGGATGACCACGGCCAGCCAGGCGCCCCAGCCGACCACCTTCTCGGCCCATTTCTCGAGGCTTCGTCGCTGACGATTCATCGACCACCTCGCACCGACTGGGCAAACCGTTGACTGATGATGTTCATGACAAAGGTCATCACGAAGAGGGTCGCTCCGACGACAAAGATCGTGTTGTAGGCGAGCGTTCCGGTCGGAACGTCCCCCATGGCGACCTGCACGATATAAGAGGTCATCGTCTGGATTGGCACCCGCGGATCGGCGGTCAATACGGCCTGCTGACCGGCGGCGACGGTCACGATCATCGTCTCGCCGATCGCCCGGGAGACCGCCAGGATGACCGCTGCGACGATCCCGGAACGCGACGCGGGGAGGACGACGTAACCGATCGTCTCGAGCTTGCCGGCTCCCAGCCCCTGACTCGCCTCTCGGATTTTATCGGGGACCGAGTGGATGGCGTCTTCGGTCAGCGAGGAGATCATCGGAATGATCATCACGCCCATCACCAGACCGGGACTCAGGGCGTTGAACCCCGACAGGCCGGGGATGACCTTCTGGAGCATCGGCGTCACGAAGATCAGGGCGAAGTACCCGTAGACGATGGTGGGGACACCCGCCAAGATCTCCAGGGCCGGCTTGAGGATTCGGCGAGCCCCGTCGGAGGCGAATTCACTGAGATAGATCGCCGCCAGAAGCCCGAAGGGCAGCGCAAAGGCAATCGCCACCGCCGACGTCAGGAGGGTGCCCGAGATCAACGGCCAGATGCCGAAGTGTTTGTCGGAAAACAGCGGTGTCCACACCGTGCTTCCGAAATACTCCCACAGCGAGACCTCTTGAAAGAAGGCAGCGCTCTCGAAAATCAGCACGCCGATAATGCCGATCGTCGTCAATACCGACAGCGCGGCACAGGCGAACAAGCCCTTTTCGATCAGCGCCTCGAACCAGCCGGAGGCCCGCCCCTCGATCGAGACGTACGAGTTGTCGGAACCCGCCGGGCCAGATGGCTCGCCGCTCATTGATTACCTCGCGATGTCGACTTCTCGAGCAGCTCGTCGATCGAGACGCCGATCTTGGAGCCTTCGCCGCCGAACATGCTGCCTTTTACGCGGTTTTCGAACCGTTCACGCACCTTTTTGTAGGCCGATTCCGGGGGCGCGACGTATCCGACATCTTCGACGAGAGAGGCACTCTCGTTGAGGTAGTAATTCACGAATTCGGAGACGGCCTTCTTCTTGGCCGCTTCGGCCTTGACGTAGATGAACAGGGGCCGCGTGAGCGGCTGATACGTGCCGTCGGCGATCGTCTCGGTGCTCGGGGCGACAGCCTTGGGAGCGCCCTCCGCCTTGATGGGGACTGCATCCAGTTTGTCTTTATTCTGGCGGTAGTAGGCGAAGCCGAAGAACCCGAGCGAGTTTTTGTCGCTGGAGACGCCCTTGACCAGGACGTTGTCATCTTCGCTGGAGGTGAAGTCCCCGCGGCTGGCGCCCTCTTCGCCGACGATCGCCTTGGTGAAGTAGTCGTAGGTTCCGGAGGCGACGCCCGCCCCGTACAGCTCGAGGTCTCGGTCCGGCCAGTCGTCGCGGACCTGACTCCAGTTGTTGATTTTACCCTGAGCGGCCGGTTCCCAGATCTTCTTGAGTTCGGCGACGGTCATGGAATCGACCCAGTCGTTCTCCTTGTGGGTCACCACCGAGATGCCGTCGTAGGCGATCGGCAGCTCGATGAATTCGACACCGTTTTCTTTGCAGCGCTTCAGTTCGACGGGCATGATCGGCCGAGACGCGTCATTGATCGCCGTCTCGCCGCGGCAGAACTTCTTGAAGCCGCCGCCCGTTCCGCTGACGCCGATGGTCACACGCGCCTCGTGCTCTTTCTGGAATTCACCGGCCACCGCCTCGGTGATCGGGAAGACCGTACTGGACCCGTCGATCTCGACTCGCTTACCCGCATTGCTGTCACAACCGGCTGCCACCAGGACGATGGCGATCGCACACCACAACTTCTGAATGCCTTTCACATTTCCTCCTGAAATCAGACTCGATAGGGCGCGGTGGGATCACCGCCCCGTCTCACCCGCCGGAATGTACGAGCCGCATGTCTCAATTTGGTGACATGCCTGTCAAGTTTGAGTGATTCCTCGACCCACATTTTCTCAGGCGAGCCAGATATCGAGAATCCCCGTCTCCTTCAGTAGCATAAAGGTCCCCATGACGACCAAGAAGACGGCGAAGCCCTTCTTGAGCCGCTGTTGAGAAATGTGTTTGACCCACCGGGACCCAAGGTAGATTCCGACGATCGCCAGGACGGAAAAACCGGCGATAAACCAGTAGTCGACCGCCACCTGATTGGTGTACTCGTAGAACCCGGCCGCTGATTTCATGGCGATGATCAGAAGCGAGGTCCCCACCGCCTGCTTCATCGGGACCTTCGACATCAGGACCAGGGCCGGCACGATCAGAAAGCCGCCGCCGACACCGACCATGCCGGTCAGCACGCCCACGGCGATCCCCTCCAGAGCGATGATCGGCACGGTCTCGGCCCGCAGGATCGGCTTGCTGTCGTCGGGATCGGGCTCCGGCGTGGTGTTCACAAACATCGAGACCGCCGCGATCAGCATGACGACGGAAAACAGGATCAACTGAAAGGTCCCGGAGACAAACCGCGCCAGGTACGCGCCGCCGTACGTCCCCACCATGGCGACGCTTCCGAACAGCAGAGCCAACTTGATATTGACGTTGCCGTAGCGCCAGTGGTTGGCCGCGCCAAACAGCGCGACCGCCCCCACCACCGCCAGGCTCATGGCGACGCTGATCTTGGGGCCAAAGCCCAGAAGATAGACAAAGACGGGGACGGTCAGAATCGAACCGCCCCCGCCCATCAGTCCCAGGGCCAGGCCGATGACCAGCGCAGCAGCATATCCAATCACTTGCATCGGCATTCTCCCTTCGGCGTCACATCAATTCGGCCACATCGATTGCATCTGCGTGCGCAGGATCGCCGGCAGATCGGTGGCATCGACTCGTCCCTGAAGCGTACTCGACACACTGTCGCGTTCTTGCAGGTATTGTCGAACCGCCTCGTGGGCGTTCAACTCGTGGACCTTCGCGTTCTCGGCGTTCGGGATCCGACAGATCGTGCTCATCGGCTCTCCCTCGCGCTCGCACGCCGTGATCGTATAGGTCTCGTCGGGTTCGATCGGCTCGCCATGGACACGGATCGATTTGACCCGCTCGCCCTTGGGCGCCTTCGCCTCGAAGGTCACGCTCATGCCCGAGGGTCGCGGCACCCAGCCGCCGAATCGGTCCTCCGGATCGTCGGCAAAGACATTGTTGAGTTCGTTCTCCCAGAACTCGCGAAGCTGCTCCCCGGTCACCTCGGCGGTCTTCAGCTTGGTAACGATCGGGTAGAACCGCCACAGGTCACCCTGGGTGATCGGGCCCGGCAACACGGGATACCCGAAGCGAAAGCCATTCGACAGCGCGATATCTGTGCCCGTCGCATCACGGAGGGCATCGGCGAGCATATTGTCGAGGCTCGTTTCGATGACGTTGTAGCGGATGAGCTCGGTCTCGGTGCGGCCGAGCTTCTCGTCCAGGGTCGGCTCCAGCGGCTTCTTGGCCTTCTGTACGGCCTTTAAGACCTCGGGGTCGCGGTCGTATTTCTCGGCGGTCACCTCGATGAGTTCCCACTGCCGGTCGACGACCTCGCCGTCCTTCACCTTGAAATCGAGCTTGCCGACGAACGAACCGAAGGCGCCCGGCTCGACGATCCAGGTGTCGTTGCGGACCATCGGTTCCTGGGTGCGCTCGTGGGTGTCGCCCGACAGGTGTGCATCGATGGTGGGCAGCTTGTCGGTCATCGCCACCGCCTTCGACAATCCGATGTGCGAGCTCAACAGCACCACGTCGGCGCCGCGTTCGTTTCGGACCTCGTCGATGATCTCGGGAAGATGGCCCGAATCCTTGAAGCCGAGCCCACGACTGTACGAGGGCGGCTGGCGGGTCGGGATGTCGGGATCGGTAAAGCCGATGACCGCGACCTTCACGCCGTTGATCTCTCGGATGGTGTAGGGGTCGAAGACGCGCTCTTCGGTCGATTTGTCGTAGACGTTCGTGGCGACGACCTGGTGGTCGAATTGCTCGTTGAGCCGCTTCTTCATGACCTTCGGCCCGTAGGCGACCGACCAGTTGCCCGGGATCGCCACATCGATCCCCATCTCGTTGATGCCGGGGACCACGGCCTTCCCTTTGGTCAGCGCCGCCGCGCCCGATCCCTGGATGGTATCGCCACCGTCGACGACCAGAACTTCGCCTTCGGTGTTCTGGCGGATCTGGTCGATCGCTTCGGCCATGCGGGCAAAGCCGCCGGCCTTCTCGATTCGGTCCTCTCCGCCCGACCAAAACAGCTCGGGGTGCTGCTCGAGCTGGGCGTGAAGGTCGGCCAGAAAGAGGACGGTGAGATTCCTGGTATCGGTCTGCTGTTCAGATGCGCTCTTTTGGACCTCGGCCTCGGACTCCTGGCTCTTCGAAGTAGAACACCCCGCGACCAAGAGAGACGAAAATGCGAGTGCAACGACAGAAAAGAGGGTCGAACGATTGAACTGCATCAAAGGTAGATCCTCGTGGTTCGAAGATGTTTAGAGTTCGATACTCAGGTAGCCCTGCTTTTGCAGGCGGATCAGCTCGACGAAGCCGTTGGGCACGACCTCGACGCCGTCGATGAAGGTATCGGCGTCAAAGCCCATGCGCTCGACGGTCACACCGCACGCCTTGATGGCGATCCCGCGGTCGAGGGCCTGGCGGACCTCGGAGGCCCGGTCGCTGTCTTGAGCCAACGCCCGAATGGCAGGGCCGCAGGTCACGATCGCGACCTGGTCGGCCGGCTGCACGGCTTCGCCCGAGAGCATGTCCCGGGCGGTCATGATCGCCACCGACACGTGCTTGGGCTTGCGCACGCCCAAGGCGGCCTTGGTCGTATCTGCGGACTGGGCCGACTGGACGGCAGTATCGGCCGCCGGTGCAGTCTGGCCGTTGGCCGTCGCACATGCAGCCAGTCCGGGACCCAAGAGTGCAAAGAGAGCTGTCGCAAGAAAGAATCGTCTCGTGTTCATGGAGAGCGTGCCTCCTCGTTAGACAAGAGGGCATCGACGCTCGGCGCCTTTGCCCCGTGGGTAAAAAAGTAGAGTAGTCCGCCCATCAGGCCGATGTTTTTGAAAAGCGGCCCAAGCGTACGGATGCTGCCGATCTGGACGGTCACGGTGATGGGGATGACGATGAGCATTAGCCCCAGCGCCGCCCACCGCGTGGCAAACCCTGCAAACAGCGAGAGTCCGCCGACAAGCAGCCCGATGCCGGCCAGGTAGACCAGGACATCTGGCGGCGCGATGGCGGTGGCCAGCCAACCGAGTGGGGCCTGCTCCAGACGGCCGAGGATGGCATCATGGCGAAGCAGGTGGTTGGAGCCGGCCACCAGAAAGATGCCGCTGAGCATCACGCGGAAGATGAGCCGGCTGGTACGCTGGGTCGAATCGTCGACGTCTGCAGATAGCATTCAGTGTAGCGGTGTAGGGCCACGGATTGACTCGGCCCATTGGTCGCTGCACCTTTCGTTCCAACGGCTCAAGGCCCGGGACGGCGCACCACTCAGCAGCTCTCGACTTCAGCTCGTTTCACCGTATTGAGTCATTCTGAAACACTGCGGGCCGCGGCGACATCCAAGCCGCTGCGGGACCGTGGCGGTGCCGTGGGCACACGAGTTGCAGGTTGTTAGCATCGACACATCTCTGCTCCTCGAGTAATGAGCCATGAGTCAATTCATCATCGACAACGCGCAATGGGTGCGGCTGGGCTTCTTTGCGACGATCTTCGGGGCCATGGCCCTGTGGGAGATCCTCGATGAGCGCCGCGAGCTGCGCACGGCCAAGGGCCGCCGATGGGCGACCAACGCCGGCATCATCGTCGCCGACAGCCTGATCCTGAGGCTAATTTTTCCGATGGGTGCGCTGGGCGCAGCCTACTTTGCCGGCTCGATGGGCTGGGGGCTCTTCAACGTCATGTCGATGCCGTACGCCGTCGCGGTGATCGGCGCCTTCGTGGCCCTCGACTTCGTCGTCTGGCTGCAGCACGTCGTGTTTCACGCCGTGCCCGCACTCTGGAAGGTGCACATGATGCACCACGCGGATCTGGACTTCGACGTCACCACCGGCACGCGGTTTCACCCCATCGAGATGGTGATTTCGATGGGCATCAAGGCGGCGGCGATCCTGCTGCTGGGTGCGCCCGTCGTGGCGGTTCTCATCTTCGAGGTCATCCTCAACGCCACCTCGATGTTCAACCACGCGAATATCGACATCCCGCGGCCGGCCGATCGCGTGCTGCGCCTCTTTGTGGTCACCCCTGATATGCACCGGGTCCACCATTCGGTGGAGCCGAAGGAGACGAACACGAACTTCGGGTTCAACCTTCCCTGGTGGGACTATCTGTTTGGCACGTATCGCGCCCAGCCCGAGGCGGGCCACGAAGACATGCAGATCGGACTGAAGCAACTGCGCGACCCGGACAAAAACACGTTTTTGCACCTGCTGCTCCTGCCGTTTGTCGACCCCGCCGGCGACTACGACATCAGCCACCGCGAGATCGACGAAGGCTCCTCCGAGACCGAGGTAGGCGCCGATGGAGGCTGAGGATGCTGGAGGACTTGAGCGGTGGCAACGGATCGGCCGATGGGTCGTCGGAGCCGTGCTTCTGGCCGGGATCGCATGGGTCGTAGTCAATCGCGGCGACTTCCGGCCCGGCGCCATCCGGACGTTCGTCGATGGCATGGGGGTCTGGGGACCGCTGGGGTTTGTGGCCCTCTACATCCTGGGGGCCCTCTTCTTTGTGCCCGGTTCGCCGATGACCCTGGCCGCCGGCGCACTCTTCGGCCCGATCTGGGGCACGGTCTACAGTCTGGTCGGCGCGACCCTGGGCGCTGTCATCTCGTTTTTGGTCGCTCGACATCTGGCGGCCGACT
Source organism: uncultured Pseudomonadota bacterium (assembly GCA_913057905.1). GTDB lineage: Bacteria > Myxococcota_A > Bradymonadia > Bradymonadales > Bradymonadaceae > CAJXPB01. The sequence continues at coordinate 1,642,347 of CAJXPB010000001.1, forward strand.
GGGTGCGCTCGAAGATCTCGGGCCGGCTGGAGACGATCGTGGAGGGTGTGGAGGACGAAGGCTGGCGGTTCGTCGTCTACACGCGGCTGGTACCGATCTTTCCGTTCAACCTGCTCAACTATGGCTTCGGGCTGACGCGTATCCCGCTGGGCCACTACACCGTCGCTTCGTTCCTGGCGATGATCCCCGGCGGCGCCGCCTACGCCTACCTGGGCCACGCCGGCCAACAGCTCGCCGCCGGCACCGAAGACGCCATCAAGACCGCGCTAATCGGACTGGGAGCGCTGGCCGCCCTGGCGCTGATCACCACGATCGTCCGGCGGGTGCATGGTCAGAGGTGAGATCGCATTGCCCGAGCGCGTTTCTCGACCGCCTTCGAGACATGTTGGATGGCATGTGACTCGCCAATCTCCGCTTTGAGCTGTTCGCACGCTCGCACGAACGCCGCGTCCGCCTCGTCAGTGAGTGCCTCGACCTGCCGAAGCACGAGACTCGGACTGACTCCGAGTGTCTCGGCCAGGCTCTCCCACTCTTGTGTTCGAAGGCGATCCGGGTTGCGCTGCCCCCCAACTGAGAAAGCGAGTCCTCGATAGAGCCTCGGGAAAGCTCGGGTGCACACAAGATCGTAGGCCGGCGCCAGCGACAACCCCGACGGGCCATAGAGCATCGAGAGATTCTTGGCGTGGCCGTCGGCGTTTCCTGACAGAGCGCAGACGACGACCCAACGCACCAGCTCGAGCACATCTGCAGCCGGCCGACTCGAATACTGACGGATCGACGACGCCACGTCACCGAGGCTGGGACCACCGTCCGACTCGTACTTTCGCGACGGCCGATATCCCAAAATCTGACAGAAGTCTTCCTGGTGCAGACGCCGAGTCATTTGGTCCGCGCTACGCCGGTCGTATCGTTCGACGACGAGCACCGGCGGCGACGTGCGGTCGTCTAGAGTCGAGGTCACGGTGTCCAGTCCGAGCTCGGCGGCGAACCGGGTCGTCAGAAACTCGTTCGCGGTGAGATGAGGAAAGTCCGGCGAGTCGAATTTCAGGATGTGCGTGCTCGGCTCATCCGAGGCTGGTTGTGCATAGCCGTCGGAGGTCAGCACGACCGACGTCTTGTGCTGCGCACCGGCCAATGACAGCCGAGGCTCATAGTCGTCCTCCAGCGGAAATGCGGGCTCACCGCTGGCCCACTCTTCCAACTCAGTATCAGTGATGGGTCGGCGGCCCCTCCTAGTCTGACTCTTCGTGGCGTCGTCAGGAACAAATCGGAACGCGCCGGCCGTGTCGTCGCCGAGTTCTGCAAGTAATGCCACGTCGTTGTCCGGACTGATGCCGAGCCGGTCACAGATGGCCTGCCGTGCCTGTCCCTCGGGGAGGAGGTTGGCAAAAAAGATGTGAGCGCGCTCGGCGGGCCAACGCTCGCGCCGAAGGGGAAGATGGACGCTAATCGGGAAGCTGTCTGGCCGGTCCAGCCATTCTTCTGCGTACGAAAACGCGAACTCGTCGGTCCGTGCATCGACGTGCGCACGCCCCACGACATCCCCCTCAAACTCTACCGTGAGGTAATTCATCTACTTCCCGTATCTCGGCCAGGCAGTCCCCGAGGTTGAAGCACGACGTCGAGGCCGGCGCCTGCCAGAACCTTCAGGGCGAGACCGAGTTCGGCGGTCGGCTTTCCGCGCTCCAACTCGGAGACGTAGCGCACACCGACGCCGACGATCTCGGCGAACTCGCGCTGGGTCAGCCCCTGGTCCTTGCGCGCAGACCGGATCGCTTCGCCGATCTCGGCAACGCTCGTCACCCTTTCTGCGCTCTCGTTTCCTTGAACGTTCATTTTCCCGTACGGGATTAAAGTAGCCTGAACAGAGGCCAGACTACCATAATTTTCCTGTACGGGAAAACTTCGGCGATGAGGCGGCCCGGCGGGGCTGAATAATCCCGTACGGTAAAACGCATGGACCTACGCCGCGGACTGACGGAGGCCCAAGAGCTCTTCGTGGAGGGTGAACTCGGCGAGGCCGGCGGGATTGTTGTGGAGGACGTGCTGCCAGTAGCGGTGCCCGGCCTGGACGGCGGCGCGGAAGCCGGGGCCGGTCTTTCGCATGGAGTTTGTGGCGGCGATGACCGGCTTGAAGAGCCGAACTACCGGGCTCAATGGCGAGGGCGCGATGCCGAGTTGATCGCCCATCTGCTGACCGAGCAGGGTCCTGGCGACCGCTCGCGGCAGCGGCGCGACCTCGCCTTCTGGGCGCGTCCGCTCCTCCTCGTTCGGCGGCCCGGCGCTCAAGAACGCGTTGGTCAGCGTGCGGGCATCGTCGTCGGGCGGCGCCTGAGTCAACTCGATGAACCGGGCGTAGCGATCGGCCTCGGCGCGATGGGTGGGCAGAAGTTCCGGGTCGACTCCCATCAGGTAGCCGACGTAGCGCCACAGGGCGATGTGGTCTTCCTTTTCCTGGTCTTTCGGCGACAGGCCAAGGGTCTCGAGGCCATCTTGCCAGTAGTTCGAAAACAGAAGCAGGGTCGCCAGCATGTCGTGCTGGTTGATGGGCACGCCCCACTCGTCGTCCCAGGGGGCCTTCCGGTCGATCATGTCGCGGACGTGGGCATGGATCAGCCGTACGGTGACCGCCGCGACGATGCCGTCGGCCCCGGGCTCGAGCCCGCCGGGTTGTGAGACGTCGTAGACAAACCGCGAGGTCTCGGCGAGCCGGCCGTGGGTCCCTTCGTTGAGCCGGCCGCTGAGCATCAAGGGTTTGTTCCCCGCCGGCGCCGCGTAGCCCAGGATCAGCGACTTCGCCCCCAACACGATGCCGCCCGGCAGATGGGTGCTCAGGAAAAACTCCGCACCGTCGTCGATTCGCTCGCGGTCGACCCAGGCCGGCACGGTTTTGACCTGTTCCATCAACGCGTACAGTTCATCGGGCGCACCGTCGACGGCGTCGGGGCTCTGGCGGATTGCAGTATCGATGGCCTTCAGAAGCCGGCCCCGCGACCAGCCTCGGGTGGCGGCGATTAGTTCATCGGCCAACGGGTCGCCCTGCTGGAGCCAGTGACCCATGCGGTCGACGAGATCGCCGAAGCGCCGGCGCGCCTCGCCCCGGTTGACCATCCTCTCTGGAATCTTCATGACAACTCTCGGTGGTGCGGCGTCATCTCAACGGTCCCAAGGTGAGATGCATTGAAGGGCCGATTGTAGCACTTAGATTCCGAACCGCTTCGTTCAACCAGCCACGCACCCACTATGACCCAGCAACTCAAGCCCATTCTCGTCACCGGCGCCAATCGCGGCATCGGCCGCGCCACTGTCAATGCCATTCTGGAGCACAGCAGCGACACCCGGGTATTTCTGGGGTCGCGATCGAAGGACCGCGGCGAAGAGACGCGCCGCGAGATCGTCGATGAGCAGCCGGAAGCTGACGGCCGGATTGAGGTCGTGCAACTCGACGTCGCCGACGACGAATCTGTGCACAGCGCCGCCGAATCCGTGGCCAAACACCTGGCCGACGACACGCTCTACGGCGTGGTCAACAACGCTGGCATCGGGGACTATGAACGCCCGCTCGAGCAGGTGCTGAACGTCAACGTCTACGGCCCCCATCGCGTCAGCGAGGCCTTCGTACCGTTGATCGGTCATCCCGACGGTCGGATCGTCAACGTCTCGTCGGCGGCCGGGCCGAACTTCGTCAACGATTGCAGCGACGACCATCGCGCGCTTCTGACCAGCGACGACGTCACCTGGGAGCAGATCGAGACCTTCATCGACGAATGCCGGCGGGCGACCGACGAGGCCGGCGGTGACTTCGGCAACACGACCATCGGCGACGCATCGGCCTACGGGCTGTCGAAGGCGTGTCTGAACGCCTACACGATTGCGCTAGCCCGCCAGAACCCCGACCTTACCATCAACGCCTGTACGCCGGGCTTCATCGAAACCGACCTGACTCGCCCGATGGCCGAGCGCAACGACAAGGACCCACGCGAGATGGGCATGAAACCGCCCAAGGACGGCACCCGCGCGCAGATGTTTTTGCTATTTGGAGAACCCGGCGGCTCCGGCTGGTACTTCGGCAGCGACGCCAAGCGAAGCCCCATGGACCGCTACCGCTCGCCGGGCGACCCGCCCTACACTGGTGACTGATTCTGTATGTCGATTTTTGCACCGAAGGTCCCGAAGGGCATCCGGCGGCTGGGCCACTTCCTGATGCGATTTGGTCCGGTCGTCGTCCTGCCGGCGATCGTGCTGTTTTTGCCGACCCCCGAGGGACTGCCGCAGACCGGCCACCGCGCGCTGGCCCTCTTTGCGTTCACCGGCGCCATCCTCGCCTTCGAGCCAGTCTCGCTGCCCATCGCAGCCCTGCTCGTGCCATTGGCGGCCGTCGGCCTGGGGACGGCAAACGCCACCGAGGCCTTCGCGCCGTTCTCCAGCCCGGTCGTCTACCTGATCCTGGCCGGACTCTTCCTGGCCGAAGCCCTCAGAAAACACGGCCTGACCCGCCGGCTCGCCATCCAGACTCTGCTGGCGAGCGGGGGGCGCATCGACTACCTGGTCCTGGGCATGATGCTCATCGCCGGCCTGCTTTCGATGTGGGTCATCAACACGGCCGTCGCCGCCATGTTGATCCCGGTGGCCCTGACGATCTCGCGGCTCCCCCCGACCGAAGAAAAGCAAAAGAAGCTCCTGACGCTTCTGGGCCTCGGCATCGCCTACGGCGCCAGCGTCGGCGGCATGGGCACCATCATGGGGTCGGCGGCCAACGCCGTCGCCTCCGGCCTGCTGGCCGACGAGCAGATCTGGACCTTCATGAGCTGGATGACCTACGGGTTCCCCTCGTTTCTGGTGATCTTTCCGCTGACCTGGTGGCTTTTGATCAAGCTCGTCGGCGTCGACGGCGAGACCATCGAGATGGACGAGGTCCGCCAGCGCGCCGATGAACTCGGCTCGTTTACCAACGAGCAGGTCGAACTGCTGTTTATGCTCGGCGGCGCCATCTTTCTGTGGGTCATGGGGGGCCAGCTCGAGCGGGCCCTGGCCCTGCCCCCGACGATCTTTTCGGCCTCGATGGTCGGGATCATCGCCGTGGCCTACCTGTCGGTGCGCAATCTTTTGACCTGGTCGGACGTCGAGGGCATCAGTTGGGGCGTCTTTTTGATCATCGGCGCCGGGCTGTCGCTCGGGTCCGTCCTCCAGAGCAGTGGGACCACCGTCTGGCTGGCAGACCTGCTGGTTCCGGTCATCGAACAGGCACCTTACTGGCTGACGCTGCTCGTGTTGGTCTACGCCTCGGCACTTCTGACAAACCTGCTCAACAACACCACCATCGCCGCCGTCTTCGTGCCGATCCTCATCGCCGTCGCCCGCGTCCAACCCGACATCTCGGCCGTCCAACTCGTGCTGCCGGTCACCCTGGCGACCACCTTCGGTTATTCGCTTCCCTCGGCGTCGGGACGCATGTCGCTGATCGCAGCCAGCGGGATCGTCGACCGCAAATCGATGCTCGGCTACGGACTCGTCGTCACACTGGCAAGTTCGGGCGTGTTGGCTATCTTCTTCTATGTGCTCACACGACTCGGGTTGGTCTAGACGGGTCTACACAGGAGGCAACGACGATGCGAATCCTCGTCTACGGATGCGGAAGGACCGGGTCGGCGGTTCTGCGACAACTTCAAAAAAACGACGCGATCGAACTGATCACCGCTGATCCACGCGAAGACCCGGCGGCCCTTGAGTTAGGTCTCATCGAATCGGTCGATATTACCGATCCGCTGACGCCGATGAACCTCGAGGCCATCATCGACGAATGGTCGCCCGACATGATCCTGTTGGCCACCACCTCGAGCGACCTCGCCCTGGGCAACTCCCCGGGCATCGACATGATGATGGACTCGCTGTGGACCGAACTCGCCACCATCAGCAAGGTTCCCGTCATCCTGGTCGATCGCGATGCCGGGACGCATGCCGGTCAGTGATGAAGACATCCAACAAAGCTTACGCCTACGTCACCTGGAAAGGGCAGCTTCTGGTCTTCGAGCATCCGGAGCACCCAGAAGCGGGTATTCAGGTGCCCGGCGGGACGATCGAATCGGGCGAGTCACCCGGGGAGGCGGTCGTCCGCGAGGTGCGCGAGGAGGCGGACCTAGAATCGCTTGAGGTCGTCGAGAAGCTCGGCACCGACACCTTCGATATGTCGGAGTGGCGCGACGAGATACAGCAGCGCCACTTCTTTTGGCTTCGGTGCACAGAGACGCCGCCCGAAAATTGGCGAGGCTACGAGCGGGATCATGGTGAGCCGATCCCGCTCGATTTCTACTGGATTGAGATGGCTGAAATTCCCGACCTACACGCTGGACAGGGCGAGTATTTAGGCCGGCTCCTCGAACCAGACGTCACCGAGGGCGATCTCTAGGTCATCGAAAAGACGCACCGGCAGGGTCTCTTCGCCTCCCGCATACGCGTCGAGCACATACTGGCCCTCGTCGTTGAGCCGGAACACCTCGGCGACCTGTTCTCGAGGCTCGACCAGCACTAGCCAGGGTACGCCCGCTTTGGCGTAGAGATGCCGTTTGTCGATGCGATCGCGCCGTACGGTTCCCGGAGAGATGACCTCGACGACCAGGTCGGGGGCGCCGGTCACTCCATGGCCATCATAGAGGTCGTCGAAACGGTCGGCAGCGACGAAGACGAAGTCGGGTTGGACGACGGTGTCGTCAGAGAGGACGACGTCAAAGGGAGCGGAGAAATATTCACCGAGTTCGTGTTCGCGAATGTGAGCGGCGAGCTGCCATCCCAGTTCTCGAGTAGCCCTCTGGTGAAACGTATCCGGCGACGGTGTCATGCGTAGCTCCCCCTCAATTAATTCGCGGTGTTGGTCGTCCTCGATGGCCATGTAGTCGGCCACGGTCAAGTGGCGTCGGTCTGCCGATTCAACGGGCTCGGTGGCCATGGTCTGAGTCCTGGTTACCGGGTTCGCGAACTTGTCTCATCTAAGGCAACAACGGGCACATACCGGAGCAATCCGAGATTCAGGGCGCGTCACCCGTCTTCGCCGGATTCTGAGTCGGGCTCCTCGAACCAGACGTCATCGAGGGCGATCTCTAGGTCATCGAAAAGACGCACCGGCAGGGTTTCTTCGCCTCCGGCATACGCGTCGAGCACATACTGGCCCTCGTCGTTGAGTTTGAAGACCTCGGCGAGTTGCCCTCGGGGCTCGACCAGCACCAGCCAGGGTACGCCCGCTTTGGCGTAGAGATGCCGCTTGTCGATGCGATCGCGCCTTTCGGTCCCAGGTGAAAGAACCTCGACCACGAAATCCGGCGCGCCGGTCAGGGCGTGACCGTCGTACAGTTCGGCGAAACGGTCGGCAGCGACGAAGACGAAGTCGGGTTGGACCACGGTGTCGTCAGACAGAACGACGTCGAATGGGGCATAAAAGTATTCCCCGAGCTCTCGACGGTCGATGTATTCCTGCACCTGTTTACCGAGATGAACCAACCCATGCTGGTGAAACGTATCCGGCGATGGTGTCATGCGCAGCTCCCCCTCGATCAATTCGCGGTGTTGGTCGTCCTCGATGGCCATGTAGTCGCCCACGGTCCAATGGCGTCGGTCTGCCGATTCAACGGGCTCGGTGGCCATGGTCTCGCTCCGGGTCCGGGTTCTCGAACGTGTCTCACCTAAAGTAACAACGAACGCATGCCAGAAAAATCCGCAACGTCGGTCGCGCTACTCGGCCTCCTTATCCAGACTCAGCATGCGGGCGTTGATGGCGACGATGACGGTGCTGGCCGACATCAGGACCGCGCCGACGGCGGGGCTCAGGACGATGTTCCATGAGTAGAGTACACCGGCGGCCAATGGGATGGCGAAGGCGTTATATCCGGTCGCCCAGAAGAGATTCTGGACCATCTTTCGGTAGGTGTTTTTGGCCAGCCCGATGAGCGCGGCCACGTCGGTCGGTTTGTTGCTGACCAGCACGATGTCGGCGGTCTCGACGGCCACGTCGGTGCCCGCCCCCACGGCGATACCGACGTCGGCCTGAGCCAGGGCCGGCGCATCGTTGACCCCGTCGCCCGTCATCGCCACGGTCATGCCTCTGGATTGCACTTCTTTGACCTTGGCGGCCTTTTCTTCCGGGAGCACTTCGGCGAAGTACTCGTCCAGGCCGATCTCGTCGGCCACGGCCTTGGCTACCTGGGCGTTGTCGCCGGTGATCATCATGCATTTGATGCCCATCTGGTTGAATCGAGCGATCGCCTCCTTGGACTCCGGCCGGATGATGTCGCCCAGGGCAATGGCGCCCACCAGGGTGCCTTCGAGGATCACGTAGACGACGGTCTTGCCCTGCCCGAGCGCGCTGTCGACGCGTTCGTTGTCGACGCTGAAGTCGTTCTCGCGCAGGTATCCGGGGCTGACGACCTTGATGTCTTGGCCCTCGACCGTCCCCTCGGCGCCCTTGCCCGTGATCGCCTGGAAGTCTTCAACTGGATAACTGTCGTCAGAGGATTCGACGATACCCTTGGCGATCGGATGCTCGGAATGGGCCTCCAGTGAAGCGGCGAGCTTCAAGAGTTCTTCCTCGTCCAATTCGCCATCGCCTTCGAACACGATGACGTCGTCGACCCCGAACTCTCCCTTCGTCAGGGTGCCGGTCTTGTCGAAGAGGATGGCGTCGATGTTGCGGGCCATCTCAAATGCCGCCCGGTCGCGGATCAAGAGTCCGTTGCCGGCGGCGAGCGCCGTGGAGACGGCCACGACCAGCGGGACCGCCAACCCCAGGGCGTGCGGGCAGGTGATGACCATCACCGTGACCGTCCGCTCGATAGCAAAGGCGAAGCTCTGCTCGGTCCAAAGCATCCATACCAGAAGCGTGACGGCTCCGCCGGTCAAGGCCACGGCGGTCAACCACACGGCGGCGCGGTTGGCCAAATCCTGGGTCTTCGATTTCGACTCCTGCGCCTGACGCACGAGTTCGATGACCTGGTTGAGATACGTCTCGTCGCCGGTCTTCTGGACCTCGACCTCCAGCGCCCCCTCCCCGTTGACCGAGCCCCCGATGACCTCGTCGCCCTCGGACTTCTCGACCGGCTTCGATTCCCCGGTCAACATCGCCTCGTTGAGCGACGACCGGCCGTCGACGATGACCCCGTCGGCGGGCACTTTCTCGCCCGGCTTGATCAGGATCTGGTCTCCCTGACCCAACTGGTCGACGGGCACGTCCTCGGTGCTCCCATCCTCGAGCAGCCGATGCGCCTCCGAGGGCATCAGTTTGGCCAGCTCTTCGAGGGCTTTCGACGCCCCCATCACCGACTTCATCTCGATCCAGTGGCCCACCAGCATGATGTCGATCAGCGTGGCGAGTTCCCAGAAAAAGACCTCGCCATCCAGACCCAACACGACCGCCGTGCTGTAGACATACGCAGTGGTGATCGCCACGGCGATCAGCGTCATCATCCCGGGCTCAAAACCCGAGAGTTCGTCGTAGATCCCCTTGAGAAAGGGCCATCCCCCATAGAAGAAGATCGCGGTCGAAAATCCCAGCGACACGTAGCTGTCGCCGGGAAACGCCAGGACCTCGCGCAGCCCGACCAACTCTTGGAGCATCGGTGCCAGCAGCAGCACTGGCACCGTCAGGATCACGGAGATCCAGAACCGCCGCCGGAAGTCGGCGACCATGTGGGCGTGATGGTCGTGGTGACCGTCGTGGTCGTCGTGGCCGTGTTCGTTACTCATCACTCACTCTCGTCTGGCATCCAGGTTTTGAAACGCTCGCTTGTACAATAAACTCTATCCTACTGAACAAAAACCTACAGCCTCCCCGAAGAGATGAACGTTGAAAATCTCGCAGATCTACCCAAATGCCTCCTGTCGGCCCTGCAACAATGTGGGTACGGCGCCGACCCTTATTCAGTCGTCGACCCGGGCGTTGTAGACCGAGGCCGCGCACCATGCAAAGGCAGCTGCAGCGAGAGTCCAGATGATGGCGCCAGCAAAGAACCCGACCCAGGTGATGTGCCAGCCGAAGGTACCGGAAGGCATGTGCAACATGTGTTGCGTCATGGACATCGACATGCCGGGGAGAACCGCGACGACCGCCGCGCACAGAATCCAGGCTGCGAGGGTCGTAAAAGCCACGGCGAACGTCAGATTAGCGGTCTCAAGTTTCATGATGGACCTTCCAAAGCTTGAGGAGTTGGTTGACGGGCCTCTGCGACAAACTTCAACACAGAACCCTGCAAGTGTCGCTCCAACCCGCTAAGTCAGGCAATTTGGACCGTTGAACGGGCCCGGTGGGCCTCATGCTCCCCAACGGCCAGGCACCCAGGAGATCGAGTCTCATGCCATCCCCAGAAGTCTCGCCACCATGTCGCCCCGCAACCGGCTGGGAACAACGCCTGGCCTGGGGATTGCGTGCGGCGATTCTCGCCACGGCGGCCATCCACGTCTATTTCGGCGAGTACATGTACGTGCTGATGTGTCTCATCGCCCTTCCCGTCGTACTCACACCGGGGCTGCTGGCGCGGACGGGCAAGGCGAACGTCCCTATCGAGCTGGAATTGACCTTGCTGTGGTTGATCGTCGCAGACATGACTCTAGGGCGTGTCGCGATGCTCTACGAGCGGTGGGTCTGGTTCGACAAACTACTGCATTTCGGCAACTCGGTCGTCCTCGGGACCGTCGCCTTTTTGTTCGTCTACGCCTTGCACATGACCGGCCGCCTCCGCACCTCAACGGTCGTCCAGGGCCTGCTGATCTTCCTGGTGACCCTCGGCATCGGCGGGTTCTGGGAGATCATCGAATACCTGGCCGACCTGACCTTCGAGCACGGCGCCCAGGGCTCGCCGGTGATGGCGCCGCTCGACGACACGATGTGGGATCTGATCCTCGACGGCGCCGGCGGTTTACTCGGCGCCATTCTCGGCCCCTGGTACATCGCATGGTCCGACCGCAGCGACTGCCGGATCAACGCTTTTGCCGAACTGGTCCCCGGCGATCAGCCGCGGCAGAGGTCCGATTGGTGAGAAACGAGATGTACCTCTGAGCCTTGTGTCTTGGCAGCTACTCCTCGGAGTCCTTTTGACGAGGTCGGCAGTTGTCACGTCGCGACGCTCGCCAACCGACGAACAAAAAGACGCACAACAAGAAGATTCCGCTGATGATCGACATCGTCGTACCAGTCATTCAAACCTCCTCGGGACGGTACCGCAACGAACGTGGAACGAACATGGGGACGCGCCGGGCATACTCGCGATAGTCGTCGCCGAATTTCTCGATCATCTGGCCCTCCTCTTTGCGGGCGAGCACTGTGTAGGCGATGACGATGACCGGAAAGGCGACCAACGACACGATCGAATAGCCGGCGATCATGGCCACTGCGTGAGCCATCGGCGTGCCGAACAACTGCGCCCACAGGTTACCTCCCTCCGTCCAGGCCACGTCGAGGCCGAAAAAACGGCTCAAAAAATAAATCGTCAACGGAAAGCCGTACATCTCGGCATAAAAGGCGATGACAAACGCCTGGAGGACACGGGCTCGCGTCCACTCCTTCCAACTCTCCGGCGCCAGATAACGGTACATCGCCCAAGAGACGACGACGGTGACGATCAGGGCGAGGCCCCACATTCCCACGTGCATTGTTCACTCCCATTGGTTGGTGGGGGGCCGGGGGACTCAACCCGGGGCCCTGAGTGGTTATTCTCCAGTAAAACTACGCCGGATCCCCAGCGCTTCATTCGTCTTGTCGATGGAGGTGTCGGCGTCGCGCTCCGCCCCGGTCAACGCCCGGATCGCATCGATATTTTCTGGAATCACGATCGCCTGATTGTCGACTTGGTATGTGTAGTAAGCTTGATCCTCTTGGACAGTCAGAATGTCTTCCCACACGGCGACTTCCCACATGTCGCCGCGCGGGCGGCCCAAATCCTTCATCAATTCGAGGGTGCTGTTGAGGGCGACGATCCCCTCGTCGGCCCGAACAGTAGCGATGCGCGGCGCCTCTCGGAACGCCTTGACGACCTCTTCACGAGTCGCCGCGCCGGCGAGGTCGACGATCCAGAAATGCTGGTGTGACTGGGTATGCGATGCCTTGGCGGCGATAGTGACCACGTCGAGGTCCGGCACGACCGTCTGTGCGTCGGGTCCCTGGTGGCTCGGAATGTGCTTTTCGGGCACCACGGTGTTCATGATCCCGCTGTGGTCACTCTCCCAAGGATCAGTCGCTCGGCGAACCAACACCCCACGCCCTCGCTCAAGGAGCCCCGCATTATCCAGGGCAACGAGCGTACGAACGGTGCTGGTTGTGTTGCACGAGACCACACGAGTGACGTCCCGTTCGAGCGCTGAAGGGTAGTTGGCCTGGGCGACAAACGAGTGGCCTGTCGCCTCGTGTTTTTCGCCGCCCTGGAGAAGCGCTTTGACCCCGTGGTCCCGATACGTCTCAAGGTTTTTTGCGCCAATTCCTTTCGGTGTACAGTCGACCACCGCGTCGATCTCGCCCAGGAGGTCCTCAAGCGTGCCCTTCACCGAAATTCCCGACTGCTCCATCGGCTCGCGTTTTTCCGGGGCCGATGCAAATACTTTCATGCCCTTCTGGACGGCCATCTCGATGCGATAGTCGGTGACGACATCGCTGACACCGACGAGCTCCATGTCGGGCTGCAGCCGCACGGCGTCAGCGACGCGTTTGCCGATCACGCCGTAACCGTTGATACCGACCCGTATCGTGTTTTCATCAGTCATTTCCCACTCCTTTTCAGAAATTTTTCTCGCGATTCCTCGCTCTCAAAGTAATAGAGCGTCTCGCCCCGTATTGTGCAGAATTCGGCCTCGCCGACTGGCATCTCGGTACCGGTGACCGGATCCTCGACGATGCGGTCTTCCGGCGACTTGCGTTTCCCCTTGTACAAGACGAGCCCAAACACCGCCGCGACTCCCAAAAACACCATGTTGAGGATTGTCTGTGGCGAGACGCCGAAGACCGTCGTTCCCTCTCGAGCCACAGTCTCATGGATCGCCGGCACCAGTCCGATGGCATCAAAGAGGTAAAAGACCACAAACCCGGCCGTCGCCATGGAAACATACAGGATGATCGACAGGCGGGTCCCGATCATCTTCCCAAATATTTTTCGATAGATGCGAATTAATTGTGGGACAATCAGATCCGCGTAGATAAAGGCGATGACGCCGGCAAACACGAAGCCCGACTCCCAGAGCACCGCCGCCAAAGGCACATTGCCAACCGATCCCACGAAGGTCAGCGAACAGATAATCGGTCCCAGCAGACTGTTGTAGACGACTGCCCCCATGCCCTCGCCTCCGCCTTCGAACAGGGCCGTCCAAAATCGGTCCGGCACCAGGGCCGCGACCAATCCCGCGAGAAGAAATCCGAAGAGCAGCTCCTTCCACAGCATCAGCAGGTCTTTGCGTGTCTGGTTGGCCGCTTCGACCCAGCCGTTCCACGAGGTAATTTTTTCTTTCCACGAGCTGGTAAAATCGTCGGGATCCTGGTGGAACAACTCCCGGCACTCTTCCGAGCAAAAATACATCGTCTCGTGTTTGTGCTCGGTCGTGATCCCGTTTTCACGATTGATCCGCATCTTGCAGACCGGATCGGTGACGACCGGCTGTTCCTTTTTGACCAACTCTTCGCGCACCCTTTGAGTTTCGTCCGATGGAATCAAAAAGTGGGTGAGCGTGATCGTGAAGACGATCAGAATCGGCGCTCCAACAGCCTGAGCGACGGCGAACTCCCAGCCCAAAAGAGCCCAGATGACAAATGAAAGGCCGACTACGAAGTTCGTCGAGGCGACCATGAAGGCAATCGACGGAATCAGATGGGCGCCCTTCTTAAAGAGCGTCTTCGTGGCAGCGATGTCGCCAAACGAACAGGAGGTCGAGGCAACGCCAAATCCCGTCGCCCACAATACCGACTTGGGGCTGGCATCGCCCATGAAAGTGACCATGCTGTCCTTCGATACGAACGCCTGGATGATTCCCGAGAGCATGAACCCCAAGAGTAGCGCCCACAGCGCCTGCCAAAAAAAGGTCAACGACAACCAGAGCCCGTGGAGCGCAGATTCGAGCATTGCCATCATATTTAGCCGGGGAATGAGAATTTGGATCTCTGCCAATTAGCTATCGGCTCACCAATGGCTGCATGTCTCATGCCAGTGACGACATGCCACTGGCATGCCACGTGCATTATGGGTACGCGGCTCTCCTGCGTGGCTACTGAAAGCAGCGCAGGTTAGAAGCCAACGCACACTTGGAGATGCGATAGTTGTACAATAAGCTCGATCTCGATGAAGAAAAACCTACACCCGATTCACGATACTCACTCAGGAGAGACACAACATGCTGAAACGAACGCTCGTAATTGTATTCGGAACATCGTTGCTCCTCGCCACCGGCGGCTGCAGCACATCGAAGTCAGCGGAGTCCGGCGATTCGCCGCGGACGACTCAGGGGGCCCTTTCCGCTGAAGATGGGGAGAAGTCCGAACGCAAGACCACCGAGTCCGCCAAGAAGGCCGACAAGAAAGCCGAGAAAATGCGGACGGACAAAGCGGAAATGAAGGCCAAACGAGAGAAGATGGCCGGCATGTGCCCCATGCAGGTCGAAGGCACGACCCGCAAAGTTGTGAAACTCGACGATGCTGTTGCCATGGACTTCACCACCACCGGTGATGTCGACGAGGTGCGCAGTCGCGTCGCGAAAATGGCGAGCAAGCACAACAAGATGCACGTCGATGGAAAGTCGATGAAAAAGGGCAAGTCCGGCGAGATGAAGCACGGCGGGAAGGGCAAAGGCAAAGGTAAGATGGCCGAGAAACACAAAAAGATGAAGATGATGAACGGCGTCACCGCCAAGGCCAGCGATATCGAAGGCGGAGCCCGCATGACCCTGACGCCCGAAGACCCGGATAAAGCCGACAAGATCTTCAAGATGATGAAAGAGCACGCCGGCAACAAAGGGCAGTGCCCGATGATGGGCCATCAAGGGAAGAAGTCCTCGAACTGAGAATGCTCATCTCGACTCTCATTCATTCGAGAGATTAAAAATGAAAATGATGTCAACATCTACATTTCAGGCGTCGCTCCTGACATTCGTCGTTATATTAGCCGGTTGCGCCACGCAGAACCCCGGCACCGATCCCGACGACATGAGCGTCGAAGAACACAAACAGACGGCCGAGGAGCACGAAGAACGCGCCGAGAAGCACGAAGAACAGTACGACCCGGAGGCTGTCGAAGCACGGACGGAAACGGCTAGGGAGACGACCGGGTACGAGACCTACAGCACCGAGACCTACAACCCGACCGCCGAGCACCTAAAGGAGGCAAAGAAGCACGAGCGACACGCCGAACAACACCTCGAGGCGGCTCAGACACTCGAGACCTTCGAGGAGAAGCAGTGCAGTCGATTTCCCCAGGACGTCCGTCCGACGTGTCCCCTGATGGGGCGGGTTATCGACACCGAAAATGTCGAAGACGGCGTGCTCGTCACATTCAATGAAGAGGTAGCCCTGGAGCCAACGGTCGACCACATCAAATGCCACTTCGCGTTTGCGCGAACGCAGGGCTACGAAGGGATGGACTCATGCCCGCTGTACCTCAAAGGTATCTCCGTCGAGGCGAAGCCGGGTAGCAACGCCGTATTATTGAAGACGGACAATCCCGACTCAGTCGAACCACTTCGTCAGCGGGCCCGGGACCACGTTTCCCCAGAAGCGAACCAGTAATCTCCCACATCAGGCTCCGCTCTCTGTCGGCACGCGGGCCTCGATCCGCTTGACGACGTCCAGGGCGAGCGGGGATTCTCGGACCTCCGAGAATCCCGCTCGCTCTACATTTTTGACGGTCTGTCGATCGATGTGTGCACCCCAGACGTGCACCGGCAGCCAGTCGAACCACTTCATGAGCGAATGCAGAACGGGGAGACCGCTCAATACGTGCTCCACCAGGATCAACTGTCCCCCTGGCCGCACGACCCGGAGGGCCTCCTTCAAACCTTGGACCGGGTCCGGGACCGAACAAAAGACGAAGGTGGCGACGGCGGCATCGAATGAATTGTCGTCGAAGGGGAGGTCTTGCGCGTCGGCCTCGAGCAACGCAACCTCGACGCCCTCTTTCTCTGCGCGTCGCCGGGCCCGTTTGAGCATCTTCGGAGCAATGTCGATGGCCGTGATGTCCCTGCCTTCGGGATAGTACGGTAGATTCTTGCCGGTTCCCACGCCGAGTTCCAAGATCTCATCGCCTTCGACTCGGTCCCACTGATCGCGACGCCACGTGGAGAACCGAAACTCCGCCACCCACTCCATCGCATCGTAGATCGGCGCTACGCGGTCGTATCGCCGACGCACCAGATCGGTCTGTGAACGATCGCTTTCAGTCATGCTCGTCTTCGTGCTCCTCGGCTTCGAGTATCTGGATGCTCTGCCCGGTCCCCGGAAGGGTCACCGCACCGGTCGCCGGATCGTAGCTGGCGTACAACCCTGAAGCCCAGCCGACGGTCAGTACCACAAAGACCAGTGCCACGACGGGGCGCGGTGAATCGATCGCTTCGGACTCGTCGCGCTCTTTGCGCCCGGTGATCATGCTGCCGATGATGTTTTCGCGGTGGAGAAATGTGTGCAGGAGCACGCCCGCGATATGAACGCCTACGGTCGCCAGGAAGACCCATGCCAGGATTTCATGGGCTTCCTCGACCCATTCGCCGCCCGTCGACATCAACAGGCCCGTCGCAACCATGGCGAGCGCCAACACCAGATTCAGGAAAATTGCGACCGAGGAGCCGGGATTGTGACCGGTGTGGGGTTCGCCAGCGGCGTTGAAGAGACCGCGAAAGTACTTCAGGACCGCTGAGGGGCCGAATACAAAGGACCGAAACCGCGCCCACCGCGTGCCGACGATGCCCCAGACCACCCGAAGTAAGACCATGAATCCCATCGTCGCGCCGAGCAACATGTGCAGGGCAAACCAGCCACTGTCGTCGTCGATGAGATTCGGAATGAGAAAGGCCCCGAAAAAGCAGGCGGCCAGCATCCAGTGAAACAGTCGGACCGGGAGGTCCCAGACCAGAACTCGGTTGTTCACAACGACACTCCTGGGCGAGACGATCGGACGAACATGTCGAATGGTAGCCGCCCGAGCGGTTCGGACAAGGAGTGGAATGCAACTAGCTCCGTCCCGTCCGATACGCCGCGTAGAGGGCCGGGATGCCCAGTGGCAGCGAGAGTATTCCGAACGCCCAGAGCCACCCCTGCGCGGCCGAGGACCGCCTCTGAAACAGAATGGCGGCGACCAGCCCGACCGTGGCCACGCCAAAGGCGAGATTGCTCCAGATCGGCTCGTAACTCGAGCAGTAGAGCCAACAGACAAACGTGTAGGAGGGCGCGTTCCAGGTGGCGGGCTCGGGCTTTGGCCACCCAATTCGACAGTAGGTAGTCCATGCGAACATGGCCGCGACGGGCAACCAGGCCAGCCACAGCACGTCCCCGTCCGGACGCCGGCTTCCCCAACGTTTGAACCCCTTCAGAAAGATCGCCGGGAATCCAAAGACCCACGACCAGATGGCGATGGTATAGGTCACCGGCCAGTGCTCAATTCGGGGTTGCCGAAAGGGGAGTAGCCACGATTCGGGCAGCGTCGCCCAGGGGAAAGAGGGGTCGGGAACCGGATTGGTCCAAAAGGCAAACAACCCCAGAACGGTTCCGATCACCAGGGCCCAGAGCCCGGCGGTCGTGTAGAGTTTGAGACCTGAAGGCAGTTCAACTGCAGCACCGTCACCGACCGTTTCGTCGTGTGTGTCCATGTTTCCGACTCCGTGGTCTCGCTCCTGGTCCAGGTTCCCGGACTATTCTCACCCAAGAAATAACAACCGCCCCTTACCGGAACAAACCGAGCCTACGGTTCAGACACCTGGCCGAATGAGAGGCCGAAGGTCTCCTCGACCCACCGGTAGACCGCCGGCAACACGACCAGTGTCAGCAGTGTCGACGTGACGAGGCCCCCGACCACGACGGCCGCCAGCGGGCGCTGGACGTTCGAGCCGATATCGTCGGCCCAAAGCAGCGGCGAAAGCCCGCCGATGGTCGTCAGGGCGGTCATCAGGACCGGCCGAAGTCGATGTTCCGCGCCGGTAGTGACGGCCTCGGTCAGGTCGGTCCCCTTTTCCCGAAGTTGATTGATGTAGTCGACCAGGACGTTTCCGTTGAGCACCGCCACGCCGAAGACGGCGATGAATCCGACGGCGGCGGGCACCGACAGGTATTCGCCCGAAAGCCACAGCGCCACAATGCCGCCGATGGTGGCAAACGGGACATTCATGAAGATCATCGCCGCGTGGCGCAGGCTGCCGAAGGCCATAAACAACATCAAAAAGATCAGCACCAGCGTGACGGGCACCACGATGTAGAGTCGCTGCATGGCGCGGCGCTGGTTTTTGAACTGGCCACCGTATTCGACGAAGTAGCCAGCCGGCATCGAGACGCGTTCGGGGATTTTCTTCTGTAGCTCGTTGACGACCGACCCCATGTCGCGGCCCCGCACGTTGAGTTGCACAAAGAGCCGGCGACTCGCCTTGTTGCGCGAGATCTTTTTGGGGCCGCGGTAGACCTCCAGGTCGGCGACTTCGCCCAGTTTGACCATGTGCCCGTCTACGGACAGCACCGGCATTTTTTTGAGGTCCGCCAGGTGGTCGCGCTGATCTTCTTTGAGCCGCGTAAAGATGCTGTAGCGCTTAACCCCTTCGTAGACGTGGCCGACCTTGGAGCCGCCGATGGCGGTGGCCGCGGAGTCGAGCAACTCTTCGATAGAGACGCCCAGCCGCGAGAGTTTGTCGCGTTTGGGCCGGATGACGATCTGATTTTTGCCGCCCTGTTGCTGGACCCGCACATCGACGGTCCCGTCGACGCCCCTGGCCACCTCGGCGACGTCCTGGCCGATGCGACTCAACTCGTCGAGGTCTTCGCCGAAGATGTTGATAGCCAGCTCGGCGCGTACGCCGCTCAAGAGTTCGTTGGTCCGGATCTGAATCGGCTGGGAGACGTTGTTCTTCATGCCCGGAATTTCCTCGTCGAGCCGCTGGCCGATGGCCGCCTGGAGTTGGCTGTAATCCCGACCGCTGTTCCACTCATCGAGCGGCTTCAGATCGACGATGCTGGCCACCACGTTGACCGGCGCCGGCCCTCCGCCGACCTCGGCCCGGCCCACCCGGGCGTGGGTCCCTTCGACTTCGGAAAACTCGTCGAGAAGATCTGAGATGCGGTGAGAATACTCGATCGATGACTTCAGGTTGCCACCCGGCGGCAGGACCGAACGGATCTGGAGGGTCCCCTCGCGAAGCGTCGGCACGAATTCGGTGCCCAGAAAGGGCACCATCGTCAGGCTGCCCACCAGCGCCACCGACGCGACGCCAAAGAGGATCCGCGGGTGATCGACCGACCAGCTCACGATGGGCCGAAATCGGGCGCGCAGCCATCGGACAAACGCCGGTTCGGTCTGTCCGGCGTCCTTCGAGAAGAGGTAGACGCACAGCACCGGCACGATGGTCAGGGCCATGATCGCCGCGCCGATCAGCGCGAAGGTGATCGACGACGCCATCGGCCGGAAGGTCTTGCCCTCGACCCCCTGCAGGGTAAAGAGCGGCAAAAACACCACCACGATGATGGTCATCGAGAAAATCACCGGCCGGGCGACCTCTCGCGTGGCCTGATAGACGACGGCGGTCATGTCTTCGGCCGGACCCTCCTCTAGGTGTCTGAAGACATTCTCCAGCACGACGACCGCACCATCGACCATGATCCCGATGCCGATGGCCAGGCCGCCCAGGCTCATCAAGTTCGCCGACATGCCGAGCTGCTTCATGGCGATGAATGCCACCAGGCTCGAGAAGGGCAGCGCGGCTACGATAACCAGCGTGGAACGGATATTTCCCAGAAACAGATACAGACACAGCAGCACCAGGATCGCCCCCTGGAGCAGGGCATTTTCGATCGTCCCGATGGCCTTTTCGATCAGGTCGCCCTGCGAATAGAAGGTCTCGATCCCCATGCCATCGGGCAGAGCATCGCGGATGGCGCCCAGCCGCTCTTCGACCCGATCCAGGACCTCCTGCGAATTCGTGTCGATCAGCTTGAGCGTGAAGCCTCCGACGGTCTCCTGGCCGTCGTGGGTCAGCGTGCCCCGGCGGATGGCCGGGCCAAAACGCACCTCGCCTACATCCTGAATCCGTATCGGCGTTCCGCCGTGTTCGGCGACGGGAATCGAGCGCAGATCCTCGAGCCCCTCGGGGCCCGGCGACACCCAGCCGTAGCCGCGGACGATGAACTCTTCGCCGGCGCGCTCCACATACGAGGCCCCCACATTTTTGTTGTTGGCCCCCAGCGCGCGGCGCACATCCTCGATGGCGATGTCGCGGGCCAGCATCTTCTCGTGGTCCAGATGCACCTGGTACTGGCGGATGTGTCCGCCGACCGAGAGCACACCGGTGACCCCGGGCGTGGTGCGCAGCATCGGTTTGACGATCCAGTCCTGCGCGCTCCGGCGTTGGGTCAACGAGTGGTCGGCCTCGCCCTCGTTGACGACCTCGTACATGTGGATGCGCCCCAGGCCCGTCGACATGGGCCCCAGCCTGGGTTGGCCGACGCCTTCGGGGATCTGCTGGCGCGCCTGCGATAGCCGCTCCATCACGAGACGCCGCCCAAAGAAGTAATCGGTACCGTCTTTGAAGTAGACGTTGACCTGAGACAGCCCGAAGACCGACGTCGAGGTCACCCGATCGAGCTGGGGCAGCCCGTACATCGAGATCTCGATCGGATAGCTGATCTGTTTTTCGACATCGACGGGCGACAGGCCCTGCGCCACGGTAAAGATCCGCACCATCGTCGGCGTGCGATCCGGATACGAGTCGACCGGAATGGTCTGATACGACCAGTAGCCCAGCCCGACGATGCCCGCCGTGAAGACGAGGACCAGGAGACGATTTTTGAGCGACGTCTGAACGATTTTGTCGAGCATGGGTACTTACCTCGAGCGGAAGGCGGTCTTGAGCTCGAACGAGCCCTTCGAGACGACGGTTTCGGCGGCCTTGAGCCCGCCGGTGATCTCGACGAGACCGTCGGACTCGACGCCCGTTTGGACCTCCTGCCGCTCGTAGACACCTGGGTTGGAGCCGGGCACGAAGACGAATTCCCGTCCGCCGACTCGCTGGACGGCATCGACGGGAACGATGGCTACCGGATCGTCGACCGATTTGGGCATCAACCGGACCTGCCCGAACATCCCGGGCCTGAGTCGGCCGTCTTCATTCTTGAGCACGACCCGGACCGGCAGGGTCTTGGTCGCCTCCTCCAGACCCTCGCCGATCCAGTCGACCGTCCCATCCCAGTGGGCCTCGGGGTGTGCCTCGACGGTGACCCGGGCCTCCATGCCCTCTTTCACCTTCCCAGAATCGGATTCGTAGACGTGGGCCACCACCCAGACCGCGCTGCGGTCCCCGATTCGCACAAGCCGCTGACCGGGGCCGCGCGTCTCGCCGACCGACGCGAGCTGCTCGGTCACGGTGCCGGAGATACCGGCGCGGACCGGGTAACTGGCGCCGCTGCCCGCCGACACACCCAGACTCTCCAGCCGGGAGCGCGCCGCCTGCAGCCGGGCCTTCGCCTGGTCGAGGGTCCCCTTCGCCTCGATGAATTCGCGCTCCGAGATGATGACCTTTTCGCGCAGCTCCCGTGAGCGCTCGACGTCATCCTCGGCGACTTGAACGGCGACCTTCGCCTCGGTGACCGCCGCGCGGGCATCGCCCAGCTCGGGACTGCGCATCACCGCCACGACCTCGCCGGCCGAGACCCGGTCTCCCACGGAGACGCGCATCCGGCTGACCTGTCCGGCCACCAGCGGCGAGACGTGGGAACGACGGTCGGGGTTAAAGGTGACCTTGGCCGGAGCCTCGACGGAACTCTCCAGCCGGCCGGTCTCTACAGGCACGGTCCGGATCTCCAGACGCTTCTGTGCGCCTTCGCTCAAACGAATCCCGTTGGGGGACTCCTCGGGCGGGGCCGACTCCGTCTTCTTTTCGGGAGCAGGCGTATCTTCGCCGGAGGATGCATCAGAGGTGTCGCACCCGACGAGGGTGACGACGATCAAACCAATTGTGATGAGTCGCATGCTTCAATCCACAGACATGGAGGCACTGAGTTTGCTCGGATGCAAACTCAGCCCATCAAATCAGCAGGCGCTGATGGTGAAGATAAAGCGGGGTCTGTGGTGGGTGTCGGCGGGAATCGTGGGTCCGAGCGTCCCCTCGGGAGGGAGCGCGCGGCGGATTGGCGCGCAGTGCAACGCGGACGGCCGGCGAAACGGACGGCGTGTCGATCCGCCGGGACTCGGGAACGATCCGTCGCTCGACTCGCGGCGCCTCCTCCAGAAAACAGGTCTGGCACGCCGTCTCGACGCACTCACAGGTCGGACACGTCTCGGCGTTCGCAGACGACCCGTCGGAGGCCGTCGACATCGCCGCCGTCGCCGCGTCGCAGCATCCGTCAGACGAAACCGCCACCGCATCGCCCGGCGCACTCCCAACGAGCCAGATCCCCAGACATAGAAGGGGCAACAGGATCCTTCCCCTCCACATGTTGGTCTGGCCTGAAGTCATGGCGTCGCCTGCCGTCGGTTCGTCGCTCAAACGCCCTTTACTCCTACTGAGCCCGCCTTCAGGTGTCAAATCGAGGGGAGTCGAAGCGTTTCCGCAGCCGCGACCAGATGGTATACTGCCGAACAAGTCGAGCCCCACAGTGACGAGGCCGCCCCATGGATGACATGACTAAGAAAGCCTGCGAAGAGCGGCTCCGCTGTGCGCTCGATCTCATGCAGTCAGGGATTGAGATGAAGCGGTCGCAACTTCGCCGACGGCATCCAGATGAATCGGACGAGGAGATCCAAGAGCGACTCAACGACTGGCTCCTCCACCCAGACCACTCGCCTCACGGCGACGCCGAAGGACGGCCTGTGGACCCGGATACCATTCTGTGACGACGACTCTTCTCGACAATCTTCAAACGGTTGCCAAGCACCTGGGTCAGCTCGGCCACAACTGGGCCCTCATCGGGGGATTGGCAGTCTCGGCCTACGTGGAACCACGATTCACGCGGGACATCGACATCGTTGTCTCTGTGGCCGACGACGCAGAAGCTGAAGAATTCGTCCGAACATGGCGTGAGCAGGGATTCCAAATATGTTCGGTCGTCGAGCAGGAAGCCACGGAACGCCTCGCGACGATCCGGTCTCGCGGGACCACCGACGATGATCAAGCTATCGTAGACCTGATGTTCGCTTCGTCCGGCCTCGAACCGGAGATCGCGGCCGAAGCAGAGGTACTCGAACTCGCGCCGGGAGTGGAGGTCCCCGTCGCTCGCCTCGGCCACCTGATTGCGCTGAAAGTCTTGTCACACGATGACGAGAGCCGTCCGCAAGATGGCATCGATTTGGGAAAGTTGGTTGAGATTGCGGACGAAGACGAACTCAATGCTGCCCGCGAGGCCCTCCGTACGATCGAGGCCCGAGGGTATGCCCGCGGACGCAACCTGCAGCAACTGCTGCAAGATTACGGGTGAGGTACACGTCATGAGTGATATCTGGCTTAGAAAGTGTTCCTCCCACGAAGAAGCCGAAGAGGCCGACCGGGAGTTCTGGGCTCAAATGACCGGTGATGAACGGGTGGCGGTCGTCGAAGACATGCGCCTGAACGAAAAGGTGAGCGGAGATGAAGATCTCGGAAGACTTCGAAGAGTTGTTCGAATATTTCAACGATCGTGAGGTCCGCTACCTGATCGTCGGTGCCCATGCCGTCGCGTTTCATGCCAAACCCAGATACACGAAGGGCCTCGATGTCTTCGTGGATCCGACCCAAGACAATGGTGGAAAGATCATCGAGGCACTTGAGGACTTTGGGTTCCGAGGCCTCGACCTAAGCGCCGACGATTTCTCGACCCCGGGCAACGTCATTCAACTGGGTATACCGCCCCACCGAATCGATTTCGTAACCAGCATCGAAGCAGTTGATTTTAGATCGGCATGGAACTCGCGAGTGGAAGGGTCTTATGGCTCCATCCCCGTCTGGTACATCGGTCGCGACGCCCTAATACGAAACAAGAAGGCTCTTGGACGCGACCAAGACAAGATGGACGTCTCATGGCTGGAGTCGACCTGATCAGTCTGCCGCCCGGCGTACGTCGACATCCCCCATTGACGCCGAACGGACGCGGAAGATGTCGAGGTGGTCGCATTCGCTCTCATAGAGAAGCCTCGCATATGACTTCCGGCGTCGCTTCCAGGTCTGGGCGGCCCACAGGATGATCGAATCGCGGCTCAGAAACGCCCGCCGAAAGCTGGTCTGATTTCCGCTCCACAGGGTACGCCCAGTCAGGATACGCCCCAACGTTCGCTTGATGACCCGGGCCATCACCACGTGAAAAGGCAGGTCGAGCCAGACGATGGCGTCGGCCCTGGGCCAGACGATGTCCCGGGCGGCAGAGTAGTTCCCGTCGACCACCCAGCGCCCCTCCCGGGTCTCCCGATCCACTAGAACACGAAATTCCTTCGGCGGCCGCTCTGTCCAGTCCTCCAGCCAATGCAAAGCATCGAGTTCGATGTGTTCCAGACCGAATTCGGCGGCGAGGTTGGCAGACACCGTCGTCTTGCCCGAGCCAGAGGTCCCCACCACGACGTAGCGGTCGTGGGGTTGACCCTGCCTATCGGTGAAATTGGATACGTTGATGCGGACTCCCAACCTTTGGTGCTTCAGCGGTCAAACTGCGTCGATCGTGCGCCGGAGGACCGGTCGTTTCGCCGGGACCAGAAGTTCAAGGGAGGCCTCCAAGGTCACCCAACGAAATGCGTCGAATTCCGGGTTGCGCTCATGATCCAAGTCGAACTGCGACTCGGAACCCAGGAAGTCGAGTACAAACAACGTTTGGCGTTGGCCGACGTACTCGCCCTTCGGTTCTGAGAACGGGTAGCAGACCGGAGGCCCACGGTCGACGAGGCGGCACAGCTCTCGGGGGTTCTCCAGCCCCAGCTCCTCCGAGATTTCGCGCCACATCGCTTGCTCGACAGACTCCTCGCAATGCACGCCTCCCTGGGGGAATTGCCAAGGATAGTCGCCTCCGTTCACCTTGTGACACATAAGGATCTGCCCGTCGTTTCGGCGCAGGATGGCCCCCGCATTGGATCTGTACTTGTCTGCCATGGGGTCTCGTGCCTCAGACGGCATCTCGCCTGGATGCGTCATGTCTGTTTGCCGGCATCCGTGTCGGGTTCCTCAAACCAAACGTCCCCAAGGTCGATTTCGAGTTGATCGAAGAGACCGACGGTAAGCTGTTCGTCGGCGCCGGCATCTGCATCCAACATGTACTGGCCCTGATCGTCGAGTCTGAAGACCTCGGCGAGTTGCTCTTGAGGTTCGACTAGAATCAGCCAGGGAACCCCCGAATCGGCATATAGACGACGTTTTTCGATACGATCGCGACGCTCGGTACCCGGCGAGATGATCTCTATGACGAGGTCCGGAGCGCCAGTTAATCCATGGCCATCGTACAGGCCGTCAAATCGGTCGGCAGCGACGTAGACAAAGTCGGGCTGGACGACCGTCTGTTCAGAAAGGACGACGTCGAAGGGGGCCAGAAAACACTCACCGAGACCACGTTCACGAATGAAGTTCGCAAACTGGCGCCCCAGATCCATGGCGGCCCGTTGATGGAAAGTATTCGGCGCCGGAGTCATGCGCAGGTCCCCCTCGATCAGTTCACGATGTTCATCGTCCTCGATCGCCATGTAATCGGCGACCGTCCACTCGCGTTGGTTTGTCCTGTCGACAGGATCGGTGGCCATGGCTGAGCCTTTGTACCGGTGCGTAGAGAAGTCTCCCCTAAGGTAACAATCGGCCTGCGCGCCAGCAATCCCGGCTGGACTGTCTTCTACTCCACCTTTCGTGCAGGATCTACGAGTCGTTTCGTGCATCGACTGCACGAAACCCGCTACCATACGTTTTGGACACATTCTAGCATACGAATTGGACAGAGTGGACGGCCCGAAACCCTCGAGTCGCCTCCAACCCCTCGCCTGTTGACGGGATGAGCATGGGGGGAGGGAGTAGACGTTGTTCATACACCGCAACAATCGAGGAACGCACCATGAGTACGCAGAACGATGAATCGCTCGCCTGCCGACTCTCCGAAGCGCAGAAAGAAGCGCGCCGACCGGATGTCGAAGCCCTGTTTCGAGACGGAATGGACCGTTATCATGAGACCGAACAGGGGTATCTGTTTGAGTTCCGCGACGACGACGAGGTGCTGGCACGGCTGTTCCAGTTCGTGAAGGCCGAGCACGCCTGCTGCCCCTTCTTTCAGTTCGACGTCACGGTTCACCCCCACGACGGTCCCGTCGAGATGGAGATTGGCGGCTCGGATCGAGTGAAGTCCTTCATCACCGACGAGATGATTCCGGAAGTCGAAGCTGCTCGCGAAAGCTGAGGCCAAGACCGGCCGGGAGACAACGATGCAAGACGACACGCTTCGAATTGGCGAAGTCGCCGACCAAAGCGGGGTCTCCAGGGACACGCTCCGCTACTGGGAACAGGAGGGCGTGATCCCCGAGCCGCCGCGCGAGGATTCCTCCGGATACCGGATGTATCCGGAGGGCCTCGTGCGGCGGATTCATGCGGTCCAACGCGCCAAGGAACTCGGGCTGAAACTGGAGGACATCCGTAAGCTCTTCGAGCGCCGGGACCGCGGCGAGACCTGCGATGAGCTCGGCCGAATCACCGAAGAGCGGATCGCAGCGCTCCGGAGGGAAAAGGAGCGCCTGCAGCGCAAGATCGAAGGCCTGCAATCCCTGGGCGAGGTCTGTCCAGGCGAGCTACCCGCCACGGAATGTCCCGTCGTCGACATGCTTGCCGAGAGTTGAGCTCAGCTTTCCTCTTTTTGCTGAGTAACCTCGGCGTCGATCTCGAGTGAGACTTCTTTGCCGACGAGGACGCCACCGGTCTCGAGCGCCTGATTCCAGGTCAGCCCGAAGTCACCGCGATCGATTTCACCCTCGAGGCTGTAGCCGACGACGCGGCCGCCCCAGGGGTCCTCGGCCGGGCCCTGCTGAGTGCCCGTCAGCGTCACGGTGCGGGTCTCATCGCGGATCGTGAGATCGCCGGTGACCTCGAATTCGCCGTTTCCGTTCGAGCTAATCTCTTTGCTCTCGAATTCGATGGTCGGATAGTCGTCGACCTTGAAGAAGTCCTCAGAGCGAAGGTGTTCATCCCGTTCGTCGTCGCCGGTGTCGATGCTTCTCGTATCGATGACGGCCCGAACGTGAGAGTCCTCGAGGTTGTTGGGATCGAGATCGACCTCCGCCTCGAAGTCCTGGAACTCCCCCGAGACCCGGGAGACCATCATGTGGCGAACCGAAAAACCGACGGACGAATGAGACGTATCGACGCTCCAACTCATGGGTGTACCTCTTCGTTGACCAAGAGAAACGAATGAAACGCTTCGACCGGGAAGCCTCCCTCCCCGGCGTAAAAGCAAGTTTAATCGCCAGGCTACACCCGATTAGACCCGTCGATCCGAACGGGTTGTTTCTCTTTGTCAACAGTCATCAGCCCACCCGATGTGTGAGCGGTGGGCGAGGAATGTACAATCTATTAAATTTGTATAGACTGTGTAATCTGGAACCGCTCGGAGAAGTCCGCATCAACGAGACCGCCAGAGAGGGCATGGCCATGACTGCACAGCCAGATGCCGAAGCCACGGAAGATCTCGGAGACGCAGAGCAGGGGGATGATCGCACCTATATCGGAGCAACGGACCTGCGTAGGCAGATCCGCAAAGTACTCGAACTCGTGCGATTCAAGGACCGCCGCTTTGTCGTCAACAAACACGGGGAGCCGCAAGCAGCCGTGGTCCCGATCGAAGACCTCCAGTTCCTCGAGTATCTCGAAAACAAGGCGGATCGGAAACGTCTAGAGGACCTGCAGGCGGAGGATTCAGAGACATTGGGACTCGAGGAATTCGAGGGCCAAATCTCGAACGATTAGTCGACCAGCGGAAAGTTGAGCGACTAGCCGTAGCTACCGGCCGACTGCGCACGGGAGAAGTTGGTCGAGCTTCGTGGCAACAGGTTGACCCTCGTCGTCGGGAACGATCACCGTCGGATTTGTCGAAAAGTCGGAGATGAGCTGCCGGCAGTTGCCACACGGCGCGAGGATGATGTCGTCTTCGGCGACGGCGACGATCGACTCGATGTCATCGAGCCCCTCGGTGGCCGCGCGACCGATGGCCACGACCTCCGCACACACGTCGGTCGGCCCGACGCTCGCTTCCAGATTCATGCCCGTCACGATGTCACCGGACTCCGTCCGCAGCGCCGCTGCCACATGGTGGCGCCCCGGCTCATATCGCCGTTCGAAAAGCTCCCGGGCTGCCGCCAGGAGCTCCCGGTTCGGATCTGTCAACTCTCGCGACTTGAACTCACTCATGGGATACCTTCCTGTCACGCCGCCCCGGTGATCATCGCCTGCAGGCCCGTGCGGATCATCGAGACCGAGATGGCGGCCAAAAACAGCGACATCACCTTACCGAAGGCCTTCGAGACTCCGGGGTTTAAGACCTTGGTGACGATGTCCTGATAGTACAGGAGCGTGCCGACCAGGGCCAGGTTGATGAGCAGGCCGGCCAGGACGATGCCACGGCCGTGGATGTCGGCCAGGGTGACGCACGCGGTCATGGTGGCGGGGCCCACAAGGAGCGGTGTGCCGATGGGCACGATGCCCGGGTCACCGCCGACCGACTCCTCTTTGCGGGACTCGCCGGAGAAGACCAGGTCGTGGACCGAAAGAATAAGCAAAATCAGACCTCCGCCGACGCGCAGGTCGTCGACGGTGATCGACAGGAACCGGAACAGCGCCTGACCGCTGAAGATGATGACGACCGCCAGCCCCAGCGCCGTAATGATGGCGTTTCTGGCGAGCTCTCGGGATTCTTCAACGCTTTTGCCTTCGACCAGGCTGACAAACAGCGGCACCACCGTCAGTGGCGCCATGGCCACGAATAGCGGAACAAGTACGGAAAATAGAGTCGACATCTTCGGCCTCCTTATTCACAATCATCGATGCGAGGACTCTCGCCTCTGAGGCCGCCGAACGTAGTGTCGGATCCCGGGGCTGAGAACCGCCAAACGATTCCAAGGACCCTTTCCTATTTGGAAACAATCATGGAGACCCTGCGCGCGATGGAAATGTTCGTCGAGGCCGTCGAGCAGGGGAGCTTTGCGGCGGCGGCTCGCTCACTGGGCGTGGGCAATTCCGCGGTCAGCAAGCAGGTCTCACAACTGGAGGAGAGCCTGGGCGTGCGCCTCCTGCAACGCACCACCCGCAGCCTGTCGTTGACGGCCGAGGGTGAGTACTACCTGCAGGAGTGTCGAGAGATTTTGGAACAGGTCGACGCCGCCCGGGATACGGTCTCGGCGCTGGCGGATCAGACCCGGGGTACGCTTTCGATCTCGGCGCCCCCAACCTTCGGGCAATTGTGGCTGAGTTCGATCCTGTGTCAGTTCCGCGACGCCTACCCCGACATCGAGATCGAGGTCTTGCTGACCGACCAGATCCTGGACGTCGTCTCGGACTCCTTCGACGTGGCGATCCGGGAGGGCAACCCCGAGGATTCGTCATTGATCGGCCGGCGGCTGGCCGACAACGCCTATCGAGTGTGCGCGTCGCCATCGTACCTGGAGCGCGCCGGCCGCCCCGAGACACCTTCGGATCTGACCGACCACGCCTGCATCACGTCGCTGGATCACTCGCCGCTCAAGAACTGGCGATTCATCGATGGCAACGAGACGGTCACCATCGACGTATCCGGCCCGATTGCCACCAACCTGTTCACGCTGATGCGCAAAGCGGCGCTGGAGGGCCAGGGGATCGTCCGGCTGCCCTCCTACGCGGTGGAACGCTACATCGCGTCGGGCGATTTGGTCCCATTATTCGACGACCTGGTCCCCGACCACGGCGGCATCTGGGCGCTCTACCCGAGCCGGCGGCTGGTCCCCAAACGCGTCGAGACCTTCCTTGAGTTTCTGGAGACCAAGATGCGCGAGGACCAGGCGGATCAGGACGAGATACTGACCGACACCTAGAAGTCGCAGGATTCGTTCACGAAAATTCTGTTGTCGCCCGAACCACACTGGGCCGCTTCGATCTGACCCTCACAGGCCTGCTGCTCGGACTCGCTCGCATCGTTGCAGTTTTTCTCGCTGAAGAGCACAAAATCCACGCACTGCGACTCGCTACAGCTGGTGTAGGTCCCAACGCCGGAAGTCCCGACGGCCACGTCGAACTCTCCGCTGCTGTCTTGGCACTCAACCGCCTTGGCACAGAGACGTTCACTAAAATCAGCACAGGGACCGGAATCAGGACCACTGTCTCCGCCGCATGAACTTCCGAGAAAACCACAGATCATCACCAAAAGCATCGCATTGCGCATCACGCCTCCAAGTTCCATGATTCACCTTCCACTAAACCCACACTCGGTGTCGACGTACAGTTCATTGTCCATTGCAGCGCACTGAGACATTTGAATCTGTTGATCGCAGGCTTGAACCTCAGAGTCGCTGGCTTGATTGCAGACGGATTCATCGAGCATCACTTCCGTCAGAGTTTCATCCTGATTGCATTCGGATTCCGACGTATAATTTGCGGAGCCTTCTAGTCCGACTCGCACGCCGAACTCTCCTGAACTATCCGCGCACTGGGCTGCCTTGGCGCAGATTCGTTCGTTGAAATCTCCACAGGATCCCGGATCCGAATTACCTCCGCCACCACACGACGCTCCGAGCAGACCGAACACCATGACCAACAAAATCACATTGCGCATCGCGCCTCCCAATAGATCACTTGAATGAGTTTTCACCCCGGCCAGTCACACATTTGGCCGGGACCCTCGTCTATTTCTGAACGTACGGTCAACGTGACAAAGCTCGCCATGCTTCGCAACCCATTCGGCAAAATCGCCATCGTCGCAGCAGCATTTGGCCTTTTCTCAGCCGGTTGCGCGTCCCAGCAGACCCCCGCAGAGAAAAAGGCCTTCGACAAGCGGATGGCGGTGCAACTTCTGAAGATGCGGCGTACCGATCAGGCCTTGCGACGCAAACTCAGCAGTTTCGAGGACCCCTCGCCAGAATTGGAACAAAAGATCGCAGCGGCCGACCGGCGTCATGCCGTTCAGTTGCGGCTTCTGATCAGGAAAAATGACGGTTGGCCGACACGCGCAGAGGTCGGGCAGGAGGGGCAAAACGCCGCCTGGATCCTCGCCCAACACGCCGACGAGCGACCGAGACTGCAACGGTACTTTCTGAGCGAACTCACCAAAGCGGTCGACGCCGGCAACGCTCCGGCGCGCCACGAAGCCTACCTGCGCGACAAGGTGCGCCTGGCCAGCGGCAAACCCCAGATCTACGGCACGCAGGTCGAGGTCAAAGACGGCGAGGTCGTACTCAAGCCGGTGAAGAACAAGTCGGAACTCGACGCGCGTCGACAGAAAGTCGGCCTACCCCCGTGGGAGCAGTACAGAAAGCAACTGCAGTCGATCATCGACCGCGGGAAGAAAGAATCCCTTCCGCAGACTCCCTGACCTCTACTCCCCCTGAACCAACTCCCCGGGCTGGCGTTCTTCTCCGCGATGGCGCTGCCACCAGGCGCCGAACGCCGTGCCCATCGTCGCCACGGCGACGACCATGTAGAGGACGTGCAGAAACGCGACGGTATTGAGCATGACCATCTGGGTCACCAGCCAGATGGCCAAGATCCCGCCGGCGGCGACGGCGTACATATCGGCGGACGTCAGGCGTCGAATCAGCCGTACGCCGGCGAACAGGTTCGACACGCCGACGACGAAGAAGAGAAGAAAGCCCGGAATCAGGTAGGTGTTGAAGGGCGTGCCCTCCAGCAGTGACATCGGAAGCCCCAGCGACGCGCCGCCGGTCGGCGACAGGATCAACGCGCCGCCGCCGAACAAGGCGGTCAGCCCCGTGAACATGCACAGGGCAGCGGCCACATTGCGCAGGCGACGTTCCCGGCGGCTCTCCTGCTCAGGGAGCGGTTCGGTCCGCGGGCCCACTTCCCTCACAGCTTTTGCGATCTCGCGCCCCCACTGGCGGGCATCGTCCATGTTGCGCCAGTCACCTTCGGGAAGTTCGTTTCGCTGCTCGGCCGTGATGCGACCGCCGAAGGTCCGGTGGGCCTTTGCCTCGATCTTGTTCATCCAGCTTCCCAGGCGTCCGACCGGAGGGATTTCGCGTTCTTCGGCCGACTCGTCCAGCGGACCGCTCGAGAAGACCCAGACGGGCATCTCGCGGAGCTGCCGGCGGTGGTGCTTTAGAAACCTCCGCGCATCGCGATGCCACATCCAGGCATAAAGAGCCCCGCCGACGACCACTGCGTCCCACTGATCGAGCCCGTCGATCCGGTCGGCCGGCATCACGTCGACGGTCACGCCACTCTCTTCGATCCCCTCGCCAATTGCCTCGGCGAGCCCTTTAGTACCGCCTTTCTTGCTTCCGTATGCGACGAGTACGCGCATCGGCTCCTCCGTTGTTTCTAGTGTCCCGCTTTCTAGTGACCCGGCGCCGTCTGGTGCAGCGCAAAGACGGCCCCCTCGGGGTCGCGGCAATGGGCTACGAGGTCTCCGCCGGGTACCTCCTCCGGTCCGTTGAAGACTTCGCCGCCCTTATCTCGAACGCGCTCGACCGACGATTCAATGTCCTCGACGGTGAAATAGTACAGCCAGTGCGGGGGCGCGTCGTATTCGTCGGGCATCGTGTACATGCCGCCCCAGGTCTGCCCGTCCCACTCGAACATCTGGTAGGTGAAGCCCGGTTCGGGCGTCATCGTCTCGCCCTTCTCCCACCCAAAGAGTTCACTGTAGAACTCCCACGCAGCTTCGGCATCATCGGTGACCAGCTCGATCCAAGAGGCATTGCCCGGGGTATTCTGGTCCAGCGGTTCCCAGTCCTCCATCCCCTCCGAATCGGAATGGTAAAGGCAGAAGACCGCACCCTGAGGGTCTTCGACCACGCAGAATTGATCCTCTTCGCTGATGTTCATCGGCTCGGTCACGCGGCTGCCACCGAGCTCCTCGATGCGCTCGAGCGTATCCTCGATATCATCGACAGCGACGTATCCGAGCCAGTGCGGGGGAACACCCTGCTTTCTGGGCTCTTCGGGCATGTTCATCACCCCGCCCATCGATTCCCCCTGAGCGGTCCACATCGTGTAGGGAGGTGCGTCTCCCTCTATCTCCGAGACTTCGGTCCCCCAGGGGATCACCGAGGTATAGAAATCGGTAGCCTTGTCCGCATCGTTGGCGTTGAGCTCGAACCAGACAAACTGTCCTTCATGCGACATGGGGGGCCTCTCCGTTGAAGTGAATTCCAAACGTCATGACAACCACGTTTTTACCTGATCGTAGACACGTGGGTCGTCGAGCAAATCGAGGTGACCGATGCCGCCGAAGACGGCCTGATGGGGCTCGGGAAAGCCGAGCTCGAAATCGGGGTTTTCGTGGTGTCCCAGAGCGCTCTCGACGGGCACGAGCCCATCGCCGACTCCGTTCCAGTTCTCGGTGTCGGATTCCGCCAGTCTGGCGGCCGCGGCGTAGCATTCGACGTCTTCCGGTAGCGGCACCGGCGTACGCAGGTCGTCGGTCTTCTCGAATCGGTCGCGCCCCTCCCAGTCCTCGTCGACCAGGTTGCCGTAGCGAAGGTCCGTGACTCCGGCGCTTCGGATCCGTCCCAGCCGGGCGAAGGGTGCGCTGTACGGGCTGATCTGCAGCAGCGTGTCGACCCAGTTGCCGTAGCGCTCCAGCGGCGAACCGTGGTGCGGTGCACCCAGACAGACCAACTTCTGGAGACGGTCGACCCAGTCGTACCCGGCCTGGGTGGCGTAGTGGTACGCGCTGCGGGCCACCAACCCACCCATACTGTGGCCAAGGAACGTCAATTCCACGTCTTCGGGCAACACGTCGACGAGTTCCTGCAGCTTTCCGGCGAAGGCTCGACCATTCTCGGAGATGTGAAGCCCGGAATTGTACCGCAGATGGACGGGCCAATATCCGAATTCCTCGGCCAGCCGCTCGGCGTGATTGTGGCCGTTTCGCGTCCAGTGATGGTCCGAGGCGCAGGAGCCGTGGAGCAACACCAGGATCTTGTTGGAAGTCGGGCCGTCTCCCTGGAGTTCTCCGTCATCGATGCGAATCGTCTTGCGCTCGCGACGAAACTCCATCGGGATGGCCAACGGATTGTCGGTCTCGACCAAGTAATCACCGATCACGCCGTTGACCGCCGCAATGACCGACTCACGTGCCGGCGAGGCCTCCGTCTGATCGATCCGATCGACGAGAGGCTGCAGGCCCAGGTCGACCCCGGAGCCGACCAGCCGGGTAATGCGGCGGATGTTCCCGTACACGAACCCGGAGATGCCCCACATGCGCTGGTTTTCCGACCAACTCAAGAGCCCTCCGAGCGTAGACGTCGTGTGATGCACCGCCTCCACCAGGTCGGTCACCTCGATGATGGCGTCGACCGCCAGTTTGGTGGCTCCATGCAACTCCGACTTCTTCTCTACGGGTTCGGGCAATGCGGTGCTCCGTGCCAGGACATCAAGTTGAATCCATACGCAGCAAAGGTAACCAGCGGTCGGTGTTTTCCCAGCTGTGAGGCCGAAGGGGCCAGAAATCCGTTTGCGCCCATGGACCCCATGGCTTATCCCTTAAATGGGCGTGTAAAATGAATAGACCTCCATGGGCTTCCAATGAAATTTAAGCATGTGTTCTTGGCTGTCTTTCTTGGGACAGCCCTCGTCGTCGCTGCGTTCTTGTTCAACCGGGCTCGACCGGACCACCAGGTCGAACAACCGACACCCGAGCACGTAAAAGCGACGGGCAAGTGCGCCGAGTGCCACTCCCGCGAGACCGGGGCCGTGGTGCATCAGTTCGAGTCGAGCGTCCATGCCAAAGAGGGCGTGACGTGTCTGGATTGCCACCAGCCCGCCGACAACCAAAAGAAGGTCGACCACCGCGGGTTTACGATCGGCGAGACCGTCACGTCGAAGAACTGCTCGACGTGCCACGCCAATGAGTACGATCAATATCGCCGCAGCCGCCACGCCGCGCCGGCCTGGGCGGCGGTCAAAGGACGCGATGCCTTCACCGAAGAGCAGCTCGAATACGCCAAGAAGTACCATCCCGAGGCGGTCGACCGGCCTGCCAACAAGCTCGCCCAGATGGAGGGGCCGGGCGCCATCGCCAGCGGGTGCGGGGCGTGTCACAGCATCGGAAGGCCCAACCCCGACGGCTCGATCGGCACCTGTACCGAGTGCCACTCCGCCCACAAGGCGTCGGTGCGGCTGGCGCGCATGCCCGAGACCTGCGGCCAGTGCCACATGGGGCCGGACCACTCCCAGCTCGAGATCTTCAAGGAGTCCAAACACGGCGTGCTATTTAACTCGCAGAAAGCGCACATGAATCTGGACGCCGACCCCAAGGAGCTGACGACCAAGGACATGCCCGTTCCGACCTGCTCGACCTGTCACATGAGCGGGCTCGAGGGCAATGGGGTGACACACAACGTCGGCAAACGCCTGTCGTGGTACCTGTTCTCAGCAGTCTCCGAGAAACGGCCCAACTACCAGCGCGGCCAGGACAACATGCAGCAGGTCTGCATGGAGTGCCATGCCGAGGACCGTATCGACACCTTCTACAAAGAGGCCGAGACGGTGGTCCGCACCACCAACGAGAAGGTCAAAGAGATGGAACAACTGATGGATGGGCTGCGCGAGGACGGCCTGCTGACGCCCCAGCCCTTCGACGAGATGATCGAGTTCATCTACTTTGACCTGTGGCACTACTATGGCCGCACCGCCAAGCACGGCGCCTTTATGGGCGGGCCCGATTTCGTGCAGTGGCACGGCAACTACGAGCTGCTTTTGCACAAGGTCGAGCTCAAGGAGATGGCCCACGAGATCCGCGCCAAAGCCGGAGAAAAAGACGACGAGGGAGACGATGAGAAAAAAGAGGAGGCCGAATGACGCTCCTCGGTGTCGAGACCCCCTTCGAGGACGGCGGGGCACTTCGTCGGTGGCTGCTGGAAGTCTTTGTCTTCGTGAATCTGGCGTTTCTGGCCGTCGACGTCTACATGGCGCACTCGGTCAATGACTTCGCGGTCGAAATCGAGTGGCTGCCCGTCTACTTCTCGGCCATCGCGCCCCTGTTTTTGCTGCCGGGGCTGGTCCGACGCCGATGGCAGGAGGGATTTGACCGCTGGGCCGGACTCATCGTCGGAACTTGCTCTCTCGCCGTGGGCGTCGGCGGGATGTTTCTGCACCTGAAGAGCTCGTTCTTTGCCCACCAGACGCTGATCAGCCTGGTCTATGCCGCGCCCTTCGTGGCGCCGCTTTCGTACGCCGGGGTCGGCCTTCTGCTGATTCTGAATCGCACCGAGCACGACGACTGGGGCCGCTGGATCTTGTTTCTGGCACTGGCCGGCTGGATCGGCAACTTCGGGCTGTCGCTTCTGGATCACGCCCAAAACGGGTTCTTCTACCCGTCCGAGTGGATCTCGGTGGGCGCGGCGGGCTTTGCCGTGGCGTTTCTGGGCGCGTCGTTTTTCTTCTCCGACGACCGGCCGCTGCTTCAGTGGACAGTGGGCGTGATGGGAATTCAGGTGGTCGTCGGCGTCGTCGGCGCCGGGCTTCACCTGGCCGGCAGTCTGGCCAGCAGCGGCCCGAGCCTCTGGTACAAAGTCATCTTCGGCGCCCCCGTCTTTGCGCCGCTACTGTTCGCCAACCTCGCCGCCCTTGCCGCTATCGGTCTGTGGGAGCAGCTCGACGCGTCTCCCAGATCAGCCCCGTCTGAGAGCTGATGTAGATGACGTCCGGGTCGGCGGTGATGTGCACGATCTTCGATCCACCGACCGGCAGCGATTCGGCCACCTGCGCCCACCCGTCGCCGTCCAGGTCCCAGACCCACAGCGCATCGGAGGTAATCGCCACGGGCCCGACCTGTGTGAAGGTGCGGCGAAGGATGCCGTCGGCGGGCTTTGGCAGGGCCTCGAAGGCCTGAGTTTCTTCGTCCCAGCGGCCGAACGCGACGTTTTTGTCATCGGAATTTTGCCTGGGGTATCCCACCACGGCGAACAGTCCCTCGTCGTAGCCGTGCAGGTCGGTGCCGAGTATGGAGCTCCCCTGGTCGTGTCGGTTGCCGCCACTATCGACGACCGCCGGCGTCTTGGCCGTCCAATCGTTCTCGTCGACCCGGTACAGGGTCGCATTGCTGCCGGGAAGCCCGTCGCCTTCGCGGGTCTGCACCCACAGCGTGCCGCCGGCATTTGCCACCGAGGCGACCCTGGGACGCTCCTGGTCCCGAGCATCCTCGGGCACCAAGAGGCTTGCTGTTCCTTCGTTCGGATTCCAGTAGATGAGCCCTCCGTTGCCCGCCAGATCCGGGTCGCCTTGACCGCCGGTCGTCAGAATCTCGCCGGTTCGACCTACCGCAAAGCCATCTCGGTACGCGACCGCGTCGCTGATGTATCCAGCCGAGGTCCGTTCCGGACATCGACCGACCATCGTGCCACTGCTGATCCACAGAAGCCCTGGCTCCCAGCCGTCGGCCGTGCGGCGAAACAGGCAGTCGGCGTGCTTGCGGTGAGCCAGCATCTGATCCGACGGGGTCCACAGGTCGGTGCTGCGCGGCGCGATCGAGTGGTCCCAACCAATCGCCGGGGATTGGAACTCTTGCAGGACGCCGGACTTCGCCCACAGCCCGCCCTCGACGGCGGCCACGGTCGTCGGCCGCGCTGGAAGGGCCAGTGGCAGCGACCACCGATCCTCGCCGGGCCCCCACGTGAGGATGGCCGAGTTTTGCTCGCGGGCGGTCGTCGCCAGCCGCGAGCCGACCTTCCAGAGCTGGCCGGTTCGGTTCGACGCCTCGAAGTCGGCGTCGACCATCAACTCGGTATTTGCCTCCTGCCGATCGATTCGGACCAGCCTGGACTCCAGGTCCAGCGCGTAGAGCTCGCCATCCAGCTCTGCAATCGATCCGACCATCAGCGGAACGTCGACATCCAGCTCGGTCGGCTCCCAGTCGACGCCATCCGACGACTCCAGCAGCCAGAT
The DNA here is from genome assembly GCA_913057905.1 of uncultured Pseudomonadota bacterium. Taxonomy (GTDB): domain Bacteria; phylum Myxococcota_A; class Bradymonadia; order Bradymonadales; family Bradymonadaceae; genus CAJXPB01. Next base: position 1,680,552 of record CAJXPB010000001.1, read on the forward strand.
CTTCCACTCCGACGGGTCATTTAGACCGCCACCGTCGTTGGTTCGGCCCAGCGTGTAGAATTCGCCACCGGCCGAGGCGAGATTGTTCAACTTCGCCCGATACTCACCGGGTGCGGTCGGCTCGGCCCACGATTCACCAAGGTCCGTGCTCACGTAGGTGCGACTGGTGAGCACCGTAGAGACCACGATCGTCGAGTCGAACACGGCAATATCGGCCTGGCCGCGCATGCGCTCGGTCGGAGCGATGTCGGCCCATCCACCCTCTCCTTCTTTCTGTAGGCGCAGAGCCCCTTCTTCGGTCAAAACCAAAAGGCGCCGGTCGACCGAAGCCACTTTGCTAGGTCGCAAAATCCCCGGGAGGGAGATCGCGCCGACGACACCCTCTTCGGTTAAAAGAGTGAGAGAGTTCTGCCCTTCGTCCCCCTTCGTCATCAGATAGGTTCCGGAGTCGGTCCTGGCGAAAGAGAACTCTCTGGCCGATTCCAAGAGACTGATCACCGGAGAATTCTCCGGCGGCTGCCAGGATCGTCCGTCCGGCGAGTACGCTATCGCAGGAGTCCCTCCGCGTTGCCCGTGTCGCTTTGCGACGAGTTTGCCGTCGACCTTCCCGACGATCCGGCCGCCGTGGACAGACGGCAGACCTGTCCACTCGCCGTCCCAAGCCTCGACGCCGTCGGCATCCGTCTGCATCTCGGCATCGTCGCCGGCGTCATTCTGCCAGTTGGGGCCGCGTTGGTCCGGCTGGCATCCAAATGCCATCAGAGCCAACGCAAGTATCGCAGCAAGCCTCGTCACATGTCGCATCTTCATCGGTATCTCTCGCTAAGTCCCTTGGGTATCCGACTGCACGGCGTTGAACCTAGCAAGCTTTCGATCGCGATGAAAATCGCTTGATCGCGCGATTAATCTCGAGGTTCGACACCGTCGAATTCAGTGGCGTATATGGGACCTGCCTCGGTGGCCGCATAGACCGACGTGCCATCGGTGGCGAACTCGATGACCTCCGATGCATCGACGGGAAAGGCTGGTCCAATCTGGCGCCACTCGGCGGCGCCAACGTTGAAATGCCAAATGCCTTCGCCGGCCGCCGCGATGGGACCTCGCTCGGTAAACTCGCGGAACTCAACCGCACTGGGAAGCTCGGGTGCCAACTCGAAGGCCTGCTTGTCCCTGTTCCATCTCCCGAACCGTTTGAGCCACTCTCCGGAGGAATCCTCCCAGGAGACGATCGCCATCAACGTGGAGCCGTACCCTTCCATCCGATACGACAAACTTACTGTAGCCTTCTCCGGCCCCAGGCGCTGCCCATCCAAGGTGATCAGGTCGGGTTGCAGCGTCGTCCATTCACCGTCCGAGTATCGATGAAATCTCGTGGTGTCATCCGACCGGCTCCGAGCGATCGTCCGTACCCAGAGTTGGCCATCCGTGCTGGTCACCGCGCGAACATTGGGCGCACCGTCCGACTGGAGCGCCTCGGAGGCCAAAAACTCCACCTCGTCGGTCGTGGGATTCCAGTAGACGAGCCCGCCCTGGTTGGTACCCGGTGGTGCATCGGGTCCCGAGCCGTAATCCCTGGCTCGCGCGAGGACGTAGCCATTTCGGAATTCGTCCACATCGACGATCTGACCGGTCGTCTGTTCCTGGTCACAACCAATCGTGACGCCGGCCGTCGTCCACTGCACCTCTCGCTGCCAGCCCTCTGTGTCCTTCAGATAGAGACAGTCTTCGGCGTCTGACACTCCAACCAAGCGGTCTCTAACCGAGTAGAACGACATCTCATTGGGGATCGTCGTGCGCGTCCAGCGACCAGCCGACTCAGAAAAGGCCTGATAGACTCCGCCCCTTGCCAGAAGTTCCCCGTCGACGACCTCCATCCAATACGTCGTCTTGCGCGCCACCGACTCCAGGGTCCACGTGGCTTCCCCAGGACGCCACGACAGGACCGCATCTCCTCCTCTTCCCGCTGTAAGGGACATCACGAGCGTGCTCCCTGTGGAGTACAAATCAGGATGCCTAATGGACGAGGAAGCGTCGAATTCCGGAGCTGTCAGGATCTCGGTCTCCCCGGAGTCCGTCGAAATCCGGACCAGCCGAAGGCGTTCATCGAGCACGTACAGATCACCCTCCATACCGGTCAGCGTCCCATGGCGGAGGGGGACCGATGATTCAACTGACTTGGACGTCCAGGACAAGCCGTCCGCCGAATGAACCAGTCGTTGCCCATCACCGGGATATGTAAGCATGTAGAGATCACCTGCGGCCGACGCCGCACTCACAAGGCTCACCCCCATGTCGTCCTGGACAGAGGGTCGCGTCCACGACTCTCCCCGATCCGACGATACGAAGGTGCCATCAGTAGCGTCCGACCAGGTGATCAGCGTCCCGCCAACAACCTCGACATTCTTCTGAGCGACTGACCCGCCATATGCGGGGAGTGGCTCGACGTTCTCCCAGGTATCCGGTCCGGATCGGAGGTGCAGGCCACCTTCGGTACTCGCGACCAGACGACCCTGGACCTGGTAGATATTCTGCAAACCATCCAAGCCCCCGATTGCCGAGACCTTTTTGAAACCGTCCTCATCTGGAGGAGCATGATAGAATCTGCGCGGGCTCTCCCAGCCGTCCCAAACGACCAGGTATCGCCCGCGAGACGTCTCCGCGAATGACGGTGCGTTCACATTTGTCAGCTTGGATGCAATCTCAGACTTGCCCTTTGAATGCCACACGCGGCCATCCATCGAGAAACTCGACACCTCATGGCCATCATCGGTTTTCCGGTGTGCGAGCAGTTGGCCATCGACCTTGCCAAAAACGCCGCCTCCCGCCGGCGCGGGCAGCTTCCGCCAACCACCGTCGTCGTGGTCGGCGTCCATCCCACCATCAACCCGCCAGTCCGCGGGCCGCTGATCGGGCTGGCAGCCCAAGCAGATGGCGACGACCGACAGCAGAAGGACGTATCTCGTTCGATGGAAAGTCATTCGTTCTCCGTAGTCGCACGCGTCGCCCACACGTCACCGCGCTTTGAGTTCAGATAAAAAGCCCCGGGCTCGGCGGTCACCTGGGCGATGTTCTCACCGGACGTCGGCAGCGCCCGGCCGATCTGCCGCCACTCGCCCTGTTGGATATCGTAGCGTCGAAGTGTCTTGGAGGTAACGACCACGGGACCCAAATCGGTAAACGACCTCTTTTGGACCGACGTCGCAGGCGCGGGAAGGACCTCGAATGCCCGAGTGTCGGGGTTCCATTGCGCAAAGGCGACGGTGCGGTCCGCCATCTCTGAGTCCGCATACTGCACTTCGGCGATGAGGCCGGGGTCGTAGCCGCGCAGTCTCTTGGAGTTCACGGCCGTCCATTCCTCGTAACGCGTGCCATCGCGGCCGACGACGTCGGGTTCAACCTTCGTCCACCCATCTTCGTCCACCCGGTAGAGCGTTCCCTGATTGCCAGGAATCCCTCGCCCAGAGGCGGTTTGCACCCAGAGAGTGCCGCCGACGTTTGCAATGCCGAGCACGCCGGGGTCGACGTTCGTCTCCAGGCCCTCGGGCACGAGGTGCTCGGTGGCACCAGTATCGGGATTCCAGTAGATGAGCCCCCCATTGCCGAGGACATCACCTCCACCAGGCGGACCTCCCGTCACCACCAGGTCGGAGTTTCGACTCACCGCATACCCGTCACGGTAGGCGACGATGTCAGTCATCTTGCCAGCCGTCGTCTCGCCCGAGCAATCTGAACGAATGCCGTTATCCGTCCACTGCAATGACGCCGTCCATCCCGAGCCATCGTGCGTGTACAGGCAGTTCGACTGGGAATCGTGGCCTATCCAGCCGCCCGAGGGTGTCCAGATGTCGAGCGGCTCGAAGGTCCAGTCGCGCTCCCAGGTCCAGCCGCCCTCCCCGACGGACTGAACCACACTGGACTGCGCCCACACGCGGCCGTCTTTTGCCTGGAAGAACTCCGACGCCTCGGGGACCGGTGCCACGGTCCACTGGGAATCACCCGGCTCCCACGTGGCAACGGCTCCATGCCCGATCGACGTCACCAGCTTGGTGCCCACCGCATAAAGGTCACCGGTGCCACCCAGCTCAGACGGAGTGTTCGTGACCGGTTCGACCGACCCATTTGTGGTGAGGCGCACCAGACGACCGGACTGCTCGGTCGCATAGAGATTGCCGTCCACGGCAGCCACCGAATGCACGTCGAGTTGTTCGTCGTGAGTCAACCGGACCGACTGCCACTGCTGGCCTTCACTGGAGCTGAGAAAGTACTGCGCAGGCGACTCGGCCTCTGGCCCAAGCCCGGTAGTCTCTTCGCCCAGGGTGTACAGCTTACCGTTCAGCGAGGTGAATTGACGGGCTCCCTGCTGCACGTCGTCGAGCCCCTGTGACGCACTCCAACTTTCGCCGAGATCCGTCGAAACGTAGTGGGCCAGGTCAAAGGTGAAGATACTCGAGTCGACGACCCTGACGTCTGGAAGCACCGACGAGGCGGACTCCGGCTTGATGTCCTTCATCGTGCCGTCATCGCGCTCCAGATAGATCCCGCGCCTGCCTGTGACCACCAGGCGCCCGTCCACCGATCCGATGTAGCGCGCGCCGTCGACTCCCGGGAACCCACCGAAGGCCTCCCAGTCATCGGTGCCAAGTCCAGCCCGCCAGAGTTGCGTCTGCCCGTCGTCGCCCGGAGCCAGCAAGAACCGCTGACCGCTCGCCTCGGCGTAGAAGAGCTGACGCCCCGGAGACACCCGCGAGGCGATCGGCGAGGTCGACGGCTCTCGCCAGGTCTCCCCGTCGGATGAGACGGCCAGAATCTCATCGCCGTACCGCTCATCCGCGACCAAGACCTGCCCGTCGAGCTTGGCCACCACCTGCCCACCACGCGTCGGCGGCATCGACGTCCACTCGCCGTCCCACAAAGCCGTAGGCGCGTCACTACCCCCATCGTCGACATCCTCGTTGCCGGGAAGGTCCGTCAGCGGCGCATCTTCCGACTCGATGCCGCCATCGGTCGTCCAAGGACCCGCCGTCTCATCGGGCTGACACCCACACAGCGCCACCAACACGACAGCGAATCCAAGCGTCATTGAGCGTCGTAGCGTCATGTGATGCACCCGCGGATCCCACCGGAAGCTGATAGCTCTACTTGAGCCTATCAGTCATGGAGATGCGATGAAAATCACGATGTCCGTCGGAAAAACGGGCGCCTACCTCATCCACTGAGTTCTTGGGTCCGAGTTTCCATTGGACGGGCCGAAATGCGGTACTCGGAGGTTCGATATCCAATGCCCCGACGCTCAAACTCGAGAGTGCAATCTTTCCCGTAGGTAGCGTTCGGAACTCTTCGATAACCGGACGCCTTCTTCAGATTCCAAGATCCCCCTAACCTGCAGGTAAAGAGATTCACCTCTAGGTAGAACGAAGCCGTGCAGCTCTTCATCACGATAGCTCGTGGCAAGAACCAGTAGATCCCCTTCGTCAGCGACGCTCATGGCTCCATTGTCTTCATAGTAGAGCCGCCACTCACCTCGCCGAGGTGTCGATTTCCGGGCATCATACCATTTCACCCTTGAGCTTACCTCTTCCCGAACCGAGCCGTCCTCCCAATAGGCCCGCCAATTGCAATCGAGTACTTTTTCTTCCTTTCCGAGTAGCTCTTGCAATTCAACTATCCCTTGGATTTCATGTTGATTGCTGTTGCCCTCAGGAAGATCAATCGGCTTAAGATAGCGAGCTGCGACGCTTCTGTATCTACGGCCCGGCGGAGGAGCCTCACCCCCGAACTCCTCGATGGTCTCGACAAACATGTTTCCGACAAGCTCTTGAGTCTTATCCGACGAGACGGCCTCCAAATTTGCGAACGCAGCAACACGGACTACTCGTTTCATCACCTCCCGCATGAGCTTTTCGTGAGTTCCATTTTCCAAATCATCAACAAATTTTCTGTAGAAAACGAACTGGTGGGCAATAGATCTACATAGGTCGACATACGAGTTCGTGTGAGAGCGCTCTACAAGTGCAACCAAATTATCTTCGGTGAGACCGCCTTTCTCAGTGTCCAAGAGCCACAGTTCATCGTCGGCACTAGGATCTTGGAGTGTGATAGCACGCCACCAAAGACGCTGAAGCAAATTCCTAACTCCACCCAGGAAGCGTTCCTCGGATGTTGGCCCTGAAACCCTTCCGCCGCTTCTGTCTCCAAAGCGCCAAGCCACCAAATCGGGAACGAGTACACAGGTAAGGTATTGCCACACTTCATTTCTCAGGGCTTCGCCATGAATGATGGGAAGGTCAAGGAGAATCCGTGCCAGTTCGAGATCAAATCTCCTGCGGGCCGTGAGACTGGTCTCATCGGGGTACCCTCCCTGTTCGGCAAGACCCATAATCTGGTTGCGAAGCTCTCTCAGATCGTCGTTGTCAACGCGCTGCCCCCCTGTCGGGGCAAATCGCTTTCCTGCGACATCCGGTCCAGGCAATTCATCTGCAATTTGCCTCGGCGACATTTCAGAGAATTTCGACGCCCAGAGTTCTGCTTCACCGTCATCCAGCCTCGGAAAGAGATATTCCATTTTCACCCACCAACCTGCGCGAGGTTCATCAAATGTTCCTGGAGCTGACCCTCAAATCTTTTAGGTTCTGACTCGAAAACACTCCGGACTTCGCTCAGAGAACTGTTAGGAAACAGATTAGATGCTCGCATCCTCAACGATGAACCCAGCGACCCTTCGTCATACCCGTCGTAATTCGAATCGCAGAAGAGGTCGTCCCGGAGGGCCCTTGTGAGCAATTGTCGACCGACGTCCAGTTTCAGCATTTCCGTAGCTACGACCGCCTCGTACGAATCCGAGTCACTTGTGACAAGGTCAACCAGCCGCTCATGATCCTCATTGAGAAAGATGCGCAGGCCCGTCGATGGCGGACGGTGTAGCGCATCCGGCGCAGTATGAATTTCCCAAGTCGCCTTTGGATTACTGAACCGTTCCGGGAAATTGGAGAACTTCACCACGGTCACAGGTAGTCGCGAACCCCTCCCTTCGAGCTCCTTATCCGTTGAGTCTTTCCAGAGAATGCTGCCGGGAATCGAAGGCTCTTGAGCAGATGCGCCGCTTGGTTCAAGAAGGACCAGAAATCGCTCGATTGAGATCGTACCCCCAGCTCTTTTGCCGGGAATTGTGAGTTCTATCTTTTTCTCGATGGGGCTCGATCCATCGAGCTTTAGACGAACCTCGGGCCCACGCCCCCTCGCATGATTCGTGAGGCTCGTGGTCCACTCCGCAAAGAGCCCCAACACTGAATCTTTACTCAACCCACAGTATTCTCTGAGACTCTCTGGATTCTCGATTGAGATGCTGCTCTCGCAGTGGATGGAAATATCATAGTCCCAGTGATTTTCGTCTCCGCCGGCGGAATCCGAACCAAATTCCCATGGAGAGGGAAAAAGAAGTTCCCCGTCAGGTTCCGGGGGCAATGAGATGAAAGGAGAAAGTTCGAGTCTACTTGGCACGAGTCTGCCTCCCGAATGAGGTTCTGCCTATCTACTGGGCTTCGGCATCACTGACGATATTGACGACGCAATCCTTGGGCTGCGTCACGACCAATACTGCGCTCTCAATGTCACTTGGAATCGCAAACAGTGCTCCTGTGTCCACGTCTTGATCATTCGAAACCTGTTTCCCGCCGCTGTATTCGAGCAATTCGACTTTGGGCTTGCCGCGCCCCTCCGGAGGCGAGCCCTCCCGTGCGTTCCCCGCAGTGACCACTTTGACCTCAAAAGATACAATCGTTCCGTCTGTGTCTCGAACGTGCTCGAAGGACACTGGCACCCGGAGCCGAATTCTATCCGTAAGAAACTCGCGTTCTGGGGTCTGAAGCTGAATCGACGGGCCGGAGCCTCCGGCACCGCCACCACCTCCTCCGCCGCCTCCGCCGTCAGTTGACCGGGAATTGGGCCCAGCGGCTTCATCTAGGCCAGGCAGTAAACTTCCCAGCCGGTCGGCAACCCGTGCCATCGACTTATTGTAGCGTGACTCGAAGGAGCCTTCAGAGGGTCCGATGAACTCCTGTGTCTTTTCCTTTATCCGGGTGAATGCCACATTGACAAAACTCCTTTCAGTACGGTCACTCAATCTCTCTTTGACCCAGTCGTTGTGGCTCGGGGGTTCTGCTTTCGCGAAAGTATCTTCCACATCCTTTTCCGTTAAAAACGCTCCTACGAATTGCTCTCCCTCCCTAGGCCTCGCTCCGCTCGGCCTTTCGTACCTCAAAACCAGAAGCGTGTGTCTCATGAGCGCTATGTGTTGAAGTTGCTCGTCTGGCTCAACCGGTGCACTCGGATCGGGCCTGGAGAATCCCTGACTAAAGGGACAACGAGCGATACCCATTTCACCCAGTTTTGCTTTAGGGCTTAAGATCTTGATCGGGTATTTCGCCACAGTCGGGGTCTCTTCCCGTTGCCCACGCAGCGTATCAAACGCACGTGCGAAATATTTCAGCCTCGGGTGTTCTCGCGGATCAGGGACTTCAACCTCTTCCCCGTTCCATGTGACGTCGAACGCAATTCCACCAGCCAGCATTCTGGGCCAGCAATTCCAAAGTACGCTGGACAGTACTCGGTCCAGAGGACTTGCATCCCCGGATTCGTCCGACGATTGTTCTTCCGCTCCATAGGCCTCGACTGAAGAAAGTGCTGGCTCAAGCACCATCACAGTCGTTCCTGTCTCTTCCCCTGTCGGAATAGGCATCCCCAGCGAACGAGCTACTTCATCCGCTTCTTTCCCGAGAACGGGACCCACCCAACCATCTCCCTTTTCTTCACCCCACCAATGGCGACCTGTGAATTGGGTTTTTCCCTCGGCCTCGTAACGATCCAACCACGATATCGCTACGAATCTCGATTCGGGCGTATCATCGGTCTCGACTCGAGAATGAACCAAGATAGTCCTTGGTTTACTGGCGCGGAAAAATGATGAGCGACCATAGCCATAGGAGCCGCCTGACACGTTTCCCTTGTCATCGGTCTGCGGCTTTGTCTCCCCAATCATGTAAACGAAATTAACGAAGTCGCTTCGGCCGTCCGTCGGTTCTCCGGGCCTAATTGGACCAGCTAGTCCGCGCGTGTTGCGATCGGCTACGATCAGAGCTTCGATCTCGTCTTGGTTTCGGAGATGTGCCAGTTCAGGCGGATAGTTTCGAAGAATAGCAGAATTCAGGAACGCTCTTTCATCCGACGAAAGTTGCCGAAAATCGAGTTTGAATTCAATATTTTCGTCACTGTCCCGCTTTCGAGCATCCCAACTATTCTGCACTGCTTCACGCACGAGAAGCTCCAAGGGTTCGAGCTTCGGAGCCCCTAGAAGATTCCCCAAGCCATCGCCGGTGATATTGCCATAGTCCCCGACGGTCTCCGCTTTGTAATCTAGGTTCATTATTGGTTCGCAAGTCGTGAGTAAATTACGTCTACGTCACCGTCACTCAGCGAGTCGTTCTCTGCGCAGTCCAAGTCTACCTTGTAGGTGATATCGCGCACGCACTCCGGTCGACCTGCGGAAAAGTGTGATTCGGTCAGCCTCGGAAACTCAGGGTCATCTGCGCGGAAGACAAGGCTCTCCCTGACCTCGAATTTTACGCGGCGATATGCTTCCTCGTGCTCAGGACGATACCCGAGTTTCGTAAGTTTTTTGTAAATAGCGGCTCGTTCCACTCCTTTCTCGACAAGTTCACCGATCAATTCGGGAACTGACGTACCGTCATCGCCCGACGGGTGTATTTTCAGATACTGAAGGTAGAACTCGTCACTGTTTGAAGTAAGCTGATCTAGCGACTGAATCTGGATGATTCGATCATTTTGACGCGTCGACGTCTTAATCTCGAGATCTATTGTCGCCGACGTGAAGTCATGTTTCGCGCCCTCTGGCCCGGACCATGTGGTCAACGGCGCAGAATCATGGTCAGCCAACTTCCTGACCACCCACAGCTCACCCAGAAGCCCAGCTAGTTCATTCTTACTCAGTGTCTTGTCGCTCGGTTCGTCGAGCAATTCCCTCCAGCGATCAAGGACATTCACGCACTGGTCATAGGCGTCCCGAGCATCGCCGCCTGACACGACCTCAACCATATCTTCGGCAACCATCGAGAAGAGGGAATTGAAATCCGGAATCCGACACGACACATCGCAGAATGTGTCCTTCGTACCATCAGACTTGAACAATTCCTTCACCTCAATCCTGACACCTCGCGTCGAATCGTCCTTTCTCTCCCTGGAAGTCCCCTCCATTGGGAACAGAACATGCCTCCCGTCTCTGGCGTCAGTACCCACCAAGATTTCGCCTAGTTCATTCGTAATCCCGGTCCGAACCAACTTGAGATTTCCGAGGCTCAGGCCGCCATCCCTGGAGACCTCTTCGTCGACCTCTTCCCAAAACTCAGCTAACTTCATAAAGTACCTCTGAACGAGTTCCTCTCTACCTATCCTTCGAGTTCCCGATCCTGCTCGTCAGATCTGATCTCTACGTCGGTCTCTTCCTCTAGCTCTCCTCGGAGCTGCTCGCCCGTATAGACATCCCCTAAATTGTTTGCCACATAATCGCGCATCTCTCGTTTGGATTGAGGAAAAGACATCCCGATCCCGATCACATGCTCGTCTGCATCGAGGGGTTTCCGGACCCCAGAATCTCCGCTGGGCTCTGATTTCTTGTCGATCGGGTAAATCAACAACAGTCCAGAGTCCGGCTCTCGTTTGTTGCGCTGATGAGCAGTTTCCGCACTGGTTAGGCTGCTGAGGTCTACCTCCATGTCCAAGTCCATAATTCGGTCGGACTTCGTTGTCAGAGCCTTGATATTCGCAGGAGAGGTGCTCTTGAATCGAGAACGGGTCACCAGCGTCGTCTCGATGGGAACGCCAAGGTCTATGGAATCCTCATTCGAACTCCCAACCACGCCGAGATTCCAAGTCTGCAAGCCCCCAACCTCCCGCTCTTTCTCAATGTAATTTGTCAGCAAATCAGTTCTGAAATCCTCGTGCGTAGAGTCATAGGCACGAACAAAATCGAGGACATGTTCCACCGGAACATCTCGATAAACCCATCGAGACTTCCCTTTTGACTTGGCATTGCGCTGAGATGATGCCCGGTCGAGCAATTCCCTCGTGGCCTCAAGGTTCCCTTTGAGCCATTCACTATCATCGTGCTTAAACTGTATCGTTTGAATGTGGCTTTCGCTGTAAGAAGCAGACTCAATTTGGACGTTCTGCATCTTCAGGCGTGAGGTGATGCCCAATTTGGGGTGCGTTTGGACTCTAACCCCGAAATCAAGCGGACTTCGCCCCTCCTTTTCGTACTTCCGAATGTCATGCCGGATTTCTTCTTCGACAGTTGCAAGATGGATGAAATTGTCCTGGAGCTCGGGGGTCATCCAGACTCTCGGAAGATCCTCGTAGCCGTGGCGGAAACCGAACCAACGTCCCATCTGCAGTAGAGTATCGTAGGATGAGGCAGTTCGAACGAAGAAACTCACCATTAGTCCTTCAAGGGTCAGTCCTCGAGACAGGGTATTTCCCCCAATGGCAATATGAGCACCGGGATTGTTGGGATCGTAGTCAAGGCCTGTATTTTTTCCGTTATCGACATCCACCTCACAGCGGGAGAAGACATCGTCGATAAACGGCTTAATCTCCTCGAAACTGTTGTCCTCTACCTCAGCATCGAGATGGCCAGAGGTAACCCTAGAGTTCTCATTCTTCCAGAGTTGTTCAAATGAGCCCATCAACTCATCGTCCCGGTCTGCCCAACGATCTGCTAAATCCTCTACATAGGAACGTATGAGTGTCTGGAGTTGAGCATGAGTATGCGTGTAAAGCGTCGTGTGCACGAGCATGCTCGTATGCTGATCCCGCTGGCCACGTGCCAGACGCGCAGCACTCGCCAAGAGGAAATACCGGATGGCCTTTTCAAGGCTTGGTGTCACTTCGGGCTGAAACTGAAAGCGGTCATCTCGTCCCGGAGGCTTAAGGTAACTTGCTTCTGCCTCGGGAATTGTCCGGATCATATCCAGCCCATCGTAATCCCCTTCATCGTCGTCATACCGGAGCATTTCCCGGCCAAAGATCTCTTCGGCACCGAAGTAATCCTTCGGTTTCGGCAAATCGAAGATGAAGTCTCGTGGGTAAAGGTTTTCCGGCACGGTGGGGTCAATGAACACATTCGCGAAAGGCGTAGCTGTATAGCCGACGTAGGCACTTTTCGGCAGAGTTTGCAGGAGATTCACAATTTTCTCGTTTATCGCACTCCGTTCTTCCGCTTTTTTTTCCGTGTTTACGCTGGCCTGGTCGGCCTCATCATCGATTATAAGAACCGGGCAATCGGACTTAATTTGGTCGTCGGCGTCGGCAAAAAAATCGATCAATCTCTGCAAAATAAAGACATTCTTCTTTACGACGCACAGAATACGACCCTGTGGCTGCTTGGGATTCAAAAGGTAGTCTGGATTTCCAACTCCCTGAAAGTCCTCTGTAGTGGAGGTCAGAGGATTCCATTTGTCGCTATTTGGCTTGACAATTTCTTTTCCAAGCCGCCTTTGAGTCTGTCGGCGGAGAGAACTCGTCATCCCGGTCAGCACAATGAATAACTTGTAACCTACGTCAGCGGCTTTCGAGATGAGTGCACTGTAGTTCGAGGTTTTACCGCTCTGAACGTATCCCACGACCATTCCACGTGTGGATATCTTCGCCTTCCCGGGATGAGGAAGGTGGGCCATAATTTTTGTTGAGGACTCATCTAGCTTCTCAACCGCTTCTTCACGCCACCCCTTTCCCTCGACGATCTTTCTGTAGGCTGGCCAGCACCACGCTCCCGGGAAATCCGGACCATCGTACCACGATTGGATAGTCTCAGCGCCGGTCAACACACTGGGATCGGAATACTCAACGAACCGTTGAGTCTGTTCTTCGTATTTTTCTACTGCCTTCTCGACGAGTTCTCGGTTCCCCATTAATTTCAGTAGACGTTCCTTTGCCTTCGAAGGTGGTCTCCCCCCCTGAATGAACGTCCGGTAATCGTCTATGGCATCCTCTAATTGTTGCTCGGGAAACTCACTCATCAAACCCCTCCAACTCGAAATCATTGACCGGTCTATTCAATCCTCAAGTCCTCATGTCCCAACTCGGATGCAACCTCGTTTAGAACTGCTGTATCGTCTGTCAGTCCGGCTTCCCGAAAATCCGACGTCGCATCTTCACTCACAGTGAAGTAGCGAATTGCTGCTTGAACGAGACGATATCCTCGACTCTCACTTTCGCCCGTTCCAGAACTTTCGCGATTGAGCAATTCCCTCACTGAATCCGCAATTTTCTGGGCAAGATCCAAATTGACCGACGGGTTTTTCTCCGCTTCCTCTCGGAGAAGTGCCAGGTATCCAGAAATCTCGAAACGAAGTACTTCAGGTGACTGTAGAGGTTTATCGATCAATTCCTCGAAGAGACCTCGGACGGATGAGGCCATTGCAAGAGTGGACTCTTCATCAGTCGCCTTCGAAGCCGCAGAGCTATCTTGACCCAGCTGCCCCGAGGTGGGCGCGCGAGACTCGCCCGGCTCGTCTGGCTCAGGGGAAGAACTTCGACTTCTCTCATCGGTTCGGGCAGCATTCGCCGAGCGGCTTTCGGTATCGTTCGCCGCTCGATCCGCCTCCGTTGAGGATTCCCCGGCCCTGATCTTGTCGGCTGAATATTCCGTCACTTTGTCCGATCCATCCAGCGGGCGGACTTTGTCGAGCAATTCTCCGCAGCGACTGTAGAAGGCCTTCCACCCACCCTCCGTTGAACCAACTTCAATCTTCGCGACTTGGTACTTGTCGCGCCAAGATTTAGGCATGTACTCAAACTGATAGTTGCCGTATTTTTTCCGCGGTTCTCCATCGACGAGAAGGAGATAGGTTGTGACTTCATCCTTGTTGCTTTCCGCTACACGTCCGACAAACTCGACGATCTCCACTTCACCGGTCGGCATCTGCTGAGCTCCCTGATGAATTTGACAACAGATTTCGTTGTTCTTCGGGCGGGCGAAAATTATGTGGCCGCTGACAACATCAGTCGTCACTGCGTGCGAGAGATACCATGAAGATACAGGTGAGCCTACGAAGCTCTCTTTCCATAGTAACTAGGCTCGGCCAAGGGCTGGATCCCTCCGAATTGGTCGCGCAAGAATGGTGCTCCGAAGACTATATGCCTATATGCGTTGCCACGCAAGACAGCCGTGACTGAATTCCGAACGATTTTCGGAAGTTACGATTTACCAACCTGGCCCAAGAATTCTCTAAACGAGAGTACATTGCCTCCGGATTCATACTGGGCAATTTGGTTCACATCCTCTTCAGGCACGACAATCGAGAGTGACCGTCTCGCCATCCGCTGGAGTTTCAATTCAGAAATCTGCCGGTCCAGTGTGATGAAATACGCACCTTCAGGCACCTGCTTCCATCGTTCGCGGATCGTTGTTTTTGCGCTAAGAATGAGGGAAGTGCCATCCTTCGGATCCTTGACTTCGAAATCGAGTCGTCGGTCTCCGGATTCGCGGTCGTAGTACGATCCATTTTCATCAAGGAGATGTTGGACGTGATGCTCGAAGCTCTTGCCGGCCCGAGAACGGCGCGATTGAGTGATACTTTTTCCGACTGAAATTATCCGCCCCAACGCGGCTGCCACATATTCTTCGAGCTGTTCCCAGTCCCGTGGCGGTTTAGGTGAATTTGCTTCCCTCAGCCCAGCAGTAAGCAGTTTGGGGTAATGCAGAGCTTCAACGGCGCGAAAAAGGGAGAACTCCGCCTCTTGCAATACCCAACGGACGAGATTCCCGGGCGCATTTTTCAGGGCGGTCTGGAGGGGAGACTTGGAACTGGATAGCCCCGGACATTTAACGCGACCTTTCAGATCAGACTCTGCCTCCGATAAGAGGTCCCAAATGGCGTTGGCTGTAGTGGCCGTCTGTGGGAGTTCTTCCCCCCTGGAATAGAGCCTTTTCGCATGGTTCTCGATAAGGCTGGCCATCCTCGGGCCGACGTCCGCATCGGGCCCGGAGGCTCCTTTGGAAAGGTCCACTGCACCCCAGTGTGGGCTCTCTGGAAGGCCGAAGGACTCGACTGCTCGCTCAAGGAGGCGTCCCTGCTCCACACCGATGATGATGGCGTCATAGTTGCGCGAGCCCGCTTGTTCCCGCTTTCCCATCATCAATACCGAGCCGCTTTGAAGCCGCTCGAAATAGGGGTTGTATACACAGGTCAGATGAGCCTCGGGCCGCGATGCCCGATTGCCTTCGCAGTAGTATTTGAGTCGGGTCTGCTTGTAGCCGCCGTGGTAGGTGATATCTGAACGTCGGAAGGTATGGCCGTTCAGAAGCCAGTCCACCTCGAGTGTCTCTGTCGCATTGGAATCCGGGGCCGAATCTAAGCCGAAAAACCCTATAAACCTTCGAGGAACGAGAACACCGGACTGATGACTCTCTTTCCCGTCGGCCCACTGATGGTCGTTCTTCGCAAGCGACTTGAAGAAGATGGATGTGTAGTCGCCTGCACGCTCGAGGAACCGTTCAAAGTCTTCTTCTTGGCAGGACGGCATCTTGGAGACCCAACATCAGCTTTCGATGAGTTTCACACCGAGACTATCCGGCGCTGACGGCGGAGACAATCGTCTCGTTGTCATAGTCGGAGAAGAGCTCTTCCTGGACTGCGACGTCCGCATCCGGAAACTCCGTCAGGTCACTGGGAACCTCGAGGAGTGGTCTGATGGACTTGGAAATGGCGGTCACGATCGGCACACACACACTATTGCCGAATTGCTTGTACGCCTGAGTGTCACTAACGGGTTGTTCCGGGCCTTTTTCGGAACGGTCATACATTCGCTGGAAGTCTGCCGGAAACCCCTGAAGCCTCGCACACTCTAAAGGTGTAAGTCGCCTGGGGCGGCGATCTTCGCCTCGGTAGACCAACGCCTCCGACCCATCCTTGTAGTATCTGGCGCTCAGCGTGCGAGTATACGCATCATCGCGTTTCACCATGCCGTACCCGAAACCGTTGCCTTTTGCCCGGTGTTTACGCTTATAGTCTTGGAGGTACTCCCACATATTCTCCGTCAGGGTGTACTTGTCCGGAACTTTTTCGTGGGACTCCAAAATAGGGCCTACCCGAGGCCACTTCTCTTCGGGTGGAACACCGTAGGTTTGACGAAACTCGTCTGCGAAGTGGCCAATTCTGTTGTCGACGTCGTCCCAGAAGGCGTCCCAGTCGAGGAAACGGTCCTCTTCGACTCCGAAGGCATCTCTGTGGAAACCGACAATAAAGACTCGCTCTCGATGCTGGGGCACGACATCTGCGGCGTCTAAGACCTTACTCGTAAAAACATAGCCAGCTTCATGAAGGCAGGCTGCAATCACCTTCCACGTATCGCCGCCGTCGTGCGACTGGAGGTTCTTAACATTCTCCAGCAGAAACGCCTTGGGCTGCTTTTCGAGCAGGATCTCTTTGATATCGAAGAACAGAGTACCCGTCGTCGGATCGTCGAATCCGTGTGACCGCCCCAACGCGTTCTTCTTCGACACGCCCGCTATCGAAAACGACTGGCACGGAAACCCACCGGTCAGGACATCGTGGTCCGGGACCTCTGACGGATCCAGGTCCTTGATATCCCAATTGAAGTGGTCGTCCTCCTCGTCTTCGTCGAAATATGCCGAGTAGGTCTGACGTGCCCACTTGTCGAGTTCGGAGGTCATCACGCAGGAGCCACCGATTGCCTCAAACGCGAGGCGAATTCCGCCGATACCTGCAAAGAGGTCGATAAATGTCAGGTCCTCGCGTTGACTCATCTTGCGACTCCGTTGAATCCTCTATCAGTCAAATCAAGCGCAGGCTTCCCGAACTACTCAGCCCGGCCAACAGTCTCAGCAATGGATGACCCTCTCGAGCCAGATACCGTTCAGTCAGAGCTAAAAATTCTACGGTCGGGGGTAATTAGCTGGTGGCGCACACAGGAGTTTAACTTTCCCTGGCGAACGCGTGAAGGCAGTGAATGGGAGGCGCTCGTCACGGAGGTCCTTCTCCAACGTACGAGGGCAAATGCGGTCAAAGAACTCTACAGAGAGTTTTTCAAAAAATACAGCAGTATCGAGAGACTCCACGATGCTTCCGAAGGCGAGATTCGCGATGACATAAGCTCCCTGGGGCTCCACTGGCGAGCGGAGTACTTGAGCAGCCTGGGAACAGAGCTTTCCGAGCGAGGCGGTCGTGTCCCAGAAGACCGCGCGGATATCGAAGACTTGCCCGGAATCGGACAGTACGCGGCCGGTGCCTTCCTCACTTTCCAACGCCACAGACGAGTTACCTTCATCGATGCGAACATCGTGAAATTGCTCGGACGATTCCTCGGCTTCGAATGGGACGGAGAAACCCGTCGGAAGGCATGGTTTGTCGATCTTGCTGATGCCTTTTTTGACCACGACTACCCTCCAGCGAAATTCGGATACGCGGTGCTCGATTTCACCCGGGAAGTCTGCGGGCGCACTCCGGAATGCGAATCGTGCCCGGTTCAGAAAGACTGCGCGTTTCCATAGTGCCACGCACCAACCAATAACTGAACATATTTACAGGTTTCACTCCGGTCAAATGCCGGGGCTGCACTGCTCGGGGCTGCGGGCAGTTGGACGAGTCGGTCGAGAGAGACTTTGGGGCCTCGAATTTTCAGCGAAATCTACAGCACCACATCCATCATTTGCTGGATCTTGGCTCGCTTCAGAATGCCGGTGTGGTCGAAGACGCTCAAATCGAAAGAATCGGCTGAGGTGTAGTCGGTCCAGTTCTCGGCCGCCCACTTCAAGTCCTCGGCGGCCACGATGGAGATGTCGGCATCGTGGCTCGTGTCGTGCTTCAGGCGGATGCAATTTGATTCGGCCTCTTCGGAGGCCTCCGGAACAACGATCATAAAGCAGCTCACCCGGGTCTCGGTCGTATCCCGAATGTAGCGCTTGAATTGCTTCAGGTGGGAATTTGGGAACGTATAGATATCGGCCTTTGATTTGTTGTCCCACATGAAGAGGGATCCGTCGTCGAACTGGGCCATCCCATCAGGATGGTCCGATCCGTCCATCGGGAGAAGTTCGACATTGAATTTCTCCTGAAACAGGTGGCGCGTCGCAACTTCGAAGGCGTTGTTGATGTCGAGATCCTTCGAGATAACGTCATTCGCCAGCAGATTTTCGCGGTCCCTCTCCGCAAGTTCGACGAAATACTCGTAGTACTGCTCCGCCTGTGACGCTTCTTCGTCAAGCTCTCGAATGAGGAGGTTATCGAAGTGGTTGACGATCCGCTGAATCTTGTCGGCCTTGGTTCCACTGACCGTCACACCGGGTAGGCTGTTGCAGATGTCGTAGAGATCGTCGGCCATCAACTCATCGAGCCCTTCGGTGGGACGAATTTCGGTCGCCATGAGTCGGTCGACGAGTTCGTCTTTGTTTCCGTAGACAGGGAAGTTGTTCTCTCGAAGAACCTCCTTCAAATTCTTTTTGGTCAGGTTCTTCCAGAGAAGCTGGCGCGCATTATCGCTCAGCTCGATATCCAAGACACGCTTTATTCCCTCCTGAAGCTCCTCGGGCACGACGATATTCTTACCCTGCGGCTCGTGGTTGCAGTAAAAGACCACGCCCCGGCGCTGCAGAAATAACAGTGCCGCATTGATTTCGTCGTACGTGTGGGGCGCGCCGTCCTTTTTGGGAAAGACATCGAGCTGCGCCTCGATCAGCCGTTGTTGTTCACGACTCACCCCGAGCTTTTCCCGCAATCGGTGGATAAGACGGTATTCATCGCGACTGAGCTGATCGTCTTCGTACGCCACCTGGAGTACTTCTCTGAGGATTTCAGCGGATCGCGATTCGACGTACTTGAGAGCATCTTCCTGATCGGCCTCGTCAATTTTTGCCTGTTCGCGCTCCTGAACACGCTCGGTCAACTCGCGCTGGCTAATGGCGCAGTCCGGCGTGTTGATGAGCGTTTTCAGCACGAAGTAGGTGCAGATCCGCTCGGAATGGTCAACCTCAAACAGGTCAATTCGCCGGTCGACATTTTCCGGACGAGCGAGTTCGTCCGAATTTCGAACGATATAATCTCGTATCTCGTCTTCGTCCTGGGGGCCCAAGTCCTTCGTAAAACTCTCCTGGATACGCCCCAGGTACTGCTTGGTCATATGCTTGACAGCTTCGTCGATCCGCATCCCGTGTCCTCTCCTAAGATCACTTGGATTTGAAGCGTAACACGACGGATCGTGCCGATTAAAGACAGATGTTTCGAATTCGCCACATATCGGAGATAGTGATCCTCGTCGGAAGCTCGATGACCACGCGTGCAAGAATGAACTTCGAGGGCTACCAGCACCCTATGACCTACTACGACGCATACGCCGAAGAGCTCGTCCGGCGCTATGAAGCGCTGGAGTTCGAGGAGGTCCACGCCGATATCCTCGACGCGGTGCCGAACGTGGCCTCGAATGTGCTCGACGTCGGCGCCGGGAGCGGTCGAGACGCGGCGGCGCTGGCGCGGCGCGGGCATCGGGTTGTGGCGGTGGAGCCATCGGAGGCGATGCGACGTGAGGGCCGGGCCATTCACGGTACAGGCTCGTTTGACTGGATCGACGATCAGCTTCCGCGCCTGGACGAAGTGTACCGGCTCAATGAGTCCTTCGACCTGATTTTGGTCAGCGCGGTGTGGATGCATGTGGCACCCGAAGATCGAGACCTGGCAATGCAGCGTCTCCAGGGGCTGTTGGCGCCGGGCGGAAGACTCGTGATCACGACGCGCACGGTGGAATTCAGCGGCGAGCGAACGATGTACGCCGTGGAGCCGGAGAGGATGGTCCAGCGAGCTCTGGATCACGACCTGGACGTGGAACGCCAACAGACGTCTTCGGACTTGCTCGGTAGAAGCGATGTGAGCTGGTCGTCGCTCGTGTTCCGTCGGCCAGACCGTGGCGTGGCGGCCTTGCCCACGTTGCGAAACGTCATCGTCAACGATTCGAAGAGTTCCACGTACAAGCTCGGCCTGCTACGGGCTCTGTGTAGAGTCGCCGCCGGGGCGAGCGGATTGGTCCGGAGACGAGACGACGGATTCTGCGACGTGCCCCTGGGCCTGGTCGCCCTCTACTGGGCGAAGTCGTATTGGCAGCCGATGAGCCAGGGTTTGGAGCAACAGGCCTATTCGGGGCAAGACTCCCAATTTCAGGAAGAACTGGACCGGGCCACTAACACACTATCGAATTATGACCTCAGAGTGGGGAAAAAGTTTGATGGGGACAGCGCGCAGGCGCTCCACAAGTTACTGAGGTCCATTCGGGCCACCATTCGTACCGGTCCGTCCAAACACACGACTTACGCGGGCACCAAGGATCCCATTTTTAGGTACAAGAGCGATGCTTTTAGCGGCGGTTTGGTGCCATCAGAACTCGGAGAAATAGAACTCAATCCAGAGTACCTTCGGAGGTTCGGCGCATTACGAATTCCAACGGACATCTATGAATCGCTGGAGCGCAACTGGGTCTGGATCGAGCCGACGGTCGTCGACGAATGGGCCAACCTCATGCAGCGGTACGAATCAGGCGACCGCAGAGACGAGGCTTATCGAAACGCATTGAAGTGGCGCGCGGGAGACAGGCGAGACACCCAGCAAGTCTCGAACATCGTCACTCGCCTGCTTGAACAGGAGACGGATTTGAGTGGCGTCTGGACGGGCGAGGCGATCGCCGATTCCGACAAGATCGAGATCGACCACTGCATCCCATACAGCCTCTGGGGCAACAACTCGTTGTGGAATCTGCTGCCGAGCACGAAGGCTGCGAACCGGAAGAAACGCCATCGCATCCCGAGCCGCGAGTTGCTCTCGGGCTCCAGGGAGCGAATCGAATCATGGTGGGAGCGCGCCTTCGTCGACTCTCCCAACCGGCGCCGGTTCTCCATCGAGGCCACGGCATCGTTGCCCGGAGTGGACGTCGATACCGACGAGCCGGAGTTAGACCCCATCTACGATGCACTTGTTCGTCAGGTCGATCGGATGAAGCGGGACCAGCAGGTCGAGACCTGGGATGGTCTCAGCGGCTAATCACTCTTCCACAATCGAATCATGGGGGTTGAAGGCGACTTCCCAGAGGTGGTCGTCAGGGTCGGCAAAGTAGCCGGAGTAGCCGCCCCAGAAGACTTCTTCGGGTTCTTTGACGATGTTGGCGCCGGCGTCGCGGGCCTGTTCGATGACCTCGTCGACCTGGTCGTGTTCGCGAACGTTGTGGGCGACGGTCACACCGCGGAAGCCCTCGCCATCGGCCGGGCAGCCGACGTCTTCGGCGAGTTTGTCCCAGGGATAGAGCGCCAGTTTGAGGTGGGGATTGAGCTGGAAGAAGACGATGCCGTCGTCGGGGGAGCCGTCGTCGGCCGGGGTGAGCCCGAGGCCGTCGGTGTAGAATTCGAACGAGCGGCTCAGGTCGTCGACGCCCAGGGTAATGATCGAGATGCGTGGTTCCACGGGGCCCTCGTCGTGTCGGTCAATTGCACGGCTTGTTGCTGTTGCCGTCGATGGTGACTGTGGCGTCTGCGCCCAACCGCACGTCCTCGAGGACACTTTCGATGTGGCAGCGCTTCAGGTTCTTGTTGTCGCGGATGACCAAGACGTTCAAAACGACGTCCAGCGAGGCGAGCTTGGAGATATCAGTCAGATTGTCATTTGACGTGATGAAGAGATCGACCGGGACTCCGACCAGCTCGGGGAGTTCCGTCACCTCGGAGTTGCTGCCGAAGTGAACAGCCGCACCGTTCACATTGACGCCATTGAGGGCGGCGAAATCGGCCATTTCCGTTTGGTTTATGGCCAGAAATGCAGTCCTGTGCTTATAGACCATCTCCTCGAGACCTGCGATCGCCTGCAGATCACTCAAGTTGTTGTTCGAAATCCGCATATTTCCCGAGCGGGTAAGATTCTGGACACCCTGAAGGTCAGAAAGACGCGGGTTATCCGTGAGGCTAACGCGCGCGCCGTTGTGTAGGTTCAGCCCACGAGTGGTCTTCAAATCCGGCATTCTGTAGACCGATACCTCTTCGAGGATATGCCGATTCGCAAAGGCATCCAGTTTGGTAACCCCCGGAATCTTGAAGACGCTCAAACTTGGAATATTTCGGCAGTCGGACTCGCAGACCTCTCGCAGTTCTTCCTTGGTGTCGATCTGAATCAGGGTCTCGTCCCAAACATTGCAGTCCTCGAGCTCGGAGGCGGGTTTGGGTTCGCAGACCGCGCCGTTTTTCTCGGCGATTTCATTTCCGCTGGGCAGCAATGTGTCGTTGTTGCAGGCCGACGCGGCGAAGGCGGCGACGACCAAGACGACACTCAATGTGCGAATCGATTTCACAAGTTACCCCGACCAGATAATTGGCTGGCAATGTCGGCGACACCGCCACCCTAACGGAATGGCGTGTGGGTTGGAAATCTCTAATTCAGCCGGCCGACCACCATGTACTGCCGATCGAGTTTCAGCGAGTGCACCTGGGCGTCGAATCCGCCGGCTTCCAGCTCCTGGACGATCTCTTCGGGCTCGAGTCGGTGCTTTTTGGGCGGGCCGCTGGGAGACTCGCGGGTGAAGTCGACGATCCAGACCGAACCATCTTCGGTGAGTCGGCTCTTGAGGTGTTTGGCGTATTCGGCCCGGTCGGGGATGTGGTGCCAGGTATTGACGATCAGCACCCGGTCGGTGGAGTTCGGCTCCAGGTTGGTCTTGGTCTGGGCCGACAGGATCGTCTCGACGTTCTCCAGCCCCTTCTCTTTGGACAACTGGTCGACGTAGTCGAGCATCGCCGACTCGATGTCGACGGCGAAGACGCGGCCATCTTTCCCCACGGCCTCGGAAAGATACGGCACGAAGTACCCGGTCCCGGTCCCCACGTCGGCCACCGTCATGCCGGCCTCGATGTTCATGGCATCGACGACCGCCTGAGGCCGCTGCCACTCGTCGCGCTCCGGAGCGTTCCAAGAGTCGGCCAGCTTTTCGGGCTGGGTAAATCGCTTCTTTTGATGGTCCGACTTCTTCGCATGGTCGGCCTTCTCAGCGTGACCGGTCCCCTTGGCTTTGTGGTGATGGACGGTCCTCGGCTCGGTCTCCTCCGCCTTTTTATCGGTGGAGCAGCCCGCGGCGAGCACGAAGGCGGAGAGTGCGACGACGAGGACAAATCTGCACGTCTTCAACATGAGACCTTCCGATTTTATCAGTTGCAGGGTTCCGATTTATTTCCTTCCACGACGACCTTCGCGTCATCGCCAATTTGCACATCGTCCAACACGTCTTCAATGTGGCACTTCGACAGCGACGGATTCCTGCGGATGGTGATACCGTTTTTGATCCGATCCAGCGAACGAAGCGCCGAGATATCTGTCAGATTCTCGTTGAAATAGAGCGATATTTGAGACGGCGCGCCATCGAACTCTGGCAGTGCTGTCAATCCAGAATTTGACTTGAAAAACAGGTCGGCATTGGTGACGTCCACCCCCTCGAGGGGCGAATAGTCGCTGACATCAGTAGAACTGATGCTCAGCGAACCATCCGTGCCCGACGCGTCGGGCACGACTCTCTGCAGGGAACGGAGATCCTCAAAATCTTCGAGCCATGCACCACCGATCCCGAGCCCGCTCAATTCCGTGAGTCCTCGTAAGGCCTCCACACTCTCGAGCGGCGAATTGATCGCAGTAAAAGACCCGCCATTCGCGAGTTGAAGGCCTGCTGTGGACTCCAAATTCATCTTCTCCAAGCTTATCTGTCGCACGACCTTGTTGGACAGCGGGCTCAAGTCTTCGAGATCGGAGAGACCGCTGGAAAGCCCCTGGAGCCAGATTTCGTCGATGTACCTGCACCTCGACTCGCAGATCTGCCTCAAGGTAAACCGCGTGTCTACAAATTGGGGCACCTTGACCTGACAGTCCTCCAGTTGTTCCGCTGGCACAGTGTCACAGATGCCCCCCTCCGGGCTCGGATACCCGACCACCAGTGAATTCCGGTTCCATCCTCCGGGACCCACGGAACGTATCTCCGCGTCCAAGTTGCCGGCCTCCAAGTCCGATACGACGTTTTCTGGATTCAGATGTGACTCAGCGGACGGACCGGACGAGTACTCGGTCTTCACGTCGACGATCCAGACCGAGCCATCTTCTGTCAGCCGACTCTTGAGAAATTCGGCGTAGCCAGCTCGGTCGGAAAGCTCATGCCACACGTTGACGATGAGGATGCGGTCGTAGGCGTTCGGGTGCAGATGGGTCTTGATCTGGCCGGCCCGTATGGTTTCAACCCGTCCGGAGCCCTCCTTCCCCACAGCCTCTGAAAGATGCGGGACGTATTTGGCAGCGTCCAGACCCACGCTGGCTATGCTCATACCCGGCTCGAGGTACATGGCGTCGGCGACTGCTCGGGCCAGGTTCCAGTCCTCGCTCTTCGACAAACCCTTGAATTCGGCGAGCTTCCCGGATTGTGAGACTCGCGTCTCGGGATGGTCACCCTGGTTGGCCGCGAAGAAGGCTCCGGCCAGGACGAAACCAGATACCACCAGTGCAACGGCGAGTCTGAGGACGTTCACGACGAACCTCCGGTAACATTCATTTCGATCCCACTGTATGATTCTCGCCGAAGCTCCCTCCGGAATGCAAACCTCGCCATGATCGAACACGACCTGTCACCGCTCATCGTCTGGATTTTCGCCGGGCTCGTTGGCCTCCATGGACTCATCCATCTACTGGGTGCGGCCAAGGGCCTCGGTTGGGCCGGGGTCTCGTCGCTGGAGGCCACGATTTCCCCGGGCGCCGGCGTAGCGTGGTTGGCGGCGGCAATCCTGCTGATGACGACCACAGTCGCCTACCTGGCGAACGCTCCCTGGTGGTGGATGCCCGGGCTGGTGGCGATGGCGGTCTCCCAGACACTCATCGTGATGTCCTGGCAGGCCGCATGGGCGGGCACGACGGTTAACGTATTGCTGATGCTCGGCTGCATCCTCGGCTACGGCTCCTGGCACTTCCAGTCGATGGTCCAAGGCGAGCTGGGGTCACTGACTCAAGAGGCGACCGAAGTTCGGATCGCCGACGACGACCTCACGGGACTTCCGGAGCCGGTTCAGGAATGGCTGCGGACGTCCGGGGCGTTGGACCAAGACCCACCACACACGACGTCGCTGTCTCAAACCGGTCGCCTGAAGACCGAGCCGGGCGGCGACTGGATGCAGGTCGGCGCCAACCAGACCGTGTCCGTCCAACCGCCGGCCTTCGTATGGACGGCCTCGGTCGAGGCCGCCCCGCAGATCTTTTTGACCGGTCGCGACAGGTACATGAACGGCCGCGGCGAGATGTTGATCAAACTGCTGTCACTGGTGCCGGTGGTGGACTCCAGTGGCGAGGAGATCGACCAGGGGGCGATGGTCCGCTATCTGGCCGAGATGGTCTGGTATCCGTGGGCGGCCACGCAGGACTACATCGAATGGGAGGAGGTCGACGACCACCACGCCGAGGCGACGATGCGCTACAAGGGCGTCGAGGCCACCGGGGTCTTCACTTTCGCCGACGGCCGGCCCGTCCGCTTCGAGGCCGACCGCTACTACGACCGGCCCGACGGCGCCACCAAGGAGCGCTGGGTGGTCGAGATGTCCAAGCACCGAGAACTGAACGGCATACGAGTACCCACCGAGGCATCGATCACCTGGAAACTCGATCCCGATTTCACGTGGTACCAGTTGGAGATCTCTAGTCTGAAGTGACCTCAACCATCCGGCGGCCACTCGCCGTCTGTCACCCGGCGGGAGCACCATGAGCTAGCGATATCCTCGTCCCACCGAGGGCTGAGGAGATCGCCCTTCACGCACTCGTACCCCTCGGGACACGACAAGCGGGCCGTGTCGTCCAGCGTCTCGCAATCAATGGCGAGCCGGCAGAATGGGTCATCTTTATCGATGCGAAACTCCCATCCTTTGCACAGACGTTCCGCCCCTGTGCACTGACCCAACCCTTCGTCGGGAGGAATCCCTTTCGGTGAAATAATGCAATCGCCCTCGGGGCATTGGGCCGTCCGATGACAGGCATGCGGCCGGCATCGTTTCCCATCGCAGAGCTGGTCCTCGGGACACGAAATCTCACAGTCAGGTTCGTCGACATGCGGTTC
>CAJXPB010000002.1 GCA_913057905.1 uncultured Pseudomonadota bacterium
ACGGGCGGGATGTGGCGTGTTATCCAGGTTCCTATCGCGCTCGGTCACCCGAGCTGGCTTGTCAAAGAGCGTGCCGATGAGGCGACGAATGCGTCGCTATCGGCGGACCGCCCATCGTATCGATGGAGGCCGCGATGTCA
The DNA here is from genome assembly GCA_913057905.1 of uncultured Pseudomonadota bacterium. Lineage (GTDB taxonomy): Bacteria > Myxococcota_A > Bradymonadia > Bradymonadales > Bradymonadaceae > CAJXPB01. The sequence goes on from CAJXPB010000002.1 coordinate 141, forward strand.
AGCCCCAATCTCGTATCGGCGGACCTGCTCAAAGCGAACGGGCCCGGCCGAAAGACCGGAAACTCTCCAATCGGCCCGACATATCTTAGGGATGTCAAAGCGGCTGTCAAGAGACTTTGCGTACGTCCCTTGGCATCGCAACATCCGGCGAGTCGCGCGTAACGCGACCCGGATGAGCCGTGCCCTCATCGGTCGGACGGAGGTTGAGGGTACGGTCGATCTCTGTCAAGCCTCATCACGGCACAGAGACGCCCAGGCCCTCGGTCGTTCGGGGCCGCGGGGCCGGACAGTGGATACGGACGCGTCTGGCTCCCGGAGAGGCGAGTTCGGATCCGGGGATCGGGGGTTGTCCACGATTGCACCGAGATTGACCGGGCACGGCTACTGATTATCCATTCAGAGCAGCGGACGCACGGTGTTTCGTTTAATGTTGAACTAAGCAACAAGGAGCGATTGTGGAGTACAACTTTCTGGGAGACACGGGATTGCTTGTCTCGGAACTTTGCTTTGGCACGATGACCTTCGGCGGCGAGGGCCAGTGGGAGGCGATCGGCCAGCAGCAACAGGAGGAGGCCGACGAGCTCATCGAGCGGTCGCTCCAGGCAGGGGTCAACTTCATCGACACGGCCAACGTCTACTCGTACGGCCAGTCGGAGGCGATTCTCGGCAACAGCCTCCAGAACCTCGGGGTCGACCGCGACGAGGTCGTTTTGGCCACCAAGGTGCGCGGCGAGATGAGCGACGGGCCCAACGACCAGGGCCTGTCTCGGTATCACATCTTCAACTCCGTCGACGCGAGTCTGGACAGACTCCAGCTCGACACCATCGATCTGTTGTACGTCCACGGGATCGATTCGGCGGTGCCGACCCGCGAGATCATGCACAGCCTGAACGACGTGGTCGAGTCGGGCCGCGTCCGCTACCTGGGCGTCTGCAACTGGCCGGCCTGGCGTGTGATGGAGGCCCAACAGATCGCTCGTCGCGAGGGATGGCACGAATTCAAGGCGATGCAGTACTTCTACTCGCTGTCGGGACGCGATGCCGAGGACGCGCTGATCCCGCTCGCCCAGCAGGAGGACCTCGCCTTCTTGCCATGGAGTCCTCTCGCCGGAGGCTTTCTGACCGGCAAGTTTACCCGCGACAGCCAATCGGCCGAGGGGGCGCGGCGCGACGAATTCGACTTTCCGCCGATCGACAAAGAACAGGCCTTCGACATCGTCGATGTCATGGAAGACATCGCCGAGAACCTGGGGACATCGGTCGCAGAAGTGGCATTGGCATGGGTCCGCCAGCAGACCGGCGTGACGAGCACAATCATCGGCGCAAAAAATGACGATCAACTCGAGTCGAACCTCAATTCGGTGAACATCGAGCTCGGGGACCCCCAACTGGAGGCCCTCGATGAGGTCTCCGAGACCCCCGCGCGCTACCCATTCTGGATGGTCGGCTTTCAGGATGAGGGTCGGAGTGCGTAGAATGGGGTAGACACTTTTTCCCCGCGCTCCGAGTTTGATGATGCCGGATCAGGACCTCAGGATCGGCGAGCTCGCCCTGGCCGAGGGCATCGCGTCGCTGCAACAGATCGTTCAGTCGGCCAAACGCCGGGAGGAGACCGACACCTCGCTGGGCGAACTTCTGGTCGACGAACACGGCGTGGACCCCGAGGCCGTGGCGAGGCTTCAGGAGCGAATCGACTGCGAATCGGATGAGCTGGTCTCGGCGCTGGAGCGCGGGGAGACGATCGCCGAGGAATCGATCTACAGAACCGGCGGTTCCCGGCCCGCTCCCGACGTGGCCACGACCTACGACACACCGCCGGAGACCATTCGCGAGTCTCGGGATTCTCAACCCGACGAGCAGCGCCGCTCGTCACCTTCGCTCGACCAGGCGCCGAGCCGGCGGACCGAGCGCTACGAGTTCCAGAGCCCGCTGGGGGAAGGGGGCATGGGCAAGGTGATGCTGGCCCACGACGACGTCATGTCACGAGAGATCGCCCTGAAGACCCTTCGGTCGGGCGATGACCTTCCGAGACTGGCGCGGGAGCGGCTGATCCACGAAGCTCGGCTGACCGCACGACTGGAACACCCGAACATCGTTCCTACCTACGACCTCGGAAAGCTGCCGGACGGCCAGCCGTACTACACGATGCGGGTCGTGCGCGAAGAGAGCCTCAACCACATCCTTCATCGACGCCGCGTCAACGACGAGGACCGATATTCACTGACTCAACTCGTCGGATTTCTGCGCCAGATCGCCCTCGCCGTGGAGTACGCCCACGACAGCGGCGTCATCCACCGGGACATCAAGCCCGAGAACATTCTCATCGGGAGTTACGGTGAGGTCTTCATCATCGACTGGGGCATCGCCAAGGTAACGGCCGATGAGCCGACCCACCACACGACCGGGGAGCTCCTGGAGTTGGAGGAGGGCGCAGTCGTCGGTACTCCCTACTACATGCCGCCGGAGCAGGCGCAGGGGGACCACGATGCGATCACTGAAGCCTCGGACGTCTATTCGCTGGGGGCGGTCCTGTACGAAATCCTGACCGGGGTGCCGCCGTTCGAGGCCGATCGGACGCTGTCGCTTCTGTTCAAGGTGGTCCAATCCGATCCCACGCCGCCATCGCAGCGACGTCCCGACGCGGAGATTCCCCGGGAGCTCGAGGAGATCTGCATGAAGGCGCTGCAGAAGAACCCGGCGGATCGCTACGAGAGTGCCCAGGCGATGGCCGATGAACTGGAGATGTTCATCGAAGGTGTCAAGGAACGGGAACGCCGCCACGAGATGGCCCTGGAGGCGACCGAAGAGGCCGACCAGGCCCGGGAAAGCTACCGGGAGATTCGCCAGGAACTGGTCGAGCGCCGCGAACGGCTCCGGGAGCTGAAAATCAAGACGCGCTCCTGGGCACCTCCCGGCGAAAAAGAAGAACTGTGGGCCGTCGAACAGGCCGTCCAAGACCTGCAGGTAAAGGTCGAGCGTGCCTTCGGCGAAGCGACCCGACTGTACGGTCAGGCGCTCGGACACGAGCCGGGCATGTCCCGGGCTCGCGAGGCGCTCGCCGAGCTGTACTGGCGCCGTTTCGAGGAGCACGAAGCCGCCGGGGAGCACGCACAGGCCGCCTACTTCGAGGGGCTGGTGCGCCAGTACAACGACGGTCAATATGACGAATTGCTGGAGGGCCGGGCCACGCTGACCGTCGAGAGCAGCCCCATCGGGGCCGAGGCGACCCTCTACGAATACGAGGAAGTCAATCGCCGCTTTGTGGAGCGCAAGACCGCCGATCTCGGGCCGACGCCGATCGGGGAAACCGAGCTTTCCCACGGCAGTTATGTGGTAGAATGCAGAGCACCCGGATACCGGACGACCTCGGCGCCGGTGGTCCTCGAGCGGGATTCGACGGAATCGATCTCGGTGCCACTCTTTCGACCCGACCAGGTACCCGAGGACTTCGTCGTGGTCCCCGGGGGGCCATACCGAACCGGCGACGGCGATCGGTCCGACGACGGGACGCCGGATCCGACGGTCCCGACGTTTGCCATCCAGCGGTGCCCCGTGACGTGTCGAGAGTACGTGGAGTTTCTCAATGATCTCCACCGGCGCGACCCTGAGCGCGCTCGGTCGCACGCCCCGCACATCGAGGGTGAGGAGTCGTACTTTCCCATCAAAGATGGAGAGTACGTGATCCCGGAGCAGGACAAGGACGGCGACTCGTGGGAGCCGGACTGGCCGATCTGTCTGGTCAATCTCGATGACGCGCAGGCGTACGCGGAATGGAAGACGGCCAATGATCCCCACGGTCGCCAGTATCGGCTTCCCGCCGCAGACGAATGGGAGAAGGCCGCCCGGGGTGTGGATGGTCGGCTGTACCCGTGGGGCAACCATTTCGACGCGTCGTTTTGCAACATGAAGGCGAGCCGCCGCGGCCGTCCGCTTCCAGCCGAGGTCGGCACGTTTCCCATCGATCGGTCCCCGTACGGGGCCATGGATATGGCCGGGAACATCATCGAGTGGACCTCCACGCCCGTGGTCGGCGACGACCGCTACGTCATGCAGGGAGCCAACTACCGGGCCATCGGGCTGATGTGTCGACTAGACTGGCAGATGGAGTCGCTGCGGACGAACCGCTCGTCGCACTACGGCTTTCGTCTGGCCCTCGACCTCTCGGAGGTTTCCCCGGCCCAACACCCGGTGGACGGAGACTGACGGTTTTTGATTCCCCGTCGACGTTGGACTACGGTGATTCTGTACGTGTGAAGACGAGACGAGGGTCAATGATGGACTGGATACAAAACCGTGAGTTTCTTCCGTTCGCCGCGGCACTCCTCTTTGCGACGGCCGTCTTCGGGTCGGCCGGGTGCGAGGATACACCGCCGGGCAATCCCCAGGATGCAGGAAATGACGCCTGCACCGGCGATGCCTGCGTCGGGCCGAGTGCCTCGGCCCTTCAGACGATCTACGACCAGACGTCGGTCGGGCTGCCCGGCTGTTCGAACATCCAAGCGCCGACGCCGCAGACGAGCGATCTCTCGACGAATTTTCAGTCCAACGGGACGATCCGTTTTGTGGCCCCGGGAGCGACCGGGAACGGCCAGAGTGCAACGTCGCCGGCACCCGCCTCCCAGATCGGGAGCCTTGCCCAGTCGGCGTCGACCCCGTCGGTCGCCTTCTTCTTGGCCCCCGGAACCTACACGCTCAACAATTCCCTCGACCTGAACAAGGCCGGTCAAGTCCATCTGATCGGTCCCTGTGCGCAGGCGACGCGGCTCGACTTTCAGGGTTCTGCGGGTCTGAGCATCCAGGGAGCGTCGACCGCCAGCATCGTGGGACTGGAGATCCACGCCGGATCCGCATCGGCCGCGACTCCATTGATAGACATCCAGCAGACCGATCAGCTCATTGTCGCCGGGAGCCATCTGACCGACCCCGATGGTTCGACGACCGGAACGGGGATACGGGTCGCCGGATCCGCCACCATTGGAGTGGCCCGCACGGTCATCGACGGCTTCGATACGGGTGTGCATCTACCGGATGGCGCCGATCTATCGGCGATGCGGAGTTGGTGGCGAGACATCGGCGAACGCGGCATCCATGCCGAGAATCCATCGGTCGGCTCAGGGGACTGGGGTTCGGTGGTCACGCTCAACTACACGGCCTTTCACGGAAACGACCCGTCGGGCATGATGACCTCGGCCGACGCGGCGATCAAAATCCAGGGTGGCTTTCTGGCGGCGCGACACACCGACATCTCGGGGCTCGCGTCGACATCGATGGTCGGCTCATCGACCGTCGCAGCCGTCGGCATCCACGCTGCCGACAGCCTCGTGCGACTGACCGACAGCACGGAAGTCACGGCAAACGGCCAACCCGGCATTTATGCACGCGACACCCGACTGGTGATCGACGATACGACGATCACTCAAAACCAGCGCGGGATCTACGCGACCAGCGATGGCAGCCCCGGATTTCCCTCATCGTTTTACGACGCCAACGGTTCCGGTCGTGATCCGCTCGGTGCCGCCCCGTCGAACCCGTTTGAGTCGGGACTCGTCCTGGCGAACGACGGGTTCGTGCCGGGGGGATCGCTCTTTCCCGACGAGCCACAATGGTTCCCCGATGAACCGCAGTGGTTTCCCGACGAACCCCAGTGGTTCCCCGATGAACCGCAATGGTTTCCCGACGAGCCACAGTGGGCGCCCAATCAGCCGTTCTTCGATGGAAACGTCCCGGCTCCCGACGACGCGACGGTCGCAGAGACCTGGACGACCGTCGGCATCGGCAATCGGACGACACTGAGTCAGAACATCACCGTCGGCCTCCAGGCCTCGGGTGTGCTCGCCTACGTCAACGGAGCACGTGTGGCCGATACCCAGCCGTCCCCAATGAGTCCCGGAGCGCTGACGGTCGACCCGAGTCGGGCCGGGCACGGAGTCGTTCTCTCGACCAACGGCACGGCGTTTCTTCGCAACGTGACTCTCCAGGCGAACACCGGCGCGGGCCTGATAGGACGGGCGGTGGCTGCGGTGAACGCGAGCGGTTCCGTCTTCGCCCTGGACGGCCTGATCGCGTTGAACAACGGCGGCCCTGGCGCCGTCGCACTGGACGGCAACGCGAGGGGTACGCTGGCGGTCCGCGACAGTAGCTTCCTGTCGAACGCCGCCGTCGGACTGGCACTCAGACGGATCGAGGCCACGATTCGGGACTCCCAGCTCTCGGGCACTCGCCTCGCGGACTACGGGTCCGGCCAGACGCAATTTTCGCTGGGGGACGGCGTCCACGCCATCGACTCGTCGGTCAACCTCACGCGGGCGAACTTCGCACGAAATGACCGCACCGGATGCTTCATGGTGGGTGGTAGTCTCGTGGCGCAGAACTCGACCTGGAACGCCAACGGCGGCGAAACGCGCCGGCCCGTCACCCTGCACGCCAACACCTCGGTCGACATCGATGCCGACCTGCCGCGGATCTCGTGTCTGGAGTCGGGACTCTCCGAGCAGGAATGCCAGGGGTTGGCTTCGGATTCGGTCAACTTTGGACTTCCCGGGTTCCTGGAGGAATAACCGATGCCAGGCGATTCCTCCTCCGAGCTCGTCGACACCTTCGGGCTCGACGCATTCAGGGCGGTGCACGAGAGCGACCGGGATGGCCTGGTCTATTTTCGCGGCGGCGGAACCGTCGAGTACATCAACCGCGCCGCGATGGACTTCTTCGGAACCGACGAATCGCTCGTCGGCTCGAACATCCTGGAGTTGGCCGAGCGGGGGTTCCCAGGGTTCGACGTCGAGGTCTTGTACCCGTCTGACCACGTCGACCGGGCTCGTCGTTCCTACCGGGAAGGGGTGACGACCCGCTCGCAGCTCGTGCTTATCGAGGGAGACCGCCGCCGCGAAATCGAGGTCATCTGGGGGCCGGTTGAACAGGACGGCGAAATCGTCGGCGTCGTCGGCAGCTACCGCGACATCTCTCCGCGACCCGACATCCACGAGCAGCTCTCCTCGGAGGCCTCGCAACTCGAGGACCAGCGGCGGTTTTTGGCCTCGATCATCGACGTCCTGGACGACGGGATCATCGTCTGTGACGCCGACATGAACATCGAGCTCGCCAATTCCTCGGCCCACGATCTGCTCGACTCCAAGGGGCCGGCCGAAGGGCTAGATCTCGAGTGTTTTCTGGAATCGACGCCCGTCGATTCGCCGTACCGATGTCTCGAACAGGTCCGCCAGACCCGCCAGCAGGGCCAATCGAAGACGGCCGTACATACGCTGAGATCAAAGAACGGACAGCCACGTCGGCTCGAGGTCACGACATCGACGCTCGGCTCCAGGCGCGATCGAGTGATCTGCAAGCTCACCGATACGACCGAACGGCTCGAGATCCAGCAGATGGACCTGCTGGGACGAATCGCACAGTTCTCGACCGGTGAGACGACCCGCGTCGAGCTGGGTGACTCGATCATCGATGCGATCGTCCGGGAGATGGATGTCGATTTCGCCATCTTGATGGAGGCCGAAGACCGCCGGCTGCGGCCCCTCGCCTGGCGCGGCATTATGCTCGAAGAGGATATCAGCCTGCCGATCGACACGCGTGACGACCTCGCTGCGTGCATCGAGAGCGGAGAACCCCGCCAATTCGACGGATGGCTGTGGGACGAAACCTCGGTTACGGGCACCGTCGAACAGATCGTCATTCCCCTGACCGCATCGGGCACGCGGTTGGGGACGCTGAATCTGGGGTACCTGCGGCCGGAGCCGTCGGCGGGTCCCACTCAAACGGCGCTCGATGGGATCGACATCGCGTTTACCGAGGCACTGGGCAACTACATCGCCGCGTCGATGCAGAACGTGCGTCTGCTCGAGCAGACCGAATCGGAGCAGCAGAGATTGTCGGGCATCATCGAGACGTTGTCCGACGGGATCTTTCTGTACAACCAACGCGGTGAAATTCTGCTGCACAACTCCTCGGCGGTGCGCATCACGGGATTCAGCGATTGGTCGAGCTTCAACACGGACTCGCCGCCATACAGAGTCCTGGACCGCGAGGGGGAGCCCCTTTCGCGTTCTGAGCTGCCACCTTTCGAGGCGGTGCGGGCCGGCGAGACGACGAGTCGCGAGGTCATTTTCGATTTTGAAACCCACCGGCGCGACGTCCATTTTTCGGCAGCGCCGGTCGACGCCGACGCCGAAAACCCCGTGTATGTGGCGACGCTGCGAGACATCACCGAGGAACGTCAGACCGACCGCCGAAAAGACGAGTTTTTATCGGTCGCCAGCCATGAGCTGCGCAGTCCGCTGACGCCGCTGACTGGGCTCGTCCAACTCGCCCGGCGTCAGCGCGAGAACGACCAGCCGGTCGACCTGACGCTATTGACGCGAGCCGAGCGACAGCTCACCCGGCTGACACGTCTTATCGACGGTCTGCTCGACCTGACACGCATCGAAACTGGCCACATCGAACTGGAACGCCAAGAGGTCGACCTGCGGCATCTGGTCGAAGATGCCATCCAGCCGTGGCAGATGGCCCCGGGTGACGTGAAGTTGCGCGCGGAACTTCCCGATCAACCGGTGGTTGCCTACGCCGATCCGGATCGGGTGCATCAGGTACTGACGAACATCGTTGACAACGCGATCAAGTACAGTGAGCCTGAGGGCAAAGTGACCATCGAATTGGAGTCGCGCGACAACGACGCGTGCCTGACCATCGAAGACGACGGGATCGGGATGGACGAAGAGACGATCGAGCGGGTCTTCGACCGATTTTTCCACGGGACGAGCGGCGACGATTCCGGGCCACGAAGCATGGGGCTGGGGCTGTACATCTGCCGACAGATCGTCGAGCAACACGGAGGCCGAATCGACGTCGAAAGCTCCGAAGGTGTAGGCACCAAGATCAGCATCGCGGTGCCCCGTTCTTCCAGTGAGACATGTTAGTTTTTACCCGGTGAGTTCCTATGGCGACCTCGACAACCGACGTCTGGACCAGTCTGCAACGTGGTGCATGGAGAGAGGCGCGCACCCAGAGCCGCCGCATCGAAGACGATCACATCAGCGACCTGGGGCTTGCAGCGTCGGCACTGGCGGCCGGGCAGACCGAAACGTGCCTGGATTTTGCCGAGCGCGCCCATGCCAGCGGCCCCTCGCCGGCGAGCACCTTGTTACTCGCGCGCGCTCATTCCGAGAACGCGAACCGGAGTCAGGCGATACAGGTGCTCGAGGAGTACCTCGGCGAATCCGGTCCCGACGCCTACGCGCAGGCACTTCTGGGTGAGCAAAACATTCGAACGGCCCAGTGGGAGCAGGGGACTGAACTGTATATCGAGGCGTTGAACGGCGACGATCATGGGTGGGCGGTCCGCCAGCTCGGCCCGGTCCTCAGCGACTTGACCCGGGTCGTGAAGTCGGGGCGGCTTCCCGCCGACCGAGCCAAGCGTTTCATCAACAGTGTCGACTACAACGTCGGGGCGAAGTCACCGGGCACCCAGCAACTTCTGGCGTCGGCCCGCCGGGCGCTGAACAAGGGCTCGACCATGGACGAGCCTTCGGGGCCCGATCCGATCTTCGAGGTCCTCAAAGAGACGATCGGCGAGCGCCCCTCGACGACGCCCCCTCCCGACGAGGTCTCGCCACCGCCGGAGCCCCAAACCACGTCCGAGCCCACCGAGTCCCGGCAGACCGGGGGTTCAGACGCGCAGGGGATCGAGGCGAAGCAAAAGGACCTGGCCGCCGTCATTCAACGGGATCGACAGAAAAACGAAGATCTGCAGGACGAGGTCGGATACATGGGGCCGCCGGATTGGCCCTCGAGCCCGGAGGCCGGCGCGCTCGATCCGCTCGAGCCGATGGCGTGGGAGGAGCAGTCGATCTTTGCCGGCGAACCCGACATGGACACCTCTCAGTTCAGGATCACATCCGGGAGCGTTCGAACCCAGATATTCTTGGAGCGATGTCTTCAAAACCTACTCGCCGCCGCCAAGCAGGAGCGGACCGTCTCGATTCAGTTCCGGCCCGAATCGATCACCGAGCTCGAGCTCAATTGTTGGGACGGACTGCTCGAGGACCTGCAGCCGGCCAGCGACATCTACGAAGAACACCTCGCCGAGGGGTCCTACGAGGCGTACGCCGTCGGTCGCTTCATCGGGGAGTGTCTGGCGATGCCCTACGACGGGACATGGTCATACGGCGAGACCCCCGAGGAGACGCGGCTGAACATCGGCAACGAAGTACTGGATCCGCTCGGTCTTGCGCTGCGTTGGTTTCGAGCCGATGACCCCGACGATGTGGTCCTCGAGGAGATCGCCGTACGGGCCCGTCGTGCCGCCGAGGAGGGGTCGAGCATGATGGTCGAGCAGGACTACATCGACCCGAGCCGAGAACTCGAGGGACACTCCCTGAAAATCAAGCTCGCCGAGATGTGGGCCAACCAACTGTACCGGCTCTCGGATACCCCCTACGCGGACATTGCAGAGTGGATCGAGATCGAGTCTCAAAACGACGGTGCGGTCATCTTTTCGATCCACCACGAGTGGTGTCCACGCCGGGCTGTCGGACCCGAGAACGCGGCGTTGATCGACGAGCAACGCGTGCCGATGGCCTACCACCGGTCGACGGGACGCTTTCTGGCACTGGCCAGCACCAAGCACGTGAGCCTTCTTCTGGAGGCGACCGTCGAGGGGCTCGAACAGGCGGACCCCGAACGACTGGGTCGCTGGATCGCGGCCTATCACCGTCCCGCCTGGCAATTCGCCCTGGACGACTCGACGGCACAGTCCCTGCGGGAGAAGACGGGCCGCGACTCGATCCAGCCCCCGAAGATCGGTCAGATCGATGGGGAGCCCGTGTTTCAGATGTGGGGATGGACCGGGGGCTCGCTGCGTCGGTTCCGGATCCTGTATCGACCCGAATATGACATCCCCTGGTCGATGCAATCGAAGGGCTATTCGGCGGCCTGAGCCGTCCGATCGAGCCAGGTTTCGACCCGGTCTTCGATGGACTGGCGCAGTTCGACCGGTTCGTGTACCTCCACATGGGGCAACATGCCCATGACGAAGGAACGAAACTCCGGACAGAGGTTCATCTCGAAGCGCACGTGGAGTGAATCTCCGTCGCGCTCGTTTTCCTGCGAAGGATGCAGGCGGTAGCGGTTCAAGTAGGTGATCCAAGGGCTGGAGACCTCGAGATGGATCGGCCGGACCGGGTAATGATCGCCGGCGTAGATCCCGAAGGAGTCCTCGAAAAATGTCTCCGGCGCGTCGTCCAGGTCCTCCACGAATCCCTCGAGCTTCTCCGGACCGCGCTCCAGCGGCGGCGTCGTGTCTTCAGGGACGTCGCCGACGGCCACGTCGTACTCATCGCGATCGAGCTCGCCATCGGCGGCCCGGTAGGTCCCCAGGGCCTCGAATCCGGCCAGATCAAAGAGTTTGAGTTCCATGCCGTGGAGGGCCATCAACCAGAGTCGCCCCTGATACCAGATGATCCGGCGCGGAAGCACGATATACGGCTCGACGTCGTCGAGGGACCGCTCGTACCGGCCCAGAAGCCAGCGCGGTGAGTCCACGAACAGGGAGTCGATGGCCGTCTCGATCATCTCAAGGACCCGATCCTCTTGGACCGGAAGCCAGGTCCTGCGCAGGTGCAGCGCCTTGGAGAGGCGCTCGACACGGGCTCGCAGCGAATCCTTGAGTTTCGAGCGGCTGTGCTCCGCGAATCGCTCGATCTCTTCGCCGTAGGGAGTTCCCTTGAAGAGGTCCAGCGCGATGGCCCCCAGCTCCAATGACGCGGCCGTGGCCACATCGACGTAATCGGAATTGACGCCCGACCAGGTCCACACCTTCGTTCGTCCGTCGCGATGGGTCGACAGTCCGTACAGTTCCTCGAGCAATTTGAGGTCTGCCCGCGCCTGCGGATATTGGATGCCGAATTCGTCCATGACATCCTGGATTTTGACGGCGCGACCACTCTGCAACCATTTCAAAACGGTGTGGGAGCGGCGGCTGGCTGCAAATGTATTTCGGGGCGACATCGGCGGAGCTCCTTTAGCGCGTGACTGCAGTGCGGCGGTGCGACGAGCGTAGGCGAGCAGCGATAGTTTTGCCACCCACGCGAGTCAATCCCCACGAAAGTCAAAGCCGGGATCTCTGCGCGGCGCAGCTCGAGCGTCTCATTGCCGGCAGGTTGACACATTTTTCGCCGTCATGTACTTGATTCGATTCTGAAATGCGGTCCGTATTTTCCCAGATTCGCGCCAGGAGTTTTCGATGCTACTCGCTTCGATTACGGTCGGCATCATCGCGGTGGGACTCATCGCGTACATCGCGGGAGCCATTCTCGTCTCGAAGTACGCGTTCCGAATCAGCACCCTTCAGGGGCTGCTCGTCCTGCTGCTGCCGCCGTACACGTTCTACTTCGCCTTTTGGAAGCTCCACGAAGATGACAAGTCGACGGCCGTCGCCACCTGGGCGTTCGGCTTCGTGGTGACCATCCTTTTGTCGGTCGTCTTCTGGCCGATGGTCCAGGCCCTGATGCAGGGCAACTGGGCGGCATTGAAGGCGCCGGCGGGTCCCGGGGCAGCCGTGGCTGCTGAGGAGACTCCCGAATCCGACCAAGAGGACGACTCCGAGTCGGCGGACCAGGAAGAATCGGCTGACCAAGAAGAGGCCGATTCCGAAGGTGAATCGGAGGGCGCCGCGGAGGGTTCGGAATCCGAAGCCGAGAGCGGCGACGACTCCGAAGGTGCCGAGTCGGACAGCGCCGAGGACTCGGACAATGCCGAAGGGGAAGGCTCGTGATCTCGGGCCACGGTACGCCCGACTGATCGTTGCCGACTCTACTGCGACCCTTCGTGGAGCAGACGCAAGCCACGGAGGGTCAACCATTCGTCGACCCTGTCGACGACGTCGCTCTGTCCAGCCACCAGTTTGGCCAGACCTCCGGTGGCTACCACGCGCGTCTCGCCGCCGAGTTCGTGCGTCATTTCCCGGACGATTTCGCGGACCAGCCCCTGGTATCCGTACATCAGTCCCGATTGCATCGACGTGACCGTATCGGTCCCGATGACCGAATCGGGCCGGTCGAGTTCAACGCGCGGAAGTTTGCTCGCCGTCCGGAAGAGTGCATCGCTGGAGATGTGCATTCCCGGAGCGATGGCGCCCCCTACGTAGGCCCCTTCGGCCGAGATCGCGTCGAAGGTGGTCGCCGTTCCAAAATCGACGATGATTTGGGCCCCCGCATGGTCTTCGACGGCGGCCGTGGCGTTGACCAGTCGGTCGGCCCCGACCTCCGAGGGGTTCGGGATCTCGACGGGAACCGATGCGTGGATGTCTCGCCCGACGACCCGAAGCGGTTGGTTCAGATACCGTTCGACGGTGCCCTGGAGGGCGTGTTCCATCGGCGGCACCACGCAGCTCATCACGGCGGCCTCGAGCTCGGCCCAGTCGATCCCGGCCGATTCAAAGAGGTCTCTGAGCAGCGTGCCGTGCTCGTCGGCGGTGCGGCCCCGATGGGTCTGAATGCGCCAGTGGTCGACGAGTTCACAGCCGTCAAAGACTCCCAGGACCGTGTGTGTGTTCCCGACATCGATGACAAAGAGCATACGACAGGACCTCCATTCGGGTGGTATCGATTGGCTTCAACCGATAAGCTCGTGGCGCGACGGCCTGCGCCGGAGCGTAGACCGTCCCGGCGTGCCCGTAAACGGCGAGCCGTCGACCTCTGATCCCTTGCAGTTTCTCGAGCCTCATTCATGCTCCGATACTTCGTCCGTCGACTCGCTGCGTCCGTCCTGGTCGTATTCGGGGTCGTCACCATCGTCTTCTTCGTCGTCCGGGCCGTTCCCGGCGACCCGGTGGCCTCGATCCTCGGCGAGCAGGCCCTGGAGGTCGACAAGCAGGCCCTGCGCCAGTGCATGAATCTCGATGAACCTCTGCTGGAGCAGTACGCGCTCTTTTGGGGCGACGTCCTCAACGGCACCTTCGGCGAGCTGTGCGGCGAACGAGGCGCCACGGTCGCCGACAAACTGGTCGCAAACATCCCGGCGACGCTGCAGTTGGCCGCCGCCGGCCTGGGGGTCGCCATCCTGATCGGCATTCCTCTGGGCGTGGTCGCCGCGCTGAAGCCGTATTCCTGGATCGACAACACCTCGGCCGTGTTGGCTCTGCTCGGGATCTCGATTCCCAACTTCTGGCTGGGGCCGATGCTTCTGATCCTCTTCAGCCTGACCCTGCAGGCGCTGCCCAATCCGGGAAGCTCCGTGGCGGGGCTGTCGGCGTTGATTTTGCCGGCCATCACTCTGGGCACGGCGATGTCGGCGAAGTTGATGCGGATGATGCGCTCGAACATGCTCGAGGTTCTCAACAAGGACTACGTGCGTACGGCCGCGGCCAAGGGAGCCGGCCGCTCGAGGGTCGTACTCAAACACGCCCTGCGTAACGCCATGATCCCGATCATCACCATCCTAGGGCTGCAGTTCGGGGCGCTTTTGACCGGCGCGATCATCGTCGAAAAGATCTTCGCGCGCCCCGGCCTGGGAACCCTGCTTTTAGACGGCATCCAGCAGCGCAACTACATGATCGTACAGGGCTGCGTGATCTTTATTTCGCTGAGCTACGTGGTGGTCAACCTGTTGACCGACTTGGTCTACGGCTCGGTCGACCCACGTATCCGATACGACTAACTCGTACTCATGCGCCTCGGTTTCACCGACATCCTGCGCCGCTTGAGCCCGCTGGCCAAACTCGGGCTGGGGATCGTGGCGGTCGTATTCCTGGTCGCGATCTTTGCACCGTGGCTGGCGCCCTATCCCCTGGGCCACGTCGACGTGACGCACCAGCTCGAGGGGCCCTCGATGGCCCACCCGCTGGGGACCGATGAAAACGGCGCCGATCTGTTGACCCAGGTCATCTGGGGGAGCCGGGTGGCGGTGATGGTCGGCGCGTCGGTCGTGGGGATCTGCTCGACGGTCGGGATCACGCTGGGCGCCATCAGCGGGTACTTCGGCGGATGGATCGACGAGGTGATCATGCGGATCACCGACATGCTGATGGCCTTCCCCGGCATTCTACTGGCGATCCTTCTGATCTTTATCACCCAGGAGCCGAGCCTGCTCGCGGTCATCGGCGCCCTCAGCGTCACGGGCTGGTCGAGTTATGCCCGCCTGGTCCGCGGAGAGGTCCTCTCGGAGCGCGAAGAGGACTACGTGGAGGCGGCGCGGTCCATCGGGTACAAAAGCCCGCACATCGTCTTTCGCGAGGTCCTGCCGAACGTCCTCGCCCCGGTCATCGTGCAGGCCACCTTCGGCGTCGCCGGGGCGATTCTGGCCGAGGCGTCGTTGAGCTTTCTGGGACTGGGGCCGCAGGATATGCCGAGCTGGGGGGCACTGCTCGACCAAGGATCGACCTACTTTCTGCTCACGCCGCACCTGGCGATCTTTCCGGGTGTGGCGATCATGATTACTATCCTCGGGTTGAACTTCCTGGGTGACGGACTCCGTGACCTGCTCGACCCCAGGGGACTGACCCGACACGGCAATTGACCATGAAAGATCTCCCCTTCGACACCCTCGACGAGGCCGCCGGCCAACTGCTCATCGCCGGATTCGACGGCGCCGGCGAGTCTCCCCCTTCATCGATAAGACGAGCCCTGCAGGCCGGTCATCTAGGCGGGGTGATCCTCTTTGGGCGCAACGTCGAACACCCCGCCCAGGTGGCACGACTCAACGAGGCGATCCACCGCGCCGGCACCGATGCGCCGATTCGACCCTTCGTGTCGGTCGACCAGGAGGGCGGCCCCGTCATGCGCATCCGCGACGGACTCACCGACATCCCGCCGATGCGCCAGGTCGGCGGCGGCCGCGACCAACGCGCCGTCGCCGACTTAAGCCAGGTCATCGCCACCGAGATCGCCGCCCTCGGCTTCAACCTCAACTTCGCGCCGGTCCTGGACGTCGACAGCAACCCCGAAAACCCGATCATCGGGGAACGCTCTTTCGGCTCCAGTCCGGGCTGGGTCGGTATCGCCGGTGGATCCTATCTGTTGGGACACACCACGGCCGGGGTCATCCCCTGTGGCAAGCACTTCCCGGGCCACGGCGACACCGACGTCGACAGCCACGACGATCTGCCCGTCGTCACCCACGATCGAGAGCGACTCGACCAGGTGGAGCTGACGCCCTTCCGCCAGGCGATTCGGGCCGACTTCCCGATGCTGATGACCGCCCACATCCGGGTCGACGCTCTGGATGACGAACATCCGGCGACCTTCAGTCCAAAGGTCATCCAGGAGCTGCTGCGCGATGAACTCGGCTACGAAGGCGTCGTCGTCAGCGACGACCTGGAGATGGACGCCGTCGCCGACCGCTACGACATCGAAGAGATGGTGAGGCGCGGCCTACGGGCAGGCGTGGATCTCTTTTTGGTCTGTCACACCGAAGACAAGTGGCAGAGGGCCAGAGAGGCGCTGGTCCGTGCGGCCGAAGAGGACGAGGAGATGGAGCGCCGACTGCACGAAAGCGCGGCGCGGGTCACCAACTTGAAGCAGGGATTCTTGAAACACCTGCCGAACCCGTGGGTCCTGCGCGACGACTGGCAACAACGCCTCGACACCGAGGAACACCGAAAGACGGTACAAGAGGCCTGCGGCGACTGAGGTCTACGAACTGCCAGCCGTCGTCGCATCGAGGAGTTCACGGGCCGCAGCCTCCGGATTGCTGGCGTCGCAGATCGATCGAATGACGGCCACGCCCGAGGCACCGGCCTCGACGACCGCCGCCGCGTTGTCGGCCGTGATCCCGCCGATGCCCACGAAGGGGATAGTGACTTCGTCGGCGATCTCTTGCAGGAACGCCGGCCCCTTTGGCTCCGAGGCATCAGGTTTGCTGGGCGCGGCTCGATACACCGCGCCACATCCCAGGTAATCCGCGCCGGCCTGTTCCAGTCGACGGGCCGTCTGGACGTCACCGGCCGACGCCCCGATCACCATGTCCGGCGCCACCCGCCGGGCGTCGCTGACGTGGACATCCTCCGGACCCAGATGGACGCCATCTGCCCCGGCGGCCAACGCCACGTCGAGGCGGTCATTAACGACAAAAGGCGCGCCCATCTCGCTGCAGACCTGCTGTAGACGCCGAGCGCGCCCAACCAACTCCCGCGCAGTGCTCGTCTTGTCTCTCAATTGAATGACGCCCGCGCCGCCTCGAACGGCGGCGCGGGCGACGTCTTCGAGCCGTACATCACCGGAGACGTGGGCGGGATCGATGATGGCGTAGACTCGCCAGTCGACCTCGTCGATGTCCCGGTGTTCAATCACGGCCGACCTCTACTTTGCGCATTTGGGAACGGCGTCCCACCCTTCCTTTCCGGCGATGGTCTCGGCCTGCTGATCCGCCTTGTAGCTCGAGCGCACCAGCGGTCCGGCTTCGACATGTTTGAAGCCCATCGCCTCGCCGGCTTCGGCGAGTTCGTCGAACTCGTCGGGGTGCACCCAGCGCTTGACCGGAAGGTGGCGTTTGCTGGGGCGCAGATACTGGCCCAGGTTCAGAATATCGACGCCGTGGTCGGCCAGATCCTCCATCGTCTCCAGCGTCTGCTCGGTGGTCTCTCCCAGACCGAGCATCATGCCGCTTTTGACCAATGACTGGCCGTTTTCCTTGGCGTACTGTAGAACGTCCAGGGATCGCTGGTACTTCGCCTGCGGCCGCACCGTTCGGTGCAGGTCTTCGACGGTCTCGATGTTGTGGGCAAAGCAATCGGGTCCGGCATCCAACACGGTCTGCACGTCGTCGAGGTCGCCCTTGAAGTCGGGCGTCAAAACCTCGAGGCCCATGTCGGGACACGCATCCTTGCACCGACGGATCGTCTCGGCCCAGATCCCGGCACCGCCATCCTCCAAGTCATCGCGATCGACGCTTGTGATGACCACGTAGTTCAAATCCAGGCTCGCCAGCGATTCGGCCACCCGGCGCGGTTCATCCTCGTCGACCTGATTGGGCTTGCCAGTCTGGACGTCGCAGAACCCGCAACTTCTGGTGCAGACATTGCCCAGGATCATGAACGTCAGGGCCTTGCGACTCCAGCATTCGCCGATGTTCGGACAGGAGGCTGACTCGCAGACAGTATTCAAATCCGCCTCGTCGACGAGCTGCTTTGTCTCGAAGAACTCCTCGTTCATCGACATCCGTTTACGCAGCCAGTCCGGGCGTTCGCCGGCCTCGTCTTCCTGGTACTGATGGTCCGGCCGTGCGGGTCCGCTGATGCGTTCCGACTGGCTCGGCTCGTGGGTCCCCAGCACGCGACCCGACTTCTTGGAGTCGCCCTTGCTGGAGGGACATCCGCCCGATTGATCACTGTCTGGGCCGTCTTGATCGACGATGGGAAGCGAGATCTTTTCGCTCATGGCTGGATCCTTCTTCGAGGGAGGAGATCTATCGGCGGGGCCCGTCACCGTTCAAATATGCGACGACCGCACGCCGGTCAAGCCGGTCGTGCGGTCGTCGCGGGGTTCGGAGCTCGGTCTACATCGCTGGCCGTTACGGAGAGATGAACTCCTGGAGGCGCAGGAAGTAGGGGCCGTAGGCTGTGTTGCCTCCGACAAGGCCGGGGTAGATGTAGATGTCATACGTCGACCCCGCGGTGTAGGCGAACGTTCCACCCACGCGATTGTCCGAGCCGGTGTTATTGTCCTGCATGACGATAGAGCCGGAACTGTCGAAGACCTGAACGCCGAGCTGGTGTTGCGAGGAATTCAGCAGGGCTTCGAGTTCAACGGTTCCACTGGAAGACGGTGTCCAGCTCAACCGGTCATCGCCGTCACCACACATCGTCAGCTTCTCGACGTACGGCAGGGAGCCGACCTGAGAACTCGACCCGGTGGGGTTCTCCAACGGCTTGTACTGACCCGGGTTGTCGTTCGGCTCATACTGGTCGTCGGTGCACCCGCCGGAGGTGAAGTTGTTGTTACTCAAGACTTCGAACGGAGCCAGCACCTCACTCGTCGACGACTTTTTGAACCCGACGCGGAACGTGCCATCGGAGCCGGGCGTGAAGACCGCATGCTCATCGTCGTCGGTCGAACTGTTGGCAAAGCTGATGGCATTGCCTGTGTTGTCATCGTTGACGAGATTGCCCGAGGAGTCTCGAACTTCCAGGTTCACGTCATCGCTGGACGTGTGGTCGAAGAAGACGTCGAAGTAGTACGTCGTGCCACCGGTGAGTGACACCGTGTACCAGTCCTCCTCGGTGCCGCAGGCAATCGCGTCGTCCCACTGCAGATCACTCTGCGTCAGGGAGTAGGCGATGTCTGGAGTCGACTCGTCGTTGCGCTCGTAGGGGTCGGGGCACCAGGGCTCGCTGGGCGAACTACTCGGGAGGCTGGCCCACAGGTCGTAGTCGTTCCTCAGGAACGCTCCGCCCGTCGGGTAGACGCGCACATTGTAGGTGTTGCCCGATGTCACGCTCGCGGAGGCCTCCTGGATGTTGCTCGAGGAGGTCGGCGAAGTGACCGTGCCCACGGCGTTCCCGCTGCTGTCGAGGATTTCGATGCTGATGCTACCCAAGGCGCCCTTGTGCTCGAGCCCGAAGGTAGCCTGTCCATCGACAGTGGGCGTAAACTCGAACCAGTCTTCGGTGTTTTCACACAACTTCAGGCCGGTCGAGCCGTCGTAGTCGACGCCACTGCTGAGGGTCTTGGCCGTGCCCGAGCCCGAGCTGCTGGCGTCGATGTTGCCCAGCTGATCCTCGCTGCAGCTCATCGGGTACGACGGCTGCAGGTCGAGCGAGTAGTCGGCCAGGAAGGTGCCACCCGATGCACTCACCTTGACGTAGTAGGTCGCTCCGGAGCCGGAATTCGTCGCACTCAATGACGCGTCACCCATGTTGTTGGCGGTGCCCGACGCCACGCTCGTACCGGAACCACTCGGATCGCCGTCGAAGATGTCGACGTCGATCTGGCCGGTCTGGGTCGTCGAGGTCTGAGAGACCGTCACATCCAGGGTGACCGAGTTCGGCACGAAGATTTTGTAGAAGTCTTCATCGGCGGTGCCGTTGAGGTTGCAGACGCTCAGGCCGGTGTACTGCTTGCCGGCCACATCGGAGGCATTGGCCGCCGTGTCGTTGTCCTCGAACTGATCCGGGCATTCGCTGCCGGCCGGCCAATTGTCGGAACTGTCGATCGACCCGTCGCCGTTTGTGTCGCGGAAGAACCGCAGGTCGTAGTCCAACCGAGCGTTTTCCGGCGACACCACTTTGACGTAGTGGGTCTTCTGAGCATTCGAACCGCTGTAGGTGTACTGCAGGGTCTCGGGGTCCGAATTGGTCGTCGACGAGGCGACGTTGGTCGGACTTCCTCCGCCAGAGGCCGCTTCGTACAGTTCGATGTCGAGGTTCCCGGTGTCGACCGTCGGGTCGGGGTCGGACGAATCATGCAGCAGACTGACCTCGAAGAGTTCACCGTCGTTGAGGGTGACCTCGTACCAGTCTTCATTGCCGTCGCACTTCTTGAGGTTCAGGATTTGACCCGGAACCGTGGCCGATGTGGCGGTACCCGCGGTGTCGTTGCCGGGGCTCTCCAATCGGTCGTCATTGCAGGTCGACGGACCCGACTTGCTGACATTCAAGTCGTAGAAGGTGCGGCTGCTGTTCGTCGTGACCTTGTAGTAGAAATCTTGCGTCTTGTTCGACGTGTAGCTCGCCGCTGCCGCCGTCGCCGTCGAGACCGGTGTGCTGAGACTGTCCTCGCTGTAGAGGTCGACCGTCAACGATCCACTTCCGGAGGTCGTGGCATTGACGTCCAGGGTCTCACCCGGCCCGACCTGGGTCTTGTACCAGTCCGGGTTGCCGCTACACGAGACCAAGCCGGATTCGGTTCCCGTCGAAAGGCTCACGGCCTCGCAGCTCATGATGTTTCCGCACGAGTCGTTGATCTCGTAGCGGTCGGGACAGCTCGGTGCATCCGGTCCCTGGTCGTTTACGTAGGCCAGCACGTCGTAATCGTTTCGCTGCGGCTTGTTCCCCTGTACTTTCAGGCAATATTTTCCGGCCTGCGACGCACTGGAGACAGATACGTTCTCATTATCAGTCGTGGAATCGCCGACTCCGGTCATTGGCACGGTCGAGCCACTCGGGTCGGTGAGGAAGGCATTGAGATCCCCATTGGAGTGGTCAAACTTCACGTCGAATTCAAGCTTGTCGCCAGACTGCACATCGGTCACGCAATACGCGTCGACATCACTGTCACAGATCTTTTCGTCGAGGAATGCCGCATCATCTCCACCATTGATAATATTCGAGCGACTCAGAGCGGTGAACTGAGGGTTCGTCGATGCGTACGGCGAATCATTTGGTTCGTACTGTGAGTTGTCGACGCAGGGCGGGCCGGGGTTGACCTGAAGATTGAAGTCGTAGCTGTTCGCACCCTGGCCCTGGTTTTTCTGGACGAGGAAGTAGTACTCGCCGCCAGAGTCGACCTGCGCGGAAACCGTCCGCACGGACTCTCCAGCCATATTCGTGGTCGTTCCGTTGTCGGTCGCCACGGGAATTTGGCAATTGTTTCCGGTGACCAACTGGACCACTGAAAGCGCGCTCGGTTGCTGTGTAATGAATTGTGCCTTGACCGTATCGGCGGGATTCAACTGGATCCCGTAGGAATCACTGCCGTTCCCGGCATTCTGCACACTCCCGTCGCAGACCCGAAGATCGGGAGCCACGCTCTTGTACGAGGAACCGGTGAAATTATCCCGGTCGAGATAAGATGGTGACGGCTCCGATGCGGTTCGCTTTGGAAGCGGCGGGCACTGATTGTTCGGTTCCAGAGAGTCGTAACACTGGTTGGGCGACTGACTCCATTCGAAGTCATAGTTCACCAGGCCGGTGCCGTTCTCGACCGTCACTCCCACGACGAGGTTGGCGCCGTCGTCGGTCGCGAACCGGAGTCGCTCAAGGTCGCTATCGCTACTCGCCTCCGCGACGCGTGTCCCATCCTTGTACATGGTGACCGTCAGATCACCGAGGTTGAACGGCGCATCGACGAGGATGTCGAGATTCTGGTTTTGAGAGGCCTGATCCAGGCTATAGAAGTCGGGATCATCCCCGCACACGGTGAGTCCATTCTGCGGTGTATCCGGTGCAACGGGGACAGCCGCGCTGATGGAATCGTTTCCATTCATCCCTTCCAACGAGTCGTCGTTCTGCGAATTACATGGCTTCGGATCCCGAACTTCGACATCCAAGTCGTAGTTGACGAACTGCTTGGTACGCCCGGTCTCGGGATCGGGGTGCTGGATGATTCCGCCGCGAATCTGAAACTCGAAGGTCGACGCGGCCTGGACGCCGTAGACGATGCGTTCGGTGCCGCCATCGTTAGGACCCGTAGAGGTAACGATGGGCTCGCTTTCGCCCTGTCTGTAGAGAGCCAAGTCGACGTTACCTGTGTCTCCCCCATCGATTTCCTGGGGATAGGTCACGGTAATGTCGATGACCTGATTGTTTCCGATTTGGCTTCCCGGGATGCGGAACCAGTCCCCTTGAGAGCCGTATTGTCCGCAGAGTGCGGGAGTCCCCGAGAATGTCTTCTGTTCAGGCGATCCCGAGAGCTTTGTGTCATCCAGGAGGTATGCATCTCCTCGTTGGAAGTTCTGACCAAATCCGTCATCCGGACACAGCGGAGGGAGATCACGGCAGAGGCCGAGACTGTCGTCGTTGGCGAATTCCTCGTTGATTCCCTGACTTGTGTCGCAGAATTCGCGGTCGTTTGCGCTGCCGCAATCGGCGTCCTGCCGGCAGTGTTGGCAGACGGTCTGCTCCTGGCTGGTGGACCCTTCAAAGGTACGACAGGCGAACCCGTCGGTCTCGCAGTCCATATTGGAGTCGCAGGAGTCGATGCATTGGTCATTGACGCAGTAGGCTTCGCCCGAACCTTCACCCTGGAAGTCACAGTCCTGGTTGGTCGAACAACCCTCTACGCACGTGCCGGCCTCACCCATCTGGAAGGAACACACCTGCCGCACACCACAGTCTTTTTCGCAACCATCGGTGCAGCGACATCCACGCCGACAGACGTTTCGCTCACCTTCTTTGATCTCGCAGATTTCATTGGCCTCACAGTCCGAGTCCTGCATGCATTCGGGGGCATTCTCGCAGACACCATCGTCCGTACACACCTGCGGGATCTCGATGCCTTCCTGCTCGGCGTAAAATTGGCAGATGGAGTCCGCATCTGAACGGTCGGGATTACAGGTCCCGTCGTAACAGCAAAAGTCTTCGCAGTTAGTGTCGCCGCGATTGCATACTTTGAACTCGCTCGGGCAATCCATTGCGGTACATTCTTCGGACTCGCATTGATCAGTCCGTGGGTTACAACGTTGACCCTCTGGACATTGCAGCCTCTCTGGACTCTCACCGTCTGGGACGCACTTGCGCTGGCAGATGCCAGCCGAGCACGCAAAGCGGCCTCGACAGTCACCCGTCTCCTCGCACGCGTTGGAGATGCAATAGCCGTTGGCGCAATACTGAGCGCCGGAGCATGAATTCTGGTCGCTCGAGGGACCGCAGGTTTCGGGCTGCTGATTGGCGTCGTCCCACCAGCAGATGTCGCCATCTTCTGTGCCCTCGACGCAGCTCTGAGCGCTGGGACACGACGAGTCTTCGCCGTCGACGTCACAGGGAGACACGCAGATGCCGCCGACGTCGCAGACTTGGTCGCCTTCACAGTCGGCCGGACTGTCGCACGACTGAGAGCATACGCCGCTGCGGCACACCATGCCCTCGCCGCTACAGTCTTGGTCGACCTGGCAGGAATCGAAGGGAAGGTCGCCCCCGGTGCCGCTACAGCCGGTGGCTGCAAACGTGGCAAACCCCACGGTGAGAAGAAGGGCCTGCAAGAAGGTGAGTTTCTTCATCGATAATCCTCTCGAACGTTGAGACTGTCTTTCCCCCGGTCCGAGACCACTAATCACCTTGCGGTGTCGGCCACGGCCGGTTGGGAGGCTGCGAGATCCGGCACTAAATATGTCGGCGGCCCACTCCGGCTCCTGGGCTTATCTGGCCGTCAAAGACGGCGAAATCAGGCCGGGAGCGGCAGGGGACCGATGAGAGTGTAACAGAAAAGATAGGGAAAACTAAATCCGGTTTCTGCTAGGTGGGGAATCGGGGAGAGTGGCCCGCGGCAGTTATTCCGAGGGCTGCTCTTCATCCGGAGCTTCCATGTCGGCATAGAGGCCGAGAAGTTCATCTTCGCTGAGGATTCGGGAGTTGTAGTTGCCCCACATGTCGTTGACGGCGACAAGCTCGCCGTCTCCGAGATCCTCGGTCAGATAGATCGCATAGTACTTGCCGCCCTCTTCGGAGGTCATCCCGGGAATCTCGTCGAGTTCTTCGCCGGTCTCCGGGACCGTCAGCTTGCAGCGTTTTCCCTCTTCGAATTCTTCGGTCCAGACCTTGCTCGGATCGCCGAAGAACGGACTCAACAAGACGTCCTCTTCTTTGTCGCCCTGCTCGACGTGGATGCGAATGCCCGGCTCGCCGCTGAACTTCGGGCCATCTTCGTCGATCAGATCTTCACCATTGGGGCCGAAGGCCCGGGTGACGAGGACCACAAACCCCTTCCCGTTTTCGGTCAGATCTTCGAGGCGAGAGCGCGTCTCGGAGCGCTCGTCAAATTCGTTGGATTGATCGGTCGACATAGAGACTTCTCCCGTATAGAAACTTTTCTCAACCGCCTACCTACCGCACACGAACCCGTGTTACAAGTGGGTGGCTCGCGCAGCTACTTCCTGACCGTCGACGACCTGTCATGAGTGTTTCCGCCGTAGATACCGCAGCTCGCGATGGCCGTACATTTTGGCAACGGGGTTGGGCGCCCGGCACCGGGGGCAATCTTTCGGTCAGAGATCCCGACGTCGACGCTCGACAGCTTATCACGGCCTCGGGGACGGATCTGGGCCGGGTGACATCCGACGATTTCGTCGCGGCCGATCTGGAGGGAGCAACCTCTAAATCGGAGGCAGAGCCCTCCGCCGAGGCCCCGGTCCACGGAGCGATCTATCGGGCGGTCCCGGATGCGGGCGCCGTCTATCACGTCCATCACATGGAGGCCGTGCTCTGTTCGCAGGCCGACTGCGGCGAAGGAGCCACCGTCTTTGAGAATGTGGAAATGATCAAGGCGCTCGGATTTTGGGACGCCGACGACAGGGTCTTGGTACCCATCGTCGACAACCGACACAACCTGGAGGAGCTGGCCCGATTGGTGGCCGACGCCACTAAAAAACCGCCGGCGGGCGAGCGTCCACCGGCGGTCATGGTCGAGGGGCACGGTTTCTACGCCTGGGGCGACGATCCCGATGCGGCACGCCGCCACACCGAGGCCCTCGCGTGGTTGTACGAGTGGAGCTGGGAGCGGCGGCGCTGACTCAGGTCATTCGTAGTCGCGCAGGACCATCTTGGCGATGGTCTGCAGCTGCATGTTGCTGGTGCCCTCGTAGATCGAGCCGATCTTGGCGTCGCGATAGTACTTCTCGGCGGGATACTCCTTGGTGAAGCCGACGCCGCCGAAGAATTCGACGCACTGCGAGGCGACCTTCTCGGCGATCTGGCTGGTCCGAAGCTTCGCCATCGCCGCCTCTTTCATGAATGGTTCGCCGTTGTCCTTGAGTCGAGCGGCGTTGTAGACGAGCAGCTTGGCCGTCTCGATCTCGGTGGCGAGCTGGGCGAACTGAAACTGCATGCCCTGGAAGTGGGCGACGGGCTTGCCGAACTGTTCGCGCTCGACGATGTAGTTCATGGCGTGGTCGAACGCGCCGCGAGCCAGCCCGAGCATCTGCGCACCGATACCGATGCGGCCTTCGTTTAGGGTCTCCATCGCCACCTTGTAGCCCTTGCCGACCTCGCCGAGGACGTTTTCTTTGGGGACCTTGCAGTCTTCCAGAATGAGCTCGACGGTCGACGAGCCGCGGATACCGAGCTTGTCTTCCTTTTTGCCGACCTCGAATCCCTCGAAGTCGTCTTCGACGATAAACGCCGTGATGCCCTTGTACCCTTTGTCGGGGTCGGTATTGGCCATCAGGATGTAGATGTCGGCTTCTTTGCCGTTAGTGATCCAGAGCTTGTTGCCGGTGATCGACCAGTGGTCGCCCTCGTCGACCGCACGGGTCTTCATGGCAAACGCGTCCGAGCCACTGCCGGGTTCGCTCAGGCAATAGGCTCCGATCGACTGCCGGGTCAGCCGCGGCAGATATTCTTCTTTCTGCTCGTCGCTGCCCCAGCGAAGCACGGCGTTGTTGACCAGCGTGTTCTGCACGTCGACGCAGACCGACACGCTCGGGTCGACAAACGCCAGCTCCTCGATTGCCAGGATCGAGTTAAAGAAGCTGCTTCCGGCGCCCCCGTACTCTTCGGGCACCTCGATGCCCATCAGCCCCATCTCGAAGCATTTATCGAGCAGCCCCTTGTCCATGGTCTGCTCGCGGTCCATCTCCTCGACGAGGGGGCCGACCTCGTTTTCGGCAAAATTGGCCACCGATTCTTTAAACATCTGTTCTTCTTCGGACAGATTCGTCACGGCCTTGTGGGCAGTCATAGCTTCCTCGTCAGGTGAGAGTACGGGTTACAATCCAACGGCTACCTTTAGTATGACGCGCGCGGCGATTCAATGCAGCGGGCTTACGTGATAAAGAGCCCGTCGACGATATGTGACCTCGACTTCAGGCCAAAATGTCATGACCAGCTATCCGACCGAGCCGCTCAGCGGCGACGAACGCGTTCCCATCGGCATCATCGGTGGGAGCGGATTGTACGACATCGATGGTCTCGATGCGGTGGAGACCCGCGAGATCGAGACGCCCTTCGGCGAGCCGAGCGCGCCCGTCGAGATCGGCGAGTTGGAGGGCCGACGCGTCGCGTTTTTGCCACGGCACGGCAACGCCCATCAGTACAGCCCCACGCAGGTCCCGTACCGGGCAAATATCTGGGCACTCAAACGACTCGGCGTCTTCTGGGTGATGACGGCGAGTGCGGTCGGGTCGCTTCGAAAATCGATCGAACCCGGCGATATCGTCATCCCCGATCAGGTCATCGATAAGACGACCCAACGGGCCAATACGTTGTACGACAACCTTGCGGTGCACGTGAATCTGGGGCGTCCATACCACCCAATGCTGCGGGAGGTGCTCTTCGAGGCGGGCCGCGAGGTAGTCGGAAACACGGACCAGTCGATCCACGACGGCGCCACCTACGTCTGCATGGAGGGGCCAGCGTTTAGCACGAAGGCCGAGAGCTACATGCACCGAGGCTGGGGTGCGGATTTGGTCGGCATGACGGCGATGCCAGAAGCCCGATTCGCCCGCGAAGCGCAGATGTGCTACGCGACGATCGCCATGCCTTCGGACTACGACGTCTGGCGCGACGACGTGCCGGGTGTCGACGTCGACGACGTGATGGCCATTTTGAATCGAAGCACGTCGCTGGCCCGAGACATCCTCTCGCGCGCCATCCCTCGGATTCCGCTAGAGGAGGAGTCCGAGTGCGACGCCAGCAGTGCCCTTCAGACCGCGATCATGACCCGACCCGAGGCGATCTCGGAGGAGACGCGCCGCGAGTTGGCCATCTTTCTGAACGACTATCTTTGAGCCGGGGCATCGTTGAATGGCGCAGGGGCGTGTAGTACACGTCTGCGCAGACAACCTCCCCGCCGACGACGGAGTCTGCAGTGAGTGATCAAGAAGAAGAAGAAGCAGAAGCAGAGGAAGCCGAGGCCCCCGACACCTACAGCCCGTACTTTCAGGCGCTGCTGTGGACCTGCAAGACCTGCGGGTTCGTCAAAGAAGGGGAGCAGCCGCACATGGAATGTCCGATCTGCGAGTCGTACAAGGCGAACTTCATCGACATTCCGCAGCACATCGAGCGCGAGATCCGGGAGACCTATCCCGGCAAGAACCCGAACGCTCGCGCCTGCCGTGAGCGTCGCCTCGAGCTGATGCAACAGGAGGACGCCGACTCCAAGAAGAGCTTCTCGGGTCGGATGTTGCCGAGTCAGTCCGGCAACAACATGCAGCCCTCGTAATGCCGCGGGACAACTCTCAAACCCCGCTCGCCGAGCGGATGCGGCCGACGTCCCTGGACGATTTCGTCGGCCAGGACCATCTGCTCGCCGACGGCAAGTTTCTGGCGAACATGCTCGAGGCCGACCGGCTGTCGAGCCTGATCCTCTGGGGCCCGCCCGGCACCGGAAAGACCACTCTGGCAAAACTACTGGCCGCCCGGGTCGACGCGGAATTCATCGAGATGTCGGCGGTGATGGCCGGCGTGCAAGACATCCGCGACGCGGTGTCGCGCGCCGACGACGCCGGGACGCTCTTTTCCCGAGAGACTGTCGTCTTCATCGACGAAATCCACCGCTTCAACAAGGCCCAGCAAGACGCCCTTTTGCCCCATGTGGAGCGGGGCACGATCACGCTGATCGGGGCGACGACCGAGAACCCGAGCTTCGAGGTCAACTCGGCGCTGCTTTCGCGCTGCAAGACGTTGGTGTTGGAGCCGCTGGACGACGAGGCGCTCGACGCAATTGTCGAGCGGGCGCTCGACGACGTACAGAAAGGCCTCGGCGAGCTGGATGCCCAGGTCACCGAAGGGGCGCGGGCGGCGATCATCGATGCCGCCGATGGCGATGCGCGCATCGCTCT
Organism: uncultured Pseudomonadota bacterium; assembly: GCA_913057905.1. Taxonomy (GTDB): domain Bacteria; phylum Myxococcota_A; class Bradymonadia; order Bradymonadales; family Bradymonadaceae; genus CAJXPB01. Next base: position 28,791 of record CAJXPB010000002.1, read on the forward strand.
GAACACCCTGGAGATTTCGGTCGAGGCGGTGGAGGCCCACACGCCCGAAGGCGAGCCGGTGATGGTGGCCACCGAGGACGTCGAAGAGGCGCTCCAGCGCAAGGTCGTCCGCTACGACAAAGAAGGCGAAGAGCACTACAACGTTGTCTCGGCCTTCATCAAGAGCATGCGCGGTAGCGATCCCGACGCCGCGCTCTACTACATGAATCGCATGCTCGAGGGCGGTGAAGATCCCCTGTTCATCCTGCGTCGCATGATCATCTTCGCCAGCGAGGATGTGGGAAACGCCGATCCCGAGGCGCTGCAGGTGGCAACGTCGGCGCTGCAGGCCTTTAAGTTTATCGGCATGCCCGAAGGCGTCTTGCCGATGACCCAGGCGGTCACCTACCTGGCGACGGCCCCCAAATCGAACTCTGTCATCTCCAGCTACGGCAAGGCGCGTTCCGACGCCGTAGAGCACGGGAACCTCCAGGTTCCCAAGAAACTGCTGAACGCCCCGACGGACCTGCACGACGAGATGGGGCACGGACGCGGGTACAAATATCCGCACAATTTTTCGGGCAACTACGTGGCCGAGGACTACCTGCCCGACGAGCTCCAGGGACGCACCTATTACGAGCCGTCGGACAACGGCTACGAGGCGACCATCAAGGAGCGACTGGAGGCCTGGCGCGAGCGCGACACCGAGGACGACGAACGCAAGGAAAACGCCGAACCCTTCGACCACGACGACTGACTACTGGTCGCCGTCGTCCTCTTGGAGGGGCGCGTTAGGAAGAAAGGGCAGCATTCCGACGCCGACACATCCCAGGCATGCCAGCACGAAGGCCGCGTTCGAGTAGCGCGGCGACGCCACCGGGAGTCCGAGCCAACTCGAGACGTGTTCGGGCTGAAGCTCCGCCACTGTCACCGCGATGGCCACGCCGGTCGCCCCGCCCACAAAGAGCACCAGCATGAAGATACCCATCCCCCCGGAGGTATCGCGATCGGACAAGACCTGTGAGGCCGTCGACAACAGCGGCGGCTGCACGAACGCGTACCCCAGCCCAACCAGCGTCATCCCCACGGTCACGCCCCATACGTTGCCGCCGGCAAAGTAGGTGGTCGTCAGATTTCCGGCCAGCAGGATGGCGGTCCCGATCGCGACGGGTTTCAACGGGCCGATGCGGTCGGCGATGTCGCCGGCGCGTCGCGACAAAAACCCGATGGCCAACGCCCCGGGAAAGAGGACGACTCCCGCCCAGATGGCCTGCACCTGATTGACCTCCTTCAAAAAGATCGGGATCAGTACGACGGTGCCAAATCGCGCCCCATTGGCGGCAAAGGCCTGGGCCAGCGTGCTCACGTACCGGGTGTTCTGGAACATCTCCGGGGCGGCGAAGGGGTCGTCGACGCGGCGTATCCAGAGGGCAAAGGCGATCAAGAAAGCCACGCCCGCGCCGGTGGTGCCCAGAAACCAGCGGCCAAACCCGGCGTCCTGCACGACGTTGAACCCGTAGATCAGCAGGGCCACTCCAACCCCCATCAGGAGCGCGCCCACGGTGTCGAAGCTTCGCCCGCCGACATCGTCCAGCGACTTCGGGAGGATGCGGATGACCGCCGGGATCGCCAGCAGGACGATGCCGACCAGGGCAAAGACGACGCGCCAGTCGAAAAACTGCACGATCGCGCCGCCGAAGAACGGGCCCAGACTGGCGGCGAATCCGACGGTACTCATGATGACGCCCATCGCCGCCCCGCGATTTCGAGCGGGGATGAGCCGACTGATGATGATCGTCCCCATCACCGGAAGCCCGGCGGCGCCGGCGCCCTGGAGGACGCGGATCGCGATGATGATCTCGATCGTCGGAGACACGGCGATGACAAGCGAAGCGACGCCGAGCACAGAGATCGCCGCCAGATAAAGACGCCGCACTCCCAGGATGTCGGCCAGCCGGCCGTTGATGGCGTTGAAGACGCCGAAGGCGACGACGTATCCGGTGACAATCCAGCCGTAGACGCCCTCGGTGACACCGAAGTCGTCTCCGATGTACGGGAGGGCCACGTTGATCATCGTGCCGTTGATGACGGCGATGAAGACGACGGTGGCGAGCAACGCCAGGACCTTCGTCTCGCTGTAGTCCCTTTCGTTGTCCGTGGTTGAAGCTGAGTCGGTGATAGGTTTTGTCCCTGAATCACGAAGCCCCGCACCGACGGGTCGGTGCGGGGCCTCGTGTTCGTGCTATCTGTCGGTGCCGGTCGTCGGTGTCAGCTACCGCCTCGCTGGCGGCGCTTCTTTTTGCGGCGCTCGCGGCGACGCTTCTCTTTGCGCCGACGACGCTCCGCCTCGCGCTTCTTGCGGCGCTTCTTTTCGCTGGGCTTCTCGTAGAAACGCCGCTGCTTGAGTTCGCGGCTGATGCCTTCGCGGCCGATCTCCCGCTTGAGGCGGTTGATGGCGCGATTGATATTTCCGTCCTTTACGCGGACCTCGATGGGTCCGAGCTCATCGCGTCGTGCCATGGTAATCGACCTCCGTCGAGTCTGGGGTGTTCTGTTCGTGTCGTCTCAAAATCAATGCTTTAGAATCAGGGCCTCACCGGGCCGATGATCCTAACCGCGGCCCGGGGTTACAGCAACCGCTCGATGATCGGCTGGACGCCGTCGCCGGCCATCGCGACCGGACTGAAGACCATCCAGAAGTATTTGAACGCCTCGGGATCGTTGCCGTGGAGCGCATCGATGAGGTTGATCTCGTAGTACGTATCCAGAAGGCCGATCGTGTCGCGGTGGTACAGTCGCCACAACTCGCCGTTGGTGACGATGCCCCACTGAACGCCGGTCGAGCGGACCAATCGGTCGACCTCGTAAGCGACGTTGTAGGTCTCGTCCTCGGCCTCGTAGTTATCGATGTCGTCACTCCAGCCGATGGCCCGCATCACACCGAGGGCCTGGGAGTAAAACTCCCGTTCGCCGCGGTGCGGAATGGCGTTTTCCAGCACCTGGGAGCTGGGGAAGAGCGTGAAATCGGGCCGAAAATCGATGTCTTCGCTGAAGTCGGGCGTCAGTTCGGCGACGCTGTATCGGAAGTTCATCGCCCGGAGAACGTAGCTGACCCAGTAGTAACGGGTCTCCATCTCCGAGAGGCCTTCCTCGATCTGGCCCTCTCGCTTCTCCCAGAGCTCCTCGAGCGCCTGGCGATCCTCCTCGATCTGCTCGGAGTTCCACTCCTCGTAGGTGTCGATCTCGCCGAGGCGCTCTTCTGAAAAGAGCCCTTCGTTTACAAAAACATCGGACATAGTTGCTCCATTGATGGCGGCCCGACTCCGGGACGCCGCAAACAGTCGCTTGTTCACGTGGCAGTCGAAATCTCTCAAAACCGACCGGCGGCAGACCATACGTATCGGCCCATCCCCTGTCAATCCTCCGGACATGACGACCACTTGACCCCCGCAACAGCAAGCATCATCCTGAAGTCTCGTCCGATGCAGTCGACCCTTCGTTGGTGCTACCCCGATGCCCGAGCGCGTCTCCAATCCGCCGAACCCCTGGGTGGACGGTCATGTCGAATGGCTGGGAGAGCCACCCGAGGTGGAACTGAAGGTCTACGAGGAGGAGTCGGCCTCAATCCTGTCGACCAATGAGAGCCCCGATCTCCCCTTTAGCTACAGCGTCAATCCCTTCCGAGGATGCTTCCATGGATGCGCCTATTGTTATGCGCGCCGCACGCACGAGTATCTCGATTTCGGCGCAGGCACCGACTTCGACCGTCGGATTGTCGTCAAGGTGAACGCGCCCGAACTCCTGCGCGACCGGATCGTGCGGCCGGACTGGGAGCGCGAGCCGATCATCTTTTCGGGCGTCACCGACTGTTACCAGCCGCTGGAGGCGAGCTACGAAGTCACCCGGGAGTGTCTGGAGGTGTGCGCCTCGATCGGAAATCCCGTGGGCATCGTCACCAAGGGGGCGCTGGTGCGGCGCGACATCGACGTACTCCAGGAGATCGCCGATCGGGCGCCGGTACGCATCTACGTGAGCATTCCCTTTGCCGACGATGAGGCGGGCCGCAAGCTGGAACCCCACGCGACGACGATTACCCAGCGATTCCGGACCATCGAGGCGCTGGCCGATGCGGGCCTGGCGGTCGGTGTCGCGGTGGCCCCGATCATTCCGGGGCTGTCGGACAGCGATGTGCCCGACATCCTCCGCCGCGCTGCAGACCGGGGTGCCGATCACGCCTTCTACACGCTGTTGCGTCTTCCCGGGACAGTCGAACCGGTCTTCAGAGAGCGACTGCGCGAGGCGTACCCGGATCGGGCCGACAAAGTCTTCAGCCAGCTTCGACAGATGCGCGACGGTGAGGTCAACAATACCGAATTCGGCGACCGGATGGAGGGGAAAGGGGCCCGATGGCAGACGACGCGTTCGCTGTTTGAGCTCCACTGCAGACGCCACGACCTCAACGCCACCGACCGTGCCCAAGTCGGCGAGATGGGCGCGGCCGGCTCTCTGCAGGGCGACCTGTTCGATGGGCCCCAAACTAACTGAGGGCCCCCGGCTTAAACCGGGAGCCCTCGATGTTCGGTTGGTCCGCAGCACCTACTGGCCGCCGTCGGTCACGGTCAGGTCGTAGACCGCGTTGTCCCAAAGGTCGCCGTTGTAGACGATCAGTGCGATCTTCCACTGACCGGCGACGTCGGGCCGCACGGCGAATTGCAGGGCATTCCCGCTGGCGCGCTGGGCGAAGAAGCTGCCGCCCATCGGTCGATCCAACACGAACCACTCGTATGTGACGTTGGAGCTGTCCATCGTGTTCAGGACCGAATTCTCGGCACTCATCTGAGCCACGTCGCCAGCGTCGACCGAGCTTCCTTCGAAGCGCGGCGTAATCTGTGCCTCGGGAGCCATGGCACCGGAACCATTGTCGTGGACGGTCACATTCATTCGAGCCGTCAGCGGGGTGGTTCCGCTGGAGGAAGTGAAGGAGACGTCCTGCATCACGCCCGGTTCGTCGGAGGTGGTCCCCAGGTAGCTTATCTCACCGGCTCTCAGGACCCCGGGGTCTTGCGTGAAGCCCGAGGCCAGATCGACGGGGTCGATACTCAGGTCGGCCGGTTCGGCGTCGCCTCCCCATTCCAGCACGCCATCTAGCGGCTGGGTACCGATCGAGCGGACTGTAAAGGGCCGTCGGACGTCTCGGTTTTCGTCGGCCGGGAAGGCCTGAAAGTTCAGGGAGCTCGGTACGATCTGGGCGACGCCACTGTCGCGGCCGGCCATCAGCAGGAGCCGCGACGTCCCGGACTGGGAGGCGTCGGAGGGAGGTTTTCCGGAGGTCACCGGATCGTTGTGCTGGATTACCATCCAGCCGAGCTTTCCATTTGCCGGCCCGCTGAAGCTGATATCGAAGGTGGCCGACTGGTTCGGCTCAATTCCGGCATTGTTAGTGATGCGGCCCTGGTCATTGATGTTGTCGGGATCGCCCCGGTAGACGACGTCGTAATTCGCTCCATCGAAGGTCTGTCCGGGCTCGGCGGCTTCGAAGGAAATCGAATCGAGCCGCAAGGTGTCGGTCCCGGCATTGGTGACGGTGAGGGTCTCGGCCGGCCCGCCCGACTCGAAGCTCAGCGACTTTTTGTCGTCGGTGTAGACGGGGCCCGTTCCCAGAATATCGACCAGCACGGCCTTGGCGGTATTCACGTTCGACGCCGACGATTCGATATAGATCTCGGCGGAGTCCGGAATCTCCTCCTGAGAGACCTCACTGGGGATCGTCACCGTGAAGGTCCAGGTCTGGCCGCTGTTGGAGGGAAGCTCGGTGGGCAGATTCTGCGGTGAAAACGACATGTACTCGGCCGCCCCGCCCTCGATGGAGATACCACTGATCTCCATGGGATCCGTGGAGTCGACATTCCGGATTGTCAGCTCCCGTTCGACCGACGAGCCCGGGCGGACATCGCTGTATGTGAGCGTGGCGGGCTCGACTTCGATCTCGCCGGAGGTCGACGGGTCGTACTGGAAGTACAGCGTGGTATCGCCATCTTCGAAGGTGTCGTTGGTCGTGGTCGCGTTGGTCTCGAGGCGAATTTCCCCGCAGTAGTTGTCGCGGAATTGGTCCGGGACCTCGGACCCCGGTTCGGGACAGTCGAGTTCGTTGGTCCCATCGGCGATCAGGAAGAAATCGAACTGTTCGGAGGTTGTGGGCCCGATCTCAAAGGGCCGCTCCGGCAGCACCGTGGAGTAGCAGACCGCCGGGATCTGTTTGCAGACCTGATCTTGGTTGCAGCCTCCGGTCGAGTTGGTGGGCGTGCTCTGGCCGTCGTACTCACAGGTCGAGTCGGTCTCCTCGCCGTCGTAGACCAGCACGTCGGGCCCGGTGACCTCGAAGGTCTCTACCTTCAGCGGGGCCTCGCCGCTGTTTCGAAGTTGAATCGCAACCTCGCTGCCCTGCTGAGTCGGACTGTTTCGTTCGGGTATGATGAATGCGACATCGTCCGCATCCTCCAAGACAACCGAGGGCGACAGAGTCTCCTGGATACCGTCGCCGCACGAGGCGAGCGCCAGGCTCACCAGTGCAACCAACGCGATGCTCGTTTTGACCTTCATGTACAATCCTCCGTGTGTAACTGTCTCCTGCGGAACAATCCCGATCGACTCGCATATACTAGCAGTCGGCGGCACGTGAATTCAACTTAGACAAACCATGGCGTTCGTTGGAATCGACCTATCCGGCCCAAGCAACCTATCAGATACCGCCGTCGTCACAATTGACGACGACGGCACGTATCGGTGGCACGGCCGCGGGTTTGGCGATCGGGATATCATGGAACGTCTCGACGCGATCGAGGATCTGCAGGCGGTGGGACTCGATGCGCCGCTCTCGTACAATCCGGGAGGCGGCGACCGTCCCGCCGAGCGCAGCCTCCGAACGGCACTCACCGAAGCGGGAGGCACGTCGAGCTCCGTGATGCCGCCGACGATGACGCGCATGGCGTATTTGACGCTGCGCGGAATCTCGCTGGCCCGGCTGCTCGAACATACATTGGGCTTGGGCCCCTCACGGATCGTCGAAGTCCACCCAACGTCGGCCCTGGTGCTCGGTGGAGCCGAAGCCGACGACGTCGATGCCCTCAAAATCGAACGGGCCGCCCGACGTCGAATCGTGACATGGCTCAACCAGGAGGGCGGACTGCGAGGACTCCCCGACGGAATCGCCGACTCGGACCACCTGGTCGCGGCGGCCTCGGTGGCGATGGCCATGCTGCGATGGAGACGCGGCTCGCCGGCCTTTGAGCATCCCGCCGACCCGCCGATTCATCCGCACACCGTCATTGCCTGAACGATTCGACCGTCACTCGCCGAAGCACTGACCCGGATTGCCGGTCGTCCCGGTGCAGCGGTCGGAACAACACTGACCGTCCTGGGTGCAGGTGACGCCGGTGACCCGGCACGTCGGTCCGCAGGTGCCGTCGTCGCGACAGTTGCCACCGCAACACTCGTCATTCGTCGAGCACGAGTTCCCGCCGATGGTGCAGTCGGGACATCCCTCGTCGACCTCGTCGTCACAGTCGTCGTCCATGCCGTTGCAGATTTCGCGACTGCAGGGCTGGCACTTGGGGATCTCATCGACTTCGCCGTCGCAGTCGTTGTCTTTGTAGTCGCAGACCTCCTCGTTGACGGGCATGCACTGGGTCTTGCACCCCGCCTCGATGATCAGGGGGTCCTGAGTATCGGGCGGAAGGCTGTTGAGTTGGTTGCAAGCCGACTCCGACAGCGTCAGCGTGGACGTGTTTGAATCGTAGTTGTAATCGCTGAGCGGCAGATAACTCCCGTCGACCTGTACCCACAGCTTGTTGCCGTCGAAGCTCATCGGATCGGTGAGCTGGAATTCGCAGGAGATGACTTCGTCGGCGATCTCCCCGATGACCTGGGTCAATTGCGATTGATTGCTCGCGAAATACGAACTGCCCGTTCCGCCCTGCTGGGCGATCTGGTCGAGCTGCATCTGGTCGGCCTCGCTGGTAAAGCCGATGGCATAGACGGATACGCCCGCCTGATTGTGGAGGTTGCCAGCCGCGGTGTCTGGATCACAGGCCGGCACATCATCGGAACGACCGTCGGAGATCGCGATCACGGCCTTCGTCCGCACGCTGGACTGCGGATCCATGGGCAACTCGTAAAGTTGGTCGACGCGCACCTGCTCCAGGGCGGCACCAAGCTTCGTGTTTCCATCCCCGGTCACCGACGCGTACGAGCTCTGGATGTCGTTGAGGGTGTGGGTATCGAGCATGTCGAGCTGTTCGGGCCACGTTCCGGGACAGGTCGTCGAATCGAAGGCCAGAAGTCCGAAGTTCGCGTCCCCGAACAGGTCATTGGTGATCGTATCCAGCGCATTTTTGGCCGCCGCCATCTTCGAGCCGGATCCGGAGCCCATCGACCCGGATTTGTCGAGCACGAAATAGATGTTCGGCTTCAGGTTCTTGAACTGTTCATCCTTTGTCTTGCAGATGTCGCCGACGGGCTGAGGCGTGCAGGCATCGCCCTGGCCGTCGTTGTTGCTGTCGGCCTGATCGAAGTTGGCGACATCATCGCAGTTGTCGCAGGCATTCCCGAGTCCATCGCCGTCGGGATCGAGCTGGTCTGGATTGGGGACGCCCGGGCAGTTGTCATCGACCTCGTCGACACCATCGCCGTCCAGGTCGGTCTCCGGGTCATAACTCTTTCCATCCTCACACGCGTCGCCCGGGGGCATGCCATCGGAATCGACTTGGTCTGCATTGGCAACCTCCGGACAATTGTCGCACGCGTCGCCGATGCCATCCTCGTCGGTGTCGGCCTGACCCGGATTGTCGACGGTCGGGCAATTGTCGAAGCGACACAGGATGTCGTCGCCATCGTCGTCGGTCCACTTCTCGCAGCTTGCTCCGGGACCGCCGCCATCGCCTCCCGCTTCGCCGCCATCTTCGGCGTCTTCGGCGTCCATGCCGCCGTCGTCGTCGGCATCGGCGTCCCCGCCATCGGTCACCGACCCGTCGGCATCCATGCCACCGTCGCCGGGCGCCACACACGAACCATCGGGGGCTTCGACGAGACCATCGCTGCACGGACTCCCCGGGATGTCGTCCTCGCAGCCGAGGCTCACGACTCCGATGGCTCCGACGACTGCCAGAATGCTCGCCCACGTCTTCATCACATACTCCACGTTCGGGTTCCCCGGCACCGAGACAATCAACAGGTATCAAAACCTAGTGACTTGCAGGATACCCCGAGACCGACTTTCGAATAAGCGAATAGCTTTCCCTCTCAAGCCTCGTAAATTCCCCATCAATTTTCAAGGAATTTTCGGGTGACACTCGGGGGGAAACCCGGCACCGGGCGCCCTGGAGGAATCACCACCCCAGGGTGATGAGTATCTTGGTCGACAGCGCCAGCGAGACCGCGAGCATCAAGGCTGCAGCCCCCAGAGTACGGATCCAGACCTGGCGGTCGTGCCAAAACACCGACCGGTCTTCGCTGCGCCAGAAGATGAGGGCGGCCAAGCCGACCCCGAAGTTCAATCCGGCCCGCATCATCCGGAGCGTCGTGTCGCCGAGTTGCCCACCGAAGATGACCGTGGCCCCCTGGACGGCGCACCACCCGGCTGCAGCGATCGCAACCAGGACCACCCCGCGGCGCGTGGTCAACCGACGCGGAGCTACGAGCACGGCACCGACGAGGGTCGCCAGCGGCCCCACCAAAAACCCCGACTGCAGCAACAGATACGGTGATAGATAGGGCTTTTTGCGGTCACGTTTCCGCAAGCCGGGCCCTTTGACCACCGGTTTGGGCTCTTCACCTTCGACGCCGTCGTCGCGTCGCGTCCGCCGCCGCGCCTCTTCCCACTGCTCTTCGATGTCCAGTTGATCGTTCACTGCTTCCTCCACTCGCAATCGACGCCGTCCCCATACCATGCTCGCCCAGGCTTGTCGGGGGTCACCAAAGCTTGACGATTCAAGTCCATCTGGTTACCCACGCTGCGCATGAAGACTGGGACCCCGCCCGATCATCTCGAACGCGGGGCGCACCATGAATTTTCGTACTGTGCGAGACAAACGATGAGCGACAATGAATCTGAAAACGAGACCCTGATGGCGCTGAAGGCCGAACTCGGCGACCAGGCCCTCGAGGAGCTCGGCGAAGAAAAGGTCGTGTCGATGTATAAAGACATGGTCCGCATTCGCCGCTTCGAGGACCAGGCCGGCAGAGCCTACCAGCAAAAGAAGGTCAAGGGCTTTTGCCACCTGTACACCGGCCAGGAGGCCTGTGCGGTCGGCGCCATCAACGCCCTGCGCGACGACGACAACGTCATCGCCGCCTATCGAGAGCACGGGCACGCACTGGCCCGCGGGCTGGACCCGGACCGCGTCATGGCGGAGTTGTTCGGCAAGGCGGCCGGAGTGACAAACGGAAAGGGCGGGTCGATGCACCTGTTTAATGTGGATAAAAACTTCTACGGCGGATGGGCCATCGTCGGCGGCCACCTTCCCGTCGCCGCAGGCATGGCGTTTGCCACGGAGTACAGGGACCTCGATGAAGTCACGATGTGCTTCTTCGGAGAGGGCTCGATTCACCAGGGCGTCTTCCACGAGGCCGCCAACATGGCCGAGGTCTACGACCTGCCGGTTGTCTTCGTCATCGAAGACAACCGCTACGCCATGGGCACCGAGCTCAGCCGCGTCAGTGCCGTCACCGACCTCAAAAAGAAGGCGAAGGCCTACGACATGAAGGCCTTCGGCGCCGACGGACAGGATATGTTCGACGTCTGGTCGACCTCCAAAGACGCGGTCGACTACGCGCGAAACGAATCTCGCCCCGCACTGATTCACCTGGACACCTACCGCTACAAGGGTCACTCGATGACCGACCCGGCCACGTACCGGGACAAAGACGAGGTCGCCGACGAACAACGTCGCGATCCGATCCAGCGGATGAGCAACTGGCTGGTCGACCAAGAAATCATGGCCGACGACGATCTCTCCGAAATCGACGAGGCCGCCAAGGAGATGGCGAGCGACGCCGTCGACTTCGCCGACCAGGCAGACTTTCCGGACCTTGATTCGCTCACTGACGATGTCTACGTCGACTGGCCCTGGGAGATCCGATGAGCCGCGAAATTACGTACCGACAAGCACTGAACGAAGCGCTTTTCGAAGAGATGCACCGCGACGAAGACGTCTTCCTCATGGGCGAGGAAGTCGCCGAGTACGACGGTGCCTACAAGGTCAGCAAAGGTCTGCTCGATGAATTCGGGTCCGACCGCGTCATCGACACGCCCATCGCCGAGGCCGGATTCAGCGGCATCGGCATCGGGGCGGCGATGATGGAGACGCGCCCGGTCATCGAGATGATGACCTTCAACTTTGCCATCCTGGCCCTCGACCAGATCCTCAACAACGCCGCGAAACTGCGGTCGATGTCGGGCGGGCAGTTGAGCTGCCCCATCGTCATCCGAGGCCCGGGCGGCGCCGGCGGCGCGCTGGGTGCCACCCACTCCCAGTCGCTGGAGGCCCAGTACGCCCACGTGCCCGGCCTGAAGGTGATGATGCCGTCGACGCCCGCAGACGCGAAGGGCATGCTCAAGACGGCGATCCGTGACCCCGACCCGGTGATCTTCATCGAGTCGGAGGTCATGTACAACTTCACCGGCGAGGCGCCCGACGCCGACGAAGAGTACACGATCCCCGTCGGCTCGGCCGACATCAAACGCGAGGGCTCCGACTGCACGGTCGTCACCTGGAGCCGCGTCTACCACGACGCCGTCGACGCCTGTGAGACACTCGAAGAAGAGTACGACATCGACGTCGACCTGGTGGACCTGCGCTCGATCCGTCCCTTCGACAAGGAGACGATCGCCGAGTCGGTCAAAAAGACCAACCGCGTGGTTGTCGTCGAAGAGGGGTGGCCGCACGCCTCGGTCGGCTCGTCGATTAGCTCCTGGATCAGCCGGGAGCTGTTTGACTTCCTCGACGCCCCGGTCGGCCGCGTGCACCAGCGCGACGTCCCGATGCCGTACGCCTTCAACCTGGAGGCCGAATCCCTGCCCCAGGCCGAGGACGTCGTCGAAGCGGTCAAAGAGGCCACGTACTACAGTTTCTAGAAATCACGTTCTCGCTGCTGGATAGATATTACCATGGCTGAAATTGTCGAAATGATCGCCCTCAGTCCGACCATGGAGGAGGGTACGCTCGCGGAGTGGTATAAGTCGGAAGGCGACACCGTCGAAGAAGGCGAGATCATCGCCGACGTGGAGACCGACAAAGCCACGATGGAGATGGAGTCGTGGTATGACGGCACGATGCTCAAGATCTTTGCCGAGGCCGGCAGCACGGTCGCCGTCGGCGACGCGCTGGCCATCGTCGGCGAAGAAGGTGAGGACATCAGCGACCTCATCGACCAGATCAAAAGCGGCGGCGCGCCCACGTCTGACGAAGGCGACGCCGCAGCCGAAGCCCCCGAAGAGGCGGGCGAGGAAGCTGGCGACGATGCCGGCGAGGAACCGGCGGCCGAACCCGCCGCTTCCGACGACGCTGCGCCGGCTGCCGACGTCGAGACCGACGAGGGCCGCCTGCGCGCCAGCCCGCTGGCACGCCGCATCGCCGCCGACAACGACATTCAAATCGCCCGCGTCGAAGGAACCGGCCCGTCCGGTCGGATCATCAAGGCCGACGTGGAGCGCTTCATCGAAGAGGGACCGGCCGAGCCCGCCGTAGCAGCCTCGGCTCCCGAGGTCGCCGCGGCGTCGGACATCCCCGCCGAGATCTTTCAGGCGCCCGACGTCCCCGGCGAGTCGATCCCGATGAGCCAGATGCGCAAGACCATCGCCAAGCGGCTGCGCGCCTCCTGGCAGACGACGCCCCACTTCGCGCTGACGCGCGAGATCGATATGGGGCCGGCCATGGAGTACCGAAGTGAGCTCAACGAGGGGCTCGCCGAGGCCGAATGGGACGGCAAGATCTCGGTCAACGACCTCATCGTGAAGGCCTGCGCCCAGGCTCTGGAGAAGTATCCCAAGATGAACGTCTCCTACCAGGGAGACCACGTCATCCAGTTCGACGAGGTCAACATCGGCGTCGCCGTGGCCGTCGACGACGGTTTGGTCACCCCGACCATCAAGAACGCCGACGACAAGACGATCGGCACCATCTCCAACGAGGCCCGCTCGCTGGCCGAGAAGGCCCGCGACAAGGGTCTCGCGCCGGATGACTACGGAAACAGTACATTCAGCGTCAGCAACTTGGGGATGTTCGGCATCGATCACTTCATGGCGGTCATCAACCCGCCGGAGGCCGGCATCCTCGCCTGCGGCGCCGTCGAAGAGAAACCCGTCGTCGAAGATGGGGAGATCGAAGTCGGCACGCGCATGAAAGTCACGCTTTCGTGTGATCACCGCGCCGTGGATGGAGCCATCGGCGCGCGTTTTCTGGCGCACGTGGCGGACCTGCTGGAGAACCCGGTGCTGCTGGCGATCTAAGGTGTGCGGGCGTTGGACTCCCGGGGTTCGCTGGCTTTGGTAGGTGTGCGGGCGTTGGACTCCCGGGGTTCGCTGCGCTCACGCCCGGGTAACTCGATGTCGGCCGCGCGCCTCAGCGGCGCGGCGGCCTCGCGTTAGGAGTGCGTCAAAGCCTGACGCTGACGTGGGAGGGACTGCGGCGATCGTGGGCGTAAGGAAGAGTTGCACAACGAGGATCGTGGGTTCCACGCAGCTGGACGCGAGGGCGAAGACTCGAGGTCGTGGATCCCAGATTCGTCGACCGCGAAGTCGTGGATCCCGGGCTCGTCGACTCCAAGCCTCCTTTTCCCTTTGCCTATTCCGCGGCCGAGCGCCTCTGGCGCGACAGCTGCAGAAGACCCTCGGTTCGATGCGCCGCGCACGGCGCGGCGAGAGGCCGGGGTGACCATCGGCTCACGCCCGATCAAGCCCGTCCGACATCTCCAGCCAGCTTCCGATTCCCAGAACCCCTTCCCAGCCAGCCCGTCAGCGGCAGGTCGCCGCCGGACATTTTCCACCAATCGTCGACCACGTCGGCATCTCTCGGGTGAGATCCAAAGCCCCATCACATTCGGCGCGCGCCATCCGGCGAGCGGCCGAACGGTCGGGATGGACGCCCCATCCGCAGATGACATCCTCGCCACTTGCGGCACATTCACCGTCGACGAGCTTGCCTTTGTCGTTGGTGGGACAGAGACGAACGCAGGAGAAACACTGGTGTTCTTCGGGGCCTTTGGGCTCGGGCGGTGGCTCCTGCGGCTGGGCGGGTTCGGCGGCCGCCTGGTCGCCGGAGTCGTCACCGATCGTTCCTTTACTGGGCGCCTCTTCGGCATCCTCGGGGGTCTGGATAATCCGGAAGGGATCATCTTCCTCGGAGGGGGGTGAACCGACGACGGTTTGATCATCTTTTTGTTGCTCCGAGCCCGAACTCTGGCAACTCACGGCGGGAGCGGCGCAGCAGACAAGGATCAGACAGATGAGGCGGGTGCTCAGGTTCCGCTTCACGACGTTCCCCCTTCGCCTTCGGCGGGATCGCGAAACGCCCAGAGATGGCCGACCAGAAAATTGATAGCCATGCCCAGCGCGATCCCCGTCAGGAGGGCCAGCCTGGGCGCCAGCGGGCCCGATGGAATCGAGATGCCCAGGACCGTCGCACCCGGAAAATGAAGGTCCAGGGGCCCCCAGATCCATGCTTTCGCCGGCCAGAATGTCACGAACTGAACCCCACCGGCGACCGACGCCCCGATATAGTACTTGCCCATCCGGGCAAGCCATCCGCGGAAGCCGCCGTGTTTGGACCGATCGCCCCACGTCCACAGGTCGTTGAGTACGAAATTGGTAAAGATACTGAAGGTGATCCCCAGAATCACGCCGACGGCGTGGGCGGGATCCGGGCCGAGGCCCAGGGCGACGGCGACCCCTATCTCGAAGAACAGCCAGTTGACGAAGACACCCACGCCACCGACCAACCCGAACTTCCACAGCCGTCGATGATTGCGCTTGACCCAATCGACAGCCCAGAGCCCGAAATCCTCGGGTCGGTCGGTTGTCTCGGAGCTGTCGGTATCGTCGATGGGATGGGTGGTCATGAGGTCGCGGGATCGGCAACAAAAATCGTCTGATAGTCGGTGTAGTACGAGAAACCGACCCGTTCGTAAACCCGGCGCGCCGCGCCGTTATTGTCATTGAAGTACAGGACGATCCGCGGCACCTCCCGGTCGAAGAGATGCCGGCAGATGTGGTGCATGCCCCGCGTCGCCACCCCCTGGCCCCGACGCTCGGGCGTCGTGTAGACCCCGGAGATCTGCACGCCGAAGTGGCCCTGTGCGGAGACATCCGCTTTGAAGATCAGCTCGTCGCCGTCGTACCAGACGAAGCTTCGGTCGGAGTTGATGCGGTGGCGCACGTGGCGGCGAAATTCCCGCGGCTTCGTCTGGATTGGGTCTTCCAGGGTCTCTTCGTGGTGCATCCGTGCGCTCGCCGCGTACACATCCTCCATATCGTCGCTGGTGGCGTAACGGAGTCCATCGGGAACCGCGGAGCCGGCGGCGGCGCTGTCTTCGGCCGACCAGGCATTCGGCTCGAGCACATACATCGATTGGCCGCGATTGAGCCGAGCCCGGATGTCGCCGCCATCCTGTGGACCCGCGTAGGCACGCCAGAAGGGCTCCACGCTCGACGCCGGAGACACGACATGCTCGAAGCGCATGCCCCGGTCGCGATACCAGCGTCCGAAGGCCTCGGCGAGTTCGGAGGTTCGGGCGTAGATCAGCAGGAGCCGACCGGTGATGACCAGAGAGACGGCCCCGAGCCTCTCCTGATCGCCGGGATAGCCGCGGAAGCTGAAGAGGTCGGGTTGTCCCAGCGGACGCACCCCGTGATTGCCGAGCCAGCAGAGCTGAAAGAGGTTCGACGGAATTTCGTCAGACAAAAGCTCGACGATCGCGTCGTGGTGACGGGTCGACAACAACTTGGGTGCCGACCCGGGATTGGTATTCAGATGGTCGATCGCCATCGGGATTTAGAAGCCGCTGTTGAAGGGATCGGTGTCGTCCAGGTCGAGGTCCAGATCATCGCCGTCGGACTGCCCGTCGCTGGATGTGTCGGAACTGGAATCGTCGCTTCGAGCGGGGGCCCGGCGTCGTGGGGCGCGGCGTCGAGCCGGCTCGGACTCCGGCTCCGATTCCTCGGCTTGCTGATCGGGGATGGGTGTAAACCCGCCCTCCTGGACGGCGTACTCCGGCTCGACCGGCGAGAGTTCGGTCTTCGCGTAGGTCGACGAATCGAGCTCGTAGCCTCGTTGGTTCCAGTAGTAGGCGACACCGGCCCCGATGGCACCCATCAGAAGCACGGCGACCAGCCAGCCCCCGCTGCCCCCTGATTGGTCGGCAGCCGCGAGATCGTCGTCGGTCTCCGGGGCCTCGGGCCGTGGCTCATCCGGTGAGTCGGAGGCCTGGGCCCCCTCCCAGCCATCGGAGTCCTCGGACGACTCGGCTTCGGCGGGAGGAGCGCTCTCTTCGGGCGGCCCCGCCGGCGCCGTCGACTCATCTTCCTGCTGTTCGCGCTCGACGCGCCGTCGTTCGAGCTCGTTCATACGCTCGACCTCGGCGCTGATACGCTCTTCGGCCTCCTTTCGACGGCGCTCCTCTTCCTGCTGTTTGCGTCGCTTCTCCTCTTCGCGTCGCTTCTCGATCTCGCGTTCGACCTCTTCGACCTCGCGTTCGGCGTCGGCCTCGGTCTCATTGAGTAGATCGGAGAGCAGTTCGCCAGCATCGTCGTCACTGGCCCACTCTTCGTCCTTTCCGTTTTGATTACCCACACCAACCTCCTGGACAGCGAGTCACCGACATTCAACCGTCTAAATCATATCCAGCCAGCGCCACCACGTCCAACGACACGCTCCGGGCGCCGATAAATTCTTGACACGCTGCAGGGCGAACCCATACCAACGAGGTAGGCATCTGAACTGATGTGTCTCACTCATTCCTCCAATATCGGAGACAGCTATGAGCAAATTCGCAAAAGTATTGATGGCTCTGTCGGTCGCTCTCTTCTGCCTGAGCGGATGCGAAAGCAAGTCAGGCGGCGACAAGAAGGCCGACGACAAGGCCAAGAAGGCCCCGGCCGCCGGGACCGAGCAGCCGGCTGAGGGCGAAGACAAGGCCGGCGAAGAGTCCGCCGACGACGAGGGAGACGAAGCCGACAACGGTGACAACGCCGCCGAACAGGGCGACGAGGCCCAGGAGAACATGGAAGAGGCCGCCGAAGGCATGGCCGACGACAGTGCCGACAAGAAGGAAGAAGGTGAAGACGGCGAAGGCGAGAAAGGCACCGACGACAGCAAGAAAGAAGGCGAGAGCGCCGAGTAATTCGGTTGCGCCTTCTTCGCAGACACCACCGACCCCGGCGTCCCAGCGACGTCGGGGTTTTGTTTCAGTTGCCATTGCCTCCACTGTCGCCTAGGTTGGCAGCGGCGCGTGAGAGGCGTCCTGAATGGCCACCCTACCGAGGCTAGATATCGTGGCGGAACAGCCCAATCAGACCGTGGATACATCGGCGGAGGACGATCGCATCGAGTCGATCATGAAGGCCTTCCACAAACGACTGCAGGAGGAAGGCCTCAAGTCGACCAAGCAACGCGATGTCATCGTCGAGACCTTTTTTCGACTCGACAAACACATCACCGCCGACGAGCTACTCGAGCACGTCCGGGAAGACCTCCCCCGCATCGGGTACGCCACCGTCTATCGGACGTTGAAGCTTCTGGTTGACCAGAACTTCGCGCTCCCGAAGGATTTCGGAGACGGCCAGACGCGCTACGACCCCCTGCACAATCAAGATCCGCAGCACGACCACATCATCTGCGTCGATTGCCGCGAGATCGTGGAGTTCACCGATTCGGTGATCGATGAGCGGCTGGAGGCCCTGGCCGACGATCATCAGTACAGCATTCGGCGCAAGGAACTTGAACTGTACGCCGAGTGCATGCGAACGAATTGTCCGAACCGGCCCGAGTCGGACGAGTAGTCCGCCGAGCCGCGGCCGACAATTCCGAGGGGCCTGCCGAACGCGGGGCCCTCCCCGACCTACCTCCCCTTTTTGTACCCGCGAAGCTATGAAAGACGATTTTTCGATCAAAGGCGAAGTCATCTCGGCCCTCGAAGAGATCGACGACCCAGAGAAGGGCAAGAATCTCGTCGATGCGCACATGATTGAGAATGTGGAAGTCGACAGTGGGGTCGTCGACATCATTCTCGAAGTCGAGGCGGGCCGCGAGCGCGAAGAGCGCTTCGCCATCGAAGACGAAATCTACGACACCGTCGAGGCGATCGGCGGGGTTCGTGAGATCAAGATCAAGACGATGACGCCGAAGGCGATCCAGCGCGAGGCCGAGGGCGGATCCGACGAGGCCGCCCAACAGCCCGATGCGCCGGGAGCGGCCGCGGGTGCTGAGGCCGGCGCCGCGGGCCCCGCGTCTGCACCGGGCCAGCAAGGTGGCGGCCCGGCTGCGGCCGGGCCGGCCAGTGGTGCTCAGTCGCCATCGGTCCCCGATGCCGAGGAACTCGAGGGCGTCGGGCAGGTCATCGCCGTCGCCTCGGGTAAAGGCGGCGTCGGAAAGTCGACCGTGGCGGTCAACCTGGCCCTGGCTCTCCAGGAGCAGGGACACCGCGTCGGCCTGCTGGATACCGACATCTACGGCCCCAGTCTGCCGACACTGCTCGGCATTCAGGGCCGACCCAGCGTCAGTGACCGACGTATCGTCCCGTTGCAGGCCCACGGCCTCAGCGTCATGAGTCTGGGCTTTCTGATGGACGACGACACGCCGGTCATCTGGCGTGGACCGATCGTCACCGGAATCATCCGGCAGTTTTTGCGCGACGTCGACTGGAGCGGACTCGACTATCTGATCGTCGACATGCCTCCCGGCACGGGCGATGCGCAACTGGCGCTGGCCCAGACCGTCCCCGTCGACGGGGCCGTGGTGGTCTCTACGCCCTCGGAACTGTCGTTGATCGACGCCGCGCGGGGCTTCGAGATGTTCAACACCCTGAACGTCGACGTCATGGGCGTCGTCTCGAACATGTCGAATTACAAGTGCCCGGAATGTGGCCACGAAGAGGAGATCTTCGGTGGCGGCGGGCTCGACGACGAGATCGAACGGCTCGAGACGCGGCTGTTGGCCGACATTCCGCTGGACCCCGACGTGCGACGCGGCGGGGACGAAGGTGCACCGATCGTCGTCTCCAAACCCGAGAGTCACACGACCCAGGCCTTCCTGGGACTCGCCGAGACCGTGGCCGGTCTGAAATCGCCCCACGGTAGCGATGATAACGACGGCGGCGGTGACGACGACAAAGAGGGACTCTTCTCGTTCCTGAAGGAATAACGTCCAGACACGACCCGGAAGCGGGCTTGAGCGACCCGGATCGACATTTCGAGCGCGTTCGGGACCTGAAGGCCTTCGAGCGGCGCCTCCTGAAGCTACTCATCCGGAGGGACGAAGTCCTCGATCCTCCGCAGGAGGCCCTCGCGCGGTACGGCCTGGCCCTGGCGCAGATGGATCAGTTTCGCACCCCGGATGGTCGGGATGTGTCGCTGGCCGACGAGGTCGACACGCTTCGCCGCTGGATTCTCGAGCACCTGGTCCCGACGATCCCGGCTGACTCCGAGCCCGACATCCCGTCGTTGCGCCGCGCGGTGAGTTCGATGGCCGACCGGGTCGACACGACCCGAAACGGGCTGCTGGAGAACCACCGACAGGACTTCGACGCCGACCATCTCGACGACGAGCTTCGCCACAAGGAACTCGTACTGGTGCTGGGCGGCGGCGGCGGGGCCGGACTCTTCCATCTGGGCGTCTTCCAGCTCCTCGAAGACATCGATGTGATCCCGGAGTTTATCGTCGGGAGCTCGATGGGCAGTATCATGGGCCTGGTCCGGGCGCTGAGCCGCGAATACGACCCCTTTGCAACGGCGCTGGCGCTGCCACGCGAGCTCGATCGAGAACACGTCTTCAGGCCGTTTACCGGGTACTCACGCTACGGGTTTCCCGGGGCCTTTCACCTGAACCTGCTTCGAGTGGCCCGCGAGCTCTTCGACGAGTTGATGGGCACGCCCGACCTTCGGTTCCAGGACCTCTCGATCCCCCTCGAGATCGTCGTCTGCGGCATTCGGACCGGCTTCGACATCCAGCCCCAGGAGTACGAAGAAGAGGCCCCCGAGAGCACCACGCCGCTGTCGATCCGCAAGAACTTGAAGCTCTTCTTCAGTGCGGTCCGTCAATTGACGCGAAACCGCCAGATGCTCGAGGAGGTCGTCTTCGGACGCGGTCGGTTGACGGCGAACTTCCCGGTCGTCGAGGCAATGGGCTTCTCGTGCACGGTGCCCGGCCTGCTACACTACGACATCTTCCATGACGATCCGGCGACGATCGGTCCACTCGAGACCCTCTTCGATCGCCATGAGCTGCTGAGATTGTGCGACGGTGGCGTCATCAACAACGTCCCCTCGGATACGGCCTGGGAGTCGGTCTACGAGGGAAAGATCGGCACGCGAAACACATTCATCGCCGCCTTCGACGTCTTCGCCCCGGTGCCCCGCACGCAGAATGTCATCTGGATTCCCGTCCAGCGGCTGGTGCGGCCATCGGTGCTGGCCAAACGACCGTATTCGGACTTTCACAAGACCTTCCGTGAGCCGCCGAGTCCGCTGCAGGTGATCGTCAATAGCTATTCGGCGATCCGAAACATCGTCGACTCCTCCCGAGATGAGCTGACCGAAGAGCGGCCCATCATCGAAAAAGCGGTCGAACCGCTGCCTCCCTACGGTGTCTGGAAGGCCGAGGGTCCCCCGGCTTAGACGAGCGCCCGACGAAGAAGCGTGGCCGGATGATGAGACTCGGCATCGGTCCCATGGGCGATCTGGTCTCGGCACGACGTCCCGGGCGCGCAGATCAGGCGGTCTTCGTCGGCATCGCGGATGGCGGGAAACAGCACCAGCTCGCCGATCGCCATCGAGACCTCGTAGTGGTCGGCCTCGTAGCCGAACGACCCCGCCATACCGCAACACCCCGACGGGATGGTGTCGACATCGTAGCCGGCGTACTTCAGGGCTCTCTCGGTCGGCTCGGTTCCGACCAGCGCCTTCTGGTGGCAATGTCCGTGTAGATCGACCGACCCCGGTTCGCGGGCCCACTCGGCGTCGAAGGCCCCACGCCCGGCCGCCTCCATGACAAACTCCTCGAAGAGCCGCGCACGCTCCGCCAGAGACTCGGCCACGTCACGCCACTCTTCGTCGACCAGATCGGGCGTCTCGTCGCGAAAGGTCAGCACCGCGCTCGGCTCCAGTCCCACGACTCGACGGTCGGGGTATTCGCGCAGGTCGTCGGCGATCTCGGCCATATTGTTGTTCGACAACTCCCGGGCGCGGCCGAGCAGCCCCTTCGAGATCTGGGTTCGACCGTCATCATCGAGAGCAAACGGCTCGACCGTCCACCCGGCGGCCTCCAGAACCCGTACGGCATCCATGCCGACCGCTGGCTCGGTGTATTCGGTGAAGGGGTCGACGTAGAGCCAGACCGTGCCGTGGCGACCCTCATGGGTGCCGCGTTGTTCGCAGTGGCGACGCCAGCGACGCGAAAAGGTATCCCAATGAAACTGCGGCAGGTCGCGCTGAGAGGCCAGACCGTACCAGGCATCGATAATCCAGCGGGTGAGTACGAAGGATGCCGCAACGTTCACCAGCCAGGCGACCCAACTGGCGAGCTTCGCGCGTTGGGCAAATCGGCCGAAGAACGCCGCCGATCGCGGCGGCCCTCCCTGCTCGGTGTGTCGACGATGAGCGACCTCGGCTTTCATTCGCGCCATATCGACGCTGGCGGGGCACTCGGTCTTGCAGGCCTTGCACGACAGGCACAGGTCCATGGCGTCTTCGATGGCATCGCTCTCGAAGGCCGCTCCCGGCTGGTCGCCGCGCAGAAGCTGACGCAACACGTTGGCGCGCCCGCGGGTCGAATCCTTCTCTTCACGGGTGGCCATGTAGCTGGGACACATCGTCCGACCCTCCCCTTCGCGCTGGCGACAGACGCCGGCGCCGTTGCACTTTTCGACCGATCGCAAAAACCCCTGATCGTCCGACCAGTCGAAGACGGTCTCGAACTCCGGCATCGACTCCCCGGGGGTCACCCGCCAGTCGGCATCGTTCGGCTCGGGGTCGACGATCTTTCCGGGATTGAAGATCCCCTGAGGGTCGAAGGCGTCTTTGACCCGCGCATGCATCCCCATGATCTCGTCGCCGTAGAACTGATCGAGCATCGGCGAGCGAAGCCGACCGTCGCCGTGCTCGCCTGACAGGGCCCCGCGGTATTGTTTGACGAGATCCGTCACTTCTTCGACGATCTCGCGAAATTTGTCGGCGTCGTCGCGGCTCTTGAGATTCAGCTCGGGGCGTAGGTGAAGTTCCCCGACCGAGGCGTGCGCGTAGTACACACACCGGGTATCGAACTCGTCCATAATCTGCCCGAAATCCCGGGCGTAATCGGGCAGGCTCCAGACCGGCACCGCCGTATCCTCGACCAGGGTCACCGGTTTGGTGTCGCCCTGAATGCCCATCAACAGGCCGAGCCCCTCTTTTCTGAGTTTCCAGACCTCGGCGTCGCGCGGCGGATACACCTTGGGAAACGCGTACCCGAACCCCGCCTCCTTCAGCGCACGGATCCCCTCGTCGGCCTTGCGTTCGACCTCCTCTTCGCTGTGGCCGTAGTACTCGATGACCAGAATGGCTCCCGGGTCACCCTCTACAAAGAACCGGTGCTTCTGGTGTTCGGGATGGCCCTTCGTCAGGTCCATGATCCGCTTGTCCATCAGCTCGACGGCCGCCGGCTCCTGCTCGACGGCCTCGACGGTGGCGTTCAACGACTCGGCCAGGGTCTCGAAATGCGCACAGACCAACAGACTGTGGGTCGGCTTCGGCTCCAGGTTGACCTTGATTTCGGTGACGATGCCGAGGGTGCCCTCCGTCCCGCACAGAAAGGTCGCCAGTGAAAAGTCCGTCCCGTCCTCCTGAAAGGGACGCATGCCGAGCATGGCGTCGAAGGGATACCCGGTGTTTCGTCGGATCAGGTCGGGGTGTGGGTACCCGCGGCGGATCTCCTCGGCGTGATCGTCGACCTCCTCCTCCAGGGCGCGCAGCGCTTCGCCGAGGCGGTCGTCCCGGCCGCGGTGGCGAGCCAGTGTACCCTGCGACCACGGCCCAACGGTCTCGACGGTGCCGTCGCTGAAGACGACCTCCATCTCCACCACGTGATCTCGCGTCGTACCGTAAAAGATCGAATGGGCGCCACAGGAGTTGTTGCCGACCATCCCGCCGATCTGACACCGACTGGAGGTCGAGGTGTCGGGCCCGAAGATCAGGCCCTCGCGTCCCACGTGTTCGTTCAGTTCGTCGAGAATCACGCCGGGCTGGACGCGGGCCCAGCCCTCGTCGGTATTGACCTCGAGAATCTCGTTCATGTGTCGCCCGACATCGACGACCAGCCCCTCGCCGACAACCTGACCGGCCAGGCTCGTGCCGCCGCCGCGGGGAATCAACGGCATCTCGAGGCTCGCCGCCGTCTCGACGATATGACGCACCTCGTCGGTCGATCTGGGATACACCACGCCCGCGGGCTGCTCCTCGAAGATCGACGCATCCTGGGCGTACAGCCGCCGATGCAGCTCGTCATCGCGCAGGTCGAGTTCACCGTCGAAAGCCTCGAGCAACGCCGGCCGTTCCGACTGCTGAAGTTCCGAATGCGCGTCCCCGTCGATCGCTGACTGAGCCATAACTGAAATCTATTTGGAGATGGAGGGAGCTAGGTCGTCCCACGGGCGGAGGGTAAACGCGGACACCGCCCGCTACAATCCAAACCGCAAGAAACAGCCGAGCCGGCCGAGGCAATCACCTCGGCCGGCCCAACATCTCGCAAACTGTCGCCTTCTTTTTCTTCTTCCTCAGACTCCGGATTCTCTACGAATCCTCGTCACCAACTACATTGCGACGACCCAGACGCGGATGTCGGCGAAGATGCCGCTGGCGAGCTTGATGGGCACCTTGTAGATGCCGAGCTCGCCGATCGGCGAGTCGAGCATCACGTCGCGGTGTTCCACATCGTAGTCTTGGTCGGCGAGCACGTCGGCGATGTCGCGGGCCGACACCGAGCCGTAGAGGCTGTCGCCTTCGGCGACGCGCTCCGGCACGGAGATCGAGATTCCCTCGAGATCATCGAGGACGGCCTGCGCTTCTTCGCGCTGCTCCTCTCGCTTTCGTGAAATCTCGCGCTTTCGGTGCGCGATCTGCTTCTTTTTGCCCTGGGTGGCCGGCTCGGCCAGCCCCTGGGGGATCAAATAATTTCGACCGTACCCGGCGGCAACGTCGACGACTTCGCCCATCTCGCCCAGGTTCGGCACGTCATCTGTCAGAATGACTTCCATGTTTGACTCCTGCTGCGTCGAATCTCTGGTTTACTGCCCGTGAGCCCGAGGGCCCCGCGCATTACTCTTCTTGATAGGGCAACGTCTCACCGGGGATTTCCGTCGGCTGATCCAGACGCTCCTCCGGAATCAGGTCGTCGTCGAGCTTGACCGTCAGGTACTTGAGGGCCGACTCCACGAATTTCAACTGTTGTTCGGCGACGTCGGCCGACTCCGAGGGAACCATGTACCGCACGTACTGGTACTTGGCGGATTCGAAGACCCGGCCGTCATCGTCGTCGCGCATCTCGAAGGCGAGGTCGCGCTGACCCCAGTCGTCGAAACGCAGGTTGTGACCACCCGCGTCTTCGATGGCATCTTCGATTCGCTGTCGAGCGTCCTTTTCTTCTTCGCCGGTCGCATCCGGCCGAAGTAGATAGACGGTTTCGTATTCACGCTGTCTGTCTTTCATGGTGCAACCTCATGGCTGATAGCTCCGCCTCTCAATCGGGCGGAGCGAGGCGTCGTGTGAGTTAACTGTAATCCGTTCCGTTGAATCTATTCTGTGCTGATTCGCCGCCCTCTTCGATGATGGCCTCGGCGGCGTCGGCCCCCGCGTCGACCACCCGCTCGATGACGGGCTCTTCGTCGTCTTTGAATCCGCTCAGGACCCAGTCGGTGACATCGAACTCCGGATGATCCGGTCGGCCGACCCCGACGCGGATGCGGGTAAACCCGCCGTCTCCCAACTGGGAGACGATGTCGCGCAATCCGTTGTGTCCACCGTGGCCGCCGCCGATCTTTATCTTCAGGCGGCCGACCTCCAGGTCGATGTCGTCGTGGACAACCACGACCTGGTCGGAATCCATCGAGTAGTATCGGGCAGCCTCGGCCACCGACTTCCCCGACTGATTCATCATCGTCTGCGGCTTCAACAGGGTGACCTTGTTGCCGTGCATCCGGCCGGAGGCCACCTTTCCGTCGAATTCCCGCCGATTCATCGTCCAGCGGTAGCGGTCGGCGAGTTCGTCGACCACACGAAACCCGACGTTGTGGCGGGTCCCCTTGTACGAGGGACCGGGATTTCCAAGTCCGCAGATGAGAAACCGTGACACCGTCGAGCCTTTGTGTGTCGGTCAACTCGCGGCCCGTCCGGACTCACGCGCCCGGAGGGGCGGCGTCCGGGGTCGGACCTTCCTGTTCTTCGCCTTCCTCGGCCGGCTCTTCGCCCTCTTCGAGCTCTTCGCCCTCCTCGAGTTCGGCTTCTTCTTCGTCCTCGGCTTCCGGGCCGGTCGGCTCCAGGCCGATGACCTTCTCGCGAGGCATCAGCACGCGGATGACGGTGTAGTCGTTTTCGGCCGCCGCTTCCACGTCGCTGGGATAGTCGAGATCAAAGGCGGAGAACGCATCGCTCGGGCCCAGGCCGGAGACATCCACGCGAATGGAGTCCGGGATGGTGACCGGCGTGCATCGGACCGGGACCTCGGGACGGACGACCTGAACTTTGCCGCCCATCTGCTTGGCCTCGGCCTCGCCGAAGGGCTCGACCGGCACGTCGACGACGATCTCGCGGTCGGTCTCGACCACGAAGAGGTCGACGTGGGTCAGCTCGCGCTTGACGGGATGAAACTGGTAGTCCCGCAGAAGCACGTGTTCGAATGCCTGTCCCTTGTCGGTCTCCAGCTGAAACAGGGTATTTCGCCCGCGGCCCTCGTCGAGGACATCACGCAGCCGATCCGGGTCGACGGCCACCGGGAACGACTCGGTCCCCGAACCGTAACAGACTCCGGGGATCATTCCGTCTCGGCGCAGCCGTCCAGCGGCCCCGCTTCCGGTGCTCTCGCGCACCTTCACATTCAATGTCGGATTTTCTCCAGCCACTTGTGGCCTCCTTCGTCAATTCACAGATCTCAAATGGCGGCTGGCCGAGCCCTCCCGACCGCTCTGGTCGGGAGGGCTTTCGGCAGGGGGCGACTCTTAGGGGATCGTCCCCGGCCCGTAAAGCCTCGGCTCACGCCGCCTGAATCAGGCGTTCACTTCGTCGAATTCCAGTTCTTCCTGTCCGTCGTCGTCAAACAGCGAGCTGACCGAGGTTCCCCCGTGGATCCTCTTGATCGCCTCGCCGACAATTTCGCTGACCGAGACGACCTCGATGGTCTCGCAGTCTTTGGCTTCGTCGTCCAGTGGGATCGTGTCGGTCACCAACACCCGTTCGAGCTCCGAATCGGCGATGCGTCCGATGGCCGGCCCACTGAAGATCGGGTGCGTCGCCACGGCGTTGGCCGATGCCGCGCCCTCTTTCATCAGGGCTCCGGCCGCCTGGGTCAGGGTGCCGGCGGTGTCGATCATGTCGTCGACCAACACCGTGTGCCGGCCCTCGACATCGCCGATGACATGCATGACTTCGCTGACGTTCGCAGCCGTTCGGCGCTTGTCCAGAATCGCCAGCGAACATCCCAATGCCTTCGAGTAATATCGCGCGCGCTCGACCCCACCGCTGTCCGGCGAGACGATGACCATCTCCTCGGCCGGAATGTCCATGTCTCGAATGGCCGACACGAAGACCGGGCTTGCGTACAGATGCTCGAGCGGGCGGGTAAAAAAGCCCTGAATCTGACTTGCGTGCAGATCGATGGTCACCACCCGCGAGATGCCGCTGACCTCGAGGACGTCGGCGACGAGCTTCGAGGTAATCGGCGTGCGCGGCTTGGGCTGACGGTCCTGGCGAGCGTAGCCGAAGTACGGAATTACCGCCGTGACGGCGTCGGCCGACGAACGGCGGATCGCATCGGTCATCGCCAGCAGTTCCATCAGGTTGTCATTGACCGGCGACGAGAGACTCTGGACGATAAATACGTCGCTCTCGCGGACGCTCGTCTGGATCTCAACCTGAATCTCGCCGTCCGAAAACCGGCCCACCAGCGCATCGCTGAGCGGGACGTTCAGGTAATCGGCAATCGTCTGCGCGAATTCGGGATTCGCGTTGCCGGTAAAGAGTTTAAGGTCGCGTGTCATGGGTAGGGCCCCGGCCCGATGGGATGGATCCGGCAGAACGTGCCAATGAGCGCTCGGCGCACAGAACTGAGAAGTTGGGGCGCCAGGATTCGAACCTGGGATCACGGGACCAAAACCCGATGCCTTACCGCTTGGCTACGCCCCATCAAAGCAGGTGCGAAACGTCTATCGGACGCGCAATGGCGTCCACGCTTGGCGGGAAAAATCCCTCTCGAGCGCGAGCCGTTGGCTAGCACGCCAATTTGAAGCGTGTCAAGGCTTGGCGCGCTACTCCGAAGTCGAGAAGCACGCGTCGAAGGGACGCCCCTGAAGTTCGGCGCATTCACCCTCGTCGCAGGGGTGATCGCCGTCGCATTTCGGCCGGCACGTCTGCTCGTCGGTCCCCAGCACTTCGACGCACGTCTGATCCTGATTGCAATCGGTCGACTCGGTGCAATCGTCGCCAACCGAAGCATCGGAATTGTGGGCGCGACACCGCTTGCCGATCGACAGCTCAAAACACGACTCCCCCGACGGGCAATCGTCGTCGGGCCACAGGGTGCACTCGTCTTCGACCGGCTCGCAGATGCCCCAGGGCTGGGACTCCCCGTCGACCGTCACACCCATGCACGCCGAATCGGGCAGGCAACTCCAATCCGAATGCGTGCCCGACGGGTCGCACATCTGCCGGCAGCTCCCCTCGAAGCAGCGCTGCCGCCGGCTGCAATCCAGGGAGTTCTGGCAGGCGTCCCCGACGCTGGCCTCCCCATTAAACGGCGCACACCGCGGCCCCTTCGTAGTCGAATAACAGGTCTGATCGTCCGGGCAGTCGCCCATAAAGAAGGCGCAGCTCGTCTCGCCGAACTGGGGGCCGGTGTCGACATCCATGCCGACATCTGAAGGCCCGGCGTCGCTCGTGACGTCGCCGCCGACGCAGGCGGCGAGGAGGGTCGATAGCAGGATTATGGGGAAGGCAACTCTCATGGCGGCTGGAGGGTACTGGAAAGTGGAGCTGGAGATCCAGCCGGCTGGAGATGATCACCCCCGGGCTCCCATGCGGTCGCATCGGGGTGATCGCTGCGCGCCTGCGGCGCGCGGCCACTGACGATCTCCGTGTTGGCGAGGCTTTCAGCGCAGCAATCGATCTCCGTGCTTGCGGGGGACTTTCAAGCACGGGCTATACGGGCTGATGGACTGCGTGCTTGCGGGATGTGCAGCCGGCTGGATCGTGTCTTTGGAATCGGCAGCCGACTGGAGATGGGGGTATGGAATCGGCAGCCGGCTGGAGATGCCGGACGGGCTAGATCGGGCGTGAGGCGATGGTCACCCCGGCCTCGCGCCGCGCCGTGCGCGGCGCATCGAACCGAGGGTATTCTGCGGCTGTCGCGCCGGAGGCGCTCGGCCGCGGAATAGGCAAAGGAAGAATAGGCAAAGGAAAAAGGAGGCTTGGAGTCGACGAGCCTGGGCTCCACGACTTCGCGGTCGACGAGCCTGGGCTCCACGACTTCGCGGTCGACGAGCCTGGGCTCCACGACTTCGAGTCCGCGCCCCGGCTTCGAGCCTCATCGAGTCGACAACCGCCGTTGCCCCACTCCTCCTTATCACCCACAATCTCTGCAGTTCGACGATCAGCAACTTCAGGCTTTGCCGCACTCCCAACGCGAGGCCGCCGCGCCGCTGAGGCGCGCGGCCGACATCGGGTTACCCGGGCGTGAGCGCAGCGAACCCCGGGGTGTCCCCAGCCCGATGATCCCACCATCCACGACCTCGAGTCCGGGCGTGAGCGCAGCGAACCCCGGGGTGTCCAACGCACAAAGACCCACCACCGTCGACTCCACCCGTGAGCCGTCGTACCTCGTACGTCCTACGCGAGACGCGGCCACGTGCCACGCGGAGACCGTCGTACCTCGTACGTCGTACGCGAGACGCGGCCACGCGGATCCCACAAAAAACCCCCGATGGCTCACACCACCGGGGGTCGGTTCGGTTTGTGCACTTGGCGTCAGTTCTGCGGCGGACCGCACGTTCCGACCGCGTTGTCTTCAGCGCTGGCACTGCAGACATCCCGTCCGGAACAGTCGTCGTCATTGGTGCAGAACTTCAGGCAAATCGGCGAGTCCCCGGAGAGGACGCAGGCCGAAGCCTTGCCACACATCAGACCGACGTTGTCCACGCCGCAGGGCTCACCACTCGAGTCGTTGGCGATGTCCTCACCGTTGTCGATGCAGACACCACTGATCAACGCGCTACTGAAGGCGAGGTCGGGGAGACACGACTTGCCGTCGGCACAACCGCTGTCGCCGTCGGAACCCGGGAACGGGTCACAGCGCTGGCGACACTGGGCGCTGGGCGCCGGCGGGTCATAGGGCACGCAGGCCTGAGACGGATCGTCGGCACGGCCGAACCAGTGACCGACGAATCCAAGCTGGAAGGTCTCCGGACTTCCCTCGGCGTGCGTGCAGTACAGCCCCGGCTGACAGTTCTGCCGGAGCAGGCTGTCTTCGGAGGTACCGCTGCCGCAGGTTTCACCTTCGGTTCGAGATCCGGAGGCCTGACAGAACGCGTTGATGGCGTTGCCGCTGTCGTCGAAGCGTTCCGGGATGCAGTTCTTGAGGTTTTCCGGGCAACTCGGGTCGGTCAGATCCGTCTCGCTGTTGGGCGTACACGGAATCCGGCAGGTGCCGAAGTTACCGGCTTCGGTAGCGCTGCACTCGGTGCCGCTGGGGCACTCTAGCGCGGTCGGAACCGAGGTCGAGGTGTCGGCCAGACACTGAGACTGACAGGTGCCCGATTGGGCGCCACCGGTCTGACAGAACAGACCCTCGGCGCAGTCGGCGTCACCTTCACAGGTTCCACCCAAGTCGCTGCTGCCATCGGTGGCCAGGCAGCCGATGAAGTCGTTCTCACCTTGAAGCGGGGTGCAGGCACTCTGGATCGTTCCGAATTGCGATTCCGGGTCCGGGAACGTAGCGCAGTTGTCCTTGCCGTAGTCGCTGAGTTCGCAGCGCTCGATGCAGATGCCCTGGGCTCCGCCCGGGGCTTCGGCGTCGGCCGGAAGACCGCGGTTCCAACAGCGAAGCTTGGGGGTGTGGCCAGGTTTGGTGGCGCGAATCGCCGTGGCGCTGACGCCGGTGCCGGCGTCGCCGTGCAGGTAGATCGACTTGCCGGCGTCCAGCGTGATGCCCTGGACGGTGGCGAGTTGGTTCCCCTCGTCGCGAACGGCGCCGGTCGGGAAGACGTAGACGTCGTAGGTACCGGCGGAGGCGACTTTGTACTCACCGACGGCCTCCAGGCCGACGTCGGCCGCCAGTTCGACGGCGCTGGTCAGGTCGGCGCTTCCGCCGTTGACCGGCGCGGCGACGACATCGACGTTGTTGGTCAGTCCGGTCACTTCATGGACGGCGCGGACGACGACCTCGCCGCTTGTGGTCTCCGGCTGCAGCCTCGGCGCGGGCACCCGATGGAGGGTGGCGCCATTGGTGCCGTTGTAGACGGAGATTGTCCATTTCAATCCGCTCAAAAGCTGGTCACTGTAGGAGACGATCGGGCTGCTGGCATCGGAGGCGCTGGTATCGGTCACGGCGAACTCGGTATTCTGCAGGCCGGGAACCAGCTCGTAGAAGTCGGCGGGGGTGCCGACGCCGGGGGCGGCATCGGTCACGTCGCCGAAGTTGACGTTGTCGACGAGTTTTTCGCCCTGGTACCAGATGTCGACTTCACCGGCTCCATCGGCCACGTGAAGGAACCGGGCACGGATGTTTCCGCGACAGGTCGTGTCGTACTGGAATCGGTCCCCCTCTTCGACCGTTCCCGGCGGCGATTGACACGGCGGCGCACAGAAGCCGAAGCATGTCAGACCGTCGGCGCATTCCGTGGTCGATTCACAGGGAGCACG
The DNA here is from genome assembly GCA_913057905.1 of uncultured Pseudomonadota bacterium. Classification (GTDB taxonomy): domain Bacteria; phylum Myxococcota_A; class Bradymonadia; order Bradymonadales; family Bradymonadaceae; genus CAJXPB01. Next base: position 60,130 of record CAJXPB010000002.1, read on the forward strand.
GTAGCCTTTGTTTCCGGCTTCTCGGCAGTAGCCGAGTTCGTCGTCGATGACCTGGCACCCTTTGTCTCCCGAACACTCACCGCGGCTAAACGGTGTGCAGGTCTCGCCGCAGAAGCCGAGACCGGCTTGCACGATACCGTCGTCGTCTTCGCCAATGCAGGTCTCACCGCTCTGGGAGCATTCCCCGTCGGATTCACAATAAGGCGTGCAGGTACCGCCCTGGCAGGCGAGGCCGGCTTGACACGACGTGCAACCCGACTGTCCCGACTGACAGAATCCAGCGTTGCACGATTCACCCTCCGCTTTGGTTCCGGCGGGCACGCATGTGTTGGCGCTGCTGTTTTCGCCCGTCGAGACCCGAGTACATTTGGCTCCGTTGGGAAACGACTCGAAGAGTACGCTCTGAGTGATGCCCTCGCATGAGGTCGTGTCCAGCGGCCCATTGCACTGACCCTGGAAGCAGACGCCTTTTTCGGGATTTTCATCTTCGGGAAAGCCCTCGGGATTGACCCCCAGACACAACTGGTTGTTTCCGCAGGCATTGTTGTCGGCGTAGAAGCGAACGCATGTCGGACCCTGGTTGGAGGTCTCGATGCATGCATAGCCGTCGCCGGGTCGAGCGCTGGGGTCGCAGTCCTGTCCGGCGGACGTACACTCCGGCTGGAAGGATTCGCAGGTATTTTCCGCGGTGCAAAACGTGTTCGACTCGGTGCAATCGGTGTTTTCGACGCACTCGACGCACGTTCCGCCTCCGCCCTCGTCGTTGGGCTTACAGGCGTTGAAGGGACCGCAATCCTCATCGACGTTTTCGCCGGGAGTACAGGAGATCGCCTCGCACTGAAACGAGTCGTTGCAGGTCTCCAGGTCGCCGCAGTCGTCATCGACAGTGCACTCGGCGATATCGGGCGAGCCCATATCCGCGTCGGTGCCCGCGTCAGAGGTATCTCCGGGACCATCGTCACCACAGGCAACGCTCAGGACGAGCACCGCCGCAGCAAGGTACGTTATCAAGCTTCTACTTCGTCGACTCATCTGGTCCTCCGACCCGGGTGTCTGACTGTTCGATTTAGTGTGTATCAATTCCCAAATACACGTTGATTCACAACGGCGGAGCATAGAGAAGTGCCGATGAGGTGTCAATTATTGACCGGACGATCGTAAATGCTGGTACCCCTCCAGGCGCGCCGACCCGCCCGGAGTGTCGGCCAGACGAGCCGTCGCGTCGTCGATGGCCCGAACCCATTCGTCGCCGGCACGTTCGACCAACTCCGCTCGATGAGCCATCACCCGATCGAGCAGATCCAGACAGTGGTCGAGCCGGCCCAGCGTGTATCCCGCGGCCCGGGCGCGGTAGGCCGTCCCGTCGGCGAGCTCCGCCTCGAAGCTCGACTCCCCTTCGGTTTTGGCTTCGAGATTGGCCAACAAGATCCGCCAGTATACGCCGAAGAACTCGGACCAAATCGTCTCCAACAGCCCCCACGCCGGCTCAGCGTCCGCATCGTCGGGGTGCAACCAGGGCGATTCCAACTCCGGATCGGGCAACTCGAGTTCGCGGATTCGCTCGAGCAACTTTCGGGTCGCGGGGTAGCTTTCCATGCGGTCACCGCCGGTCGGATCGCGACGATACTGTTCCAAGGGACCGTAGAGTCCAAAGTCGGCCACCGTCGGAGTCGCTCCAAAGACGGGGCGATTCCGACCATCGAGGGCCTCTTCAAGTGCCTGAAGGGTCCGGTCACGGGACTGCTCGAGGGCATCGAGATTCTCACCGGAGACGCCGCCGCGCTCGAGTTGCCCGCGGATCATCCTGGCGGCCGCGCGGCCGACGAGGGTCTGCAGACCGGGGATTCCAAAGAGCATCTCCCGTCCAAGATCCACCGATACTTCGTCGAAGTCCCTGTCGTTGTGCCAGCGCGAATAGATGAACCACCGATTGATCCATTCGTCGGCGAACTCCTCGACGATCCAGGCGAGCGCCTCCATCAGCGGCGAGTCCGGAACCAACGACGTGGCGCCCCAGTCGATGGCGTAGCGAGCAATCTTCGTCGAGTCGTTTAGCGCCCACTCGCCGCGACGAAGCACCGGCACCATCGTCTTACCGGTCAACCGTTTGAGGACCGCGTACCGGGTGACGATATTCTGGGTCTCGGGCTCACAGGGAAAGCCCACGGACCCCAACATGGCCGAGGCCTTGATCGAGTATGGACTCATCGAATTGACGTACAGTGTGTACTCCGACATCGGTCATTCCTCCCGTTCGATCAGGCGACGGCGATCCTCTTCCATGGCCATCAGGTCGTTGAGTCCAAGCGTGTAGAGTTCGGCGGCCACGCGGTCGAAGGCTCGGCAGATCTCTTCGGTCAACCCGGCGGTTTCGGCCCGCTTCCAAAGCGCATCGAGCTGCTGGACCGAGCGTCGATGGTCGGGTTCGAGCAGAGCCCGCGGCATCGGGCATCGTTTGAGCGACGCACCCGTCACGGGGCACCCGGCCTCCGAGCTGTCCGATGCGACGGCGAGCGCCACGGGAGCCGATGACAGTAGCGCTCGCAGGGCGTCCTCGTGGGGCCCGTCGACGACGAGCCACCGGACAGCGAGCGGATCGACCGTCAGCCGGCCACGGAGGAGCTGTCCCCCGATGCCAATCCCATCACGTTCACCGTCATCTTCGATCGGTGCCTCGAGGACATCAAACGCCTCCCCGAGCGGCACGGTCGGAGCCTGGCGCAATGTCTGCAACCAGTCATTCATCGATATCGCTCGCTGCTCATCGGCGCGTCAATGCCTCGGCCGGGTCGAGACGACTGGCGCGCAACGCGGGCAGCAGCGCCCCGAGCCAACAGGAGACGAGCGCCGCCGTAAGGGCCACCGCCACCATCCAGCCTTCGACCAGAAAAAGGGTGTCGGGCTTGAAGGGGAAGTCGGCCACGCGGGTGGCAAAGATCCAGTCGCCCAGTCCCATCAATCCGTACCCGACCGCCAGGCCAGCGACTCCGCCGATCAGTCCGATCACCGTCGATTCACCCAGGATGAGCCAGCGAATCTCGGCCGGCGTCGCCCCGATGGCACGCATGAGCCCGATTTCGCCGCGTCGCTCCAGCACCATTCGATAGAACGTATGCATGATATTGACCGCGGCGATGCCCAGGATCACGATCCCGATGAGATTAAAGATCAGGGTCACCACATCGATGAGCCGGCCGGCCCGGCGTGCCTGTTGGTAGTCCCCGCCGAGTTCGAGATCCATGTCGTCGGTCAGCGTGCTGACGACATCGGAGATCGCCTTGTTGCTGCCGACCCGCACAACGATGGAGTGGTAGGTGTCCTGACCTCCTTGTTCACCGAACTGGGCGTTCAGGCGTTTGACGTATTCGATGGGCATGGTGGCCCCGAGATCGATCGCCTCGGCCGAGAATCCCACGAGTCGGAGTCGACGCTCCTCGGGGTCGCCACCGCGAGCGCTGCGTCCCAGGAAACTCCGACCGAAGACGGCCCGGGCCTCCATGCCGACGAGCATCGACTCCGAGAGGTCGGGCAACTTCGACAACGCCCCCCGGGCCCCCGACATCGAGGTCTTCAGACTGCTGTTGTAGATCTCCAGGATCCGCGGATTGGCGATCACGGGAATCGGCTGACGACACGGGTCGGCCCCCTCGCCGCAGTCCTCGACGGTGAACGTCTGCTGCAGATCTTTAGAGACGACGTCGGCGGGAATGCCGTCGGCGACGAGTTCCAAGACAAGGTCCTGCCCGAGAATGTCGCGGCCGCCGCGCACACTCGATGGGAAGGTGAGTTTCATCCTCGGGTACGCTGCGGTCACCCCGTCGATCTGGCGAATACGCTCGAGAGTGTCATCGTCGAGGCCGGGTTCCCCACCTCCGAGCAGGCGATTGGCCATCGACTCCGCCACGCCCATCGACCGGGGTACGACCTCGAGTTGGCGGACCGAAAAGACATCCTCCAGGACCACGCCTTTTACGCCGGCCCCCAGGGCCGTAAACAGCAAGAGAGTGCTGATGCCCACGACGATCCCGACCGAAGAGAGGACGACGTCTCGACCGCTTCGCCGTATCGACTGGCCCACCCACTGCAGCCCTTTTCGAATACGCACATTGCCTCCTGTCAGTCCCGAATCGGCTCGTCTGATCGCTTGTCGGAGACGACGCCTCCGGCCTCCAGTCGAACGATCCGCTCGGCCATGTCGGCGATGTGTTCCTCGTGGGTCACCAGCACGATGGTGACGTCGTGTTCACGGTTGAGCCGCCCGAAAAGCTCGAGCACCTCAAGGCCGGTTCGGCGGTCCAGATTGCCCGTCGGTTCGTCGCACAACAGCACGGAGGGATTTCTGTACAGCGCTCGGGCGATCGCCACGCGCTGCTGCTGTCCCCCGGAGAGCCGGGCGGGGCTGGCGGCTCCGGTGTCTTCCAGGCCGACCTGCTCGAGCAACTGCTCGGCTCGATCGCCCGCGTCGTCGCCGCCGAAAAACCCCGGCAGGCGCACGTTCTCTTCGACGGTCAGGTGTTCCAGCAGATGAAATTGCTGAAAGACGAAGCCGAAGGTCCGGTTGCGCAGGTCAGCGATCTCGGATTCGCCGAGCTGTTCGAGGTCTCGTCCGCCGACCTCGACCCGTCCAGAGTAGTCACGATCGAGGCCGCCGACGATGTTGAGAAGCGTCGTCTTTCCGGAACCGCTGGTACCGACAACTGCGATGAATTCAGCCGGGTCGACGACGAGATCGATGCCGCGAAGGGCGTGGATCTGACGGGTCCCGTCGTCGTATCGCTTGTGCAGATCAGTTGTCTCGATTCCCGACACCAGGTCCTCCCGAGCAACACATCTTACCGCACGACAAAACGCCGCGTGGCGCGCACCTTACGAGACGCCACTCCTCATCACAACGCGCCATCCGTACACACCTCCGGGTCGGCCTGGCTTGCTTCAAATTTGAAGATTGCTCCAGTATAGAGGGTGGTCGTGATTGAAAGTTGATGTCACTCGTCCACAAGGAGAATCCATGGTCACGTTGAACCGGCCCCGACTTACCGTACTCGTCGCCACGCTTTTGTTCGTCGCCGGCCTCGCCTCGGGCTGTTCAAATCCAAAGGAGAAGGTCAAAAAGAAGATCACCGGAGAGGTTGAAGAGTGCCAGAACGGCAAGGGGACGTTTCACGACGTCAAGATGTCGGATGGCTCCACAAAGCGGGTCCTGCGCGCGACGTGTTCCGAGAAGATGGGCCGGGTTCAGATGCCCGACAGTCTGACCGGCAAGATGCAGGTCGGCCCCTACACGTGGCAGGTCGGCCAGGATGCGGAGACCGGGCTGTGGGTGCTCGAAGGCGTGAGTTGGTCGCCATTGGACAGCGCGCTGAATCGGATGGACCGAGACAGCGATGACCTCAACGTGATCAACTCGCTCATCTCGAATCTCGAGAAGGCCAAAGAGGAATTTCCTTCGAGCGAATGGATTCGGCTGAAGCTGTTCGAGACGCGACTCGAGGCGCGCCGGATCAAATGGAATGAGGTCGACGACATCGACCCGATGTCGCTGGGAGAGGCAGTCAACTCCCAACTCGAATCACTCGAGAAGTGGGCGATGGACAACGACAATCCTTCGCTGGCGGCCGAGGCCCGTCTGGCGGTCGGCGATTACTACGGCAAATACATCGATTCGTTGAAGATGCAGAAATCGTCGGTCGCCTCGGATTCCGTCGAGGTGCGGCTCAAGAAGTCGGCCGAACTCGCCGAAGAAAAGGGCAACGACAAAGAGGCCAAGGAGTATCGCGAGGAGCTCGAGAAATTGCGCAAGGAGCGTCCCAAGAAGATCAAGGCGCTGGAAGAAAAGGTCGCAGAGGCCACCGACAAGATGTGCGAGGTCATCATGGGGATCGAGACCGAGGGGCTCAGCGAGGAAGTCGCCGACACCGTCTCGAAGCGGCAGGCGACCCCGGACTGCTGAGCGCCTACACACAAAGGACTACTGGAGGAAGCCCCGGATCGACGAGGTAAAGTCGGCCGGGGCGTCTTCCATTGGGCAGTGGCCGACCCCTTCGAAGACCGACAACTCGGAATCCGGAATCACCGAGTCGAGCAATTCGACGGCGTCCAGCGACACCAGGTGGTCCTTGTCCCCGGTGATCAGCAGCGTGGGTATCGAAACCCGATGGGCGCCCGGCAGGCGGTCGGGTTCGCTGACCATGTCGGCGCCCAGCGACAGGATGAAGTCGAGGCGATCCGGGTCCTTGAGCGGCCGCAGGTAATCCTCCATCTCTTCGCCGTCCATGCGGCTCTGACGCCACTGGATCGGTTCGTAGAGTCGCATACCCAGCCGATTGGTGCCCAGGCTCGCCAGGGGACGCGGCAGCATCTCGATGAGCTGCGAGGTCCAGGTGGGCACGCCGATCCGAATGCCCGGGCTGACCAGTACGACCCGGTCGATGGAGCGAAACCGGGGTTGTTCGCGAGCGGCGACGAACGTCAAAAGCGCGCCCAGCGAGTGACCGACGACATCGACCGACTCGTCGCCGGGAGCCACGGTCTCGAGCAGGCAATCGAACCATTCGATCAAATCGTAGATCTCGGGCCCCAGATGGGGCGACCGAAAGGTCCGGTCGCGTCCGTGGGCCGGCAGATCGGGGATGATCACCCGATAGGAATCGGCCAGCGTGTCGAGCACGCGGCGATACGCCATCCCATGGGCCATGAACCCGTGGACCATGACCACGGTTTGACCGTCTTCGGGCCCCGCCTCCAGCCAGTGAAACGATTCGTCGTGGATGGGAGAGTAGCGATAGACCGACCTCACCGAGTGGCGGGTCGTGTCGGAACCGGTACTGTAAAACACACTACGTCCGTGGAGCAGATACTGAACTCGCTGGCCCCCGTCTTCGCGTTATTGTACAGAAGGCGTCACCTGAATGACAAGTTTTCAATGAGATATCGGCCCAAAACTTGACGATTTTCGGGGGTGTTGATACCCACGAACCAAGAGTCTGGTGGCTTGATTGGGTGATGCAGAGGATCGAAATGGCGCGGACGAGACACACCCTGGCGGGGCTGGCGACAGCGGTGCTGTGCGCGACGATCACGCTGTTTGCCGCGCCCACGCCGGCCGTCGCCGCCGACTACGACATCAACCTCTCGCGGTTCGCCGATTTCGACCGCCCCAGCAACAATCCCTGCGCGCCGCAGGTCTGCGGAGAGGCCGACCCGAACAATGCCCTGTTCAACGACCTGGTTCGCGACTTCGGCCAGGTCATGGCTCCGGCGCTGGCGGCTCCATCCAAGACGCTCGGTCAGGCCGGGTTCGCCGTGCAGTTGATCCCGGGGATGAGCATCATTCCCGCCGAGGAACGCCACTGGCAACTCGCCGTGCAGCAAAACTCGTTTCCCCGCAATTCCGACGGAAGTCTCCCGCAGGACCCGACCAATGCCGATCCCGGGCCCGGGCCGGTGCTTTTTACGCCGCAGGTGATGATACGGAAGGGCCTGCCCTTCTCGTTCGAGATCGCGGGGACGTTCTCCCACATCGCCAAGAGCAGCATGTTTACCGTGGGAGGCCAGCTCAAATGGGCACTCTTCGAGGGATTCGAGAAATGGCCGAACATCGCGGTCCGCGGAACGGTCAACACGCTGGTCGGCTCCCGAGACCTGCAGATGGTGACGGCCGGCGGCGACGTCTCGATCTCGAAGTCGTTCGCCATCGGCAGCACGTTTGCGATGACCACCTACGCCGGGTACCAGAACCTGAATGTCTTCGGCTGGTCCCGGCTTTTGACCACACGGCCTCAAGATCCGAGGCCGCCGCAGGAGATCAACGGTGAAACCTACAACCCCCTGTTTGCATTCGAGTCCCGTCACCGCATGATCCACCGTGGGTTCGGGGGCATCCGCTTCGACTTCTGGGCCTTCGACCTCCTGGGCGAAGCGGTCATCGGCGAGGGGATCTACCAGGTGAACCTGTCGGCGGGTCTCAACTTCTGAACACACCACGGTCTACGAGGTATTCGATGAACATTCGGTGCCCCGAATGCTCCACGGAGTTCGATGTTCCCGATAAATCCGAAGACGCGTCGCCCCGGGAGGTCTTCTGCCCGGGATGCGGCCACGGCTTCGAGTTCGACGGCGCGGGCGGTCAAAACCGGAACAAGACCCAGTTGGGGGCGATGGGTCACATCGACGCCGAGGAGGACGCCCCGGAGGCGACTTCGAACGAATCCACGACCGACACCGGCCCCGATAAAACCCAGATAGGCACACCGGCCGGCAAAATCCCCTCCCCGGGTCAAGTCGCCGATGACGCCCCGGAGCCGACCGATGAATCCGCGGATCGTACCGACGACGCCGATTCGATCCCCGAGAGCACGTCCCCGGACTACAACCCGTTTCCGCACGCCAAGGAAGACGTGTCGACATCGCCCGGCCGCCCCACGCCCGGTCAAGAGGAGCCGAAGACCGACGACCAGCAGGACAACCCGTCGGACCCGAGCTTCGGGGCCGTCGAAGCCGAGTCCGGAGAGTCGAGCACCGCAACCCCCTCGACATCGAACTCCTCTGCACCCGTCGACTCGGGGGGTTCAGCCGAGGAAGACGACTTCTGGTCGTCGGACTCCGGGGACGAATACGATGCGTTTTCCCCGGACACCGGCATGGATCCGTCGTTCGACGAGGACCGGGAGTTCTTCGACCCGGACGCACCGGGCTCACGCACCGGCGGCTCTCGGAACGAGAAGTCTCAAAAGGAGCCGTCCCAGCCGGACGGCGGGGCCAATAGCCCTAAACCGGGAGGAGCACCCGGGTCGGTCCGGAACCAATCCGCGTCAAACTCCAACTCGGGTTCTTCGTCGAGCAGCCAGCCACCAAAGCAGCCGCCTTCGCCGGGCCTCCGTTCGGACAGCAAGACGACGTCGACACGGACGACACCCGGCAGCCAGAGTCAGACGTCGACGTCTTCGGAGGATGGGGACGATCGTTCGTGGACGGGCGACAAGGAGCCGGCGGTCCGCTCGGGGAATTCGACGTCCCTGGCCCAGAAGGTCGCCCATCTGGCGTTGATCGTCCTGTTGGTCGTCAACGGCTTGCTCGGCTGGGTCGCCTACAAAAACGACTGGATGATAGACTTCGTGAAATTCGAGCAGATGCTCGAGGTCGCCTTCGAAGGGGGCACCTACGAGCCCCGGGAGGAATGGCTCAAGGAATGACGACTCCCCTGGACCGAGTGCGCAACCGCTACCGGTCTCGCATCCGCCAGCTCGATCGACTGCCGGACATTGGAATGCAGGCGGCGGCGCTGCGCGAAGCGGTCACCGAGCGCACACCTCACCAGGCGATCGTGTGGCTCGACGAACTCGTCCGCGGCGCGCTGTGGGGCCATCGCCCCGAGATGTCGATCGTCGTCGCGCTCGCCCACTGGTTGATCGAACGGGACCGAGACGACGAGGACTACGCCTTCTTCGAGGCCGTCTACCGGACCTGCCACGAGCACGACATTCAGACCCTGCTCTTCCTTTTGCGCGACCCGCCGCCTCACCGCGAGCTCCCCGACCCTTCGGACCTACCCGATATCCGACTGCCGCTGGACCGAGACGATATCACGGTCGGAGAGCGGCGAGCCCTGGCCCGTGGGTCGGATCGCGATGTGCTGGACCGCCTCGTCATGGACCCCGATCCGAAGGTCCTGGACGTCCTCCTCGGGAACCCGTCGATCACCCAGACCGAGGTACTCCGGGTCGCCTCACGCCGGCCGACGACCGCGCACCACCTGCGCACGGTGGTCAGCCACCTCGATTGGTTGCAACTGCCCGAGGTCCGAAAGGCGATCCTTCTGAATCCTTACTCCCCGACCGGGATTTCACTGAAATTGCTGCCCACGCTGGGCATCCACGAACTCCGGCGGGCCTCTTTCGGGTCGGATCTCCACCCGATGGTCATCGAGGCCGCCGAGCTGCTGGTCGACCTGCGCGAGACCCGCACCTACCCCTGGGAGGTCTGAGCGATCTGGCGCTTGGCTCGGGCAACTGAATCCTCCAGTTGTTCGAGGTACGCGTCGCGCTCCTCCTCAGAGAGAGCCTCGGCGCGCAACACCAGCTTCGGCTGGGTGTTGCTGGCTCGCACCAGCCCCCACCCGTGCTCGAAGGTGATCCGGGCCCCGTCGACCGTCGAGACGTCGTGGCCTCGCTCGGAGAATTCCTCGGCCACCACTCCGGGGATCTGGAATTTGAGATCCTCGTCGCAGTCTCGGCGCAACTCCGGCGTCGCGAAGGTCTCGGGTACGTCATCCAACAGCTCGCCGACGGATTCGCCCGTCTGAGAGATGATCTCCATGACTCGGCACGTCGTATACAGCGCGTCGTCGAACCCGAAGTACCGGTCGTTGAAGAAGATGTGACCGCTCATCTCGCCGGCGAGTTCCGCGCCGGTCTCCTGGATCTTGTCCTTGATGAGGCTGTGACCCACCGCCGCCATGATGGCATTGCCGCCGTGCGCCTCGATATCGTCGAACAATGTCTTCGAACACTTGACCTCGCCGATGATCGTCGCCCCGGGCCGCTCGGCCAGGACCTTGCGCGCCAGCAGGATCATCAGCGTGTCGCCCCAGATGATGTCGCCGTCGGCATCGACCACGCCGATCCGGTCTCCGTCGCCGTCGTAGGCAACTCCGAGATCACAGTCCTCCTCGCGGACGACCCGCCGGAGGTCTTCGAGATTCTCTTCGACCGTCGGATCCGGGTGGTGATTCGGGAACGTCCCGTCCGGCTCCGAATACAGCTCGATCGGTTCGGTATCGAAGACGGCGCGAACGAGCTTTGGAGCGGCGACGCCGGCGGTTCCATTGCCGCTGTCGAGGGCGACCTTCACATCGTAGTCACCGACGTCGATATCGTCGGCCACCCACTCGATGTAGTCGTCGATCAACTCGGGGTGGGCCCATTGGCCGCCCGGTTCGGCGTCGACGAAATCCTCGCGGATCATCGCCTCTTTGAGCGCCTGGATGTCATCGCCGAATAGCGGCGCATGCCCCTGCATCATCTTGAAGCCATTGTACTCGGCGGGGTTGTGGCTGCCGGTGATCTGAACCGAGCCATCCAGGTCGAGCTGATGGGTTGCGAAGTAGACCAGGGGCGTGGGTACCACACCCAGGTCGACCACATGACAGCCGGTGCGGCGCAGCCCCGTCTCGAGGGCGTCGAAGAGGCGGTTGCTCGAATCGCGGATGTCGCGTCCGACGCCCACGCGCAATCCTTCGCCGACGTCGTCGGCCCTGCGCACGAGATGGGAGCCGTATGCGCGGCCAAGCTTCTCGACGGTCGCATCGTCGAGGTCCCGTTCGGCCACGCCGCGGATGTCGTATTTTCGAAAGATATGGTCGTTCATCGTCGGTGATCCCGTGTAATGAGAAAGACTCGGGGATTGGGTGTACGACCCGTCCAGATCACGGTCAAGCGGGTTGCAGCGAAAGGCGCATCCAGACGCGTCGCCAATGGACGGGCACGTCCACAAGATCCGCGTTGAAGGTCAGCTCGACCCAGAGGTCGATAGCATCGGTTTTTCCTTGAGCCAGCGTCCAGGGAAGCCGCTTGAGCGGAAAGGAGAGATGGACCCGCCGGCCCGAGACGCGTTCGGGTTCCAGCGGCTCCGGGTCCGTCAGCGGAACCCACTGGACCCCGATATCCGCGAGGTCTTCGCGCGGAACCCGTCGTCCGGATTGGCCGGTACATCGGGCGGCCCAGAGCGTCGACGACGTGAGATCGTCGAGGACGTTTCTGCGGCCTGAGGCCAGATAGCGATTGCCCTTTGTCTCGAGCGCGGCCTCGACCGTCACTCCCCCGTCATTGGGTCCCACGAGCGTGCCGGCACCGGCGATCCTGGAGGTCGGCACGCCCTCGAGCCCGTCGCCGGAGTTTCGCGCCATTCGGCGTCGCACCTCATCGCGGTCGAGTTCGACGGCGGCCCAGGTCGACGAATCCCGGTCGCCGTATCGTACGATGCCCACGCAGGGTGCCCGTGAGAGGGCCGCGTAGCCGAGCAATTCCCGCTCGCAACTCCACGCTCCCGCAACCAGCTCGACCAGATGATTCGCCGACGAGGGGGCGCAGCTCGATGCGTAGGTGACGTGGTCGCCTTCGCTGCGAATTCGACGAAAATTCGTGCCGTCGGTTCCGTATAAAGTGGTCCGCAGACCTTCACCGTTTTCGTCTGCGTCCGACCGATGTCGCACGAACAGGTAACATTCGCTGAATGTCTGACGCCGACGTCGCGGCACACCCGTCTCCAAACTTCATCTCGACTGCAGTCGCCCAACGCATTCTAGCAACGTGTTGCACTTTGTGAACCGTGTATTCCGCAAAAATTGACTCCGGCGCCGGCAGGGCATATCCACAAATAGGCTTTCGTTTTAACCACCCAGACGATGAGATGACTGTGACGTCTTTCAGGTGCCTCGCGCTCGTCGCTTGCCTCGCCACGTGCCAACTCGCGCTCGCGGGCTGTAAGTCCCCAGGCAGTGCCGACAAACGCCAGCAGCCGGCCGATCCGACCGACGAAGCCTCGGATGAACTCCCCTTCGACATCGAACCGCTGGTCGAGCAGGTCGAATCCCTGCGAGACCGTTCCTTCAAACAGGAACCCTCCGCACGTCCACATGACGGGCCTATCGACCATCGTGCGGAGATGTCGCCGGAGGCCCGCCGTGAACGGAGTCGACTGGCACAGGTGTTGTTCGGGCTGCAGCTCCAAGAGCAGCCCCGATCTTCGAAGCCCGAGCGGCTGGCGACATATCGTCCCGAGGCGAACCGGATCGACGTCGCCACCTCGGCCGGAACGCGAGCGGAGTTGAAGACCGCCGTGCGCATGGCCCTGGTCTCGGCCCTGGATCACCAGCACTTCGGGAGTTCGTCGGACGCGTCGACCTGGGACGGGGCTCTGGCCGAACGGGCCGCACGCATCGGCGACCGCGTGTTTGTGGCGGCATTGGCCGACAAACCCGACCGACTCTCAGCCGCCGAACTCGCCGCGCGACCCGAGGTCGTCGGACGGCTGAATCCCCTTGAACAATGGCTCGATATCGGCGGCGGCGACTCGCCGTCGATGATCCAGACCGCCGAGGATCTCGATCACCGACTCTCGGCTTTTACCCTGCGTGAAGGATTGTCGCTGGCCGCGGCATTTCACCGTGGAAGCGGCTGGTCGGGCGTAGAACTGCTGTTTTCGCGCGATCCCGACTCCACCCGCGATGTCGTCAGCCCGAACCGCTGGATCGACGGCGAAGGCCTGGGCACATGGAGCTGGCCCGATTCCAACACCGACACGTGGACGGTCGTCGCCGATGGCCGGGTGGGGCCGGCGCTGACCGCCACGTGGGTGGCGCAGACCGTGCCGCCAAAGCTGGCTCGAACCATCTATACCGGCTGGACCTCGGACGCCTACCGGCTGCGGCGCGCCGACGGCGATTCGACGCGATGGCAGTTCGAGTGGCTGACCCACTGGTCGACGCCCCACGGCGCCCGTCAGATCGCCGCCGCCTTCGAACGTATCATCAAAGAGGAGCGCAAGGATGGACGACCCGACCTGTCTGGCAGCGTCGTCCGCCGCGGACTCAAAGTTTCGTTGGTCCTCCGGCGAGGCGGCCAACCGGCGACGGCCGACGGCGAGTCCAACGACGATACTGCAGGCGAGTCCGAGCAGGAAGGCAGTCTGCAGAAGCTGGCGACCCGACTGCTCGGGGCGGGCATCCGATTTCAGCCCCGCCGACGCTTACCCATCGGTTTTGTACCGACCCGTCGTCAGACCTACGAGTCCGAGATGAAGAAGGCCGACCTGACCGACAGCTCGTGGTCGGACCCCGCCTCGGGCATCGAGGTCGACCTGAGCCCACTGTCGGACTGGAAAGTTCTGCGCAGTCAGACGTCGCCGCTTCGGTGGTTTGCGCGCGGCCCGGATGGCACCCTCCTACAGGTGTCGACGGAGCTTACCGATCCCCTGGGCCCCGACTTCGGCAGCGACGCTTACCTGACATCGTGGCGGTCGGGGTTCGAATCGAGTCTCGAGAACGCGTCCTTGTCCGACACCGAGCGTCTGCAAGAACCCGTCGATCCAACCCTGAGCTTTTCGATGGAGGGCAAACGCGAGGGTCAATCCATTCGGCTGAAGCTGTGGCACTTCCTGCGCGACGATGTCCTGGTGACGGTGAGCCTGCAGGGTCCGCGCGGCACGTTCGGCGAAGTCGAACCCGCGGCCACCTCGGTACTCTCGGGCATCGAACTCGACGAGAGCCAAGATCAGCCGGCCGACGGGGCGTCGGACGACGACGGCGGCAGCATCGAGTACGAACTAAACTCCGATTGATCTACGAGCCGGAGTCCTCCGAAAAGCCGACGCTGGCGCCCACGCCGACGGTCCATCGATTGACCACGTCGTAGCGACCCGTGTCGCGGAGTTCCCAGAGGCGACTGTAGCCGGCCTTGCCGTACAGCGGGCCCCAAATCTGGACCCGCGTCTCACCGACAAACAGCATCGAGTCGCCGTCGACGATACCCTGGGCGCCATCGAACGATTGCGTGTAAAAGAACGCGCCGAGCTGAAAGCGCTCGATCGGGTCGACGCGAAGCTGCGCAGTCAGGTTCGAGTTGGCCGCGCCCTGATGGTCTGCATAGCCGATCGACAGGTCAAACCAGTCGAAGACGCGCGCCGAGATCACACCGTGGCCGCCGTGTCGAATGCCGCTCGGCTGGGTGGCGGCGACGCGCTGCTTTGGCGCCGGCAGACCGACGTCCCAGCCGTAGTACTGATATCGGTCGATCTCGTAGAGCGTGCCAAAGTAGTTCGGGAGGTAGTCGTTGCCGAGAAGGCGATATTCGAAGGAGCCCTCGAAGACGAGGTCGTCCGTCGGCTCGACGCGCAGATCGAACCCGGTGTGCATGCCTCCGCCGAGCTGAAAGTGGTAATTCCCGTCGATGTAGGGGGTCAGAGACCACGTCTCGGTGTCGACCGCGTCGACCGACAGATCGACGCCCCCGATGGTCGCGGCGCGCTGCTCGGCGACCGCCGGGCGTCGAGCCGGCCCGATCACCGGGGTATTGTTCGGCTGTCTGTCCAAGGTATAGGGCGCATCGACGTCCGAGGCGACCGTCAGACCCACCGTGACTCGATTCCATTCGGACTCGCGATCGAAAAACGCCGCCGGCCGCAGATACGCACGACCGCCGATCAGATCCGGATTGGCCAGGTTGTCGACCAGAAGCTGTCCGCCACCCCAGGGCGTATCCGAGGTGACGTTGAGTCCGAGTTCCCAGTAATCGGCGGTCACCACGTTGTAGTAGTCCCCGACGATGCTCCCGTGGCCGATGTCCAGGTCGCCCAGTTCCCCGAGCCGGCCGTACAGGGCTTCGCCGTCGCGGCCGTATTCAACCCGGCGCAACACCCGCAGATAGTCGGCGACTTCGTCCCAGTCGGCGTCACGAATCGCGCCGGAATCCTGAGGGTCACGATCGACAACCCGCAGCCGAAGGGGAAGCTCGAACTGCCCGAGAAGCCGCGTCCAACACTCCGAGGCGTCCGGGCACATCACCTTTGGGACGGGCAACTGAAAGCCGCCCTTGGCTCGCAGGCCGATGTAGTCGTCCTCTCCGAGCCCCTCGTACCCCACTTCGCCGGCCACAAAGCCGCTTCGCGTTGGCTTTTCGCCGTCCCCTTCGGCAGCCCGGCTCGACGTGGGCAACATCAGTACCACTGAGATCGCGCACGCCAGCCAGGCGACGGCCCCGACGCTTCGCGCCCACGACCGTTTCGTCTCTCCTTGTTTCATCGGTATGCCATCCATGGCAAAGTGCAATATCCGTGGCTCGATTATCGAGGTGAGCGGTGTCGATGCAATTTTTCCGGCCCGCAACGCGCCCCGAGCCGAACGAGCGAATGGATCAGACTCCCGAAGATGTGATAACCCGTTCGGGAGACGAAGCCTCTCCCTCTGCACGCCGATTATCAATCATGGGTCCAACCGGGATCTTTCACGACCTGGAGACCGCCCGCGAAGCGCTCTCGAACCCGGTCGTGACCATCGGAAACTTCGACGGGGTCCACCGAGGACACCAGACGATCTTTGAATGGGTCGTCGAAACCGCACACGAGCGGTCCGTGCCGTCGGTGGCCCTGACGTTCGTGCCGCACCCGGTGCGGTACTTCAAGCCCGACGCCGACGAATTCCGGTTGACCACCGACCGCGAGAAGTTTCGCCTGATCGACGCGGCCGGCCTCGACGCCATCGTCGCCCTCACCTTCGACGGCCACGTCGCCTCGCTGCAGCCCGACGAGTTCGTCGCACGCATTCTGCACGAAGGCCTGGGAGCCGGCGCCGTCGCCGTCGGCGCGAACTTCCGATTCGGAAAAGGCCGCGCCGGCACGACCGATGATCTGAAGCGGCTGGCTGACAGCCACGGCATCGACCCCAAGATCTTCAGCGAAGTCACAGTCGACAATCAGGCCGTCAGTTCCACTCGCATTCGCGACGCTCTACGAGAGGGCCAAGTCGCCCAGGCCGAACACCTCCTCGGCAGGCCCTATCGACTCTCGGGCACCGTCGTCCGCGGCGAGCAACGGGGACGCGAGCTGGGCTATCCCACGGCCAACATCGAATCCGAGCATCTGGTTCCCGGCCATGGGATCTACGCCACCGAACTGATCCTGGATGACCAGGCGTACCCCGCTGCCACCAGCATCGGCGTACGCCCCGTCTTCGAGGGCTCATCGCGCACCGTCGAGGCTTTTGTCCTCGACGCCCCCTCCGATTTTGACATCTACGACCGAGAGGTCGACCTCGACTTCCACGCATACATCCGCGACGAACGCGACTTCGAGTCCGCGGATGCCCTGGTGGCGCAGATGGATCGTGACATTACCGACGTGAGACAGGCGTTGGGGATCGCATAGGTGGGGCGGGCCGCGTGGGCGCGGGCCGCGTAGGACGTACGAGGTACGACGGGATCCGCGTGGCACGGGGTCGTGGGCCGCGTAGGACGTACGAGGTACGACGGGACCCGCGTGGCACGGGAGCGCGGGCCGCGTAGGACGTACGAGGTACGACGGGATCCGCGTGTGGAGTCGACGTGGCTGGGTCTTCGTGCGCTGGGACACCCCCGGGCTCGACGGCGCCCGAAAGCGCCGCCAGCACCGGGGGTCACGAAACCGCGGCACGCCGCGCGATCGCCCGCCTCGACCGAAGCGCCCTGAGGCCAGGGCGCGAGGGAGACCGGGGGACCATCGTGCGAACGCCACACCTCGCCCGTGCCGGAATCTTCAGCCGCCTGAAAACCCCGCGAGCACGAACTCCTGCCCCGCCAACTTCAGAAAGGAAAACCGAATCGCCGATCGGGAGGACCCGCCGTTCGCTCGCGACGGACTGAGTGGGGAGGTCAAGGAGACGAACGGAGGCGATGCCGGAGGCATCGTCGAGGCTCGCTCGACGAAGAGATCGCCGCT
Source organism: uncultured Pseudomonadota bacterium (assembly GCA_913057905.1). GTDB lineage: Bacteria > Myxococcota_A > Bradymonadia > Bradymonadales > Bradymonadaceae > CAJXPB01. Next base: position 77,593 of record CAJXPB010000002.1, read on the forward strand.
CAGAACGAGCGAGAAGCGGTGAGGGCTCCCGATCGGCGATTCAATCAGTACGCGCTCTGTGGGACGTAGACGACGTCGCCGGGTTGCAGGCGGATGTTCTTTTGCCGTCCCTCGACGACCTCCTGCATCGGCACGCGGACCTGAACCTCTCGGCCATCCATCTCGCGGGTCAGCTTCGTGCCGTTGGTCGCGGCGCGGTTCGTGGCGCCGCCGGCGAGTGCAAAGGCCTCGACGATCGTCAGGGTGGCTTTGTAGGGATAGGAGCCGGGTTCCTTGACCTCGCCGAGCACATAGATCCGTTTGGAGTTGTACTCTTCGATTGCGCAGGTGACATCGGGTTTTTTCAGGTACCCGTCTTTGAGCCCCGTGGTCACACGGTCCTCGACGTCCGCGCAGGTCATCCCCTCGATATCGATACGCCCGATGTACGGGTAATTGATGGTCCCGCCCTTCGAGACGGAAAATTTCCCGGTCAGGTCCTCTTCGCCAAAGACACGGATCGAGATGATGTCGCCCGGTCCGAGTTCACCGGCGGTTCCCGATTCGTCGGAGCTTTCGGCCAGCGCGGTGTAACCGGGATCGACCGGCTTCTGGAAGAGCCCGCAGCCAGTGAATCCGGCGCAGGCGACCAGGATCAAAAGGGTCCGTGCGAGATGGCGCGCGTTTGGTCTCATGTTCGAATCGGGAGGTGTCGGTCAGTCAAAAATCCAACGCCCGCACCGTGGAGACGGGCGGGCGCCGGGTCAACACTGGAATGTTCTGGCGAGCATCAGTATTTGACCGTCGCCTTGAGCTGCACGACGTGTTGCTGGAATTCGCGCAGCGCGGTGACGTTTTCGGTGGGCGCTCGGACTTGGTCGTCGGTGAAGTTGCCCCAGAAGTTGTAGGACAGCTCCAGGGAACCCCAGTCGGCGAAGTCGCTCATGATCGCCGCGTTGATGTTCAGAATGTTGTCGTTCAAGCCGAAGGGAATGCGAATATCGTTTCCATTAGCGTTACTCACGATGTAGTAGCGCGGCTCGGTGTTTGGGCCGGACGGTCCCGTCCTGTCAGCATCGAGATCGGCGTAGTCGCGCAGGATGTATTTTGCGCCGGCGCGTAATCCAAACGCCTTGTCGAAGAAGTTCTGCTGAACTTCGCCACCGACCTCGTGGCTGCCATAGTAGTTACCGAGTGTGGAGTCGTCGAAGCTTCGCTCGTAGTGGACACCGATGCCGCTATCGAGCGACAGGTCGCCCCACTTGAATCCGAACTGCGCGCGGCCGATCGGCTCGGAATAGTCCGGGCCCGACTCGTAAATTCCCCATTCCCAACCGAACAGAAGTTTTGTGCTCAGACGGCGGCTGATGAGTCCGCTGAGCCCGCCCTTTACGTTGACGGGCATGCTGTCGGTATTGGGCAACCCGGAGCCCTGCGCGCCGCGAGTCGGCGACTCGTAGCGGTTGACCTCGAGGTCGCTCTCGAGGATGAACGCCGTCTTGGGCAAAAACCTCCACGTCATGTCGAACGACGCGACGTGTTGCTGTTTGTCGAGATCGAGCCCGGTGTCGAAGTAATACCGGTTGATGTTCCAGTGGTAGCCTAGGTCGATCCGCAGGATATCGTCACCCGGGTGGATGCCGATGATTCCGCCCACGCTGTTGCGCAGCCAGTTGCGTTCGTTGGCGGTCGAGACCGTCGGCTCTTCACTGTTGTGCGTGAAGTCGTTTTCAACGGTGAAGCTGAAGCCACCGTTCGGATTTAGCTCGGCGCCCAGGTAGGCGTTTCCGGTCAGCCCGGTCTGGGCATCGACGGCATTGTCGCCGCCGAAGAACTGTTCCCAGACCAGCTCTCCATCGAAGTTGAGGTCGAGCGCCTGGGGATCATCGGTCTGAATACCGAGACCCGGAGCGATGTAGAGGATGGGAGCCGAGGGCAGGTCGGATACCCCGGTCTCCGCGGTGGTTCGACGAAAGACGTTTGTGTCGTACTCACCGGTCAGACTCAGGCGCGGATGAACAACGAGATTGCCCGCTTGAAGTCCATCCCCCGGGCCCGCGAGGCCCGTCGCCGGCCACAGCATGAATGCTGCGACCGCCAGACCGGCCAAGGGTGCTAGAACCGAACTTCTTTTGATCATAGACAAACCCAATCCTCAATATACACAGGTCATCGAGCCCTGAAGTCAGTCATCCATTCAGCGAAGTGTAATCAGGGCCGACGTTGTTCAACTGTGTTAATCTACTGATACGGCGTCAACTCCGGAAGGTCCATAACCCCGATTGCCTGGTCATCTGACAGATACTCGGGGTCCTCTGGCATTTGACCGTCGACGTTCATCTCGACGTTCGTCTCATCGGAGTACCGCTGAATATCGCCAGCACACATCTGGGCCTCCTGGGTCAATTTATCGACCTTTTGGTGGGAGACTGCAATGAGTGTGTAGTGATGTTTCGCCGCCTGGCCGTCCCCTTCGTCGGTCGCCTCTTTGAGTTTGACGTAACTCTGTTCGGAGACCTTCAGGAACCCCTTGATGGCGGCCTGTTTGTCGTTGATGCAGTTGATCTTGCCGATGTCCTTGTCGTCGGCGCGCGCCGAATCCAGCATCGAGTTGGTGTTTCCCAACTTCGTTTTCGCTTGTTTGATCTTCTTCTGCGCGCGGTCGAGCATCTGCTGATTGCTGAGCGCGTCGATATCCTCGTCGATGAGGTCACGATTCTCTTCAGCAAGGGTCTTGGCCCGGGAGCGCTGTTGATTTTGCGCGACGGACGGACCCACCAGCATAAACACAGCCAGTCCAACGGCCCCGGTCAAGAGCCACTTCAGACGTTGTGTTTGCATCGTGCACCTCCTCTCGGAAACTTGGCCTGCGAGACCAAGACTATATGCGTCATCGGACACGGACTGCTCCCAACGTACCACTCAACGACCAAATTTCAAATTGATCGCCACCGGTAGGTGCCCAAGACGGCAATACTCTAACGTCGGAGCCCTTGATAACTGGCCTATCCCCGCGATTCAAGTCCGTGAGATGATTGCATTCCAGAAGTCCACACACAAAAGCGGCCAGCATGGAGACGCCCAATTAGGCGATCCATACCGGCCGTTTGAGGTCCACGCATTCAAGCGCGGTATCAGCCACCGGACTCGAAGACGAAGGTCTTGTTGATCATGACCTCGCCACCCTTGGGTTTCGGAAATCGAAGTCCCTGGATGACGTTCGAGACGCACTGGCCGACGCCGCCGCCGACGCTGTCTTCGATCGATTGCGACTTGGTGACGCGGCCGGCCCGCCCGATGGTGAAGTTGATCACGACCTTCCCAGATGCGGACTGATTGACCTTGAGTTGTCGTTCGTAGCAGCGTTGAATTCTGGACTGATACCGCTTGAGGGTATTGGTCACCGACGAGGAGTCGAGAGACCCAGTCCCGGCTTTGGTCTCGGGCGTCTTCAGATCGACCCGTGCCTGGACCTTTTCCTCTTCTTTTTCACCGGTCTCGACGCCACCCTCGGCCTCTTTTGACCCAGAGGTCTTGTCGAGGTCCCCGATCCCAGCGGTCTTCCCGCTGCCATCGGCATCCGACGAGCCGGTCGGTAGGCCACTCTTTTCGCCGGGACCCGCGGTGATGCCCTCGGAGTTTTTGAACGCAGACTCCATACTCGTCTCCCCGGCTCCCTCCGATAGGACGTCGGCCACACTTCCTTCGCCGTCCTTGGTCATGGACCCGATCTGGCCGAGGATGGTTTTGTTCTGCACTTCCTTGGCCATCTGCCGCTGCTTCTCGGCCTCCTTTGCAGCCTGCTCCTCTGGAGACAGTTCTTCTTTCTTTTCTTCTTTTTGCTCCGGTTCCTCTTGCGGATGGGGCTGCGGCTCGGTCTTTTGCTTCTCTTTTTCGGAGGGTCCTTCGTCCGATTTTTTCTCTTTTTTCTTCTTAAGATCGAGCTTCTCCTTTTCTTTGTCGCGCATGATGTCGACAAAGCGATCGGGAACCTCGGAGTTCAGGTTTTTGGGTTCGGGCCAATCACGTGTCTGCAGAAAGACGACGAATCCGATCTGCAGGAGGGCAGAAACCCCGATGACCAGCGCGAAGATCGGCTCCATGCCTCGGATCCATCCGCCCCGCATCGACGCCGGAAGCGCCGGTCGAGCGCGTTTTGGAGGGGCCGCGACAAACTGGAACAGGAGGGTCACTTCGCCGAGTTGAAGTCGCCCTCTGGCGGAGGGGGGAAGCTCGACTTCATACCCCGACTTCGTCTTATTGGCCCGGCCGGATTCGACCAGGCTCTCGAGGGTCTCGACTCCGCCTCCGGCGGCGATCTTGCCGCCCATCTCCGAATTGAAGTGAAGGACGTACGAGCCGTCCCGGTTTTCGAAGATGCGGAACGAGTCCGGCAGGTCCGACACGGGGACGACAAACTGATTGCGCTTGAAGTCCTGGCCGACGGAGATGTCCTCCTGCTTTCGCATCAGCCGTTCTTCAACGATCTTCCCGTTACGGATGAGACCGATGCGCAGGACCTTTTTGTCGGACTGCTTGGACATGAAGCTAACCTTCCTGGAAAACTGCCTCGGGGGCCATCGGCAACTCGTCTCGGCGGCCCCCGTTTACCTCGCTCAGACGCGCCCGGGCCTCAACCGCTGCCGGCAACGCCCAGCATGGAGCGCTCGGATTTGATGACCGCGAACTTGAATTTGCTCAGACCAGCCTGGCCGGCGGTGTACATGACCTCGGTCAGCAGGCGGTACTTGATGGATCGGTCAGCCACGATCGTGACGATCGGCTCGAATTCCGAGCCCATCTGTTTGGCCTGGCGTTTCTGAACCTCGATGATCTCGTTGAGACGGTCCATCAGATCGATGATCTCGAAGCCGGCGTCGCCGCCGCGCTTCTGACTCTTGTCGACCGGGACGTCGTTGACCTTCTCGTCGTTAACGAGAATCGACGAACGAGAGACCGTGATGGTCATCATGTCTTCCGGCGAGAGTTTCGTCGCCGATTCAGGCACCTTCAAGTCCTGCCCGGTCGCCTGGATCGTCTGCTCGCCGTAGCTCTTCAGCAGGAAGACGAGCAGAATGACCATGATGTCCATCAGGGAGTTGATGTTGACGGACCCCTCTCCGCCATCATCCCTCTTCGAGCCGCGGCTCTGGCGGCGCTGCTTGCGCTTGCGCTGCTCCTTGAGCCACTCCTCTTCCTCTTCGCTGAATCCTTCTGGAGTCTCCTGCTCCGTCATCGTAATCTACTCCCGTTACTTTGCGACGGCGAGCACCGGGTCGTTGAACAGCGGCTGCGGGATTTCCTTGCCACCCTTCACTTCGACCTCGGCGTCGGCCGCCCAGAAGTCTTCCATATTATCGTACGACTCTTCTTCGAGCTTGTATCGGGCCACGTCGAGCACCCGGACCACCATCGTAAACGGGATGTTCGGATCCCCGGAGACGTTGATGACCGTTTCCTCTGGGTACTCTTTTTTGATCTCCATCAGTTTATTGTAGAGGCCCATCCAGTCGTAGGCGTCACTGGCCTGGCGGAGCAACTTCTCGCCCTCTTCTTCGTTGCCGTTCTCATAGGCCTGGCGAGAGTTTTTGATCAAATTACCCACCTGGACGGACGTGTCGGCCAGACAGATGCTCGGGCCCGTCTCCGGACAGTCGCCCTGCGGTGGCAGAACCGCACCCGTGGCAGCGACGCGGAATCCATTGGATCCGACGCCGACCGTCAGGTTCAGCGGCTCTTCGTCCGTCTTCTTTTTCTTCTGGTCCGTCGGCGGTCCCACCGAGAGTTTAGGCGCGGTGATGTTCACCACTCCGATCTTCAGGAAGACCACTGACAGAAGCAGCAGGGGAATGAGAATAACGACCATGTTCATGAAGGGAGCGAGGTTTAGCTCTTCGTGTTCGCTCCCTCCGGCGTCTCTATTGCGCGGCATGCAACCTCCTCAGTCGTGCAAGGACCCGCTTGGCAACTCCGCAGACTCCCTGAGCGGGCGGCCGTATTCACGCGACCGCCCGCCGGGGGTGTACGGAGGAACAGACATCAGTCGAGCGGGTTAGTTCCACCCTTGCCACGCGTGACGAGCAAGTTCTCGAGTCGCACGCTATACTGGTCTATCTCGTCGAGGATCTTTTTGACCATACCCGACAAAAGCAGGTGAGCGGTCATCGTGGGGATCGCGACGATAAGACCGAACGCGGTCGTGTTCATCGCCAGGGAGATACCGCGTGACAGCGCCTGCTGTCGTTTCTGCGGGTCCTGGACCTTCTCCAGCGAGGCGAAGGCGTCGATCAGACCGATGATGGTTCCGAGCAGTCCAAGCAGCGTGGCGATGTTCGCGATCGCGTTCAATGCGCCGACGCGCTTCTGGACCTTCGGCACGACCTCAAGGGTCGCTTCTTCGATAGCGTTCTGAATCTCGACCTCGCCCTTGTTGGCGCGGGTGAGACCGGCTTTGATAACCTTGGGCAGCGCCCGAGACGGGGCCGCGTTGCACAGCTTGATGGCTCGGTCGATGTTATCGGCCATCACCATCTTCTGGATGCGAGCCATGAAGGCCTCGCCGTTGATATTGTACTTGAAGAAAAGGAAGATGAATCGCTCAATCGCGATTCCGATGGAAAAGATACTCACCCCGAGGATGAGGTACATCCAAATTCCGCCCTGGCGAAATGCTTCTGCGATTCCAGCCATTTCGAGTTTCCTCCGTACGAACTGGTATGGGATCGAAGTCTGGGTTCTGATTCGATGACTATGTATCAGGTCCGCATGGGACCTTGCAACGGTGGTGGTTCGGACCTCACGTCCGACCGACCACTCGGTGGAACCCGTACAAATTCTGAGTGGTATAACACAACAGGAACAACCCAACAATGCCGATTCAGCTTAAAGCATGGCTTCGGGAAATCGTCCCGCATCGAGCGGTCGGTCGACTAAAACGGGTCCCGGTCGACCGACTTCAGGAGCTCATCAATGAATGATCTTTTGGGTTCGATCTCTTCGTAACTCAGGTTGGCGTGCTGAAGGATGTAGAAGGCCTCTGGCTTCTGGATGCGGCCCTCGATGACCGTCTCATCGAGGTTAATGACGCCTCCCTGGTCCTGAGCCATCGCCGTGCCGTTCGCCCCCAGCCACAGTGCGGCTACCGTCAGCACCGCCAGACATACGCTCGTCAGTTGTCTCATGGTTTTCTCCCGTGCGTGTGGACTAGTTGGAGCCGTCTTGGCCGGATCCGTTCTGCGGGGTGCCCTCTTGCGTTCCACTACTGTTCTGCTGGGTCTGCGATGAGCCGTCCCCGGACTCGTCCGACGAGTCACCGCCGGAATCGCCGCTGGAGTCTCCACCTGACTGCTTCTTTTGCATCTGTCGCATCATCTTTTTGCGCTGTTTCTCTGCATCGATCTGTTTTCTCGCCGCCTGGATGTATTTGTCGGCGGGGTCGTCTTCGCCGAGTTGGCCCCGCGAGACGCGTTTGTACTCGTTGAGCATCTCGATGGCCTTCTGAAGCCTGGGGATCTTGTCCATCCCGGGTACGCTGGCGTCCAAATACAGGATCCCGAGGTTGAAGTAGGCATCGGCGTGGTCGCCTTTGATCTCCAGCACTCGTTGAAAACTAGCCTCGGCTTTCTTCGGTTTGCTCAGGTTTTTGTAGGCGTTGCCCAGATTCAGGTGTGCGCCCGCGAATTCGGGGTAGGCATCGATGGCGGCCTGATACTCCTCGGCGGCGGCCTGGTAGTCGCTGGCCTCATCGTACAGCAGGCCAAGGTTGTTGTGGGCCTCGGGGAAGCGTGGCGCGTACTTGATCGCCTCCTTGAAGTTGGCGATCGCCTTGGAGGTCTCTTCGTTCTCCATGGCGATCAATCCAAAGAGGAAATAGAGGTCGGGGCGTTCCGGGGACAGTTCGGAGGCCCGATTCAGCACGGCCCGGGCCAACTCAAAACGTCCCATTTTGTAGTTGGCAGTCGCCAGGGCCACCATCGCCTCGACGTTGCGTTCGTCTCGCTTGAGGATCGACTTCGCCTGCTGGACGACATCGTTGTACTGCTCCTTGGCGAGCATCACCTCGAGCTGGACGGCCCGGTGGCTCATGTTTTGAGAGTGGTTTTCGGCATATCGCCGCGCCACCGAGTCCGCCTTCGAGAGGTCGCCCCGGCGCAGATGGAGTCGCACGAGATTCATCAACGCGGGAGTAAAGGTCCCGTCCTTCTGCAGCGCCGATTCGTAGTGGGACTGAGCCTCGTCGAGGTTCCCCTGCTTTTCGGCGACGACCCCGAGGTTGTAGGCAGCCAAAAACCCCTGATCGGAGTCGAGGGCTCGCTCCAGCCGGCGGATCGCGACGGTGTAGTTTCCGCTGTTGGCGGCGTCGACCCCGTTGGCGATCGGCGAGATCGCCGGGCCCCCGTCGGAGTCGGTAGCCTTTGTATCCTTCGCAGGCTTGGCGGCTCTCTTCTTGGAGTCTTTTCCCTTGTCTGCCGCCTTCTTTCGGGTATCGGCCGGTTTTTCGGCCCCTTCTTTCGATGTCTCCGCTTCGTCGGGTGCATCCTCCTGGCCCGAGGCTTCCATCGCCTCGGCCTCACCGGATGTGTCGGACGTCTCCTGCGACGACGAAGCGCACCCGGAGATCAGCAACAATCCTGCGGTGAGCAGGAATGCTGCGAGCGTGCCAGGTGCCGGTCTCGAAGATGGTGTCGACTCTCGAATCACGATTCTCCTTTTTCGTTCGTCCCGGAGGCCGATTCGTCGCTCTGTGTTCCGGAGGCCTGATCCCCGGAGTTGGATTCGTCGCTGTCAGTGCCGGAGGAGTCACCGCCCTCCTGAGTGCCGTCCCCTTCTTCCATGCCACCGCCGCCGTCTTCTTCGAAGCCGGTTCCGGTCTCGAGGGTCGGGACTTCACTCAGCAACGACCGTCCGGTCACGATACTGCGCTGGCGAGCCTGCCTGGCCTCTTTATACAGAGGGTATTCCTCGGGGCGATACTTATTGAGTTCTTCGAGTGCCCGTTTGGTCCACTTGTTGACGACCTTCGCCTCGCGCGCCCTCTCGATGGTCTGCGCGTAGCGTTCGACCGCCTTGTCCTCCAGGGGGATGGCGATGTCTTCGAGCTGGGTCCGGTAGATGTTGTAGCGCTCGGTTCCGGGCTCGAAGGGGATGGGTACCTGGTAGAGCGACTCCGCGAAGCCCTGAAAGAGGCTGCCGAGCCGGAAGCCGGCCGCCAGCGTCCACTCCAGGTTTTTGTAATTGAAGACCTTCCGATAGACGGCGGCCACATCCTTTTGACCCTGGACCTTCTTCTGGAGTTTGGATTTCTGTTCGTCCAGGGAGCCGTCGATGGTGATCTCGCTCCATTCCGCGTACTCGCGCTCGGCGAGTCGGAACTGCGCCTCGGCGGCGTAGTAGGCGGCGTCGGTGCCGGTCGGGGATCCTCGCTTCTGGAACTCCTCGAGGATCGAATTGTACATCTCGACGGCCTCGTCGGTGTCGCCCTCTTTTTCGCGGTACTCGGCGATCCGCATCATGCCCTCGAGGACCCGTTCGGTCCGGTCCTTCGGGGCTCCGTAGTTGTTTCGGTACTTCTGGATCGCGGCGACCATTCGTTCGGGTCGGTCCGCCTTCTTCCATGACTCGGCCGCCTGCCACTGGGCCAGGTGAGCATCCTCGCGGTCGGGGTATTCGGAGACGTACTGTTCGTAGCGGCGCGCCGATTCCTCGTAGCGCTGGAGATTTTCGGCCAGTACCGCCGTATTCAGCAGTGCGCTGGCGCGTTTCTCCGACACTTCAAAGCCCATCTTCTCGAGTTCCGGCGGCGACTCGCCTTCAAATTTGTCGTAGAACAGCCGGTAGGTCTGGATCGCATTGTCGAAGTCGAAGTACCGCTCCGAGTTCACTCCCACGCGGTACAGCGCGTAGCCCGCCAGAGGACTGTCGGGATACTCGCGGTAGACCCGCTGGTACAGCTCCATGGCGGACTCGTACTTCTTGATGTTTTCGTAGGCGACCGCTGCGTTGTTCAGCGCCCGTGGGGCGTTTTCGTGGTCGGGGGCCTGGTTGACCAATTTCACGTATTCGGCCGCGGCCTTTTCGTACTTTTCGTTGCTGAAGAGTTGTTCGGCGGTCTTGAACATGGCGCCGAGCTTGAACTCCCGGACTTCCTCGCGGACGGCCTCGGCCTGTTCGCCCTTGAGCACACCCTCCAGGCGCGTCGCCCACTTGGCGAGCATGTCGTAATTTTTCTCCTGTCGATACGTCTCCAGGATCAGGCTACCCGCCAGATACGCCTCTTCGCGCTCGGGGTAATTGTCGACGATCCATTCGAATCGCTCACGCGCACGATCGTAGTGCTGGAAGTCGTAGAACAGTTTTGCGGCGTTGAAGGCAAATTTCGCATCCAGCGCCTGCTGTTTTTCGTACTCGAGCTGCAGGACCACATAGCGGTCCATCGCCGTGATGTACTGTTGGACCAGATCCGGGATTTCCTCGGGTTCGATCTCGACGGACCCACCCTCCTGGGTGCCCTCGCCGTCCTCGGGGGTCTTTTGTTGCTGCTGGGCCGTCTCGCGGGCCTCCTCCCGATTTTGCCCGGGCATCACCTGCGATGGAAGCTCGCCCTTTTTGACGAGTTCTTGGATTCGGAACTCGAGGCTCTTGACCGCGTTGAAGGCGCTGGTGGCCTGAAATTTGTTGTCGGCGATGTCCAGCTCGCGGACCACTTTGTACTGGTCGTACGCTTCGGCGTATTGCTGTGAGTAGTACAGAGTCTCGGCGTAATAGAAGTTCCAGCGGTAGATGTCCTTGTCGTTCGGATACCGCTTGAGGAACCGCTTGTAGGCCTCGGCCGCCTTCGCGTAGCGCTGGCGAGCCGTCGCAAGCATCTCCGCATTCTGTTTGACCCGCGCCTGGTCCATCCTGTCCTGGGCCTGTTCGTGATACCAGGTCGCCGCCTGAATCAGGTTCTCCCGGATCAGGTTGTCGCTGAATTCCAGCGCTTCTTCGTGGCCGGCCTTTTTCTGGTTGGCGTACCAGTCACTCTCGGGCCCGTACTGTTCGATCAGAACCCGCCGCTCCTCGAAGGCCTGCTCGCGGGTCTCTTGCTGGCGCATCAGGGCGGTGATCATCCGCTCGTGCAGACGCGGATTCTTGCGGTGCATCGGATACTGATCCAGCGCGTACTGGATGACGTTGACCGCCACGTCGAATCGCTCGTTTTCGAACAGATAGTCGACGAGCTGGGTCATCACCTCGCGCTGGTAGTCCCCCTCGCCGTCCAGGTATTTTTTGACCCTGGGGAGCCCGAAGTTCTCATCGACCTTCCGGTCGAGGTTCCAGTCGTCCTCGGCCAGGCTGACGGCCACGTACTTGACGGCTTCGGCACGAAGCACCGAGCCCGACTCGCCGGTCTCGCGCTTCATGCGATCGCTGTATTCGACCAGGCGCTTGAACTCCTCGATCGCCTTTTCGAAGTTGTCGAGCCGGTAGTCGGCCCACGCCAGTTTGTAGAGAGCCTTGTCGAAAAAGCGGCTCTCTTCGTACTTCATCGCCTGCTCGTAGGCCTGGCGCGCCAGCTTGATCTCTTCGGGATTGTCGGAGCGGTCGAAGTGGTACTCACCGATCCGGATCCAGGCCTCGGGGACGAACTCGCTCTGGGGTCGCTTGACGATGAGTTCGGCAAACAGGTCCCGGGCCTTGCGGGCATTGCCCATCTGGTCGTTGCAGTAGGCGAGAAGGTAATAGGCGCCATCGAGCAGTCGGTAGTCGGGCCACTCGCTGACGAGCTCGGAAAAGGTCGCGATCGTGTCGCTGTAATCCTTGCGGGGCGCCTCCGGAGCCGACGGCCGCCGGCCCGCCTGGTAGCGCTCCATCTCCCGCTGATACCGTTCGTCGGCCAGAAGGTAGTCGTCATTTTCCTTCTCGAAGTACAGCTCCGCCAGCCGAAACATGGCGTCCGGCGTGTACTGGGGATGGTCCGGGTAGCGCTTCAGAAACTCCTTGAACTCCTCGATCGCATCGAGGCGGCGCTGGCGTTCGGCCTGGGTCAACTGTTCGGCGCGGCGGTCGTAGCGGGCGTTGATCTGGGAGCGACGCTGGCTGTAGGCCGACGAGACGATCGAGTCGATCGTCGATTGATAGTCCTGGATTTCGTTTGAGTACCGCTCGTAGGCCTGCCGGTAGGCGGTCATCGCCTCTTCGGGCGCGTCGGCATTCGGGCTGATCTCGGGCTGATCGGGAATCTCCGAGGCGGCGCCGTCGGCCTCATCGGACTGCTCGCCCTCCTGGCCGTCCGTCGAATCGCCCCCGTCATCCTCCCCGTCGGTCTCCGAATCGGGAGCCGATGGCGGCCCCTCGGGACTCTCGGGCGGAGCCGGCTGGTCAGGAGCCGTCTGATCGGCATCTGTCTGATCGGCAGCCGGCTGCTCCCCGGAGGTCTCCGACTGGGCGAACCCGGTCGACGAGACCCCCAGCACCAGCCAGAAGGCCGACGAGACGAGAGCCAAGGTGATCCAACTCTGTTGTGTGCATCTTTTCAGCACCATAGTGAACCCGGTGTCCCCGCGGCGAATCGACGGCGAATCGAAAGCTCGATCGCGTCTCACAACGAGGGGCGAGGTGTGGTCAGCGAACTTCTTCGAACGAATCTCTGAGCGCTTCCAGCTCCGAGCGGCGATTCTCCCGGAGCTGGTCGATCTTGTCGGTCATCCCTTCCTTTTCCCGCCATGCGACGTCGATCAGTCCGACGTCTCCGCGAAGGACGATCTGGTCGAACTTATTTTTGACTTCGGCGTAGTTGCGCATGGCCATGCCCGCGATGGTTCCTTCGGCGGAGCTTCTCAGGTTGGCGAGTCGCTCTCTGCGCCTGTCGAGCATCTGTCGCTCTCGAGCGATGGTCTCGCGGAGGTCGGCAGCCTTTTCACTGGCGATGGAATTCATCTCGGTGAAGAACGTCTGCAGCCGCTCATCGACGGGAGGCAACTGACTCCAGGCCTGTTCGATCCGATCGAGCGAATCGCGGCGACTGGCGGAGACGCGGTCGTGGAAGCGCTCCAGGAATGCGCGTCGGTCGGCCAGCAGATTTCTATATCGCTCCCGAAGGGCCCGTTCCTTGTCGGTGACCGCGTCGCCGACGCCCATCTTCTGACGGCTGACGGCGAGCTCCTGGCGCATCGCCTTTTCGCGCTCCTCGAGTTGGCGGATGTTGTTTCGAACCTCGGCGCGCAGCTCTTCGATCCGCTGGCGACGCTTCTGGCTCATGGTCCCTTCGAGATTCTCCCGAACGAACTGATTGATGTCCTTGAGCTGCTGGCGCTGTCCGTCGATTTGCCGGCTCAGGCGGTCCAGCTCGGCGCGCATCTGTCCGAATTCTTTGCCCAGAAATTCCTCGCGTGCCTGCACTTCTTGGCGGGTGTGAGGCGCCGCTTCATAGCGCTCCTGGACATCTTGCATCTGTTTGCGCATCCGGTTCCAGGTCTCGCGCTCGGCCTGGCTCATCTGCGGCTTCAGAAGTTCGTACTCCTTTTTGAGCAGCTTTTCGCGCAACTCGACCAGTTGGCTCTCGAGCTCGATCCCCACGCTGATCCCCTCGGCGATCCGCGGGAATGAGCGCACCCGCGATCCCGAACCGAGCCGCGCCTCGATCTCCTCGATCGCGGCCTGGGTCGTCTCGATCTCGTCTTCCAGTCGGTTGATATCCTCGACGGTCAATCGGACGTCCTTCATTTCAACATTTTCGTCGACGTATTCACGGACGTCCTCGGGCAGGTAGGTCGGATCCTGGCCTTCGAACTCCTGTTCGACGAGCTTTTTGAAATACTCGCGGACGGTCTCGCCGCGGTCGATGAACCGGACCATCGAAGACTGGATCGGCTCGAAGGTCTGGCTGGCGTTTTTGTAGGCGGTCTTGGCGTCCTCGTATTCGTCGAGCCGAAGCATCAGATCGGCCTTCAGAAGCCGGATCTCGGGGATGAAGGTCTTGTCCGGGTTCGACAGGTACAGGAAGATGTCGGCGTTTCGGCTGGCGGAGCGATATTCGCCCTGCGAGACCAGCACCCAGGTCAACTCGTACAGCGCCTGGTCGAAATGCTCGCTCTCGCGCGGCAGTTGTTGATAGGCGTTGATCGCCGTATCGAGATTGCCGGTCTCGTAGGCGATCCGGCCCAGCGCCAGGTGGCTGAGATGTTTGATCGACCGGGACTCTGCGTCGCCCTTCCCGATCCGCTCGATCAACCGTCGATACGTCTCGCGGGCCTGCTGATAGTTCCCCTCGGCCGCCTGGGTCACACCCTTCAGATACGCGACCTTGTGGGCCAATTCGTCATCGCGGGCTGCATCGGCCAGAAAGCGACGCGCCTCTTCGTACTTCTCCTGTCGATACAGGGTTTTGGCACGCATGTAGCTGACACCCGCCGACAACTCCGTCTCGTCGACGCGCTCGAAGAGCCCGTCGACCCCGTCGTAGTTGCCCGTCTCGACGGCGATCTCCAGCAAGGTGACCACCGAATCCTGGTAGTACTCGCCGGGGCCGAGATCGATGACGCGGCGCAGATAATTCTGAGCGGCCAGGAAGTTTCGCTGCTGGTAGAGGCTGTCACCGAGCAGATACAGCGCACGGCGATAGCTGTCGAACTCCCGGGGATCGGCGTCTCGAACCACGTCGACCAGGAGGAGACTCGCCCGGTCGTAGTTCTCCAGCAGGTACTGAACGCGGGCATCGTTAAACCGCGTCTCGAGCTTGTAGCGCTCCTCGAGGATCGCCGGCTTGAGGTATTGCTGCTCGAGCCGGTCGACCCGCTGGTCGAACCGATCAGCCTGTCGCACCAGCTCCTGCAGGTCCTGGGCCGTCGCCGACTGGGAGAGCCCCAGCGAGACCGCCCAAAACGCGGCGGCGACGGCCACCCACCTCGCCAGCCGTCGCGCCTCTGTTGCTTTGGGTTGCTGATATGTCATCGAATGCCGTCTCTTATCGGGTCACTACGGACGTGTCTGCGGAAAGCGGCCGTGCGCATCACTGCGAATCGTCGCCGGGCTGCTCGGCCCCGGAGCCGGCCGCCGACGCGGCGCTTCCATCGGCCGCCCCCGACTCCAGATCGTCCATGGTGTCTTCGGTCAAATCCTTCGTGGTGATCTCGCAGCGGATGTCGGCCTTTTTCTCCATGTCCGAAAATGCGCCGCCGCCGCGAACCGCCTGGATTTCGATCATCGTCGCCTTTCCTTCCTGGGCATCGAAGGGACACGAGGACCGGACCTTAAACTGGTATCCCTTCATGTAACTGAAGATCCCGACCGGGCCCCCTTCGTATTCCAGCAGAATCGACACGTTGTGATTGCCGGCGGTCACCGAGCTGTCGAAGACCTTGATCTTGTCGGATTTCTTGAGGCCTCCACCCTCGCGGGACTCGTTGAAGACCCGGGATCCGTCCAGGCTGTACATCGCCCGTTTGAGCTTGAAGCGCGGTCCAAGTTTGTTCCTGTGGACGATAACCGCGCGACTTCCCGACAGATTCCCGCCGAGTACCGTCTCTTTGAGGAGGACGACGCGCGACTTCGACTGAAAGACTTTTTCTTTGAGGTCGTCGATCTTGGTCTCGAGTTCCTGAAGCCTCATATCGTAGGCCTCAGAGGGAGCTCCCTCACCCTCGAATTCAAGACCCTCGATGCGATCGGTCTCCATCTTCGACTGCATCGCCTCGTCGGTGCCGGGATAGTCCTCGCGCATCTCACGACCGCCCGGGCCCTTGGAGGGCTTCGTGTCGCCGGACTGCTTGTCAGCGGACTTCTTGTCGCCCGATTGTGTACCGGCGGCGTCTTCGGTGGCCGACGTCTGGTCGGACTCAGCCTGCGAATTCGCAGAACTCGATTCCGACTCCGCCTCACCGTTGTTGGAGGACGCATCCGACTGCGCCCCGACCACCCCGGGAATCGTCACGACCGAGAGGCCGACGACGACGGCGAGCTTCAAGGCTTTTGAGCTCAACGATTCCATGCGTTCGTCCTATCTTACGTCCGCAAATAAATTGGCACACCCACACATTCTCGATGCTTGCCCCTGGCGGAATCATGCTGGAGCGACAGGGGTGCGTCAAGTTGGTGGGGACATCCATCGAGGGAACGACCCCGAGGTTGCTAAACATTGTTCGCATGGGACCATAGTTGATAATCGCCTTCAAATCCAACGGAAGAACCCACCGAAGACGCCCGGCGTTGCTGTCCAACGCTCGGGGCGTCTGATAATAGACACACGCTCAGGGTCTCAGTTCCCCTCCGTCACCCCGCTTTCAGACGATGGACAACAAACATTACGCCTCGGTGCTCGAAGACGTCGGCGCACTGCTGCAGATCAAAGGGGCCAACCGATTCAGGGTCCGCGCCTTCGAGAATGCCGCACGCACCATCAGCCGGCTGTCGGAGTCGCTGGACAGCTACGTCGAGGAGGACCGGGTCGAGGAGATCGACGGCATCGGCGAGAGCATCGCCGAGGATCTCCGCCAGATCCATAAAACCGGCACCTGCAAGGCTCGCGAATCGCTGCTCGAGGAGCTCGATCCCGGGCTGCTCGATATCATGAAGATCCAGGGGCTTGGGCCGAAGCGGATCAAAAAGATCTACGAGGAACTCGGGATCGCGACCATCGACGCACTCCGGCAGGCGGCCGAGGCCGGCGAGGTCTCGAATCTCAGCGGGCTCGGGGCCAAGACCGAGCAATCGATCCTCGATGAGATCGATCGGCTCTCGAAGGACTCGGGACGCACGCCGCTCCCGGCGGCTCAGCGCACCGCCGATGCCCTCAAAGACCGCGTCGCCGATCTCCCCGCCGCCGAGCGCGTCGAGATCGCCGGGTCTCTGCGCCGCGGCCGCGAGACGATCGGCGACATCGACATTCTGGTCGCCACCGAGGACCCCGAGGCAGTCGTCGAGGACTTCCTGGATCATCGCGAAATCAACGACGTTCTGGCCCGCGGCACAAAGAAGACATCGGTGCGCACCTCCGATGGCCAGCAGGTCGACCTGCGACTGGTCAAACCGGAGATCTTCGGCTCCGCCCTGCACTACTTCACCGGCAGCAAAGAGCACCACGTCCAGCTTCGGACCCGGGCCAAACGCCAGGGGCTCAAGATCAGCGAATACGGCGTCTTCGAGCAGGGTGAAGACGAGCCGATCGCCTCGAAGACCGAAGAGGACGTCTTCGACGCTCTGGGGCTCGACTACATCCCGCCGGAATTGCGCGAAGCCGCCGGCGAAATCGAAGCCGCCGAAGAGGGGTCACTGCCGACGCTCATCGAGGCCGACGACGTCCGCTGCGACATCCACATGCACACGACCGAGACCGACGGCAGCGCCTCGATCCGCCAGATGGGCGAGGCGGCACGCGAGCTGGGCCACGACTCGATCGCCATCACGGACCACTCTCAGGCGGTGACGGTGGCCAACGGCATGACGCCCGATCGGTTTCAGAGCCACATGGATGCCATCGCCGAGGCAAACGAGACCATCGACGGCATCGAACTGCTGGCGGGCATAGAGGTCGACATCCTGAAGGATGGCAGCCTCGACATGGATCACGATCTATTGGCCGAGGCCGACTGGGTCGTCGGCAGCATCCACAGCCACTTCAACCTCGAGCCGAAGGCGATGACCGACCGGCTGCTTACGGCTCTCGAGACCGGCCTGCTCGACGCCATGGGCCATCCAACGGGCCGAATCCTGGGCGGCCGCGACGGATATCGATTCGACTACGACGCCATCCTGGAGGCGGCGCTGGAGCACGAGGTGGCCATGGAGATCAACGGATCGGCGGGGCGGCTCGACCTGAATGCCGAGATGGCGCGGACCGCCCGGGCCCGGCAGGTCAAACTCGTGTTGGGCTCGGACGCCCATTCGACGCGCGGTCTCGGAGAGATCCGATACGCCCTACAACAGGCGCGTCGAGCATGGCTCGAGGCCGACGACGTATTGAACAGTTGGTCGCCCGACGAGCTGCGCGACTGGTAGAGCCGCTGGTATTCGACGCCTAATAATTGACTGAAAACGACAGTTCGGGAACGGCATCGCCGTCGTAGAGTCGCCGGTACGCCCACCAGTGAGTCAGTGCCATCTTTACGTATTTGCGCGTCTGCCCGTACGGGATCGCCTCGACCCACATATCCAGAGGCTGATCGCCCCGGCGGCGCAGCCAGTCCGACACATTGCCCCAACCGCCGTTGTAGCCGGCGGCGATCAGGGCCGGATGCCCATCGCATCGATCGCCGAGATCCTCCATGTAGGCCGTCCCCAGCCGCACGTTCAGCTCGGGCTGCAGGATCGTCCAGTTGTCCACGCCGTCGACACCCTGGCGTCTGGCCATCATGTCGGCGGTGCCCGGCATCAATTGAAGCAGCCCCCGCGCCCCGGCCCACGACTTGATGCGCGGCGTAAAGGCGCTCTCCTTTCGCATGATCGCCCACACAAACGAGGCGGTTAGCCCACGCTCATCGCTCCATTTTCTGACGATCCGCTCGAAGGCCCGGGGATACGAGATCTCCCAGAGCCGACGGGTCTGGTCGGTGGGATATGCCTGCTTCCAGCCGTCGATCCGATCGGGCAATCGATGGGCCATCGGGTGGGCACCGGCCTGACTCAGCAGGTCGGCCAGACCCTTCAGGGCCGAGTCCTGCCCGCCGAAGGCTTCAAACAGCGCTTTTAACTCACCGCGGGCTAGCTCCTGCAGGCCCAGGTGCAGAAGTGCGACACCCTTTTGAAATCGCATGTCTTTTTCGACCTCGCCCGGGACCGAATACTCCCGGACGGGACCATCGACGGTCCGGCAGACGGCGGCATCTTCGCGCTGACACCAGTCTTGCCAGTCGGCTCCCGAGGCTTCGACCGAATCACGCAGCCGGTTGCCTGCCAGCAGTCCGTAATAGGTCATCGGCGCCGCCTCGGTGACCCGTCGGTAGGCGTCGCGCGCCGCGTCGCTGCGACCCATCTTCTGCAGGGAACGGGCCCGCATGTAGCCGAGCCGGCCGATCGTGTCTCGGTCCTCTTCCCCGGTCGACTCCAAACCGTCGACGTAGTCGATGACCCCGGACCAGTTTTGGGCCTCCATCATCTCGCGTACCAGAAGCCAGTGCGCCTGGGCGGCCATGTCGCCGTCGGGATGTTTTTTGACCTGCTCGCGCAGGATCGCCCGCGCCGCTTCGCCGTCGTTTCGTTCCCGGTGGATGCGTCCGGCGAAGTACATGGCATCGTCGGCAAAAGAGTGGTGGTCGAATCGCGTCCACAGGGTCTCGAAGATCTCCAGGGCCTTCTGACGCTCGCCGACGTTCCAGTAGCCGCGCCCAGCGTTGTACAGCGCCATGCGCTCCCAGGGCTCGATGCCGCGGCACTCCTCGAGGACCTTCTGATACCAGCTCGCGGCGTCGCGGTGATCCCGCAGTTTGGTGTGGGACTTGGCCATCCAGTACAACCCGCGGCAGCGATGCTCAGTCCCGGCGGTCCACCCTTCGAGCGGGTCGGCCAACTCGTCGATCAACCGGCGACTGTGGTGGCCATCGAAGAGGGCCTGAAAATAGGCCATCGTGAACTCGCGCGGCGGCGACGAGACGATGTCGCGCTGCGCGTCGGTCAATTTGCTCAGGTTTTCTTCGAGCAACGACCGCGCCTTCTGGCCGACGTCGCTGAGCGGATGGCGCTTCCAGACCTCGATCAACTGCTCGGCCGCCTCCTGCCAGGAGCCCTCGGCAGCCAGGGTCTCGCCGAGCATAAACCGAACCTGTCGGGCCGCACCGCCGGCCACCATCTCCAGGTACCTGTGCATCACCCGGATCGCCCGTTTGACGTCCGAGGCGCCGCCGGCATCGAGAAGGGCTCGCCCCAAAAGGCCCAGCCCCGGGCCGTACTTCAGACTCGTGGGCGGGATCTGGGCGGCCATCATCACGGCCCTGTGGGGTTCGTCGGCCTCCAGCGCCGCCTTCGCCCCAAGATAAAGAGCGTAATCGACGAGCTTGGGCGCGCGGGCCGCAAGCGACTCGAACCTCCCGGCCGCTTCGGCGGCGTTGTCCATCTTGAAGGCCACGTAGGCATCCACAAACGAGAGTTGCCAGTCCGGCTCGCCGCTGGCGTCGGCCTTCAACCCGTCGATTCGATCGCGCGCCGCCGACCAGTCTTCGGCGCGCAGGTCGTCGAGGAGTGCATCGGGCAACGTCGGGGTCGACTCCGCCTTCGATTCGTCGGGAAAGCGTTCGATGACACGGAAGTTGGCGTCGCCCCCGGCGCTCTGAAGCCCGCGGTTGCGTTGTTGCGCATCGACGATCGTCGTCCAGAAAAGTGTCACGGCCAAGGCGATCCAGCCGGCCATTCGAGCGGCCGCCGGTCGGCGGGCCTGATCCAGTCTGGTCATCATGCGTCTCACCGGTATCGTGGGGTCGCGGGTGCGATTCACCCGTGGGTCGTGCGATACTAACAGCGGCCGCGACGATCACCCAACGAACAACGTGTCGACCATGATTGAACGCATCACCATCGAGACGCCGGAACAGGGGCTCTTCGAGATCACCGACCGCATCGACGCCCTCGTCGAAGACGCCGATCTCGACGAAGGCCTCTGCACCCTGTTTTTGCAACACACCTCGGCGAGCCTTCTCATCCAGGAAAACGCCGCCAGCGCGGCCCGCCGCGACCTGGAGGACTTCTTTATGGACCTCGTCCCCGAGGACAACAGCCTCTACACCCACACAGCCGAGGGGCCCGACGACATGCCCGCCCACATCAAGGCAGCCCTGACCCAGACGAGCCTACAGATCCCCATCACCGATGGCGAACTCGCGTTGGGCACCTGGCAGGGGATCTTTTTGTTCGAGCACCGCTGGGACGGCCGGCGGCGCAATCTGGTGGTTCACCTGGGGAAGTGACACGGATGTCACGGGCTCTGGCGAGCGATGACGACCTTGGCAGAGGGGGGACTTCCATAGGCGCACCATCCACCGGCGCCGGTCTCCAAGTTCGCCGGATCCGATACATAGTCGTTATTGTGACGCTGCGCGTAGACGTTCCAGAACTCATATGAGCCGCCCGCGGCCGGTATCTGCGCATTCGTTCCCATCTCAATAGTCACTGTGCTGTCTCCGGAAACAGTCAGCGGTTCCATTCGATGGACGCCCGGACAGTAGTAATAGGTCACACAGGTCGCAGTCTCCGGATCGGAGTAGTCGGCTTTCATCTCAATCTGCAGGGGCCCGATCTGCTCGGAATAGGAGGTGTCAGAGTAGTCCGGATCTCCTCGGTGGGGCTGTCCGACTTGCCCGACGTGCAGGAGAAGCCTCGACGACTGCTCGACGTTAACCTGTAGAGAACCGCGATCGTCGATAACGCGCAGTTTGGTGCCCTGCGAGGGAAGATCGAGTTTGGAAAGTGGCACCGGCACCGAGAGGTAGTAAATCTGGGACTGTCCCCCTTCTGAAACCTTGAGTTTCAATCCCTGATCGGTCTGACACACAAACCCCGCCGAATCCATGTGGCTCGGGCAATCCAGATCGGCCGCCGAGTCCAATGTTTCGATCCCGTGGAAGGTCGCCTCGAAGTCGAGGTCCTCTCCCACCTCCCGGTCGACGCCCTTCCACGCCCATCGGATGTTGTTGTTCGTCGATCTGTTCAACGGAAAGAACTCCGGAATTTCGGCCTTGCAGTCATTTGGAACTACCTGGGCCGGGCCCGTCTCAGAGTCCGAGCCATCGGGCGTCGGCTCGCCGCCGACATCGCCGCATCCAGCCCCAATTAACATGAGTGCGATTGCCGTCGTGCCGAGCCAGCGTATCATCTCGTCCCCAGTGCGTTCGAAGCGCATGAAGTAGCGGGTGCACCTTCGAGAGTAGAGAATGCCAGACCGGGAATCAATCGAAGGAATTGCCCGCCCAGCGGGCCCATGATAAGCCGTGAAAACCACCATGGGAGATTTTCTCAAATCGCTGGACCGCGCGAAGCTATACTGGACGGCCGCCGGACTCATTGGGTTCTTCTACACCCTCGGCTGCCTCCACGAAGTTGCCAACTACTGGCAGTGGGGACACAACGGCTACATCGGGTCGTCGTATATGCAGGCCGCCGTCAACTCGCTGCGGTTCGAGATCTTCGGTCAGGTGAAATTCCACACGGGGCTGGAGGCGCCTGGTGCCGAGGATATCTATACGCACCATCCGATGTTGATCCATCTGCATCTGGTGCCGCTGGTCTGGTTGGCCGGCCCCATTGAATGGCTCGGCCGACTCGTTCCGGCCATCTACAGCATCCTGAATCTCGGGATGCTCTTCATCCTGGTGCGACGCCACTACGGGGATGCCGTCGCGCTGATCGCCGCCGCCTCCTTTGCATTCCTGCCGATCAACCTGGTCTATGCCAACATGATCGGCCACGAGCAGGGAGGGATGTTCTGGTGCCTGGTGACGCTGTACACGTACACTCGCTGGGCCGAGACCTACGAGCGGCGATATTTCATCGGCACGATGATCGCCATCACCCTGGCGGTCCAGTTCGAGTGGTTCGGCTATTATATCGCCCTGTTCACTGTCCTCCATGCCTTCTATCAGGGTTTTCACCGCGCAGAAGAGATCGAATGGCGCCCGGAGTTTACCTTCGTCGTCGTCTTTTCGATCGTGGTGCTGGCCAATGCCGCCGCCTGGTTTGGCTACATCTACGTGGTGCGCGAGGGCTTCGGCGACATGTCGCAATCCTTCAGCGCGCGGACTTCGTCGCCGAAGGGCTACTGGACGGTCCTGTGGACCCAGCTCAAGAGTCTGTATGGCGTCCTGCCGATCAGCATCCTCATCGTCTGGCTGTTCGTTGCGACGATCCGCCTGGCCCGCTGGGATGTTCACTACGGGGACCTGATCCCGATCTTTTTTCTGCTCGGTCAGGCAATCCGATCGTCGGTCTTTCAGCAGGCCGGCAAGGTTCACTACTTCTGGATATACTTCCTGGGGCCCGCCGTCGCCGTGGCCACCGGACATCTTCTCTGGTCGGCGGTCAAGACGGCTCGAACTCTCCTCGAGCGGTGGGAGGATTCGGAGGCGGCAGCCCGGGACCGGATCCCGTGGCCGCCAGACGCCGCGACGATCGTCTTGATCCTGGGACTGGTAGCAGCCCCGCTGGCGGTGCAGGCTCAATACGGCTACCGCCAGATGGAGCGCGGAGCCGCCGTCGCCGGAGCGATGAGCTACGAGACCTACGACGACCAATTCGACGACATCATGTGGGTCCAAAAGCTGACCCAGATCTACGATCGCTCCGACACCGACTTTTTGATCCACTTCGACAACAAATACCGCATCGAGTGGTACTTTTATCTGGATGCCCCACACCGCAGGTGGCGCCGCCTCTCGTTCCCGGAGTCGCTCCGAGAGAAGGAGCGCAAACAGGTCCTGTTGGTCGACCTCAGGCAGGTCGAAGATCGCGCGCAGCTCAATCGGCTAGTGCATCGCTACCGCACGACGATGTTCGACCGGACGTTTCTGGCCATCGAAGCGACCGAGCCAGGAGGATCCTTCGAAGCGTACGACCGCACCGAAGGTGAGCCGAGCTTTCTGTGGAAGTGGTTCGTCAACGGGCGTCGGCCGCCGGTCGAGTGGGTGCCCGATGATCGCTTCGCGGACCCCTCGCGGATGTTCCCCAAGACGCCCGATCTGAAACCAAACTTCGCGGTCGGTGGCTCGGGCGGTGAACCCACCAAATGGAACTGTCCGGTCGAGATGACCCTGCAGGGATTGAATATCGGTCTTCGGGACCCATCCTCGCCGAAGGTCGAATGGTTCGAGCCGATCTGCGTGCCCGGCGGCCCCTCTTCCAAGGATGAGGATCGCTACGTCGGCCCGGTGTTTGGTTTGAAGCCAGCCGGCAAAACGGGGCGCCAGAATCTGTGCCCGCCAGAGACATCGGCGGTCGGGTTACACGGGCGCGCCGGCCGATTTGTCGATGCTCTCGGGATCACCTGCCAGACCTCGGATGACGCCGAGACCAAACGCGAGATCATAGGTGGACCTGGCGGCGACTCGTTCTCTAAACGATGTCCCAGAGGAACTGTCGCCTGGGGGATCCGCGCACGAACCGGCAATTGGGTCGACGGTGCGGGCCTCGTCTGCCGTGAACTCGAGGAATTCACCGGTCGATGAACGATCTGACCGAGAGATTCAGTCGTGAGGATTTGGCCTTCTGGGGCGCCCTCGCTGCGTCCCTGACGGTGCTTATCTGGCCGGTCTGGATGGGCCCGATCTTTCCGGCCTGGGACTGGGGCGGCCACCTGGCGATGGCCGACGCCTGGGCCCGACTCGAAGAGGTCGAGCTCTACGGTCAGATCTACGAACGCCGCTCGGGGATCGTCCCCAACATCCTGTCGGCGCGGTTCGTCGGGTGGATGTATCCGCTGTTGGACCCGCTGGCGGCCCTGCGACTCTTCACCAGTCTGGTCATGCTCTCCACGGTCGCCGCTCTGTTGGCGGTGGCGCGGACTTTCGACCGATCCCGCTGGCTCGTCTTTTTGTGCCTGCCCTTTCTGTGGAACGGGTCATTTTACTTTGGAATGATCAACTACGTGGCCGTCTTCCCCCTTTTGTTTGCCGGCGTGGCGCTGTCGGCTCGGACGGCGGAGACGGGCGAGTGGCGCTACGCCGTCGGGCTGGGTTCGGTGGTGACGGCGAGCTTCTTCGTCCACGGGCTCGGCTGCCTCTTTACGGTCGCCTCGGGCGGGCTGATCTATATACTTTCGCTTCGACGCCCACGGCGGGTCTGGGGCCTGTTGCTCTTTGCGCCGGCGATCGCTCTGTGGATGTACTGGCGAGCAAACATCGACGGACAGGGACTGCCATCTTCTGGGATCATCGAAACCCTGCAAAACGCAGCCTGGTTCGGTCCCGTCTGGATCCTCGAGCGCGCCTACAAACACTCCCTGGACGTCACCTCGCTGCCGTTTGAATCATGGGTCCTCGGCGGACTCGGCCTGGCCTGGGTGATGGCCGCGGTGGCCGCACTGCAAGTCGACTCACCGTCGACTGAAGACGACTCTCCTGGTTTCTTCTACGAGTATCGCCTGCACCTGCTGGCCTTCGCCCTGGTGCTCGCTGTGTTTGCAACCCCAGGATACATTCAGCACACAAACATCAACACCCGGTTCGTGCCGCTGGCCCTCTGGGCGTTGGCGCTGGTTCCCCGAGCCCCCACCCGGCATCTCTTGACCCGGTGCACGGCGGGGTTGGCGATCGTCGTGAGCCTCTCCTTTGGCGTACACCTCGTTCAGAACGTCGAGCGGCTACACCGCCAGGAGTTCGACTCGCTAGTCGAGTTGATCGACCAGATTCCTCCGCAGAGTACCGTCGACTGCATGCAGGTCGGCTACGGGACAAACCCGGTCTTTCGGGGACGCGCTCTCCAGCACAACTGCCCCGGCCTTTTGCATGTGCGCCGGGACTCCTACGGGGAGTTCGGCTTTCCCGACACCGCTTTCAACCCGATCACCTTTCGACGCAAAGACTTTCCGATTCGAAGCTCCCTGGGCGGGTGGCACGATCTGGGTGGGCTCCAGACCTTCGGCTACCTGATCATCCGCGGCGACCACCACCCTCCGCCGACAACGGTCACCCGTCGCGCCGCCCGCGCTGGCGGCCGACCCGACCCAGATTTGGAGCCCGGTCGGACCCATACGACGGAATGGACCCTCTACAGAGTACTGAACCAGGAATTCGATGCGACGCATCGTGAGGTGTCCGGCGGCCCTGGGGGACACCCGTTTCAGTGGACCTGCCCGGAAGGCGCGTCCTTGGACGGTTTCTCAGGGCGTATCGACGCCAACGAGACCGTCACCAGCCTTCGGCCAACCTGCCAGGCATCCGAAGACGGCCGAAACGCAACGCGGGGGCCTCAAATCGGAGCCACCGGGGGCGCGCATCGACGGATATCTGCCCGATGCCCGGACGGCAGCGTCGCAGTCGGACTCGAGGGTCGGGCCGGGAGGTTCGTCGACCAACTGAACCTGCTGTGCGCGCCTATCGAGACGGCCACCGAAACGGGCGCTCCTCGATGGAGCGAATCGAAGCTCGAGACCATCGAGGGCGGTGGTGGCACCGGCGGCGAACCGTTCCGGATCACCTGCCCGACCGACAGCGCAGCAGCGGCTCTGACGGGACGAAACGGCGCGCGGATTGACGCCGTCGGCGTGGCATGCCGGGCGTTGACCTCATCTCGGTAACTTCGCTTCTTCGCGCACGAAGAATTCACCGAGTTCCTTGAAGTCGGCGACCCGCTTTTCGTCCCAGTCCGAGCCTACCGCACGGATGCCGGCCACACCGACCAGAAACGTCGTCGCGCAGACGAACGCGACGCCGATCCTTCGGAGTCGGAATCGGTGGTGTCGGATGAGACCACGGCCCACGACGATCCCCGCGACAACGCCGACCAGCACAGCCAATGGGAGCAGGGTGATGACACCGGAGAGATCGGTGTAGTGGGTCAGCCAATTCGGGGCGACCAACCCGTTGTTCCACATGACCGCAAGCGCCTCCATCAGGGGATTTTGGGAGTCCGCAGGCAGCTCCGGGAAGAGGGCTCCGACAAGTTGGTGGCCCAGAAGCCCGAGAAGCACCAAGCCCCTGGCCAATCCCGAGGCAAACCACCGACGAAGACACCAGGCCAGCCCGGCCGCCGTCGGGATCATGGCCACGCCCATCATCGCCACCAGATGCCGGGGGCCGTATCCCCATCCGCCCTCCCACAGCGGCCACGAGGCGATGAATGCGATGTAGTAGAGGACGATTGCACCGGATGTGACGCACAACGCGCGCCGCCCACGCCGCCAAAGAAGCCACAGTCCCGGGATGATGAGTACAAAGAACGGTGAGGTGCCAAGCCAGCCGCGATGGAGGCTGAAGACGCCACCTAAAAACCACTCCAAGTGGGGCCATTTCAACCCGCCAAGTCCCGAAGTGTGGACCTCGTCGAAATTCTCGTTGACCAGATGGAAGTACGGCAGCTCGAGCGGACCACCGAAGGCCACCGAATGATAGACAAATAACCCGACGGCGAAGGGGAGCGCCCCGGCGGCGAAGGCCGCCAGACTCCCGACGTCGCGTCGAATCAGCACCGTTGTGGCGTACATCGCGATCATGATGCACGGGATCGCGGCCGGATACTCCGTCATCCCGGCGACGCCGGCTGCCATCCCGCCGCCAAAGGCGACAGCCCGCGCGGCCCACTTCCCGCCAGAGCTCAACCGCTTCTGACAGCGCACCAATCCGACGAACGCGCCCAGCAGGCCGACGGCCACGATTTGATGTCCGAAGAAGGCATTGCTGTAGTGGAAGGCCGACGATCCCAGAATCCAGGCCAGCGACGCCACGTCTACGGCCGGCGGATCGAGGCCGATATCCCGCAACACCATGCGAAGAAGGAGAAACCCTGCCACGCCGATCGGCAGCATCAGCCAAAAACGCATCAGATCGAGCAGTTCGCTCTTGGTCCACGCATCGGCGGCTGACGCCAGCCGTGCTGCCCCGTAGACGACAGCTCCAAGAAGACCGGCGCCGGGAGCCTTGTCGCTTCGGTGCGACCCCTTCACCTTCGCAACATCGAGAATGCCGCCGTAGGTCTCTATGGGTTTGTCGATGGCAACAGTCCCATGATCGACCAGCGCCACGCTCAAATAGATCCGCGAGCGTTCATTCGGCGCACTCGCCCGACGAAACATCCATGAGTAGCCGAGGGTCAAGGCGACAAGCAGACACAGCAGCGCCTCGCGGCCCCACCACCAGCGCCCGGAGGTCGTGCTCGTGTTGTCGGCGGTCTGTCCCATAAACCTCACGATGAATGTTGCGGGATCCGCAGCGCGTCGTACCATACTTTGCCGTCAGATCGAGCCTTTCACGTGTGTTTTAGACCAAACCGCGATGACATCCTCCCTGCGTTCGTTTCTCTCCAATCTGCGCACTTCCAGCCTACGGGCCGTCGCGTTCTGGGGGCTGCTCATTGTAGCCACGGGGTTTTTGATCTGGCCCGTTTGGGTCGGACCGATGCCTCCGATGACCGACATCGGTGGGCATGTAGCCAACGCCGACATCTGGGCGCGCTACGATGAGGTCGAGCTGTATCGAGAGATGTTCGTGCTGCGCACGGGAATCTCGCCGAACACACTTTCGGCCCGGTTCGTAAGCTGGTTGTACCCCCTGGTCGACATCATCACCGGGATCCGGCTGTATATCACGCTGATGATGCTCGCCACGGTGGCCGCGTTCATCGGTGTCACCCACGCATTCGGACGTTCCCGTTGGGCTGTCTTCTTGGCGGTCCCGTTTCTTTGGAACACCGGCATGCACTGGGGCATGGTCAATTTCGTCGCCTTCTTCCCCTTCTTTTTCGCGGCCATCATCTTTGCTCGCCATGCGGGGGAATCCGGCGAATGGAGATGGGGCCTGGCGCTGGGAGTCACGACCGCGGTCAGCTTTTTCGCCCATGGGCTCGGACCGCCGCTGGCGGTCGGTGCCGCTACCTTCGTGCTCGTGTGTTCGCTGACGCGACCTGCGCATCTCATCCACCTGATCACCATGCTGCCGGCCGTCGTCATCTGGTTTTGGTGGAAGGCCGGTGCATCTGGAAAGCACGGGGTCCCTGGCGATAGCCTTTGGGAGATGCTTACCGAACACTCGACGTGGCATCCGCCGCTCAAGAAGATCGAAGTCCTGGTCGAGCATGCCTTCAATGCCACAACGACCAACGTCGAATATTTCATTCTGGCCGGGCTGATTGGGCTGTTCATCCTCGCGATGACCATTTCAAAACCCGCCCCACAACAGGAAGGGTCCCGGGCACGAAGACACACCCTCCTGTGGACCGTCCTTTGCCTCTGGATCGCCGTCTGGGTCTTTCCCTCTTACTACGGCTACACCAACATCGCGACGCGCGTCTGCGCGGCGTTTTTGATGGCCGCCGCACTCCTGCCGAGACTGGATAGAAAAGCCCCATTGACCTACGTCATCGCCGTGGCCAGCGTGTCGATCTGTGTCGGTTTTGGTCTATTTGTGGGGCAAACCTTCGAGCAGTTTCAGCGTCAGAATCTTCGGCCGATCGACCGACTCTCCAGCCACGTTGAACCGCAGTCCCGGGTCGAGTGTTTCGGGCTTCCCGGCTACATGAACTCAAGGATCATCGTCTCTCCCCTTCGAAACAACTGCGTCGGCCTCGTTCAAGTCAGGACGGGGAGCTTCGGCGGCACCTCCTTTGCGCACAATCCATTCAATCCAGTTGGGTTCCGTCGGGGGTACGAATACAAGGGCATCGAGAATCATGGGCTCGACAATATCGGCTATCTTCAGATGTGGGACTACCTGTTGACCGACGGTCCGTATCCCAAGCCCCCGACGGATCTGACCAACCTAGTCGCCACCGAAACGAGCCCGGGAGACGAGGCGCCTGTCTGGAACCTCTACCGAGTCGAGTCCTTCGAAACAGACTGGACGCACAAGGCGACGACCGATGCGAAGAGTGGGGCGCCGTTCACGTGGAGGTGTCCGACGGGTCACGCGCTGGCGGGTTACCGGGGCCGACACACGGGCGGCGGAGCCGTCTCGAGTCTTCGACCGGTCTGCCGACCATTGAAGGCGGCCGACAACGGAAATGGCCCAACCGTTGGCCCAAGGATCGGTAAAGTCGGGTCCGCAGAGAAGACGTTTGCCCACATGTGCCCACAAGGGACCCACACCGTCGGCTTGGAAGTTGCGGCCGACAGCCCCGTCCGAGACCTCGCCATCCGATGTGCGCCGGTCTCCGATTCGGGGTGGTCCGAGGCCGACAGTCAGCTTGTCGGTGAGGTCGACGCTACCAAGTCCAACGCGACGCGAACGGCGTTTAGTTGCCCCCCCGACAGCGTCGTCACGGGCGCGATCGGCCGAAACGGCATGCACGTCGACGCGCTCGGTATCGGCTGCGAATCGATCCGTTCAGTCACCGAAGGACAACAGAACTGATGAGCAGCGCGCTTCGCCACAAAGAGTCATTCTTTTGGATCCTGCTCGCCGTCGCGGCGGGCAGCCTGATCCTTCCGATCTGGATCGGCCCGATCCCGCCGATGCCCGATGTCGGGGCGCATGTCGCCAACGCCGACGTCTGGGCGAAGTTCGATCGAGTCGAGCTGTACAACCGGATGTTCGAGCTTCGCACCGGGCTCATTCCAAATACACTGTCGGCACGGTTCGCGAGTCTCTTGCACCCGATGTTTTCGACCATCGCCGGCATCCGACTCTACATGACCCTGGCGCTTGTCGGGACGGTCGCCGGACTCATCGCGACCGCCCGGACCTTTGGGCGCTCGAAATGGGTGGTCTTTCTGGCCCTTCCGTTTTTGTGGAACACGGCGCTCCACTCGGGGATGGTCAACTTCATGGCCCTCTACCCGTTTTTCTTTGCGTCGCTCGCTTTGGCCGGCATGGCCGCGAGGACCGGGGACTGGGAATGGGGAGTCGCCCTCGGCGCGACGACGGTCGCGAGTTTCTTCGCGCACGGACTTGGCCCGCCGCTGTGCGCATCGGTTGCTGCGCTGGTCATCGTCGTTTCGGTCCGCCGTCCCAGGCATCTGGGTCAACTCGCGAGTCTGGCTCCCGCCTCCTTGCTGTGGTTTTACTGGAAAGCCGGCGCCCAGGGGAGCTACGGAGTCCCGGGGAAAGGCATCCCGGATATGTTGGTCAATCACAGTCGTTACCAACCCCCTCTGGAGAAGGTCCGTCGACTGGTCGACCACGGATTCAATGCAACCACGTCACCCGTCGAAGTCTACATCTTCGCCGGGATCGTGGGCCTGTTCATCCTCTGGATGGGCATCTCGAAGTCGGATGCCGACGACAGGCACACTCTGGTCTGGGTGACCCTCGCCCTCTGGGCTGGATTCTGGGTGCTCCCTTCGTATTACGCCCACACCAACATCGCCACACGCGTCGGAGCGATGTTCTTCCTGACGGCCGCGCTTCTTCCACGTCCCGACGAGGACGACATTCTCAGCGGAGCCGCGGCGGCTCTGTGCGTACTCACGTCGATCGGCTTTGGCATCTACGTGACCGACACGGTCGATGAGTTTCACGACAGGCACCTGAGGCCCGTCGCCGAGCTCTCCGAACACATCGAACCCCAGTCGCGCGTCGATTGTTTTGCCCTCCCCGGCTACAACCAAACGAGCATCCGGGCTATCCCCCTTAGACACAATTGTCCCGGCTTAATTCAAGCCGCAACGTCGAGCTTTGGCGGGAACCATTTTCCCAGATATCCCTTCAACCCCGTCGGATTCCGGGATGGCTACGACTACGAACCGATCGACGAGCACGGGCTCGACGACATCGGGCATCTGCAGATGTGGGACTACTTGGTCACCGACGAGTCGCATCCTCGCCCCGACCGGGAGCTCGCCGAGCTGGTCACGACCGTCGAGGGTCGAGGCGACGAGGCACCGGAATGGCATCTCTACCGGGTCAGGAAATTCGAGCGGCAGTGGTCTGCCCGTGAAGTCGGGAGCGAAACAGGCGGGGCCGCTTACACATGGAGTTGTCCGAAGGGCCACGCCTTGGCCGGCTACCGCGGCCGACGCACGAACAAAGGTGTTGTCTCAAACCTCACACCGGTCTGCCGAGAGGTCCAACCGGGTGTAGTCCCTGGTATTGGCGCGAACTCTAGCCGCCCGCGACCGAATCTGCCCGCGGTGCCCGATCCAACCCGGATTCTTACGCCGGAGCCGCTTTTGCCGAACCCAAAACCGGTGCAACCACCCCGGGTGCAGGGTGCTCGGATGAGCGGACCGATGATCGGGCATCTAGGGGCAGGGGAGAGCGGATTCGAAGCAGTCTGCCCGGAAGGGGAGTTCATGGTCGGTCTGGTGGGAGTTCGCGGCGACCTCGTGCGCGACCTCGCTGTGCGCTGTTCCGGCGTGAAGACGACGGTCGATCGCAAGACGGGGCGCACGCTCTTTACGTGGTTGCCGGCCGAGAGTCACCGTGTCGGCTCCGTAACGGCCGAGGGTGAGAAATTCTCGTGGAGCTGCCCCCACGACAGCGTCGTGACCGGAGCACTGGGACGCAACGGACAGCACATCGACGCGGTGGGGATTGGCTGCCAGCGGGCCGACGAGCTCACGGAGATGCCGTAGGGCAAGTTCAGTCGCAGCCCCCGGACCTCATATAGACGCACGTCTTCCCAAAACACCGTTTTCGGTCGAAACCGGCGTGGTGCTCACGCTCAAAGTCATCGACCACGAATGCATTGAAACGGGGAGCATCCTGAGGAATCGCGTCGGGATGTGGCATGTGCTGAATCTCGACATCGTGATGAAGGTAGCTGTAGCCGCCCGTCGCGATCTGTCTAAACCCTACGCGCGCCACTGCGCAGACATCCCGTCTGCTCAGGTATCGGTAGGCCAGAAGTTTATCTTGAGCCATCGTCCAGTTGGGGGCCTCGTGGACCTGGCCGTCCGGCCCCAGCCTGAAGTTAAGCCCTCCGACGACCGATGCCGTACACCAGCAAGCCAGGAGTACGGACAGCGTCACGAGCCGTGCTCGCCGAAAGCGAATCTTCATTCCAACGTACTTGGCGAGAGCCGCCGCCTCGAGCCCTACGATCATCGAGGAGAGGGCAACGACCGGATAGGCAAACCGATACTCCTTGTGCGGGATCGCACAGTGTGCGGCCAGAATGGCCAACGCCGGGCCCGCCAGCATCGGATAGCGGACAATCCCCGTCAGCAGTGCGACCCCCATCGCCACCGACCCAGCCGGTGAGACATCCCACGCCCACGCGAAATACTGCCACCACGGGAAGGTACCCCACTGGCTGGCTTTTCCCTCAATGACGTTTGTGTGGAGGTTCACGATGAGCGAATGGAATGGAACCCCGTACGCGACTACATCGACCAATCCAGCGATGCCAGCTCCGGCCACAACGCCCGTCGCAAGCGCTGAAATGGAGACGTGGGGACGCCGAGCGTACATCGGTATCCATGCGGCCAGAACAATTGGAACGGGCGCAAGATGGGGGCGTGTGATGACGCAGATTCCAAGGACGAGCCCGCCACAGAAAGCGCGGAGCCAGCGCCCATCATCAAATCGCACCAGGAAAATCGCCGCCGCGACAAGGTGGATCGTGAAGGTTTCAAAGAGGCTCTTCGGCCCGAAATAGATGTTCTCGAACCAGAGGAGGGGAAAGAGCATCGCCACGACCGGCAACCAACCGCCGCCCCACTTCCGGCGAGCCCAAAGATAGGTCACCGCCGGGGGAATGAGCGATATGAACGACAGAAAAAGGGTCGTCGCGGCGAGGTAGCCCGTAGACCCGTCGCCGAAGAACTGCCCAACCCACATCACACCGGCAAGCATTCCGGGGAAGACCCATGAACGCAGGCCCTCGGAGTACTCCCACATCTGACTTCCGTACCCGAAGGCCAGCCGATGGGCGGGCTCGAGGGTCTGATAGATCTCGTCGGGCCAATACATACTCGGGGAAAAGTGCTCGATGCCCGCTCGGACCAGCAGGCCCCCGACCAAAAGGAGCGATCCCACCACCCACAGTCGATTCGTTTCGGACGAGTTCATAGAACCAAATCTTTCAAAAGACCGAGTAAATCGGGGATGAATCGACAGACGGGCATCTAAACCCATCGTCGATCGGCATGCAAATCAGAAGAGATATGCGCCGCCGACAAAGGCGGTCTGGCGGCGGTAGTCGCCGGTGGCGCCGAACTCCTCGATGAAGAGTCGGTAGCGGGCTTCGACCTCCCAGTGATCGCCGATGGCGCGGGCCAGTGACAGGGTCAGGGCGTTGCGGTTTTCTTCGTCGACCCGGAAGTCGGCGCCCACGAAGATGGGATCTTCGTACTGGGTCCACTGCAGGCGAAGGCGGCCCGACAGGTAGAGTCGCCAGGGCAGCGGCGCGGTGACGTCGACCTCCGCGCCGTGGCGGACCAGGCCCTGGCCGTAGGAGTTCGAGCGATTCATCAGCAGCACGTAGGCGGCCTCCAGGATCAGGGGCCCGCGGTAGGTGCCGCCCAGGCGCAGGACGTGGAGCCAGTCGCGGCGTTCGCGGCCGGTGGTGTCGCGTTCGACCACGTCGGCCGAGGGATCCAGGACGAAGCGGACCGAATCGAAGATGCGCCGGGAGAGGTCATAGGAGCCGCGCACGCGAACGGGATCGGCGACCTGGACGCCCACGGACGCTGTCAGGTGCGGGCCGTGACTGCTCGACGAAGGGTTGGGTCGGAAGGCGAAGTAGCGCCAGCCGGCGCCGAGGCTGGTCGAGACATCGCCGAAGTCGGCGCTGACGGCGGTGCGCAGGCCGCCGCGGCTGTAGTCCTGGCGCGAGGTCCGCTCCAGCCGGTCTTTAAAGTGCGTCTGCACGCGTACCCCGAAGGTTTCGCCGAGACGCTGGCGCCAACGGGCGTCCAGCGAGGTCAACAGCGCGTCGGCCGATCCCGCGGCCGGGTACCACTTGCCGCCCTGCTGGAGTCGGAGCTCGAGGGCGGAGTCCTGATACGGTTCGAATTCGCCATCCAGGGTCAGAAAGTAGCGGCCCAGCCCGGCGATCCGATCGCTTTCGGTCAAACCCCGGAAGGCATTGGTGTCGTACTCGACGCCGGCACGAAGGGTGCCGCCCAGATTTGGCCGCTTCCCGTCCTTTTGGTCGCCGTCGTCCGAGCCCTCGCGGTCGGGATCGGCGGGGCCGGCGCCGATCCGATCGTCGTCGATGCCGGGGTCAGCGGCGGACTGTGCCATCGCCGGCGAGGGCGGCCCCGCCAGCAGACCCAGAAAAAGCACGATGTATGCGGACCTCGGTGGCACTGAATAGACTCCACTCGTGGTTGCCTGCGAAGCTACACTTTGCCATTGTCCGACCTCGCTGTTTCTTTGCAATCTTGCTGTCGACGCCCTCCATGAGAGATATTCGCACCATCATCGCCACGCTGCTCGTTCTGGCGACGCTGCCGGGCTGCCCCAAAAACATCCCGCCGCCGGAGGGGATGATCGAGGAGCCGTCGAAGCTGCGGTCGGCCGTGGACGCCCGGCTCGGCAGCTTCGAGTCGGCGCGCTTCAAGGAAGTGGTGCTCGACTACTTCGGCAAGCGCGAGCGGATGAAGGTGCGCCAGCTCATTCTGGTGGAGGCGCCCGACAAGGTGCGCGTGCAGACGCGGCTGCCCGGCAGCAACGAGATCGTGAGTCTGCTGGTCACCGACGGCGACACCTTTGCGATGCACCGACGAGACACGAACGAGTATCTGACAGGCGAGCCGACGCCCGACAACATCAACCGAATTTTGCCGGTCGATCTGTCGGCCCGCGACGTGGTGCGCGTGATGTTCGGCGGGGCGCCCTGGGACCGATTCGACGCCGAGCCGGGAGACCCGCAGATCAGTTGGGACCGCCGGACGGGGCGATACGTCTACAGCGTGGCCACCGCCGAGGGCGGCGAACTCGCGATGCAGGTGCGCCCCAGCGACTACGCCGTGGCGTCGGTGACGGAATACGGACCCGAGGGGGACGAGGTCTACAGCTACGAGACCGACAACTGGCGCCGATACGGCGACCGTCTGCTGCCGACGTGGCGGCGATTCGTGTGGCCGGCGCGCGATCTTGACTTTTCGGTTGACGTCGGGAAGACTGAAGTCGACATCAGTCTGCCGAATCACCTGTTTCGGCTCGAACCCCCGCCGGGTAGCACTATCATGCGCCTCAAAGAGGGTTCGTCGCCCTGACCGGGCCCCTCGCCCGGGCGAAGCGACGCCACCGACAGAACGCCTCTTTCCATGATCGACGACTCCGAACTTGCCGATGCCCTCCGCAACCACGATCTGCTCGATCGTGGCGGACTTCGCCGGGCGATGGCGCTGAGCCAGACTCAGAATCGTACGCTCTACGCCACACTGATCGCCAACGAGATCGTCGACGAAGCCCGGCTCGTCGAGATCGTCTCGGAGATGATGAACGTCGAGAGCGTGGACCTGACGTCGGTCGCCCCCCAAAAGGAAGCCCTGGAGAGGGTCCCGCGCTCGCTGGCGGTGCGCAACCGTGTGCTGCCGCTGGCGCTCGAGCAGGATCGAGGCATCGAGCGACTCGTACTCGCGATGAGCGACCCCCTCGACATGGTGGCGATGGATGAGATCGCCGACCACACGGGGATCGACATCCGTCCGCTGCTGGCCGGCCCCGGCATCCTGACGAAGACCCTGGAGCGGGTGTATCCCGAACCGAACGACGAGTCCGACATCGAGCTCGATGCGATGATCGCCAGCTTTGTGGCCGAGCCATCCGAGATGTCGGAGATCTCCGAGGTCGATTCTCCAGACGTCACCGTCGAGGGCGATCCCGAACTGATTCAGGAGGCGGCCAACTCCTCGTTTTTGGCCGATGAATCGTCGGCGACGACGGCGCTGGGTCGGATCGCCGTCGAGAAGATCCCGGCGCCCGGCACCAACCTGGAAGACACATCGACCGGCCCACAGGACGAACAACACACGGAATTCAGCGGCAAACCCTCGCAGTCGTCAAAGTCGAAGTCGACGCCGAATCCTCAGACCGGCGACGAGCTAGACGCCCTGCTAGACCGGATCCGTCGCGACCGTGACCGGCCCAACCAGAAACGCGACGAGCCCGAGGAAGCCGAAGAAGCCGAAGAAGCTGAAGACGACGAGCCGTCCGAGGGCGACGAGGTCTCGACCGATCTCGCCCGACGCATCCTGGACGCCGAAGAGGAGTCCCCGCCGGAGGTCCGCAAACGCCTTGCGGAGGCCTCGCGCCGGGAGATACTGGAGAGCGCAGTAGTCGCGCTGGTGAAGGCGGATGTCGTATCGGCGCGGGATCTGGTCGCCGCCCTCGACGACTGACTGGGTTCAATCCGAATCGTCGCGCTCTTTCTGAAGGTCGACCAATTTGGACGTCGTCTCCCGAAGCCGGTCGGCGGCGCGCGTCAACAGGTTTCGAAGTAGAGTGTTTCCGAGTTCCGGATCCTGAACCTCGGTCATCTCTCGGAAGTCCCCGCCCGTCATCTCGAGAACCAATACCTCTTCGGTGGGGATCACATCGGCCGACCGCAACGCCCCGCCAAAGAGTGCAAGCTCGCCAAAATGTTCGCCAGGTCCGAGCGATCCGATGTCACTGCCCTCCGAGATCAGGTCGACCCGCCCCTCGACGATCATGTAGAGCGAATCAGGGGCCTCGCCCTCCTGGACGATCGTGTCACCCGGCCCGAATTCCCGCCGGTAGATGATCGGCAGCACGCGCAACAGCTCCTGCGGTTGCAGGCCGCTAAAGAGCTCGATCTCTTCGAGAAACTCCAGTTTGCGCAGCGTATCGAGCCGATCGTCGGAGCGATCCACGTCGGCGAACCCGGCGCTCGCTTCGACCACGACTGCGGTCACGTTGTCGGTGCTGCCCTCTTCGGCCGCCGCCTCGGTCAACGCCCGCGGCCTGTCGGGGCCATCGTGGGCGGCCAGGATTTCGCGCATTCGCTGTTCGCCGAGCGCATCGCTGACCCCGTCGCTACACAGGATGAACTGGTCGCCCGGCTGCACGTCCACAAAGATCGTATCCACGTCGACCCGCGGCTGATTGCCCACGCTGCGCGTCAGCATGTGGCGAAACCGATCGAGGCCTTCCTCGGAGTCGCTGCCGTGGGCGCGGCGCTGCGCCTTGAGTTTTTCGGCAAAGGTATGGTCGTCGGTCAGCCGCGTCGTCTGTCCGTCACGGATCAGGTACACCCGGCTGTCACCCACGTGGGCGATGTAGGCGGCGTTGCCCGAGACCGCCAGCACGTCGGCGGTCGTCGACATCCTGCCGCGGCCGATCCGAAAGACTTCGCCGTTGGCTTTCTCGATCTGGCTGTGCAGCGTGTTCAGGACGCGCTCTCGATGGCGCCCGTCCTCTCCTGAACCGCCGGCCCGGGCCAGCTCCCCGATGGTCTCGGCCTCGGAGCGGACCATCTGCACCAGCACCTTGCTGGCGACATCGCCCCCTTCGTTTCCCCCTACCCCGTCGGCGACGGCAAAGACCCCATGTTCCGGGTCGACCAACCAACTGTCCTGGTTTTGCTGGCGGACGTTTCCGGTCTCGGAGTGCGCCCAGCCACGAATCGTCATTCCGGTCGACATCGGATGTCCCTTGTTCCCGATTTATCTGTCTGTGGAATCTCGGTGACTCTCTGTCTGTTGTTTTAGTCGGATGAGGCGCTCTTCCATCTTGACTCGCGAGCCCTCACGTTTTTACGTTCCCGGCTGCATCGTTGGATGCCCGGTATCAACTCAATCGCATCGGAGTACCGACTATGATTTCCCTGTCCGAAGACGCGGCAAGCCACGCGGTCGAAATGATGAACGAGCACGGCATCTCGCCCGACAGCGACTACGGACTGCGCATCGGCGTCGAATCCGGCGGCTGTTCCGGGCTGGAGTATGTTCTCGACATCGTGGATGGTCCCGACGAAAACGACCGGACCTTCCAGATCCACGGGGTCAGCGTCTACTGCGACCCCAAGAGCTATCTGTATCTGAACGGCACCGAGATCGACTACGAAAAAACGATGACCGGCGGCGGGTTCAAATTCAACAACCCGAACGCCAAACGCTCGTGCGGTTGCGGAACGAGTTTCACGACCTAACCCGACGAATACACGACAGAATTAAACCGCCTCCGGCGCCATGCCGGAGGCGGTTTTGTATTTCTTGTTCCGGCCGTCACAGCCCCAGCGCCGCCAGCGACAATACGCCGGCAACCACGAGGACGATCACCGCGGCGGTCAGAAACACGCCGACCACGATGTTCACGATGCTCAACCAGAAGCCGATCTTGGCGATGGTCCGTCCCGAGGCGGGGCTCTCACCGCGCTCGATGCGATTCATCTCGATCCATCCGAGGACCGCGCCGACGACGGCCCCGAGCATCGGCAGCGCAAACCACGAGGCGATGCCCAATATCAGGCTGGCCACTGCCATGCCCGAGGGCGAAGCGTCGGTATCTTGGGGGTCGGGGTGCATAACTCCCTCGCACTGTTGGGATAAATCCGCACCTAAAAAGGTAGTGCCTCTGTACCCGCCGGTCAATCCAGGGATCGCGGATCGGTATCGAGCCAGCTCGTCACGGTCGAAAAGTCGTCCGCGGCGACCAACGCGGGACGGTCGACGTGGTCGGCCTCCCAGGTCGGTCGTGTTTCGTCCTCGGAGGGGCCGAACGACCGGTCGCCGTGGACGATCCAGATGGTGTCGCTTTTGCGCTGGCTCGGCGGGGCGAGCTTCACGGCGAGTCGTCCGTCGTAGCTGCCGACCTCGACGATCTCGTCGCCATTGATCAGGACGCGGCGAAGTTTCTCGTCGCCGCGCTTCAGAATGAGGCGGCGACCGTCGTATTCGAGCTCGCCAGCTCGGGTTTCGATGCGAAGTTGCGGGCCACGCAGCGCCTTCAGACGGCTCTGCAGACTCCGTTTTTGCGACTCCCGAAGCGGGATGACCAGCGCCGAGGCGGCGAAGAGACCGCCAATCAGCACCCATCCCACCGACCCACCAAAAATCATGGCGGTCGCGCCGACCACAAAGGCGACGGCGCGGATCTGGGTGGCGGTCTGACGGCCGGTCTTGGTCGAACGATACGAGGGAAGGAGCGCGACGAACGTCTGTACGGGCCCCAGAAGCTTGGTCCAGAGGGGCACGTACTCGACCGTCTCCTCGAGCCGTGCGGGGACCGAGCCGGGGTCCGCCCCCGACTCGGTCTCATCCTGTGGCTTCGCTTCTCCCATCAGTGACCGGCGGAGTCCGCCTCGGGGGCGTCGGCCGGGATGTACTGGGTATCGAAGACCTTCGAGAGGATGTAGGCGACTCCGGCGGAGCCGAAGCTCATCAAGGCACCCAGCTTGAGCATCGGCATGTACTTGCCGCCCGCGAACTCGGTCAGGCCGTATGTCGATCCAGCGACGGCGACCATGAAGAGGGCGACGGTGAATCCGATCCCGGCGATAGCGCCCAGGGCCGGCAGCTCGCGCATCTTCATGCCTTCGGGCAACGACAGGCCCAGTTTCTCGGCGACGATGCAAAACAGCGGGATCCCGACGGTCTTACCGACCACAAGCGACAGGAAGATGATCCACGTCGCAGATCCGGTCAGCGCCTCGCCGGTCAACACCACGCCGGCGTTGGCAAACCCGAACATAAATAGCCCGACGTCGACGACCGGCGCGAAGATCTCCTCGAAGTCGTGCATCGTGTCGTGGGCGTCGTCATCCTCGACGAACAGCCCGGCGTCGCGCTCGGCGTGGGGCATGAACGGAATGATGGGCACAAGCGCCAGCGAGGCGTGCACGCCGGCGTTAAAGAGTCCCAACCAGGCCAGCGGGCCTCCGACCAGGAGGTACGGCCAGAAGTTCTTGACACCGACGCGGCGCATGATTTCGCACAAGACCATGCCGACCAGCACCAACAGCAGCCACATGGGCGCCGGATTCGCCGTGTAATAGGTCGCGATGATCGCCATGCCGATCATGTCGTCGACGATCGCCAGGACCAGAAGGAAGGTCACGGCGGGGTGGCCGCGGCCGAAGATCAGGCCGGCGAACAACCATGCATATGCGATGTCGGTCGCCGCCGGGACGGCCCACGCCCCTTCGATGACCTCACCGGGCAACCCCAGCGCGAAGCTCAGTGCAAAGAACGTCCCGATGGGGACGACGACGCCGCCCAGGGTTCCGACCATCGGCATCGACGCCTTCTGCAGGCTCGACAGCGCGCCGCCGGGCAGAAAACTCTCGGAGACCTCTTTCCCGGCGATCCCGAAAAAGAGAACCATGAAGATGTCGTTCGCAAAGAAGTGGAAGTTCATCTTCAGGGCGTGCCCGTGGTATTCGAGCCACGGCACGGTAAACCACGTCCCCTCGATCAGGTGGTGATACCCTTCGTAGTCGATGTTGGCCCACAGAAGCGACAGGGCCGTACCGAACAGCAGGAACGCCGAAAATTCGCGTAGGGTTCGAAAGCTCTTTTTCAGAATCGACATGCGCGGATCCGTGCAGAATCAGCCAAACTATCTCGTCTTTCAGTCTTCGCGCGCCTCGGGGACGCTCTTGTACAGGGCTCGAAGCGGGTCCGGCTCGTCGCCGTAGATGTACCCGGGACCGAGCCCGATGGACTTTTCGCCAAATCCGCCGACCAGCGACTCCGACGGGGATGCATCGTCATCGCGCCAACTGGCGCGCTCCTGGGCCTGGGCCTGCTCCCACTGGGCCTGCAGGACCATCAGGTCCTCGAGCTGGTCGGGGAGTCGGTCCTCGAAGGCATACAGGATGTGGCCGGCCACCTCGGCGTCGTGGGTCGCACGGTGAGCCTCCTCGAGCGGAATGTCGAGCAGGTCGGCGACGGTGCCGAGGTTTTTCTTTCGCTGATCTTTGAAGAACTGACGAGCCAGGACGAGCGGGTCGATGGTGGGCGCTTCGTCGGGCCACGGATAGTCGAACCGCTCCAGCTCGCTTTTGATGAACTTTTTGTCGAACTCGAGGTTGTAGGCGACGATTCCGACGCCCTGCAACTGTTCGTGGACCTCGTCGGCGATCTCCTCGAAGGTCGGTTTGCCCTCCAGGTCCTCCTCGGTGATGCCGGTGATCTCGGTGACCCGTTCGGGGACGTCTCGCTCGGGGTCGACCAGTTGGCCGTAGACGTCGACCTTCTCGCCCTGCTCAAAACGGACGATCCCGACTTCGATGATCCGGTCGTCGGGCGGCTCGAAGCCCGTCGTCTCGACATCGACGACGGCCATCGGCAGGTCCATCCATTTGTCGGGCCAGTCGCTCATCGAGCCGTCACATTGAGGGTCAAAAATGTCAGGAATCAACCTCGTTCGTCCGCCCGACGGTTTAGCATACGGCCCGCGCGGTGGAAAGACGATGGGCCACGTTCCGGTCGGCTACTCGACGGCTTCGACGTGGTGGTGCCACCAGGCTTTCACGTCGGTGGCCTTCCAGTAGACCGGCGCATCGGGCAGCGACTGCAGAAAGTAGCTGCCGTAGCTCTTCTGGGCGATACGCGAGTCGAGGATCGCCACGATCCCCTGGTCGGACCGCGAGCGGATCAGCCGGCCGAAGCCCTGCTTGAGAGACAGCGCCGCCGACGGCAGCGACAGGCTGGCAAAGCTGTTGCCGCCTCGGCCTTCGATAAGCTCCATCCGAGCCCGAGTCAGCGGGTCCGACGGGTTGGCAAAGGGCAACTTGTCGATGATCACCATCGACAGCGACTCGCCCTCGACGTCGACGCCCTCCCAGAACGACTGGGTGGCAAACAAGACCGAATGGGTGTCGGCGCGAAACTCCTCCAGTAGTTCGCGTTTGGGTTTGTCGCCCTGTTTGTAGGTCGGAAAGGGCAACTCGCCACCCAGCTTGTCCCAGACGGCATTCAGGTTGGCGTAGCTGGTAAACAGCACGAAGGCCCGCCCGTCGGTGACGTCGAGCAGGTACTCCGAGACCATGGCCACGTTGTCGGTGAAATCGTCGTCGGACGGCGGCGGCATCTTGCGCGGCACGTAGATGGCCGCCTGGTCGCGGTAGTCGAAGACCGACGGCAGGATCATCTCGTCGACGTCGGACATCCCCGCCCCGGAGCCCTCCTCGGCGAACTCGGCAAAGCCGAGCCGGCGTTTGAAGAAATCGAGGTTGCCCCCGGTGGCCAGGGTGGCCGAGGTGAAGACCATCGAATCGTGGGTCTCCAGAAGCTTGTGGCGAAAGAGGTTCGCCAGATCGATGGGCGCGGCGTGCATGAAGGTGCCGCGGCCTCGGATGTCCACGAAGTAGGCGTAGCGGTCGTCGTCGCGGCCGGTGACCAACTGTAGGTTCGACTTCAATTCGGCAGTGCGGCCTTGCAGCCGTTCGCCGCGCTCGCCGAGTTCGGCGCTGCCACCCAGCGCCGCCGCCAGATCCCGCAGGGCTTCGACGAACTCGTCGGTCGCCGTGTCGATGTCGTCGGAGTCGCCGCTATCGAGGGCGCGTTCCATGTTCCAGCGGCCATCGCCCAGCCCGAAGGAGACGAGCGAGAAGAACTCCGACAGCGTGTCGTCCACACGGTCCATCGCCTCCTCGATGGCCGAATCGACGACGTCCTCCTCGGTCAGCGCCAGGCGGATGTCGCCCAGCAGGTCGGTGACCCGGTAGTTCGAGACGTGGACGCCA
This sequence comes from uncultured Pseudomonadota bacterium, assembly GCA_913057905.1. Classification (GTDB taxonomy): domain Bacteria; phylum Myxococcota_A; class Bradymonadia; order Bradymonadales; family Bradymonadaceae; genus CAJXPB01. Next base: position 120,715 of record CAJXPB010000002.1, read on the forward strand.
AAAAACGACGTCGCCACGCTCTCCAGGTGGTGGGCCTCGTCGAAGATGACGGCATCGTACTCGGGCAAAATTTCGCCGACGCCGCGGTCCTTGAGCGACAGGTCGGCAAAGAAGAGGTGGTGGTTGACCACGATGATGTCGGCGTGGTGGGCCTCCTCGCGCACCTGGGTGACGTAGCACTCCTCGTAGTGCGGACACTCGGTGTGCAGGCAACTGTCGGAGCCGACCGACAGCTCGTGCCACAGGGCCGAATCATCGGGCAGCCCGTCGATTTCGGCGCGATCGCCGGTCTCGGTCTGGCGCGCCCAGCGTTTGATGCGCTCGAAATCTTCTTCGTCGCCGTGACTCAGCGACTTGGGCCCGTTGACGAACTCGTCGAAGCGCATCTTGCACAGGTAGTTCGACCGCCCCTTGAGCAGCGTCGCCTCGAAGTCCTCGGGCCAGTGGCGCTCCAGAAAGGGAAGGTCCTTGTTGAAGAGCTGGTCCTGCAACGCCTTCGTGCCCGTCGAGATCACGACGCGCTGGCCGGATCGGAGCGCCGGGATCAGATACGCCAGTGTCTTGCCCGTACCCGTGGCGGCCTCGCAGATCAGCGGGCGGCGTTTGTCCAACGCATCCTCGACGGCCTGTGCCATCTCGACCTGCTTGGGCCGATGCTCATAGTTCGGGTGAGCGTCGGCCAACAGGCCATCGGGTCCCAGAATGTCAGAGATATCCTTCATGCCGGCGCCCTTCATAACGGTTGTCTCGCGCAGGCGCCAGACCCCTTCAATCGCCCTTCTTCTTTTTGTTCTGTTCCCGCAGCCGCCCCTGGAGTTTCGTGCGAAGGTAGCCCTCCAGGTAGGGCGTGTTGTCCAGGATCGGGCACCCCACGGTTTCGACCCAAATCCCCTCGCCGCCGGGCAACGCCTTCGGCAGCGACTCTCGGGGCCACATCACCTGTTTGGTGCCAGCCACCCAGACCTGCTGGTCCTCGCCGATGCGCGCGACGATCTCCAGCCGCGGCATCTCGCGCTTGGAGCTGTCGTAGAACTCCGAGATGTCGGCCGCCGCCAGGCATCCGCCGCCCAGCTTCAACACGGCGTGGGACCCGTCGACGGTGATATTGAATGTTCGCGTCTGCTCGTCGGCCGACGTCACGATAGCCTCGGAGGTGCCGCCCACGAGTTCGATGTGGCGAAATCCGCGCGGCTCCAGGGTGTGGCTCTTGCGGCCCTCGACGGTGACGGTGTAGTTAGAGTCCCCAAGATTCACCGCGTAGAGGGTCCCGCCGTCGTAGGCAAATTGTCGCCAGCCGAACCAGCCCGTTCCGGCAAATTTGCCGACGGCGCCGATGCCGACCAAAACCAGCACCACCAGTAGACCGATCACGATCCAGCGCAGCACCCGGCCCGACTTATCTACGTCGATGTCTTGTTCGTCCATCCTCTGCCTCTCGCGAGTCACGGCGACGAAACAAACTAGTTCAATAGATGTCCCTGAACCAAGGGCCTCTTTGGTTGATCGAAGACATACGTTTTTAAGCCTACCGCGCGGTAGATTATCTGGAGCTTTACTTCTATGATCGCAGTGACGATTCATCTGCCCTTCTGGACGCCGTGATGTCCCCTTCCGAACCGACACAACCCTCGCGCTTCGACAACCCCGTATCACTCGGCCCCTTCCAACTCGAGCGCCCCCTGGGTCACGGGGCCTCGGGCGTCGTCTGGCGCGCCCGGCACATGGACGAGGGCATCCCCGTGGCGGTCAAAATCCTGACTCGCCACTACGTCTCCCAGCGCCACTTTGTTGAAGAAGTACAGTCGGTCGCCACGCTGAGCCATCCCGGCATCGTGACCATCCTCGACTACGGTCGAACCAAGCCGGACGTCTCGAAAAAGAGCAACGGCGTACTTCCCGGCGACCGGCCCTACCTGGTCATGGAGCACGCCGACCGCGGCACCTTCACCGAATTGGGGCCCGACATGGACTGGGGGCTCTTGAAGGACCTGCTGCTCGCCGTACTCGACTCACTGTCGCACGCCCATGCGCACGAGGTCATCCATCGCGACCTCAAGCCGAACAACATCCTTTTGACCAGCTCGGCTGATAGCAGCCTTCAGATAAAACTCTCGGACTTCGGCCTCGCCTTTCGACGCGACGCCTATCTGGATCCGATGGAGGATCGAACCGAAGAGGCCGACTCGGGAGGCACCGCCGGCACCCCCCACTACATGTCGCCGGAGCAGTTACGGGCGCGCTGGCGCTACCTGGGCCCTTGGACTGACATCTACGGACTCGGGTGCATGGCATGGCAGCTCTCGACGGGAGACTACCCCTTCGATGGGCCGTCGATGATGGCGATCGCGCGCGGTCACCTGATGGACGGATTGCCCGACTTCGAGCCAAACTTCCCGGTCCCGGAGCGGTTCACCAATTGGCTGAGCCGCACGCTGCAAAAGCGCCCGGAGAAGCGCTTTCGCACCGCCGCCGATGCCGCCTCGGCGCTCTTGAGCCTGGGCAATCCCCAGCCCGTCGACGGCTCCAGCGAGGGCCTCGGCGAACCGAGCCAACACTCCATCGACAGCGGCCGCATTCGGTTCCGGTCGATGAAGACGCTGCATCTGGACGACCTGGACGACACACCGACCGAACTCCCCGATGAGCTCCCCGAATCGGTCCCGGACGTCGGCTCCGGCAGCATGCCGGCCCCGATCCGGACCTCGCCGCCTTCTGTACCCGACGACTGGCGGCTTCCGGGCTCGTACCAGCCGCCACTCGCGTTGGTCGCAGCGGGGCTGGAGCTCTTCAGCCTCCGCCGCTTGGCGATGGCCGGCCGCGTCGAAGAACGCGACCGCCTCTGGCAGGGTCTCAAATCCGCGGCCACGGATGGCACGCCCAAACTCACTTTCATCCACGGCTCGGCCGGCGTCGGCAAGAGCAGGCTGGCCGACTGGATCACCCGACGTGCCCACGAGGTGGGCGCTGCCACGGTGCTTCGCGCCTACCACGAACCCGCCGGCGCGCCCCTGGACGGCCTGCGCTCGATGTTGGTCAAGTTCTTCGGCGTCACGGGCATGCAGGGCGAGGATCTGAGAGCCCGCGTCCGAGCCATCGTCGAGCGTTTCATCGTCGCCGACGAGGACGACGACGACGTCGAGGCCATCGCCGAACCCCTTGGAGTCTTCCTGGACCCGACGGTCAGCGGCGAGCTCGGTGGCCGCCAGCCGATCTTTCGGGCGATCGACACGATGCTGGAGCACCTCACCCGGGAACGCCCCGTGGTCCTCCACTTAGACGACCTTCAATGGGGCGGCGAGACCGTCGAGTGGGCCTCCTCGATCGTCGACAACGACGATCTGCCCGTCTTCATTGCAGCGACCTACCGCGACGAGGACCTCTCGGACCGTCCGAACGAAGCCCGCCTCATCGACGCGCTGCAGGACCACCCGGCCTGCACGGACCTGCCGCTTTCCGACTTGAAGCCCGGTGAACTGACCGAGCTTCTGGAACACAGCCTACGGCTCTCCCCGGCACTGACCCACGAGGTCGTCGACCGGACCGACGGCAACCCCCTGATGGCCGTGCAGATGGTCGACGACTGGATCGCCCGGGGCATCCTGGAGTCGAGCGACGACGGATTCGTCCTGGCCGAGGGCCACGATCTGGAGATCCCCGAAGACATGCTCCAGACCTGGCAGCGGCGTCTGGAGCGCGTCCTCCAGGGGTTCGAAGATGAGATCTGGGACGCCGTCTCCGCCGGCTCCATCCTGGGCCGCGCCCCGCGCGAAGAAGACTGGCGCGCCGTCTGCGAGCGCCTCGATCTACCCTTTCCCGAAGATGCCATCGACGCCCTCTCCCGGGCGAACCTCGTCCGCGACACCGGAGAGGGCTGGGAGTTCGCCCACAACATGCTCCGCCAGGCCTTTGAGAGGCGCGTCCGCGACGCCGAAGAATGGGCCCGAGTCAACCGCGCCTGCGCCGAAGTCTTCACGAAGGAACACGACCTCGACCACCCGCGAAATCAGTACCGAGCCGCCCACTTCTGGCTGGCCGCCGGCGAGGACGAAGAAGCCCTGCCGCTGCTCTTGGACGTGGTCAACTACCACGGCAAGATGGGCCAGTTCGATGCGGCGAGCTACCTTATGGAGCGCATCGAAGAGGTGCTAGAGCGATTGGACCTCGACGAAGACGATTCACGGGTGCTGGAGTATCATCTGAGGGCCGGGAGATTTGCGCTAACACGGCATGATCTTGACCGCGCTCAACATCATTTCAAAACAATCGTTGAATCGCCGACAGCGGGTCCGAATCGCGTTACGGCCCAGGCCCTCAGGGGCCTAGCGCGGGCCTCTACGCTCGCCGAAGACTACGTGAAAGCTAAGAGATTCTTGGATAGAGCGCTGGAGGATCACGCATCCATACTCGACAGTGCTGAGAAAGGCTCCTTGCGACGGATGTCTGCGTCAGTCGCATTCAACTTGGGTCAGCACGAAGAGGGGATTAACTTAGCAAGAGACGCCGTAGCCCTCCACACCAAACACCCCATGGAACATGCAAAGAGCCTTGTCTCGTTGGCCGATCTCTTGCGCAAGAAAGTCAGTTATGACGCCGCGAACCAGGCTTTGGACAAAGCCTATAGGATATTCGACGATCTCGGCTCTGACTATGGGAAGGGTAGGGTCGTCAGCCAGAAGGGCGAAGTGAGCCTAGCCCGCAACAATGTCAAAGACGCTTTCGAAAAATTTGAGCAGGCGGCCCGTCTGTTGTCTGGATCGCCCGAAGATATGGGATTGATGAGGCTGTCACAGGCGCAGGCTGCGCTGAAGCTAGACAATCTAGAGACTGCCGAAGAATTGCTGACTCAAACGATGCAGATGACTAATGACCGGACCCAAGGCCGTCTTAAAAGCTTGGAAAGGGCGTTGAAACTCCACCTCGAATTGCACAGATCCAATGAGGACGCATCCAAAGAGATAATTCTAGAACTGGAGGATTTTGCCTCGAACCGAAAATCGTTCAATGAGCAGCTTGGAGAGCTGCTGTACGAAGCCCTTGACATCGCGACGGATCAAAGGCTGGGTCCCGAACTTGTGCGCAGACTAGTAGAATTGGTTGCTCCGATGTACGAAGCCTCCGGGAGAATCTCGAAAGCCGAACAAATTCGAAGCCATCTCCCAGAGGCATGACCGGATTCTCGTGGAGCTTATCGAGGATTACGGCCTGTGCGCATCATTGTCCCCATGACCGTGCCAACTATCGGTTATGGTCCAATCTGAGGAATCATCGGTTTTCTCGAACTCGACGGCACCGACGTCGTCCAGTTCTTTGAACTGCTGAACAATATCTTCAACTTCAGCTCGGTCGCCTTCGACATCGAGCCAACTCCATCCCCCATTCGCAACGAACACCCCTCGGATTTCTCCGCCATCGAGGATCGAATAGACATCATCCACGAACTGCTCCTGCTCGGAGCCGCTCAACTGCGAAGCATTCTCGGATCGAATCAGGTATCGTCGTTTCGGCATATTCAGTCTCCAGAATCAGAGTACACGAAAGAGCGCATAGATACTGCCGCGCCGAGTTGTCGACTTCTTCCCGCATCTTATCGTATTCGGAGCCACATTCAAACCGCTTCCTATGGAAGCTGGCACTAAATTGATCGAATAAGCATGAGTCAACCAACATTGACACGGTTGTCATGAGCCAAGCACGAGCAGAACTGAAGATCACGGGACACGTTCAGGGTGTCACCTATCGGGCGTCGACCCGGCGGCAGGCCCAGGAGCGCGGGCTTTACGGCTGGGTCGAAAACCAGCCCGACGGCAGCGTCGAGGCGGTTGTCGAGGGTTCCAAAGACGCGATCGAGGGGCTGGTCGAGTGGGCCCACACCGGACCGAAGCGCGCCCGGGTCGAGTCGGTCGAAGTCGACTGGACCGAGCCGACCGGGGAGTTCTCTAGATTCAAGGTTCACCGGTAAGGAAGACGATTGGCTGACGCCCTACCCATCGACAAGCAGCGCGGGGAGTTCGAGGAGAGCCTCCGAGCCGACCGGCCGACCATCGTGGTGGCGCCGACGGGGTCGGGAAAGTCCACGCGACTTCCCCTGTGGATGGCCGAATCACTCGATGGGCCGATCCTGGTCGTCGAGCCCCGACGTGTCGCCTGTCGGTCCCTCGCCCAGTACCTGGCGAAGGGCCGCGGAGAGGAGGCCGGCCAGTCGATCGGGTACCGGGTGCGGTTTGACGATCGTACGTCGGATGAGACCGAGGTCATCTTCGCCACCACCGGCGTGGCATTGCGGATGCTCGGCGGTGCCGATGGGGGAGACGACTGGCCGTTTGCCGGCGTCCTGGTCGACGAATTTCACGAGCGCGGGTGGGAGGTCGACCTCATCGTCGCCACCCTGCGCGCTCATCAGGACGACCCCGCCTTCGGCCCCTTCGTCCTCACCTCGGCGACCATCGAGGCGGAACGGCTCGCCGAGGAGCTGAACGCCGACCTGGTGCGCTCCGAGGGGCGCACCTATCCCGTAGACATCTCCTACGCCGGGGAGCCGAAGGCACCGACCTCGCGCGGCCTGGAGGGCCGGGTCAAAGACGCCGTCCAAGAGGTCTGCGAGAGCCCCGACGACGACGGCGGCGACATCCTGGTGTTTCTGCCCGGCAAAGGCGAGATCTCGGACTGCAAGGGCGCCCTCGGCGGGGTGGCAAACACCCACAACCTGGATCTGGTCGAAGTCCACGGCCGGCTGCCGCCTCACAAGATGGCGAAAGCCTTTGACGATCAGGACAAACGCCGGGTCTTTCTGGCCACAAACGTCGCCGAGACCTCGGTGACCCTGCCCGGCGTCACGACCGTGATCGACAGCGGATTGGTCAAACAGATGATCCATCGCGGCGGCGCCTCGGCGCTGGCGTTGGTGCCGACCTCCGAGGCATCGATGGACCAGCGCGCCGGCCGCGCGGGGCGCGTACAACCGGGACGCTGCGTGCGGCTTTGGAGCGAGCGGTTTCGACCCAAGCCGTCGACCCCACCGGAGATCGAGCGCATCGAACTGGACGAACCGGTCCTGCAGGCGGCGATGTGCGGCCTCGATGGCGAACGTTTTGACCGCGCGGGTTGGCTGACCGAACCGCCGGAATTCGCGGTGGAGAATGCCCGCCAACGCCTACGCGACATCGGTGCTCTGGATGAGGACAACGAGCTGACCGACAAGGGAGAGCGGCTCGGGGAGCTGCCGGTCGATGCCCACGACGCCCGGATGTTGATCGGCGTGACCGACGAGATGGCCGGGCCGATGTGCGACCTGGTGGCGCTGCTTCAGCGTTCCACGAATCTGATTTTGCCCATGGGTGCCATACGAGGCGACACTCACCGGGTGCAGCAGAATCGAAACGACCTGTTTAAGGGCTGCGATGACGAGGTGACCGCGCAACTGACCGCCCTGCGTGAGGGCCGTCCGCGCGAGCACGGCCTGCACCGCTCGGCGTGGGAGGAGGCAAAAAAGATCTCGTCGAGCCTGCGTTCGATGGTCGATGCCCCGGCGCCCGATCCCCTCAGCGACGACCGGCCCCTGCCCAAACCGGGGCGCATGGCCGAGTACCTGCTCGATCGAATCCCCGAGTCGGCCTTCGTGCTCAGGGAGCGCGCGATGGGCTACCGCGACGACGGTCAAGCCAGCTTCGGCCGCTCGGAGCCCTGGGGAAACGGAGATATCGAGGTGTCGGTCTACCCCTTCGAGTCGCCGGTCCAGGAGCGCGAACGCGACGAGAAGCTGACCCATCCGACGGCTGGGTTGATCTTGAGTCTGTTCTGGACCGGCGACGGCTCCAAGGGCGTCCACGGCATCGGCAGCATGTTGCTGCCCGCCGACGAGTCCCAACTGGCCGACGCGGGCCTCGGCGAGCCCGAGATCTCGAGGCCCAAGCCGAAGGGCCACGCCGACGCGCCCCGTGTCGTGGCGACGGTCTCCAGAACCTACGCCGGCCGGACGCTCAGGACGACCAATCGCGAGCTCGACGGCCGGCCGCTGTGCGAAGCCGTTGCCGAGCTGACCTTCGAAGGTCGCATGTTCCGCGACGCGGGCGACCGGATCCGTGACGACCTGCACCTGTGGGACGTGTTGGCGCGCTGGCCCGCCGAGCGGCGTTGGTGGGGCGAGGTCGAGCCGCCCACGGAGCCCGAGGAGTGGTTGACCGAGCACCTCTGGGAGCTCGGCCTGCGCTCAAACGACGACCTGATGCTCCTGGAGCCCGACGACTTGCGACCCGACCTGGCCGACCACTTTGGCATGAACGACCATCAACTGGCCGAGTGGCGCGAGAAGTTCCCCCGGCTCTGGAGCCACATGGGCCGCACCTACCGGTGCAAGGTCCAGCCGAGCACCCAGAAGGTCATTTTGGAGCCGGCCGACAAGGCGGCGCGCAAGGGAGACGACCCGCAGGCGATGCACGTGCCCCGATTCGAGGGATTCAGCGTCTACTACCGCAACGCCAGCCGGGTCGTCCCCGTGACGTGACCGACGATCCAACCCCACTTGTCACGTTCGAGCCCTCAGCATAAATTGGCGCACGTATGGAGACTCCAAGTATCATCATTCACGGTGGCGCCGGCAGCGCCATCGGCGATGGTCGCCGCAAAAAGGTCCGCAACGCCCTGGGCCGCATCCGCGACGAGGTTTGGGAGATCCTCGCCGACGGCGCAGATGCTCGCCAGGCCGTCGTCGAGGGATGCCGACGCCTGGAGGACGACACGCTCTTTAACGCCGGCACCGGCGCCGTGCTCCAGTCCGATGGACAGGTGCGACTGAGCGCCTCGATGATGGAAAACGACGCCGGTCACTTCAGCGGCGTGGTCAATGCCCGCCGGCTGCGTCACCCCATCGATGTGGCCCGGTTTCTTCAGGACGAACGTGACCGGGTCATCGCCGCGCCCGGAGTCCAGGAGCTGTTGCGAGAACTCGAGATCCCCGTCCACGAGCCGGTGACCAAAAAGCGGCTCAAAAAGTGGGCCAAAAACCGGGGCAGAAACGTCGACTCGGCCACCGACGAATTGGTGGCCGACGACGACCCCGGCTTCGAAGACGGTCACGGCACCGTCGGCGTGGTCGTCCGAGACACGGAAGGCCGGCTCGCCGCAGGGACGTCCACCGGCGGCCGCGGCCACGAACGCGTCGGTCGAGTCAGCGACTGCGCCACACCCGCCGGCAACTACGCCGGTGAGTCGGCGGCCATCAGTTGCACGGGCATCGGCGAGGACATCCTCGATGAGGGGCTGGCCACGCGGATCGCCGTGCGAGTCGAAGACGGACTCTCGCTCCCCGACGCCCTGCGGCGCACCTTCGACGAGGCGGAGCGCCGCGAGCGCAGCTTCGGCGTCATCGCCATCGACGATCAGGGAGACATCGGCTGGGCAAAGACCTCGGACGTGTTACTGTCGGCCTGGCGCAGCGACGTCGGCCGTGGAGATACACTCGAATTGGATCACGGAACGATCGTCAGCGAACCAAACGCGACTTCAGGAGGAACGACATGAACATCCAGCACACAATGGCCGGACTCGTCGTGGGACTGATTCTGGGCGTCGGCATCACCGCCACCGCGCAGGACGAAAAAAACGCCCTCGGCGAGGTCGTCATGAGTGAAGGGCTCTCGGCGACGCGGCAGGCGCCCGACGGCGACACCCAGGTCGGCATTCTGGCCGAAGGCAAAGAGGCCTTTCTGGGCAAGCTCCGGGTGCGTCCCAACGGGAGCATCAAGAAGCACAGCGACCCGTCGGAGCAGTACCTCTACATTCTGCGCGGCTCGGGCACCCTGACCATCGACGGCACCGAGTACACCGTGGAGCCGAAGATGACGATCTTCGTAGAGCCGGGCGCCGAGATGAGCTTTCAGAATGGCGACGGACTCTTCGAGGCGCTTCAGGTCTACGCGCCGCCCGAAGCCGCCAACAAGTACAGCAAATGGGAGACGGGCGTGAGTCCGTTCAAGCCGCAGCCGACCCGCGGTGAAAACCAGGGTAGCGGAAGCAGCGGCGGCGGCTCGGTCTCGTTCTGAGCCCTCGAAGCCGGGCTCTCAGGAGCCCGCGCTCACCTTCGGTGGGCGGACCGTCAGCACGCCATAGGTGCCGGCCGTGGGGACCTTCTGGTCCTCCGGGCCCTGGCGCCCCTTCTCCAGCGTAAACTGCTGGTCGCCCACCCGTAGGTTCCCGCCCACGGGATAGGCTTCGCCCTGCATGATCATGTTGGCGGCGACGTCCATCAGCCGGAAGAACGCCTCGTTGAATTTGCTGCCCTGCACTTCGGTCTCCAACTCCGGCAGCTCAAAGCAGGTCAGCCCCCGGGTGGCCATCCAGCCATCCTCGTCCCAGGCACTCACAAACAGATTGGTCAGCGCCTGTACCTGTGTCAGATCCTCGGTCTGATCGCGGATCATCGACGGCGAGTGCATCTCACCGCAGGCGGGCAAGAAGGCTCCGGCCGCCCCGGCCTCGGCAAACGTGTACATCAATCGCCCGGCGACCTGTGAGGCCGCCACGTGATCGACGCCCTTTTCGGCATCGGTCTGGGCCGGTGTGACCACCAACCGCCAGACCTTTTCGTGTTTCGTCAGCATCGACGCCTCTGACGCCGTAAAGGCCTCCTTGGCCATCGCCGCCACGCCCTTCAGCTCTTCGATGCGCGGCTCGATGACCACATCGACCTCGTCGACCTGCTCCGAGGGACCGCCCTCCTCCAGGGTCATGGTACCCGTAGCCTCGGCGTCTTCGGGCGCGCCGTCGGCGAGTTCGTCGTGCCACTCCAGGTTCATCGGTTCAAACCACAGCTCGTGGTGAACCTCTTCGATCATGTCGGTCTGGTCGCGGCCCCAGGTGACCGGGATCACGACGACGAAGGCGTCGGGCGAAACTTGCATGGTAGTGGCTAGTTAAAGGTGTGGATCTCGAAGGTGTCTGTCAGCTTTTTCAGAATGGCTTCGGCGGCCTTCGGGCCGGGCGTCTCGATCGCCTCATCGACGCCGAAGGTGTCGGGACCCAGGGTCTTGTCGACCAGAAGCATCGCGCTGGCTCCCGAAGACTCCAATCCGAGCGGGCTCTCACCAGATCGGGGGTCGATCGCCTGAAGGTCGACCGTCGTTCGTGCGTCGGTCTTCCAGGTAAAGGATGTCCACTCGTCGTCACTCTGGCCCGCTTTCTTGGTAGCGCCACGGATCAGAAGCGACGTACCGACCATCTCTTCGGTGCGGATCGAGGTCGAATTCATGACATCGCTGTCGGCGGGCGCCACGACGGGGACCACTCGACACCACCGCCCCAGAGGCGGCGCGATCTCGCCGATGATCTTGGCGCTGCCCGGCTTGGCCAACAGGTCTTCCACGTACGGCGTTCCCAGCCGGGTGGCCGAGCTCGGCACATGGGCGGAAACCGGCGGCACCAATAGGTCGTAGAGGCCATTGATGAGTTCGGGATTGCCCGAGGGCTCGTAGCCGTCCCGGCCCGGCTCGCAGGCGTGCAGCTCGAAGGCCGCCATCACCAGATACGCCTCGTCGATGCGGACCGTCTTGTTAGACTGGTCACTTTCGACCTCGACGGTCCAGGGGCCGCCGGGCTCGGCGTCGCCCTGGTGGTGATGGATGGCGCCGAAGGTCACCGACGCCTTGTCGGCCCGGGCGGCGGCCTGCTGTTCGAGCTTGCGCTTGAGGGCCTCGTCTTCGCTCGGGGCTTCGTCTTTGGCGTCGCCACAACCTGCGGCAACGACCAAACCGAACAGGACCAGCGAGGCCGCCACCCCGGTACGCATGTCGAATCGAAACGGAGTCATTCGGCTTGTCGGCCGTGCTCGAGCGCCGCACCGATGAAGCTCTCAAACAGCGGGTGGGCGTCGGTCGGCTTGCTCTGGAATTCGGGGTGGAACTGACAGCCGATAAACCAGGGATGGTCCGACAACTCGATCATCTCGACGAGGACGTCGTCCGGCGAGATACCGGTGATGCCCATGCCCGCCTCTTCGAGCTGCTCTCGGTAAGCGTTGTTGAACTCGAATCGGTGGCGGTGGCGCTCGCTGATCTCGTTTTTCCCGTAGATCTCGGCCACGCGGCTCCCCGGCGCCAACTCACAGGGGTAAGCCCCCAGGCGCATGGTGGCGCCCTTGTCGACCACGTCCTCCTGGTCGGGCATCAGCGAGATGACCGGACTTTCGGCCTCCTCGTCAAATTCGAAGCTGTTCGCGTCTTCCATGCCCGCCACGTTTCTGGCGTATTCGACCACGGCCAACTGCATGCCAAGACAAATGCCGAAGAAGGGGATGTCGTTTTCGCGCGCGTATTGGATGGCCTCGACCTTGCCGTCCATGCCGCGCTCGCCAAATCCACCCGGCACCAGGATGCCCTGGCAGTCGTCGAGCTTCTCTGCCACGTCGTCGGCCGTCAGCTCCTGGGAGTCGACAAACTTCAGATTGACCTTGGCCTTGTTGGCGATGCCGCCGTGCAACAGCGCCTCGTTCAGCGACTTGTAGCTGTCGGTCATGTCGACGTATTTGCCGACGATCCCGATGGTGCATTCACCCTCGGGGTTTTTGATGCGATCGACGATCTGGTCCCAGCGACTCAGGTCCGCCTTGCGCGACCAGATGTTCAGCGCTTCGGAGAGTTCTTCGTCGATGCCCTGCTCGGCCAGTGCGCTGGGCACCTCGTAGATCGATTCCTCGTCCTTGGCGGTGATGACCCGGTCGACGGGCACGTTACAAAACAGGGCGATCTTTTCTTTGATGTCGGAGGTCAGGTCGCGGTCCGACCGGCAGACCAGAATGTCGGGCTGGATGCCGATCTCGCGCAGGGCCTTGACCGAGTGTTGGGTCGGCTTGGTCTTCATCTCGTCGGCGGCCTTGATGTAGGGCACCAACGTGACGTGCATGCAGACCGAGTTCTGGGGGCCCAGGTCCAGGGTCATCTGTCGAATCGCCTCCATAAACGGAAGCGACTCGATGTCGCCGACGGTGCCGCCGATCTCCACAAACGCGATGTCGGCGTCGCCGCAGGCATCGAAGACCCGCTGTTTAATTTCATCGGTAATGTGGGGAATGACCTGCACGGTCGTGCCCAGATATTCGCCGCGGCGCTCTTTGCTGATGACCGCGTCGTAGACCTGACCGGAGGTGCAATTGTTCGCCTCGGTCATCGTCGCCGAGGTAAACCGTTCGTAGTGGCCGAGATCCATGTCGGTCTCGGTCCCGTCCTCGGTCACAAAGACCTCGCCGTGCTCGAAGGGATTCATCGTCCCCGGATCCACGTTGATGTAGGGATCGAGTTTGATGAAGGTCACCTTCAGACCCCGGTTTTCCATTAGGGCTCCGAGGGCCGCGCCAGTGATGCCCTTGCCGAGGCTCGAGATCACCCCGCCGGTGATAAATACGTATTTCGTCTGATGATTCGCCATGATTCTCCAGCAATTACAAAATCGGTAGCCGGCGCTCGGTCCACACCACTCCCACAGGACCACTCAACAGCAATACCACAGAGCACTCACTCGTCGATCACCGGACGAATGAACGTGCGGATACCGCGGTCTGGTATGCAGAAGGGCGTTGTCGAAACGCCCGTCGGTTCGCATTCGGTCAGATCACGTGTCCGCCGATTTGGGACGGCAGACGGAATCGCAATATAACGACCCGGTTCGCGATTGGCAACCGGGCTAAATCAGGTGGGCGCACACAAAAAGGCCGGCCGCAGTCGCACATTCGAGTGCGACTGCGGCCGGCGAGTTCGGGTCATTCCGCAGCCATTTCATCGGCTTCGCGGAAGGTGAGTTCGTCGGCACCCTCCTCGTGGTCGACCTCCACGATGGCGCCCGGCTCGAACTGGTCCTCCAGGAACAGTTTGGCCAGTTCGTTCTGGACCTCGGCCTGGATCACGCGCTTGAGCGGCCGCGCCCCGTAGTCGGGATCGTAGCCCTTGTTTGCCAGCCACGCCTTCGCGTCGGGGGTCAACGTCAGGGTGAAGTCCTGCTCGGCGACGAGTTCCTCCAGCCGGTCGAGTTGAATCTCGACGATCTCGTGCATCTCCTCGCGGGTCAGCGCGTCGAACAGGATGATGTCGTCGATCCGGTTGAGAAACTCGGGCCGGAAGGTGTTGCGCATCTCCTGCATGACCAGCTCGTCGGCCTTTTCGGGCTCGTCGTGGCCATAATCCTGGATGTACTGACTGCCGACGTTCGAGGTCATGATGATGACCGTGTTGGTGAAGTCGACGGTCCGACCCTTGCCGTCGGTCATCCGCCCGTCGTCCAGGACCTGAAGCAGGGTGTTGAAGACCTCGGGGTGGGCCTTTTCGATCTCGTCGAGCAGCACCACCGAGTAGGGCCTTCGCCGGACGTGCTCGGTCAGATGACCGCCCTCCTCGTGGCCGACGTACCCGGGCGGCGACCCGATCATCCGGGCCACGGAGTGCTTCTCGGAGTACTCCGACATATCGAGCCGGACCATGTTGTCTTCGTCGTCGAACAGAAACTCCGCCAACGACCGCGCCAGCTCGGTCTTCCCGACGCCGGTGGGCCCCAGAAAGATGAAGGTGCCGACGGGGCGATTCGGATCCTGCAGACCGCTACGCGCCCGACGCACGGCATCGGATACCGATTCGATCGCCTCATCCTGGCCGACGACCCGCTCGTGCAGCCGCTCCTCCATCTCGAGCAGCTTCTGCTTTTCGGACTGGAGCATCTTCGAGACCGGGATGCCGGTCCAGCGGCTGATGATCTCGGCGATGTCCTCGTCGGTGACCTCCTCGCGCAGGAAGCTCCCCTTCTCCTGGATCTCCTGCAGCTCGTCCTGGCGCTCCTCGAGTTCCTCCTCGACTTCGGGCAGTTTGCCGAATCGGATCTCGGCGGCGCGGTCGAGCTTACCCTCGCGCTCGGCGGTCTCGTATTCGTGATTCAGGTCCTCGATCTGACCCTTCAGGTCGCGGATCTGGTCGATGACATCGCGCTCGCGCTGCCATTTGGCCTTCATCGTGTCGACCTTTTCCTGGAGCTCGGCGATCTCGCTGCCGAGTTCCTCGCGGCGCTCCTTCGACTTCTCGTCGGTCTCGGACTTCAAGGCCTCCTGCTCGATCTCGAGCGCCCGGATTTCGCGCTCGATGACGTCGATCTCCTGGGGCAGACTCTCGAGCTCGAGCTTCACGCCGGCGGCCGCCTCGTCGATCAGGTCGATCGCCTTGTCGGGCAAAAATCGGTCGCTGATGTAGCGATCCGACAGCTTCGAGGCCGCGACCAGCGCCTGGTCGGCGATCCGGATCCCGTGGTGGACCTCGTAGCGCTCCTTGAGGCCGCGGAGGATCGTCACCGTGTCGTCGACCGAGGGTTCCTCGATCAGAATTGGCTGGAATCGGCGCTCCAGTGCCGCGTCCTTTTCGATGTGCTCGCGGAACTCACCCAGCGTCGTCGCCCCGATGCAGTGGAGCTCACCGCGGGCCAACGCCGGTTTGAGCATGTTCGACGCATCCATCGCGCCCTCGCTGGCGCCGGCACCCACCAGTGTATGCAACTCATCGATAAAGACGATGATCTCGCCTTGGGCCTCGTCGATCTCGTTGAGCACCGCCTTGAGGCGATCCTCGAACTCACCGCGATACTTGGTGCCGGCCAACAGCGAGCCCAGATCGAGCGCCATGACGCGCTTGCTCGTCAGACTCTCGGGCACGTCGTTGGCGGCGATCCGCTTGGCGATCCCCTCGACGATGGCCGTCTTTCCGACGCCGGGTTCACCGATCAGCACGGGGTTGTTTTTGGTGCGCCGACTCAGCACTTGTAGGGCACGGCGCGTCTCGACATCGCGCCCGATCACCGGGTCCAGGTCGCCCTGGCGCGCCTCCTCGGTCAGGTCGCGCATGTACTTCTCGAGCGCCTGATACTTCGACTCGGGGTCCTGATCGGTCACGCGCTGGCCGCCCCGCAGGTCCTTCAGCGCAGCCATCGCATCATCGTAATCAATGCCATTTTCCCGCAGAATCTCCCCGGCCTTGCCCTTGGCTTCGGTCATCGCCAGGAAGACGTGCTCGGTGGAGACATACTCGTCGTCCAGCGAATCGGCCTCGTTTTTAGCCTGCTTGAGCAGGTCGTTGAGCCGATTCGAAAAGTCGAGCCGGCCTCCTTCGACCGTGGGCAGCCTACTCATGCGGTCGTCGACGGCCTTTTTAATCCGGTCGGGCCGGGCGCCGAGCTTCTCGAGCATCGGCACCACGATGCCCTCGGGTTGGTCCAAAAAGGCTTTCAAAAGATGAATCGGGCGCAGCTCGGGATGGCCGCGATCGTCGGCCAGATCTTTGGCATCCGCCAGCGCCTCTCGCGTCTTTATTGTAAACTTATCCGTGCGCATAGAAGGTACTCCTACAGCTTAAATTGTGGCTTGATGGATAGTTGGGCGGAGGGATTTCCTCCATACACGCTAAACAGTAAACAGGGTCGGGGGTTCGGCAAGGTTGAGCGAACGAACGCAGACCGATTTTCGCACTCCGGTCACCCCGCGCTCCCTGACGGTCGCATCGGGGGGATCGCTGCGCGCCTGCGGCGCGCTGCGACTGACGATTTTCGTGCTGGCGGGACGTTCAGCGCAGCAATCGATCCTGGTACTTGCGGGGGTTTTCGAGCACGAGCGCCGTAGGCTGATGGGGTGCGTGCTTGCGGGGTTTTCAGCCGGCTGGAGATGCCGGCACGGGGGTTGGTCGATTTCAGAATGATGGTCATCCCGGTCTCGCGCCGCGCCAGCGCGGCGCATCGAACCGGGCGATCACGCGGCGTGTCGCGCCGCAGGCGCGCCGCCGCGGCCTCCAACGCCCAGATCTAACTCGCCGTAAAGCTGATGGTCGTCGTATCCGTCGCGCCTTCGGGATCCGTGACCGTGACTTCGAAGGTATAGCTGCCGGAGACATCCGGTGTGAAGTTCGTCGAGGCCATCGAGGGCGATGAAAGGGTCGCCGACGAGCCCGACGGAGCCGTCGTCACCGACCAACTGTAGGTCAGCGTGCCGCCTTCGGGATCCGTGCTACCGGAGGCGTCCAGGGTCAACTGGGTTCCGGTGGGTTCGCTGTTGGACGGCGAAATCGTCGCCGAGGCGGTCGGCGCCTGGTTGGTCGCAGTGAAGCTGATCGTCGTGCTGTCGGTCGCGCCTTCAGGATCCGTGACCGTGACCTCGAAGGTGTAGCTGCCGGAGACATCGGGCGTGAAGTTCGTCGACGCCATCGTGGGCGACGACAGGGTCGCCGACGATCCAGACGGAGCCGTCGTCACCAACCAACTGTAGGTCAACGTTCCGCCTTCGGGATCCGTGCTGCCGGACGCGTCCAGGGTCAATTGGGTTCCGGTGGGTTCACTGTTGGATGGCGAGATGGACGCCGAGGCGGTCGGCGCCTGGTTGGTCGCAGTGAAGCTGATCGTAGTGCTGTCGGTCGCGCCCTCGGGGTCCGTGACCGTGACTTCGAAGGTGTAGCTGCCGGAGACATCCGGCGTGAAGTTCGTCGACGCCATCGACGGCGATGAAAGGGTCGCTGACGAGCCCGACGGGGCCGTTGTCACCGACCAACTGTAGGTCAGGGTGCCGCCTTCGGGATCCGTGCTGCCGGAGGCGTCCAGGGTCAATTGGGTTCCGGTGGGTTCGCTGTTGGACGGCGAGATCGTGGCGGAAGCGGTCGGCGTTTGGTTGTTGGCCTGAATCGTGACCGTGGTCGACGCCGTCGCGTTGTTCGGGTCGCTGGCGATTAACTCGACCGTGTAGCTGCCAGCGACGTCCGGGGTGAAGTTCGACTGCGCCGAACTCGTGCTCGAGAGCATCGCCGATGAGCCCGAGGGCGTGCTGGTCAGATTCCAGGTGTAGGAGATGGTGCCACCCTCGGGGTCGGTGCTGCCGGAGCCGTCCACGGTCACCTGGGTACCGGTCGCGACCGACGATGACGGTGAGACCGATATCGACGGGGTCGGCGGCTGGTTGGCATTGACCTCGACCCGCTTCGACGCGAGCGCGGTCTCAACCCCATCACTCACCGATACGGTCACGATGTAGTCGCCCGTGGCGTTGACGGTGAGTGTGGCGTTGGCCGAATTTGCGTTGCTCAATGATGGCTGGTCGGAACTCGACAGACCCGATGGCTTGGCGGTGATCGACCACTGGTAGGTCAGGGTTTGACCCATGTCGGGGTCGGAGGCAGACGCGCTGAGGCTGACCGTGTCCGAACCACCCGAGGGCAGCACAACCGTCGAATCCGACAGCGGCTGCACGGTCGGCGCCGTGTTCCCGGAGGGCGAACCCGTCGCGTAGAAGATGACCGACGTGGTGTCGGTGTCCATGCCGTCGTCGACGGTCAATTCGACCTCGTAGGCGCCCTCGACATCGGGAGTAATCGTGGAACTCGGCCCGCTGGTCGAACCGAGCGACGCCGTCGACCCGGTCGGCTGGGCCAGAAGCGACCAGGTGTAGGTCAGACTGGCGTTCGAGCCGTCGGGATCGTTGCTCGACGATCCGTCCAGATTCAGTTGTGTGCCGGTCGCCGCGGGGCTGGAGATCGACGCGATCGACGCCGTCGGCGGCTGATTGACGTCGGGATTCACGGTGATCTCGACCGTGTCCATCGCCGTCATGCCGTTGCCGTCATCGACGGTCAGCGTGGCAGTAAAGGTTCCGGTGGTCTGGGGCGTGAACGTCGGGTCGACGACCGATGGATCCGAGAGGGTCGCCGACGAACCGCTCGGGCCGGACAAGCTCCAACTGTAGGTCAAATTGTCGCCGTCGGGATCGCTGCTGCCGCTTCCATCGAGGGTTACCTGATCACCCTGGACGACGGTCTGGTCGGCCCCGGCATCGGCGGTGGGTGCGCGGTTCGGCTGCTCGACGGTCACCTCGGCCGTAGCGCGGAAGCCGTCGAGCTCGACCAGCACGGTCACATCGCCGACGGCTTGACCGGTAATCATCCCCGTATCGTCGACGCTAAGGATCGACGACGAGCCCGAGATCCAAGCAGACGGCCGTCCGCAAGGCGTCGATGTGTCGGTGTACGCAGCCTCGCTGCAGAGCGGATCGCCGGCGTCATTCAAGGGTACGGCATTCAACTGCGTCGACTCCCCGATGAGCACCGTCGTCGGCATATTCGGCTCGATGCTGAGGCCGGCGACCGCGGACTGTTCGACGATTACCGTAGCGGTGGCCGAACGTCCCTCGGAGGAAACCGTTATTTCCGTGGCACCTGCACCGCTGGCGGTCACAACGCCCTGATCGTCGACCGACGCGACGCCCGACTGGGCGCTGCTCCAGTCGAAGTCTCGGTTATCGAGCTCATTCCCCTCGGCATCGTAGGCAGTCGCCTGCAGCGTTTCAGTCGTACCGACCGTCAGAAAGACCGTTTGCGGGGTAAGCTCGACCCGCGAAACGGGGACCGTGACGACCGAAAGCGAGACCTGCGCGGATACGTCGCCGACGCTGGCGGTCACCGTTGTGTCGCCGGCCATCAACCCTTCGATCTCGGCGACGGTCCCGGAGTCGCTGGTATTCGTGACGCTCGCCAGGTCGCCGCTCCCGACGTCCCAGCTCACATCGGTCTCCGGCGTGATGACCTCTCCGCGGGAGTTGATGACCCTGGCCTCCAGCGAAGCGGTGCGCCCCACACCGACCTCGACCATCTCCGGCGAGGCCAAAATATTCCTGATCGTGGGACCGGTATCGCCGGCATCGTCCATCCCACCATCGTCCATGCCGCCGTCGCCCATACCACCGTCGGTTTCATCGGGCGCGACCTGACAGCGGCCCTGGACGCAGATTTCATCCAAAAAACAGTCCCGGTTCGTCTCGCATTTGTCGTCGGAAAATTCGGGCGCACAGCCCGCCAAAAGCATCCCGGCGACGAGGGCGAACAACGACGATACGATCCAGTAGCGCTTACTCATTACAGCCTCACAACATGTCTGCAGATCACGTGTCGTGGGGACTATAACACCCGCAGGGGCAGCCTTCTAGCTATCCAGTTTCACGGCACACGTGAGCGCGGGCCGCGTAGGACGTACGAGGTACGACGGGGCCGCGGACGACGTGAGCGCGGGCCGCGTAGGACGTACGAGGTACAACGGGAAGCCGCGGACCACGTGATCGCGGAGATCAGCAGACGTGCGGAGGTGGAGACCCCGCAAGCACGAAGATCGGTTGCTGCGCTGAACGTTACGCGAGCACGGAGATCGACAGTCGCCGCGCGCCGAAGGCGCGCAACGATCACCCCGTTGCGACCGGATGGGAGCCCGGGGGTGACCATCTCCAGCCAGCTGCCCTCTTCGCAAGCACGACCCCAGCGGGCCCAAGAAATCCCGCAAGCACGCACCCCATCAGCCTACGAAGCTCGTGCTCGAAAATCCCCGCAAGCACGAAGATCGGTTGCTGCGCTGAAGGACTCGCGAGCACGGAGATCGACAGTCGCCGCGCGCCGAAGGCGCGCAGCGATCCCCCCGATGCGACCGGTAGGGAGCCCGGGGATGTCTTCAGTCGCCCACGCCGAGCTTCTTCAGTTTCTCGTTGAGCTCCGGCACGACCTCGAAGGCGTCCTGAACGAGGCCGTAGTCGGCGACGTCGAAGATCGGCGCCTCGGGATCGGTGTTGATGGCCACGATGAACTTCGAACCCTTCATCCCGGAGAGGTGCTGGATGGCTCCGGAGATGGCGATGGCGACGTACAGTTCCGGGGCCACGACCTTTCCGGTCTGGCCGATCTGCCAGTCGTTGGGGGCGTAGCCGCTGTCGACCGCCGCGCGGCTGGCGCCGACGGCGCCGCCGAAGAGGTCGGCGAGTTCCTCGAGCATGTCGAAGGCTTCGGCGGATTTGAGCCCGCGGCCTCCGCTGATGACGACGTCAGCGTCGGTCAGCTCCGGGCGCTCGCTCTTTACGAGCTCGAGGCCCAGGTGCTCGACGTTGTCGAAGGTGGGCACGTCGACATCGACGGACTCGATGGGGGCGGCGTCGCCCTCGGGCGAATCGTCGAAGTCGGTGGTTCGGACCGACACGATCTTGGTGGGCGTGGTGACCTCGACGGTCTTGATGACCGAGCCCGACCAGATCGGTCGCCTGAAGCGAAGCGTGTCGCCGTTGGTGACGTCCATGGCGTTGGTGACCATCCCGGCCTCGAGCGCTTGCGCCACGCGGGGCAGGTAGTCGGAGCCCTGGGAGCTGGCCGGGCCGCAGACGATCTCGGCGTCGACCTGCTTTGCCACCTGAGCCACGACGGGCGCCCAGGTCTCGGCGGTGTAGGTCTCGAATTCCGGGGCTTCGGCGGTCAACACCTTGTCGACGCCCCGCTTGGCGACGGCATCGGCGATGTCGCCGGCGTCGTCGTCGAGGACCAGCGCGTAGACCTCGCCGCCGATAGCGTCGGCGGCGTCCCGGGCAAAACTGATCGTCGGGAAGGTGCTGGAGCGAAGCTTGCCGGCCTGAATCTCTGCTACAACGAGTACGTTACTCATGGGTGCTCTCCTGTTCGATGTTCTGCGCGTTCAACCTCGGCGACGGTCAAATGAGGTTCGCTTCTTCGCGCAGCTTTTCGATGAGTTCATCGACGTCTTCGACGATTTCGCCGGCCTCGCGTTCGGGCGGCAGCTCGTATTTGACGCCCTTGACCTTCGGCGCAATGTCGACGCCGAGTTCGTCGGGGCTCGTCTCGTCGAGCGGCTTCTTTTTGGCCTGCATGATGCCGGGCAGCGAGGCGTATCGCGGCTCGTTGAGCCGTTCGATCGCCGTGATGATCGCCGGCGTCTGCACGCGTTTGACCTCTTCGCCGCCGTCGACCTCGCGGGTGACCTTCAGCCAGTCGCCGTCGACCTCGACCTTCGAGGCCTGGGTGACCTGCGGCCAACCGAGGTAGCCGGCCAGAAGCTGTCCAGTCTGATTTCGATCGGTGTCCAGCGACAACTTACCCAGCGTGATCAGATCGGGCTCTTCGTCCTGGGCGATCTCGGCCAACAGACGGGCGACCCCGTCGCTGTCGACATCTTCGTCGGTCTCGACGAGGATGCCGCGGTCGCCGCCCATGGCGATCCCCTTTCGGATCTCCTTGGTGGCTTCCTGCGGGCCGATGGAGACGACCACGACTTCGCCGCCGTGATCCTCTTTGATCCGGACCGCCTCCTCGACGCCCCATTCGTCGAGCTGGTTCATGACATGCTCGCCGCCTTCTGCTTCTACGGCGGTGCCGTCATCAGAAATCGTGATCTTCTGGTCCGGGTCGGTGACCCGTTTGACAGTCGTCAAAATCTTCATCGCATCCTCCTTGCATCGGACGTAAGCGTTACTTCTGTGCGAACGTTATTCTCTGGCACGAAGCCCATCGATCAGAAGGGCCGATACCTGCGTGGCCTCCAGCGAGACGTCGCTGGGCTTCTCGGCCGAAAGGGTCAACTGCAGCAGCACCTCGTCGAGCGCCCCGAAGACGGCCCGACTGACGAGCCGGCTGTCGAGGTCTTCGCGAAAGGTGCCGTCCTGCTGGCCTTCTTCGATCAGTCGCTTCAGAATGCCCAGGTAGTCGCCGAACTTCGGGTTGTCGTACTCCTTGATGAACTTCGCGCTCTGGCGAAGCTCGACGGTGATGAACTCGGCGAGCGCCGGGTTTTCGACCGCCAACTGGAAGTGCAACTCCATGTACCGGCGCACCTTCTCGATGGTGCCGCCCTCGACCTGCTCGAGTTCGGCCTCGATCCGGTCGATGATCCACTCCATCCGGTCTTCGAACAACGAGATGAGCAGATCGTCTTTGTTTTTGAAGTACAGATAGATCGTGCCGTCGGCGACGCCGGCTTCATCGGCGATCTCCGAGACTTTCGTGTTGTAGAAGCCCTTTTTGGCGAACGCTTCGAGCGCTCCCTGCAGGATCTTCTCTCGTTTATCCCCCTGGGCCTTTTTTTCTTCCTTGGTTTCCATGCTCAATTCGCCGTAAAGTCGGTACCATCCATTGAATGAATCGTCGTTCAGTAATTAGCGACCGAGATCCGCAAAGTCAACCTGAACGGTCGATAATGACCGCCTTTTAACCGGTCACGTAGTCGCCAAGTTCTTCGGGAAGCGGGCCGTCGAGCCGCAGATTATCGATGAGCCGCGCCTCACCGACGTGGACCGCCATGGCGATGACGACGCCGTCTTCTACGGTCGAATCCGGACGGTCGTCGAGGCGTTCCAGGGAGTCGGGATGGACCGCCTGCACGTAGTCGATCGCCTCGGGGTCGGCGGCGTTCAAGACGACGTCCCGCGCCGCCTGTACAAGCGCTTCCGCGTCGCGTTCGCCGCCGTTCCACAGCTCCCATGCCTCGGCGAGCCCCTCTGCCAGGCAGGTGGCCCGGGCGCGCTCGTCGTCGTCGAGGTATCGGTTGCGGCTGGAGACGGCGAGCCCGTCGTCCTCGCGGACCGTCGGAGCGCCGACGATTTCGACGGGCATATCTAGATCGCGCACCATCCGACGAAGGATGGCGAGCTGCTGGTAGTCCTTGCGGCCAAAGACGGCGACGTCGGGTTCGACGATATTCAGCAACTTGGTGACGATGGTGGCGACCCCGTCGAAGTGACCGGGCCGCTGCGGGCCACACAGTACATCATCCATCCCCTCGACGTGGACGGTCGTCGAGTGGCCGTCGGGATACATCTCTTCGGGGTTGGGGGCGAAGATCAGCTCGCAACCGAGGTCGCGGCATTTTTCGGCATCGGATTCGAGCTCGCGAGGGTACGATTCGTAGTCCGAGCCCGGTTCGAATTGGGTCGGATTGACGAAGATACTGACGCATAGGTGGTCGGCCCGCTCGCGGGCGTTGCGCATCAGAGAAAGGTGTCCCTCGTGCAGGGCCCCCATGGTGGCCACAAATCCGACGGTCCCGTCGAGTTGGGATCGGGCCCGGCGAAACTCTTCGATCGTACGGCAGATCTTCATGTCGGTTGGTGTGGGATTGTCCCGAAAGTCTTCATCGGCACGGGATTACCACGCGTGGTCGTCGGTTGGAAACTCTCCCGAACGCACCTCGTCGCGGTAGCGCTCCAGAGCGTCGACCACGGTCTCCTCGAGGTCGGCAAACCGCTTGAGAAACTTCGGTTTAAAGCTGTTGTCGAGGCCCAGAAGGTCCTGAAGAACCAGCACCTGTCCGTCGGTCTCGGGGCCGGCGCCGATGCCGATCGTGGGTACGTCGACTGCGTCGGTGATCCGTTCGGCCAGATCGGCCGGGACCATCTCGAGGACCAGCGAATAGATGCCCGCATCTTCCAGGGCGCGGGCGTCCTCGATCATCTCGTCGCCGGCCTCACCGCGGCCCTGAACCTTGTAGCCGCCGAACTGGTGGACGGACTGTGGAGTCAGACCCAGATGGCCCATCACGGGAATGCCGGCGTCGGTCAATCTGTCGATCAGCGGAGCCACGCGCTCGCCGCCCTCGATTTTGACCGACTGGACGCCACCCTCCTTCATGAGCCGGCCGGCGTTTTTCATGCCGTCGCGGTCGCTGGACTGGTAGCTCATAAAGGGCATGTCGGCGACCAGATGGGACTGGCCGTCGGCACGCCTCACCGCTCGAGAATGATAGACGATGTCGTCGAGCGTCACCGGCAGGGTCGTGTCGCGCCCCTGGATGACGTTGCCAAGGCTGTCGCCGACGAGCATCACGTCGATGTCGGCGGATTCGACGAGCCGCGCGAAGGTGTAGTCGTAGCAGGTGACGACGGTCAGCGGCGTCCCCTCCCGATAGGTCTCTTTTAGCTCCAGAACGGTCCTGCGTGCGGCCATGTTCGTTCCTCGATTAAATTGCGTTGAATCACTGGCTGGCCCACTCGACCAGAAACTGTCCCACGTCGGGCTGGTCGATCATACCTCGAAGCTGCGAGGCGCCGGGGCCGCCGGCAAACACGGGGGTAAAGTTCGCGGTCGCCGGGCCCTGTATGGAGCCGTCGGTCCGCAGCGATGCCTCTTGCTCGGCCCAGCCGTACTGCAACAGCAGGGTCGGGGGTGCGAACTTTCCCTGCAAGTCCCGGTCGTCGAACCCCTCGACGGCGTCGAGTCCCTGGGCGTCGACGCCGACTTCGTTCATCTCGTACGACCCGCCGCAGCGTTTGGCCGCATGGCAGACGTCCGAGGAGAAGCCATAGTGGTCATCCAGGACGGTCAACGAGTAGTCGCGATCACCCAGGGCGACGACCAATGTCCGCCCGTCGTTTCGGGCGAATTTCATCCCTTCGCGAACCGCCCGGTCGAAACCCCGGACGGCCTGGGGAACCGCGGCGTCTCGGTTCATGGACCGTTGAAGCTCGCCAATTCGGTTCGATTCGACGACCAGGAAGAAGGCCTGATTGTCGGCCGAAAGCCGGCGGATCGCCTCTTTGGTCATCGACGCCAGCGACGCGCTGCTGGAGGTCGAGCCGCCGTTTAAGGGCATGAGCGCCCAGCTCGGCCCGTCGCCCGAGGCGACGTCTGCCCAGCTTGTCGCAAGGCCCACGTTACGCTTCTGAAGTGTTTTGCGAGCCCGCTCGGCCTCGCCGTCGGATCCGTGACCGAAGACGACATCCACGCCCTTCGAGTCGTCGTCATTCATGCCCGCGGAGAGGAGATCCTTCAGACGGGCCCGGCGCGAGGGAACCTCCTCGCCGCCGGAGGTGTAGAAGGGGGCCAGTGAGTCGCCGACGACGAGCCCGTCGGAGACGATGCCCGTCTTCATGTCCCGAGCCTCACCGAGTTCGAGGACGGACATGAGGTCCTCGCCATCGGGGCCGACGCCGACAGACCCGCGCATCGTGCGCCGGCCCGTCGCAAGGGCGGTGGCCGCCGAGGCCTGGTCGGAGACGATTCGGTCGGCGGCGTGGGTCGCCATCAGCCCTCGAAATGGGAGCTCGCGCATGGCCAGCGAGCCGCCGTTGTATGCGGCGGCGGTGATCGCATCGAGTCCCATGCCGTCGCCCACAAAGAGTATGACATTGCGCGGCTCGACCTCGCCGACACCCGAGGGGGTCCGCTCCGGGGAGGTCTCGGTCAACCGGGCGGTCCCCGAGATCATCGACAGCAGCGCCGCACCCAGGTGGGTATTGTCGGTCGAGGCATTCACCATCTCGGCGCCCGGACCCTCGGCCCACAGCGGGATCAGTTCCGGGGTGTGGGTGCCGTAGATATCCCACGCGTCGTCGATACCGGCCCGGCTTGCGACCGAGAGGTGACCGAATATCGTCGAAAAACTCTCCGCCTCGAACGTCTCGTCCAGATCGAGCGACGAATCCGTCATCGACGCGCCGTGTTTGTCGTAGCCGCCGGCGTCAACCTCGGCGACGGCGGCCGGCGCCTCCGTCTCGGCCTTCGAGGAGTACGCCACCTGCGACTCGGCCTTCTGGCGGCCTCCCAGGGCCTCCAGGTAGCGTTCGGCATCCTGGTTGTCGTAGACGCCGAGACCGCCCGTCTCGTGGTCGGCGACCGTGACCACCAGGGTATCGTCGCGGTCGCGGGCGTACTCCAGGGCTCGGGCGACGGCGCGGTCGAAGTCGAGGGTCTCCTCGATGACGCCCGGGCCGTCAAGATCGTGGCCCTCCCAGTCGATCTGCGAGCCCTCGACCATCAAAAAGAAACCCTCGTCGTTGTTGCGATCCAGCACCGACAGGGCCGACGAGGTCATCTCGCCCAGCGACATCTTGCGCGGCTCGTCGGCCTGCATCGGCGGCGGGTCTTTTTTGTCAAGCAGGCCGATCAGCCGGTCGCTGGTCTCGCGTGCCCGGCGGACACCGGCGGCATCGTCGACGACGGTGTAGCCGTCATCGCGAAACCCGGCCAACAGATCGCGGCCATCGTCGCGCTGTGCAAAGTGGCGGCGCCCGCCCCCCAGAAGGACATCGACCCCTGACCCGCGCAGGTCGTCGGCGATCGCCTGGTAACTGTCGCGATTGGCCCGGTGGGCGGCAAAGGCGGCCGGGGTCGCGTGGGTGATCCGCGCCGTCGCCACCAGGCCTGTCTTCCAGTCTCGGGCCTCGGCCTCCTCGATGAGGGTGCGAAGTTGAAAGGCCGGATCGGTCTCCTGCTCTTTGGTCGTCCCCGGCTCGACGCTGACGCCCTCATAGTGAGTCTTGTGTCCGGTCGAAAACGCGGTGGCCGAGGCGGCGGAGTCGGTGGTCACGAACTCCCAGGAATGGGTCGTGATGAAGTTCAGATAGGGCATCGTGGTCATCGCCAGCGGCCGCCCGGCGGCGTAGGTCGCCGCCGTCTGGGCCGACGCCCCCATTCCGTCGCCGATCAGCAAGATGATCCGATCGGGCCCGTCGCTTTCGGCGGGCTCGGCGGTCTGCACCTTCGGAGTCTGCTCATCGGCGCCCGCCGCGCCAGAGGTCGAACAGCCGACCAACAACATCGACAGGAGCGTCCACAGCGCGACGCATCCCCTTCGTTTCCACGTATGTCGCATGCTCGTCCTCGGCTCGTCACCTGATTGTCCGCGAGACCCAAACACGAACGCCCGGCCGGATGGCCGGGCGCTCGTTCAAACGTGTTCTGTGCTGCCAGGTTGTCTTCGTCCCGGCATCACACCTCTTCTTCGGGATCCTCGTCTTCGATCTCTTCGTCGTCGACGACTTCCTCGCTCTCGATGAGGTCGAGGATGTGGTCCGGAAAGCGCAGTTCCTCGGTGTTTTCCAGGTTCGACCCGACCCAGGAGATCCGCGTGATAGCCGCATTGTCGCCCTTGCGGTTGCCGACCTTGATGAGTCGGACGTACCCGCCTTCGCGCTCGGCGATCTCGGGGCGCTCGGCCAGGTCATTGAAGACCTTGTGGACCAGGTCGCGGTCATTGAGTTTCGACTGCGCCTGGCGAAAGGCGTGTCGACTGCCGCGCTTGCCCAGCGTGATCAGCTTGTCGGCGAACCGCCGAAGTTCCTTGGCCCGAGCGTCGGTCGTCTGGACCAGCTCGTATTTGACCAGGCTCTTCAGCAGGTTCCGGATCGTCGCCTTTCGGTGGTCCGGGCCGCGGTTGAGTTTATTTCCTTTATGACGATGTCGCATCAGCTCACTCCTCGTCGTCTTCGTCTTTCAGATCGCTCGGCGGCCAGTTCTCCAGGGAAGTCCCCAGTTCGTATCCCAGCTCGTCGAGGATGTCTTTGATTTCTTTGAGCGACTTGCGGCCGAAGTTCTTGGTCTTCAGCAACTCCGCCTCGGTCTTCTGGATGAGATCGCCCACGTGGGTGATCCCGGCGCTCTGGAGGCAGTTGTAGCTTCGGACCGACAGCTCCAGCTCGTCGATCGGCTTGAGCAGCTCGTCGTCGAACTCCGGCTCTTCTTCCTCTTCGACGATGTCCGGCTCGATGTCCTCATCGAAGTTGATGAAGATCGTGAGCTGCTCTTTGAGAATCTTGGCGGCGTAGGCGACGGCATCTTCCGGCACCACGCTTCCGTCGGTCCAGACCTCCAGGGTCAACTTGTCGTAGTCGGTACGCTGACCGACTCGCGCGTTCGTGATCTTGTAGTTGACCTTGTCGATCGGACTGAACATCGAGTCGATGGGCACGACGCCGATGGGGTCGTCTTCGACCTCGTGTTGGTCGGCCTGCACGTAGCCGCGGCCACGTTCGGCCGTCAGCTCCATTTGAAGCCGGCCGCCGTCGTCGACGGTGGCGATCACGTGGTCGGGATTCAGAATCTCGACCTGCCCGTCGTTCTGGATGTCGGAGGCGCGGACTTTCCCGGGACCTTCGAAGTCGATGGTCAGGGTCCGCGGCTCCTCCACATGGGACTTGAGCTTCAGTTCTTTGATATTCAGGATGATGTCGGTGACATCCTCCTTGACCTCCGGGAGGCTGGTGAACTCGTGGAGAGCTCCCTCAGCCTTGACCTTGGTGATCGCCGTGCCCCGAATGCTGCTGAGCAGCACGCGGCGCAGAGCATTGCCCACGGTCACCCCGTAGCCCCGCTCGAGGGGCTGGCACTCAAATTTGGCGTACGTCTCGCTCTGAGTGCGCTGATCGATCTCAATTTCGCGAGGTTTAATCAGATTGCGCCAATTTCGATACATCTATATGCCTCCGCCAGACGAAGAAGTCCCACTCGGGGTGGTCGACAGCTGCTGTGTGACAGCCAAGAGTCGCCGCAAACGAATCAGACGCGGCGCCGCTTGGGGGGTCGACATCCATTGTGCGGGATCGGCGTGACGTCACGAATCGTCGAAATCTTGAGCCCGGCCGACTGAAGGGACCGAAGCGCCGACTCACGGCCGGTACCCGGTCCTCGCAGGCGGACGTTGATCTTTTCGAGCCCGTACTCCTGGGCTCGGTTGGCCGCCGTCTCGGCCGCCACACCCGCCGCATACGGCGTCGACTTGCGGGAGCCCTTGAATCCTTCGGCGCCCGCACTCGACCACGACAGGGTGTTTCCCTGATTGTCCGTGATCGTGATCAACGTGTTATTGAATGTCGAATGAATGTGCGCGATGCCGTTGCGCACTCGTCGCTTCTTGTTGGACATCGTTCAGTCTCCTTGCAATCCGAAAAGCAAACGCACCCCGGCGACTCCTCGCGTCGAAGAGCCGGAGGGCGCGCCCTTTCCGGGCTGTGTTAGGAACGTCGTTTTCGAACGGTCGAGGAACTCGGCCCTTTGCGCGTCCGGGCGTTGGTCCGGGTGCGCTGGCCGCGAACGGGAAGACCCTTCCGGTGGCGGATGCCACGGTAGCAGCCCAGATCCTTGAGCCGCTTGATGTTTCGTTGCACCTGACGGCGCAGGTCTCCCTCGACGGTGTAGTTCTCGTCGATGGTCTGTCGAAGCGACCGAATCTCGCCCTCGGTCATATCTTTGACGTCGGTCGAGCCGTCAATCCCGGCTCGCTCGACGATCTCTTCGGCACGGGAATGGCCCACGCCGTAGATGTAAGTCAGGGCGATATCCACGCGCTTTTTTCTCGGCAGGTCGACACCAGCTATGCGTGCCACAACCAGACTCCTTTGGTCTCAATCTCGATGGTGAGGCCTTGGGGCGCAGAGTGCGCCTCGCTCGAGGCCGTCGCCGTCAACCCTGGCGCTGCTTGTGACGCGGGTTCTCACAGATGACCCGAACCACGCCGTTGCGGCGGATGATCTTACACTTGTCGCAAATCTTTTTGACTGAAGGTCGAACTTTCATGTCGTGCTCCCGTGTTAGGTGTTACTTGGCCGCGAACTCGACGCCGCGAGATTACTTCTCGCGATAGACGATGCGTCCGCGCGTCAAATCGTATGGGGATAGTTCCACCGTCACCGTGTCGCCGGGCAGGATCTTGATAAAGTGCATCCGCATCTTGCCCGAGATATGAGCCAGGACTTCGTGTCCGTTCTCCAACTCGACACGAAAGACGGCGTTCGGGAGGGCCTCGGTGACCTCTCCCTCAACTTCAATGGGTTCTTCTTTGGCCATAGAACAGAACTCGTTCCGTGAAATTCAGTGTGCACCGGCGAAGCAGCCACATTCGGCGTGGACGCCCCGCGTGCTGAGAAAACAGCCTCGGTGCGCATCAAGGTCCGCTAGATAGCGATGTCCCCCGCCGAAGTCAACCTTGGTCCGGCGAGAGTGCTCAAACCGCGTCGATCGCCTGCGCAATCCGCCCGGCGACCGCCTCAGGCGAGCCTTCTCCGTCGATCCGGACCAAAACACCCCGATCGGCGTAGAAGCTCTTGAGGGGATCGGTATTCTCCTCGTACGTCCTCATCCGCTCCCGAATGACCTCCGGCTGGTCGTCCTTTCGGCGTTCCAGCCCCTGGTGTCCGCATTCGTCGCAGACGTCTTCGGTCTGGGGCGGGTCGAAGGATTTGTGGTAGCCCGCTCCGCATTCGGGGCAATGGAGCCGCCCGCTGAGCCGTCGGACGATCTCGGATTCCGAGACCTCCAGGCTCAGGACCGCATCCAGTTTGACACCCTGGCCATCCAGCGCCTCGGCCTGATTCAGCGTGCGCGGAAACCCGTCGAGCACGAAGCCATCCTGCGCGTCGTCCTGCTCGAGCCGCTCTTCGACGATGCCGATGACGACGTCGTCGGGCACCAGCTCGCCGGCGTTCATATATTCGGCGGCCTTCTTGCCGAGGTCGGTCCCGCGATCACGGGCGTCTCGGAGCATGTCACCCGTGGAGATGTGCGGAATCTCCAGTGCCTCGGTAATGCGTTCGGCCTGCGTGCCTTTCCCCGCCCCCGGCGGGCCCAACAACATCAATTTGGTCTTTGGCATAATCAGTCTCGGTCGCGTCCGGAGATCTGTCCCGCCTCTCCGGGTCGTCGGCCGGCGGTCTCGCTGAAGTCGTCGTACTCGCGGGTGATCAGGTAGTTCTCGATCTCATTGACCGTCCGCAGTCCGACGCTGACCGTAATCACCAGGCTGATGCCGCCAAAGTAGAAGCTGACGTTCATGTAATCCTGGATGAAGTACGGCATCACACACACGCCGGCCAGATAGACCGACCCGGCGGTCGTCAGTCGCGTCAGCACGGTGTCGATGTACTCGGCCGTGCGTTTTCCTGGGCGGATGCCCGGGACGAACGCGCCCGACTTCTTGAGGTTGTCGGCCATGTCGACCGGATTCACCTGTACGGCCGTATAGAAGAAGGTGAAGAAGATAATCAGCGCGACGTAGATCAGATTGTACTGCCACGCGCCCGGCACCAGGACGGCCTGAATCTGCTGGCCGATGGCATAGTCCTGGAAGTAGCTCGCCACGGTCGTCGGGAAGATCAGCATCGACGACGCGAAGATCGGCGGGATCACGCCGGACATATTCACCTTTAGCGGCAGGTGGTGTTGCTGGCCGCCGTAGATGCGCCGCCCGACCATGCGTTTGGCGTACTGCAGGGGGATGCGCCGTTGAGCGCTCTCCATGTAGACGATGAACGCGGTGACGACGAGTGCGATAAACAGGATGGCGAGGATTGTGAACGTGGTGATCCCGCCGGTACTGAATTTCTGGTAGGTCTGGAAGACGGCGTCCGGGAAGCGGGCGATAATGCTGGCGGTAATGACCAGCGAGATCCCGTTTCCGATGCCGTATTCATCGATCTGCTCACCGAGCCACATCACAAAGATCGACCCCGTGGTCAGGGTCAGGACCGTCATGAGCCGAAAGCCCCAGCCGGTCTGGATCAGCAGGTCGGGCCCCTGGCCGGTGGCGTGCATGTTCTCCAGGTACAGAGAAATCCCGAAGCCCTGGACGACACAGATGACCACCGTCAGGTAGCGCGTCCACTGGTTGACCTTCCGGCGGCCCTGTTCGCCCTCGTCCTTCTGTAGCCGTTCGACCTCGGGGACGACCACCGTCATCAACTGCATGATGATCGACGCCGAGATGTACGGCATGATTCCGAGGGCGAAGATGCTCATCATCTTCAGGGCGCCACCTGTAAACAGGTTGATCAGCCCGAAGAAGCCCCCGCCCCCGCCCATCATCGCCTGCATTGCCTGGCGATTGACTCCCGGCACGGTGATAAAGACACCGACCCGGTAGAGGGCGAGGACCCCGAGCGTAAACAGCAGCCGCCGCCGCAGCTCGGGGACTTTGTGCATGTCGGTGAAGTTTGTAGCCACGTCAGACGACCTCTGCGGTACCGCCGGCCGCTTCGATTTTCTCGCGGGCCGACTCGCTGAACTGGTGGACCCGGACCGTCACGGCGATGTCGATCTCGCCTTCGCCGAGGACTTTCAACTCGTCGAAGCTGCGGCGCACATGGCCGCCCTCGACCAGGGCCTCGACATCGATCTCGTCGCCGTCTTCGAACTGGCGGGCGATCTTGCCCACGTTGACGACAGCGACGTCGGTCTCGGTCGGATTCTTGAAACCGTACTTGGGAAGCTGGCGGTACAACGGCGTCTGCCCACCTTCGAAGTAGGTCGGAATCTGGCCGCCCGAACGCGCCTTCTGTCCCTTGGTCCCTCGCCCGCAGGTCTTGCCCTGGCCGCTGCCCGGACCACGACCCTTGCGCGTGGACTCTTGATTTGCCCCTTCCGGGGGTTTCAGATTGCTGAGTTCACTCATAACCTCTCCTTGTGGATGGCCTGAAAGCTGGAATCACTCGACGTCGCCGGCGATCCTCGCCGCCATCTGCGCCGGGTTTTCCTGAGGAACCGTCTCCTCACGCTCCAGCCGGTCGCGGTAGGCATCCGGGTGGTAGAGCCGGCCGAGTCCCTCCATCACAGCGTTGACCACGTTGTGTGGGGTGTTCGAGCCGAGGCTCTTGGTCAGGATGTTTTCGATGCCGGCCGATTCCAGAATCGCCCGCACCGGTCCGCCAGCGATGACGCCGGTTCCCGGAGATGCGGGTTTCAGAAGCACCTCGCCGGAGTTGTACTCGCCGGTGACTTCATAGGGAATCGTCCCGTCCACGATGGGGACCTCGATGAGTTCCTTACTGGCCTGCTGGGTGCCCTTTCGGATGGCTTCGGGGACCTCTTTGGCCTTCCCGTAGCCGACTCCGACGTGGCCGTTGCCGTCTCCGACAACCACGATGGCGCCAAATGCAAACCGGCGCCCACCCTTGACCACCTTCGACACCCGGTTGATGTCGATGACGGTATCTTCCAGGTCCAGATTGTGATCGTCTGTGCGTCCGTATGCCACGATCTATCTCCTCAGAACTGGAGTCCATTGTCACGGGCGCCGTCGGCAACCGATGCCAACCGACCGTGATAGATGAACCCATTGCGGTCAAACACGACTTTGTCGATATCTTTCTCGAGCGCCCGCTCGGCGACGCGGCGGCCGACTTCTTCGGCCTGCTCGGATTTGCTCAAATCTTGGTCGTCCGACGCCTCTTGTTCGACGGTCGACGCGCTGGCCAACGTATGGCCGGCCAGATCGTCGATCACCTGGGCGTAGATGTGCTGGTTCGACTTATAGACGGACAACCGGGGCCGACGGGGCGTGCCAAACACCTTCTTTCGCACGCGCCGCTTGCGCCGCAAGCGGTTGTTCTTTCGCTGACGTTTACTCTGCATGCATTCCTCCTGCGAGGTGCCGACGCAGCGGGCGGCGACACCTGAAAATCAATACGGGTCTCTACGCGACGCCGGCCTTGCCGACCTTTCGGCGGACACGCTCGTCGGCGTACTTGATGCCCTTGCCCTTGTAGGGCTCCGGCGGCCGAAGGTCGCGCATCTTCGCGGCCACCTGGCCGAGAAGTTCCTTGTCGGGGCTGCTCAACTTGATCTCGGTCTGGCTCGGCAGCTCCACGGTCACCTGCTCGGGAATCTCGAACAGAATCGGGTGACTGAAGCCGAGGTCGAAGCGAAGAAACTCACCGGACTGCTCGGCACGGTACCCGACGCCGTTGATCTCGAGCTCCTTGGAGAAGCCCTCGTGGACGCCCCTGACCATGCTGTCGATCAGCGAGCGCGTCAGCCCCTGAATACTGCGGGCATCGCGGGTGTCGTCGGGTCGGTCGATGACGAGCTCGTCGTCGGTGAGACTCAGCTCGAGGTCACCGTCGATCTCCCGGGTCAATTCACCCTCCGGGCCCGACACGGTCAACTCGTCGTCTCCGATGTCGACCTCGACCCCGTCCGGGATCTCGACCGGCTGCTTTCCGATGCGGCTCATAGCAGACTCCTTCGCTCAAAACTGCTGCGTTCAAGATGCGTACAAGACAGGCGCTTGGCGCCCCGTCAATTCAGTAGACCCGGCAGACGTACTCGCCGCCCACGTTGGCCGCCTCGGCCTGATCGCCGGTGACCACACCGTGGGAGGTCGACAGGATCGAGACGCCGAGTCCGTTGAGGACATCCGGGATCTCGTCGCTGGCTACATACACGCGTCGCGACGGCCGGCTGACTCGTTCGAGCCCCTGAATGATGGGGACCTCGTCCTTGTCGTAGCGGATCTCGATGCGAAGCTGCCCCTGGGGGCCCTCATCGGACCATTCCACATCGGAGAGGTATCCCTCGTCCGACAGGATCCTGGCGATCTCGAACTTCAACTTCGAGCCCGGGACCGTCACCTCGGCATGCTTCGCCATCTGGGCGTTGCGGATCTGTGTCAGAAAATCCGCGATTGAATCATTTACGTTGGCCATTGTTCTCTCTCGCCTCTGCGACAGTCGTTACCAGCTCGCCTTGACCACGCCCGGAATCTCGCCCTTGTGGGCCAGCTCCCGAAAGCAGATGCGGCACATATCGAACTTCCGCAGATACCCATCGGCGCGGCCACACAGTGGGCAGCGGTTGTACTCGCGGACGTCGTATTTTTTGTCCTTCTTATGTTTTTCAACCAGACCTTTCTTAGCCATGGCAGCCTCCTCAGTTCTTGGGTTGGGTCCCACGGAAGGGGAATCCCAGGGACTCGAGCAGCCGTCGGCCCTGCTCGTCGTCGTCCGACGAGGTGACAAACGTGATCCCGAGTCCGCGAATGCTGTCGACGTTGTCGTAATCGATCTCCGGAAAGATGATCTGCTCGTCGATCC
Organism: uncultured Pseudomonadota bacterium; assembly: GCA_913057905.1. GTDB lineage: Bacteria > Myxococcota_A > Bradymonadia > Bradymonadales > Bradymonadaceae > CAJXPB01. Next base: position 156,095 of record CAJXPB010000002.1, read on the forward strand.
CGAGCGTGTAGTTGCCGTGCCCGTCGAAGGCCTTCGGATTCGTGCCTTCGAAGTCACGCACACGCGGCAGCGCCACATAGATCAGGCGCTCCAGAAATTCGAACATGTAGGTCCCGCGCAGGGTGACCTTCGCCCCGATGGGCATGCCCTCGCGGACCTTAAAGGCCGCGATGGAGCGTTTGGCCTTGGTGACGACCGGCTCCTGGCCGGTGATCGCCGCCAACTCGTCGACGGCTTTGTCGATCACCTTGGGGTTATCGACGGCTTCGCCGAGGCCCATGTTGACGATGATCTTTTCGAGCTTCGGGACATTCATCTGGTTGTCCAGCCCGAACTCGTCCATCAACTCCGGGACCGCTTCCTTTTTGTATCTTTCGCGCAGAAACGACATTGATTTCTCCAATAAAAAGACCGTCTCTTCAGGGGACGGTGGACTAACCGAAGGGCCTTGAGGTGTCAAGCACTCGACCCTGCGGCACCGCCGTCCAGTTCATCTCGCCCATCTTCGGGCAGTTCGCTCAGTATGTGGGCATCGGATCGAGTACGTCACCCGTCTGACGGGCGATCCGTACCTTCTCGATGACCTCGGGCCCGTCGCCCTCGAAGCTGTCGCGGGCGGCGCGCTTGTCGGTAAACAGTTCTCCGTCGGCCCCGACGTATCGGTAGCCGACACGCACGGGACGGCGGTTGAATTCGTCGTCTTCGCCGTCCTCTTCGATGAAGAGGGCGACGTTCGACGCGTCGATCCAGTTTTCGCGCTCGACGCGTGCACCTTCTTCGCCCGTGATCTGATTGGGCTGGCGGTGCTTGACGATCATATTCATCCGCTCGACCTTGACGCGTCCGTTGTCGGGATCCGCGTCCAGGACCTCGCCGACTCGGCCTTTGTCCTTGCCGGCCAGAATCAACACTTCGTCGTCGGTTTTAACGTGCATAACAAATCTCCTTCCGGTCCATCGCCTTTCCGCGGCCGGGCCCCTGATGCTCAGAGGACCTCGGCGGCCAGACTGATGATCCGCATGTAATTATTGGTGCGAAGCTCGCGGGCGACCGGCCCGAAGATCCGCGTGCCCACCGGCAGGCCGTTGTCGTCGACCAGCACGGCGGCGTTGTCGTCGAATCGCACGTAGGTTCCATCGTCGCGGCCCACTTCTTTGTTGGTCCGCACGACCACGGCGCGTTGCACTTCGCCCTGGGCGACCTTCGCGTCGGACAATGCTTCCTTGACCGACACGATGATCTCGTCGCCCACCGAGGCGTAGCGTCGCTGCGAGCCTCCGAGTACCTTGATACACTGGACTTTCTTTGCGCCGGAGTTGTCGGCGACGTCCAATTTTGTCTCTTGCTGAATCATTCTGTTACCTCCGGTTGGGCGGGTCCGCTGGCCTCAGACCACGGTGGTCACACCGCGGTGTCACACCACCGGCGCCTTCTCGATGACCTCGAGAATCCGCCAATTTTTGTCCTTCGAAAGCGGACGCGTCTCTTCGATGAGCACTTTATCGCCGACCCGACATTCCTCGTCCGGATCATGCGCCTTGAAGCTCTTCCGGTCTCGGACGTACTTCTTGTACATCGGGTGCATGAACCGACGGGTCACCTCGACGGCGATCGTCTTGTCCATCGCGGTCGAAGTCACGGTGCCGGTGCGCGTCTTGCGCTCGTGCTTCTCGGAGGCGTCCGCCTGTGGGGTGTCTGCCTCGTTCGTCTCTGTTTCGGTCGTCTCAGCCATAACGGTCTCGTTTATCCAGGCGACGGGCTCAGCTTTCGGCGCCGAGCTCCCGTTCGCGAAGAATCGTCTTGATGCGTGCGATGTCTTTGCGCTTCGACTTCAACTCCGCGGTCTGCTGAAGCTGGCCGGTTTGATGGCGCATCTTCAGCCGGAACAGCTCATCGTCGAGCTGGTCCTCGAGGTCGCGGAGCTCCTCGTCGGATTGTTCTCTGAGCTCTTCGGGGGTCATAGAATCTCTCCTCGGACCACGAATTTCGTCTTGATCGGCAGCTTGTGCGCGGCGAGTCGAAGGGCCTCGCGGGCGGTCTCCTCGTCGACGCCGTCCATCTCGAACAGCATCCGACCCGGTTTGACCTTGGCGACCCAGTGTTCCGGGGGTCCCTTGCCTTTCCCCATCCGGACCTCGGCCGGCTTCTTGGAGACCGGCTTGTCGGGAAAGATCCGAATCCAGACCTTCCCGGTCCTGAGGATGTGGCGGTTGATGGCGATACGGGCGGCCTCGATTTGACGCGCTGTGATGCGCGCCGGCTCCGTCGTCAGCAAGCCGTACTTGCCGAATGCAACGGTGGTGCCGCGCGTGGCCTTCCCTTTGGTGCGGCCGCGCTGCTGCTTGCGCCACTGTACTCGTTTGGGTTGCAACATAGTGTGTTCTCCTATTGAGCAGGTCGTCGGTCCGCCGCGCCTGAAGCCTCAACGGCTCAGAAGCTCGCGTCGGCCTCCAGAACCTCGCCTTTGAATATCCAGACTTTCACGCCGATCATGCCGTAGGTCGTCTCCGCCTCCGCCAGGCCGTAATCGATGTCGGCCCGGAGGGTGTGCAGCGGAACGCGCCCTTCGAGATACCATTCACGCCGGCTCATCTCGGCTCCGCCCAGACGACCCGCGCAATTCACGCGGATGCCTTCGGCGCCGAACTTCATGGCCGTCTGCACCGACTTCTTCATCGCCCGCCGGAAGCTGACGCGCCGCTCCAACTGCGTGGCGATGTTCTCGGCCACCAGCTTGGCGTCGAGCTCGGCCTTGCGCACTTCCTGGATGTTCAGGAAGATCTCGTTGTCGGTGATCTCCTGAAGGTCGCCCTTCAGCTTCTCGATCCCGCTTCCGCGCTTGCCGATGACGATGCCCGGTTTGGCCGTAAAGATCGTGATCTTGACCTTGTTGGCCATCCGCTCGATCTCGATCCGGCTGATACCGGTGTGACCGACGGCATCGCGCAGAAAGCGCTTGATGCGCAGGTCTTCGTGGAGCCACTCGGCGTATTCTTTGCCTTCGGCGAACCACTTCGACGTCCAGGACCGAATGATCCCGAGTCGAAATCCATTTGGATGTACTTTCTGACCCAAAACGACCTCCTCAGTCTGAGCTGTTTGGCGCGAGGGCGACGTGAATGTGGCTCGTCCGCTTCAAAATCGTGGTGGCGCGACCCATGGCCCGCGGCTTGAACCGCTTGAGCGTGGGGCCCTCGTTGGCGTAGATCTCTTCGACCTTGAGGTCGTCGATCTCCCAGTTGAGGTCGTCGCTCTCCTCGACATTGCGCAGGGCCGATTCAATGACCTTCGAAATGATGGGCGCGGCGCGCTTCTGGGTGAACTGGAGAATATCCAGCGCCTCCAGAATCGGTTTGCCGCGCACGAGGTCCACGACCATGCGCACCTTGCGAGGCGCGATCCTGACGTGACGAGCACTCGCCGTGTTGGCGCGTGTCTTCTGTTGTGTTGCGTTAGCCATGACTCTGTCTCATCGGGCGATGGGGCGACTCAGTGCGTGCGCACCCGGGTGGTCTGCTGCCGACTGTGCTCATAGAACGTGCGTGTCGGCGCGAACTCTCCGAGCTTGTGGCCGACCATATTCTCGGTGACATACACCGGCACGAACTTCTGGCCGTTGTGCACGGCGAAGGTCAAGCCGACGAAGTCGGGAATGATCATCGACCGGCGGCTCCAGGTCTTGATCGCCTTTCGCTCGCCCTTCTCCTGCGCCTCCTGAGCTTTCATCAGGAGGTGGTCGTCGACGTATGGTCCTTTCTTAATTGAGCGTGGCACGGTTGTCTCCTTGCTCGGCGTGAGCTCCCCGGGGGAGCGTCACTGTCAGTTGCGTTTCGTCTTGCGATGCTTCTCGATGAATCGTTCGGTGCGCTTGTTGTGACGGGTCTTGCCGCCCTTGGTGACCTGACCCCAGGGCGTGACCGGGTGGCGTCCACCCGAGGTCGCACCTTCACCACCACCGTGAGGGTGGTCGATGGGGTTCATGGCCACTCCGCGTGTGTGCGGACGGCGGCCCTTCCAGCGGTTGCGGCCGGCCTTTCCGAGCGACACGTTTTCGTGCTCGGGATTCGAGACCGACCCGACGGTGGCGCGGCATTCGAGCTCCACGCGACGGTGCTCGCCGGAGGGCAGCTTGAGCAGTCCGTATTTGCCCTCTTTGGCGACGACCTGCGCCCAGCATCCCGCCGAACGCGCCATCTGTCCGCCCTTGCCGGGCTTCATCTCCACATTGTGAATGACGGTGCCCACGGGCATGTGCTTGAGGCGCTTGGCGTTGCCGGGTTTGATGTCGGCATCGGCCGCGGTGACCACTTCGTCGCCCTCTTTGAGCTTCTGCGGGGCGATGATGTAGCGCTTCTCGCCGTCGGCGTAATGAAGCAGCGCGATATAAGCGGTGCGGTTGGGATCGTATTCGATCCCGGCGACCGTCGCCGGCACGCCGTTTTTGTCGCGCTTGAAGTCGATCTTTCGATAACGTCGCCGGTGCCCGCCGCCGCGGTGCCGCGCGGTCATCCGACCGTCGGAATTGCGGCCGCCGGTCGAGCGCAGCTCCTCGGTGAGCGATTTTTCGGGCTCCGACTTCGTCACTTCGGAGAAGTCGCTGAGCCGCGCAAATCGTCGTCCGGGCGACGTCGGTTTGTAGTCTCGGTTTGCCATGATTCGTATCCTCTAGCGGCTCGGTTAAACGGTGCCCGCTTCCTGGCCAGCGCTGTCGAGGGCGTAGAAGTCGAGGAAGTCATCGTCCGAGAGCGTCACGTAGGCCTTCTTGTAGGCCGAGCTCTCGCCGATGTACTGCCCGACGCGCCGGGGCTGGCTGGGCATGATGAGTGTATTGACCTTCTCGACGCTGACGTCGAAGAGTTCTTCGACCGCCGCTTTGATCTGCGGCTTCGTGGCGTCGTATTTGACCTGGAAGGTCGCCTTGTTTTCCTGCTCGAGCATGTAGACCGACTTCTCGGTCATGATCGGCTCGAGGATGATGTCGTATGCGGTACTCATTGCTCGAGTCCCTCCTGAATCTGGGCGGCTGCCGCCTGGCTGAGCACCAGGGTCTCGTGGTTGAGGATGTCCCGGACGTTGACGCCTTCGGCCGCGAGGTATTTGACGTCGGGCAGGTTCCGCACCGACAGGCGAAGCGCCTCGTTGTGCAGAACCTCGCCGGCGTCTTCGTCGTATTCGGTGACGTCGACGACCAGGGCGTTGGTGGCATCCAGCGCCTCGAGCATCTCGACGGCCCGCTTGGTCTTGATTTCGGGCAGCTCCAGCGAGTCGACGACGCGCAGGTTGCCGTTTTCGGCACGGGCGCTCAGGGCGGCCTTCAGCGCGGCGCGACGCTTGCTCTTGGAGAGCTGGTAGCTGTGGTCTTTCGGCTCCGGCGGATGGGCTTTACCACCGCCGACCCACAGCGGGGAACGGATGCTTCCGTGTCGGGCGCGGCCGGTTCCCTTCTGACGCCAGGGCTTTTTACCACCGCCGCTGACTTCGGAGCGTCGCTTGGCCTTGGCCGTCCCCTGTCGGTTGCGGGCCTCCTGCCATTTGACGACCTCCCAGAAGAGGTGCTCGCGGACCTCGACGCCGAAGACGTCGTCGGCCAGGTCCATCTCCCCGGCAGCCTCGTTTTCGATGTCGACAAGTTCAATGTTCATCGTGTGCGACTCCTTGTGCGTTCGCGTCGGCTCGTGTGTGGCCCGATTTCACGGGCACCTCACCGTTGAGGTGATCCGACCGAACGGTAGATACTGTTGCGTGGGTTCGGGAGGAGCGCCGCAGCCGGTCTAGCTTTTGATCTCTACGTTCACACCGGCGGCCAGGTCCAGGCGCATCAGCGCATCCAACGTCTGCTGCTTCGGGTCGTGGATGTCCAGCAGGCGCTTGTGTGTGCGCATCTCAAACTGCTCGCGCGACTTCTTATCCTTGAACGGCGACTTCAGCACCGTCCACCGACTGATCTGCGTCGGCAGGGGAACCGGCCCCGACACATTCGCGCCGGTGCGGTTCGCCGTCTCGACGATCTCGCGGGCCGACGCATCGAGCAGCTTGTGGTCGTAGGCCTTCAGCTTGATGCGGATTTTGTCGCTGTCCATGACTCTTCCTCGGCTTCTCGGGGCGCCACCCGGGGGTGGACGCCATACAATCAGGCGATGATGTCGGGCACGACCGATGGGCCGGGCCCAGATGATGTGTCACAAAAGAAAACGACTTCACAGTGTAACGACAGCGTGTGAAGCCGCGACATTCTACGGTGACTTGGCAGCCCCGGGGGTCGCCCGGCGCGCCGCGGGACGCTATACGAGCCGTCCTCCAAGATCAAGCCGTATCCGGGACTTGTCTGCCCTGGCTGCAAACCAGAGCCGGAGCGCCGCGGCTGGACGGCCGCGGCGCCCCTTTTTGCCCGTTATTCGATGATCTCAGTGATCACGCCGGCGCCGACGGTGTTGCCGCCTTCGCGAATCGCGAAGCGCAGACCCTCGTCCATGGCGATCGGCTCGATCAGCTCACCGGTCAGGGTGACGTTGTCGCCGGGCATGACCATCTCGGTGCCCGACTCCAGCTCGGTGACCTCACCGGTCACGTCGGTGGTGCGGAAGTAAAACTGCGGCCGGTAACCCGGGAAGAACGGCGTGTGGCGTCCACCCTCGTCCTTCTCCAGGATGTAGACCTCGGCCTCGAACTTCTTGTGGGGCGTGACGGTGCCCGGCTTGGCCAGCACCTGACCACGCTCGACGTCCTCTTTCTCGATACCACGAAGCAGGCATCCGACGTTGTCGCCGGCCTGGCCCCAGTCGAGGTCCTTGTTGAACATCTCGACGCTGGTGACCGTGGTCGTGGTCGGCTCGTCTTTGAGTCCGACGATCTCGACCTCGGTTCCCGGGTCGATGCGGCCACGCTCGACGCGGCCGGTCACGACGGTTCCGCGACCCTCGATCGAGAAGACGTCTTCGATGGGCATCAGGAAGTCACGGTCGACGTCACGTTCCGGCTCCGGAATGTAGTCGTCGACGGCTTCCATCAGGTCGAGAATCGCCTCGTCGGCATACTCGCCCTTCTCGCCGTTGAGCGCCTGAAGCGCCGAGCCGACGATGATGGGCGTCTCCATGCCCGGGTACTCGTAGCCCTCGAGCAGTTCCTGGACTTCCATCTCGACGAGCTCGATGAGCTCCATGTCGTCGACCATGTCGGCCTTGTTCAGGAACACGACGATGGCCGGGACGCCGACCTGACGGGCGAGCAGGATGTGCTCACGCGTCTGGGGCATCGGGCCGTCGGCGGCGCTGACCACGAGGATGGCACCGTCCATCTGGGCGGCACCCGTGATCATGTTCTTGACGTAGTCGGCGTGGCCGGGGCAGTCGACGTGGGCGTAGTGGCGATTCTCCGTCTCGTATTCGACGTGAGACGACTGAATCGTGATGCCACGCTCACGCTCTTCGGGCGCCTTGTCGATGTCCTCGAATTCGGCGCTCGTGGCGAGCCCCTGGTCCGACAGCACGCGTGTGATCGCGGCCGTCAGAGTGGTCTTGCCGTGGTCGACGTGACCCAGGGTTCCGACGTTGAGGTGCGGCTTGTTTCGTTCGAACTTTTCTTTGGCCATCGTTGAACTCCTTGTATCGCTTCGAGTGAATCAGTGGAACGCGTTCCTGGACGTCACACGCCGCCGGTCGCGTCCGAAATCAGCTCGTCAGCGAGGCTCTGAGGAACGAAGTCGTAGTGGGAAAATTGCATCGTGTAGTTGGCTCGCCCCTGCGAGATACTTCGCAGGTCAGTGGCGTAGCCGAACATTTCGGAAAGCGGAACGACCGCGTCGACCACCTGGGCCCCGGCTCGCGGGTTCATACCCAGGATCTCGCCGCGCCGCCCGTTCAGGTCGCCGATGACGTCGCCCATGAATTCTTCGGGCGTGACGACCTCGACTTCCATCATCGGCTCGAGAATCTTCGCCGACGCCTTTCGGACCGCCGCGCGAAACGCCTTCGATGAGGCAGTTTTGAAGGCCATCTCATCGGAGTCGACCTCGTGGTACGACCCGTCGACGAGCGTGACCTTGCAGTCGACGACCGGATACCCGGCGAGCACGCCGGCTTCGGCCGTCTCGCGGATGCCCTTCTCGACGGCACTGAAGAATTCTCTCGGCACCACACCGCCTTTGATGGTCTCTTCGAACTCGATCCCCGAGCCACGCTCGAGCGGTTCGATTTCGAATTCGACCTCGGCGAACTGTCCGCGTCCACCGGACTGCTTTTTGTGGCGCTCCCAGTGCTCGGCCTCTTCGGTGATCGACTCACGGTACGAGACCTGCGGCTGACCGACGTTGGCTTCGACTTTGAACTCTCGAAGCAGCCGGTCGACAATGACTTCCAGGTGAAGCTCCCCCTGGCCGCCGATGATGGTTTGACCCGTCTCGTCGTCGACGTAGACACTGAAGCTGGGATCTTCTCTGGCCAGCTTCTGCAACGACTCCGACAGCTTGTTTTGGTCGGCCTTCGAATCCGGTTCCACCGCGATCTCGATGACCGGCTCGGGGAAGTCCATCGCCTCCAGGACCACGGTGTCGTGTTCGTCACACAGCGTGTCCCCGGTGGTGGTGTTCTTCATCCCGACTCCGGCGACGATGTCCCCGGCGTAGACCTTGTCGAGTTCCTCGCGCGAGTTCGCGTGCATCTGAAGGATGCGACCGGCGCGCTCGCGATTGTCCTTGGTGGAGTTGTAGACGTAGCTGCCCGACTCCAACGTACCCGAGTAGACTCGGAAGTAGGTCAACTGACCGACGTACGGGTCGGACATGATCTTGAAGGCCAGCGCCGAGAACGGAGCGTCGTCGTCGGCGTGGCGCTTGATTTTGTCCTGTTCTTCGGGCTCGGCGTGCTGCTCGGTGATCCGGCGGTAGGCCTCGGGGGTCACACCCTCGATGGCCGGGACGTCCGACGGGGCCGGCAGGTAGCGAACCACGGCGTTGAGCAGCGGCTGCACGCCCTTGTTCTTGAGCGCGGTGCCGCAGAAGGTCGGGACGATCTCCATCTCGAGGGTCCCCTTTCGGATCGCCTCGTGGATCTCCTCTTCGGAGATCTCCTCGCCCTCCAGGTACTTCATCATCAGTTCATCGTCGAAGTCGGCGGCCGCTTCCATCAGTTTCTCGCGGGCCTCTTCGGCTTCTTCCTGGAGTTCGTCGGGGATGTCGATGTACTCCCAGTCAGCGCCCAGGCTCTCGTCATTCCAGACGATGCCCTTCATCTTGACCAGGTCGATGACCCCTTCGAAGTCGTCCTCTTTGCCGATCGGAATCTGCATGCGCACCGGCCGGGCTCCCAGTCGGTCGCGCATCTGCTGGACCACTGCGTCGTAATCGGCGCCGACGCGGTCCATCTTGTTGACGAATGCCATCCGCGGGACGTTGTAGCGGTTGGCCTGGCGCCACACGGTCTCGGACTGCGGCTCCACGCCACCCACGGAACAAAACACCGCGATCGACCCGTCGAGCACACGAAGCGAACGCTCCACCTCGATGGTGAAGTCGACGTGGCCCGGGGTGTCGATGATGTTGAATCGGTACTTTTCGTCATCCAGCGGCCAGTAGCAGGTCGTCGCAGCGGAGGTAATCGTGATTCCGCGCTCCTGCTCCTGCTCCATCCAGTCCATTTCGGCGGCGCCGTCGTGGACCTCACCGATCTTGTGGGAGACACCGGTATAATAGAGGATCCGCTCGGTAGTCGTCGTCTTACCGGCATCGATATGGGCCATCAGCCCAATATTTCGAACGCGTCTGAGCGGTGTCTTGCGTGGCATTGGTCAGTCTCTCGTCGAAGAATGTCTTCTATATGAACGTCGGTCTGTGGGGCCCTCGCCCGACCGGTGCATCACCAGCGATAGTGGGCAAACGCCTTGTTGGCTTCGGCCATCCGGTGCATGTCGTCCTTGCGGCGAATGGCGCCGCCCCGGTCATTCGAGGCGTCGAGCAGCTCGTTCGTGAGTCGCTCGACCATCGTGTACTCGTGGCGATCGCGCGCCGCGTCGATGATCCAGCGCATCCCCAGGGCGGCCCGCCGCTCGGGGCGAACTTCCATGGGCACCTGGTAGGTCGAGCCGCCGACGCGTCGCGACCGAACCTCGACGGCCGGTTTGACGTTCTCGACGGCGTTCATGAAGACCTCGATCGGGTCGGTCTCGGTCGCCTCTTCGACCGCATCGAAGGTCTCCAGGAAGATGCGCTCGGCGGTGTGCTTCTTGCCGTCGCGCATCATCATGTTGATGAACTTCGTGACCCGCTTTTCCCCGTAGATCGGGTCCGGGTCGACTTCACGATGCTGCTTGTTTGCTCGTCTGGACATAGCGTTCTCGCTTCAGCAAAGTAGCAATTCGCAGGCTGGCCGGGCCGGCCCAAACCCACTAGCGGGGCTTTTTGGTTCCGTACTTGGAACGGCCCTGGCGGCGCTCCTGCACGCCGATGGCGTCGAGCGTGCCGCGAATGATGTGATAGCGAACGCCCGGAAGGTCTTTGACACGACCGCCGCGAATCAGAACGACGCTGTGCTCCTGAAGGTTGTGCCCTTCACCCGGAATGTACGCGGTCACCTCCATGCCGTTCGTCAGCCGCACACGTGCGACCTTTCGCAGAGCCGAGTTCGGCTTCTTGGGCGTGGTGGTGTAGACCCGCGTGCACACACCGCGTTTCTGCGGACAGCCCTCCAGGGCCGGTGCGTCGGTCTTACTCTCGACTTTCTTTCGTCCCTTCCGAACGAGTTGGTTGATCGTCGGCATTACAATTCCTGAAACGTTGCGCGAAGCAGATTTCCGCCGTGAACGGCGAACACCCTGGTGATGATTCACCCAGTTGTCTTGTCGGGGTCCGCCGGGGCAAGCCGTTTGATTCTGCAGGTCGCACATGCCCGAGAAGCGAACTTAGGTCGCGTAAGTCTACAGACCCGGGTCCCGGTGTCAAGTGTCGACCCGCCCGTGTATTCCCGACTCGTCAAGCGACGGCCGTCGACCCGAGGGCCTCGAGACGCCGCGCAGCGAGCGGCGTGATTAGTTAAGGACTTTCGTCGGTATGATCAAGGGAGATGATGCACAAATCCGCGCCCGGGCCCAAAGGTTACCCTCTCAACACCTCGCGCCAGCCGGCCTCGGCGTCGAAAAACGCCTGAATCAACCCGGCCTTGCCCCGGGCCTCCAGCCACGCATGCCCCTCCAGGCCGCCCCCTTTTCGAAACCCCACGACGACCTCCGACTCCACACCCCTGCGCGCCAGCCACACCCTGGAGGCCAGCGCCCTGTGCAGACACCGCGTGCCGGGCACCCAACGGCTGATCCGTTCGGCCAAAAACCTCGCCCGCTCGACCAGCCGTTCCCTCTGCTCACCGTCTACCGCCGCGTCCTCCTCCCCGAAGCGCTCCGCCCACGCCGAAGCCTGATCCAAAAGAGGCTGAGTCCCCTTGGTCCACGACAGGACGTCGAAGGCCACCAGCAACCCGCCCATCTCCGCGTGTTCGAACATCCCTTTGAGCGTCATGCCGAGTCTCCTTCATCCGTGTCATCAAAAAGTGCATTCCACATCGCATCCACACGCTCGGCCGCGCCGATCGCCTCCGGGTCGTATCGATACGCCCATACTTTCGTCTGCTTGACCATACGCCCCACATTCCGAAACCGCCGCTTCTTCCACGCCCGCGGCGCCTCTTCAAAATCGAAGGTCTCCGAAAGCACCGCCTGTAGCGATTCGGCGCCCCTCAACTCCACCAGCTCTCCCGATCCCTCGACGCCCTCGGTCGGCTGCAGCACCACGATGTCACCGAGTTCGCAATCCTCCCGGGCGACCTTCTCGTCGCCAAACCGCATCCAGTGTTTCTTGAGCTCCGGATGAATCTGCCCCGACTCCACAGGACGCGCCTCTCCAGGCACCGGCGGCTCGATCCGAAGCGCCGGCCCACCGTGAAACAGCGTGCCCGACTCGGTGTCGACCACCGCCATCTCGTCGGCCACCAGCTTCGCCCCATGCCGATCCATATCGTGATAGATCGTCGTCGACTTGCCCGCCCCCGTGGTCCCGATGACGAGCACGCCGTTATTAGTCGCGGCGAGCGCGCCCGCGTGCAGGGCGACTCTCTCTTGGTGCGTCACCGCCGAGTAAAGCGGCAGGATCTTGCGCTCGAGCATGTGATCGACGGGCACCGACCACGTCAGATCGGGCACCAACTGATAGCGGATCTCGTTGTCATCCAACCTCAGCTCGAAGCCCCAGCCCCCAAAACCAAGCGGCAGCCGTTCTTCGGTCAAAACACCCCAGGCGTCGTCGTCGATTCGGTCCAGAAGACCGTCGTCTTCGACGATCTCCAACTCCGCGGATTCGTCGCCGGACCGTGCCGGCATCGGAAGATCCACGTCAGCGTCGATCGCCAGCCCAAAAGCCGATACTCGCCGGCCCCGCCTGATGCGCTCCCGCTGTGCTCTCACGACTCATCCTCGACCAACAGTCCGCGATCGACCGCATCTTCCAGAAAGGCAATCACGTCTTTCTCGGCCCGCTCGCGCTCGACCTCGAATTCGGCGAGCACGTGGTCGACGATGCCATCCAACTCGGCACCGTTTTTGACCGCCTTCCACACCGACTCCCCGACGGGGTTCAGCGAAAAGTACAGGTCCGCTTCCAGATCCAGGATCACCAGCTCGCCGTCGATCTCCTCGGCGATGGTGTCGGTCGACGGCCGAAGCCGCGTCTCTTTGGTGATTTCGATATCGTTGTCGCTCATAAAGGGGCCTTACGGGGCCAGTCACTACATAGGTCACTTGCAAACTAGAAAGGTAGAACCGAACCGGGGCAACTGCAAATTGGGATGGGCGATTGCCCCTACGACACAAACTGGCCCTTCTGGATTCGATGGACCGTTTTGGGATTCAGCCCGGAGGGGATCCGGTGGCCCACATACAGTATCGACAGGTCGTAGTTGTCCTCGATCCGCTCGAAGATCCGCTGGCACAATTCGTCTTCCAGATCCGCGGCCAACTGATCGACTACCAGCACGTCCGGATCTCGAAGAAGCGCCCGCGCCAGAGCCACACGCTTTCTCTGGCCGCCCGAGAGCTTGCTGCCGCCCTCGCCGACGTCGAACTCCAGCCCGTCGGCGTGCCCCTCCACAATCTCATCGACCGCGCTGGTGTGACATGCCCGCTCGATCGCGTCGTCGGAGGGCACCTCCGCAAGCCCAAAGAGGATGTTATCGCGGATGGTGCCGTGAAACAGCGCCACCTCTTGACCGACCGTGCCGACCCGCGAGCGCCACTGTTTGACTGCCAGCTCCGGCAGCGGCACGCCGCCGGCACGCACTTCGCCCTCGTCCGGGTCGATCAACCGAGGGAGCAGCCGCGCCGTCGTACTCTTGCCCGCTCCCGAAGGCCCGGTGAGCGCGATCCGATCCTGCGGCTCGATCGCCATCGACACCCCATCGACCGCGGGATCATCGTCCTCACCGAATCGAACGGTCACGTCGTCGTACTCGATCCGTGGGACGCCCTGGTCCAGCTCGACCGGGTCGTCGGCCTTCGGCAAATGAGCATCGGCCTCGAACAGCGCATCCAGTCGCTCCTGTGCGACCTGCGCGCGATACCAGCCAAAGACGATACTCGGCGCCTTGCGCACCGGACCCAGGCTTCGCGACACGTAAAAAACAAAGGCCACCAGCGTGCCCAAGGTCAGCGTGTCGTTCATGACCATCTGGCCGCCCACGCCCAGGCACAGCAGCACCACGATCGCCACCGAGAAGTTCACCAGCGGCAATAGCTGCGATTGATACCTGGTGTGCTCCAGCTCGGCGGCCTTTAACTTTCGTCCCGCCTCATCGATGCGATCTTCGAACCACGACTCGGCCCCGTAGACCTTGACCGACTCGATGTTCGACATCGACTCCAAAAGCGCCGAATAGACCTTTCCCCGCTGCTCGGCACTCTCCCTCGACAGCGGCCGGACCTTGTCGTGAAACACCCACGCCGTCAGCGCCAAGGCCGGCAGCGCGATAAACGCCAACAACGTCAGTTTAGGCGCCATGACCACTAGGATCACCGCCGTCGCCAGCACACCGACGGCAAAGTCGACCACCGACGGAAGGACCCCCGTATACAATTGTTTGAGAGAATACGTATCGAACTGAGCCCGCGCGACGTGGTCTCCCACATCGCCGGACTGATGGTACCCCAACGCATAATCCTGCAGGGTCTCAAAGACCCGATTGCGCGTCTCGAGCCAAAACTCCTCCCCCATCTTGGCCGCCCGCCACTTGCCCCAAAACTGTGTCACCGACGCCCCGGCATAAGCCGCCACCCCGATACCCACATACGGCCAAAGCAAATCCGGCCGACCCGCCCGGATGACGTCGTCGACCACCAACTTGGTGATGTAGGGGGATACGAGGCCTAGGAGGGAGGCCGCTGCCAACGTAAGAATCGAGAACAGGAGCCTGCGAAAAATTCCACCGGGGAGCTCGGATCTGGTCAGCGCGTCCTTAGAAATGGGATCTAGCTCGTCGCGAAGACCAATACCCACACCTTATTCAAGAGCCGTTAAGAGTATCGCCCACACTGCCAGGCTGACCTGAAATAAGACTGCTGAGATCTCCATCAACGTTCAACGAAGGTGCTGCATAATTGCGTTTCCCGCACACGGGAGTATCGTTCAAATCTAGCTTTCCGCGTTCAGTCCTTTTTTCGCTAGTAGAGGACTTCATGCTCTTCTCCTATTTCAGTCTCAGATTAGCAAGGAAACGTGACAAACGCGCAAATTCGACTCATGTTCGAATTCTTTCATCCCGCTGGCAAGCGTACAGCCAATTCACAGTCGCGACAACCTGCCACACCGAGTAAATGCCCAGTTGAAACGACAGATCGGCCGCAGACGCATCCGCCGCCATTTCGAGTGACCTGAGTGAACTGTCGAATGCCTGCCTGTCCAGAAACTTATCAGACAACAGATTCATCTCTTCACCTACCCCTTCGCGAAAAGCACCAATCCCAGAGATAATTCCGGAATTTACAAGGGGGTGGTAGTTCGTATGATCGGCGCTGTTCAGTATTTCGTCGGGAACTAGCCCCGCTACTGCCCTTCTCAAGATGGCTTTCTGCAGCCCTCGGCACTCTAGATCTCCCTCGGAAATCTCACTTGAAAGATTCCATACTTCAGGGTCTAGGTAAGGCATCAAAAATGTGGCGCCGTATCGCCTGGCGCGCTTTGCCATGCTTAAATAGAATTTTTCTACTGACCACTGCTGATTCTCTTCGAATAGTTTCTCGATCCGACCCTGAGTACCAAGTTCGCCAGTCTCGTACGCCGCTTGCGAATGCCGATTACGTCTCCGAACCCATGCCTCGTTGTTGACCCATGGTCGAGACAGCCGATGGGGTATGCTCTGAGTGTAGTTCAAAAACAACCCTTCCCTTCCAATGATTGAAGCGCCCTGGAATAACAGTTGGAATGCCAAGTTATTCATCCGCTGAAACTGGCTGCTGCGAAAGAGCACTTCAAGCATCTTCCTCAAGACCCCCCTCCAAATTGAATCACTCCGGTTTGGACGCTTCTCGAATAGACGATCTGCGCCAACCCCTAAGAACACACCATCGCATTGATGGAACTCCTGCATCTCTGGCGCAAAAAGGTCCCACCAGAATTCATCCACCAAGTACCTTGGTCCCCACGCGACGGTACGGCTCTTTACCATCGGGTCAGGCAAGGCCGCGCTGATATCCACTTCAGCATGACAAGAACCAAGGTGATCGACTGCCAATCTAATCCAGTGGGACTCATCCGCTTCGGGGAAATCCTTGCACACCATCGAGCCCGTTCGTATCGAGCTTTCGCAAGACAGAGCCATCTCCGAATGTATCGCAGCCAGAGACGTCGAATCGAGACCCCCGCTGAGCGAATGCCATCCCGAAAAGCTCTGATACTGCTCAACCGATTCCTTCAGCCGATGGAGAAGCTCTTTCGGAGTTGCACTGTTGCCATCCGACGAAGAGGGTTTCCAATACCGACGACGTTCGAACGCAAGAGCTGGGCAATCGACTGAAACGCATTCAGACGGTCGGATTCGTTGGAAATTTTCGAAGAAGTAACTTGTGTTCGCAGAGATTCCAGAGGCGATATTCTCAAGCAATAGCTCGTAATCTACGGAAACCTTGCCGGATGATTCAGTCAACAATCGATTTGGATCCGACCCGATGAAGAGCTCACCAGACTCTCGATGTATGAATAACGGTATCTGACCAAAGTAATCGCGAAAGATCTCAAGATTCCGGTTGGCATGATTCCAAACGACGCCACTCAAAGGTCCTCGTCGAGCACCTAAAACCTGATCGAGTCGTTTCGGCCTAGATCTAACCAGCTCGGTCAAGACCGGAAAACTGTCTTCCGCTACGAGAGCGCCGGAATTCGATCCACCCTGGGGATTTCCGACAACCAATGCGAAATCATTGCCGTTTTGCGTGAAACCGACAGGCCATGGTGATTCTCCATCATATAGTCTGACGGATATTCGCTGACCTTCCGATATCGAAATATTGAGCAGTTCGCGTGAGTCCTCATCGGTTCCGATGCCCCACTGTCGACATTGTTTAGGACGATTTTTGTTTGAGCGACGGTTACTATAATGTACTATGAAGTCGTGAGTCATCGATTCGTGAGTTTGTTGGAGAATTTAGTGCCGGTAAGGCACTCGTGCAGGTTCCTAGAGCTTAGAGTGGCCAAGCAATTTCGGGTCCACACCGGGCTGTAACGCTAGTTGGTTCAACTGCATTTCGGCATACATCGGCGCCGGAAACTCTCAGACAAGGGTTAGAGTCAGCATGAATAACTTGATGTTCATAAAAGACAAAATTTTCGAGAAGCGTCCTAGGCGGAGACTTCTTGCGGCCACTGTTACCGTCGCAATGGGTGTTTTCGCAATTTCGTGCTCTTCGGACCCGAAGTCTGATGCGGCCGAACACGCTCCTTCTGCAGAAAGGACGACTCATTTACAAAAAGCGGACGGGGCCAGATCTGATCAAGAAGACGACAATGGTGGCTATACCGATCCGGCTGAAGCGCCCAACGATAACCACATCTTGTCGTCGAATCTCACCCAAACAAGAGGGTTCGACTCTCGACATGGGGAAAATGAGTTTAGTGCCACTATCATTGGGCTGGGAGATGTCACGGTGAGGTCCGATGGGTCGACAACAGTTACACCAACCCCCCTTTATGATCCCTCAAGCGGGATGGACTCCAGCGAAAACTGGAAATTCTCTACGAAATTGGCCACTGTCGCAGCCTCCGGAATTAGTGGAGAAACACAACTGCTCGATATTGATAGACCAGCCGATACTTTCGTTGCACCGGATGGATCGCTAACTCTTTCTTACGCCGAAGGGCTTTCCGTCCACTACAGGAACTTCGGCACCTCACTAAAACAGGCCATTACGATCTCTGAGCGCTTCTCCGATTCGAAGGATATCAGATTGCGGTGGGATATCCATCAATCGATGGAAGCCAAAATTCGTCCAAACGGCGGCGCGACCATTCGGTCTAATGAGACTGACAGAATAATTCTTGAGTGGACCCCTCTTAGGGTATTTGACTCAAACGGTGACGAAGTTGCCGCGAAGATGAAGATAGAGTCTGAGCACCTTGTGTACTCTATAGATAGCCGCGAGGCCGATTTTCCAATTAAGATCGACCCGCTCGCTCAGAATCCGAGCTTCCAAGACTCCGGGAGTCAAGCATCATCTCTTTTCGGGCAAAATGTTGCCTCCGCGGGCGACGTAGACGGTTACGAAGATCTGCTCGTCAGCCAAACCGGTTTTGACGACGGCGCAACAAGTAGTGTTGGAAAGGCTTACTTGTTTTTGGGTTCATCGTCGGGCACGGCGTCCACTGCGAGCTGGACTACTAAAGGCACTACCCTTGAAGAATTTTACGGGATTGGCACCGGGATAGGGGATATCGACGGGGACGGAAACGACGATTCAGTCATTTCTGGATTCCGATGGATTTCCGGAAACCAAGATTTAGGTCAAGTCAAACTCTTCCTCGGCGGAGCCACGGCTACGGGCCTCAATACCTCTGCTGCAGAGACCATCTCAGGATCACAGAGCGATCAGTTCTTCGGCAGATCAGTCGCGGGAGGGGACTTCAATTGCGACGGCACGCCTGACGTGGCAGTGGGTTCACCAGGCTACGATGGTTCAGCAGGTGGTGGCTCCGGCAAAATTGAAATTTTCTTCGGAAACACCTCTTCTCCCTATTTACCAAATTCGGCATCTTGGACCTACGAGAGCTCGAAAGCCGGAGCGAATCTTGGCCAAGACATCGAGAATGCAGGTGATGTGAATAATGATGGATGCGATGATCTCATTGCAGGCGGTGGACAGTATCCCAACAGCTCTGGCACGCCATCTGGGATTGCGGTGCTTTTCTACGGGAGCAACTCCGGAATCTCTTCCACGCCTGACTGGTCGAGGGTGGGGCAAGCAAATTCGCAGTACGGTTTACGGATCTCCCCTGCGGGTGACGTGGACGGAGACGGTTTCGATGACATCGCGGTTGGCGCCCAAGGCGCCAACGCAGGAGATGGGCTCGTCGAGGTATTCTATGGCAGCACTTCCGGGCCATCCTCTTCCCCGGACTGGTCAGACAGCGGCAGCAATGGAGCCAAACTTGGAAGTGGTTTGGCCAGTGGAGATGTCAACGGTGACGGAACTCCCGACCTAGTTGTTGGAGCCACCGATGAAACTGAACCTTCCTCCGGAAGCCGATTCGGATCGGTCAGGCTTTATCTTACGGGGCCCGGCCCTTCTCCTTCCCTGTCGAGTTCTCCAAACTGGCAGGCCTACAGCAGTAACGTGTCTTCCCTATACGGATTCACAGTAGCCACGGTGCGGGGAAGTCAGACCGCAGGTGGAGAAGACGACATATTTGTCGGAGCTCCATTGCACAAGAATATGATGGGGCAATCGAGCGCTGGTAGTGTATTCGGATATCAGGGGCAACCCACCTGTTACATCGGAGGTACTTACTACGCAGCTGGAGACACCAATCCAAACAATGCCTGTGAAGTCTGCACGCCGTCACAAAACAATACCTCTTGGTCAACGAAGTCAGTTGGAGCGACATGCGATGACGGAAATGCTTGCACAGAGAACACGACTTGCAATTCAAGTGGACAGTGCACTGGCAGCCAGGTCAACTGCGACGACGGGAATCCGTGCACTCAAAATCAGTGCGACCCCCAAATGGGATGTTCTTATCCCCCCGAGCCACAAGGAACGGCTTGTACTGATGACGGGAAAACCTGCACCACAGACCAATGCGACGGAAACGGTGCCTGCACCCATTCGGTAACTAGTGGCTGCCTAATCGACGGCTCCTGTGTAAGCCAAGGTCAGTCGGATCCTTCAGCTCCGTGTCTTCAGTGTGTCCCGTCCCAGAGCACTACCAGCTATTCAGCGGTAAGCGCTGGCACCCCTTGCAATGACGGATCCTACTGCACTGTATCGGACACCTGCAACGCCTCGGGGCAATGTACGGGTTCGCCGCGAAACTGTGCTGATACAGTGGATCCCTCGATTGCCGCCTGCAACAATAGTTTCTCATGCGACGATGTGCTGGATAAGTGCCGCTCATCACAACCCAAATCTGACGGTACGAGTTGCGACGATGGAAACGCATGTACCTCGATGGAGACATGTCAGTCAGGTGTTTGCCAAGCTGGTTCCACAGTCACGTGCTCCGACCCCGGAACCTGTCAATCCGCGTCCTGCAATCCTGATACCGGGACGTGCGAAACGACTAACGACCCAGACGGCTCGACTTGCGAAACTGGCGATGCGTGCACAACAGGCGCTTGTCAGTCCGGAAGTTGCATGACGCAAGGACCTGTCGACTGCGACGACATGAATCCATGCACCGCCGACTCGTGCGACAGTCAAACTGGTTGCCAGAACTCGGATGTCCCCGACGGCACAGAGATCGGCACGCCGTCATGCAACGACAACTTCAACCTGTTGCAGTCGGCGACTTGCCAGGACGGCGAGCCGCAGGATCCGACGATTCAGGACTGCGGAAACTACAAGTGCTCAAGTGACCCGAACCCGAATTGTCCCACGGCCTGTACGGAGGATTCCGACTGCAAGGACGGCAGCTTCTGTACGGACGTGCCGGGATCGAACGATGGCGACCTGGAATGTGTGGGCAACCGGCCACCGACTGCGGATGCCGGGCCCGACCAGGGTGGCTACAGTAAGAACGAGCGCGTACGGCTGGATGGCACGCAAAGTAGCGACCCGGACAATGACATGCTGAGTTACACATGGTCGCTGGTCGATGCGAACTGCCCGGATGCCGGTGAATCGGCCGACCTGGCTGGGTTGCAACAGGCAATCAACGACCAAGACCAGTGGGACCCGACGGCGGCAAATCCGCAGTTCAGCGCTCCCGCGCCGGATTGCGAAAACGAGGAGCTGACGTTTGAGCTAGAAGTCTCGGATGGCACCTACACGGTGACCGACGAGGCAGTCGTCAGCTACGGCACGTGCAACAATCCGCCGAACGCGGTGGTCGCCGGTCAGCCGGCGACGGCCGAGTGGGGATCGAGCGTCACGCTCGATGCCAGCAACTCGCAGCCCGGTTGCGGTTCTTCGCTCGAGTACTCCTGGAGCTACATGCCGCAGGAGCCGGAGCTGACTACGTCGGGGAGTGAATCGCTGAGTGTGACGCTTCCGGACATCTGCCGGGAGGAGAGCACGACGTACACCTTCAACCTGACGGTCTTCGACGGTGTGCAAAACAGCGAGCCGTACGACCGGGATCTGTTCGTGCCGGCCAACGGCCCCTGCGACGATGGCGGCGACGTCTCGGGCTCGGGCGGCTGTTCGTCGACCGGCAACAGCGGCGGACCCATCGGCGGCCTGGCTGCCATGCTCTTCGCCGGCGGACTCGCCGCACTTCGACGGCGCCGACGCAACTAACTCACACACCCACATTCGCCCATGACCGACCAACACTCCGAGGGCGACACCGGCGACGGTGTCGCCCTCGTCTCTTATGTGACTTCGGAAGAGGTGCCCAAAGATACGCCCTTCGGACGGGCGTGTCGCGGCATCGGGGATAAGCCGCTGACCGCCGGACTTATCGGCGGGCTGGCGGTCGTCTCACTGGCAGCACTCCTAAAGCCCGGCGGCGTCGCCAACGCCCCGTGGGTCGCCGCGCAGCTCGCGGCGATCGTCGTGTTTGTCTGGGTCGTCCTCATCTACATGATCCGGGGGTTCTTCAGGGAACTCGGGATGACCGAGACCCACCGTATGTACGAGATCACGCGGTTTGGGCCGGCCGATTCACCCTCGGCGCTCACCTGGACCCGGAACAACGAAGTTTTGAAGATCGTCGAAGTCCCGAAGACTCAGGTGTTTCACGAACCGGGGCTGGAGGTCGTCGATACCTCGAAGGTCTCCGGCGATGAGGTCGACGACTTCATCGAGGGCCGCGACCACAAAGAAGCCGCGGATGCAGATACGGTCGAACCGAACCAACCGGCCACCGTCTGGATCGTCGCCGGGGGTTCAGACGATCAGCAACTGGTGATCCAGACGCGGGTCACCGCCGACGAGGCCAAGAACTACGCCGAGGCCGACGCGGTGCCGGCCTCGGTCGATGAAGAGCTCCCAATCCACGTTGTCAGGGATTGGATTCAACAGATCGGCTAGTCAGTCGTCGAAGCCCTGTCGGTAGAGGTGGGCTTCCCAGGCGTAGATCGCTTCCTGAAGGACCTGGCGTTCGGCGTCGTAGCTTATCTCTTTGACGGCGTCGGAGAAGCTGAACCACTTGGCGGTCTCGACCTCGTCGTCGTGGTCTTCAACCTTTCCTTTTTTGTACTCCATCACGAAGAACCGCACGTGCTTGCGGATGCGGATCTTTTCGCCGGTGTCGTCGTGGCGACGCGTGTACCAGTACTCGATGTCGCTGATCTCGCTGATGGGGCGGCCAAGGCAGCCGGTTTCCTCGCGCGTCTCGCGCACACCGGCCTCCTCGGCGGATTCGCCCTCCTCGATTGCCCCTTTGGGAAGGCGCCAAGTCGGGTTTCCCCCTCGCGTCTTGACCTTGATGAGGCAGGCGAGATTGTCGGACTCGCCGGGTTGGATCAGCACCCCGCCGGCTGATTCTTCCACTACGGTGTCCATTCGCGCTGAATCGGTGATTTTGGCTGATTGCCGAAGGACCCCACGCTGAACGCTGGTCGAATCAACCCCTCTCGGTCAGATGCTCGAGCCCTCGCTCGAAGACGTCGAGAAATCCGTCGATTTGCTGTTCAGTTGCGACGAATGGAGGTGTCAATCCCACGACGTTGCCGTGGGTCCCTGATGGTAGAAACAAATAGCCCGACTGGCGGCAAAAGTCCATGAGCCTACGCACCAGCGATCCGTCGGGCTCGACGCCGGCGCCGGATTCAACGACTTCCAGCCCCCACATCATGCCCCGCCCGCGCACGTCAACGATCCGGTCGGGCCAACGCGCCGCCAACGACTCGAGTTTGTCGGCCAGCGCGTCGCCGCGTTCGCGCACCCTCGAGGGCCAGTCCTCGTCGACGATCGTATCGACGGCGGCCTTGGCCATCGCACAGCACAGTGGATTCCCCAGAAACGTCTGGGTATGGATCGCCTCGCCTTCGGAGGTGCCCCACGACTCCATGATCTCGGGCCGGCCGATCGCCGCGGACATGGGCGCGCCCCCGCCCATCGACTTTCCGGTGCACAAGACGTCGGGCACCACGTCTTCGTTTTGACATGCGAACAGGTCGCCGGTGCGGCCGAACCCGGTGTAAATCTCATCGAAGATCAGGACCAAGTCGTGGCGGTCGCACACATCGCGAAGCCCCTGCAGAAAGCCCTCGGGTGGCACGACCTTTCCGCCCCGCCCCTGAATCGGCTCGACGATAATGGCGCCGATGCCCTCCGAGCCTGTTGCGTGGCCGCTCAACAGTTGATCGATGTGTTCCAGGCAGGCGTCGCGGATCTCTTGGGGCGTCGCGTCGCCGCGCACCAGGCCAAACGGCGGCCGCAACGGATCGGGGTACGGCACGTGGCGAGCGTGGTTGTTGAGTTGGTCGAGAAAGGGTTCACGAAATTCCTCGCGGTAGGCCGACGCGCTCAGGGCGCCGTAGGCGAGCCCGTGGTAGGCGCCCCAAAAGCTCAGAAAGCCGGGTTTTCCCGTGTGAACGGCGGCGGTCTTGAGGGCGGCGGTCACGGCGTCGGAGCCGCTCTGTCCCAGAATCGATTGCTGCAGATCGCCGGGGGCGACGTCGGCGAGTCGATCGCACAGCTCGATTTTGATCTTCGAGGGATAGACGTCCCCCATGGCGTGGATCAGCGTATCAAGTTGGTCGCGCGCGGCATCTACTACTTGCGGGGGACGATGCCCGAGGCCGGCGACGGCAAACCCGGCGGTCATGTCGACATAGACATTCCCGTCGGCATCACGGACATTGGCACCACGCGCCTCGTCCCACACAATGGGATCCTGACCCGCCCCGGTTTCGCGTTCTCGGCGCGCTCGACGCGCTGTAATCGCTGGACACTCCGTCCGGCTGAGTCGGTCGACCCATTCTGTAGAGGTCGGCCCCGGAGAATCGGTCGTCATACGGGGCATTTGGTCGCCGGTGAGTGCTTCGCTGGACATGTTCGCCTCGCCAATTGGCAGACGTTGACTTGCGAGTCAATCTGTGCTGAATAGACAAACCGCTCACAGGAATTGAAGAATGGCCCCCTTCACGGATGCTACGGTATGACGAACCAAGCCCCAGAACGCAACCGGCAGGACGCCGCCCAGCCGTCGGCTCCCGCGGAGACACGCCCGTCGAAGACCGAGCGTAACAGCCGGATTTCGGGCTTCTACAATCTGGACCGCACCGAGCGGCTGAACTTGCTTCGCGACCGCGGTTTTTTGGACGAGGAGTCCTACGAGTACCTCTCCGAGACCGACAGCGGCCTCGGCTTCGAGACCGCCGACAAGATGATCGAAAACGCCATCGGGACCTTCGAGCTGCCGATGGGCCTCGGACTGAACTTCACGGTCAACGGTCGCGACTACGTCGTGCCGATGGCCATCGAGGAGCCCAGTGTGGTCGCCGCGGTCAGTCACACCGCTAAGATCGTGCGCGGCGCGGGCGGGTTCGAGTCGAAGTGTAAAAGCTCGCTGATGATCGGCCAGATCCAGGTGCTGGAGTGCGAGGACCTGGACGAAGCACGCACGTCGGTGCTCGAAGAGCGCCAGCGGATCATCCACATGGCCAACGAGCTGCACCCGAAGATGGTGGAGCGCGGTGGAGGCGCCAAGGACCTGGAGGTCCGGGTGCTGGAAAACAGCGGCGGTAACGACATGCTCGTCGTGCACCTGCTCGTGGACGTGTGTGACGCAATGGGGGCGAACCTGGTCAACACCATGGCCGAGGGTGTCGCGCCGTTTATCGAGGAGTTGACCGGCGGGCGAGTGTCGCTGCGGATTCTATCGAACCTGGCGGACCGCCGACTGGTCCACTCGCAGTGCAAGATCCCCTTCGACCGGCTCGATTGGAAGGGCTTTCCCGGCGAAGAGGTCGCCCGCGGCATCGCGGAGGCGAGTGAGTTTGCAGAGCTCGATCCGTACCGGGCAGCGACCCACAACAAGGGTGTGATGAACGGCATCAGTTCGGTCTGCATCGCGTCGGGCAACGACTGGCGAGCGCTCGAAGCGGGCGCCCACGCCTACTGTTGTCAGGATGGGCAGTATCGCCCGATGGCCACCTGGCACCTGGAAGAAGACGAAGACGGCCAAGGCTACCTGGTCGGCCAGCTCACCATCCCGGTGCAACTCGGCACCGTGGGCGGGCCAACCAAACTCCACCCGACGGTCAAGGTCGCTCACCGCATTTTGGACATCGACTCGGCCGCACAGCTCGGCGAAGTGATGGGCGCAGTCGGCCTGGCTCAGAACCTGGCGGCGCTCAAGGCGCTGGCCACCGAGGGCATTCAGAGCGGCCACATGTCGCTGCACGCCCGCAGCGTCGCCGCCACCGCCGGCGCCACCGACGAGGAGATGGACGAGCTCGTCGAACGGCTCATCGAGACCGAGGACATCAAAGTCCGGACGGCACAGAAGATCTTGGCCGAGATGCGGAGCTGATCATCTCGTCTAGCCTGGTCTCGACCGCTCGCCAGAAGGCGCCGGAGCTGGCCCGCGAGCTGTCGAGCAACGTGAGCAGCGCCTGCAATTCGTCGTCGGCCTTGAACGTAAGCTTCAGGGTCGGCGGCGTTTCTTTTTGCGTGGCGACGATGCCCAAATCCTCCGGTGCCGTCTGGCCCTCGAGAATCTCGCCGGGCTCCCGGCGATCCAGATAGGCAGCAAGTACCCGAATCGACGGACCCTCGTTGGCGTCGCACCACTCCCCGAGCGGCGTCAGGTCCATGACCCAGGGCTCCTCAACGTTTACGGACGGAAGGTCGCGGGCCTTTACCATACCCACCATCAGGACCTTGGCGGCGTCGGTCGGCTCCAGCTTTTGGACCCAAGAGGCGCCCGCCAGCCGCGCATTCGCAAGCATCTTCGCGAAGGATTCCAACGGATTGCGGCCGATCTCGTCGCTGACCGCCTCCCACGCCGCGCGGGCCTTCGCCTCGGTCTCGGTATCAAAGGTGGCCGGCGCGCCCACGGCGCCCCTGTTGAAGCCGCGGGTCCAACCGCCCAGCAATCCGGCGAGCCGATGCCCCAGGTAATTAGCAGGGTCGCGAGCCATCCATTGGCCGCGCTCATACGTGGCGAGCCCTTCATCCGAACTCCTCTCCGGCCGGTCGGAGGCCACGGCAAACTCCTTGACCGAATCCTCGACAGACCGCAGTGCCTCGCGGGCGGGTTCCGTCACCCGACCGTCGGCCGCCAGGTCGCACATGTTCATCAAATGGAGGCAGAAGTGGGCGAAGCTGACGGCCTCGGTCTCGGAAATCTGTCGGTCCTCGGCAAACTCCCGGCACGGCCCGCGCAGATACTCGACCCAGGGTTCCAGGTGCCGCATGGTCGCCCGGCCCGAGAGATGTTCGACACACCGGCCGCGCATGGCCATCAGGGCGCGGGCGAGCTTCGCCAGCGGAGCATCGTCCCGAAACCGCCCGAAGGCGTAGACCGCCTCCGACTGCGCTTCATCCTCACGTTGCCCAGTGCCGACGGCGAGCGCCGCTGCAACGGCCGGCCTCAACCCGTGGCGGGCCATATTCTGGGCGAGGCTTCCCTCGAATTTACGGCTCCGCTCATCGAGCACGTCGAAGGCCTCGGGTAGATCGCCCTCTTCCAGCGTTTCCAGGGTACGAAGCGCCCGAGCGCGCCGGCTGGCAGAGGCTGCGTCGAGGTCCGACAGCGCCAACAGTTCACTCAGCCGTTTGGCAAGCTGCCCATTCGACGACGCCACCAGCTCGAGCGCGGTGCCCAGTAGCGGGCCGTCGTCGAGCAGTTGCGCCGTCACCTGTTCTTTGGGAGCGCCGACGAGCTGCTGAAGCTGCCGCTCGAGCCCGGCGAGGTCTAGAATGCGTTCGTCTTCGAGGAAGGCGCGGGCCGTCGAATCGGGCACCAGTTGCAGCGCTCCGGTTTGGTGGAGGCGCTCCAACAGATGTTCGCCGTCGGCGGCCTCTTCGGACCGCGCCCCAAGCGCAACGCGCAGCCATGGCAATGCACGTTGCAGGTCAGCCAGCGCCTCCGGGCCACGCAGGTCACCCAGACGCACGAGTTCGGCGAGGAGGCTGTCGATCCCGTCCTGATCTGTCGTCGAAGTGGCCGGATCCTCCGGGAGGAAGTCGGCCAACAGAGCGCGCAGGGAAGCCTGATCGCGGCTCATCGGTCACCGTCCGTGGTTTCAGATATCTGTCGTCGCTGCGCCATCCATGGCGCGGGCGGAGATCATAGGTCGTTCGGGGGATCGGCGGCAAGGGGAACTGCGGGCTTCCTGCCGCGACGCGGGAGGGTATGCGTGCTTGGGACACCCCCGGGCTCCCTGCTGCGACGCGGGAGGGTATGCGTGCTTGGGACACCCCCGCGCTCCCTGCTGCGACGCGGGAAGGTATTCGTGCTTAGGACACCCCCGGGCTCCCTGCCGGTCGCATCGGGGTCAGTGTTGCGCGCCTGCGGCGCGCGGCGACTGCTGATTTTCGCGCTGGCGGAGGGTTCAGCGCAGCAATCGATGTGCGTGTTTGCGGGGGTTTTCGAGCACGAACTATGCGGGTGTATGGGCTGCGTGGTTGCGGGGTTTCTGGGGCTCGCTGGCGTCGTGTTTGCGGGGTTTCCAGCTAGCTGGAATGCCGGCAAGGGCTAGCTTTGGCGTTCGCATGATGATCACCTCAATCTCGCGTTCACTCCGTTGAAGGTGAATTGCTCAGTGGGGGGCGACTCGAGTTCGAATCTCCTCGATAAATTCCGCGAGCCCCACGTCCGCACCCGCCGCCTCAAGGTCGTCGATAATTGACGATTCGATCAACTCGTCCTCGCGCCGATGCTCTCCCTGCAACAATTCATTTAAGACTCGTTTCGCGTTCTTCTTGGCTCCGCCTTTTTGGGCGGTCAATTTCTGTGCGTGCTCAGTCGGGTCGAAACCAAGAGCCGCACGTAGGTTTCCCAGAGCCTCATCGTCGTCGGCATCTTCAGGCTCGAACGCGACCAATATCCAGCATTCTCTTTTGGTGTGGGGAAGGCCGAGAACGATCTCGAAGTTCGTATCCGACGACACACGCGCCTGTTTCAATCCGGGGCGTCTTTCCGGGTCACCATCGGTATCCCGGATCAGGAAAATCGCAAGAAGATCGCCATCGATCTCCTTGTTTAACTGTGCATCTTTGAAAAGCCGAATTGCCTTTGTGGCCTGAAGTGCCTCTCCGCTTCCCGGCTGACCTGAAAACTCCCCGTGCACGCGAAGATTTCGGTCGCGAGCGAGCCCTTTAATTCCCTTTTCCCCGGCCCAAGATGTGAAGTCCTGCAGACCAAGGACACCCCGCCATCCGATGAACTTGCTAAAACTATCGATCAGCCAGTGAACCTCGTCGGACAAGACTCGTTCGACCAGACGAGTCACTGTACGTTGGTCCGAAGGGCCCTCGCATACGAGGCCAAACCACATTTCTGGAGAATTCCCGTTAGTCATCCGTACCGGTTACCCAGTTTTCCCCCACATAGCTCCAGAACTCACCTGGAGACATTTCGTCAGCCCACTCTTCGTAGTCCGGGTGCTCGCTCAAACGGCGAGCCACGGTTGAGCCGTCGTCGTCCAAGTTCGTCAGCCAGACCTCGTCCGCGTCTAGATGATCGAGCAAGTACGGCGAGTGAGATGTAGCGAGAATTTGTAGATCGGAGTACTTCTCAAGCAATTTTCGAAGCGTGCCGATCAAATCCTCGAGCGCCTTCGGATGCAGCGACTGCTCGATATCATCAAGGAGTACCAAATTCGGCCTCCTTTCATTCATGAGGACCGCTAGGAGCCCAAGAACGAGAAGCGTGCCTTCGCTGACCGCATGAGCGGGGAGATCGGACGCCCCCTCCATGTCAAAGACAACCTCTTCACCCATGAACTTCTCGGTCTCCTCGCCGGTGAAGCTCTCACCGTCTACAGTGATTTTTCGGGTGCTCGTCTTCCATACCGGAGCACGCCGTGTACGAACTCCCTCGACAGCAGGAACAACGGCTTTGAGTGATTCTATCAGATCGCTAAAGGCATCCGGCCGGTTGGCCTGCATTTCTCGCAGGACCGTCGCCAAGCCTTCGCCATCGTACTTTATCCGCGGTTGCTCGGTTTCGCTGTATGAAGGAGCTGCGAGCTCTTCTGGATTCAGTCGAAGGAGCACGGCCGACTCGACGGCAAAGCCGAAATCACGGGTCTTCGGAGCGTAGACAAGCGGTTTATCTAAAGGTTGACGTTGTGTTCCATCATCGAAATTGGCGCCCAACTCAAACCTAGGCTCGCGGTCTTCACCATTCTCCGAAGAACGGGAAACCTGAACGCAAAGGTGTACAACCCCTTTTGTACCACTCCAATCCCCCTCAATCTCTATTCCGATTTGGGAGTTCGACGCACCGCGACGAAGAAGCGTGGCCGCTTCCCGCTGTTCGTCGAAAAACTCTGATGGCTTTCTCGTTCCGAGCTTCGAGACGTAGTGTAATGCTTCCAAAACCGACGTCTTTCCGGAACCATTTGGCCCCACGAACGTCGCAAAGTTGCCGAGCCTGTCGAGCTCGACGTCTGCGAGGCACTTAAAGTTCGTGAATTTCGCCCGGTGGATCATCGCGTTGGACCTGATGCCAAGTTGGGTCAATTCGCAGCCGCGAGTGTACGCTCGCCGAAAGGACTCCGCAAACTCAACCTGACCCTCGGCCGACGATGACGAGCAAATTCCGGTCGAACGAATTCGGATCAGCTCCAAGCGGATTCCGCATTGCGCCAATCCAGATTTGAATCAAGAGAATGAAACCCGTTCATCTTCGCGCTCCATCTCCTCTTCTTCCTGCGGCGTGTTCGTGAAAACAAACTCGATGAGCTGGTGATCC
Organism: uncultured Pseudomonadota bacterium; assembly: GCA_913057905.1. Taxonomy (GTDB): domain Bacteria; phylum Myxococcota_A; class Bradymonadia; order Bradymonadales; family Bradymonadaceae; genus CAJXPB01. The sequence goes on from CAJXPB010000002.1 coordinate 185,646, forward strand.
TCTTCTTCGAGTCTGTCGTAAATGACTCCCCAGACCTCTGACTGGCGCTCCGCCTCGTTCATCCCGTCAAAATCTGGAGTCGTCACGACTGCAAATAGTTTGCGCCCCCTCTCCATGTCGACCCTCACCTGGAGGTCCCGGTAGTCCAAGTCGCGCAGGACCTCCTCGAGGTCTCGTTTTCTCTTTTGGCGCGATTTCATAGTTGTTCCTCCACAGATGCCAGAACGCGGTTGCCAAATTTCTCGATTGCCGAACACCACGGTTTAAGTAGGTTCTGAACGCGGCTCAGGTTCTTCTCAAAATCCGTATTGATTTGATTTTGCATCCCCACCTCGCTGAGATCATTCAATCATCGGCCAATTGTAGCGATTCGACTACGGAAACTCCACTTCAATCTTGAAAAGCGGGCAAATCCAAGCCGCCGGCCTACGATCGTGCCCCCCCGGACCAAGGACCGGGGAGTCTTTCGAGATCGACGTTGGAGGGGCCTTCGTTCGTTTGACGCCTCACCGCCTCCAGGCTTGCCCAGGAGGGTGAAGTGATCGTTGGCCGGAGCGGTGCCCTTGAGGTTTCGATGTAGAACGGATGCAATGATCGAGACTACTGCCCCGGAGGAGCCAATGACGAACCGTACAGTCCAATCCGTGACTCTACGCGTACCGCAGCTCGAATCTGCGCGGCGCTTCTACCAGGAAGTCGTGGGCCTCGACGTCCTCGAGGAAAAAGACGGTCGAGTCGGCCTCGGCAGCGGCGGCCGGGAGGTCGTCACGCTGGTTGCGGCGCCGGACGCCCGTCCGCGTGGGTCGGGAGACGCCGGGCTGTTTCACCTGGCGATTCTGTTTCCGGAGCGCGGCGCACTGGCCGACGCCCTCGCTCGGGTGACGGAGATGGACTACGTGATGACCGGCGCGTCGGATCACCTGGTCAGCGAAGCCCTCTACATGAACGATCCCGGGGCCAACGGCGTGGAGTTGTACCGCGACCGGCCGGAATCGGAGTGGGAATACGACGATTCCGGGGAGGTGCGGATGACGACGAAGAGGCTCAATTTGGAGCACCTGCAAGGCGACGGGTCTCAGCCCACGCCGGACGGGGCCCCCGAGGCCACCCGGCTCGGTCACGTGCATCTGGAGGTGACCGATCTGGAGCGCGCGGCGACGTTCTACAGGGATATCTTCAGCATGGAGATGCAGACGAGCCGGCGCGGTGCGCGCTTTCTCTCCTGGGACGGCTACCACCACCACGTGGCGCTCAACACATGGAACCGTCGCCGCAAAGCGCACGAGTCGGAGTCGCTCGGGCTGGAGTCAGTCGCCGCTACGATGCCGGCGTCAGACGGCGACGAAGTCCGTCAACGCGCCACCGACAGCGGCATCTCCGTGAAAGAGACTGACCGCGGATTTCGTCTAACCGATCCGGACGGGATCACGTGGTGGGTTCGGTCGTAGTTGCGGCGCGCCCCGGAAGTCGCAAACGTCCAACCTGAACGTCCAACGTAAACGAGCTCCGTCCAACCTGAACGTCTTTCGTAAACGTCCAACGTAAACGAGCTCCGTCCAGCCCGAACGTCTCTCGTAAACGTCCAACGTAAACGTCCTACGCGAGACGCGGCCACGTGATTGGCGGCCCCGTCGTACCTCGTACGTCCTACGCGCGACGCGCCAACGCGGGCCCTAATTCCGATCTTGCTCTCTCGGCAACAGCCAATCGATGCGGAAGGTCTCACCCAACCAAAACACAACGGGCATCGTCAGAAAGGTGGCGACCAGGGTGGTGCCAATGCCGACGATGGCCAGATGACCAATCGAGCTGAGGCCGCCGTGATGGGTGATCGCCAGGCCGCCGAAGCCGACCATCGAGGTAATAGACGCCATGGCAACGGCGGAGCCGACCAGGCGCAGGACTTCGGGGCCGGAGCCTTCGCCGCGTTCCAGGTAGCGGCGGTAGAAGTGGACGCCGGCGTCGACGCCGATGCCGATGACCACGGGGATGATGATGACGTTGAAGAAGTCGAGGTCGATGCCCATGTAGGCCAGGACCCCGAACATCCACGCGGCCCCGAGGATGAGGGGCAGCAGGGCGACCAGGCCGCGGATGGGGCTGCGGAAGGCGGCTGAGAGCAGCAGGAAGACCAGCGCCAGGGCGATGGAGATCATCTTGGCGCCGTCATTTTTGATCTCGTCGAGCATCTGCACGTAGATGTACGACTGACTTCCGATGCGGAAGTCGATGCCCGTCTCGCGGCGGACCTGCTGGATCTGCTTGAGAAATTCGCGAGCTTTGGCGCCGCGCATCTGATCGATGCCCTCGTTGACGTAGACAAGGTAGCGGTAGGCGAACGGCTCTCCCTCTTGGGCCGGGTGAGCGCCCTCGCCGGCCTCCTTAAAGAGACTCTTGGTCCACTCGGGCAGATTGGCGGCGGTGACGGGCTCGCCGACCTTTAGCTTCTTGCGAAACTCCTCGAGGCGCTGGCGGGCGTCGTCGTCCAGACCCGAGAGGTCCTCCTCGTCTAGCATCTCCTGGATCTTGCGGATCTCGGCGAGCCGCTCTTTTTGGTCTTCGACGGACCCGGGCACGAACCCGTGGATCGAGGCCACGCTGTTGATGGTGCTGAGCCCGCCGGACTGCAGCTTCTTCTGCATCGCCTGGTAGACGGTGGCGGCCTTGTCGGCGTCATCGAACAAAAGGACGGTGGGCGTCGAGGAGTGCTGGCCCTTGAGCGCCGATTCGAACTTCTCCTCGGTCGTCTCGAATCGCCGTTTGTGTTCGTAGGTCTCGGGATTGGTCTTGCGGCGCACATCCCGGGTGACCGTACTGACATGTTCGGCGACATCGTCGCCGGCTTCGCGGGCATCGGCCCGGGCATTCTGCAGCTTCTGGTACTCGTCGTCATTTCGCTGCCATGGCCACTCGATCTGGCCGAGCTGGCGGAAGTTTTCCTCGAAACTCAGGTTCGGATACTGGGTGATCGACAGGCCGGTGAAGGTCAGCATCAGGATGATCGCGACGGGCACGTAGACCTTGCGGCGCCCGTCGGAAATCAGGGCCCCGACGCCGATGCCACCGCTGAGGGTCGGCGCCTCGCGCGGGTAATAATGATGGAAGGTCAGCACCATCGCCGGTAGGACGACGATCATCGCCAGCAGGGTGAACAACACACCCAGGCTGGCGACCTTTCCGAACTGGCTGAGGCCGCGAAACTGTGCGAACGACAGGACCACGAAGGTCGTGAACGTGGTCAGGGCGCCGATCACGGTGGCGCTGCCGACGCCCTTGTAACAGTGGATCAGGGCGGCCTCGGGATCCTTGCCCTCGATGCGGGCGTGGTCGTAGCCGCTGAGCAGGTGGATGCTGTAGTCGATCCCCAGGCCCAGCAAGATGGCGAAGATGAAGGCGCTGATGGTCGTCAGTTCGCCAAACAGGATGAACGACAGCGCCAGGGTCCAGCAGACGCCCATCACCAGCGGGATCATCACCAGCGCGGTCGCCCGCTTGCGCCGAAAGTAGAGCCCGATGACCAGCAGCAGACCGATCAGCGTGAAGAGCGCCGAGGTCTTCAGGTCGCCGGTGATCGACTGGTAGTCCTTCTGGCGGTTGATGAGCCCGCCGCCGTACTCGATGTCGAGCTGCTTGTTGTAGGTGTCGGGGTCGAGGCCCTGGCCGATCTGGCGGATCTGGCTGATCAGCCGGTTGGTGGCGGCCAGATCCGTCGACGATTCGTTGAACCGAAGGACCATCGTCAGCGAGTGCTCATCCTCGGCAGTCAGGTACTCGCGGTAGTCATCCTGGGCGAGGCCGTCGTATTTGGCGCGGATGTCCCCGGTCTCGATGAACTCGCCGTCGTTGCTGTCGTCCTCCGAATCGAGGGAGGCAAACAGCGGGTTGGCCTCCTTTTTTTCGTCGCGGATCTTCTGGCGGAGCCGCTCCCGGATCGTCGCCAGATCGTCGGCCCTCAAGTACAGAAGCTGGTGTTTTTCAAAGAAGTCCTTGGGGTTGTGGAAGTGAGCCAGGGAGACGGGGTCGAGCTTTCGCAGCTCGGCGGCGAAATCCCCGGCGAACTCCTTGTTTGCCTCCATGTCGGGGCTGTCGATCACCACGAACAGGGCCGACCCGGAGCCGACGCGCTCGCCAACCTCGGTCATCGCCTCGGCGGCTTCGGAGGTCTGGGGCAGAAGCGCCTTGAAGTCGCTGTTGATGTTCCACTGGGTGACCATCACCCAGATCGACAGAATCGTCAGAACAACCGCCGCACCCGTGATTTCCCGATAGTACCGCGCCACGAATCGGTGGACGAATCGGGAGATGACATCTTCAATCAGTGGATTCATCTACGAGCAGCGCCAACGACATGGAAGGGGATAACAGCGATTCGGAGCATCAGTTCTTTAGTCGAGACGGGCCGTCCTATCAAGAAAACCGACGCGCCATTTGGTTCTTTCTGTCACGGCAGCGTCGTACGGGGTTCGTTCCAGTCGGACGCAGTCATCGCGAATCCCCCGAGGAGCTTGCCCGACGCCATTGAGAACCTATCATCTGAGCGCGCACCGAACACTCAGTCGGCATACACGTCGGACTCGATGCTGAATATTCGTCAGACCGAACCGTCTGACGTGTGAACGACGCCGAGACGGCCACCTTCAACAGGTCTTCCAGACGGTACCAATAAGATGACATCTGCACCTGCCCGTTCGAAACGATGGACGAGCCTGCTGGCTCTCATCGCTGCCCCGCTGGTCGCCATGGCCATCTCTTCGCCCGCCCACGCGGCGGTCACGGGATGGGCCGATGGAGGCAGCTCCACACCTACGATGCAGGATCTGGTGCCTTCGATGTCCTCGGGCGAGGCGTACTCGGAGCGCTACGGGTTCAGCGCGAAGATCGACGGCGGCGGAGAGGTAGTCGTCAATTTCACGATCTCGAACCTGGGGTGGGGCGACGGCTCGGCGGCGGTGAAGGTCCGAGTGGACCTGCCGGACCGCGATGAGTACGTCTATCAGAAGAAGGTCGACCGCGGCTCGTGGTCTTTCAGCAAAAATAAGTTCCGCCTGAAGGTCGCCAACACCGAGGTGCAGGGAAAGGGCGACAACACCTTCGTGGTGGACCACAACGGCGACCTGAAACTACGGATGAAGCTGACCAGCGACATGTCGATGTGGAGTCCGGGCAACGGCGAGATCACCGTCGGCGACGGCTACTACTACCGGCTGCACGCCTTTGCGCTGCGCAGTGATATGACCGGAAAGGTCAAGCCGAAGGGGGAGTCGTGGACCCAGATAAAGGGGACCCGATCGGGCTACGGCGACCACGTGGCCACGAACATCGCCCCGTTTGACCTGGGCACCCGATTCTCGCGCTTTCGCGTCTACGACGACGAAAACGACGTCTTCGCGATGTGGCGTGAAATCGAGTTGACCGACGATTACGGCGGCAAGTCGCTGTCGTTTCTGGTCGTCGGGTACAAGGATCAGATCGTCTTTTCGGACGCAAACGCCAAGACGACCTACGCCCGGCGGGTCAAAGACACGAAGACGGGATACCGGCTGCCGTACGCCGTGCAGATCGACGGCAAGGACGGCGATGACGAGGTGCGGGTCGTGCTGGAGGCCACCAAGGTCGACCGTAAGGATCTGCTGGCCGGCTACGGCGGAATGGCCCGGATGATCGCCTCACAGGTCAGCCAGCCGTGGAACTACTATTTCGACTGCACCTACAAGATCCAGATGACGATCGGCGGGTCGACCGCCAAGGTCGAGGGCAAGGCCGGCTACGTCATCGATTTCGTCAACAAATGACGCGGTTCAGGAGCCGATGAGATCCATCGTCGTCTCGACGATCTCGTCGGTGATGGCACCGCGGGGCCGATCGGCATCGAGCCGAACGATCCGCTCGCCCTCCTCGTCGAGGGTGTCTATGACCTGAAGGTACTGGTCGCGAAGTTCGGTCAATCGCTCGCGATTCTCGTAGATGTCGCGGCTGCCGCGTTCGGCGAGCCGGTCGAGACACAGGTCGACGTCAGCCTCCAGAAAGAAGGTCACATCGGGCGTCCTCGCCCGTTCATTGAGCGTACGCACCCACTGAAGATCGAGGGGTTGTTCGTCGCCGGGGTCGCCCTGGTAGGCGTAGCTGGAATGGTAGTATCGATCCGTAACCACGTGACGTCCCGCGGTCAGCGCCGGTTTGACGGCCGATTCCAGATGGTCGAGCCGGTCGGCGGCAAACAGCAGCGCCAGAGTTTCGCGGCCCACATGGGTGGTGCCGCCGTCGGGAGCGGGTTGCACGAGCCGACCCGACAACATCTGCCGGATCAGTGACCCTATCGGACCATCGGAGGGCTCCCGGGTGGCCACGGCGGCCAGTCCGTCTTCGCGCAGCCGGCTGACCAGTTGATCGGTCTGCGTGGTCGACCCGGAGCCGTCCAAACCCTCGATGGCGATGAAGAGCGGAGTGTCGATGTCGTCGCCGCGAGACGTCGTCATGAACCCTCAAAGTCGTGCGATCCGAGTGTATGGGCGGGAACCACCGGCAATGTGTAACAGATTCCCGGCTCTTACACACGGGCCTTGGAGGTGATATGTCCTCGCTCGTCGCGCAACTCTCTGGACCAGCAACGTGACGGGAGCCATGCCTCGCGAAAAAGACTTCGGGCCGGGTGAACTCGGCCCCCCGTGGACAGTCCTGAAAATGCTCCGTTGGACGTCGAATTTCTTCGAAGAGCGCGACGTCACGGAGACCCCGCGGCTCGACGCGGACCTGTTGTTGAGCCACGTCCTCGACGTGGACCGGATGGACCTGTACCTGAAGACCGACGAGGAGGTCCCCGAGGCGGCGCGCGACCGATTCCGAGCGATGGTCAAGCGGCGGGCCGGCGGCGAGCCCGTGGCATATCTGGTGGGGCACCGCGAGTTCTGGGAGACCGACCTGAAGTGCGATCGCAGGGCGCTCGTCCCACGGCCAGACACCGAGGTGTTGGTCGAAACCGTCGTCGACACCATGGACGCCGACGGCGACCATCGGCTCGCCGACATCGGCACCGGGACCGGGGCGATCGCCCTGGCACTGGCCGATGAATTCCCCAACGCGACCATCGCCGCCACCGAGATCTCGTCGGACGCAATCGAGCTGGCTGCCGAGAACATCGAGGCCCATTCGGCATCGGGGCGGGTCACGCTCCTGGAGGGCGATCTGCTGGATGCCCTCCCCGACGACTGGGGTCCGTTGGACGCGGTTGTCAGCAATCCGCCGTACGTCAAAGAGGACGACCCCGACGTTCAGCAGGCGGTACTCGACCACGAGCCGGCCCAGTCGCTGTTGGCCGGGCCCGACGGACTCGACGTGATCCGACGGTTGATCCCGCAGGCCTACGAGGCATTGCGCGGCGGCGGCTGGCTCTTTTTCGAATTCGGCTACACCCAGGCCGAGTCCGTGTACACATTGCTCGATGAAGAGGGCTTCGAGGCCATCGAAATCCACCAGGATTATTCGGACCGCGACCGTGTTGCGTCGGCCCGAAAACCACAATGACATTGGTTATCGAAACTGATTGTTACGACTCGACAGAGGAGACACACCATGACTGATTCCGAAGAACGCTCCGCGATCATCGATGACTTGACTCGCGTGAAGTACGTGGGCCCGGCGAAGGCCGAGCAGATGATCGACGAGCTCGGGATCAGCTCGGTCGCCGAGCTCGCCGACGCCGCCCGCGAGGATCGACTGTCGGCACTTCAGGGAATCGGCAAGACCACCGCCGACAAGATGCTCGCTTCGGCCGAGGAGCTGCTGGAGAGCGACGAGCGGGAGGAGCCGACCGAGGACACCGAACAAGAGGCCGCCGACGAAGACGAGGAGCCCGACCAGGCGGCCGACGACACCACGACGTCTTCGGCGCCGCGACCGCGTATCGAGCGGTTCATCGAGCGGGTCCGGTGCCCGGCCTGCGGCCACGACAGCTTCGACAGGGAGGCGGCGGTATTGTCATGTACCGCCTGCAAGCGCCAGTACAATATCACCGACGGCATTGCCGATCTCGCCCCGCCCGACACCCCGCGCTCCGGATTGGCCCAGAAGGTCATGGAATCGGGGCTGTACTCGCGGCTGTACGAAAAACACGCTCGTCCCAAGCTGACCAGCCTGATCAGCGACCGGACCATCGACGAAGAGATGGATCTGGCGGCCGACTACCTGGAGCTCAGTCCAGAGACGATGCTGTTGGACGTGGCCTGTGGGACGGGGAACTTCACGCGGTACTTCGCCCAGCGGATCGGGTCGGGTGTGACCGGCTACGACGATCAGTCGCTGGTCGTGGGCATGGACATCTCGTGGGCGATGCTCCAGCGCGCCCGCTCGTATCTACGCCGCGACGGCGTCAACGACCGGGTCTTCCTTTTGCGCGGAGACGCCACCCGCATTCCGCTGGGACGCGCCACCTTCGACAGGGTCCACTGCGCCGGCGGGCTGCACTTGATGGACGATATCGACGAGGCCCTGCGCCACTTCGCCCGGGTGCTGGAGCCGGGCGGCATCTGCGTGGTCAGCACGTTCCTGCTCAACGGCGGCGTCTTCAAACGGATCGCCAAACGACTGGCAGAGATCCCGACGGACTTCCACTGGTTCGAGCGCGACGAACTCCACGAGCGGCTCGAACGCGCCGGCTTCGAACTGGTCACCGACAGCGTGTCGCGAGAGGCGATCACGGTGAAGGCGAGGCGCACCTGAGCGGCGCTCGGGTTCTCACAGTTCAGGCGTCAGAGTAGAGCGCGGCGGGTCGCCTCGTAGACGTCCTCGTCGCCGTCTTTGGTGTCGACGACGAACTGGACGCCCGCGTCGCGGAGCTTGTCGCTGAACTCCTGGCCGCGGCTGTGCACGACGATGAGCTTGATGGGTCGAAGATCCAGGTTTTCCTGAATGGCATCGGCCACATCGAGGGCATCGACACCGTGAAGGCCGTCCTCGATGATGGCGGCGTCGGGCCGCCACTCGCCGATGCGAAGCAGCGCCGGCACCATCTCATCGCTGGCACCGTATTCGTGGATCTCGCCGAACCGCTTGCGGAGTTGTTCCTCGATCTCGGTGTTCGCCGAGTAGGCAAACACGTACTTGCGTTTGCGCTCGACGAACGGGTTCGGCATGCCATGTCGGTTCAGAAAATCCTGCAGGACTTTCTTTTTGATCCGGTAGTGTCCCCCCGGTGTCCGGTGCGCCTGTAGCTCGCCCTGCTCGATCCAGTTTTTGATCGAAGTGATATTGGCGTTGCAGATATTGGCGACGTCGAAGGTCGTGAAGACCTCTTTGTCGAGGTTGACTTCCTCGGTGCCCATAGGCGTCCTCGCGTGACAAGTTCCGACTCTCGGGGATGACGGTTCCAGCCCAAACCGTTAGAAAATTTATACCCCGACTCAGGGAGTTCGTCAAACCCTGCCAATTCTGTGGACTCAACCGTTAGAAATCCGAACAGACCCTCGAGAACCGGGCTTACAGAAGCGGCTTCGCGTCGACTTCCTCGAGGATCGCGTCGATGCCGTACCGGTGTTGGAACCCCAGATCGCGGCGAGCGCGGGAGTCGTCGACCATGCAGGCGTATTTGATGTGATCGACTTCGGGGACCGGCCAGTCAGTGACTTTCAGGGACCAACCCGCCTTGAGCATGGCGCGAGCGACGGGTTCGGGAACCCGGAGCGGGCGCCGGTCCAGGCGCCGTAGCAGTTCGGACAGCGGAACGGGTGTGGGGCCCGAGAGATTGTAGACCCCGCGAACGCCGGGATGCAGGCTCTCTTCGATGGCGGTGACGACATCTTCGACGTGGACGATCTGGACCATCGGATCGAAGCCGAGGATCGTGATGGGACGCTCCAGCCGAAGATACCGGCTGGGGGCGTTGTCGACCCGCCCGACGATATGGACCGGCCGGAGGATGACCGTCTCGATCTCGGGATGTCTCCAAAAGAAGGTATTGCAGTACATGTCCAGGGCGATCAGGTCGCGGATCGCCCCGAAGTTCTGCCCGCCCATCAGCGGTGCATCTTCGGTCAAAAGCTGATTGTTCGACGGGTGGGGGCCGTAGACATCGGCGCTCGACAGGACGATGATCTTCGGGACCTCGTGGCGAGCACACAGCTCGAAGATCTTCTGGGTGCCGGCGATGTTGAACGAGTGATGGGTCTCCTGACGGGCCCTCGGGTCGTGCATGATATTCAGATGGACGACCGCATCGAAGGAGTTCAGCCGAAAGACGTCTTCGATGCCGCGACGCCGGATGTCCAGATTGAGGACCTCGATGTCCTTGGGCAGGCCTGGGACCTCGCGGCGATCGATCCCCAGGATCGTGTGATGGCGGTGCAACCGGCGTGCGACGGCGCGGCCGAAGTGTCCGGCGATGCCGGTCACCAGGATCTTGCTGGAGGACTCGCCGCTCAAAAGAAGACCCCCCGGCGTCGACGAAGGCCCTCATGGATCATCTCGCGGATCCGGCCGCGCACCCGCTCGACCTTTCGGTCGACGATCCGATCCTCGTCATCCGGCGAGCCCTCGAAGTGCATCGGCTCACCGACATCGATGTGAATCTTTACGGGAAGCGGGATGGCCCCGAGTGGGCCCAGAAACGGCCAGGTCGGTGTGATGGGAAAGCCGGGCGAGCCGAGCAATTTGGCCAACTTCTCGGAGTTGGCGATCGCCGGCATCTGCTCCTCGGTTCCGACGACCGAGATCGGCACGATCGGGGTGTCGGTCTCCAGGGCGAGTCGCATGAATCCCAGGCCGAAGGGCTGGAGCTCGTAGGCGCGGTCGTAGGTCTTGCCGATCCCGGCGACGCCCTCGGGAAAGACAAGGACCGAGGCCCCGCGATTCAGCAGGAGACGACAGTTTTCGCGGGTGCCGACTACCTGTCCACATCGCGCCAGCACGTACGACACGAAGGGAATCGTGGGTACCCAGCGTTCGACCATGCTCCGGGCCATGCGCGGCACCTCGCGATCGACCAGAAGGCCGGTCCCGATCATGAGGCCGTCGATGGGGATCTGCCCGGAGTGATTCGAGACGAGAAGTACGCTTCCCTGATCGGGCACCCGCTCCAAGCCGCGGGCCTCGACACGAAAATAGTGCCGATACAGCCACGCGGTCACCGGCAACACGTACTTGAGGAATTCCGGCTGAAAGCCGAAGGGGTCGAAGCCGAGTTCGGTCTGCTCGGCCTCCATCGAACGGATTCGCTCCCAGACCTCCGGCGAAATCTGATCCGCAAAGATCTGTCGGAGCAAGGCTTCGATCAGCGCTCCTCGTCGTGGGCTTCGCGCAAGTAGCTATCTTCGGAGCGGACGGCATCGACGGACTCGGCGTCGGAGGAGTCGTCGCCCAGCAGGTTGCGGCCCAGGTCGACGAGGCCCCCGACGAGGCCCAGAATGATGTACAGGACCATGCAAGCCACAAAGGCGATGGTCGGTTTGGCGGCCACGGCGATCCCTGCAACCACGCCCGCGACGGTCAGTACGATCCAGAGCGTGCGGCCCTGCAGGTTCAGATCCTTGAAGGTCCGATATTTGATGCCGCTGACCATCAGGCCGCCCAGAAGCGTGGCCATCAGAGCCACGTTCCAGCTCGCCGAAACCTGGGCGCTGCCGGTGACCGTGGAGTGGGCCATCACCACCGACACGACGGTCCCGGCCGCCAGCGGTGTGGGCAATCCCAGGAAATACTTCGAGGGGCCGCCGCCGTCTTTCGACATGACGTTGAAGCGTGCCAGCCGCATGATCGCGCCGGCCGTAAAGACGAATGCGAAGATGACTCCCAGAAGTCCCAGCGATTTCAATCCCCACGCGTACATCAGTATGGCCGGGGCGACGCCGAAACTCATGGCGTCGGTCAGGCTGTCCATCTGCGTGCCGAATTCGGTCTCGGCGTCGGCCATCCGCGCGACGCGGCCGTCGAAGAGATCGCAGACCATCGCGATGACGATAAACCACGCCGCCACCATCATCTGGTCGCCGGTCTCGGCCTGCATCGCTTGCGTAATGCTGAAGAGACCGGCCAAGATGTTTGCCAGCGTGAAGAGATTCGGCAGTATGTAACGAAACTTGTCGGTGTTCATCGGTCCTCAATCGGTGAGGGCTCGACTCGATCCTATACATTTTCAGGTCAGAAACGAACTCGGAAACCCAACTTCAGTCACGTTCCACCGGGGCTCAAGCCGTCGCGGACCATGAAACACGTCGATTTCGAAACATTCGTCCAACAACGTCAGGTCTACGACGCGGCCGTGGAGCGGACCCCGTCGGTCGATCGGTTCTGTAGTTCTTCTTATTGGATTGTACCAGCCATCGAGACCCTCTTTTCGGACCACGACCCGTGGATCCGACGCACCGAAGACGGGTCGGGCTGGGTGCCGCTGGCTCGAGGCCATCACGAAGCCATCGGGCACTATCTGCAACCGATGGAGGCCTCCTGGGGGCTGGCCAGCCCGATCGTCGGCGACGACCCGGAGGCCGTCGTCGGGGCGTTCGTCGACGAGGTCCGCCGCGCCAACCAGCTCCCCAACCAGGCCGGCTGGGACATGCTCTTTTTGTCGGGCGTCTTCGAAGATTCGCCACTCTTCGAGGCGATCATCCGTAACTTCCGCCGAAACTACGTCGTCGGCGTCGGTCCGACGATGGGGCGACACATCGCCTCGCTGGAGGGCGGGTTCGACGCGTGGCTGGAAAACCGGTCGTCGAAATTTCGCCGCAACCTCCGTCGGGCGCGTCGCCAGGCCGACCAAAAAGGCGTCTCTTTCGAGTATCACCGCGTGGCCGGCGACGACACGGCCGGCTGGTCGGACCATCTCAGCCGAATACGCTCGCTGGAGCGTCTAAGCTGGAAGGGCCGCGAGGGGTCCGGCATTGCCACCGGCCCGATGTATGATTTTTACCGAAAGATGATCCCGATGCTGGCCGAAGACGGGGCGCTGCGGGTCTCGTATGTGACCCTCGACGGGGTCGACATCGCCTACTGTTTCGGGGGGATCCTCGGCGACCTGTATCGCGGCCTTCAGTTGAGCTACCACGACGACTACGGAGACCTGTCGCCGGGCAACCTGGCCCAGTGGGCGATGATCAACGGCCTGTGCGACGAGGGGATCACCACCTACGACATGGGCCAGTCGATGGACTACAAAGAGCGGTGGTCCGACCGGGAGGAGACCTCGGTCGCTCTGGTCATTCGCTGAGCTCCCAGGTTCCGAACCACTCTCCGACGCGGACGGCAAGTTCCATGCCCGACTCCTCGATGTCATCCCAGATGCCGAGACGCGCACGGGCGGCATTCGCCGAATCGGCCACGACCTCGACCGCCCGGCCCTGCAGGGCGACCACCACGTCGTCGGGCTCGGTCAGGTCGACCCCCTCGCCGGCATTCGACAGCTCGATCCAGGTTTCGCCGTCGCTCTCGTCGAGTACGAATTCGACGTGAAGTTCGTCGTCGTTGTGCAGATCCTGTCGTATCATCGTCTCGCGGAGTCGGTTGCGCTGGGTACGCTTGAAGCGGACTACTCTTGAGGCGAGCGGCCGGGTCGAAACAGAATTTCTCCCGGGGATTCGCCGCCCGGCTCGATGGGGGGCAATTCGACTTCAATCTCGGGGGCGTCGGGATTCTCCTCGATCATCTCGGGGACGCGGTCGAGTACTTCCTGGACCTTTTCGGCGTAGCCGTCGGGGGCGTCGTCGGGGTCACCGAAGACCTCCTTGAGGACGCGGCGCACGTCGACCGGCCGATTCGGGTTCATCGGGACATGGCCCGTCGGATCGAGTTGTTCGCCGTAGACCACAGCCGGCAGCCGGGAGGAGCCCGAGACCTTGTCACGGTGGTGAGCGGCCTTTTCGGGTTTGCCCAACTGTTCGTAGGCCGACGCCTTCATGGCATCGATGTCGGGCAGATCCCTGGGGTTGTCGGCGCGCTCCTCGGCTTCGTTGAGCGCGGCGATGGCGTCGCCGGCCGAGCCGGCTGTCAGCAGCACCGCGGCTTTTTGCAGGTAGCCCCAGGGCTCGTCGGGGGCGACCTCGATGGCCCGCTCGGCGTCCCTCTGGGCCGGCGTCGTCGATCCCAGGGCGACGGCCATCTGGCTTCGTAGCAGCGCCGCGGGCATCACAAACAACGGGTCGACGCCCTCTTCGACGAGCGGTTCCAAAAGCTCCATCGCCTCTTCGTTCTGGTCGTCCAACGCCTTGATGCGCGCCAGATCGAGTCGAGATTCGTCATCGTACGGGTCGCTCTCGACGGCCCAGCCCAGGTCGCGCTCGGCCTCGTACCGTTCGCCGAACTGCAGGTAGACGGACCCGCGAATGGCGAAGGGTTCGGCCTCCTGGTCGTCGAGTTCGATGGCCCGGTCGAGGTCGATCAATGCGGCCTGCAGGTAGCCGAGGTGTTCGTGAACCATCGCTCGACCCACGAAAGCCGCCCAGAGGCTGTTGTCCTCGCCGACGGCTCGGTTGAAGGCGACACGGGCATCGTCTTCGCGGTCCAGATAAAACAGGGAGTAGCCGCGAAAGGTCAGCAACTCGGCCCGCATGCCCGGGTCATCGACCGCATCGAGGTGCTCGGCCACGCGCTCGAGACACGCTTCGTAGTCCTGGGACTCGAAGGCGATCTCGGCGCTGAAGACGCGCAAAAGAGGCGTCCAGCCGAAGGCATCGACGGCGGAGTCCAGAGACTCGTCCGCGCCGGCGAAGTCGCCGTCGTCGATGGCCTCCTCGATTGTTGCGAGGGCGTCGTCGATATCCTGCACGGTCAATCTCCCGTGTGTGGAGGGGTCAGTCGCGGCGCAATCTGTCACGTCGTCCGCCTCAACGTCAACTCTTTCTGCATCATACACGTGCGGGAGCGCCGGCAGAGGCGGACTCACCGGTCGGCGCCCGGGGGATGGGCCCCCGTTGGATCGACATCTACCGTGTGATATGAACCGCTGCCACACGCGCTTACTCAGGACATCAAATCATGAAGAAGAGACTCGCAAAACTCAGAGACCGCTGGGACGGAGAGATCCTCCGGCTGATCGGGGAGACGGTCCACAGCGTGCCCTCGGATGGGACGTCGCTGGGCGAGATGTGCGACTACCACATGCGCACCGGCGGCAAGCGTCTGCGGGCGATCGTCCCGCTGGCCATCGCCGAGACCCTCGGCACCGACCCCCAGAAGGTCCTTCCCTTTGCAGCCGCCTGCGAACTGCTGCACAACGCCACCCTGGTCCACGACGACCTGCAGGACGGCGACGAGACGCGCCGCGGGGAGCCGACGATCTGGAAGAAGTACTCCGAGGCCCGGGCCATCAACCTGGGCGACGCGATGCTTCACTGGCCGATCGTGTTGCTCGACCGACTGGACTGCTCCGACGAGCTGTACCGACGCCTCTCCCAGCGTCTGTCCCGCGAGACGTTGCGTGTCATCGACGGACAGGACCGCGAATTCCTGCTCTCAAACCAAAACGAAGCCACCTGGGACAGCTACTTTCGTATGGTCGAGGGCAAGACCGGCGGGCTCTTCGTGCTGCCGACGGTCGGCGGCGCGGAGCTTGCGGGCGCATCGGCCGAGCTGGTCGAAGCGGCCGAGCAGGCCGCCGGCGAGCTGGGCGTGCTCTTTCAGATCCAGGACGACGTCCTCGACCTCTACGGCGACAAGGGCCGCGACCATCGCGGCATGGACATCTGCGAGGGTAAGATCTCGGCGTTGGTGGTCCACTACCTGGGCAACGCTTCGCCGGACAAAGCCGACTGGCTGCGCGATCTGCTCGATGCCCCCCGCGACGAGGTGTCGATCGAAGACATCGACCGGGTCGCCGAGGAGTTCCGGGCCGAGGGTTCCCTCGATGCGGCGCTCGAGGAGATCGAAAAGCGACGGCGTCGCTCGCTGACCCACCCGGCCTTCGAGGAATCACCGGAATTGAAGAACCTGATGGGCGGGATTGCGAACCTGTTTCTGGAACCGATCGATCACGTCATCCACGCGCGGTCAGCGTCATGAGCGACGACGAAGATGCAACCGATGGCTGCCCCATGCACGGAGGCGGCTACGGCGGGAACGGCGACGACCAGTTGAGCTACGGATCGTATTTGAAGGTGCCGGAGCTGCTGTCACTTCAGCAGACCGAGACCGACCCCGCCGCCCACGATGAGCTGCTGTTTATCACCATCCACCAGGCCTACGAGCTCTGGTTCAAGCAGATCATCTACGAGCTCTTGTCGATCCGCCAGTTGCTCGACAAGGGTGACATCTACGAGTCAACCCGACTCTTCGACCGGGTGCTGACCATCGAGGAGCTGCTCGTCGACCAGATCCACATCCTGGAGACGATGCGGCCCAGGGACTTTCTGGCCTTCCGCTCGGCGCTGCAGCCGGCCAGCGGATTTCAGTCGATCCAGTTTCGCGAGGTCGAATTCCTCAGCGGCATCGGCCGGCCCGGCATCCTCGAGCACGTCCATCTGACCGACGAGGAGCGCCAACGGCTCGAGCAGCGCATCGAAGAACCGAGCCTGCGCGAAGGCCTCTATCAACTACTGGCCGACAAGGGCTACGACGTGGCCGTGCCCGAGCGGCTCGAGCCCTTTGAAGGCGAGGACCGCGAGCGCACGATAACCGCCCTGGCCGAGATCTACGGCAACCCCCGAGAGCATCAGGACGTCTATTCGCTGATCGAAAAGTTCGTCGACCACGACCAGAACCTGTTGCTGTGGAGGTTCCACCACGTACGGGTCGTCGAGCGTCTCATCAGCACCAAGCAAGGGACCGGCGGCTCGCCGGGCGTCGAGTATCTTGAGTCGACGCTCGACAAACGCGCCTTCCCGCTTCTGTGGGAGGCGCGCGGCGAACTCGACGACGAGACCTACTTCGGCCTCGACCCGTTGGGCGACGATCTCAACCCCGAGCACCCGACGTGACAGCCGCCGCGCCTGCGTTTGCGTGATTGTATGGATAGTTCATGTTAAGGGCTGATCGGAATCAGGCTTGCATGCCTGATCGACGCGGCTCGGTAGGGACCGACGCATCTGGTCGGCCCGCCGCCCACATAAGAATCGGCAGTTGTTTCTTAATTGATTGGAGTATGAATGCACTGGCGAACACGGCTGATCATCGCGTCCGTCGTCTCGTTGTTGGCTGCACCCGTCGTGATGAGCCCCGCCGTCGCGACCGCGGCCGAAAACGACGACACTGAGACATCCTCGACCCAAGAAGGCGGGACCGACGGCGAGCCGTCCGAACAGGAGAGTACCTCCGAGCAAGAGACTGCGTCCCAGCAGGAGGACGAGGCCTCGGACGAAGCGGAAAAGGCCGAAAAACGCGAGAGCGAACACGGCAGCTACGAGTACAAACGATCGTACGGTGCCGGCATCGAGTACGGCGGCTTCTTCACCGACATGGGTCGGTGGAACCAGAATCTGATGAACCCGTCGAACGCGCCGACCTTCGACAGGACCGCGCTTCACTCGTTTACCCTTTCGGTCGAGGCGTCGTTTCTGGAGAGTACGCGGCTGACGGCCTTCGCCGGATTCGAGTCGGCCTTCAGCGACAATCCGGGCGTCAGCGCCATCTACGGCGGGCTGGAACCGGCCTTTGCCTTCCGCCAGGATCAGTGGGAGCTGTCGATTGGAATGGGCGTCGGAGCCGGCAAGATCAACGTCGACACCAACAACAGCGGCAGCTTCGAGACGGGAGTCATCGTCCTGCGCCCCGCCATCGAAGTCCGGCGATACTTTAAAGAGATCGCCGCGGTCTACGCCCGCATCGGGTTCAACCAGTGGCTTCCCTTCAACCCCGAGAGCAACGGGCTGGCCATCGGCACGAGCAACGACAACGCGGGACCGAACGTCCTCAACCAGGGCGGTCCCTTCCTGAGCATCGGCGCGCGCATCGGCCACTACCCCAAACACAAAAAGACCGTCCCCGACACCGACGGTGACGGCATCCGCGACGACATCGACGACTGCGTCAACGAACCCGAAGACAAAGACGACTGGAAGGACTTCGACGGATGTCCGGACCCCGACAACGAAGGTCAGGAGAGCTCGACCTCCGATGACGGCTGACGAGTCCGACACGAGCGAGGTGTGGCATGAGCACGACGGTCACCCCGGTCTCGCGCCGCGCCCAGCGCGGCGCAGCGAACCGGGGCGATCACGCGGCGTGTCGCGCCACAGGCGCGCCGCCGCGGGCAAACAAAGTGGCGGCACGAGCACGACGCTCACGACTACGATCGCTGGCCGGTGCCGTGCTTCTCCTGTGCGTTTTCGTGTCGGGCTGCGCGACGGCTCCGGCCGAAACACGGGCTGAAGAGGCGGCCGAGTCGTCGAAGGCCGGGCAACTCGATGCGGGGATCTACGCCGTCGAATCTGGCGAGGAGATCTCCAAGAAGGCCCTCTACAGACGACTGGCCGATTACACTTATGTGGTGGTGGGTGAATCCCACGACAACGCCTGGGACCACGACGTCCAGAACCGCGTCTACCGGGCGCTGCTAAAGCGACGCGGCTCCGTCGCGCTGGGCATGGAGATGTTTCAGCGGCCGTTTCAGTCGCCGCTGGATGCCTACATCGCCGGAGAGATCGACGAAGAAACCATGCTCGATCGCGCCGAATGGTCGGGCCGCTGGGGCATGGCCACCGAGGCCTACGCCGCCCTCTGGCGCCAAGCCAGGGAGACCGGCTCTCCCATGGTCGCGCTGAACGCGCGCCGCGAACTCTCAAAACGCGTCGCCGAGGTGGGTCTCGACGGCCTGGAGCCCGAACGCCGCCGCGAGCTTCCCGCGGACATTGATCTTGGGATGGAGGGCCACCGTGAGCTGGTTCGAAGGGCCTTCGGCGCCCACGGATCGATGTCCGACCGGAGGTTCGAGCGCTTCTACCAGGCCCAGGTCGTCTGGGACGAGACGATGGCCCACACCGCCTACACCTTCATGCAGGCTCATCCCGACGTGAAATCGATGATCGTCCTGTGCGGCCGCTTTCACGCCTGGCCCGCCTTCGGGATTCCGCCCCGCATCGAGCGCCGCGCCGGCCGAGATGTGGCGGCCACCCTGCTGCCGATCTCCGAGGATTCGCCCGAAGCGGAGTATTCGCTCGGCGAGATGCGGGATCGGCAGGTGGCTGATTTTGTGTGGGTGCGATGATGGACGCCCCGGCCTTGCGCCGCGCCGTGCGCGGCGCAGCGAACCGAGGGTACTCTGCGGCTGTCGCGCCCCAGGCGCTCCGCCGCGGGAGAGGCAAAGAAAACCCCCGGCCGATGACGGCGCTGAGCGCCGTCGAGCCCGGGGGTGTCCAACGCACAGCGGCCCAGCCACGTCGCCTTCACGCGAGCACGAAGGCCCAGCCACGTCGCCTTCACGCGAGCACGAAGGCCCAGCCACGTCGCCTTCACGCGAGCACGAAGGCCCAGCCGCGTCGCCTTCACGCGAGCACGAAGGTCCAGCCACGTCGTTCGCGCGAAAATCGTCGCACGTCCCCACGTCGTACGTCCTACGTCGTACGCGCGACGCGGCTCCGTGAACACGTGGAAGCCGTCGTACCTCCTTCGTCGTACGCGCCCCGCGCCAACGCGACATCGTGCCCTCTACCCTTGACGAATTCCCCCACAAACTTTAGATTCCCCGCGTCGACATCTCCCCTTTTCACACGAAGGATCATCCCATGGCCCGCGTCACCGTTGAAGACTGCCTCGAGAAGGTCGAGAACCGATTTGCGCTCACGCTTCTGGCTTCGGAGCGATGCCGGGAGCTGCGCAAGGGGACCGGCCCCAAGCGGATCTTTCCGTCCGAAAACAAGGAGCCGGTCCACTCGCTGCGTGAAGTCGCGGCGGGCTATGTGGTCTTCGACGAAGCGAGCAAAGAGAAGCTCAAGACGACGCTGTCGGACGAGTCGTTCACCGACAAGATCGTCGGGTGACGCGACCCGTCGGCCTCAGTTGGTCTCATCGGGATCGCTGAGGCTGAATCCGGCGCCCTTGAGCGCCTGAAATTGACCGTCGTCGTTCGTCTGGTTGCCCTGGTTCCACGCCTGCTGGTCCCAGATCTCGACGGTCTCTCGACTCACCTTCATGCCATCGGAGCTCAGGCTCCGTCCCAGGTGTTTGAAGGCTTCGACCATGCCGTCGAAGTTTCGAGTCAACTCCTCGTAGACCGATGCAAACACGCTGGAGGGCGCGCGATTGGACACCAGATCCGTCAGACGTGCGTACGATGAGCGGCCGACGTCCTGGTAGTACTCCGCATCGACCAGACGGCGACTGATGTATCCCTCGAAGAAGCCGCAGTTAAACAGACTGGCATCGCCCAGGCGGCGGTATTTTTCGATGCGCTGGCCGCCCGGCGTGTTCATCGCCTCGCCCAAAAGGAAGGCCGCGGGCTTGTCGAAGCCGACTTCCTGCGAAGATTCTGGACTGAGCCGAGTGAATCCTTCGAGCAGGTGGACCAGGTAAGCCTCCGTCTCGTGGGATGCTTCGAGGTCGAGATCCTCGAAGGCCGTGAGGAGCTCCTCGCGGAAATACTCCAATACGTTTTCGACTGTCTGGATGGTACCGTGGGAACTCGACATCTCTTTCCTCCTACGTCTGCTGCGATGAGCGATACTTCCCTCACGTCTCGGCTAGCCGCCGTATCACGCGCGGCCCTTCTGGTCGGGTTCCTCGCTCTGGTGTCCCTCGCGACCGTCCCCATGACGGCCGCGGCTCAAACCGGAACCGGCCAATCTGCTGCGGACGACACAGCAACCGGCTCCCCGTCAAACAGTACAACGGGACCGACCCTCTGGTTGTTTCGAGAGGGAGATGTTTCGTCGACGGCGATGAGCGAATTTCGCCGTGGTTTGGCCGAGGCGCTGCCCGACGTCGAGAGCCAGCATCTGTTGGACCGGAGCGCGTTTAAAAAGCATCTCGAAAACCAGAATGCGCCGGTTCCTCCGTGTATGAAGGGACTGGAGCCGTGTGGGTCGCCGCAGGCCGCAGCTTTTGGGGCCGCGGGGCTCGAAAACCTGGTTCGTCTGCGCCTCGAGTCGACGGGCGAAGGCGTGCAGGCGACCTACAAACTGATGGACCGGCGCGGCCGAGTGGCTCGAGACGGAACCGTTCGCGCCCAGAGCCCGCGCCAGCTCGGCTTTGCCGTCGTGCGGGCGATCTTCGATGCGACGGGCTCGGTGTCGATCACTACGACACCCTCGGGCGCCACGGTTCTCGTCGACGGTGAAAACATGGGCACCACCCCCCTGGATACGCGTCTGGCGGTGGGGACTCACAACTACACGATCGAGTTGCAGGGATACCGGACCGTGGAGGGTGGCGTCGAAGTCACAAGCTCCGGCAGCGAACCGATCCGCCACGAACTGGAGGCGATGCAGGGGACCCTGATCGTCGAGGGAGCTCCCGAGGGCGCCCGGGTCTTTATCGACGACACTGAAGTCGGCCCGGCCTCGAAGGAACTTCCGATCGCCCCGGGTAATCACACCCTGAAAGTCACGGCCAAGAACTACGAGCCGCTGCAGACGACCGTGTCGGTCGAGGCGGGGCAGACCGTGACCAAGACGGCGGCGCTCCAGCGGGTCAACCCGCTCCTTCAGTCGGTCGACGCCGACCAGATCGCCAACAACAAGTACTTCTTTCGGCTCAGCTACGACCAGAGCATCCACCGCACGACCTTTCGCGATGCGCGCGGCGAGACCGGCGGCACGACCTACGAGTTTTTGGGATTCGCCAACGATAACGGCGACCTGCCAAACGAGCTGCAGAAGCGCACGGTAGGCCCGCCGGGACTCCGGTTCGATGTCGGGTACACGGGACGAAACTTCGGGATCGTGGCCCTGTCGCTGTCGTACCACGGTGTCGCCCAGGATCGCCGTGTTATCCTCGACTCTTCGCCGACCGACGGTGGGACGCAGATCGGGCGTATCACGCAGATGCACCGGCTGCATTTGCGTCCACTGCAACTGAAGGGTCGGCTGATCTTCAACAACTTCGTGCCGACGGCCGAGATCGGCACGGGCATCGCGTTTCAGTGGGTCGAAGCGGAGTTTCAGGAGCAGGGAAATACCCGAGAACTGACGCTCAACCAGACCGAAGCCTACTGGACCATGGGAGCGGGGCTCGAGTACTACTTCTCGCCGAATTGGTTCGCGATGTTTCGCTACAGTTTTCAGGACTATTTCAACGCCGGCCGCGGCGTCGAGCACATGCTGAGCTTCGGCTTCGGCGGCGCGTTTGCCAACGTCTTCGGCATTGAACCCGAACCGCCCGAGGAGCTGTGATGCACCGACGAACGACTACAACCATCGTGGCACTTTCGCTGGGGCTGGCGAGCCTGGTGCTGGTATCGGTCATGGGGACGCCGACCGCCCGGGCTCAGTCCTCGGCCGACGGTGCCGAGTTGCCGTCGACCCAGGCGTATCGGGCGGCCAACGAGGAGGGGCGCACCGCCTACAACAACGGCAGCTACGAGACGGCGCTGGAGCACTTCATCGACGCTGCTCAGGCGAGACCCGATCAGCCGTCGGTGTATCGCAATATCGCCCGCACGTACTACTGGATGAAACGGTACGCTCCGGCGGTGGCCTACTACGACATGTATCTGCGGGTGGCACCGGAGTCGGCGGAGACGAAGCGGATCACCCAGGAGCGCCGCTCGGCGGAAGACCGCACCGGCGACACCGTCTGGAAACTCCCCGACGATCAAAAGCGTGTCTACGAGGCCCTGCAGGATCAGTTAAACACCGGGGACGCCTACACGAACGGCGGCGGGGGCGCCTGGGCGCTGTACCAGACGCTCCTTCGCACGGGATACGCCCGGCCCGATCTGGCCGAACTCAAAGAGAGGCTTCGAACGAAGCTCGTCGACGAATTCGAAGCGCGGCTGGCGCCGCAGGACGGGCAACCGACGCCGCAACTCAGCCTTTCGGAGTGGCGACTGCAGGAGGAGCGACTGGAATCAGCGCTGAAGCTGGCCGACACACAATCTTACGCGGGCCGGCTGCGCGACCGACTTCAGATCGTCGACGCCGCGGTCGCCCTACTGAACAGCGAATGGAACCGGGCCGCCGAACTCGCCAGTTCGGCCGCCGGATCGAACCCGCAGATGGGTTTTGTGCGCTGGTTTCACCTGGCCGCCCTGGTCCACGCCGAACGCTACGGCGACGCCAGCTCGGCGTTGGACAACCTGCGGTCCGAACTCGCCGGAGAATCGTCTCAGCTTCGCGACTACCACCGACTCATGCAGGCGATCGTGGCCCAGCGACGAGGCGACACCGAATCGGCCGCCTCGATCTATTCGGACCTTCTGGACTGACGCGTCCGCGTCACTCCTCCAGGCCGAGCACGTGATCCAGCGAGATCCGTCCCGGGCCGGTAAAGAAGAGCGACAGGAACATCGCTGCATAAACGATAGCGAGTTCCTTGTCGCCAAACGGGTCTCCGGCGTGGAAGATCAGCGCCGCCACCAGCATGGTGATCACCAGCGGAAGCGCCGCGATCCGGGTGGCGAGCCCCAGGACAACGAGCAGCGCGGCCCCGAACTCGGCGCCGGCGGCCAGCCCGAGGCTGACACCCTCGCCGAGGCCGATGGGGTCGGCGAAGCTCCAGTCACCGCTGATGAACTTCTGAAACTTGCCCCAGCCGTGAGCGTAGATCATCGTCGCGCCGGCGACGACGCGTACGACAAGAAGACCGATTGGATGAAGTGTCTCTCGAATCGATTCGTTCAACATCAAACTACCTCCGTGACAAATGATGCTTGAGTGCAACTGCGTGAAACTGCGTCGGAACGTCTACTCGTCGTCGAGCTGAGCCTCGAACCACCGCGGAGGATTGGCCTCGAGAGCTGCGACGTAATAGTCGGCCTCGCGACTGTTCTCGAGCTCCCCGGCGATGATCGACTCCTCGAGCCAGTCCTTCAGCTCGCCGATCAACGGCGACGGCTCCAGGTCGAACCCAGTCATGAGGGCGTTTCCGAGCCCGCTCGGGAGCCTGGGCCGCAGATCCTTACTCGCCGCCAACCGTTGGATGCGCTCGTACAGAGTATCGATTTGATCCTCGACCGACTGCACGTCGTCTCGGTCAGCGCTGACGAACCGAGCCCGGGCAAACCGCAGCGCCGGCTCGATGTGAGGATCCAAAGCTCGCGCGAAGCGTCGAATCTCGACGTCGGAATCGAGATCGACCTCCAGCGGCGAGGTATTCTGGTTGTCGAGCAAAAACCCGACGGTATCGCCGGTCTTGTTGTCGAACCGAAACCGTCGGCGGATGCCATCGAAGAGCATCGCTGAATGCTGGGCGTGACGGGGATAGCTCGCCGAGCCGTCTTCCGATTCGAGTCGTGTCCAGTGTTTGCCGGTCAGATGCAACACCGCCGTCCATGCCAAGGCCGCGTCGGCAGGCGCCTGCTCGAGCACCTGCATCGTCCGCTCAAAGAGGCGCGGTTCGTCGACCAGCACGTCGACCTCGGGCAACATGATGCCCAGCGCCCGCACCGAATGCAGAAACCGAAGAGCACCCTTCGGATAATCCCCGCACAACAATTTAGTCATCTCCTGGAACCACCGCTCCCGGCTGATCTCCAGAAGGTGATCGGCCCGTTTTCTGCACGCTTCGGACAGCACCTCGGTCGGCTGAAAGCCGAGTTTGCTCATGAACCGGCCCACGCGCAGGATTCGCAGCGGGTCTTCGGCCAGCGTCTCGAGCGGTTCACCGATGACCCGCAGGATCCCGTCGCGCAGGTCTTTCATTCCGTCGTAGGGGTCGACCAGCTCCCCCTGGCCATCCAGCGCCATCGAGTTGATCGAGAAGTCCCGTCGACCCAAGTCCTGTTCGATGGTGTCGCCGAATTCAACCTCGGGATGACGACTTCCACGCCGGTAGTACTCGTCGGAGCGGTAGGTCGTGATCTGGCAGTCCTTCGGGTAGCCCTTGGCATCGTCGCCGTAGAGCACACACCCGACGGTGCCGAACTCGATCCCCAGGTCGTAGGTATTGAACTCGTGGTCGTTCAGTATCTTCAGCGACGCCTCGGGGCGGGCGTCGGTGCAGAAATCGAGGTCATCGAGGCGGGTCAGCGACTTTTCGAGGGCGAGATCTCGGACGGCGCCCCCGACGAGGTAGAGGTCGTGGCCGGCCTCATCGAAGGCGTCGAAGAGTCGTTGAATCGTGTCGAAGTATTGGACCATCAGGCAGATTTCCTTTGAGGGGATCGACGGCAGGTTGGTCCTATCAGACCCCGGGGACCGGCGACAAGTTCTGCTGCGATGGGCCTCAAGCCGGGCCGCTTGAATCGACCTTCAGCCAGTGGGACACTTCCGGGTGACATGACTCGCAGTACGATACACATTTTCATAACGCTCGCCCTCGCCGCCGCGCTGTCGGCCGGCTGTGGGGCAGACGGTGCCGGCGAGACGTGCCAGCCGGGGACGGTCTGTTCCTTTGACGAACTCCCCGGCTGGCAGCAGGCCGTTCCCGGGCGATCCGTCCGAGTCGCGAGCACCGGCGAGACCTTCTGGGTCGCCACACGCGATCCCGGCTCGGGCTCGATTCTGGTGGGTCCCGCAGGCGACGCTCTCGATGGCGAACTGAAGATGCGCATTCTGGCGAGCACGGCTTCGGAGGGACTCGCCATGGATGGCTCCCGGACCCGGCAACGGGTGGCCGTGGCATGGGCCGACCGACAGGGTCAGCTCTTCGTGGCGGTCGGCGACGGCGATGGATGGCGACGCACTGCCCCCCTTCGGATTCGAGGTTCCGCCGACCCGATCGCGGCGACGAGCGACCTCGACATCGCCATCGGCAACGGAGAGACGCTTCATGTCGTCGTCCGCGACCGCGCCCGAGACGCCCTCATCGGACTGACGGGAATCGCCGCCGACGAGAGCTGGAGTCTTCGAACCGTCGACGACGGCGCACCGGGGGCGATCGCCGGTGATTGTCGGGACACCCGATCGGATCTGGAGGGCCAAATCGGCTACAACCCCTCGCTGCTTCGGACCAGTTCGACGCTATCGGTCAGCTATCACGATGCCCTCTGCGGCAATCTTCGGTTGGCGCAACGCCAGGCTGGCTCCCAGGGCCCCTGGACCCGGAGGCTGGTCGACGATGGCGACATATCGCTGGGCGACGGATTCGGGGCGTTGCCCGGCGATGTGGGACGCGATTCGAGCATGGCACAGGCGGCCGACGGGACGACCGGGATCGCCTACCAGGACTCGGCTCGAGGTCGTCTGATGTACGCGCGGATCGAGTCCGACGACATCTCACGCAGCGTAGTCGATCCCGGCGTGCGCGTGGGCGACGAGGGTCAGACTGACAAACAACTCGTCGGAGCCTTCCCGAGCCTCGTCTTCGACGGGGAGTCTCGACCTCGGATTGCTTACTTCGACGGAACCCGGGCCCGGTTAAAGCTGGCAAACCGCCGACGGACGGGACCCGGAGTGCCGCCCCGGACCGTCTGGCTCCCCGAGACCCTCTCGGCGCAGCCTCCCGTGGGCTTTTCGGCCGACCTCGCCAGGGCATCCGATGGTTCGGAGCTGTTGGTGGCCGAGCGGCTCGGCTCCGTGGACGGCGACACTCGGAGCATCCTCGTCGTGCAGGACGAGGGGGGATTTTGAGAGCAACCATCCCACGTATAATGGCGTTGGTTTCGTGCCTGTTCCTAGCGTGTCCGGGAGCTGGCTGCGACCGCGTGAAGATCGACGACGCACCGACTTCGGACTCGGCACGTATCGATCAGACGGGCGCCTTGCGCACGGCCATGCGCCCGACCTCTCTGAGCAGACTGTATCGATGGTCCGAGCCGCAGGGGCTGCCCCTCGATGAGCCCGCGAAGACCGTTTATCTGGAGGGCCGTGACGTCTCCATCGGCCCCCTGGAGACGCCCTTTCCGATGGAGAGATGGACGAGCAGTGCGCAGGAGGGACGACTCGAACTGGAGTTGCACGAGCCCCAGGGGAACCTGCTCATTCCGATCCGGGTCCCCAGAGAGGTCGGTGTCCGGATCTGCAGGTTTCGCCTGAGTGCCACGAACTGGCGAGTGAACGCCCGGGCGACACAGGCGGCTGGACCGACGTGGGACGTTCACCTCGAGGAGGATCCCTCGACGAATCTCGACGACCCTCGCGTGACGACCGTCGGCGAGTGTCCCGAACTCTCCACCGGGCAGGCCCCGTCGACGGCGGTCAGCGACCAGCTTATCGACTACGCCGAAGATGCGCTGGCCGGCGGTCTCGAAGGCATATTTGCAAACTCGCCGGTCTCCGCTCTGAGGCTTCCACGGGGGGAATTCGAGCTGTTATCGGCGAGCCCCTTCGACAGCCGGCGCGGCCGTCTGCGAGTGACCGGCAGACCGTCGGAGTCTCCGTCGCCCCAGATCCAGGAGTCGGCCATCCGCGCCGCACTGGATCTCGGCGTCGAGGCTCGGCGCGCCGACTGCGCTCCCCTCTCGACTGTGCCGCCCGTCGGACCGAGCCCCACGGCGGGCTTCATCGCCCCGAACTCCCTGGACGATTCGCCGTATGCCGTCGGTTTTGCGCTCTCGGGCGAATTCATCACTCACCTGCTTCGGGCATCGACCCTGGCCGGTTTCGGATGCCGCGGCCTCGAGGCTTACGACGGCCTGGAGGCGGGTCTGAAACCCGAGGCCGCCGAGCTCGATGCGGTGGGGCTGGCCGACCTTCCTCTCCAGGGGCCGCTGGAAGTGAGCGTCTCGGTCGGAGGACTCCCGGACCTCGAACTGGAATCGACGCTCAGCGCGGTGACGATGCGCACAGCTCCACTTCGAGTTGACCTGTACGGACGACTTCGAGGGGTACGGGTCCGGCTGCTCAGCGCATCGGCCACGACCGAATGGAGGGCCGAGCCCCGTATCTCCGGCCCCCGACAGATCACCCTCTCGATCGTCAACCTCGACGTCACAGACCCGTCGGTCGACTCGCCCTTCGACCCGGCGCTTCCTGACTCCGAGGAGCTCGGCCGGTGGGTCCGTCGTCTCTTTCAACTCGTGTTGGAGGATCAATTGATCCTCCCGGCTCCCCTGCTGCCCGACAGCCCGCTGCGCATTGAGAACGTGCGAGTTCGCCCCGATGACATATTGTTTCTCGGTCGCCTCGATCCGCCGCCGTCCTCCAGACCTTGACACCATTATCCCGCGGCGCATCATACAGTCGTCGACGCACCAATCGATCAACACAGTCTCCAGCCTCCCGACAGGCATTATGATGGTACCTTCCCGTAGGATTTTACTATTGGTAACCGGCTCTCTCCTCTTGAGCGTCTCGCTGATCGGATGCGAACGGACGCCCGAAGACCTCGAGAAGTGGCGAAATGCCCAGCAGGGCATGGAGAAGATGGTCGAGTGGGCCACCAGCCCCGACGAGCCGAAGGACGTCCGGGTCAAGGCGACCCAGATCCTCATCGAGGAGAATTCCGTCAGCAAGCTGACCGACGTCTTCGAGGACGTCGAAGACGGCCCGGTCCGTCAGGCGATGATGCGTGCGACGGTCGAGAAGATCGAGGAGATGTGGAACAAGCAGGACTTTCCGACGGTCGACGAAGAGACCGAAGAGAAGGGAGGCCGCATCCAGGTCGGCGACTCGAAGGCCGTACAGGCCAAAGACGCCGCCTACTTTTTGATTCCATTCGCCGAGGGACCCCAAAAGAAGAAGCTGCAGTCGATCCTGGCCGATTGGCTCTCCAAAGACTGGCAGCTCCGGGATCAACTCGGACGCACGAATCTCAGCCAGGTCGTCCCGCGAGCGGGCGCTCAGGGGATGAAGAATGCGATCCGCTGGATCGAGAAGACCGACCGGCCGGGCACGGTCACCTCGAATCTGCTGCAAAACGCCGATGACGCGATGAAACAGGAGATCGCCGAGACGGTCGCTGCTCGCGCCGAGAGTGCCCACCCCGATCTGTCGGGCGAGTTGATGTCCGCGGTGATGCAGGTCGAGGATGACGCGATCGTCGGCTATCTGCAGAAGGCGATCACCGACCCGAAGAGCTCGCCGAAGCTGGTCGACGGCGCCATGGAACGTCTCAAGGTCATCAAGGGTAAGCTTGCCACGAGCTTCTTCGCGGACCTGATCAGCAACTACCAGGGCAAGCTGCGCTGGGCGGCGGTCAACGACCTGATCGACCTGCGCGGCAAAGCCGGCATCCGCAGCGCTGCCACGTCGCTTCCGTTGGACAAGGAATCCTACGCCTTTCCCGAAGAGGGCAGCTTCCAGGATGACGTCAAATGGTTCGCGAGTTTCGTGGTCGGAAAGATGGCCGAAGACGGGGTCAACAGCATCTCGGACCAACTGTCGCAGATGCTGTCGAGCGACCGATGGCCCTCAGAAGTCCTGGCCATGTCGACGGCCCTCAGGGCGGCTACCTCCGACAAGGAGGCCGAAAAGCAGCTCCTGGATCCGGGCAAGGACCAGATCGTCGAGAAGATCAAAGCTCTGACCAGCAGCCGCGAGTCGATCCCCGGCTGGGGCAGTCAAATGCGCGTCGGCGAACTCGCCCACAACGTCCTGGACGCCATGGGCGCAAAGTGATGCCCGCGGCGTGAACTCACAACGACAAAAGGCCCGGAGGGCGAACCCTCCGGGCCTTTCTTAGTCGGTGTGTCTGTCGAACCATCTTACTTGAGTTCGACGGTTGCACCCGCTTCTTCGAGCGCTTCTTTGATCTCGTCGGCGGTCTCTTTGTCGACCTGCTCTTTGACGACGGCCGGCACACCTTCGACCAGCTCTTTGGCGTCTTTGAGGCCCAGGTCGGTCACGCCGCGAACGGCCTTGATGACCTTGATTTTGTTGTCGCCGAAGTCTTCCAGCGACACATCGAAGACGGTCTGCTCGTCTTCTTCCTCTCCGCCCTCGGCGCCACCGCCGGAGGGGACGGCCGCGACGGCGCCCGCCGACGCTTCGACGCCCCACTCGTCTTCGAGCTCGTCGACGAGCTCGCTGAGTTCGATGACGTTGAGGTCACTGAGGTATTCGATGACTTCTTCTTTGCTGACGTCAGCCATGGTCTTTCTCCGTTGGTTCGAAACAGGTGAAGGCTACAGGAACAAATCCTCTGATTACTCGTCGATGTCGTCCTTGCGGGACTGAAGGACACCCAGGAAGTTGCGGCCGGGCGTACCCAGAAGTTGCACGAACTTCGTGGGTGCCGACTGAAAGAGGTTCAACAGTTTGACGCGAATCTCGTCCTTGCTGGGCATCTCGGCCAGATTCGAGACGGTATCGACGTCGATGACGTTACCGTTCAGGAACCCGGCTTTGACGCTGTATTCTTCGTGCTCTTCGGCAAAGTCCCGGGCGATCTTCGCCGGCATCACCGCGTCGTCAAAGCTGTAGGCGACGGCCGTCGGGTAACGGAACTCATCGCTCAGATCTTCGACTTCGGTATCTTCGACCGCCATGCGCGCCAGGGTGTTCTTGACGACGTGGTAGTGCACGCCATTGGCGCGGAACTCGCTGCGGAGTTCGTTGACGGTATTGACTCCGATCCCGGAGTGATTCGTCAGGATGATCGACTGGGCCTTCTGGAAGTCCTCTCGGAACTTCTCGACCCACTCTTCTTTTTCAGCGCGATTCACGGTCGACTCCTCGGTTCAAATTCGCTGTGAAACACTGCCGCCAACACGCAAAAACCCTCCGGCCAACCGGGCACGGAGGGATGCAGACGTCCCGACCACCGAAGTGGCGGTCGAGCAGGGCGTCGTGGCATCGTCTCCGCTGGGTCAATTAAGAGGCTCTCGGCCTCCCCGGCTTCTTCGACGTGCGCAACTATGTGGCGGTCAAGCGTCGGCTCTGGTTTGTCCTCCTGAAGAGGTGAACACTCTCGACGACGGCGTCGGTACGTCAGTGCCGCCGTCTTGTCAATTCGGATCCGGTCAATTCAGGATGAAGTTTCGGGCCCAGCTCGTGTCGATCTTGATGCTGGGGCTCATGGTGCCGCTGACGGCGATCGACTGGAAGTACGGCAGCTTGGCGCCCGCCGGCTTCAGGTCGGCCAGCTCTCGGGCCACGGCCTCGAGGTTTTCCTCGAGCTCGTCGGCGGGAAACCGCACGCGACCGAAGGTCACGTGGATGATACCCGCTTTGTCGACGCGGAACTCGATGCGTCCGGCCTTCAGCTCGTTGACGACCTGCTCGATGTCGAAGGTCACGGTGCCGGACTTCGGGTTCGGCATCAGGCCACGCGGACCCAACACACGCCCCAGTCGGCCGACGGTCCCCATCATATCGGGGGTGGCGACGGCGACGTCGAAGTCCAGGAAGTTCTCCTCGTCGATCTTCTCGACGAGATCCTCGTCGCCGACGATGTCGGCGCCGGCCTCGCGGGCCTCTTCGGCGTGTTCACCGCGGGCGAACACCGCAACGGTCGTGTCGGCGCCGGTGCCGTGAGGCAGGACCAGCGAGCCGCGGACCATCTCGTCGGCGTGGCGCGGATTGACGTTCAGTTTGAACGCCACATCGGCCGCCTCGTCGAAGTTCGCGTACGAGACCTCCTTGAGCAGCGACACCGCCTCGGCGGGGTCGTACTCAAAGGTCCGGTCGATTTTTTCCCTGGCGTCTTCGTAGTTCTTTCCTCGCCGTGCCATCGGCAGACTCCTTCGTGATTCTCGGACTGAAGCTGAATGCCGAGTCTGGCGCATCGACGACGGGTGGTGGCCCGGCGCCGTTGAGCCGACTCAGTCCTCTCGTTCAACGATAACGCCCATCGAACGACAGGTACCGGCGACGGTGCGCGCGGCGGCCTCGATGTCGTCGGTCGACAGGTCGGGAAGTTTGACTTCGGCGATCTCTTTGACCTCATCCCAGGAGAGGGTTCCGACCTTCTCCCGGTTCGGCACGCCACTCCCCTTCTCGATCCCCAACTGCTTGAGGACCAGCCGGGAGGTCGGCGGCGTCTTGGTGATAAAAGAGAACGACCGATCGGCGTAGACGGTGATCTCGACCGGGATGATCGTCCCGGGCTCTTTGTCCTGCGTCTTGGCGTTGAACGCCTTGCAGAACTCCATGATGTTGACACCGTGTTGCCCAAGGGCCGGACCCACCGGAGGCGACGGATTCGCCTGACCGGCCGGCACCTGCAACTTGATCATTGCGATTTCTTTTTTGGCCATAACTACTCAGTCGTGCAAAAGACCAGTCAAACGACGAGGGCCGCGATGTGGCCCGCGCCGCGAGGCGCGGGATCGGTACAATACTCACACCGACGGATCAACCGCCGTAACGAACCCGGTCGACAACCCGGCTCAGCCGCCCTGGCCCCTCGTCGTCGAGAGACCGGGACAGACCCGAGCCCGGTTCCGGGCTAATCTGCTTTTTCGACCTGATTGAACTCGAATTCCACCGACGTGGGACGCCCGAAGATCTCGACGAAGACCTGAAGTTGCTCTTTGTCGTCGTCGACCTCTTCGATGGTGCCGGTGAAGTCTTTGAAGTTGCCCTCCGTGATGCGCACCTTGTCGCCCTTCTGGAAATCGTGGCGAGGCTCGGCCTTGAGGCTGCCCTCCTCGATCTTCTGGGCGATCCCCTTGACCTCTTCGGGCGGCACCGGCGTCGGGTTCGATTGATTGCCGGGAAACCCGACGACCTTCGGCGCGTTCGTCACGGCGTGCCATGTCTCTTCGGTCAGGTTCATCCGAACAAACACGTAGCCTTTGTAGAATTTGCGCTCGCTTTCGCGACGTTTGCCCCGTTTGACCTCCGTGACGGTTTCGGTGGGGATGTAGACCTCACCGAAGTCGTCCTGGAGGCCTTCGCGCCGGATCTGCTCCTCGATGGCGAGTTTGGCCTTGTCCTCACTGCCCGTGTAGGTCTGGAGGATATACCAGTCCATCGGGTCGTCTTCCCGCGCCGGTGTCGTCTCGTCGGGTGTCGCGTTGTCCGCGTCTTCAACCATATCGATCTGTTCCTCAAATCCGCTGAGCGGCTTAAGTCGGGGGCGTCAGAATCCAGTCAGTCACCACGCGCCACACTGAGTCCGAAATCCACAGGAAGCCAGAGAGGATGATGGTGAAGACGATGACAATCAACGTCGAGCGACGCGTCTCGTCGGCGCCCGGCCACGTCACCTTCTTGAGTTCAATGACGACCTCGCTCAGAAAGCTTCGGTACTCGTCGGGCTGGTAGGCCGCCACCATGGCAGCTCCTGCCAGAACCAGGGCGATCAGGGTCGTCAGTGTGACGTAACTCCCGATGATCGCCCAGTTGTGCAGCAGGTTGCCCTGCGCACCCATCATGCGAAACAGCGTGTTGGCCCCGTTTTCCAGCGCAGGCCAGACCCACAGGACCATCTTATCGAACACCACGAAGGTGATGACCCCCGCGATGATATAGATCAGATTGACGAGCTGTTTGACATCCATGGAACTTTTTCTCTCTACAGGAGACGCCCCGCATTGTCAGCAGGCCAGGAGGGACTCGAACCCCCAACCGTCGGATTTGGAATCCGAAGCTCTGCCAATTGAGCTACTGGCCTATGAACCCCGGTCGCAGTCGAGTCGCCCAAACGGACAAATCGGGCACCCGCGAGAGTGCCCGACCACTGGGTCCGTCGACAAGACCGGCAGAGCCCTTGATCGGATTTGAACCGATGACCCCTTCCTTACCATGGAAGTGCTCTACCGCTGAGCTACAAGGGCAATCCTATGTAAGCGGGAGACGAGACTCGAACTCGCGACCCTCAGCTTGGAAGGCTGATGCTCTACCAACTGAGCTACTCCCGCCCAGTCCACCCGAGGGCAGACTGGAAAAGTGGTGGGGGAAGGATTCGAACCTTCGTAGGCAATGCCGCCTGATTTACAGTCAGGTCCGTTTGTCCACTCCGGCACCCCACCGAATATCTCCACCCTATGTCTGGTGGCGCGGCTCGAAACCATGCGCCAGCCGAAGCTGGCGGTGGGATTCGAACCCGCAACCTGCTGCTTACAAAGCAGCTGCTCTGCCGTTGAGCTACGCCAGCATCTCCCGATGTCTGACCGGGCCAAAAACCCGTCAGCCTCAACGGGGCGCACAGTTCTAAGGTCCGACCCTCAGACTGTCAAGTATCAATCAGCCGCCCGTCTCCCACTGGCGCTTGGCCTCGTAGGCGAGTATCGACGCCGCCGCCGACACGTTCAGGCTGTCGATGCCGTGGGCCAGCGGGATCGACGTGTAGAGGTCGCAGGTCTCCTCGACGAGTCGCCGCATGCCGCGGTGCTCGCCGCCCATCACGATGGCCGCCTTCATATCCAGGTCGACGTCCCAGGGGGCGGGGTCGTCCTGCATGCGCGTGCCGACGGTCCACCACCGCGCCTCTTTGAGGGTCTCGAGCGTGCGGGCGATGTTGGTGACCCGGGCGACCGGGATCCGAAAGGCGCATCCGGCCGACGTCCGCACCACCGTGGGCGTGACGGGCGCGGCGCGATCCTTGGGAATCACGACGCCATCGAACCCGACGGCGGCGGCCGTCCGTAAAACCGCTCCCAGATTGTGGGGATCCTGGACGCCGTCCAGCACCAAAACGCCGGCGTTGTCGGCCCCGTCGCAGGCGTCGATGATGCCCTGAAGCGCGGCGTACTCGAAGCCGATCGTCCGGGCGACGACGCCCTGATGGTTGCCCCCCTCGGCCATGCCGTCGAGCTTCTGATGATCGACGTTGTGGCACGCGATCCCGTGGGTTCCGGCCCGCTCAAAGACGGTCTGCAACCGGTCGGCCGCCTGATTGTCGTAGTAGACGGTCTCGACAGAGCCCCCCGCCGCCTGCAGAAGTTCCTCGACGGGATGAACCCCGTAGATGTGCATCGGTCCGGCCACGTCGCCTCCGGTTCGTTACGCGTTCAAATCAAGAGTTCGAATGTCGCTCACGCCTGGTCCGCCACATTGTCGACGATCCGGTCGACGGCGGCCTCTGGGTCGTCTGCCCCGTAGATCGACCGGCCCATCACCAGATAGTCGCTGCCGGCCTCCAGCGCCCGGCCCGGGGTCATCACGCGTTTCTGGTCCGACGTGTCGTCGCCCGGCAATCGGATTCCCGGCGTGACCAGCAAGGCCTCGGGCCCCAGAAGCTGGCGCATCCGGCCGGCTTCCTTCGCCGAGCAGACGATTCCGTCGGCGCCAGCTTCGTCGGCCATCTTGGCCAGCCCTTCAGCCCACGCCTCCAGTTTTTGACCGCCGGCAACCTGACGCACGTCCTCGGCATCGAGACTCGTCAAGGCGGTCACGCCGACGACCTTGACTCTGGAGCCCGCTTTTCGGGCCGCCTCTTCGATCATCGCGCGCCCGCCCGAGGCATGGACGGTCGTCAAAAAGACGCCATCCAGCCGGGCCGCCTCGGCGACGGCCGCGCCGACCACCGAGGGGATGTCGTGAAACTTCAGGTCCAAAAAGACCGATCCGCCCCGCGCGGCGATCTCCTCGACGAGCTCGGGCCCGTGGCGGGTAAAGAGCTTGTTGCCGATCTTGAAGTGATCGATGCGCCCGGCCAGCCGCTCGACCAACTTGAGCGCGCGCCTGTCGTCGTCGACGTCCAGGGCGGCGATGACCTGGTTTTTTACCTGTTCGGCGGCGTCCGTCACGTCATGCCCCTCGCTCTTCGACGATCTCGACGATGCGGTCGGCGACCTCGTCGACCGGGACGAGTTCGTCGTCGTCCTCCTCGCGGAGTTTCAGCTCCACGTTGCCATCCTCCAGCCCGCGGGTGCCGATGGCGACGCGCACCGGGATGCCGATCAAATCCGCATCCTTGAACTTGGCGCCGACGCCCTCGTCGCGGTCATCGATCATGACCTCGACTCCGGCTTCCTGCAGCTCCTCGTAGATCTCCTCGCCGGTCTCGACGACCTCGTCGGAGTTCATCTGAAGCGGCAGCACCGTAGCGTGGTACGGCGCGATCGGCATCGGCCAGATCAGCCCGTGTTCGTCATGATTCTGCTCGGCGACCGCCGCCAGAATCCGGGTGATGCCCATGCCGTAACAACCCATGATCAACGACTGGTCGACGCCCTCGTCGGTCTGGACGCTGGCGCCCATGGCGTCGGAGTATTTCGTGCCCAGGTAAAAGACGTGCCCGACCTCGATGCCGCGACTCGTCTCCAGGGCAGTTCCGCACTCGGGACAGGGATCGCCGGCCTCGGCCTCGCGCAGATCGGCGAAGCCCTCGACGTCGAAGTCGCGCTCCCAGTTGACGTTGCGCCGGTGCGTGTCGTCGGCATTCGCCCCGACCACGAAATTCGCCATCTCGCGGACGGCGTTGTCGGCGTAGACCGGCACATCGAGGCCAACGGGCCCGGCGTAACCGACCGACGCGCCGGTCAGGTCGTAGACGGTCCCGTCGTCGGCCATCTCCAGGGTGGCGAACTCCATGCCGACCTGGTCGCGCAGGAAGTCGCGAACCTTGATGTCGTTGGCCGCATGATCGCCGCGCACCAGGACTGCCACGGCCTGGTCGTCGACTTCATACAACAGCGTCTTGACGCAGTCGGTCGGCTCGACGCCGAGAAAGTCGCAGACCTCACCGATCGTCGTCTTGCCCGGCGTCTCAACGGTCTCCATCGACTCCAGGTCGCCGGCCTCGGGCGCCTCGAATCCGTCGGCGGGCAGCTGGGCCTTCTCGATGTTGGCGGCGTATCCGCAGTCGGGACAACTGACGAGCTTGTCCTCACCGGTATCGGTGACGACCTGAAACTCGTGGCTCTTTTCCCCGCCGATGGCGCCGGTGTCGGCCTCGACGGCGCTCCAATCGAATCCGAGCCGATCGCAGATGCGCCCGTAGGCTTCGTACATCTGCTCGTAGCTCGCTTCGGCGCCCTCTTCGTCCAGATCGAAGGAGTATGCATCCTTCATGATAAATTCGCGCCCGCGAAGCAGCCCGAAGCGGGCCCGCGGCTCGTCGCGAAATTTCGTCTGGATCTGGTACAGATTCAGCGGCAGTTGCTTGTAGCTGTTGAGCTCGCCGCGCACCAAATCAGTAATGACCTCTTCGTGGGTCGGCCCCAGGCAAAATTCGCCACCCTTGCGATCCTCGAAGCGCAGAAGCTCCGGCCCGTAGTCGTCCCAACGGCCCGATTCCTGCCACAACTCCGAGGGCTGGACGCCGGGCATCAGGATCTCCTGGGCGCCCGCGGCATCCATCTCCTCGCGCACGATGCGCTGGATCTTCTTGACGCTCTTCCACCCCAGCGGCAGAAACGTGTAGATACCTCGGGTCAGTTGGCGGACGTACCCGCCGCGGATCAGCAGCTTGTGGCTGGCGATCTCCGCGTCGGCGGGATCTTCTTTTCGCGTCGGCATGAACATGCGTGACAGACGCATCGGGGTCTCCGTCTTCAGATCAAGAAATGGGGAGCTAACAAACTGCGCAGATACACGAGACGTAGCCGTGCCTAGCGCAGCACTTTCAGACCGTCAATCTGTGGGGAAGTGGATACGGTACTCAGCGTACCGGCAGGTCGACCCGGCGACGATCGACGGTCGACAGGGTGAAGGTCGAGGCCTCCAGTCCGTCGATATCGACCGGCTCGGAGGTGACTCGCCTGACCGCCACATCCAGGTGGGGGCGGTCCTCGGTCACCTGCTCCAGAAGGTCGGCCGGGATGGTAAAGCGCCCGTCGTCCTCGAGTCGGCAGCGAAGCTGCACACGCTCGGAGCCATAGCCGCTGTCGAGGTCGACAAAGACGTCGCCTCCGCGGGCCGACGCCCCGGTCCAACGAAGCGTCATCCCGGAGTCGACGGTGCCGACGTCTGCGGTGGGTGACAGCAGCCGGATCGGCGCAGGCGCCTCGAGTTCGACGTGAAATCCGCCCATCTCGCCTTTGCCCGGCGCCTGAAAACTGTAGCGTGTGCCCGGCTCATAGTTCAGCATCGGCCCCGAGGCCTGACGCTCGCGGCGGCGTTCATCAGTGCCGTAGATGACCCCTGAGAAGGAACTCGAAAGGTCCGGCAGGCGCCGCGCCTGAAGTTCCAGATGATCGGTGGGTCCCTCGACGGTAATCGGGCCGACATTCAGAAGCCGAAGACGCATGTTCCGGTCGCTGCGGCTCCGGCCATCGAAGGCGAGCCCCGATTCCAGGCTGCAGGTGTCGCGGTCGAGCGCATCGTCGCGCGTCCAGACTTCCAGCGCATCCAGCGCCCGGTCGGCCGGCACATTCATGGCATTCAAAAACTGGGCGTGCACCTGAAGTGCCCCGTTGGCGGCCATCTCGAATTCCGCCAGCAGTGTGCCGGTACGCGAGGAGGTGACCGCCTGATCCGAGCTCGAATCACGCGGCGGCAGCGGCTCTTCGACGGAACAGGCCGTCGACGCCAGCATCACCCCGATCAGCACCAGACTGTGAATCGGCTTGCGCATGCGCTCTAATTCGGTCTTGAGACACTCACACGTCTCCCATCGGACAGGGACGCTTACAATAAAAAGGCTAGCATTGGGAAGGGGAGAGTCAAGATCCGCGTGGTCGCGGGGGGCACGTCTTCGCGTCTCGCGTAGGACGTACGAGGTACGACGGGGTCCGCGGAGCACG
The DNA here is from genome assembly GCA_913057905.1 of uncultured Pseudomonadota bacterium. GTDB lineage: Bacteria > Myxococcota_A > Bradymonadia > Bradymonadales > Bradymonadaceae > CAJXPB01. Next base: position 224,107 of record CAJXPB010000002.1, read on the forward strand.
GGGCCGCGTCTCGCGTAGGACGTACGAGGTACGACGGGATCCGCGAAGCACGGGGCCGCGTGACGCGTAGGACGTACGAGGTACGACGGGATCCGCGGAGCACGGGGCCGCGTCTCGCGTAGGACGTACGAGGTACGACGGGATCCGCGGGGCTGTGAGTGCGTAGATCATGAGTGTGCGGAGGAGGACACCCCTGCAAGCACGAAGATCGGTTGCTGCGCTGGAAGTTCCGCGAGCACGGAGATGGACAATCGCCGCGCGCCGGAGGCGCGTATCGTTGACCCCAGCGCGCTGGAGGCGCCCCGGCGGGGCGGGGGCGCCTCCGAGCCTGGGGGTGTCCCAAGCACGAAAACCCACCCCCTCCCGACCTCACAAGAATTTGTCGACGCACAAAGCTTCGGCTGATAGTGTGCTTGGCGCGATGAAGCAATGCGTCGAATGTGACATTGAATTGCCGGACGATACCTTCTTTTGTCCGGAGTGTGGCCAGGCCCTGACGGAGTCATCGACGACCGAGGGGACGGGTGCGTCGGAGCTGGTGGGTCGGACGTTTTTTGGGGAGTACACGATCACCGATCACCTCGGCGAAGGGGGCATGGGTGCGGTGTATCTGGCCAAGCAAGACACGATCGACCAGCGCATCGCGCTGAAGGTGCTGCACCCGGAGGCCGCCGAGAGCGACGAGATCATCCAGCGCTTCCACCGCGAGGCGCGGGTGATCAGCATGCTCTCTCATCCGAATATCGTGCGGGTCTTCATCTTCGGGCGGACCGAGGACGACCTGCTCTTTTTGGTGATGGAGTACGTCGACGGCGTGGAGCTGCGCGAGCGGCTCGATGGCACCCCGATGGACGAGCTGGTGGCCATCAAGATCATGAAGCAGGTCTGCAGTGCCGTCGCCGAGGCCCACGATCTGGGCATCATTCACCGAGACCTTAAGCCCGAAAACATTCTGTTGACCGAGTTTCGCGGCGACGACAATTTCGCCAAGATCCTCGATTTCGGGATCGCCAAGATCAAATATCCCGAGGGGCAGCAGGGTCCACAGTTGACCAAGGCCGGCATCGTCTACGGCACCCCCGAGTATCTGTCGCCCGAGCAGGCCCAGGCTCACGACCTGGACCCGCGAACCGACATCTATGCACTGGGGTGTATGCTCTTCGAGATGTTGACCGGGCGCATGCCGTTCCAGGCCGACAGCTCCGTCGAGATCCTCAAACAGAAGGTCTTCGAGGATCCCCCCTTGGCGGCCAACCACGGGGACATCGCACCGACGATGAACGAAATCATCGCCACGGCGATGGCTCAGGACCGGGAAAACCGCTTCGACGAGGCCCTGGAGATGTTCGAGGCGCTGGATTACCGCGAAGAGGAGATCCGTTCGGAGCGTCAGATTTCGACGCGCGAGACGTGGTTCCCAGGCAGGGAATTGACCGGCGTTCATCAGACGGTCGAGACCGACGGGGCCGAAGACGACGATCAAGAAGACAACGATCAAAAGGTCGCGCGGACCCTGCCGCGACCCGGCGAAGGGGCGCGGGAGTCGACGTCTCGAGAGTCATCCGGTCAACCGCAGCGCCCGGACCCCGCATCGAACCAGCAGTCGAGCGGCGGACGGGAGATCCCCGAGACGCGAGCGCAGGCCCCACCCCAGCAACATGACACCTCCCAGCCGAGCACTCAGATCATGGATCCCCCGCCGGGCGCCCCGGGATCGGACGAGTTCTCCGGTCAGCAGCGGTCGGTCAAACACCATCTACTGTTGGGCGGGGTCATCGGTGTCTCGATCATTGTGGCATGCTTGGTCGCCTACTTTGGCTATGTAACGCTCATGTGAGCATGCTCTTTTCTACGGATACGCTGACAAAAACCTACGGGTCGGAGCGCGCCGTCGACGGTTTGTCCGTCGATGTGCCGGAGGGCCGCGTGGGACTGTTGGGGCCAAACGGCGCCGGCAAGTCGACGCTGATCCGGCTGCTTCTTGGCCTGATCGATCCGGACCACGGGTCGCTGGAGTTACTAGGCAAACCGGTGCAGCCCCACGAACCGGGCTCGCGACGCACCATCGGCTACATGCCCGAACACGACGCCCACCTTCCGCACATGACCGCCGTCGAATCGGTGGCCTACAGCGGGCGTTTGTCGGGGCTTCCACGGCAGGCGTCGTTCCAGCGGGCTCATCAGGTGCTCCGGTATGTGGGCCTCGACGAGGCACGCTACCGGCCCCTGAGCGGCTATTCGACGGGCATGCTCCAGCGCGCCAAACTCGCCCAGAGCATCGTCCACGACCCAGATCTTTTGTTTCTGGACGAGCCGACCAGTGGTCTCGACCCCGACGGCCGGCGAGAGATGCTGGAATTGGTCGGCGATCTGGGGGAGCGCGGCACCGACTTGATCGTCTCGAGCCATCTGCTGCACGAAGTCGAGCAGGTCTGCGACCGCGTGTTGGTCCTGGACGACGGCCAGGTCGCCTTTGAAGGGGCCATCGCCGAGATGACCGGCGACGATGGAGACGTCGTCGAGGTTCAAGTCCGCGCCGAGCTCACTCCGCTGGCCCAGGCCCTGGATGAGCGCGGCTGGTCATTCGAGCGAGACGACACCACGCTTCGGGTCGAACTCGGAGCCGATCGCTCCAAAGACGAGCTGCTCGAGATCGCCCTGGACGCGGGGGTCCAGATCCGCCACTTCATGCCCGCCAGGCGCAGTTTGGAAGCTGCCGTCCTGGGCGTCCTCGACCCCAAGCAGCGCGCCGAGTAACCATGCCGATCCATCCCGACAGTTACGAACCCTACGATGGGCCGCGCGGCACCGAGCGTCCCTGGTGGACCGTGGCGCGCCAGACCCTCGGGTCGATGCTGTCGTGGACGCGAACCAAGCTGACCCTTCTGGCGGTCTGGGTTTTTCCCGCCCTGGCGCTGATCGGCGTGATCGTCGAGTACAGCCTGCGGTCGTCGGGGACCGAACTCCCGGTGCCCGAGGGCCAGTTCGTCGGCGCCTTTGCGACGTACCAGGCCTACGCCGTGGCGCTGGTCTACCTGGCCTCGGGATGCGGCATCGTCAGCCACGACATCCGCTACCGGACCCTGCCCTTTGTGCTGTCGAAACCGATCACCCGTTGGGACTACCTGGGCGGAAAACTTTTGGGGCTGTCGCTTCTGGGAGCCCTGACCGCGGTGGTGCCGACCCTTCTGGTGGGTGCGCTTCGACTCGGCATGCTCGCTTCGATCGACCTGGCCGGGCCCATCGTGGGCGCGACCCTCGCGGCACTGGGTGTGGCCATCGCGGCAGTCGTGGTCACGGCGGCTCTGGTCGGCGCCATCTCGAGTCTCTCCGGGCGAACTGGCCTGGTGGTTCTTGGGGTCATCGGTGCCTTCGTGGCGCCCTGGATCCTGAGTTCGATCCTGCAGTTGGCCACCGAGGCGAAGGCCGCGGGAAATCTGGTGAGTCTGCACGGGGCATTTTCGCTCGTCATCGATCAGTGGATCTATGGCGACGCTTCGGGCGTGCCGGCGTGGAGTCCATTCGTTGCGCTGGGCGTCCTCTGCGGCGGCTCGATCGCGGTGATGCACTGGCGGCTCAAGCAGGCGGGGGACATTCACTGATGACCGACGCAATTCCCACAACCGGCGGCGACCCGAAGACCATTCAGGTACGCAAGGCGTCGTACTGGTACGACGATGTGATCGGCATCAACGATCTGTCGGTCGACATCGGACCGGGCGTCACCGGGCTCCTGGGACCCAACGGCGCCGGAAAGTCGACGCTGATGAAGGTAATCTCGGGCCAGCTTTCGCCCAGGACCGGCGAGGTGCGCATCAACAAACGGCCGCTGGCCGGAAACCCCGAGGTCTTTGCCGATATCGGGTTTGTACCGGAGTTCGATGCCTTTTGGCAGGGCATGTCGGGCCGCGAGTTCGTGGTCTATCTGACGCGGCTTCACGGCCTCGATAAGTCGAATGCCGCCGCCGCGGCCGAGCGCGCCATCGAGCGGGTGGGCCTGACCGACGACGCCGACCGGCCGGTGTCCGATTACTCCAAGGGGATGCGCCAACGCATCAAGGTCGCTCAGGCCCTGGCCCACGAGCCAAACTGCCTGCTTTTGGACGAGCCGCTCAACGGCACGGATCCCGTCGGCCGTCGCCACATCATCGACCTGATTCGCGAGCTCGGGGCGGCCGGCACCACGGTCGTCGTCTCGAGCCACGTGCTCCACGAGATCGAGCAGATGACCGACGAGGTCGTGCTGATCCACAGCGGCCGGGTCCTGGCCGACGGGCACATCCAGGAGATCCGGGATCTTATCGACGAGCACCCGCACACCATTCACGTCGACTGTGACAGGCCGCGGGAGCTGGCCGCCGAACTGGTCGGCTTTGAGGACGTCGTCCGCGTCGAGCTGGCCGACGACCACGTGCGGGTAGCCACCCGGGATCCGGCGGCGTGCTACGACCGAATTCCGCGGCTGACGCTCGAGAACGACTTTGGCTTCCAGGGCATGACCTCGCCGGACAACGACCTGGACGCCGTCTTTCAGTATCTCGTCGACTGACCTCTCAGGGAGACCATGCCGAGCAGCGATCGACAGACCGCCGGGGCGACCTCGATCGGAGTGCTGATGTCCGAGGAGCTGCGACGGGTGTTACGTCGTCGTGCCACCTGGATCGTGGGTGGTCTCGGGGTGCTGGTCGCCCTGGTGATGGTCGGCATCTCGGCCTTCACGTCACTGGATGGGCACGGGGTCTATCGCACGACGCTAAACGGCCTGATGCGCCCGCTGGTGATCCCGTTTGTGGCGATCCTTCTGGGCGGTCCGCTGATCGTCGAGGAGGTCGAACAGCGCACGCTGCCGTATCTGTTGCTTCGGCCGATTCCCCGCGCTCAACTCTTTGCCGGAAAGCTGATTCCGGCGGCCGCAGTCGGCGCGGCGCTGACGGGAGCGATGCTGGGAATCGTGTACCTGGGCTGCGAAGTCCCGTCGATGGGATGGGGCGACACGATCGCCGACTTCGGTGTGACGTTCGGTGGCGTGGGGCTTGCGACGGTCGCCTACACGGCGGTCTTCGCCGCGCTTGGGGCCCTGTTTAGCTCATCGTTGTATGCGGGCATTCTCTACTACGGAGTGGTCGAGCTCGTGATCAGCCAACTGCCGATCATCAAGCTCGTCAGCGTGCAGTACCACCTGGCCAACATGACCGGCTCCGAGACGGCAAATCCCGGCGGGTCTTCATTGATTTCGGCCCTCCTGAGCGGCGCGTCGATCGGGCTCCCCTGGTGGGTCTCGATGCTCTTTTTGGCCGGCCTCACCGTCGCGATGACCGGCGTTGGAGGACTGGTGCTGTCGAAGAAGCAGTTCGAGATCTGACTTACGCCTGCTTCAGCGACAGTTGGTTCCCGCGCGGGTCGACCCGATTGACCTCGACCTTTGCTTCCTCGCCGACGGGCACGGCGGTGCGAAATCGGCAGGTCTCCTTCGACGCGATCGCGTGAACCCAGACGGCGGCCTTGGTGCCGTCGTCGTTGTAGTGCTCGATGACCTCGGCCTCAAAGGGGCCATCGTCTTTGTGCTGGCGCAGGTACTCCAGGGTCCAGTAGCGCGCCGACCCACCCTGGGCGCGGCCCGCCTCGCTGGAGTTGCTGTCGACGTCACCCAGGACCTCGACGAGCTCCGAGCCATCGTAGGGAAGCGGCCGATCGGTAAGCCACGCTTTGATCTGGCGCTGACACACCAGGTCGGCATACCGGCGGATCGGGCTCGTCGCCTGGGTGTAGACCGGTAGCCCCAATCCGAAGTGTTCGTTCGGCTCGGTCGACATGTTGCCCGGCTTCATCTTGCGCAGTAGCGCGAAATCAGTGGGCAGCCCGTCGGGCGCCTCTTCGACGCGTTCGTCACGCACCTCGCCCTCGGGGGCGTCCTGGGAGCGAAACAGGATCGGGATGTCCTTGAGCCAGGCGAGCCGTCCGGCGAGGTAGCCGGCCATAATCATAAACTCACTGACGAGCTCGTTGGCCTTCGATTCGTCCCGGCGCACATTCAGCTCGACGTTCGGCTCACCGTCCTCCCAGGTGATGTCGAACTTCGGCTCGGGCAAGTCGATCGAGACGGCGCCCTTCTCTTCGCGGGAGGCGCGGTGCTCCTCGGCTATGGTCGCCAGGTCCCTGAGCATCTGACCGACGTCGTCATCGAGGTCGCTCTCCTCGTCGTCCAGGAGTGCATCGACCTCCTCGTAGGTCAGCCGGTGGTCGACGTCGACGACCGTCGGCTGGATCGACCAGTCGACGATCTCGAAGTCCTCGTCGAACTCGGCCAAGGTCGTGATCGCCGGGCGCCTGGAGCCGGCGACCAGGCTGGCGGCCTTCTCGCTGACCTCCGGCGGAAACATGTTGATGGTGCGCTCGGGCAGATAGACGCTGGTGGCGCGCCGGCGAGCGTGGCGATCGAGCCGGCTATCCTTCTGGACGAAGGCGTCGGGATCGGCCACGTGAATGCCGACCTCCCAGCCGCCATCGGGCAGCCTGCGGCATGACAGCGCATCGTCGATGTCGCGGGTCGACGCATCGTCGATCGACACACACAGCCGATCGGTCATATCCGAGCGCCAATCCTCGGGCTCCCAATCGGCCTCGGCGACCTGGTTGGCTTCGGCCTGCGTCTCTTTGTCGGGTTCGCCGTCCAGGTTGTAGCGGTGGACCCACAGATTCTCGTGGGTATCCCAGATGCCCAGGTCGACCATCAGATTGAAGGCCTTGGTGTCGGAGCCGCCATCGATCTGAGTGTCGGCGCTCTCTTCGATCGACTCCAGCAGGTCGCTGGCATCGTCGCTGTCGCCGAAACGGTTGCCGTGGATGGCGTAACCCTGCAGCGTGGTCATGTGGGAGCGAAACTCTGGATCGGCCATGCGCTGGTCGATCATCTCGGCGCGCTCGGACGACTCGGCTTCGAGCACCTCGACGACACCGTCGATGAAGGCCTGGCGCTGGCGGCGACGCTTCTCTTTGGCCTCGCGCTGACGCTTCAGCTCTTCGACCTGATCGGGGCCGCGCGGCTCCCAACCGTCGTGGCCCGATTTAAAGAAGACCGCATCGTCCCGCAGCTTCTGCAGGACCGCCAGCACCTCGATCGGCTCGCTGGACTCGAAGAAAAGCTCCGCCAGCATCCCGGCCGAGACGGCTTCGCCGGCGTCGACGAACTCCCACAGGAAGCTGACGTCGATCTCGGCGGCGGCCTTGTCGATCCGCTCGCGGATCTTTTGCAGCGAATGGGTCAGCGCGCGCTGGCTGCCACTGGCATCGAGGCTCTGGCCGAGCTCAAAGGTGACGTCATCGGGAGCGGGACGCATCTCGTCGCCCCCCTCGGTGACGACGATCCATTTTTGGCCGAGTTCACGGGTGAGTACTGCGAGCAGGTGTCGATCGCCGGTTTCAAACTCGACGACATCGCCGACTTCCATCTTGTGGGTATCCCGTCTGGGGTTGGGTCAGAGTTCGATCTGGGTGAGATCGTCGGCCACCTCGAAGGAGGCTTCGGTCTTCTCTTCGATCTCGTCGACATCGACGCCGGGCGCCGTTTCGCGCAGCACCAGGTGGTCATCCTCGACGGTGAAGACCGCCAGGTCGGTGATGATCTGGTCGACGCATCGGACGCCGGTCAGCGGCAGGGAGCACTCCCGAAGGATCTTCGAGTTGCCCTTGACCGTGTGCGTCATCAGGGCGGTGACCTGGCCGGAGCCGGCCACCAGATCCATGGCGCCGCCCATCCCCTTGACCATCTTGCCGGGGATCTTCCAGTTGGCGATGTCGCCGGTCTCGCTGATCTGGAGCGCCCCCAGGATCGCCATGTCCAGGTGGCCGCCGCGGATCATCGAGAAGCTCATCGCACTGTCGAAGAACGCCGAGCCGGGCCGGGTGGTCACGGTCTGCTTGCCGGCGTTGATCAGGTCGGGATCCTCTTCGCCCTCGCGGGGAAAGGGGCCGATGCCGAGCAGCCCGTTTTCACTGTGCAGCGTCACATCGATCGAGTCGGGGATGTAGTTGGCGACCAGCGTCGGGATGCCGATCCCCAGGTTGACGTAGGCGCCATCCTCGAGCTCGTGCGAGGCGCGTTGGGCCATCTCTTCACGCGAAAGAGTCATGGTGATTCTCCTTGATGCTGAATGAAATCACTCGTCGTCGGAGCGGGTGGTCAACTGCTCGATCCACTTCTCGTAGTGTTCACCCTCCAAAATTCGCTGGGTGAAGATCCCGGGCAGGTGGATCTCGTCGGGATCGAGCTCTCCGGGTTCGACCAGCTCCTCGACCTCCGCGATGGTGACGTCTGCGGCCTGGGCCATCAGCGGGTTGAAGTTGCGGGCCGTCTTGTTGAAGACGAGGTTGCCGTGCGTGTCGCCGCGCTGGGCCTTCACGAAGGCGAAGTCGGCGGTCAGCGCCGTCTCCATGATGCACGGTTTGCCGTCGAACCAGCGCACGTCTTTGCCCTCGGCGACTTCGGTGCCGTAGCCGGTGGGCGTGTAGAACGCCGGGATGCCCGCGCCGCCGGCGCGGATGCGTTCGGCCAGCGTCCCCTGGGGATTGAGCTCGACCTCGAGGTCGCCGCCCAGAAACTGCTGCTCGAAGTTCTTGTTCTCGCCGACGTAGCTGGAGACCATCTTGTCGATCTGGAGGTCCTGCAAAAGGACGCCCAGGCCGTATTCGTCGGTCCCGCAATTGTTGCTGATGACGGTCAGGCCTTCGATGCCCTTGTCGTTGACCGCGCGGATCAGATTCTCCGGATTTCCGCACAGGCCGAACCCGCCGCTCATCAACGTCGCATCGTCCTCGACGTCGAAGATCGCGTCTGGTGCCGTCTCGTACACTTTGTCCATGGAGCCTCCCGTCGGATCAGAAGTTTGGGTGTCTCTACTGCTCGTCGCGCACAATCTTACATAACCGCCGCCGAGCGTCGACAGCGCGGCGTCATTCGGCCGCTTCGCTCTCGGCCAGCCGCTTGAGGTTCGTCTCGTAGGGCGGCTCGACGATGCCATCCTCGGTGATCAGCGCATCGACGTACTCGGCCGGCGTGATGTCAAAGGCCGGATGCGCCACATCTATCTCGGCGGGCGCGATCGTCGTCTCTCCGACCTGCGTGACCTCTTCGCGACTGCGCTGCTCGATGGGGATCTCGTCGCCGCCGGGCGTCTCCAGATCGACCGTCGAGATCGGCGCCGCCACGTAAAAGGGCACGTCGTGGGCGTCGGCCAACACGGCCAGGCTGTAGGTGCCGATCTTGTTGGCCACATCGCCGTTGGCGGCCACGCGGTCGGTGCCGACGACCACGGCGTCGACCTCGCCCTGTTTCATGAAGTGGCCGGCCATGCTGTCGGTGATCAGGGTGGCGGGGATGTCGTCTTTCAGACATTCCCAGGTCGTCAACCGTGCGCCCTGCAGATACGGTCGCGTCTCGTCGATCCAGGCCTTCTCCAGCTTTCCCTGTGCGGCGGCCGCCCGGATGATCCCCAGCGCGGTACCGAATCCGCCGGTCGCCAGGCCGCCGGTGTTGCAGTGGGTCAGGATCTTGACGCCGTCGTCGAACAACTCGGCCCCCAGCTCGGACATGCGGCGATTGTTCTCGCGGTCCTCGCGCTGAATGGACTGGGCCTCCTCAAATAGCCGGGCGACGAGCTTGTTGGCCGCCCCGCCGTCATGAGCCTGTACGACGTGACGCATCCGTCGAAGCGACCAGCTCAGGTTGACCGCGGTCGGCCGGGTTTCACTCAGCATCTCGAAGACCGGTTTCAGCTCCCCGGCGGCGTCCTGTCGCGTCGTCGGTCCACCGTCGACCCGTGCTCGTGCACCGAGAACGACGCCGTAGGCGGCGGCGATACCGATGGCCGGCGCCCCGCGAATCACCATGTCACGGATTCCGTCGGCGACATCTTCGGCCGACGACATGACCTGCCAGACCTCTCTACCCGGCAGAAGCCTCTGGTCGAGCATCTCCAGATAACCGTCCCCGGCTTCCCCCACCCATCTCAACGGCGATACTGCAGATTCCATCGCTACCTCTACAAAAGACCTAAGAATCCAGCTTCTCCTGTAACAAAGATCGGACGATCTTCGGATCGGCCGAGCCCCCGGACGCCTGCATCACCTGTCCGATGAACCAACCCAGCACATTGTTGTTCCCGCCGCGGTACTCGGCGACCTGCTCGGGGTTGTCATCCAGCACGTCGTCGACCAGCGACTCGATCGCCCCGGCGTCGGTCATCTGACGCAGCCCCTCGTCGTCGACGATGGTCTCGGCGTCGCGGCCCGTCGTGATCATCTCTTCGAGCACGGTCTGGCCGGCGTTCTGGCTGATCACGCGGTCCTCGACCAATTCGACGACCCCGACGAACTCGCCGGGCTCGACCCCGGCCTCGTCGATGGTGTGGCCGGTGTCGTTGAGCACCCGAAGCCACTGGTTGACGATCCAGTTTGCCACGGTCTGGGCATCGCCGGACCAGTGGGCCACCGACGCTTCGAAGAAATTTGCCAACGCTGGCTCCCCGGTCAACACGCCGGCATCGTCGCGGCCGACGTTCCATGCCTCGCGATACATGCGTCGCCGTTCGGCGGGCAGCGCCGGGAGGTTGGCCCGGATCTCCTCTATCCACTCTTTGTCGACGGTGAAGACGGGCAGATCCGGCTCGGGGAAATACCGGTAGTCGTGGGACTCTTCTTTCGAGCGCATCGGCCGGGTCCGGCCGGCGTCGACGTCGTAGAGTCGCGTCTCCTGCTCGACCGATTCGCCGGCCTCCAGCAACTCGATCTGCCGGCGGATTTCGGCGGCGATGCCATCGTGGACAAATTTGAAGGAATTGATGTTCTTGAGCTCGGTGCGGGTGCCGAAGGCTTCGTCGCCGCTGGGGCGGACCGACACGTTGGCGTCGCAGCGAAGCGATCCCTCGGACATCTCGCCGTCGCTGATATCCAGAAAGACGACGATGTCTCGAAGCGCCTTCATGTAGGCGCGCGCCTCGGCCGGCGTGCGCAGATCCGGCTCACTGACGATCTCGATGAGTGGCACCCCGCAGCGATTCAAATCGACCAGACTGTGGGGTTGACCCTTCAGGTGAGTCGACTTACCGGCATCCTCCTCCAGGTGAAGCCGCTGGATGCCCACTCGTCGGACATCGCCATCCCCCAGAGGATCCCCGTCGATCGGCACCACCAACTCGCCATTCTCGCACAGCGGCGCCCGATGCTGACTGATCTGGTAGCCCTTGGGCAGGTCCGGGTAAAAATAGTTTTTGCGAGCGAACTTCGTTTCATTTCGGACATCGCACCTCAGCGCGAGGCCCGCACGCACCGCATACTCCACGGCCTTGCGGTTGACGACCGGAAGGGTGCCGGGAAGCCCCATATCCAGCGGGGCCACCTGACTGTTGGGCTCGGCGCCGTATTTCGTCGACGCTCCGCTGAAGAGCTTCGATGCGGTGTCGAGCTGGCAGTGCACCTCCAGCCCGATGACGGCTTCGTACTCGTCCCCGAGGATGTCGCTCAGATCATCCACGGCCGCTCGCCTCGTCATTGCATTGCTCGAAGATCTTCTGAGCCAGCCGAAACAACACCGGTTCCGACAACGCCGGCCCCAGAAGCTGGGTGCCCACGGGCAACCCCTGGTCGGTCGTGCCCGATGGCACGCTCATCGCCGGGATGCCCGCCAAATTCGCCGACGTCGTAAAGATATCTTCCAGGTACATCTCGAGCGGGTCGTCGCGCTTTTCGCCGAGCGTCCAGGCCGGCGTCGGCGCGACCGGGGCAACCAGGGCGTCGACCTCTTCGAACGCACTCTCGAAGTCGCGACGGATCAGGGTGCGGACCTTCTGGGCCTTCTCGTAGTACGCTTCGTAGTAGCCGGCCGACAGCACGTAGGTTCCAAGGATGATGCGGCGTTTGACTTCGTCGCCGAATCCCTCGGCGCGGCTTTTTTTGTAGAGCTCCGCCAAGTCGTCGGCGTCCTCGGCCCGCCGTCCGAAGCGGACCCCGTCGTAGCGCGCCAGGTTGCTCGACGCCTCGGCCGTGGCGATCAGGTAGTAGGTGGCGACGGCGTATTCGGTGTGCGGCAATGAAACACTCGTCGTCTCGGCGCCGGCCTCTTCCAGCGCTTCGATGGCGGCTTCGACCCGGCTTCGGACCTGCGGGTCGAGTCTGGAGGCCTCGCCGAGATACTCTTCGGGAAGCCCCACGGTCATGCCGTCGACGCCTTCGGACAGTACGTCGGCGCAGCCGGGCCCGGCCGGCTCGACTGCCAGGCTCGTGGCGTCTCTGTCATCGTGGCCGGCGATAGCGTCAAAGAGCCGTGCGCATCCCTCGACCGTCGACGCCATCGGTCCGATCTGATCCAGGCTGCTGGCGTAGGCGATCAGTCCGTTCCGACTGACCCGACCGTACGTCGGCTTCAGCCCCACGACCCCGCAGTGAGACGCCGGCTGACGGACGCTTCCACCGGTGTCGCTTCCCAGCGCACCGAGCGCCAGCTCCGCGGCCAGCGCCGCCGCCGATCCGCCCGAGGAGCCTCCGGCGACGCGGTCAGGGTCGGCGGGGTTTCGTACGGGTCCGATGTGGGACGTCTCGCTGGACGACCCCATGCCGAACTCGTCCAGGTTTGTCTTTCCCACCACGATCGCGCCGGCGTCGCGCAGCCGCTGAACGGCGGTCGCCTCGTAGGGCGACTCGAAGTCCTCGAGTATTTTACTACCGGCGGTCGTAGTAAGATTCCGCGTGCAGATATTGTCCTTGATGGCGACCGGCCAGCCCTCCAGCGGCCGGGCCTCTCCAGCCTCTCTGGCTCGGTCAGCTCCGCGCGCCTGCTCCCTCAACTCGGAGGGATCGACCAGCGAGACGAAGGCGTTGAACACATCGTCTTGGGCCGCCTCGATAATCGCGTCGATCACCTCGAGACTGGAGATCTCACCCGCGCGCAGCTCTTTGAGGATATCCCGGCTCATTCGTCGACGACCTTGGGCACACGAAACTGACCGTCCTGCTGATCCGGCGCGTGCCCGACGACCTGCTCGACGGTCAGGCCTTCGTTGACCTCATCGTCGCGTCCGGTGTGCTCGGCCGCCACGGGGTGGGTCGTCGGCTCCACATCGTCGGTATCGAGTTCGTCGAGTTTCCCGACGTACTCCAGCACCGAATCGAGTTCATCGACGAGTTTCTCGGCCCGCTTTTCTTCGACTTCCAGGCGAGCGAGCCGTGCGACCTTCTCGACTTCAGTCTTGGCGATGCTCATGGGGCTCGCGTTGCGGGAGTGAAGGGACGCAGATCGGGACTCGTTGGCATATCAAGCAAGCTGAAGGTGCGCAACGTAGTTAGGTGGGTCGGCTGGAGTTGGTCACCCCCGGGCTCCCGGTTGATCCCGTTTCGGGATAGGCTGGGTTTTCGTACTTGGGACACCCCCGGGCTCCCATGCGGTCGCATCGGGGTGATCGATGCGCGCCTTTGGCGCGCGGCGACTGCTGATCTCCGTGCTCGCGGAACTTTCAGCGCAGCAATCGATTTTCGTGCTTGCGGGGATTTTCGAGCACGAACTCCGTAGGTGGATGGACTGCGGGCTTGCGGGGGTTTTAAGGTGCCTGGAGGTGCCGTACGGGCTTGATCGGGCATGAGGCCGATGGTCACCCCGGTCTCGCAAGGCGCTGAAGCGCCTCGCAGCGACCCGGGGTTTCGTAACCCTGTCGAGCCCGGGAGTGTCCACCTTCGCACGCCCATGATCCGCGCATTCACCACCCCGCGGATCCCCGTCGTACCTCCTACGTCCTACGCGAGACGCGGCCCCGTGCTTCGCGGATCGCCGTCGTACCTCGTACGTCCTACGCGAGACGCGGCCCCGTGATTCGCGGATCCCCGTCGTACCTCGTACGTCCTACGCGAGACGCGGCCTCGGGTGGACCGGGGGTGTTCACCTCCGCATGCCCACGCTCCTCGCAAGCACGTCTGACATTCCAGTTTACAAATCGTTAGTTTCGTCCGATTCATAGCGGTGCCCGAACGATGTTTCCGACCGAGGAGCTGCTATGTCGCGCCGATTGATATTGATACGTCACGCTCACAGCCCGCATCCGAAGGGGGTCGAAGATCACGAGCGGCCGCTGAGTGAACGCGGCCGCCAGCAGGCCTTTCAGGTGGCCGAGGAGCTGGTCGACCGAGACTGGCTGCCCGACAAGGCGATCAGCTCGGACGCCGAGCGTGCTCACCAGACCTGGAACGCGATGATGCCGGTGTTGGAGGCGGCGGCGGGCACCATCGAGATGGAGCTGACCAACGCCCTGTACGAAGCCGACGTCGACGACATCAACGAGGTCATCTGGGCGGAGGACGAAGAGACTCGTTGTCTGGCGCTTGTGGGCCACAACCCCGGCTTCAGCGACGTGGCCGGCTGGCTGACAGGCACGTCGCTGTCGCTGTCGAAGGCATCGGCGGCACTCGTCGAGATCGACGGCGACTCCTGGGCAGAAGCCGTGCAGCAGTCCCAGGGTCGGCTCGTCGAGCTCATCCGTCCGTAAGTGTCAGCCCGCTCCAACCGCTTCGGGGAGTCCATGTCCACGCCACGTCTCAGCGGTTCGCTACTGCGAATCGTCCGCGCGCTCATCCAGCGCGAACCCTTCAAATCGATCGCCAGCCGGCGCCTCCGCGCCACGTACGGCATGGAACAACTCTTTGAGTTGCCCGCCGAGGCGCGCGAGTTCTTCGACGCCGAGCCGCGACCTATCGTCGGAGACTCGACCCATCGATGGGAACACGCCGGCCACGAGCCGCCATCGGGCGACGGGACTCGGGCGCTCCAGCAAGCCTACAAATCTGGCGAGGCCGATCCCGTAGCCATCGTTCGGCAACTCCGAACGCGTGTCGATGATCGAGAGGTCGGCGCGACCCGGCACAGCCCCTTTGTGATCGCCGACTGGACGGGAGCCAAAGAGGCAGCCGCGGCGAGCCGAAAGCGTTGGGCCGACGGCGAACCGAAGAGCCCGCTGGATGGCATACCTGTGCCTATCAAGGACCACCACCGGCAGAAAGGACTCCCTACGAGCTGCGGGACGCCGTACTTTCAGGATTACACGGGGCCGGCGGAGGTCGACAGCGAAGTCGTCGGCCGGCTTCGCGAGGCGGGCGCACTGCTCGTGGGCAAGACCCATACGACCGAGTGGGGCCTGCAGCCGACGGGGTTCAACGCGCACTTTCCGATGCCGCGCAACGCCTACAGTCGCGACCACGCAGCGGGAGGCTCTTCGACGGGAACGGCCACGGCGATCGCCACGGGCATGGCGCCGGTTGGCCTCGGCTCCGACGGGGGCGGATCGATCCGGATCCCGGCGGCACTCAACGGCCTCTTCGGCATCAAACCGACCTACCAGCGGCTGAGTCGAGAGGGCGACTACTGGAAGCAAGGGACCGTCTCGCACAATGGACCACTGGGGCGATCGACAGCCGACCTGGTCGACTTCCTGAGTGTCACGGGTGCGACGCCCGACTCGAATGATCTGGCCACGCAATTGGCGCCGGAGGGTGATCCGACCGAGCAGTGGAGGAAGGCTCTGGGACGCGGTGTCGACGGCGCGCAGATCGGTCTGTGGAGCTGGGCCTTCGACGTGGCCGAACCCGAGATCGCCGAACCATGTCGGCAGGCAGCCCGAGACCTGGAAGATGCCGGCGCCGAGCTCGTCGACGTCGAGATCCCGTGGAGCGGGTACCATCAGGCGATCGGCACGCTGACTATCGGTATTGAGGCCGTCGGGCTGCTCCACGAGGTCTTCGAGCAACTCGGCGAACACACCGGCGACGATGTTCGGTTGATGTTGACGGGACTGTCGACGGTGACGGCCGGAGAGTACATGCTGGCCCGGCGCACCCGGGCGACGCTGCGGCGCACACTCGCCAGGACCTTCGAGGATGTCGACCTGATTCTTGCGCCCACCACAAACATGACGGCGCCCCATTTCCCTGCCGTCGACGACGGGCGGGCGATCTTCGACGAGGATGCCATCCGCGAGTTGTGCCGTTTTACGTTCATGGGAAACATCACCGGCGTGCCGACGGGAACGGCGCCGGTGAGCATGGTCGACGACCTACCGGTCGGCCTGCAGATCATCGGTGACGCCTGGGACGAGGCCAGCGTCTTCGCGGCCATGGCTCAGTTGGAACGACTGGGCATCACGGACCTTCCCGCGCCGCCCGGGCCGGGCCCGGCGTGGGCGTAGGTCAGCGTCCCCCGATCAATCCGAGCGCACCGCGAAAGACCGGCGGCACGGCGTCGAGAAGTCGAATCATCGGCCTGTGGACCCTTCGAATGCGCGTCAGCCGGTACAGGGCTTCGGTCAACCAGAAGTAACGCCGCGTCAGACGCCACCAATCGTTCTCGTAGCGCGCCGGCACCCCATCGAGGATCGCTTCGACGGCGGCCGCCGATGTGTCGACGGCCATGGCGACGCCCTCTCCCGTAAGCGGATCGACGTAGCCGGCGGCATCGCCGACCAGGAGCACCCGGCCGTCGACCCTCCGGCGACTCAACTGCGCAAACGGGCCGCTGCCGCGGGCTCGAGTCACCGGTTCGGCATCGCCGAGCCGCTCTTGCAGGCGCGGGAACTTCTGCATCAGCGGGTCGAACCGCCCCTGGCCGTGAAAGAGCATGGCCACGCCCACCAGGTCGGCCCCCACCGGCGTGACGTAGGCCTCGGCGTCGTCGGCCCAGTGGACCTCGACCCGGGACGTCCATGGTTTGGCCCTGAAATGCCGCCGGATGCCGTAGCGGGAGCGACGCCTCTTCGTGGTGGTCAGCCCGAGCGAGTCGCGGACCGTCGAATGCAGGCCATCGGCGGCCACCAGGTAACGTGCGCGAAGCCCCGCTGCTGTCACCCCCGAACTATCCTGGGAGACCGTCGAGACCCGCCGGGGGATGCGCGCCACGTCGAGTTCCTGGAGCCGGTCGCTGAGCCGCTCGTGGAGGACGACGCGGCGGACGCCCCGCCCCACGCCACCGGGAAAGTCGGCTTGGGCGCTGAGATCGGCGTCGACGGCATCGCAGTAGCGGATCCCTCGGAATTCATGGCCCGGCAGAGCGTCGGGATCGATGCCGAGCTCGACGAGCCGCTCCAGTGCCGACGGCATCAACCCCTCGCCGCAGGCCTTGTCGATCGGCGAGCTCTTCGGCTCCAACAGACCGACACCGAGCCCATGTTGGGCGGCGCGGATCGCCGTCGCCAGACCGGCCGGGCCCCCGCCGACGACGAGCACATCGAAGTCAGGTGTCGCCGTCATTCGCGTTGGAGGGCTACAAACTCGGCGGAAAACCCCGGGCCCATCGCCATCATCACGCCCGGCGCCGGCCCGGCGGACTCGTCGCCCCCGTCATGCCAGGACGGCTGCTCGATGGTCTGCTTGAGCACGTGCAACACAGAGGCACTCGACAGATTGCCGATCGTCCGCAGCGACTCCCAGGCCGAATCGAGGGCATCGTCCGGGAGTTCGAGGGCGTCGGTGAGCGCCTCGAGCACCTTCGGCCCGCCGGGATGGGAGATCCAGCGAGTCACATCACGGTGGCCGAAGCCGACGTCGGCGAAGAAGTCGCGGGCGTCCGACGGTACCTCCGTGCGGATCACCTCGGGGAGATCGCCGGACAGGACGAGTCCGAAGCCTTCGTGATCGATGTCCCAGCCCATGACCCACTCGGTGTCGCGGTAGAAGAACGACCGGCTGTCGACGACCTTCGGCCCGTCGGCCCCGTGGGTCTCGGCGGCCTCGGCCCCCATGCCCACGACGGCAGCGGCGCCGTCGCCAAAGAGAGCGGCGGCGATGTAGTCGGCCACCGACAGATCGTGACGCTCGATGGTCAGAGAGCACAGCTCGACCGACAGCAACACCGCGGTATGGTCCGGATGCCCTCGAAGGTAGTCGGCCATACGCGCCACTCCCGCGGCGCCACCGACACAGCCGAGCCCGAACATCGGGGTTCGTCGGGTCTGGCGGCCCATCTCCAGCGCGTTGATCACCTTGGCGTCGATGCTCGGACTGGCCACACCGGTGACCGTCGTAAAGAAGATGGCATCGACGTCGCCGGGCACGATCCCGGCGAGTTCACAGGCCGACTCAATGCTCTCGGCTCCGAGGCGAGTCGACTCCTCGATGAAATGACGGTTCGAGTCGCCGAAGGTCTCCATTTGAAGGTAGGTCTCCGGCGGCAGTGCCAGATGCCTTCGATCGACCCCGACCGACTCGAAAAAGTGCGAGACCCATTCCTCGTCGAACTGGAGGTCCCGGCTGTCCCACAGCCTCATGGTCTCTCTTAGAATCGTCTCCTGGGGGAGCGCTTCGCCGGGAAGGGCCGTACCCACGCTCGCGATCACTGGGTCTGCGTCGTCAGCTCTAGATTCGGTCATTCGTTCTCCATGGGGCCGTGATGCAATGCTTCGAGGCGTCGACACTAAAAAGGTCGCCAGCCGACGCCGCGGGACAAGGGGTTCCCTTGTTTGTTGTGGAGGTCCAGACTAGGTCGGAGCCAAGCTGGGCCTCACGTTTCTGATGCAGCGGTCGCCGAGATGTTGCCCGATTTCTCCACAAGAACCGACAGAGACGAGTGGATGGACGACCTCTCGTTGCCCGACGAGACCCTGCGTCGTACCACCGACGCGGTGGCCTATGTCAATCGGTGGACCGGCGGGCTCATCGCGTCGACCGCCGGCCTGGAGTCGCTGGTTTCGGACGACCGAGAGAGCCTGAGCATCCTCGACGTCGGCACGGGCAACGGCGCGATGCCGGAAGCCTTCGTCGCGTGGGGACGCGACCGGGGCCTCGACATCGAAGTCACGGGCATCGACCTGATCGAGGCGGCCATCGACACCGCCCGCGATCGCGCCCGGAGTCCGCGGCTTACCTACACCTGTCGGGACCTCTTCGAGATGGATCCCGAAGACGAGGCCGACCGCTTCGACATCGTCCACGCCGCGCTGATGTTGCACCACTTCCCAGACGTACAAGCCACACGGGCACTGCGGCGCATGCAACAGCTCGCACGCATCGGGGTGGTCGTCCAAGACCTCCATCGCCACCCGCTGCACTGGGCCGGCTCCCATCTGGTGATCCCCTGTCTGACCGACGATGAAATGGCCAGGCACGACGGACCCATTTCGGTTCTGCGCGGTTTCACCCGGGGTGAACTCGAAGATATCGCCCACCGAGCGGGGCTCAGCCACGTCTCCGTCGGGTGGCATCTTCCTTTTCGATGGTTGCTCGTTGGCCGAAAGTAACGAATGCTAGGTTCTGATATTTACAACGCGCCTGCGTTATTCTAACGATACGCGGGACAAATTGAGGTCCTTCTACACGTTTGACGAATGATGAATGCTGCGGCCACCACACTGGATATCGAGGCGACTCTGGGTCCGGAGACGGATGAGGAAGACTGGCAATTTTGCTGGGATCGCCTTCTGGAGGTCTCCCGGACCTTCTCCCGACCCATCGCCATGCTCCCCGGACAACTCAGGGTGGCAACGACCGTCGGATACCTGCTGTGTCGCATCGCCGATACGGTCGAGGATCATCCGACCCTGAGCATGGAGCGGCGAGACCGGCTCTACCAGGCGTTTTTGGACGTCATGGAGCGCAACGCCGCGCCCGAGACGTTCACGGAGCCGTTCTCGGAGATCCCCGGGGACAGTCCCGAACACCACCTGGCCGAAGAGCTGCCGCGTGTGCTGCACGTCTTCGACCGACTGCCGGCGTCGATGCAGGAGACCTGCCGGCGCTGGGTCGTCGAGATGACCCGTGGCATGCAGTTGTACTCCCACCGACCCACCGACGACTCGGACCTCGTCGTCCTGGAGAACCTGTCGGATCTGGAGCGCTACTGCTACTTCGTGGCCGGGACCGTCGGCCACCTGTTGACCGGCCTCTTTTTGGACCACATCGACGATATCTCGGCGGCCGACCGCAACACCATGAACGACGTGGCCGAGTCCTTCGGCCTGGGACTTCAGTTGGTCAACATCGTCAAGGACCAGACCGACGACCTGGAGCGCGGCTGGTGCTTCATTCCGCAGACGTTGGCCGAACATCACGGCCTGCAGCCGACCGACGTCTACAAACCCGAACACCGAGACAAGGCCCACGACGTCGTCCAGCCGATCATCGATCGCGCCCACGACCACCTGGACGACGCCCTCGAATACACCCTGGCGATCCCCGCCAGCGAACAATCCCTGCGGCTCTTCTGCCTGCTTCCCCTCTGGATGGCCGTACGCACGCTGGTCCACGCCGAGGGCAACGATCAGATGTTCATCGCCGACGAACCGGTCAAGATCTCCCGCTCGGAGGTCGAATCACTGATCGCCGATGCCGTCGAGCACGTCGGTGATGATGAGGCGCTCAGGCGGCGGTACCAAGAGCTGTGGGAAGGGTGAGCGATGGGTGAGCCGCGGATCACGTGGCCGCGTCGCGCGTAAGACGTAGGACGTACGACGATTTCCGCGAGAACGACGTGGCTGGGTCTTCGTGCTCGCGTGAAGGCGACGTGGCTGGGCCGCTGTGCGTTGGACACCCCCGGGCTCGACGGCGCTCAGCGCCGTCATCGGCCGGGGGTTTTCTTGTCCTTTTCCTCTCCCGCGGCGGAGCGCCTTCGGCGCGACAGGCCGCAGAGTACCCCCGGTTCGCTGCCGGCGCCTGCGGCGCCGCGCGAGACCGGGGTGACCATCGGCTCACGCCAGATCAAGCCCATCCGGCATCTCCAGCCGACTGCCCCCCTCAAATTCCTGTCACCCCGTCCCGTCGGGGATCTCAGAAATGTCTGAAGATCTCCGGCGAAGGCGGTTGGCGGCCGCAGACGTCGACGCCCAAAACCACGACATCTCAAGGGGTTACACCTATCGCCCCTTGACCAACAGGTGAATGGTCTCGATCTTGCAGCAGTAGACGGGTGACAGAGAAATGAGACCGCGTAGACCCCGCTCAAGACCGGAGGCTCACCATGTTGGATACATCGAATACCCTCGTCCGCAGTTTCATCGTCGGACTTCTGGCCGGCTCGCTCGGCCTGGTCGGAATGGCCTGTGGCGACTCGGGCCAGGACGGCGACCTGCCGCCCATCCAGGAGAGCGACCCGCAGCCGACGCCCGAAGAGGGTGAAAACACCTTCGCGTCGGCGGCGGCTCAGAATGGCGAGCAGACCCAGGAAAACGGCTTTGCGGGTAACGCCGAGGCTGACGGTCGCAATGACGCCGGTTCTGCGGCTCCCGGCGGCAAGCAGCGGACCGTCGAAGAGGGCGACATCTATCAGGTCGTCGATCACAGCGATCAGATCCTGAACCTCAACCGATACCGTGGCCTGCAGGTCATCGACGTGTCGGATCCGACGAACCCGACCATCATCGGTCGAGCCCGGATCCACGGTGAGCCCGTCGAGATGTATCAGGTCGGCGATCAGGTCTACGCGCTGCTGAACAGTTGGCGCGGCTACTACGTCACCCAGGAGACGGCGATTCTGCCCGACACCTACGAGGGTGGCGTCGTCGCGGTCATCGACATCTCCGACCCGACGAATCCCAAGGTCACCAACCGCACCCGGGTGCCCGGCTACATTCAGACCAGCCGGCTGACCCGCGGAGGCGGGGACGAGGCGCTCTTCGCGGTCGCCTCGGAGGGTCGGTACACAAACGGCCGCTACCAGGGTGAGACCTACGTGCGCAGCTTCGCGGTCTCCGGCCAGGGAGCGTTGACCAGCAAGACCAAACTCGACCTGGGTGGCGACGTCCAGGACATCAACGCCATGAACGAGCGGCTGCTGGTGGCCCGCCGTCACATCTCGAACAAGAACGGCTCCCAGCACGTCACCAGCAAGGTCTCGGTCATCGACATCTCGGATCCAAAGGGGACGATGGTCGAGGGTGACTCCGTCGAAGTCGAAGGGCAGATCCAGGACAAACACAACCTCCACTACCACGACGGCATCCTTCGGGTGGTGTCGGGCGCGACCTGGGGCGGGACGCGCACCAACCACGTACAGACCTACGACGCCTCGAACATCCAGTCGTTGCAGCGGCTCGACCACAAGACCTTCGGCGACGGCGAGCGGCTGGAGGCGACGTTGTTCATGGAGGATCAGGCCTTCTTTGTGACCTACTTCCAGGTCGACCCCTTCCACGCCTTCTCCATCGGGCCGATGGGCCAGTTGGAGCAAAAGAGCGAGTTCGTCGTCAGCGGATGGAACGACTTCTTCGTGCCCACCCACGACGGCGACCGACTCGTCGGGATCGGCATGAACGACCAGAACGGCCGCACGATGGCCGTCAGCCTGTATGACATCACCGACCTGTCGAACCCCGACCCGATGATCACCCGCAAGGAGATCGACCTGCGGTGGAGCCACTCGGAGGCAAATCAGGACGACAGGGCGTTTACGGTCCTCGAGAATGCCACGGCCGTGCAGGCCGACGACGGCACCGTCGAGACCGGGATGGTCCTGCTGCCGTACGCCGGGTGGGACGACCAGTCGAACAGCTACGAGACGGGCGTCCAGATCTTTACCTTCTCGCGGTCCACGCTCACGCGACGAGCGACGATGTCGCACGGCACGCCTGTGCGGCGGACCTTCATGTCGGACCGCAGCCAACACGAGACCGCGAACCTGTCGGAGGCCGAGCTCAGCCTGTTCGACACCTCGCAGCCGGACTCCCCGACGGAGCTGGGGCGGGTGGATTTGGCCCCCAATTACGAGCGGTTCTGGACCTTCGACCAGTACGGCGTACGGCGTGATTCTCGCGACCGCTACTACTACTGGTACGTGGGCAACAACGGCCAGCAAAAGCAGGACACCCTGGAGGTCGTGCCGATGTCGGAGAACCCCGATACGGCGTCTTCGATCGCCGAGATCTCGATTCCCGCCGGCGCTCAGGTCTCCCGGAAGGGTGACACGATGCTGGTCATCGATTGGGAGCGCACGGACCGACAACGCCAGGTGGGCACACAGACTCAGCAGGTGTGGAACGCCTACATCGACGTCTGGAACTTCTCGGACCCGAGTTCCCCGACGTTGGTCCGAAGCCTGACGACCGACCGTCTGATGCCGCAATACAGCTACGCATACGGCGGCGGCTACGGCAACTGCTTCGACTGCGGCTCCGCCCGTGTCGATGCCGGGTACTACTACTACGATTCATCGATGGAGGCGCCGGTCGCCTCGGTGGGCAACGCCGCCGTCTTCGTCAACCGGATTCCCCAGCGCGAGAAGGTCGGCACACGACACGTCCGCTACACCTATCCGGCCCAGGGTCGATACTACTACGGACAATGCAACAACTCGGGCAGCCAAAGCTGCACCTACTACACCGGCACGCGGTACTGTCGTTGGACGGTCAAGACCGACGGCACGCGCACCGCGCAGACCTGCAACGGCGGCATCCGCGAATGCACGGTCGACAGCGATGGCACCCGGAGCTGTGACCCGGTCGATCCGGACTCGATCCGGACCCAGTCCGACTCCTACTCCTACGAGCACTACGACCACTGGGTGAACTTCGAGTTGGTCCCGATGGATCTGACCGACCCGAACAACCCGACATTGCGCTCGTCGCTGAAGATGCCCACCTCGGAGCGCGACGTCGACTTCCTGACCTCGGACTCCAAGCTCTACATCACCCACAAACAGCCGTACGACGTCCAGGGAGACACGCGGCCGTACGTGCGCTACTACTACAAGACGGTCGACTTCAGCGATCCGTCGAACCCGCAGACCGGCACCTCGATCAACATCCCGGGCCGGCTGCTCGCCGTCGACGGGCAAGACATCCTGACCCGCGACTTCCTGTGGGGAAGCGAGATCGTGGAGAGTTCGATCAACCTGCTGCGCGTCTACGGAAACACGGCGTATCTGCGTGGAACCCATCGATTCACCGACCGCCAGATTCAGGGCGTCGAAGTCAGCACCGGCGGCGACCTCTTCGTCAGTCACAACGAGTCGTACTACGTGACTCGCAACGGGAACGCCTCGTCGACCAAGGACGGGACGTACCTGACGATCCTCGACGGGCAGTCCAAGCTGAACAAACTCAGCGAGGTTCGGCTCGCCGACTGGGCCACCTTGCAGGCGGCCACCCCGAACGACCGTGCGCTCTTCTCGGTACCCGGCGGGCTACTGGTCGTCGATGCCACCCAGCCGGCCTCTCCGAGTCCGCAGGCGTTCTTCCCGACGCGCACCTGGCCGAGGGATGTCTACGTCGACGGCAACCGGGCCTTCATGGCCGCCGGCTCGTACGGCATCTATGACTTCGATCTGACCGCCAACAACCTGCTGTTCTTCGGCAACTGACCGAATCGACGGTCACCGCGGACACACAAAAACGCCCGGCCAACACGAGTTGGCCGGGCGTTTTGTGTTGCGTCTGGCAGAGCCGTCAGGAGCCGTCAGACGAAATTGTCGAGGCTGTTGTAGACAAGCTCAGCGCCCTTCTGAAAGCCGCGCTCGAAGGCCTCGGTGTCGGCCCAAGTCTGGCGCACCTTCTTGCCGAACAGGATGTGGTCTTCCTCTTCTTCGGCGTGCTCGTCGAAGAAGCCCAGGTGCTCGGCGTCGACGCCGTAGTGGTTCAGCAGCCCATCTTTCTTGGTCTCGGCGACCTCGGGCTGTTGGACCTCGTAGGCGTGCAAAGCGCCGGCGAGTTCCGAGGCGTTCATCGAGTCGAGCCCTTCGAACAGCGCGGTCATCTGTGGGGCGTCGTCGGCCTGGGGCATCTGGCGGCGCCACTGGGCCCACAGTTCGACGTGCTCGGTCTCTTCAGCGACGATCTCGTCGCCGGTCTCGTCGTCGATGTCGAGGCCCTCGAGGACGCGATCCCACAGTTCGGGGACCTTCTCCATAAAGACCTGATACGAGGCAGCGTATTCGGCCAATTGCTCACGGGTGATCTCCCCGCGGTTCCAGGCCTGATAAAACGGGTGGTCGAGAAGGCGACACGACAGTTCCATGGTTTCTCCTCAGACTTGCGCGTTGAAGCAGTCGGAACAATCCCGACCGCGTGATCGTTGTCCACATGCGTTCAGTGCGGGCAAACGCTGACAACGTTTTACCGATCTGTCAACCGGATCGCTCCCGCCTGATGTCGTCTGGTGAGCTGGCGCTGGTGACATGGCTAAAGACAGAAAGGGCGGCCTTGCGGCCGCCCTTTCCAAACCATCACCACTTACACAACAGCCATTTATTCGTCATCATCCAGCTCACCAGACAACATCAAACGCATTCTCGCCTTTCGAAGCGATTCCCGATATTTCTCCAGAAGTTCCTGTTCCGGCTCCTCCTGCTGACGCAGCCGTTTCATCTCTCGTTCGGCATCCTTGAACTCCGCGCGAGCCTTCTGAATGTCGATATTGTCGACACCTTCGCACTCTTCGGCAAGGATACGAACGCGGTCGGACAACACCTCGGCAAATCCGCGCACGAGGAAGTAATTGGCCTCGTCGCCTTGATTTTTGACGATCATCTCGCCGATGCCAAGGGATGTCAGCAGAGGCATGTGACCGGGCAGTACGCCGATCTGGCCCTCTTCGCCCGGCAGGACGACTTCGTCGACGTCCATGGCGAGGACCGCCTCCTCCGGGGTAACCACTTCGAGATGGATTCTTCCAGCTTCCATAGTGTGTTCCTAGCATGCTCGTCGGCGCGGCGAAAGAATTGATCGCCGCGCCGACAGCGATTCGATCGAACGGGCTGGCTCAGACGTCGCTCTCGATGTCGGCGGCCTTCTCCTTGGCCTCTTCGATGGTGCCGACCATGTAGAAGGCCTGTTCAGGCAGGTCGTCGACCTCGCCGTTGATCAGCGCCTTGAAGCCCTCGATGGTGTCTTCGAGGTTTACGTATTTGCCCGGCACGCCGGTGAACTGTTCGGCGACGTGGAACGGCTGGGAGAGGAAACGCTGAATTTTGCGGGCGCGGTCGACGGTCTGTTTGTCCTCCGGCGACAGTTCGTCCATGCCCAGGATGGCGATGATATCCTGCAGCTCTTCGTATCGCTGCAGCGTCTCCTGAACCTCGCGAGCGACCTCGTAGTGTTCGTCGCCGACAACCTCCGGCGACAGGATGTTCGAGGTCGAGTCCAGCGGGTCGACGGCCGGGTAGATGCCCAACTGCGACAGCGACCGCGACAGTGTCGTCGTGGCGTCGAGGTGAGCAAACGTGGTGGCCGGAGCGGGGTCGGTCAGGTCGTCGGCGGGCACGTAGATGGCCTGCACCGAGGTGATCGACCCGTTCTGAGTCGAGGTGATTCGCTCCTGGAGATTCCCCATCTCCGTCGCCAGCGTCGGCTGGTAACCGACGGCGCTGGGAATCCGTCCGAGCAGCGCCGAGACCTCGGCGCCCGCCTGGACGAATCGGAAGATGTTATCGATGAAGACGAGGACGTCGGAGCGCTCTTCCTCGCGGAAGTACTCCGCGATCGTCAGGCCCGACAGTGCGACGCGAGCGCGGGCTCCCGGCGGCTCGTTCATCTGGCCGTAGACCAGGGCGACCTGGCTGTCTTCCCAGTCGCCGTCTCGGCCGAGCACGCCCGACTCCATCATCTCGAAGTACAGGTCGTTGCCTTCGCGGGTCCGTTCGCCGACACCGCAGAAGACGGAGAATCCACCGTGCTCCATGCCGACGTTGTTGATCAGCTCCTGCAAAAGGACGGTCTTTCCGACGCCGGCCCCTCCGAACAGCCCGGTCTTTCCGCCCTTGGCGTAAGGGGCGAGCAGGTCGATGACCTTGATGCCCGTCTCAAACATCTCGGTGGCCGTCGACTGCTCTTCAAACGGCGGCGGATCGCGGTGGATCGGCCAGGATTCTTCGGCCTCGATCTCTTTGACTTCCGCGATCTCGGACTTCTGAAGCGTCCGGGGTTCGCGCTTGTGGACGTCGTCGGGATCGGGGCGCACGCCGATCTCGTAGGTCTCGTCGGTCTCCTCGATGAGGACACCGCGTACGATGTCGCCGTTTTCTTTGACGAAGACCTGGATTTCATCGACGGGCTCACCGGTGACGTCGAAGATCCGTCCCAGGACCTTCTTGCCGACCGGCATCGAAATCGGCCCGCCCGTGTTGCGGACACTCTGGCCGCGGACGAGTCCGTCGGTGGTGTCCATGGCGATGGTTTTGACGACCCCTTCGCCCAGGTGCTGGGAGACCTCCAGCACGAGGTTCCAGTCCTCGTCGGAGATCGTGGGGTTCGAGACTTCCAGGGCGGTCTCGAGCTTGGGAACGTGCTCGGGGTCGAAGGCCACGTCGACGACGGGCCCCATCACCTGCTGGATCTCCCCGAACTGGGCGCCTTCGTGCTCTTGGGACGCCCCGGTCGTGGTGGTCGGTTCGGCGGTCATAATCGGACTCCTTCTTGGTTCGTGACCTTCAAAAAGACGTGCGTTCTCGTGTCAGTCAAACTCGTGGCAGCGGTCACCCGGCGGATTACTCCATCGCCTCGGCGCCGCTGACAATTTCCATGATCTCGTTGGTGATCGCGGCCTGACGGGCCCGGTTAAACTCGAGCGTCAGGTCTTCGATCATCTCCTCGGCGTTCTCGGTGGCGTTGTCCATGGCCGTCATCCGCGCGGCCTGCTCGGCGGCGGCCGACTCCAACAATGCCTGCAGCACCTGGACCTCCAGGTGGCGCGGCAGCGCGTAGTCGAGCAGCGAGAGCTCGTCGGGCTCGTAGATGTAGTCGGTGTCGACGCCGCCCGGCTGGTCGCCTTCTTCGTCCTCGTCGACGAGTGCGTCGATCGAGATGGGAAGAAACGGCTCGATGATCTGTTCGTACTGAATCGCCGAGACGAATTCGTTGTAGGCCAGGTAGATGTTGTCGTAGTCGCCGCTCAGGAAGGCCTGGATGCCGTCCTGCGCAATCGCTCGGGCGCCGTCGTAATCGACGTCGCCGATGACGCCTTCGTAGTCGCGGACAACCTCGACGTCTTCGTGGCGTCGGAAGTTCCGAAGCCCCTTCTCGCCGATGTTCGCGATATCGATCTGCTCGTCAGCGACCTCGTGGGTCTTGATGAAGTCGTCGAGCCGTCGAAACAGGTTGGCGTTGAAGCTGCCGCACAGGCCCCGGTCGGTCGACACGACGATGATCAGCGCCGTCTCGGGCAGCTCGCGCTGCTCGAGCAGGGGATGGGCCTCTTCGTCGACCCGATCCGCCAGGCTGGCGATCACGCGACGAATCTCGTTGGCGTACGGCCGGGAGGACTTCATCGCCTCCTCGGCCCGCCGAAGCTTCGCCGTCGCCACCATCTTCATGGCGCGGGTGATCTTCTTGGTGTTCTCGACGGAGTCGATCCGCTTGCGAATGTCTTTTAGGTTCGCCATCTATCCGTCCGTCAGGTGAATGAAATCACTCTGCCGCAGCCTCTTCCTGCTGGGCGTGGTAGTTGTCGCTGTACTCTTCGATAATCGACAGCGCGTGCTCGGTGACCTCGCTGGGGTCGCTGTCCCAGTCGTCGCCGAAGTCCTCGTCGTTTTTGATCTTCTCGTACAGTTCCGGGTCCTTCGACTCGGCGAATTCGTAGAGGCCGGCTTCGAAGTCGGTGACCTCCTCGACCTCCAGTTTGCGGAGGAATCCGGCGTTCGCGGCGAGGATGGCCAGGCATTGCGCGCCGACGTGAAGCGGGCTGTACTGATCCTGCTTGAGCAGCTCGACCAGCCGTTCGCCTTTCTCGAGCTGGCGGCGCGTGGCTTCGTCGAGCTCGGAGGCGAACTGACTGAAGGCCTCCAGCTCACGGTACTGTGCCAGGTCGAGCTTCAGGCTACCCGCCACGTTCTTCATGGCGCTGATCTGAGCGTCACCACCGACGCGCGAGACGGAGTTTCCGACGTCGATCGCCGGGCGAACCCCGCTGTAGAAGAGGTCGGTCTCCAGATAAATCTGGCCGTCGGTAATCGAGATGACATTCGTCGGAATGTAGGCCGAGACGTCGCCGGCCTTGGTCTCGATGATCGGCAGCGCGGTGAGGCTTCCGCCGCCCTCTTCGTCGGACATCTTGGCGGCGCGCTCGAGCAGCCGACTGTGAATGTAGAAGACGTCGCCGGGGTAGGCTTCGCGTCCGGGCGGCCGTCGCAGAAGCAGCGACATCTCGCGGTAGGAGACGGCCTGCTTGGAGAGGTCGTCGTAGATGATCAGCGAGTGCATGCCGTTGTCACGGAAGTACTCGCCCATCGAGCAGCCGGCGTACGGCGCCATGAACTGAAGCGGCGCCGGTTCGGCGGCGGCGGCCTGCACGACCGTCGTGTACTCCATCGCCCCGTGGCGCTCGAGCCGCTCGACGACCTGGCGGACCGTCGACTCTTTCTGGCCGACGGCCACGTAGATGCAATGGACCGGTTTGTCGGTGTCGTGGGTCTTTTTCTGGTTGATGATGGCATCGACACCGATGGCGGTCTTTCCGGTCTGGCGGTCGCCGATGATGAGCTCACGCTGGCCTCGACCGATGGGAATCATCGAGTCGATCGCCTTCAGCCCGGTCTGCAGCGGCTCGTGGACCGATTTGCGCGGAATGATGCCCGGAGCCTTGACCTCGATTCGGCGGCGGTCGCCCTCGGTCTCGATCGGGCCCTTGCCGTCGATCGGCTGGCCGAGCGGGTTGACCACACGGCCCAGCAGCTCTTCGCCGACGGGCACGTCGACGACGCGGCCGGTTCGTTTGACCTCGTCTCCTTCGGTGATCCCGCTGTCGTCGCCGAGAATCGCGGCGCCGACATTGTCCTCTTCGAGGTTTAGGACCATGCCGTAGATCTCGTCGGGGAACTCGATCAGCTCGCCGGCCATCGCCGACTCGAGCCCGTAGATACGGGCGATCCCGTCTCCGACGGAGATGACGCTTCCGGTCTCACTGACCTCAACGCGCTGCTCGTAATCCTCGATCTGTGATTTAATGATCGAGCTAATTTCTTCGATGTTGATATCCATCGTTGCGTCGTCCTCGGCTCAAGTTCCTTTGGTGGCCGTCAGAATATTGTCTTTGAGTTGTTCGAGCTGGGTGCGGACCGACCCGTCGTAGACGGTGCCGCCGATCCGGGTCACAGCCCCGCCGATCAGCGACTCGTCGACGTCGGTCGTCATCTCCACATCCTTGCCGGTCATCTCGGCGATGGCCTTGCGCAGCGCCTCTTTTTCGCTCCCCTCGAGCGCGACCGCACTGGTAATCTCGGCGCGGACCCGATTTTGCTGGTCATCGAGCCGGTCGTGAAAGGCCGCCAGGATCTCCGGGACGTGTCGCACCCGGTCGTTGTCCAGAAGAATGAACAGAAAGTTGACCATCATCTGGTCGAGGTCGATGTCCTCGCCGAGCGAGCGGATCGCCGCGCGGCGTTCCCCGGATTCGATCCCGGGGTTCAGCAGAAGGTGGCGAAACTCGGCGCTCTCGTCCAGCAGGCGCACCACGCCCTGAAGCTGGGTCGCAAAGACCTCCAGCTTGTCGTGCTCCTCGCCGAGTTCGACGAGGGCTTCTGCGTATCGTCTGGCTACTGCGTCTTCGGCCATGGTTTCTACCTTCGAGATCTCGGGACGTATCGAACCGCGCGGCGGGTGGTCGTCGGGTATCGGTCAGCCGGCCGCCCGGGTGTCGCCATCCTCGAGGTCATTGACGTATTCGTCGATCAATCGATGTTGTTGGTCGGTGTCGAGCCGCTCGCGAGCGATGTCGCGGGCCATCTCGACAGCCATCTCGACAGCCTGTTCCTCCAGATCGGCGACGGCCTTGCGGACCTCCAGGTCGATGGTCGTCTCGGCGTCGTCGCGCATCTTCTCGATCTGCTCTTTCGCGTCTTCGATGAGCCGCTCTTTTTCGCGCTCACCTTGCTGGCGATACTCCTCGAGCAGCGCTTCGCGTTCCTGCTCGAGGGCGTCGAGCTTCTCCTCGTACTCGGCGACCTTCGCCTCGGCCTCTTCGCGCATGCGCTCGGCCTCTCTGAGGTCGGAGCGCAGGTCCTCGCGTTTAGCCTCGAAGTAGTCGCGCATCGCCGGAGCGGCGTAGTAGATGATGATCCCGGCGAAGATGGCGAAGTTGATGAGCTGGAACGCCCACTTTCCCCAGTCGAACCCGGCTTCGCCGCCCTTGCCACCCCCGGCGGCCAGAGCGACCGTCGGGTACTGGACCAGGGCGACCGCCGCGGCCGCGGTGAGCGTGGCCGCCAGTCGGGCGAGGATGTCTCGTGTGTGAGTCATGGATTCTTCCAGGTTCACGGCTTGAGTATGAGCGGCGTCCGACTCGTCGGCGACTACCCCTGCGGGATGATCTTGTCGACCATGTCGCCGGCGAGCTCTTCGGCGCGCTCCTTCATCTGGGAGCGAGCCTCGTCGACGCGCTGCTGAATCGACTCGCGCTTTTCGGCGATGTCGTCGCGCAGCTCGGTTCGGACGTCCTCGACCATTTCATTCTGGGTCTCGACGCCCTGCTCGCGCAGCTCCTTTTGGACCTGCTGGGCGTCGCGACGTGCCTCCTGGCGTCGGTCCTCGTAGGTGTCCTTGAGGTCGTCGGCCTCGGCTTCCATTTCGGCGGCCTCTTCCCGGGAGCCGCCGATGCCTTCGTCGCGGGCCTCGACGACCTTCATGTAGGGTTTGACCAGCACGAAATGGACGAATCCGACGACGAACCAGAAGATGACCAACTGGATGACGATCGTGCCGTCGATATCGAGGTACAGCCCGAGGAGCGGGGCGAACGCGGCGGGCGTGTATGGCATCTTGAGTCCTGAGCCGTCGGGGAACTTCGTGCGTGCGCGGCTATATAACTGGTCGAGCGGGCCGCACAGGTCGGTCGGCGGGTGGACTAACACGGGGTTTTGAACGGTGTCAAGCGGTCGAATCGGGGTCTCGAAGCCCCGACTTTCAGGGGGCTTTTTCCCGCCCAGAGACGGCGTCTTCGGCCGTAAACGGCCACCTTTTGTTTCTATGAAGAAACGCTCCTTCGACATCAGCCCTCTTATCATCCGTCGAGAAACACCTACATTGGGGACTGTCGCGGGAGATTTCCCCTTCGCATCAACAATTGACCCGAACCAACCCCCCGAGCGATATGACCACCTCATACGACCCCCAAGATTCGACGGACCATCCCGGCGCCAAACCCGCCCCCACCCGACATCCCGTCCGACCGGTCATTCGCGACCGGTGGAGCCCGCGCGCCTTCGCAGATGAGCCTGTCGATTCGGCTGATCTCGACTCGATCCTCGAGGCGGGCCGTTGGGCGGCCTCGTCGTTCAACGAACAGCCCTGGCGATTCATCGTCGCGACCAAGGATGAGCCGGAGGCGTACGAGCGCGCACTGGCCGGGCTCAACGAGTTCAACCGAAAATGGGCGAGCACGGCGCCGGTCTTGATTCTGGCGTTCGCCCGCACGACGTTTTCGAAGACCGGCGAGGCCAACGCACACGCCCGATACGACCTCGGGCAGGCGGTCGCTCACATGGCGCTGGAGGCGACCCCTCGAGATCTGTTTATCCACCAGATGGCCGGCATCCGGCCCGACCACATCCGTGAGACCTACGATGTCCCCGACGAATTCGAGCCCGTGACGGGGATCGCCCTGGGTCACTGGGGCAGACCGGAGCGGATTCCGGAGGATATGCGCGAGGGTGAACGCGCCGGCCGCTCCCGAAAGCCCCACGACGAACTATTCTTCGATGGAGGATGGGGCGAGCCGCGCAGTTGAGGGCGTTGTCTCCACTGTACAAAAACCCCGCCGGCCAGAGCCATGCCAGGGGTCGCAACATGGGTGGCCGGCGGGGTCGACCCGGACTCGGTGTCGGTCGCGCCGTCAGCCCTCGGGGCTGTACTGGGCGCGGATCTTTCGGATGAGGTTCATCTTGGCGACCACATACTCCATATCCTCTTTGACCTCGGCAGCCGCCTCGGTCTCGCCGTTGTCGCGCAGCGTCTGAAGCTGGGTCTTCAGGTCGTTGGCCCACTCGACCAGCTCGTAGGTGATGGACCGGCCGTCGGCCGCGCGGATGGCGACGAATTTGCGTTGCGAGTTCGGATGCACGAACACCGCCTTGTCGTCGGCCGGCAGGTCATCGGGCAAAAGCTGACGCTCGTGCTGGGAGGCGGCGATGATCGTGTACTCGTCGAAGTCGGTGTTGGCGTCCTGCCAAGATGAGAACTGGGAGATCGCCCCGAGGATGATGCTCAGCCGCACATCGAAACTACTCGGGTCCTTGATGCGCCGGCCGTTCGAGATAGGCGGCATCGCATCACCCTCACCGGTGGCGGGATCGACCAGCTTGTAGGGGATGAATTCACCGTCGGCGGTCATCGCGCCGCCGAAGTTGCTGTAGTCACCCAAGAATATCGATCGCAGCATGCCGTACAACGGCTCTTTGAACTCCGTCCAGTACGATAGATGCGTCGCCCGCAGGTCGGTACTCCAGTCGGCGAAGGCGAAATCGGAACTGAGCTGGAAGAGCCGCGAGGCCGCGGTCGTCTTGTCCACGTAGGTCCCCGCGCGGTCGATTCGGTAGTTGTATTCGTCGGAGAGCTCGAATCCGAAGAACTGTGCCGGCCCCTCGTCCATCGACATCGTGGTGCTATCCTCGCAGTTGTCGGCGAGGGTGCCCGAATCGTCGAACGCATCGTCGGTCACGTACGCCCCTTGCACATTCATCGCTTTGCCGCCGTAGACCCCGCGAGGTGAGCCCGGCGTCGACAGGTCGCCCTGCTCATTGGTGCAGTACTCTCCAGGCTTGGGACGCGTCAGAACCTCGGCGTAGAAGTTCAAACCGATACGCGCGGCGACATCCAGATCGTCGGACCTCGCCCCGGCGTCGTAGTCCAACGCGCGATACAACGAGGAGTATCGGAAGGGGGTATCGGCGCGACTCAAGGCGCGCAGAAGCCGACTTCGGGTGTCGCTGACCGTGCCATTGAAGCCCCCGATGGACGATCCACGGTACCGTGCGAACGGCTGCATCGTCCGGTACTTCTCGAAGGCGTAGGTCAACACTTCGGTTTGATTTGTACCCCAGTCGAAGGTCGCGCAATTGCGGGCCCGCCCCGCTTTGTCGTCGGTACAGTAGTCGTAGTCGACCAATCGCTCGGTCATGACACCGTCGGCGTCGCCGTCGCCGGTCGCCAGGTTGGTGTTGTTTTGAAGCACCGTCTTCTTGTGCTGCTTGGCCTCTTCGATGCTGACCCACTCACGGCCGTTGAGGATGATGTCGATGCCTTCTTTGACGCACTCGGGATCCGGCTCCCGGTCGAACTGCGAATCCTTGCACGCCATGTTCGCCTGCGTGTGGTTCTCATCGGCCAGAAGTGCCGGGATCTGTTCGTAGTGGGCGCGGTCTTTGGTGAACGTGTAGATCGGCGAGATCTCGATGTCGTCCTTCCACTTCTGGACGTGCTTGGCGTAGGCGAAATTGATCGCCGACTGGTCGTACTTGCTCAGTCCGGCGATATTGCCGCCGGTCGGCGCGTAATCCATGACGCTGCCGGTCTTGAATTCCGACCTGTTGACAAAATCGGCGTAGGGATTGTCGTCGACCAGCTCGGCCAACTCGGGGCCGCCGGCGCGCGCTTCCTCCTTGGTCAGGGTGCCGTCAGCGCATCCTTTGACATCGGTATCGTCGGGACACTCCGTCTGCAGCTTCTGAATCTGCCAGAACCCGTCGTGGTAGTTCATCGGGTCCATGCTCGACTCGAAGTTGTGCCGAAGCCCCATGGTGTGTCCGACCTCGTGGAGCATGGTTCCGTACAGAATTCGCCTCTGGAAGAAGTCGCGAATCTTCTGACGACTGTCTCCCTTCAGGTAGTCGGCCGCGCCCGTATAAAGGGCGATGCCCCGTCCAAGTTGCCTTCCGGCTTTTTTCGAGTAGATGTTGTTCCGGGACAACAGCCGCTGGGTGCGCTCCTTTTGCATCTCCTGGACCATCGGCTGATACAGGTCCATGTAGGCCTGATGGAGCGCCTGGTCGCGCTTTTCGCCGGTTGTGCCGCTGGAGTTTCGGCTGTCGGCGCCGCCGTTTTGCAGGATCGACGTGCCGTAGCGCTCGAAGGCCAGCGCGTTGACCGTGTCGGAGGCCATGGGCCCGGAGAGCAGAATCTCCTTGACCGACGGCTTCTCATAGAACTCCATCGTTTCGGTGTCCGTCGCATTCGCGGCGGCGGCCGAGGCGACCGCGCGGTCGGCCCTCCGCTCCATGACGTCGTGGGGGATCGACCGATGGACCTGGTCGAGGCCCCCGGTGGCGCCGTCTTTGATGGCCTGGTTGAGTCGATCGAGTTTCTCGTCGACGTCCAGGCGTTTGACCGGTCCGGTCACATCGTTGCGAGCGAAGCGTGATGCATTGCTCGCCTCCGGCGGGGTCAGACCCTGCCGGGTTTGTCCATCGGCGGGATCTCCGTCGCCATCCAGTTGCCGTCGCACGTGCAGCCCCTGTTCGATCTCGCGCCGAGTGAGATCACCGTTGAGGTACTGCAGGATATCGGTCATCTCGGTGGCGATCGGCCTGAGGAGTTGACCGGCGAAGTTGGCCGTCGCGCTGATAATCTGCCCGGTCTTCGGGTCGGCGGCCATCGGGCCGTATCCCAACCAAGAGACCTCATCGTGGACGTACGCGAAGAAGTTGTAGCGAAGATCGCCGCGGCGCTGCCAGGTGAAGGGATGGTCGGCGTCGTCGCGCTTGTTCGTCGCCCACTCCAGCTCCGAGCAGAGTTGTTTGCGCTGGGTGACGGCCATCTCGTTGAGACGACTCCGCAGGTCCGAGGTCCCACCGGCGTACTCTTCGAAGAGCTTCTCGACCGAGTTTCGATCCGACGGCTGTGAGGACTGCAGGTCGTACCAATCAGCGATTTTATCGGGATGGCAGCCATTTTTGACGACCCTGAACATGCGGCCCGCCTCGTGGCCCGAATCGATCAAATCCTGCTCGACCTGGTCGTTCGATTCGTAGCCCTTGGCGAGTCGCACCGCCTCCATGAAGGCCTGGTTCCAACTGTCGGCGACCATCTGGGCCTCTTCGACGAACTCCTCCGGGTAGCCGGCGTTCATGTGGTAGACGATCGGCTCGGGGGTGCGCTGTTCGGCCGGAAGCACATTGCCCTGCTCGTCATACATCGTCTCCCAGATATTCCAGCGGTTGGCCCACTGCTTTCTGCCCTTGTCATAGGTACCGTAGTTTTCGTTCCAGGTGGCCATCTCGGTGCGGAAGAAGCCGAAGCGGTCGAAGTAACCGAACGACGCTTCCGAACAGATCTCGGATGGCTCCGCGCCGAACGCCTCCCGATTCTGGTCGTTAACAGTCTCGTTGTTGCAGCGTGCAATCGAATAACCGTTGCCGACGGCCGCCCTCGACTGAAGCATCGGCACATGGTCGGCATTCGGCTTCATCAACGGCTCGTCGCCACGATATTGCATCGGCTTGTAGGTCTTCTCGTCGGGCACCTTCATAAACGAGCTTCGGACCTTGGCCGTCGCGCCCTCGCAGCGGAAGGTGCTGTCGACGCCGAAGTTGCTGCGACATGCCATGACATCGGGGTCGAAGACGTACTCGGTGGTCGTCTCGACGTAATCTTCGGTGATCCGGGTGCGCGAAGGGTTCGAATAGGCCTTGTCCTGCGGAATCTCGCGCTTCTTTTTGGCGGTGTCTTTTGGGGATAGCTGCCCGAGACCGTCGCCGATCGAATAGAACGACGTGACGAGATTGGTCGACCAGTCGACCCGCATATACTCGCGCTCGTCCCATTCCCTGTCGGTCGTGTTCTCGACGATGACATTGGATGGCTCGCCGGTCTTGGGGTTGTAGCGGCGCTGAACGTCGAAGTGCTTCTCGATCGGATAGGCCGCCACAATGCCCAGCTGGTTGTGATCCTCTCCGTCGACCTGCTCGGTCAACCCGCGCACCGGCTCGACGGTCGCCTTGGCGTACAGGACATTCTCTTTGATCTCCCACTGAATTCGCTTGAGCCGACGGTTCTTGAGCCCGGCAAAGATCGGCCGGGAGTCCTGCCCGCCGAAGACCGTGCGACTGGACTGACCTTCGACGGATGTATCGACGACCGTCTGCTCGAAGTACCACTCACTGTCGCCCTGGAAGATCGACTTTTCGACCTTGTTGGGCTGGGTCCGGTCGATGTCGCCGACATCCTGAGCACACCCTGCGGCTCCGAATGCCATTAGAATGATCACTATGATTTCTGACTTCCATCGTCGTCTCATGGCGGGACCTATGTGCGTTGGGTCGCGAAATCGCGCATGGGCTCGAAATTCACTTATTTGTACTATCAAATTTCATTCCGAAACGTCGCTAACGCGCTAAATAAGGGGGGAACGGCCCGTTTTCTCCGGTCATAATGTCACAAAAAAAAGACGACCCCGCCGGCCGTCGCAGTGACGGCCGGCGGGGTCCGGGGTCGGAACGGTCTGTCCGTGACAGCGGTTAGCCCTCCGGGCTGAAGACCGCACGGATTTCACGGATGAGGTTCATCTTGGCGACCACATTCTCGAGATCCTCTTTGATCTCGTCGGCCGCTTCCTCGTTGCCGTTCTGGCGAAGGTTGACCAATTCGGTTTTGATGTCATTCGCCCATTGGACCAGATCGTGGCTGATCGACCGACCGTCAGGGGCGCGGATGGCCACGTATTTACGGTTGGTATCGGGGTGGACGAACGTCGCCTTGTCGGCGGCCGGCAGGTTGTCGGGCAGCAGTTGACGCTCTTTCTCCGAGGCCGCGATGACGGTGTACTCGTCGAAGTCGCTCTTGTTGTCCTGCCAGGTCGAGTACTCGGCGAGGGCGCCGATCATCAGGTTCAGCCGCACGTCGAAGCTGGTCGGGTCGTAGATGCGTTGCGCATTTTGCAGCGACGCATTCGGATTGGGTTCCCCGGAGATCGGGTCGACCAACTTGTAGGGGATGAATTCGCCCTGGTCGTTCATGGCGCTACCGAAGTTCTCGTAGTCGCCCAGAAACAGCGACCGGAGCATTCGGTACAGCGGGTCTTCGAACTCCGTCCAGTACGAGATGTTCGTCGCCCGCAGGTCGGTGGTGAAGTTCGAGAAGGTGAAGTTCGACCGAAGCTGGAAGATGCGCGAGGACGCGGTCACCTTGTCGATGAACGTCCCGGCGCGATTCAGCCGGTAGTAGTACTCGTCGGACCATTTGTACCCGAAGAACTGGGCCGGCCCTTCCTCCATCGACATCGTCGTACTTTGCTCGCAATTGTCTTGGAGCGTATCGGCGCGGTAGTAGGCGTCGTCGACGATGTAGGCACCTTCGACGTTCAGAGCGGTTCCGCCGTAGGTCCCGCCCGGCGAGCCAGCCGTCGAAAGATCGCCCGGCTCGTAGGTGCAGTGTTGTCCCGGCTTCGGCTTGGTCAGCACTTCGCCGTAGAAGTTCAGGCCCAGTCGCGCGGCCTTCTCGAGATCGTCGGTCAGCGCACCGATGTCGTAGTCGAGTGCGCGGTAAAACGAGAAGTAGCGGAACGGTGTGTCGGCGAGACTCAGTGCATTCAGCAACGCACCCTGTGTGCTTCGCACGACGTCGTTGCCGGCCCCGATTTCGGCGCCTCGATAGCGCTCGAAGGGCTGCATCGTCCGGAACTCCTCGAAGGCGTACGTCAGGACTTCGACCTGGTTGGCACCCCAGTCGAAGACCTCGCAGTTCAAGGATCCACCCCGACGCTCGTCGGAGCAGAAGGCATAGTCGGTGAGGCGCTCGTTCATCACGCCGTCGGGATTACCCTGGCCGGTCGCCAGGTTGGTGTTGTTTTGCAGCACGTCGAGCTTGTGCTGTTTGGCCTCGTCGATACTCACCCATTCACGACCATTCAGGATGATATCGATCCCCTCTTTGACGCATCCGGGATCGGGCTCCTGGTCGAACTGTGAGTCCTTGCAGGCCAGGCTCGCCTCCTGGTGGGTTTCATCGGCCAGCAACGCCGGGAGCTGCTCGTACTGAGCTCGGCCCTTCGTGATTTCGTACAGCGGCGAGAGCTGGACGTCCTCATCCCATTGCTGGACGTGCTTGGCGTACGCGAAGTTGATGGCCGCCTGGTCGTACTTGCCCAGACCGGCGATGTTTCCGCCCGTGGGGGCGTAGTCCATGACACTGCCGGTCTTGAACTCCGACTTGTTTACGAAGTCGGCATACGGATTGTTGTTGACCAGCTCGGCCAGCTCCGGTCCACCGGAGCGCGCCTCTTCGAGGGTCAGTGTGCCGTCGTCACATCCTTCGACGTCGGCGTCACACTCGACTTGCTGGGCCTGAATCTGCCAGAACCCGTCGTGGTAGTTCATCGGGTCCATGCTCGACTCGAAGTTGTGGCGCAGCCCGACGGTGTGTCCGATCTCGTGGAGCATCGTGCCGAAGAAGATCCGCTTGATAAAGAAGTCACGTATCTCGGGTCGGCTGGCTCCTTTCAAATAGTCGGCGGCGCCGGTGTACAGCGCGATGCCTCGACCCAGTCGCTCGCCGGCTCGCACCGTGTAGATGTTGTTTTTGGCGAGCATCTTCTGGGTCCGCTCACGCTGCCTCTGTCGGACAAGCGGCTGGTACATATCCAGATAGGCCTGGTGCAACGCACTCTCGCCTTGCTGGCTGGAGCCGCTGCTTCCGGGCGTCTGGCTGCCGGTTCCGCCATTGTTGAGTACGGTCTCGCCGTGGCGTTCGACGGCCAAGGCGTTGACCGTGTCGGCGGTCATCGGGTTCGACAGCAGCAGGTTCTTGATCTCCGGCTTCTCGTAGAACTCCATCATCTTGGTGTCGGTGACATTGGCCGCCCTCGCCGTTTGAACGGCACGGTCGGCGTGCGGCTCCAGAAACTCCATCGGATACTGCGACTTGGCCTCTTCGAGGCCGCCGTCGGCGTTCTTCTTGAGCGACTTGTTCAGTCGGTCGAGTTGCTCGCGGACATCCAGCCGTTTGACCGGACCCGTGCGATCGTTTCGGGCCAACTGTGACGCCTTCGACGCCTCCGGCGGGGTCAGCGGTTGCTGGGCCTCTTGACCCGTCGGGTTGCCGTCCTCATCGAGGTTGCGGCGCACGTGCAGTCCCTCCTGGATCTCCTCACGGGTGAGGTCCCCATTGATGTACTGGAGGGTGTCGGTCTGCTGGGTCGCGATGCGCCCCAGAAGCCGACCGGCGAAGTTGGCCGTCGCACTGATGATCTCGCCGGTCTTCGGATCCGCCGAGAGCGGTCCGTATCCCAGGTAGCCGACCTCGTCGTGGATGTAGGTAAAGAAGCTGTGGCGCAGGTCGCCGCGACGCTGCCAGGTAAACGGATGCTTGTCCTCTGCCCGCTGGTTGGTCACCCATTCGAGCTCGGAGCACAACTGCTTGCGCTGATCTCTGGGCAGATCCCGGAGGTTCGATTCCAGATCCGACGTCGAACTGACGTACTCTTCGAAGACGGCCTGAACCGAGCCGCGGTCGGAGTCCTGTGCGGACTGGTCCTCATTCCACTCGGCGATCTTGGAGGGGTGACAGCCGTTTTTGACGACCTTGAACATCTTGCCGGACTCGTAGCCGGCATCTTTCAGATCCTGCACGACCTGATCATTTGACTCGTAGCCCTTGGCCAGGCGAACCGACTCTATGAACGTCTTGTTCCATTCGTCGGCGACCATCTGCGCCTCTTCGAAGAGACTGCTCGGAAAGCCGGCGTTCATGTAATAGACAATCGGTTCGGGCGTGCGGTCTTCGGGCCGGATCAGATTGCCATTGTCGTCGTACATCGTCTCCCAGATATTCCAACGGTTGGCCCACTGCTTTCGACCCTTGTCGTAGGTGCCGTAGTTTTCGTTCCAGGTCGCCGTTTCGGTGCGGAAATACCCGAATCGGTCGAAGAACTCGAACGAAGCAGTGTCACAGAACTCGGCGGGCTCTTGGCCGTAGAACTCGCGGTTCTGGTCGTTGATCGTCTCGTTGTTGCAGCGGGCCGGCGCGAAGCCCTGGTTGTTGATGACGGTCGTCGAACTCTTGATCGGCTCGTTCGGGGAGTTCGGGTCCATCAGCGGTTCGTCGCCCCGGTACTGCATCGGCTTGTAGGTCTTTTTGTCGGGCACCTTCATGAACGAACTGCGGACCATGGCGGTGGCGCCTTCACAGTGGAACACACTGTCGGGCCCGAAGTTCGACTGACAGGCGATGATGTCGGGGTCGTAGACGTATTCGGTGGTCGTCTCGACGTAGTCTTCCGAAATCCGAGTCCGCGCCGGATTCGAGTATTCTTTGTCCTGCGGGATCTCGCGTTTCTTTTCGGAGGTTTCCTTCGGAGACAGTCGACCGAGGCCGTCGCCGACCGAGTAAAAGGAGGTCACCAGGTTGGTCGACCAGTCGACGCGCATGTACTCGCGCTCGTCCCATTCTCTATCCGACCGGTTCTCGACGATCACGTTGGTCGGCTCGCCAGTCTGCGGGTTGTACTGGCGTTGTACGTCGAAGTGACTTTCGATCGGGAAGGCCGCGACGATACCGAGCTGGTCGTGGTCCTCACCGTCGGTCTGCTCGGTCAGGCCGCGTACCGGCTCGACGGTCGCCTTTGCGTAGAGCACATCCTCGTAGATCTCCCACTGGATGCGCTTCATGCGGCGGTTCTTCATGCCCGAGAAGATCGGCCGGGCCACCTGTTCACCATACAGGTTTCGACCAGACTGCCCCTCGACGGTCGTGTCGATGACGGTCTGCTCGAAGAACCATTCACTGTCATCCTGAAAAATCGACTTCTTGATCTTGTCGGGCTGGGTGCGATCGATGTCACCCACGTCCTGGGCGCACGCACTCGCCCCGATGGCCAAGAGAGTCACTGCCAAAATGCTGAGTCGCCACCGTTGTGGCATATCGACCCCTGTGTGCTTCAAGTCACTAAAATTAAGTCCGGCCGCTGCATCGCGGCGGCGTCCGGAGCGGACTGCGGATAGGACACAAGCCGTCCCGTCTGCAACCCGCGGGC
The DNA here is from genome assembly GCA_913057905.1 of uncultured Pseudomonadota bacterium. GTDB lineage: Bacteria > Myxococcota_A > Bradymonadia > Bradymonadales > Bradymonadaceae > CAJXPB01. The sequence goes on from CAJXPB010000002.1 coordinate 266,005, forward strand.
CCCGTCTCCGTTGCCGGTCGGGGCGCGGAATTCATCACAATGTACATTCAAGATTCATTCCGAAACCGAACTTACGTGCCATCGATCCCGCCGATCAGCGCCGATCCAGCGAGATCGCCCCCCGGGATCGGTCGACGTCTCGCCCCTTGCACCGCGCCGGACCGTCCTTATGATGTCACGTCCGCTGAAGCGCCCTCATCCGGGCGCCCCGATTCATTTTGGCCCATCCAGACCGACGGCACTGACGTGAGCGACCAACCATCCCGCGACTCGAAGACGGAGTTCATCGCCGACAACCTGGGATACTTCGAGGAACTGTACGAGCAGTACCGACGAGATCCCGACTCCGTAGACCCGAGCTGGCGCCCCTTCTTCGAGGAGTACCTCGACGGCGAAGACGCCAACGGACGACACCCGCACTTTCGACGCCGAAGCATCTTCGAAGGCCCGGCGGGAGCCCCGGCCGAGCCGGCCGCAGGTGGGTCGGTCCCCACCGGCGAGATCACCGGCAGCACCATCGTCCCGGTGGACCGACCCGAAGGCTTCGCCGCGCGCGTCGAGGCACTGGTCCGATCGTACCGCCTGCACGGACACCTGGTCGCCAACATCGATCCGCTGGGACGTCGCCGCCCGAAGAGCCCGTCGGAGTGGGACCCGGAGCGCTACGGTGAACGCGAGCCGGAGCTCGACCCCTCCGAATACGGTCTCTCCGACGACGATCTCGAAGCCGAGGTACGCGCCGAAGGGCTCTTTCCGTCGGATCGAAAGGTGACGGTTCGCGAGGTCATCGACCGACTCGAATCGCTGTACTGCCAGCACATCGGCATCGAATACCAGAGTATTCCCGTCAGCCGGCCGCGCAACTGGCTGCGTGAGCAGATCGAGACCAATGACTACGCGCCCATCGACGGCGCAGACGAGAAGAAGCGCATCCTCGAAGGTCTGATCGAAGCCGAAAGTTTTGAATCATTCATTCACCAAAAATACATCGGCGCCAAACGCTTCGGGCTGACCGGGGGCAATGCTCTGATTCCGATGCTCGACGCCGTCCTCGACGAACTCGGCTCCCGCGGCGTCGACGAAGCCGTCTTTGCGATGGCTCACCGCGGCCGGCTCAACGTCCTGCACAATATCATGGGCAAGCCCGCCGACCTGATGCTCTCGGAGTTCGAGGAGGACCCGGAGCCAGAGGACACCCTCGGGTCCAGTGACGTCAAATATCACATGGGCTATTCCGCCGATTACACCAGCGTCGGCGGCCACGACGTCCACCTGTCGTTGTGCTTCAACCCGAGCCACCTCGAATTCGTCAATCCGGTGGCCCTCGGTCGTACGCGTGCGAAACAAGAAAGGCGCGGCCAGGACGCCAAATCGCGCATCGCCCCCATCCTCATGCACGGAGACGCCGCCTTCGCCGGGCAGGGAGTCGTCGCTGAATCGCTGAATTTGGCGCGGCTCTCCGGGTTCGATGTCGGCGGCTCGATTCACATCGTCATCAACAACCAGATCGGGTTTACGACCGAGCCCGAGGCCGGGCGATCGACGACTTACGCGACCGACATCGCCCAGATGCTCGAGGTGCCGATCTTCCACGTCAACGGCAACGATCCCGAGGCGTGCGTGCGGGTCGCCAAGCTTGCGGCGCGCTACCGGCAACTCTTCGGCGAGGACGTCATCATCGACCTGGTCTGCTACCGGGAGTACGGCCACAACGAAGGCGACGAGCCGCGGTTTACCCAGCCCCGGATGTACGACGCCATCGATTCGCTCCCCGATGTCTACGAGATCTACGGCGAACAGCTTCAAGAGGCGGGTATCATCGACGAGGACTTCGTGGACCAACACTGGGACCGTCGGATGGACGAGTACTCCGAGGTCTTCGAGGATATCCACGAGACGCCCAAACCCTCGGACATCGATTCGGGCCGGGGGCTCTGGTCGGACTACACCGGCGGGTCGGTCGAGGAACACACGGACGTCGACACCTCCGTCGACCGCGACCGCCTGGTCGAGCTCGCGCACGGGCTCGCCGAGGTCCCGGACGACTTCACGCCCCACCGCACCCTTCGTCGGTTCATGAAAAACCGCAAGGCGATGGCCGAGGGCGAAGAGGAGCTCAACTGGCCGATGGGCGAAGCGCTGGCGACCGCCTCGCTTCTCGAGGAGGGAACCTCGGTCCGCATCTCCGGCCAGGACGCCATCCGGGGCACCTTCAGCCACCGCCACGCCGCACTCTTCGACACCGAAACCGGCGAGGAGTATTGGCCGGCACGCTCGCTGGCCGACGAAGATGCCACCTACGATGTCTACAACAGCATGCTCTCGGAGGCCGGAGTCCTGGGCTTCGAGCATGGGTTCAGCCTGGACAGTCCCGACAAACTCGTCGCCTGGGAGGCCCAGTTCGGCGACTTCTCGAACGGCGCCCAGGTCATCATCGACCAGTTCGTCTCGGCGAGCGAAGACAAGTGGGATCGCCTCAGCGGCATGGTCATGCTGTTGCCCCACGCCTACGAGGGCCAGGGCCCCGAACACTCGAGTGCGCGGCTGGAGCGGTACCTGCAGCTCTGCGCCGAAGACAACATGTTCGTGACCTACCTGACCAACCCGGCGCAGTACTTTCATGCGCTTCGCCGCCAGGTGCTGACCGACGTACGAAAGCCGCTGATCATCATGACCCCCAAGAGCCTGCTTCGGCACAAGGACGCCAAGTCGAGTCTGGACGACCTCGCCGACGGCGAGTTCAAACCCGTCATCGACGAGGCCCGCGAGTCGGTCGATCCCGAGGCCGTCGAACGGGTGTTGCTGTGTACGGGAAAGGTCTACTACGACCTGCTGGAGTACGCCCGGGACAACGACCGCGACGACGTCGCCATCCTGCGGCTCGAACAACTCTACCCGCTGCGGCGCCAGGCCCTGACCTCGGCCGTCGAACGCTACGGTGACGCCGAACTCACCTGGGTTCAGGAGGAACCGCGCAACATGGGCGCTTGGACGTACCTGCTGGAGCCGTTCATCGAGATGTTCGGCGCCGAGGACCGCCCCGACTTCGTCGGACGAGTCCCCAGCGCCAGCCCCGCGACCGGCTCGAAGGCGAGCCACAAACTCGAGCAGAAGCGCCTGGTCGAAGCGGCCTTTGACCTCGGGTGATCTCTTGCATATCGACTTGATGTATCTAGACTGCCGCACGAGCCTGGCACCGATTTATTTGCTGGATGCACCCCACCGCTCAGAAGGAATCCCATGACCGTTTCCGTCGAGGTCCCGACGCTCGGAGAATCCGTTACCGAAGCGATTATCGCCCGTTGGCTGGTCGACGAAGGTGACTACATCTCCGCCGACGACATCATTGCCGAGCTCGACACCGACAAGATCAGTGTCGACGTCCCGGCCCCGGCCTCCGGAGTCGTCACCAGTCTGAAATACGACATCGACGACGATGTCGCCGTCGGCGAGGTGATCGCCGAGATCGACACCGACGCCGAGAAGCCCGAAGATCACGGCGACGACAGCGACGACGACAGTGACGACGCGGACGAAGCCGCTGACGAGCAACCGGCCGCGGCCGCGGAAGCCGACGAGCCCGAGCCCGCCGAGGCGACCGAGGAGACAACCGAAGCGAAAGGCCCCGGCGTCGACGCCGACGAGTGGGAGCTGAGCCCGGCGGTCAAACGCCTGATCGACCAGCACGGCCTGGACCCGGCCGCCATCGAGGGCACCGGCCCCGACGGCCGCATCACCAAGGGCGACGTCCTCGATCACGTCAATCGCGGCGGCTCGACGCCGACCCAGCGCGAGTCGGTCGAACCCGAGGTCTCGACCGAGCAGCGCGAGGAGCGGGTCAAAATGAGCTCGCTTCGCAAGACGGTGGCCGACCGGCTGTCGAACGTTCAGAACGACACCGCCATGTTGACCACCTTCAACGAGGCGGACATGTCGGCGGTCATGGAGCTGCGCAAGAAGTATCAAGACCAGTTCGTCGACGAGTACGACACGAAGCTCGGCTTCATGTCGTTCTTCATCAAAGCGTCGATCGACGCGCTGAAGCGCTATCCGGCGGTCAACGCCGAGATCGACGACGACACGATCGTCTACAAAAACTACTACAACGTCGGCGTCGCCGTCGGTGGGCCCAACGGCCTGGTCGTGCCGGTCATCGACAACGCCGATCAACTCAGCTTCGCCGACACCGAAGTCGCCATCCAGGACAAGGTCGACAAGGTCTTCGACAAGTCGCTGTCCCTGGACGACCTGCAGGGCGGGACCTTCACGATCTCGAACGGCGGCGTCTACGGCTCGATGATGTCGACGCCGATCCTGAACCCGCCGCAGTCGGCGATTCTGGGCATGCACAACATCGTCGAGCGCCCCGTCGCCGTCGACGGCGAAGTCGAGATCCGGCCGATCATGTATCTGGCCCTGAGCTACGACCACCGTATCATCGACGGCAAAGAGGCCGTCTCCTTCTTGAAGCGCATCAAAGAGTGCATCGAAAACCCGGAGCGGATGCTCCTGGAAGTCTGAGCACTCGAACACACCGAGGAACCCTATGTATGACCTGGTAGTGATTGGATCCGGGCCGGGCGGCTATGTCGCCGCCATCAAGGCCGCCCAGATGGGTATGGATGTCGCCTGCGTCGAAAAGTACGACGACTTCGGTGGCACCTGCCTGAACGTCGGCTGTATCCCCAGCAAGGCCTTGCTGGAGGCCAGCCACAAATACGAAGAAGCCCGGGAAGATCTGGGAGATCTCGGCATCGAGATCGACGGGGTCTCCCTGGATCTCGACAAGATGCAGGCTCACCGTGAAAAGTCGGTCAAATCCGGCACGAACGGCGTCAAATTCCTCTTCGACAAATACGGCGTAGACGGGCTCCACGGCCACGCCACCATCCAGGACGCCAACACCGTCGACATCGAGGGCGGCGACACCCTGGAGACCGACAAGATCCTGATCGCCACCGGCTCTAAACCCGCCTCGCTCCCGGGCATCGACTTCGACGACGAGCACATCGTCGACTCGACCTGGGCGCTGGAGTTCGACGAGGTACCCGACGACTTCATTGTCATCGGCGGCGGCTACATCGGCCTGGAGATGGGCTCGGTCTGGAGCCGACTCGGATCGAACGTCACGGTCCTCGAATTCCTGCCGCGTATCCTCGCCGGCTTCACCGACGAGGATGTCGCCGACGAGGCCCAGAAACTCTTCGGCAAACAGGGGCTCAACTTCGAGCTTGAAGTCGAGGTCACCGACGCCGAGGTCATCGACGGCGACGACGGCAAACGCGTCCGCGTCACCTACACCGACCGCGACTCCGGCGACGAGGAGACCGTCGAGGCCGACAAGGTCCTCGTCAGCGTCGGCCGCGTGCCCTACACCGAAGGGCTCGGGCTGGAAAACATCGACCTGGATACCGACGACAATGGCTTCCTGGATGTCGACCACAACTTCGAGACCGACGTCGACGGCGTCTACGCCATCGGCGATGTAACCGGCGACCCGATGCTCGCTCACAAGGCCGAAGACGAGGGTGTCGTCGCCGTCGAACGGATGAACGGCGTCACCTCGCACATCAACTACGATGCGATTCCCGGCGTGGTCTACACCCACCCCGAGATCGCGGCGGTCGGCGCCAGCGAGGCCGACCTTCAGGACGAGGGCGTCGACTACGAGCGCGGCGAGTTCAGTTTCCGCGCCAACGGTCGCGCCCGAGCCATGAACGACCTGGACGGCTTCGCCAAAATTCTGACCGATGCCGAGAGCGACAAGATCCTCGGCGCCCAGATCATCGGCCCCCGCGCCGGCGACCTGATCAGCGAACTCGTCGTCGCCATGGAGTTCCACGGCAGCTCCGAGGACGTCGCCCGCTCCTCGCATGCACACCCGTCGCTGTCGGAGGTCGTCAAAGAAGCCGCCCTCGACGCCCACGGCGATCCCTTGAATTCCTGAGGGGACGCCTGCCGGACGCTCCCGGCAGCCGCACCTCAATGATCGATGCGAAACGACTCGTCGGCTACAATCCGAAGATGGCTGTTTGCTGCCGCCGTCGCCCTCTGCTTTGTCCTCCCGGGCACCTCTACGGCCACGCCTCCCGCCTCTTCGACCTTTGGCCCTCACCTCGAGGTCACGAGCGTCCTCCGAGACCGCCTGCGCACGAGCTCCCCCGACGACATCGCCAGCACCCCCGATGCCCTGCTTCGAGACCTGGGCACCCGACTTGTGCCGCCGTCGATTCTGGCGGCCTTTCAGAATACGAATACGCCGGGCCCCTTCGACTGGGACGGCGCCCGGCATCTCGACGACGGCGAGACCTACAACGTCCTGGTCATCGGCGACTCCCTGGCCACCGGCCTCCATGCCGGTCTCGTCGGACTGCTGGGCCAGCGCGACGACATCAATCTCATCCGCCAATCCAAACGCTCCACCGGCCTGGTCAACGACGGCTATTACGACTGGCCCAAACACGCTCGTCGACTCGCCAACCGTTATCGAATCGATGCCGCCGTCATCGCGCTGGGGGCCAATGACCGGATGAACATGGTCACCGACGACGGCGTCCATCGGCTCTTCAACGACGCCTGGACCGAGCACTACACCGACCGCATCGACCGGGTGATCGCCGCCCTCAAGGACGACGGCGCCGCCATCTACTGGATGGGCATGCCGATCGTCGAAGGCGAGGAGTTCGCCAGAAAGATGAAGAACCTCAACGCCCTGTATCGCAAGCAGGCCTCCAAACGGAACATCCGCTACATCTCCGCCTGGGATCGCACCTCGACCGACGCCGGCGAGGTCAAAGAAACCTACCTCACCCCCGACGGCACCCGCCGTCGCCTGCGGCTACACGACGGCGTCCACTTTACCTGGAACGGCTACAACTACCTCGCCCGCCCGCTAGCGAGTTGGTTGCTTCACGATTTTGGACTGCGGCCAATGGGAGAGGGTCGGTAGCTGAAGGTTTCGGCGCGCGGGAGCCGCGTCTCGCGTAGGACGTACGAGGTACGACGATCTCCGCGTATCACGTTCCCGCGTCTCGCGTACGACGTACGAGGTACGACGATCTCCGCTTATCACGTTCCCGCGTCTCGCGACGGGCCTTAGAATCTGCGACGTTTGACGACTCCCCCGGAGTTCACCTCCGCGGGTGACAACGATCGCCAGCCGGCCGGCTGGCGCCTCCTCTTGATATTCGACTTCTCGAGGACGGGGAATCGCGGTGATTCAAGATTACGGCACGGGCCAGGTGTGGCGATAGCCCGATGGACACCCCGGCCTCGCGCCGCGGAATAACCCGTGGTCCTCGCTCTTGGACTCTTCAACGTCCTTCAAACGGTCGAGGCCACAAGCACGTAGATCATGGGCCGATGCAGCCCGCTAGCACGCAGTTTCAGCCGGCTGCCCCGGTCGCTGGCACGTAATTCGGTAGCCAGCCGACCCCGTGCTCGCAGATATCCCGCCAACGCGAACTCGATTGCTCCGCTGAAATTGACAGCAGCTCCGACGCCGTCAGTCGGGGCGCGCCGAAGGCGCGTATCGATCACCCCGATGCGATGGACGCGCCCTCTGGGCGCGCTCCGAGCCCGGGGGTGTCCAGCCCGCGAAGACCTACCCTAGCCCGAACTCCCCAACCACCGTTGACAACCCACGGGCCGATCCTTAATCTCCGCTGCCGCAGTGAAATTGAAACCTATTTTCATTTTCAAAGCGGACGACAACTCGACTCATGCTCGCCGGCCTGACACAACTCGACCCGGGGATGATTCCCACGGCCCTGACCGTGGGTCTTCTCCTGGCGGTGATCCCGGCCGGTGTGCAGAGTCAACCCGAGGGGAAATCGACGCCCAAAGCCAAGTTGCAGCGCCCTGAACTCACTGATTTCGTCCAGGCCGACTATCCGGACGAAGCCCGCAAGGAGGGCGTTGCCGGTGACGTCGTCCTGATCCTGACCATCGATGCCGAGGGCCGGGTCCAGAAGGCGACGATTCAAAAAGGCCTGGGGCACGGACTCGATGAGGCCGCCAAGAAGGCCGCCCTTCAGTTTAAGTTCGAACCGGCCAAACGCGGTCAGAGGCCCGTTCGGTCGAGGATTCGGTATCGATACACCTTCGAGCTGCCGGAGAAGCCAAAGCCAGAACCCGAGTCGGCCAACAAGGACCCCGAACCCGAACAATCGAAGCCTCCGGAGGCCATCGAGGTCACGGTCCGCGGTCAGTCGCGGGCCGACGAGTTGCGCAACTCCGCCCGCTCCGTCGAAGTCCTGGATACGGAAGCCGCCAAGAAGGAGTCGGGCGACATGGGCGAAGTCGTCTCTCAGTCCGAGGGCGTCAACGTGCGTCGGACGGGCGGCCTCGGGTCGGGAAGCCGGCTGTCGATCCACGGCCTCAACGACAATCAGATCCGCTTCTTTCTGGATGGCGTGCCCCTGCGCTACGCTGGCTATCCCTTTGGCCTGGTCAATGTACCGGTCAACCTCATCGATCGGATCGACATCTACAAGGGCGTCGTCCCGGCGGATTTGGGCGCCGACGCCCTGGGCGGAGCCATCGACCTGATCCCGCCTCGATCGCCCGAGCGCACCGGCATGTACGCAAGCTACCAGGTCGGCTCCTTTGATACTCACCGGGTGACTCTGACCGGCACACTCAAGCGTCCCAGCGGCTTCTACGCCCGGGCCAACACCTTCTTCGACTACTCGAAGAACAACTACGAGGTCGATGTCGAGGTCGCCGATGACTCCGGGCAGTCTTACCAGGTCGAAGTTCCGCGGTTTCACGACGCGTACCGCGCGCTGGGCGGCGGACTCGAGTTCGGTGCGACGGGGCTCGACTGGGCCGACAACATCTCGGCGCGGGTCTTTATGGCGGACATGGACCGGGAGCTTCAGCACAACACGATCATGACCGTGCCCTACGGCGGGGTCGAAGCCGGCCAGACCGCCGCCGGTGCCGTCCTGCGCTACGACCATGCGCCGACCGACCGGCTGACCCTGGATCTGAACGCCGGCTACAACTTCACGCGCCGCAGCTTCGAGGACACCAGCACCTGCATCTACGACTGGTTCGGCCGCTGCGTCCGCGACGACAGCAGCCCCGGTGAAATTGGCGAGTTTCCCACCGATCAGGTCGTCGACGAACACGCCGGTTACGCCCGGCTGAACGCCGACTGGGACATCGCCGACCATCACACCCTCAGCTTCTCGATGTCGCCGACGGTCGTGACCCGCACCGGAGAGCAACGCGCCGAAGCGGCCCGCACCGACCGGCGCGACCCACTTTCAGCCCAGCGCGACCTCTACAATCTGGTGACGGGCGTCGAATACAGACTCACCCTCTTTGACGAACGCCTCGAGAACATCGCCTTCGTCAAAGACTACGTGCAGGCTGCCTTTACCGAGGAGCCGCTCCCGACGGGCGCATGGGTCGAAAACGACCGCATCACCCACCGAGTCGGCTTCGGCGATTCGCTGCGATTTCGCATCAACGACTGGCTGTCAACCAAGGCCTCCTACGAGTGGGCGACGCGCCTGCCGACCGCCGAAGAGATCTTTGGCAACGCCCGGCTCATTCAGCCGAACCTCGACTTGGAGCCGGAGCTCAGTCACAACGCCAACCTCAGCCTCAAAGCCGACAGCGAGACGAAGAACGCGGGGCGTTGGCAGGGTGAGGTAACGGGATTCGTGCGGGACACCAACGGCCTGATCGTCCTGTTGGGCAACCGTGAATCCTACACCTATCAAAACGTTCTTCAGGCCCGCTCGGTCGGTGTGGAAGCGGCTGCCGGGTGGACCTCCAACGACGGCATTGTCGATGTCGACGGGAACGTCACCTACGTCGACCTTCGCAACACCTCCGACTCAGGAACCTACGCCGACTTCAAGGGCGATCGCATCCCCAATCGGCCGTACCTGTACGCCAACGGAAAGCTGCGGCTGAAAGCCGACGACGTCTTCAACGACGGCGATTCTCTGTCGGGCCGGTGGCGCACGCGGTTCGTCGGCTCGTACTACCGCGGCTGGGAGAGCCTGGGCGCCTCGGAGTTCAAGACCGAGATCCCGGCCCAACTCTCCCACTCGGTGGCGGTGACCTATCAGACCGGCTCCTCGTCGCCGTCGCTGTCGACCACCCTCGAAATTCAAAACCTCACAGACGCGAAGTTGTACGACTTCTTCGGGGTCCAGCGCCCGGGAAGATCGTTTTACTTGAAAATGACGCTGGCCATCTAGAACGGAGGAATCTCATGAACTTGCGACGCACAGCTCTTGCCATCTTTCTCGGATTTGCCGTCGGATTCGCGGGCCTCGCAGGCTGCGGATCGACCGATGATCCCGTCGATGACGGAAACAACAATCAGGGCACAAGCTTCTCGAACGACTTCGCCCTGGCCACCACCGTCCTCGGCGAGTCGAACACGACCTACGTCTCGACCTTCAGCGATCTGAACGCACCGAACATCGACCTGGAGAGCGCCCGGGAGTACCCCGGCTACGCCACGATCGGCCGAACCGGCGACATGTTCTTCGTCGCCAGCGGAGATACGCCGAAGATCACGCGCTTCACGCCCGACCCCGAGACCGGTGAACTGTCGGAAGACGGCACACTCAACTTCAGCAACTACGTCACCGAGGCGCCGCTGTACGCCAACGTCTTCGCCAACTCGACGACGGCGTACCTGGACCAGGAAGACAAGGGCCACGTCATCTGGAATCCCGAAGAAATGACCATCGAGGGCGACTCTCGCACCTCGCAGGTCGACGCCGAGGTCGACGGGCTCTCCTCGTTCCGTGCCTTCCGACGCGGAAGCGTCGTGCGCGGCAACCTCGTCTTTCAGCCATTCCACTGGCGCGGGCCGGACTTCTACGAGTTCGCCGACACCTCCAAGATCGTCGTCTACAATGCCGACGACAACAGCGTTCAGAATGTCATCGAAGCGCCCTGCCCCGGTCTGGACGTCGGGACCAAGGACGAAGACGGCAACATCTACTTCACGACCTGGGTCAACGCCGTCTCGGCTCCGGTTCTCGAAGGCGAAGAAAACACCCACTCGCGGTGCGCCGTGAAGATCAACGCCGGCGAGACGACGCTCAACGAAAGCTGGACCAAGAATCTCTCGCAGTGGGCCGATGGCAGCCCGGTGGCCGCCCTTCGCATCATCGACGGCTCGACCGCCGTCGCCGCCGTCCTGGATGAGAGCCGCGTCGAGACCGGTGCCGACGCCGACCCCTCTCAGATCACCTACGCCGCCAACTGGAAACTCCACCGCATCGACCTCGAAGAGGGCACGACCGAAGAGATCCCGGGCATCGGCTACATCGCCGGTGGCTACTACGCCTTCGAACTCGACGGTCGACTCTTCGCGACCCTGCCGTCCTCCGACTACTCCTCGACGACGGTCTACGAGCTGTCAGCGAGCGGGCCCGCCGAGGAGAAATTCTCCACGCAGGGTTGGGTCTACCAGATGGTCAACCTGAAGTGACGCTCTGAGGCGTTCATGAAACTCTCACCGCACAGCCACAAGACGTACTGGGACTTTCACGCCTGGGGGGGCGTGATCCTGGGTCTGATCGGCTTCGTGATGTTCACGGTCGGCAGCGTCATCGTCTTTCGTGACGCCATCGCCACGTGGCAGGATCCGATGGCCCAGAAAGCGAGCCCCGATGCGTCGCTGGAGCACCAGGTCGACCTGGCCGGCGCCGAGATGGCCGACCGCAAGGTCACCGATTTTGCCCTGATCTTTCCCCATGACGGGGAAGGGTTGTTGAGGACGGGTTACTTCGACCCGGCCAGCTCCAGCTACACCGAATCCTGGGTCGACGCCGACAAAGACCGCCTGGTCCCCAAGCGCGACAAGTCGGCGACCCTGCTGTACCACATCCATACCCTCTACTCGCCGTCGGCCGGATGGGCCTACTACATCTACCTGGCGGCGGGGTTCATCTCCGCGATTCTGGTCATGATCCTGGTGACCGGGGTCCTGATCCATCTACGCAATATCGTCCAGCAATTCCACCAGTACCGGCCCGAGGCCAGGCCGCTGGTAAAGTGGAATGACATGCACAAGGTGCTGGGCGTGATGAGCGTGCCATTCCAGCTTCTGTTCGCCTACAGCGCCGTGATCATCGTGCTGGGACCGATGTTTGTGGGCGGCATCGCCGGGCCGATCTTCGATGGAGAACAAGGCGAGACGCGTCAGGAACTCACCGGCGCCATCGCGCGACCCGGCCACGAGGCAGGCGAAGCCGCCGAGATGATCCCGGCCGATGAAATCGTCGCAACGGCCCGACAGAAGCGTCCGGGCCTGAAGCTCGACCAACTCAGATTTCGCCACTACGGCCACGAAGGCGCCTACGTCGACGTCCGCGGCACGCTTCCAGACGAGCATTTCTCTCGTACGATCGTCCGCGTCGATCCCGAAAGCGGCTCGGTCATGGCGGTCTCGGGCCCCGACACTCGAAGCAGCTCTGCGACCCTGCGCCGGGCCCTGATCGACCTGCACATCGTCGGCCTGGGCGGCATGGGCCTGCACATAGTCGCCGTGCTTTTGGGTCTGGCCTCGGCCGCCTCGATGCTGACGGGCATCGGCATCTGGCTGGCCCGCCGTCGACGCCGCCGGGACTCACTGGCGGATCGACTGCTCGAGAAGGCCACCGCCGGCGTCGGCACGGCCACCATCATCGGCATCGCCTGGATCTTTCTGGGAAGCCGGCTGATCCCCTGGACGATGGAGGGGCGCTGGTGGGCGCAGGAATGGACCTTCTACGTCGTCTGGCTCGGGGGCGTTCTGTCGGCCTTTCTGGCGACCGAACTCCGCGCGCTGTGGCGCCGTCGGCTGATCATCTCCGGCGTGCTGTTCGCGGCCGCCCCGTTTGCCGCCCTCCGCCACTCGAGTGCCGGACTCTTCGGGTGGCTCACCGACGCTCAAGCTGAGTTGCATCCGCATGTGGTGGGCGTCGACATCGGGCTGATTCTCGCGGCCATCGCGTGCGTCGCCTCGGCCCTGCTCTTGCCGTCTGCCGACACGGAGGCTGAATAGTCATGTTTGAATTTGGTGCCATTGCGTTGACCTACCTCGCCTTTTCGGCCTGGCACGCCGCCCGGCCGGAGCGACTCCCCGACGATCTACGGCGACTGCCGCACCGTTGGAATATCACGCCGTCCCAGTGGCGCAGACTCGCCCATCTGGTCGGCTGGGCTCTGGTCGTAGTGGCCGGCCTGCTGGCGGTGACCGGCTCGGATCCACTGGTCGGGCTGATCACGGTCGCGACGGGTGTGATGACCTCGGGCGTGATCATCGTCCTTGGCTCTCCAGTTGCCCCGCAGTGGGTCTGGGTCGGGACCGCCACCTGCGCCGCGATCACACCCATCCTGATCCTCGGTTCGCTGACGACAGGAGGCGCCCTTGGTTGACCACCTCGAAGACTCGCCATCGACGTTCGACCTGGGCGGATCACTGAAGCGATGGGTCGGCGGCACCATCTGGCTCGTCGCATGCCTGTTTGGGCCGATCCCATGGCTAGTCCTGGCGACCGTGGCATTTGAAAACCTCGCCGGCTCGCCGGGCATCGCCGTCGGATTCATCGGGGCGCCCGCTCTGTGGTGTGCCCTGACGCTGGGCGCGGTCTGGCTGACGCGACGTTGGATTCCACCGTTGGCCGCCGCCCTGGGGCTGCTGCTGCTCATGACTCTGTAAACGAGCGAATATCACGCCATGCATACCGTAGAGACGATTCAATCTATCATGCTCAGTTGGGGTGCCGGCTGGGTTCTCTGGTTGCTCATTCTGCTGTCGATCGCCAGTGCCGGTGTGGCCATCGAGCGGTGGCTCTGCTTTCGGCGTCGAAGCTCCGACGTCAAAGCCCTGGCCGCCGAGATCGACGCTCACCTGGCGGACGGGGACATCGACGGCGCGCTCGAGTCCCTGCAGACCGTCGAATCCGTGGGCGCGGCGGTGGTGCGCTCCGGTCTGAAGCTGGCGGACCGTGGGCCGGAGGCCGCCGAACGCGCCATGCGCAGCGCGATGGCCGTCGAGCGCAAGGACCTGGAAGACCGACTGTCGTTTCTGGGTACCCTGGGCAACAATGCGCCGTTTATCGGACTGTTTGGCACGGTCATCGGCGTGTTGCTTGCCTTTGAATCGCTGGCCGACAAGGGCGGCATGGCATCGGGCGCGGCCCAGACGGCCGTCATGAGCGCGATCTCCGAGGCGCTGGTCGCCACGGCCGTCGGCATCGCCGTCGCTCTGCCCGCTGTAGCCGCTTACAACTACTTTCAGCGGCGCATCGCCGTGATGCTCGACGAGGCCGAGACGCTGTCGAATCTGACCCTGGCCTACCTGAGCGACACGAGTGGCCAGGTGGACCGCAACATGGACGGGGAGGTCTAAGATGGCCGGCTCACCGAACCTCAATACCAGGGGCCCGCGCGGCGGCATCATCCAGGGCATCAACGTCACGCCCCTGGTTGACATTTTGCTGGTTCTGCTCGTGATCTTCATGGTCACCGCCCAGTTCACTTCGCCGCAGGCGATCCCTCTGAACCTGCCGCAATCGAGCGAGTCCGACACCATGCAGATGGTCTTTTCGGTGACGGTGCCCGAGGACGGGCCGCTGCAAGTCGACGGTGAAACGGTCACGGGGGAACAACTCCCCGAGCTGGCCAAAAAGGCGCTCGAGGATGACCCGAAGCTCCGCGCCGTCATCCAGGCCGACGGCGATGTGCCGCATCGCCGCGTGATCTCGGTGATGGACGCCCTGCGCGAAGGGGGACTGTCCCGCGTCGCCTTCGCGACGACGCCGTCGACGGAATCGCCGGAGGAGGGATGAGATGACCGAGGGTTCCGACAGACAGGAGAGCATCGCCTCGACGATCTTCGGGGCACGCGAGGAGCCGCGCCGAATCGCACAGGAGGCCGAACGTAAGCGACGGGCCCGCCGTGCCGAACACACCCCGGCCGACGACTCGCCCGTGGCCATCGTCTTCGGTCTGCGGAACGACGAACCATCGTCTTCCGGAGGCCGCTGGCGCCGCCCCGCCGTCTCGATCGCCCTCGCCGTGGCAGCCCATCTTCTCTTGACCGGACTCGCCTGGTCGGGCGGCATGGGCACCTACGAGCCCCCCGAGGTTCCGGAACCCGACGAGCCGATGACCGTGAGCACCATGACCGTGCCGACGGCGACCGAACCGCCACCAAAGCCAGAGCCGGAGCCGACACCCGAGCCCGCCGAACCGGAACCCGAACCGACTCCGAAACCGGAGCCTACGCAACCCGAACCTGCTGAATCCGAGCCGTCGCCCCCGGAACCTCAACCATCTGAAAAGCCCTCGCCAAAACCGGAGAACGCGCCGGCGGAGGATTCATCCAGCAAGGAGGCCGCTCCCGCGCCTGCCCAGGCCGGCGAGGTCGTCAGCCAGGACTCTCCCGACTCGCAGGTCGCCGACTTCACCGATTTCGAGATGACCGAGGGCAGCGGCGACGACTACGCCGGCGGCGTCACGGCTTCCGACGGCACCTCCACCGAATCCGTCGGCAAAGACGAGGTCCACGAAGACGGCGTCGCCGATGGAACGGGCGAAGGCCCGGCCACTGGCTCACCGGCCCGCCCCGCCGGCACCGACTGGGACTGCACCTGGCCTAAACAGGCCCGCTCCCTGTCGACCGACGAAGAGACCGTCACCCTGCGCGTGAACGTCAAGGCCGACGGCACGCCGACCAAAGCGACCGTCCTGTCGGACCCCGGTCACGGCTTCGGCCGCGCCGCGCGCCGCTGCGCCCTCTCGCGCTCCTATCAGCCGGCGACCAACCGCTCCGGCCAGACCATCTCCGCCCAGACGCCCCCGATCCGCGTGCGGTTTACGCGGTAGCGGCGGCCATTTTCCTATTTCGGGCATTTTCTCGCGTAGGAAAATTCAGCATTTGGGAAAACGCATGTTTGGGCATGCGTTGTTTCGGAATCGAGATATCACGCTGATCCACGATTCCGGCACGGGCGAGGTGTAGTTTTCGAACGATGGTCATCCCGGCCTCGCGAGGCGCACAGCGCCTCGCATCGGGCCGGGCGATCACGCGGCGTGTCGCCGCGGAATAGCCAGGCCAAGATCGACGAATCAGGGTAAATCGGTCGTGTTCGTGAACGTCTTCCGTCCGCTTCACACAACTACAGGGCAGGAACACCTATTTTCGTATATAGAGTGTTTTCTCCAATGAGAAAATCAGCTTTTTAGGAAATTACCACTTGACCCGAACCACCAGTGAGATATTTTCGTACTTGATGCCATTTCTCATAGGAGAAAACGACAAAGTTACGAAAATGGACGATAGAGAAGCCCGGCAGACATTCGAAAGGACGCTTGAGACGGATCCCGAGTTCTTCTGGCCGCTAAAGGTCGAACTTATCGAGCGTGCGTTATCGGGCGACAACGGAAACCAGAGGGCGGATCTACGCCTCCAACTGTCGCTCGATGGCACGAGACAGCCGTGTGTGGTTGAGATCGATTCAACATCCACGCCGAAATCCGTCGAACGAAAGACAGCGCAAATCCGAGAGTATCTGAACAGGAGGAACGCAGCCGATTGCCCGGCTCTCTTGATCCGTTATCTTTCGGGTGGAATCGCCGAAGTACTCAAAAAGCGGGGGATGAGTGCACTGGACCTGAACGGAAACTATCTGGTTCAGACATCGAAGTTTGCAGCCGTCCGGCTGGACCAGAAGAACCGCTTCCCGCGGTCTCGCCAGATTAAGAATGTCTACCGAGGGACCTCATCGCTCGTCGGCCGGTTCCTCCTGCGAAAGCCAGACGTCTTTGAACGGGTGCAAGACATTCATGACGGCATCCTGGAACTCGGCGGAGACATCAGCCTTTCCACGGTGTCAAAGGCCCTCTCCGGACTGGACGATGACCTTCTCATCCACAAGGAGCGGGGCGAAATCCGTCTGACTCAACCGGCGGAGTTGCTCTCCCGCCTGCAATCAGAGTACCGCCAACCGAAGATCCAGAATGAATGGCGTCTCAAGTTGCCTGAGGACCGCGCGGAACAAGAGCGGTGGCTTACCGGCATGTTCGGCGAAGAGTCTACCTGGCTGTGGGGTGGAGTCACCTCGGCCGAAACTCGCACATCGTCGCCCTCCGACTCGGTGAGATACGCGTACACTCGCCCATTCGAGACAATTCCGGATAGCCTCCGGGAACGCGAGAATCGACGATTTTACAACTGCATCGTCCAGGAAACAGACACGGACTTCGTCTTCTTCGGCCGACAAGATCACCAGGCTGACGACGTGCAATGCTACCTGGAGCTAGCGAACCTCCAGGGAGATTCGAGAGTCGCAGAAATCGCTGAAACATACCGTGAGAACATCCTGACACGCTTCCGGGGGACCTCTCCCACATAGTGCATCTTCTCAGACGGGCAACGCCCCTCAATCAACAGAAAACGGAACGGCCTCGGAATCGATGTTCGTCCAGAAGGAAAGTGTGCGGGATCCTGAAACCTGGAGGCGAGCGGCGATATTTACGAGTTTGATGCCCGGAGTATCGGCTCCCGAGACCCAGCCACTGACGTTCTCGACACGAAGTGTCGACGAGGTCGCTTCCCCGTTTGTCGACGTGCATGTCGACTCGACGGAGCCAGCCCTGACGACCGCAGGGCGAAACGATTCTAGCCACACGCGAAATTGCCTTGCTGCCGGCATAGTAACGGTTCGATCGTCTTTGAGCACGACCGTACACTCATATTCGGCGCGCTCGGACGTCTCAGCACCGAATGACACCGTCAGGGACGGGGAAGGCAACGAACCATCACCACGGTCCAAGCTCAATCCTCCATCCGCTACATCTCCATCGATGTAGTAGCACTCGTCGGACGCCCTGGGAGCGACTTTGAACTTGAGGGCTTCCGCCGTGTGACACGGCTGAAGTACCGGGTTTTGAAGTTCGATGCGTCGATCACTTTCTCGGACCATTCCGCGAACAACGCCGACCCGCGGACTAGACTGTCGACGAAGTTCCACGTCCGCAACCTCGTCGTATTCTTCCATGAGCTCCAACCCTTGGACTTGTCCCAGTCCGGAAACGGGCTTCCAGCGATCCGCGGAGGGCCGTTGGAACTGGCCGTCGGTCACCTCGATGTCCGTATCGTCATCGAGAACAACTCCTTCAGTTCCGTCCTCCGTGGAGCGGATGAGAACCTGCCGTTGCTCTGGAGGTGTATCAGTCGCGTCTGCCGACCCGTGCTCAAACCATGGCGACTGGCCGTCGCGTACGTCGGTATTACAGCTCGCCGCGGAGATGACGGCGCAGGAGAGCGCGACTGCCGCAATGGTTGTAATGGGCTTTCGCATTGATGACCTCCCTACTTTGGGCGTGCATTGAGAATTCTGGAGATTCGAGGTCCGGGGATCAAGTTGACCCACGATTCGGGGCCAGGCGATCACGCGGCGTGTCGCGCCTTTGGCGCGCCGCCGCGGAATGAGCAAAGGCGGTTCCCGTACCCGTGCGTTCATCCCGTTCCAAAATAGCGAGGAACTTCTCTCGATTAGGGCATTTTCTCGGACGGGCAACGCCCCTCAATCAACAGAGAATGGAACGGCTTCCGAATCGATGTTCGTCCAGAAGGAAAGTGTCCGGGGTAGTTCGTCGTCGCCATTCTCACCGGTCGGCCCTGAAACCTGGAGGCGAACGGCGATATTTACGAGTTTGATCCCCGGACTATTGATGCTTCCCGAGACCCATCCAGTGATATCCTGGACTCGAAGTGTCGACGAGGTCGCTTCCCCGTTTGTCACTGTGCATGTGGACTCGACGGAGCCTTTGCTGACGACCGCAGGGCGAAACGAGTTTAACCGCACACGGAACTGAAATACTGCCGGCCTAATTGCGGTTCGTTCGTCTTCGAGCTCAACAGTGCACTCATATTTGGCACGCTCGGGCGCCTCACCACCGAATGACACCGTCAAGGCTAGAGATCTCACCCAATCATCCCTTCGGTTTTCCCCGTCCATCCGCCCGACCACTGCATCTCCATCAATGTAAAAACACTCGTCGGACGCCCGGGGAACGACGTTGAAATCGAAGGCCTCCGCCGTGAGACAGGTCTGGAGTGCAGAGTTTCGAAGTTCGATGCGTCGATCGCCCTCTCGAACCATTCCGCGAACAACGCCGACCCGAGGGCTAGACAGTCGACGAAGGTCCACGTCCGCAACCTCGCCGTATTCTTCCATGAGCTCTAAACCTTGGACTTGTCCCAGTCCGGACACGGGCTTCCATCGATCCGCGGAGGGTCGTTGAAACTGGCCGTCGGTCACCTCGATGTCGGTATCGTCATCGAGAACAACTCCTTCAGTTTCGTCGTCGGTGGAGCGGATGAGAACCTGCCGTTGCTCCGGAGGTGCATCAGTCGCGTCTGCCGACCCGCGCTCAAACCATGGGGACTGGCCGTCGCGTACGTCGGTATTACAGCCCGCCGCGGAGATGACGGCGCAGGAGAGCGCGATCACGGCCAAGCTTGTCACGGTGACGGAGTTGATTCCTTCGTCCCCCGAACGGCCATAGATCAGACTTGAATGTGAGTGTCCCATCGTACTCCTCCACTAGAGTTCAGGCTGCAGCCTGCAGTCGAAACCGGTCTCCGGTGCCTCATTTGCTGCCGGTTCGACTTCGGACCCAACCCTGAAATCCTTCTGGTCGCCGCAGGCCTCTTGAACAGATATTTCGTTGAGCACGAGAACGTCACCAAGTTCAAAGGAACGGTCGGAAAAATCGACGACCACGCGGCCCCCGTCCGGCTCACCTTCGACGGTAATGGACTCCGTTTGATTGGATTCCCTTCGGATCGTCGCCTCGACCGTCAACGCGGCAATCTCAGTGTCTTCTCGATTGTACTCGATGATCCACTCGTCGGACGACGGAGTGAATGTAGAAGGAGGGTCCTCGCCATCGCTACCTTCGGAAAAATTGAAGGTATCGCAGGTGAGGACCGCCTCTGAGCAACAGCGCACATTTCCCTGCGAATTCGTCCATTCGTCGTCGCAATTGCGCATGACATCTTCGGTGTCCGTCTGCCCGGTGTCCGACGGGTTGCTGGTTCCATCCGGAACACCCATGGAGTCCGAGCCGTCACATCCAAGGCTGACCAAAACGAGCGCTAAGGCCGCGACGATTACGATGAGCTTCCGCATCGAGCACCTCCCGTTGCGTGTCTAGACACACACCTCGAATGCTGGCGTACGTTTATGACTGTAAAAGTACCCCCCCCCTTGTCAAATCAGCGCGCGTTTCGGAATCGAGATATCAAGGTGTTCCACGAATCGTGGATGTGAGAGATGTAGTTTTCGAAGGATGGTCATCCCGGCCTCGCGAGGCGCACAGCGCCTCGCGTCGGGCCGGGCGATCACGCGGCGTGTCGCGCCGATTGTTTGGAAGCGATGGCGCGCCGCCGCGGAATGGGCAAAGGCGGCTCACGATCACTCCACCGGGAGAGGCCAGTTCCCCCGGGGTCCTCCACGTCCAACCTCAACGTAAACGTCCACGTGCCACCTGCACGCCCGTCGTAAACGTCCAACCTAAACCTTCTCGTGGTCGCGTGTCGTGCATCCTGTGACATCTGATCAGGTAGATGGTACATCCCGCCGCGGAGGAGTCATTCCCTAGCCGTGCCGAATCAGGAGTCGAACGTGGCGTCGAAACCGCGCATCGAGAAAGTCAATCTGCACGAGACCGCGGAGGAGCGGTACCTCAACTACGCGATGAGCGTCATCACCAGTCGGGCCCTGCCCGACGTGCGCGATGGCCTCAAGCCGGTCCAGCGGCGGATCCTGTATTCGATGTGGTCGAATCTGAAGCTCGACCACGAGTCAAAGCCTCGAAAGAGCGCGGCGATTATCGGTGACGTCATGGGGAAATATCACCCCCATGGCGACCAGTCGATCTACGACGCGATGGTGCGCATGGCCCAGCCCTTTTCGATGCGCAACCGGCTCGTGGACGGCCACGGCAACTTCGGGTCGCTCGACGGCGACAGCGCGGCCGCCATGCGATACACCGAGGCGCGGCTGACGGCTCTGGCCGGCGAGCTCCTCGATGAGATCAACAAGGACACCGTCGACTTCCGCGACAACTACGACGGGACGGAGCGCGAGCCGACGGTCCTGCCGGCCCAGGTGCCGAATCTTTTGGCCAACGGCGCCACGGGCATCGCGGTGGGGATGGCCACCAACATCCCGCCGCACAACCTGGGCGAATGCCTCGATGCGTTGATCGCGCTTATCGAGAACCGCGACCTGAGCGTCGACGAGATCGTCGGCAACTACATTCTGGGCCCGGACTTCCCGACCGGCGGCGTCATCCTGAACACCCAGGAGGAGCTGCGCGAGATCTACCGCACCGGCAGCGGCACCGTGCGGCTGCGCTCCGAGTGGGAGAGCCCGTCGAAGACGAGCATTTTGATCCGGTCGGTCCCCTACACGACCAACAAGGCGAAGATCGTCGAGACGATCGCCAACCACATCGTCAAGGGCGACCTGCCGCAGGTCAAAGACGTGCGCGACGAGTCGACCGACGAGGTGCGCATCAAGCTAGACCTGAAGAGGAGCACCGACCACGAGACGGTCATGGCCTACCTCTTCAAGCACACCAATCTGGAGTATCGGTTCCACGTCAACATGACGACGCTGGTGCCGCCCGACGACCAGCAGACGCTGGTGCAGGAGCACGACGAGCTGCGCGAGATGCTCCAGTCGCTGGCCATCGATCCCGACGACGAGACCGACACGTCGGTGCCGGTCATCGAACTTCTGGACTACCTGAACGACCTTGAGGTCGAGGCCGACCCACCGCCGGTCCTGCAGCCCGCTTCCATCGATCTGAAGGAGGCGCTGACGCACTTTCTGGACTTCCGCATGGAAGTCTACGTGCGCAGCCTCATCCACGACCTTCAAAATGTGCTCGGCCGCATCCACATCCTGGAGGCCTTCGAGACGATCTTCGACGACCTGGATCGCGCCATCGAGCTGATCCGCTCGTCGGCCAGCAAGAAGGAAGCCGGTCAGAAGCTGCGCGACCACTTCCACATCGACGAGGATCAGTCCGAGGCGATCCTCCAGACGCGGCTCTACCGTCTGGCGCGCCTGGAGATCGAGAAGATCCGCCAGGAGCTACAGGAAAAACGCGAGGAGGCCGCGCGATTCCAGCAGTTGCTCAACGACGAGGAGCTTCGCTGGGAGGCGCTCAAGCGAGATTTTCAGGAGCTACGACGCGGCTACGGCGGCACCCAACGCGGCCATCGGCTGACCCAGGTCGACGCCGAGACCCTGGATTTGAGCTACAGCGAAGAGGACTACATCGTCGACGAGGACGTCTGGGTGATGGTCTCGCGCGACGGCTGGATCAAACGCCAGGGCTCGTATTCGGACCTGTCGACGATCCGTGTGCGGGACAACGACGAAGTCGGATGGGTGCTGCCTGGACGCACGCCCGAGACAGTGGCGTTTTTCACCAACCTGGGCCGCGCCTACACGATGCGCATCAACGAGGTGCCGTCGACGACGGGTTATGGCGATCCGCTGCAGGCCTTCTTCGACTTCGACGACGGCGAGGTCGTCGTCGGCGCGGTCACCTACGACGATCGAGTTCTGGATCCGCCGCCGCCCGAGCAGGAATCATTGGAAATTGGCGAGGACGGCGAAGTCGAGACCGACGAGCCGCCGCAGGTCATCGCCATGACCGAGTCGGGACGCTCGGTGCGCGTGGGACTGGAAGACTACAAGGACACGTCCACCGTTCGCGGCCGGATGTTCATGCGGCTGGAGGACGGCGACCGGGTCGTCAATGTCGAACAGTTTACCGGCCGCCAGCTCGCCGTGGTCGCAAGCCGCGACGGGCGCGGGCTGATCTTCGATGCCCGCGAGGTCAACTTCTACAAGGGCAACGCAAAGGGAGTGCTGGCCATCAAGCTGGAGGAAGGCGACGACGTCCTGGACTTCACGCTGGTGCCCGCCGGACGCAAGCGCGCCGGCCTTGAGGTCGAGACGAACAACGGCCGCAAGGAAGTCATCCGTCAGACCAAATCGAAGTTCAAACCGACCAGCCGCGGCAACAAGGGACACCTGATCATCAAGCGCGGCCACCTGATCCGCTCCCATCGCCCGCCCGTCGAAATCGAGAAGGACGACGAGGAAGACGACGAGTGATCCACCCGCCTACTCAAGCCGGTCGAGGATCGACGCGTCGTCGTGTTTGGGCGAGTTGACCCGGGTGCTGACGGGATAGCCGGTCAGCATCTCCGACGGGAACACGGTAGTCGCCAGGTCGTGCAGCGCTTTTTTGTCTTCGACCTCCGGGTTCAACCAGAAGTCGTACTCGCCGGGTAGCAGCGTCACCGGCATGCGTTTGTGGACCTGCGAAACCGTGTCGTTCGGTTCGCCGGTGAGGATGGAGTACGACTCGATGACCTCACCGGTCTCGTCGTCCTCCCAGTGCTCCCAGATGCCGGCGAACCCCAGAAGCTCGTCGTCGGCGTGGTGAAAGTACCAGGGCTGCTTGCCGTCGCCGGTCTTTTGCCATTCGAAAAACCCCGAGGCGGGCACCAGACACCGCCTTCGGGAGAAGGCGACGCGGTAGGCGTTCTTTTCGTGGACCGTCTCCGAGCGGGCGTTGATCATGCGGTTGCCGATCGAGGGATCGTCGGCCCAGAATGGGATCAATCCCCAGCGCATCTCGGCGGCTTCGCGGGATGCCTTTTGGTCGGGTTTGCGAACGACGGGAAGCGTCTGCGTGGGCGCGACGTTGAAGCGGGGCTCGACGTCGGGGGCGACCTCGAGTTTGAAGTGCGAGGCGATGTCGCGGCCCGTGGTGTTTAAGGTGTAGCGTCCACACATGGCTGGTCCTCGGAAGCGCGGGTCACTCGGAGATCTTGTGTTCCTTCATCTTGCGCCACAGCGTCGTGCGACTCATATCCAGCAGGTCGGCGGCCTCCCCCTTTTTGCCGTTGGCTTCATCCAGGGCCTTGAGGATCCGTTTTCGCTCCAGGTCCTTTTCGGTCATCGTCTCGGCGCTCTGGTTTGGCGGCGGCTCGCCGCGTAGCTCCGGCGTCAGGTCCGAAAGCTCAAGGACCGGGCCCTGCCCGACGATGAAGGCATGTTGGATGACGTTTCTGAGCTCCCGGACATTTCCCGGCCAGTCGTACTCGAGCATCGCCTCCATGACTCGGTCTTGTACGCCGGTAATGTCTCGCGGGTACGAGGGATTCATCTCATCGATGAAGTGCCACAACAGCGCCTCGACGTCGCCATCGCGGTCGGCCAGCCGCGGCAAAAACAGCGGCACAACCCGGATGCGATACATCAAGTCTTCGCGAAATTCGCCGCGGTCGACGGCATCTCTGAGTGACTGGTGGGTCGCCGAGATCAAACGGACGTCGACCTCGATCGATTCGGTCTGACCGACCGGCGAGAAAGTGCCCTCCTGCAGGACCCGAAGGAGTCGGGCCTGCAGGTCGGTGGGCAACTCGGCGATCTCGTCCAGAAAGACGGTCCCGCCGTCGGCGAGTTTGAAGAGGCCGTCGCGGTCCTTGTGGGCACCGGTGAACGACCCCTTGCGGTGGCCGAAGAGTTCGCTGGCGAGCAGTTCGGGGGTCAGAGTGGCGCAGTTGAGGACCTGAAACGGACCTTCGGCCCGCGGGCTCATCTGGTGGATCGCCGAGGCGACGAGCTCCTTGCCGGTGCCCGTCTCGCCCCGAATCAAAGCCGGGGCGTCGGTACGGGCGACGCGTTCGACGAGTTCGAAGAACTCGCGCATCTCGTCGGAGACGGTGACCATGCCGAAAAACTCGGTCACCTCGATGTCAGGCCGCTCGAGCACCTCGCCCATGCTGCTTCCCAGTCGCTTTCCAGTCAGGAACTACGCGTCAATTTTCACTCGCTCCGGAGGCGCACCCTCCGAGCTGTTTCCGACCTCGCTGAAGACGAAGTCATCCACGAACCTATACAGATACATGCCTCCGGCCATCGAGGCCACGAAGATGAAGACTTCGGTTTTTCCGGAGCCGAGCGCCGTCAGCGCCGGGCCGGGACAGAATCCGGCGATCCCCCAGCCGGCGCCGAAGAAGACGCCACCGCTGATGAGCCGCCAGTCCAGGTCCGATCGGGTCGGAATGTGAAACGACTCTTCGACCAGCGGCTTCGGCCGCGATGGTACGATGAACTTGTACGCAAGGACGTTGACGAGCAAGGCCGATCCCATCACGAAGGCGAGGCTCGGGTCCCATTGTCCGAAGATATCGAGAAAGCCGACCACCTTGCTGGGCTGGGTCATTCCTCCGACCACAAGGCCTCCGGCGAAGATCGCTCCAGAAACGAAAGCAATAAGTACGCGCATATCAAAATCCTCCGATGACGTGTTCAAAGACGTAGACAGCTACGATGCCGGCGCCCATAAAACTGAGCGTGGCCACAAGAGACCGGACGCTGAAGCGGGAGAGCCCGCAGACGCCGTGTCCACTGGTACAACCGTTGCCCAGGCGTGTGCCGAAGCCGACAAGCAAGCCGGCGACCACAAACGCCCAGGTCGAGCGGGTGGGGATCATCTCCAGCGAAAACATGGATGGGTCGACCAGAAACATGCCGACGCCGCCGGCGACAAGGCCGCCGACAAAGGCGAATCGCCAGGGACCGTCGGAGCTGCGATTTGTGATGGCACTGCCGAAGATGCCGCTGATGCCGGCAATCCGGCCGTTGAAGACGAGCATCATCGCGGCGGCGAGCCCGATCATGAGCCCGCCCAGAGTGGATAAGACAGGTGTAAATTCGGTCATGATACGTGTGGGTCTAGAGAAGTGAGACTTAGGATTCGGCGTCGACCAGCGACGTCTGTCGCTTGGCCAGCTCGATCAGGCGTTCAAACCCGTCGAGGCTGCACTCGTACTCCACTGCAAGAAGCTGGCCACCCTTGATGACGGCCATGCCAGAGGCGTCGGACAGCCCGAACCAGCGAGCCGTTTCGGTCGCCTCGTTGGGGTTCAGCCAGACGAAATCCCACCCGTCGGGAATCTCGACCGACGGCGCGAGCTGCTTTACCTTGTCTCGGATCTCCGAATTCTGGGTACAGCACATCACCAGATGGAGTCCGGATCCCCCTCCGGGCATCAAGAATTGGGCTTCGCTGTCGTCGTGGATCTCACGAATTTCAACTGTATCGCTCATGGCTACCTCGTTTGGATGGGGAGTCCCCGCATCAGGAAAGCTGCAAAAAGAATACCGGACTATCCCAGCCAGTGCATCCGGGGTCGAAGCGGCGGAACTTTCATCTCGTTTCAACACGTTGAACCAAATGTGCGCACCATCGAAAGCCCGAAACCCAGACGCCCGTGCCATTTGTGAAGGCACGCACTTTGCAGGTCATGTGGGATGCGTTGGTTCGGACACATCAGTCCTTATGTTTGAGTCGGACCCGCTGACAGCTTTCCTCACACAGGAGCGACACCATGTACTTCGAACGCATCTACGACGACGGACTCGCCCAGGCATCCTACATCGTCGCCTGTCCCGGCTCGGGTGAAGCGGCGGTGGTCGATCCCCTGCGAGACCTCGATCAGTACCTCGACAAAATCGACGAACTGGGATTCGACCTGGTCGGTGTCGTCGAAACCCACATCCATGCCGACTTTCTGTCGGGCGGCCGCGACCTGGCCCGAGCCACGGGTGCTACGCTGTACATCAGCGGCGAGCAGTCTGAAGGCTGGGAGTACGCCGGGCTGGACGGGCTCGACGTCGTGGAGATGACCCACGGCGACCAGTTCAAACTCGGCAACGTCGTCATCGAGGCGGCCCACACACCCGGCCACACCCCGGAGCACCTGTCGTTTCTGGTCACCGATGGCGCCCAATCCGACGAGCCGATGATGGCGCTGACCGGCGACTTCGCCTTCGTGGGCGACCTGGGCCGACCGGACCTCCTGGAGAAGGCCGCCGGTGAACGTGGCACCGCCGAGACCGGGGCCAAGCAGTTGTTCGACAGCGTCAAAAACGTCCTCTGTCAGTGGGACGACTCCGTCCAGATCTGGCCGGGCCATGGTGCGGGATCTGCCTGCGGCAAGGCCTTGGGTTCGATCCCGGCGTCGACCGTCGGGTACGAGCGGCGAAACGCCTGGTGGGGGCCCTACGTGGAGAACGACGACCCGGAGGGCTTCGCCGACGAGCTTCTGTCGGGCCAGCCCGAATCGCCGACCTACTTCCGTAACATGAAGGAGATGAACCGCGACGGGGTCGAGGGCCAGGACGCGGTCGTACCGAGCATCCCACGACTGACGCCGGAGGGCTTTCGCGAAGCCGCGGACTTCGACGTCAATCTGCTGGATCTGCGTGACTTTGAGGACTTTTCTCGGGAACACATCGCCGGATCGGTCAACCTGCCGAGCCTCGACAGCCTGTCGGATCAGGCCGGCTGGGTCGTCGACTACGACCGGCCCATCGTGCTGGTCGTCGAGCCGCAGAATCTCGACGAAGCGACCCGTGCGCTCTATCGCGTCGGCTTCACGGATTTCGAAGGCTACATCCCGCGCATCGGCGGCTACGCCACCGCAACGGACCACATCGAGCTGATCGACGCGGGACGGGCCCACGTACTCAAGACCCACCAGGATGCGATGATCTTGGATGTGCGGTCTCAGTCGGAGTTCAACGAGGGGCACATTCCGGGCGCCAAACACGTCCACTACGGACGCCTCGAGGATCACTTGGACGAGATGCCCGACGACCGACCCATCGTCGTGCACTGCGCCAGCGGGCGCCGGGCCATGGTCGGCGCCAGCATCCTCGAGTCCAACGGCTTCGAGAACATCTACAACTTCCCCGGCGGCGTCGACGAGTGGCGCGACGACGGATTCGACGTCGAATGACTAGAGGCCGACGACCGAAAGGTCACTCGACCCAGTAGGTCTTGGCGTTGACGAATTCCCGGATGCCGTGGCGGCTGAGTTCGCGACCGTAGCCCGAGTCCTTGATGCCGCCAAACGGCAGCCGGGGGTCCGACTTCACAATGCCGTTGACCGCCACGTGCCCGGCCTGCAGGCGGGGGATCAACTCCCCCGCCGCTTCTTTTGGCCCCCAGACACTGGCGCCGAGGCCGAAGTCCGACCCGTTAGCCAGACGCACGGCATGGTCGACATCCTGGGCGCGTACCACGGCCGCCACCGGGCCAAAGGTCTCCTCCGACCAGCCCGGCATGCCCGGCTCCAGGTGGGTCAGAAGCGTCGGCGGGTAGAAGGCGCCCTCGGCGAGTTCACCTTCGTCGGGAATCTCACCGCCGAGCCGGCAGACCGCGCCCATATCGACCGATTTGGTCACCTGCTCGTGAAGCTCCTCGCGCAGGTCCTCCCTAGCCATCGGCCCGATGTCGGTGGCCTCGTCGATGGGATCGCCTACAGTCAGGTCGGCGAGCGCCGACTCCAATCGCTCGACAAACGCGTCGTGTTGGTCGCCGACGACGATGAACCGCTTGGCGGCGATGCACGATTGGCCGCTGTTCTGAGTGCGTGCCAGCACCGCCTGGTCGACGACCTCATCCAGGTCGGCATCTTCCAAGACCACGAACGGGTCTGATCCGCCCAACTCCAAGACCGTCGGCTTGAGCTGCTCGGCGGCCTGACTGGCGACGGCCCGGCCGGCCCCGACCGAACCGGTAAGCGTGACACCCCGAACCCGGTCGTCGGCGATGACCTTCGAGGTCAGATCCCGGCCGATCATCAGGGTCTGAAACGCCGGCTCGGGGAAGTTCGCCTCCACGAAGACCTCTTCGATCGCCTCGGCGCAACCCGGCACATTCGCCGCGTGCTTCAGAAGCCCCACGTTGCCGGCCATCAGATTCGGCGCGGCGAACCGAAAGACCTGCCAGAAGGGAAAGTTCCAGGGCATCACCGCCAGAATCGGCCCCAGCGGTTCGTATCGCACACCGCTGGCCGACCCGTCGGTCTCGATCGGCTCCGTGGCGAGCTGGGATTCGGCGTGTTCGGCGTAGTAGTCGCAGACCCAGGCGCACTTCTGCACCTCACTTTTTGCCTGCTCGATCGGCTTGCCCATCTCGTGGGTCATCAGCCGAGCGTAGCGTTGCTCGTTGTCGCGCAATACCTCGGCGGCGTTGAACATCAGGCCGGCGCGGGTCGTGAAGTCGCGCTGCCGCCAGCTTTCATAGGTCTGCTGCGCTTCTTTGAGCTTGTCCTCGAGGGCTTCTTCGGTGTCGTTTTCGTAGTCGGCGATCAGCTCACCGGTCGCGGGATTGTGGGCTTTCATGGTTGATTCGGGGCAGGAGTCGACGGCGGTCGTGATATTGAGTGTAAGCCCCGGCGTCGAGAATTAAATTGATTCGCGATGGCGCTCCGCCGCGACATAGGCAACGGAAGAGCACTCCGTGTCGAGATTCGATCGTCGCACGGTCAGGAGTCTACGTTGGCAGATGGTTCCCAATATGGTAATTTCGCGTTCGATACGATTCTGGAGTTCGGGAAGAGGGCATCCCATGACACAGATACTCCAACCGGTGGAGACCGAGGCTCAGTACGAGAGAGCCCTAAATGTTATCGAGAGACTGTTCGAACAAGGACCGCCTTCGTCGGAGTCTGAAGAGGGCCAGCAATTGGCGAGTCTCATTAAACTCGTTGAAGCCTACGAAGAAGACCATCACCCAATAGGGCCTTCCACTCCGAACGAAATCCTGAGACATGAACTTGAGCGAACTGGGCTTTCTCAGAAACAGCTCAGCGAAAAGACTGGCATCGCGGAGAGTCGGATCTCTGATCTCGTAAATGGAAAGCGAGATGCATCGGCACGGCAGGTCGCGATCCTCTCCGATTTTTTCGATATCTCGGCTGATCTTCTTCTTCCGAAGACGAGTTCGAAGCGGGCGAGTTGATCGAACCGAGACACGTACGCATCTCAAGGCAGACTGGACACCATGGCGACCAAACGCGAACATCTCTTGAGCGTGGTCAAAGACCTTCGACGCTACCTGGAATGGCAGGGTGTCGAGGGCGACCCCGGTGTGATCCCCGCCTCCGACGAGGAGCGCGAGGAGGCGCGCAAGCGCTGGAAGGAGCGGCGGGAACAGAAGACGCGGGCGATGGAGGCTGATCTCAAGGGCGAGCCGGACGAAGACGGGGCCGAGAGTCCTCCGCAGACGCCCGAGCAACAGGAGCCTGAGGAGCCGTCCGAGTCGGCCGACGAGGAGTCGGACGGCCCGATGGCGAAGTCGGGCGACGACGCCCCGTGGAAGCGGTTTAAGTCAAAGCGAGACCAGAAACCCAAGTCGCAGGCATCCAGTGGCTCGGCGTCCGACTCGGCGGATACCGGCGAAAGCGAGGCCGCAAGCGCCTCCGACCCGGACGAGATGTCCAACGCCGACAAGCTCGAGTACCTGCGCAACTACATGGGGAACTGCCAGCGGTGCCCGCTGCACGAGGGGCGCACGAATCTGGTCTTCGGAGAGGGCAATCCCGAGGCCCGGCTCCTCTTCGTCGGCGAAGCGCCCGGCTACCATGAAGATCAGCAGGGACGTCCCTTCGTGGGTAAGGCCGGTACACTCCTGGACCAGATGATCCGGGCGATGGGGCTGGAGCGCGAAGACACCTACATCTGCAACGTCCTGAAGTCGCGGCCGCCGGACAACCGCGACCCGCGGCCCGACGAGGTCCG
The DNA here is from genome assembly GCA_913057905.1 of uncultured Pseudomonadota bacterium. Classification (GTDB taxonomy): domain Bacteria; phylum Myxococcota_A; class Bradymonadia; order Bradymonadales; family Bradymonadaceae; genus CAJXPB01. Next base: position 296,673 of record CAJXPB010000002.1, read on the forward strand.
CGAGTGCTTTCCCTTCCTGAAGAAGCAGCTCCAGATCATCGAGCCCGAGGTCATCGTCACCCTGGGTCGGCCCGCCAGCCAGACGCTGCTGGATTCGAGCAAACCGCTGGGCGCCCTGCGCGGCAACTGGCACACCTGGGGCAATAGCGACGTGATGCCCACCTATCACCCGGCGTACCTGCTGCGGAACGAAAACCAGAAGAAAAAGACCTGGTCGGACCTGCAGCAGGTTATGGAGCGGCTCGGGCTGAGCCGCTGAGGCCTGTGCGACGGAACCCCACGTACAAAACCCCGCCTTCGGACTGGCCGAAGGCGGGGTTTTTTGTGTCTGGCGAGTCGGTTGTTACTCGTCGCCGGGACGGGGGATGAACTCGCTGGCGTCCTCGTCGGGAAGCTCCAGCGTCTGCTGGGCGTCGAGCCGCATCTGGGCGGCCTTCAGCCGTTTGTCGTACATCTCCTCGTCACCGAGCTCGGCGGCCTTCTCGAAGTGCGAGACCGCGTCCTCGGTTCGACCCTGAATCTCGCGGATGACGCCCATGTTGTAGTGGGCACCGGCGAGTTTGGGATTGGCTTCGAGGGCCTTCTCGAACGAGGCGTAGGCCTTCTTCCAGTCGCCGGCCTTCATCATGTCGACGCCATCTTTGAGCGATGAATCACCCGTGGCCAACTCGACCTTGTAGGTCATCTCGTGTCGGCCGTACGGGAAGGCGAAGGCCTGAGCACTCACGGTCGCAGCGGCTTCGAAGAGTTGGGCCGAATCTTTCGGGGCCTTCATCAGCCGAGATCCCTTCGTGGCGCTCTTCCATCCGTCGGTCATCCAGGCTCCGCGCGGTGGAACCATCGTCGGCGCCTCTGCGAAGGTGTCGCCGGGGCGGACGGTCATCGGGACGCGTCGCGTGTCGACTTCTCGGCCGTCGCGCGTCCACAAGGTGTAGACGACGTCGGTCTTGACCATCGTTTTGTCGCCCTCGGTCGTCTGCGTCCATTCGACCACATGGGCGGACATCACCAGGGGAGCGTCGATCGACGGCGGTAGGTTGGTCGGTCCGTCGGTCTCCCAGGGCGCCGGTTCTTCGGAGGCGTCGGAGACGCGGTTGAACGACATCTCAAAGGCCGTCGACGTCCTGTCGACCACCGAATACGGGCTCCTCTCGAACGCTCTCTGGAGTGCGCTCTTGACCGTCTCGGTAGCTGTCGCACCCTCCGGGGCCTCGGCAGTCGATTCCGGGGCCGTGGTGACGCTGATCAGCGCAACGCTGGTCCCATCGGGCGCCTGCATCATCGGCGACTGTTGGCGGGTCTGCGAAAGCTGTGTGGCACAGCCGGTCAGAAATAGAGCAATGGTGATGAGCGCAAGGGATCGACGCATAGGCACTTGAATGTTTAAGGAGTCTCGTCGGACGAATCGCCGACAGGAGTATACGGATCTTAGGCCCGATCCCAAGCCAGACGGCTCAGCGTTCCAGACGCCGGGCCACGATCTCGAAGAGGTGCTCGGCGAGTGCTTCTTTGGAGATAGGCCCGTAGCGGGTCTCCGACGTCCCGGTCAGGATGTGGGCGACGATGTCGTCGGACCCGAAGGTGCTGTCGTCTCCACCGATCTTGTTGGCGACCAATATATCGGCGCCCTTGTCCCGTCGTTTTCGCTCGCCTCGCTCGGCGACGTCGCTGGACTCCGCGGCAAACCCCACCAGCAGGGGTCTCCCGTCGCCGGCCTCGGCACTGGCTCGCTGTCCGAGTTCGGCCAGAACGTCCGGGTTTCGCTCCAGCTCGAGTGTGCCGGTCATGGTCTCTTTTTTGAGCTTTGAAGGGCTCGAGGTCTTCGGCCGCCAGTCACAGACCGCTGCGCTTTTGACGACGACATCCATCGATTCGACCCGCTCGATGACGGCATCGTACATCTGTTGAGCCGTCTGAACCGAGACCAATTCGACGCCCGCGGGCTGTTCGAGCTGCGTCGGGCCGCTGACCAGGGTCACCTCGGCGCCGAGCCGCCGGGCGATCTTGGCCAGGGCGTAACCCATCTTGCCCGACGACGGATTGGTCAGCATGCGCGCCGGATCGATCGGCTCGTGGGTGGGCCCGGCCGTGATCAGAACGCGGCGGTCTTTGAGCGTCGGCTCCGTGGCCTCGACGAGCACCTCTTCGACCAGATCCGGCGGATCCGGCATGCGTCCCGGGCCGATCTCGCGGCAGGCGAGCTCGCCGGAATCGGGCTGGATGACTCGCCAGCCGTACTCGCTCTCCAGGGTCTCGATATTGCGGGTGACCGACGGGTGATACCACATCTGAGTATTCATCGCGGGCGCGACGACCACAGGCGCCCGGGTCGCCAGGAGCACCGTCGTCAGAAGGTCGTCGGCCATCCCGGCGGCGGCCCGGGCAATGAAATCGGCGGTCGCCGGCGCCACCACCACGACGTCCGCCCATCGCGCCAGGTCGATGTGCCCGATCTCGGACTCGTATCCGGCATCGAAGAGGTCGCTGCCGACGGGATTCTCGGACAGCGCCTGCAGAGTCATCGGCGTGATGAACTCCTCGGCCGACTCGGTCATGACCACGCGGACGTCGTCGTCTCGCTTGATGAACTCTCTTACCAGATGCGCCGACTTGTAGGCGGCGATGCCCCCTGTGACTCCGACCAGTACGTTCATGGCTCGTCTCCCTAGCAGCGGTCTACCGACTCGACCATGGGACTGATGTCAGTCGCGCAGGCCCAGATAGTCAAGGAGTACCCATACCAGATATCCCGTGACACCCCAGATCGTATAGCCCTCGTATTCGTAGTAGTGGACGGGAAAGGTCTGGTCGCCCCAGGAGCGCATCTCGACCCTGTGGATAGCGGGATCGGCGAGCACATCCAGCGGCACGTCGAAGATGACCTCGATCTCGGCGAGCTCCGGGGTCAGCTCGTACGGGTGAGGGAACTCTCCGGCCCACGCCTCCAGGCTGTAGCCGGTAATGGTGGGCATCTCGGCCAGCGCACCGTAGACGTCGACGTCGGCGGGGGCCAGGTCGATCTCCTCGTGAGTTTCACGAAGCGCGGTGTCGAGCTTCGACTCATCGACCGGCTCGACCCGGCCGCCGGGAAAGCTGACTTCACCGGAGTGTTTGGTGAGTCCGGCCGCCCGCCGGGTAAAGGTCACGTGGAGCCTGCCGTCCTTCTCGAAGATCGGGATCAGGACCGCCGCCGGACTCAAGTCGCCCTCGATCGCCGCCCTCCGGCCGGTCCAGTCCGACGCCGGTACCATGCCCAGTTTGGCCAGCCGACGGCGCACATCTTCGGGGGCGGCGGAGGCGTCACTCATTTTCCGACCTTCGCCTTGAAGACGTTGCGCCCGTTTTCTTCGCCTTCGAATTCGAAGCCGACCACATCGAGCGACAGCTTCCGGATCTTTCCGCGCCGCATTCGAATGTGGGCGTACTGATCATCCTCGACGCGCATCACTCGGCAACGGCCGAGCTTGGGATGATCGAGAATATCACCCGCTTCGAGCATCGGGCTCTCCATATCCATATCGCCGTAGATGTCATCGCCGTCATCGGCGTCGGGCTCCTTCTCGTCGGCCGTGGACTCCGGCTGCTGGGTCGCCGATTTGGCGTCGTCCCAGCTCATGCCCTTCCCCTTCATCGGTTCGGGCTCTTCGGATGACTCCGAGGGCTCCGTCTGCGAGGTCGTCTCATCGGCGGCAGGTTCGGGCGCCTGCGTGCGCTGGATCGCCGCGATCCGCGGCATGCCGCTCTCGGTGTTCATGCGCCGCTCGACCCTCAGGTCTTGGAACGCCTCGAGGACGAATTCGAGCTCCACGGCTCGACCGCTTCGAAGCTCACCGGTCATCACCTGAGCCCCGAGGGGGCCCTGCGCGCTGAGGACCGCCTGCAGCCGGACGATCACCTCGTCGCCTAGCGTCGCCACGTTTCCGACCAGGTTCAAGACGTCAAACTGGCCTTCGCCTTCGTAGACAGGCTCGTAATTGCCGGAATCGCCGTTGAAATGAACGACTTCGACGCGGTCGAATCGGCCGACGGCGCGCACCTCGCCGGCTTCGATGTCGTGCTCTCGACAGAAATCCGTCAGCTCATCGATGCACTCCTCTCCGGTCTCGAGGCGTCCGACGATGGTGCGCACCTGATTCGACTCTTGAAAGATCATTCCGCTGGGTCCGGTCTCTTTGAGGTGGGTCGGTGGCGATAACTCTACAAGCGCCGTCTTATCGACTTCTGCCGAGTCTTCAACCTCCGGTGTCGTCGGACTCGGACGTGTCCTCGGCTTCGCGGCGCTTTTGTTCGAGCCGACGTCGCTCTTCCCTTAGACGGCGGCGTTCCGATTCGTGTTCCGCGATCTCTTCTTTGAGGCGCTTGCGAACGTCTCGGACGTCCTGCTTTTCGTCCTGCAACTCCTCCTGCTGCTCCTCGAGGTGCTCGCGTTCTTCGGCCAGCTCCTCTTGCTGCTCGTCGAGTTTCTCGCGCTCTTCGGCCAGCTCTTCCTTTTGTTCCTCGAGGGTCTGTTGTTGTCGTTTGACGGCCGCCCTTTGCTTGCGAGCCTTGTCGAGTTGAGTCTGCAGGGCGGCGCGCTGCTCGGCCAACCTCTCCTGCTCGGCCTCGTGAGCGTCGAGCTCATCTTTGAGCTGCCGGCGCTCCTCGGTGATCGCCTCGCGACTCTCGTCGACCTTCTCGCGTTCCTGGGCGAGCCGCTGCCGGGCCTCGTCGATCTGCTCGTGGCGCTGTTCCTGCTCGGCAGGTTCGTATTCTTCGGGCTCGTTCCAACGCTCCAGTATATCCGAGACCGCCATGTGGGCGTTCATGTAGAATCGCTCTTCACCGATCTTGCCCATCAACCCGGATCGTTCCAGCACGTCTCGTAGCGGCCCCTTCGCGCCGGCCACGGACAACTCCACATCGCGTTCGGCCAATCCATCGACAATCTCTTGGAGTGCCTGAGTTGCCGTCGTATCGAGATCGTTAACGCCGGTCGTGTCGATAATCAGGGCCCGCACCCCCTCGTGGTCGGCATCCTCCAGGATCTCCTCTTTGAGCGTCTTGGCGTTTGCAAAACTAAACCGCGAGTCGATCCGGGTGATCCGAATGTCGGAGATGCTCTCGGCCTCGGGATGGCGACTGACGTCGCGAAACTCCTGGGTGCCGGGCACATGGCCGAGTTCGACCACATGGGGCTGACTCAGATCCCACAACACCACCACAACCGAGGCGCCCACGCCGATGAGAATTCCCTGCTGGATGCCGATCCCCAGGGTTGCGCCGAAGGTAAGCAGCGCGATCGCCCCGTCGATTCGACGAGTCTCCAGCAGATACCTCAGCTCGGGCACGTCGATCATCCCCAGACACGCCACAATGATGATCGCCGCCAGCGCCGGGGTGGGCAAAAAGAAGAAGAGACCGGTTAAAAACAACAGCGTAATTCCGACCAGGCTCCCCGCCACCACATTCGACAGCGGCGTGTGGGCGCCGGCGCGGTGGTTGACCGCCGAGCGCGAAAAGCTCCCCGAAATCGGCACGGCCCGGAAAAACGAGCCGAAGATATTGGCGGCCCCGATGGCGATCAATTCGCGGTTCGGCTCGACGTCGTATTCATGTTCGGTGGCAAACGCCTGCCCCAAAGACATCACGTACATGAATTCGACCAGCGCAAGGGTCAGGGCGGTGGGAGCCAATTGACGGATCCGCTCCAGGTCGAATTCGGCCAGGCTCTCGGGAATCTGGAAGGGCGGGAGTCCCGCGGGAATCGCGCCGACGATCTCCACACCATCGGCGGCCAGCTCGAGCCCCCAGGTCGCCAAGACCGCCACGGTCACCCAGATCAGCGCCGCCGGCCACCGGGGCTTCCACTGCTGGAGGACCGTCAGAAGCACCACGCCCACCACTCCGATCACACAGGTCTCCGGGTGAATGTCTGCAGCCTGCCGAATCGTCGACATGATGTGACGGTGAACGTACTGTGAATCCGGCGACTGGATGCCCAGGAGGTTACCGAGCTGGTTCGACGCGATGATCAGAGGGGCCGCGGTCATGAACCCGGCGATCACCGGCCGAGACAGAAAATTGACCATGAACCCGAAGCGAAACAGACCCATCAGAACTTCGCAGATCCCCGTCATCACGGCCACGAGGACTGCCAGCTCGATCGCGGAGGTCTCCGGGCCCGCGTAGATGCCGATCCCGGCGGCGACGATGAGCATGTCGACGGTCACCGGCCCGACCGACAGGTGGCGAGAGGTGCCGAGAAGCGCGTACACGAACAACGGTACCAACGCGGCGTAGAGCCCATAGATCGGCTCGACCCCGGCGAGCATGGCGTAGGCCATCGCCTGGGGAATGAGCATCACCCCGACGGTCAGTCCGGCCGACAGATCCCCCCGAAGATCCGACCGATCGTAGTCGGTCAGCCAGTCGATTGCCGGAAATAGAGACGACAGCTTGTTCACGGTCGGTCCTCGTCAGAGGCTCGTCTCATGAGTCGTCTTCCTCATCGTCTCGGCTCTGTTGCTCGGCCTCGAGCCGCTTGCGTTCTTCCTTCAGACGGCGCCGCTCTTCGGCGAGTTCCTCCTGTTTTTCTTCGAGTTTGTCGCGCTCATCCTTCATTTGCTGTCGTTGGTGTCGCATCTGCTGAAGCTGGTCGCCCAGCGCCTCCTGCTCGTCGGCGATGTCGTCGGCCTCGGCTTCGTGGCCGCGGATCTCATCGAGCAATGCATCGCGCTCGGCGAGGATCGCATCGCGCTCCTCTTCGAGCTCTCGACGCGGGTCGTCGTAGGCCTCTTCATCGCCCCACTCCTCCAGAATTGAACTCACCGCCAGGTGCGGATTCAAAAAGAAGCGACCCTCGCCGATACGGTCCCAGAGTCCGGATTTTCGCAGGACTTTGCGGATCGGACCCTTGGCGCCGGCGACGTACAGATCCACGCCGAATTCCTCGAGTTTATCGACTACATCCTCCAGCATCCCGCAGGCGGTCGTATCCAGGGAGTTGACCCCGCTGAGGTCCATGACAACGGCCCGTACCGACGTATTCTCGACCTCGTCGATGACCTCCTCTTGGAGCTGTTCGCTGTTGGCAAACGAAAACCGTGCATCGATGCGCATCAGATGGATGTCCGGGATCTCCTCGGCCTCGGGATTTCGCTTCATGGCCCGGAATTCGCGGGTGCCGGGCATGTGTCCGATCTCGATGATCTTGGCGCGCGTCAGATCCCACAATAAGACGACCACCGACGCACTGACTCCGATCAACAGCCCCTCCTGGATGCCGATCCCGAGGGTGCCGCCGAAGGTCAGAAGCGCCAGCGCCCCGTCGACACGCCGGGTCTGGAGCAGAAAACGAATCTCCGCCAGATCGACCATCCCCACGCAGGCGACGATGATGATCGAGGCGAGGGCCGCGTCGGGCAAGACCTGAAATAGAGGGGTCAAAAAGAGGAGGGTCAGCCCGACCAACACAGCCGCAACGATATTGGCCAACGGCGTATTCGCTCCGGCTCGCTCGTTGACGGCTGAACGCGAAAAGCTGCCCGACACGGGGATCGCTCGGAAGATGCTGCCGAAGATGTTGGCCGTTCCGACTGCGATCAGTTCCCGGTTCGGCTCCACCTTGTAGTCGTGGTCGGCCTCGAAGGCCTTGCCCAGCGACATGACCGACATGAACTGGACCAATGCCAGGGTGAGGGCGGTCGGAAGCAGGTCGACGACGGCCCCGTAGCCGGCGTCGGGCACTTGCGGGGTGGGTGGGCCGGCGGGGATCGAGCCGACGACCTCCACTCCATACTGTTGAAGCCCGCCGAGCCAACTGGCCAGCAGCGCCGCGATGACCCATATCAGCGCCCCCGGCCATTTGGGCCGCCAGATCTGCAGGGCGAGCAAGACCGCGATGCCGACACCACCGACGGCCAGGGTGACCGGTTCGATGGCGCCGAGATGTTCGTAGGCCTCGATCAGCATCCGATGGACAAACTGCGACCTGGGAAGGTCCACGCCGATGAGGTTTCCAATCTGGCTGGCGGCGATAATCAGCGGCGCCGCCGTCATGAACCCGGCGATCACCGGCCGGGACAGAAAGTTCACCAGAAAACCAAACCGCAGCAGTCCCATGACGAGTTCGATAACACCGGTCATGGCCGCCAGCAGGATCGCCAGTTCCACGTAGCTGAGGTCCGAGCCTGCGGCCACCAGGTGGCCGACGCCCGCGGAGACCACCAGCATGTCGATGGCCACGGTCCCGACCGCAAGGTGGCGAGAGGTGCCGAGCAACGCGTAGATGACCAGCGGGACAAGCGATGCGTAGAGCCCGTAGATCGGCTCGACCCCGGCGAGCATGGCGTAGGCCATACTCTGCGGGATCACCATCACTCCGACGGTCAACCCGGCCGCCGCGTCTCCCTTGAGCCATTCCGTGTTGTACTCAGACAGCCAATCCCAGGCTGGAATCAGCTTGGCCAAACCGTTCACAATCGGCTCGTCGGTGTTTCGACAAAAAATAGCGCGCTCACACAGCGGTGAGTCGCTCAAGGGTCCCCTAGCGTATGTGCCCGTCAGGCGAAAGCAAATTGATGGTCTTGACAATCCGGGCGGGGCGAATCAGATTCCCGAGTGAGATGAACGTCAGCCTACTGAACAGACCACGCCTCCAGAGCGGCCTCGCTGCCGCCATGGTGTTTCTGTTCTTGCAGGGGTTCGTCGGAACCTTCGTGCACTTCGAGGTCGTCGACCACTACTGGTGCGCCGAGCACCAACACGCGACCCACGACGAAGACCATGCGGGCGCCGGTCAGACGGAGACCGCGTCGAACGCGGTGCAGCCGGCCGACAGCCACCAGTCGCCGGACCCTGCGCCCGACAAGGACGACGGCCCCGATTGCCACTGGCTGACGTGGGTCGAAAAGACCTCGATCTCGATGCCCACGGTGGCCGCGGGCCATCTCGATTTGCCACCGCCGGCGTCGCTCGACGCTCCCCGCATTCCCTCCAGCCAGACCTCTGAGCCCTCCCCCATCGCGCTCAGACACCTCTCTCCGATCAACTCGCCGCCGCACAACCTGCGCGGCTGAGCCGATCGACCCTCGACAACTCGAGCGGGACCTCCCCGGACGCCTGTATGGCGTCCGACCGAGGATCGTGCTTCGGCCGCGTCTACTCAGATGAACTCGTCACTCGTGTATCTGAGTCACGACGGCTTTAACGCATGAAAATCCATATTCTAGCTTTCACCGCAGCGGCCTGCGCCGCGCTCGTGTTCCAGTCACCTCCATTGTACGCCCAATCTTCGGACCCGCCTTCCGACGATCCCAAACAGACCGCGGGCTCCGAAGAGCCAGACGACGCCGAGGGAGATCTCGATGCCGAACTCGACGCCCTCGAAGAGGAGGTGACCTCCTCGGAGACCTCCGACGACGGCGACGATTCCTCGGAGTCGATCGGCGGAGCCGTGTCATCGACGGTGCAGTCGATGAACCCGGAGATCTCGCTGATTCTCGATGCCACCGGCGCGTGGTTCTCCGACACCGCCGACCTGCGCGGCGGGCACGACCCCTCGTCGATGGGCTTTAACCTGCAGGGACTCGAGCTGGCCGTAGGCGCGAGCGTCGACCCGTTCTTTCGGTTCGACGGCTCGATCCTCTTCTCGCTGTTCGGCGTCGAGATCGAGGAAGCCTACGGCACCACCTTGAACCTGCCGCTTCAGTTGCAGGCGAGGTTCGGCCAGTTCAAAACGAATTTCGGCCGGCTCAACCCGACCCATCTGCACTCCTGGGCCTTTGCGACCCAGCCGCTGGTCAACGCCAAGTTCTTCGGCGGTGAATCGCTGCGGGGTCTCGGTGTGGAGCTCAGCCAGATCGTCTTGCCGATCCCCGGCACGTTTCGCTGGTATGTCAGCGTCCAGAATATCTCCGGCGAAGCAACCGGGCGGTCGTTTCTACCCAGCTCCAGCGACATCTCGTCGCTGACCGACCTGACGGCGACGGTTCGGCTCGAGGAGTACGTCGACCTGTCCGAGAACCTGAGCCTCCTCACCGGGCTCAACTATGCGGTCGGACGCAACAAGTCCGGCCGGCGCAACGTCTCGGAGATCTACGGCCTCGATCTCTTCTTGAAGTGGAAAAACGCCACCGAGGGCGGTCGATCGAGCGTCGGCTGGCAGACCGAATTCATGATTCGACGGCGTCAGGTGCCGCGGGACGTCCTGGAGGACTACGGCGGCTACACCCAGGTGCGCTGGCGGCCGAACCGCTACTGGGGCACGGGCCTGCGCTACGAATACGTCAGCGGCATCGGCCCCGAGTCAAACCAGCCGTCGCTCTTTGGCGGCACGACCCAGGCGGTCGATCCCCTAGACCCGAATTGGACGAAGGGTCGGCAGCGCGGCGCCGCCCAGGTCAGCTACTACCCCTCGCACTTCTCGAGACTGCGGCTTCAGTACAGCCTCGACCACATGCCGTACCGATCTGGCTCCGGCAACTCCGAGCTCGTTCATCAGGTGTTCCTGCAGGCCGAACTCGTCGCCGGCTCCCACGGTTCCCACGAATTTTAGCCTAAAGGAGGCAACCCATGTTTACATACTTCAAACCTTGGTGGCAGGCCGGGCTGATCGCCGTCGCGCTGGCTCTCACAACCACCGGCTGCAGCTTCACCGACGGCGAACCCTGGGGGTCGTTGAACATTACCCTGACCAGCCAGACGTCGGCCTCCGACCTCGTCGGTGCATCCGACGTCACCCTCGACGCCTCGACCATCCCGCTGGAGGTGGAGGTCGTTCGCGTGACGACCACCAGCGGAGGGGGCGGCGGGGAGTTCGACCCGAGTGATCCTCCGGCCGGCTACACCCTGTGCCACAGCGGCCATTGCCACTCCGAGTCCGGCGATCTGGTCCCCTACGACGAGGTCCGCGCCGAGATGCAGAGCGGTGGCGGAACGAGCGAAGTCACGCTGGCCCGCCGCACGACCGAGATCGACATCTCACAGCCCTTTTCGACGACGGCGGGCCCGATGGCCATCGGCAGCCGGGGCGACGTCTCTGAAGTGCACGTCCAGTCGCCGAACGTCGTTGTAAATGGCGAGATTCGGCGAAACGGAGACAGGATTCCGTTGGTCGTCCGGCTCGGTCCAATTTCGCTGGGTCACCTGGACTTGGAGGAGGTCACGGTCGGACCGGACTCACCGAAGACGCGCTCGGTCAGCCTCTGCGCCGACTGGCCAGACCCGCTGTTCGCCGGCGTCGACCTCGACGGCCTCGAGACGCAAGAGGGTCAGATTCTGATCACCAAAATCGTCAATGCCGACGCCGCAGCGTCGATCATCGATGCATTCGAGAATGTAAACTGGAAGACATCCTGCAATGCGTAACTGCCTGTCAGAGGAGAACCACATGTCGAACCGCTCACTCGCCTTTGGCGCCACGCCCATCATCACCGCTGCCCTGCTTTTTATCGGAGGTGTCGGATGCGGAAGCTCCGACGGAGATCCCACGGGAGACGTGGGCACTGAAGACATGACGAGCGGCTGTGTGAAGAAACCGCCGACCGACCCCGCGGGCCACGCCTGCTGGCACGTCTGCGAGGAGACGCCCATCGAGGTGGCAGCAGCCACCACGTCGGACGACGCATCGACGGCACCGGAGGTCTCATTCGGATCCACCTATCGGATCTCGCTGAACGACAACGGCGACGACACCTATTCGGGCGTGATCCGTTTTGACGCCGGTGCCAACGCCATCGCCGACGGCTCCAGCAAAAACATCCACTTCTTTACCGTCCGCGACGTCCCGTTCGCCATCCGTCCAGCATCCGACAGCTCGGCCGACCCGACCGGCCCGGATTCGACCGGCTCGATCACCTGCGATCAGGGCCTGTCCCGAGAGAGCGTTTTTGAGATGCAGTCCGACGCATACGCCGTCGACATCGGACCGACCGACGACCAGGAGGCCACCCTGGTGATCGTCCCCTTCGGCGGCCCGGACAACGCGTAGTCCTTTCTCATTGAAACGCAGACAAGGAGCACACCCATGAGATACGCCAAACGAATGTTGGTGCCACTGGCCTTCCTGGTCAGCCTGGCCCTCCCACAGCTTATCTCGCCACAACCCGTCGCGGCGGCAGATGACCCACTCCGGGTCGTCGCCACCTTGGGAGATCTGGGGGCCATCGCCCAGGAGGTCGGCGGCTCTCATGTCACCGTCGAGACCCTGGCAAATCCGCACGAAGACCCGCACTTCGTCGACGCAAAGCCCTCGTATCTAAAGAGCCTGGCCCGCGCGGACCTCGTCGTACTGAATGGCATGTCCCTGGAGACCGGCTGGCTTCCCACCCTGATCGACAATTCAAGAAACGGCGCCATCCAGAACGGCGAGTCGGGGTACTTCGATGCCTCGAACCATATCGAACGCAAGGGGATCCCCCAGGGGGAAGTCACCCGGGCGATGGGCGACGTCCATCCCGAAGGAAACCCACACTACACCATCGCGCCGCGCCAGATGGCCCGCGTGGCCCTGGCGCTCGGGGAACGACTCGGCGAGCTCGACCCGGCCCACGCTGACACGTTCAAACGCCGGGCCCGGTCGGTCGCCAAGGAGTCTCTGAAGGTGGCCAAAAAGTGGGAGTCAAAGTTCGAGGCCCTTGGGGAGTCTTCCCGAAGAGTCGTCGTGTATCACGAAGCCTGGGTCTACCTGCTGGAATGGCTCGGTCTGGAGGCCGTCGCCGCCATCGAGCCCAAGCCCGGCGTCGACCCGAACCCAAGACACGTCGCCTCGGTCGTCGAGACCATGGAGGCGCAGCGAGTCCGGGCGATCATTCAGATGGAGTACTACCCCTCATCGGTCGTCGATTCGATCGCCCAGAAGACCGACTCGACTCCGGTACGAATCTCGGGGCAGGCCCGATCCGGGCAAGGCTACATCGAGCGGATCGATGCCCTGGCCTCGTCCATCTACGACGCACTGAACGGAGAGGATAAATGACGGATGAATCCAACACCCTCTGTGCCATCCGTTCGCTGGTGTGTGGATGGGACTCCCCTCTCCTCGACGCCTTCGATTTCGAATGGCGTCGGGGAGAACTCGTCGTCATCGAAGGTCCCAACGGGATCGGCAAGTCGACGCTCATCAAGACCCTGGCAGGTCTGATCGACCCGATCGGCGGCCGCTACACATGGGGGATCGACCCGGCCGAGCGACGCTACGTCCCGCAGGTCCGCACCCTCGACCCGGTTCTGCCGGCCACCGTCGAAGACGTCCTCGCTACAGGTGTGCAGCGAGGCACAAGCCTGGCGGGTCTGCGGGCGACACCTCCCGAGGGCCAGATCGCGGCGCGACTGTCGGAGGTCGGCCTGCGGGATCGCCGAGGCGACCTCTTCCGCGATCTCTCCGAGGGTCAAAAGCAGTTGGTGCTTCTGGCCCGCGCGCTTCTGGGGTCACCAAAGGCGCTGCTTCTGGACGAACCGACGGCCTCGATGGATCCGCATCGAGAAAAACACGCTGTCGAACAATTGCGCGCCGCGGCCGACGACGGCATCGGCATCATGATGATCGCCCACGGAAGCGAGGCGGCTCGCGAGGCCGCCGACGGTTTTCTGAGCATCGATCGAGACGGCCGCGTCCATCCGAATGACACCGCAGAGGAGTCCTTCCATGGTTCGTAGTCTCCGCTCACCGTCGATCATTCTGGTGCTCGTCACGATGGGACTGTGGGTGACCCCCGGTATCGTCGCAGCCGAGTCGCCCGGTGAGCCGGGCTCCGAGTCCATCGATTCGACCCTCAAGGAACTCGAACAGGAGCTCGACCACGAGGATCAAACCCAAGAGAAGTCCAGCGATCCACCGCCAGCCGCGGCGGATTCTGTGCCGCCGGAGCCATCGAGCGCCACCGACGATTCGCTGTCGCTACCACGGCTGTTGAGCATGTACTGGCAGCCGATCTGGACGGCCCTGGTCGCAGGTCTGGCCCTGGGGCTTCTGGGCGTCTACGTCGTCGCCCGACGGATCGTCTTCGTCAGCGCGGCGTTGAGCCAGGTCTCCGCCCTGGGGATCACCCTGGGCTTTCTGGGTGTCGCGCTTCTGGGCATCCAGGGCGTACTCGCCGACCTCATCCCCCCCGTGGCCGCCGCCGTCCTCGCCATCATCACCGTCTGGTGGCTCGTCCGCGTCGGCGAGTCGTCGAGTTTTCCGCGCGACTCCGTGTTGGGGGTCGCCTTCGTGATCCCGATGGCCCTGGTGCTGATCGTCGCGCCCCTGATCACCGCCGAGATGCACGAGGTCGAACACGTGCTTCACGGGTCGGCCGTCGCCGTGAGCATGCCAAACGTCATCGCGGTCACCGTGGCAGCCGCACTTGTACTGGCGGTACAGCTCCTCGGATTTCGCGGCTTTCTGTTTTCCAGCCTGGACCCCGATGTCGCCCGCACGCAGGGGGTTCCCGTCGGGCTACTCGACGCCTTGCTTTTCGGCTCCATCGCACTGATGACCGGGCTGGTGACCCGCGCGCTGGGCGCCCTGCCGACCTTTGCGCTGACCATCCTGCCAGGCCTGGGGGCGATCGGACTCAGAATCGGCCTGGCGAAGGTCTTTGCCATCGCCGCCGTCGCCGGAGGGCTCTCGGGAGCCGGCGGCTTCCTGCTGTCAAGCTTTGTGACGGATTGGTCCGTCGGAGCGTCGCAGGCGATGGTAGCCGGTGCTCTATGCCTGATCCTGAGAGCCGCCGGACGTCTGCTCGACTGATCGAGGTCGTACGTGACAGATCGCAGGTGGCCTGACACTCTTGGGGCCGCGTCCCAGCAGCCCTTCACCCGTGAGACCCAACCATGTTCTATCGCGCCGATTTCATCTTGCAGGGCCACGACTGGATCGAGGATGGAGCCCTCGAGGTCCAGGACGACCAGATCCTACAGGTCGGGCCGGCCGAAGACCTGATCGACCCGAGCGACGCCCCCGACGTCACCGATCTGGGTCACGTCGCACTGGTGCCCGGGCAGGTCAACGCCCACAGCCACGCCTTTCAGCGGGCGATTCGCGGACGCACTGAATACGTCAGCATCGACCGTCAGGCCGACGATTTCTGGAGCTGGCGCGAGGCGATGTACGAGGCCGTCCTGTCGCTGGATGCCGACGCCTTCGAATCCGCCTGCCGGCGAGCCTTCGAGGAGATGGCCCTGACCGGCTACACCACCGTCGGGGAGTTCCACTACGTCCACCATCGGCCCGACGGAACGCCGTACGACGACCCAAACGAACTGGCGTACCGCGCCATCGACGCCGCCCGGGATGTCGGGCTGCGGATCTCGCTGTTGCGGGTCGCCTACAATCGTGCCGGCTACGACAAATCGCCAAACCCCCGCCAGCGCCGCTTTATCGAATCCGACGTCGACACCTACCTGCAGCGATTCGACGCACTGACCCGAAGCATCGAGGAACGCCGATTCGTCAGCGTGGGGATGGCACCCCACAGCATTCGCGCCGTCCCGCAGGAGTGGCTCGAGGCGATCTCGGCGCACGGCCACGGACAGGACGTACCCATGCACATCCACGCCTGCGAACAACCCGGAGAGGTCGCCGAGAGCATGGATGAATACGGCAAGCCCCCGCTGGAGGCGCTCGAATCGATGGGATTGCTCGACGACCGGGTCACCATCATTCATGGCACCCATCTGTCGGAGGGTGAACTCGGGATCCTCGCCGATCGCCAGCCGACGATCTGTGCCTGTCCGACCACCGAGCGCAATCTAGGCGACGGCTTTCTGCCGGCCACGGAGCTGATGGATCGTGGCGTGCCAATCTGTCTGGGATCCGACAGCCACGCAAACATCGACCCGTTCGAAGAGATGCGCCTGGTCGAGTACCACGAGCGGCTGCAAAAGCGGCGACGCAACGTCCTGGCGAGCTACGCCGAACCGCGCGCCGTGGCCACCGACCCCGGCGGGTCGGATCGCCTGTCGACGGCGGAGGTATGCTGGGAGATGGGCACCCGGCACGGGGCTCGCGCCCTGGGACTGCCCGGAGGCGAACTGCTACCCGGACGACTGGCCGACTTCACCGCCCTGGATCTGGATCACATCTCGTTGCGCGGAGCCGACGCCGAATCGTTGTTGCCATCGATCGTCTTCTCGATGACGCCCGGAGCCGTCCGAGATGTCTTCGTCGGCGGCGAAGCGATCGTGCGTGACGGCGGACTCACTTCTTCCTGAAGAACAGCTTGATACGCGAGCCGTCTCGGATCCGAATCGATTTGGACTCCGACATCTCGCCCTCGCTGAACTCGACCTGAATGTCGTGGCGGCCCGCCGGCACGCTGATGGTCCCGGGGGTGTTGGTCTTGCGGGGGTTGCCGTCGACGTGGATCTGACCCTTCGGCTTCGAATAGACCGTCACCCGGCCCTCTCCATCCTCGTCGTTTCGATTGGTGTTCCTGGTATTGTCCGGCTCATCGGAGGACCGAGAGACCGAACCGCCCGTGTAGCCGGTCAACTCGACCATCAGTACTTTGTGCTCGTTGGGCTTCAGGGTCACCCGATAGGTCTTCTTCTTTCCGGAATAGCTGACGACCACGATGTGGGGGCCGCCGGCCGGCAGCACCATCCCCGGCTCTTCGTTGTCTTCGGTGTACTCGGGATACGGCATGCCGTTGACCGTGATGTCGGCCTTGGCGAAGTTTGTGACGACCCGGAGCACCGCCGGTTCGTACTGGAGGCGCTGCGGCTGTTGGTTGCTGGCGTTTCCGCCATCCTGGGCGATCGACGACGCCGTGGCGCTGCCCGTCGCCCCGATGAGCGCGACCGCGAGGGTCATCAGTGCAACCCTCGAGAAGATGTCGATGATGCGTTCCTTCATGATGATCTCGTCTGGGTCATTGACCCGGGGTTTCAGTCGAAATAGTCCAACAGCTCCCGCTCGTGGGATGCCGATCGGGCGCGGCCGTGGGCCCACTCTCGCAGCGATTTAATCTGCTCTTCGTAGGTCCGATACAGCGGCACCGTCTGTTGGACGGCATATTCGAGGTCTTGTTCACTGACATCTCGTCCATCGGCAAAGGCCGTGTACATGGCGCTGACGACCACCTGCTCGATCTCGGCGCCCGAAAAATACTCCATCTTGGCGGCCAGATCCTCACTGACTCTCTCGGGAACCGTCCGGCCGCGCTGGTTCAGGTGGATGTTGAGGATCGACTCGCGCTCATGACGCTCCGGCAGGTCGATAAAGAAGATCTCGTCGAATCGTCCCTTCCGCAACAGCTCCGGCGGCAGACTCTGCACATCGTTGGCAGTCGCCACCAGAAAGACAGGTTCTGTCTTCTCCTGCTGCCAGGTCAACAGCGACCCGAGCACCCGTTGGGACCGCCCGTCGGCTTCGCCGGCAAATCCCTTCTCGATCTCGTCGACCCAGACCACGCAGGGCGCAATCGCCTCGCTGGTCTCGATGGCCGAGCGCAACGCCTGCTCCGGCGCACGTTGCCCGTCGAAGACACTGCCCAGATCGAGCCGCATCAACGGCAGGTTCCAGTGACGGGCCACGGCCTTGGCGGTCAGACTCTTGCCGCATCCCTGCACACCGATGAGCAACAATCCCTTGGGCATCGGCAGCCCGAAGTTGCGCGCGTCGTCGCTAAAGGCACGGCGCCGCTCGTCGAGCCACTGTTTGAGGACCTCCAGGCCGCCTACGTCATCTAACCCGTAGTCGAGGGGGTGAAATTCCAGGGTTTCGCTCGCCCCGATCATCCGGCGCTTCTCGTCCAGGATCCCCTCTTCGGGGTCGTACAGGGCGTTGTTGCTGAGCGCTTCGGTCAGTTGCTGACACACCCGCCGGTAGGCCCGCCTGGCCTCGCGTTGGGTCAGTCCCAGGGCGCCGGAGACCATCTGTTCGAGATCAATCTGCTGGCGAGCTTCGTCGTCGATCCCCTCCAGCGACTCCTCGCATTCCCGGCGCAACACCTCACGGCCGGGAAGGGGCATCGACAGGCGCGCCATCTCCTTTTGGAGCTCCGGCGCGTCGATACGCATCGGCGACAAAAAAACCAGCGTGGTGCCGGTGTCGGAAAAGTCCGAGGCGAGCTCGCGGAGCCGTCGTCTGGCCAAGGGGGACTCAAAGAGGTGATGGCCGCCCCGGAAGACGATCACCGATCCGTCGTCGGCCCTCGAGACGCGCTCCAGGGCCGACTCGATATCGGCCGACCCTTCGTCCCCCTTGAATCCATCGACGGGCGACCAGAAACCGGCCCGCCGATCATCTTCGGCGGCCAGCCGCCGCACGATCGAGAGGGCCCGCTCTTCTTCGTGGGTATCGACATGAATCAGCGGATACGGTGCCCGCATCAACGAGCGAAGCTGCCTCAGAAACTGGGCATGGGAGGGGGTTGAGGTGCGCATCCGCAGGGGTTGGGGGGCCGGAGAAAATCAGTGGTTGTAGTAATCGACAGCCTTGAAGCCCTCCGGCATCTCCTCGGTGCGCGTGTACTCGCGCCACTTTTCGTGCAGCTCGCCGTAGGCCTGCACGAACTCACCTTCCTGGCGTTGCGGCTCCATAATGACCTTCGCCGATACGCCTCGGCCCTTCTTCTGGGCGGTGATAATGCCGATGCCCCGTTGTTCGCATTCGCTCTTCATCCGGTCATTCCACTGGTCTTCGCCGTCGCGAAGCTCATAGAGCGGAAGCGCGATCCAACGGGAGTTCGCCTGAACGTCCGACATCGAATGAATGCCCCGATTGATGTCGAAGAGGCAGTCGTCGTAGCTGTTTTCGATGCGGATGACGTGCAGGTTCTCGGAGTCGCCATGGACGTACACCAAGTCGACGTTCCCCTCGTCCCCGTCTTCATCCTCGAGGACTTCGAACATGCCAAACTCGGCCCCATACTCGCGCTCATACATGCGCTCGATGGGTTCGATCATGTCCTGGCGAGACAGTTCATACGACGCCATACTCGGCTCCTCGTGCGAGACACCCAAAGATGGAAGATCGTGCAGATAGGCTTTTCACTGCTGCCGAAGTATAGGCACACCTGCCCAAATGTCCAGTCTCGCCAGCCTCCCCCACCGGGGGATCACTCATCGATCAGCGCATCGAGCACGTCGGGGTCCTCCAGGGTCGTCACATCGCCCGGGTCACGGCCGGCGGCGATGTCGCCCAGAAGACGTCGCATGATCTTTCCGCTCCGGGTCTTCGGCAGGTCCGGCGCAAACCGGATCTCGGCCGGTTTGGCGATGGCTCCGATCTCATCACCCACGTGAGCGCGCAGCGCTTCCGAAAGCTCGGGGCCACCGCCGTCGGCATGGTCTTCGGTCGTCACGAACCCGACGATCGCCTGGCCCTTGACGTCATCGGGCCTGGGAACGACCGCCGCTTCGGCCACCGAGGGATGACTGACGAGCGCGCTCTCGATCTCCATGGTCCCGAGCCGATGACCCGACACATTGATGACGTCATCGATGCGGCCCATAATCCAGATATTCCCCTCCTTGTCACGGCGGGCGCCGTCGCCGGCCAGATAGGTCCCCGGAAACCGTCCGAAGTAGGTCTCTTTGTAGCGCTCGTCGTCGCCCCAGACCGTCCGCAACATGCTCGGCCAGGGCTTCTGGACCACCAGCAGCCCGCCTTCGTTGGCCTCCGGGTCGACCGGGTCGCCGTCGTGATCGACAACTTCGGCCTCGATGCCGGGCAGCGGCTTGGTCGCGCTTCCGGGGATCGTGGTCGTCACGCCGGGCAGCGGACTGATCATGATGCCGCCGGTCTCGGTCTGCCACCAGGTATCGACCACCGGGACGTCCCCGCCTCCGACGGTATCGCGGTACCAGATCCAGGCCTCCGGATTGATCGGCTCGCCGACGGTCCCGAGCAGGCGAATCGACGACAGATCGTGTTTGTCGACCCATTCGTCGCCCTGCTTCATGAACGAGCGGATCGCCGTGGGCGCTGTGTAGAAGATATTGACGCCGTTTTCCTCGACGATCTCCCAGAGGCGGTCGGGGCGCGGGTAATTGGGCGCCCCTTCGTACATCACCGTCGTGGCACCGTTTTGAAGCGGGCCGTAGACGATGTAGCTGTGCCCGGTGATCCAGCCGATATCGGCTGTGCAGAAGTAGACATCGTCATCCTTCAGGTCGAAGACCCACCGGCTGGTCAGCTTCGTCCACAGCGCGTAGCCGGCCGTCGTGTGAAGCACGCCCTTGGGCTTGCCGGTGGTCCCGCTCGTGTACAGCAGAAACGCCGGGTGCTCGGAATCGACGGGGACGGCCTCGTGGTCGGCCGATTGCTTGGCCATCAGTTCGTCCCACCAGTGGTCGCGGTCGTCATACCAGTTGATGGCCCGTCCGGTACGCTGAACGACGACCACATCCTCGACCGACGGACACCCGCTCGACAGCGCCTCGTCGACGGCATCCTTCAGTTCGATTTCCTTGCCGCGACGCCACCCGGCATCGGCGGTGACGATCACCGAGCAATCCGAATCCTCGACTCGCTCCTCGATGGCATTGGCCGAAAACCCGCCAAAGATGACGTTGTGGGTCGCACCAATGCGCGCACAGGCGAGGACCGCGATGGCCAGCTCCGGAATCATCGGCATGTACAGTGCCACGCGATCACCGGTCTCGACGCCCAACGATTCGAGGCCGTTGGCGAACCGGCAGACCTCATTGTGCAGCTCCTGATAGGTCAGAACCCGTTTGTCGCCGGGTTCCCCCTCCCAGATGATCGCGGCCTTATTTCGCCGCCAGGTATCCAGGTGACGATCCAGACACTGATAGCTCAGATTCAGCTCGCCGCCGGTGAACCACTCGGCGAAGGGCGGATCCCAGTCGAGCGTCTCGTCGAACGGCTCCTTCCAGTCGAGCTCCTCGCGGGCCAGGTCCGCCCAGAACCCCTCGTAGTCCTCATCGGCCTTGGCGACCAACTCCTCGTAGGTCTCCGGATCCAGGTTCGCCTGCTGGCGGAATTCCTCCGAGGGCTCAAAGTGACGATCCTCTTTGAGTACGCTCTCGATCGTATCTTCGTCGGTCATGCAATCTCTCCCGCATGTGAGTGGTCATCGATGGTCCACGACACCCAAAATACGGTTACGGCGCAGATAAGGCAAAAGGCGTGGGAGTGGGCAGACGGCCGGGGATGGGTTTTGGAATCGGCAGCTTGCTGGGGATGCCGGATGGGCTTGATCGGGCGTGAGCCGATGGTCACCCCGGTCTCGCGCCGCGCGAGGCGCGGCGCAGCGAGCCGAGGAAACTCTGCGGCGTGTCGCGCCAAAGGCGCGCCGCCGCGTGATAGGCAAAGGATAAAGGCGCGGAGGTCGCGGAGCCGGGCTTTCCGGGCAACGCGGATTCGCTGGGATGGTCGTACGTCCTACGTCGTACGCGCGACGTGGATTCGTAATTCGCGGGGACCGTCGTACCTCGTACGTCCTACGCGAGACGCGGCCACGTGATTCGCGGGCCACCAGTTTGAATTGATCACCCCGCTTGTTGCGTCTACTCTTTGGACGCTGGGCGGTGCCGCCGCGCGGATGCGCGGAATGGAACCGCCTTCGATGGGCGTTGTCTGTATGAGTGGCCAGCAGGCCAATTCCGTTCCTCTTGCGTGAACGTGACGGAGATGACCTACGAGGAATTCGAGTGGCACATCCTCCGGATGGTCTACGAGCATGGGCTTCAACGCATCCAGCCGGCGTATATCGCCTATGCACTGGGCCTTCCCCACGACAAGACCACCGACTATCTGGAACGCGCCGCCCAGTCGGGCGTGCTGGAGATGGAGGTCACCGATGACGGCCATCTCGAGTACTTTGTGCCGGGCGTCGACCCCGACGCTCCGATGCCTCAGCCGGCCTGGCGCGACGGCCACCAGTCTCAAACCGGCCCCGCGGCCGACTTCGAGGACCCGCCATCGGATGCCCAGGTCCAACAGGTCGACCGGCGGTTCGTCGAAGCTCGCGACAATCCGGAACTGGCCCGGGACACCGATTCGGCGGCTCCATCGACAGGCCGAGCCGGCGGTGAACCCTCCGGGGCAGTAGGTCCGGCCTCCTCGTCGTCGCCGGAGGCCGATGGCGCGTTGATGCGGACCGACCGAGGCGACGCCAGCGCAGACTCCGACGAGCGTCGTCCAGACGACCAGATGCTCGAGCGGATAGCCCGTACGTCGGCGCAATCACGGTCGACGGCGCTGGCGCCAAGCGACGACGGCGGCGACACCGACCTGCAGCAGACCTCGCGCCAGTCGAAGGTCCCGAAGCGCGAACGCCAGGAATCCTCGCCCGGTGGCGCCGACGGTTCGGTCAAGACCGCGGACCACTCGGACATTCCAAGCGAACTGCGCGACCATATTCTGGACCGCAAATCGGCGGCCGACGGGACCGTCGACGAGACGACCGACATGACGGTCATCGACCGGGAGGCATCGGTCGACTCGAGCGATGTTCCGCCGGTGGTCGCGGCGCTCGAGAACTCCGATCGCGATCTGCCGATCAAGATCGAATCGACCGAAGAGACCTTCAGCGATCCGTCGCAGACGATCTTCATGCGGCGACTGCGCGTCGAGGGCGTCGAGTCGGAGGCGGCGCTTCGAGAACACATCCACCGCCTGTTCGACTCGCTCGGCTACCAGATGGTCGACGGCGAAGGAGAGCGGATGCGGTTCGAGCGGGGCAGCGTCACCTTCATCCTGGCGCTCGTCCCACTCTTCGTTCTCGTACTGCCCCTGTTCGTCTACCTGTTCCTCTACTGCATGGGTCGCTCGACGATCCATCAGGAGCCGCTGGAGCTGGACGTGCAGATGCGTCCCATCGAAGGCCGTCAGGATGCCTACGAGATCGACCTGACCTTCATCGGCCTCCACGGCGTCGTGCTCGGATCGGCCGACCAGCGCGTGCTGAACAAAGAAGTCGACACCCTCCGAGACGAGCTTCAGTGGGCACTGGGCTCCTGATCTGAGCCCGAGGAGTGCTCGACCAGCCAATTCGCCATCGGAGCGAAGACCGTGGATTCGGCCCGCTCCGAGATAAACAGGTCGGCGTGGGCATACCACTGCTCATCGTCCCCCACCCGCATCACATCGACCTCCCGCGTGCCGATCGCGTCACGGATCGACAGCGCCGCAGCCGGTGGAACGATTCCGTCTCGATTGGCCAGC
Source organism: uncultured Pseudomonadota bacterium (assembly GCA_913057905.1). Taxonomy (GTDB): domain Bacteria; phylum Myxococcota_A; class Bradymonadia; order Bradymonadales; family Bradymonadaceae; genus CAJXPB01. The sequence continues at coordinate 319,771 of CAJXPB010000002.1, forward strand.
AGACACAGCACCGGCGTGGTGATGGCACCCATCGCATCGGTAATGTTGGTTCCGTCGACGACCAGATCCGTCTCGTTGAGCCATAGGGCGATCTGCCGGTTCAGATACCGGTTCGGATCGTCGACGGTTTTGACCAGTTCATCGACCTGGTCGAGCTCGATCTGATGGACATTCATGTAGATCGAGGCCAGCCCCGGCAGCTTCTGTACAAACGGCAGGGCCATGCGGGCGAGCTGACGGGTCCCACGGGTCGGCAGCAGACTCGCCACGGTCTTGGAGCCGAAGACCATTCGGATCGCTGGATGGACGTCGTCCCATCGCAGGGGGCCGCCGATGGCTACGACCGAACCGGTGTCGTGGGTGTCGGGGTGCAGTGCGAGATACGCATAGACGACGCTTGCTCCCAGGCTGCAGCCGACGAGATCGAGCTCACCGCGGTCGGTCATTGTCTCGGCGAGCACGAGATCCCGGACGGCTGGAAGATCTCCCTGAGCCAACTCACGAAATCCGTAGTCTTCGCTGCCCCACAGCCGTTCCGAGTCGCCCTGCCCGCGGAGGTTGGCAGTCCAGACCTCGAACCCGCGGTCGACCAAATACTCCACCATCGAGCGGCCCGTCGGATGAAAGCCCAGAATAAAGGCATTCATCGCGTATCCCGGCACCATGACCAGGGGTCGAAGCTCTGGGTTCAGGTGAGTCGGGTCGTTGTGCCGACGTACATCGAGAGTCCAACCCCCGCTTCGCGGTTTGTAGTCAGTGACTTGGTGGGCCAGCCGCCCGGAGACTGCCGAGTCGTTCATGAAGACCGCCGAGACGTAGACATCATTCGAATTGCTTCAGATTGGACCGAACCCGGTCGGCGAGCTCCGTGTCACCCGCCTCTTCGGCCCGGTCGAGTGCCTTCTTCAGAGCCTTTTTCGCCGAGGTTTCGTCGCCGGCGTTGAGCTGCGCTCGAGCCTTTGCGTTCCAGGCCCAGGCCTCGTTGGAGGTCTGATCGGCCGCCTTCGCATCCTGGATCAACGCATCGAGGGTCTTCGACGCCTCGTTCCAGCGCTCCGCTTCCAGCTGCGCCTGCGCGAGCTGAATTCGAATCTGGATCCGAGCCGGCCTCAACTGTTCGCGGCCGGAGACGAGGTCGGCCGCATCCGAGAGATTCGCGATTCCCTCCTCGAGTTTGTTGTGTTCGACCATGATCACACCGCGACGCAGCAGAGCGTCGGCGAGTGACGAGGTGTCGTTGAGTTCGTCGCTTCGGTAAAGTTCGATCGATTGTGCGAGGTGCTCGACACCCTCCTTGGGCTTTCCTTCGCGATCGGCAGCCACGCCCATCGCATACAGGGTGGCGGCCCTGAGCCCCGGTTGCGTCAACCCGGCCGACTCGATGGCCTCGAGGGCTTTCCGACACCGGTAGTAGGCGCCGGTCGCTTCGACCTGAATGTCGACTTGGCAGAGATTCGCTCGCACCCTGGCAAACTGATCGCCGTACAGGCTCGGGTGAACCTGATTCTCCAGGGTCTCGACCGCCTGTACGTAGGCCGTGCGCGCCTCCTCGAACTTGCCCTGTGCCTGCAGCCTCTGACCGCGGGCCCCGTAGGCCTTGGCCTTCAGGCGCGGCATCCCGAGTTCGTCGAAGGTCTGCGCGGCGGCCTCGCACGTCTCCGAGGAGACGGCCTGCGGCGCCCGCGCGCCAAGATCACACAGCGCCAACCGGGCCTTCGCGATCATCTGCGGGCTCCCCGTCGACTTTGCCACCTTCAGACTCTGCTGGAATCGCTCGTGCGCCTGGCCCCAGTTGCCGCGGTACTGAGCGTCGTTGCCCAGCAACCCCAGCGTCTGCACGAGCGCAGGCTTGCTGCCCATCTGCTCGAATTTCTCGACCAGTCCGGACAACGCCGAACGGGCTGCATTCCATTTTCCGGCATCCTGCAGGATCCGTGCTTTCTGGAGCTTCACCCGGGAGGTGGCCGGCACACTGTTGGCCTTCTCGTACTGTCGACCTGCCTGCCCGACCAACTCCAGGGCGCGACCCATGTCGCCGCCCTCGGCGTACAACTCCGCGGTCTTGGCCAGCGACATCCCGACCGTCAGAGGTGTATCGGTGGACTTCAACTGCTCGATCGTCGCCTTGTAATCGGCCTCCGACCCGACGGATTTGCCCTGTAGCTCGCGCACGAGCCGCCGGTTGAGCTTGCACAGCGGACCGAACACCGGATCGCCGCTCTCGCGGGTCAGTTTCACACAGGCCCTCAATGTCTGCTCGGCCGACGCGAGTTGCCCCTGACTCGCCTCGATATGGCCGAGCGTCAGCATCAGTCGCCCGATCGACTCGTTCATCTCCAGCTCCCGCGCTTTGGCGAGGGCCTCGTCGATAAATTGCCGGGCCTGACCGTAGTTACCCTGCTCCCACAGCAGCGAACTGAGACCCACGGCGGCGTGGACTTTCAGTTCCGAGTCCTCGGCCGCTTGCTTGTGTGCGTCCTCGTAGCGCATCTGCGCTTCGTACCAGTGGCCCTTGTGGTAGGCCTGCTGGGCGGTCTGAAGCAGCCGGACGACCTCTTTCTCCTGAGCCGACGCCTTCGACGAGGTGTCGTCTGAAGCCTGGTCCGTCTGCTGGGCCGCCGCCTGCTGCACGACAGCCGGTGCGGCGAGGCAACCTAGGACGACCACCGATGCGGTGATCGTCGATCGAAGCCAGTCGTCAATGCGTCTCATAGTGACTCTCGTGACCTTCCAACCGAAAATGAACCGAGTGCTCGGGCGCGTCGCCACGCATACCTAAGACAGATCGCACAGGTGCGATGTTCCCTCAAACTCGGAATCCCTAGGGCACGGGCCGCCGCGGCGCGTCGCAGACCCGCCTCCTTCAGCCAACTCCACCCGCATGATACAAGAGGTGTCCATGTCCGACACCCTCATCGACATCCGCGACCTGGTCTGGACCCCGACGGGCACGCCCGGGGCCGAGCCGATCCTCGAGGATATTTCCCTTACGCTCAACGCCGGAGAACTCGTCTGGCCGGTCGGACCCTCCGGATCGGGCAAGTCGACGCTGCTGCGATGTATCGTCGGCCTCGAAGAGATCCAGGCCGGCGAGGTTCGATGGCGCGGCGACACCGTCGGACCGCCCAACATCCGCGCATTTCGCCGGCACGTGCATTACGTCCAACAGGACCCGAGCCCCGTCGAAGAATCGGTCGCCGACAACCTGGCTTTTGCCCGCCGGATGGCCCACCAAGACCCGGGCGCCGACTCGCTGGATGCCGACACACAGCGCGACCTCCTGGCGCGAATGGAGCTGGCCGATCTCGACTGGGAGCGCCCCTTTGAACAACTGTCGGGCGGCGAGCGCAAACGGGTGGCGCTGGTCCGCAGCCTGACCCTGCAGCCCGATGTCCTTCTGTTGGACGAGCCGACGAGCTCGCTCGACGAAGACAGTGCCGACCATGTCGTCGACCTCCTGTACGACTATCTGCAGGAGCAGCTCGACCGCCGCGCTCTACTGTGGGTCACCCACAGCTCACGGCACCGACGACGCCTCGGCGGCCGCGAATTTCCCCTGAACACCGCTTGATTCCTGTGCTTCGGGGAATTCGTGCGTATCCTTCACGTCGACGTTCGCATCCAACTAACGGTTGCAACGGAAGTGTCCGTCCGATCCCCCCGGGATCGTGACGGATGTGGGGACCCTTTTCGCAGACAACCGACGTCTTTCGCCGGATGCCCCGCCGGCCCTACTCTACGGAGGAAACTATGTGGAAACGATTGAGTACCTTGCTCGCTGCTTCGTTGTTGCTCGCCACCGTCGCTGCTTGCCAGAACGGCAAGGGTGCGCCCGACGACAAATCGGACGACATGGCGAAGGCCAGCCAGGAGATGGACAAGAAGAAAAAGTCGGGTGAGAAGAAGTGGGACGACGAGAAGAAGAAGGCCGAGGAGACGGCCAAAAAGGAGATGGACAAGGCCAAAAAGAGCGGCACGATCGTTGATGTCGCCGCCAAGGCCGGAAACTTCAACACCCTCGTCGCCGCGATCAAGGCGGCCGGACTGGTCGACACGCTCTCCGGCGATGGCCCTTTTACGGTCTTCGCTCCCACCGACGCCGCCTTCAAAAAGCTTCCCGAAGGCACGCTCGACAAACTGCTGAAGCCAGCCAACAAGGGCAAGCTTCAGTCGATCCTGACCTACCACGTCCTCTCCGGCAAAGTGATGGCCAAGGACGTGCAGCCGGGCATGGTCTCGACTGTCGAAGGCTCTGACGCCGAACTCGCTGTCAGTGACGGCTCGGTCACCTACGCCGGCGCCACCGTCACCACCACCGACATCAAGGCCTCCAACGGCGTCATCCACGTGATCGACACCGTTGTGATGCCCCCCAAGGATGACGACTCGATGTAACCCATCGGTCTGACTCCCTGGCTGACTCGGCGGCCGGCGCTCCGCAAGGATGCGCCGGCCGCTTTTCTCTGTCATGGTATCCTCGCCATCGCGAACCGAACACCCACTCGAGACCGACCATGGCCTTTGTCGAACTAACCCCCTGGGATCTGGCCCTCGCCGCGGTCCTCTTGCTCATCCCCGCGGCGCTCAGCCTCGGGTTGAAGCTCGGCCTGGAGAACAAACTCGGGATCGCCGCCGTGCGTACGGTGGTCCAGTTGACCGGCATCGGCCTGGTCCTGGAGTGGGTCTTCGACTTGAACCGATGGTACCTGGTCGTCGGCGCCCTCTTAATCATGCTGATCGCAGCGGCCCGCGCCGCCGTTGCACGGAGTGACCGCCGTTTCCCCGGCGCCTATCTGGCGTCGTTTCTGACTCTTACCTTCGCCAGCGGCATCACCGCGTTCGCCGTCACCGAAGCCGTCATCGGCGTCGACCCCTGGTATGCCCCTCGGTATGTGATTCCGCTCATCGGCATGCTGCTGGGCAACGCACTGACGGGAATCAGCCTGTCGATGGACCGATTCCTCAGCGATGTCACAAAACAGCGCCGTTCGATCGAAGCGCGGCTGGCCCTGGGTGCCACCACCTGGGAGGCCACCTTGCCGTGGCTGCGCGACGCCCTCCGCAATGGCATGATTCCGATCATCAACTCGATGATGGTCGTCGGGCTGGTCAGTCTGCCGGGCATGATGACCGGACAGATCCTCGCCGGAGCCGACCCCGTCGACGCCGTCGCCTACCAGATCCTGGTCATGTTCATGATCGCCGGCTGCACTGCCCTGGGGACCATTCTTCTCGGCACCGTCGCATTCCGGGCGATCTCGCACCCCGCTCACCGCATCCGCTGGGATCGCATCATCGACACCAGCGACGGAAGTCATTGACAATTCGGGGCCAACTGCGACCATACGGTCCCCACAAACGGCTGGACTCGTCTAACCGACACCTACGGACCGACCATGAAATCGAAGGGAAATTTCGTCGACGGTGAATGGGAGACAATCAAGTCTCCCGACGGCAAGATCGAGCGCGAAAACCCGGCGGTAAATGACGAGACCGTCTTTCGCACCTCCTGGGACGTCCTCTCGGTCGACCGGGCCGTCGGCGCCGCCCGGCGCGCGCTTCCCGAGTGGGATCGGCTGGGCCTCGAGGAGCGGAAATCGCATCTCGAGGAGTTGAAGACCGTCTTTCGGCGTCGGCACGAAGAGATCGCTCAGGCGATCGCCCGAGAAGTCGGCAAACCGCTGTGGGAGGCCCGCTCCGAAGCTGGCGCCCTGGCGTCGAAGATCGAGGTCATGCTCGAGGACGGGCTCGAGCAGACACGGACCGTCGAGCCGGAGGGCCTGGAGGGCGGCCGCTGGACGCACCGTCCACTGGGAGTGGTCGGCGTGTTGGGGCCGTACAATTTCCCGGCTCACCTGCCCAACGGTCACATCGTCCCGGCACTGCTGACCGGCAACACCGTGGTGGTCAAGCCCTCGGAGCTGGCTCCAGGCACCATGCAGATCTACTTCGAGTGCCTGGAAGAGGCGGGGTTTCCGGAAGGCGTCGTCAATCTGGTCCACGGCCCCGGCGAGGTCGGCCAGGCGCTATCCAAACACCGGGGCGTCAACGGCGTACTGTTTACCGGTTCGTGGGAGACGGGACGCGCGATCAAAGAGGCGACTCTCGACCACTACTGGAAGCTTCTGGCCCTGGAGATGGGCGGCAAAAACACCTCCATCGTGCTGGAGGATGCCAACCTCGACCAGGCGGCCCACCAGATCACCAAGGCGGCCTATCTGACGACGGGCCAGCGCTGCAGCGCTACGAGCCGTGTGGTCGCACGCACCGAGGTCGTCGAAGACCTGCTCGAGCGCCTTCACGGACTGACCCGCCGCGTCACGGTCGGTGACCCGATCCGCGAGGACGTCTTCATGGGTCCGCTCGCCTCCGAGTCCGGATACAAGAAGTTTCTGGAGGCCCAGAACCGCGATGAATCCGGGTCCCTCAAGCCGATCATTCGCGGCGGGGCGACCCGCTCGGACCTCGATGGCTACTACGTGTCACCCGGCCTCTGGCTGGCGACCTCCGTCGACGCTCAGGGCCCGCACCAGGCCACCGAGATCTTCGGGCCCGACATCGTCGTCTACCCGGTAGAGACCGACGAGGCCGCCGCCCACATCGCCAACGCCACCGAATACGGGCTGGCGATGAGCGTCTTTACCGAAGACGAGGAACGCTTCGAATCGCTCGGCTACGACCTCAAGTCCGGGGTCCTCAACCTGAATCGCTCGACCGCCGGCGCCTCGAGCCGACTTCCCTTCGGCGGCGTCAAAAAATCGGGCAACCACCGCCCCTCCGCCGTCCTCGCCGGCCGCTACACCTCCTATCCCCAGGCCCAACTCCGCGAGGAGGCGGGCTGGGAGGATGAGGACGCCGACGAAGAGCCGTTTACGTACTTGGAGTAACCCCCCGGGCTGATCCCGTTTCCGGCGGGGCTAGGTTTTCGTACTCGGGACATCCCCGGGCTCCCTACCGGTCGCGTCGGGGGGATCGATACGCGCCTACGGCGCGCGGCGACTGTCGATCTCCGTGCTCGCGAAACGTCCAGCGCAGCAATCGATCTCCGTGCTGGCGGGGATTTTCGAGCACGAACTCCGCAGGCCGATGGGTTGCGTGCTTGCGGGATTCTCAGCCGGCTGGGTCGTGTCTTTGGAATCGGCAGCCGGCTGGAGATGCCGACACGGAGGTTGGTCGGTTTCAGTATGATGGTCGTCCCGGTCTCGCGAGCCGCGGTGCGCCTCGCATCGAACCGGGCGATCACGCGGCGTGTCGCGCCTCCAGCGCGCCGCCGCGGGATAGGCAGAGGGCGCGGGGCCGCGGTTTCGTGACCCCAGGCACGTCGTACCTCGTACGTCCTACGCGAGACGCGGTCACGTGATTCCCGGATCCCGTCGTACCTCGTACGTCCTACGCGGCCCGCGGAAACGTGATTCGCGGCTCCCCTACCCGAAAATGACGTGCTTCTGCAGAAAATCGATGCACGCCCCATAGAAGTGCTCGACCGTCTCCGGCTGGCGCCAGCCGTGTCCCTCTTCGTCGTAGAGGTGATACTCGTGGGGCACGCCGCGGGAGGCGAGTGAGTCGACGATGGCTTCGGCCTGCGCCTGGGGCACGACCTTGTCCTCGCCGCCCTGAAAGACGGCGACGGGATCCTCGATGGCGTCGGCGTGAAACAGCGGCGAGCGCTCCCGGTAGATGTCGCTGTCATCGGGCAATTCACCGACGAGCCGATCCGTGTAGCGCGCCTCGAATTTGTGGGTGTCGAGGGCGAGCTCGAACAGATTCGAGATGCCATACATCGAGATGCCCGCAGCGAACGTGCCGGGCTGGGTCACCAGGGTGCGCAGCACGGTGTATCCGCCCGCGCTTCCACCCATGACGACACATCGGTCCGGGTCAGCCAGCCCCTCGTCGGCGAGCCATTCGCGTGCCGAGACCACATCCTGCACGTCCTTGACGCCCCAGTCGCCGAGCAGGGCTTCCCGGTAGTCGCGGCCGTAGCCGGTCGAGCCACGGTAATTGACATCGACGACGGCAAACCCTCGCGTGGCGAAGAACTGACTTCGCTCCTCGAACGCCGCCGTGCGCTGGGAGGTCGGGCCACCATGAACCATGATGATCGCAGGGGGTTTGCCCGTCGACTCGAAGTCCGGATTCGTCGGCGGGTAGTACTGTCCGTGGACCTCTTGGCCGTCCGGGGCCTCCCAGGATACGTCCCGAACCTGCGAGAACGCATCGGAAGAGATCCGCTCGTCAGCGCTACGTCGGCGCACGGCGGGTGATTCCCCGTCGGCCCAGGAGACGATCCGCCCGGGTTGGTCGGGAGCACTCCCCACGAATGCGACCCGTCCCGTCTGCGAGACCGCAGGCTGCATGATCGTGTCGTAGCGGTCCACGGCGTCGATCTCGGTGACCGACCCATCGAGGCCGACCCTGAGCAGGTCCATCTTTCCACGCTGATTTCGTCGGGCCACCAGCTCGCGCCCGTCCGGGCTCCATTCAAAGAAGCGCTGACCCTGTACCCAGGCCGGGCCGCCCATCTCGACGTCGCCCTCGGTCAACTGCGTGGTGCGGCCCGTCTCCAGGTTTCGAACGTGCAGATGCCACCAACCGTCTTCGTCGGAGATGTAGGCCAGACGCTCGCCGTCGGGCGAAAAACTGGGTTGCATGGCGGCGATCCGCTCGCCGCGCTCCCCGAGCCGACCGGCCACCTGTTCTGGCTCGCCGACCGTGAGATGCCCGCCTTCGACAGCAACATCGGCCATCAGAAGGCGCGTCGCATCCCAGGGCATATTCGGGTGATCCCACTCGACCCAGGCGATCTTGTCGCCGGAGGGGTGCCACGCCGGCTGCATGTAGAAGTCGGCTCCGCGGACGACCTTCTGTGGCCATTGAGAGCCGTCGGTACGAGTGGCGGCGATGACGTCGGTATCGTCCTCGTGATGAACGTACAGCGCCCACTCCCCGTCCGGTGAAATCGTCGGCGAAGCGACGCCCCCGAATTCAGGGGTGATCGCCTCTGAGGGCCCTTCGTCGATCGACATCTTGGCGAGTCTGCCGTCGGACCGGGCAAAATACACGGTCTGGCCGTGAACGCTGAACTCGCCGCCGCCGTAGCCGACCCCTCCGCCGACCGACTCTTCGCGGGTCAGATCCCGCGAGGCTTCCCCGGGACGCTCCGCGACGATCACCCGGTCGCCGCCGCGCGACTCCAGCCACACCAACGTCTGGCCATCGCCGGCCCAACCGACATCATTCAGGCCCAGATCTCCCGCCATACTCGACGGGGTCAGAGGGCTGTCCCAGAGTCCATACGGCTTCTTCGTAGTCATGCTTTCACCTGGCATCAGTCGCGTGTCGTCGCAGCACCGCTATAGCAAAGCGCTCGCAAGAACTAAAAATGGCCGCCGCGCAGGTCAAAGCACGCGGCGGCCAGAAGGGTGTTGACCGGTACGATCAGCCCGTCTCGATGAGCCCGATGTGATCGTCATCGCGGCGGTAGACGATGTTGATGGTATCGGTCTCGACGTTGTTGAAGACGAAGAACTCCCGGTCGCTGTCGTTCTCGAGCTCCGAGGCCGCATCTTCGATCGACATCGGCTCGGCGGTGTACTCCTGGTTTCGCACCACCTTGACCTTGCCCGATTTTCGCGTCAGGACCACGTCCTCCTCGCCGTCGGCCTCCTCCGGGGCGGGAAATCGTTCGTAATCTTCGGCGAACTCCTCGTACTCCATCTCGCCGTCGGTCTCCTCGACGGGCGTGACGATCCCCATGCGAAACGACCGGGCCATCCCATTGATGCCGTTTGAGTCGGCGTGGTTGTGGTGGTCGCGTTTGCGGTCTTTTCGACGGCGCAACTGCTTTTCGATCTTCTCGAGCGCCAGATCGATCGACGAGTACATGTCCTGGCTCTGGGCCTTTCCTTTGACCGTCCCATCTTTGACCGACACGGTGAAATCGACGATGTGTCCGAAACCCTCGGCGGTCATCACGATCGAGGCCTCGGCGCGGCCGCGTACGTACTTGTCGACGATGCGCTCCAGTTTGCGCGTCGCGTAGTCGCGAAGCGCCGGGGAGGACTCCATCTGCCGATAGGACACGTTCACGTTCATGGGTCAACTCCTATTGCGGGTTGAGAACAGTGTAGATCCTGGCGCAGCCCGGCAGCCGATACCATCCAGCTAAAACGCCTTCTTGCGCTTCGTACTCGAAAGAATCCCCATCTTCTCTCGATATTTTGCCACAGTTCGGCGGGCGATGTCGATGTTGTCTTCCTCTTCGAGTCGATCGGCGATCTTGGCGTCCGACAGCGGCTTTCCGGGATCCTCGTCATCGATGATCTCTTGGATGCGCGCCTTGACCGCTTCGCTGGCGAGGTCTTCGCCATCGGTGCACGAGATCGATGAGTTAAAAAAGAACTTCAACTCGAAGACGCCCCGGGGTGTGTGAACATACTTGTTGGTCGTCACCCGGCTGACCGTCGACTCGTGCATCTCGATATCCTCGGCCACGTCCTTGAGCACCATCGGTTTGAGCTCGTGGATGCCCTCGTCGAAGAAGGCCTTCTGATGTTTGATGATGCTCTCGGTGACTTTCATGATGGTCGACTGGCGCTGGTGGATCGACCGGATCAGCCACATCGCACCGCGAAGTTTCTCCTGGATGTATTCTTTGACCTCGTCGTCATCCCCCTCCTCTTTCTTCTTGGCGAGCTGCTTGCGGTAGTAATCCGAGACTTTCAGCTTCGGGAGGCCATCCTCGTTGAGCGTGGCCACCCACTCGCCGCTATCCTTGAAGATGTAGATATCCGGGGTGATGTACTGGGCTTCGTTTTCGTTGGGCATCACCTCGTAGGAGCCGCCGGGACGCGGCTCCATCGCCGAGATCACCTTGGCGGCGCGGCGAGCCTCTTCCTTGTCGACGTTGAGCACCCGGGCGATCTTTGCGGTCGATTTACGCTCCAGATCCGAGATATGGTCGGCGATGATCTCGTGGACCGTCTCGTCGTCGGGATAGTAGACGTCGGCCTGAATCTTGAGACACTCCTGCAGGTCACGCGCGGCGATCCCGACGGGGTCGAACTCCTGGATGACCTCGAGGACCGCTTCGACCTCCTCGGCGTCGGCCTCGGCGTCTTCGGCGAGCTCTTCGATGCTCGCGTCGCGCAGATACCCCGCTTCGTCGAGATTCCCGATGATCAGCGCACCTATCTCTTGCTGGCGCTCATCGAGCTCCGAGAGTCGAAGCTGCGACATCAGGTGTTCGGACAGGGACTCCTCGGTCGAGAGGGTCTCTTCGTAGCCGGGGAGCTCGGTCGTCGAGTAGCCCTTGTACGAATTCGTGGGCATCGATCGTGAGGAGTAATCGTCCAGGTACTCCTCCCAGTCGATGTTGTCCATGTCGCGCTCGTCGGCCTGGACCTCGTCGACCTCGTCGGGATTTTCGTCGGCCTTCTGATCGATGCCGTGCTCTTTGACGTACATCGACTCGGCGGCGTACGGCTCCTGTTGCTCTTCGAGCACCGGATTTTCGACCATCTCCTGGCGCACCAGGCTCTTGAGCTCCATCCGCGACAGTTGCAGCAGTTTGATCGCCTGCTGCAACTGCGGGGTCATCCGAAGTTGTTGCTTCTGCTCGAGATTGGCACGCAGACCCAATTCCATAATCGGTCACTCCCTTGAGAGGTCGGTGCAAGGCTGATCATACCGGGAAGCGTCACCGCCTACAAGTCGAAACCCTGAGTTGGAACGACTTTTGCTTCCAACTACTAATACAGAGTCCGCGGTCTCTTTATTTCGCACTTGACATGTAAAAAGAGCGTCATACAATAGTCGTCCCTTCGGGGACGGTCGGCATGAAAAATCCCCCCAGGCCGTACGCCAGGTTCATGTCCCATGGCGACGCAAGTCCTCGAAGGGATTTTTTATGTCTCCGTCCCGTCCTCGGGATACAGAGAGATATCATATTCGGCGTGACATCCGTCCGTCGGATGCTCGGGATCTCGCCACTCCAACGTGGCATGGACGATCCCAAACTCCTTGTCCAATTCGCTTCGAACCTCGTCGGCCAGCCGATTGCATTCGGCCACGCTCAACGTCCGGCTCGTCCCGACGATGGCGCTGAGTACCAGGTGACTGCTGTCGAGTTGCCACACGTGCAGATCCAGAAGTTCGGTGGCGACCTCCGGTCGAAGGAGCGTCGATTTGAGCTTTTCGATCTCTATCTCCCCGGGGGCCCGCTGCAGAATGATGTCGATGGTCTCCCGCAGCAGCGGCCAGGTGCTGTAGACGATGAGCGCGCCGATCAGGAAGCTGAGAATCGGGTCGATCGGGGTCCAGCCGGTCCAGAGGATGACGACTGCCGAACCGATGGCCGCGACGGAGCCGAGTGCATCGGCGACCAGATGAAGGAAGGCTCCGCGCACGTTGACCGAATCGCCCCCTTGGCGGTGCAGATACCAGGCACTGACGACGTTGACGATCAGGCCGGCAATACCGACGACCAGTACGGCCCCTCCCTGAACCTCGGTCGGATGGATCAGCCGCCCGATCGCCTCGCGGGTAATCAGAACGACGATCACCAGAAGGGTAGCGCCGTTGATCAGCGCCCCGACGACCGGGACGCGTTGGAGTCCGAATGTATAGGAGTCGCTCGAGTCGAGTTCGGCCAGTCGAATGCCGCCCAGGGCGATCCCGAGTGAGGCCACGTCGGAAACCATGTGTCCAGCATCGGACAAGAGTGCCAGGGAGTTGGCCCACCAGCCGACGGCCGCCTCGATAATGAGGAAGGCGGCGTTGAGAATGATGGCAATCCAGAGGGCCTTCCTGGGCGCATCGTGTGCATGGTCGTGCCCGCCGTCGTGGGAATGGCCGCTCTCCTGCACGTTACAACCTCCAAGATCCGGTGGAACTACTACCAGTCATCGTAGAAAAACGTACGGATCTACTCACCGATTTAAAGAGTCGGTCCACTCGAAGTATCCGTCCTCGCGGCGAGCTCGGCCTTCCTCGGTCAGATGAATCAAATGCGCGGTCAGCGATCGAACGGCCAGAGGCCAGACACGTTCGTCGACATCGTCGTAGACCCTGGAGACCAGGTCATCAGCACGGGCGCGGCCCGCCTGTCGCAGGGCGGCTGCCACCTTCGATTCGCGGTCGAGTCGGTGGGAGATGTAATAGCCCAGGTGATCATCCGGTGCCGTCACCGGTGCCCCGTGGGCGGGGAACAAGACCTCGCAGCCGAGCCGTCGGATTCGCCGCAGACTCTCCAGGTAATCTCCCATGTGGCCGCCGGGAGGGTCGATGACAATCGTGCCTTCGGTGGCCACCAGATCTCCGACGAAGGCGCGCTGAGCTGTCTCGTCGAAGAGGTTCAGGTGGTCGGATGCGTGACCCGGCGTCTCCAGCACCACAATATCGCGGTCCTTCAGATCGATCCGATCGCCATCGGCGAGCCGTCTATCGACGTCAAAATCGCCGACCATCTCATCGAACTCGGGGTGGGCCCACAGCTCGAGATCCGTGGCTTGCTGCAAGTGCTCGATCCCGGCGATATGATCTCGATGATGATGGGTCGCCACGATGGCCCGGGCCCGGTGGCCCCGAGACTTCCGCCGTCGAACCGCCTCGAGCAACATGTCCTGATCCGCGGAGTCGTCGGACCCGGGATCCACGATCACGAAGTCGTCTCGACCGACGAAGTAGCAGTTGGTGTACTCGGCGGGTGGCAGCGTCGGAGATCGAAGCGGCAACATGAAGTGTCCACCGGAGACCTGGAATCCTTCGATCTCGAGCCTCGACTCCGGCGCGGGAATCCCCTCGTCGAACTCCTGCAAGACCCGCAGGATCGGCGGCGACAGCAGCACCTCGTCGCGCCGCCAGCGCTCGAGGGCCCGAGCGGGATCGATCCATTCCGGATCGTCGTGCTCGCGGGGATCCAGGGCCTCCGTGCAGCCGGCCGCTTCGTCCTCGTTAAGCTCCAGCACGAAAAACCTCGTGTGGTACACCTCGCCGGCCCATGCCGGGGATGTCCATTCGCCGATGGGTTTCAAACGCTGGGCGTCCAACGCCCTGCCCGCGTGTTCCCAGCCTGCCTCTTCACACCACTCGCGGCGCGCAGCCTCCCGGTGGGGAGAATCGTTCGAATCCGCGTCGGTGTCTTCGACTCGCCCGATCACAAAACTGCGAAACCCCGACAGAAACCGGCCTTCGGGGCGTCGGGTCCAGAGGACCTGGAACCCAGAGTCGGTCTCAGCCCGGCGAACCGGCACGACACCGGCGGATTCTCGTGGAGAGTCAGTCATAAAGAAGTTCTCGAACACCCATTAATCGGAATGGCCGTCGACCCCGTGATGAGCCAGCAGCGCGGCGCCGAGGGGCCCCGCTCGATCCCCGAGTGTCGGGCGCCGGATCTCGAGATCCTCCCGGACGACCTCGAGGACCTGGGACGGAATCTTCCGCGCCAATCGACCTCGAAACGTAGGACAGTGTTCGATCACCCCTCCGCCCAACAAGAGCACGGCCGGATCCAGAAGGGTGCAGGCATTCGCCACCACGATGGCCAGAGCGTCGGTCGCCCGGCGCCAGATTCCGTCGAGCGCCTCGACCTCATCGGCCAGTCCATCGGCTTCGGATAACGACGCATTGGATTCGAGTCCGTCGACCTCGTCGGATTCAACGAGCCCTCCCACGCGCCGCTCCAGATGGATGCCTCCCGCGTAGGCCTCGACGCACCCACGTTCTCCGCACCCACAGATCCGTCCGCCGGCTTCGACCTTGCTGTGCCCAATCTCGCCGGCGTTGCCGCCGGCCCCAAACTGAAGATCGCCGCCGCTTACGACCGCCCCGCCGACGCCGGTACCGACATAGACGGCAAGAATGTCGTCTACACCCTGGACGGCACCCACCTGGCGTTCTCCGGCGAGCCCCGCGGTTACGTCGTTGAACAGACGGACGCTGGGTGGCGTCTCGAAGACGTTCGAGAGCACCTCGTCGAGCGCGGCTCCGAACGGCTCGTCGCGCCATCCAAGGTTCGGTGAGTTGCGCACGACCGTGCCGGAGCGATTCAAGTGGGCGGCCAGCCCGATCCCGACGGACTCGAGGTCCGTATCCGACCCCTCGACGGCCTCTCGAGTCATCTCGACGACAGCCGCCTGCAGATCATCGGGCGCGCGGCGGTCGCGGATCCGCTCCGATCCCTCGGCCACACGATTCCACGCATCATCGAAGGCGGCCCACCGCGCGGTGGTACCCCCGATGTCGAACCCGAGATGCATCGATCACTCCGATGTGTCGGGAGAGCCGCCGAAGTCCCAGCGGTACTGCACGCCGGTGAAGATCCCGGCGTGGCCCAGATACCGTCCATCGTAGATGAACGTCTCGTTCTGGTTGTCCATGCCGTCCTGATCGCGCACATCGACCCGCTGGGCGAACTGGTTGTCCCAGCCAAGGTTGTATCCGACGCGCAGCTCCAGCGGGATCGTCACCGGTCCGACGTCGAATTCCACTCCGCCGGTGAACATAAACATCGTGTAGTTGGAAGTCTTGATTTCGGTACGCTCGGACGGCGCGCGACCGTCGTCGTTGCTCGGATCAACAGCGATTTGATCGTTCTCGTAGGTCAGACTGCTGTCGCGCTGGATGACGAATTCAAGTCCAAGCCCGAGGACCGGGCGAATGTCCTTCTTGGTCAGCGCAAATTTCACCAAAAGCGGCACGTGGAAGGCCGTCGTCTTCTGAAATTGCCGGGCCGTTCCTTCCTGACTGCCGCTTCCGGCTTGAGTGACTTCATTGTTGCCCTTGGCGTTGTCGGCGCTCACATAAAAGCCGGTCTCCAGCCCGACGATTTCACCGAATCGGATCTCGGCGACCGCCCCGCCGCCGCCCCCGACGCCAAACATCCCGAAGATGTTCGTATCCTGGAAGTCGTACGTCGTCCCATTGGCCCGGTAGTTGGGGACATTCTCGGGTACTTCCTCGGCGCCTTGCACGTTCAATCCTCCCTTTACGCCGAGGCGCAGGGAGAAATGCATCGGATCATCCGATGTCGCCGACTCACCTGAATCGGTCGAGGGCGACTCGCTCTGAGCCAATAAAGTGGAAGGCGCGGCCAAGGCGAGCGCAAAGACCGCACAGGCGAGTAAATCGAACGATCCTGATTTCATTAAATTCACCCATTCCGACATGAATCACACTTACGGCGCAATCAGTGTAACGAAACGGACCCGCCGTGACCAATTGAACTCAGCCCGCATTTACGAAGTACTCGGTGGGGGCTACCTTGGGGACGTGCATCCGACCGGAAGCATTCAATTCGCGCATTCCACACGACCTGCAAGGACTCAGAGATGACCGAACTTCAGACCTTCGACGAAGTCCCCTCCGACTACGTACCCGGCGACGGCGACCTTCACGCCATCATCGAGACGAACCACGGGACGATCGACATCCGCCTGTTCGAGGACGACGCGCCCAAGACCGTGGCCAATTTCGTCGGATTGGCGACCGGCAAACGCACCTGGCAGGACCCCAAGACGGGCGAGGACAAAAACGAGCCATTCTACGACGGGCTCAGCTTCCACCGCATCATTGACGACTTCATGCTCCAGGGCGGCGACCCGACCGGCACCGGCCGCGGCGGACCCGGCTACATGTTTGCCGACGAGTTCGACAACGAGCTCTCCCACAACCAGCCGGGCATGCTGTCGATGGCCAACGCCGGCCCCGACACCAATGGCAGTCAGTTCTTCATCACTCTGCGACCGACACCCCACCTGGACAACCGCCACGCGGTCTTCGGGCAAGTCGTCGACGGGATGGACGTAGTCAACGAGATCGGCTCGGTCGAGACCGACGGAAACGACCGACCGGAGGATCCAGTTGTGATGGAAGAAGTGACCATCGAGCGGCGCTGACCTCAGGTACCGAACAACCGCTCTTTGAGCGACCGTGGCCGGGCTTGCTCCGCCAGGATGACCGAGATCTCCAGTGACTCGGCGAGCTCGGCCACGCCACTTCCCTCCGACAGCCTCTCAAGCAGCCCTCGTTCGGTGGCTCCAAGGACCACCAAGGTCTGCCCTTCGGCCTGCCGGCGAATCTCCCCGTAGGCATCTTCGCCGACGGCGACACGCTTGTCGGCCGCGTCGAAGGCATTCTTGGAGGCCCACTTCGACAGAAATGCCTCGCCGTCCGCACGTTCGTCCTCGCTGCGGACCACGTGCAACAACGTCACTTCGGCGTCGAACTCCGCCTCCATGGCGTGGACGATCTCGGCTCCGACATCGGTGTCCGGGCCGCCAGCAGTGGGAAGGAGGATCTTAGAGGGTTCGAAGCCGCGGTCCTTGAAGACGATAAAGTCGCAGGGCAGAGCACCCGTCAGGTCGTCGAGGGCGTTTTCGAACCGGCCACGACTGCCGTGGGATCCGGCGCCCCATCCGACGACCACCTTGTCTGCCCGCTGCTCCCGCGCGGCGTCGAAGATCTCTGCGAATCGACGGTGAGACAGAATGTTGTGGGTCTCGATGTCGACGCCGAAGGTCTCGGCATCCTTTTTGGCCTTCTCCATCAGGAGCTGTGAGCTTCGATCGAGCCGTTCCAGGCTCGCCGCCCCGGCCTGCAGGGCCGTCTGATCCGGGACCTGCACGATGTGGACGGCCACGACGGTCCCACCCTTCGCCTTGGCCAGGGCGCTGGCGATCGAAATGAGTTGCTTTTCGCTTTTGGGCGCCGCCAGGGCGACCATGACACGAAAACCAGGGTCCGGTTCGGGCGCCTCCTCGCGCAGAACCTCCGGCGCCGAGGGCTCCGAGAGTTTCAGGATCTGTTCGTTGAGCACTCCCTGACGGTCCACCTTGCGGCGGGCGTAGAGCGCATACCAGACCAATCCAAGCACCACGAATCCAAGGCCCAGACCCATCTCCACCGGATCCATGTAGGCGATCAGCGCGAAGGAGCTTATCGCGCCGAAGATAGGTACCCAGGGATAAAGCGGTATACGGAAGTCGGGGTCGTAGTTGACGTCGGGCGCCTCGCGCATAACGATCAGCGCGATATTCAAGAGTCCGTAGACCAGAAGGTGCAGCACCGCCCCCGCCTTGGCCAACACCTTGATGTCGCCGTAGGCGATGAACGCCAGGATCAGCACACCGGTGAGGGCAATCGAGCGGTGCGGCGTGGCGAAGCGGTCGTGGATTTCATTCAGCCAGTTTGACACGAGTCGATCCCGGCCCATGGCGAAGTTGATCCGCGACGAGGCCAGAATCGAGGCATTCGCGCTGGAGGCCGTCGCCAGAAGGCCGCCGAAGGTCAGCATCACCACGCCGAAGCTTCCCAGCGCGATGCGGCCGACCTCCACGACGGCGACCTTGCCCAGTTCATCGAGCGGCTGGGCCGCCACGCTGGTCAAGATCACCATGGTGATGACGTAGATCACCGTCACGATGACGACACTGCCGATGACGGCCAGCGGCAGATTTCGCCCCGGGTTTTTGATCTCTTCGGCGACGGTCGTGATTTTGGCGAACCCCAGAAACGACACAAAGATCAGAGCCGTGGCCGGCAGGATGGCGTCCATGCCGTTGGGCGCAAACGGCGTCATCTTGTTCATGTCCGCCTGAAACATCCCGGCGCTGAGAAAGACGGCCAGAATGCCGAGCAGGGTCAGTACGATGATGTTCTGGAGCCTGCCTGTTTCCTTGGCGCCCACGTAATTGACACCGATAAAGAGCGCCGCGGCGGCGAGCCCTCCGACCTGCCCCGGTTCCAGGGTAAAGCCGAGGGCCGATAACTGCATCATGTCCGCCCAGGGCAGCCACGAGACGATGTAGTCGCCAAACCCGATGGCGTAGAAGGCCGATGCAAAGGCCAGGCCCATCCAGTTCGACCAGCCGGCGATGCTGCCGAAGGCCGGGCCCAGCGCATGGTTGACGTAGTAGTAGCTTCCGCCCGCTTTGGGCATCGCCGTGCCGAGCTCACTGGCCGACAGGGCCGTAAACAGCGCGATGATGCCGCCGGCCAGAAACGACAGAGCGGCCGCCGGACCAGCCACGCCGGCTGCTTCGCCGGGCAGCACGAAGATGCCCGCGCCGATCATCGTCCCCACGCCAATCGTCAGGGCTTCAAGCGGTCCGAGGTCCTTGGCTAATTCAGGAATCGGGCTCCTCCGCAGACTCAGGAAAGACGATCACCGGGATGGAACTCTCGGTGACAAGGCGCAGCGCGGTATCCCCGGAGAGCCAGCGCACGAGTCGATTGCCCGCACGCGGCGTGAAGGCCACCGAACTCGCCGACTCGTTTTGGGCCGCCTCGAGGATCGTCTCGACGACATCGGTTCCGTAGACGAGGCGACGCTCGGCGGGGATGCCCCGCGCGGAGGCGGCTGCCTCGGCCTTGTCGAACAGAACCTCGGCCCGCGTCTCCATCTGCTCGACCGAGGCCTTGTCGGGCGCGCCGCCGCCCTTCTCAATTACATGCAAGAAGATGACTTCGCCGTGGGAGTCCTCGATGCGCGGCAGCAGACTTTGACAGGTCTTCTGGGCGTCAGACTCGCTGGCGAGCGGGACAATCACCCGCTGAAGCAGCGTATCCGGTGCTGTTTGTTCAGTCATTCTGGCGTCTCCTCGAGCTCTTCGATGTTTCCGAACAAGACCAGCGCCATGACGGTCACCGCCCCGACGGTAATACAGATGTCGGCGACGTTGAAATTCGGCCACCGGTACTGATCACCGACCTTCCAGAGGATGAAGTCGACGACGTATCCGAACCTCACCCGATCGATCAGGTTGCCGATCGCGCCACTTCCTATCAGCGAGATGGCAAACAGAAACAGTTTGTGGTCGGCCCGTACGATCCGAAGCAGATAGATCAGAAACCCGAAGGCGATGATGTTGACGACGATCAGCAGGATCCTTCGCCACTCGCCCTCGCCGCCGGCCAGAAAGCTGAAGGCGGCCCCCGTGTTCTCGGCGTACTCCCACTCCCAGTAGCCGTCGATGACGGTCACGGTGCGGTTGAGTACCGTCAGAGTCTGACCCGTCTGAACCGTGTCGCCGGCCGCCATCGGCTGTCCATCTGGCCCCAGGACGCCCCTTCGAATGATCCGGCGGACGTCCATGGGGGTATTCGACGCAAACTCGTCGCGCAGGTAGCTCTCCAGAGTCTCACCATCCTGAGACTCCGGCACCGTCACTTCGATCGGATGTTCGACATGCCCCCGGACCGTCGTCGCCAGCCGGTCCGCGGCGACGTACTTGGTGATCTGATCGATGGCGACCCCCACCACGACGACGGTGACAAAGATCGCGACCTTTTTTTGCATCGAAGTCATAGCGCGGCTCAACGGTTCGGGGGAGTGTCTTCGGCGTTCGACCAGACGTCGCGGAGAATCTCGAGCAACATCAGACCCACGCCGACGGTGATAAACGCGTCAGCCACGTTGAACGTCGGCCAGCGGAATTCGTCGCCGAGCTTCCAGACGACGAAGTCAATGACGTGCCCAAAGCGGACCCGGTCGACGAAGTTGCCCACGGCCCCGGTTCCGATAAACGACAGGGCGGTGATCAACAGGCGCTGACGCGATCGGACACCTCGCAGGATATACAGGATGATCGCCAACGCCAGAAGACTGACGACCACAAAAAACGGTGTGCGATAGGGTGAATTGGAATCGGCCAGGAGTCCAAAGGCCGCACCGGGATTGACCGTGTACTCGAAGTCCCAGTAGCCCTCGATGACCGTGACCGACCGATTCAACACCGTCAGAGTCTCGCCCGGCTCCACCGGCTCGTCTGGACCGATCGGCTCGCCGGTGGGCGCGCGGACGTGAAATTTGGCGATCCGATCGATGGTCTCGCCGTCGTTCCACGCCAATTCATCGGTCAGGAACTCTCGGAGGGTCTCACCCTGATCGGCCTCCGAGACCTCGAGTTCGAGGTGGTGGACGACCTCTCCGGGGCGACTCGTCGCGAGTCGCTCTTGAGCGTACCACTTCGTCCACTGGTCGAGTCCGACGCCGACGATCAGAATCGCCGCGAAGATCCAGTATTTCGTCGACGTTGACTCGTTCACGCTTCCTCGACGACGCGCTGGCAACGGCTGCAGATCTCGTCGTCTTCGTCGGTGACCCAGAAGTTCCAGCATCGCGGGCACTTCTCGGCCGTCGAGGGTTGAACCCCGACCGAGAGCCGCTGGTCGCCGGCCGGCTCGCCATCTTCGACGACGGCTTCACTCACGATGAACAGCTCGGCCAGTCGGTCCTCATAATCCTCCAGAAGCTCCCGGAGGGATCCGTCGGCGCGGACCGTGACCACGGCCTCCTGACTGCTTCCGATGCCGTCTTCGCCCTGACGTGCTTCTTCGAGGGCCTTCTGGACGTCGCGGCGCACCGACAACAGCCGCTCCCAGCGACTGTCGAGTTCCTCATCGTGCCACGAGGTCGGCGGGGCCGGAAAGTCCGACAGAAACACGCTGTCTTCTTCGGCGTTGGGGCCGTGGGGCAGATGGGACCAGGCCTCCTCCGCGGTAAACGACAGGATCGGTGCCGCGGCGCGGACCAGCGCGCTGAGCACGCGCCAGTAGGCGGTTTGCCCCGAGCGGCGTGCCCGGCTGTCGGTCGGTTCGCAATAGAGGCGATCCTTGAGCACATCCATGTAGATGTTCGACAGGTCCACGGTCGCAAACTCGTTGAGCGCCTGGTAGACCGTCTTGAAGTCGCACTCTTCGTAGGCCTGCTCGATCTCTCCTACGACCTCCGAGGTTTGATGCAAGATCCACCGGTCGATCTCGCGCAGCTCACCGTAGTCGAGCGCGTCTTCGGCGGGGTCGAAGTCCTGGAGGTTGCCCAGCATAAACCGGAAGGTGTTGCGCACCTTGCGATACGCATCTGCGGTCCGGTCCAGAATCTCGCTCGACAGCGCCACGTCCCCGGTGAAGTCGACCGATGCGACCCACATTCGCAGGACCTCGGCGCCGTACTCAGAGAGCATCTTCTCGGGAGGCTCGAAGTTCTGAGACGACTTCGAGTATTTGTGGCCCTGCTCGTCGGTCACAAATCCGTGGGTCAGGCACGTCTTGTAGGGCGCGTGGCCTCGGGTGACGACCCCGGTCATCAGGCTCGACTGAAACCATCCGCGATGCTGGTCGCTCCCCTCGAGGTAGAGGTCCGCGGTGTCGCCGACGCCTTCGCGCGCCTCGAGGACGGCGGCCCATGAGACGCCCGAGTCAAACCAGACGTCCAGGATGTCGGTCTCTCGATGAAAGTCGGTTCCGCCGCAGTCCGGACACTCCAGTCCGTCAGGAAGCAGGTCTTCGAGCTCCCAGTCGAACCAGATGTCCGCGCCGTGGTCTTCGACACGTTCGGCCACGTAATCGGCGACTTCGCCGTCGACGACCGCGGTGTCGCAATCCTCGCAGAAGACGACGGTGATGGGCGTACCCCAGGTCCGCTGGCGGCTGATGCACCAGTCGGGCCGGGCCTCGACCATGCCGCTGATCCGGTCGTAGCCCCACTCGGGAATCCAGTCGACGTCGTCGATGGCATCCAGCGCGCCTTCGCGCAGCGCCGGCACGTCGCCGCCGACCGTCTCCGGTTCCATGGCCACAAACCACTGAGTCGTCGCCCGAAAGATCACCGGTTTTTTGGAGCGCCACCCAAAGGGATATCGGTCGATGGTGATCCGCTCGTTGGGCTCGTTGAGCAGCCGACCCCAGTGATCCAGCGCCTCGCTGATGGGACCGTTGGCCGACAGCACGTGGGTCCCCTCCAGCTCGACGGTCTCTTCGCCGGTTTCGATGACGAAGTTCTGGTCGAACAGTCCATCTTCGCCGACGGGGCACAGGACATCGAGCCCGAACTGCTGTCCGAGCGCAAAGTCCTCCTGACCGTGGCCCGGGGCGGTGTGGACGCAACCGGTCCCCTGCTCGAGGGTGACGTAGGGCGCAGGCAAAAGCGGGACATCGCGGTCCAGCCACGGGTGGCGCGCCGCAAACCCCTTGCCTTCGCCGAGTTCTCCGACGAGTTCGCGCCCGGCAAACTCCGCGAGCACCTCGAATTCGTCGATGTCGCAATCTTCGAACATCGCGTCGCGACGCCCCTCGGCGACGACGACGGCCTGGTCGCGGCCGCCGGACTCGAATCCGACGAGCTGGTAGTTCAGCGTGGGATTCAGGGCGATCGCCTGGTTGGCCGGCAGCGTCCACGGGGTCGTCGTCCAGATGACCACCGACAGCTCACGGTCTCCGGCCGCCACCTCCAAATCAGAGGGCGCATCCTCGAAAGGGAATGTCACGTAGACATGCTCGGTACGCAGCTCCTTGTAGTCGACCTCGGCTTCGGCCAGCGCGGTCCGAGAATCCCAGTCCCAATGAACCGGCTTGAGCCCCCGGTAGACGAGCCCGCTGTCAAAGAACTCCCCGAGCATCCGGATGATCGTCGCCTCGTAGTCGTACGACATCGTCCGGTAGGGATTGTCCCAGTCGGAAAAGCACATGATCCGACGGATCTCGTCACGCTGGATGTCGACGAACCGGTCGGCATACTCCCTGCACGCCTGTCGGATCTCGGTGGTCGTCATCTCGAAGCGCTCGTCGCCGAGCTCGTCGTCGACCTCGTGTTCGATGGGCAAACCGTGGCAGTCCCAGCCCGGGACAAACTCACAGACCTTGCCGGCCATGTTCTGGTACTTGACCACAAAGTCCTTCAGCGACTTGTTGAGGATGTGGCCGTGGTGGAGATGACCGTTGGCGTACGGCGGGCCGTCGTGGAAGACGAAACGATCGGCTCCCTCCTGGCGGCGCTTCTCGACCATCCGCTCGTAGATCTCCTGCTCTTCCCAGGCCTCGATCTGGTCGGGTTCCCGCTCCGAGAGATTCGCCCGCATGGGGAAATCGGTCGACGGAAGATTCAGCGTCGATTTGTAGTCACCAGCCACGTCAAACTCCTTTCACCAGATACGGCTTCGAGCGTGCTCGCGCCCCGAGCGGGCGCTTCAGTACGAAGCGGGTCATTAGCACAGCGGCCTTCAGGCGTTCAAACGGCCACCAGTCGAGCGGATTCGTCAGCCGAGGCCCTTCAAGATCGACCCGGCGATCTCTCGGCTTCGACCGTCGGCTCGGACCACCACCGGCCGCCCCTGTCCGACTCGTTCGGTCGACTCGTGAAGCAATTGATTCAGATACTCTCTGGCCGCTCCGGCGGCCCGGCGTCGGGTGACCTTTCCGGTCCCCAGAAGCGCGGCCACGGCGCTGGAGAGCTGACATCCCGTACCCCGCACGTCGTCGACGACCCGATCCAGGGCAGGCAACATCTCCACACCGGAGTCGTCGGCCCACACATCGATCACGCCTCTCGACAACCGACCCTCCAGGTGGCCGCCCTTCAGCAGGATGGACGCCGTACTCAGCTCGGACAGACCCTCGGCCATCCGGCACATCCCCTCCAGACTCTCGGCCTCGAGGCCACTCAGGGTCGCCCCCTCGGGCAGATTCGGGGTCAATACATCGACCCGCGGCAGGAGCTCGGCGGCGAGTGCATCGACGACATTGCCCTGGTGAAGATCCCTGTCCCCGGATCCCGCTGCGAGCACCGGATCGTAGACGACGGGTGGCGCCGATTCGGACCCATCATCCAGCCATGCGGCGACGACTTCGACGGCCTCCACATCGGGAAGCATCCCGATCTTGACGGCGCCGACATCGAGGTCATCGTCGACGGCGGCGAGTTGATCTCGAAGCTGCGCCGGTCCCACGGATTCGAAACCGCGAACGGCGACGGTATTCTGCCAGACGATCGCCGTGATCGCCGACAACCCGTGAAAGCCAAAATCGCGGAAGACCTGGCAGTCGACCTGTATGCCAGCCCCTCCCGAGGGATCGGTCCCCGCAATTGTCAGCAAGTTGGCCATCGTGAATCCGTCGGCGCGAAGGGCCCTCAGAGACTACAGAACTCCCGACGGACCGCCAACTGCCGAGTCCGTCGACGCCGAATTCGGGTTGCCAGCCCGACTCGACTTCGTGCAACGTCCTTCGCGACAATCACGTCTCACCGACACGCACTAAACTTGGCTCTATGGATCAGCCCCGCCACCAGATCTATCTCATCCCGGGTTTCTTCGGCTTCTCGAGCCTCGGCGAGATCTCGTATTTTCGCGCCGTCCGAGAGATCCTGGAGGACGTCTTCATCCGTCGCGGGATCGACGTCGAGATCATCGGTGTCGATACGCTGCCGACGGCGTCGATCAAGGAACGCGCTCAAAAATTGATCCGCACGGTCGACGACCACCGCGGTTTCGACGACGGTGTCGCCCTCCATTTCGTGGGACATTCGACGGGTGCACTCGACGCCCGTCTGGCGGCCACTCCGGGAGCACAGCTCGAACGCCCATCGTCGGCCGGCTCCATCGATGAAAACCTGCGCACGGTCGTCTCGATCGGAGCTCCGCACTACGGCACTCCCCTGGCGAACTTCTTCAGCACGTTTTACGGGCAGAATTTGCTGTATCTCGTCACGTTGGTGATGATCGTGGGGCTGTGGCGCCGGCCGATTCGCCTGCTGGCCGGCCTGCTCGGTCAGGTCACCCGGGTCAACGATCTCCTTCATCTGAATGATTCGCTGATCGAACAGATCACCGACCAGCTCCTGAAGGATTTCAACGAGGATGTCGAACGGGAAGTTCGCCGGTTCCTCCACTCGATCCTCGACGACCAGGGCTCGATGGTGCAGTTGACCCCGGAGGGGATGGATATCTTCAACGCAACGGTCCCCGACGCCCCCGGCACACGCTACGTCTCATACGCCACGGCGGCACCCGCCCCGACCCAGGTGCTGCGCAAGATCCGGCTTCGGCACCTGCTGACCCCTCTGAACAAGGTGCTCTACGGCACCCTCTGGACGCTGACCTCGCGGGCTCACTCCGGCTACGACTACCACTCCCCGATCGAGGCCAAAGACGCCATCAGCGGCCACCCCCTCCCCTTTGACATCAACGAGTCGACCAGCGACGGCGTCGTCCCCACGCTCAGCCAAATCTGGGGCGACTTTCGGGGTGTGGTCCGCGCGGACCACCTCGATGTGGTGGGGCACTATCTTCGGGGCCCCTTCGATGTGCAGGACGGCGCCGACTGGTTCGGCTCCGGCGCTCGCTTCGATCGCGCCGACTTCGAATGGCTCTGGGAGGACATCGGCCACGTGATGATCGAGACGTCCGAACGAGACGACACCGCAGCAGACTGAAGCGCCGGGAGCCTCTTACTGCCGGACCCAGGTCTTCTTGGAATCGCCGTCCCCGATCTCGAGGATGTGACCGTCGTCTTTGAGGTTCCACGCCTGCGAATCCATCCAGACGCTGCCGCTGCGACGGCTCCCCACATACTGATAGAAATCTTCGCCGTGGACCGCCCACCGGCCCAGGTCTCCGGAGTCCTCACCCTCCATCGACGACTCGGCGTAGACCACTCTCAGGGTTCCATCCTTCTCGAGCACCATCTCCGACGGCGCGGATCCCTCGGTTTGGCCGTCCGTTTCGCGTTGCCAGGTCCCCACAAGTACGGGATCGATGATCGACTCCTCCAGCCGAACACTCCCGAAAAGTTCGCTCAGCGGCTCGGTCAACGATAGCACCCTGTCACGAGGCCCCGATACGCGAAGCACGAGCATCCAGGGCCGATCCAGAGCCATATAAAATGCGACCCGCTTGAGCTCATCGGCCTTCTGAATGTCCCAGGCCACCCCGCCGATCGACATCTCGTCGGCCAGTTCGACGGACGGGTCCACCCGTTCGGCGTCCGGTACCTTCCCCTCAAATTCCGTAGCCAACGTCTTCAGATATTCACTGCCGATCTGAGTGGGCGTCTCCAGATCATCGGGCGCAAACCGAAGCACCAGCAGGTATTCTTCGGCGCCCTCTTTGTAGTCCGGCGGCTGCATCGAAACCGCCGCCGGGCTGGCGACAACCTCCCACTGCTCGGGAGGCACGAAACTCAACCCGATCGGGGTTCTCACACGCCCATCGTCGACTTTCTTCTCGGTGTCGTTGTTGTCGGATCCACAACCCGCGCTGCAGCCGTAGATCATTGTCAGCAGCCCGAATAGACAGACCCATCCCATTGCCCTGCGCATCCACATCATCACAAGCTCCCTTGGCATTCATGTCACCGACCGGAGCAAAAATAACCACATTCTCGCCAGGGCAAATAGATTCGCCTGCGGCGCGCGGCGACTGTCGATTTTCGTGCTTGCGGGGTTTTCTGGCCCGCTGGGGTCGTGCTTGCGAAGAGGGCAGCCGGCTGAAGATGCCGACACGAGCGTTGATCGGTTTCAGTAAGACGGTCATCCCGGTCTCGCGAGGCGCTGGTGCGCCTCGTAGCGAACCGGGCGATCATGCGGCGTGTCGCGCCTCCAGCGCGCCGCCGCGGTTTCGTAACCCCGGGTGCTGGCGGCGCCTTCAGGCGCCGTCGAAGCCCGGGCGTGTCCACCTCCGCACACTCATGATCGGCGCACTCACGGCCTCCGCCTGCCCACGATCCCCGCACTCACGACCCCGCGGACCCCGTCGTACCTCGTACGTCCTGCGCGAGACGCGGTCACGTGCTTCGCGGCTCCCGTCGTACCTCGTACGTCCTACGCGAGACGCGACGCCGTGAAACGCGCCAACTAAACCCGCAACACTCTCTGCCCACGCCGAAGAATCGACTGTTCACAGCCAAGAGCGCGGAAGGTGGCGAGGTTCTTCTGCAGGGGATTGTCGATGCCAGTGAGGCGAGTCACCTCGTTCCAACCGAGGTTATTCAGAAACAGCCACGGCGACACGGGAATCGGAAAGTCGCTGCCGAGCATCACCCGCTGGCGGGCCATCTCATCGTCGAGCACACGACCGATGTACGAGAACCGCGCCATCGAAGCGAGCGCGGAGATATCGCCGTATAGATTCGGGTAGGTCCGGATCATGTCGAGCCAGATGTCGAAGTGTTCGGTCAGGTGTACGACGCCAGCGGAGGCGCAGTGGGCGGCGATGACCGTGACACCTTCGTCCAATACGGCCGTGAGGCGGCGCGGGTGGCCCCAGTCCTGGTTGATCACGGGGATCGTATGCTCAAAGGAGGTGTGGGTCAGCAGCGGCACACCCAGCTCGCTCATTCGCTCCCAGAAGGGCCGATGCGCGGGATCCGCCGGGTCGATGTCCTGGCTGTTCGGTAGCAGCTTGATGGCCACCGACCCGGCTTTGACCACCCGCTCGAGTTCCTCGATGGCATCGGAGCGATGGGGATTGACCGAACAGACGGGCAGAAGTTCGTCGGCCTCTGCACAGACCTGCAGGCAGTAGTCATTCGACACCAACACCGAGGTGCGGTCCCGGTCGAGTTCGCCGTCACGGTTGTAGACGCCATCCATCGCCAACACACCGACCCCGTCGAGCTCACTGCTCTCGGCCCACTCTACGAGACGCTCACGGTAGGCGGCATCCAACTCATCTTCCGGGACCCCTCCCAGACCGAGGGTGCGTTTGAGGTATTGAAAGAGGAGTCCGCGGCGCATCGACGGCTCCACGTAGCACCCGTTGTCCGGGTCGACCCCAATGAGATGGGCGTGCACATCGATCAACATAGCCTGTAACCTCCGGTAAACACCTGGCCCCCGCAGTATCTCCCCTGAAGGTTTCGATGCAACCCGGGGACAATTCGGAGCAGATCTTGCGCCGGGGATCCAACATGGACAAACTCAGGATCGCGAGGTTGAAGATGGCACATAAAAAGGCAGCCCCCAGTAGAGCGAGTTCGACATGCTGATCGAACATCCGCGCATCTATCTCGATCCCTTTGGACGCACGACCGATGCACTGCGGCTGAACGACGGGCAGGTGATCGCCGTCGGCGACCATGCTCGAGAGGACCACGAATCGGGCGAACGTCTGGTTCAGCCGGAGGGCGCGTGCGTCTTTCCTGGACTGTCCGATGCCCACTGTCACCTCTGGGGGGTCGGGCGCCGCGCCGGGTCGATCGACCTGTCCGAGGCATCGGACCCGGCCGTCGTGCTCGACCGACTCCGTGAGCGCGATCCGGAGTTGTCTCCGGGAGAGTGGATCCTGGGTCGGGGCTGGGACGACAACAACTGGGGTGCCGGCGAGTCGCTTTCGCGGTCGGACCTCGACGCGGCGTTTCCCGATCGACCGGTCTGTCTGCACCGCGTCGACAACCACGCGATAGCCGTCAACTCCGAGGCGATGCGCCGGGGCAATCTGCCACTGGAGGCCTCTGGATCGGCCTCCGATCGAACCGACGGTCGCATCGTCCGAGATGCTGACGGCCGGCCGACCGGAATACTCGTCGACGCGGCCATGGACCCCGTCCTGGAGGCGATTCCGGCACCGACAGAAGCCGAAGATCTTCATCTGATGCGGGAGGCGGCGGGTCGCATGCGCCGACACGGTATCGTCTCGGCCCACCAGGCGCTGGTCAGCGTCGACCGGGTCGCGACGATGCGTCGCCTGGCCGACCAGGGGGAGCTACCGCTTCGGATGTATCTGATGGTCGATGGCCAAGACGACGGAATCGACGCCC
Organism: uncultured Pseudomonadota bacterium; assembly: GCA_913057905.1. GTDB lineage: Bacteria > Myxococcota_A > Bradymonadia > Bradymonadales > Bradymonadaceae > CAJXPB01. The sequence continues at coordinate 349,300 of CAJXPB010000002.1, forward strand.
TGACCGCCGAAGGCCCCTTCCAACAGGCGGACGATTGGTTGCAGTGTCGCGCAGTGAAGTTCTTTGCCGACGGGGCTCTCGGCTCACAGGGGGCCTTGTTGCTCGACACCTATCCCGACGGCTCCCGCGGCGTGGCGATGATCGAGGCCGACGAACTCGCCGAACGGGCACGGCAATTGAGCGCCTCGGGCTGGCAGGTGGCGACCCACGCGATCGGCGACGCCGCAACCCGGCGCGTGTTGGACGCATACGAATCGATCCCCGAGGAGCAACGCGACCATCTGAGACCCCGGCTGGAACACGCTCAGATGTTACACGACGACGATCTCGCTCGGCTGTCGGAGCTGGGCGTCATCGCCAGCATCCAGCCGATTCACATGCGCAGCGATGCCGCCTGGGCCGACGACCTTCTGTCGGACTCACAGCTCGACCGTATGTTTCGCTGGGGAGATCTGGCCGGTCAGACGAGGCTCGCGGCCGGCAGTGACTATCCCATCGAGGATCCGAATCCCTGGCACGGTATCGCCACGGCGATGTCCCGCCGAGACGCTCGGGGCCGGGGATTCCGACCCCGGCAAGCGCTGAGCGTCGAAGCGGCACTGGCCGGCTACACCACCGGCGCCGCTTACGCCGCCCACACCGAAGGCCGAACCGGCCAACTGCGACCCGGCCACCTCGCCGATTTCATCGTACTGGATCGAGATCCGTTCGAGTCGACCCCCGACGACATCTGGCACACCCAGGTGCTCGAGGTCTGGATGGACGGAGTCCGCGTCACTCGTCGAAGCTCTTGAGCTTCAACTCCGGATCACCGGAGGGCAGACCACCCTCCGTGCCGCCCATCGAACCGCCGGGGGGACCTCCGGGCGGCATCGTCTCCGACGGCGGATCGAGTTTCAGGTCGCCACCGAGACCGTCGTCCGAGCTGCCGGACCCGATATCCCCGCTTCCCGCAGGCTCTTCGCCGATATAGGGCACCATGCTCCCGGCGGACGCGCCCAACCCTCCGATGAATCCATCGATAAACTCACCCAGAGCCGGACCATCGGGATCGACTTCGGTGCGAGCCTCGTAGAAGACACCGCTGTCGGCTACCCGGACCTCGAAGAGCTGTTCGCGGAAGGGGTCCGTCAACGACGAAGCCGACTTGAAGAGGCCGGCGTCGGGGAGGACCTCGTTGACCCGGGTGTAGTTGACGTAGACGCCGTTGAAATGATCCGCCTCGACGAACTCGGCGCCGAGGGCGCGGTCCTCGAGGTCCACGAGCATCTCGTCCTTGCGTGTTCCGCGAAGAAAGGCCCGGGCCTCGTCATCTCCGACACCGGCGGTCGCCAGCATCGCGACGTTGTCGTGCAAATACAGGTTCGGCGCCACCGGAACCGGGGAGCGGGTGACCTGAATATCCGCATCGGATTCGCCTTCGCCGGTCTCGATCGGCTCGGGACTGAAGTCGCGGGTGGGAACGGCACCGTAGAGCGCTTTGAGCACCTTGTCTCGCGAAGCAGCGTCTTTGAACTGAATGACCAGCATTCCTTTCAGCGACTGGGCGATCGTGGCGACCCCCATCCGGCCGAGTTGCTCGGGTATCTCGACGTCGTACAGGAAGAATCCGACCTGCCCGGTCACCGCATCCAGGACATCTTTCTTCATGTCGATCTCGACGGAACTCGACGACGACAGCGCGTCGAGGCTGGCGTCGAACTCCTCGCGCTCCTGGTCCGACATCACGTTGTCACGCAGGAACTTCAGAGCCCTGGGAGGATGGAACGCCATCCGGAGTCCCATCAATGTATCGGCCACGCCGAAGTGCTTCCACGGATAGGTCGTCCGGGCCTGCGACATCGACCGAAATGTCGACACGGCCTCGGAGTCCAGGCCAGTCCATCCACGAACGGAACCGACGCCGTCGCTGAAATCCAGACCGACGCCTCCGGAGGTAACGTGTTTTTTGGCCCACGTCTCGAGGGTGTCGTCCAGATTGGCGCGGGCGATCACCTCGTCGGGTCGCACAAAAATCCCGGCGGGATGGCCCGACAGCACCGCGGAGCCGAACGCATCGAAGCTGTCGAGGGACGCGAGACTCTCTTTGCGCGGCACGCCGCCACACATGCCGGCCAGGCGCTTTTTCTGCGCTTCGAAGTCGCCGGTGGCGGTCACCAAGAGCACCGTCGAGTCGATCTCACACCACGCGGTATCTTTGGCCACCTGCAGTGACTGGCCTTCGACGGTCTCGGAGCCGACGGATTCGGCCTCCCGCATATTTTTGACGTAGGTGGCAAACTTGTCTGCATCCGAGGCCTTCATCGCCAAAACGAGCCCCTGAGAATCCTGGAAGTACCCGCCGACGACGGGATTCGACCAGTCGACGCCGGTTTCGGATTGCCAGGCCTCCGCTTCGAACGGGCTGAAGCCGAATTGCTTGCGGAACCGCTTCTCGAACTCGGCGACGCGATCGGCCTCGTCCGACCCGGACTCGCCGTCGCCGGCGCCGTCGGTCCCACGACTCTTCATCCAGGCGCCGTAGGCTTCGATCAGCGACAGGGGTTTTTGAACGACGACGGCCCCGGTGACGTCACCGGGCAGATGCGCCGCCATCTTACGGGTCGGCTGCGTATCGATCTCGGGCGGCTCGTCTCCGCAGCTTCCGAAGAGATTGCATCCGGAGAGCAACAACGCGGCGCCGACGAGTATCGCACGCCCCCTCCAAGAAGTCGTCGAGTTATATCCAAACATACTGATATCTCGGCTTGTGTTCGGTGAGTCCGATGGGTTCGCAACACATCTCACTTATCACGTTTTTCGTCCACGTCCCATCGGAGGCCGGTTCTCCGTTGATTCCACTGACGTTCGTGCTATCCCGAGTGCGTCGAGTTTCCCGTGCCAACCACACACGCCACCATGGACGTCCGACAACCATTCGATCCCTACGGCTGCCACCGGGTCATCGAACCTTCGGGGGCACTTCCCCAGGCCGCCGAACGACTCGATGCCTCGGGTCCGTTGTTTTCAAACGAGGTGGCCATCGATGTCGAGCGACTGAACATCGATTCGGCGAGTTTCCACCAGATCGTCGACGAGGTCGGCGAAGACACGGAGGCCGTCGGCAAACGGGTCCTGTCGATCGTCGAGAACCGCGGGAAGATGGAAAACCCGGTGACCGGAAGCGGCGGCATGCTTCTGGGGACGGTCGGGGCCGTCGGCCCCGATTACGACGGACCGGTCGAGCTCGTCGTCGGCGACCGCATCGCGACCCTGGTGAGTCTGACGTTGACGCCGCTGGAGTTGGATCAGGTGACGGACGTCGCCTTCGAGGCCGATCAAATCGTCGCCGACGGTCGAGCCTATCTCCCCCCGTCGGCGCCGCTGGTGGTGATGCCCGATGACCTGGCCGACACGCTGGCCGTGTCGGTCTTCGACGTCTGCGGCGCTCCGGCGCGAACCCGGCGCCTCTGTCGAGACCACGACAGCGTCTTGATTCTCGGTGCGGGTCGATCGGGCATGCTGTGTGCCGCCGCTGCCCACCACACGTTCGAACAACGCGAGGTCGAGGACCCCTGGATCGGGTGCATCGATCTCAACGAGTCGAACCCGAAACACCTGGCCGAGCACGGAATCATCGACGACTGGGCGACCGCCGATGCGACGACACCGACTGCGGTCCTGGAGGTCGTCGAACAGTGGCGCCCGCAACTGCCCGAGCTGGTCGTCAACGCATGCAACGTGCCCGGCACCGAGATGTCGGCCGTTCTTGGGTGTCGGCGCCGGGGAACTGCATACTTTTTCAACATGGCCACGAGTTTCTCCCGGGCCGCCCTCGGGGCCGAGGGCGTCGGCCGCGACGTCGACCTTCTGATCGGCAACGGCTACACCGAAGGCCATGCCGAATACGCCCTGAAGCTGGTCCGCGAGATGCCGGCGGTTCGCGAACGCATCGAGGACATCGTCCTCGGTTCTTGAATTCCACACACTGGCGAAAATCCGATGGACGCGACCATACTCGACAATGACGACGACATGCGGCGCCGCATCGAAGCGGCCCTCTCCCACCAGTTTCGCGACCAGGTGATCGAGGAAGCGACGCTCGAGAAGATGGGCGGGCACGCCTCGATGCGCATCTACTGGCGGGTGAAGCTACCGGTACAGGGCGAGGCGACCGACTGGACCCTCCAGTCGGTTCGTCGCTCCGAGACGACCCTGATCGCGATGGTGCTCGCCCCGGGATTCGACGAGGCCGACAGCGAAGAGGGGCCCTCGGGCGAATCCGTCGACTCCGAGACCCTGCCCTTCATCGAGATGCAACGATACCTCGCCGATCTGGGCATGCCCGTGCCCGCCATCGAACGGGTCGACCTCGATGAAGGCGTGGTGCTCTTGGAGGACCTGGGCGACCGGACCTTCGAAGACCTGTATCGAGGAGTCAGCGAAGACGACACGCTGCCGCCGGCTCACCAGGATGCCGCGGGAGAAGCGCTGTATCAGCAGGCCGTCGACCTGATTGTCCAGCTCCAGTCGGCACTGGTCGACCGACGGGGCCGCGACGAAACCAGCCCCACCGACGGGGCGATCTGCTGGCGACGCGCCTTCGATCGGGAGTCGCTTCGCTGGGAGCTCGACCACTTCCTCGAATGGGGCGTCGACGCCCGCCAGGAGCAGCCGCTCCCCGACTCACTGGCCGCGGACGTCGACACCGCCTTCGACGAGCTGGTCGACGCTCTGCTCGATCTTCCGAGCCTGCCCGCGCTGCGCGACTTTCAATCACGCAATCTGATGTACAAGCCGCGCCTGGACCAGGAGACGCCCTGGGTGCTCATCGACTTTCAGGACGCCCTGGTGGCCCCGATGGTCTACGATCTGGTGGCGCTGCTTCGCGACTCGTACATCGAACTCTCGTTTGAGCGCGTCCAAAAGCTGGTCGACTACTACCTCGACCGGGGTCGAAAGGCCGAGCTTCCCTGGTGCAGCGCCCATGGAAACACCGAACGCGAGCCCGCCGAATTCGTCCACCGCGGCTTTCATCTTCAGACCATCCAACGCAAACTTAAAGATGCCGGTCGCTTCGTCTACATCGACCGGGTCAAAGACGACGACAGCTTTCTGCCCTACGTCGACCCGTCGCTGGACTACGTCCTCGAGGCCTGCGAACACCTCGATGGCTTCGATCCGATCGCCGAGATGGTCCGGCGGGTCACCTCGTAAACCGATACCGAGCGAGCACTACTGATGACCGACGAACCGACGACACCAGCCAGCGGAATGCGTGACTTCCTGCCCGAGCAGGTCGCGCGGCGAAATCACGTCTTCGATATCATCCGTGACGTCTACGAGGGCTACGGCTTCGAGCCCCTGGAGACGCCCTCGATGGAGCGTCTTTCGACCCTGCTGGGCAAGTACGGCGAAGACGAGAAGCTGATCTTCCGGATCATGAAACGGGGACAAAAACTCCAGCGTGCCCTCGACGAAGATCCGAGCGAAGACGAGCTCGCCGATCTGGCGCTTCGCTACGACCTGACCGTCCCACTGGCGAGGATCTTCGCCGAGCACGGAAACGATTTTCCGCGCGTCTTCAAGCGCTATCAGATCGGCCCCGTCTGGCGCGCGGACCGGCCCCAAAAGGGGCGCTACCGGGAGTTTTATCAGTGTGACGTCGATATTCTGGGAAGCGAGTCGACGCTGGTCGAGGCCGAGGTCATCTCCGCGGCGGCCGATGCCCTGGAACGACTCGGATTCGACGATTTCCGCATCCACACCAATCACCGCAAACTGCTCGACGGCATGATGGAGATCGCCGGCATCGAGCAGGAGATGCGCTCGGACGCCCTGGTCGCCATCGACAAACTCGACAAGATCGGGCTGAAGGGTGTCGTCGACGAGCTCGACGAACGAGGCCTCTCCGACGACGCGGTCGACACGCTGATGCCCATGCTCGATCAGGGGGCCGAGGCCGACTCACCGCCCTTCGACAACCAACGCACCCTGCAGGCTATCGCCGACCAGATCGAACAGACCGAGTCCGGCGCCCACGCCGTCTCCGATCTCGAGTCTCTGTTTCGGGTCTGCGAGGGCAGCTCCGCCGGGCGTCACCTCTACTTCGATCCGTACCTGGCGCGCGGTCTGTCGTACTACACGGGTGCGATCTTTGAGATCCGCTCGGATGATTTCCCGGGCAGCCTGGCCGCAGGGGGTCGATACGACGACCTGGTGGGCATGTTCACCAACCAGGATGTGCCCGCCTGCGGCTTCTCGCTGGGCGTCGAGCGGATCATCGATCTGATGGAAGAACGCGACATGTTCGACATCGACGAGACGCCCGCCGACGTCATGGTCGCCGTCTGGGACGAGGATTTCGCCGCCGACAGCATGGCCATCGCCCGCCAGATGCGCGAAGCCGGCCTGCGCGCCGACCTCTACCCGGACGACGACTCGGGGTTCGGCAAGCAGTTCGGCTACGCCGACGAGCGCGACATCCCGTTTGTGGCGATCTTCGCGCCCGACGAAAAGGAGGCCGGATGTGTGGCGATCCGCGACATGGACTCCGGCGAGCAGACCGAGGTCAGCCGAGAGCATGCCGGCGAAGAAACGGCCCGTCTGATCCTGAAGGCCCGGGACTGAGGCGATCATGAGCGGCGAGTCCGAGACCTCCGAAGAGATCCCGGTGGAGTTCCAGCGCCACTGGCTGCTGGAGCCGGGGACCACGTACCTGAATCACGGGGCGTTCGGGGCGTGTCCCAAGCGAGTGCTTCGCCGACAGAGCGAACTCCGGACGCAATTCGAGCGACAGCCGACCCGGTTTTTCGAGCGAGAGATCGTCGGCCTCTTCGACCATGCCCGGGCCGAACTGGCGTCGTTTGTCGGATGCGACACCGATGGCCTGGCGTTCGTGCCAAACGCCACCACGGGCATCAACTCCGTGCTGCGTTCCCGTCGTTTCGACCCGGGCGACGAACTGTTGGTCACCGACCAGGCCTACCGGGCCTGCCGAAACGCCGTCGACTTCGTGGCCGACCGAGCCGGCGCTCAGGTCGTCACCGCCGACGTCCCCTTTCCGGTCGACGGCCCCGAGGCGATCGTCGAGGCGATTCTCGATGCGACGACCCCTCGTACGGAACTGGCGCTGATCGAGCACGTCGCCAGCGACACCGGGCTGATCTGGCCGGTCGACGAGATCTGCGAGACCCTCGACGATCGCCACGTCGACACCCTGGTCGACGGTGCCCACGCTCCCGGGATGGTCGACCTCGATGTCGAATCGATCGGCTGCACCTACTACACGGGGAATTGCCACAAGTGGATGTGCGCTCCAAAGGGGGCCGCCTTTCTGTGGGTGGAACCCCACGAGCGCGATGACGTCCACCCGACGACGATCAGCAACGGCTACGGCCAGCAGCGCGAGGACCGATCCTCGTACCACCTGGAGTTCGACTGGATGGGCACCGCCGACCCGTCGCCGTATCTGTGCGTGCCCGAGGCGATGGACTTCCTGGGCGAACTCGTGCCCGGCGGCTGGGACGGTCTCAGAGAGCACAACCACGAGTTCGCCGTACAAGCCCGGCGACGCATCTGCGAACTTCTGGGGATCGATGAGCCGACACCCGACGACCTGATCGGCTCGCTGGCCGCCGTGCCGCTGCCCGACCGCGATCCCGACGCCGAACTCGACGACTTCGGACGAGACCGGCTGACCCGGACGCTCTCCGAGGAGCATGGCATCGAAGTTCCCATCAAGACCTGGCCGGAGGCGCCGCAACGATTGCTGCGCGTCTCCGCCCAGATCTACAACACGGAGCAAGACATCGACCGGCTGGTCGACGCGCTGGACCACGAGCTGAATCAGTAGGACATCGAAGCGCATCTCACCTCCGGCTTACTCCCCTCTTGAGTGGACCTGAGATGCAACGTCACCAACTGGCGATTATCATTCTGGGCGGCGGGCTCCTCCTCGCGGGCCCGACCGGCTGCGACACGCCACGGGCCGGCGCCAACGAGGAGCTCGCCGACGCCTCGGACCAGACCCCATCGAAGGAGACCGACGTGTATCCCCTGGAGCCACATGCATGGAAGAGTCGCCCGGTCGTCATCTTTGCCCCCGGCCGGGACGACGAGACCTACCGGGAGCAGATGGCGCACTTCAAGAATAATATGGAGGGAGTACGCGACCGGGATATCGTCGTCTTCCATGTCTTCAGCCGCACCAAGGGCTTTGGACCCGATGGACCCATCTCCGACGACGCCCTGCGACGGCTATGGGATCGATTTCAGCCCACGGATCCCTTCACCGTGATCCTGGTCGGCAAGGATACCACCGAGAAGCTGCGCCAGGACGAGGTGCTCACGGCCGATGCGTTGTTCGAGACCATCGACGCCATGCCGATGCGCCAGCAGGAGATGTCCGACGACTAATCGTCGGTCACCATCGGCCAGTGGACCCAGTTGACAAATCCACCGTCGATGAGTCGCGCCCCGACGTGGCCCTCCTCGACGGCACCCGCCGCCCCGACCCCGTAGGCGAACCCGACGAAGGTCCCGCAGATGCGCAGCCCCAGGCCGGATCCGCTGGTGGTGTAGTCGTCCAAAAACAACGAGGAGAGGTCCCGACCGCCGAAACGCTCCTCGAGGGATCGGGCGCGCTCATCGTCGACTCGATTGGCCACGGCGATGCGTAGATGACGGGGCCTGGCGGCGGGAACCGCCGTCAGATACAGTTCGATTCGACCGTCGGCGGTCCCCTCCACGGCGTTGTTCATCATGTTGTAGACGACCCGATCGAGGGCGGCGAACTCGACGCAGCGATCCGAGATCGGCCCTTCGTACCCCGCCTCGACCGACACCTCGACCGGCCGACCCTCCCCGTCGACAAGCTCCGTGCGCTTCCACTTCTCGACGATCAGCGCGGCCTCGTGGATCTTTTCCTGGGAGTCCCGTTGGTAGGCCTTCGGATCGAGATCGGGGATCGCGTTGCGCATGATCTTCGTGTGATCCCGCACCCGCAGATAGATCTTCGAGACCTGCTCATCGTCGAGTTTGCCCGCCTCGGCCAACTGAAGGCCCGAGACCAACTGCGCAAGCGCGCCGCCCTTGAGATCGTGGCGTACCTGGCTGAATCGCTCGGCGTCGATCTCGGGGTCGGACGGCTCGTCGATCCCGCGCGCCCACTCGACCAGTCTCTTCCAGCCGCAGTCGTCCAGAAAGTCCGAGATGATGGTGCGCACCCGGCCGGTCTCCCTTCGATCGATCGATTCGAGTTGGTCCTGCAGGGTCATCAGGGCCCCGTAGAGCCGCTCGACGCGGCGACGGTCCGGTTGTTTGAAGGCATCCAGCGATACCGAGAGGTGTCGCCCGCCGTAGCGTTCACCCCGGCTGTACTCCAGATCCGAGGGTGCGAGGTCGAGCACCTGCTGTTCGGTCAATTGGCTCATGGGCTGTCACAGAAAGGTCGCGTGAATCGATCCGGCAGCGAGTTGCATCCCTCGATCGGACTGCTCAGATGCCGGCACCTGAAGGAAACCATGACGTCGAGACCCGAACCTATCGAACCCGAGCCCGGACAGGAATCGGTCTGGGACTACCCGCGGCCGCCTCGTCTGGAGCCCGTCGACCAACGGTTGCGGGTGTTCTTTGGTGGCGAACTCATCGCCGAGACCACCGATGGCTGGCGGGTCCTCGAGACCAGCCACCCTCCGAACTACTATTTTCCACCGGCGGACGTCCACTTCGACTTTTTGCGCAGGATCGACGATCGGCGCACCGTCTGCGAGTGGAAAGGGCGCGCTCACTACTACGACATCGCCGTCGACGGGAGCGTCTCCCGTCAGGCCGCCTGGGGCTACGACTCGCCGACCGATGCATTTTCGGAGCTCGCCGGCGCCGTCGCCTTTTACGCCGGCCGCCTGGACGAAGCCTACGTCGGCGACGCACTCGTCAGCCCCCAGCCAGGTGGCTTCTACGGCGGATGGGTAACCCCCGACGTCGTCGGCCCATTCAAGGGAGAACCCGGCAGTCGGGGATGGTGAACGGGCACGCTCAGAGCATGGGGCTGGCGAGGTGAGCCAGGGCGTCGCGAAACTTGGTCAGCTTGGCGATGTTTTCCATCTGTTCGAGGTCGATCTCGGTACTCTCGGCGATGTCCGCCCGAAACATGTCGGCCAGCCGCTGGTTGACCTCGCGGGAGGCGACGAACCCGCCGACCTCGAAGTTGATCTCAAAGCTCCGTACATCGACGTTCGCGCTGCCCAGAAAGCTGAAGCGGTCGTCGATAATCAGCGCCTTCCCGTGGAGCACGCGGGGCTGGTACTCCCAGATCCGAACGCCGCGCTTCAGAAGAGCGGTATAGTAGGAGCGAGATGCGTAGCGCACCAGCGGAACGTCGCCGTCCAGCGGCAGCACCAGACGCACCTCGACGTCCCTCTGTTCGGCCGCCTCGAGCGCCTTGAGGATGTCGCCGCCGGGCACGAAATAGGGGGTCGTAATCCAGACGCGATCGCGGGCGCTACTGATGGCATGGTAGAAGGCGTCGTGCATCACGCTTCGTTCATTGTCGGGCCCGCTGGCGAGGACGGCCAAACTGGCGGAGTTCGTATCGAACGAGCCTCCCGATTCGGCCGACTCCCCTTCATCCGGCATCTTCAGATACTCTTCGCTGGCCAGCTTCTCGTCGGTGGCAAAATACCAGTCGTCCAGAAAGACCTCGTGGAAATCCCGGACGGCCGGGCCTCGCACGCGCATCCCCAGGTCGTGCCACAGCGACTCGTACTCCTCGCCGACATTCATCCCGCCGGTGAAGGCTTCGCGGCCGTCGCAGACGACGAGCTTGCGGTGATTTCGAAAATTGAAGGTCGGCTGCCAGGCGAAGTACCGGGGGGGCAGAAAATAGCCGACCTTGGCACCCGCCTCCTCCAGATCTGGAGCCAGTTGCTTGCGAAATCTCGGGCTTCCCCAGGGATCGACGAGCACGCGGACCTCCACGCCCTCTTTGGCCTTCTCGACAAGCAGGTCTTTCATCCAGACGCCCGTCGAGTCGTATTGCCAGATGTAGAACAGAAGATGGACGTAATGGTCGGCCCGCTCGATCATGTCGCGCAGCCCGCGGAAGCCGGCCTCGCCATCGACGAGCACCTCGACGCTGTTGTCGCCAGTGGGTCCGCCGAGTTTCAGGGGGCCATAATCCCGAAACAACCCGTGCGGCAGCAGCGGGGAAAACTGCTGGCGAGCCACCTCGGCGGCCTCGATCTCGCGGGCATCCAGAGCCTGTTCGAACTCTTCGGTGCTCGTTCGCCGCGCGCGCTGTTTGCGCTCGAGGCGCTCTACACCGATCAACCACCAGAAGATGAAGCCGACGTACGGCAGAAAGAACAATGCGAGCATCCAGCTCAGCGCCGACACGGGACGGCCGGATCGTTTCAACAACACCGACGGCGCCGAGGCCCACGCCAGAATATCGGCCACCACCAGCAGGTAGAATCCGGGGATCGGGCCGAAATCGGCGTCGAAGACGACATGTAGCAGAGCGTGCATCTAGAGTGGGTATCCTCCGAAGAGCATCCGAGCTATTCTTGGTTTGTGTTAACGTCCCACACGTGCCTAAGACAGTCTCATGCCTGAACCCTATCCTTTCCCAGACGGCGAAGAGCCTCAAGACTCCGATCTACTTCTGTGGATTTTCTGGATCTCTCTCTGGATGGCCGTCGGCGGGGAAATTGCCCTCTTCATGTTGGCGGACGTCGGAAGCAGATCGACCCAGGTCGCCGGATCGCTGCATAGGATGACTCCCATCCAGACGGCCACACTGATCGGCATCGCACTGACGATGACGACTCTGTCTGCAGTGGTCTTCTGGAAGCGACTGGCGGGCGGGGGCATGGCGACGGCCTTGATCAGTTGGATGCTCGGCAAGAGCGTCGCCATCACCGGGCTCGTCGCCTTCCAGTTGGCCGGCTCCCACGTCTACTTCTGGCCCTTTCTGGGGGTGTTCGCCGGGGTGATGCTCGTGATGAACCCGACCCAGTTCGAGGCGCCGGAGCGTCCCTCCTCTCCACGGGGTTGATCCCTGCGGGTCGGCGGGCGACACTGTGATCCGTCGATGTGACTTCTGACCGACGAACCGATGCCGACACACCTTTTCTACCACACGGTTTTCTGGACTCTCGTCGTTTGCCTGGGATCGGCCGCCTGCCAGACGAGCGGCGATCCGCCCGACGACCAGGCCCCCGCTCCGGCGTATCGTTCCGTCGAAGACACGCCCGACGAAGAGACCGAACCCAACCAGCCCGAGTCGAGCTCCGCCGGGTCCGCCGAGAAGCCGTCGGCCTCGGTTCGCTCGAAGGCGCGGGAGTACCAGAGCACGATCGTCGAGGCGCTTCACGAAGAGTGGACCCCGCCGACGATGGATCCTCAGCGTCTCGACACACTCGGAACACGGGTCGTCGTGTACGTCCGAATGAACGAAAAGGGAAAGATCGTCTCGTACGAGTTCCAGCAAAAGAGCGGGTCGGCCCCGTTCGACCAGAGTATTCGCGAATGTCTGGAGACGTTCAGAGGGGACGATGGTAACACGCTGCCGATGCCCGAGAATGCGCGCCTGCAAAAGGCCCTGGTGCGACACGGCATGAATCTGCGAAACTGGCTGGTCGAATGATCCCCTGCACCGATACGGAGCAACGACCCATGGCAGGTCACAGTAAATGGGCCAACATCAAGCACAAGAAGGCCCGTCAAGATAAAAAGCGAGCCAAACGGTTCGCCAAATTATCCAAGAAGATCACCTCGGCGGCCCGTCGAGGTGGCGGCGACCCTGAATTCAACGCCGAACTGCGCGTCTTCGTCGACAAGGCGAAGGACGCCAACATGCCCAAAGACAACATCGAGCGCGCCATCAAGAAGGGGACCGGCGAGCTCGACGGCGTCTCGTATATCGACTTCAACTACGAGGGATACGGCCCCGGCGGGGTGGCGATCTATGTCACGGGTTCTACCGACAATCGGAACCGATCGGTCTCCGAGATCCGCCATATGTTCGAATCACACGGCGGCAAACTCGGCGAAGACGGTTGCGTCAACTGGATGTTCAATGACCGCGGAATCATCAGCATCGACGAAGACGAGGTCGCCGATGCCGACGAGCTGATGATGCTCGCCGTCGAACAGGGCGCCCTCGATTTCGAGCAGGACGACGGGGTGGTCACCATGACCACCGAAGTCCCCGACTTCATCGCCCTTCGAGAGGCCACCGTCGACAGCGGTGTCGACGCGTTCATCACGGACGAAATTACAAAGATCGCCGACTCGCACGTCTCGCCGGACGTCTCGACAACCCGGACCAATATCGATCTCATCGAATCACTCGAGGACCACGACGACGTCGAGAACGTCTATCACAACCTCGAGCTATCCGACGAAGCCGCCGAAGCGATGGAACAAGAGGGGTAATCATGGCGTCGGTTCGACTCAGGCCCCGTTTTGAGCTGAGCGTCTCGCTGGACTCCGACCGGGTCCTGGAACGCTTTCGCGAACTCCTCCGAGATCCGGAGGTCCGCTGCACGGGTGACGTCCACTCCGACCACGTCGACCTCGGCATCCCTGACGATCGTCAGCACTTCTGGTCGCCGTTCTTAAAGATCGTCGTCCGCTCGACGGATCGAGGCGCACGGCTGGAGGGCCATTTTGGCCCGAATTCCAACGTCTGGACGATGTTCCTGGGTATCTACGCCTTTTTCGCTTTCAGCGGACTCGCCGGGATCGTCGTGGGATTTTCCCAGTGGACCCTGGGCCAAACGCCCACCGGCTTCTGGGTCGCCGGCGTTTGCACGATCCTCTATCTGGTCGCCTACGGCGTCGCCCTGTTCGGCCAGTACTTAGCCAGCGATCAGATGGACCACCTCTCGGAGGTCGTCCACGAGACCTTCGACGACACGGTCGTGCGCGAACCCCCCTCCGCATGAGGACACAGCGGCGTCGGACACGGCTTCTGCGGTAGATTACCCGGCGGCTTCGGCGAGCCCGCCCTGGGCTTCGCCGAAGCGGCACATGCCCACACGCGGGGAGTTGGCCGTCGGCAAGAACTCCTCTCCGTCGTGCTCGTGATCCTGAGCGCACTCCTCACACATCACGCCGTCGCCTTCGATGCCGCACTGCTTGCAGACCCACTCGGCGGGCTCGCCACACTCGACGCAGGTCCATTCCGGCTCATCGTTTTGCGCGACCATCAGCGCTTTGCCCCAGGCGATCTTGTGGTCGTCGTCGAACTCTTCGACGTCCGGGTAGGGGCATTCCTCGATCATCTTGAGGCTCAGCTCCGTGGGTTGGTTGAAGTCGTATTCGAAGCTGAACTCTTCGCCGTCATCCAGCAGCGCGAAGAGCTTGGGAGCCAACGACCCGGTCGGCGTGCCGTGGGCCGGACCCGAACTTCCTCCGTGGCTCTCGAAGCGCTGCCCCTTGATTCGAAAGGCCGTCAGGTGGCCGCAGCAGTCGACCCAGGCTTCACGCAGAAACTGGTCCAGATCGACGAGCTGTTCGGAGCGAGGGATCAGGAAATAGGTCCAGAAATCGGGCCTCTGGTCGCTTTTGGCTCCGACCAGGTAGCCGCGACTGGGCGTCTTGCGGGATGAGGGTGGCGGCGCGTCGTCGAGACATGAGCGAAGATGATCGGCCATCTCGCCGTAGTCGAGAGAGTCACCGCACACGAAGCATTCACCGTTGTTGACGTCGTCTGTCATCGAGCACCTCCGAGTAATCCAACGTGAACTCCGTCCACGAAAAGACACACACTGGCGTGGCAACGTCAACCCTACAACCCCCGTCATCGTCCGAACAGGGGTCGACCAGCGAGCCGAGATCCGTACAATGCAGCATAGATAGCTGGACGATTCAGGGAAGCAATGCGTCGCAAAGCCCTCTTGAAACTCGGCATCAACGGCCTGACCGCCGCCGGCGGTGGCCTGTCGGTGCTGGCCATTGCGCTGGCCTTCTACGAACAACCCAGGGCTGCGCTGGTGTTGATGGGCGTGGCCACGGTGGTCGACGCCATCGACGGGTCACTGGTGCGCGTCTTGGGGCTCGAAGAGACCGCCGTCCGCTACGACGGCGAGCGACTCGACGAGTACGCCGACCTGATGACCTTTGTGATCGCCCCGGTGACATTCGCCTGGGCAACCGATGTCTTGCCCTTCGATCCCTGGGGTATCGGCGCGGGTATGGTCGTCATCGGCGTCTCGTTTTTGCAGTTTTCCCGAACCGACAATAAGACCGAAAACGCCTTCTGGGGATGGCCCTCTTACTGGAATATTCTGTATTTTTACGGCTGGGGAGCTGAACTCACCGCTCCCTGGATGATCGGGATCAGCCTCGCCTTGAGCGCGGCGGTCTTCGCCCCGGTGCCTTTCATTTATCCATCAAAACTCGACACCCTGAAACGGCTCACGCTGACCGGCGGGTTTCTTTGGCTGGGTCTGCTGATCGCATGGCTTCTTATCCCCTCGATGGGCGACCACTGGCTGTGGATTTCGCTCGTCTACCCGGCGTACTACCTGGGACTCTCCTTCGCACTGTACCCCCGACTCAAGAAGGAAGCTCGTAGCTTCCCCCACAAGGAATGACGACACAGAGTTTTCTCGACGCAATCGAATGGACCCGACACGGCGATCACACCTTCGAAGGCACCTTCGGCGATAGCTGGGCAAATGGACCGGCTGCCTACGGCGGAATCATCGCCGCCGCCTTCATGCATCAACTGCGAGAGGCCTGTGATCGGCCGGATCAGAGTGCCCGTTCGTTTCACATGCATCTGTGCGCCCCGGTCTTCTCGGAACCGACTCGCATGACGACGCGGCCCGACCGACTCGGTCATACGGTCTCGCACGTCAGCGCCGAGATGACCCAGAATGAAAACATCTGCGCGACCGCCCATGCGACCTTTGGCGCCGATCAGACCAACGGTCCGCAACGCGATGATCTGGAGCGGCCGTCGGTGCCACCCCCGAACGAAGTCGATCGCCAGGAGGAGACCCCGCTGTCTCCGGCGTTTGCCCAGCATTTCGACCACCGGTTCTGTCTGGGAGACCCACCGATGTCGGGGTCCCCACGAGCACGGACCGGCGGATGGCTGCGTGCCGTCGAACCGATGCCCCACGACGCCCGCCTGATGGCCGCGCTGATGGACGCCTGGATACCCAGCACCTTTCCCACCTACGAGTCCTTCCGGCGAACCCTGACGGTCGACTTTCGCTGCCAGTTTTTTGCTCCGCCCCGCGGAGATTCCGACACCTTCTACCTTTTCGATGCCCGGGTCGACTCGACCAGCGACGGATACGCCTGCGAGGATGCGACCCTCTGGGGGCCCGACGGAACCGTCGTGGCTCGTGCCCAGCAAACCTACGCAATTCTGGACTGATTCGACGGAAGGCACGATCGAACGTCAGGCCTTGACACGCTGGACAGGTGGTTAGTATCGAACATCGACGATTAACGATGAAAGACATCCGTCGATGCCATGAACGATGTTCAAACCGACCCTGCCTGTCCCTGCTGCGGCACCGCCGTAGACGACGGCGACGCCGCCCGACTCTTCGACCCCGAGGAGCTCGAGCCGTCGCAGCGCGACCACCGGATCGCCGAGCTGGCCAAGGCCGTCGGGCATCCGACTCGGATTGCCATTCTGCGCATGTTGGCGGAGCGCGACACCTGCGTCTGCGGCGAGCTGGTCGACGCCCTGCCTTACGCTCAATCGACGGTGTCTCAGCACCTCAAGGTCCTCAGGGAGGCCGGACTCATCTGCGGTGAGTCCGATGGCACGAGCATGTGCTACTGCCTCGATCCGGAGACCTACCGGCGCTTCCGAGTTCTTCTCTCCGATGTCGTCTAGACTGCCGACGCATCGATTTTCCCATCCCGGACCCCACTTCTATGAACGACGTACCCGACGACAACAGCAACGCCCCACGCGACGAATACGAACTCGACATCGAGGGCATGACCTGCGCCTCGTGCGTCAACCACGTGCAGAAAGCCCTGGTCGGCGCAGGAGGCGTCCGTTCGGCCGACGTGAATATCGCCACCGAGCGGGCCTCGGTGAAGGTCGATACCGGCGAGCCGCCCTCGGATGTGGTCGAACGATTGCGCCGGGCGATCGAAGACGCCGGCTACGAGCTGCGCGACGCGATCACCCCGTCGGGTGAATCGACGGACCGGGACACAAAGCAGGCGGAGGGAACCGGCAAAAAGCGCATGAGCGAGCGTCGGGCCGAAGAGGCCGCGACGTGGAAACGCCGCTGGGTCTTCGCCCTGTCGCTGACCATTCCGGTGGTACTCTTGCAGATGGGCCCGAGTTGGTTCGGCATGGAGCTGTCCGGTGGGGCCAACCTGGGACGGCTGGGTCTGGCAGCCTACCTGACCACTCTGGTCGTCGGCTACGTGGGACCGTCCTACTTCAAGAGCGGGTGGAAGTCCCTCCGTAATGGCGCCGCCAATATGGACACCCTGATCTCGATGGGCACCAGTGTGGCCTGGCTCTTTTCGCTGGTGATCACGGGAGCGGCCTTCTTCGGCGTCACCATCGGCGACGGCCACGTCTACTTCGAGGCGGCGGTCATGATTCTGACCCTGATCTCGATCGGCAAATGGTTGGAAGCCAAGGCGAAGGGCCGCGCCGGGGAGGCGGTCGAAAAACTGCTCGACCTGGCGGCCGATTCCGCCGTCGTAAAGCGGGGCGGCGAATGGACCGAAGTGCCCGTCGAAGACATTCAGGTCGACGACGTGATGCGGGTGCGGCCCGGCGAAAAGATCCCCACCGACGGGATCGTCGTCGACGGAAGAGCCAGCGTCGACGAGTCGATGGTGACCGGAGAGTCCGTCCCCGTCAGCAAGGAGCCCGGCGACGAAGTCATCGGCGCGACCATCGACACCGACGGGCAACTGATCGTCCGGGCGACCCAGGTCGGAAGCGACACGGCCCTGGCAAAGATCGTCGAGTATGTCGAAAAGGCGCAGGGCTCGAAGGCCGACGTCCAGCGGATGGCCGACAGAGTCTCGGCGGTCTTCGTGCCGACGGTCATCGCCATTGCCGCGGTGACCTTCGCCGGCTGGCTTCTCTGGGGAGGAACGCTGAGCACCGCCATTCTCGCCTCGGTGGCCGTGCTGATCATCGCATGCCCCTGCGCGCTGGGATTGGCCACCCCGACGGTCGTCATGGTCGGGACCGGCATGGGTGCCAACAACGGGGTGCTCATCCAGGACGCCCAGGCACTGGAGCGCGCCCGAAGTATCGACACGATGATCTTCGACAAGACCGGCACCCTGACGACCGGCGACATGTCGGTGCAGACCTTTGAGGCCTGGGCCGACAACGACGACCAAGACGTCCTTCGCCTGGCCGCCGCACTCGAAGATGCCAGCGAACACCCCCTGGCCCGCGCCATTGTCGAAGCCGCCGAGGAACGGAACATCGAATGGCCCTCGGTCAGCGACTTCGAATCGGTGGCGGGCGACGGTGTCACCGGTCACATCGACGGTCGCGACCTGGCGATCGGCAAACCCGAGTGGGTCTTGCCCTCGGATCACCAAGCCTTCGGCCGGATCGACGAACTCCGGCAAAAAGGCGAGACCGTCATCGCGTTTACAGAACGCGATCCCGACGCCGGTCAGAGTCAACTGCTGGGACTCTTTGCCATCGCCGATTCGCTGAAGCCCGAAGCCCGCGAGGTCGTCGAGTGGCTCCAGGCCGAAGACATCGGCGTCTGGATGATCACCGGGGACAACGAAGCGACGGCCCGGTCCATCGCCGAACAGGCCGGCATCGACCCGGAACACGTGATGGCCGAAGTCCGCCCCGAAGACAAAGCCGAGGCCGTCGCTGAACTGCAGTCCGGCGATAAGATCGTGGCCATGGTCGGCGACGGCATCAACGACGCCCCGGCTCTGGCGGCCGCAGACCTCGGCATGGCCCTGGGCACCGGCACCGACGTCGCCATCGAATCCGCCGCCATCACCCTGGTCAGCGGGTCGATGAAGGGCGTGCGCCGGGCGGTGAAACTCTCGCGGCTCACCTACCGCAAGATCGCCCAGAACCTCTTCTGGGCCTTCATCTACAACGTGGCGCTGATCCCGGTGGCAGCCTTCGGCATGATCGCTCCGGCGATGGGCGCGGCGGCGATGGCCGCCTCCGATGTGTGTGTCATCGGCAACGCCCTGTCGATGCGGCGGGTATCGCTCGACTGACAACTCCGGGCGATAGACTACGACTCTCCGCGGTCGATCTTGTCGCCGAATTTCTCGCGGATGGCGTCGAGGGTGTGTTCAAGTTCGCTCTCCTGGTCGGCCGACGACGACGCAAACAGGTCGGCCTGCACGGCCTGGTCGGCATCGATCAGGTCGTAGGCGGCGGCACCGACCAGGCGGATCGGCCGCGACAAGTCCAGCTCTGACAGCCGGGTCTTTGCCGTCTCGAACAGGGTCTTCGAGTCGTCGGCCGCCGTCGGCAGCTTCACCTGCCGGGTCGCCAGCGAAAACGTATCGTCGTAGCGGACCTTCACCCGCACTCCTCGAGCCTTCAGCTCTTTTTTGCGCAGTTCCCGGGCGACCGTCTGGCAGTGCCCGCGCAACTGGTCGGCCACGGGGCCGGGGCCGCTGATATTGTCGCGCAGGGTCCCCTCCGAGCCGACAGACTTTTGCTCCGAGTCGGCTACGACCGGCCGTTCGTCCTCCCCGCGGGCCAGAGACTGAATGTGCCCGGCGAAGTTGCCGAGCTCGCTGCGCAACCATGCTTCATCGGCCTCGGCGACATCGCCGATCGTCTCGAGCCCCAGCTCGTTGAGGGTCTGCTTGGCCTTCGGTCCGACGCCCCAGATCTTGCCCACATCCATGGGCGCGATGTACTCGCGCTCCGAACCGCGCGGGATCTCGGTGACGCCGTCGGGTTTGTCGAGATCGCTGCCCAGCTTGGCCAGAAACTTGTTTTTGGCGATCCCCACCGACGCGGTCAGGTCGGTCTCCTCCTGGATGTCGGCGCGGATCTTCGCGGCCATCTCCCTCGGCTCGCCGAACAGCCTGCGCGACCCGCTCATATCCAGAAAGGCCTCGTCCAGGCTCAGCTTCTCGACTAGCGGCGTGTAGTTGCCGAGGATCTCCATGATCTCGCTGCTGACTTCCGCATACAGGGACATCCGCGGCTCCACGACGACCGCATCGGGACAGCGCTCCAGCGCCTCCGACATCGGCTGAGCGCTGTGCACACCGTAAGGTCGCGCCTCATAGCTGCAGGTCGCCACCACGCCGCGCTCCCGCGAGCCTCCCACGATCACGGGCTCTCCTCGCAGTTCCGGACGCTCCCTCTGCTCGATCGACGCGTAGAAAGCGTCCATGTCGACGTGAAGAATGATCCTCATGTTATTTCTCCAGAAACTCTCCGCAACGAATATGGGGGCTATGCATCCTAACTATGAGCATCACGGCGTACCGTGGCCACTTTGGTGTGTGGGCCGAGTGGTTTGAGGGAGGAGATGGGGAGCACACGCGTCGGTTTTGACAGTAGCTGTCAATCTATACCTCAACTAGCAGCTTCGGCTGCGGGAGGACCTGATGGAAACGCTGACTCTGTCTGCTGGCCAATACAATCTGATCTACAATCTCATCTCGATGACGCTCGCCGTGATGGGCGGGGCCTTCATCTTCTTCCTGGCGGCGAGCAATCGCATCAGCCGGGACCACCGCGCCTCGATGTACGTCTCGGCGGTCATCGTCGCCATCGCCGGGTACCACTACTTCCGCATCTTCGGCAGCTTCGGACATGCGACGACGTTGCTGGAGGGAGGTGGCTACGAGTTCCAGGCCGCCCTCTTCAATGATGCATACCGATACGTCGACTGGATCATCACCGTGCCGCTGTTGATGGTCGAGCTCGTATTGGTGCTCGACTTCGACGATAGCACCCGGCGGAAGTTCATCGCGAAAATGACGATCGCGGCATTCCTGATGATCGCGCTGGGCTATCCGGGCGAAATCGCCACCGCGCAGTCGTCGATCCTGCTGTGGGGTACCCTCAGCACGATTCCGTTCGTCTACCTGGTGTATGTCATCTGGAGCGAACTCGGTGACGCCATCGAGCAGGAGAGCGAGCGCGTCCAAATTCTAATGCGCAACACACGCCTGCTCATTCTGTTCACTTGGGGCGTCTATCCGATCGCGTACCTGGCTCCCGTCATGGGGCTGGAGGGCGCAACCGCGATGACGACCCTGCAGGTCGGCTACTGCATCGCCGATATGGCCGCCAAGGCCGGCTACGGTGTCATGATTTACTCGATCGCCCGTCAGAAGACGATCGAGCACGGTGGAGTGCAGGACCAGGTTGCCCGATCGGCGCAACCGGCTGAATGATGTAGCGTAGAACATTCGTCCGGAGGGCCCCGGCTTGCGGGGCTCTTCGGACGTTGCCCCGACCGGTGTTTCCGTCCTAGGCTGACCGGCTGAACTGTCACCGACGTTCCGGTTTACCTAGGCCTTGCCCCTTCTATGTCCGAGACGGAGTCACCGCTCTCGCCCGAAGCCGTCGACATCCTCCTCGTCGACGGACTTGAGCGCGGCGTGGGAGACTGGGATATTCGAGAGGATTCCCTGTTTCTGAACCGTGCCTGGTGGCGGCTGATCGGATACGACGAACCCTCGGGGTATGTCTCGCACCGAAAAATCTGGTCTCGCATCCACCCCGACGATCGAACCGGTCTGCTAGAGGCCTACCGCGACGCGTTGGCGGGACCCGACGACATGCTCGCCTGCACCTTGCGGCTCGCCCGCCAGGATGGAAGCTGGCTTCGCGCGGAGTTGAAGGCGCGGCTGATTCGCGACAACGCGGGTTGGGTCGAACGCGTCGTCGGATCCCTCTCGGACGTCTCGGATCTACTCGATCGAGAGCGTCGTCTCGAAAAGTTGAGCCGACGGGACCGAACCACCGGGCTACTGAACTACGACGGGTTCTGCGAGGCCGTCGAATCGTATCGCCGCCAGATACCGGCCGATCGGGTCGATGCCCTCGTCCATCTGGACGTACAGCGGTTTCGAGACATCAACGGTTCGCTGGGCCACGAGCTCGCCGACCGGCTGCTGAGGCGCTGTGCGGCCCGCATCAAGGCCTTCTTTGGAGCGGACGTGCCGATCGGCCGAATCGGCGCCGATGAATTCGTGGTGTTTCAGACCGACGTCACCGACCGGGAAGCTACAAAGGCGAAGCTCGATGACTTCCTGACCGTCTTTCGATCGGCCTTTACGATCGGCGACCGGCAGCTCTTCGTCGATGCCAAAATAGGGGTCCGTCTGGCCTACGACGACGAGGAAGACCGCCCCGTCTCCGAACTACTCGACCACGCCGGGATCGCACTTCATCGGGCCAAGGAATCGCAGACCAAGACGACGGTCTTCTTCAAGGGCCGCTTCAAGGACCGGATCGAACGGCGGCTCGAACGGCTCACCGGACTCCAACAGGCGCTGGAACGCGACAGTTTCGAGCTGTACTTCCAGCCGATCGTCGACCTGGAGTCGCGCAAGCCGGTCTTCTGGGAGGCGCTGCTTCGCTGGCACCGGCCCGATGGCCATCTCGCCGGCCCCAGCGAGGTGATCCCGCTGGCCGAAGATTCCGGGATCATCCTCCCGATCACCGAATGGGTCGTCGAAGAGGCGTGTCGGGTGATGCACAGCCAGTCCGGTGCGACAGACTGGAAGGACGCCCGCATCAGCATCAACCTCTCGGGGCTGCACGCTCGGCGCCACGATGTACCCGAACGCCTGGCTCAGCGAGTGCGAGAGGCCGGCCAGGACCCGGGACGCTTTCTATTCGAGTTGACCGAGACCCGTCTGGCCGAATCAAAGCAGGCGGGTGCCCGCATGCTGGATGCCCTGCACGATGCGGGATTCTCCACGGCGATCGACGACTTCGGAACCGGGTATTCGGCGCTCGACGCCCTGGACATCTTCGATGTGGACTACATCAAGATCGACAAGGCGTTCGTCCAGGCCGACCCCTCGAACCACAAATGGTCGGTCGTCCGCATGCTGGCCGACATGGCCGACGCACTCGGCGTCGATCTGATCGCCGAGGGGATCGAGAACCAAGACCAGCACGAGGCACTCCGACGCCTCGGCATTCCCCTCGGCCAGGGATACCTCTACAGCAGACCGAAGAGCCTCTGATCACACACGCATGCCGGGCCCGCGTCCTCCGCCCGGACCGCCGCGCAACTGCTGCAGGATCTGCCAGTTCTGCATGCCGAAGAAAAACGCGATGATTAGCAAAAAGAAGGGGTCCAGGATCGGAACGACGAGCGAACCGACGACCAATATCCCCAGGACCACCAGCGAGCTGAAGGCGGAGTAGTACATCGCCTTTCCGCGGTTTTTGTAGATGCCGCGCAGCGCATGCAGAACCACGTGACCCCCATCGAGCGGGTTGATCGGCAGCAGGTTGAAGACGGCCCAGACCACGTTGATGAGGGCCATGATGTAGAAGAAGTACGCCAGGAAGCTGACCGCTCCGCTGATCTCACTGAGACCCCCGGGAATGCCCGTCCCGGAGACAAACAGAAGGCCGAGCCAGGCCACCAACGCCACCAGAAAGCTGAAGGCGGGCCCCGCCAGACTGATGGCGATCGACTTGCCCGGCGGTGAGTCGCCGCGCCGGTCGTTGATGGTCACCCCTCCGAAGCCCTGCAACACGATCGTGCTGGCCCCGTAGCCGAAATACTTCAGCGTCAGTGCATGCCCCAGTTCGTGGACCAGGACCCCGATGAAGATGGTCGGCCCCCAGATCAGGGTGTTGAGGACGATCAGATCGATACCGCCCTGGGACGCCGAGATGCCCATCAACGAAAACAGCGCGATCAGCCCTAAAAAGAAGGGCTCCATATAGACCCGGTGGCCGAAGAGATCGAAGAGGTGCCACCGCGTACTCTGACTGCCGAACATGGTATTGCCCACAGGAGGGAAACGAAGGGACGTCGACACCGCAAGAACGTAACAACCGTATCGATCTGTTCCACCGTCAGACGAAACAGATCCCGGGTCTGCGCCGAAAACAAAGGGTGTGGGGGGAAAGCTCCCGGAGCCGGAACATACGATGACCCGACGGATGGCAGGAGAGACCAATGAAAATGCTCGATACCTTCGCCCGATTATTCGAAAGCGGCCAGACTCTGCAGCGCAAAGTGGGACGGCCCTGCCCGCACCGCTGCCTGATGGTGCTGCTCGATCGGGCTCAGCAACAAGCGGGCCTGGCGGTCGACGGAGCCTGGCGGCTGGCCGGCTCCGAAGCGCGGGCTCTTCAGGAGTCCTCCGGGTTTACGCCGCCCGGAGGATGGCGAGGCGTGGCCTCACTGGCCGCCGGATGCGGCGTCCTGGAGGCCACGCCCGGCGGATTCGAGCCGGTGATGACGGTCGATGACCTGGCGCAGTGGTCCTCCGACGGGGCCCTGCAAAAGATGATCGAGGCCTTCACGACGAATCTGGTGCCCCCGACCACAGCGGCCGGGTTGTTTATCTTGCTGGGCATCCATCCGGCCTGGGGCGTCCATCTGGCACACGCCTGCAACCACCGAGAGAGCAGTGAATTTGGCCAGGAAAGCTTCGACGCGGCCCGCGACGACATGTTTCCCGACGAGGTCCTCGAGGTCGTCGAACGCACCGTCTTTGACGCGCTCAATTCCATCGTCGGCGCCCTGAAGGGGCTAGACGCCGAAAAGACCTATTCGATCGACGGATTGGCGGACGTCATCGAGGCCGCCTGTGACACTGCACGCGATCGAGCCTACGAGGAACTGGCCGAACTCGATGCCCGCCAGGGTGTTCGGGGATTGCCTCCGTTGGTCGACCTTCCTCACACCGAGGACAACGCGAACTGGCGAGTCATCGACTTCGCCACCAGCGACCTGCTGGACGCCTTTCTCGTACCGGCGGCGGCGGCGCGACGGTTCGACGACGGACGCTTCTGGGCCGACCCCGACGCCTTCGAGGATATCGGTCTCGGCAGATGGGACGACGACCAGCAGCGTACCCGGTTGAACGCAAACCTCAACGGTTCCGGAGACTGCGTGGCATAACCCGGCGGATGTACGCCGCGAGGCTCCGGTCGGTCACTCTCTGTGTCCCGATCGGAGCTCCTCGATGCTGGAGGGCTTGTCCCCCCAGTACTTTTCGATGAATGGGTCGCGGCCCGACCCGTTGCGATACTGCTTATAGTCCCGCGTACTCTTCTTGTAGTAGTTCTGGTGGTAGTCCTCGGCATCCCAGAACCTCGACGCCGGCTGGACCGGCGTGATGATCGGCTCGTCGAACCGGCCCGACTCCGCCACGGCCTCCTTGCTTTTTTCGGCCAGTCGCCGTTGACGGTCGCTGTGGTAATAGATGGCCGAGCGATACTGGCTGCCGACATCGACGAACTGTCGGCCCTCGGCGGTCGGATCGATGTTTCGCCAGAAGACGGCCAAAAGGGTTTCGTAGTCGACCTCGTCCGGGTCGTAGCGCACCTGGATCGCTTCGGCGTGGCCGGTTCGCCCGTAGGCGACTTGTTTGTAGGTGGGATTCTCTTCGGGGCCGCCGGTGTAGCCGACCGTGGTGGACTCGACCCCGTCGATGGCATCGAAGGGAGGCTCCATGCACCAGAAGCACCCGCCGGCGAAGGTGGCGACGGCCTGGCCCTCCTGCAGGTCCGCCGGACTCCAGGGGTCGTCGGGGTCTCCCACCGTCGTGGACTCTCCGTCGCTACCTTGGGATTGAGCGGCCTGATCGATCTGGGTGCTTGGACCGCTCTTTTGTGCCGAGTTTCCCTGTCCAGGCGACTCGCATCCGGCCGAAAGGAGGAGTGCGACTACGAGCAACAACGGCGCGATACATCGTCGATTGTCGTACATGTGTTGGTCCTCGGGTGTCTGGAGACGTCTCGGACGCCACGAATCTCCCGCTCTGGCCGAGTTTTTCAAGTCGCCGACCCGACGATGCCATTGGTACAGGCGATGGCAGGTATCGTTCGACGGAAACCTGATTTCTCGCTATACAGACGGCGACGACCGGACCTTCCACCTCAAACGGCATGCTGCTTCGACCTGGAGACCTCCACACACCGACCCCGCCCGGAGAACTCTTCGGCGGTGAATCCTCCGGCCCCGTGTTCCTGGAGATCGGCTTTGGCAACGGCCGTTTTCTGTGCCACCTGGCCGACGAGTACCCCCGGGCCAATCTCCTGGGCGTCGAACTCTCACCGACCGCCTGCCAACGGACCCTTCAGCGGCTGGGCGATCACGGCCACGAACGAGTCCGACTCGTCCTGGCCCCCGGAGAATTCGTCGTCCGTGATGTGATGCCGCCGGGCAGCCTGGACCGGGTGTTCGTCAATTTCCCGGACCCCTGGCCCAAGGAGAGACACCGGGAAAATCGGCTCCTGGACGCCGAGTTCTTTACGATCCTCGCCGACCGTATGGCCCCCGATGGACACCTACGGCTGACGACCGACCACGCCGACTACTTCGAGTGGTCGCTCGAGCAGGCCGACGACAGCGGCCTCTGGAGGGTCCAAACCGACCAGCCTCCACCGTCGACGCTCGGCACGAAATACGCCCGGCGGTGGCAGGCCGAAGACAAATCGATCGAGCATGCTCTCTTCGAGCCCACCGGCGAGGCCCCGGAGATCCCCGCATCCATCCACGCAACCGAGACCATGCACCACGCCATCCTCAAGGGACGACTTCCCGACCTGGACGAATTCGACAAGCTTCGGCGGCCCTTCGACGGCGGACAGGCCATTCTGCTGCATGCGTACCGCTCCGTCGACGGCGAGCGACTGCTGATGACCGGCCTGCTCGAGGAGGAAGAGCTCTCGCAGGATATCATCGTCGAGGCCTACGAAAGCCCGACCGAAGACCTCGATGATCGGCTCATCGTGCGCATCAAACCGTTCGCCAAACCCCTGACGACCGAAGGCACCAGCCAGGCCGTCGATCTCGCCGCCGAGTGGTTGACCTCGCTCGACGATGAGTATCGCGTCATCGAACGCCGCTATTGACGAGACTTACGCCTCGAAGGGCGGCTCCAGCGACCACGGGGGCGACTCCGAGAAGCGGTCGGACAGAAAGTCCACAAAGAGGCGCACCTTCGTCGAAAGGTGGCGCCGATGCGGGTACAGCGCCCAGATGCCGCCTGCATCCAGATGCCAGTCGGTCAACACCCGTTGAACCTGGCCGGATCGAATGGCGTCGGCGGTGATAAAATCCGGCGCGGTGTAGATGCCCAGCCCTCGTTTGCACGCCTCCAGCAGCGCCTCACCGTTGTTGGCGCGCATCGGGCCATCGACGTCCACCCGGGTCTCTGCGCCCTCCTCGTTCTGGAACACCCAGGTCGATCCCGTCTGCAGATAGCTGTAGAGAAGGCAGGCGTGATCGGACAGGTCATCGGGGTCCTGCGGCTCCCCGCGCTCGTCCAGATACGACGAACTCGCGACTGCATAGCCCGTCGCCGGACCGATTCGGCGCACGATCAGGCTCGAATCCTGCAGGGTGCCCACGCGCACCGCCAGGTCGAACCCCTCTTCAATGATGTCCACCAGCCGATCCGAAAAGTGAATGTCGACCCGCAGTTCCGGATACTTTGCCATAAAATCTGCCGCCGCGGGCGCCAGATAAGATTGTCCGAAACTCATCGGCGCGGTCAGCCGCAACGTCCCCACCGGTTCGGAGTGAGCCTGGGTCAGGGCGCGCTCGGCCTCTTCGAGATCGTCCAATATCTGGGCGCAGCGCTCGAAGAATGCCTCGCCCTCACCGGTAGGGCTGACATGACGGGTCGTCCGGTTCAAGAGCCGGACGCCGAGCCGGTCCTCCAGACGGCTGACCTGCTTGCTGACGTAGGATTTGGAGACGTCGAGTTCACGAGCGGCCGCGGTAAACCCCTCGTGATTGACCACGGCGACAAAGATTTCGATCGCTGACAGTCGGTCCATAGCGGTCGGTCCCTAGCAGGCCTCAAATGTATCGCTGGCGACGAGGCCTGCATCCCATTAATGAGTACGACGACCCGTCGGCTCGCGAATGACCGGCCTCGCGCCGGTTTCGAATCTACAGGTATGGAGCATGCCAGACCAGCGCCGGACCTTCGAACAACTCCCCGTCTTTCCGCTGGGGGCCGGAGTGGTCTTGCCCGACTGCACGATTCCACTTCACATCTTCGAGCCCCGATACCACGCGATGACCTGCGACGCCCTGGAGGGCGATGGTCGCATAGCGCTGGCGATGCTCGACGATGAAGCCGGCATCGACCTTCGGGGGCCCGCCTTTCGTCCGATGGTCAGTCTCGGACGAATCGTGGATCACGACCCCCTGCCCGACGATCGCTTCCTGATCATTCTGGAGGGGGAGGGAAGGCTGCACGTCACCGAGGAGCTCGACGTCGACACACCCTACCGCCAGGTCAACGCCGTGCAGGCCCGGGAACGACTCGACGCACCCGAGGCCGCCGATCTCTCGCGCCGCAACATCAACGGCATGCTCATGGCGATGGCGTCTTTGGGACTCGAGCGCGTCGGCGAGCTTCTGGACCGGGTCTCCGATCTCGACGACGCCGGCCGGGTCGCCGATCTGGTGGGCTGGTCGACATTCGACCAGCCGCGCCAAAAGCAGATGTTGCTCGAGACCCTGAGCATCCATCGACGCATCAAGCTCGTCGAGCAGCGCGTCAGCGAACTCGTCAGCAGCGTCTACGGATCGAGCTCAAGCGACGACGATTCGCCGAAGGACTGACCTGCGAAGGAGTCGACCTCGTATCGAAAGACGTCGATGTCCGGCGACCAGCTCCCCCGTTCGATCCCGGCCTTCTCCATCAACGCATCCAGGAAACGGTCGGGATCGGGGCACTTCTGCCAGACCGATGGCAGAAACGTCCCCCGCGACGAACCCCGTCGAAGCACGACACCGTGACGCCCCGGCTCGACTGCCGATTTGGTCTCCTGCCGTGTCGTCACCGACAGCGACTCCAGTGCCGAGAGGATCGAGACCTCCAAGCTGAGCCTGTCGACATGCCCCTCGCGCGGTGGAGGAAACCGGGGGTCGCGAAACGCCGCGCCGTACGCGTTGGACGCGATGTCGTCGGCCAGCGGGCGGTTCGGCTCAAGTTGACCCATACACCCATTGAGCTCATCCTCGACGTACAGACTCACAAAGGAGGCTCTGCGTCCCGACGGAACCCCCTCGATCTGCAGGTCGTCGACCTCCGGAGCGGCTCTGTGGCGGAGGCCCCATCGGATCGATGCTTCCGCCAATTGGAGACAGGCGAGTTTCTCAGGTCGATTCAGTTGCATGGCACTCCATGTTAGACCCAATAGTGTCCATCTCGCGATCGTAACATACACGTCACCCCACAGACTTCCCGAGGCCACAGAACCATGTCCGAGCCCGCCTCCGAAACCGACGCGCGTCTGGTCGACTGGCTCGCCATCGGCGCCGCATACGTGCTGGCGGCCGCCGTCGGCGTCGGGGTCTATCTGTGGCTCGACGCCGTCGACCTGGCCGCCCCATTCGGTCCGGAGCCGCTGTGGGACATCTTTCTGGCTGACGTCGCCGCGACCATCGTGGTATTTCTGTTCAGCAGCGGGTTCGGCAACTCCAGCATCTACGATCCGTACTGGAGCGTGGCTCCCATCATCATCACCGTTGCCTGGTGGCCGATCGACGAAACCGGTCCCGACCTACGTGCCTGGATGGTCTGGGCGCTTATTATCCTGTGGGGACTGCGGCTGACGTGGAACTGGGCACGCGGCTGGGGCGGACTCGCCGATGAAGATTGGCGCTACGAGCGACTTCGCCGCCAATTCGGCTGGTGGTATCCGGCCGTAAACCTTGTCGGCATCCATTTGCTCCCGACCTTTGTTGTATGGCTCGGACTCTGGTCGGCACACGCCGCCATGACAGCCACCTCGACGGTCGGCTGGATCGATGTTCTGGCCGTCGGCTTCGCTCTGAGTGCCATCTGGCTGGAGGCGGCGGCCGACGAACAACTCCGACGCTTCAAGGCCGAAGCCGCCGAAGAGGCGGTCATGTCTCGCGGCCTCTGGTCGATGGTTCGTCACCCGAACTATCTGGGTGAACTCGGTTTCTGGTGGGCGCTTTTCGCCATCGCGGCCGCCGCCGGAGCATTTCAATGGCATCTTCTGGTCGGTCCGGTCGCGATGTTGCTGCTCTTCGCGGTCATCAGCATCCCGATGATGGAGGCGAGACTGCGCAGGCGCCGACCCGACTATCGCGAGTATATGAATGACGTGCCGCCGCTTTTGCCCCGTCCGTATGGCACCGGCAACGACGAAGACTGAACCCGAAGCGACGACTCTATGGAGCTCCACATCCCCATCGCCGTACGGCGATACCCCGGGGGAACCTGCATCGCCGAGACTCTGCATGCGCTCTCTTTCCGAGCACTGGGCCCCGACGAAGACGAGGCGATCCTCCGGCTCGAGGCGGAGCTCGACGAGCGGCTCTCGACGTTTCACCCTCGCACGCTCTGGTCGCTGACGGATCCGCCGGCCTACGAGACACATCGCATCGAACTCCCGCTGTACCGGCACCCGTTGCGCGACGACCCCGGGAACGAAGCGGACGCCGAGTCGAAGGACCTGACACGCCCCGTCGATGTCGTCGTCGGCCGACGCCCCGGTATGCCCGTCCGGCTGACCCTGCTCGATTTCGGCCGCTCGGTCTGGTCCGAGGAATCCCCGGGGCAGCGACCCGACGAGCGCTGGCCCGGCCTCAAACGGCTGTCACGACGGATTCGTCAGGAGGACACCGACCCCGCAAACCATCGGCCGCCGCCGGAATCATTGCGGCTGTCGAGCCTGGAGATCGCGATCGATCCCCTGGACCTGCGACGGGTGGACGCCGACGAATTCTGGCGGGATCGATTCGACACCGATGACATCGAATCCGAAGAGCAACAGGGACCGGAGACACCGACCCTCGACCGCGTCGCCGAACGCTGGACCATCGAGGACGGCGAGGAGAGGCGGCGGCGAGGATTTGAACCGGCCTATGGCCGCCGGTCGCTGCTGGCTCAGCTCCGCCGGCTGGTCGGCAGCGAACAGCCGACGCCCGTCGTGTTGGTGGGCCCTGCCCGAGTCGGAAAAACCGCGCTGGTCCAGCACCTGGCCTGGGAGACGGCCGTCGGCGACGAGAGCGGCTCACCGGCCACGGGGCCCGATGGCAACCTGGACCCCCATGAGCGCCTCGACCGTCCCATCTGGTTTGCCGATCCCCCGCGGCTGACCAGCGCGGAGAGCGCCTTCGGCGGATGGCAACAACAGTGCGCCGATGCCCTCGATGAACTGAGCGAACACGACCACGTCCTGTATCTGGGCCGCCTGGCCGATGCCCTGGATGCCGGAAAACACATCAACAGTGACTACAATCTGGCGCAGTTTCTGAAACCTCACCTGGCAGACCGCTCGCTTCGCTGCGTCGCCGAGGCGACCGTCGAAGAATGGAACGCCATCGAGCGACGCGACATCGGATTCGCCCGAAGCTTCGAAGTCATCCGGGTCACGGAACCGACCGGCGGCCGAGGCCGACGCATCGTCGACTGGTCGGCCCGGCGGCTGGCCAAGCATCACGGCGTCGAGCTCGCCGAGGGCGCCGTCGACCGGATCTGGCAGCTTCAGACCCGTTTCGCCGCCGAGGGGAGCCCCGTCGGCACCGCCATCGATTTCGCCGAGCGCCTGCTGCGCGGCGCCCGACAACAATATCAAGAGACCCTCGGAGCCGGCGACGTCGTAGAGCGCTTCTGCGAGGAGACCGGCCTGCCCGAGATCTTGCTGCGCGACGATCGCTCGCTGGATCTGGCCACGGTCCGCGACGAGCTCTCCGAACGCGTGATGGGACAGCCGCAGGCCATCGATCGCGTCGCCGACGTCATCGGTATCACAAAGGCGGGGCTGGGCGCCCGGGATCGCCCCTTCGGTTCATTCATGTTCGTCGGCCCCACCGGGGTCGGCAAAACGGAGCTCGCCCGGGCGGTCGCGGCGTTCCTTTTCGGCGACGAAACACGCATGCTTCGCCTGGACATGAGCGAATTCGCCTCCGCCGACTCCTACGGTCGACTCCTCGGCGAGCACGGCGGCGAAGGCGAGTTGACCGCACCCGTGCGCCGCCAGCCGTTCTCGGTGGTGCTTCTCGACGAAATCGAGAAGGCCCACGCCTCGGTCTACGACGTGCTGCTTCAGGTCCTCGGCGAGGCGCGGCTGACCGACGCCGACGGACGGACGACTCGATTTCAGAACACGATCATCATCCTGACGAGCAACCTCGGCGTCGACTCGGCGGGCAGCTCCATCGGGTTTGAAGGGGCGGAGCCGGATGACGGCTGGGACTCACACTTCCAGGAAGCCGTCGACGATTTCTTCCGGCCGGAGTTTCTGGGGCGCATCGATCAAGTCATCCCCTTTCGTCCTCTGGACCGCTCGGTCGTCCGCCGCATCGCCGGCCGACAGCTCGAGGAACTGCGCATGCGTGATGGCATTCGAAACCGGGACATCACCCTGAGCTACCAGGAGGCGGTCCGCGACTGGGTCGCCGAGCGCGGCTGGGACCAGCGCTACGGGGCCCGCCCCATCGAACGGGTCGTCGAACAGGCGGTCGCATGGCGTCTCGCCCGGGCCTTTGCCAGCCACCGAGACCCGATCCCTCGTGACACCCGCGCTCGACTTGTCACCGCCGACCAAGAACTCGATGTCGAACTCGAGCCGCCGACCTCGCAGGAGACGTCCCGCGCCAGACGACGGCTCGTTGAGCTCGTCAACCGGGCCGCCGGCCTCCGCCGACGGCTCGACCGTTATCTCGCCTCCGAACCCTTCGCCCGCCTGCAAAAACGGGTCGAGACCTACGATGCATCGAGCCGGTCCGCGGACTTCTGGGACGATACAGCCGACGCCGCCGAACTCGCCCAGGAGGCCGAATCGGCCCGCGACGTACTGGATCCCTCCGGGGATCTCGCCGATTCGTTGCGCGCCGTCGAAGATCTCGCCCGAGAAGCCTACCACGACCGCTCCTGGGAGATGGCCCGGGAGCTGGGCGGCCAACTCGACGGGCTGGACCAGGAGGTCGACCGCCTGATGTTCACCCTTCTTCGAATGGACACACAGGCGCCCGACGTGGCGGTCCTCTTCGTGGGATGCGAGGAGGCGGAGTCCGAGCTGCGCGATCGGTGGGTCGACTGGTACCGCTCCCTGGCTCGCCAGCGGGACTGGCAGTGTCAGTTGTGGCAGGCGATCCCGCCGGGCGAGCGGAAACGGGGCATCGGCCGGACCGATACGTTCGAACGCTCCGAGGTGTGGCGCACGCAACGAAACCCTCATGGCGAGACGCTGGCACTGGAGTTCAAAGGGCCCGCCGTCCGCCCCCTGCTGGAGTCGGAAGACGGTCACCATCGAATCCTCAGCGAGGACGAACGCATCGACCTGGATGTCGTCTGGCTCGAGGATGGCGAGCCCTGGCCCCATCCCGACGTCATCGATCCGACCCGCCCTCGCCAGGTGGCACGCATCTGGGACCTCGCCGATCAGACCGTCAAACTCGTCGAGGAAGGCCTCAAGCTGCCGCTGGACGACGATCCCTGGAGGCGGCTGTTCACGGTCGTGCGCCGACATCTGTGGGAACAACTTCGAGCCAAAGGATAGGTAAGCGAACCCGATGGAACTGACCCTCGACATCTATCTTGCCCGGCCACGCCGCGGCAATTTCGAAGCCTCGGTCCCCTGGGGAGGACCGCTCGCCGAGCCGATCGGCGGCCCCTCGCCAGCAGAATTGCGCGAACAGATCATGTTCCGAGCTGCCGACATGCTGACCGGCGAACAGCGCGATCGGCCCCTCGAAGCCTTGATCACCCCCGATGAACTCGAATTTCGACGGATCGTCGTTCACCGCCCCACCGCAGACGCTGACCCCAACTCCGAAAAGAAGAGCGTATCGACCCACGCCATCGTCGGCCGCTGGTCCGGCGAATCGAACTGGCACCTCTGGTTGCCCTGCGCCGGAGACGTCTGTCTGCCGCTTCGAGAGCCGAGCTCTCAGCACATCCAACGCACCGTAGATGCGTGGGCCAAAAACGTCGCCGATGCGACCACCCTGGATCGGCTGGAAGCCGAGTATCCCGGAAAGCTCAGCTCGGTGACGCTGGATCTGGAGGCGGTCTCGGACGGCGCCCGAGACTCGGGCGAACCAGATCGCCTGCGCCAACCGGAGACGCTCCGAGAGGTGGCCGACAACCTGGTCCACCAGGCCGACGACGACCGACTCGGCCGGGCCTGGGGGCGCGACGACACCGTCGACGGACTCGTCGACCTTCTGACCGGCACCGAGGCGGCGCATGTCTGCCTGGTGGGGCCACCCGGGGCGGGGAAATCCGCCGTCGTCGACGAGGCCGTCCAACGGACCCGCTCGCTGCAGGAGACGTACCGACGCCGGCGAGATGTCTGGCGCACCAGCGGTGACCGCCTGATCGCCGGCATGAGTCGCGTGGGGCAATGGGAAGACCGGACGCGACGCGTGTGCCGGGAACTGACCGCCCGGGGCGACGTACTGGTCATCGGCGATCTGCTCGGACTCATTCGAGCCGGCCGCCCCCGCCAGGGAGGTGCCGGTGTCGCACGATTCCTGGAACCTCATATCCATCAGGGGGATTTTTCGCTCATCATCGAGGCCACCGAACGCACCTTTGACCTGGCCCGGGCCGAAGCACCGGGATTCGTCGAAGCGCTGCGTCGCGTACCCGTCGACGGAATGACCGAAGACGAGGCCCTGGCGGTGGTCAACGCCCAGGCTCGCTCCATCGAATCCGAGCATCCGGTTCAATTCGAGCCCGACGGCATCGAGTCGGTCCTGCGGCTCGCGCGCCGCTACTATCGTCGGGAGGTGTTTCCGGGAAAGGCGGTCCGCCTGATGCGCCACTGTCTGAACGAAGCCCTCAAGAGACGGGCCGGCGGGCATCGCTCCGCGAGCCACTCGGTAAATGACGACGGGGCGATCACCATCGGAGCCCACGATGTCGCCTCGGTGATCCAGGGACGCACGGACCTTCCCATGCGAGTCCTGCGCCCGGAGAAGGGCCGCTCGGCCGAGGCCGTCCGTGAATCGTTCCAATCGAGGGTCTTCGATCAGCCCGAAGCCACGGATGTCATCACCGACCTTGTCGTGGCCATCGAGCAGGGCATGTGCGACCCGCGCCAGCCCCTGGGAAGTCTGTTGCTGATCGGGCCGAGCGGCGTCGGCAAGACCGAGACCGCCAAGGCGCTGGCCGAAGAGGCCTTCGGCTCCGAAGAGCGGTTGATACGCTTCGATATGAGTGAGTTCGCCGAGCCGGCGGCTGCAAGCCGTCTGATCGGCACCCCCTCGGACCCCGATGGCGAACTCACAAGTCGGGTCCGGGCTCGACCCTACTCCGTGTTGTTGTTCGACGAAATCGAGAAGGCCCACACCGCGGCGCTGGACCTGTTGTTACAGATTCTCGGCGACGGCCGGCTCACCGATGCCTCGGGCCAGACCGTCGACTTCACCAATACCGTCGTGGCGATGACGTCGAATCTGGGGGCCGGCGAAGAGGACCGCTGGGTCGGATTCAAGGGAGGCGACGAAGAACGCGACCGAGAGGAACGGAACCTGCACTACCGACGCGCGGCCGAATCCTTCTTTCGGCCCGAGATGTTCAACCGAATCGGTCGAATTGTGCCCTTCCAGCCCCTCGGACTGGAGACGCTTCGCCGGATCGCTCGCAGGACGCTGCGCGAGCTGATGGATCGTCGCGGGCTGCGCCAGCCCCAGATCATGGTCGACGTCGCGCCAGATCTGGTCGAGCATCTGGTCGGCGACGCCGTCGACGACCGCTACGGCGCCCGTACGCTGGGCAACCGGATCGAGCGGACGTTGATCGCGCCGTTGGCCCGACAGCTCACCCGGCGACCCGACGACGGACTCACGAGGGTGACGATCCGTCCCGGCACCGACGACACTCTGTCATTGGATCTGCAGTCGCTGGACAACGCACCGGCCCGACAGGCGCCGCTGCCTCCGGGAGTCGACGACCTCGCGCCCAGACCCGATATTTTGACGCCGGCTCTCGAGGGGCTGGTGGATGCCGTCGAAGCCCTCTCGGACTCGGCGGCCTTCCGGAACCTCGAGGATGAACGCCAGACCCTGCTCGAGGCCATCAACGCCCAGGAGGACGACGACACCGCAGCCCTCGACACCGGAGAGCGACTCCGGCAGCGGGAGCTCGTACGCGGCAGCATGGATCAACTCGTCGACCGCACCCGCGACCTGCTGGACGACGACGGTGCGTTGCCCGATCTCTCGGATCAGGTCCGCTCCGAAATTCACCGCTGGAGCAGGGAATATGGCGCCCTCGCTCGCGACTTTACCTGGGTCCGCGCCCAGATCGCCGCCCTCCAGCGAAGGAGCATCGACGGCGGTACCCTTGTCTTCAGCTCGTTGTCCGGCCCGGCCCACCGACTGGTCAAACAGTGGTGGCGGTGGATGTCGGCGTGGGCAAACGAGCGCGGCGTCGAACTGACGACGGCGATCCACCGCTCCCACGAATGGGAGCCGATGACCGTCTCGGAACCCGAAGCCCAGCCCGACCTTTCGGGGATCGCCTTCTCCGGAGAACATCCCGCCTTGAGCCTGCTGTTCGAACGCCTGGCCGGGTACACGTTTGCCCCGCAGCCGCCAACCCACGGCCGACACGCCCTGGCTCTGACACGCTTCGACCCCGAGGGCACCTCGGATCCCGCTCAGCTCTCCGAGCGACTCAATCGTGGCGATGACTCGATGCCCGAAGCGCCGGGAGCTCGCGTCGAGTTTCGCCTCGAGGACGGTGCCCTCATCGACCTCCGTCTCGGCAAGACCTTCCATCCCCCGAGCGGCGCGGACGCGATCCGGGAATTCGCCGACCGACTCGCCTGCGGCCGGATCGCGCTTCACCTGGAGGCCCTCGCCCCGGACCTTCCCGAACTTCCCGCCACGCGGGAGGAGGTGCCATGACCACCCGACCCGTCGATCTCCTTGTATACTCCAGCGACGCCGACAACGGCGACGCCTGGTTCGCCACCGTCTTCGGAGCTGCGGATCTGGCCGCAGCCGGCGATTCTCGCGAGGCATGCGTCGCCAGAATCGAGGGGCTGCTGGCCGATCTCGCTGCGAATGATCCCTCGCAACTCCCCGCCGGCAACGGCGCCGACCAGGTCAAAATAGAGACCGTCGAACTGTCGCTTCCCGCCTCCGATCAAGGCCATATCTTCGATGTCGATCTTCAGATCGACGCGGCCATCCGTCACGAACTCACCGAGTATCGAGTCCACGTCCCGTACCTGAAGCTTTCATTCGCGCTGGACGATCCCGACGATCTCGAGGTCGCGCTCGGACAGCACCTGGCCGAGCGCTACCGAATGGACTCACGGCTCGATATACTCTGGCCGCTCGGCGAATCGGCCGACCGCGCCGGAGGACGCACCTACAGTCCGGTGACCACAGAGCGGATTCACATCGACGACTCCGCCGGCGACGGCTCCGCGTCGATCCCGAGTCGGGACACCCCGACCCTTCAGGCCGTCGGCGAGCCTCTCCACCACCGTCTGGATAAAAAAGACGCACCGGGAGCCTTCGGCCGAGAGCCCGAAGTCGACACGCTGATCAACACCCTGGCAGACGCCCGAGACCGCAGCATCTTGATGGTCGGCGAGCCCGGGGTCGGCAAAACGGCGATCGTACAGGAAGCCGTCGGTCGAATCATCGACGGGGAGGTCCCCGAAGCCCTGGCGGGCACGGAGGTCTGGCAGCTCAGCGGCGGTCGGCTGATGGCCGGCATGCGGTATCTGGGCCAGTGGCAGGAGCGGCTCCTCAAGCTGGTCGACGAAGCGGGACAGGCCGGCGCCATCCTCTTCGTCGATGATCTGGTCGAATTGCTCGAGGCCGCCGGCAACGACGACGACGCCGAAGGGGTGCCCGGCCTGCTGTTGCCGCACATCGAATCGGGCGACATCGCCGTGATCGCCGAGGCCCGCCTCGACCAGATCGGACGCCTCGAGCAGGCGTACCCGAACTTCACCCGTACGCTGCGCCAGATTCGGGTCGAGCCGATGTCCCCGGCCGAGACCGACACGGTGTTGGAGCACGTCAGCTACCGGCTCGGCCGCCAGCAGGGAGTACGCCTGGCGGAGTCGACTCGTCAGAAGATCATCGATCTGGTCGGACGGTTCCGAGGGCTCGGGGCTCTGCCCGGGCCCGCCGTCGATCTCGCGGAGCGGATCGCCCGGACCTCGGCCGACGAGGGTGTCGATGTCGACGGATCGTCCCGACCGTTGCTTCAACCCTCGCACGCCATCGCCGGATTCGCCTCGCAGACCGGGCTCCCCGAGAATCTGCTCGACCCCGACGCCAATTTCGACCCCGACACGATCCGGCACGAATTCGAGGAGTCGGTGCTCGGCCAGCCCGAAGCAACCGAGGCGATGACCGATCTGATGACGGTGATCCGGGCCGGGCTCAACGCGCCGGAGCGCCCGCTGGGAAGCTACCTCTTCATCGGCCCGACCGGGGTCGGCAAGACCCAGACCGCCCTGACCGTGGCCGACCACCTGTTCGGCAGCGAAGACCGACTGTTGCGATTCGACATGAGTGAATACCAGGACCGCTGGTCGGCGGCGCGCCTGGTCGGCCGGCATCGCGGCGAAGCCGGGCAACTCGTGCGGCGCATGCGCGAGCAGCCGTTTCAAGTCGTCCTCTTCGACGAACTCGAGAAGGCCCACTCTTCGGTCTTCGACCTGCTCTTGCAGGCCCTCGGCGAAGGCCGCCTGACCGACGCACTCGGTCAAACGGTCTCCTTCCGAAACGCCGTCATCGCAATGACCTCGAACCTGGGTGACTCGGGCCCCTCGGCCCTCGGGTTCGAGCCGACCGACGACGTGGCCAAACGCGAGCGGCGTCGACAGCACTACCGAAGCGAAGTCGAATCCTTCTTTCGCCCCGAGTTCGTCGGGCGAATCGACCGGGTCGTTGCCTTTCGCCCCCTGGAGCACTCGACGGCGCGCGCTCTGGTGCGCCGAGCCCTCGACGATGCGCTGTCCCGCGGCGGCCTGGAGCGACGCGACATTCATGTGGAGGTCGCCGACGAGGTCGTCGACTACCTGGTCCGCGTGGGCTTCGACGAACGCTACGGCGCCCGCCCCCTGCAGCAGGCGGTCGAAAACCACATCACCGCCGCGCTCGCCGACTTCCTGGCACGCCGCAGCGAGCTGACCGGAATCAGCCTTCGCTTCGAGATGGTCGACGGGGTCCCCGAGCTCGCCATGGGGTGATCGGTTTTTCTTTTCGGCCGCCAGTGACTACATTCCGGGGCAGTTGACGCTGACCCCTGAACCCACGATGCGATGGAACCGACCCCCTGGGATCTCCAAGGTGAGGGCCTGATGGTCGCCTCCGGCTGGCTGCTTCGAGCCGAGGAGGTCGAACCGATGGTGCCCGATCCGCTCGAGGTCGTCCGCGTGCTGCCCGGCCGCACCCTGGGGGGCCTCTTCGTCAGTCGATTCGACCTCGGGACCGACGCCGCCTACAACGAACTCGGATTCGTCCCGGCCCTGACCCGCCACCGGGGCACCCTCGGATTCTTCGTCGAACGCGTCTTCGTGGACAATCCACTGGTGATGGGCGGTCTCTTTGACGCAACCGGCATCGAACGCCGATCCGCGTCGTTTCGATGGGACGCCGCACGGGGATCGGTGGAGGTTTCCACCGAGAGCGGGCTGGTCTGCGCAGTCCGATGGGATTCCAGACCGTTCTTCCTGATGCGCTCGCAGTTTTCGCTGCCGGCGCTGGGGATCGCCAACGGACGAGTCGTCGAATTCGACGGCAACCTCTCCGGCCAGATCGGGTTTGTGCGGGTCGACGTGCACCTTCCCTCCGGCGGTCCCCTCGATCTGATGTCGCGCAAGGGCCCCCTGTGGAGCCTCTGTATCGACGACTGGCAGGTCCGGCTCAGCGACCCCCACGCAGTCGCCGAGTCCGAAGGGTGGCTGGGGGCCGAGTGGGAACCCTCGCCTCAGTAGTTCAACTTTTCGCGGATCCAGTCCATCAACTCGGAGACCCGCTCGCGGGTCGGAACGAACTCGGCCCCGGCGGCTTCGTAGAGCCCCTCGGTGTCGCGTTGCGCGCCGAGTCCCAGCGCCCTGTGGTACTGGTCCAGAGCCTGGTCCGGATCTTCCTCGTAGTTGAGCGCCACCTGCAGGGCCCCGAGTTGCGCGAAGGCGTATTCGATGTAGTAGAAGGGTACCTGAAAGAAGTGCAGGATCGCGTGCCAGCCCTGGCGGCGGTACGCTTCGTCGAGGCCCTCGCGGTCGACGTACGGCTGGA
Organism: uncultured Pseudomonadota bacterium; assembly: GCA_913057905.1. GTDB lineage: Bacteria > Myxococcota_A > Bradymonadia > Bradymonadales > Bradymonadaceae > CAJXPB01. The sequence goes on from CAJXPB010000002.1 coordinate 389,682, forward strand.
AACGTTCCTGCTGACGAATCCAGGCGTCCTGGCGCTCCTCTCTGGTGTGGTTCGGGTGCGTGTACAGCCAGTGCTGAAAGGCGTCGCCGCGTGCAATCGACAGCAACAGCGACGGGATGCGACGCAGGTGCTCTTCGACGGCGCGACGGCGCTGCTGCTCGTCGTAGAATTCGTCGAGCGTCTCGTAGTGCAACAACTCCATGGCCATGCTCGAGACCTCGCAGAACTCCATCGGGATGGTCGTCGAGACCATCGGCTGCTCGGGCAACGAAGCCAGGGTGTGGAAGGCATGCCCGGACTCGTGCAGCAACGTCGTCACGTCGCCGTGGTGGCCGCTGACATTGGCAAAGATGAAGGGCCGACGACTCAGGCTGAATTGAGTCATGAATCCGCCCTGTTCCTTTCCGGGGCGACTCTCCAGATCCATATACTTGCGAAGCGCACCGAACTGACGGCCGAGCCGGTCGTCGAGTCGGCCCATCATCCGCTCGACGCCATCCTTGAGCCCGTCGCTCGTCTCGAAGGGCTCCAGGGGCTCCCGGCCTTTCGGGTCCGCGCCTCCGTCCCAGGGCCTGTATCTGTCGAGCTCGAGCTGAGACTTTTTCCAATCGACGATGTCTTCGGCCAGCGGCAGGACCTCTTGTTCGACCAACTCGTGGATCCGAAAGCATGCCTCCGGATCGTAGTCGCGCATCTTCTCGGCAAAGGTATAGTCACGGTAGTCGTCAAACCCCGCATTCTGAGCGATCTGGTGCCGTCGCTCGAACATCTCGTCGAACAACTCCTCCAGTCGCTCCCCATCCTCCAGCCGGCGATCGGCTACGGTGTGCCAGGCGCGCTTACGTACGGCGCGGTCGGGCGCCTGCAGATAGGCCTGCATCTGCGAGATCGTCCGTTCTTCGCCGTCGAACTCGACGGTCCAGTCCCCGGAGATCTCACCGTACTGCGAGGTCAGCTCCGCAACCTCGCTCTGCAGCGGCACATTCTCCTCTTCGAACAACTCGACTTCGTTGCGCGTCTGGCGCAAAAACGGCTCGTACGTAGTCCCCTCCAGACTCTCGACGGCCGGCGACCCGACGAGCTTTCGACTCAGACGGTCATTCCAGCGGGTCAGCTTGGGATTGACCTCCTTAAGAAAGGTCATCCAGCGCTGGCGGACCGTTTCGTCGTTTGTGTTCTGTGCCTTCTCGAGCCGAAGGCGATGAGCGCCTTCGGAGATGACGGCGTCGAGCTCGTTCCAGACCTTCAGAAACTGACGCAATTGCGACTCGGTCTCGACCGAGCGCTCCGACAGCTCCTGGAATTTCGGCTCGAGCGCCTCCCAATCCTCCACATCGAGATCCGGGTCGACCGTCGTCAGCTCCATCGGGTGGGGAAGTACGGATTCTGCCATCTGAAGATCCTCGAAGATTGAGTGATGAGTCAACGACATCGGTACAATGCGCACGCACTGCCACTATTTCAACTCGCGAATCGACCCGGCGATTTGAAATGCGTCGGCTCGGCGACGATAGTGGACGGAGACGAGGTATGCTCGATCCCCTGAGGGAGGTCATGACACGAAAAGACGCACTCCGTTTCCATCGGTGCTTACTCATCGTGGTGCTCGCGGCGGCCGGACTCGTTCCGACGCTCCCGGCAGCCGCCCAGCAGTCGCCGGCGGGCGCCGAAGAGTCGCCGGCGGGCGCCGAGGAATCACCGCCGGCCGACGCGCGCAGCGCCGGACACTTTCAACTCGAAGCCGTCTCGGAGTTTCCCGTACAGATCGGTGTGGGATTCCAGGCCGAGTTCCAGAGCCGCATCCAGTTTCGCACGACCATCGGCATGGTCCCGGCGGCCTACCTCGGGATCGCCAATGACATGCTGGTCGGCATAAGCGACGAGTACTCCCGCCGCGAGGCCGATCTGATCGAAAACGTGCTGGAGCGCTCGCTGATGTGGCGAGCACACGTCGGATTTCGGCCCTTCAAGGAACTGGGCCTGTACATCCAGACCGGCTACTCGATGGTCACACTGACGGGAAGCACCACCAACACCGGGCTGCTGGTCGACCTCAACGAGGGCCGGTTGACCGAGGAAGAGGAAGAGGAGCTTCGAAACAACTTCGCCGACGAGACTCTGGACGCCCAATCGACCCTCCATCAGTGGGGCGTCGAGATCGGCTACGACTGGGGCGTCACGCCGCATCTGAGAATACGTACGGCGCTGGGCTGGGCGTACACCTTCACCTCTTCGAGCAACGTCGAAGCACAGTTCAGCGCCGACAGCGCCCGGGCTCAACGGATCATCAAAAACTTCGAGAATGTCGGCGAAACCTACATCGATGAGTCGATGCAGTCGTCGGTCCACCCGCCGTGGCTCAGCCTGGGGATCGCCTACCGGTTCTGAGGTGTTCGTCGACGTGTTCGGCGGACATCGGCCGTCCGAAGTAAAAGCCTTGCCCCATCTCGAAGCCGGCCTCCCGGAGCCAGTCGGTCTGGACAGCATCCTCGATCCCCTCGGCGATCACCCCGATGTCTAGACCCGTCGCCATCGCCAAGATGGATCGCACAAGCGGCAGTTCATCGTCCGACGATTCGATGCTGTCTACGAAGCTTCGGTCGATCTTCAGACAGTCGATCGGCAAACGGTGAAGGTTGCTCAACGACGAGTACCCGGTCCCGAAGTCGTCGATCCACACCTTGGCGCGCAGACACTCCAGATTCTCGATGAGCCCGTCGAGTCGACTCGAGTCCTCGACGAGCAGGCTCTCGGTGACCTCGAGGACGAGATGTTCCGCGGGAAGATCAATATCCTGTAGGGTTCGCCTGATACGATCCAGATAGGTCGATTGCAGAAAGTGCCGCCCCGAACAGTTGACGGTCACAAAGTTCGGGCCGCTCGCCTCGGCCAGGCTCCAGCGCCTGGCATCCCGGCCGACCTGCTCGAGCATGGCACGATCGATCTCCGGGAGGACCCCGGCACGTTCGGCCACATCCAGAAACTCCCCGGGCACCAAGACGCCTCTTTCGGGGTGGTGCCATCTCGCCAGTGATTCGAGCCCAAGGATCGTGCCGTCCGACAGCCGTACGATCGGTTGATAGAAGGGTTCGAATTCACCGTGGTCCAGCCCGCGCCGAAGTTCCCCTTCGAGCTCCAAAAACTCCGTGGCCTGTCGCTGCATCGGTCGGTCGAAGACCGCCCATGTCGCCCGTCCCTCGGACTTTGCAAAATACATCGCCGAATCGGCGTCGCGCAGAACCTCTTCGGCGACGTCGTATTCTTCGGCATGTTCGACGATGCCGATGCTGGCGGAGGCGTAGACGCGCTGTCCGTCGAGCTCGACGGGCATCTGGATCGCATTCTGGATACGACGCGCCATCGCTTCGAGCCGCTCTCGTCCCCCGCCGCCGGGAACCATCACGGCGAACTCGTCGCCGCCCATCCGCGCGACGACATCGGAGTCCCGCAGGGTTCCCTCGAGACGCTCAGCCACTTCGCACAGAAGGGTGTCGCCGGCCCTGTGCCCCAGACTGTCATTGACCACCTTGAACTCGTCGAGGTCCAAGAACATGACGGCGAGGGCACCGGAATCATCGCGGCTCAGATTCAACCGCAGTTTATCCTCAAAGCTGTCGCGGTTCAGCAGTCCCGTCAGGCTGTCATGGTGAGCCTTGTAGATCAGCTCCCTCTGCGCCTCTTTCTGAGCGCTGATGTCCTCGACCATCCCCACCAGATACGCCGGCTTCGCTTCATCATCGACGACCAGCGACGCCGTCAGTCGCCCCCAGATGATCGACCCGTCCGCCCGCCGATACCGCTTTTCGATCTGGTAGGAATCGCGGTCCCCGTCGATCAGCTCCGCGAGGTACTCCTCCTCGAAGACGTAGTCGCCTTCGACCGAAATCTCCTCGATCGACATCCCAATCATATCGTCACGCGAATACCCGAACATTTCGGAGAGAGCGGGATTGACCTCCGAGATCGTGCCATCGATCTCGACAAACGCGATCCCGACTCCGGCTTCCTCGAAGATCCCGCGAAATCGCTTTTCACTCGCCTCCAGTGCCTTGCGCTGACTTCGCTGCTCGGTGATCTCGCGTGACGTCGTCAGGATGCCCGTGACCAGGTCATCGTTGCCGGGGTCCTCGTTGAGCTCGTTGGCGACGGTCTCGATCCAGGCGTAGCTGCCATCCTTGCGGCGAAACCGATATTCGCTGCGCGCCTCGGCCTGGCCGTCGAAGACGGCTCGCTGGGTGGCAATCTGGGTCGCGTCGACGTCGTCGGGATGGATGAAATCGAGGCTGTTTTCGCCGATCAGCTCGTGCGGCTCATAGCCCAGAATCCTGGTGACCGACGGGCTGACCCACCGATAGGTGCCGTCGATCTCGTGGATCGCCACGAGATCCCGGATTCGGGAGGTCGTCGTCTGGAGCCAGTCCGTCACCTCTTGCAGCCGCCTGCGGTCTCGCCTCGACCAGTCGGCGCCGCCGAAGTGCCGCAACCCCTCCTCCAGGGTCTGCCGGGATTCTTTCGACCATCGGCGCGGCTGATTCCAGCCGAGCCGAGCTCCCCATACGAGCGGGGTGTCATCGATCCGATACCGAGCGACAACCTCGGTGACGTCGGCGTCCGACGGCCCCGAAGACGTCGTCCTCAGATCGAAGCCGCCGTGACCGGGTGGCGCATCCCATCGATCCAGGGGGGCCAGTCGCGATTCCCCGGGGACCTCACCGCATACGACCGACGCACCCTCCGGGTCGGCATACTGCTTCTCTCCGGAAATGAGATTAGTCTGTATAAAGACGAAATCGGCATCGAAGAGACGACGTAACAGTCGGCCGCACAGTGCGAGCTCCCCACTCGAGGTTCGTCGGCTCGTCACGTCGTGCCTCAGTCCTCGGATTCCGACGGATCTGGCAGCCGCTTCTGAAGTAACTCTCGCACCATCTGAGGCTCGGCCTTGCCCTGAGTCGCCTGCATGACCTGACCGATGAAGTAGCCGAGCAATTTGCGCTTTCCGTCCCCGTAGGCATCGACTTGCTCGGTGTTTTCGGCCATCACGTCATCGATGATCGACGCGAGCTGCGAGGAGTCGGTGATCGCTTCGAGACCCTCGCGTTCGATGATCGCTTCGGGGCCGTCGCCGGTCTGGAGCATCTCGTCGAGAACCTCTTCACCCACATTGTGAGTGACCCGATCCTCCTGCAGGATATCGACCAGCGCGGACGCATGTTCTACGGGCGGCGCTTCGTCCTGAAACGCCTCGTCAAATTCTTCGGTGCCGACCTCGGCCCCGACGAGCGGAACGAGTGTGTTGACGAGCCACTTGGCCGCGGCGTCGGCGCCCCCCTGCTGGCGCATCTTTTCGAAGTATTCGCTCAGCGCAGATGATCCGCTGAGGAGATCCCCCTCGTCGGGAGTGAGTTCCAAATCCTGCAGGTAGACCTCCAGCCGATCTCGAAGCGCCGGATTCTCCATGCGAGTTTGGTCGCGCGGGGTCGGCTCGTAGCCTTCGACCTCCGCCCCGCGAGCCACCTCGGTCAACGCGTCGATTCGCTTCTGACGAGCGGCCTTGGCTTCCTCGCGCTTTCGCTCCTTTTCGCGGCGCCGCTGTTCGGCGCGCCTTTCGGCCTCGCGCTTGCGCTCCTCGGCGCGGCGCGACGCCCAGGTGTCGCGCAGGGTCACGATTCGGTTGTAGACTAGGGAGTCGGGACTCGATTCGCGCGACTCGCTGATGAAGTAGCCGTTTCGCTCGAACTGGTAGCGCGTGCCCAGGGCGTCCAGACGCACGCTCGGTTCCACAAACCCCTCTTTGACGACCAGGGATTCTTCGTTGATGTGGTCGGTGTAGTCCCCTTCGGCGCCCCTCGGGTCTTCGACCTCGAACAATCGATCGTAAAGCCGAAGCTCACAGGAGAGCGAGCGGTCCCGGTCGACCCAGTGGATCGTCCCCGGAATCTCGCGGCCATCGGGCGTCTCACCGCCTCGAGTCTCGGGGTCGTAGGTGACCCGAACTTCGACGATCTCTCCGTCGTCGTCGCGCACCACTTCCTGGCACTCGACGACATAGGCCCATCGAAGTCGGACCTCGTTGCCCGGATACAATCGATAGAATCCGTCGGGCGGATCCTCACGGACATCGTCGCGGTCCACATACAACTCCCCGCCAAACGGAACCATGCGCGACCCTTCGCCGGGCACGTCGTGGGGAAACGACGGCACGTCGAGCCACTCGATCTCGTCGTCCGGGTAGTTGGTGACCACCACGCGCACCGGATCCTCGACGCACATACGACGGGGCGCCTTTTCGTTCAGATCGTCGCGGATCGCCGACTCGAGCCGGTTGTACTCAACGCGGTTTTCACTGCGGGCGATTCCGATGGCGTGGCAGAAGTTTCGAATCGATTCGGGCGTGAATCCACGTCGGCGAAGCCCCGAGATCGTCGGCATGCGCGGATCGTCCCAACCCTCGACGTGCCCCTCGTCGACCAGCCGTTTCAGCCGCCGCTTGCTCGTGATCGTGTACCCGAGGTTGCGCCGGGCGAATTCGATCTGGCGCGGCTGGTGCTCGACTTCGGTCTCGCGGATAAACCAGTTGTAGACTTCGCGGTTGTTCTCGAATTCCATCGAGCACAACGAGTGGGTGATGCCCTCGAAGGAATCCTCCAGGCAATGGGCATAGTCGTACATCGGATAGATGCACCACGCCTCGTCGACGTGATGGTGCTCTTCGTGCAGAATCCGATACATGATCGGATCCCGCATCACCATATTGTCGGATTGCATGTCGATCTTGGCGCGCAGCACATGCTCGCCCTCCTCGAATTCCCCCGCTCGCATGCGCCGAAACAGATCGAGGCTCTCCTCGGTGTCCCGATCCCGGTACGGCGACTCGGTGCCCGGCTCGTTCCAGTCGCCCCGGTACTCTCGGATCTCTTCGGGAGACAGGCTGTCGACGTAGGCCTTGTCCTTTTTGATGAGCCGTTCGGCGAGCTCGTACATCCGCTCGAAATAATCCGAGGCGAAGTAGAGGTGTTCGCCCCAGTCGGCCCCCAGCCAGGCCACGTCTCGCTTGATCGACTCGACGTACTCCTCTTCCTCGGTGATCGGATTCGTATCGTCGAACCGCAGGTGAAATTCACCGTCGTAGTCGACGGCGATCGAGTGATTCAATACGATCGAGGTGGCGTGGCCGATGTGAAGATACCCGTTCGGCTCCGGCGGAAATCGGGTCACGATCGTATCGTGTTTGCCCGACTCCAGATCGTCCTCGATGATATCGCGGATGAAATTGTGCCGGGGGTCGGGACCCCCTTCAGCTTTTTCGTCACTCGACACGTGTAGCTCCTGATCGGCTGCGGCAAGGCCCGGAGGATTCCGGGAGGAGAGAGCATTGCAGCCGACGAACATAGACCGACGCTGTGCGATACTCAAACGTCACGGGACGTCCCCACCAAAACGACCCTTCGATGTTGACTATCGTATAATAAACACATCGGAGTGTTTCTCCAACCCTCCGGTCAAGACTCTCCATATCCCGGCTGAGGTTCCAAGAGCAGTCCAGACACAAGCCGAACCTCTGCGGACTCCGGTCGACTCCGCGCCAGTAGATCGCAGGCGCGACGGTGGACGACCTCGAGCTGCAGCTCCGAATCGGCGAGTTCGGCCAACTTGCGGCGCAGTCCCCGAGTGGTCGGCCGAAGTAGCCGATCGCGAAACCGGTCGACATCCGGGATCGTCAGCCCCTCCTCCTCGATGGCCCGTCGGATTCGACACCAGATTTGACGCTGCGGTGCATCCAGTTCCAGCGGGCTCGGCGCCAGACGCACGGCCTCGAGCACCGCATTGCGCCGGCACACCCACTTCATCGCGCGTTCCCAGAGAGGATCGTCGAAGGCGGCCGATTCGACCTGCAGTTCGGCATCGGCCAATGCGACGAGGCTTCCCGCAAGATGGGAGCGTCGTGCTTCGAGTTGGTCCTCCGAGACCAGAAGCCACCCGCCGAGCGAACCCTCCGCGTCTACCTGCGAACCGGATGAGCGTAACCAGCGGACCCAGAGTCGGCGGCCAAGCACGGGTCCAACGGCCCGCTGCAGCGTCGGATCTTCGCCCTCACCGAAGACCTCACCTTCCGGAGGGCCGAGCCGCCTCGCCAGCGCATCCAACTTTGTGATGGCGCCCAGGGGATCTCGCTGGCGAATCGGCTCTCCCATCCTCTCGGCCCCCAGCCTCTCGGACGTCTCCGTCTGGGCGGAGTCACGCGCGTCGTCCCCACGGACCAGATCCGACCGAACGGCGGGCTCGTCGCCTCCCTCCTCATCCCCGTCCAGCGACTCCGCGGCCACGAATGCCGTCCCGGTTCTTCGCGCATGCCCGAGCTTTCGGCGCAGATTCCGCCTCAACCCCAGAGTATCGGTCCATCCTTCGGGTCGGGGTAGATACACGTCGACCCGGTCGTGGGGCCCCCCGGGCCGAAGCAGCCGGCCGATTCGCTGTTCGACGACGAGCGGGCTGTAGGGCAGATCCGCCATCACCACGCAGCCGCAATCCTGCAGGTTGACTCCCTCGGACAAACAGTCGGTGCTGACCAGAACCGACAGTTGCTGATGAGTCGGAAGCCAGTGGTGCTGGGCCCCGGGAGCGAAACGCCGCAGCGCCTCGTCGGTCGAGGTGCGACCCAGACCGGTGACCTCGGCCCCGCCCCCGGTGACCAGACCGACGCCCGTCCGATGTCCCACTCGTTCTCGGACCGCCCTGAACAACCCGCGCGCCGCCCGACGATACCGCGTAAACACCAGGACTTTCCGCTCGCTGTCGTCGATGAGATCCACGATGGCGTCGGTGGCGCCCTGACCCTCCTCGAGCGCCGCAGCCGCGCGGTCGACGAGTTCCTCCAGAATGGCGCGATCCGCTTCGACACCCTCGGGCTCCCCGCTGCTTGCTTCCGGGTCATACAAGAACGGGAAGACCTCCTGTGTCATGCCCCCTCCACCCCGACCGAAGAGATCTCGAAATCTCTGTCGGCTCAGGCTTCGGCCGTTGGCATCCGCCTCGAGCCAACGACGATGATACTCCAGAAGCCTCTCGAGCGTGTCGTGCAGGGCGTGAGGGCCGCTCTCCCAGCACCGCAGCATGTGCTCGACGAACAGTTGGCGCGGCCAACTCTCGGCCATCGCCTCGAAGGTCATATCGCGCAGGTCCGACTCCAGATGGCCCCAGATCCAGGCCTCCGCGGACCCCGGCTCGTACGGCAACGTCTTCAACGACGTCGACGGTCGCCTTCCAAACCCCGACTCCGATGGCGGATGCGTCCGACGCACGACGACCTGCTCGACAATTTCGGTCAGATCGACGGCCAGCTCCGCCTCCGATGCCTCTGCTCGCTGAAATGCCTCGCGGAGGTCCCAGCCGACCTGGCCCCTGAGGTCATCCTCCGCCAGAAACAGGCTGAGTAGGTGATACAGATCCCAGATGCTGTTGCAGACGGGTGTGGCCGTCAGCAACACCACAGTGGCCCGGGCTGCCAGCTCCGCAAGTTCCTCGGAGCGGTTGGCCCTTGGATTTCGAAACCGATGGGCTTCGTCGACGATCACGACCGACGGCTCGGGCGTCCCCCAGTCGGCCGACCGCCGACTCAGTTCGGTATGAGAGACGATCCGGACATCTTCGATGTGCGCGCGACGCGATGCGGTACGCCATTGCGCCCGCAACCTCGCCGGTACACAGAGACCGACGGCTCCGCCGCGACCGCGGATGCGGGCGTCTCGGGCGAGCGCCTCGCAGATCCCGAGCCCGATCCGGGTCTTTCCCAGCCCGACGGCGTCGGCGACCAGGACTCCACCCCAGCGGCGCGCCAGCCCGATCCCTCGCTGCACCGCCGCCGCCTGGAACGGCGCCAGCTCGAGTTCCCCGACCGAAGTCGGTTCCCCGTCCAGGTTTTCGTTCCGGCCGGCCCGTATCGCGCGGCGAACCCACTGTGTCGACGTCTCGACATCCGTCGACGCCATCAGGCCGCCTCCCGACGAGTGGGCTGGGCGGGCAGCCAATCGCGCAGGGCAGCGAGTTCGCTGCTGTCAAGCTCGAAACAATCGGCCACGCATGCGTCGACGAGCCCCGACTCCGCCGGGCCGGGCTCCGAAGTGACCACCTTCACCAGCCGGGTGGCCGCCCGGTCGACGGTGGGGCCCTCTCCGGTCAACCAGTGCGCCAACGACGCCGGCAGGGGCAGAAGGCGCATCACCCACGCCAGATGGCGTCGCCATCCGCCGCGCGCCCGTTCGGCCACGGCCCGCGCCACTCCCCTCAGTGGAGCACTGTTGAGGACGGCGGTCAGAACCTGCGCTCGCTCCGAATCCTTCGCACCGATGAAGTAGACGGTGTTCAGAGGGATGCTCTCCGAATCGGCGACGGCCGCCTCGAGCATCGGTCCCATGTCTCGCCAGACAACCTTCGGGCCATGGAGTCCGCGGTTTAGCCGAAAAATCTCCCAGGGCTTCATGCCGGGCCGATGATCGGCGCGCTCCGCCAGATCGTCGCGATGTTGTTCAAAATACGCCTCCAGCGGACCGGGCGCTGACTCGAGCGGCCGCCCCGCCTCGTCGTACCCCCAGATGAGATAGTCCTCCGGGCGCACCGCCCCGGCACGCACGTCCCTTCCACCGAAGACGGGTCGAAACCAACTCTCCGGCACCCCCTGGTCGATCCAGCCCTCGACCTCGCTGGCTTCTCGCACGAAGACGCGGTTTCGGCCGGTCATCACGCCCCGTTTCGGCCCCAGACCGTCGTAGCTGCCCAGCGGCGACGATACCTCCCGCATGGTTGCGATCACCTGCTGGATCGGCGGAGGAACCAACACCCAGGGCTCCCGCATATCCCGACCGACCGCCGGCAGCCTCTCCGGGCTGCACTCCCACTGGACGCGCCGGTCCCCTCGCCAGATGGTCATCTTCAAACGACGGCCGACCCGGCCGGAACGTGGCCTCACACGCCCGGGCCTGCCACGGCGCCGCCCGGCGCCCCCCGCACTCTCCGGATCTCCGACTCGTCGCAACTGAAGTATCGCCGGATACACCGTGGCATCGAACAGGTTTCGGTCGCTCTCCGAGAGGTCCTCCAGAGCCACGATCTCGTGGTCGGTCAACACTCCGCGCAGACTCGCTCCGGACAGTGACCCGAAGAGCTTCACCGGTACCAGAGCTCCCAGACGGCCGCCATCGGCCAACAACTCCGTGGCACGCTCCACGAACAGCGCCGCCATGTCGACCTGAGTCCCGAAGGGCTGACGAATCCCGTAGGTCGAAGCCTCCGGCCAGAGGCTGGAATCGAAACTGCGGTATCTGGCCTTCAACAACCCCTTTTGCGAACGGTCCATCCGATGGGAGCGCACCCACGGTGGGTTGGTCACGATGACATCGAAGCCGTCGTCGTCGACGATACCGCCAAACCGCGACTCGTAGCTGAATCCGACGGCCGACGTCCGGTCCTTCTCCAGGTCCTCCAGAACCGATTCGATCGCATCGATCTGCGCGTCGAGCGCCTCGAGCTGCTCGACCGCGTCCTCGTCGACATTGGATGTCTCTCCGAAGAGATCCTCGGAGTTCATCATTCGCCGCAATGGCTCGGCGCGCTGCTCGAGCCGAGAGCGCCGCCCCTCCAGGACCGCTTCGTGCATGGAGCGCTCGACCGCCTCCATGCGCCGCCTGACCCGGAGCTTCTCGTCGCCGTGGGTCTCCAGATACCTCGCCTGCAACGCTTCCAACCTGTCGGTTTGCTTGGCCAACCCCTGCGGCCCGACCGCCGATGAAAACGCGTCGACCCCCTCTGCTGAACCTTCGGAGCTCAATGTCACGGTGTCGATCGGCGAGATCAGGGAGTTGCCGCAGGCGATCCGGTGACCCAGATTGGGCAGTGGAGCCATCGAATCGATCGGCCCGGAGGGGGCGACCTCGAAGATGGCGAGCCAGAGGCGTAACTCACAGATGCGCACCGCCGTGCGCTGCAGATCGACGCCGAAGAGATGTCGGTGGATAAGCTGCGCACGCCGGCGGTCGGCCGACGTCCCGGGAAGTTCGAGCTGAAGGCCGTCGTAGCAGGCCTCCAGCCGTCGCAGGGCCTCCAAGAGAAATGCACCCGTTCCGACCGCCGGGTCGAGCACACTGATACCCTCCAGAGCTCGAGCCAGCGAATCGCGCGCCTCGGGCTGGCCGGGTGGTCGCCCCTCTCCGACGAGGGCCCGACAGACCTCCGCGTCGACTCCGGTTTCGTCGGCCAGAAAGCCACTCAGCGCGTCGACGACGATGCTTCGAACCAGGTCGCGTGGCGTATAAAAGCTACCAGAGGAGTGACGGAGGCCCCCGTACATCAACCCCTCGAAGACCTTCCCCAGCATCTCCGGATCGACCGCATGGGTCTCGTCAGCCCCCTCGGCCGGGGTCGTCGCAAAGTAGAAACGTTCCAGAAGCCCCTCGATGATCGGCCCCCAGACCCCGTTTGGCACATCCAGCTCTGGGTACTCCTCCTCGAGCGCCAGCGGCTCGAAGAGTCCACCGTTGAGAAACGGGATCTCCCCGAGATCCTCGACTTCCTCGGGACGGTGTCCAACCGGTCGATTCAGGGCACCAAAAAAGAGCGGGCGCAACACGGTGCGGTAAAAACTCTCGCCTCGGCCGCGCGCCTGGCGGAGGTGTCGCACCACGAAACGCCGATCGTCGTCCAGGGCCTGGCGCCTCTGCACGAAATACAGAAAGACGATCCGCAGAAGCGTCGCCAGTGCGATGTCGTGGCGCTCTCGATCGTCTTCGGGCCCCGCAACCATCGCCTCTTTGAGTTGCTCCAGGCCATCGGAGAACCCCTCGAAAAACTCCCGCGTCAGTTGGTCCTGTGAGGCGACCTCGCGCATATGACGTCGGAAGGCGTCGGCACCATCCACGACATCGGCGTCGGCCATGTGTCCGAGTCGCATCGACTCCCACTGGCGAAGCCCCACCGGATCCGGATTGTCGAGTTCGGTCTCCAGCCAGCGGACAAATCGCCGTCCCCCCGGCCTCTCGTCCGCGAAGCCGACCGAGATTCGCCCATCGCAGACCCACCACCAGACGACACATACATCGGGGTTGTGCCTGCCCGTCGCCAGAACCGCCCGCCGTACGACGCGATACGAACAGTCCCCCCGGGCGAGCAGGATCCGGTAGCCGGCCCCGGCCGCAAAGATCTCGACCGACTCGAACCCGCCGACATCTTCGGGCTCGAGCCCCCACGCGGGCGCTGCTTGTTCCGGAAGACGATCGCGCACGAGGGCCACATCGAGCTGGCGACCAAGAGCGGTCCAGTCCCGACTGCGAAGATTCTCTGCCAACCGCTGCACCGACTCCGCCGCATCCATCGTTCCCCCTGTTTCGGATCATGACCTCCCTCATGATCTGTTTTCGACGGATCGATGCATTTGTTTCACATTTCTCGCCGCGACTCCCGACCGACGGCCCTCGTCAACCGGCGTCGCGATACCTGGCCAACTGCACGGGCTGACGCTCGCGCCCCCAGTCACCCGGCGACTCCTCTTCGAAGACGCCGGCACACGGGGTCCCGCAGAATTCGCAGCACCCGCGGGCATCGAGATTCCATTCGCCGAGCTCGTACCAGTCTCGCTCGATGATGCGTTCCCCACATTCGTGGCAATACGTGCTGTCACCGTCGATATCGTGGATATTTCCCACGTAGGCGTACCGCAGACCCGCATCGAGGGCGATCTGTCGGGCACGTTTGAGCGTCGAGGCCGGCGTGCGGGGCGTATCCTTCATTTTGTAGTCGGGATGAAACGCCGAGAAATGGATCGGTACGTCGACCCCGAGATGCTCGACCACCCATTCAGCCATCGACTCGAGTTCCTCGGGCTCGTCGTTCTCGCCCGGAATGATGAGATTCGTGATCTCGTACCAGACGTCGGTCTCGGCCTCCAAATACTCCAGGGTATCCAACACCGGCTGCAGGTCCCCGACTGCGAGCCGTTTGTAGAAGTCCTGGGTGAAGGCCTTCAGGTCGATGTTGACCGCGTCCATGTGGTCGTAGAACTCTCGGCGCGGCGCATCGTTGATGTACCCGGCTGATACGGCCACGGCCTTGATGCCGCGCTCGCGACAGGCGTCGGCGACGTCCATCGCGTACTCCATGAAGATCACCGGATCGTTGTAGGTGAACGCCACGCTACGACATCCCAACTCGTCCGCGGCGCGGGCCAGTGTCTGCGGGGCCGCCTGATCCGCCAGGGTATGGATCTCACGAGACTTGCTTATGTCGTGGTTCTGGCAGAATTTACACGCCAGATTGCAACCCGCGGTGCCGAACGAGAGGACCGGCGTCCCGGGCAGATAATGGTTCAACGGCTTCTTTTCGATCGGGTCGATACAGAACCCGCTGGAGCGGCCGTACGTGGTTAGGACCACCTCGTCGCCCTCCCGCTTGCGCACAAAGCACATCCCTCGCTGGCCTTCATTGAGCTTGCAGGCCCGCGGACACACGTCGCAGCGGATCTTCCCGTCGTCGAGTTTGGTCCAGTAGTCGGTCGAGACCGTGAATTTTTCCTCGGATCCGTCCATGACACTTCGCCGTCCGTTGATCATGACACCTCGCGGGGATTGAACGGTCCTTCGACGATCTTAATTTCGAAGGCGACCTGAAAACAATGACATGCGACGAGGGTGTCCTTCATGAGCAGCACGACTCGCACAACCGCCTGTGCCGGCCGATTCTATCCCAGCGATCCGGATGAACTCCAATCGACGGTTCGAGCTTATCTCGCCGGTGAATCGGCGACGAACCGCACGCCCCGTGCTCTCATCGCCCCCCACGCCGGCTACGTCTACTCGGGCGCCGTCGCCGGTGAGGCCTATCGGGAAGTCAGAAACCCGGAACCTCCGATCGAGCGGGTCGTGCTGGCCGGCCCCTCTCATTTCGTCGGCTTCGAGGGTGTGGCCGCCCCGAGCCACGACAGATTCGAGACCCCGCTCGGAGAGATGTCGGTCGACCGGGACGCCATCGACACGCTCGAACAGGATGACTGCGTGCACATCGACGACGAGCCCCACGAACGCGAACACGCCCTGGAGACCCACCTGCCTTTCATCCGCGAAGCCATCGGAGACGTCCCGATCGTCCCCCTGGTCACCGGAGACTCCGATCCGGATACCCTCGCCAGTTGCTTCGAACGTTGGGACGACCCGGGCACGCTGCTGGCCGTCAGCTCGGACTTGAGTCACTACCTAGACTACGAGACTGCAAAGGAAGTCGACGCCGAGACCTGTCGGGCGATTGAGCAGTTCCAGGCCAAAAAGCTCGAGCGGGGGACGGCATGCGGCCGGACTGCCATCCGCGCACTTCTCACGCTCGCCAAGCATCGAAAGTACGGCGTGAAAACCCTGGAGATGAAGAATTCCGGCGACACCGCCGGCGACCGCGACCGAGTCGTCGGATACGGTGCGTGGATATTCGCCGACTGAACATCGAGACCAACGAGGAGACAGCTATGGGACAGACGCGAGAAGTCGTTGCTCGGGCCGCCGACTTTGAAGACGGGGACATGAAACAGGTCACCGTCGGCGACGTCGATGTGTTGGTCGCCAAGATCGACGGCACCTTCTATGCAAACGGAGCCCACTGTACACACTACGGCGCTCCTCTGGGCGACGGGGTTCTGGAGGAATCCGGCGAGCTGATCTGCCCCTGGCACCACGCGGTGTTCGACGTCACGACGGGCGACCACGTCGAATCCCCGGGCCGCGACTGCCTCAATCATTTCTCCGCCGAGGTAGAATCCCGTGACATCGTCGTCACGGTTCCCGACGATGCGTCCGAAGCACGGACCCCGGACATGGCACAACGGGACCCCGACGATGAACGCCACTTCGTCATCATCGGCGGCGGCCAGGCGGGAAGCACAGCCGCCGAGACGCTGCGTCGCGAGGGGTTCACCGGGCGAGTCACCGTGCTCAGTGCCGATGAGTACGATCCCTACGATCGGCCGAACCTCTCGAAGGCGTATCTTTCCGGCGAAGGTCAGGCGGGCTGGCTTCCACTGCGCGACGAATCATTCTGGGACGACCACGACATCGACCTCCAGACCGGAACGCGCGTCGACGGGCTCGACACCGACGGCAAGCAGCTCGAATTGTCCGACGGATCGAGGTTGCCCTACGACCGACTCCTCGTTGCGACCGGGGGTACGCCCAATCGGCTTCCCGTCGACGGAATCGATCTCCAGGGCGTCTTCATGCTGAGGGACCGACACGACTGCGATGCAATTATCGAGCAGGCCGAGGATGCCGAGCGCGCCGTCATCGTAGGGTCGAGTTTCATCGGCCTGGAGGTGGCGGCGGCCCTTCGACACCGCGGGCTCGATGTGTCGGTGGCCTCGATGGAGGAGGTGCCCTTCGAGGGCATCTTTGGCCGACGCGTCGGAACGTACTTCAAGTCGATGCACGCCGACGAAGGCGTCGGATTTCAACTGGGCCGCAGACTCGAATCGATCGAGGGCGACGACGGCCGTGCCAACGGCGTGCGTCTGGATGACGGCACCCGCCTGGATGCCGACCTCGTCGTGGTCGGCGCCGGGGTCCACCCCTCCACCGACTTTGCCGAGGGATCACTGACCCTCGGCGATGACGGCAGTATTGAAACCGACTCGACGCTCAAGGCGCAGCCCGACGTCTGGGCGGCCGGCGATGTCGCCCGGTTTCCGGATGTTCGAACTGGCCGGAGCGTGCGGATCGAGCACTGGCAGCTCGCCGGACAACACGGAAAACTCGCCGCTCAGAACATGCTGGGCGCCGACAGGGACTACACCGAGGCCCCGTTCTTCTGGACCCGTCAATTCGAAAAGTCCTTCAAATACGTCGGACACGCGGATCAATGGGACGAGATCGTCATCGACGGTGACGTCGACGCCGGCGATTTCATCGCCTACTACGTCGAAGGCGACCGAGTGCTCGCTGCAGCCGGCACCCGCGGCGGCGACCTAACGTATCTACAGTCGTTGATGCGCCACGATGCCCTTCCGTCGGCCGATACCCTCCAGACGGAGGCCTGGCCCGTCTGACAAGAAATAAAAAACCCCGACGGGCCGTGGGATGTCCACGGTCCGTCGGGGTGGATAAACCAGCCGGCGGCGACCTACTCTCTCGACGCGTCACCACGTCAATACCATCGGCGCTGGAGGACTTAACTTCCGAGTTC